>NZ_LT594785.1:2608833-2631890 GCF_900091705.1 Clostridium mediterraneense | reverse complement strand
CCATTCCGAACACGAAGGTTAAGCTTTTAGAGGCCGATGGTACTGCACGGGCAGCTGTGTGGGAGAGTAGGTGGTTGCCAGGTCTATATAAGGTAAAAAGTACTTGTAGTAATACAAGTACTTTTTTGCTATATAGAAATTTAATATACCAATAGAAGGTAGACTTAAGTTTAAAGTAGATAATTATATTTTTAATTTACAATGTATAATAACTAATTAATTTGCTAGTTAATTTCATTAAAAATGTTTTAAAACAAATAAACTTCACCTAGTGTATCGATAAAATAATTACATAGAAAAGTGTAGAAAAATAAAGAATTATAAATATAAGTTCTAATAAAATGAATAATATAATTTTATCAACTATTTTATTATGTTAGAATAAGATACGTTAATGACACGACATAAAACGACAAAGAATTTAGAAAATAAATTTTTTAGAAGATAAAAAAGTTATTGACATAACATTAAAAAGCTGTTAAACTGAATAAGTTGTTTAAAGGCAACTTGTTAAAAGGTCTTTGAAAATTAAACAGAAGAAATTAAGTAAACCAGCAATTCTTTTTATGTTTTAAGCTTAAGATTAAACTTTTAAATTGAGAGTTTGATCCTGGCTCAGGATGAACGCTGGCGGCGTGCCTAACACATGCAAGTCGAGCGATGAAGTTTCCTTCGGGGAACGAATTAGCGGCGGACGGGTGAGTAACACGTGGGTAACCTGCCTCATAGAGGGGAATAGCCTTCCGAAAGGAAGATTAATACCGCATAATATTATCGAGTGGCATCACTTGATAATCAAAGGAGCAATCCGCTATGAGATGGACCCGCGTCGCATTAGTTAGTTGGTGGGGTAACGGCCTACCAAGACGACGATGCGTAGCCGACCTGAGAGGGTGATCGGCCACATTGGGACTGAGACACGGCCCAGACTCCTACGGGAGGCAGCAGTGGGGAATATTGCACAATGGAGGAAACTCTGATGCAGCAACGCCGCGTGAGCGATGAAGGTCTTCGGATCGTAAAGCTCTGTCTTTAGGGATGATAATGACAGTACCTAAGGAGGAAGCCACGGCTAACTACGTGCCAGCAGCCGCGGTAATACGTAGGTGGCGAGCGTTATCCGGATTTATTGGGCGTAAAGGGAGCGTAGGCGGATACTTAAGTGGGATGTGAAATACTTGGGCTCAACCCGAGTACTGCATTCCAAACTGAGTATCTAGAGTGCAGGAGAGGAGAGTGGAATTCCTAGTGTAGCGGTGAAATGCGTAGAGATTAGGAAGAACACCAGTGGCGAAGGCGACTCTCTGGACTGTAACTGACGCTGAGGCTCGAAAGCGTGGGGAGCGAACAGGATTAGATACCCTGGTAGTCCACGCCGTAAACGATGAATACTAGGTGTAGGGGTTTCGATACCTCTGTGCCGCCGCTAACGCATTAAGTATTCCGCCTGGGGAGTACGGTCGCAAGATTAAAACTCAAAGGAATTGACGGGGACCCGCACAAGCAGCGGAGCATGTGGTTTAATTCGAAGCAACGCGAAGAACCTTACCTACACTTGACATCCCTTGCATTACCCTTAATCGGGGAAATCTCTTCGGAGACAAGGTGACAGGTGGTGCATGGTTGTCGTCAGCTCGTGTCGTGAGATGTTGGGTTAAGTCCCGCAACGAGCGCAACCCCTATTGTTAGTTGCTACCATTAAGTTGAGCACTCTAGCGAGACTGCCTGGGTTAACCAGGAGGAAGGTGGGGACGACGTCAAATCATCATGCCCCTTATGTGTAGGGCTACACACGTGCTACAATGGCAGGTACAGAGAGACGCAAGACCGTGAGGTGGAGCAAATCCCACAAAACCTGTCCCAGTTCGGATTGAAGGCTGAAACTCGCCTTCATGAAGCCGGAGTTGCTAGTAATCGCGAATCAGAATGTCGCGGTGAATACGTTCCCGGGTCTTGTACACACCGCCCGTCACACCATGAGAGTTGGCAATACCCAACGTCCGTGAGCTAACCGCAAGGAGGCAGCGGCCTAAGGTAGGGTCAGCGATTGGGGTGAAGTCGTAACAAGGTAGCCGTAGGAGAACCTGCGGCTGGATCACCTCCTTTCTAAGGAATTAACTTTCTAGGATAACTAGAAAGACAAAAAATAAAAGCAAAAAGAATGCTACTTAATTCTCTGTTTAATTTTGAGAAACCTTTTGGTTACTCAAAATTGTTCTTTGAAAATTACACATATATAATGAAGCCGAATTAGTTGAAAAACTAATTTAAATATAATTCTTTGTAAATTTACGAGATATAAAAATAATCCGTAATTGACTAATAGGTCAAGCTACAAAGGGCGTACGGTGAATGCCTTGGCATCAAGAGCCGATGAAGGACGTGATAAGCTGCGATAAGCTTCGGGTAGGCGCAAATAGCCTGAGATCCGGAGATCTCCGAATGAGGAAACTCACATGGGTAACCCCATGTATCCTTAAGTGAATACATAGCTTAAGGAGGGAACACCTAGGGAACTGAAACATCTAAGTACCTAGAGGAAGAGAAAGAAAAATCGATTTTCTTAGTAGCGGCGAGCGAAAAGGAAAGAGTCCAAACCAGAAACTTGTTTCTGGGGTTGAGGATATAACATCAAAGTTAAGAGTTTGTAACCGAAGAGAGTTGGAAAGCTCTACCGTAGGAGGTAATAGTCCTGTAGGTTAAACGAACAAATAACGAGTTATAATCCAGAGTACCACGAGACACGAGGAACCTTGTGGGAAGCAGGGAGGACCACCTCCCAAGACTAAATACTACTTGATGACCGATAGTGAAGCAGTACCGTGAGGGAAAGGTGAAAAGAACCCCGGGAGGGGAGTGAAATAGAACCTGAAACCGTATGTCCACAACCGATCAAAGCGCCTTATGAGCGCGATGATGTGCTTTTTGTAGAACGAGCCAACGAGTTACGGTATGTAGCGAGGTTAAGTACTTAAGGTACGGAGCCGAAGGGAAACCAAGTCTGAATAGGGCGACTAGTTGCATGCCGTAGACCCGAAACCGGGTGACCTATCCATGAGCAGGTTGAAGCGAAGGTAAAACTTCGTGGAGGACCGAACCACGTTACTGTTGAAAAAGTATGGGATGACTTGTGGATAGCGGAGAAATTCCAATCGAACTCGGATATAGCTGGTTCTCCCCGAAATAGCTTTAGGGCTAGCGTCGGAACATTGAGTAATGGAGGTAGAGCACTGAATGGGCTAGGGGGCATAGCGCTTACCGAACCTTATCAAACTCCGAATGCCATATACTTTTACTCCGGCAGTCAGACTGTGAATGATAAGATCCATGGTCGAAAGGGAAACAGCCCAGATCGTCAGCTAAGGTCCCAAAGTGTAAGTTAAGTGGAAAAGGATGTGGGATTTCTAAGACAACTAGGATGTTGGCTCAGAAGCAGCCACTCATTTAAAGAGTGCGTAATAGCTCACTAGTCAAGAGATCCTGCGCCGAAAATGTTCGGGGCTAAAACTTACCACCGAAGCTACGGAATTGAATTTATTCAATTGGTAGGGGAGCGTCGTAATCGGGCTGAAGTCGTACCGTAAGGAGCGGTGGACTGATTACGAGTGAGAATGTTGGCATTAGTAGCGAGATGTGGGTGAGAATCCCACAGGCCGAAAACCCAAGGTTTCCTCAGGAAGGCTCGTCCGCTGAGGGTTAGTCGGGACCTAAGCTGAGGCCGAAAGGCGTAAGCGATGGACAACTGGTTGATATTCCAGTACCACTACAATCGTTATTATCGATGGTGTGACGCAGGAAGATAGGATGTGCTAGCTGTTGGATATGCTAGTCTAAGCGTTTAGGGAGTCATGGTAGGCAAATCCGCCATGGCAATTCTGAGGCGTGATGGGGAAGGTTCTACGGAACCGAAGTATCTGATTCTACGCTGCCGAGAAAAGCATCTAGAGAGAGAAGTAGTGCCCGTACCGCAAACCGACACAGGTAGGTGAGGAGAGAATCCTAAGGCCGGCGGATGAATCACAGTTAAGGAACTCGGCAAATTGACCCCGTAACTTCGGGAGAAGGGGTGCCTACGAGAGTAGGCCGCAGAGAATAGGCCCAATCAACTGTTTAGCAAAAACACAGGTCTCTGCTAAAGCGTAAGCTGATGTATAGGGGCTGACGCCTGCCCGGTGCTGGAAGGTTAAGGGGAATGCTTAGCGCAAGCGAAGGTATGAACTTAAGCCCCAGTAAACGGCGGCCGTAACTATAACGGTCCTAAGGTAGCGAAATTCCTTGTCAGGTAAGTTCTGACCCGCACGAATGGCGTAATGAATTGGGCACTGTCTCAACTGTGAATCCGGCGAAGTTGTAGTACGAGTGAAGATGCTCGTTACCCGCGATTGGACGGAAAGACCCCGTAGAGCTTTACTGTAGCTTAGCATTGAATTTTGGTATTGTCTGTACAGGATAGGTGGGAGACTGAGAAACTAGGTCGTCAGACTTAGTGGAGTCATCCTTGGGATACCACCCTGACATTACTGAAGTTCTAACTGGCGGCCATGAATCTGGTCACAGGACATTGTTAGGTGGGCAGTTTGACTGGGGCGGTCGCCTCCTAAAAAGTAACGGAGGCGCCCAAAGGTTCCCTCAGAACGGTCGGAAATCGTTCGTAGAGTGCAAAGGCATAAGGGAGCCTGACTGCGAGACATACAGGTCGAGCAGGGACGAAAGTCGGGCTTAGTGATCCGGTGGTACCTCGTGGGAGGGCCATCGCTCAACGGATAAAAGCTACCTCGGGGATAACAGGCTGATCTCCCCCAAGAGTTCACATCGACGGGGAGGTTTGGCACCTCGATGTCGGCTCGTCGCATCCTGGGGCTGAAGTAGGTCCCAAGGGTTGGGCTGTTCGCCCATTAAAGCGGCACGCGAGCTGGGTTCAGAACGTCGTGAGACAGTTCGGTCCCTATCCGTCGCGGGCGTAGGAAATTTGAGAGGAGCTGTCCTTAGTACGAGAGGACCGGGATGGACTGACCTCTGGTGCACCAGTTGTTCTGCCAAGAGCATAGCTGGGTAGCTAAGTCGGGAAGGGATAAATACTGAAAGCATCTAAGTATGAAGCCCCCCTCAAGATGAGATTTCCCATAGCGTAAGCTAGTAAGTTCCCTTCGAGAACAGGAGGTTGATAGGTCAGAGGTGTACGCATGGTAACATGTTTAGCTGACTGATACTAATAGAACGAGGGCTTGACCAAAAAGAAAAAGGTAAATATATATGTGTAATTTTTAGAGAATAATTTCTCAAAAATCTGGTGATGATGCTCTTTAAGGTAACACCCGTTCCCATTCCGAACACGAAGGTTAAGCTTTTAGAGGCCGATGGTACTGCACGGGCAGCTGTGTGGGAGAGTAGGTGGTTGCCAGGTCTATATAAGGTAAAAAGTACTTGTAGTAATACAAGTACTTTTTTGCTATATAGAAATTTAATATACCAATAGAAGGTAGACTTAAGTTTAAAGTAGATAATTATATTTTTAATTTACAATGTATAATAACTAATTAATTTGCTAGTTAATTTCATTAAAAATGTTTTAAAACAAATAAACTTCACCTAGTGTATCGATAAAATAATTACATAGAAAAGTGTAGAAAAATAAAGAATTATAAATATAAGTTCTAATAAAATGAATAATATAATTTTATCAACTATTTTATTATGTTAGAATAAGATACGTTAATGACACGACATAAAACGACAAAGAATTTAGAAAATAAATTTTTTAGAAGATAAAAAAGTTATTGACATAACATTAAAAAGCTGTTAAACTGAATAAGTTGTTTAAAGGCAACTTGTTAAAAGGTCTTTGAAAATTAAACAGAAGAAATTAAGTAAACCAGCAATTCTTTTTATGTTTTAAGCTTAAGATTAAACTTTTAAATTGAGAGTTTGATCCTGGCTCAGGATGAACGCTGGCGGCGTGCCTAACACATGCAAGTCGAGCGATGAAGTTTCCTTCGGGGAACGGATTAGCGGCGGACGGGTGAGTAACACGTGGGTAACCTGCCTCATAGAGGGGAATAGCCTTCCGAAAGGAAGATTAATACCGCATAATATTATCGAGTGGCATCACTTGATAATCAAAGGAGCAATCCGCTATGAGATGGACCCGCGTCGCATTAGTTAGTTGGTGGGGTAACGGCCTACCAAGACGACGATGCGTAGCCGACCTGAGAGGGTGATCGGCCACATTGGGACTGAGACACGGCCCAGACTCCTACGGGAGGCAGCAGTGGGGAATATTGCACAATGGAGGAAACTCTGATGCAGCAACGCCGCGTGAGCGATGAAGGTCTTCGGATCGTAAAGCTCTGTCTTTAGGGATGATAATGACAGTACCTAAGGAGGAAGCCACGGCTAACTACGTGCCAGCAGCCGCGGTAATACGTAGGTGGCGAGCGTTATCCGGATTTATTGGGCGTAAAGGGAGCGTAGGCGGATACTTAAGTGGGATGTGAAATACTTGGGCTCAACCCGAGTACTGCATTCCAAACTGAGTATCTAGAGTGCAGGAGAGGAGAGTGGAATTCCTAGTGTAGCGGTGAAATGCGTAGAGATTAGGAAGAACACCAGTGGCGAAGGCGACTCTCTGGACTGTAACTGACGCTGAGGCTCGAAAGCGTGGGGAGCGAACAGGATTAGATACCCTGGTAGTCCACGCCGTAAACGATGAATACTAGGTGTAGGGGTTTCGATACCTCTGTGCCGCCGCTAACGCATTAAGTATTCCGCCTGGGGAGTACGGTCGCAAGATTAAAACTCAAAGGAATTGACGGGGACCCGCACAAGCAGCGGAGCATGTGGTTTAATTCGAAGCAACGCGAAGAACCTTACCTACACTTGACATCCCTTGCATTACCCTTAATCGGGGAAATCTCTTCGGAGACAAGGTGACAGGTGGTGCATGGTTGTCGTCAGCTCGTGTCGTGAGATGTTGGGTTAAGTCCCGCAACGAGCGCAACCCCTATTGTTAGTTGCTACCATTAAGTTGAGCACTCTAGCGAGACTGCCTGGGTTAACCAGGAGGAAGGTGGGGACGACGTCAAATCATCATGCCCCTTATGTGTAGGGCTACACACGTGCTACAATGGCAGGTACAGAGAGATGCAAGATCGTGAGGTGGAGCAAATCCCACAAAACCTGTCCCAGTTCGGATTGAAGGCTGAAACTCGCCTTCATGAAGCCGGAGTTGCTAGTAATCGCGAATCAGAATGTCGCGGTGAATACGTTCCCGGGTCTTGTACACACCGCCCGTCACACCATGAGAGTTGGCAATACCCAACGTCCGTGAGCTAACCGCAAGGAGGCAGCGGCCTAAGGTAGGGTCAGCGATTGGGGTGAAGTCGTAACAAGGTAGCCGTAGGAGAACCTGCGGCTGGATCACCTCCTTTCTAAGGAATTAACTTTCTAGGATAACTAGAAAGACAAAAAATAAAAGCAAAAAGAATGCTACTTAATTCTCTGTTTAATTTTGAGAAACCTTTTGGTTACTCAAAATTGTTCTTTGAAAATTACACATATATAATGAAGCCGAATTAGTTGAAAAACTAATTTAAATATAATTCTTTGTAAATTTACGAGATATAAAAATAATCCGTAATTGACTAATAGGTCAAGCTACAAAGGGCGTACGGTGAATGCCTTGGCATCAAGAGCCGATGAAGGACGTGATAAGCTGCGATAAGCTTCGGGTAGGCGCAAATAGCCTGAGATCCGGAGATCTCCGAATGAGGAAACTCACATGGGTAACCCCATGTATCCTTAAGTGAATACATAGCTTAAGGAGGGAACACCTAGGGAACTGAAACATCTAAGTACCTAGAGGAAGAGAAAGAAAAATCGATTTTCTTAGTAGCGGCGAGCGAAAAGGAAAGAGTCCAAACCAGAAACTTGTTTCTGGGGTTGAGGATATAACATCAAAGTTAAGAGTTTGTAACCGAAGAGAGTTGGAAAGCTCTACCGTAGGAGGTAATAGTCCTGTAGGTTAAACGAACAAATAACGAGTTATAATCCAGAGTACCACGAGACACGAGGAACCTTGTGGGAAGCAGGGAGGACCACCTCCCAAGACTAAATACTACTTGATGACCGATAGTGAAGCAGTACCGTGAGGGAAAGGTGAAAAGAACCCCGGGAGGGGAGTGAAATAGAACCTGAAACCGTATGTCCACAACCGATCAAAGCGCCTTATGAGCGCGATGATGTGCTTTTTGTAGAACGAGCCAACGAGTTACGGTATGTAGCGAGGTTAAGTACTTAAGGTACGGAGCCGAAGGGAAACCAAGTCTGAATAGGGCGACTAGTTGCATGCCGTAGACCCGAAACCGGGTGACCTATCCATGAGCAGGTTGAAGCGAAGGTAAAACTTCGTGGAGGACCGAACCACGTTACTGTTGAAAAAGTATGGGATGACTTGTGGATAGCGGAGAAATTCCAATCGAACTCGGATATAGCTGGTTCTCCCCGAAATAGCTTTAGGGCTAGCGTCGGAACATTGAGTAATGGAGGTAGAGCACTGAATGGGCTAGGGGGCATAGCGCTTACCGAACCTTATCAAACTCCGAATGCCATATACTTTTACTCCGGCAGTCAGACTGTGAATGATAAGATCCATGGTCGAAAGGGAAACAGCCCAGATCGTCAGCTAAGGTCCCAAAGTGTAAGTTAAGTGGAAAAGGATGTGGGATTTCTAAGACAACTAGGATGTTGGCTCAGAAGCAGCCACTCATTTAAAGAGTGCGTAATAGCTCACTAGTCAAGAGATCCTGCGCCGAAAATGTTCGGGGCTAAAACTTACCACCGAAGCTACGGAATTGAATTTATTCAATTGGTAGGGGAGCGTCGTAATCGGGCTGAAGTCGTACCGTAAGGAGCGGTGGACTGATTACGAGTGAGAATGTTGGCATTAGTAGCGAGATGTGGGTGAGAATCCCACAGGCCGAAAACCCAAGGTTTCCTCAGGAAGGCTCGTCCGCTGAGGGTTAGTCGGGACCTAAGCTGAGGCCGAAAGGCGTAAGCGATGGACAACTGGTTGATATTCCAGTACCACTACAATCGTTATTATCGATGGTGTGACGCAGGAAGATAGGATGTGCTAGCTGTTGGATATGCTAGTCTAAGCGTTTAGGGAGTCATGGTAGGCAAATCCGCTATGGCAATTCTGAGGCGTGATGGGGAAGGTTCTACGGAACCGAAGTATCTGATTCTACGCTGCCGAGAAAAGCATCTAGAGAGAGAAGTAGTGCCCGTACCGCAAACCGACACAGGTAGGTGAGGAGAGAATCCTAAGGCCGGCGGATGAATCACAGTTAAGGAACTCGGCAAATTGACCCCGTAACTTCGGGAGAAGGGGTGCCTACGAGAGTAGGCCGCAGAGAATAGGCCCAATCAACTGTTTAGCAAAAACACAGGTCTCTGCTAAAGCGTAAGCTGATGTATAGGGGCTGACGCCTGCCCGGTGCTGGAAGGTTAAGGGGAATGCTTAGCGCAAGCGAAGGTATGAACTTAAGCCCCAGTAAACGGCGGCCGTAACTATAACGGTCCTAAGGTAGCGAAATTCCTTGTCAGGTAAGTTCTGACCCGCACGAATGGCGTAATGAATTGGGCACTGTCTCAACTGTGAATCCGGCGAAGTTGTAGTACGAGTGAAGATGCTCGTTACCCGCGATTGGACGGAAAGACCCCGTAGAGCTTTACTGTAGCTTAGCATTGAATTTTGGTATTGTCTGTACAGGATAGGTGGGAGACTGAGAAACTAGGTCGTCAGACTTAGTGGAGTCATCCTTGGGATACCACCCTGACATTACTGAAGTTCTAACTGGCGGCCATGAATCTGGTCACAGGACATTGTTAGGTGGGCAGTTTGACTGGGGCGGTCGCCTCCTAAAAAGTAACGGAGGCGCCCAAAGGTTCCCTCAGAACGGTCGGAAATCGTTCGTAGAGTGCAAAGGCATAAGGGAGCCTGACTGCGAGACATACAGGTCGAGCAGGGACGAAAGTCGGGCTTAGTGATCCGGTGGTACCTCGTGGGAGGGCCATCGCTCAACGGATAAAAGCTACCTCGGGGATAACAGGCTGATCTCCCCCAAGAGTTCACATCGACGGGGAGGTTTGGCACCTCGATGTCGGCTCGTCGCATCCTGGGGCTGAAGTAGGTCCCAAGGGTTGGGCTGTTCGCCCATTAAAGCGGCACGCGAGCTGGGTTCAGAACGTCGTGAGACAGTTCGGTCCCTATCCGTCGCGGGCGTAGGAAATTTGAGAGGAGCTGTCCTTAGTACGAGAGGACCGGGATGGACTGACCTCTGGTGCACCAGTTGTTCTGCCAAGAGCATAGCTGGGTAGCTAAGTCGGGAAGGGATAAATACTGAAAGCATCTAAGTATGAAGCCCCCCTCAAGATGAGATTTCCCATAGCGTAAGCTAGTAAGTTCCCTTCGAGAACAGGAGGTTGATAGGTCAGAGGTGTACGCATGGTAACATGTTTAGCTGACTGATACTAATAGAACGAGGGCTTGACCAAAAAGAAAAAGGTAAATATATATGTGTAATTTTTAGAGAATAATTTCTCAAAAATCTGGTGATGATGCTCTTTAAGGTAACACCCGTTCCCATTCCGAACACGAAGGTTAAGCTTTTAGAGGCCGATGGTACTGCACGGGCAGCTGTGTGGGAGAGTAGGTGGTTGCCAGGTCTATATAAGGTAAAAAGTACTTGTAGTAATACAAGTACTTTTTTTATTTTATTAAGCTACTATTTAAGTATATTATTTTATTAAAGATAGTATCTTCTAGTAATAAATAAACTTTTATATATTTTTAAAGGATTTCATTTTCTAATTTATAGAAAAGGTCCTTAGTGCATGATATTATAGAATTGTTTAAATAAATTCTAAAAATATTTTTTAAAAGCTATGGGTGAATTTAAAAGAGGTGTAAAAAATATGATGAGGGAGTTAGTAAAAAGTTGCAAGGTATTTAAGGCTTTTAATAATAATATTGTTTCAGTAGATATAGATGGTAAAGAAACAATATTATTTGGGAAAGGTTTAGGATTTAATAAAAAGACTGGTGATGTAATACCAAAAGGAACTAAGTATGAAAAAATTTTTTGTATTAAAGATGAGCAAAATGTAAAAAATTTTAAAGAGGTAGTAAGGAAAAATGATAAAGAGTTTATAGCACTTTGTGAAGAAATGATTTATGAGATTTCAGTTGAATTAAATGAAGAGTTAAGTGAAAATATACACATAGGACTTATTGATCATATATCAAGTGCAATGAATAGATTAGCAGAAGAAGAGGTAATAGATAATCCTTTTTTAGTAGAAATAGAAACCTTATATCCAGATGAGTTTTTATTAGCAGAAAAACTTGCAAAAAGATTAGAAAAATATACAGGAATATTTATTCCACCAGGAGAGAGAGGGTTTATTACTCTTCATATACATTCAGCAAGAAATAATGGAAAGTTATCTAATACTATTAAGTATGCTTATATAGGTAATTTAGTTATAGAGACTATAGAAGATATGTTAGATATAAAAATAGATAGAAAAAGCCTAGATTATGCAAGATTTTTAACTCATTTAAGATTTGCTATAGAACGAATATTAAAAGAGCTAAAAGTAGAAAATGACTTTTTAGATTTAATTAAAATTAAATATAAAAAAGCATATAAAGTAGCATTAGAAGTAGGAAAAATTATAGAAGAATCAATATATAGAAAAGTTAATGAGGATGAAATAGCTTATATAGCACTGCATATTCAAAGATTTGTTAAAAGTTATAAGAATTTTTAATTTAAATATGAACTTAAAATATTTGTATTTTTATAATAGAAAAGAGTGTTTATAATAAAACACTCTTTTTTGTTTTTATTATTTTTTATAAATAATTATAATATCGTTACCAGCAGTTACTCTTTCGTTAATTATAGGTTTAATTGATTTTACTGAATCAGGGTTAGTTATTAAGACTGGAGTAATTAGTGATAAATTTTTTTTCTCAATAATTTGTCTATTTATTTTTATTATGGGTGTTCCAGCTTTAACAGTCTGTCTAGGTTCTATTAACCTTTCAAAACCTTCTCCATTAAGGGAAACAGTATCTATTCCTATGTGAATAAGTAATTCAATTCCATTATCTAGGGACATAGCGAATGCATGATTTGTTTTAAATATTAAAGTTAATTCTCCATCACAAGGGGCTACAACAATATCACCTGTTGAATCTATGGCAGCTCCATCACCAGCCATTTTTTGAGAAAATACAGGGTCCGGTACATTAGAAAGAGCTATAGTATTTCCATCTATAGGGGCAATTAATTTTAATTCTTTTTTTAAAAATCCAAACATAATATTATCCTAGTTTAACTAGGAAATTCACATCCTTTCAATTTAGATATATACTAGATATATAAATTTTTTAAATAAAAAAAGACATAAGTATCTCGTAAGAACTTATGCCTGATTAAACAGTAACACGTTTATTTAATTTTAACCTAAATATGCTATGGTTGTCAATGTTTAACAATGATAATATAATGAAGAAATTTTGAATAACTTTATAATATGAATAATTCTCTAGTTTTAATAATAAATCATATTTATATATTTAGATAAATATGATATTACTTATTTATTATATATTTATTTAATTAGATTTAAATTTTAGAGTAATTAAAATATAGTTATAGCAGAACTTAGTGGGTAAACTTATATAGTAAGTTAAGAAATTATATAATATTATAAAATTTTTATATTTAAAATTTTTTCAAAAAGGTGTTGACATTATTCTATCAAGATGTTAAACTAAATAAGTCGCCAAGAGGTGACGGGATTTATTAAANCCTAGGGAACTGAAACATCTAAGTACCTAGAGGAAGAGAAAGAAAAATCGATTTTCTTAGTAGCGGCGAGCGAAAAGGAAAGAGTCCAAACCAGAAACTTGTTTCTGGGGTTGAGGATATAACATCAAAGTTAAGAGTTTGTAACCGAAGAGAGTTGGAAAGCTCTACCGTAGGAGGTAATAGTCCTGTAGGTTAAACGAACAAATAACGAGTTATAATCCAGAGTACCACGAGACACGAGGAACCTTGTGGGAAGCAGGGAGGACCACCTCCCAAGACTAAATACTACTTGATGACCGATAGTGAAGCAGTACCGTGAGGGAAAGGTGAAAAGAACCCCGGGAGGGGAGTGAAATAGAACCTGAAACCGTATGTCCACAACCGATCAAAGCGCCTTATGAGCGCGATGATGTGCTTTTTGTAGAACGAGCCAACGAGTTACGGTATGTAGCGAGGTTAAGTACTTAAGGTACGGAGCCGAAGGGAAACCAAGTCTGAATAGGGCGACTAGTTGCATGCCGTAGACCCGAAACCGGGTGACCTATCCATGAGCAGGTTGAAGCGAAGGTAAAACTTCGTGGAGGACCGAACCACGTTACTGTTGAAAAAGTATGGGATGACTTGTGGATAGCGGAGAAATTCCAATCGAACTCGGATATAGCTGGTTCTCCCCGAAATAGCTTTAGGGCTAGCGTCGGAACATTGAGTAATGGAGGTAGAGCACTGAATGGGCTAGGGGGCATAGCGCTTACCGAACCTTATCAAACTCCGAATGCCATATACTTTTACTCCGGCAGTCAGACTGTGAATGATAAGATCCATGGTCGAAAGGGAAACAGCCCAGATCGTCAGCTAAGGTCCCAAAGTGTAAGTTAAGTGGAAAAGGATGTGGGATTTCTAAGACAACTAGGATGTTGGCTCAGAAGCAGCCACTCATTTAAAGAGTGCGTAATAGCTCACTAGTCAAGAGATCCTGCGCCGAAAATGTTCGGGGCTAAAACTTACCACCGAAGCTACGGAATTGAATTTATTCAATTGGTAGGGGAGCGTCGTAATCGGGCTGAAGTCGTACCGTAAGGAGCGGTGGACTGATTACGAGTGAGAATGTTGGCATTAGTAGCGAGATGTGGGTGAGAATCCCACAGGCCGAAAACCCAAGGTTTCCTCAGGAAGGCTCGTCCGCTGAGGGTTAGTCGGGACCTAAGCTGAGGCCGAAAGGCGTAAGCGATGGACAACTGGTTGATATTCCAGTACCACTACAATCGTTATTATCGATGGTGTGACGCAGGAAGATAGGATGTGCTAGCTGTTGGATATGCTAGTCTAAGCGTTTAGGGAGTCATGGTAGGCAAATCCGCCATGGCAATTCTGAGGCGTGATGGGGAAGGTTCTACGGAACCGAAGTATCTGATTCTACGCTGCCGAGAAAAGCATCTAGAGAGAGAAGTAGTGCCCGTACCGCAAACCGACACAGGTAGGTGAGGAGAGAATCCTAAGGCCGGCGGATGAATCACAGTTAAGGAACTCGGCAAATTGACCCCGTAACTTCGGGAGAAGGGGTGCCTACGAGAGTAGGCCGCAGAGAATAGGCCCAATCAACTGTTTAGCAAAAACACAGGTCTCTGCTAAAGCGTAAGCTGATGTATAGGGGCTGACGCCTGCCCGGTGCTGGAAGGTTAAGGGGAATGCTTAGCGCAAGCGAAGGTATGAACTTAAGCCCCAGTAAACGGCGGCCGTAACTATAACGGTCCTAAGGTAGCGAAATTCCTTGTCAGGTAAGTTCTGACCCGCACGAATGGCGTAATGAATTGGGCACTGTCTCAACTGTGAATCCGGCGAAGTTGTAGTACGAGTGAAGATGCTCGTTACCCGCGATTGGACGGAAAGACCCCGTAGAGCTTTACTGTAGCTTAGCATTGAATTTTGGTATTGTCTGTACAGGATAGGTGGGAGACTGAGAAACTAGGTCGTCAGACTTAGTGGAGTCATCCTTGGGATACCACCCTGACATTACTGAAGTTCTAACTGGCGGCCATGAATCTGGTCACAGGACATTGTTAGGTGGGCAGTTTGACTGGGGCGGTCGCCTCCTAAAAAGTAACGGAGGCGCCCAAAGGTTCCCTCAGAACGGTCGGAAATCGTTCGTAGAGTGCAAAGGCATAAGGGAGCCTGACTGCGAGACATACAGGTCGAGCAGGGACGAAAGTCGGGCTTAGTGATCCGGTGGTACCTCGTGGGAGGGCCATCGCTCAACGGATAAAAGCTACCTCGGGGATAACAGGCTGATCTCCCCCAAGAGTTCACATCGACGGGGAGGTTTGGCACCTCGATGTCGGCTCGTCGCATCCTGGGGCTGAAGTAGGTCCCAAGGGTTGGGCTGTTCGCCCATTAAAGCGGCACGCGAGCTGGGTTCAGAACGTCGTGAGACAGTTCGGTCCCTATCCGTCGCGGGCGTAGGAAATTTGAGAGGAGCTGTCCTTAGTACGAGAGGACCGGGATGGACTGACCTCTGGTGCACCAGTTGTTCTGCCAAGAGCATAGCTGGGTAGCTAAGTCGGGAAGGGATAAATACTGAAAGCATCTAAGTATGAAGCCCCCCTCAAGATGAGATTTCCCATAGCGTAAGCTAGTAAGTTCCCTTCGAGAACAGGAGGTTGATAGGTCAGAGGTGTACGCATGGTAACATGTTTAGCTGACTGATACTAATAGAACGAGGGCTTGACCAAAAAGAAAAAGGCAAATATATATGTGTAATTTTTAGAGAATAATTTCTCAAAAATCTGGTGATGATGCTCTTTAAGGTAACACCCGTTCCCATTCCGAACACGAAGGTTAAGCTTTTAGAGGCCGATGGTACTGCACGGGCAGCTGTGTGGGAGAGTAGGTGGTTGCCAGGTCTTATGATTCGCTAGCTCAGTCGGTAGAGCACGTGACTTTTAATCACGGTGTCCGGGGTTCGATTCCCCGGCGAGTCACCATGACCACTTGTAGAAATACAAGTGGTTTTTTATTAATTTAAAACTTGCTTAGTGTATTAATATAGAAAGTGAGATAGAAGAGAACTCTTTTATTTCGCTTTTTTATTATGTAGAAAATTAAAAATGTTATATATTTGATATATACTTATTATGAATTTAAGGTATAATTAAATTTAGGTTTAAATTAAGATATAAATAATAAAAGTACTTTAGAATGAAGCATGGAGGAAGGGAAAGTGAAAAAGTTAGTAATCTCGCTTTTATCTATACTAGCAATAATAATAATAATTTCTGGAATTGCTATAGATAGAAAGAGTGATTCAACAAATAATGAGTTAGAGAGTAGTTTAATGGTCTATACTACTGAAGATAATGCAAAGATGCAGTTTATAGCACAACAATTTAAAGAAGCGACAGGTATAACTGTACATTATAAGATAGTAAATAATTTAAATGAAGCTATCAAAAGTGAAACTGGAAATCCACAAGCAGATGTAGTTTATGGTGGAAATGAAACTGAGTTTGAATCAATGACACAAGAAGGGCTACTAACACCTACAGCAGTAAGTTTTTCTTCACAATTAAATCCTGAATATATTAATGAAAAGGGATATTGGTATGGAACTAGTTTAGAGCCAATAGTAATGTTCTATAATTCTTCATACATATTACCATCTAATGCACCAACAGCTTGGTATCAATTAGGTCAAGTTCAATATAAAGATAGAATCATAATTCCAAATGCAGATCAATTTGTTACACAGGCAGCACTTGGAGCAACTATGTATCAATATAGTAAGAGTCAAGTACCTAATCAAGCTAATCTATTTTTACAAGGAGTTAGAAATAATGTTTTAACTTATGTGCAAAATGAAGATGATTTGATTCAAACTATGCAAACAAGTAAGGAAGCATCTATTTCATTTGCACCACTTGATGTTGTAAAACAAGCAATAGCTAATGGAGCAACTTTTAATATAGTAAATCCAACAGATGGCTCACCTATGATGATGCAAGGTATTGGAATGGTTAAGGGATCAAAAGATCCTAATTCAGCTAAATTATTTATAGAATTTTTAGCAGGACCTAATATGCAACTTAAACTTGCAGATAAATTTAGTATGATTCCATCAATAAGCAGTGTTTTACCATTTGCACCAGCGTGGATGTCAAATTATAATAGTTTAAATATTTCAAATATAGATTGGAATAGTGTTACAGATAATAGTAATAATTTAATATCTACTTTTAGTTCATTAGTTAAGAGTAAAGAAGCAACTAATATTAATTTAGAATTACCTGTAATACCATCTCCATTAATACCATCTCAAGAAAAAGCTAAAGCAGAAGCAGCAGCTAAAGCAGCAGCGGAAAAAGCTAAACAAGATGGTGTTTTAACACCAGAGGAAAAAGCAAAGAAAGAAGCGGCAGAAAAGGCTGCTAAGGAAAAGGCTGCTAAGGAAAAGTTAACACAAGCTCAAAAAGCGGCGTTGGAATCACTTGGAGTATAAAAGATTTTAAATCAATATAATTAACAAAAAGTAAATGCACAATTTAAATACCAAATTGTGCATTTACTTTTTTATTTATTTTTTCTTATTATATCATTTTTTATAAATATAAAGAAATTTTTTATTTCATTCAAATCATTTTTTATACCTTTGTCATTAGAATTTAAAAAGCCACTAAAGTAACTAGCAAGTATAAAACTAAATATAGCTATATTTATATAGATGTCTTTTATATCAGCTATAAATAAATTACTTATTGCTATGAAATCTAAGCTTCCACCATAAAAAATCTTATCTATTAAAGAACAAAGACAGCCTGCAATTATAAATATAAAGCATAAATCAGTCCAAAAATCTTTATAGAATTTTTGTGTAAAATATCTATAGAATTCTATAAAGAAGAATATTGCTATTATATTTAAAATTATTAGTGTTCTGAAATTTATTCCTATATTAAATCTTACATTTAACCAAGAACCTTGTGTATTTATTATAGGATGGAACGAAAGAAATTTTGGAATAGCTTCAAATCTATTATCAAAAAAGAATAATTTTATTATTAACTTACTTCCTTGATCTAATAGCATAAGTATTATAAAAATTAACCATAGCTTTTTAGATGATAATCCAGTTTTATATTTTTGATGAAGTAGGTATAAAATATGTCCTACGCCTAAAAATAAAATTGATAAAGATAGATTCATAAGTATCTCATAAGTATTAGTTAAATTTCCGGAAATAAGTTCAAATAAGAAATATATTATCCACATTCCTGGAAGTGTCCCTATTATAAGTAGCTTACTCTTATTCATTATTTACCTCCATTTTTTATTAATAAGTAAATTTTAACATAGATTGATAAATTAATAAAAGAATAATAAATATAGGTATATAAATTTATTCTACAAAAAGTGTTTATCTTGGTTTAAAATAGAAGTGAATACTTTATTTTAAGGAGAGAATATATGAATTCTAAGGTTAAAGAATATTATGATGCTAACTTTAAAAATGAATGGTTAAGGTTAGAAGATCCATATGCTAGAATAGAATTTTTTAGTGCTTTATATATGATAAAGAAATATTTCCCGAAGAATGGGAGGGTATTTGATATAGGATCAGGACCAGGAAGATATTCAATAGAGCTTTTAAGGAGAAATTATAAAGTCTCATTAATGGATTTATCAGATAATAGTATAACTTTTGCAAAATCAAAAATAGAGTCTTTAGGGCTTAAAGCTGATAAATATGTTTGTGGAGATGCAAGATATTTAGCAATGGAGAAAGAAAATAGTTATGATGGTATTCTTCTTATGGGGCCTATGTATCATATTGTATCAAAAGCAGAAAGAGTTGGACTATTAAAGGAATGTAGAAGAATCTTAAGAAAAGATGGAGTTATTATTATTAGTTATATAAATTCAATAGGACTTTTAAGAGCAGGGGTTTCTGAATTCTCAAGTTGTTTTGAGGATATAGAGTCAATATATAAATTATTTAGTGAAAATTCATATGATGAAAATGATAGTTTTACCGTAAGTCATTATACAACTTCTGATAATGCTAAATCTGAAATTTTAGAAAGTGGTTTAAAATTAATTAGTTATGCCGGAGCAGAAAGTTTTTTAAGTGGACAGGGACCAAGTATGGCAAAACATTATATAGAAAATCGTAATATATATCTAAATTTATTAAAAGTTGCAACAGAAAAATGTGAACATCCTAAATTTAGAGATTCAGCCGAACATTTACTTATGGTGTGTAAAAAATAAGTTTATATTATATCTGGACATAAATTATTTAGATTAAGCGTAGTATATTAAGAAAATATTTAGTGAAATTAGGGGGAGAATATTTTGAATATTTATGCCGTATCTGATTCTATAGGAGAAACAGCTAATCAGGTTGCTAAAGCAGCAGCTAGTCAGTTTAGTTATGATAAGATTAAGGTTAAAAGATTTCCATATGTTAAGACGCTAGAAGATGTTGAAGAGTTGATTGAGGGAATTACCAATACTAAAGAAGAGGTAATGGTAGTATCTACAATAATAACTGTAAGTATAAGAGAATATTTAACACAAAAGTGTGTTGAGAATAATATAAATATTATAAATGTTTTAGGTCCTATTATAAATGTTGTATCTTCTCTTATGAAAGAATTACCTAGTTATAATCCAGGAGCTATGTGGGAGACTGATGAAACTTATTATTCAAGGATTGAAGCTATGGAATTTGCTATGCAATATGATGATAGTAAAGATTATAGGGGATTAAAAAATGCAGATGTTGTTCTTATAGGTTTATCTAGAACATCAAAAACTCCACTATGTATGTATCTTGCTAATAAAGGAATTAAGGCTATTAATATTCCTTTAGTTCCAGAGGTAGGAGTTCCTGATGAAATATATTCTATTGATAAAAAGAAAATATTTGGCTTAGTTATAGATCCATTACATTTAATAGAGATAAGAAAAAGAAGATTAGATAAGTTTCACAGAATATCTTCTGAGATAGAATATGCTTCAGATGCTAGAATATTAGAGGAATTTGATTATTCTGATAAGATAATGAAAAAAGTAGGATGTAGGAGTATAGATATAACTAATAGAGCAATTGAAGATACAGCGTTAATAATTATGGATAAACTTAGTATGAAATAATTAATTTTTTATGGAGGAGATTTTTTGAAAATTGGTTTGGTATTACCTGGAGGTGGAGGCAAAGGAGCTTATCAAATAGGTGTTATTAAAGCATTAAACCAATTAGGAATAAATAAATATATAGATGTTGTCTCAGGGACATCTATAGGAGCTTTAAATGCATTGTTATTTGTACAGGGGGATTTAAAAGTAGCTGAGGAAATATGGGAAAATATATCACTTGAAAAAATTCTTCCAACTGATAATTTTGATTTAATGAAGAAGGGCTTATTATTTTCCTTAGGAGCAAAAAATTTATCTTTTATAAAAAAGTATATGCCTAATAAATTACAACATGGGAATTTATCGAGAGAAGGACTCTTAGAAATAATAAATAATCACCTAGACTTAAATAAAATAAAAAGTAAAAATATTCCTTGTTATGCTACTTGTACGGATATAGAGACTTTTAAAGTTAAATATTTTAATTACCTTGATTATGATGAGGAAACTATAAAAAAAATTCTTTTGGCTACTTCAGCATTACCTATAATATATGAACCAGAAAAGGTTGAAAGTAGAAAATACTTAGATGGTGCACTTGTTGATAATATACCAATACAACCTGTCTATGATGAAGGATGTGATATTATAATAGTAGCTCATTTATCAAGAGAAATGACTATTAATAGAAGTGAGTTCCCTAGAGCTAAAATAATAGAAATTTTTCCGAGTTATATGGAAGAGGGAGTATTAAAAGGGACTTTTAACTTCAATACTCAATCAATAAAGGAAAGAATATATAGGGGAGAGGAAGATACTAAGAATATTTTAGAGCCTATACTTGAAATAGCATTATTTATTAATAAAAAAGAACACAATGTACAAAATAGATATATATGGTTTAATGATATAAAAAAGTTGTTTAATCATCACTTAGCACTTAAAAATAAGATTAAGTAAATAAATTTCCACTTTTATAAGTGGAGATATAAGTGTTAACATAATTATAGATGAGTGATAATAAGTTTTAAGATATATTTATTAATTAATATTATTTATAGATAATATACTTTACCTAGTGTATCAAATAAGTAAAAACGAAGAATATTAAAGAATCTTAAAGAAATATAGAAAATAAATATTTAAAATAAAAATAAAAGATTATAGAAAAATAGTAATATATGATATTATAAATCATGTCATCAGACAAGGAACTTACTAATTAAGTTTCAGTAAAAAAATAAGTTAAAAACTTAAAAAAAGTTGTTGACATATTAATTGTATGATGATAATATATAGAAGTCGCATGAGTGCGATAACAAAAAGGTCTTTGAAAATTAAACAGAAGAAATTAAGTAAACCAGCAATTCTTTTTATGTTTTAAGCTTAAGATTAAACTTTTAAATTGAGAGTTTGATCCTGGCTCAGGATGAACGCTGGCGGCGTGCCTAACACATGCAAGTCGAGCGATGAAGTTTCCTTCGGGAAATGGATTAGCGGCGGACGGGTGAGTAACACGTGGGTAACCTGCCTCATAGAGGGGAATAGCCTTCCGAAAGGAAGATTAATACCGCATAATATTATCGAGTGGCATCACTTGATAATCAAAGGAGCAATCCGCTATGAGATGGACCCGCGTCGCATTAGTTAGTTGGTGGGGTAACGGCCTACCAAGACGACGATGCGTAGCCGACCTGAGAGGGTGATCGGCCACATTGGGACTGAGACACGGCCCAGACTCCTACGGGAGGCAGCAGTGGGGAATATTGCACAATGGAGGAAACTCTGATGCAGCAACGCCGCGTGAGCGATGAAGGTCTTCGGATCGTAAAGCTCTGTCTTTAGGGATGATAATGACAGTACCTAAGGAGGAAGCCACGGCTAACTACGTGCCAGCAGCCGCGGTAATACGTAGGTGGCGAGCGTTATCCGGATTTATTGGGCGTAAAGGGAGCGTAGGCGGATACTTAAGTGGGATGTGAAATACTTGGGCTCAACCCGAGTACTGCATTCCAAACTGAGTATCTAGAGTGCAGGAGAGGAGAGTGGAATTCCTAGTGTAGCGGTGAAATGCGTAGAGATTAGGAAGAACACCAGTGGCGAAGGCGACTCTCTGGACTGTAACTGACGCTGAGGCTCGAAAGCGTGGGGAGCGAACAGGATTAGATACCCTGGTAGTCCACGCCGTAAACGATGAATACTAGGTGTAGGGGTTTCGATACCTCTGTGCCGCCGCTAACGCATTAAGTATTCCGCCTGGGGAGTACGGTCGCAAGATTAAAACTCAAAGGAATTGACGGGGACCCGCACAAGCAGCGGAGCATGTGGTTTAATTCGAAGCAACGCGAAGAACCTTACCTACACTTGACATCCCTTGCATTACCCTTAATCGGGGAAATCTCTTCGGAGACAAGGTGACAGGTGGTGCATGGTTGTCGTCAGCTCGTGTCGTGAGATGTTGGGTTAAGTCCCGCAACGAGCGCAACCCCTATTGTTAGTTGCTACCATTAAGTTGAGCACTCTAGCGAGACTGCCTGGGTTAACCAGGAGGAAGGTGGGGACGACGTCAAATCATCATGCCCCTTATGTGTAGGGCTACACACGTGCTACAATGGCAGGTACAGAGAGACGCAAGACCGTGAGGTGGAGCAAATCCCACAAAACCTGTCCCAGTTCGGATTGAAGGCTGAAACTCGCCTTCATGAAGCCGGAGTTGCTAGTAATCGCGAATCAGAATGTCGCGGTGAATACGTTCCCGGGTCTTGTACACACCGCCCGTCACACCATGAGAGTTGGCAATACCCAACGTCCGTGAGCTAACCGCAAGGAGGCAGCGGCCTAAGGTAGGGTCAGCGATTGGGGTGAAGTCGTAACAAGGTAGCCGTAGGAGAACCTGCGGCTGGATCACCTCCTTTCTAAGGAATTAACTTTCTAGGATAACTAGAAAGACAAAAAATAAAAGCAAAAAGAATGCTACTTAATTCTCTGTTTAATTTTGAGAAACCTTTTGGTTACTCAAAATTGTTCTTTGAAAATTACACATATATA
>NZ_LT594785.1:2605167-2606679 GCF_900091705.1 Clostridium mediterraneense | reverse complement strand
GTGGAGTCGTCCTTGGGATACCACCCTGACATTACTGAAGTTCTAACTGGCGGCCATGAATCTGGTCACAGGACATTGTTAGGTGGGCAGTTTGACTGGGGCGGTCGCCTCCTAAAAAGTAACGGAGGCGCCCAAAGGTTCCCTCAGAACGGTCGGAAATCGTTCGTAGAGTGCAAAGGCATAAGGGAGCCTGACTGCGAGACATACAGGTCGAGCAGGGACGAAAGTCGGGCTTAGTGATCCGGTGGTACCTCGTGGGAGGGCCATCGCTCAACGGATAAAAGCTACCTCGGGGATAACAGGCTGATCTCCCCCAAGAGTTCACATCGACGGGGAGGTTTGGCACCTCGATGTCGGCTCGTCGCATCCTGGGGCTGAAGTAGGTCCCAAGGGTTGGGCTGTTCGCCCATTAAAGCGGCACGCGAGCTGGGTTCAGAACGTCGTGAGACAGTTCGGTCCCTATCCGTCGCGGGCGTAGGAAATTTGAGAGGAGCTGTCCTTAGTACGAGAGGACCGGGATGGACTGACCTCTGGTGCACCAGTTGTTCTGCCAAGAGCATAGCTGGGTAGCTAAGTCGGGAAGGGATAAATACTGAAAGCATCTAAGTATGAAGCCCCCCTCAAGATGAGATTTCCCATAGCGTAAGCTAGTAAGTTCCCTTCGAGAACAGGAGGTTGATAGGTCAGAGGTGTACGCATGGTAACATGTTTAGCTGACTGATACTAATAGAACGAGGGCTTGACCAAAAAGAAAAAGGCAAATATATATGTGTAATTTTTAGAGAATAATTTCTCAAAAATCTGGTGATGATGCTCTTTAAGGTAACACCCGTTCCCATTCCGAACACGAAGGTTAAGCTTTTAGAGGCCGATGGTACTGCACGGGTAGCTGTGTGGGAGAGTAGGTGGTTGCCAGGTCTATATAAGGTAAAAAGTACTTGTAGTAATACAAGTACTTTTTTGCTATATAGAAATTTAATATACCAATAGAAGGTAGACTTAAGTTTAAAGTAGATAATTATATTTTTAATTTACAATGTATAATAACTAATTAATTTGCTAGTTAATTTCATTAAAAATGTTTTAAAACAAATAAACTTCACCTAGTGTATCGATAAAATAATTACATAGAAAAGTGTAGAAAAATAAAGAATTATAAATATAAGTTCTAATAAAATGAATAATATAATTTTATCAACTATTTTATTATGTTAGAATAAGATACGTTAATGACACGACATAAAACGACAAAGAATTTAGAAAATAAATTTTTTAGAAGATAAAAAAGTTATTGACATAACATTAAAAAGCTGTTAAACTGAATAAGTTGTTTAAAGGCAACTTGTTAAAAGGTCTTTGAAAATTAAACAGAAGAAATTAAGTAAACCAGCAATTCTTTTTATGTTTTAAGCTTAAGATTAAACTTTTAAATTGAGAGTTTGATCCTGGCTCAGGATGAACGCTGGCGGCGTGCCTAACACATGCAAGTCGAGCGATGAAGTTTCCTTCGGG
>NZ_LT594785.1:2470917-2604508 GCF_900091705.1 Clostridium mediterraneense | reverse complement strand
GTGGAGTCGTCCTTGGGATACCACCCTGACATTACTGAAGTTCTAACTGGCGGCCATGAATCTGGTCACAGGACATTGTTAGGTGGGCAGTTTGACTGGGGCGGTCGCCTCCTAAAAAGTAACGGAGGCGCCCAAAGGTTCCCTCAGAACGGTCGGAAATCGTTCGTAGAGTGCAAAGGCATAAGGGAGCCTGACTGCGAGACATACAGGTCGAGCAGGGACGAAAGTCGGGCTTAGTGATCCGGTGGTACCTCGTGGGAGGGCCATCGCTCAACGGATAAAAGCTACCTCGGGGATAACAGGCTGATCTCCCCCAAGAGTTCACATCGACGGGGAGGTTTGGCACCTCGATGTCGGCTCGTCGCATCCTGGGGCTGAAGTAGGTCCCAAGGGTTGGGCTGTTCGCCCATTAAAGCGGCACGCGAGCTGGGTTCAGAACGTCGTGAGACAGTTCGGTCCCTATCCGTCGCGGGCGTAGGAAATTTGAGAGGAGCTGTCCTTAGTACGAGAGGACCGGGATGGACTGACCTCTGGTGCACCAGTTGTTCTGCCAAGAGCATAGCTGGGTAGCTAAGTCGGGAAGGGATAAATACTGAAAGCATCTAAGTATGAAGCCCCCCTCAAGATGAGATTTCCCATAGCGTAAGCTAGTAAGTTCCCTTCGAGAACAGGAGGTTGATAGGTCAGAGGTGTACGCATGGTAACATGTTTAGCTGACTGATACTAATAGAACGAGGGCTTGACCAAAAAGAAAAAGGCAAATATATATGTGTAATTTTTAGAGAATAATTTCTCAAAAATCTGGTGATGATGCTCTTTAAGGTAACACCCGTTCCCATTCCGAACACGAAGGTTAAGCTTTTAGAGGCCGATGGTACTGCACGGGTAGCTGTGTGGGAGAGTAGGTGGTTGCCAGGTCATATGGACCTTTAGCTCAGTTGGTTAGAGCAACCGGCTCATAACCGGTAGGCCCTGGGTTCGAGTCCCCGAAGGTCCACCATTTTTGGGGGTATAGCTCAGTTGGGAGAGCACTTGCCTTGCACGCAAGGGGTCAGGAGTTCGAATCTCCTTACCTCCACCATAAAACTATGAACTAAGTTCATAGTTTTTTTATTTTATATAAATAAATGTGTGAAAATTATAAAAAGTAGGTAATTTAAAATAATTACCTACTTTTTAATTTTATAATATTTATTTATAGCTATCTTATAATTATCGATAATTTATTTTCTATTAAAATTATGTATGCATAAATATAATAAATTTTTAATAATTATTTATTTTTATACATATATAACTTGTTTTAGCCTTAAAATTCTGTATAATTAATATAGTAACTTTAACGACAAAATATTTTATTGATATTAAAAGTTTTATTTTACTTTACAAGTTATATTAAATTAGTTTTAGATATTTACTATTAGATAAGATAAGGTTTATTTTATTTAAATATTATATTTACTAATCATAAGAGTAGAGTTAGAGGAAACAATAAGTATATAAGTGTGAGTTAGATTTAAAATAACTTATAGAAGGGAGGAGGCTATCACTTACTTAATAGGTTTTGGAATTTATAGTATACTTTTATTTATATAAGTTTAGTGATAGTTAAGTATTTTGGCTAAAAAAGAATTTAAAAAAGAAATGGGGCTTTTTATGGCCACAGCTCTAGTTATAAGTAATATGGTTGGAGCAGGGATTTTGATGTTACCAGCAACACTTGCAGGAGTTGCTGGACCAGGTGCCACTCTTATAGCATGGGTTTTAACTGGAATAGGGGCTTTAATTTTAGCTCTTACATTTGCTAATTTAGGATCTAAGATTCCTAAGAATGGTGGAATTTATGAATATTCAAGAATGGCATATGGAAGTTTTGGTGGATTTATGTCAGCTTGGCTTTATTGGAATGGAACATGGATAGGTAATGCTTCTATGTTTGTTGTTATTACAACTTATTTAGGAGCTGTATTTCCTATTCTTGTAGATAATCATTTGATTTCATTCCTATTTTCTTCAGCAATATTATGGATATGTACTCTTATAAATATAAGAGGGACAAAGTTTGTTGGAAGTATTACAACTGCACTTACAGTTTTTAAAATTATATTATTTGGAGCATTTATTATAATTGCATTTATGGGATTTAATTCAGCGAATCTTACACCTATGTTCCCACAAGGTAAAGGAATCGGTACAATTCCAATTGCAGCAGGAATTACTTTATGGGCATTTATGGGATTAGAAACTGCTTCAGTTACAGGTGGAGAAATAAAAAATCCAGAAAGAAATATTAAATTAAGTACTATTTTTGGCATGTTAATAAGTGCAGGTTTATATATTGTTATAAGTTTTGCTGCTATGGGTGCTATGAATCAAACACAGCTTGCAAATAGTACAGCTCCTATTAGTGATATTATATCTAAAGTTTTAAAGGTAGGAAATCTTTCATTTATTAGTGTATTTATCGCTATCAGTGTATTTGGAACTGCTCTTGGTTGGCTTTTATCAACTGCGAGAGTTAGCCAAGCTGCTGGAGAAGATGGAGTCTTTCCAAAAGCATTTTCAAAAATTCATCCTAAGTATGGAACACCTCATGTTTCACTTATTATTGGAGGAGTTCTTGTTAATATAATTTTAGTTATGAACTTTACTTCAGGACTTTCAGGTGCGTATAGTTTTATAGTTCTTTTAGCAACTTTAAGTTATTTACCTGTTTATGCTTTTACAGCAATTGCAGAAATAATACTTATGGCTAAAGGAAAGAGAAGAGCTAGTGTTAAGAATTATAGTCTACTTGTTATTAGGGCATTAATAGCATTTGTCTTTTGTATTTGGGGAATTATATCATCTGGAGCAATAACAGTTATGTATGGATTTATATTAATGATGCTTGGAGTTCCTGTATATTCATATATGAGAATAAAGGGTGGACTTAAAAATGAAAATGTTTTAGATGAAGAATTTTAAAATATAAAATTATGTGTACTAATAATGTTAGTTTATTATATAATATCTATATAGTAAAAAATAATTGTTGTGTGAACATATAAAAGCTAAAGCAATTGCTTTTAGTTTGTTTTAAAATGAGGAGTGTATTAAGATGTTTAATTTGAAGAAGCTAGAGGATGAACTAGTTGAGCTTAAGCTAAAAAAGAGAAAACTAATTTTAGCTGGTCAAAACTCTTATACCTTAGATGAAGAAATTAAAAAGCTAGAGGAAGAGATTAATTCAAAAAAATCTGAAGACACTAACAAATAGTAAAAAGAACTTAGAATAAAATTCTAAGTTCTTTTTTTTATTAGTCATTTTTATTAGTAGATTAACGTAATATTTTAAAAGCAGACTAAAAATTTAAAAGCTTAAATAATTTTTAAGGATAAAAAATAGTTTTATGAAAAAATATATAAAAACTAGAGAGATATTGGTTAGTTTTTATTTGTTTAATATAGGGGGAAGTATTTTTGAGTAAGTTTAATGATTTAGATATTTATTTATTTCATGAGGGAAGGCATTATAATTGCTATGATTTCATGGGAGCACATATAAAGAGTGAAGAGGGGAGAAAAGGAGTTAGATTTACTACTTGGGCACCAAATGCAGAAGAAGTATTTGTAGTTGGTGATTTTAGTAACTGGAATGTAGAAAAACAATATAAACTTTTAAGAATTAGTGATATGGGAATATGGTCTATATTTTTGCCAGGAGTTAAAGCAGCGACAAAGTATAAGTTTGCCATTAAAAGTAAGGTTTATGACAAAATTGTTTATAAAGCAGATCCTTATGCTAGAGCTGGAGAATTGAGACCCAATACTGCCTCTGTTGTTGTTAATCCAAATAGATATAAGTGGAAGGATAGAAAATGGATTAGTAAAAGAGATCAAGTAAATATAAAAGAAAGACCTGTTAATATATACGAGCTTCATTTAGGTTCTTGGAGAACTAAATTTAATGAAGAGACTAATAAAGAAGAATTTTTAACTTATAGAGAAATTAAGCATATTCTTCCTAAGTATGTAAGGGAGATGGGATATACTCATGTTGAAATTATGCCAGTTATGGAACATCCACTAGATAGTTCTTGGGGGTATCAGGTTACTGGATTTTATGCACCTACTAGTAGATATGGTAATGCAAATGGACTTAGGGAGCTTGTTGATGAATTTCATAGGTATAATATAGGAGTTATTTTAGATTGGGTTCCAGGACATTTCTGTAAAGATGAACATGGACTTTATAAATTTGATGGTAGTGCAACTTATGAATATGCAGAAGGGTGGAAGGCTGAAAATAAGGGCTGGGGGACTTGTAATTTTGATCTTGGAAGGCAAGAGGTTAGAAGTTTCTTAATTTCTAATGCTCTTTATTGGCTAAGAGAATTCCATTTTGATGGACTTCGTGTTGATGCTGTAGCTAATATGTTGTATTTAAATTATGGAAGAGAGAAAAATGAGTGGAAGTTTAATGAGGATGGGTCAGACAATAATATAGATTCTGTAGAATTTCTTAAAATTTTAAATGAAACAATTTTTAGTGAATTTCCTGGAGTGATTATGGCAGCAGAGGAATCAACAGCATGGGAAAAGGTTTCTCATCCAATTGAAGAGGGAGGTCTTGGCTTTAATTTTAAGTGGGATATGGGATGGATGAATGATACTTTAGAATATTGTGAGCTTGATCCGATTTATAGAAAGTATCATCATAATAAAATGACTTTTTCTATGATGTATAACTATTCAGAGAATTTTATCTTACCTATTTCACATGATGAAGTTGTTCATGGAAAGAAGTCACTTTTAGATAAGATGCCTGGAGATTATTGGACAAAATTTGCTGGTCTTAGACTTTTCGCTTCAAGAATGATAGGACATCCTGGGAAAAAGCTTAATTTTATGGGAGCAGAGATAGGACAGTTTATAGAATGGAGAGAATATGAGCAACTTGAATGGAAGCTACTTTCTTATCCTATGCATGATAGTACTAAACTTTTTTATAAAGAGCTTAATAATTTTTATAAAGATAATGAAGCCTTATGGAAAAATGACCATATAGGAGAAGGTTTTTCATGGATTGATGCAAATAATGCAGAGCAAAGTATATTTATATTTATGAGAAAGGCAGATAAACCAGAAAAAGATAGTTTAATTTTTGTGTGTAATTTTACAACAAATTATTATGAAGATTATAAGATAGGAGTACCATTTTTAACTGAGTATGTTCAAGTATTTAATTCAGATGAATTGAAATATGGTGGTTCAGGTAAGATTATTGAAGATACTTTAGAAGCTGAAGATATAGAGTATCATAATCAGCCATATTCATTAAATATTAAAGTTCCACCAATGGCAACTTTAGTTTTAGGTATAAAAAATAAGGAGGAGAAATAAATGAAGATTTTATTTGTAGCGTCAGAGGCACATCCATTTATAAAAACAGGAGGACTTGGTGATGTTATGGGGGCATTACCTAAAAGTTTAGCAGAACTTGGAGATGATGTTAGAGTAATAGTTCCAAAATATAAGAATATTAAAAAAGAATATCTTAGTGATATGAGATTTGTAAAGAGTTTTTGTGTAAATGTAGGTTGGAGAAAACAGCATTGTGGAATCTTTGAGTTAAAGTATGGAAATGTTACTTATTATTTTGTAGATAATGAGTACTATTTTAAGAGAGATGGACTTTATGGATATATAGATGATGGTGAAAGATTTGCATATTTTGATAGAGCTGTTCTTGAAACTTTAAGAGAAATTGATTGGTGCCCAGATGTAGTGAATTGTAATGACTGGCAATGTGGAATGATTCCAGCTCTTCATAAACTTGAGTATATTCATCATAGTGATGGTTTTTATAGTAATATAAAGACTGTTTTCTCAATTCATAATTTATTATTCCAAGGTAATTTTGACCCTAATATTTTACCAGAACTTTTCTCTTATGATTTAGAGCAATTTAATAATGGTAATATGGAGCTTTATGGAGCTGCTAGTTTTATGAAGGCAGGTCTTAATTATTGCGATAAGATTACTACTGTTAGTAAAACTTATGCAGAAGAAATTAAGACTCCGTGGTATGGTGAAAATTTAGATGGTGTGCTTAGAGTTAGAGAAAATGATCTTGAGGGAATAGTGAATGGTATAGATTATGATGAATATAATCCAGAAACTGATGAATATATTGCATGTAAGTACTCTATAAAGTCATTTTCAGACAAGAAGTTGAATAAAATTGATTTACAAAGGGAATTAGGTCTTGCAATAAGATCTGATGTACCAATAATTTCAATAGTATCTAGATTAACAAATCAAAAAGGTATAGACCTTATAGTAAATATAGCTGATAGACTTTTAAGGCAAGATATTCAGTTTGTTATTTTGGGAACAGGAGATTATGGATATGAGGAGCATTTCAGAGGACTTAAATATAAGTATAGTGATAAGGTATCAGTAAATATTTGTTTTGATAACGCTCTTGCTCATAAAATCTATGCAGGCTCTGACATGTTTCTTATGCCATCAGCCTTTGAACCATGTGGACTTGGGCAATTAATTGCCTTAAGGTATGGAACTGTGCCGATAGTTAGAGAAACAGGTGGATTAAAAGACACAATATACCCTTATAATAAATATGATATAACAGGAAATGGTTTTAGTTTTGCCAATTATAGTGCACAAGAATTAATAAATACTATTGAAGAGGCTATAAAAACCTTTCAAAGAAAAGATGAATGGAGTACTTTAATTAAAAGTGCTATGACTTCAGAAAATAGTTGGGAAAAGTCAGCAAAGGTTTATAAGAATCTTTATGAAAGAATAGCCTATTAGAGCTTATTTAGCAATTTTAGGAGGAATTTAATGCTAGCTATAGAAAAGGAAACATTTAAAAATGATTATAAGCAAAAATTCTTAGAACTATATGGGGAGGAACTTAGTGAATCTAATAATTTGTATAAGTATGAAGCATTAGGTAGTTTAATTAGGGATTATGTTGCAAAAACATGGCTAGATACAAATAAGTATTATAACAAGGTGGAAGCAAAACAAGTATATTATTTTTCTATGGAATTTTTAATGGGAAGATTGCTTGGAGATGCACTTTTAAATCTTGGAATAAAAGATATTTGCAAAGAAGCTTTAGCAGAGCTTGAGATAGATTTAGATGAGCTTGAAGAGTTTGAACAGGATCAAGGTCTTGGAAATGGGGGCCTTGGTAGACTTGCAGCCTGCTTTTTAGACTCTATGGCATCTTTAAATATACCAGGACATGGTTGTGGAATAAGATATAAATATGGATTTTTTGAACAGAAGATAATAAATAATAGTCAGGTTGAAGCTCCAGATACTTGGTTAAGGGAGGCAAATATCTGGGAGGCTAGAAAATCTGATAAAGCTGAGATTGTAAAGTTTGGTGGAGAAGTAAAAGTTGAAAATATAAAAGATAGAGTTGTATATACACATATTAATTATGAACCTGTTTTAGGAATACCATATGATACTCCTATTGTAGGTTATAAAAATGATGTAGTTAATACCTTAAGACTTTGGAGTGCTGAGACAGTTTCAAATGAATTTGATTTTTCTTCTTTTAATAGAGGAGAATTTTTAAAGGCAATAGAGTATAAAAACTCAGTAGAAGCTATATCACATGTTTTATATCCAGATGATTCTTTTGATGAAGGGAAGATTTTAAGACTTAAGCAAGAATATTTTTTTGTATCAGCAGGAATTCAAAGTATTATTAGACATTTTAAAAAGCATGGTGGTAATATAAAAAATTTAGATGAGAAAATAGCTTTTCATATTAATGATACTCATCCTGCACTTGCTATACCAGAACTTATGAGAATTCTTATTGATGAAGAGAACCTTTCTTGGGATGAAGCTTGGAGAATTACTAATAATACAATTGCATATACAAATCATACTATTTTATCAGAAGCTCTTGAAAAGTGGCCAATAGATTTGTTTAAGAAGCTTTTACCTAGAATTTATATGATAGTAGAAGAAATAAATGAAAGATTTTGTGCTGAACTTTGGAGTAAGTATATAGGACAATGGGATAAGATTTCTAGGATGGCTATTATAGGTGATGGTTATGTTAGAATGGCTCATCTTTGTGTAGTTGGTAGTCATAGTGTAAATGGAGTTGCGAAACTTCATACTGAAATATTAAAAAAAGAGGAAATGAGTGATTTTTATTATTTATATCCTAATAAGTTTAATAATAAGACAAATGGTATAACTCATAGAAGATGGCTTTTAAAATCAAACCCAGAGCTTACAAATTTACTTGAAGAGACAATAGGAAGTTCATTTATAAAACATCCTACTGATATGCAGGAGTTTGAAAAGTATTCAGATAATTATTATGTTCATGAAAGATTATCTCAAATTAAGTTAAATAATAAGATTAAACTTGCGAAGTTTATAAATGATACAAAAGGTATAATAGTTGATCCAAATTCAATTTTTGATGTGCATGTTAAGAGAATTCATGCTTATAAGAGACAGGTATTAAACTGTTTTAGGATAATGGATTTATATAATAAAATTATTGATAATCCTAGTTTAGATATTGTTCCAAGAACATTTATCTTCGGAGGAAAGGCAGCACCAGCTTATCATTTAGCTAAAAATATAATAGAACTTATAAATACTATTGGAGAAAAAATAAATAATGATCCTAGGGTGAAAGATAAAATAAAAGTTGTCTTTTTAGAAAATTATAGAGTTTCATTAGCAGAGAAAATAATACCTGCTACTGACGTTAGTGAACAGATTTCAACAACGACTAAGGAAGCATCAGGAACTTCTAATATGAAATTTATGATGAATGGAGCTATAACTATAGCTACTTTAGATGGAGCAAATGTTGAAATTAAGGATGAGGTTGGGGAAGACAATATTATAATTTTTGGTATGAGTGAAGAGGAAATAAGGCATTATTATAAAAATGGTGGCTATCATTCATATGATTATTACAACAATGATCAGAGTATAACTAGAGTTATTGATGATCTTAGTAATGGAAAATATACAAGTGATATAAATAGATTTAGTAATATTTATGAAAATTTAATCACTTATAATGATGAGTTCTTTGTTCTTAAGGATTTTGAATCTTATATTAATGCAAGTAATAGGATAGATACTATTTATAGAGATATTCATAAGTGGCAAAAGATGTGTGCAGTAAATATTGCTCATTCAGGAATATTCTCATCAGATAGAACAATATCAGAATATGCTACAGGAATCTGGGGTTCAAATATAATGTATAAAAATTTATAAAGATAAAATGAACTATTTTGATGAAAGGAAATGAACTATATGAATAAGTTTTATATGATTCACAATTCTCAAAATAAGTTTTATAGAAATCCTTTCGGTGCTGTAAAGAAAGGGCAAAAAGTAAAAATAGGTATAGAACTTGAGCATGATGCGGAAGTATTGTTAGAGGTTTTTAAATTTGATGGAACAAAAGAAACAATATTTATGGAAAGAGATAATGAAAAAAGTAGCTGGAAGAAAAATTTCTATAAGGCTTTTATAGATACAAAAGATAAATTAGGGCTTATAAATTATCATTTTACTATTATAAAAAATGATGAAAAATTATTTTATGGAAATAACTTAGAAGGCCTTGGTGGGAAAGGACAAGTTTATGAAGATAATCCAAAGCCTTATCAAATAACAGTATATAATGACTTTAAAGTTCCAGACTGGTATAAAGGGGGGATAATATATCAAATATTTGTTGATAGATTTTGTAATGGAAATAAGGACTATCATATAAATAATCCAAAGCATAATAGCTTTATATATTCAAATTGGGATGATGACCCTTTATATATAAGAGATAAGAGTGGAAAAATTATAAAGTGGGATTTTTATGGCGGTAATTTAAGAGGAGTTATAGATAGATTACCTTATATAAAAAGTCTTGGAACAACTGTAATATATTTAAATCCTATATTTGAGTCACCTAGCTGTCACAAGTATGATACGGGTGATTATGAGAAGATTGATGAAATGTTTGGGGATGAGGAAGATTTTAAAGAGCTTTGTCAAAAAGCCAATAAGTTAGGAATGAAAATAATTCTAGATGGAGTATTTAGTCATACAGGTGATGATAGTAAATATTTTAATAGATATGGTAATTACGAAACTATAGGAGCTACCCAATCAACAAAATCTCCATATTATAATTGGTATAGATTTTATAACTATCCTGATAAGTATGAATGTTGGTGGGGAATGGAGAATCAACCTAATGTTAATGAATTAAATGAGACATATGTTGATTATATTATAAAATCTGAGAATTCTATAATAGCTAAATGGATGAAGCTTGGTGCAAGTGGCTGGAGACTAGATGTGGCAGATGAGTTACCAGATCAGTTTATTAAAATGGTTAAGAGTAAGATGAATGATATTAATAAAGATAATGTTTTAATAGGAGAAGTATGGGAAGATGCTTCAAATAAAGTAAGTTATTCAGAAAAGAGAGAATATTTATTTGGAAGTGAACTTGATTCAGTTACTAATTATCCCATAAGAAGTGCAATAATATCATTTGTTAAAGGAGAAATAGATGCAAATTATCTAGGTAAAAAGATAATGAATATCTATGAAAACTATCCGAGGGAAAGTTTTTATTCAAATATGAATATCTTAGGTAACCATGATACTGAAAGAATATTAACTACTTTTGATAATAGTATAAAGAAATTAAAAATTGCAGTAGCTATTCAAATGCTTCTTCCAGGAGTTCCTTTAATATATTATGGGGATGAAGTTGGACTTACAGGTGGAAAGGATCCAGACAATAGAAAAACATTTCCTTGGAGGAATCAGAATATTGAAATACAAAATTGGTATAGAGAGATAAGCTCTATACGAGAGTCAGAAGAGGTAATAAGAAAAGGTGAGTTTAGAATACATCAAGTAAATTCGAATGTATTTTGTTTTGAAAGATATATAGGGGATAAAAGAGTTTTAGTATTTACTAATTCCTCATTAGATGAAGAATACTTTGTTAAAATAAGTGATATACAAGGTAATTATAAAAATTTTCTTAATCCTTATGAAAGGTATTATTTTAATAAAGAAGGACTTAGTATAACTTTAAATCCAGGACAAATTAAAATTCTTATGAATATATAATCCTCTTCTTGAATATATAAAATTTATATGGAATTTGTACAATTTAATTTCTATATTGTACAAATTCTTTTTTTATAGGATTTATAATAAAAAAAATCTATATTAGTAATTTTATTGATTATTAAAACATAATTATCATTTAGGAGGTGATTAATATGATAAGAACTGTGGTTTGTAAAAAAGAAGGATGCACAGGAAATAGTTTTAGAGTAAGTTCAAAAGAAAATAAGTTAACTATAACTTGTACTGAGTGTAATAGTGATTATAGTTTTGATTTTAGGCATCATAGTTTTACATTATTATCTAATTGTTCAGTTTGTAAATCAGATGTTTTTAAGGTTTTTAAAGATATAGATACAGACGAAATTTATGCAAAATGTTTAGAATGTGGTAATCCTCCAGAAAGGGTATATATTGATGATGATGGTATACAAATCTCTTATACAGATAGATTGTTAAATGAAGTTAAAGAGATTGTCTATATGATAGATAAGCGAATGATGAATTTAGAAACAAAGGTAGAAGATCTTGAGAATGGTCAAAATTTATCGGAAGAATCTTTAGCATATATAACTAAATTTCTTACAGATCAACATTAATTAGAGTAGGATATACGTTACTACAGGTATAAAAGGGGGATAAGCAAATTTTATGAATAAAAAAGAAATCGTAGCAATGATTCTAGCAGGGGGACAAGGATCAAGGTTAGGAGTTTTAACTAAGAAATTAGCCAAACCAGCAGTTCCATTTGGAGGAAAGTATAGAATTATAGATTTTCCACTTAGTAATTGTTCAAATTCTGGTATATATACAGTAGGGGTACTTACACAATATCAACCAATGGAATTACACACACATATAGGAATAGGAGATACATGGGATCTTGATAGAAGAAATGGAGGAGTTTCAATACTTCCACCTTATCAAGGAGAAAAAGGTGGGGATTGGTATAGAGGTACTGCTAATGCAATATATCAAAATATACCTTATGTAGATAGTTATGATCCAGAATATATACTTATATTATCAGGTGACCATATATACAAGATGGATTATGAGAAAATGTTAGAATTTCATAAAGAAAAAGGAGCAACAGCAACAATAGCAGTTCTAGAAGTTCCTATGGAGGAAACAAGTAGGTTTGGAATAATGAATACAAATGAAGATTTATCAATATATGAATTTGAAGAAAAGCCAGAGCATGCAAAGAGCAATAAAGCTTCAATGGGAATATATATATTTAATTGGAAAATATTAAAGGAATATTTGAAAGAAGATGAAAGAGATGATAGCTCAAGTAATGACTTTGGAAAGAACATAATACCTAATATGCTTAATGCTGGTGAAAAAATGTTTGCTTATCCATTTAAAGGATACTGGAAGGATGTTGGAACAATAGAAAGTCTTTGGGAAGCAAATATGGACCTTCTAAAAAAAGATTGTGAACTTGGACTTTATGATGATGAATGGAGAATATATTCAGTAAATCCTATAGCGCCTCCTCAATATATTGGGAAAGAAGCCAAAGTAACTAATTCTTTAGTTGTTGAAGGATGTCAGGTAGATGGAATAGTTGAAAATTCAATACTATTCCAAGGTGTTAAGGTTGAAAAAGGTGCAGTAGTTAAAAATTCAGTTATAATGCCTAATACAAAAGTAAGTATGTATAGTAAAGTTGAAAAAGCAATAATAGGTAGTGGTGTTGTTTTAGAAAAAGAAGTAATGGTTGGAAATAAGGATAAAATAGCTGTTATAGCATCAAAGGAAGAAATAAAAGAAGGAACAGTAGTAGAATAAGAAAAGGGGGGAATCAAAACTTGAAAAACTGTGTGGGAATAATAAATTTAGATGAAAATGAAAATAGAATGAAAGAATTAGTTGAAAGTAGACCACTTGCAGCTGTACCAATAGCAGGAAGATATAGAGTAGTTGATTTTATATTATCCAATATGACTAATTCAGGAATAGAAAATATAGGAATATTTACTAAAAATAAATCAAGATCATTAATGGATCATTTATTAAATGGTCGTCCTTGGGATTTAAATAGAAAAAGAGATGGACTTAGAGTTTTTAATTTTTGTGATGATGATCCTTCTTATGATGATGTTCATAGTTTTTGTAATAATTTAGAGTTTCTAAAACTTAGTAGAAAAGAATATGTTTTATTAGCTCCTTCATATATGATAGCTAATATAGACTTTAATAAGGTTATGGATTATCATAAAAATAATTTAAACGATATAACTGTAGTATATAAAAATACTAAGGAAGCTAAGCATAACTTTATCGACTGTGATGTTTTAAACTTATCAGAAGAAGGGAAAGTTTTAAGCATTGGAAAGAATATAGGTTCAGATAAAGAAGCTAGCATAAGTATGGAAATGTTCCTTATGAGAACAGATCTTTTTATAGATATAGTTCATGATTGTATTAAAAATGGTCATAATAGAAAAGTTAAAGATTATATAAAATATAATTTAGATAATTTGAATGTTAATGCTTATGAGTTTAAAGGATATTTAAAGTGTATAAATTCATTAGAAAGTTATTATAAATTTAGTAATGAGCTATTAGATAGAGAAGTAACTAATGAGTTATTTAGAGACAATAATTGTATTTATACAAAGACTAAAGATGAATCACCTACTATGTATGGAGAGAAAAGTGAAGTCAAAAATTCTATAGTAGCTAATGGATGCTATATAGAAGGAAAAGTTGAAAACTGTATAATCTCAAGAAGAGTTTATATAGGTGAGGGAACAGTACTAAAAAATTGTGTAATATTCCAAAATAGTAAAATTGGAGATAATGTAGAAATGGAAAATGCAATTACTGATAAGGGTGTTACAATTGTAGATGATAAAAAACTAATAGGAGATAAAGAAGTACCTTTAGTTATAAAGAAATCTTATTTAATATAGAGTTAACTTAAGCTATAAATACTTTTAAATAATAATAAGCTTTAGTATAATTAAATTTGGAAATTTATAGCTTAAGGGGACAAGGTATGAATCTTAAAAATAAGAAGAGGGTTTTTAATTTAATATTAGTAGTTATTTGGATGATATTTATATTTTATATGTCTTCCAGGGATGGGAATGAATCAACAAAGCAAAGTAATTTTGTAATGAATATATTGAATATTTTAGGTATTAATTTATCTAATAAATTTGGTGAATTTGCTTCTGTCATAATAAGAAAAGGAGCTCATATTACTGAATATGCAATACTTTGTATTTTATTATTTAATGTTTTAAAAGAAAATTTTGAAAATAAGAATAAAGCAATTCTATTTTCAATAATAGGAGTATTTTTATATGCCTGTACTGATGAATTTCATCAAACCTTTGTTCCAGGTAGGTCTGGACAATTTACTGATGTTCTTGTAGATACTTCAGGTGCCATACTTGCTTCATTGTTGATAAAAATAAAATATTATTTTAAATATAAAAATGAAAAGGAGCTATCTTTTTAAGATAACTCCTTTTATTTATTAAAAAAAAATTATTTTTGCATGTAATATAGTGACATAATAAAATAATTATGGTAAAATGTTTTTAATTTAAATACATATGTATTTGTTGGGGGAACATAAGTGTATTTATAAGTGAAAAGAAATAATTTTAAATATATAAACTAATAATCAGATAAATAAAAAACTAATAATAAAATAATATTATTATAAATAATAGGTTAATTAATTATTTTATAAAGTGATAGATTATTAAGTTTGTATTTGAGGGGGGATAATAATGAGTAAAAATCAAGGTAGTGTTGCAGAAGTTAAAAAGAAAAAAGGTATTCTTAATTTTATTGAAAGAGTAGGAAATGCTTTACCACACCCAGCTACTATATTTGTAATTTTATGTGCAATCATAATAATTGCATCAGATATAATGGCTAGGATGGGTGTTTCAGTTACATATGAAGGGCTTGATAGAGCTACAAATGAAATAACTAAAATGACTACTACAGTAAAAAGTCTTTTAACTAGAGAAGGTATAGTATTTATGTTTGAGTCTTCAGTAACAAACTTTACAAGCTTTGCACCACTTGGAACAGTTTTAGTAGCCATGCTTGGAGTTGGAGTTGCAGAAGGAACAGGACTTATAGGGGCTGTACTTAGAAAATTAGTTATAAGTACACCAAAAAGATTAATAACAGTAGTTGTTGTATTAGCAGGTGTTTTATCAAGCATAGCATCAGATGCTGGATATGTTGTATTAGTACCACTTGGAGCAATAGTATTCCTTAGTATGGGAAGACATCCAATGGCAGGTCTTTCAGCAGCTTTTGCAGGGGTATCAGGTGGATTTAGTGCAAACTTTATGTTTGGGCCTACAGATGCATTACTTGCAGGTATATCAACAGAAGCAGCTAAGATGCAAGATGTAACAAGAAGTGTTGGAGTAACAGATAACTGGTGGTTCTTAATAGCATCAACAATACTTATAACTATAATTGGTACATTTGTAACAGAAAAAATAGTAGAACCTAGATTAGGTGAATACAAAGGTGAAGAAAAAGTAGAAAAAGTAGATGGAATGAGTGATTCAGAAAAAAGAGGACTTAGATTTACAGGTATAGCTGCAATAATAGTAGCAATAATTCTAGGAATTTTAACAGTACCTTCTAATGCTATACTTAGAAATGCAGAAACAGGTTCACTAATAGATCATTCTCCATTAATGAATTCAATAGTAATAATAATAGCTTTAGTTTTCTTAGCTCTTGGAGTTGCATATGGAATAGGAGCAGGAAAAATAAAGAGTGATAAAGACGTTGTTCATGAAATGGGTAGAAGTATGTCTTCAATGGGTTCATATATAGTACTTGTATTTGTAGCATCACAATTTGTTAAATTCTTCGCTGAGTCAAATGTTGGAACAATCATAGCTGTAAAAGGTGCTGATTTCTTAAAAGGAGCTAATATAACAGGAATACCTTTAATAATAGGATTTATATTAGTAACAGCATTCATAAACTTATTTATGGGTTCAGCTTCAGCTAAATGGGCTATAATGGCACCAATATTTATTCCAATGCTTATGCAAATGGGATTTGCACCAGAATTTACTCAAATGGCATATAGAATAGGAGATTCAACAACAAATATAATCTCTCCGCTTATGACATACTTTGCTTTAATAGTTTCATTTGCAGAAAAGTATGATGAGAAATCAGGTATAGGAACTATGATATCAACAATGCTACCCTATTCTTTAGCTTTATTAATAGGATGGTCATTATTATTAATAGTATGGATGATATTTGGTTTACCTCTTGGACCTTCAGGGGTAATAGGAATATAATTATTTTTAGGAGTTATCGAAAATTCGATAGCTCCTTTTTATTTAATCCATTTATATAAAGATTAATTTTTAGTGGAGTATTATATTAATAAGCCATTCACTTAATATATATACTTATAAAAAGATTTTTGATATTATTTTTTTATTTAATGAAAAAAGCTTTAAAAAGTGTATATATATTAAGTGAAACTATATAATTTTATTGTTTAAAAAGAAAAACAGAACCTTGTGTATCAATATTTAAAAAAAGGAGTATTTTTAAATAAAATAAAGAAAGATAGGTGAAATAGTAAAAAAATATATTATTAAAATGCAGAGTAACTATACCTATATGATACAATTTAATACGTTGTCAGGGGAACACAGCAAGTGCGAAGTTCAAATGACAAACTTTTTAAAATAACAACATGAAATTTTGAAAATAAATTTCAAAAAAGTATTGACAGATTATTTTAAAAATGATAATATGTAGAAGTTGCTTAACANAAATATATTACTTGAAAGTTATAGACAATATTTAAATGGTACAAGTTTAGATATGGGGATATTTAAAGATAATAAGCTAATAGGTAAGATAAAACTTTCAAATATAGTTTACGGAGTATTTAAGAGTGCTTTTGTAGGATATGGAATAGATAAGAATCAACAAGGTAAAGGATATATGAAAGAAGCACTAAAGTTAATTTGTGATTATGCCTTTGATACTATGGGACTACATAGAATAGAAGCATCTACACTTTTAGATAATGAAAGATCAAAATGTGTTTTAAAAGCATGTGGATTTGAAGAGGTAGGAATAAATCGTAAGTATTTATTTATAAATGGGCAGTGGAGAGATCACATTACATTTTATAGAATAGCTTAAAATTGTATTTAAGGAGGAATAAAATAGTGTCTTCAACAATAATAAAAACAAAATTAGAAACTTATAAAGAATTATTAGGCAAAATAGACAGAGGAGGAAATTGGCCAATGATAGTAGTAGATGGAGTAGTAGGAGTAGGTAAAAGTACATTAATGAATATATTAGCAGAGAGAGGGTTAACAGCTTTTGCAGAACCGGTAGTAGATAACCCAATCTTAGAAAAGTTCTATTATGATAGAGCAAGATATGCATTCCCATTACAAGTATTTTTCTTAAATAAAAGATTTAAGCATATAAAAGAAGCATCAGCTATTGATGGATGTGTTTTAGATAGAAGTATATATGGAGATGTTATATTTGCTAAAATGCTTTGTGATAAAGGTGAAATGAGTGTAGAAGAATATGAACTATACAAAGAACTTTTAGAAAATATGTTAGAACATGTTAAAGCTCCAAAACTTATGGTTTACTTAGAAGTATCAGTAGATGAAGCTATGAGAAGAATCAAAAAAAGAGGAAGAGACTATGAACAAGTAGTTGAAAGAGCTTACTGGGAAGAATTAAATAATGAATACAAAACATATTTTGAAGCTTATGATATATCACCAATATTAAAGATAAATGTAGATGGCTTAGACTTTGAAAATGTTGAAGAACACAGAAATCAAGTTTTAGCATTAATAGACGCAAAACTTGCAGAAATAGATGCTGCAAACAATAAATAGAAGTTTACATATATAACTTAAGAAAAGGAGTATGCTTAATGATAGTAATAGATGGCGTTGTAGGAGTAGGAAAAAGTACTCTAATGAGTATATTAGCAAAACGAGGGGATTTAAAAGAATTTGCAGAACCGGTAGTAGATAATCCTATTCTACCTAAGTTCTACTATGATAGAGCAAGATATGCATTTCCATCACAAGTATTCTTCTTAAATAGTAGATTTAAGCATTTAAAAGAAGCTTCAAAAATAGAAGGATGTATATTAGATAGAAGTATATATGGAGATGCAATATTCGCAAAAATGTTATGTGAAAGTGGAGATATGACAAAAGAAGAGTTTGCACTATATGAAGAACTTTTAGAGAATATGGTAAATCATATTAAGACTCCTAAGTTAATGATATATTTAGAAGTATCAGTAGATGAAGCTATGAGAAGAATTAAAAAAAGAGGAAGAGATTATGAACAAGTAGTAGAAAGAGAATATTGGGAAGAATTAAATAAGCAATATAAATCATACTTTGATGATTATAATCTTTCTCCTATATTAAAAATAAATGTTGATAACTTAGATTTTGAAAATAATATAGAAGATCAAAAGAAAGTATTAGCATTAATAGATGAAAAGTTAGCAGAGATAAATTAAAGCTCTATTACAAAAAAGAACTATCTACCTAAGAGATAGTTCTTTTTTTATACATTAAATAGCTTAACATCAGAGTATATATTATAAATAGTAATTATAGAGTTATTATTTTAAATATATAATTAAAGATTACATATTATTAAGTATTTTATAAAGTGAAAGTAAAATTATTAATTTATGTATATATTATTTAGTAGGAGTTTTATAAAAATGTTAATTGGAAAGAAAATAATTATAGAGTAATTAAGAGTGTATTAACAGGGGGATAGTTATATGAATATAGATAATTAATAGATAGTTAAAAGGAGAGAGTATTTAATTATATATAGTGAAATATCATAATATACTAATGGAGAAGAGATAAAATATATCTATCTAGCCTAGTGTATCAGGTATAGAAAAAGAAAAATATCAAGAGAATTTAAAAGAATTATTAACATAATTCTTTTAAATTAAATTAAATATATTATTAAAAAGGAATGAACGTGATAAAATAAATATTGTCATTACGAGCTAACAAACAGCTTCGCAAAATAAAATGTCGAAAGCTGTTGACAAGTTTATTTAATGATGATAACATATAGAAGTTGCCTAACAGCAATAACTTAAAAGGTCTTTGAAAATTAAACAGAAGAAATTAAGTAAACCAGCAATTCTTTTTATGTTTTAAGCTTAAGATTAAACTTTTAAATTGAGAGTTTGATCCTGGCTCAGGATGAACGCTGGCGGCGTGCCTAACACATGCAAGTCGAGCGATGAAGTTTCCTTCGGGGAACAGATTAGCGGCGGACGGGTGAGTAACACGTGGGTAACCTGCCTCATAGAGGGGAATAGCCTTCCGAAAGGAAGATTAATACCGCATAATATTATCGAGTGGCATCACTTGATAATCAAAGGAGCAATCCGCTATGAGATGGACCCGCGTCGCATTAGTTAGTTGGTGGGGTAACGGCCTACCAAGACGACGATGCGTAGCCGACCTGAGAGGGTGATCGGCCACATTGGGACTGAGACACGGCCCAGACTCCTACGGGAGGCAGCAGTGGGGAATATTGCACAATGGAGGAAACTCTGATGCAGCAACGCCGCGTGAGCGATGAAGGTCTTCGGATCGTAAAGCTCTGTCTTTAGGGATGATAATGACAGTACCTAAGGAGGAAGCCACGGCTAACTACGTGCCAGCAGCCGCGGTAATACGTAGGTGGCGAGCGTTATCCGGATTTATTGGGCGTAAAGGGAGCGTAGGCGGATACTTAAGTGGGATGTGAAATACTTGGGCTCAACCCGAGTACTGCATTCCAAACTGAGTATCTAGAGTGCAGGAGAGGAGAGTGGAATTCCTAGTGTAGCGGTGAAATGCGTAGAGATTAGGAAGAACACCAGTGGCGAAGGCGACTCTCTGGACTGTAACTGACGCTGAGGCTCGAAAGCGTGGGGAGCGAACAGGATTAGATACCCTGGTAGTCCACGCCGTAAACGATGAATACTAGGTGTAGGGGTTTCGATACCTCTGTGCCGCCGCTAACGCATTAAGTATTCCGCCTGGGGAGTACGGTCGCAAGATTAAAACTCAAAGGAATTGACGGGGACCCGCACAAGCAGCGGAGCATGTGGTTTAATTCGAAGCAACGCGAAGAACCTTACCTACACTTGACATCCCTTGCATTACCCTTAATCGGGGAAATCTCTTCGGAGACAAGGTGACAGGTGGTGCATGGTTGTCGTCAGCTCGTGTCGTGAGATGTTGGGTTAAGTCCCGCAACGAGCGCAACCCCTATTGTTAGTTGCTACCATTAAGTTGAGCACTCTAGCGAGACTGCCTGGGTTAACCAGGAGGAAGGTGGGGACGACGTCAAATCATCATGCCCCTTATGTGTAGGGCTACACACGTGCTACAATGGCAGGTACAGAGAGACGCAAGACCGTGAGGTGGAGCAAATCCCACAAAACCTGTCCCAGTTCGGATTGAAGGCTGAAACTCGCCTTCATGAAGCCGGAGTTGCTAGTAATCGCGAATCAGAATGTCGCGGTGAATACGTTCCCGGGTCTTGTACACACCGCCCGTCACACCATGAGAGTTGGCAATACCCAACGTCCGTGAGCTAACCGCAAGGAGGCAGCGGCCTAAGGTAGGGTCAGCGATTGGGGTGAAGTCGTAACAAGGTAGCCGTAGGAGAACCTGCGGCTGGATCACCTCCTTTCTAAGGAATTAACTTTCTAGGATAACTAGAAAGACAAAAAATAAAAGCAAAAAGAATGCTACTTAATTCTCTGTTTAATTTTGAGAAACCTTTTGGTTACTCAAAATTGTTCTTTGAAAATTACACATATATATAATGAAGCCGAATTAGTTGAAAAACTAATTTAAATATAATTCTTTGTAAATTTACGAGATATAAAAATAATCCGTAATTGACTAATAGGTCAAGCTACAAAGGGCGTACGGTGAATGCCTTGGCATCAAGAGCCGATGAAGGACGTGATAAGCTGCGATAAGCTTCGGGTAGGCGCAAATAGCCTGAGATCCGGAGATCTCCGAATGAGGAAACTCACATGGGTAACCCCATGTATCCTTAAGTGAATACATAGCTTAAGGAGGGAACACCTAGGGAACTGAAACATCTAAGTACCTAGAGGAAGAGAAAGAAAAATCGATTTTCTTAGTAGCGGCGAGCGAAAAGGAAAGAGTCCAAACCAGAAACTTGTTTCTGGGGTTGAGGATATAACATCAAAGTTAAGAGTTTGTAACCGAAGAGAGTTGGAAAGCTCTACCGTAGGAGGTAATAGTCCTGTAGGTTAAACGAACAAATAACGAGTTATAATCCAGAGTACCACGAGACACGAGGAACCTTGTGGGAAGCAGGGAGGACCACCTCCCAAGACTAAATACTACTTGATGACCGATAGTGAAGCAGTACCGTGAGGGAAAGGTGAAAAGAACCCCGGGAGGGGAGTGAAATAGAACCTGAAACCGTATGTCCACAACCGATCAAAGCGCCTTATGAGCGCGATGATGTGCTTTTTGTAGAACGAGCCAACGAGTTACGGTATGTAGCGAGGTTAAGTACTTAAGGTACGGAGCCGAAGGGAAACCAAGTCTGAATAGGGCGACTAGTTGCATGCCGTAGACCCGAAACCGGGTGACCTATCCATGAGCAGGTTGAAGCGAAGGTAAAACTTCGTGGAGGACCGAACCACGTTACTGTTGAAAAAGTATGGGATGACTTGTGGATAGCGGAGAAATTCCAATCGAACTCGGATATAGCTGGTTCTCCCCGAAATAGCTTTAGGGCTAGCGTCGGAACATTGAGTAATGGAGGTAGAGCACTGAATGGGCTAGGGGGCATAGCGCTTACCGAACCTTATCAAACTCCGAATGCCATATACTTTTACTCCGGCAGTCAGACTGTGAATGATAAGATCCATGGTCGAAAGGGAAACAGCCCAGATCGTCAGCTAAGGTCCCAAAGTGTAAGTTAAGTGGAAAAGGATGTGGGATTTCTAAGACAACTAGGATGTTGGCTCAGAAGCAGCCACTCATTTAAAGAGTGCGTAATAGCTCACTAGTCAAGAGATCCTGCGCCGAAAATGTTCGGGGCTAAAACTTACCACCGAAGCTACGGAATTGAATTTATTCAATTGGTAGGGGAGCGTCGTAATCGGGCTGAAGTCGTACCGTAAGGAGCGGTGGACTGATTACGAGTGAGAATGTTGGCATTAGTAGCGAGATGTGGGTGAGAATCCCACAGGCCGAAAACCCAAGGTTTCCTCAGGAAGGCTCGTCCGCTGAGGGTTAGTCGGGACCTAAGCTGAGGCCGAAAGGCGTAAGCGATGGACAACTGGTTGATATTCCAGTACCACTACAATCGTTATTATCGATGGTGTGACGCAGGAAGATAGGATGTGCTAGCTGTTGGATATGCTAGTCTAAGCGTTTAGGGAGTCATGGTAGGCAAATCCGCCATGGCAATTCTGAGGCGTGATGGGGAAGGTTCTACGGAACCGAAGTATCTGATTCTACGCTGCCGAGAAAAGCATCTAGAGAGAGAAGTAGTGCCCGTACCGCAAACCGACACAGGTAGGTGAGGAGAGAATCCTAAGGCCGGCGGATGAATCACAGTTAAGGAACTCGGCAAATTGACCCCGTAACTTCGGGAGAAGGGGTGCCTACGAGAGTAGGCCGCAGAGAATAGGCCCAATCAACTGTTTAGCAAAAACACAGGTCTCTGCTAAAGCGTAAGCTGATGTATAGGGGCTGACGCCTGCCCGGTGCTGGAAGGTTAAGGGGAATGCTTAGCGCAAGCGAAGGTATGAACTTAAGCCCCAGTAAACGGCGGCCGTAACTATAACGGTCCTAAGGTAGCGAAATTCCTTGTCAGGTAAGTTCTGACCCGCACGAATGGCGTAATGAATTGGGCACTGTCTCAACTGTGAATCCGGCGAAGTTGTAGTACGAGTGAAGATGCTCGTTACCCGCGATTGGACGGAAAGACCCCGTAGAGCTTTACTGTAGCTTAGCATTGAATTTTGGTATTGTCTGTACAGGATAGGTGGGAGACTGAGAAACTAGGTCGTCAGACTTAGTGGAGTCGTCCTTGGGATACCACCCTGACATTACTGAAGTTCTAACTGGCGGCCATGAATCTGGTCACAGGACATTGTTAGGTGGGCAGTTTGACTGGGGCGGTCGCCTCCTAAAAAGTAACGGAGGCGCCCAAAGGTTCCCTCAGAACGGTCGGAAATCGTTCGTAGAGTGCAAAGGCATAAGGGAGCCTGACTGCGAGACATACAGGTCGAGCAGGGACGAAAGTCGGGCTTAGTGATCCGGTGGTACCTCGTGGGAGGGCCATCGCTCAACGGATAAAAGCTACCTCGGGGATAACAGGCTGATCTCCCCCAAGAGTTCACATCGACGGGGAGGTTTGGCACCTCGATGTCGGCTCGTCGCATCCTGGGGCTGAAGTAGGTCCCAAGGGTTGGGCTGTTCGCCCATTAAAGCGGCACGCGAGCTGGGTTCAGAACGTCGTGAGACAGTTCGGTCCCTATCCGTCGCGGGCGTAGGAAATTTGAGAGGAGCTGTCCTTAGTACGAGAGGACCGGGATGGACTGACCTCTGGTGCACCAGTTGTTCTGCCAAGAGCATAGCTGGGTAGCTAAGTCGGGAAGGGATAAATACTGAAAGCATCTAAGTATGAAGCCCCCCTCAAGATGAGATTTCCCATAGCGTAAGCTAGTAAGTTCCCTTCGAGAACAGGAGGTTGATAGGTCAGAGGTGTACGCATGGTAACATGTTTAGCTGACTGATACTAATAGAACGAGGGCTTGACCAAAAAGAAAAAGGCAAATATATATGTGTAATTTTTAGAGAATAATTTCTCAAAAATCTGGTGATGATGCTCTTTAAGGTAACACCCGTTCCCATTCCGAACACGAAGGTTAAGCTTTTAGAGGCCGATGGTACTGCACGGGCAGCTGTGTGGGAGAGTAGGTGGTTGCCAGGTCCTAATCCGGAATAGCTCAATGGTGGAGCAATCGGCTGTTAACCGAGAGGTTGTGGGTTCGAGTCCCACTTCTGGAGCCAAAATCTAGTGTCGATACTCTTTAGGGTAACACCCGTTCCCATTCCGAACACGAAGGTTAAGCCTTTAGAGGCCGATGGTACTGCACGGGCAGCTGTGTGGGAGAGTAGGTGGGTGCTAGGTACTCAGAAGTACAGAAAAAGACTAAGTTGAATCTTAGTCTTTTTTTATTATATATAAAGTTAATCATATATAATAAGGATGAAAAAAGCCAAATATATAAGTATAAAAATTAATAGTACAGTAACTTAGTTGAAGAATAAAAAAGAATGTATCTTTGGTACATTCTTTTTTATATTTTATAAGAATTAATTTTAAATTATAGATTATATTAATATTAATAAATTCTTTAAATAGGGAAATTATAAATAGTGTTAAAAAACAATAAAAAAATTAAATAAATATGTTGACAGATTTAATTAATAAGAGTATATTATATTTATAGTCACCCCTACCCTAGGGGGGTAGGGGTTAAAGAGGTGTTATTAATGAATGATGATAAAAAGAAAGCAATACTTTTATTAAAGACTGCAAGAGGTCAGATAGATGGAATTATAAAAATGATCGAAGATGAGAGATATTGTGTTGATATTTCAAATCAAATAACAGCAGTTCAATCATTGGTGAAAAAAGCGAATAAGCATATTTTAACTCAACATTTATTTAGTTGTGTAGATACCGCTTTTGATAATCCAGATGAAAAAGTAGAGAAGATTAAAGAACTTAATGATGTTTTTACTAAGCTTTTAGATAAATAAAAAGCAAGAGAACAAAAGAAAATTTAGAAGGTGAATTAAGATGGAAGAAAAGTTACTTAAAGTAACCGGCATGACTTGTGCATCTTGTTCTGCAGCTATAGAGAGGGCTGTCTCTAAAATGGATGGTGTTGAAGTAGCTTCAGTAAACTTGGTCGCTGAAGAGTTAAAAGTCGTTTATGATAAAGATAAAGTCAATCTTGAAAAGATTAGACAAAAAGTTGAGAAAATAGGATATGGAGTAGAAAATAAAAATGCAGTTAAAGAAACTTATGTTGTAGAAGGTATGAGTTGTGCTTCATGTGCTGCTTCAATAGAAAAGGTCCTTAATAAAATGGATGGGATTGAAAGTGCAAGTGTAAACTTTGCTACTGAGACTGTAAGTATTGCTTATGACTCAGATAAAATATCTTTTGACGATATGGAAAAGAAAGTTGAAAAGATAGGTTATAAGTTTAAGAAAGAAGAAAAGGCAGTTAGCTTTAAAGTTGAAGGTATGAGCTGTGCAGCTTGTGCAGCATCTATTGAAAGAACTTTAAAGAAGATGGATGGAGTTGAAAATCCTGTAGTTAACTTTGCAGCTGAAACTCTAACTTTCTCTTATGATGCAGATAAAGTTAGAATAGCAGATATTAAGGCTAAGCTTGGAAAGCTTGATTTTACTCTTGTTGATATTTCAGATGGAAATGAAGAAGTTGAAGATGATAAGAATAGTGAATATATATTTACTAGAAATAGATTAATTTGGACTGCAATATTTGCACTACCAGTATTTATAATATCAATGGGTGACATGATGGGGTTAAAATTACCAAGTTGGCTTGCAGCTGACAGTGCACCACTTACTTTTGCAACAGTACAATTTATACTTACATCTATAGTATTCTATTTTGGAAGAAGTTACTTCAAAGTTGGTATTAAGAGTTTATTTGCAGGAAGCCCTAATATGGATACATTAATTTCTATGGGTTCAGGAGCTGCTTATCTTTATGGTATATTTGGAATTTTCAAAATAGCAACAGGAACACCTAATTATGTTCATCAATTATATTTTGAATCAGCAGCTACAATTATTGCACTTATAAGTTTAGGTAAATTCTTAGAAACAATTGCTAAAGGTAAGACATCAGATGCTATTAAAAAGCTTATGGGTCTTGCACCAAAGACAGCTACTATTTTAGTAGATGGAAAAGAGCAAGTTGTATCAGTAGATGATGTTAGAACTGGTGATTTAATAGTTGTTAAACCAGGTGAAAAGCTTCCAGTTGATGGTGAAATTGTTGAAGGTACAACATCTGTAGAAGAAAGTATGTTAACTGGTGAAAGTATTCCAGTTGAAAAGAAAATTGGAGATTCTGTTTTTGGAGCAAGTATAAATAAAAATGGAAGAATTGTTTATAAAGCTACTAAGGTAGGTAAAGATACTGTTATTTCTCAAATTGTTAAGCTTGTTAAGGATGCTCAAGGATCAAAAGCTCCTATTGCTAGAACAGCAGATATAATTGCTGGATATTTTGTACCAACAGTTATTGGTATAGCTATAATCTCAAGTATATTCTGGGGATTTGATGGTCAAGACTTAGAATTTGTTCTTACAATCTTTATTTCAATACTTGTTATTGCATGTCCTTGTGCTTTAGGTCTTGCAACACCAACTGCTATTATGGTTGGTACAGGTAAAGGAGCAGAAAATGGTGTATTAATCAAAGGTGGAGAAGCTTTAGAAGGTACACAAGCAATTCAAACAATTGTATTTGATAAGACAGGTACATTAACACAAGGTAAACCAGTTGTTACAGATATAATTACAGAAGGCTATGATAAAGATGAAATCCTTGCAATAGCAGCTGCAGCTGAAAAGGGTTCAGAACACCCACTTGGAGAAGCTATTGTAAATTCAGCAGAAGAAAAAGGATTAGTACTTAAGACATTAGAAGACTTTAAAGCTATCCCAGGTAAAGGTATAGAAGTTAAGGTTGACTCAAAAGATATATTCTTAGGAAATAAGAAACTTGTTGTTGAACAAGGAGTTGCTATTTCAAAGAAATTTGAAGATGAATCAAATAGACTTGCTACTCAAGGTAAGACACCTATGTACATGATCATAAATTCAAAACTTGAAGCTATAATAGCTGTTGCTGATACAGTTAAACCAACAAGTAAACAAGCAGTTAAGAAGCTTCGTGAAATGGGAATTGAAGTTGTTATGCTTACAGGTGATAATAAGAAGACAGCAGAAGCTATTGCTAAAGACTTAGGTATAGATAGAGTTGTTGCTGAAGTATTACCACATGAAAAAGCAGCTAAAGTTAAAGAATTACAAGCAGAAGGTAAGAAAGTTGCTATGGTTGGAGATGGAGTTAATGATGCACCAGCACTTGCAATAGCAGATATCGGAATGGCTATAGGATCAGGTACAGACATAGCTATGGAATCAGCAGACATAGTTCTTATGAGAAGTGATATTATGGATGTAATTGGAGCAATTCAATTAAGTAAGAAAACAATGAATAATATTAAGTTAGGATTATTCTGGGGACTTGTATTTAATATAATAGGTATTCCAATAGCAATGGGTGTTCTAAAATTATTTGGTGGACCATTACTAAATCCTATGATTGGAGCTCTTGCTATGAGTTTTAGTTCAGTAACTGTATTATTAAATGCTTTAAGACTTAAATTATTTAAACCAAAATACAATTAATAATATAAATTAATAAAGATAATAATATAAACAATAATCTTAAGGTATATTAGCCTAAGGTTAATATACCTTAATTTATATACATGCCATAACAAGAGGCTTTGTATCTTGTGAATTTTATAAAGAGGTGATAGATATGAAAACTATTATTATAGAAGGAATGTCATGTGACAAATGTGTAAAGAGTGTAACAGCTGCTTTATCAGATGTTGAAGGAATAACAAATATGGAAATTACAGTTGGTAAGGCTGTAATAGAAGGAACTGCTTCAAACGAAGAATTAACAGAGGCTATTGAAGATTTTGGATTTGATGTTGTAGAAATACAAGAATAATCTATTGTAAAAGTATAGAGTTAATATATATATAATGTATAAATAAAATGAGTTTTGGCTCTCATTTTAAATTATGGGTCATAGAATAGAGAATATCTAGAAGATATTCTCTATTTTATTTTAATAATTATTAGAATATTTATAATATTAGTAATTTATTGATAATACGGAAAATTAATAATATTCAAATCTTATTAAAATTATTAAAGAAGTGTTGACAAAAATAGTGAAAATTTATATAATAAAAAAGTAGTATTCCGGAATAGCTCAATGGTGGAGCAATCGGCTGTTAACCGAGAGGTTGTGGGTTCGAGTCCCACTTCTGGAGCCATATTTTTAAACCCTTTATTAACTTAAGGATTTCCTTGGATCTATCTAAAAGTAGATAAGAAATTGTCTATTTTTATATAGCTCTTTTTTTTAAGTTTTTATATGTAATATATATGTATAAATGGAAAAATATTTGTTCATAGAAAATTAAATTAAAAAATAAAATAATTTTTGAATAAATATAGTCAGAATTTTTTAAAAAGGGTATAATATATATATACTCTAATAACTAATAAATTAAGAAATTAAATTTGAGAATATAATAAAAATGCGTAGTGTATATTCTATAAAGCAAATTAAAGAAGTCAGGGGGTTGTCTCGATAGAGGCAACCTTTTTGTTTTATATTTTTTATGGTTATAAATAACTTATATATAAATTTATAGTTAATGATAGAATGTTAAAAGGATTTTTATATAATAAGAATTAAGTTTTATAAAAAATAAAGGTGCTTTTTACTATATAAATTTCTTCATTTTGTTTTCTATAATATTTAAGTAATTTCAATAATATAATTTTATATAAGCAATTTTACTCTAAGGTTTGAAATTTATTATATTTTAAAAGTTTTATATTGTATAAACCTTTTAAGATTTTTAAGTTAATTAAATTTAAAAATGAAGGGTAGGTGAGTATTAAAGATTAAAATGTAAACCTTTTAATCTTTAAGTATTATATGAAGAATTATAGTATTGAAAATTTAAGGAATGTTGGTGTGATAGGTCATAGTGGTACAGGGAAGACAGCTCTAGTTGAAGCTTTATTGTATTATTCAGGAGAGATTGATAGGCTGGGAAAAGTAGAGGATGGTAGTACTGTTAGTGATTATGATTTAGAAGAGAAAAAGAGAAAAATTTCAATTAGTACATCAGTTTCATCTTTCAATTGGGATTTTACTAAAATAAATCTTATAGATACTCCAGGCTACTTTGATTTTGTTGGTGAAGCTATAGAAGGAATGAGAGCTTCTGATATAGCACTTATAGTTTGTTCAGGTTTTGGTAGTGTTGAAGTTGGAACAGAGAAAGCATGGGATTATTGTAATAATATAAAACTACCTAGAGCATTTTTTATAAATAAGTTAGATAGAGAAAATTCAAATTATGAGAAAAGCTTTATAGCTTTGAAAGAAGCTTTTGGTATGAGTGTTGTTCCAATACAATATCCAATAGGAAGTGAAGATAAGCTTGAAGGGATTATAAATATTATTACTGAAAAAGCAAGATTTTATAATCCTAAGACTAAGAGAATGGAAGAAGGAGAAATACCTGAAAGCTATAAAGAAAAAGTTAAAGATTATAAGCAGTTAGTTACTGAAGCAGTTGCTGAAACTGACGAAGAACTTTTAGAAAAGTATTTTGATAGTGGAGAGTTATCAGATATTGAATTATATAATGGGCTTGTAAATGGATGTTTATCAGGGAATATAGCACCTGTTATGTGTGGAAGTGCAACTGAACTCAAAGGAATTGAGACTTTAATTGAGGATATCGTTGAATGTTTCCCATCTCCTGAAAAAGCATTAGCTCAAAAAGCTAGAAAAATAGAAGGTGATGAGGAGAAAAGATTTACTATAAATTTAGATGATCCTTTTTCAGCTTTTGTTTTTAAGACAATAGCTGACCCGTTTGTTGGAAAGATTTCTATGTTTAAGGTTATTACAGGTTCAATTGAATCAGATACTACTATTATTAATGCAAATAAGGAGAAAAGTGAAAAAGTCAGTGGATTATTCTTTTTAAAAGGAAAAAATCAAATTCCTACAAAGAAAATTATCGCTGGTGATATAGGTGCAGTTAGTAAACTCCAGTATACAGGAACAGGAGATACATTATGTAGTTCAAACTTTGGATATAAATATAGTGGAATTAAGTTCCCAGAGCCTGTATTTTCTATGGCTGTTATTCCTAAAGCTAAGGGTGATGAAGAAAAAATATCACTTGGGCTTTCAAAAATTTTAGAGGAAGATCCAAGTTTTAAGACTGAAAGAGATGTTGAATATGCAGAAACACTTATTAAAGGTGTTGGAGAAACTCATTTAGATGTTATTGCTTCTAAACTTAAAAGTAAATTTGGTGTAGATGTAGAATTAAATCTTCCAAAGGTACCTTATAGAGAAACAATAAAGGGAAATTCACAAGTTCAAGGAAAGCATAAGAAACAATCAGGTGGACATGGTCAGTATGGAGATGTAAAAATTAAGTTTGAGCCAAGAAGTGATGGACAGGCTGAATTAGAGTTTGTTGATAAAATTGTTGGAGGTGTTGTTCCTAGAAATTATATACCAGCAGTTGAAAAAGGCTTAAAAGATGCTATGTTAAATGGGATTTTGGCAGGATATCCTGTAATAGGTGTTAAAGCTACATTATTTGATGGTTCATATCATCCAGTAGATTCTTCAGAAATGGCATTTAAAATGGCAGCATCTATTGCTTATAAGAAAGGTATTAAAGAGGCAAAGCCTATTTTACTTGAACCTGTAATGCATTTAGAAGTTATTGTACCTGATAATTATATGGGCGATATTATGGGAGATATTAATAAAAAGAGGGGAAGGGTTATTGGAATGGAGCCTTGTGATAAAAATCAAAAGATTATTGCAGAAGTTCCTATGGCTGAGCTTTTTAAATATGCAACAGATTTAAGGTCAATGACACAGGCAAGAGGTACCTTTAGATTATATTTTGAAAGATATGAAGAGGTTCCAGAAGTAGAGTTTAAGAAAATTATACAAGAAAAAGTAGATTAATTTTAGAAAATAGGGGGGAGTACTAAAGTATTCTCTCTTTTTTTAGTATAAATTATAAGAAAAGTGCATAAATTATAGCTATAGTATGAATAGAGGCGGAAGGTATATATAGTAAAGGAGGTTTTGTACCAGCAGAAAGCTCTGTGTGGTAGGTTTATTATGTGTAGTTACAGTATGGAGATAAAGGGGAATATTGGTCTAAGTGATTATAGTAATATATATGATTATATTAGTATTGTAGAGAAAAAAGATGATTTTTTAATATTGATAAAGAGTAAAGGTAAAGATGATGTAAATTTAATTTGTTCTATGCTTACAGATAATAATTTTAGTATAGATCATAAGAATTTTGATGATAAAGGTCATTGTACAATTAGAGCCTGTAAAATTTCTTGATTGATATAAAGACTTTAATAATAAACTTATTTTTAGTTGAATTAAAGTAAAATATCTTGTCCATAATTTTATATAAGTAATGAAATTATGGAGGGAGAAGAATGATAAATGTATATGTTGATGGAGGCCTTAAGAATAATATTATGTATATAGCGGTAACATCTAATTGTAAAGGCCTTTTTATGAAATATTCAGAAGAAATAGGTATTGGTAAAATTCATTATGCTGAGGAACGAGCTTTGGTACAAGCTGTTAGAATAATAAAATCTTTAACTATAGATGAGGAAGTTACTATTCATTGTGATTTAAAAAGTTTAGTAGATATAATAAAAAGTGAAGTTATAAGGTTTAAGACTTATAAAAATTATCCTGATGTAAAAGAACTTAAGGAATTTTTCCAAAATAAAAATTGTAAGATAAAATGGATTTCAGGAAGAAATAATCCAGCTCATCATTTGGTACAGGCTACTTACATAGGTAAGTTTGAAAATAGTATAGAAACAAAATTTGATAAAAATATTATTAAGTTTAATTCTAATGAAGATAAATATAGTGATGATATTTTAGATGATTTAAAAATTGTATAGAGTTTATTTGATTTAAAATAATACTAATTTTTATATTTTATATTTTAGAGAAAATAGAGTTTTAGTTTTTTATCAATTATAGTAAGGTACTTAAAAATGGAAAATTTTAAAATAGCATCCCACGACTTCGTCGTGGGATTTAATTTTATTAATAACTCTACAAATTAAAAGTATACTTTTAACTTATAAATTTAAAGATATTTTCTACTGTATAATTATTCTTTATTAATTAACTATCTTTTAGAATTTATATAATTCAATAACTATATATAGATTAAAGACTTTTCTTAGAAAAATATATATTTATTATAGAAACAGATACAATAATTATATATCCCAAAACAGATGAAATATCTGGAAGTTGAGCAAAAAATATAAAACCATAAATTGCAGCAAGAACAAGTCCTATAAAATCATAAACAGAAATTTCTGATGCAGGAGCATTTCTATAAGCAAGTGTTAAGAATATTTGTCCCAGTGTAAAGCAAATTCCTGCCCCTATTAAAAATAATAAGTTTAATCCGAAGAGATTAGAACTATTGTTAAATATGCTAACTGAAGTTGTAAGTGTTGCAATTCCGGTGAATGATAAAATTACTGTCCAAAAACTTTCCTTATCTCCTATACATCTTATCATTGTATAAGCAAGTCCAGAACTTAAAGCTGAAAATACTCCTATTAAAGCTGGAATAAAACTTAAATTAAAGCTAGGCTTTATTACAAGTAAACTACCAAGAAAAGCTAAGATTAATAAAATTCCCTGCTTCTTATTTATTCTTTCTTTAATTATTAAAAATGAAAAAATAATTGTGAAAAATGGTGCTAATTTAGTAATTATTGTAGAGTCGGAAAGTATTAGATATTGAAGAGAAGCGTAGTTTGTTATCATTGCTAAAGTTCCCATAACCCCACGAGTTAAAAGATATTTTAAGTTTTCTCTTTTACCTATAAATGATTCTTTACGTTTTATAAGAATTACCGAAACTATAATACTTGCAACAAGATTAGATATAAATGTTTTTTGATATGGATTTACCCCAGTTGTAAGCTTTGCAAGTAGATTCATAGTAGCAAATGAAAAACTTGAAAGTACCATAAAAAAGATTCCTGTAACTTTATTTTTTGTAGCTAACATAATTTTGCCTCCAAAATGTGCTAAAATTTTAATTAAAGAACAATTATAAACGCTACTAAAAAATATAGTCAAGGAAATTAAAAAATATAATAAATATAAGTATTTTAAACAAAATAAAAATAGAAAGAGTTGAGGTGATTTTATGAAAGCTGAGATATTAGCAATCGGAACAGAATTATTGCTTGGAGATATAGTAAATACTAATGCACAGTATTTATCAAAAGAACTCGCAAGTATTGGAGTTGAGGTGTATCACCAAGCTGTAGTTGGTGATAATGAACAAAGAATATTAGATGAATTTAAAAGAGCTTTTGAGAATTGTGATATAATAATTACTTCTGGTGGGCTTGGACCTACTGAAGATGATTTAACTAAAGAACTTGCAGCAAAGTTTTTTGATAAAGAGCTTGTACTACATGAAAAATCATTAAAAGCTTTAGATGAATATTTCAAAAGATTAAATAAAAAGCCTAGTGAAAATAATAAAAAACAAGTTTATTTCCCTAGTGATGCTGTAGTTTTTGATAATCCTAATGGAACAGCACCAGGAGCTGCTATAACTGGTAAGTTTAATAATGAAGATAAAGTAATAATAGTTTTACCAGGACCTCCAAAAGAAATGGAGCCTATGTTTGAGAATTTTGTTAAGCCATATCTTTTAGAAAAAACTGATTCAATTCTTAAATCAAAAGTTTTAAGATTATCAGGAATTGGTGAATCTTCAATGGAGCAAGCAATTAAAGATTTAATACAAAACCAAACTAATCCAACAATTGCACCCTATGCTAAACAAACTGATGTAATTTTAAGAATAACAGCTAAGGGAAAAGATGAAAAAGAATGTGATGATCTTATAAAACCATTAGAAGCTGAAATAAGAAAGAGATTTGGTGAAGATGTTTATGCTGAAGGTGAAACAAATATGGAAAGTGTTGTTTCACAAATGCTTATTGAAAAAAAATTAACAGTAAGTACAGCTGAATCATGTACTGGTGGACTTCTTGCTGGAACTTTAATTAATTATCCTGGAATTTCAGAAGTTTTCTTAGAAGGAGCAGTTACTTATAGTAATGAAGCTAAAATGAAAAGACTTGGAGTAAAGAAAGAAACTCTTGAAAAATTTGGGGCAGTAAGTAGGCAAACAGCAGAAGAAATGGCAAGTGGAATTGCTAGAGAAGCTGGAACTAATATAGGAATTTCAACAACTGGAATAGCAGGGCCAGATGGTGGAACAGATGAAAAGCCTGTTGGACTTGTTTATATTGGTTTATGCATAAATGGTGAGGTTAAATCAAAAGCTCTTAATCTATTTGGAAATAGAGAAGCTGTAAGAAGAAGAGCTGTACTTTCAGCCTTAGATTGGCTAAGAAGAGAGTTATTATAATTCAAAGTTAGAAATAACTTATAAATTTTAGTATATAGAAGTAAAAATAAATTTTTAAAATATAGATTAAGACAAGGCTTTACTTAATATTAAATATAAAAACAAAGGCAATCTTCGGGGAAGAGGTTCCCTTTGAAGATTGCCATAAAAAATAAAATGGGGGAGAGGCTATTATAAGATTGAAGCTTATTGCCTCAGTAATAAGTATGACCTAAGTTAAATACTTTTATACATAAAATAAAATATTTTTTTATTTGTTTTTTAATTTATAATCAAAGTGAAAAATAAACTTAAGTATAACAATGTAAGAGATTTTTGCTTTTGTCTTTTTATTTTAATCTTATATTTAATTTTCATATGTTTACATTGTAGAAAACTTTATTTAAAATATAATAAAGTTACTTAATGTTTTGTAGGTAACTTAACTATTTATAAGTAAGGGAGATAGATCTTATGGAAGTAAAGAAATGTGTTTCAATGACAAAAGAAAACTTAAATGAAGATACAATAAATTGTGCATTAAAAACATTAACAGGTAAGTGGAAGCTAAGAATAATATGGGAAATAGCTGCAAGAGAATCTATAAGATTTAATGAACTTGAAAGAAGTTTAGAAGGTATTTCTAGCTTAGTTTTAACTAGAAGACTCAAAGAACTTGTTGATTATAAAATAGTAGAAAGAAAGCAATTTAATGAGATACCACCACATGTAGAATATTCAATAACAAAGTTTGGAGAAAGTTTATGTCCAATATTACATATGTTAGAAAGTTTAGGGAAAGAAATAGAAGCACAAAAATAGATGCCTAATTTAAGACATCTATTTTTTTATTTATAATAGAATAATAATCTTTTATTAGTTAAAGTAAGAATACTAGGTCTAAATACATTTCTATAGATGAATATATGCATAGAACATTTTAATGAAGCTAATATTTTTTCATCATTATCTAGTAAATCATTTATTTTATTTGCTGAATTAATCATAAATTCGCCCTATATCTTAAATTATTTTATTTAGTTTCTTTAAAGGTTACTAAATATATAATGTACTAATAGAAAAAGATTCTATATATCTAATTAGATATAGAAAAATATATAATATATAATAAATGTAAAGTAACTGGCTGAAAAAATATAAAAAAAGAGCTGTCTCTTCGAGACAGCTCTTTTGAAATAAAATGGGGGAGAGACTGGAGTAAGATTTACTAATCAGCCTCATTAATAAGTATTACCAAAAATTAAATTTATATAACATAATAAAAAATTAATTTTAAAGGAATAATAAATGTTCTAATTACAAATGTAAATTTATAGAATATAATATGTGAATTTATTGACTACTATATTCAATTTAAGGTATATTTTAGAAAGGAAACAAATTAATTTAGTGGGGGACTAAAATGAAAGCTACAAAACCAATTCAAAGAGCTAATAGATATTTTTTAGCAATAATTTTAATATCTACATTTGCACCAATGGCTCTAGGTAATTTATTTGCAAAATTAAATCTATCAATGCCAGTTAATCTTATTTTAACTCATTTTCTATTTTTCATAATACCCGCAATTATATATATACTAATTACTAAACAAAGCTTTAAAGAAGTTTTAAGATTAAATAAAATAGGAATAAAAGAAGTTATTATAGCAATAGCTATAGCTTTTCTTGCACAGCCTGTAATGTCATTTTTTGCTTACATAGCATCATTTTTCTTTACTAATGATGTTTCAGTAATGCTTGAAACATTAAATTCTGCACCACTTTGGCTAATGATATTAATGATAGGGGTAACACCTGCTATTAGTGAAGAAATTACAGTAAGAGGAATAATATTATCAGGATTTAACTTTAAAAACAAGCATGTTGCAGCAATAATGTCAGGACTTATGTTTGGAATACTTCATATGAATCCACATCAATTTATGTATGCCTTTGTTATGGGAATAATTTTTGCTTATATGGTAAGAGCTGCAAACAGCATATATGTTAGTATGATAGCCCATTTTACTATAAATACTACTCAACTATTACTTCAAAGAATATTACTTAAAGCACAAGAACATCTTCCAGCAACTGAAACTCAAGTACAAACACAAGATGCAATGGAAATGTTAAATTCAATATCATTAGGTGTTAAGTTAACTTCTATTGTTGTTTTTGGAGGAATAGTACTTATTATAGTCTTTATTATTATGAAACTTTTAAAGGTATTAGAAGAGTCAAGAAAGAAAAGAGTAAGGTTAGAACTTGAAAAGAATACAAGAGATGGAGTTGTATCAATTCAAAAAATAGAATCAGTTTTAGGTACAAGCCATAATAATATTTATGAAAGACAATATGGTTTCTCAAGAGCAGAATTAGAACAAGAAAAGATAATAACTATTTCGTTTATTGCTTCAATATTAATTTTTATATGGTTTATGATTAGAATAATCAGCATGTAGTTAAAGAGCTATCTTAATTAAAGATAGCTCTTTTAATTTAAATTACTTTATAACAAATTTAAATCCATTGATAGTATTTCTATATTCAATAGTAGGATTTGTAAAAAATTGATTTAAATATTCATCTACTAAAATAGTAATTCCTCTATCAGTATAAACAAAATCTGTATCCTTTTTAGAATCTATTTTAATTTCCCAACACATACCCCTACAAGTATTTCCTGTGTTTGTAACTCTAATTGTTTTGATATCTGATGACTTAAGCATTTTTTCTATTTGTTCTAAAGCACTATCAGTAATTTTAAACATAATCTTACCCCCTAAAAGTATTTTCTATTTTATTATATATCAGACAAAAATTAATTATAGAGTATATATATTTAGTAGTATAAACTTTACATATAAATAATTTATTAATCTTATATATTTAGTATCGAATTTTATTAGTTATAATATAATAGTTATTGCTGAATAAGTAGGATATATAAAACATTTTTTATTAAAAGAAAAAATATACTTAAATTGATATGATTTTAAGTTATAATAAGGTTTAGAGAATATATAAGGCGGTGCTAAAATGGAAAATCAAACTGTAAGAAAAAGAACTCAAAGTAGAACTTCAAAGAAGAGAAAAGCTAAAAGAGATGAAAGTATGGCATGGGCTAATATTGTAGCTATTTTAGTATTATCAGGAATTATTTATTTACTTGGAATGTTTATAAATTTCTAAGATTAATTTAGATAGATTTAAAATAATAAACTGATGATTATAGAGTGATTAATATTTAAGAAAATATGGAGGAAATAAATGAGCGTTTTACATGTACAAAACATGAGTCATGGCTTTGGAGATAGAGCAATTTTTGAAGATGTTTCTTTTAGATTATTAAAAGGAGAACATGTTGGTTTAATTGGAGCTAATGGTGAAGGTAAGTCAACATTCATGAATATAATAACTTCTAAGTTAATGCCAGATGAGGGGAAAATAACTTGGAGTAATAAAGTTAGAGTTGGATATATGGATCAACATGCCCAACTTTCAAAAGGACAAACAATAAGAGATGTATTAAGAGATGCATTTAAATATCTATTTGATATGGAAGCTGAAATGAATGAGCTTTATGGTAGAATGGGTGAAATGGATGAAGATGAAATGGCTAAAGCTTTAGAAAGAACAGCTGTAATCCAAGACACTCTTGATAATAATGGTTTTTATGTTATAGATCCTAAGGTTGAAGAAGTAGCAGCTGGACTTGGACTTAAAGATATTGGTCTAGAAAAAGATGTTACAGATCTTAGTGGTGGACAAAGAACTAAGGTACTTCTTGCTAAGTTACTTTTAGAAACTCCAGATATTTTACTTCTTGATGAGCCTACAAACTATCTGGATGAAGAACATATAGAATGGTTAAAAAGATTCTTACAAAATTACGATAATGCATTTATACTTATCTCACATGATATACCATTCCTTAATAGTGTAATTAATGTTATATATCATGTTGAGAATAGAGGACTTACAAGATATACTGGTGATTATGATAACTTCATGAGAGTTTATGAAGCTAATAAAAAGCAATTAGAGGCTGCTTATGAAAGACAACAAAAAGAAATAGCAAAACTTGAAGACTTTGTTGCTAGAAATAAAGCAAGAGTTGCAACAACTGGAATGGCTAAATCAAGACAAAAGAAACTTGATAAAATGGATAGAATAGAACTTGCTGAAGAAAAACCAAAACCAGTGTTTAACTTCAAAAAAGGTAAAACTCCAGGAAAACTTATATTTGAAACTAAAGATTTAGTAATTGGATATAATGAACCTTTAACAAAGCCACTAAACATAACAATGGAAAGAGGTCAAAAAGTAGCTCTTGTTGGATCAAATGGACTTGGGAAAACAACATTACTAAAAAGTTTAATGGGACTTATAAAGCCTTTAAGTGGTGAAGTAGAACTTGGTTACCATCAAGAAATAGGCTACTTTGAACAAGAAATAAAAGAAGCTAACTATAAAACATGTATCGAAGAAATATGGGAAGAGTTCCCTTCATACACTCAATATGAAGTTAGGTCAGCACTTGCTAAATGTGGACTAATGACAAAACATATCGAAAGTGCAGTAGCAGTATTAAGTGGGGGAGAACAAGCTAAGGTAAGATTATGTAAACTTATAAATAGAGAAACTAACATACTTATACTTGATGAGCCTACAAACCATCTTGATGTTGAAGCAAAAGAAGAATTAAAGAGAGCTTTAAAAGAATATAAAGGAACAATACTTCTTGTATGTCACGAACCTGAGTTTTATAAGGATGTTGTAACTGATATATGGAATTGTGAAGAATGGACAACTAAAATTGTTTAATATATTAAAAAAAGGGACTGTCTCAAAGTGGAATTAGATTCCATCTTTAGAGGCAATCCCTTTTTTTGCGTTTAAACGACTTTTTATAGATTTTGTTTAAAATATAAGTATGCAAAAAACAAACAAAACCTATGATATAAATTTAACCATAAATACAGAAAATATTCTAGAAAAAAATTGTATGGTGAGGACGCTAAATTACTTTATAGATAATTTAAAAATAAGNGCCTGAAGCACAAGCCAATAAAACACAACAGGATGTTGCTAATAATTTAAATACATCAAGTAGTAATAGTGATGTAAAATCTAGTGTAGATAGTAATAGTGCTAATAATAGTAAAGGAAGTAGTAGTACTACAGAAAATACTGATAGTAAAAAAGTAATATCTACAAAAACTTCAAATAATAGCATAAAAAATCAAGGCTCTTTAAGCTTTGATTTACAACCAAAGAATTCACAATCAAATGTTAAAGCAACACCACTTACAAGTGCAGAGCTTTCTAAGTTTATAGGAACTTGGACTGTAGGAAAAGCTGTAGGATATAATGGTGGAGGTTCAGCTTATGGCTTTGAGGGGATTAAGAATCTTCCAGGAAAACAATTTACTATAAGTGAACATTCTATAGATTATTTTGGGACAAAATATAATATTACAAATTATTATATGACAAAACAAAGTCCGTGTAATCCTGCATATGGAAATCCAGGGTTAACTGGAGCTGTACCAGGTAATCCTTTAGGTCTTGAAGATGGATATCTTACTTTACTATCAGCATCAACTAGTTCAGAAGATCCTAGTATAGCTAGTCTTAATAATATGGATTCTTCTAGTATTCCAGTATCATTTTTAGTAGTTGGGAACAATTTATTAGTTAATGATGCAGGAGCATTATTTATAGCTACAAGAAATTAAAAGTAATAAAAATCGGTATGTACAAATTTGTATATACTGATTTCTTTATTCTATAAGTTTTATATAATAAGAAATTTATGTATAAACTTAGAGTATAGTTTATATAGCTCTAAGTTAGCTTTTAGGATATTATTTTTTATGTCTGAATAAGAGTTTAATATTATTTCCTAAAATAGCTAAAGGAGTATTAGGGAATAATTTTCCTGAAATAAATATAGCGATAATCACAATAATTATAGCTAAGATATCTTTATAATCCATAATTTTCACCACCAAAATAATTTTAGATTAGTAAATTAACTAACAATATATGTAAATTATAACTTGATATATAAATAAAAACCATTATAAATAATAATGTTTATAATGGTTTTTATAATAATTATTTTAGCCTCTTGGAGCATACATAATAATTAAAACTCCTATTAGTGCAACAAAAGCTCCGATTAAATCAAATTTATCAGGAATTATATTATCAAATTTCCATCCCCATAAAAGTGATAGAACAATGAAAATACCACCATATGCAGCATACACTTTACTAAAATTATCAGTTTGAGGTTGTAATGTAGGTACAACTCCATAAATTATTAATAAAAGAGTACCTAAGAGTCCATACCAAAGGCTTTTTCCTTCATGTAACCACAGCCAAATAAGATATCCTCCACCTATTTCAAAGATACCTGCTATTATAAAATAATGATTTTATTATTTGCATAGATAAATCTCCTTATATTTTTATACTTATGTAGTTTAACATAAAGACTTATAATTTTTAAATATAGGTACAAAAAGGTATAAAATAGTAAAAAAATAGAATGACTTTTAAATTTTCTGAATAGTTATAAATTAATATAAATAAAAATAGGTGTGATTTTATGAATAAAAAAATATTTTTTATAATATTAGCAAGTAATATACTAGTAGTAATGTTTATATTATATTTTGTAAGCTCTCAAGAAAAATGTGTATTTAGTGCTAAAAATGATATGTGGGATTGTAATTATACTTTAACTAGAGTAGAGAAGAAAAAAGTAAAGTGTAAGTTAGAAGCTAAATATTTAGGAGATTTAAAGGAACTTGCTAGTTATAAAAAAATAAAAATAGTAAAAAAAGTGGGGGATAAGAAAAATATATTAATTTCTGATATAAAGGCAGGAGAATGTCAAGGACTATTTACATTAAAAAGTCTTTATAAAGAGAGTGATATTGAAAATGAAATAAAAGATAAAAAAATAATTGTAGATATTCAGTTAGGAGATAGTGATAAGACTAGTGTTGAACTTGTTAATAAAGAAAAATAAAAAGGTACGTTCTTTAACGTACCTAAAATATAAAAAATTAATTTTCGTAATCAAAAGTAAAGTTATAGCTAATATTAACAAAATCTTTATTAGCTAGATTTACATCTTTTAATGGAATAGTAAGTAAAACTCTAACCCCATTAAGAGCTTTTAATGGTTTTTCTATAGGAATACTAGGAAATAGTTCTTTAGTAACTACTGCACCATTAGCATCCTTTAAAGTTAGATTGAAATTTTTTATGGATTTAATATCTTTTGAAGTAGTATTTAATAGATAAGAGTCTATAACTAAATTATTATTATTTGTACTTATTGTATTAACTATTAGATTTAAGTTGTCAGCCTGGGTACTAAAGTTTGAGTTCGTATATAAAATATCTTTTTTTTTACTTGAATCAGCTTTAGCTATAATAGAATATACAGAAATAAGTAAAAAGCTTACTAATAGTGTTATAGCAATATTTTTAAATATTTTCATAACTATTTAACCTCCTAAATTTTCATATATTGCTATTATGGCTTATAGTTGAGTTTTTTATGTAAGAGTAGGAATTTTAGTGTAAGAAATTTATATTAAGTAAAAAAAGGGACTGTCTCAAAGTGGAATTAGATTCCATCTTTAGAGGCAATCCCTTTTTTTGCGTTTAAACGACTTTTTATAGATTTTGTTTAAAATATAAGTATGCAAAAAACAAACAAAACCTATGATATAAATTTAACCATAAATACAGAAAATATTCTAGAAAAAAATTGTATGGTGAGGACGCTAAATTACTTTATAGATAATTTAAAAATAAGAAAGGATTTAAGTAATCTCTACAAAAAAGGTAGAAATCCAGCGGTAGAACCAATTACTATGCTAAAATTAATAGTTTATGCTTACATAAAAGGGATATATTGATGATTATTTATATTGCTTATTAATTTTANAAGAATCTTCCAGGAAAACAATTTACTATAAGTGAACATTCTATAGATTATTTTGGGACAAAATATAATATTACAAATTATTATATGACAAAACAAAGTCCGTGTAATCCTGCATATGGAAATCCAGGGTTAACTGGAGCTGTACCAGGTAATCCTTTAGGTCTTGAAGATGGATATCTTACTTTACTATCAGCATCAACTAGTTCAGAAGATCCTAGTATAGCTAGTCTTAATAATATGGATTCTTCTAGTATTCCAGTATCATTTTTAGTAGTTGGGAACAATTTATTAGTTAATGATGCAGGAGCATTATTTATAGCTACAAGAAATTAAAAGTAATAAAAATCGGTATGTACAAATTTGTATATACTGATTTCTTTATTCTATAAGTTTTATATAATAAGAAATTTATGTATAAACTTAGAGTATAGTTTATATAGCTCTAAGTTAGCTTTTAGGATATTATTTTTTATGTCTGAATAAGAGTTTAATATTATTTCCTAAAATAGCTAAAGGAGTATTAGGGAATAATTTTCCTGAAATAAATATAGCGATAATCACAATAATTATAGCTAAGATATCTTTATAATCCATAATTTTCACCACCAAAATAATTTTAGATTAGTAAATTAACTAACAATATATGTAAATTATAACTTGATATATAAATAAAAACCATTATAAATAATAATGTTTATAATGGTTTTTATAATAATTATTTTAGCCTCTTGGAGCATACATAATAATTAAAACTCCTATTAGTGCAACAAAAGCTCCGATTAAATCAAATTTATCAGGAATTATATTATCAAATTTCCATCCCCATAAAAGTGATAGAACAATGAAAATACCACCATATGCAGCATACACTTTACTAAAATTATCAGTTTGAGGTTGTAATGTAGGTACAACTCCATAAATTATTAATAAAAGAGTACCTAAGAGTCCATACCAAAGGCTTTTTCCTTCATGTAACCACAGCCAAATAAGATATCCTCCACCTATTTCAAAGATACCTGCTATTATAAAATAATGATTTTATTATTTGCATAGATAAATCTCCTTATATTTTTATACTTATGTAGTTTAACATAAAGACTTATAATTTTTAAATATAGGTACAAAAAGGTATAAAATAGTAAAAAAATAGAATGACTTTTAAATTTTCTGAATAGTTATAAATTAATATAAATAAAAATAGGTGTGATTTTATGAATAAAAAAATATTTTTTATAATATTAGCAAGTAATATACTAGTAGTAATGTTTATATTATATTTTGTAAGCTCTCAAGAAAAATGTGTATTTAGTGCTAAAAATGATATGTGGGATTGTAATTATACTTTAACTAGAGTAGAGAAGAAAAAAGTAAAGTGTAAGTTAGAAGCTAAATATTTAGGAGATTTAAAGGAACTTGCTAGTTATAAAAAAATAAAAATAGTAAAAAAAGTGGGGGATAAGAAAAATATATTAATTTCTGATATAAAGGCAGGAGAATGTCAAGGACTATTTACATTAAAAAGTCTTTATAAAGAGAGTGATATTGAAAATGAAATAAAAGATAAAAAAATAATTGTAGATATTCAGTTAGGAGATAGTGATAAGACTAGTGTTGAACTTGTTAATAAAGAAAAATAAAAAGGTACGTTCTTTAACGTACCTAAAATATAAAAAATTAATTTTCGTAATCAAAAGTAAAGTTATAGCTAATATTAACAAAATCTTTATTAGCTAGATTTACATCTTTTAATGGAATAGTAAGTAAAACTCTAACCCCATTAAGAGCTTTTAATGGTTTTTCTATAGGAATACTAGGAAATAGTTCTTTAGTAACTACTGCACCATTAGCATCCTTTAAAGTTAGATTGAAATTTTTTATGGATTTAATATCTTTTGAAGTAGTATTTAATAGATAAGAGTCTATAACTAAATTATTATTATTTGTACTTATTGTATTAACTATTAGATTTAAGTTGTCAGCCTGGGTACTAAAGTTTGAGTTCGTATATAAAATATCTTTTTTTTTACTTGAATCAGCTTTAGCTATAATAGAATATACAGAAATAAGTAAAAAGCTTACTAATAGTGTTATAGCAATATTTTTAAATATTTTCATAACTATTTAACCTCCTAAATTTTCATATATTGCTATTATGGCTTATAGTTGAGTTTTTTATGTAAGAGTAGGAATTTTAGTGTAAGAAATTTATATTAAATAAAAAAAGGGACTGTCTCAAAGTGGAATTAGATTCCATCTTTAGAGGCAATCCCTTTTTTTGCGTTTAAACGACTTTTTATAGATTTTGTTTAAAATATAAGTATGCAAAAAACAAACAAAACCTATGATATAAATTTAACCATAAATACAGAAAATATTCTAGAAAAAAATTGTATGGTGAGGACGCTAAATTACTTTATAGATAATTTAAAAATAAGAAAGGATTTAAGTAATCTCTACAAAAAAGGTAGAAATCCAGCGGTAGAACCAATTACTATGCTAAAATTAATAGTTTATGCTTACATAAAAGGGATATATTGATGATTATTTATATTGCTTATTAATTTTAGAAAAATATTTAAAAGAAATGATAAGTAATAAAGCTATTAAATTTGTTTATGGCAAGGGTAAAAGGAAATCACCCGTCCAACGAGAATATGAAATAATAACTGAATATATAGAAAAACTTGAAAGGTATTGCACTTATGAAAAAATCTTAGGAAAAATAAATGTTTTTTATTCTAAAATTTTTTCATATTTATCCAAATGGGTATTTCTAATACCTTTATTTGTCATGCATAAAAATCGATTAAAATAAAAGGAACTGCCTCACAATTCCAAATTGTGGTATTATGAGACAGCCCCTTTTTTGTTTAAATTTATTTTTGTAACATATTCAAAACTTCTGCATATCTTAATATTAAATTAAGATATGGGAGAGAGGTTTATGAGTAAGTATAAGAGTAAAGTTATTGTAGATAAATATTTTCTGAAGAAGCAATTAACTAGAGGAGAAGATAATATAAGTGCCATAAAAAGATTAGTTGATAATTCTATTCAAGCATATGAGAGTTTAGAGAGAAAAAACGATATATGTGAAGTTTTAGTTGATATATTTGATGATCTAATAGTTGTAAAAGATAATAGTGGAGGAATTAATGAAAATATTTCTGAAGTTGAGTTATTTAGAATAGGTGGAAAATCTAATGATAAGTTATCAGGTGTTGGACTTAAGAAAGCATTATTTAAATTAGGTAATACTATAAATATAGAATCAAATAAAAAAGACAATTCCAAAAGATTTATTCTCAATTTTAAGGATGAGATTAATCATGAGTTAGGATGGGAAAGTGAAAATATGAGTTATAATCCGAATTCAAAAATAGATACTAAGGTATGTATAAGTAATTTAGAAGATGATGTAAAAAAAGAAATTTTATCAAAGAAATTAGAGAGTGAGTTATTAATTAATTTTTCAAAAATATATAGAAAGAAAATAGATAAGAAATTAGTTAAGATAAAGATAAATGGGACAGAAGTAAAATCAAGTGATATAAATGGTAAAAAGCTAATTGAAAAGAATTTTGGGGAAAATTACTCTATAGCACTTTATAAGAAAAATGAAGGTGAAAAATCTGGAGTTGATTTTTTTATAAATGATTATTTAATAGATAATAGGGCGAAATGGGCTAATTTAACTGAAAGCAAACATAGTTATAAAAATTGTATTGTTGAGATAAATGCATTTGGTAATAAGGAAGATATATTACTTAAAAAGGACGAGATAAAAAATCAAATGATTAAATTTATAAAAGAAAATCAAAAGTATTTTATTGCTAAAGAAAGAATAATACAATTTGAAGAACCATCAGATGATGTAGAAGCGATGAAGGAATATTATGAGGTAAATACAGCTAAAGCCTTAGGTAAAAAGGCATTTAATAGATTATATCAAGAATTCAAAAATGATGAAAAGAAAAAATTTTATAAATATTAATTTAAAGATAACTATAATAGAGAATTGGTATAAATACCAATTCTTTTTTGTAATATCATTAATTAATTTAGTAAGATAAAATTTATGATTTCCTTAACTGGATTAATATTCTTATTTTGTATGATATAATTTTAATTGTAAAATTAATTTGTTTTTGGAGGAATTATGACATATCAAACAGAGCAAGAGCTTGAAGAATTACTTATTAAACAATTAATATCACAAGGGTATAATCAAGTTTTTATAAAGGATGAAGATGATTTAAAGAGTAATTTTAGAAAGGTTCTTTTTGAATATAATAAAGAGAGATTAAAGGGGATTCCTTTTACTGATAAAGAATTTAATAGGATATTGATACATTTAGAGGGGAAAAGCACTTTTACAAGTTCTAAATTATTTAGGGATAAGTTTATTTTAGAGAGAGAAGATGGGACAAGTGTATATATAGAGTTCTTTGATAGTAAGAACTGGCATAATAATATATTTCAAGTAACTAATCAAGTTACTATGGAGAGTAAGTATGTAAATAGATATGATGTAACTATTCTTATTAATGGGATTCCTATGGTTCAGATAGAACTTAAGAGAAGAGGTAAGGATTTTAAGGAAGCGTTCAATCAGATTGAAAGATATAGAAGACACTCATATAAAGGTCTTTATAGATATATTCAAATTTTTATTATAACTAATGGAGTTGATACTAAGTATTATGCAAATAGTGATAAAGATATTAAGTTTGATTTTACTTTCTTCTGGAGTGATGAGAAGAATAAGAGAATAACTAATTTAAGTCATTTTGCAGAATCATTTTTAGATAGATATATGCTTAATAAAATAATAGCTAAATATATGATTATTAAAGAGTCAGAAAAAACTTTAATGGTTATGAGACCTTATCAAATATATGCAGTAGAATCTTTAATGAAGCAAGCTATTGAAACTAATAATAATGGTTACATCTGGCATACAACAGGATCAGGTAAAACTCTTACATCATTTAAGGCAAGTCAGCTTTTATCTGATGAAGATGGAATTAAGAAAGTATTTTTCTTAATAGATAGAAAAGACCTTGATTCTCAAACAGTTGAAGAATTTAATAAGTTTGAGAAAGATTGTGTTGATACAACAGATAATGTTGGAACTCTTATAAAACAGATAGAGGATATAAATACTAGACTTATTGTTACAACTATTCAAAAGCTAGCAAGACTTTTAAAATCAGAAAAGTATGCAGGTAGAATGGAAAAGTATAGAGATGAAAAAATTGTGTTTATAATAGACGAGTGTCACAGATCACAATTTGGAGAAATGCATACAGCTATTAATAAACATTTTAAGTATGCACAATATTTTGGATTTACAGGAACACCAAGACTTATAGAAAATAAGAGTCAAGATGGTAGAACAACAGCAGATATATTTGATAAATGCTTACATCACTATTTAATTAAAGATGCTATTAATGATCATAATGTTTTAGGATTCTCTGTTGAATATATTAAGACTTTTGATGGAGAAGTTAATGAATATGATGATGAGAGAATAAGAGCTATAGATAAAGAAGAAGTATTTATGGCTGATGAAAGAATAGATATGGTTGCTAGACATATAATAGCTAATCATGATAATAAAACAGCTGGTAGAAAGTTCTGTTCATTATTTACAGTTCAAAGTATACCAATGTTAGTTAAATATTATGATGCTTTTAAAAATTTAAACCATGATTTAAAAATAGCAGCAGTGTATACATTCCAAGACAATGAAGATTTAAGTGGAAAAGAAGAACATTCAAGAGATAGCCTTGATAGAATTATAGATGATTATAATAAGATGTTCCCAGATGAAAATTTAAAATATTCAACTGATACATTCCAAGCTTATTTTAAGGATTTATCAAATAGACTTAAAAATGCAGAGCTTGATATAGTTATAGTAGTTAATATGTTTTTAACAGGATTTGATAGTAAGCCACTTAATACTTTATATGTGGATAAGAATTTAAAATATCATGGTCTTGTACAAGCTTTCTCAAGAACTAATAGAATATATGATTCAACTAAACAACATGGTAATGTAGTTTGTTACAGAAATCTAAAAAAAGATACAGATGATGCTATATGCTTATTCTCACAAACTGATAGTACAGATGTAGTTTTAATGAAAGATTATAGTCATTATATGAAATTATTTAAAGAAAAGCTTACTAATTTATATGCTATAGCTCCAACTATTGAGTCAGTAGATGAAATTCAAGATGAAAATGAGAAAAAATCTTTTGTTGAAGCTTTTAGAGATTTAACAAAGCAATTAGTAAAGCTTAAAACTTTCACAGAATTTGAGTTTGATGAAGAAAAGCTTGGAATATCAGCTCAAAAATATGAAGACTATAAAAGTAAATATCTTGGAATATATGATCAAGTTAGAAAATCAGAGAAAACATCTATATTAGTTGATATAGATTTTGGAATAGAGCTTATGCAAACAGATAAGATAAATGTATCTTATATTTTAAATCTTATAAGAAATATAAGCTTTGATTCTAAAGAAAAAGCAAAATCAGATGTAGAGAAAATCAAAAAATTATTAGATAAAGCTGATAATGATAATTTAAGACTTAAAGCAGATTTACTTAGAGAGTTCCTTGATAAAGTAGTACCTAAAGCTACTAAAGAAGATTCAATGGATGAATTATTTAATAATTTCTTAGAAGATAAAAGAACTAATGAAATAATAGAGTTTTCAAAAGAAGTTGAGCTTGAAGGTGAAAAAGTAAAAGGCTTTATAACTGAATATGAGTATTCAGGAAAGCTTGATGGCTCAGAAATAAAGGATTCAGTAAGTGGTGGACTTCTTAAGAAGAAAAAGCTTGCAGATAAAATAAAATCATTTATAGTAGATAACGTAAATAAATTTACATTTTAGGGGGATTTAATTAATGTCAAAGGGGATAAGTGTTATAGTTAAATATAAAGATAAAAATTTTGGAGTATATCCAACTATTTCAGCTGCGGCAAAAGCAGTTGAAGACTATTTTGAAAATGAGAAGAAAGTGAAAAGACCTAGTTTATATAATGTTTTTTGTGCAATGGTTAAAGGCAGTTGGATTCCAAATGAAAGATTACAATTATTTGAGTGGACAGTAGAGAAACAAAGCGAGTTATAATTTTAAAGATCATAGGAGGAAAAAAGTGAGTACAGCAGATATACAAAAAGAACAGCAAGCAAATTTACAAACAAATTTATGGAATATAGCAAATGATTTAAGAGGAAATATGGATGCTAGTGAATTTAAAAATTATATACTAGGTCTTATATTCTATAGATATTTATCAGAAAATGTTGAAAGTAGAGCAAAGAAGCTTTTACAAGAAGATAATATGAGTTATGAAGAAGCTTGGGAAGATGAAGAATATAGAGAAGCACTCCAAGAAGAACTTGTTTCAGATATAGGTTATTTTATAGAGCCTAAATATTTATTTGGAAAGCTTTTAGCTACTATTGAAACAAATGATTTTGATATAGAAATGTTAGAAGAGGCTATTAATAATATAACAGAATCTACTTTAGGACATGAGAGTGAAGAAGATTTTGACCATTTATTTGATGATATGGATTTAAAGTCAACTAAGCTTGGTAAAGATGTTAAAAGTAGAAGTAGCTTAATAGCAAAGGTTATGGGAAATATATCACAAATAGATTTTAAGTTTGATGATAGTGAAATAGATATACTTGGAGATGCTTATGAATATCTTATAGGACAATTTGCAGCAAATGCAGGTAAAAAAGCAGGTGAATTCTACACACCACAACAAGTTTCAAAGATACTTGCAAAGATAGTTACAATAGGAAAAACTGATTTAAAAAATGTTTATGATCCAACTTGTGGTTCAGGTTCACTTTTATTACGTGTTTCTAGAGAAGCAAATGTTAGAATGTTTTATGGACAAGAAAAAACTTCAACAACTTATAATCTAGCAAGAATGAATATGCTTCTTCATGGAGTAAGCTATAAAGATTTTAATATTAAAAATGATGATACATTAGAAAATCCACAACATATAGGAGAAAAATTTGAAGCAATAGTTGCTAATCCTCCATACTCAGCTAACTGGAGTGCAGATGCAAAATTTTTAGATGATGAAAGATTTTCAGCTTATGGAAAGCTTGCACCTAAATCAAAAGCAGACTTTGCATTTATTCAACATATGATATCACAACTTGATGATAATGGAACAATGGCAGTTGTACTTCCACATGGAGTTTTATTTAGAGGAGCAGCAGAAGGTGTTATAAGAAAATATCTTATAGAACAAAGAAATTGTCTTGATGCAGTAATAGGACTTCCAGCTAATATATTCTTTGGAACATCAATACCAACAGTAATACTTGTATTTAAAAAGAATAGGAAAAGTTTAGATAATATAATGTTTATTGATGCATCAAATGAATTTGAAAAAGGTAAAAATCAAAATGTACTAAGAGATTGTGATGTAGAAAAAATAGTAGAAGCATATAAAAATAGAGAAACAATAGATAAATATTCATATGTAGCTAAAATGGAAGAAATAAAAGAAAATGATTATAATCTAAATATTCCTAGATATGTTGATACATTTGAAGAAGAAGAAGAAATTGATATAAAAGCAGTACAAGAAAGTATAAAAGCTAGAGATGAAAAAATAGCTGAATTATATAAACAATTAAAACAAGATTTAAAAGAATTAGGGCTTTAGGAGGTACAGAAGATGAATAAGAATGTACCAAAGTTAAGATTTAAAGGTTTTGAAGATAAGTGGAAAGAGTATGAGTTAGGAAGTTTTTTAGAATTTTATACTACAAATTCTTTTTCAAGAGATTGTTTGAATAATGAGAATGGAGAAGTGCAAAATATTCATTATGGAGATATTCATATGAAGTTTCCAACAATATTAAATGTACAAAAATATCAAATACCATTTATAAATGATGATGTAGATACATCTAAAATAAAAAAAGAGAGTTATTGTAAAGATGGAGATATAATAGTTGCAGATGCCTCCGAAGATTATAATGACATAGGTAAAGCTGTTGAAATAAGCAATATAGGTAAAGATAGAGTTGTAGCTGGATTACATACAATACTTGCTAGAGATAATAAGCATTTAACAGCAAATGGATTTAAAGGATATGTACTGTTAAATGAATCTGTTAGAAAACAAATAAAGGTTTTAGCAGCTGGGGCCAAGGTATTAGGTATCTCTAAAACTAATTTAGCTAAAGTTAAAGTGAAATTACCATCATTACAAGAACAAGAAAAAATAGCAAACTTCTTAACTAAAGTAGATAGTTTAATAGAAGAGCAAGATCGAAAAGTAACTGATTTAGAACAATATAAAAAAGGTATAATGCAAAAAATATTTTCACAAGAAGTAAGATTTAAAGATGAGAGTGGTTGTGATTATCCAAGGTGGGAAGAAAAACAAATATCAGAAATAGCTAATTTAACTTCAAGTAGAAGAATATTTCTAAGTGATTATGTTGAAGTAGGGATCCCTTTTTATAGAGGTAAAGAAATTACAGAATTAAAGCAGAATAAGATTCCAAGAGATATTTTATATATTTCTAATAATAAATATCAATATATAAAGAGGGAATATGGGATTCCTAAGGTTGGAGATTTATTATTGACTGCAGTTGGAACTTTAGGTAATTCACTTATTATTAGAGATAAGAGACCTTTTTATTTTAAAGATGGTAATTTAATTTGGTTTAAGGAAATAAAATTAAATGTAGAATTTTTAGATTATTTAATTAACTCTTTTGAAGGAAAGAAAAAAATATTGGATTCATCAATAGGATCAACACAGAAGGCTTTAACTATAGTAAATTTAAATAAAATAAAATTTAAATTTCCTTGTATAAAGGAACAAACTAAAATAGCAAATTTTTTATCTAATATAGATAACATAATAGAAGAAGAAAAAAGTAAGTTAGAAGATTTAAAAAAATGGAAAAAGGGATTATTACAACAGATGTTTATATAAGTAGGATAAATATATTAAAAGATTGGATTGTAATATGAGTAGAGATAAACTTTTACTTTTTTGAATATTAGTATATGAGAATTTGAAAAAAGTAATTAATATAACTAGGTAGAAAATAAGATGAGTTTAACAAGCGTTATTTCAGGTAAGTCTCAAAGAGATCAAAAGATAAAAGATATTATAAAATATGTTTCTTTTGCTAAGAAGGATTTTTATACTGTTAGTGGTAAGAGTACTTTTTCTAGTAAGGAATATGAAGAATTAGTTCCTTATAATCTTGAGTTAAAATCTATGAGTAATATTATTGGTACAGCTTCAGATTATATTTTTAGAATTATTCTTGCAAATATTATAGGAAAAGAATATATTATGAATAATATTGTTGCACAAAGAGGATTAAATGGATTACAAAGGTATAATTTTGATACTGAGTTTTTAAATTTTTGTAGTGAGAAGTTTAATCAATCTATAAAGATATGTAATAATGCTATTGAAACTGGTGTTATAGATAAAAAAGTTGTGCAAGCTACTGTATTTTTTAGTTATTTAGATACAGTGGTGAGAGCAGGAATATATGATAAAGAAACTTTTGAAAGAAGCATTAAAAGTGAACCTCATAAAAGTATAGTTAATGATGTTTTACAACTTGCTAGAGTTTTCAAGGAAAGATTTATCAAAGAAAATAATGTTACAAGCACTAGCAAGATAGTTTTTAATCCTCACTTTGGAAAAGCAGCAGGAATAGTTGGTGGAGCTGATGCAGATGTAATTATAGATGGAGTTTTATATGATTTTAAATCAACTAAGAAAATAGGCTATGTTACTAATGATGTATGCCAACTTATAGGATATAGTATTTTAAATGAAATATATTGTTCAAATCAAGGAGAACAAGTTATAAATAAAGTAGCTTTTTATAAATCAAGATTTGGAGAAACAGAAATCTTAGATATCAACCAAGAAAGAAAAAATCAGATAAAAGAAGCGGCAATAGCTTTACAAAATATAGATTAATAATTACTCATTAAAATAAATTTTTTAATAGTTTACTTTATAAAAAAGAGAGTAGAAACACTCTCTTTTTTTATTTATTTTTTTATTGTTGAATAAATGATTGAATTAATAGCTCTCTATAAGCTGGTTCCTTAGTTGCATATTTATATATTGTTTTTAGATAGCTAGGGTCTTTATAGTGATTATAAGCCATTGCTAGATATAACATAAATAATTGATTATTAGGTTGTGCAACATCATTTCCTTTTATATTTTGGAAAGGCCAATTTTCTTCACCTAGTAGATATTTATTTAAATAATGTATGCCTCCTTTTATTGAACCATTATCAGGAGATGTGTAGTTCCAAATAGGAACATTAAGTTTTTCTCCCATAGTTGCTAATGTTATAAATGCTTGTAAATCATATTCAGTATAAGCAACAGATTTAGTTCTTATTAAAGCAGAAGGAATTTTTCCACTTTGATTTATTTGAGGGAAGATTGAGTAAGGACCAACAGCTTCTAAAGCTTTAAGAGCTTTATCATATTGACCAGCAAATTGATAGAATGTTGCTAATTCAGCTTGTAGCCAAGTTCCGTGATTATTAATTCTTAATCTATCTAAGCCTCCAGGTTTTTGTGCTAATAGCCAGTTAGCAAATGTTCCAAACCATTCTTTTAATGCAGTATTATCACTTGATGATAAACAATTTGAATTTTGGATTAAATATATATCATTTACAACTGAGATAAAAGGTGATGCAGATATCATTGAAGATCCACTAAAGTAGGTTTGTCCTTTAGCATTAACAAATATTTCTGCATATTTCATATTTGGATCCATTTTAGTTTCAGGATTTATAAACCAAGTCTTTATAAAGTTACTTGCTTGATTTGCATATGCTTTATTTCCTGTTATAGCATAAGCTAATGAAAGAGTATTTACATCACTAACCATTTTATTTAGTCTTGTAGAATCATATTTTTGAGAGTCTAATCTTTCTGGATTATCAACACCATCTTTTACGATATAACCACTTTTAGAATTAGGGTCATTCCATAGATAAGGTGTCATAGAAGCAAAATCATGTTTGTTTTCTCCATTTGAAACTAAGATAGTTTTATCAGTAACTGTTGGGTATTTTGTTATCTTTAATAATTTATTAGCTGATGAAATTAAACTATTAACCTGTTTTCTTATTTTAGGTGATTTACTATTATTTAAGTTTCTTAGGGTATTTATATTATATAATCCAGTATAATTAGTAGAACTATCTATATTAATATTATTTTTTTGTGATGGATTTGAATTAGTATTATTTGAGTTAGTACCATTTGAGTTTCCTGAGGAATTATTATTTATATTGGATTTATTACTAGTTGTATTATTAAGTTCAGCAATATAAGTTTCATATATAAATCCAACTGATCCATTATAACTCACTTTATACCATTGTCCTTGTTTACCTAAAATATCTATATTAGTTTTATTTCTTAAATTATTTAAAATGGCTGAATTCATGGTAGCATTTTGTCTTAAATGAACTACTGAACTTACATTTATAATCATCCCTTTTTTATTTATAGGGCTATATGAAGCATTTACTCCACTTACTATCTTCTGAAGATTAGATTTAGCTATATAACCTACTGCACCAGTTTCATGAACCTCTACTTTATAAAATCCATTAGTTGAGCTTTGAATAGTAAGCATTTCTCCTACTGATATGTAACTAGAAATATTTGAGCTTGTACTAGCGTTAGAGTATAGAACAAGAGGTGCATTATTTGTATTAACTACAATAGCTTGATTGCCAGGGTTTTGAATTACATTACTTAAAAGAATTTCATTAATAGTGTGTTTAGTATTGATATTTTTTGATTTAGCTAAAGTAATACTTCCTAAACCTATAGAGAGTATTGCTCCACAAGCCATAAGTTTTAATAAAGTTTTTCTTATCATGTATAAACCACCTTTAAAAATTAAAATTTTATTTTAATTATAATTAATTTCAAAAGTGTAATTATTTACATTTCAGAATCAATAATATGTCAACTAGTATTATGATTAATAATTTAAGTTAATTCTAATGTAAGATATTATTAAAGAGAAAAATAAAATATATGCTATAATTAATTAGATAATAAAAGGTAAGATATTATTAAAGTGTTAAAAGAAAGAAGATTAGAAATTTAGGAGCTGAGATGACAAATGATGAAAATTAATTATCATAAAATAATGTTAGAAGAAATAGATAAAATAGTTAAAGAAAATAGAAGACCAAGATTATTATTACATAGTTGTTGTGCACCTTGTAGTTCATATGTGCTTAAGTTTTTATCTCAGTATTTTGATATGGAAGTTTATTTCTTTAATCCTAATATATATCCAGAGAAAGAGTATATAAGAAGGTTAGAAGAACAAATTAGATTAATAAAGGAAATGGGACTTAATTATCAAGTTGTAGGGACTAAACATGAGAGTCCACTATTTTATAAGGCTGTTAAGGGTTATGAAAAATTAGGGGAAGGTAGTGAAAGATGTTACCGTTGTTTTGAACTTAGATTAGATAAGGCAGCTGAGTATGCTAAAGAAAATAATTTTGATTATTTTACAACTACATTAACTATAAGCCCTATGAAGAATTCACAAAAAATAAATGAAATTGGATTAGAATTACAGGAGAAATATAATATTAAATTCCTTGAATCTGATTTTAAGAAGAACAATGGATTCAAGCAGTCAGTAGATTTATCAAAAGAATATAATTTATATCGTCAATCATACTGTGGATGTGTTTTTTCTCAACAAGAACGTATTCTTGCAGATAAATTAAAAGAACAACAAAATCAAGAACAAAACCAAGAGCAAAATTAAAAGAGATAAAGAAATTTTTAAATATAAACTATTTATATTTAAGTAGTAATTTGAGTTAAAAAATTTTTAGATTTATAAATAGAATATTTGTTGTATTTTTAGCTTAGTATATAATTGTATGTAAGAAAGTATATAGGAGGAATTAAGGATGGATAATAATAAAAATAATTTATATGATATTTTCTTGAGTTATTCTTATAGTGATGTAATGAAGTTATTTAGAAATGCAAAGACAAAAGAAGAACAAGATTTTTATATTAATCTTTCTAATATAATTCTTCAAAGAGAACAAGCAAAGCTAATAGGAAAGTAATATGAAAACTTATACTATATTTGCTGGGGTTAATGGAGCAGGAAAGACTTCAATATATAAATCTATATACTATGATGAAAATAAAGATGAAAAAAGAATAAATACTGATGAAATGGTAGCTAGAGTAGGATCTTGGAAAGATAATAATCTACAAATGAAGTGTGCAAGAGAAGCTATAAAGCTTATAAAACAATATATTTCAGAGGATATATCTTTTAATCAAGAAACTACATTATCAGGAAAAAGTATAGTAAAAAATATAAAATCAGCTAAAGAGAGTGGATTTTATGTAGTTATGAACTATATAGGTGTAGAAAGTGCTGATATTGCAAAAGAAAGAGTTAAATTAAGAGTTCAAAATGGTGGACATGGAATACCAGATGAAGCTATAGAACGAAGATATGTAGAATCACTTGAAAATCTAAAGAATATTATTGAGTTTTGTGATGTTTTAAATATATATGATAATACTGATAGATTTAAAATTGTTGCAATTTTTGAAAAGGGAGAACTGATTTGGAAAGATAGAGTTTTACCAGAGTGGAGTGATTTTATATAGATAAAAAAATTATATAGATTAATGATTTAAAGAGTTAGTTTGAAAGCTAGCTCTTTTTATTATGTAAAGAAATATTATTTTTATGATTATTTTCGGGAGTAGGTGTTTAAGAGGTATTTTTATTTTAAACTACAAGTTTAATGATTTATATTTAAGATTTTTCTATAATAAATTTATCGACAAGAGATTACGTGAGAAAAGTGATAGACGATTGGAGGATAGAAACATGGAAAAGATGTTAGTAACAAAGGGATTAAATGAGTTGAAGTTATTGGATAGTCGTATCTATCGTAAAATTAATGAGGGAGAATTTGTTGCAGCTGCAAAGAAATCCGCACTTAATGTTAATGGTAAGATTTCAAAGGAAGCTTTTAAGGCAAATGCAAAGGCTGATTATCAATCTATAGCAGATTTAATAAAGAGAAGAAATAGTATTAAGTCAGCTATTGTTAAATCAAATGCTGTTACTACAGTTGAGGTTGTAGGAAAAACTATGACTGTAGCAGAAGCTATTGATAAGAAGAGTTCTATTGAATATGAGAAAGCTTTGTTAGAACAATTAAATGATCAATATGTTTTAGCTATTGAAAATGTAACTAAACAAAACACTAAAGTTGATGAAAGTATTGAACAACTTCTTAATACTGCTTATGGTAAGGAAGGTAAAGAGAAGATAACTCAAAGTAGTTATGATGCAATAGCAGATCCATATCGTGAAGCTAATGAATATGGCTTAGTAGATTCATTAGAAATTGAAAAGCTTATAAAAAATATGAAGGATAGAATTGAAAGTTTTGAGTCAGAAGTAGACACCGTATTACAAATTTCTAATAGTGTTACTATGATTGAAATAGATTTTTAATATAAATTATTGCAGTTATATGTAAATCCTAAATTAAGTCCCCTTTATTAAGGGTTATTTATAAACAGTATAGTTTAATGTAATTTTTATATATGATAGGAACTAAATGTTTAATGTTTAATCTTTAATGTTAAATGTTTAATGGTTAATTTTCTTTATATAAATGTTTAGGAATTAATTTTAAATTATCGATTAAATCCATGAATTAGGTTTTGTTAGGTTGACTTAGTACTGCTGGATTTTACCCATGGCTGTATAGCTGCAATATTTTTTTACTTGTAAGGATTTTATAGATAAAGTATAATAAGGTATTAGTTTTTTTAGGAGGTATAGATATGATAGAATTTCCAACCATTGATATAAAATCTACAGGAGCTAATATTTTAAGACTAAGAAAATTGAGTAAATTATCAGTAAAAGACTTACAAATGTATTTTGGATTTGAGGGTCCACAAGCAATTTATAAATGGCAGTGGGGACAATGTCTACCTTCAGTAGATAATCTGTTTGCATTAAGTAAGTTATTTAATGTAACAATAGAGGAAATCTTAGTTGAAGCAGAATCAACTAAGATTTTTTTATTATATATATTTAATAAATTAAAGAATATTTAATTATCATTAAAAGAGGATAGAATTATAGTAATAAATTACTATATATTTGATTTAGATTTGAAATGTGAGTACCCTAGAGAAATATTTGAAAATCTAATATCTATAATTAGAGAATGGCTAGATAAAAGTGATTATCTAGAAGGAGTTTATTTAGATGGCTTTGATGAAAATTGGTGGCTTTTCTTAAGAAGAAAAGTATAGTTTATGAAAAAGACTAAGGTTTTAAAAATAGAATTTCAGTCTTTTTATATTTTAGGAATAATTATAGTATTGTTTAAGTTTATAAATTATAAATAAGCACTTTAAAAATCCTAGCTAAAGACTAAATTTCTTGTATTAGTATTAATTTATACAGAATATATTGTAAAGAAATAATTAGTGTATGGAGTATAAGATGTGAAGAGGTTTTTAGTTATGGGATTAATATTATTGGTTCCTGTTATAGCAGTTGGATGTGGAAGTAATATAGAAGATACTAATAGTACAGCAGCTAAAGCTGTTGAGCAAGGTGAACTTGCATTAGCTAATATGGATTATGATAAAGCATTAGGATCATTTAATTTAGCTATACAAAAAGGAGATACAGATGAAAAGACAAAGGCTATAAAGCTTATTATAGAGCAATATATAGAATCAGAGAATTTGTACAAGCAAGGTAAAATAAAAGAGTGTTCAGAAGTTCTTAGTTCAATAGATTTATCTTATAAAAATTATGCTATAAAAACTAGTATTGATGATTTAAAAAATAAGATAAAAGATAGTAGTCAAACAAATACTACACAAGCAAATTCTAATAATAGCTCTAATGTACCTAAGGAAGAAAAGAAAGCAGTAGCTAGCAATAATATTAATAATAATGTGAGTAAGCCTAATAGTAATAAAGATATTTTAAGAGAAAAAGGTTATGAATACTTACAGTGGCTAGCAGGAATAGATGTTGAAGCAGATGAAATAATGGCTGATTCAACAGAATTTACAACAGCAGGAATAGTTGAAGAACAAGGACGAATATTAAAACTTTGGGATGATAAGCTTAATGAGATATATTCATGTTTAAGAACTTATATGCCAAGCTCTGAATTTAATAAACTAAAACAAGAACAAATAAATTGGATAAAATATAGAGATAAAACAGCTGAGGTAGCAGCTGAAAAATATGAAGGCGGAACAATGGGGCAAATTGAAAGAGTAGTTTCTCTTATTTATACTACTAGAGAACGTTGTTATGAGCTTGTTAATAATTATATGAAATGATTATTTATAAAAAACTTTTAATAAAGATGGAGTAAAATTAAGTTAGATACTTTTATACTAATTTTAAAATATATGAATAGAATAATATTTTTTATTAAGATAAATAAAGTGTTAAATTGTATCTTATATGAATACAAAGATTTTTTGAATAGTATAATATAATAAAAAATTTTTGGGGGCATATCATGTTAAATGATAAGAAATACGTTACTTTATCATTAGAACTACATTTATTTTTCGGGAGAATTATGAAGGAGCATGCTATCTTTTTAGAAGCAGGTTTTACACCAAAGAATGCTAAGCTTGCAAAAGAGGCAGACAGTTTTAAGAATCATTTTGAGAAGTTTTTATTAGAAGTAGTTAAATTAGCTGATGGAAGAATAAGAAGTTCAGTTGTAGATTCAGGAGAATTTTTTACTGAGTATACTGCAGATACTGAAAAGAAGACAGAATTCTATACTGGAATAAATATAAATTCTAAGATAACTTGTATGGAAGAGAATTTTAGTAATATTTCAAAAAGAATTGATGGTAAGACAGTAAAGAGTGTAAGACAAATTAATGAAAAGGCTAAGAAATTACTTAAGGAACTTATAGAGTTTAAAGAAAAAATTGTGAGTGATGTTTCGTGTTGTAAAATAATCACATTAAATTATCCATTATTTAATGAGCATCTAGTACATGAGGCTAAATTATATCTTTCATATGTAGAACTTCTTGAAGAAAATGAAGATATTGAGTTTAATTGTAACTATAAAAAGATTATGAAGAAAGAATTATTCTGGGATGATATTATGAAAGAACATGCTTTATTTATTAGAGGTTTACTTGATCCAAGTGAAGATAAGCTAATATGTACTGCAAATCAATTTGTACAGGAGTATAGTGAATTAATCAAGAAGGCTGCTAGTATGAATGAGAGAACAATGATAGGAATTACAGATGTTACACTAATGGAAACAATTAAATTTAGAGATTTTAAGACATCAGGTGTGGAAGGAATTCTTGGGTGTGAGATAAAATCTATATTGCTACCATTAATTGCTGATCATGTATTAAGAGAAGCTAATCATTATATTAGATTACTTAATAGTTATAGTAGAGAAGAGGTTGAATAATAATTAAATTAGAAACAAATATAATAAGCTTATTTTTACTCATATAATATTTATATGGGGGAGATATAATGGAAAATGGTTTTGATTTTATATTTAATTTAATCTTTATAATTATTATCATTTGTTTTATTACTATTTTAGGAAGATCTATTAAAAACTTTATTGAATACTTATCAAATAAAACTAAAGATAAAGTTTCTGTAAAAGCTACTGTTATTAGTAAAAGAATGAATGTCTCATATGCTTATAATGAGATGAATATGTCAAATAATTATACAACTTACTATATAGGATTTGAATTTATAAATGGAGAAAGAGAAGAGTTTGCTGTTAAAGGGAGGATTTATAATTTACTTATAGAAGGAGATAAAGGAAATCTAACAATACAGGGAACTAGATTTATAGATTTTAAGAGGGATTAAGATTTAAAAATAGCTTAGATATTATTATCATGTAATATCTAAGCTATTTCAACTTTACTATTAAATTAGTTTAAGGACTTACCATCTTTATTAAAGTTCTTTCTTAGTTCTTTTTCTACTGATAAGAAAAAGAAAAAAAGTATTACAAAGAAGTAGTTAGAAAAAGTATATATTATTTTATATTCCAATGACGGTATTATAATAAGTAATAATTGAAATGTGGCTATTAAAAAACTTGAAATAAGAGCATATCTCATTAGAATTTTAGGAGCAATTTCTTGAGCATAATCATATACTTCTTGAGATTTTTTAGCATATGGTGATGAATAGCCATTTGATGAGTTTATATTAGTAGATTTTATATATCTAGATACAATAGAAATTATAATCATAATAATTGGTAGTAAATAAATCTGTATAAAATCAAAAAATAGATTTAGAAATTTCATAATACCTCCTGTTAAATTATGGTTAATATTATTATATATAAAATGGATATCTAATGTATAGGACTTATTTAATGATATTAATAAAAATAATTATAAAATGCATTTAGAATTTTGTGATAGGATATATTTAAAAATAAATTAAATCTAAGATAGAAATAAAAAAGTCAGGTATTTATTCTGACTTTCTTTATATACTAATATTATTTTTCTCTCCACTCGAACTCTAATTTTGTTAGAAGTCTTTCACTATTTTCTATAGTATGAGCTGTAATGAGTTTATTATCTTTATTTTCTATAACTTGTGAAGAAACATGGACAGTATCACCATAAGTAGTTTCTTTCTTGAATAATACTTTTAATCTAGCAAGTTCGTACTTATCAAGTATTTCAAATGGTAAGGTATCCATAGCCATTTCCATATACTTAAGGTTATTAACATGTTTATTTGAATCTATATCAGAAAATCTAGTTAGATAATCTCTAGCATAATCTTTATTTTCAACTTCTATTAAGTCATCTAGAACAACGTCTTCTTTTATATCACCTTTAAGTCCATATAATTCATATTGATCAGGAGCAATTCTCATAGGACGTCTTTTTTCTATATCAATTAATAAAGCTACTGAAACTACTTCTGCGAGTATCTTACCTTCTGAATTTCTGATAGTATAGGCTCTAAGACCATAGAATTTCTTTACACCTAATACTTCAGTCTCTATATTTATAATGTCTTTAAACTTAGGATATTCATAAATTTTTATATCGTATTTTAGAAGTACCCAAGCACAATTATGTACTAATCCATTACTTGTTTCACCTAAGGACTCACTTTGAGAAATAACAATATCCCATAAGTAATTTACTATGGATGAAAACTTACATTGTAGGTTAGTATCAACATCATAAATATTTATTTGATAGTCTTTGTTAAATCTAGTATCCAATTTCTTCACATCCAATCGTTCAGGTTATTATTAAACTAAATTTAACATATTGTTCACTTTCATACAACTAGAATTTATATAATTTTGAAAATTTAGTTTATATTATTTCTAATACCTATAGTATTGTCAAAAATATATATAATTAAAATTGGAATTCACTATATTAAGTAAAAATATTAGTATTTTATAGGCTTTAGAATATACATCCACCACCATCTCCACCATTATTGGAGTTATTAAATCCATCAAAGCTACTAAAATCATTACCAATATCACCAATAAATGAATCTACACCATCAACAATATTTGTAAATAAGCTATCTATATCATTTATTATATTGTTAGGTACATTATGAGAATCAGTTGGAGTATTTATATTATTAATATCGGGAATTATAAAACTATTTATTCTAATAGATAGTTTTAAATTTGTATATTTGTTCTTTATGATTAGTCTAATTTTCTTATTAATTTGTATTAAGTTGCTTATAAATTTTAAGTTTGAGTTATTAGTATTTTTATTCATTTTAAATCCTCCTTTGTTAATTAAGAGTAATTTATATTGGGATATTCTAATATTTATCTTTAATTTAAAATTAGCATCTTAGTAAATGAAAAAAGTAACAAATATATTATAAGGAATAAATGTTTATTTTAGGAATGATAATAATTTATAGAATTAAAGATATATTTAGCAAGGTGTTTTAAAAGTTATTAACATAAATATAGTTAAAAAATAAAAATACTAGCTTATATATTAAATTTATTTATTTGATAGTTAATTAAAGCAGAAATAAAAATATCTTTTTAAGTTTTTAATGAAGAACTTGGTGAATTTAAAATGAAATTTTTGGAAGATATGTTGGTTGTATGTGAAGAATTTGAGCTTGTATATAAGGAGTAAAACATTTTCATATTATTAAATTAAATCTTAGTGATATAAATTATTAACTATTAATTTTAATTTTACAAAGTTTAAATATTATTATAGTGTCTTTCTACAAAATTCTACACATAATGATCTTTAAATATATTAGAATAGATTGGATATTTTAATGTGTTTAGGGGGAAAAGATGTTTAATTTTAAGGGTAAGTTTTTTAAGAGTAAGAAGCGAGTAATAACAAGTGTTATTGCACTTACTATGGGAGTTGCACTTGGTTATCCAAGTGGAGTAGATGCAAAGGAGCATAATACTTATATCAGAAAAAATAATGAGATAGAAGTTAAATTAGAGAGTGTAAATAAATCATTATCAGAAAAGAATGAGAGTATTAAGCTTTTAGGTGAAGAAAAAACAAAGTTATTAGCTAAAAAGGAAGAAAAGAGACTTGCAAAAGAAGAAGCAGAAAGATTAGAGCGTGAAAGAGTAGCAAAAGAAGAGGAAGAAAGATTAGAAAGGGAAAGAAAAGTTAGGGAAGAGCAAGAAAGAATTGAAAGCGAAAGACAAGAGTCACAGAGCTTTGCAAGTTCTGATGAAAGTAGTAATTCAGGAAGTACTTCTTCAAATAGTAGTAATAGTAATTCAGGTGGTAGTTCTTCAAATAGTAGTAACAATCAAGCAGCAGAGCCTATAGGACAAATGGTTTGGAAAACTAGAACAGGAAAGAGATATCACAGAATAAGTAAATGTGGTAATACTAAATCAGCAACTCAGGTAACTTTGAGTAGTGCTAAAGCAGCAGGGCTTACTGCATGTGGAAATTGTTATTAGGATTTAAGGGGTAATAAAAGTGAAATTATTAAATAAAATTAAAAAGACTATTTTGAACATTGCATTATTTGTAGCTCTTTTATTTGTTGGAGCAATTACAGTAAATATTTTTGTGACTAATGATAAAATAAGCATATCAGAGCATGAAAAAGTTAAGAGTAAATATGAAGAGAACACTCAAAAGCTTAAAACTAAGGAAGAAGAACTTAAAAAATTAGATCCAAAAAAAGCAGAACTTCAAGAAGAAATAGATAAACTTATTTCTGAAGTAGAAGCAGCAGAAAATTAAAAAATATATAAAAATTAATGTAGTAGTTAGGGTATTCTAGCTACTTTTTTTTACTTTAATTTAGTAAATATATGGATTGAAGTTGTTAAATAGGTTACAAGGAGTAAACAAATAAGACTTTTGTATGATGTTATACCCATTTAACTTTATCCATTTTGAAACCATAATAATAAAGAATCCCCTTATAATGGATAGAGGATTTAATATGTTGTTGTAAGGAGAATATAAATGAAAAAAGGATTTTTAACTATTATAGTTGTTGCTATCATAGGTATATTATTGGGTATGGGAATTGAAGCAGCAAGTAAAAGTGGTAATAGTATTAATAACTTACTTACAGCTCCTACAAGTAAAAATCATTCTAATAATAATTCAATGAATAATAGTATGTATGGAAGTTCAAATGGTTTAGAAAATGAATCAAATAGAGTTGTAAGTATTAACTCAAATGAAGATAGTTCACATATTAATACAAATAATAATGATTCAAATTCAAATACTAATAATACAAATAATAATAATTCAAATTCAGATAGTAGTTTTAATGTTACATTACAAAATCAAGCAGTTTTAAGTACTTTGGCACCACAATATTTAAATGACTTTCAAAATATAATTATTGAAGCTAACAATATAAGTAGAAATTCATCTAGTGATGCACAAATGTGTAAAAATGGTCAACAAATATATAATTTATGGAACAATGAATTAAATAAGTTATATGATAATATAGAAGAAAATCTTACAACAAGCGAGTTTAATTTTCTTAAATATCAAGAATTACAATGGATCAGCTATAGAAAAAATTCAGTGGCTACAATTGCTAATCAGAATTTAGGATCAATGAAGGCCTTAGATGAAGGAAGTGCTGAAATTGAAATGACTAAGGAAAGATGTTATTATTTATTCTTCTATTATTTATATGACAATAATACTAGCTTGGATTTAAGTAAATTACTTGATGTAAAACCAACTGCTAATTTAAAGAATTTTGAAGAAGTAGGGGCAATGGCTAGACAAGAATTTTTAAATATGGGAACAAACGAACAAAGTATTGTAGATACATATGCAAATGTAAATGATATTTGGACTAAAGAAATAAATAATGTATATAGACAAGTTTTAGGCCAATTTGTTAATGATAATACTAATACAGAGTTTGTAAAGAGAGAAATAAGCTGGATTAATTATAAATCAAATGAAATTAATTTAGCAGAAGGTTATTATAATACAAATGCTATGAAGAGTATTGCAAAATATAAGGTTTCTATAGCTCTTACACAAGCTAGAACAATTATTTTATTATTATAGTAATAATTTTCAATATTAAATTAGCTTTATCTTAATTTAAATATATTATAAATAATTAGATAATAAAAAATAATTAGTAATAGAAAAGCACTTTGAAAATTCAAAGTGCTTTTTTATTTATTTTCTATATTAGGTCATCATTAGTTTATCTTTAAATTATATCCATTTTGAAACCATAATAATAGAAATTAAGAGTATACTTGGTAAGTATTTTATATTTTTAAATTATTAAGGAGAAAATAAATGAAAAAAGGATTTTTAATAACTGTTATAGCTGTAGCTGTTATAGGAATAGCAGTAGGTATTGGAGTTGGAGTGGCTAAAGAAGGTAGTCATAGTGTAAATAATGTAGTTAAGTCCTCAGTTAATAATGGGACAAGCAATAATTTTAATAATAATGGAGGTTCTACAAGTTCAGGAAGTGAATCAAGTAGTAATGGAAGTACTAGCTCAAATAGTGGAAGCTCAAGTAGTAGTTCTTCATCAAATTCTACAAGTAGTTCTTCAGAAACTAAACTTAATGTTGGCCTAAAGAATCAAGCGGCTTTAAGTGCTTTAGCACCACAATATTTACAAGAGTTTGAGAATTTAATTGCTCAGGCTAATAATATAACTAATAATAATCAACAAAGTCAAAATCAAATGGATGATGCATCATTTAAAACAGCTAGCTTATGGAATGATGAATTAAATAAATTATATGGAGATATAGAAAAAAATCTTACACCTAAAGAAGCTGAATTTCTTAAAAATCAAGAAAATGAATGGGTTAACTATAAGAATAATGCAATAAAGAAGATAGGGGATCAACCTTGGTGTTCAATGATTCCATTACTTCAAGGAAGTAGAGCAACACAAATGAATCAAGAAAGATGTTATTATTTATTCTTCTACTATTTAGATAATAATAATACTAATTTAGATTTAAGTGGATTAGTAAGTGGTAATGCTGGGGATGCTTTAAGTCAATTTAATTCAATAGAAAATTATGCTAATAATGCAATTTCAAATAGTAAAACAACTGCTGATCTTGTAAATGCATATAATAATATTAATAATAAATGGGTTAATGAAATAGATAATGTATATCAAAAAGATATGAATAAGTGTGGAAATAGTTCATATGAGATTAATTCTTTAAGAACACCAGAACAAGAATGGGTTAATTTTAAATCTAATGAATTAAATATGGCTCAAAATTATTATAGTTCAAGTGATATGGGAAGTATAGCAAGTAATAAGGTTTCAATAGCACTTACAAAAGCTAAGATATTTACTTTACTTAACTTTTAATTAAGATTTTAGGAAAGTTAATTTATAAAAAAGGTACTTTAGAAACCTAAAGTACTTTTTTATGTATTATTAAATTTTATAAATAAAAACATTTTACATACATATATTACCTTTTTATTTCAAATTTATACTTTTTTGAAATCTTTTCTATACTAATTTATTTTATAATTAAATAGCGTTATAATAATTTATCTTAAGGAGAGCTTAAATGAAAAAAGGATTTTTAGTTGTTATTATAGCTGCGTGTATTATTGGTATTTCAATATTTGGATACTACAGATATAGGCATGATAAATATAATAACTTAAACGCTAGGATTCAGACTTTAAATATTAATTCACCAGAAGCTAATAATGATACTAATTTTAATGGATCAGGTAATACTGATGAATTAAATAATAAAAATAGTAAGAAAAATATATCTATAACTCAAGGTGATATAGATAAGGTGAATGAGAAATTAAAGGTATTCAGTTTAAAGGAGCAGGATAAATTAAGTGAGTTAGCAAAAAAATATTTAAATAGTTTTGCTATTTTAAATACAGAGCAATTTAATATTATGAATTCCAATAAGGATAATAATTATGATATAGAAGAAGGCTTAGATAAGTCATATAATTTATGGAATAATGAATTAAAGGAGCTAAGTAGTGATATACAAAAAAATCTTACTCCAACAGAACTTGATTTCTTTAATATGCAACAAAATGAGTGGTTGAATTACTTAAATCAAGATTTAATACAAATAGGAAATGAGTATAAGGGAGAGGCAAAAACTCTTATAATCCAAGAAAATATAAAACTAACTATAACTAAAGGAAGATGTTATTATTTATTCTTTTATTATTTAATTAATAATAATCCTAATTTTGATTTAAGTAATTTAATTGAATCAAATCATATAAATAAATATGAAGAAGAAAGTTTAAATGAGTTTAATGCTACACAAAAGTATATTATTAAAATGTTTTTAGATTCTAAAGATAGTGAGGAAACTATTGTAGAAGGATATAGAAATGCTAATATTATATGGAATGATGAGCTTAATAGTTTATATAAAAATATTATTAGTAATAGTAGAAATAATAAATTGTATAATAATATTTTAGATATTCCACAGATGGAGTGGGATACTTTTAGAAATACTCAGATGAATTTAGCATCTAAATTTTTTAAAGATATAAATATGAAAAATGTTGTAGAAAATAGGGTTTCAATAGCTCTTATAAAAGCAAGATTCTTCTATTTATTAAATAACTCAAATATAAGTTAGAAAAGTCTATCTAATTGGATAGACTTTTTTTATAATTATCTTATATATATTTATAAAAATTATAATTACTTGATTAATGGGGGGAGTTACTTTGAGTAAGTTAGAGAAGTTATGTAGTGATGCAAATGCTGTTTTAAAAATAACTGCTTTTGCAGGTGAGAAATTTATTGTAGCTAGTGATGCTATGGTATCTATGACAGATACTTTTGAATTGAAAATAAAATCAGGAGGCTTTAAGAAAGCTTTTGGAAGAATGTTTTCAGGACAATCTATTTTTTTACAAGAATTTAGAGCCAAAACAGATGGTGAACTGATATTATCTTCACATTTCTTGGGAGATATTATGTTTAAAGAAATGGATGGTACTAAAAAATATATGCTAGGTCAAAATACTTTTCTAGCTTCAGAGGGAGAAATTGAATTATCTACAAAGAATAAGGGAGTAAATGGATTAATTTCAGGGGAAGGTATATTCCAAGTTGAAGCAGAAGGTAGAGGAACACTTTGTCTTGCAAGTTATGGAGCTATTTTATATAAAAAATTAGAAGTTGGAGAAAGATTTATAGTTGATACTAATCATATTATTTTAAGAGATTCGGATATGAAATATTCTGTTGAAATGATATCTACTGGAATAGCATCTCTTACTGGTGGTGAGGGATATGTTATGAAATTTACAGGTCCTGGAGAAGTATGGTATCAAACAAAGAATCCAAGTTATTTAGGACAACCTAGAACTTGATTTTAAGATAAAAAGATGTAATATGTCCAAAATAAATTCAATATTGATAATTTTGTCATAAAAATAACTTTTTTTAGTAGTAAAATAAAGGGAGACTGACAAATCATAGGAAAGGGACATGATTAACTAATGAAAAGAAATATCATAAATTCAATTATTTGTGCGATAATTATTATTGTTACAATAATTTTAGCTTTTATGACATTCGATGCAACACAAAAGAAAAAAGCTAAAGCAGAGAGTCTTCAACAGCAAATTTTAGCTGAGGAGAATCAGCAAAAAGATAATGTAGTTACACCTGTACAGGAGAAGAGAGAATTTCAAGAGGAACAGGCTAAAAAACTAGAGCAAGAAAAAGAAGCTGCTAAAGAAAAGAAAGAGCAAGCTGAAAAAAATAAAGAAAAAACTAAATCTTCAACAGAAGTAATAGGTAGTTTAAATAATTTTTCTGTTCCTGATAATGTAACAAAAGTTAGATATGGAACAAGTGGAGAAGGTAGAGGACTTTATTATTATAAAATAGGTCATGGTAAAAAACTTCTTCTTCTTAATTTTGCTATTCATGGTTATGAAGATGGTTGGGCAAAAGATGGATATCAACTTGTTAATATGGCAAAATATATAATATCTCATCTTTCAGAGAAAGAAGACGAAGATGGTGGTTTAAATGGATGGACAGTTTATGTTATACCAACATCTAATCCAGATGGATTAGTTGATGGATATACTAATAATGGACCAGGTAGATGTCAAGTTTCTGAGGGAATTGATGTAAATAGAGATTTTTCAGGTAATTTTATTCATTTTAATAATTCTAGAAATAAGACAGGATTTAAGCCACTTCAAAGTCCAGAAGCTAGAGCTTTAGCTGGACTTGTAAATAGATTATTAGATATTAGTCCAGATCTTGTAGTAGTAGATACTCATGGATGGCTTGATACAACTTATGGAAATGCTAGAGTTGCAAGTTATTTTGATAAACAATTTTATTTAGATAATAAGCCAGTAAAAAATTATGAGGGTGGATATTTTGCAGGGTATGCTAGAGAAAAAGGGGCAAGAGAAGTACTAGTAGAGCTTCCACCACCAGCAAATCCTCAAGATATGAAAAATAGAAAATATAATGAAAGAATGTTTAAAGCAGTTGATAATCTTATAGATAATTATCAATTTTAAATGTAATAAAAAAGGACTAGCTTATATTTGGGTTAGTCCTTTTTTATTATACTTATATTAATAAACTGTTGATAAAGTGTGAATAAATAGTTAACAAATGGTAATACTAACTATTTGTAATTTAAATGCCTTTTTTAGAGAATAAAATTGGAAGAGTTTGAAATATTACTCTAGAAGGAAAGGACATAATATGAACAAAAAGATAAAAAACTCGATAATTATTGGAATAATAGTAGTTGTAGTTCTTGCTTTAGCTTATATTATATTTATAAAAACTACTGAAAAACAAGCGAAATTAGAAAATGATATAATTTCACAAGATAATAAAAATATGAATTTAAATCAATCCATACCACAAAATTTTAATGATTTAAATGAACCTAGTAATGTAACTAAAGTTCAATATGGGAAAAGTGGAGAGGGGAGACCTCTTTATTATTATAAAATAGGTAATGGAAATAAAATTCTCCTTATGACTTTTGCAATTCATGGATTTGAAGATGGGTGGCCAAGAGATGGATATCAACTCGTAAAAATGGCAGAAAATCTAATATCAAAACTTGCAGCAAAAGATAGTCAAGATAAAGGGCTTAATGGATGGAGCGTTTATATAATTCCATCAGCCAATCCAGATGGATTATTAGATGGTTATACTAATAATGGACCAGGTAGATGTCAAATATCTAAAAGTATTGATATAAATAGAGATTTTACAGGTAATTTTAAAGTATATACAGATCCAAGAAATAAAACTGGAGATAAGCCATTTGAGGCTCCAGAAGCAGTGGCACTTAAAAATCTTGTAGATAAATTAATGACTATTAGTCCAGATGTTGTAGTTGTAGATACTCACGGATGGCTTGATGCAACTTATGGATTTACTGGAGTGGCTAAGTATTTTGATGAGCAATTTGATTTAAAGAATAAATTTATACATGTATATGATGGTGGATATTTTGTAGGATATGCAAAAGATAAGGGAGCAAGATCAGTTCTTGTAGAACTTCCAAAGCCTGAAAATGCAGAAGATATGGAGAAAAAAGATTATAATCAAAAAATGGTTAATGCAGTTGAAAATCTTATAGATAATTATAAATTTTAAAATTAAACAAAACAGACTAGCTTATATAAGCTAGTCTGTTTTTGTTTGAATTGACTTTTTATTTATATATTTGAATTTTATTACGAGTTTTAAATATTACTCATATAAAAAACTTGTCTTTTTTTATTTATAGGATTTTCAGTGATGTAACTATTAACTCCATAAACTTCTTTAATAGTTTCTGAAGTAATAATTTCATCAACAGTACCTCTCTTGATAATTTTTCCATCCTTCATAACTAAAATATAATCACAATATAAAGCTGCTATATTTATATCATGAAGTGCTGCAAGTACAGTTATTCCTAAGTTTTTTACTATATCTAAAAGTTGGATTTGATATCTTATATCTAAGTGGTTTGTTGGTTCATCTAAAATCATAAAGTCAGTATTTTGAACTAAAGCTCTAGCAATCAAAACTCTTTGTTTTTCTCCACCTGATAGAGTGTTGAAACTTCTATCTTTATGATTTTGTAAGGATAATTTATCTATTATCTCATTAACCAATTCCATATCTTTTTTTGAATAATCTTCAAACATAGATTTATAAGGATATCTCCCCATTTTTATTATATCTTTAACAGTGAAATCAAATTGAGTTGAACTTTCTTGAGAAAGAATAGCTAGTTTCTTAGCAATTTCTTTTGACTTCATTGTTTCTATATCAGTACCTTCTAGAGATATATTACCTTTAGATGGTTTATATACTCTATAGATATTTTTTAATAATGTAGATTTTCCAGAACCATTAGGCCCAATTATTCCAACAAATTGACCTTCTTTTATATTTAAATCTATACCATTTAAAATTTGTTGGTCAGCTATTTTAAATTCAAGTTCTTTAACTTTTAATTTCATTATTCATTACCTCCAAATGAATAATTATTTTTAGCAATCAGCCATATAAAGAATGGTCCACCAATTACTGATGTAATAATACCTATAGGTAGTTCTCTTGGAGAGAATATAACTCTAGATACTATATCTGATATTACTAAAAATATTGCTCCTATTAATGCTGATAAAGGTAATATTTTTTTATGAGTAGTACCTGCAATACTTCTGCATATATGAGGAACTACAAGGCCAATAAAACCAATAGCACCAGTAATTGAAACTAAAACGGAAGTTAAAAATGTTGCAAGTAATAAAATAACTGATTTAATAAATTTTATGTTCATTCCAAGAACAATAGCGCTTGTATCACCAAATAACAATAAATCTAGAGAGTTTGATAGAAGTATTGTTATTATTAATGATATTAGTAATACTAAAGAAGGTAAAAGTAAGTTATTCCATCTAGCACCACCAAGACTTCCCATTATCCAAAACATAGCAGACCTCGCTTGATTTGAATTTTCTGCTGAATAAATAATTAAGTTTGTTATTGCTGTGAATATTGTTGACATAGCAAGACCTGATAAAACAAGTCTTGTTATAGATGAACTTCTTCCATACTGGGTACCAATGATAAAAACTAAAATAGCACATAAGATAGAACCTAAAAATGCTCCAGTTGTTACTCCAAGAACTGTACCACCAAGAACAATTGCAAAAACTGCACCAGATGAAGCACCAGATGAAATCCCTAAAATATAAGGATCAGCTATTGAATTTTTTGTAACGCATTGCATCAAGATACCACTAATAGCAAGTCCTGCTCCAGTAATAGCAGCTAGAAATACTCTAGGCATTCTTACATCAAATATAATATTTTCAACTAATACATCGCAATTAACTTGAAATAAATTATTTCCTAAAACTTTATTTATAATTGATTTATAAACTGTATTAAATTCTATGTAGGTGCTTCCAACAGCTATACCAAGTATCATGCTTATTATAAGAATAATAATTAAGCTTAAAATACAGATTTTATAGTGTTTTTTTATAAAATTCATTATTTAGCATCCTTATAGAATACTTCATTCATTTCTGTGATGGCTTTAGCTGTTCTAATTCCTGGGGATAAATCTGCAAGCTCAATTACATGAATATTATTGTTTTTAATAGCATTTATATTTTTAAAAGCTGGATTTGTTTTTAAGAATTCAATTTTCTTATCTACATTTGTTGAATCAGCTAAGAAAGTAGTAACAAGAATTACATCTGGATTTTTAGCTATTATACTTTCAAATGAAACAGTAGCCCATTGATCTTTTAAATCTGAGAATATATTATTTCCTCCAGCAAGAGTTATAAGATTATTTGCAAAACCACTTCCTACAACGAAAGCATCTTTCTCTCCTGAATCATAAACTAAAACTGATGGTTTTTTATCAGATACTTTAATTTTTTCTTCTACAGCTTTTACTTCAGATTTCATTTTATTGATTACTTCTGTTGCTTTGTCTTCGACATCAAATATTTTTCCAAGTTCCTCAAAATCTTTATAAACATTTTCTATAGTAGCATCTCCTTTTAAAGATGAGAGTACATAAGGATTTACTTGATAGTTGTTATATAATTCATCAGGAGCTCCAACTGATTTAGCATCTAATGATGGTAACCAACCTGAAGCAAAGTCAGGCTTTAGAGCTAAGAAACCTTCTTTTGATATATCGTGTCCATCTGTTACTTGAAGTTGGGGTATTTTTTCATATGCTTCTTTATATTCTGGTAATATTTCATTATCTAATAAAGCTGTCCCAACCATTCTATCTTCAAGTCCAAGTGCTAATAAAGATTCTGTCATAAATTGAGATAGGGTAACTGCTCTTTGAGGAGCTTTTGTAACTTTTACTTCTACTGGTTTGTTGTTTCCGTCATTATAAGTGTAGCTATATTCTTTAAAGGTTGATTTATTACTTTCTACTGCTGTTTTAGTGCTCTCTTCTTTAGCCTTTGATGTACAACCTACTAATCCAAAGCTACCTGCCATAGCTATTGTTAATCCTGCAATTAATAATCTTGCTCTTTTATTCATAAAATTTATCCCCCTGAAATTTTATTTTTAAATTAATAACTGATAATAATGTTATATTAAATTCAATTAAATGTAAATAAAGTAATAATTATGAAATTAATAATAAAAATAATAAATTTATATATAAAAAAATTAAAAAAATTAATGTTTTTATTAAATTGATAATTAAAAAGCATTTTGGTTAATATTATTTCAAAAAAAGTTATTGATAATGCTTTATCAATAAATAATATAATATCAATTTTAAATATATTTTCATTTAACAGGACTTGACTTTTATAAAATTTTTTTATTGAAATTATTTTACTTTTATTTTATTATATAAATATAGAAAACAGAAAATAAAAAATATTAAATAGATTTTAAGGAGTGTTAGTTATGGAAAATAAAATGCATCATCATCATGGAGAAGAATGTAATTGTGGATGTGAAGAACACAGACACGCAAAAGAAGTATGTCACTGCGGATGTGAAGAACATGCTCATTCACATGGACAAGCTCATCACCACCATGGAGAAGAATGTAATTGTGGATGTGAAGAACATAAACATGCAAAGGAAGTATGTCACTGCGGATGTGAAGAACATGCTCATTCACATGGACAAACTCATCATCATCATGAAGAAGAATGCAATTGTGGATGTGATGAACACAAACATGCAAAAGAAGTATGTCACTGTGGATGCGAAGAACACGCACATACACACTAAATTTAAAAGTTAATTTTAATTAAGCTAAGAGTTATTTAAAAGAGAATCTTTGAAAATAACTCTTAACTTAGGACAAGTAGTGATAATGATATATCATTTGAACTTAGCTTATCTTTTAAAACCATAACGCACTATTTGTAATATAAAAGACTATCTAAAAAGATAGTCTTTTTTTATTATTTTATAGTAGATTTAAAAATCTATATTATTAATATCTTATTTGATATTTATGAGGAATTTTCCTGATTACTTTAGCATTTAAGAATAAGGCTAGTATTATTTGTTATCTTTATAATATATATATTATTTTTATTTATTTGTTAATTAAATAAAATTTAATATACACAAATAAACATTGCTTTATGTTAAAATTAATTTTAAGTATATATTCAATTTAAAGATTATTACTAAGATATTAGTGAGGTTATATAAATATGAGAGAATTAAATTATAATAAATTGACTGGAGATGTAGTTCTTCAAAGTCATAAAGATTATAAGGAACATACATTAGCTTGGAATAGAGCTATTGAGAAATCACCTTTAGTTATTGTTTATTGTCACAATACAGTAGATGTGAGTAATGCAATAATGTGGTCAAAAGAAAATTCTATTCCTTTTAAGATAAGATCAGGTAGACATCATTATGAAGGGTTTTCAACTGGTGATGGGGTACTTGTTATAGATGTTAGTAAAATGAATAAGATATTTTTAGATAAAGATAAAAATATAGCAAGAATTGAAGGTGGAGTAAGAAATAGAGAACTATATGAAGCTTTAAATTCTAATAATTATCCATTTCCAGGTGGAGGTTGTCCAACAGTTGGTGCAGTAGGATATACTCTTGGTGGGGGCTGGGGGTATTCAGCAAGATATTTTGGTCTTGGATGTGATTATTTAATTGAAGCTGAAATTGTTGATGGGCAAGGTAACATAATAATTGCAAATGAAAAAATTAATAGTGATTTATTATGGGCTTTAAAAGGTGGAGGAGGAGGTAACTTTGGTGTAGTTACTTCAATGATATTTAAATTATTAGATAAAATAGAGAACGGAACTTTAGTAAGTATAGAATATAAGAATACTACAAAAGAAGAAATGATTAGTATTTTTGATATGGTTCAAAAGAATTTAAAGAAGCTTGATAGAAGATTAAATATTAAAATAGCTTTTTATAATTCAAAGATAAAAGGTATAGGAGCTTTAGTAACAGGTATCTTTTATGGTTCAAAAGAAGAAGCAGAAAATGTATTAGCTCCATTTAAGAATTTATCAAAAGAGATAAACTTTAATTTAAAATATATGAGCGTATTTGATATAAATAAAAAAATTCAAGATGATCATCCTGATTATGAAAAATATAAATCTACAGGAAGATTTATTGATAGAGAATATAATAAAGATGAAATTAGAACAATACTTGATATATTACATGAAGTAGCAGAAGGTTCAGAATATACAGCTTTTACTTTATATGGACTTGGTGGAGCAATAAAGGATAAAGCTAAGGATGAAACAGCATTTTATTATAGAGATGCAGAATTTATCTTAGGAATGCAATCAGTGTGGGAAGATTCACAATATGCAAATGAAAATAAAAAATGGATTGTAGATAAGTTTAAAATTATAAAAGAAATGACAATAGGTTCATTTATAGCTTTCCCAATAGCTGAATTAGAAAGTTATGAAACAGAATATTATGGGGAAAATATATCAAGACTTAGAGAAATTAAAAAGAAATATGATCCTAATAATATATTTAAATTTGAGCAATCAATAAAAATAGATTAAAAAATAGCTGTCTTTTTAAGGCAGCTATTTTTTTGATTTTCTTTTTATATGATTTTCTCCCCAATCATATAATGCATCAAATATAGGTTCAAGTGTACCTCCATATTCAGTTAATGAATATTCAACTCTTGGTGGCACTTCTGGATAAACAGTTCTACAAATTAAGTTATCTTTTTCTAGTTCTCTAAGTTGATTAGTAAGCATCTTTTGAGATATATCAGGAATTAATTTTCTTAATTCATTAAATCTTCTTGTTCTTTCTGTTATATGCCAAAGAATTAGAACTTTCCACTTACCTCCAATTACTCCTATAGCTTCATTAACATTTAGATAACAGTCAGTTTCTATTTCTTTTAAAAGATCATCATCATTTATATGTTTCATGGTATTTGCTCCTTTCTTTTATTAATTTTATATATAAACTATCACCCTGAGCTGGCTTAAATACATATTAGTATATAAAAGGTTACTAGGTGAAAAAAAAGTGCCTTCTTTTATTATATAACTTATTTAAATATAATTAGTTTAAGAAATAGAGACGAAGTATTGAGATAAACAAAGGAGAAATAGATATGAATTATAAGATAACAAATTTAAAAGATAAAGTAGTAGTAGTTGCAGGTGGAGCTAAAAATCTTGGAGGATTAATATCAAGAACATTTGGAGAAGAAGGAGCTAAAGTAGTAGTTCATTATAATAGCTCATCAACAAGGGAAGCAGCAGATAAGACAGTAGAGTATATTAATTCTAATGGTGGAAAAGCTTTTTCAATTCAATTAGATTTAAGCAATATAAATAATATAAAGAAGTTATTTGAAGAAGCAGAAAATAAATTTGGTAAAGTAGATATAGCTGTAAATACAGTAGGAAAAATAGTTAAAAAGCCTATTGATCAATTAACTGAAAATGAATATGATGATTTATTTAATATAAATTCAAAGATTGGATTCTTCTTTATTCAAGAATCAGCGAGACATATGAATAAGGGCGGAAAGATAATAAATGTATTAACATCACTTTTAGCAGGATTTACAGGATATTATTCATTATATGCAGGAGCAAAAGCTCCAATAGAACATTTTACACGTGCTGCTGCTAAAGAATTTGCACCTATGGGAATATCAGTTAATAGTGTGGCTCCAGGACCAATGGATACACCTTTCTTCTATGAACAAGAAACAGATGAAACAGTAGCTTATTTAAAGGCACAAAGCTTTAATGGAGAATTAACAAAAATTGAAGATATAGCTCCAATAGTTAAGTTCTTAGCAACAGAAGGTTGGTTCATTAATGGTCAAACAATATTAGCTAATGGAGGATTTACTACTCGTTAATAAGAGAATTAGCTAGTTAAATTAAGAAAGCCTTGTAGATATATAATTTCTACAAGGCTCTTTTTTATCTAAATTTAATTTCTTATATGATGTCCTATCATAAATATAGCAAAGTTAACAATAAAGTATAATAATATTATTGATATATAGAAGAAGTTTAAGTTTATCTTTTCATTTAAAGATTTCTTGAACTTTGTTTGTTCTTCTATAGCATTATCTTCTGTTGCCTTTTTCAATTGAAGGCTTGTAACAATTAAGTCGGATGCAGTAAGCATATATAACCCAATCAATATAAGGACTGTTTGGGTAACTGGGTGTAAAGCTGCCATAATATTTTATAACTCTCCTTAAAAAAATAACATATCTATATTATATCATTAAAAATAAACTTGAAAAAAATATTAAATAAATTATTTTAAATAAATAAATTATTCATTTTAAAATTTATAAAATATCATTTATATTTTTTACTCGCATAATATTAATAGCTAATATTTTTGATATTTTACTAAAGATAATTCAAATTTAGATTAAAGTTATGTAATTTAAAGGTAAAAATGTTCTAAGACTATACAAAGTATAATTGTTATATCTAGTAAGGAAATAATTATAGAGAAGTAAAAATTTAGAGTAATAAAAAGCTGTGTTAAAATTTCTTTTAACACAGCTTTTTATTATAATTTTAGATTATTAATTATTTGCTAAATCATTTATTAATGATTGATTAAGGTAATGAGTATTAAATTCTGTTATTTTATATTTTTGTATTCCATGAACTTTAAATGGTTCACTAGCTAAGTAAGTTTCTATTTTTTCACTAGATTCTGCTCTCATAATAAATAACCCACCGCTCATATCTGATTTTAATCCAGACATTAATATTAATCCATTATCCATAGCTTTTTGAGAATAAGCCATATGTTGTTTCATTATGTCATCATTTATTAAATCAGGATTTGTTAATATGCCTTCAACTATAAAATTCTTCATTTTAGTTCTCCTTTAAAAATATATATAAATAAAATTTTGTATATTTTTTATTTTAAAATTATGTTTATTTAATTTTATTATAGCATTTTTCGAATTTATGGTAATATATTATCTTAAATATAAATATTTAGTATTTAGGAAGAGGGGACAATGAGTATAATTTCAATTTTAGATTATATAAATTAGAAATATAGGTTTTACTACATAATTTTTTATATATAAAAGGACTAAATTTCTAAAAATTACTAAAATTTTAAAATAAAATCTCTACGAATGTCTAAAGACATTCGTAGAGAGAAATATATTAATATCTAAATCTAAATAAAAAGTAACTTCCCTAAGTTAACTTTCTAAAATTCAATATTAAACTCCACTACATTAGGAATATTCCAAAATCTAATAGGAAGACCTGTACTACCTATCCCTGTATTAACATAAAGCTTAATCTTATCTTGATTATTATCTCCAATAGAATGAAAACCTCTATCATATTTAACAGCACACTCAGTATTTAATATTGTTCCATACAAAGGAACATAAATTTGCCCACCATGGCTATGTCCAGCAACTGCTAAATCTATAGGTTGCCCCTTAAATTTATCTATTAAATCAGGTTCATGAAGCATTAAAAGATTAAAATCATTTTTATCTATATCTTTTGTTGTACTGTCTATGTTAATTTTACCTTGAAAAATATCATCAAGTCCCATTAAGTTGAGAGTTTTTGAACCTATTTTTATTTTTTTATTTTCATTTATAAGTAATGTAAAATTAGAATTTTTTATTATCTTAGCATAACTATGTCTATTCCCTGGATAAGCATCATGATTCCCGTATATAGCAAAATTTCCAAGCGTACTATTTATTTTAGATAAGACTTTAGGAATTTCTTCTTTATGTTGATAAAATTTCATTTTATCAACTAAATCTCCTGTAAGAACAACTATATCAGGATTTAATGAATTTATTTTATCCACAACTTTTTCTAAATCTTTTAAACTAAAGTATCTTCCAAGATGGACATCAGTAAATTGAACTACTTTTATTTTAGTATTGATATTTTGTATATTTTCTTTTTTTATATTAAATTTTTTACTTATTAAAAGCTTTCTTTCTATAAAAGTAGAATATATAATTCCACATAATATAAATGAAAAAAATATTATATCCTTCATTCAAATATTCTCCTAATTTTTTATATTTACTATTATATACATTAATTTAAACTTATAAGTTAAAAATTATTTTTTTATTGTTAAATTTATATTATTTTATAGTTAAATAAAAAAAGAGTATCTCAAAATAAAATTTCATTTTGAGATACTCTTTTTTTATTCTTTTTCGAAATCATCCTTACCAACGCCACATAGAGGACAAACCCATGTATCAGGTAAGTCTTCAAAAGATGTTCCTGGAGCTATTTCTTGTGTATCATCACCTATTTCAGGATCATAAATATAACCACATATTAAGCATACATACTTATCCATATAAACTTAGCCTCCTTAAATAATTAATATTTTTAAACTAGCTTTCCTTCATAAATATAATATTATTCAATATAGTTAAAAATACATTTTGGGGAGATTATTTTTTTATAATTTAAAGATATTTTTTTAAAGAAGAAAATTAGTCTAAGTAACTATCTATAACCACTTGATAAAATTGGATTATAATAATAATATTTCAAATTTAATAACTAGTTATTAGAAAATATACATAATTTAAGCTTATTGATTTTACCTTCTCATAATATTTGAATTACTAATATTTAATTATATTAATAAAATTAAAGGAATTTTAGCAAAGTCATTAAATTTTCTCAATTGACATAAAAAAATATAAAGTACACATTATATTAACAATTTGAAAATATAATATGTGTATACTTTGAAAAGCCGAATTAATAATATATATTAAGAGGATTTTTTAAAAATTTTAAAAAATTCTTTTTAATTAAGTAATAATTAATTTGGTGTAGAGAAAAATAAGATTAACTTAATTTTATTTGCCTCTATTTCAAAAAGGAGGGCTATACAAATGATGAAAAAAATAATAGGAATAACAGCTAATTTAGTAACTAGCGATAATATTCCATATTTTGATGACTGTAAAAAGATAAGATTATATACAGATTATCATGAATCAATTATTGATGCAGGGGCAGTACCAATAATTATTCCAGTCACAACTAATCAGGAGGTTTTAGATCAATATATAGAAATGATTGATGCTCTTGTTATTACAGGAGGATATGATATTGATCCACTTAGATATAATGAGGAACCTCATGAAAAATTAAGTGATATCTCACCAGAACGAGATGAATATGAATTTTATCTTGTAGAAAAAGCAATGGAGAGCAAATTACCTATACTGGGGATTTGTAGAGGTCATCAAGTTCTTAATGTTGCAAATGGAGGAACACTTTATCAAGATATTTCTCTTGCAGAAAATACTACTGGAGTAGTAGTAAAGCATATTCAACAAGCTTTATGTAAATATCCGACCCATAAATTAGATATTGAAGAAAATACAATGCTTTACGAAATTTTTGGTAAAGAAGTTTTAGTAAATTCATTCCATCACCTTGCAGTCAAGGATGTAGCACCAGGCTTTAAAGTAAGTGCTAGAGCCAAAGATGGAATAATTGAAGCAATAGAAAGTAAGGAAGGTCCATTTATGATGGGAGTTCAATGGCATCCAGAGGCTTTAAGTAAAACAAGAAAAGAAATGGCGAGATTCTTTGATTATTTTATAAAAAGAGTATAATTGAAAAATTTAATATAGAGAATATATAAAGTTAAGGGAATGTTTTAAGTTAGTATAGCTATTTTGTGGAATGGGAGATTATTTTAAACAAAAGAAAACCACAGGAGGTTATAGAACAACAATGGAAAAAAGTAAAAAAGCTAAAATAGGTTTTTGGAGTATAGTACTTCTTGGCTTTAATGCTATAGTAGGTTCAGGAATATTTCTATTACCTAACAAAGCAATGAAGCTTATGGGACCTGCAAGTATAGGAGTTATCATATTTGATGCAATTCTTGTAATTACAGTTGCCTTATCATTTGCAGAAGCAGGAAGTATTTTTAGTAAAAATGGAGGAGCATATGTCTATACCAAAAAGGCATTTGGAGAATTTGCAGCATTTGAAGTTGGAATAATGACATATGCTATCTGTTTAATTGCAGCTGCTACTATGGCAGTTGGGTTTACAACAGCATTATCAGTATTTTATCCAGCCGCAGCGACTGGTATGACAAAAGATATAATAGTAGTTTCAATTATTATAATATTAGCAATAATTAATTTACTTGGAGTTAATTTTACAAAGATAATTTTAAATATAGCGACAGTAGGAAAAATAATTCCTATAGCAATATTTATATTAATAGGTGTTTTCTTTATAAAAGCACATAACTTTACACCTGTTTTCCCACATGGAGTTTATACACCAGGTTCATTTGGTAAAGCAGCACTTTTAATCTTCTTCTCATTTACAGGATTTGAAAGTTTAGCACTTGGTGCAGAAGATATGGAAAATCCACAAAAGAATATACCAAAAGCAATAGTAACAGTTATGATAATAGTTGCATTTGTATATACACTTATTCAAGTAGTATCAATAGGAATGCTTGGACCAGGTCTTGCAAATGACTTAACACCAGTAAGTACAGCATCAGGTAAATTCCTTGGTTCATATGGAGCAGCATTTATAAGTCTTGGAATACTTGTTTCAATTACAGGAATAAATGTAGCTCAATCATTCTTTACACCAAGAATAGCAACAGCTTTATCAGATGATAGATTACTACCAAAGGTAATGTCAAAGAGAACTGAAAAAGGAGTTCCTTATGTAGCAATAATTGTTAGCACAATAATTATAATACCAATTGCATTATCAGGATCATTTACAGAACTTGCAGTAATCAGTTCAATATCAAGATTTACTCAATACTTACCAACTTGTCTATCAATTCTTGTTTTCAGAAGAAATCCAGAATTAAAAGGAACATTTAGAATTCCTTTCGGACCAGTTATACCAATAGTAGCAGCAGTAGTAAGCATCTGGTTACTTACACAATCAAGCCTTAAAGATATAATATGGGGACTTGGAGGACTTGTAATAGCAGTACCTCTTTACTTTATTATGAAATATAGTAATAGAAAAGAAGATGAAAAAGCAAGTTAACATAAATTTTGAAAAGAAAAACTGTCTCATATGAGGCAGTTTTTTTCGATGTGAGTAATTTTTATTATATGAAAAAAGGTTGTATCTATTGATACAGCCTTTTAAAAATAAAAAATAAAATATGATTGCTTATTATAAAAAATTAATTAAAAAATAAAATTAGTTTTCGAATGATTGTTCATAGAAATCTACTTTTTCACCACTTGGAATTGCGAATGATACTAATGCAACTACTCCTACTACTAATGCTCCTGTTACTAATGCTAACATAATAAATACCTCCCCTAATTTTTATGAATTTATTAATTTGATTTTTCTATATATATTAAAAGTTTTTGTTTTATTTATTAATTAGATTATAAACCATAAAGATTACAAAAAAGTAACTTTTAAATTAAATATTAATTTTATTTTTGAATATTATGTTGCCCTTAAACCGCTTTATGACTGGATAACCGTTTTCACAGGACTCTTTTATTTAATTGTACATAAAGTTTAAAAAAAGTTTACAATTACATTTTTTTAATGGATTAAAAGAAAAAAGTAGGATAAAATTTCCTACTTTTTATAAATTATTAATTTATTAATAAAATAATGGATTATTTATCATTTTGCGAAATGGAGATAGCTTTATCATCAACATTTACAGAATTAAGTGATTGTCCATTAATTTCAAGTAATTTAGAAGTTTTTAGGTTTGATGATGTCATATATATATTATTAGAAGTAGTCTTATAAATTATATAATCTTTATGTGTTATGAACTCTAAAACATCTTTTGCGATTAGTTCATTTTTGTAATGTAACTCTTTATTAGTATTTAGATAAACTAATTCATTATTAATAACTTCAGTATTAAATGGTGTTATATCTTTTGCAATTACTTCTTTATCAGAAGGATCGTTTAAACTTAATCTTAAAAGCTCTCCATTTGAAACAAAAGCAATTTTATCTTTATAAAGGTGATAGTCAACTATTTCACCTTCAGTATGCATTTCTGTTATTTTTTCATCTTTAAAGTTTAAATAATATAGATTTTTATCTTCAAAAACTATTCCTTTAGAATCATCACTTATTGAATATAGAGTTTTAAAATCAAAAGGTATAGTCTTTAAAAGCTTTGGCTCAGTATCTCCAACTTTTCTATATATATCAATATTTTCTGGATTATTATCAGAGTAGGTTGAGAAAACTATACTAGCATCTTTTAAGAACTCAGCAGTATATAATCTAGGATTATCTGATAATTTAACTTCATTATTTTTCTTTCTATTTATATAGTAAAGATATATACCATCTTCTTTAGGATATATAATCTTATTTTCTTGTCTATTAATTTTTATATTATCTTCAAAGGAAGCTGATAATTTAGTATCTACAGATAGAAACTCTCTACCATAAATCATAAATTTTAATTTATTATCTTCTGTTAAATAATAGAAGATGTCATCTTGAGAATTTATATTTAAAACTTTTTGATCAATAAAATCTGTTTCTTTATTCTTAAGATTATATTTATATAGTTCCGATTTTGAATTTAAATAATATATTGTATTTTGGATAACTTTAAAATCAATAATATTGTCTGCTATAAATCTTGTATTACCATTATTGTAAATTAGATTAAGTTCATTAGAATCAGGTGAGATTGCAAGATATCCTTTGAGACTATCATAATATTCAATCATATTTGGATAAATATCTTTTCCAAGTGATTTTATTTCTTTGTTATTTAAAACAAAGACTTCATTGTTCTCAGGATTTTCATTAGATACGATTTTACTTAAGTAAACTTTACTTTTAAAGTTACCATCAGTAAGTGAGGAATTAGCTTTAGTATTTTGATATAAAATGCTAAGTGAAGTTGTAGCTAAAACAACAGCAAATATTATTTTAATTTTTTTATTCAAGTTTATCACCCCTTAGTTTCATTATATAAGCCAAGTAAAAACAGGGTTTTAAATACTTGTTAAAATTTTATATTATAAGAAATTTTGGAAGATTAATTATTAAGAAATAATTAACATGTTTAAGAATTGATTGACAGAGTTAATAGAAAGAATTAAACTTAATTAGTCGACTAATTAAAGCGGGAGGGATTAATTATTTTGGATGAAAAAATTGATGATGAACTTTATCGTGAATTTCATAAAACTATGAAGTGTCATTTTAGATGTAGCCAAAAAATATTAGAAAAAGAAGGTCTATATGCAGGTCAACCTCCTTTATTGTTTGCTCTTAAACATGAAGATGGACAAAGACAAAAAGATATAGCAGAGAAGTTAAATATACAGCCTGCTACTGTTAATGTAATGGCTAAAAGGCTTGAAAAAGGCGGATTTATCGAAAAGAGGGAAGACTCAGAAGATAAGAGGGTATCAAGATTATATTTAACTGATAAAGGAAGAAAAACTTGTGAAAATGCAAAACTTGCAATGTTGAGTGTCAATAAAGAACTCTTTGATATACTCACAAATGAAGAAAAAGAAAATTTTAAAAATATCTTAAAAAAGATAAATGAAAATTTACATAGTTGTAATTTAAAAAAATAAGTTAAAACTATATGTATCTATAATATAGGAGGTTATTAAATGCTAAAGTTATATAAACACTTAAAGCCATACACAGTAACTCTTATTGGTATAGTAATCTTATTATTTATACAAGCAATAGCTAATTTATATTTACCAGATCTTATGTCTGACATAGTAGATAAAGGTGTTATAAATGGAGATAATGCTTATATATTAAAGGTTGGCGTATACATGATAGGTGTTACACTACTAGGTACGGCTGCAATGATAGCAGCAACGTATTTAATATCTAAGGTAAGTCTAGCTTTTGCTAGAGATTTAAGATCAAAAATATTTAATAGAGTTGAAAGCTTTTCACAAGCTGATATAGATAAGGTTGGTACATCATCTCTTATAACAAGAACAACAAATGATGTTACTCAAGTTCAAAATGTTACAGTTAGTGTGATGAAGCTTATGATTACAGCACCACTTATGATGATTGGTGGAGTTATCATGGCTATTAATAAAAATTCAAAATTATCTATGGTGCTTTTAGTTTCAGTTCCATTAATTATTATTGCAATTAGTATTATTGGAAAAATGGGAATACCATTATTTAAATCAATGCAAGGTAAACTTGATAGAATAAACCTTGTAATGAGAGAAAGATTAAATGGGATTAGAGTTATAAGAGCTTTTAATAAAAGTGAATTTGAAAGCGTAAAGTTTGAAGGTGCAAATGGAGATTTAACTTCTACAGCAATAAGAGTTAATAAAATTACAGCACTTCTTTCACCTCTTATGATGCTTATTATGAATTTAACAACAGTGGCTCTTGTTTGGCTTGGAGCAGTAGAAATAAATAATGGAAGTATGCAAGTTGGAGATCTTATGGCTGTTATGCAATATGCTATGCAAATAATGTTCTCACTTTTAATGATGGCAATGATGTTCATCCTTATTCCAAGAGCTGCAGCTTCAGCAGCAAGAATTAATGAGGTTTTAGCAATAGAACCTTCAATTAATGATAAAGAAAATACTAAAGAAAAATCAGAAGGTAAAGGAATGATTGAATTTAAACATGTTTCATTTGCCTATGCTGGAGCAGAAGAACCAGTTATAAAGGATATTTCTTTTGTAACAAGACCAGGAGAAGTTACTTCTATAATAGGAGGAACAGGTAGTGGTAAATCTACACTTGTAAGTCTTATTCCTAGATTTTACGATACAACAGAAGGAGAAATCTTATTAAATGGGGTTAATATAAAAGATATGACTCAAGAATCTCTTAGAGAAAAAATAGGATTTGTCCCACAAAAAGCTGTTTTATTTAGTGGAACTATAGAAGAAAATATTAGATATGGTAAAGAGGATGCTACAGATGAAGAAGTAAGACATGCTGCTAGCATAGCTCAAGCTACTGAATTTATAGAAAATATGGAAGATAAGTATAAACATCCAATATCACAAGGTGGTAATAATGTATCTGGTGGTCAAAAACAAAGATTATCTATTGCTAGAGCTTTAGTTAGAAAACCAGAAGTATATGTATTTGATGATAGTTTCTCAGCTTTAGACTTTAAAACAGATGCAAAGCTTAGAGCAGCTCTAAAAGATGAAACTAAAGAAAGTGCAGTTATAGTTGTTAGCCAAAGAATTAGTGCTGTTAAGGATTCAGATAGAATTATTGTTCTTGATGAAGGTAGAGCAGTTGGAATTGGTACACATTATGACTTAATAAGAAATTGTGATCTATATAAAGAAATTGCCTTATCTCAACTGTCAGAGGAGGAAATTGAAAATGAGCTCAAATAATAATTCTAATAAAGCTGGTATGGGTAGAGGCCCAATGGGTGGAAAAGGACATTTTGTTGCTACTACAAAGTCTAAAGACTTTAAAGGAACAATAAAAAGACTTTTCAAATATATGGCTCCTTATAAATACAGACTTATAGTTATTGTTTGTATGGCAGTACTTGGAGCATTATTCTCAGTTCTTACTCCTAAAGTATTAGGTCTTGGAATTACTAAAATAGCTGATGGAATGATAGCAAAATTTAGAGGAGTTCCAGGAGCTTCAATAGATTTTAACTATTTAACAAAGATAGTAATCTTCCTTGTTCTTTTATATGTATTTAGTGCATTCTTCACTTATCTACAACAATTCTTAATGGCAGGAGTTGCACAAAATACTATTTATAAAATAAGAAAAGAAGTAGATTATAAGTTAAATAAATTACCTTTAAAATATTTTGATTCTAACTCAAAGGGTGATATTTTAAGTAGAGTTACAAATGACCTTGATAATGTAAGTTCAACACTTCAACAAAGTTTAAATGAGCTTATAACATCAGTAGTTACTATTATAGGAGTTACTATAATGATGCTTACTATAAATGTTTGGTTAACTCTTATTTGCTTAGTAGTTTTACCAGTTGGTGTATTTTGTACAAGACCAATAATTAAAAAATCTCAAAAGTTCTTTGGAAGTCAACAAAAAGAGCTTGGTAAGATGAATGGTCATGTTGAAGAAGTTTATTCAGGTCATAAAATTATAAAAGCTTTTAATAGAGAAAAAAATTCAATAGAAGAATTCGAAGAAATAAATAAAAGACTTTATAATGCTGGATGGAAAGCACAATTTGTTTCAGGTATTATAATGCCTTTAATGCAATTTATAAATAATGTTGCCTATGTTGCAATAGCAGTTGCAGGTGGATTATTTGTTACTGGTGGAACAATAACTATTGGTGATATACAAGCATTTACAAGATATATAAGACAATTTACTCAACCAATAAGTCAGGTTGCTAACATTGTAAATATACTTCAATCAACAGCTGCATCAGCTGAAAGAGTTTTTGAACTTTTAGATGAAAATGAAGAAGTTAAGGAATCAGAAAATCCAATAAGTCTTGATAAGGTTAAAGGTCATGTTACTTTTGAAAATGTTAAGTTTGGATATTCAGATGATAATATTCTTATTACAGATATGAATATAGAAGCAAAACCTGGTGAAACTGTTGCAATTGTTGGTCCAACAGGTGCTGGTAAAACAACTCTTATAAATCTTCTTATGAGATTCTATGATGTAAATTCTGGAGCTATTAAGATAGATGATGTAGATATAAGAGAAATGACAAGAAAAGAATTAAGAAATACTTTTGGAATGGTTCTTCAAGATACATGGCTATTTAATGGAAGTATTAGAGATAATATAGCTTATGGTGTTGAAAATGCTACATTTGAAGAAGTAGTTGAAGCAGCTAAAGCAGCAAATGCTGATCACTTTATAAGAACATTACCAGAAGGTTACGATACAATTCTTAATGAAGAGGCCTCAAATATTTCACAAGGTCAAAAGCAACTTTTAACAATTGCTAGAGCAATACTTTCAAATCCATCAATACTTATCTTAGATGAGGCTACAAGTAGTGTTGATACAAGAACAGAAGTATTTATACAAAAAGCAATGAATAAGTTAATGGAAGGTAGAACAAGCTTTGTTATAGCACATAGACTTTCTACTATAAAAGATGCTGATTTAATTCTTGTTATGAAACAAGGAAATGTAATAGAAAAGGGTAATCATAAAGAGCTTCTAGAAGCAAACGGATTCTATGCAGATCTTTATAATAGCCAATTCGCAGAAGATGGGGAAGCTGTTTAAAATATAAATAAAAAAGGAACCTATATTATAGATATTGAAAGAGAGTCTATTTATATAGGTTCTTTTTTATATTTTATTTTCATAATTTATCCCCCTTAATAAATATTATAAAATTTATATAATTATACAATAAATAGATAAATTATGTGTAAATAAACTATGTATAATAAGTATGGTTTAAATATAAATTATTATAAAAATAAATAAAATTTATAGTTTATAAAACTTTATGATTCAAAATTAAATTTTTAAAGAAATAATAAGATTTTAAATTAAATTATATTATAATTTAGATAATATAATTTAAGGGGGATATTAATGAAGATTAAGAAATTTAAAAATTTTAAATATATAGTGTATGTCTTATTAGTAGTGATTAGTATTTTAATTTTTATTAATAATTTTATTTTTTATAAAAAAGATTCTTATACTTATACTGGTAAGACTTTAGAATGTTTCAATGAGTATAATGGGGATTTTAAAACAAGAAAAGATGATTGGTTTATAGATTTCACTATATTAAATTCTCATGAAGCTAAGATTATATTAAAATATAAAGGGAAAGCAAGATTTTTAGTAGAAACTAGAAGTCCTTTAGAGACTGCGCAGGAAGTAAATATTGATATTAATGATGGAAGTAATAGTTTATTAAAGATTGTAAGTAATAATTATAAAGAAACAGATAAGACTATTGAAATTAAAATAGGCTCAAAAGATGATTTATATGAAATATTTAATCCTAAAAAAGTGAGAAATTTAAATGTGAATTTAACTTTAAAGTTTAATAAGAGTATTTTCTTCCCTGAAGATAGAGATGTAGAAGAACGATATTGGGGAGTTATTTCTATAGCACCTATTAATATATTTAATTTTGAATATTTAGAGAAGCGTTATATAGAAGGAAATAAATTCTTTGAAAATAAGAGGGGTATATAAATAATAAGATGATATCTATGTTAATATCCCCTTATTTTAGAGTTAGGACATTATACTCTATTTAATCCTACTGTATGTAACTGCTGGAAACATAAAACCATAAATAGCTATACGGTCATCAATACTTTCTCCTTTAATAGACCATACCTTAAATGAGGAATTTTCTCCTTGAATCTTACCTATTTTCTTTTCTAATTTTAAATCTACTGAACTATCGAGTGATTCACCTTTATATTGTTTTTCTCCTAATGTTAATATTTCATTATCAGTATCCCATGTATAAGTATCAAGGTTTAAGTACCTTGCGTAGAAAAATACAGTAATTGATATAATGATTAATAATATTATAGATATTATTTTTAAGGCCTTTTTCATATCGTATTCCTTTCTAGGTATTACATTCAGATAATAATATAAGTGTTTTATTTTACTTATTGATATTTTACTATATATTTGAAATTTGAGAAATATTATATTATCTAATTTGGGTGAACTTCTTTTTAAAAGTGAAAACAATAGATATCTATGTGAGTTTTAAATAGTTTGAGTAATTTATATACTTTTAGATATAATACTCTTCTTATTTTTATATAAGTATCAGAAATATATAGTAATTTATGAGCTTTTAGTAATTTTTGATATGTATTTGTATTCTATTAGTTAATTAAATTAATTTATTAAAAGATTCATTATGTTTATACTATATAGATAGAACAAAAGATAAATAAAATGAAAGGAAGTGTACTAATGAATAAAAAGAGCATTATAAAAGTAGTTGTAATGTTTATTGTAATTGTAGCATTTATGAAGCTTGCAGGAATGGTACTTGGTAAAGAAAATGCTATTATGGGAATACTTATTGTGTTATCAACACTTATGCTTTTAGGTAAGGATTTAACTGCAACACCTTTTAAGAATTTTATAAAGCTGGCCTGTATAGGAATTATTAATGTAGTTTGTGCATATTTATCTGCCCTTAATCCATTTTTAAGTATAGTTGTTAATGGAATTTGGGTATTTATTTTAATATTTACAACAACATTTAACCTTAAAAAGCCTATGTATATTGGGTTTTTAATAACATATCTTATGCTTTTAACTTTCCATACAACAGCAAATGAGATTATTCCAAGATCCTTAGCTCTTGTATTTGGAGCATTTTTAGTAATTGTAATCCAATTAATAATTAGAGCTACTAAGATGAAAAAATATAAATATCCTAATGCCACAAAGTCAATAAATTCACTTGTTAGTGAGATAGCTAATATAGTAGATAAAAAAGACTTTAAAAAAGAGCAAAAAGCTTTTAGAGATAGTATAAAAACATGGAATTCTAGTATTTTAGAGAGAAAAGAAAATAATTTCTATTTTACTCATTCAGAAAATAGACAAATAGGACTTATAGTTCTTTTAGAAATATTAGAAAAACAAGTCTTAGAAATTAATGAGTTATATTTAAAAGATGAGGGGTATAAAAATATTCTTTCAGATATAAATGAAATGTTAAAGATATTTTCTAAGGAGCTAGTAGAGGGAGAGGATATAAAAGTTTTAGAGCAAAAGCTTGGAGAAATAGCTGAATCTAATAAAGAATTATCAAATAATTACTATGTATCTGGTGCTTTAAAGACTCTAACTGATTTAATTAAGGGATTTAAGGAAAAAGGATTAGATATAGAAGAAGAGGTTAACATAATAACTGAAAAACCAAGTTTATTTAAAATTTTAAAACATAGTTTTAGAAGAGATTCTTTAAGATTTACTTTTGCTGTTAGAATGAGTATTTTAGTTACTGTAATATACTTTATAGTTTCTTACTTTAATATACCAAATGGAAAGTGGATTCTATTTACTATAATGTCAGTTGCTCAACCTTATGTTGAAAATACTAAGAAGGCTGGAGTAGGTAGAATTTATGGAACTATAATAGGAGCAGTAATATTCTTTGTATTATTTGCTTTACTTCCTCAAGTACCTATAAGAATGGGTATTTTAGCTATTGGATTCTTTGTAATGCTTAATGCTAAAGATCCTATATATAAGGCAGCAGGTATTACTGTATTTTCACTTGGAATGGCAGCGATATCTATTGTAGGTATAAAGGATGAAAGTACTCTTATAATGTACAGAATAGGCTATACAATACTTGGGTATATATTAGCATATCTAGCTGGAATGTTTATATTTAAGTATGATTTAAATATAGAAACTAAATCTCTTATAAATAGATATTATGATATTAGTAGAAATAATATTAAGAGTATTATGGAAGCAAAAGATTTAAATAATATAATTCATAGAATAAATTCTTCTTTATTAATAACAAAGAGTATGGAAAATAAGATAATGATAAATAATACAGCTTTAAAAAATGAAGAGATAGATAATTTTATAGAATATACAAGAGAATTTACAGTTAATATGTATATAGCACTAGAAAGAGTTAATAGCCTTGGTAGTGACGAAGATTTAGAGCATATAAAGGGAAGATTAAAAGATATTTATAAGGATATTTATAATATTCCTGAAAGATCTGTAAAAGATAGATTAAAAGAAAACTTTGATTTAAATAAAAGAAGAATTGCATATATTTCTTTAGCAGAGCTTATTGAATCAATGATAGATGTAAATAACTCTAAAAAGAAAATAGATGAGGCATTAGCCTAAAATATAAAAAAAGGGTGGTCCCAGTTGGAGACTACCCTTTTAATGTATAGTATTTTGTATTTTACTTTCCCAATCTTTTGGTGGAACTACTTCCCAGTAAGTAACTACATATTCTTTAATAATATTTTTATCCTTATTACAATAGATATCTATTATTTGAGCTCTATTATAAACAAGTTTATTTAACCATTTTTCAATATCTATAGAATTTTTAATTTGTACTCCATCTTCTGCTATATCTCTTACTCTCATAAGAGTTCTATACATACCAGGGTTTCTTATTTCATCTAATGTAGCTTTTCTCATAAATCTTTTTAGCTTTTTTCTTCTTTCTTCTTCAGCTAATTTATCTTTATCAATTTCTTCTTTATTATCTTTAGAACCAAATATTTTTGTTAACATCTTTCCTCCTAATATCATGTTTTTAAATAATTTATTATATAAGTTTATTATTATTTTTTCATTTGTGATAAATTTCTAATTTAATTTAAATTATATTATAAATAAATCATCATTATTTATAATACAATTATAGCACTAAAATTATTCTCTAAAGTATATCTTTATTCTTACAATTAATAAACTTAATTTTAACTATTTGTAAAGATATATTACTTATTAGATATTTAATATATTTATTAGTTAGTTATGTAAAAATGGAACTATCCCTTTTGGGATAGTTCCATTTTATTAAGCTTCTAATTGAGCTTTTTTATTTAATTTTCTCCATGTTATAAATCCGTAGATTGCATTTGATGTGAATTGAATCCACATAACTGCTCCTGAGAATGCTCCTACTGTGAAGCTTCCTGATTCTACAATTTTAATTATAAATAATATTATTCCTATTGAATCTGATATCATCCACATATACCATTGTTCAACAAATCTGTTTGTTGCTAATATAACTGCTGAAACAGTTAAAGTAGCTGTTAGAGAATCTATCATGAATTGGTTATCCATTGGAATTGAAATTCCGAATAATGCATCTAGTATATTTGGTAAGTGATATACATATGTTGCATATAGTCCCCAGAATACACATACAAATATAGCAAACATAATCCAGTGTTTCGCTTTCATTGTCTTAGCTTTAACTTCATTACCATTAAGGTTCTTCTTCCATGAGTAGAATCCTACTATTTGCATTGGTAACATGTAAAGTAAGTAAAGTGAAACTTCACCATATAAATGTTGTGAGTATGAAACTATAATATATGTAGATACATTAAAAAATCCCCATACATAAGCTAGAACTTGTCCTCTTGCAGTGTAGATAGCTGCTAGTAGTCCAGTTAATGTTGAGATTAATGGTATAACTGAGCTCCATGTGAAAAGTTCACCAATACTTTCTTTTGATCCTGTGAAAGTTGGACTAAAGAATATTATAAGATTTAAAATTAAAAATGATACAAAATAAATCTTATGGAACTTAGAATAAGATTTGAAAAAATTCATGAGAATAATTCTCCTTTCATTTGGCTTTATCTTTTGTTTTTTGGTTTGGTTTTGTACTGAAGTACTTAATAAAATATTAATTAAAAGTTTATATCAAAACAATGTCATATGCAATGGGAATTTTAAATATATTGCAATAATTAAGAATTTTCTAATAAATATTTAAAAAAATTGTGAAATTTTTAATAAAAATACTACATTAAATTATCCAAAAAATAAAAAAGATAGAAATTTAGGAAATTACTATCTTTTTTTATGATATATTAAATTTTAAATAGAGTATGCTATATATTTCTAAAAAATTATTGTTTTTTATTGAGCCTTCTCCATACATAATATCCGTATATTGCATTAGTTGTAAATTGAATCCACATAATAGCACCAGATATTGCACTTATTGTTATGCTTCCAGATTCTATTATAGAAATTATAAATAATACTATCCCAATAGAGTCAGATATGATCCACATATACCATTGTTCAACGAACCTGTTTGTTGCCAGTATAACAGCTGAGATGGTAAGTGTAGCTGTTAATGAATCTATTAAGAAAGTTTTATCTGGTGGAATTACTATACCAAATATTGAGTATAAGATATTTGGTAAATGATAAACAAAAGTAGCATAAAGTCCCCAGATAATTATGAATAATATTACAAATATTCCCCAAGTTTTTACTGTCATTCTTTTAGCTTTAACATGACCACTTTTACTTTCTTTAGCACTTTTATACCAAGTATAATATCCTACAAATTGCATTGGTAGCATATATAGAGTATACAATATAACTTCGCCATAAAAATGTCTAGAATATGACACAAATATATATGAAACTACGTTAAAAAATCCCCAAACATATGCTGTGACTTCGCCTCTAGCAGTATAAATAGCAGCAAAAATTCCAGTGAGTGTTGATATTAGTGCAACTATTGATAATGGGGTTAAAGCACTACTCATAGGTGTTGTGTTATATATATTTCCAACAAATAAAATTATATTAAAAGTAAAGAATACTAAAAAATATATTTTATGAAATTTAGAAAATCTGTTGAAAAAACTCATGTACATCCCTCCTTTAGATAGAGATTTATCTTTCGTAAGTTTATGAATAAACCTTTTAATAGAAGTTTGCACATATAAGAAATTTTTATCAATAAATCTTAGTGGAAATAAATTCATAAAAGTATATTAAGTTGAACATAATAGATGTTTTTAAAGGATATATACATCTTAAAAAGAATATAGATTTATATAAAAAAAGTAAATTCATAGGGGGAATAAAAGTGGGGATTACAGGCTTTATAACTAAAATACTTAAAAGAGATTATAAGCAAACTAGCTACCTTATAATTTCACTAACTATAAGTTATATTATTGTTTTTAATATATTCAATATCTGCACTATAGATATTATGCAAGCTAATAATATACAAGAAAATATAGTGCTTGGAATGATTATATTATCTGTAACAGCAGTATCCATGTTTTTAGGATGTTATTTAAACCAAGTTTTTTTAGAACGTAGAAGAAGTGAAATGGCTATGCAAATGGTATGTGGAGTTTCTGTTGGACAAGTTTTAGGAGGCGTATTATTTCAAACTCTTATAATATCAGGAATATCTATAATACTAGGATTTGGTATAGGATTTTTGATATCTCCTATCTTTAATAATTTGGTTTATTCTATGTTGGGAGTTGCAGGAAGTCCCTATTTTATCTCAATAAAAGGCTTAGTAGTTTCTTTAGTAATCATTTTTATGTAAACAATAGTAATTATAATGATTAATATCAGTATTTGCTATAGAAATGAATTAGTTAATTTAGTTAAGTATTCTGGGAATAATTATATTCCAAAAAGAAAAATAAATAGGTTTCTATCTATTTTGACTATTATTTTTCTTCTTGCTCCAATAATAGTATTTTTTATTAGAGATAATAAAAGTAAAGATGAGATGTTCACTATACTTACATTTTTAAGTCAATATACATCAATAGCTTTAGTATTAGTCATAGGTTTTACTATTCCATGGATAATAGATATTCTATCAAAATCTAGGCTTGGAGTGAATAAAACATGTGTGGTTGTTGTAAGAAATTTTAGTTATATGCTAGAGAAAAGTGTTCCCATAGTAATAGCATATATTTTAATAGTTCAAGGTTATTTTGTTGTAGCTATTTCAAAGCAAGCAGATCCTAAAGCAGCTGTAATGGGACAAATTGGTTTTGGATTAGTACTTATATTATTAGCAATTAGTCTAGGATTTAAAGTAGTATATGAGGCTATAAGAAGAAAATCTAGTTTTAAAAATTTATATCTTTTAGGATATAAGAAATCTGAAATAATGAAGTTAATAAATATGGAAATGATATTATATTATTTACTTTTAATAATATTACCAACAGTTGAGTATGGAAGTATTATGATTAATTATATAAAACTAGGTTTTTTAAATGGGAGTTCAATGGTAGTATTTTTATCAGCTTATGTACTTCTTGGAACAGGAGTTATTCTAATATCAACAATTTTATATAGAAATATTATTAAAAAGCTTATGGATTAATATAGGGGGAGAGAAGATGAGTTCAGTTATAGTAGCTAAAAATTTAACTAAAGAATATTCTCAATATGTGAAAGGAGATTTATTTAAAATAGATGCAATTGTAAGGAAAAAATCATCAACTTTTGCTGTTGATTCAATTAACTTATCTATAGATGAAGGAGATTTTATTGCAGTAATGGGTCCATCAGGAGCTGGTAAGTCTACACTTATAAATATGCTTTCAACTTTAGATACACCTACAAAAGGGAGCGTATCTATATATGGGAAGTCTTTGAATACATTAAGAGAGAAGGATATTGCTGAGATTAGATATAAAACAATAGGATTTGTTTTTCAAGATTTTAATTTATTAGAATTACTTACATGTAGAGAAAATATAGCTATGCCACTTACCTTAAAAAAAGAATCAAAGAAAGAAGTAGATAAGAAAGTGGATGAAATAGCTAAGATTCTTGGAGTAGAAGATTTATTAGATAAATATCCAGCTCAGTGTTCAGGTGGAGAAAAGCAAAGAATTGCTACTGCAAGAGCATTAGTAGCAGGACCTAAGATTTTAGTAGCTGATGAGCCAACAGGAAATTTAGATAGTAAAAATTCCAAGGCTGTAATGAATTTCTTTAAAAATATAAATAATGAGAAAAATATAACTATTATTATGGTAACTCATGATGCAACTGTTGCTTCATATGCAAGAAAAGTATTATATATAAAAGATGGAAGGATAGGTAATGAAATAGATAAAGAAAATAAAACTCAAAAAGAGTTTTTTAAAGAAATACTTGATTTAGTTTCGGAAGAAAAAGAGTTTTAAAGCAATAAAATACTATATGATATAATTTAGATAATATAAGATTATACTGAAGATAAGGAGTGGTGATTAATGAATAAAATTATAATAGTTGAGGATTCAGAAACTATTAGATTAGAATTAAAAGAATTTTTAGAGAAATATGGTTATGAAGTTACTGCACCAGATGATTTTAATAATATAGTAGATGTAATTAATAAAGAAAATGGTGATCTAATTCTTTTAGATATAAATTTACCTGTTTATGATGGTTATTATATATGTAGAGAAATTAGAAAGATTTCTTCTGTACCTATTATTATAGTTACTAGTAGAAATAGTGAAATAGATGAACTTATGAGTATGAATATTGGAGCTGATGATTTTGTAACTAAGCCATATAATACTCAAATTCTTCTTGCAAGAATAGAAGCTATTTTAAAAAGAACTTATGGAAATAGAAGTACTAATGATGATAATTTAGAGCACAATGGATTAAAGCTCAATCTTTCAACTGGATTTATAGAAAATATTAAAAGTGGAAAGAAAGAGGAAATAACTAAGAATGAAATGAAGATTCTTTCATATTTAATGAAGAATAAAGAGAAAATAGTTTCAAGAGAAGACCTTATGAATTATTTATGGTCAACTGATTTCTTTGTTGATGATAATACTCTTTCTGTAAATATAACAAGACTTAGAAAAAAACTAGAGTTAATTGAAATTTATGATGCTATAGAAACTAGAAGAGGTCTTGGTTATATAATGCCATAGATTTATTTAACTTAAGATGAAAGGAGACTGCCGGTTGAGATTCGGAGCTTATATAAAAGAAAGATTATTCTTTATTATAATCAATTTAGTTACATTTTTATTATTTGCAGCTGTTATGGGGATTGCAAAATTTAGTTTAACAATAACTCTATGGATATTTATTATATGGTTTGCTCCTCTTTGTATTTATATATTATATGAATATTTTAAAGTAAAAAGATATTATTCAGATGTAGAGTCTGTTATTGATGGACTTGATCAAAAGTTTCTTATTTCAGAAGTTATAAAGGAACCTAATTTTTTAGAGGGAAAAATCTTACATGAAGTTCTTAGAGAAGCTAATAGATCGATGAATGAGAATGTTAAAAAATATAGACTTGATAGTGAAGAGTATAAAGAGTACATAGAAACTTGGGTTCATGAAATAAAAACTCCAATAGCTTCTGCAAAATTAGTTATAGAAAATCACAATGATGAAGTTACTAGAAAAATAGATGCTGAGCTTGATAAGGTTGATGGTTTTATAGAGCAGGTTTTATATTATTCAAGAAGTAAAGATGTAAGTAAAGATTATGTGGTTAAAAAAGTTCCTTTAAAACCTATAGTTATGAAGGTTGTTAAATCCAATGCAAGAGATTTTATAAATAAGAGAATAAGTCTTAGTCTTGGAGATTTAGATGAAGAGGTATTTACAGATGAAAAATGGCTTGGATTTATTATAAATCAGATAATCCAGAATGCTATTAAATATTCAAAATCTGAAGGAGCAAAAATAGAAATAAATTCTGAAAAGCAAAAAGAATTTATACGTCTTACTATTAAAGACAATGGAGTTGGTATATCAAAAAGAGATATAGATAGAGTGTTTGAAAAAGGTTTTACTGGTGATAACGGAAGAATTTTTGGTAAATCAACAGGAATAGGATTATATCTTTGTAAAAAGTTATGTGTAAAACTTAATTTAGGTTTAGATATAAGATCTACAGTAGGTGAAGGGACTGAATTAGAAATAAGGATACCTTTAGGGGGAACAACTAATATTTAGATATTTTATTGAGTATATCTTACGAAGTTGTAAGATATATGAAAGTTAAATCGATATTAGAACATATAAAAAAGGGGTAAACTATCTTTAGAGTAATAAGTATTTTATTAAAATGGAGGGGTTTATCATTGACGATATTAGAAATTAATAATATAGAAAAAAATTATATTAATAAGGGACTTGTTAAAGAAGATAAATCAACAGGTGAATTTTCTAGTGAAATAATAGAAGTTGTTACTCTATGCGGAGGGAATAGAGATGTACTTTAAGATTGCAAAAAATAATGTAGTTAAAAGTTTTAAAGACTATACAATTTATTTCTTAACATTAAGTTTTGCAGTTTGTATATTTTATGCCTTTAATTCAATAGGGGCACAACAAGCTATGCTTGATTTATCAAGGTCACAAAAGGAATATATTGAACTTATTCAAATGGTAATGTCTTATCTTTCAATATTCGTATCAATTATACTTGGTTGTTTAATTATATATGCAAATAATTTTCTTATTAAAAAGAGAAAAAAGGAACTAGCCGTTTATATGATATTAGGTATGGGGAAAACAAAAGTTTCAAGAATATTATTATTAGAAACTATCTTTATTGGCTTATTATCACTTGTTATAGGTATTGTTATAGGGATTTTTGTTTCACAAGGCTTATCAATAATCACATCAAATTTATTTGAAGTATCAATGAGTAGGTTTGAATTTATAATTTCAGGAGAAGCAATATTAAAAACTATAATATACTTTGCAGTAATATATTTACTAGTTATGATCTTTAATGTAGTGGTAGTTTCCAAATATAAACTTCTAGATCTACTTACAGCTGAGAGAAAAAATGAAAGTATAAAAATTAAGAATACAATAATTTCATTTATAGTATTTATTTTAGGAGTTGGAGCTCTAGTATCGGCTTATATAATGATAAGTCTTGATAGATTAGAGTCTGCATCTATATTTGGTTTAAGTATATTACTTGGTTTTGTTGGAACATTTTTATTTTTCTTTGGTTTATCTGGTTTCTTAGTATTTATCGCTAAAAGAAATAAAAAATTTTATTATAAGCGTTTAAATTCATTTGTTGTTAGACAAATAAACAATAGGATTAATACTAATTTTGTATCAATGTCATTAATATCACTTATGTTATTTATAACAATAGTGGCTCTATCAACAGGAGTGAGTTTTAAAAATTCTTTAGAACAAAGTTTAAAAAGATCTACTCCATTTGATGTAAGTTTATATGCATTTAATAATTCAGATAGTAAAATGATAACTGATACTAATACTATAAAATCTACATTAGAAAAAAAGCATTTTAAAGTAATGCCAGGAGATAAATATGAATATTTTACCGTATATAGAGCACCTATAGAGTTTGCTAATGAACAAGTTAAATTATCTTCATTTGGTGGAAGTGATATAGATGTTATGAGTCTTACAGATTACAATAAGATTAGAGAATTAGAAGGTAAATCTCCTGTAACTCTTGAAAATCAACAGGCAATATTATTATGTAATTTTGATCAAAATATAAAAATATTTAATAATGCTTTAGCAAAAACAAAGCAAGTAGAAGTTGGAAATAAAAAATATACTATAAAGAATGATAAAATTATTGATGAAGCGTTAATGTCAACACAGATGTCAATGAATACTGGAACTATAATAGTTCCTGATGCAGATACTAAGGACTTAGAATATAGTATGTCTGGTATTAACATAAATTATAGTTCCTCTGATATGCAAAAAGATGAAGAATATTATTCTAATTTTTTAGAGCATGTTAATGATAAGATAAATGGACAATATATTGAGGGAACAACTAGACAAATGGCTTATTCAGAAAACCAAGGTATAATAATGACTATTCTTTATATAGTTATCTATCTTGGAATTATTTTCTTAATAACATCAGCAGCAGTGCTTGCCCTTCAACAACTTTCAGAAGCTAGTGATAATGTTGAAAGATATTCAGCTTTAAGAAAGATTGGTGCAACTAATGAAATGATTAGTAAAACAATTTTTGAGCAAATATTTATTTATTTTATGACACCACTTATTCTTGCAATAGTAGATTCAATAGTGGCGATAAATGTTGCAAGTGAATTTATTAATATGTTTGGAGAAGCAAGTATATTTGTATCTTCAATAATGGTATTGATGTTAATAATAATAATATACGGAGGATATTTCTATTCAACATATGTTGGAGTTAAGAATATAGTTAAGGAAAAGTAATGGATAGAGTATTAGAAGTTAAAAATATAGAAAAATATTATGGAAACAAGAGTAATATAACAAAAGCTATAGATAATATAAGTTTTTCAGCTTATAAAGGTGAATTTGTTGGAATAATGGGTCCATCAGGAAGTGGTAAGACTACTCTTTTAAAATGTATATCAACTATGGAGAAAGTTAGTACAGGGGATATAATTATAAATGGTAAGGATATAACTAAATTTAAAGAAAAAGAAAGAGAAAAATTTAAGTCACAAGAATTAGGTTTTATATTTCAAGAATATAATCTTTTAGATACTTTAACAGCTCATGAAAATATAGCTCTTTCTTTAACTATACAAGGTAGAAATTATAAAGAAATAGATTCTCTTGTTAGTAATGCAGCAAAAATTTTAGGGATAGAAAATATAATAGACAAATATCCTTATGAAATGTCAGGAGGGCAAAAGCAAAGAGTTGCTTGTGCAAGAGCTATTGTATCAGATCCAAGTCTTATTCTTGCAGATGAGCCAACAGGAGCACTTGATTCAAAATCAGCAAATTCATTATTAGAGATGTTTAAAAATTTAAATGAAGAAATGAAAACTACTATTATAATGGTTACCCATGATGCTTTTACTGCTAGTTATGCAGATAGAATATTATTTATAAAAGATGGAAGAATATTTAATGAAATAGTAAAAGGTAATAGTAGTAGGAAAGAATTCTTTAATAGAATAATAGAAGTTGTAACACTTCTTGGTGGAGATGTAGAGCTATTTTAAAATATAAATAGTTGAATTCTTAAAAAAAGTACTAAGACTTATAAGTCTTAGTACTTTTTTATGTTAAAAACTCATTCCTATTCCAGTTACTGATGACTTAGCTCCTTTTAAGATTTCACTAAGCGTAGTTGTATTTTGCGAATTTATATCTTGCTTAATATTGATACCTAGTAAATAGCAGTTTGGAGCATAAATTGCATAAGCATAAGATGGCTTTCTATCTATGATAAAGTGTTTTATGCTTGTCTTACAAAAATGTAATGTAGTTGAAAGATAAATCGATACTAAGGATTACTCAAATGGGGTAAACTATGTTTAGAGTTAATGATTATTAAAAAAACGGAGGATTATCAATGGAAATATTAAAGGTTAGTAATATACAAAAAACATATGGAAGTAAAGAAAATAAAACAAAAGCACTTAATGGTATAAGTTTATCAGTAGAAGAGGGTGAATTTGTTGGGATAATGGGGCCTTCAGGAAGTGGTAAAACAACTCTTCTAAACTGTATAGCTACAATTGATAACCCAACAAGTGGAGACATAATAATAAACGGTAAAAATATAGTTGGAATGAAGGGCAGAGCCTTAGAAAGTTTTAGAAGAGATGAACTTGGCTTTGTATTTCAGGACTTTAACCTTTTAGATACTTTAACAGCTTATGAAAATATAGCTTTAGCTTTAACTATTCAAGGAAGAAAGCACTCAGAAATAGACGGGTTAGTCGTAGAAGCTGCTAAGAAGCTTGGGATAGAAAAAGTTTTAAATAAATATCCTTATGAAATGTCAGGTGGACAAAAACAAAGAGTTGCATCAGCAAGAGCGATAGTAACTCATCCAAGCATAATGCTTGCAGATGAACCAACAGGAGCTCTTGATTCAAAATCATCAGGAATGCTTTTAGAATCATTTGAAAAATTAAATCAAGAATTAAAAACTACTATATTAATGGTAACACACGATGCCTTTACTGCGAGTTATGCAAGAAGGATATTCTTTATAAAGGATGGACAAATTTATAAGGAAATTGTTAAAGGTAATAAATCAAGAAAAGAATTCTTTAACGAAATAATGGAGGTTGTTACTCTACTTGGAGGTAATTCAGATGTACTTTAAAATTGCTAGGAATAATGTAGTTAAGAGCTTTAAAGACTATACAATTTATTTCTTAACTTTAACTTTTGCAGTTTGTATATTTTATGCTTTTAACTCAATAGAAGCACAACAAGCTATGCTACAATTATCAAGTTCACAGAAAGAGTCAATGAAGGTTGTACAAAGTTCAATGTCATATCTTTCAGTGTTTGTATCAATTATACTTGGTTGTTTAATTATATATGCTAATAATTTTCTTATTAAAAAGAGAAAAAAAGAATTAGCAGTTTATATGACACTAGGTATGGGAAAAACTAAAGTATCTAGAATATTATTATTAGAAACTGTTTGTGTAGGTATTTTCTCACTTATAATAGGTCTTGTTCTTGGAGCAATAGTATCACAAGGATTATCAGTACTTACAGCAAAATTATTTACAGTTTCAATGACTAAATTTACATTTATTATTTCAGGAACAGCAATACTAAAAACTATAATATACTTTGCAGTAATATATTTATTAGTTATGATCTTTAATGTAGTAGTAGTTTCTAAGTATAAACTTTTAGATCTATTAGTTGCGGGAAGAAAAAATGAAAAAATAAGAGTAAAAAGTCCAGTAGTATCATTCTTAATATTTATTATAGGACTTGGAATGTTAATTGCAGCATATTTAATTATAGGTATAAATGGACTTGGAGATTTAGGTCTTCCATTTATATCATCAATAGTACTTGGATTTGTTGGAACATTCTTATTCTTCTTTGGAGTATCAGGATTCTTAATATTTATTATTAAGAGAAATAAGAGAGTTTATTTCAAAGGACTTAATATGTTTGTTGTTAGACAAATAAATAATAAGATTAATACTAATTTTGTATCAATGTCATTAATATCACTTATGTTATTTGTAACAATATCAGCTTTATCAACAGGAGTTAGCTTTAAAAATTCTTTAGAAGGTGGATTGAAAAAATCTACACCATTTGATGCTAGTTTCTACATATTTAGTAGTGATAGTAAGGCAGCTAAGCAAGAAAGTTTACAATCTTTATTAGCACAAAAGGGATTTAAGTTCTTACCAGATGATAAATATGCATACTATACTATATATCGTACTCCATTTAAGTTTATTGGATCAGATATTGATTTTAGTAAAGTTAATAATAGCGAATTAGAAGTTATGAGCTTAACTAATTATAATAATTTAAGAAAATTAGAAGGGAAAGCTCCTATAACTCTTAAAAATGGTCAAACTTTATTATTAGCTAATTTCTCAAAAAGTATAACAGCACTTAATAATGCACTTTCAGAAACAAAGCAAATACAAATAGGAGATAGAAAATATACTGTAGAAAATAGTAAAGTTATTGATGAGGGGCTTACAACATCAGGAATAACAGATAATATGGGAACAGCTATAGTACCTGATTCAGATGTTAAAGGTTTAAAGTTTAGTTCTTCAGGAGTAAATATAAATTATGGAAATGCTGATAAGGAAAAAGCAGAACAAAAATATGCTAATTTCTTAAATACAGTTAATAATAGTGATGATGATCATTCTCCTTATATATTAGGTGCTACTAGAATAGAAGCTTATGGACAAATGCAAGGATTAACTATGGCAGTTCTTTATATAGTTATTTACTTAGGTGTTATATTCTTAATAACATCAGCTGCAGTACTTGCGCTTCAACAACTTTCAGAAGCTAGTGATAATGTTGAAAGATATTCAGCTTTAAGAAAGATTGGTGCAACTAATAGGATGATTAATAAAACAGTATTTAAGCAAATATTAATTTATTTTGCTGCACCACTTAGCTTAGCAATAGTAGATTCAGCAGTTGCAATATATGCTATAAATAAATTTATTAGTACTTTTGGTGAAGCAAGTATATTTACATCATCATTAATAGTTTTATTATTAATAGTAATAATATATGGAGGATATTTCTTCTCAACATATGCTGGTGTAAAAAATATAGTTAAAGAAAAAAATAAAAAATAAAAAAATTAAAATATAAATAAAAAGTCAATAGATAAATTCATTTAGTTCATTGTTAAAAATAGAAAAGGCTATCCTATGTAGGATAGCCTTTTTATTGTATTAATGTATTTAAAATAAATAATTAATATATAGTTCTTAAATATAAGTTATTTAGATGTTATAATTTATATGGTGAATTTTGGTTAAATTAATTTAGTGTAATATTAGGGGGATAATATGATAGATATACATAGTCATATAATTTCAAAAATAGATGATGGTTCAAAAACTGATGTTATGAGCATAAGTATGTTAAAAAGAGCAGCAGATTCAGGAACTAAGAAAATAATAGCTACTCCACATTATTTTACAGGAAGATTTGAAAAACCTTTAGTTGAGGTAAAGAAAAGAGTAGAAGAACTAAGACAATTAGCAAAAGAAAATAATATAGATTTAGAAATTTATGCTGGTCAGGAAGTATATTTTACTAGATCACTTCTAGAAGATTTAGATAATGGAAATATAGGTACTTTAAATGATTCAAGATACATGCTTATAGAATTTAATATGGCAGAAATGGATAAGGAGATATTTAATATACTTTATGAGCTTAAGATAAAAGGAATCAAGCCTATAATAGCTCATCCAGAAAGATATAGAGTATTTAATGAAGACCCAAGTAAAATAAATGAATTTATAGATGAGGGTTATCTATTCCAAATGAATGCAAATAGCATAGAAGGTAGAATGGGAAAAGAAGCAAAAAAGACTGCTGAAATATTTTTAAAGAATAATATCTATAGTTTTATTGGTTCTGATGCTCATAGTGATAGATCAAGAAATACAGATATCACTCAGTATAAAGATTTAATAGAAAAAATAAATCCAAGCTTCTTAGAAGATTCAATAAGTAATGGAGAAAAACTACTGAATAATAAAGAAATAATATTTAATGGATATAAGGTTAAAGAAAAGAAGAAAGGATTATTTTCTTTCTTTAGGAGATAGATAATTAAGCTTTTTATGTAGGTTTAGAAGAAGAGTATTAATTGAATGAATAAATAATTGTAATAAAATATATAATAAATATAAATTAATATGAAAAGGAGATATTTAATTTGAAGGAGAATTCCAAATGGATTCTACTTTTAAGATTGATTCTTTTTTGTATAGTAATAAGTGTATTATTTAATATGCCTATTAAGGATATATTAGGGATAATATATTTACTGTTTGAAATTGTTGAATTAATTAAAAAGCAGAATAGAAAAAAGTAATGAATTTAATTCATTACTAGGGATTCAAATAAAAACAAATTAAATATCTCAAATAAATATTAGCTATATTAGACTTTTAGCTCTAATATAGCTTTTTTATTGTTTTTTTATAATAAAACTTATTTATTTTTAATTTTATAATAAGCTATTTAAAAGAAATATAGTGATAAAAGGACTTATATTTGAAAGAATTATAGATTTTAAGCGATAGAATTGATAAGAATACTAAGAAGTAGTTCTTTAAAAACAAATAAATATATAGTACATTAAGAGATAGATTAACTAAGGAGGAATTTTTTATGAGAGCGATACTTTTAGCAGCGGGGATGGGGACAAGACTTAGACCATTAACTTTAGATACACCTAAGTCATTAATTGTGGTTAATAAGAAACCATTACTTGAAAGACAAGTAGAAATGCTTAGGGAAAAAGGTGTAGAAGAAATAATAGTGGTAACAGGATACTTAAATGAAAAATTTGAATATTTAAAAGATAAATATGGAGTAAAGCTTATTAATAATGATAAATATGATAAATATAATAATATTTATACTATGTATTTAGTAAGAGAATATTTAAAAGATACATATGTAATAGATGCTGATATATATATAAATGAAAACTTTATTTTAGAGAGTCCAGAGACTTCAACTTATTTTGTAGCAAATAAGAAGGGATTTAAAGATGAGTGGAAGGTTTATTATGATCAAAATAATAAGCTTACTGAAATAAGAGTAGAAAGTGGAGAGGGATATATACTTTCAGGTGTTTCTTATTGGAGTGAAGTTGATGGAGAGAAAATAGTTAAGAAACTTGAAGAAAAAGTATCAGGTGAAGATTTCAATAATTTATATTGGGACGATATAGTTAAAGAAAATATAGATATATTAAACATAAAGGTTAATATGGTTAATGAAAATAGTGTTTTTGAGATAGATAATTTAGATGAATTAGCTACAGTTAAAAAAATAGTGGAATAAAATTTAATTTTATATTAAAAATAAGGAATAAATAGACAAAAACAACAGAGCATTTAATTTTATATTTAATAGCACTTAAATAATATTCGTAAAAATAAAATAAATTTACAATTTGTTTAAAAGATAACCATTATTTATTTAAATTTATATATTATAATAATATTTGTAAAGAGGTTCAAATATATTTGATGTTCAGTGCTTTGGTGAAAGGCACTTATAAATAAGAATATTTAATTATAAGGGATTAAATGTTTTTAGTATAAATTTAAAAAGTGTAAAATGTGAAGTGTAAATTATAAAGTTTAAAGTGTAAATCAAAAAGTGTGAATTGTAAAGTGTAAGGTTAAGGTTAAAGTGTAAAATAAAAAGTGTGAATTAAAAAGTTTAAAATAAAAGAAGTGTTATATTAAAGTGTAAAGTTAAAAAAGTGTGTTGTATTTGGCTCGTATAGTGAACGGAAAGTTAGGGCTCCGTATGGGTTCTAAAAAGTATTTATTATAGATTTAAATATTGATATTGATTTAGTAAAAGGTTAATTGGGGAATTAACCTTTTATTTTTTTAGCATTTTTAACTAGAAAGGTAACAAATACGTGCACTAAAGTTTCTGAATTTTAACTTAAAATGACTTTTTCTCTTTTTTACTATGTATTATGATTTATATATTGAAATTAAATTTTCCTTGGTATAGTGAAGTGAAACAGGTAAATTAAGAGCTTATATGCTAATTTACAAAATATTTATTAAGTGCTAAAATGAATTAAAATTAGATTTAGATTTAAACATATAAAAATAAAATAATCGGCATTATGTAACCAAGGAGGAAAACAAATGAAGAAGGCAGTTATAGTAGGTATTATTGTAGTAGTTGTAGCAGCAGTAGCTGGAGGAGTTTATTTTGCAAGTAGTAAAAGCAAGATTACAGATTCAACAAAACCAGCTGTTGTAACAAACAATGATAAAAACAAAACAGATCAGGTTAAGGGAGATAATGTAGATAAAAATGTTACTGCTCCTGATTTAAAAAATAATACAGCAAAACCAGTAGAAGTTAGTAATAATGCACCAGAAAAGGTAGCTCAAAATAACACAAATGCTGGACAAGCAGTTTCTACTAATAGTACTCAAAAACAAAATACTCAAATTAATAATAATAGCAATAATAATAACAATAATAGTAATGTACATCAAAGTGGTAATCAAAATCAAAGTGAACAAAGTACAAATAATAACACAGTAGCTAATAATAAAGCTAATAATACATCTAATGTAGTTACAAATAGTACAGAAGCAAGTAATAGAGTTATGAGCTATTATGCTGATAAATATCCTATGCTTAATACAAGTAGCTGGTCAACAGATGTAAGCAAAATGACTATGGATGGAAAAAGTGGTTATTTAGTAAAGGTTTATAATTACATGAATAATCATTCTAACAATATAGCTTGGGATTTTATTTTACCAGATGGAACTTTATATAGTGTAGGAACAGATGATAACAGCCTAACTAAGATTAACTAACTATTTATTTTAGGAGGAATTTTAATATGGATGGAAAACTAAAGACTATTATATTAGTAGCTTTATTAGTTATAATAGGGGGAGCTGCTATATATCAAACTGAAAAATCTAAGGAAGCTAGAGAAAAGGCATTAGCTATTCAAGAAGCTCAAGAAAAAGCAGCACAAGAAAAACCAGTTCAAAAATATGTACCGCAACCATCACAAGCAACAGAGGTAGTTGGAGCAACTAGTTATTCAAATGCAGAACTTTTAAATATAGCTAATGAAAATTATGCTGCATATATAAATAGTAACAATACTTATAATTTCCAAAGTGTTATAAGTAAATCAACAAATGGAAATGAACTTACAGCTACATTTGCAGCAACATGTAATGGAAATCCACAAAATATAACAATTGATTTCAAACAAGTTAATAATGTTGTAACAATAGTAGGTACATCAGCTTAATATATATTTTTAAAGACTTATTTCTAAGAAATAAGTCTTTTTTTTATTTAATTTTTGAAAAAAATTTATAAAGAGGTATATATATTTAGTAGAAATAAATTTCCAAATAAATACATTTTATACCTTGAAAACGAACATATGTTCGTATAAAATGTACTTATAAAGTAGGGGGAGTGGAATAAATGGGAAGTAAATTTAGAGAAATTTTATTAAAAGCTAAAAGTGGTGATATGAAGTCTACAGAGTATATTTTAGAAAAATATAACCCTCTTATTATAAAAAGAGCTATGAGTTATTTTATTAAGGGATATGAAACAGAAGATTTAATTCAGATAGCTAGAGTTACAGCACTTAATTCAATTGATAAATATAATTTTGAAAGTAAAAGTAGTTTTACAGCATATCTTGATGGAGCTATAAGAAATAATTTTAATAATATGATTAGGAATACCATGAGAAAAAGTTATGAAAGTAGTTTAGATGCACCCGTTGCAGATGGTATGTTTGCTTCAGATTTTATTTGTGATGATAATTTAACAGAAGAAATTGTTGAAAAAGAATTTATGCTAAAAGAACTTTTAACTGCTTTAGAGGAATTGAGTGCATATGATAGGGAACTTATTTTATTTTTATATTCAAAAAGTTCTGGAATGTTAACCAGATGGTCTAATTTGAAAGGAGAAAGTTATTCTAAAGTTAGAAGAAGGAGAGAAGAGATATTAGAAATACTTAGGGGAAAATTTGATATTAAATAAAATTTACAATTGATAATTATTATTTAACTATATGCTATGAATTCTACATTATTTTTAAAATTAAATAACATTAAAGAATAAAACTTTAATAAAATTTAAAAATAGTAGTTAAATGATTACATTATAGATATTAAATGTTTTTTTATTGAATTTTAATATAATGGTATAATCTTTTAAAGTATATTAATGATTTATTTAACAATATTTAATAAAATATTATTTTATTTAGACTTGAATATAGAAATTAATAAAGGAGATATAAAATTGATTTTAAGAGATGCACAAATGATAATGGTTGAAATGATGTTTGAAATAGATAAAATCTGTAAGAAACATAATATCGAATATTATTTAAGTGATGGAACTTTACTTGGAGCTATAAGGCATAAGGGGTTCATTCCTTGGGATGACGATTTAGATATTTCTATGACTAGAGATAATTATAAAAAGTTTGAGAAAGTAGCGCAAAGTGAGTTAGGAAGTAAATATTTTGTTCAAACAATTGATACCGAAAAAACATATGGTGTAAATGGTTGTCCAATGAAAATAAGACATAACAATAGCTTATTTAAAGAAAAGGGAAGAGATAAGGTTAACTATAATGAAGGAATATTTATAGATGTTTTTCCAATGGATAGGGTACCTAAAAGTAAGCTTATAACAAAACTTCAAAGAGTAATAGGACAAGGACTTATACAGGTTAAGGAAGAAACAAATAAGACTAACCCTATTAAAAAGTTTATTGAGTTTATTTTAAAACCTATAAATTATAAATATTTTCAAAGACTAATAAGAAGTACTATTTGGATAAATGAGAAGTTTGGAACTGATAAGTATACTTACGGGGTAGATACTTATTTTTATAATCAGTTTATTTATGAGGAGAAAAATCTATTTCCTTTAAAGGAAGCAGAATTTGAAGGTTATAAATTTTCAATACCTAATAATCCAGATATAATTTTGAAAAATCTATATGGTGATTATATGAGAATACCTTCTGTTGAAGAGAGACATACTCATGCAACACATATTGAAATTTATGAGGAGAGTAATAATGGCAGAGAAATCCTTATATAAAAATACTATTTTTAAGATAATACTTAATTTATTTAAAATAATCTTACCTGTTCTTATAGGACCATATGTAATGAGAGTTCTTGTTCCAGATCAAGTAGGTAGTTTAAATTATGCACAGAGCATATTTAACTATTTCTTTATGTTTGGGACATTTGGAATACTTCAGTATGGTGTAAGAGAAATTAGTAAGATTAAAAATGATAAAGAACAGCTTGAATCGAAATTCACATCGTTATTTATTATTACTTTAATTACTAATATAGTAGCTCTTATAATTTTTGTACTTATTTTATATTTTACAGTAAGAGGTACAGAAGTTTATTGGATTTGTATGATTTTAAATATTCAATTTATTTTTAATGCATTCCAGATAGATTGGATGAATGAGGCATTAGAGAATTTTGGATTTGTAACTATAAAAACAGTAGTAGTTAGACTAATTTACTTTTTAGCAATTATTTTACTAGTTAAAGGACCTGAAGATTTTAAAACTTATGTCTATTTAAATTCTTTAGCAACAGTTGCAACAAGCGTAATTAGTTTTATTTATATAAAAAGAAAAGTAAAATTTTCATTTAAGAATATTAAGATTTTAGAACATATATGGCCAATGATTTTAGTTGTTATACTATCAAATGCTAATGTTCTTTATACTCAATCAGATAGATATATGCTTGGATACTTTAGTGGAGCAGTTGTACTTAGCTACTATGTAGTAGGTCAAGGAATAATGTCAGTACTTAATACTTTTATGATGTCAGTAATTCAAGCAATAGCCCCTAGACTTCATGCTTATGTTGAAAAAGATGATAAAACAGAATACATAAACCTTTTAAATAAGGTTACTAAAATTTATTTTATGCTTATTTTCCCAGCAGTTATGGGAATGATACTATTTTCTTCAGAGCTTTTAAAACTTTATGCTGGAAGTCAGTATACAGAAGGTTTTGGAGTATTAGCTTGTTTTGGAATATATATGGTTACACTTGCTTTTGATGAAATTGCAGGAAACCAAGTTATTTATGTATATAAGCAAGAAAAGAAACAAGTAAAAATATTATTTATAGGTGGGATTATAAATGTAATTTTAAATGCACTACTTATAAAGTTTGGCTACTTTAGTGTTAATACTTCTATTTTAAGCACAGGTATAGCCAATATAGTAGTTATAATTTATCAATATTTATATATCAAAAATAAGCTAAAATTAAAAATTAATTTATATAGTAGGGAAATTTATAGATATTTATATGTTTCGCTCATATTTATCCCAGTAGTTTATATAATAAAGAAAATGATAGATGTACCATTTATACAGTTAATGATATCATCAATAATTTGTTCAGTTATTTATTTTGGGGTCTTATTTATTATAAAAGATGAAAGTTTCTTAGTTATAGTTAGACCTATTTTAGCCAGAGTAAAATCAAGATTAGGAAAATAACAACTTAAATTTTAATTGGAGAAATATATGAAAGAAGTTATAAACAATAAGATAAAAGAAGCTGTTATATTAGCAGCTGGAAATAGAAAAGATTTTGATAGGCCAGTTGGTTTTTTAGAAATTGAAGATTTTAAAGTCATTGAAAGAATAATAAAGATACTAAAACAAAATGGAATTGAAAAAATAGTTATAGTAACAGGGTATAAGTCAGAATATTTTGAGCAACTTAAGAGCTTTGATAATACAATTCGTATTGTTAAAAATGATTATTATAAATGGACAGGGAATATGGCATCTTTAGCGTTAGCAGAGAAAGAATTAGATGGAGACTTTCTTATCATAGAAAATGATTTAGTATTTGAAGATGTAGCAATTGAGAGAATTATAAATAGCAGTTATAAAGATTGTGTTTTAATTACTAATGAGTCAGGTTCAGGTGATGAAGCCTTTGTAGAAATAAGAGAAAATTATCTTTACAAGATATCAAAAGACATTCATCAATTTAATAAGATAGATGGAGAAATGATAGGTATAAGTAAGATTTCTAAAGAATTCTTTAAACTTATGTTAGAAGAGTTTTCCATGAATATGAATCCATATGTTAATTATGAATATATAATACTTGATATTTCAAGGGAGCATAAAGTTGGAGTAGAAAAAATTATTGATCTTGTTTGGGGAGAGATAGATAACAGGAATCAATATGAGATGCTTATAAAAAATATTATGCCAAGACTTAGAAGAAAAGAAATTTCTACAAGAATAGAAGAAGTTAAAAATGTTCTAATTAATAATCTTGATATAAAAAGAGATGAAATTAGCTTGGTTTATCCTATTGGAGGGATGACTAATAATAATTATAAAGCAAAAGTTAAAGAAAAAGAGTATGTTATTAGGATACCAGGAGCTGGAACAAATGAGATGATTGATAGAAAAAGCGAAGCTATTAATTCTAGCTTAGTTGCTAAAGCTGGAATTGATGCTGAAATATTATATTATGATGTCAATACAGGTACTAAAGTTTCAGCTATGATTGAAGGAGCTGAAACTATAAATCCAGCTATGGCAAAGATGCAAATAAATATGAAAAAGATAACTGATATTTTAAGAAGGTTACATAATTCTAATTTGGAAATGAAAAATGAATTTAATGTATTTCAGTATATTAAGGAATATGAATCTTTACTTAATAAATTGAATGGTAAATATTATGATGGATATTCAGAAGTTAGAGAAAAGGTAATGTCTTTAGAAACCATTCTTAAGAATAATGGTGCTTATTTAACACCTTGTCATTGTGATACTGTTCCAGAAAATTTTATTAAAGATAAGAATGGAAAAATGTATCTTATAGATTGGGAATATAGTGGCTTAAATGATCCGATGTGGGATTTAGCAGCTCATTCAATAGAATGTGAATTTTCACAAGAAGATGAAGAATTAATGCTTAAGATGTACTTTGAAGGCAAAGAGGATAAGAACTCTAAAAAGAGATTAGAAATTTATAAGATATGCCAAGATTTACTTTGGAGTATTTGGACAAGGATAAAGGAAGAACAAGGTGAAGAGTTTGGAACTTATGGTTTAGATAGATTTAATAGATGTAAAAAAGCTCTAAATAAGGTCTTAGGTGAAAATATATGAATAAAGAATTCTATTTAGGTATAGCTAAAGGAGCTACATCAGCTGCTGCATGGGGATTTTATACTGTTTTATCAGGAATATTACTTAGTATGGCTCCATTTATAGGAGATAAGCAAGTATTATTCCTAGCTCCATTTGTAAGTGTCTTTATTTATGATTCATTTTCTGCTATCTGGATTATAGCTTTTTTAGCAGTGAAATCAAATTTAAAAGATTTCTTTAAAGTGATAAAAACAAGGAGTAGTAAATTTGTTATTTTAGGAGCACTTATGGGGGGCCCTATTGGAATGACTGCTTACTATATGTCAATTAAATTTTTAGGAGCACCAACAACTGCTGCAATTTCATCTGTTTATCCAGCAGTTGGAGCCTTATTAGCCTCAATAATTTTAAAAGAAAAAATAACAAAAAAAGCTTGGACTGGTTTGGCAATTATGATTATAGCAATTATATTATTAGGATTTACAGGTGGAAAAGCTAGTTTTAATTTACTAGGAGTTATTTTTGTTATTATAAATGTTTTAGGTTGGGGAAGTGAGTGTGTTATTTGTGGATATGGAATGAAAGATGAAGAAATATCACCAGAGCATGCTCTTTTATTAAGGCAAATAACATCATCCTTAGTTTATGGAATAATTATAATACCTATTATTTCAGGAGTAGGTTTAGTATTAAAAGCTTTATCTAATTCACAAAGTATAGGAATGCTAATAGTTATGGCTCTTTCAGGTGCTATATCATATTTTTGCTATTATGCTGCGATACATCAAATTGGAGCAACTAAAGCAATGGTACTTAATATTGGATATTCTGTTTGGTCAATGATATTCTCATGGGCTATGTTAGGAACAAATATAAGTATAAAAATGTTAATATGCACTTTACTTATAATAGCAGGATCAATAATGGTATCAATGCCCAAAAAAGAGAAATTTAATCCTTAAAGTATATTACTTTAAATTTAAAAAAAATAAATTAATAAGCATTTTAAAATATGTAAAATAAATCAAATGTAACATTTCTTTAGTTATTTGTTAACCTTTAATTAATAAAATTTACATGTTATAATATGTTGTATTATTTTGAAAAGGAGAGAAATATGAAGAAAGAACTATATACATATAGGGACTTTTCTGAAACTATTAGTAGATGGTGGATTATTTTATTAATAGGCGTAATTTTAGGAGTACTTACTTCTTTATATATAGTTAAACCAAAGTATAAGGCAGAAGCAACAATACATATTCCGTATATAGAGTATTCTTCTGATTCTGCAAGAGAACTTGCTTTATATAAATTAAGATTAAATCAAATCGCAATTATAATGGATAGTAAAGCAGTTGATAAGGCGATGGACAATCTTGGACAGCCTGATATGAAGTCTAAAGTTAGTAAAAATTTAAATGTTCTTTTTAATATGAATAAAGGTGACATAAAATTAGTGTATTCATCAAATAATAAAGAGGAAGCTTTACCTACTGTACTTGCAGTTGCTAATGCGGGGATTTATTATATGAAATACTATCAGCCTAATACTATATTTGAATTAAATTATAATGTGAATGTTACAAAGAACTTTACAATGTCAGATAGAATAACATGTTCAATTATCGGAGCTTTAATAGGGTTTATAATAGCTTTTGGTTTTTCATTATTTATAGAAGTTATTTTAGAAGTAAGAAATAAATACTTTTAATTTGATAAAGAAATAGGAAATAAACAAATGATAAAAAACAGGAGGTATTTATGAATTATAAAGAAGACAGTATAGAGAATTATGATGAAGTAAATATAGCGGTTTATGATGAATTTAAAGTATCACATTTTTATTTATTTCTAAAAAGAAGCTTTGATATTATAGTAAGTTTAATTTCTATTTTAATTGTATGGCCACTGCTTTTAATTGTTTGTATAGCAGTTAGATTAGAAAGTAAGGGAAATCCTATTTATGTTCAAAAAAGATTAGGTGTTAATAATCATGAATTTAATATATATAAAGTAAGATCAATGGTTAATAATGCAGAAGCAAATGGTGCTAAATGGGCAGAAAAAAATGATGCTAGAATTACAAAGGTTGGTCATTTTATTAGAAAGACAAGACTTGATGAAATTCCTCAATTATTTAATATCTTAAAAGGAGATATGACAATAGTAGGACCAAGACCAGAAAGAGAAATCTTTTATAAAGAATTTGAAAAGACTATACCCAATTTTAGAGTTAGAGCTTTAATTAAACCAGGTCTCACAGGATATGCACAAGTTAATGGAGGGTATGATATAACTCCAAAGGAAAAATTAGATTTAGATCTTTATTATATGAAACATAGAGGGATAAAAATGGATTTAAAAATAATTTTTAAAACTATATTTATAGTATTTTCAGGAGAAGGTGCAAGATAAATTTAGTTTTAGCCCATGCAATATGTTTAAGAAAATAGAAGGAGGGCATTAATGATATATTATTTTATACTAATATCTCTCGCTGGATTAGCTTTTATAGACTTTATACAATCAGATAAATATGAAGATGGTACTAAAGCTTATAAATACAAACCATATTTATATTGGGTTGTAATTGCAGGACTTATTATTTTTGCTGGATGCAGATATTATACAGGACATGATTATTATTCATATGTAGAAGTTTTTAATAGAATAAGTCTAGGGATTAAAGTTACAAATATGGAGTGGGGATATCAGCAACTTAATTATATTTTAGGCTTTATATCAGATAATTCATGGATAGTATTTTTTGTAGTATCACTACTTACATTAGTGATAAAAGGTATTGCAATTCAGAAAGAAAGTAAATATATATTCTTCTCACTATTTATATGTTTTTGTCTATATTATTTGATAGGAGATATGGGGCAAATAAGAAGTACATTAGCTCAATCACTTGATTTAGCTGCAATAGTACTATTTATTAAAGGAAGAAAAGAATTTAATGTAGCTTCGTTAATACTTATATTATTAGGAAGCTTATTCCATATATCTTCTTTATGTGTCTTAGTAATATTTATAGTCGGTGCTAGAAAATATAAAGTAAGAACTTTTATCATTACATATATAGTCTTAACTATTTTAGGTCAGTTTTTAAATATGGCTATATTAGGAGAAATAGGTAAGCATGTAGGTGGATTTATAGGAGATAAATTATATGAATACACTTTAGGTAAAACTTTTGCTCAAAAAGTAGGACTTAGTTTTAATGTTATATTTGATTTCTTTATGCTTATTTTTATCTTATATATGAGAGAAAAATATGATCTTGCAAGTAGAAAATTTAACATATTATTTAATACTTATTTCATATCAATATGTTCATATGTATTATTAAATAATTATTTTGTATTTGCAGTAAGGTTTGCAAATTACTTTAGATTATCATTAATTTTATTAGTTCCTATGTTAGTTAGCAAGATTAATAATAAAAAAATAAGAATGTTTGTCTTAATGATATTTATTGGTATATTTGCAATGATGGTAGTCAGAATACTTATGGTCAATGCTGTATTCTACATTCCATATAGAATCAATTTATTTGGAAACATAATTGGAGGATAAAATGAAGAAAAAAAGATTAGCAATGATAGTGCCATCTTTATCTGATGGTGGAGCAGAAAAAGTTGCGGCTAATTTATCTATTATATACAAAGAACTTGGTTATGAAGTTTATATAATTCTTTATGAAAATAGGGTGAGTTTTGATTATGAAGGAGAAATAATAGACTTAAACATAGCAAGAAGGCAAGGAATAAACAAAATTTTTAAAGATTATGAAATATATTCTAAACTTAAAAAAGTAAAAAAAGAGTATAATTTTGATGTAGTAATCAGTCATCTTCCAAAGACTGATCTTATGAATTGCTTGACTAAGCAAAATGAAAAGGTAATTACTACTATTCATAATAATATAGATATAGATTATCCAACTTATATGAAAAAAATGCTTCCCTATATAATAAAAAAATCAGACCTTATTGCTTCAGTTTCTAAGGTTGGAGAAGATTATTTAAGAAATAATTATGGAGCTAGAAATGCTAAGACTATTTATAATCCTCAAATTCTTGATAATATACAAAATATATCTCTAGAGAAAGTTACGGAACTTCCTCTAGAGACTTTTGAAAATGAGGTTCTTATAAATATAGGTAGACTTAATGTTCAAAAAGGTCAATGGCATCTAATAAGAGCTTTTAAAAAAGTAGTTGAAATTAAGAATAATGCAAAGCTTCTCATTGTAGGAAGGGGAGAGCTTGAAGAAAGATTAAAAAATCTTGCTTTAAAGCTTGGTATAGAAAAGAATGTTATTTTTGTTGGGTTTAATAAAAATCCATATAAGTTTATAAAATATTCTGATTTATATGTAGGTACTTCTTTATATGAAGGTTTTGGAATGACTATAGTTGAAGCAATGTCATTAGGAGTTCCAGCTATATCAACTGATTGTATTTCTGGACCAAGGGAGATTATAGCACCAAGTCTATTTGGAAAAGAGATAAATTATTCTGATATTCAGGAATATGGAATGCTTATAGAGGATTTTGGCAATAATGATTCAATAGATGATACAAATATTAATGAATATGAAGAAAAGTTAGCAAAAGATATTATAAGACTTTTAGATGATAAGGATACTTATAATGAGTTATCTAAAAAATCAAAAGAAAGAAGTCAGGTATTTGATTATAAGAATATTAAAGAACTTTGGAAGAAGGAATTAGATTTATTATTAGGAGAAAAATAGATGGAAAAGATATTAGCAGTTGATTTATGTAATACTCTTTATGATTCTAATACAACTCAAGATTTTCTTAACTATAGTTTTGCAGAAGATAAAAAATATTTAAATATCAAAAGAAAAAATTCAAGTTTTATGTTTAAAGTTATTAATAAGTTTAGTAATAAGTTGTTTAAGTATGATATGAGCAGAGCTTTAATAACACAGATTCTTAAGGATAAAACAGATAAAGAAATAAGAGATTTAGTTGATAGATTTATAGATGATTTTTTATCAGAAAAAAAGATAGAAAAGACTCATTCTATAATAGAAGAGTATAAGAAAAAAGGATATAAAGTTATTATGATTTCTGCATCTTATGGATTTATTGCTGAAAGAATAGCAGAAAAATTGGATATAGATGGTGTGATATCTTCTAAAGCAGAGCTTGTGGATAATAAGTTCACAGGTAAGGTTGAGGAAGATATTTTATATACAAAATTCTTAAAGTTTAAGAATCAATTCTCAAAATATAATGAACTAGTTATGATTACTGATAATGAAACTGATTATAGTTTTGTTAAAGAAACTAAAAAGTCTTATATAGTTATTAATAAACATAATAAGGCCTTTTGGGAACAAAGAAAAGAAGAAAAATTTATATTTTTGGAGGATTAGGAGATGACAAAATATATAATTCCTTTTTTGTACACATTTTATACAAGAACTAAAGGAAATTCTAAAAAAGTAGCATATCTATTTACTTTTATAATACCAGTATTTTTATTTGCTTATGCAATGTTATATAAAAGTAATATATCACCAGTAACTATAGGAGTAGGAGTTATAGTAGCTCTTATAGGAACTATGTCTATATATGAAATTGGTTATATAAGAAATGATGTCTTTACTATAAAGACAGAAAAAAATCCAACATTGAGATTGAGTAAGGATGAACTCACCTATGTTGAAAAAAATATAACTACAATTTTAATTGTTAAATATATAATAGCAATTTTAAGTGTAATAATAATTTATTTCTTAAAGTTAGAATATATTCAATTTTTAATAGCTTTAGTATTAATAGAAATATTCTATTTTATGCATAATAAAGTTAGAGGAAGGCTATCTATATTAAGCTTCTTTATCCTTAGTACACTAAGATATATAACAGCCTTAATGATTTTCAAAGGAAATGTGCTTTTAACTATAGCTGTATTTATAGTAGCAATATCAATTCCTAGAACATTTGAAAAGGCTTCAGAAAAGAAGTTTAATATAAAATATCTTGCCTTTATGAGAGATGGAACAGTAGAACTTAATTTAGTTAGATTCTTATATTATATAGCTTTACTCATTAATGTATTAGCTGAATATATGATGCTCCATACAGGTATTATATTTATAATACTGACACTTTATTATTTAATTTACAGAGGCTTAATAGCCTTAGTTATTTTTATGAAGAGTAGAAGAGATTAGTTTAACAAAAGAAAAATTAACAAAAGAAGGGAGAGTAACAAATGAAGTTTTCAGTACTTATGTCTGTTTACTATAAAGAGGACCCAAAGTATTTGAAAGAAGCAATTGAAAGTATATTAAATCAAACTGTAATGCCAAGTGAAATAGTAATCATTAAAGATGGAAAACTTGGTGATAATTTAAATAATATTTTAGATCAGTTTGATAAAAATTATAAATCTCTATTCAAGTTTATAGAATTTGAGGAAAACCAAGGTCTGGGTATTGCGCTTAGAAGAGGCGTTGAAGAGTGTTCTTATGAAATAATAGCAAGAATGGATACTGATGATATAGCCGCTAAAAATAGATTTGAAAGAGAGCTTGCTATAATGCAAGAAAAAAACTTAGATATGGTTGGAAGTAATATTGTAGAGTTTGATGGTAATATCGAAAATATTATTTCTAAAAGAAATGTTCCAGATACAGATGAAAACATAAAATCATATGCTAAAAAGAGAAATCCTTTTAATCATATGACTGTTATGTATAAAAAATCAGCAGTTCTTAAAGCCGGAAATTATAAGAATTTTTTATGGTTTGAAGATTATAATTTATGGATAAGAATGATTATGAATGGAGCTAAAATGTACAATATTCAAGAAAATCTTGTATATGCGAGAACAGGAGCTAGTATGTTTGAGCGTAGAGGTGGAGTAAAGTACATAAAAAGAGAATATAAAATGCAAAAGGAAATGTTAAAGATTAAGTTTATTTCATATAAGGAATTTATATTTAATATTTTAACAAGAAGTGCAGTTAGAATAATGCCTAATAAACTTAGGGGATTTGTCTATATGAAAATGTTAAGATAATTTAAAAGATTATTTTAACCAGTAAACCTAGAATAGAAGCAGTAAGGATGGTTTTTATGGCAAATGAATCGTATTCTAATAACATGAAAAAAAACCTTATAACTCAAGCTGTAAAACTATTTATAACAGCTATAAATACAATATTATTTGCTAAAGTTCTTGGAGTTGAAAATAGAGGTCTGTATAGTTATATAGTTCTAATAATAGGTCTAGGCTATGACTATGGCCATTTTGGAATTAATATAGTTAGTTCTATATATTTAAAAGATAAGCGATTAGATAAGAAATCTGTATTTAATACTAATTTTAAATTCTTAATAATTAGTTCAGGTCTTATTTCTCTAGTATTGTTTATATTAAGAGTATTCAATATATTTCTACTTGGATACTCTATTATTACAGTTTTAGCAGGTGGATTATTGATAATAACAACAATGCTTAGTTATTACATAATCAATTGTTATATAGCAGAGGAAAAGCTTTATTATGTAAATAAGTTTATGATAATACAGGTGGTAGCTGAATTTATAATTAATATAATCATGATATTCTTAGGTAAGTTTACTATAGAGAGTATTATAGTGAATAGATTTATTACTTACTTTATTATGCTTATTGTTATTACATATAAGCTTAAGGCTAATACATCACACCATTATAGTTTTAATAAAGAATTTAATTTTAATATTTTAAAGATAGAGTTTTCTAATAGTATTGCAGCATATACAGCAGCAATATTAGTTTATTTAAATTATAGAGTAGATCAATTTATGATAAAGCCAGAACTTGGAATTGTACAACTTGGTATTTATACACTCGGAGTTAGTTTAGCAGAGATGGTGTTTTTAATACCTAATAGTATAGGGAGTGCTTTTCTTGGAAAACTTGTTAATTGTAACGAAGAAGAAAAGCATAAACTTACGGTAACTACTATGAAAATTAGTTTTTACTTAAGTTTAATAATAGTTATTGTAGGAGTTATAGGATCACCACTTATACCATTTATTTATGGTAAAGCTTATACAGAAGCTGTAGAAGTTACAATAATTCTTTTACTTGGAACTGTTGTAGCATCTTTTGGAAAAGTATTATCAAATGTTTATATGTCTAGAGGTCTTATGAAGGTAGAATTACTCTTTGGATTTCTAAGTTTTATTATTAATGTAGTATTAAATATATTTTTAATACCTAGACTTGGAATAATTGGCTCAGCAATAGCATCAACAATTGCTTATATTATTTATGGAGGCCTTTATTTAATTAAGTATTCTAGGGAGTGTAAAGAGGATATTTTTTCATTAATAAAAATAGAAAAAGAAGAGTTAATTTATATAAAAAGATATTTTAAAAAAAATTAATTTACACAAAAGAAAATTAATAAAGTTAAACTTTATGTTTAATTTAGAATTGGGAAAAGGAGACTTTTTATGGATAATGCAAAGAAGCCATCATTTAGAAAGAAAATTTGGATAACTGTTCTTGTATTAGTAGTAATACTAGGGGTTGGAGTTGCTGGAGGATACTTTGTTGTATCAAATTATCTTAATAAGGTAAATAGAGTTCAATTAAATGACAAAGATCTTGGAATAGATAGTCAAGTAGAAACAAAATTAGATAAATTTAAAGGTATAACAAATATAGCTATCTTCGGTATAGATGAGCCTAAAGGAACAGCAGGAAGATCAGATACTATAATGATAGCAACTATAGATACTAACAATAATACATTGAAGTTAACATCAATCATGAGAGACTCATATGTTAATATTCCAGGATATGGTATGAATAAGATTAATGCAGCTTATGCTTTTGGAGGACCTCAATTAGCTTTAAGAACAATTAATGAAGATTATCATATGAATATTAAATATTACGTTGCCGAGAACTTTACTTCTTTACCAAAACTTGTTAATATGTTAGGTGGGATTACTGTTAATATAAATGCAGATGAGATTAAAGCTATGAAGGCACCTTTATGGCAATTAAATCAAATTTATCACACTAATGTTCCATACATAGAACAAACTGGAGAACAACATTTAAATGGATTACAAGCTTTAGCTTATTGTAGAATAAGACACTATACAGGTGGAGATTATGCAAGAACATATAGACAAAGAGCTGTTATGCAACAATTATATACAAAGATAAAAGCTCTTCCTATGACAGAATATCCAAAATTATTAGATGAGATGTTACCAACAGTTCAAACTAATTTAAGTAATTCTGAAATAATTTCTTTAGGAACAGAGATCTTAAAGATGAATACAAGTACTATAAAACAAGCTAGATTACCTTTAAATAACGATAGTTATGGAAAGATAATTAATGGTGAATGGTTCTTAGTATTTGATCAAGCTAAAACAAATCAAGAATTATATAACTTTATATTTGAAAATAAAGATTTACCAAATGAAGAGTTTGATGATTAGTGTGATCTAAGAATAGGAGATAGGAGATTATTATGGGGAAAAAAATAAGAAAAGCTATTATTCCAGCAGCTGGTCTTGGAACTAGATTTCTTCCAGCTACAAAGGCTCAACCAAAGGAAATGCTTCCAATAGTTGATAAGCCAACAATTCAATATATAATTGAAGAAGCTATTGCTTCAGGGATAGAAGAAATACTTATAATTACAGGTAAAGGTAAGAAGTGTATAGAAGATCATTTTGATAAATCATTAGAACTTGAAATGCAACTTGAGCAATCAGGTAAAACTGAACTTTTACAAATGGTAAGAGAAATCTCAGATATGGTTGATATACATTTTATAAGACAAAAAGAGCCCAAAGGTCTTGGTCATGCTATAAGCTGTGCTAAAACTTTCGTTGGTAATGAACCTTTTGCTGTACTTTTAGGTGATGATATTGTTTATAATGATGAAAAACCTTGTTTAAAACAATTAATTGAATGTTTTGATGAGTACAATACAAGTGTACTTGGAGTTCAAACAGTTCCAGAAGAAGATGTTTCAAAATATGGAATAGTTGATGGGGTTCATATTGAAGATGGAGTTTATAAGGTAAGAAATCTTGTAGAAAAACCATCTAAAGAAGAGGCGCCAACAAACGTAGCTATTCTTGGAAGATATATAATAACTCCAACAATATTTGAAATATTAGAAAACACTAAGCCTGGTAAAGGTGGAGAAATTCAATTAACAGATGCTCTTTTAACTTTAATAGGCAATGAGGCTATGTATGCTTATAACTTTGAAGGTAAGAGATATGATGTTGGAGATAAACTTGGATTTTTAAAAGCAACAGTAGAGTATGCTTTAAGAAGAGATGATTTAAAAGATAGTTTTAAAGAATACTTAAAAACTATAGTGGAATAATTAATAGGAGTTATCTTAAATTAAGATAACTCCTTAATTCAAATATAAGTAAGAAAAAATAGATATACAATAAAATTAGTTATAATTGTAATAGAGAGAGGGGAAAAATATGAACGTTTTAGTAACTGGAGGAATGGGTTATATAGGAAGCCATACATGTGTGGAACTTTTAAATGAAGGACATAATGTAATAGTTATAGATGACCTTAGTAATAGTAAAGAACTTGTTAAGGATAGAATAAAGGAGATAACAGGTAAGGAAATTAAGTTTTATAAATACAATCTTCTTAATGCTAGTGATGTTGAAAAAGTTTTTGAAGAAAATAAAATTGATTCAGTAATTCATTTTGCGGCTTTTAAAGCTGTTGGAGAATCAACACAAAAACCTTTAGAATATTATCACAATAATATAACAAGTACATTAGTATTACTTCAAATTATGAGAAAGTTTGGAGTAAAGAATTTTGTATTTAGTTCATCAGCAACTGTTTATGGACAAAGTAAGATAATTCCTATACATGAAGGATGTGAGCTTTCAGCTACTAATCCTTATGGAGCTACAAAGCTTATGATAGAAGATATTTTAAGGGATTTATATAAATCAGATAGTAGCTGGAATATAGCTCTTTTAAGATACTTTAATCCAGTTGGGGCTCATGAAAGTGGATTAATAGGTGAAGACCCAAGTGGAATACCAAATAATTTAATGCCTTATATAACAAAGGTTGCTATTGGTGAACTAAAAGAACTTAGTGTATTTGGAAATGATTATGATACTAAGGATGGTACAGGAGTAAGAGATTATATCCATGTAGTTGACCTTGCTATTGGACATATAAAAGCTTTAGATAAATTAAATGAAAACTCAGGACTTGTTACTTATAATCTTGGAACAGGAAATGGATATTCAGTATTAGAACTTGTAGAAGCATTTTCTAAAGCGAGTGGTAGTCCATTACCATATAAAATAGTTGATAGAAGACCTGGAGATGTAGCTGTATGTTATGCAGATCCAAAGAAAGCTAATGAAGAGCTTGGTTGGTTTGCTACAAGAAATCTTGATGATATGTGTAGAGATTCATGGAATTGGCAAAGTAAAAATCCAAAAGGATATAATTAAAAATTATATTTATATATGAAAGAAAGCTATCTTTTTTAGATAGCTTTTTTATTTACTGTACTTTATTTTATATTATAGTGAATTATATTTATAAGAATTATATTTAGTTATTACTAAAAAATATATTATAACGTGTAGTATAGCAAATAAGGGAACTATTAAGGATAACCATTTAATGACTATGTCTATTAATTGACATAGTCATATATTGAGGGTAGAATTATTTTTAGATAAGGCATAGTAGAGCTAGGTAAATAGTATTTTGAGTATTTATTTAGCTAAACTATTTTAAAGGAGATGTAAATCAAATGAAGAATAAATTATCTTCAAGGGAATTTAATTTTGTTTTGGTTCTTGCTATAGCTCTTGGAGTTCGTCAATTGTCAATGAGTATTATAGTTCCTTTTGTTTCTACTTATACACAAAGTTTAGTTTATGGAACTTTAGCACTTGGAGGAGTTGCTTTAGGAATTTTTAGTTTAAGTCAGGGAATATTTCAAATACCTTTTGGAAATTTAGCTGATAAAATAGGAAGTAAGAAAGTTATTTTAATTGGACTTGGACTTTTAATTTTAGGCTTACTATTAGCTTGTATTTCTAATAATGCTTATGTGTATCTTTTATCAAGGGTATTGCAAGGTAGTGGAGCTATAACATCAGCAGCTTATGCTTGGGTTTCACAAAAAGTTGAAAAGGATAAAATAGCAGATTCTATGAGTTTAATAGGAACTGTACAAGGAATTGCTTATATTTTAGCTTTAGGGGGAGGACCTCTAATTATTAGCTTTATAGATGTAAAGGATCTTTATATAGCTTCAACAATACTTGTAAGTATAGTCTTTTTAAGTGTTTTAGTATTTTTAAAATCAGATGAGTCACAAAAGATAGAAAAGAAAAAAGAATCAGTTAAAACTGAATCTACTAAAGCTTATCTAAAAGCTTTAATAGCAAATAAATCTTTTATAGGGCTTATTTTATTAGCTTTTGTAACTCCTTTTATAGGAATGTCTGGATTTTTTATAATTCCAAATCATTTAGATAAAACTATAGGTCAAAGTAGACTTTGGGAAGTATTAACTCCATCTGTTTTACTTGCTATAGTGTTTATGAAGATTTCTATGAAATTTGTTAAAAAAGGCTTTGCAAAACAAATTATTATAATATCTTGTACTAGCTTATTTATAGGAGTAATAATATTATTTATAAATGGAAATATATTTGTTTCATTAATTAAGTCAATATTTATATTCACAGGTTATACTATTTTATCAACATTAATACCAACAGTAGTAAATCAAATGATTAATTCTGAATTTACAGGAGCAGTAAATGGGTTTATAAATGCTTTCATATATATAGGAAGTTTTTTAGGAGCAGTTTTAACAGGAGTGCTTTGGAAAAGTCATAGTAATATTGCTTTGATTATAATATTTATTTTAAGTATTATAGCTTTAGGTATAGCACTTTTAGGAGTATCAAAAAATAAAACTCAAGTTTTAAATTAATGATATAATTAAGATTATATTTATTTATGAGGTAGAGTTTATGAAAAATGAGATTTCTTTTGATATACCTAGTTTTTCTATAGAAAATTCCTTAACTTTAAGTAAGGATGAAGAAAAACTTTTAAAGATATTTGTACGATTTGTAAATGTAGAAGAGAATTTTATAAAATTTAAATTAAGTAAATTAAGCAAAGCTTTAGATTTAGATAATGAGAAATTAGTGAAAGTTTTAAAGGATTTTAGTAAGAGAGTTTTAACAGTGACAACTTCTGCGGGGAGTATATTATATCTAAGTATAATTTCTTCTATAGAAATTAATGAGAAATATGATTTTGTTAATATAAAATATGAAGAGGCCATTGAAGGCTTATTTGAAAAAATAAAGTTGGTTTTTGAAAAATATAATGCAAGTAGGATTTTAAACTTAAAAGGAAAGTATTCATGGAAGATATATTCTCTTTTAAAAGAGTTAGATTTAGAAAAAGAATATTATGTTTCTATAGATTATTTAAGAGAAGCTTTTGATTTAAGAGAAAGATATAAATTATATGCTGATTTAAAACGGAAGGTTATACTTTATACAGAAAATGAATTTAAAGAAAGTAGTGATATATACTTTACTTTTACAGAAAAGAAGCAGGATAAAAAAACTATAGGTTTATATATACAAGCACATCAAAATCCTAATTTTAAAAATGAAGCTTTAGGATTAGATAAAATAGATATTTCAGATATTTTATTTTAATTAAGATTTATATTTTTATATTAAGGATATACTAAATTATTTTAGTATGTCCTTTTTTGTTTTGCTTGATATAAAGATATAAATAATGGGAAAGATTAAAATAAGAAGATATATTCTTAAGTAGTCAAAGTTTAAGAATTGACAACTAAGGTAAAAGTATTTAATATAAAGTTTTGAGAAGAGTTGTACAAAGTGTAAATTTTGTAAATAAAGTATGTTTTGTAAAGCTGTTTTCAAAGAAGAAAATTAAAACAAAAGAGGGAACATACCTAAAGAGGAGGAATTTCTATTAACGTTAAGAGTGCATCGAAGGGAGTTTTAGTACTTACATTTACTAATATACTCTCAAAGATATTATCATTAATTTATATTCCACTATTAATTAGAAATATAGGTGGAATAGGATATGGAAATTATTATTCAGCATATAATGTATATACATTTGTTTATATGGTTACTATAGCAGGATCATCAAGTGCTATACCAAAACTTATTTCAGAATATAGTCAAAGTGGTCATGAAAAAGATGCTATGGCAAGTTTTAAAATGGGAAGAAACTTTCTTTTTGTAATGGGATTAATAATGACAGTGTTATTAGTAGTTCTAACAAAACCAATAGTTGATTTCACAGGATTTAATAATAGTTATTTAGCTATTCTATTTTTAGCACCTGCTATAATTATTACAGCTATAGGTAGCGCATATAGAGGATATTTTCAAGGAAGAAATAATTTAGTTCCTCTTGGAATATCACAATTTATAGAACAAGTACTTAATACTATTTGTAGTTTAGTATTTTCATACATATTTATGAAACATAGTCTTGGACTAGGGGTTGCTGGTGGGGCAATAGGTACAGCAATAGGTGCTTTAGCTTCATTAATATACTTAAAATATAAATATATTATAGATATAAGAGGTAGAAGAGGAGTAAAATCCTTACCAAGAAAACATCATAATAAATATATAGTTTCTTATATATTTAAATATTCAGTACCTCTTCTAATATCAGCATTAATACTTTATGCAGGAAGTAACCTAATAGATCAAGCAGTTATAAATAATTCATTAAGAAGTATTGGATATAGTGAAGCAAAAGTCAGTGGATTATATGGAGACTTTGGTAAGTATATGCAACTTATAAATGTTCCAATGATTATTATAAGTTCACTTGCACTTTCAGTATTCCCATTAATAGCTAGAGAAAATGTTTCTGAAGATAAGACAAATCTTAGAGTAGCTATAAATAAGCTTGTTAAAATAGGATTTATAATAGCTTTACCTTCAGCAATAGGATTATCAGTATTAAGTTCATCAGTATTTAGAGCTATATTTGGAACTAGCCAAATGGGTGGATCAAAGATTATGCTTTATGGAGCTTATGTATTTATATTCTCAGCAATTTACCAATTAAGTAACACAATGCTTAATAGTTTAGGTAAGGTAACTGAAGGAGCGGTAACTTCATTTATAAGTGTTGCTATAAGAGTTATTTGTAGTTATATATTTATAAGAATATCAGTTATAAATATATATGGTGCAATAATTGGGCTTTTAGTTTCAAACTTTGTAGCTATGGTTATAAATATGTTTATAATAGAAAAGCATATGCAAGCTAGAGAATCAACATTAAAGAGTATAGTAAAACCAACAATTGCTGCAGTAATTATGGGAATTGTTGTATACTTTATAAATCTAGGATTACAAATGACACTAGTATCTGTAGCAGGATATATTGGTAATGTAATATCTCTTATGATAACAGGATATATAGGTGCTATAGTTTACTTACAAGTGATGGTAAGAATAAAGGGAATAACAAAAGAAGATATGGATATATTCCCAGCAAAATTAAGAAGATTATTCTTAATAAGAAATTTAGCTTAATATTGTAGATTAAGAAAAAAGAGATGTCAGTAAGACATCTCTTTTTTTGCTTTTAAAAAGTAAAGGACTTTATATTTAGTAGCTAGTTTATAGTTTATTGAAATTATAATTGAGTATCTAAAATTTAATTAATAAATATCGTAATATTTCAACTGAATAATTTAGGAATATATTTCTATATAAGGATTTTTATTTGTTAATTTTAAAAGAAATTGAAATTTAATCGTAATAGATTATTAATTATAAAACATTTACTTTGAAATATTTACATAAATAATTTGGTTTTTATAAAATTTAGTATTTTTACAGAAAAAGATAAATATATACAGAATATAGCCTAATTGTTAAATGGATGTTGAATAAATCTCTTATTTTGTAAAAAATATTTTATTATTTACTGAAAATTGCAACTTTTTTAATATATTTTGGAATTTGATATAAATAATTGCTTTAAAATATAATAATTTTAGATTTACAAAAGACGGAGGAAAGGACAATGAATAGAAAATTTTTAACTAGTTTAATAAGTATAGCAGCTATAGGAGCAACAGTTGGAGCTGGTAGTGCAGCAAACTCCAATATACATAAAAATATTAATCATAATAATGTTAAAAATGTAATATTACTTTCAAATCACGAAAACAACAATAACAATAATGCTAATAGCAATAGTAATTCTAACTCTAACAGTAATACTAATGCTACTAAGTATAAAGTTGGAATAACTACAGCATTTATAGGTATACCTCAACAAGATAATGGATTTGCAGCTGATCCTAATTTTAATCCAAATGGATTTGCGTCACCTTTAAATAAGAAATTATATGAATATGAAAGTGTACCTGCTAATCAAAATGCAGCTATGGATGAAGCTATAACACTTCATGGAGGAAATCCAGAAGATACATGTGTATTCTTCCAATCATCTGCTTTAAGAGCCATTGGAGTTCCAGTACCAGATAGTATAGGATATACTTTAGATTTAGAAAGGTTTTTAGGCAATAATGGATGGCAAAGAGAAACAGACTTTAATTACATTCAAAAGGGTGATATCTGTTTTGCAGGACCATATCATACATTCTTATTTATGGGATGGAAGGATAAAGCAAAAGGTATTGCTTATGTAATGGGAGACGAAGCTTATGTTTCAGGTCAAAGTTATAGAAATAGAAATTTAGATGGTCAATCAGCAAATGCAAGTGATGGATGGAATAATCAATATCAAGCAACATGCTATTGGAAATATACAGGTAATTATACAGGCAAAACAGTACAAAATGCAGCAAGTGAAAAGTTTATAGGTAGAGTAGCAGTACAATCACCAGTAGGTTTATGGATGAATAGTGCACCAAGTATACACAGTAATCAATTACAATGTATTGGAGATAATATAATATTAAATGTTATAGCACAAAAGAATGGTTGGTATGAAGTTTATTATAATGGACAAACAGGTTGGGTAGATGGACAATACACAACAGTATTAGCAAATGCACAAGAAAATAATAATAAAGTTGTACAAAGCCAAAATATTTCTGGAAGTTCTAATTATATAGGAACTACAACTACTACTGCACTTGAAGGATTAGATTTAAATTATAGTCCATCATTTGATTCAGGTGCTATAACAACAATACCTTATGATACAACATTACAAGTATTTGCTCAAAATAATAATGGTTGGTATAAAGTTTATTACAATGGAAATTATGGATGGATATATGCAGAAGATACAAATGAATTAACACCTTCTCAATCAGGTTCAACTGGAAATACATCATCAAATAATAATTCTAAGGTTTTAGGACAAGTAACAGTAACATCACCAATAGGATTATGGATGAATAACGGGCCATCAACAACTAGTGGAAATATAGTATGCTTAAATTATAATACTACAGTAAATGTAATTGGACAAAAGAATGGATGGTATGAAATTCAATATAATGGACAAACAGGTTGGATAGATGGAGAATATACAACAGGATTAAATCAACAAAATCAAGCTCCATCACAAAAACAAGTAAATAATAAGACTTTTACAACAACAAGTGTTAATGGAACTGTACAAATTACAGCAGGATCTGGATTATATATGAATAAAAAGCCATTTGTTAATGATGGAAATATATTAATTATACCTAATGGAACTAAACTTCATACAACAGAAAAAAGTTCAACAGGTTGGTATAAAGTAAGTTATAAAGGTCAAACAGGATGGATCGGTGGAGCACCATATTCTAAGTTTATACCAGCAAGTAATCAACAAAAACCATCAAATCCAAGTAAGAAAGGAAGTACTCCACAAAAACAAGATCAAAAAGGAAGTACTACTAAAGTATTAGGACAAATAACAGTAACATCACCAATAGGATTATGGATGAATAATGGGCCATCAAC
>NZ_LT594785.1:2452660-2470878 GCF_900091705.1 Clostridium mediterraneense | reverse complement strand
GAGTATCTAAAATTTAATTAATAAATATCGTAATATTTCAACTGAATAATTTAGGAATATATTTCTATATAAGGATTTTTATTTGTTAATTTTAAAAGAAATTGAAATTTAATCGTAATAGATTATTAATTATAAAACATTTACTTTGAAATATTTACATAAATAATTTGGTTTTTATAAAATTTAGTATTTTTACAGAAAAAGATAAATATATACAGAATATAGCCTAATTGTTAAATGGATGTTGAATAAATCTCTTATTTTGTAAAAAATATTTTATTATTTACTGAAAATTGCAACTTTTTTAATATATTTTGGAATTTGATATAAATAATTGCTTTAAAATATAATAATTTTAGATTTACAAAAGACGGAGGAAAGGACAATGAATAGAAAATTTTTAACTAGTTTAATAAGTATAGCAGCTATAGGAGCAACAGTTGGAGCTGGTAGTGCAGCAAACTCCAATATACATAAAAATATTAATCATAATAATGTTAAAAATGTAATATTACTTTCAAATCACGAAAACAACAATAACAATAATGCTAATAGCAATAGTAATTCTAACTCTAACAGTAATACTAATGCTACTAAGTATAAAGTTGGAATAACTACAGCATTTATAGGTATACCTCAACAAGATAATGGATTTGCAGCTGATCCTAATTTTAATCCAAATGGATTTGCGTCACCTTTAAATAAGAAATTATATGAATATGAAAGTGTACCTGCTAATCAAAATGCAGCTATGGATGAAGCTATAACACTTCATGGAGGAAATCCAGAAGATACATGTGTATTCTTCCAATCATCTGCTTTAAGAGCCATTGGAGTTCCAGTACCAGATAGTATAGGATATACTTTAGATTTAGAAAGGTTTTTAGGCAATAATGGATGGCAAAGAGAAACAGACTTTAATTACATTCAAAAGGGTGATATCTGTTTTGCAGGACCATATCATACATTCTTATTTATGGGATGGAAGGATAAAGCAAAAGGTATTGCTTATGTAATGGGAGACGAAGCTTATGTTTCAGGTCAAAGTTATAGAAATAGAAATTTAGATGGTCAATCAGCAAATGCAAGTGATGGATGGAATAATCAATATCAAGCAACATGCTATTGGAAATATACAGGTAATTATACAGGCAAAACAGTACAAAATGCAGCAAGTGAAAAGTTTATAGGTAGAGTAGCAGTACAATCACCAGTAGGTTTATGGATGAATAGTGCACCAAGTATACACAGTAATCAATTACAATGTATTGGAGATAATATAATATTAAATGTTATAGCACAAAAGAATGGTTGGTATGAAGTTTATTATAATGGACAAACAGGTTGGGTAGATGGACAATACACAACAGTATTAGCAAATGCACAAGAAAATAATAATAAAGTTGTACAAAGCCAAAATATTTCTGGAAGTTCTAATTATATAGGAACTACAACTACTACTGCACTTGAAGGATTAGATTTAAATTATAGTCCATCATTTGATTCAGGTGCTATAACAACAATACCTTATGATACAACATTACAAGTATTTGCTCAAAATAATAATGGTTGGTATAAAGTTTATTACAATGGAAATTATGGATGGATATATGCAGAAGATACAAATGAATTAACACCTTCTCAATCAGGTTCAACTGGAAATACATCATCAAATAATAATTCTAAGGTTTTAGGACAAGTAACAGTAACATCACCAATAGGATTATGGATGAATAACGGGCCATCAACAACTAGTGGAAATATAGTATGCTTAAATTATAATACTACAGTAAATGTAATTGGACAAAAGAATGGATGGTATGAAATTCAATATAATGGACAAACAGGTTGGATAGATGGAGAATATACAACAGGATTAAATCAACAAAATCAAGCTCCATCACAAAAACAAGTAAATAATAAGACTTTTACAACAACAAGTGTTAATGGAACTGTACAAATTACAGCAGGATCTGGATTATATATGAATAAAAAGCCATTTGTTAATGATGGAAATATATTAATTATACCTAATGGAACTAAACTTCATACAACAGAAAAAAGTTCAACAGGTTGGTATAAAGTAAGTTATAAAGGTCAAACAGGATGGATCGGTGGAGCACCATATTCTAAGTTTATACCAGCAAGTAATCAACAAAAACCATCAAATCCAAGTAAGAAAGGAAGTACTCCACAAAAACAAGATCAAAAAGGAAGTACTACTAAAGTATTAGGACAAATAACAGTAACATCACCAATAGGATTATGGATGAATAATGGGCCATCAACAACTAGTGGAAATATAGTATGTTTAAATGATAATACAACTTTAAATGTAATTGGACAAAAGAATGGATGGTACGAAGTTCAATATGATGGACAAACAGGTTGGGTAGATGGTCAATATACAACAGCATTAAAATCAAATAATAAATCAAATCCAGCACCAGCTCCAAAACCAGCTAAGAAAACTAGTTTTACAACAACAGCTGTTAATGGAACTGTACAAGTTACAGTAGGATCAGGATTATACATGAATAAAAAACCATTTGTTAATGATGGAAATATATTAATTATACCTAATGGAACTAAGCTTCATACAACAGAAAAAAGTTCAAATGGATGGTATAAAGTAACTTATGATGGACAAACAGGTTGGATAGGTGGAACACCATATTCTAAATTTACACCAGCAGCNTGGAGCTGGTAGTGCAGCAAACTCCAATATACATAAAAATATTAATCATAATAATGTTAAAAATGTAATATTACTTTCAAATCACGAAAACAACAATAACAATAATGCTAATAGCAATAGTAATTCTAACTCTAACAGTAATACTAATGCTACTAAGTATAAAGTTGGAATAACTACAGCATTTATAGGTATACCTCAACAAGATAATGGATTTGCAGCTGATCCTAATTTTAATCCAAATGGATTTGCGTCACCTTTAAATAAGAAATTATATGAATATGAAAGTGTACCTGCTAATCAAAATGCAGCTATGGATGAAGCTATAACACTTCATGGAGGAAATCCAGAAGATACATGTGTATTCTTCCAATCATCTGCTTTAAGAGCCATTGGAGTTCCAGTACCAGATAGTATAGGATATACTTTAGATTTAGAAAGGTTTTTAGGCAATAATGGATGGCAAAGAGAAACAGACTTTAATTACATTCAAAAGGGTGATATCTGTTTTGCAGGACCATATCATACATTCTTATTTATGGGATGGAAGGATAAAGCAAAAGGTATTGCTTATGTAATGGGAGACGAAGCTTATGTTTCAGGTCAAAGTTATAGAAATAGAAATTTAGATGGTCAATCAGCAAATGCAAGTGATGGATGGAATAATCAATATCAAGCAACATGCTATTGGAAATATACAGGTAATTATACAGGCAAAACAGTACAAAATGCAGCAAGTGAAAAGTTTATAGGTAGAGTAGCAGTACAATCACCAGTAGGTTTATGGATGAATAGTGCACCAAGTATACACAGTAATCAATTACAATGTATTGGAGATAATATAATATTAAATGTTATAGCACAAAAGAATGGTTGGTATGAAGTTTATTATAATGGACAAACAGGTTGGGTAGATGGACAATACACAACAGTATTAGCAAATGCACAAGAAAATAATAATAAAGTTGTACAAAGCCAAAATATTTCTGGAAGTTCTAATTATATAGGAACTACAACTACTACTGCACTTGAAGGATTAGATTTAAATTATAGTCCATCATTTGATTCAGGTGCTATAACAACAATACCTTATGATACAACATTACAAGTATTTGCTCAAAATAATAATGGTTGGTATAAAGTTTATTACAATGGAAATTATGGATGGATATATGCAGAAGATACAAATGAATTAACACCTTCTCAATCAGGTTCAACTGGAAATACATCATCAAATAATAATTCTAAGGTTTTAGGACAAGTAACAGTAACATCACCAATAGGATTATGGATGAATAACGGGCCATCAACAACTAGTGGAAATATAGTATGCTTAAATTATAATACTACAGTAAATGTAATTGGACAAAAGAATGGATGGTATGAAATTCAATATAATGGACAAACAGGTTGGATAGATGGAGAATATACAACAGGATTAAATCAACAAAATCAAGCTCCATCACAAAAACAAGTAAATAATAAGACTTTTACAACAACAAGTGTTAATGGAACTGTACAAATTACAGCAGGATCTGGATTATATATGAATAAAAAGCCATTTGTTAATGATGGAAATATATTAATTATACCTAATGGAACTAAACTTCATACAACAGAAAAAAGTTCAACAGGTTGGTATAAAGTAAGTTATAAAGGTCAAACAGGATGGATCGGTGGAGCACCATATTCTAAGTTTATACCAGCAAGTAATCAACAAAAACCATCAAATCCAAGTAAGAAAGGAAGTACTCCACAAAAACAAGATCAAAAAGGAAGTACTACTAAAGTATTAGGACAAATAACAGTAACATCACCAATAGGATTATGGATGAATAATGGGCCATCAACAACTAGTGGAAATATAGTATGTTTAAATGATAATACAACTTTAAATGTAATTGGACAAAAGAATGGATGGTACGAAGTTCAATATGATGGACAAACAGGTTGGGTAGATGGTCAATATACAACAGCATTAAAATCAAATAATAAATCAAATCCAGCACCAGCTCCAAAACCAGCTAAGAAAACTAGTTTTACAACAACAGCTGTTAATGGAACTGTACAAGTTACAGTAGGATCAGGATTATACATGAATAAAAAACCATTTGTTAATGATGGAAATATATTAATTATACCTAATGGAACTAAGCTTCATACAACAGAAAAAAGTTCAAATGGATGGTATAAAGTAACTTATGATGGACAAACAGGTTGGATAGGTGGAACACCATATTCTAAATTTACACCAGCAGCTAATCAACAAAAACCATCAAATCCAAGTAAGAAAGGAAGTACTCCACAAAAACAAGATCAAAAAGGAAGTACTACTAAAGTATTAGGACAAATAACAGTAACATCACCAATAGGATTATGGATGAATAATGGACCATCAATCTATAGTGGCAATATAGTATGTTTAAATGATAATACAACTTTAAATGTAATTGGTCAAAAGAATGGATGGTATGAAGTTCAATATGATGGACAAACAGGTTGGGTAGATGGAGAATATACAACAGCTTTAAATTCAAGTTCAAATTCAACTCCAACTCCAAATAAAACAACTAATACAGTATTAGGACAAACAACAGTAACATCACCAATAGGATTATGGATGAATAATGGACCATCAATCTATAGTGGCAATATAGTATGTTTAAATGATAATACAACTGTAAATGTAATTGGAGAAAATAATGGTTGGTATGAAATTCAATATGATGGACAAACAGGTTGGATAGATGGGGAATATACAACAGGATTAAATTCAAATTCAAGCCAAAATTCAAATTCAACTCCTGTTACACCAGCACCAACACCAGCTTCAGTTAATAATACAATATTAGGACAAGTAACAGTAACATCACCAGTAGGATTATGGATAGATAATGGACCATCAATTTATAGTGGTAATACAGGTACATGCTTAAATTACAATACTACAGTAAATGTAATTGGAGAAAGCAATGGTTGGTATGAAATACAGTATTATGGACAAACAGGTTGGATAGATGGACAATATACAACAGCTTTAAATTCAAATAGTTCTTCACAAATAATAGGACAAACAACAGTAGTATCACCAATAGGATTATGGATGAATAATGGACCATCAATCTATAGTGGAACAATAGTATGTTTAGATGATGATACTACAGTAAATGTAATTGGACAAGTTAATGGATGGTATCAAGTTCAATATAATGGTCAAACAGGTTGGATAGATGCTGAATATACAACAGGTTTATCATAAAAAAATAAAAAAAAGTAGACTGTCTCAGAGAAGAGGCAGTCTTTTTATTAATAAGTTATTTTAAAAACTATGATTTAATTATTTTGAAATTAAGATAGCAAGTTCTGTTCTACTCTTTAGTTCAAGTTTATCTAATATTCTAGTAACATAATTTTTTACTGTACCCTCTGAAAGATAAAGAGTAGAGCAGATTTCTTTATTATTAAAACCTTTAGCTACTAAATTTGCGACTTCTTTTTCACGAGGAGTAAGAATATTAAGATCTATAGATATTTCTTTCTGGTTTACTTTATTATTATTGCTATTATTTAAAACTTGAGTTAACTTATTTGCTATATTAGCATGGATTAATAAGTTTCCTTTATAAACATTTTTTATAGCATCTATAATCTCATCTGAGCCAGCATCTTTTAATAAATAACCATTTGCTCCATTTTTAAGTGAATCAAATATATAATCATTATCATTAAAAGTAGTTAGTATAAGTATTTTTATATCAGGATATTTCTCTTTTATAAGTTTAGTTGCTTCAACACCATTCATTATAGGCATTCTTATATCCATAAGTAATACATCTGGACTATACTTTTCTATTAGTTCTAATGCTTCTGAACCATCTGTACCTTCAGCAACTATATTTATATCATCATCAAGAGATAGTAACATTTTAAGTCCTTCTCTTATAATTTGTTGATCATCTATAAGAATTACATTAATCATTTGTTTGTTCCTTTCTTACAGGGATAATAGCATTTATACTAAAGCCTGGGTGTAAAATTTCAAAATTAACTTTTCCATTAATAAGTTTAAACCTTTCTTCAATACCTTTCAAACCATTAGATTTAACGATATTATCAGGAGAAACTCCATTATTTTTTATAATAAGATTTATATTACTATCCTTTATTGAGATAAGTATTTCAAATTTTTTAGCTTTTCCATGCTTTACACCATTAGTTAAAGCTTCTTTTATAGTTTTATATAAAATATCTTTTATAAAAGGAGAATAGTCCTCTATTTCAGGTGTTACTTCAGTTTTAAATTCAATTGTATTTAAAGTTGATAAATTATCTGTAAGTTCTTTTATTGCAATAAGAAAACTTGTATCTTCTTTATTTTCTTTTAATTCATAAACAGTATTTCTAAGTTCTGCTATACTATCAGAAACAATCTTCTGACTTTTCACTAAAATTTCTTTAGATTTATCAGGAGATTTATCAATAGTTTTTTCTAGAATATTAAGGTGCATAGATAATGCCATAAGATGATGACCAAGTGAATCATGCAAATCTTGAGCAACTCTATTTCTTTCATTTACAAGAGTTAATTGTTCCACTTTTCTAGAATACTCTTGAAGTTTTGTATTTTGTTCAATAAGCTCACTATTAAGTTCTCTGATAGTTTTTCTTTCTTTTCTTCTAGCTACAACTAAGAGTAATATTATTGCAGTAGCACTATAAGGGATAAAAGTAGAGCTGAATTTATCAAGAAAACTTATTAAATTAGGTTCAGATAAACTATTATAAAAATTATATGCATTAAATGTTATTAAATTTAAGATTAATAAATAGTATTTATCAAAACCTTTATTAATAAATATAGCCTCTACTAAAGTTGCATATAAATATATAGTTATAAAGCTTGAGCTAAAAGGAAATAAGGATGCTGCTGTTAATAAACTAATACTAAATGAGATAAGTTTTACTATTCTATTTTTTATTAAATCTCTAATTAAATCATTAACTAATATTAAGAACATAAATAATACAACCATAGCCTTAATACTATTATTTGATCCTTTAAGAGTATCGAAAAGCATTAAGACTACTAGTATATATTTAAATCTAAATTTTTCTTTGGAAGAATTGAATTTCATCTGTATAACCATTTTAACCTTGTGATTTTAATTATAAAATTTCTTTTTTGATAAATTTAATTAATAGTCTAAGTTATATAAGAAAGTTTTTTATAATTTATTTTAAGTTATAAAAAGTACTTAGAATATTAAATTTATTATTTTAAGTATAAGTTTAAAATATCTTTATATCATTTCAATTACTATTTTAGAATTTCTTTCAGTTCTTTTATTTATGTAATAGGCTTATTTATAAAATTGAGATTTAATAATAAATTTTTTAATCTTCAGTTTATTATAAGCTAAATACTTTAATAAGTAGTGTTATCAAAGTAATAAAAAAAAGTAATAAAGTTAATGTGATTTAACTTAATAATTGGTATAATTAGGTAAAGGGCGATATTTTAGAGGTGAGATTATGGATTTTAAAGTTTTAAAAGAAATACTTAAATCAAAAGATGATAAAAATAAAGCTAAAATTTTAATAAGAGGACTTAAAGCAGATATTAAATCAGTTCTTAAAAATTTATTTGGTATTTGTTATAAAAATTTAGATGGTACTAATATTTTAATAAATAAAGTTAATATAGAAGATTCAGAAATTGATTTATCTTATTTAGAAACAGATAAAAAATTTTTAAAGGATTATGAAAAGGATTTAATAGAGTTAGATAGCTTTGATTTTATAATAAATTGTGAATCTGTTTTAAATAATAAATTAGATATAACAGAGATAGCTAATGTTAATTATTTAAATGAACGAAATAGATTTAACGTAATTATCTTTACTGATGTAGAATTTGTAGAGAGTAAGTTTTTTTATGATGTAAAAGAAAGATTTCTTAGTAGAGTGGAGATAAAGGAAAGTTTTTCTGTAATTAATAGTAATAATTATGATTTGGATTTAAATGAGTGGAAAGCTATAGTTAAGTATATTTGTAATAATCTTTTATACGGTAAGGAGAATTTTATTAAATCTCAAGTAGTTGATATAGATTTAAAAAAAGAGTTAGCTAATAATACTATTTTGGTATATGTAAATATGATAAAAGATTTAAATGATAATGCTTTAGATAAACAAGATATACTATTTTTAGAAGATAGTATGATAAATGAGCTTTTAAATATATATTCTAGAGATGATGATAAACTTAGAGAAAAAATACATGATTTAATTTCTGATACGCTTGATAAGCTTATTAATAAAAAAAATCTAAGAATTAAAGAAAGTAAAAAGCTTGAGACCGAGGAGAAAGAGATATTATATAACAATAAGTATAATGAAGAGGTTTTTATAGAAGCAAGCTTTACTGTTTATGATGGTGATGATGATGAAATTATATATGAAAAAAATATAGATGAAAAAGGAAAAGTAGATTTTGAGATAGATGTAAAAGTAGAGCAGATGATAAATAAGAAGATAGAGGAAAAGTTAGATAGTCTATTTAATGAATTAAAATATGATATCATAAAAGAAATAAAAAGTGAATTTAAAAAATAGGGGGAGAATTTCTTGAGGGATATAGAAAATATAAAAATAGATAAGGAGCAGGTAGAGGTTTTAACTAAAGAACTTGGAATGAAGATAACAAAAATTTTGCATAAGTCTATGAAGAATTTAAATAATGGGAAAGAGGATACTATTTATAGTGATATAGATAAATTAAAATTAAAGAAGGCATTTATATTAGAAGATAGATAAATAAAAAGTAAAGAACCTATGCAATTAAATTTGCATAGGTTTCTTGTATATATAGTTTAATTTTGTTTGTAAATATTTATATTTAAATAGGTTATATAAATATATTTAAATTTAGGAATATTTTATAGTTAATTTTTTATAGATTAATTATATTTTAGAATTTTTTATTTAATTATTTTTGTTCTACTTCTGCTATGATATTTTTAAGTCTTTGCTCAATTATATCTAGCTCAGTAAATCCCTTAGCTACTAAATAGAAATTATTTTCTGCAACTTCTATTAGTACCTGAGGAAATGATGAAACTTGTAGTATTTTAGCAGTATCAAAATCTTGTCTAGCTTCATACTTAAAATCATCTTGAGCCATTTTAGCTAAGAATTCTTTTTCATTAATATTAAAATGTTTAGCTATTTCAATATATATTTCATCATTATTAGGATTCATACCTTCTGTAAAAATAAGTGATTGAATTAAGTTAACAAATTCAAATTCTCTATCTTTTGATACAGGATATGATTTAAATACACTAAATGCGTATGCTGGAAGCTCTGAGTTTACTAGATAGTTTTGTTCTTCAAATAATCCAGTTAAATATTTCTCTGTAAAATTTGCTCCAGACATATCAGTTATACGTTTATACATTGATCTAAAATCTTTACCAGTAGAAATATCTTGAATTGGACTAATAGCTGGTCCAGTAAACATTCCACCGCTTATAATTTCAAAATCAAATTTATCTTTATTTTCTTCATATAACTTAGTTATTATGTTATCAAAACCATAACACCAAGAACATAGAGCATCATAAACATAAATTATTTTATATTTTTTCAATTGTTATCACCTTCTTATTGAAAATCAAGAGAACATAGATTAGTAACTCTGATTAGTTTATATATAATTTAAGACTTTAATAATAAAAATTATTAAAGCCTTAATTGATATGAATTATTTTTTTATTATACTAATAAGAAAATAATTTTATAATTTTAGGAACATTAATATCTAAAATCAAATAATGATAATAAATATTAATGACAACGTGGATAAGTGTTATCTCTAATATACATGAAATGAATTTATATGTCAAGTATTCTGATTTTGAGTAAGAATTTAACTTACTGTACACTATTGACACCCTAGCTTATAGTAATCTATATTAAAAATGGATAAAGATTATACATAATAGAGATTATTAAAAAATAAAGATATTTATATTAATATAATAAAGATATGGAAGTGAGGTGAAACTGCTAAAAGTTTTATTTAAATAAGATTTTTAATGGCAGTAGATAAAAATGCAGATGAAATCATGGGTTGAACAAGGAGTGTATACTTTAGTAATTTTAGCTCGTATACCAAAAAAAACAACTATATCAGCTGAATGTTTAAGTAAATGTCTTGGAGTATCACCTTCTTATTTAAAAAAATTAATGAGAAAGCTTGTCCAAGCAGGACTTATACATTCAGTTCCAGGAATTAAAGGGGGATTTTCACTTGCTAAAGATGCTAGTGATATTACAGTTTATGATGTATATGTAGCAGTAGAAGGAGTAGAATCTCTTTATCGTAATCAGGGAATTTTTGAACAAATCATTGGAAATGAAGAAGTAAAAGATAAGGTATGTGTATTAGAAAAATTAATGTGTGAGGCAGAAAATTCTTGGAAAGAGGTATTAAAAAGAGAAACTCTTTCTAGTTTAAATTTAAAAATGGATAATATATGCTTAACACAAAATCTAAAATTAATGAATTCATTAATAAATGATGAGATATTAAAGGAATCCTAAGAATATTATGCATGATTTCTAAAGTTTTAACTTAGTAAATTATGCATTTATTTTTTATATTCTTAAATATAACCTATAAAACGACAATGTTTTTATTAAGATATGGTAAAAAAAGATAATTTTTATATAAAATTACACATCATCTTGATATAATTAAATATAAATAATATTTAGTGAGTTATATTTATCAATAGGGGGATGATTAAAATTAGACAGAAAACTAAAAAAATGAGTAAGAAAAAATTAGCTATAATAAGTGTATTTTTCATTTTATTAGTTGCTATTTTAAGTGGGGGATTATATGTATCTTCATTATTATCAAAAATAAATAAGGTAGATATAAAAGAAGAAAATCTAGGTATGACAGACGTATCAGCTATGGGGGACGTTAGTAAAATACAAAACATAGCTTTATTTGGAGTAGATAGTAAAACTGATAAGGGACGTTCAGATTCCATAATGATTTTAACTTTAGATCAGCTTAATAAAAAAATGAAAATTACATCAATAATGAGAGATTCATATGTAAATATACCAGGAAAAGGGATGGACAAGATAAATCATGCTTATGCTTTTGGGGGACCAGAACTTGCGATTAAAACTATAAATGAAAACTTTGGTCTTAATATAAATAAGTTTATAACTGTTAACTTTGAATCTCTAGGAGCAATAATAGATTCATTAGGTGGGGTACAACTTAAAATTACAGAGGAAGAGGTATCAAAAATACCTGGAATTAATTCTAATGGAGTTCATACATTAACAGGAGATCAAGCTTTAGCATATGCAAGAATTAGATATGCTAAAGGTGGAGACTATCAAAGAACTCAAAGACAAAGAAATATAATTCAATCTATATATGAAAGCTTTAGATATACAGAACTTAGTGATTATCCAAAGCTAATTAGTAGCTTTTTACCACATGTAACATCAAATATGGGATCATCAGAACTTCTTTCAGTAGGAACAGATTTTTATAAAACAATAAGTTCAGGACTTGAACAAGAAAGATTCCCTAGAGATGGTGAAGGCAAAGGAACAACTATAAATGGAATCTATTACTTACAATATGATTTAAATAAAGCTAAGGAAGATATGCAAAAATATATCTTTAAAAATGAAAAAGTAGCATATAAATAAACTAAAATAGCTGTATCAATTGATACAGCTATTTTTATATTATTTGAACTCTATCCTTTAAGAAAGAGAAGTTCTTTTTTTCTATCCAAGCTCTAGAATTTATATTATTTTCAGTTTCTAAATCTACATAAAGCCATATATTATTTGCAATAACACATTCTTCAAGGATTTTTATATCTACAGGCTCTTTTAAAGTAGATATTGGATATTCATCTATTGGACTAATAAAAATATTTATATTTGGCTTAGTTATACCAGATATAAAAGATGGAGTAACATACTTTATTTTAAAGTCATTTTTAGATTTTATTTCAGAAGTTAAGCTAGCTTTCTGTTTAAGTGCATTATATTGATTATTAAGTAAACGATACTGTCTACGAAGTTCTCTAAGTTTAGTATCAAAATAAAGAAAAGAACAAACTGCAGCGCATAGGAATGCTATTGATAAGATAAATAAAAAAATAGCCAATAAAAATACCTCCTAATAATATTTTTTGTACAAGTATATTTAAAAAATATTATGATAATAACTAATTTTGAGTAAATAGGGAACTAATAATATAAAGTAAAAAAATAGGAAGGTCATTTAAGTGCAAGATTTACAAGTATTTTTTAATAATTTAGTTAAGTTATCAATTAATCAAATTTTAATAGTTGCTCTTATAATGCTAGGATTTTTTTTCATAGATAAAATAGTAGTAGATAAATTATTAAAATTTATATTTAAGATAGTAAAAAAAACAGATAATGTAATAGATGATAAATTAATAAAGGCTCTACAACAACCAATTAAATTATTTGTCTTTGGAATAGGTATATATGTTTCTTTAAGATATATAAATATAGATACAATGCCAAGTGAGATGTTATCAAGCACAAAATATTTAAAAATTTTATTAGTAATTACAATATGTATATTTACATATAACTTAACATTAGAAAATTCGCTTTTATCCTCAAAACCTAGAGATGAGAATTCAAAAGAAAATGGAGTTGTATTTCCATTTGTAGCGATAATAATTAGAATGATTATAATTATAGCAGCAATAAGTATAATAGCTCATGAGTTTGGACTTACAGGCTTTTTAACAGGACTTGGAGTTAGTGGTATAGTTGTTGCATTAGCAGCTCAAGATACGTGTGCAAATCTGTTTGGTGGAATGATGATAGTTTTAGATAAATCATTTGGAATTGGAGATTGGATAGAAACAGATAGTGTAGAAGGAATAGTTGAGGGAATAACATTTAGAAGTACTAGAATAAGAACATTTTCAAATTCAATAGTAACTGTACCTAATTCAAAACTAACAAATAATAATATTATAAATCTAAGTAAAAGAGAAAGTTGGAGAGTTTGTTTTAAATTAAATTTAGATATAAATACAAAAAGCTCAGAAATTAGTGAGTTTGTTTATATAATGGAGACTATGATAAGGAATACAGATGGTGTGAATAAGGATTTAGTAGTAGTTAAATTTAATGAAATAATGAGTTGTAGCTTTGTTATATTTGTATATTTTTATACAGAAATAACAGACTTTTTACAATATGAAAATTTAAAACAAGAAATAAATCTAAAAACTCTGATTATACTAGAAGAAAAGGGAATAAAAATGAATAATAGTATATTTAGTATTGATGATATAAAACGTTAATTTTCAATTAAGTTTTTTGTAATTTGTTCGTAAGTTTTGGGGCGTATAATAAAGTTATTAAGTAATTTAACAAATTTTTGAGGATTTTATAAAGCTAACATCCATCATTCTTTTAGCTTATAAAATTATTGTATGAATTCTAGGAGGATTTATTATGTTAGATAAATTATTGTTTACAGATAAAGAAATGAAAAGTTTATCAAAAAGTTTAGTAGTAGGTTTAAGTATTGGACTTTTAGTAGGAGCAATATTTAACTTAACGCATATAGGATTTGCCCTAGGAGGCGTAGCTGCTGTTACTTTTTCAGTAATAAAATCATATTATAATAGAATTCGAAATACACAAAAAGTATTAGTTAAGGCTTCAAAAAAAATCTAAATAATAGATAATCAAAGAAAAAATGCTATCCCTAAAAAAGAGATAGCATTTTTTAATATGATATGTTTAATCAAATAGTTCAGATGCTTTTCTAGAAACAATAGGAGTTGATATAAAAGCAGAACTATAAGAAAGATTTTGGCTATTTATCATATTATCATCCATACCAAGACGCATACCAATATTCATATCTCCTACAGGATTAAATACAGCTTCATCTTCATCATCGTCATCATCTGGCATACCTTCAGCAAAATATGACCCTACTAGTGGGTTTATTGGTGCTGGTAATGGAACGATAGGAGCAAAACCATTATTCCACCACATATTATTATTCCATTTATTATTCCACCACCACATATTATTGTTCCACACGTGAGGATGATGCATCATATGTGGAGGCATCATATTTTTATGCCACATTTGATTATGCCACATTTGTGGGTGCATCATGTGTTGATTCATAGGATGCATCATATGTGGACGAATAGGACGAGCATCATTTGTATATCCTGATACAGGCACCATCATATTATCATCAGGATCAATAGAATTATTTTCACATGAAGCACAACCAGTATTTCTATTCATATAATCAAAATTTGAATTATATTTCTTCTGAGAGTTACGATTTAAGTAATAAGGATTATCTTCTTCATATCTCATATAAATTACCTCTTTAAAATTGAAATATATAATTACTATATTCTTTAAAAAAAAGAATGTTCATTACAATAAATATATATTTAATTTAGATAGGTAATATGATAAAAAAACAATACTTTTAAAAACTTATGTTTAGTAACTAGATATTTGGAATTTGCCAATCTATTTCTTGTTCTCCAATAGACTTTAAGAAATTATTTGTCTTAGAAAATGGCTTAGAACCAAAGAATCCTCTAGAAGCAGAAAGAGGACTAGGGTGAACAGATTTAATAATATAATGATTTTCATTAGTTATTAATTTTTCTTTAGATATAGCATTTGCTCCCCATAATATGAAAACAATAGGTTTTTCTCTATCATTTAAAAGTTTTATTATTTCATCAGTGAAAATTTCCCAACCTTTACCTTTATGTGAATTAGCAGCTCCAGCTCTAACTGTTAATGCTGTATTAAGAAGTAGAACACCTTGTTTTGCCCAGCTTTCTAAATATCCATTGTTAGGAATAAAACAACCAAGATCAGAATTTAATTCTTTATATATATTTCTTAAAGAAGGTGGTATTTTTACTCCAGGTTTAACAGAAAAGCTAAGTCCATGAGATTGACCTTCTCCATGATAAGGATCTTGACCTAAAATAACAACCTTTACATCTTTATAAGAAGTGTAGTGAAGTGCATTAAAAATATCATGCATATTAGGATATATAGTTTGAGTAGAATATTCCTTTTTTAAAAAATTTCTAAGGTTTTGATAATAATCTTTTTTAAATTCATTTTCTAATAATTCATTCCAGTCATTTCTAAATTCAACTGCCATAGAAAATCCTCCCTTTATATTAAGTTATAAAATTATTATATATAAAAGTATTTGCAATAAACAAATTTACTAAACATTTCAAGGCAAAAAACCTACTGTTTAGGGCAAGATAATATAGAAAGAGAAAAAATATGAAAAAAATTTAATCTTAGGGTTATATATTTAGTAGAAGAGTCAAACAAAAACATCATTAAAATCAAAAAGGGGGGTAGTTTAATGAAAATATATAAAGCTTTAATACCAATGTTATTAATTATTTCAAACAATTGTGTTCTTGTTAAACAAGCTCCTAGTATTGAAACAATTAAAATAAATATTGAAAAAAATAATTTAAGTGAATCATTTAAACAATATGATGAATTATGTATTAGAGAAAGAGATGAAATATTAAAAGAGTTTAAAAAAGATATTTATAGAACTGTATACAACGTTGAAAATAATAAAATTTCAATTGAAGATGGAATATTTAAACTAGATGAATATTCAAAATTAAAAGATTTAGATAGAGATATAAAAATTTGTAGAAAGCAACTTAATCATATAAAGGCTTCTAGAGAAGCTTTTGAAAGAGCTAAAATATTTGAAGAAAAAAAAGAATATCAAAAATCTCTTAGAGAATATTTAAAAGTTATTGAAGATGAAAAAGAGGAATATGAAATTGCACAACAAAAGATAAAAGAAATTAAAGAATTATTAGAGAAAAACAATTAAACTTTTCCTTGTGTATCAATAATTATATTAAGATGAAATTAGAAGCAAAATAAAGAAATTTGTATATAAATTAATATAATAAGATTATATATAATATTTTAAAGTTATAGCTATGGTAAGATAAAACACGTCGCTGATGACTGACAAAACAACTTCTAAAAAATAAATTTAAAAAGTTGTTGACAAGTTCGAAAAGTGATGATAAGATATAGAAGTTGCCTAGCGGCAATAACTTGAAAGGTCTTTGAAAATTAAACAGAAGAAATTAAGTAAACCAGCAATTCTTTTTATGTTTTAAGCTTAAGATTAAACTTTTAAATTGAGAGTTTGATCCTGGCTCAGGATGAACGCTGGCGGCGTGCCTAACACATGCAAGTCGAGCGATGAAGTTTCCTTCGGGAAATGGATTAGCGGCGGACGGGTGAGTAACACGTGGGTAACCTGCCTCATAGAGGGGAATAGCCTTCCGAAAGGAAGATTAATACCGCATAATATTATCGAGTGGCATCACTTGATAATCAAAGGAGCAATCCGCTATGAGATGGACCCGCGTCGCATTAGTTAGTTGGTGGGGTAACGGCCTACCAAGACGACGATGCGTAGCCGACCTGAGAGGGTGATCGGCCACATTGGGACTGAGACACGGCCCAGACTCCTACGGGAGGCAGCAGTGGGGAATATTGCACAATGGAGGAAACTCTGATGCAGCAACGCCGCGTGAGCGATGAAGGTCTTCGGATCGTAAAGCTCTGTCTTTAGGGATGATAATGACAGTACCTAAGGAGGAAGCCACGGCTAACTACGTGCCAGCAGCCGCGGTAATACGTAGGTGGCGAGCGTTATCCGGATTTATTGGGCGTAAAGGGAGCGTAGGCGGATACTTAAGTGGGATGTGAAATACTTGGGCTCAACCCGAGTACTGCATTCCAAACTGAGTATCTAGAGTGCAGGAGAGGAGAGTGGAATTCCTAGTGTAGCGGTGAAATGCGTAGAGATTAGGAAGAACACCAGTGGCGAAGGCGACTCTCTGGACTGTAACTGACGCTGAGGCTCGAAAGCGTGGGGAGCGAACAGGATTAGATACCCTGGTAGTCCACGCCGTAAACGATGAATACTAGGTGTAGGGGTTTCGATACCTCTGTGCCGCCGCTAACGCATTAAGTATTCCGCCTGGGGAGTACGGTCGCAAGATTAAAACTCAAAGGAATTGACGGGGACCCGCACAAGCAGCGGAGCATGTGGTTTAATTCGAAGCAACGCGAAGAACCTTACCTACACTTGACATCCCTTGCATTACCCTTAATCGGGGAAATCTCTTCGGAGACAAGGTGACAGGTGGTGCATGGTTGTCGTCAGCTCGTGTCGTGAGATGTTGGGTTAAGTCCCGCAACGAGCGCAACCCCTATTGTTAGTTGCTACCATTAAGTTGAGCACTCTAGCGAGACTGCCTGGGTTAACCAGGAGGAAGGTGGGGACGACGTCAAATCATCATGCCCCTTATGTGTAGGGCTACACACGTGCTACAATGGCAGGTACAGAGAGACGCAA
>NZ_LT594785.1:2412105-2452406 GCF_900091705.1 Clostridium mediterraneense | reverse complement strand
GTGGAGTCGTCCTTGGGATACCACCCTGACATTACTGAAGTTCTAACTGGCGGCCATGAATCTGGTCACAGGACATTGTTAGGTGGGCAGTTTGACTGGGGCGGTCGCCTCCTAAAAAGTAACGGAGGCGCCCAAAGGTTCCCTCAGAACGGTCGGAAATCGTTCGTAGAGTGCAAAGGCATAAGGGAGCCTGACTGCGAGACATACAGGTCGAGCAGGGACGAAAGTCGGGCTTAGTGATCCGGTGGTACCTCGTGGGAGGGCCATCGCTCAACGGATAAAAGCTACCTCGGGGATAACAGGCTGATCTCCCCCAAGAGTTCACATCGACGGGGAGGTTTGGCACCTCGATGTCGGCTCGTCGCATCCTGGGGCTGAAGTAGGTCCCAAGGGTTGGGCTGTTCGCCCATTAAAGCGGCACGCGAGCTGGGTTCAGAACGTCGTGAGACAGTTCGGTCCCTATCCGTCGCGGGCGTAGGAAATTTGAGAGGAGCTGTCCTTAGTACGAGAGGACCGGGATGGACTGACCTCTGGTGCACCAGTTGTTCTGCCAAGAGCATAGCTGGGTAGCTAAGTCGGGAAGGGATAAATACTGAAAGCATCTAAGTATGAAGCCCCCCTCAAGATGAGATTTCCCATAGCGTAAGCTAGTAAGTTCCCTTCGAGAACAGGAGGTTGATAGGTCAGAGGTGTACGCATGGTAACATGTTTAGCTGACTGATACTAATAGAACGAGGGCTTGACCAAAAAGAAAAAGGCAAATATATATGTGTAATTTTTAGAGAATAATTTCTCAAAAATCTGGTGATGATGCTCTTTAAGGTAACACCCGTTCCCATTCCGAACACGAAGGTTAAGCTTTTAGAGGCCGATGGTACTGCACGGGCAGCTGTGTGGGAGAGTAGGTGGTTGCCAGGTCTTATGGCTCGATAGCTCAGTCGGTAGAGCAGAGGACTGAAAATCCTCGTGTCGCTGGTTCGATTCCTGCTCGAGCCACCAGCAAAAGCTTAGTAATATTTACTAAGCTTTTATTTTTTTATAATAATTTTTGTTATATAATTCTAGATACATATTGTATTTAGAATTTTTTTATTTATACAAATTATTAGGGGGAAGGTTTATGTTTGTAGATTTTCATACGCATTTAGATTTTTTTGAAAACAACTTAGAAAAAGCTTTGAAAGATGCAAAAGATAATAAAATAATATTGATTTCAAATTCTATGGATATTTCAAATTACAATGAAATTAAAAAACTTGCTTTAGAATATGATAATATAATAGCTAGTTTTGGGCTCCACCCTTGGAATGTAGATAAAGTTAATAGTGACTTGAAAGAGTTAATTCCTTATATAGAGGAAAGTAAGCTTATAGGTGAGATAGGACTTGATTATTTGTGGGCTGATAAAAATACTTTTGATAGACAAAGAGAAATATATTATTTTATTTTAGATGAAGCTATAAAAAGAAATAAGTATATAACTATACATACAAAAGGTGCAGAGAAAGAGATTTATAATAGTCTTTTAAAATATAATTACAATAGAGCTATTATTCATTGGTATAGTGGGGATAGGGAGACACTTGAGCTCCTAATTAATTTAGGTGTTTATTTTACAATAAGTGTTGATGTATATGAATCAGATCTAACTGATTATATAATAAAAAAGGTCCCTATAGATAGATTACTTTCAGAAACAGATGGACCTACTGCCTTAGAGTGGGTTAATGGTGAATATGCTTATCCTAGGTATATAAGAAGAGTTGTTAAAAGGATTTCTGAAGTTAAGAATTTATCTTTTAAAGAAACAAAAAGTCATATTTATAATAATTATTTAAAGATTATGAGTGATTAAAAGTTTTATTTAAATAAAGATTTATGTCAATAAATATTTAAAAATATAGAATAAAAATTATTTTTGAGTAAAATATTGTATATTAAGTAATAATTTGATAGAATTATATAAAAAGATATTTTAAATACTGGGGAGGTAGTTTAGCTATCTGAGAGGAATTTATTCGACCCATTACCTGATTTGGATAATGCCAACGTAGGGAGTTATATTTTTTCATATAATTATATGTGATAATTTTAATTGCTGAGTGTTTATAGTAGTGTCCTATGTGGGATACTACTTTTTTTATTTGATAATGATTTTAAAATATATTATTAAATAAAAAATATAGTAGTTAATTATTATTTACTAGGAAGGAGGAAGTGTGAAAAAATTAAATAAAATAAACAATAAATTAATTCCTATTTTATTTTTGATATGTATCTTATTTATATGGCAGGGGATTGCACAGCTTGGTGGAATAGAAAAATATATCTTACCCTCACCTATTAATATTGGACAAAGCTTAATTAAAGAATTTAATGTTTTAATGCCACATATGTTTGTAACTATTTTAGAAGGTATTATTGGATTTGTTATAGCAATTATTTTGGCAATTATTTTAGCTGTTATTATGGATTTAATTCCTATTTTAAAAAAAGGGCTTTATCCATTACTTCTTGTATCTCAGACTGTACCTATAATTGCTCTAGCTCCTTTATTTATAATTTGGTTTGGTTTTGGAGTTTTACCCAAGATAGTGGTTGTAGTTATAGTTTGCTTTTTTCCAATTGTTATAAGTATAGTTGATGGGATTGATAGTGTTTCTAAGGAGTTAGAAAATCATTTTATGCTTATGGGAGCTTCAAAAATACAGAGATTTATACATTTAAAATTACCAAGTGGTCTAATTAATTTCTTTTCTGGCGCTAAAATTGCTGCAACTTATAGTATTATGGGGGCTGTAGTTGGTGAATGGCTTGGTGGAGAAAAAGGACTTGGTGTTTATATGGTAAGGGCAAGAAGTGCTTATGCTTTAGATAAGATGTTTGCTGCTATTTTAATTATTGTTTTAGTTAGTATGTTTTTATTTTGGATAGTTAAGCTTTTAGAGAAGTTATCTATGCCTTGGAATAAGGAGTAAATAAATTTAAGGGGAGAGATTATAATGAAAAAAAGGTTTTTAGGGGTTATAGGACTTGCTATTTCAACAGTACTTATTTTTGTAGCTTGTGGAAGTAAAAATGAAACTACTGTTAATAGTGAAGGGAATGAGAAGATTAGGTTAATTTTAGATTGGACACCAAATACTAATCATACAGGTTTTTATGTTGCTAAGGAAATGGGATTCTATAAAGAATTAGGTTTGGATGTTGAGATAAAGCAACCATCAGAAGGTTCATCACTTCAGCTTATATCTGCTGGAAAAGGAGATTATGCTATTACATATCAAGAAGATTTAACTTTTGCTAGAACTTCTGATGCAAGTTTACCAGTTAAGGCTATTGGGGCTATTATTCAAAATAATACTTCTGGTTTTGCATCTCCAAAAGAAAAGGGAATTAAGACTGTTAAGGATTTTGAAAATAAGATTTATGGAGGATTTGGTGGACCTGCTGAAGCAAGTATAATTAAGCTTGCTATGGAGAAAAATGGTGCAGATTTCTCTAAGTTAAAGATGGTTGATGTAGGAGCAGAAGATTTTTTTGCTGCTACTAAGAAGAATTTAGATTTTGAGTGGGTATTTGAAGGATGGACAAATGCTCAAGCAAAGCTTAATAATTTTCCTATAAATTATATTCCTTTAAAGGATATAGATCCAGCGTTTAATTATTATACTCCAATTATTGCAGCAACTGAGGATACTATTAATAAGAAGAAAGAAGTTACTAAGAAATTTATGGAGGCTACTGCTAAAGGATATTACTATGCAATAGCAAATCCAGAAGAATCAGCTAAGATTTTAGTTAAATATGCACCTGAAATAAGTGAAGACTTAGCTATTGAAAGCCAAAAGTTTTTAGCTAATGAATATAAGGCTGAGGCTGAGTATTGGGGACTTATGAAAGATAGTGTTTGGGATAACTATACTAAATTTCTTTTAGATAATAAATTATTAGAAAAAGATATGAAAGCAAGTGAGGCTTATACAAATGAGTTTTTACCAAAAGAAAATAATCTTAGATAATATAGAAAAAAGTTTTGATGGCTTAAAAGTTTTAGATAAAATATCTTTAGAAATTAAACAGGGAGACTTTATATCTATTGTTGGGTCATCTGGTTGTGGGAAGAGTACTATTTTTAATATTATTTGTGATTTAGTACAAGCAGATAAAGGAACTAAAGAAATTAATGGGGATATTGCTTATATGTATCAAAAAGATATGATGGTACCTTGGAAGAAAGTAATAGATAATATAGGATTACCACTTGTTTTTAAAGGTGTTAGTAAAAAAGATGCTAGGATAGAAGTCGAAAAGTATTTAGAACTATTTGGACTTAAGGGATATGAAAATAAATTTCCTAATATGCTTTCTGGGGGGATGAAGCAAAGGGCTAATTTTCTTAAGACTTATCTAACTTCTAATGATATTATTCTTTTAGATGAGCCGTTTGGGGCATTAGATTCTATTACAAGAAGAGATATGCAGATTTGGCTAAAGGATATATCAAAAGGTATTGGTGCTACTATTATTATGATAACTCATGATATAGAAGAAGCTGTTTTACTATCAGATAAAATTTATGTTCTTTCAAATAAACCAGCTAAAATAGTTGGTGAGGTAGGAGTTAGTTTTTCAAAGGAAAGAAATAGAGAGATTATTATAGATGATAATTTTATTGAATTTAAAAAGAAAGTATTAGGATTTATGTCCTAATACTTTTTTATTTATATTAATTAGTAGTAATTTTTTTAGTATATTATAAAGAGAGTTTTAGAGTAGATAGATTTTAATTGAATAAATATTAAAAAAAGTAGGATTTATATATTAAATTATTTATAGTAGTAATATATTTTTAGTTATTTGATATTAATTTTATTATTTTAGGAAGAAAATGAGAGATAAAAAGCGATAATATAAAAAATATAGAGTTAATTTTAATATTTACATTAAAGATAAGCTTTACAGGAATATTTTTAAGTTATATAATTATAATTGTAAAAAAGATATGGCTCGATAGCTCAGTCGGTAGAGCAGAGGACTGAAAATCCTCGTGTCGCTGGTTCGATTCCTGCTCGAGCCACCAGTATAACCTAATGTTTAGCATTAGGTTTTTTTTATATATTTTTAAGTTTAAATCTTAAGATGAAATATAGAATTAATAAAGAGATTAAATTTCACTAATCTTTTTAAAATTTTTATAATATGTTATTATATTATGGTATTATAAACGAATAAAAGGAGATAATTTCAATGGAAAATAAAGTTTTAGCAAGAGTAGCTGGAAGAGAAATTACAGAAAAAGATATCGATACAATAATTTCAAGATACCCAGCAGAACAAAGAGGAATGTTCGATAATCCAGAAACAAGAAAGGCTGTTTTAGAGCAAGCTATAGGATACGAATTAATATACCACAAAGGTAAAGAATTAAAGATTGATGAAACACCAATCTACTTAGAACAAGTTAAAAATATAAGCAAAGAAATCTTAATCCAAAGAACAGTTGCTGAAGTAGTTTCAGGAATCGAAGTTAAAGATGAAGAAGTTAAAGCTTACTATGATAATAACCAATCAGAATTTGAAGAACCAGAAAAGGTTGCTGCAAAACATATCTTAATGGCTGATGAAAATGAAATAAAGGCTTTAAGAGAAAGAATAGTGGCTGGAGAACTTACATTTGAAGAAGCAGCAAGAGAATATTCAACATGTCCTTCAAAGCAAGCAGATGGAAACCTTGGAGAATTCTCAAGAGGAATGATGGTTCCTGAGTTTGAAGAAGTTGCTTTCAATACAGAAGTTGGTGAAATAAGTGAACCAGTTCAAACACAATTTGGATTCCACTTAATAAAAGTTGAAGAAAAAATACCAGCAAGAGTTAAATCTTTCGAAGAAGTTAAAGATTTAATTGCTAAGAGATTATTAATGACAGCACAAGAAGAAGTATATGCTGGAATCTTAACAGAATTAGAAGCTAAAGTTGGCGTAGAAAGACTATAATTTTAAAATATATTTTTAAATTTGATAAAGTTCACTAAAATTATGTTTTGGTGAGCTTTATTTTTATATTTTACAAGTAATTAATTTTTACGGTTACATTATAAAAACTATGTTATAATAACATATGTCAAATTCAAAATTACGGTTTCGATAAGTAGAGGTGAATTTTTTGAGAAATTGGATTAATTTAGAGAAAAGCGTTTTTTCAAATTGGAAAATGGTTATGAGTATCTCTAGAAAAGAATTTAAGAAGGAGTTTGCTGGATCAAGACTTGGAATCTTATGGGCTATTATAAGACCTTTATCAATGATAGCTGTTTTTTGGGTTATTTTTGGTATGGTTTTTGGTGGAAATGAATATCAAATAAATGGTAGACCAGTTCCTTACTTAGTTTGGCTTGTAGCAGGCTATGTACCATGGATATTTATTTCTGATTACATAGTAGCAGGTGCAGGATCCATTAGAAATAATGCATTCTTGGTAAAGAAAGTTAAATTTCCAGTAGAGATATTACCTAGTATAAGACTTATGATAAGTTTTTATACATATTTAATATTCTTGGTTATAAACTTTATAATTATGGGTGTTAATGGATGGCTTGGAAACATAAATTATTTACTACTTATATATTCAATATTAGTTACTTTAATATTTATGACAGCATTAGCTAGAGTTTTATCAACTTGGGTTGTTATGTCAATTGACTTTATGCATGCGATATCAGTTTCAATGCAATTTCTATTCTGGTTAAGTCCTGTAATGTGGGATTTAAGTCAAATGGCAGATTGGAAAGGGCAATATGAACAATATGCTCATTTATTAGTAAATATAGTTAAATTAAATCCTTTAACATATTTAGTATTATCTTATAGAGATGCATATCTTGGAAGTGATTGGATTTCACAACCATTCTTTGGAATGCCAGGATGGACATATACAGTGTACTTCTTTATAATAACAATATTATTATTTATATTTGGAACAAAGGTATTTAATAAGTTTAGACCAGAATTTGATGACGTTCTATAAAAGTGAGGTTTAGATATGTCAGTTGTAATAGAAGTTAAGAATCTTAAAAAAATGTATAAGATGTATGGAAATGAGGGAGAAAAGCTCATTTCTGTATTTAAAAAAAGAAAATACGAAGAATTTTATGCTTTAAATGGAGTTTCCTTTACTATAGGAAAAGGTGAGTGTGTTGGTATTATTGGACATAATGGTGCTGGTAAATCAACACTTTTAAAAATACTTACAGGGGTTGCATTCCCAACATCAGGAGAAGTTATAATAAATGGTAAGATTTCTTCACTTCTAGAATTAGGTTCAGGATTTAATCCTGAACTTTCTGGAATGGAGAACATTTATTTTAATGGGGCTCTTAATGGAATGTCAACAAGTGAGATAGATGCAGTTAAAGATGAAATTATAGAATTTGCTGATATTGGAGACTTTATTCATCAACCAGTTAAAAGTTATTCAAGTGGTATGTTTGCGAGACTTGCTTTTGCAGTTGCTATAAATATAGATCCAGATATACTTATAGTAGATGAAATTTTATCTGTTGGAGATGTTGGATTCCAAGTTAAATGTATGGCAAAATTTGAAGAGTTTAAAAAAGCAGGAAAGACTATACTTTATGTTTCTCATGGGCTTGGAACAGTTAAAAAATTCTGTGATAGAGCTATATGGCTTCAAAGAGGAGAAGTTATGGATGATGGGAATTCAGTTATAGTTGTTGAAAGATATTATAATATTAACTTTAATCCTGCTACTATAGAAAATATAGAAGAAAGTAAAAGTTCAAAACTAAAAAGTTTAAGTCTTACTCCTAATAAAGAAAAGATTTCTTATAGAGAAGATATAAATTTAGAGTTTGAATATGAACTAAATGAGGAGTTAGAAGCTCCAAGAATTATTTTTGAAATCAGAAAAACAGATTATGAACCAGGTACAACAAGAGGGAGTGACCAATTTGTTTGTGCTTTTGATAGTGTGGATAATAATATCAGAATTAAAGGATTAAAAGGTTCAAATAAGTTTAAACTAAGTCTAGAAGATATTAGTCTTGTTGCTGGAGTTTATTACTTTGATGTAATAGTAATAGATAAAGGTGAGACTCTTTACAGAAAGATAAATGCTTGCAGTTTTACTATGGACGACAAGTATAGAGGGGAAGGATTCTTAATATTGGATCATTCTTGGAATAAATAGTGTGTTAGGAGGACCTCAAACGTGGGAATAATGTTTGATAAGGTTAAAAGAATTTTAAAAGAAGAAGGATTTTTAGCTCTTATTAAGAAAATTTGTATGGATATTGGTTACAAGATATATTGTATTAGAAGTAGATCAAGAGTTACTTATAATAAAAATTACAATAGATATCATGCAATGTTTAAGAAAATATTAGAAGAAGAAAATTATGAAGCTGTTGTTGTATTTGATTCAAGAGTTGGTTGGAATATACCACTTTTCCAAAGATCACAACATATGGCTAATGAACTTACAGATAAAGGACTTTTATATTTTTATCGTTCATCAGAACAATTCGATCAAGATATAACAGAAATGAAAAAACTAAAAGATAGATTATATATTGTTAATATGGCAAATTACGCCTTAAATAATGCTATGTTTGATGTTCTTAGAGAACATAAAGGGTCAAAGTTCTTATCTTTATATTCAACAGATGTTTATTTAGATGAACCATATATAAAGGAAAAGTATACTGATGCAGGTTTTCATATAATTTATGAATATATTGATGAAATGTCAGATCAAATTTCAGGATATCTTCCAGAGTTTGTTTACGCTAGACATAAGAATATATTATCTGATACAAATAATTTTGCTATTGGGTCAGCAGATAAACTTATTGATGAAATAAGAGGAATTCGTGGTGATGAAAATGTCGCTATGATAACTAATGGTGTTCAGTATAAAGATTGGATAAGACATGAAATTGAAGTTCCAGAAAAAATTAAGAATATAGTTTCTAAAGGAAATCCTATAATAGGATATTTTGGAGCACTTGCTAAATGGTTTGATTATGAGCTTTTAAGAAAACTTGCAGTTGAAAGACCTAATTTAGAAATAGTTCTTATTGGATTTTTATATGATGAAAAGTTTAAAGAAAGTAAAGTAGAAGAACTTCCTAATGTTCATTATATTGGAGTTATTGATTATAAAGATTTACCTAAGTACGGAAAATTCTTTGATGTATCAACTATACCTTTCTTATTAAATGATATTACTGAGTCAACAAGTCCAGTTAAATTATTTGAATATATGGCTATGGCACATCCAATTGTTACTACAGATATGAGAGAATGTAGAAAATATAAATCTGTTCTTATAGGAAAAGATGCAGATGATTTTGTAGCTAAAATAGATGAAGCTTTAAGTATTCCAAAAGATAGCGAATATTATAAGTGGTTAGATGAAGAGGCTTTAGAAAATACATGGACAGAAAAGGCACAAGTGCTTTATGATTTAGTGAAGAAAAATATTAAGTAAAAGGTGATTATTTAATGAGTATTTTAAAATCAATAGAAAATTTATTTAGACCTATTGTACTGCCTATTTATCATAAGTTAAGATCAACAGGTCATGAAGATCAAAAAGATATTTTCTTTAAAGAAATGAAAGAAGTATTATATAGTAAGAAATTTGATGCTGTAGTTATCTTTGATACTTACTTTGGATTTAATGTAAAGATGTTTCAAAGACCACAGCATATAGCTTTAAATATGGCTAATGAAAATATTCTATATTTATATAAGGCTTCACCATATATAGAAAAAGAAATCACTGTAAGTAAAAAGATTAAAGATAATTTATATCTTGTTAATACGGATCTTTATTGGTTACAGGAAGGTCTTCTTGATATGATTAAAGAAAGTGGAATACCTTGTTATGGACAAATTTATTCAACTTGCTTTAGTGAATATGATAAATATATGAAAAAGTTTACTGATAGAGGATTCAAACTTATTTATGAATATGTTGATGATTTATCAGATGAAATAGCAGGATTTAAAATTTCAGATGCTGTTAAAGCAAGTCATGAAAGAATGCTAAAAAATACAGATGAAGTTTATGTTGTTACTACAGCAACAAAGCTTTATGAAGAAGTAGTTAAAATAAGAGGAGATAAAAGAGTTGCTCTTGTAACTAATGGAGTACAATTTGAACATTTCTCAGATATTAAGTGTGATAAGATACCTGAAGAAATTAAAGATATAGTAAATAGTAATAAAAAAGTAATTGGATATTTTGGTGCTCTTGCTAAATGGTTTGATTATGAGCTTATAAAGAAAATGTCTAAGGAATTACCAGACCATGAAATAATTCTTATAGGTATAGATTATGATAAATCTTTAGATAAGAGCGGAATTTTACAACTTTCAAATGTTCATTATTTAGGAACTAGAAATTATACAGAACTTCCTACTTATGCTAAATTCTTTGATGTTGCTACAATTCCATTTGTTATAAATGATATAACAGAAGCAACAAGTCCAGTTAAGTTATTTGAATATATGGCTCTTGGAAAGCCAATTGTTACAACAGACTTACCAGAGTGTGGAAAGTATAAATCACCTTTAGTAAGTAAAACACACGAAGAGTTTATTGAAAATATAAGAAAAGCTGATAATCTCAGAGATAATTCAGAGTATTTAGAACTTCTAAAGAAAGAAGGGCTTGATAATACTTGGGGACAAAAAGCTAGAGATATAAAAGAACTTATATTAAACTCTTAATGGAGGTAGTAAGTAAATGTCTTACGCAATAAAAGTAGAAAATTTAACTAAGAAATATAAAATATATGATTCTCAAGCAAGTAAGGCTTCTATGCTTATAAATCCTTTTTCAAAAAAACAACCAAGAGAGTTTGTAGCTCTTGATAATGTTTCTTTTGAAGTAGGAAGAGGAGAAATCGTTGGTATCATAGGAAATAATGGTGCTGGAAAATCTACTTTACTAAAAATATTATCAGGTGTTGCATTTCCTAATGGAGGAAGTGCAAAAGTTAATGGTAGAATTTCTTCTCTTATAGAACTTGGAGCTGGATTTAATCCAGAACTAACAGGTATTAGTAATATTTACTTTAATGGAAGTCTTATGGGAATGAGTACAGAAGAAGTCGATGCAGTAAAGGATGAGATTATTAAATTTGCTGATATAGGAGATTTTATTAATCAGCCTGTTAAAAATTATTCAAGTGGGATGTACGCTAGACTTGCTTTTGCAGTTGCGATAAATATAGATCCTGACATACTTATTGTTGATGAAATTCTTTCTGTTGGAGATGTAGGTTTTCAACAAAAATGTATGGAAAAATTTGATGAATTTAAAAGAGCAGGAAAGACAATACTTTATGTATCACACGGGCTAACAACTGTTCAAACATATTGTGAAAGAGCTATATGGCTTGAAAAAGGTAAGGTTAGAGAAATAGGACCAGCTTTTGATGTTGTTGAAAACTATTATAGAACAATGACTGAAAAAGGTGAAAAAGTTGAAGATATATCAGCCTTTGTTGAATTAAAAGACGTTAAGATTAAAGGGGATAAAGAAGAATTTTCTTACGGTGAAAAGATAGAATTTGAATTAGAATATGAAGTTTTAAGAGATGATATAGAAAATCCAGGAGCTAGTATAGAAATTAGAAAAGCTTATAAAAAACCAGGAGAATTTAGACATGTAGATCAATTTATTTGTGCAGTTAATAGTAATGTTGATGGATTCAAGATTCCTTGGGAAAAAGGATTAAATAAATTTAGCTTTTCTATTGATAGTTTAAGAGTTGCTGATGGATTATATTATTTAGATGTAATCTTCTCAGAGAGTCAAAACTTAGTAGCTTTAAAAACTGAGCAAGCAGTTATATCATTTAGAGTTAATAGTGATAAAAATTCACAAGGCTTTGTGTTCTTAAAAGATAAGTGGGAGGAATAGAATGTTTAAGAAGGCTATTGAGCAACGCACAGAAATAGATGCTGATTTAGGGAAAGATTTTAAAGAAGCAGTAGATAAGGGCTATGAAAATTTAACTGAACAAGAAAAATTAGATTTAAATGCACGTATTTTAAGAAAATATCCACAGATTGCAGATCCTGTTTATGGAGATGCAAAAGGAGATTTTTCTGATTCAGTTTTAAGCGGAGAATTTTATAAAAGATATTCAGATACTTTAAAGATAATTGATAGTGCTTTAAATACAATTATGTATCAAACAAATCATGAACAATTTAGATTAGGTCTTGAAAAGATTTTTGATATAGAAAATTATGATGCTGTTGTTATATTCCATGCAGGTTTTGGATGGAACATTGAGTTAAAGCAAAGACCTCAACACTTAGCTGAAGCTATGTCAGAGAAAAAGATATTATATATATATAAAGCTGATTTATCTCAAGATGAAGATGTTTTTGCAGTTAAGAAAGTAAAAGAAAATTTATATATAATGAATTTAGATATGCCTCTTTTAAAGAGCACTTTATTTGAAGTAATGGAATCTAGAAATATAGAAAATAAGTTTGTTCATGTTTATGCAACTTGTCTTTATGATGTTACATATAAAGATATAAAATTTTATATGGATAAAGGATTTAAGATTCTTTATGATTTTGTTGATGAAATTTCAGAAGATATAAGTGGAGTTGAAGTAACAGATGAAATGATAGAAGAACATAATAAACTTCTATCAGATACTGAAAATGTTATTGTTATATCAACAGCTGACAAGTTAAAGAAACTTGCTGATGAGGCTAGAGGGATTGAAAAAGGAAGCATTCTTGCTCAAAATGGAGTTAATATCAAGGACTTTGAAAATCTAGGTCATAAAGTAGGAACTAAGATAGAAAAAATTCTTGAAAAGAAAAAGCCTATAATAGGATACTATGGGGCACTTGCTAGCTGGTTTGATTATACTAAAATCAAAAAGCTTGCTAAGGAAAGACCTCAATATGAAATTGTTCTTATAGGAATAGATTATGATAAGACTCTTAAAAAGAGTGGAGTATTAGAGTTTGATAATGTTCACTATTTAGGAATAGTAGAATATAAGAAACTAATCAAAGAGTATGCTTGTCATTTTGATGTTTGCACAATACCATTTATAAAAAATGAAATAACAGATGCAACAAGTCCAGTTAAATTATTTGAATATATGGCTCTTTCAAAGCCAATAGTAACTACTGATATTAATGAGTGTAAAAAGTATAAGAGTTCTCAAATTGCTCATAATGATGATGAATTTATAGAAAAAATTGATTATGCTCTAACACTTAAAAATGATAAAGTTTATCTAAACTTATTAAGGGAAGAAGCAGAACAAAATACATGGCTTAATAGAGCTCAGGTTATCAAAGATGAAATGATGAAGTAATTAGGCTATATGTAGAATTTAATATTTTATAAAAAAAGACTACCAAGATATTGGTAGTCTTTTTTTATTTAGAGTTAAAAACTAATTATTTATTAGAAGTTCTTTGTAACTCATTATGTAATTGTCAGCGACTTTTTTTAATTCATCTTGATGATTAGCAGAAGCTTTATCATATATAGCTGTTACTTGCATATTTGCTTTTTTAGCACCTTGTACTGCTGTTGGTATATCTTCGAATACCATACAATCTTCTGGGACTACTCCTAGTCTATCTGCTGCTAGAAGATAAACATCAGGGAAATTCTTTCCTCTTTCAACTTCTCCTGTTATTGTTACAGCATCAAATAAATCATAAACTCCATTAGCTTTTAAGCAAACTTCAAGTAGTTCAAATGAGTTACTTGTAGCTAGTCCAATTTTTATACCTGAGTTTTTTAATTCAGTTAAGAATTCTTTAGCTCCTTCTTTTAAATGAACTTTATTTTTATAGTTATCATAAGCCATTTGATGCCAAATATCACAAATCTCATCTATAGATTCTTTTATATTAAATCTATTTTTGAAGTATTCTGCTGTTCCTCTAAAGCTAAGATGATTTATATCAGCCTTTAATTGTTTGAAGTCTACATCATCAATATGTCCTATTTGAGTTAGATAGTCTAAATCTATTTGCTCCCAGATCCACATTGAATCTACAAGTGTTCCATCTAAATCAAAAATAGCTGCTTTTATATTGTTAAGCATTTATACCACCCCCTATAGAATTTTAACATATATAAAGTAACTTACCTATATTTTAGGAGAATTTAAATTAGAAATGTCACTATTGAATTTTTAAAGTATTATATAATATATTAAATTACTATTAGAAATAAGAAACTGGTGTATTTTAAAATGATTAAGATTATTTCTTTTGACAATAATGATTAATAGACATTATATAAGGAGTGAAATAAATGAAATTAATATTAATACTTGGTGGAGCATGGATTGTAGGAGTTATTTTCTATTTATCACTATTTAAGGCGGCAGCTAGGGGGGATAAGCTTCTTGAAGAAGCATTTAATGAGTATGAAGATGATAAAGAAAATTATAATTAACTTATAAAAAAATGAAATTTAGCATCTTAATGAATGATTTTACTTTATTTTTAATATATTAAATTGATAATAATATTTAAAGTAGAGGGAAATATGGTTGATGTTATTTTAGATGCTAGTCATGGTGGAAATGATTATGGTGCTGTTGGTGTTAATGGTGTAAGAGAAAAAGACTGTACATTATATATAGCAAAGGTATGTAAAGATATCTTAGAATCAAGTGGAGTTAGTGTGAAACTTACTAGAGATTCAGATATAGGCCTTATGGGAGAAGAAAGAACTAGTATAGCTAATAATGAAGGAGCAAAATGTTTTGTAACTATTCATGCTAATAGTTCTGATGATAGAAGAGAAACAGGAGTTGAAGTTATTTCAGCAACTGATGATGTTGATTCTTCAAAATTAGCATATGATTTGATTACTTCATTAAGCAACTGTTCTAAGCTAAATAGTAGAGGAGCAAAGTATAGTGACCTTATATTATTTAAGGAAAATAATATGCCATCTGCTATGGTTAAAGTTTGTTTTATTACTAATGAAAGAGAAGAAAATCTTTTAGCTAGTGATAGTTTTAATAACGAAGTAGCTGGATTTATAGCAGATGGTATAAGAGAGTATTTAGAGGTAAATAATAAGGCTGCATTTTTAAAAGATGATGTATCTTCAGATCAGCTAATGGAAGCATTAGATAGAAATATAGATGTTCAAGTTGTAGAAAAAAAGGTTAAAGAAAATGTAGAAACGCTTACTCCAATTTTAGGTGGAGAAATACCAGATAAGAATCAGGCTAAACAATGGGCAAAAAATAAAGGTGCTACTGATAATTTTATAGCATTAGTTGATTTATACTGGGCTTTATATAAAGAATCAGGGAATGTAAATCCAGCTGTGGCATATGCTCAAGCTGCTATTGAAACACAAAAAGGTTATTTTGATTTAGATATTAAAGAAGATATGTTTAATCCTGGTGGATTGAAAGAAGATAAGAGTGAAAATTATAAGAAATTTGATTCTTGGAAAGATGGTGTTAAGGCACATCTTGATCATTTAGCTTTATATGCAGGGGCTGTAGGTTATCCTAATAGGGATAGCAAAGACCCAAGACATTTCTCATATTTATTTGGAATCTGTAAGTATGTTGAAAATCTATCTGGTAAATGGAGTTCAGAAATTAATTATGGTATAGATATTTTAGGTATATTCTATGAGATTTTAGGAACACAAAGTAAGGATATATTTAAGGAAAGTATTGAAAGTATTGATGGACTTAAAATACAAATAGGTGATTTTAAAAATAAAGTTGTTTTAATGGGAAGAACTTTAGAAGAAGTTTGCAAAGAATATAATCAAATATATAAGAGTTTAGAGACTTTAAAAGATGAAATTGTAACTCTAGAAAAAGATAAGATTGATTTAGAAGCAAAGAATCAATTGCTTTCAAAAAATGTAGTAGAACAGAAAAAGGTTCTTAGAGATATAGTAAAGATAATTGGTGGAACTGTTGAAAAAAAATAAATCTATAAAAAAAATAGCCAAACTCTGTAGCGAAGAGTTTGGCTATTTGGATTAAGGATGTTTTTGCAAATAAAAAAAGAACTGCAATTGCAATTCTTAAATGGTCGGGGTGACAGGGCTTGAACCTGCGACCTCATGCTCCCAAAGCACGCGCGCTCCCATCTGCGCCACACCCCGTGGACATTTATTATTATACGACCATATAAAATAAATGTCAACAAAATATTAATAAATTTTATTAAAAATTTTTATGGAGAATAAATTTGAATAAAATATCAAGGAATGTATAATATATATGCGGAGGTGTTAACAAATGAAGACAGTAACAATAGTTTTACTTATTGTAAGTGCTTTATTAGTTTTAATGGGAATTTTCTTATTATCAACTAAGAATCAATACGCAGTTTCAGATAAGGGATCAAAGTATTCAGCAGTTGCAGTAAAAATAAATGCGATAGGAAATATAATTGTAGGGGTACTAGGAGGTATACTAGCACTTGTATATCAATTCGTTGAAATTCAAAAAAATGTTTTATTATTTATATTTTTAGCAATGATAATTATAGTAAATGTAATTCAAGGATTATTAAAGAAAAAGTATTCAAAGTAAAAAATGGAATAAATGTTTGAAAAAGTAGGAAAAGTATTGTATACTATTACATAAAGGTTAAGAAAGTATTACAAATGTAATAATAATGTAATTTTCAAAAATATTGAGGTTATATTAGGTAGTACTTATATAAAATTAATCTGTAAATAGAATGTAAGCATGGGAGGGGGAGCTTTTCTTGTAAACCAAGTTATATAAGGAAAGTGAATTTAAATATGAAAAGAAGAGTAATATCAAGCCTACTAGCAGTTAGTATAGTAATAGGTACAAGTTATACAGCATTAGCTACTCCTACATCAGATAATCAAAAACAGAAAATTGAAAGTACTAGAAGTGAATATAATGAAGTTAGTTCAAAAATTAAGGATTTAGAAAGTGAATTAGATGGACTAGCAGCTAAGATGGAGCCAATATTTTTTGAGACCGAAAGTAATAAAAATGAGATAGAGAAAATAAAGCTTCAAACTAAAGATACTGAAAAAGAAATTGAAGAATTACAAAAAGAAATTGAAAAAAAAGAAAAAGTTCTTGGTGCTAGAATGAGAGGAGTTTATAAATCAGGTGGAACTAAGAGTTATGTTTCAATGATTTTAACTTCTGAAAGTTTTGGTGACTTTATATCAAATGTTAATGCAGTAAGTACAATAATGTCAATGGATAAAGAAGTTATTGATGACCTTGATAAAAATAAAGAAAAGTTAGATTCTCAAATTAAAGAATTATCTGAGAAGAAAGCTAAACTTGATGAGCTAAATAAAGAGAATGAGGCTAAGATTAAAGAATTTGAAAAGATGGAAAAAGAGCAAAAGGCTTTAGTAGAAAAGTTAAATAAGGAAAAATCAAAAATATCAGGAGATTTAACTAATCTAGAAAGACCTTTGGCTAAAGATTTTATAGCAACTATTAATAATCCTAATAGTACAAAAGCACAAATTCAAAATGCTATAACTGCACTAAGAGGTCTTAGAAATCAAATAGTTAGTTCAACTGTTGATAATGAAATAGTTAAAGCTATGGAAAAAGGTAGAGAAAAAATTGCAGCTATTGAAAGTGAAAGTATAATTAATAGAGGATCTTCTTCTACTAATTCAAATTTAGGCACAAGCTCAAATTCAAATGGTAGTTCAAACTCTGGAACAAGTTCAGGGGGTGGACAAGCTGTTGCACCACCTGCATCAGGAAGTGCAGATGCTTTAGTTGCCTATGCTTATCAATTTATAGGCAGACCTTATGTTCTTGGAGCAACAGGGCCAAATTCATTTGATTGTTCAGGATTTACTCAATATGTTTATAAACAATTAGGATATGGTTTATCAAGAACAACTTATACACAAGTAAATCAGGGGAGATATGTACCAAGAGATCAACTTCAAAAAGGAGATCTTGTATTTAGTAATGGACCAGCATCAGCACCAGGTCATGTAGGTATTTATGTTGGAAATGGACAAATAATACATGCTCCTAGAACTGGAGATGTTGTTAAAGTTAGTCCAATATTTAATTACACTACAGCAAGAAGAATATTATAATTTTAGTTTATATATTTTAAAAGCAGGCTATTTTTAGTCTGCTTTTTTTATTTAAAAGTTAGGGGAGAATTTTTAGGGGATATTAATGAGTGAAAAGGTTTTACTAAATAGTATGAAAAAATTATAAAATATGTGCTTATTATGGAATTATTTTTTATGATTTTATATAATAGAAGTTATAGTCTAATGAAAAGAGAGTGTGAAATATGAATAATTTTTCTGAGCTGGATATGAGTCTATTAAAAGAAGAGGAAACTTTAGATGACTTACAACTTGATGGAATACATTTAATACAAAAAGAAGATGGATTTAGATTTGGAGTAGATGCTGTACTTCTTGCAAATTTTGCAGAAGTTAAATCTAGACATACAGTTATTGATTTATGTACAGGTACTGGGATAATTCCTTTTATTATAAAGGGAAAAAAGAAGCCTAAAAATATAATTGGGATAGAAATTCAAGAAGAATTTGTTGATATGGCGAATAGAAGTGTTCAGATAAATAAATTTTCTGATGATATCTCTTTTATTAAGGGAGATTTAAAAGATGTAGAGCTTTTAAAAACTCTTCCAAGGGTTGATGTGTTAACAGTAAATCCGCCATACAAATTAAGAAATGCTGGAATAATTAATGAAACAGATAAGTTATCAATAGCTAGACATGAGATAATGTGTACTCTAGAAGATGTTATAGTAGCTTCAAGAAAGCTTTTAAAAGATAATGGAAGAATGTATATGGTACATAGACCTGAAAGACTTGCGGATATATTTACTTTAATGAGAAAATATAAGATAGAGCCAAAAAGAGTAAGAATGGTTCATCCTAATACTAAAAAAGCAGCTAATATAGTTTTAGTTGAAGGTCAAAGAGATGGGGGAGCTTTTCTTAAGTGGGATCCACCATTATATGTTTATGATGATGAAGGCAATTATTCACAAGAAATAAACGAAATCTATAATAGATAGATTTGAGGAGGAAAAATATATGATGGGAACAATTTATTTAGTGCCAACACCAATAGGTAATTTAGGTGATATAACACTTAGAGCATTAGAAACTTTAAGAAATGTTGATATTGTAGCAGCCGAGGATACTAGACAAAGCTTAAAATTACTTAATCATTTTGAAATAAAGAAACCTCTTATAAGTTATCACATGCATAATGAACAAGGAAAAGGTGAAGAACTTATTGATAGAGCAAAGAAAGGACAAAGTATAGCAGTAGTAAGTGATGCTGGAACACCAGGAGTTTCAGATCCAGGTGAAGTTATAGTTAGAAAATGCATTGAATATGGAGTGAAATTTGAGGTTTTACCAGGGGCAACAGCATTTACAACAGCGTTAGTATATTCAGGGCTTGATACAAGTAAGTTTATGTTTAAAGGATTTTATCCAAGAGAAACTAAAGAAAGAAAATTATTTTTAGAAGATATAGCATCAAGAACAGAAACTATAATAATATATGAATCACCATATAGGGTAGTTGATGCACTTAGTTCTATAAAAGAAGGATTAGGAAATAGAAATATTGCTGTATGTAGAGAACTTACAAAAATGCATGAAAGTATTTATAGAGGAACTCTTGAAGAAGCTATAAGTTTCTTTGAAGATAATCCACCAAAAGGTGAGTTTGTTTTAGTTTTAGAGGGTAAGACTAAAGAAGAAATTGAAATGGAAAATAAGGCTAAGTGGGAAGATATGAGCATTGAAGAACATATAGTTAGTTTTATTGAAGCTGGAGAAAGTAAAAAGAATGCAATAAAGCTTGTTGCAAAAGAAAGAAATCTTCCAAAATCAGAAGTATATAAGTATTCATTAAATTTATAAGATATAAAAAATGCAAAAAAAAGCACTTCAGGGGATGAAGTGCTTTTTTTGCTTTAAGAACTAGGGGTAGTTCTTAAAGCTATATGTTGAAAATTTAAATTACTTCTTTAACTCATCAAGACAGTTTTTGCAGATGTTCTTACCTTTGTAGTTAACAACATCTCTAGCATCTCCACAGAAGATACATGCTGGTTCATATTTCTTTAAGATGATTTGTTCACCATCTACATATATTTCTAAAGCATCCTTTTCTGCTATGTCTAATGTTCTTCTTAATTCTATAGGGATAACTATTCTCCCTAATTCGTCTACTCTTCTTACTACACCTGTTGATTTCATTTTTATCCTCCTTGCAAACTACATCTTTCGACAAAATATATTATAATACTAACAAAGTTTACATTATAAGTCAACACTTTTTTGGAAAAAGAAATTAATGCTTTTTCAAGTTTATGACTTTAAATATATTATATATAAAATATACTACCATTTATTTGAAATGTCAACATAATATAAGGAATAATTTTCTTTATTTTAGATTATTTTGTAAAAAAAGTAATAATGCTTGTCCTATTTTAACTATTAAATAGATATTTTTTTATTATAGTAGATAAAAATAATATAAATAAATAAATATATTTATAAAAAAATAACATAAAAAGGAAGAATATATTTGAAAATTATTAAAAATAACTTAATAAGATAATGAATTAGTATATTAAGTATAGTATATAGAGAAATTTATATACTATATAGCATAATATTATTAACAATATTATAACAAAAATAACCAAAATGAGGTAAAAAGTATCTAATATTCTACATAATACTAAATATTGTATATAGATATGAGGTATTATCATAAAATAGAATAGGTTTTAACTTGTAATGTGATTATTTTTACTATATAATTATAATAAGAATGAATAATGAGGTGTAAAAATGAATTCGAAAAAAGTAGATAGGGAATACCTTGTAGATTTAGCGAATGAGATGTCAACAAGTAGTGTAGTTTCTTATGAAGATTTACCAAAGTATGATTTATTTTTATCTCAGGTAATAGATTATCTAAATGATGCTTTTGAAGACGATAATTATACAAACAATATAGTACAAAATTACATAAAGAGTAATGTTATTTCTAAACCTGAGGATGGAAAGAAAAGAGGGTATACTAAAGATCATCTAGCCCAATTAGTTCTTTTAAGTCATATGAGACCTGTATTAACAACAGAAGAAATAAAAAATGTTTTTAAGTTAGCATTTAATGATATCAATAATAGAGAAGATGATATCATATCATGGGCAGAAGCATATAAGATATTCTCAGAAATCCAAGAAGAGAGTTTTAATGACTTTTTAACAACTCCTTTATATGATAATGATAGATTAAATCAAAAAATGGAGAGTCTTAAGTTAGAAGAAAAAGAAGCTGAAAGGATAAAGGTATTTATTTTAGTAATGTCTTTAGTAGCTCAAGCAAGTTCAATAAAAAAAATGGTCCAAAGATTAGTAAAAGAATATTATGAATAATAATGAAAAACTCCTTTTATTAGGTATATATACTTAATGAAAGGAGTTTTCTTATGGATATAATTATAGAATCAATTGCTAATGTAGGTTTTCCTATAGCTATCACTGTCTATTTATTAGTAAGAATAGAAAGTAAGCTTGAGAAACTTAGTACTAGTATAGAAAAATTATCAAATGTATTAAATAAGTAAAATTAGAAAAGAGACTATCTTATAAATATTAGGTGTTATTAGTAGATAAAGAAAATAGATTATCTAAAAATAATAGCTCTAATATACTTTAAGATAGTCTTTTTTATTTATAAATTACTGAAAGATGAATTACAGATTCACTAGTACTTAAGTTTTTATAAGAATGTTTTTGATCAGCTTTAAATTTAAGAGAGTCAAATTCATTAAGTATAAATTCTTCATCATTAATAGTAATTGATATTTTCCCCTTCATTACAGTAGCAACTTCAATACTACCTTTAGTATGTTCTTCAGTAAATATAGCTCCATCTTTAGAAAGGTAAGTTCTATAAAATTCAGTTGGAGTAGAGGACTCCTGTCTAAACATTAATTCAATTCTAAAAGATTTATCATTACTTTCTATACTAATACTATTATTTGCTTTTGATAGTTTTATTTCTTCATTTATACTAAATAACTCAGCAAGTGGAATGGATAAGGCGTTACAAATTTTCCACATAATATTTAATGTTGGATTTGCTTCTCCATGTTCTATTTTAGCTAAAGTTATTCTACTTATTTCAGTTTTGCTTGCAAGTTCTTCTAAACTAAGATTTTTATCATTTCTTATTTTTCTTATGGATTTTCCAACTTCACTAATAAAATTTTGGGAAGAGAAGTTATCTAGATTATTTATTTTAATCACCTCTTTCTAATTTGCTACTTTATCTTCGATTAATATCTTAATTATCTATAGTTTATCTTATCTTAAAAGAACTTAAATTTCAAATTATAAGAGTATATGTTGATAATTTTAATATACAAAATGAAAAATATACTTTACATATGACTTGATATAGTATATTATAATTTACATATTGAATATTTAAATTTACAAAATGTATAAACTAAGGAGGAAAAGATATGGTAGCTATAATAATAGGGCTTATTTCATCAATGTTCTTTTCAGCAACTTTTGTAGTAACTAAGGCTATGGGAGTTGGAGGAACTAATTGGGCTTGGACAGCTTGTTTAAGATTTGTACTAGCTATACCATTTTTATTTTTAATTGTATTAATGAGAGGAAATTTAAATGGTTTATTTAAATCAATTAAACAAAAATTTTGGAGATGGATGCTTTGGGGAAACCTAGCTGGAGTTGGATTTTACTTTATGCTGAGTTTTGCATCACTTTTTGCACCATCTTGGTTAACTTCAGGAACTTGGCAAATAACAATTTTAGCTGGAATACTTCTATCACCATTATTCTTTACAGTAATTGAAACTAAGAATGGACCTAAAAAAGTAAGAGGAAAAATAGAATTAAAGAGACTTTTACTTGCTAGTGTTATTTTAGTAGGGGTTATACTTATGCAAATTAATGAAGCAAGTAGTATTTCGATAAAATCTTTAATTTTAGGATTTGTACCAGTAGTAATAGCAGCATTTATATATCCTTTAGGAAATAGAAAGTTAATGGAAATGTGTAAAGGAGAGGTAGATAGTTTTCAAAGATCTTTTGGTGTTGCTCTAGTAAGTATGCCTATTTGTATAGTTTTAGGAATCTATGGTTTTACTAAAACAGGAATACCTACATATGGACAGTTTGGTGAAGCAATTATACTTGCTTTATGTTCAGGAGTAATAGCAACAATTACATTTTTCTATGCAACAGATAAAGCAAAACATAGCTTATCATTACTAGCAGCAGTAGAATCTACACAATCTGGGATTATAGTATTCACTATACTTGGTTCAGTATTATTTTTACATGGAAAGTTTCCAACTGGTTTATCTTTAGTTGGTGTTATAGTAGTTATTTTGGGAATGATAAGTAACTCATTAATTAAAGATAAAAAGGGTAAAATATAGATTGAAATATATTTTTAAAATTTATTTTTAATTTGGAAATAAAATATTAACAAGTTTTGGAATATTATTATTGATTTTACAATTGAATAACTAAATTGTATTGTTAGTTTTACAATATATATGAATTTAGTATAAGAATTTTACTCCTTTATTATTTTCACTTAAGTTATTACATTTATTCATCATTGTTTTATAAAACTTTTAAGACTTATAATTAAGGTAGATAATAAACTAAGGAGGAAAGAATATGGGTAAAAATAAATTATTATCAATAGTAGCAGCAGTTTCAGTAGGTGCTGTAATAGTTGGTGCAGGAACTTTAGCTAAGGCGAATGCAAAAGATTCAAAAAAACAAGATAAATCAATAAATAAGGTTTTATTAGCGAATAAACAAGGAAATGAGAATAAAGCAGCTGTAATAAATGGTGATGGTTCTTTAGTTTTAAAAGAATCTGCTAATAAAGATAGTAAATCTATAGCTTATTTATCAGTTGGAGAAATGCTTGATATACAAGAGCAAAGTGGGGATTTTTATAAGGTAATAGTTCAAGAAACTGGTGCAACAGGCTATATAGCTACTGCAAATGTTCAAAAAATAGTTAGTGGAGTAAATGATAAGCTTGTTAAAAAAGATTATATGGCTTCAATAATAAATGTTAGTACAAATGTTCATATAAGACAAAATGCAACTATGGATTCTGGAATACTTGCTAGTTTAAAAAATAGTATGGATGTTAAAGTTTTAGGAAAACAAGGCTCATGGTATAAGATAAATGTTGGTGGAAAGACTGGATTTGTATATGATTTATATGTAGCAGAGAAAACAAATTCAAATAATCCAGCTAATAAACCAAATGAAAATGCAAAACCTGAAAATTCTAAAATAATTAATGGAGTAGTTGCAAATTCAAATGCGATTGATGTAGGAGTATATGAAGATGCAAGTTCTAAAACAACATTATTAGGAGTTTTAGCTCCAGGAGCAAAAGTTGAGGTTTTAGGACAAGATGGCAACTTCTATAAGATAAATTACAAAAATGGTATTGGATATATACCAGTTCGTTATGTAAATCTAACAGATTCTACAGAATTTAATTCTAGTATAACTGGTGAAGCAATGGTTATGAAGTCTAATGATGGATCAAATATTAATATTTACAGAGATGCTAGTGATAAATCAACAGTAGTTACATCTTTAGCAGCAGGAAGTAAAGTAAATGTGTTAGGTAGAGAAGGAAATTACTATAAAGTAAAGCTTGATGATGGTAAAGAAGGATTCATTTTAACAAGATATATTACAATAGGTGATGGTAATAATGGAGTTCAAGCAGCTGTTATATCTAATGTCGTAGGAAATGAAGAGGTAAATGTATATGGAGATATGAGTACTGATTCAACTGTACTTGGTAAATTAAAAAAAGGTACAGAACTTAACCTAATTCAAAGAAAAGGTGATTGGTATGAAATACATTTTGATAACAAGACAGGATATGTACAATCTAAGTATGTAGGTTTTAAATAATAAGAAAGCAGGGTTTTAAAAACCTTGCTTTTTTTATTTAATTTTTATGTTGTAGAAAAATAACTTAAATTTATATAAAAATACTTGAGTTACAAATTTATTAATTATTTGGTATAACATTCAATTTTTATTGGAAGATTATTAAAGTTTTTAAATTTTTTTTAGATGTAATATAGAAAATATATTGGATGAATTAATATTGATATTATAAATCTTAAAATTTTTATATTTTTGTTATTTATTATGATTTGTAATTTAAATAATCATAGGTATAAGATTAATTAGTATTATAAATTTCAAAAGGAGAAAACAAATGAAAAAGTGGATAATAGGAATAATAATCGCAGCCATTATAGTCATTGGCGGTGGCTGTTGGATTTTTGCAAATAATAAAAAAACAAATAATGATACAACTAATAAAGTAACTACAACTGATAGTTCCAATCCAGCTAATACAAGTGCAGATAAAAAAGATACAACTAATGCTACTTTAACTTCAGCATCAGTTGGTTCAAGTCAAAGTTTCTCAAGTCAAGAAAGTAGTGAATACTACAAACTTGCACAAATTGCAGGGGATTATGGTTTACCAGCTAATGCTCTTGTAGCAAATATAGGAGCTTTCAAGACTGTAGATGGAGTAAATTACTATAAAGCTTATAGTTATTCAACTCGTGCTGCTTATAATAATGATAGTACTACACCAGCTAACGGGAATTACTCTCATTTAGCTAATGTTAAGTATTTATCTCTAGATGGTAAATCAATAAATGCTTCTCAATTTGGAAATTTAGATTTTTCTAACTTAACAGCAGCTCAAAAACAAAATATTATCTTTAAGTTAGCAGCTGAATATGTAGAAGGATATACTGCTAATTATCCTAATTTAAAGGTAGAGCCAAATGATAATTATGAAGGTAATTTAAATGATATACCTGATATTAATGTAGATATGAATGATACTAAAGTTGTAGATGGAGAAACTTTATATAAGGCTACAGTTGATATAAATAATTTTAAAACTCCTATGTATATAGGACTTGATGGTTATGTATTCTTAGCAAGCCAACAAGATTTTTATCAAATATTCTTCCCTAATAAGGTAGCTTAGTATAAAAATTTAATTGGATTCAATTAGAATTTATATTATAAGAAATTTATAGTATAAATTCTTTTTTATAAAAATTTTTAAATTTAGTATTGACTTGGAGTCAACTCCAAGGAGTATACTAAAACAAACAAGGGTATAAATTAAAACATAAATTTAGGAGGATTAAAAATGGAATTACAAGTTTTAAGTAAAATCAATGAACCAAAAGATTTAAAAAATCTTAGTAAAGATGAATTAAAAGTTCTAGCTGATGAAGTTAGAAATGTTATTATAGATAAAGTAAGTAAGGTTGGTGGACACTTTGGACCTAACTTAGGTATGGTTGAAGCTACTATAGCATTACATTATGTATTTAATTCACCAGTAGATAAATTAGTTTGGGATGTTTCACACCAATCATATCCACATAAAATTTTAACAGGAAGAAAAAATGCATTTATAAATCCTGATGAATATAATAGTGTTACTGGATATACTTCACAAGATGAAAGTGTACATGATTTCTTTAAATTAGGTCATACATCAACTTCAATAAGTTTAGCTTGTGGACTTGCAAAAGCTCGTGATACTAAAGGAGCTAAGGAAAATATTGTAGCAATAATAGGAGATGGATCTTTAAGTGGGGGAGAAGCATATGAAGGATTAAATAATGCTTCTGCATCAGGTAAGAATATAATTATAGTAGTAAATGATAATGATATGTCTATATCAGAAAACTACGGTGGTCTTTATAAGAATCTAGCATTACTTCGTGAAACTAATGGTAAGGCAGAAGATAACTTCTTTAAATCATTAGGATTTGAGTATCACTTTGTTAAAGAAGGAAATAATGTAGATGCATTAATAGAAGCATTTTCAAAAGTTAAAGATACAGATCATCCAGTAGTAGTTCATATGCATACAGTTAAAGGTAATGGATATAAAATAGCAGAGGAAAATAAAGAAAAATTCCACTACATGATGCCATTTAATGTTGAAACAGGTGAATCATTAGCTAAGCCTAATGGAAATGAAACTTATCCAAGTATATTAGATAATCTTTTATGTAAAAAAGCAAAAGAAGATAAGAGTATTGTAGCTATATCAGCTGCTACAGCACCTTTTGTTGGACTAGCTTCATTTAGAAATAAATTTAAAGATCAATTTATAGATGTTGGAATAGCTGAAGAACATGCAATAGCTCTTGCTTCAGGAATAGCATCACAGGGTGGTAAATCTGTTGCATGTATAGCAAGTACATTTATACAAAGAACTTATGACCAATTATCACAAGATCTTGCTATAAATAATAATCCAGCATTAATTATGGTTCATAATACAGGAATAAAGGGGAATGATGTAACACACTTAAGCGTATTTGATATACCTTTAATTTCTAATATTCCAAACATAGTATATTTAGCACCTACTAATAAAGAAGAATATATTGCTATGGTTGAATGGGGATTAGAACAACAAGAACAACCAGTAGCTATACGTGTTCCAGGTAGTGCTGTAGTTTCAACTAATAAAGCTGTTAAAGTTGACTTTAAGTTAAATACTTATGAAAAGATGGTAGATGGAAATGAAGTTGCAATAATAGGACTTGGAAGTTTCTATAATCTTGGAGCTAAAGTACAAGAAAAATTAAAAGAAGAAATGGGAATAAGTGCAACACTAATAAATCCTAGATTTATCACTGGAATAGATAAAGATATGTTAACTGGATTATTAAATAATCATAAGTTAGTTATAACATTAGAAGATGGAGTTCTTGATGGAGGATTTGGTGAAAAGATATCAAGATTCTACGGAGATAAAGAGATGAAGGTACTAAACTTTGGGGCAACTAAAGAATTTACAGATAGAGTACCAATGAAAGAGTTATATGAACGTTATCATTTAACAGAAAAATTAATTATAGAAGATATAAAAAATGCTCTTAAATAGGCTTTAGATATATTAAATTATAAAATAAAGACCTATCAATTAAAGTAAATTTAATTGATAGGTCTTTTTATGTTAAACTAATTCCGATTTAACAACTAATTTAAATATGAATTATTTCTTTTCAAGCTTTTTCCATACCATCATTCCATAAATAGCATTTACAACAAATTGAGTCCACATAATTGCTCCAGATAATGCTGAGAATGAGAAGCTTCCTGATTGTATTATTGAAACTATATAAAGTATTACTCCAACAGAGTCTGATACTAACCAGAAGTACCAAGTTTCTTTGAATCTCTTAGTTGATACTATAACAGCAAAGATTGTTACTGTAGCAGTAAATGAGTCTATATAGAATTCTTTATCTGGTGCTATTGTCATACCAAAGTGAGCAAAGATATTTGGTAGGTAGTAAACAAATGTACCATAACAAACCCAGATAATAATACCTAATATAATGATATATGACCAAGCTGATTTCTTTAAGCTTTTAACTTCAATTGTTGAAGATGTTGTGTTTGTATGTTCAACACTTTGAGCATTTTTCTTCCAAGCAAAGTAACCATAAATATTCATTGGAAGCATGTAAATAGTATAAAGAATTACTTCAGCATATAAGTGACGAGATAATGAAAGAATTATGTAAAAGAATACATTTATTGTACCCCAAATATAAGTTGGAACTTCAGCTCTAGCAGTATATATACCAGCAAAAAGTCCTGATATTGTAACAATAAATCCTAATATTGAAAGGAATGAGAATACTGAACTCCATGAGCCACCTTGTTGAAATGCTGGTGCTATGAAGACAATTGTATTTAATATTAAAAATACTAGAAAGAATATTTTGTGGAATAGTGAATATGATTTAAAAAATTTCATAAAGCCTCCTAAGTGTTTTAGTGTTAAATTTCTTAAAAAAACTATAATCATTTGGAATTATAGTTATAAAAACGAATTAGATAATTACTTAATATAAATTACCGCTATAAAATCTAATAATAAATGTAAATGTTTACAATAGTACTTAAATAAAAAAGGACTTAAAATAAACTTCAAAAATTTTTTAGTTAATCTAGATTAATTTTATTGAATTTGGGCAAAAAAATTTTGCAATTCTTAATTTTAAAGAAAATTAAGTTGCTTAATTTTTCTGAATCAAAAGTCTTTATTTATTATTAGAACTTGGTTAACAATTTGTTCACCTCTAACTAGAGATTCTACATTAAAGTTTAATTAAATTCAATTAAAATTTAAAATTTTATTCATTTATTAAAAAAAAATAATATAGCTTAATAAATTATTAAATAAATAATATTAAATATTAAGTTATAGATATTAGATGAAAAATAAAAAGTTTAATTTGTAATAGAATTGTTTTCTAGATAGGAATAAAATGTACAGAAATTTAAATGATATTATGCTATTTAAATATACAAAAAATTATCTCAAATTAGAAAATTTATTCAAAAATAAATTTTTTTAATATTTAAAAATAAGAGATTAGTAAAAAATAATAATAAAATTATAAAGTATTTACCATAGAAAATATAGCCAGAAATTTTTTGAAAATGAGTATTATATCTGATTTAATAATTTGTTATATTATATACGGTATTAAAAGTTGATAAATTATTAATAATATTAATTATTTATAAATAAGTTGATGATTATATGAAAATATGATATTATAAATCAAAGTTATTTATATATTTTATTATTAAATTAAACAAATATTTATTTTATTTAAAAAATAAAATTTAGAATAATATTTAAAGTGTTTTATTAATTATAAGTAGAATTTAGTTAAAATCGTTTAATGAGAAAAATACTATTTTAATATTAATGTAAACATTTAAATAATATTATTGATTGATTAAATGAAAAGATAAATTAGTTTAAATAGCAAATAAAAAGACAAGCATAGAATGAATGGTATACAAAGGAGAAAATTAATGAGAAAGAGCTTACGTAATTTCATACATAAGAAATTAATTATTATAACTATAATAGCGCAATTACTTATTCTTGTTGAAGGAACAGCAGTATCTGTAGTTGCTAATGCACAAGAGAAAGAACAACAATATTCTGAATATACAGAAACAATGAGACATGTAGAAGAACATTTAGAAGAACATAGCAGAAGTAATTTTGAGATAAATAGAGCTATGATCAGAACTAATCTTAGAGGTAAAATGAGAGAAGTTGATATTACACCAATATTATAAATACTTATTATATTAAAGAGACTACATTAAGATACTATATTTAGTATTTTGATGTAGTTCTTTTTTATTTAAACTAATCTTTATATCATAAATAAAATTATCTAAAAATATTCTAGACTCTTATTACCTATATTAATAAGTATATTTTTATATCTTAAAATTTTAAGGAAGATTATTTTTATTCTTTATGAAAAAATTGTGATGAAAAATAAAACTGTTTAATATATAAATTTTATCTTTACTTAAGAAAATTGGCTATTTTACTACTTTTATATAACTTTTTAAAAATATAATTTTTTAAAAAAAGGCTATTGACAGTGAGTTAACTCCAAGGTTTATAATCAATTTTGTTGAATATGAGTAGGAGGGAATTTTATTAAAAGTTTTAAAAATAGAATGGATATGATACTTTTAATTATTTTATAATTCTTTTAGATAATTCTATTGTATTTACTGGAACGATTAAGATTGTAGAAGATTTACATTTAAATCAATCTGTACTTTCGCGGGGAAGTAATGCATACTCTTTAACTTATCATGAAGCAAATACAAAGTATGCAATAATGCCATTATATTTATTTACTGATCGTGAACGCTTAGAAGCTTATATAGCAAGATTTTTCTTTCTTGGAGCTATGTTAAGTTTTTGGTTCTTAACTCCAGAAATTATGCAGAAGGTATTAAGCTTTAGTCCACTATATTCAGGTTTTGCATTTTTCCCATTAACAATTATTAATTTTGTTGTAGCACTTCAAGTAGCAAAATTAACAAAATATTTAGGAAATACAAAGTTTTTAATTATTGGTCTTATAACTACACTTATTGGTATGATAATGATGATATTCTTTAAAGCAAATACAGGATATTGCTTAGGGATTGCAGTGCCTATGTTGTTCTTGGGAGCAGGACAAGGAATGACATTAAGTCCATTAACAGCTGCTGGTATTGCTAATATAACTAATGAAGATACTGGAGCAGCATCAGGAGTTGTTAATACAGTTCATCAGGTAGGTGGTTCTATCGGATTGGCTATTGTTATAGCTATATCAAGTATGATATCAGGAGAAATTTCATCTTATAATATAGCAATGCTGATTGCAACAATTTTTTTAGTAATATCATTATTAGCTGTACTATTATTAATTTTTCCGGTAACAAGAAAGGCTAAATAGATTTTAATTGTTAAAAAGATGTAAAATAAGAAAAATAATATTAGATTAAAATAATTTATAGATAAGTTAAATTATAAGGAGGATACAATGAATATTACTGAAGTAAGCAAGAAATATAAGATTCCAGTTGATACATTACGTTATTATGAGAGGATTGGATTAATTCCTCCAGTAACTAGAAATAAAAATGGATATAGAGATTATACAGAATATGATTGTAATTGGGTTTATTTTGCAAAGGTTATGCGTAATGCAGGTATTTCTGTAGAATCAATGATCGAATATGTATCTTTATTTATGCAAGGTGGGGATACTAAAGATGTAAGAAAACAAATACTAATTGATCAAAAAGAACAACTTGAAAAGAGAATTGGTGAATTACAAGAAACACTTGGATATTTAAAACATAAAATTAATGTATATGAAAGTCATATCATTAAGTATGAAGAACAATTGGATCCACAAAATAAGTAAGAAATACATAATAAAATGTAATTGAATAATTGTTGATACATTTTATTATTACAAATAAATATTTTTTAGATTTTTACTTAATTAAAAAAGGTGGATATTATAATAAATAATTTATTTAGATAATAATTAGGAGGAGTAATAAAGTGGAATATATAACATTAAATAATGGAGTTAAAATGCCTATTATAGGGTTTGGAGTTTTTCAAATACCAGATCCAAAGGAATGTGAACAAGCTGTAGTAGATGCTATTAATAGTGGATATCGTCTAATTGATACAGCTCAATCTTATGGAAATGAAGAAGCTGTAGGCAATGGAATAAAAAATAGTAATGTAGCAAGAGAAGAATTATTTATTACTACTAAAGTATGGATTAGTAATGCTGGATATGAAAAAGCAAAAGCATCTATTGAAGAATCACTAAGAAGGATGGAGTTAGATTATTTAGATTTAGTATTAATTCATCAGCCATTAAGTGATTATTATGGTACTTATCGTGCAATGGAGGATTTATATAGGGAAGGAAAAATAAAAGCAATTGGTGTAAGTAATTTTTATCCTGACCGTTTAGTAGATTTAACATTATATAATGAGATAGTTCCTGCTGTAAATCAAGTAGAAACTAATCCATTCCATCAACAAGTTAAAGCAAATGAGGTAATGAATAAGTATAATATTCAACATGAAGCATGGGCACCATTTGCTGAAGGTAGAAATGATATGTTCAATAATCCTATATTAAAAGAAATTAGCGAAAAGTATAAAAAATCAGTAGCACAAGTAATCTTACGTTGGTTAACACAAAGAAATATTGTGGTATTAGCTAAATCAGTACGTAAGGAAAGAATGTTAGAAAATATAGATATCTTTGATTTTAAGCTTTCTCAAGAAGATATGGAAATTATCAGTAAAATGGATAAGGCAGAAAGTTCATTCTTTAACCACTATGATCCTGAAGCAATTGAATATTTAGCAAGTTTAACAAGATAATTATATTTAATATAGAGAAGTATAAAAATTAAATTTAAAATAAACTAATAGAGCATTGTTCAAAATGTATTTTTAATAGGTTTTGGGTAATGCTTATTTAATATAAAGATAATTTTATAAGTATAGTTATTGGGGGATTACTATTAATTTATATTTGATTTTAATTAAAATTTAAGTTTAAAAATTCAATAAAAGGTCGGAGATAATTCTACTTAACTTATTTTAATTGAAAAATATTAACCTATTAAATTTTTGTTAATAATAAAAAAATATCTTCCAGTATTTACCAATTAATGTTAATCTAATATTAGAAAATATGCTATATAAATTAGAGAGGGGTATTATTATGAAAAAAATAAATTTGTTAAAGCCTATAAGTATATGTATTTCTTTATTAATAATATCTAAATATAGTATACAAAAATTAGGTTTATCTGATGAAAACTATAATAAAATTAGATGGGATAGTGATCTTTTAGATGATAATGAATCTTATATAGATGTTGAAAAAGTATTAGCTAAAGAAAAAAGTTATATTAATGACTTTGTTTTTCAAGTGTATAAAGGTATAGATTATAAGAAGTCTATTAATGATATCAAAAATGTATTTGAGAATTATTTATTAGAAAATAATAAGCTAACTCTGTATTATCAAGGAACTGAACGTATAGAAATAGAACTATCAAAAGATGAAATATATAAAGTAAAGAAAGTAACATATACTGATTCATATGGAAGGATAGTACAATCAGAACTTGCTAAAGACGATTCATTAATATTTAAAGTTTCTGATGATGGAATTGAGAATTTAAAAGAAGTGGACTCTTTTGATAAACAAGAAGAGTTTCTAAAAAGTAAGCATTCAACTGTTTTATTTTAACATATAACTAAGAGACACCTGTACTTATGTATGGGTGCTTTTTTATTATATAAAAATATTAAACTTCCTAGTGACAATGATAAGCTGATTGGAAAGATTTCGATAAATAAGTAGAAAATAATAAATAGAAAAATATTTAGTACAATAGTTGACATAAAATAGATAAATTTACTATGTAAAATTATGGAATAAAGTATAATTTAGGAGTGAATTTAATGATGGAAAATCACAAATTTAAATATAATAGTGAAAAAGCGATAGTTGAGTTAAAAAATCCTGAGTTTTATAAAAATTATAAGAGTGTTAGTCTATCTGCTATTAGTAAATTATTATTTAATAGCTTTACTAATAAGGATATTTTAAAATTAATTATAGTAATTAATAAGCATAAAATTACGAAAAAATCTATTATGTTAAGTCTAGATGGTATTATATTTATTGAGAATAATCAAATATATTATAAAAGTGAAGATAATATTCAAACTGATTTTAATATAGCATATGATAAAGATCTAGGGGTTAAAACCTACAGAGATTATGACTTAGAAGAAGTTATGAAAACTAATTATATGATTTCTTGTGACTGTGATGAATTTATAAAAGTCATATGTAAAATGGCAAATGAGTTAGGATTATATTATGGACCAGGACGAAATAGATTTTATATCGACCGAATTTGGGAAAGTTTCGAATTATTAAGTTTAATAGAAAATAATATAGATTTTCTTTTATAAGATAGAGGTGTGCATGTGGATAATTTTAAGACATATATAATAGAAAAATATAAGTTTTCTGATAAAGATTATGAGTATATATATAAAATTTTTAAAGATAATGTAACTAGTTTAATTTTTGATAGCGTCATAATAGCTAAATCTTTACTTGGGGATGATTTTGCGAAATTAGATGTACTTTGTATATGATGGTTATAAATTATTATTTAAGATTGATGAAGAAAGAAATATAAAAATAAATATCTTATTTATTGATAAAAAAAGCTTTAATTTTGAATTTAAGGAGTTCATTTTATTATGTTGTGATTTTATTAAATCATACTATAAGTTTAAAAATAGAATTAAGGAAGAAGAAATCAATAATAATTTATTTGAAAGACGTAAATATACAAAAACAGATTATTGGAAAAATATTTCTTTTAATAGATTTGAGATATTAGAAAATAATTTTTTACATTATAAGATTCCTTTAAGTAGCTGTGTTGAAACTAGTTTTGGAATAGACTTAGATAATTTAAATTTAATATAGAATAAATTCTATATTATTTTATGATATATCTAATAAAGTAGAAAATATAAAAAAATTAGATATATTACTTAATGTACTTAAAGTAGATAAAGTTCATAAATAAAGAGGAAGACTTACGAGGCAAGTCCTCCTCTTTATTTATATTTTAGGATGAGTTTTATCTAGAAGTATAATAGTAATTAATAATATAAACTAAATTTTATATAAAAACTTATTCAATTTAAATTAACTGTAAAGTGATAGGTTATATATTTATTACAATATATCATTACTAGGGAAAATATCTGTAGCTACATCTGATTTATATAATTGTTTTAATATTTTTTGATTTTTACAAAATATATCTCCACAATATGGATGTAATAAATCAATTCTAATAAAAATTGTTTCTTCAGGATTACACCACCATTTAAAGTATTTACCTGAAAATGAATCTCTATCAATTTTTATCAGATTATTATTTTCTCTGAATTCAATAGTTTGATGAATATCAATTCCACGTGATAGCCAGCTACCATACTTATCAACAATATAAAATTTAATTGCTTCATCATCTAAGAACTCTTCTATACTATTAGCAGTAATATCAAGAAGTCCCATACAGAAAGTATATATCTTTCCATCCTGATCTATAAAAGGGCCCCAATCTCCTGCGTAATGATAATCCATGCAGTTAAAATAATATTTATTATTTCTCAGAATTACTCCATGGAACCTATATCTTTTATCTTGCTCATCAAAGTAAAACATATCTAATTTAAAACCTTCATAAAAATCTTCTCCAAATTTGTACCAGATACCGCCAAATCTCACCTGAAAGTCAATTACCTTATCAAAAAGGGGAAGACCTTCTTTAATGAATATTTTTTTAATTTCTTCTCTATCTTTAAGTGTATTTACTCTTTTACCAGATGAAAGCATTTGAATTGCTGAATCAGATAATGATTTTTTCTCCATTATTTTTAGCTCCTTTTGATGTACATAAATAATTTCATTTATAAAATATATATAAAGATAATAACACTAATTTAAATATACTAGAATTTATAAAAATATAACTTCATAAATTTTAGATATACTGGTTAATAAAACTAAATAAATTAAATAGATTTTATTAATAAAATCAAGATAAATACTTATTTAAAAATAATATAGTATAAAATATATACATTTGATATTTTATAGAAAAAATGTATAGTTAAGAATTATATAGAAATATTAGATGTGGAGTTATTTGTAATTTTATTAAATTTAGAAGAGGTGCTTTAAATGGAGGTTACAGAGGATAAGCCTAGGTTTATTATAGGTGTTTTTAATATTAGTTTTATTATTTTTCTTCTTTCAATAATAGTTGCAAGACCTTTAGAAGCTATAAATCCTTTATATACATATTTTACAGGAGTTGAGACTACTGGACAGGTTATAGGGTATAAAGAGGTATTACATAATAATAAAGGGGCTAAATCATATAGGTATTATCCAATTGTAAAATTTTATGTTGATAATAAAGCTTATGAAGCATGTAATTACTATTTTTGGGGTAAGGATCTTCCTGTAAATGAAAATATATTAGTTTATTATAGAAAAAATAATCCAGAACAAATAATGCTGCCTTATAAAAGTTATTTTATAGGGTTTATATTTTTAAAGAGATCTGCTTTTGTAATGATAGTTTCAGCTTTAATTGATTGGATTTATAGATGTTTAAAGTTAAAGAAACTAAAATCAAAAAATAAAAAGATAATTTGAGTCTACAATAGAAAAAATGATAATAGATAATTAAGGAGATATAGAATAATGAATAAAAAATCAAAAGAGATATTAGAAGAGGCTGGATGGTATGAAGGCAGAAAAATTGATATAGAAAAATTTGAAATGATATGTAGAGAGAAAAATATTGAACTTATCAATAGTGCTAAAAAGTTTCTTGAAGAGTTTGGTGATTTAATTATCAATGATGAAGATGGTGATCCATATCATAGATTTGATAGATCTCTTTTTTACTCTGAAGTTATTAGTCAAACTATTGGAGAAGCTGCTATGTCTGTAGGAACTTTAGATGGGGCAATGTTTAATTTATATATTTCAGAGTCAGGAAAAGTTTATGATGATCATGGATATCTTGGAAAAGATATTTATGAGGCTTGGGATATTATTTTAGATACTGTAGATAGTCATGAAGAATACAAAGAGATACGTAAGTTGTGGAAAGAAATTGGACTTGAAGAAGCTAGCACTGAAGCATATTTAGATTATTATGGAGGTAAAAAAGTTCAACAAAGACTTTTAGATATGAAAGCTAAAGGACTTACATTAACAGAGATTGCTAAAAGGATGAAATCTAGCGAAAAATTTGTAGTTAAAATCTTAAATAAAAAGTTTTCTAAATAAATATATGTATAAAATAAATTATTGTAGAAAAAGTATTATTCAAAAGATATATAAAAAATTTAAATAAAAAGAACTTTTAATTTAGATAGTATTAGAACAAAAAAGGAGAGATTAAATTAATCTCTCCTTTCTTGATGTTATACACATATAAAATTATATTAAGACTTAAGTACATTCTTTTAAATATAATTTTATAACTTATGAAACTACTAATATTTATAAAAGTTATTTTTTATCTTATTTTAAGGAGATTTAGAATCTTAAAGTTTAAAAATAAGATTGAAATTTAATTACAGACATGTACATAACTAAACAATATTATTTTATTATTTAAATAAATTTATTATTCCTTTATTATTAAAATTTGTATGGAAATACAATAAAAGTATTTTGATGATTTTTTATTATTTTGATTAATAATTTATTGAATTAATATTTATTTCTATATATTTTAATCAATATAAATTATTTAATGTCAAGTATTTGATAATTTAATTAATTTACTAATTTGTAATTTAATGTTAAAAGGGGTATTCTAAAAATAGATATTAAAGATAAATTTTAAGCAGGAAAATTTCTTTATGTAAATATATTGAACTTGGAACTAGTAAATATATAATAAGTTTTAATATTATAAGATGACTTTTTCAATAATAGTTTGCTAGAATATCAAATTATTTAGATAGTACATCTGAATGAAAAAATGATTTTTTGTAAACGTTGCCTATATAAAAGTGATCAATATATATGAGCATATTAAAAAAATATAAATATATTATTATTTAATTTAGCTATCCTTGGATATATATCATTTAATTTAATATCATTTACAATGGTTAGTAATTATTTTAAGAGTTTCTATTATAAGTTATAAAATGATATTCAAGAGTTTTAGTTAATTAGGCTTAGAATATTTTTAATATCAAAAATATAATTAATAACCTTAATTATATTTTCAGAACTTATTTATAAATTTTATATTACAAATAAAAATAGGAGGTATATATGGTAGGAATTATTCTTGCAAGTCACGGAGATTTTGCTAAAGGTATCTTACAATCAGCTACAATGATTTTTGGAGAACAAGAAAATGTACAAGCTGTTACATTGATGCCTAGTGAAGGACCAGACGATATTAAAGCAAAAATGAAAAAAGCAATTGCATCCTTTGACAATCAAGATGAGGTTTTATTTTTGGTTGATCTTTGGGGGGGAACACCATTTAATCAGGCAGATAGTTTAGTTGAAGAGCATAAAGATAAATGGGCAATTGTAGCTGGTATGAATCTACCGATGGTTATTGAAGCTTATGGTTCACGTTTTTCAATGGAATCAGCACATGAAATCGCAGCTAATATTATAAAATCAGCGAGACAAGGAGTGATGGTTAAGCCAGAATCTTTAGAGCCAGTAAATTCAGATAAATCTTCTGTAGCTTCTACTCAAGAGTCTAATGTAGGTGTACCTGGATCTTTTGAATATGTTTTAGCTCGTATTGATTCACGTCTACTTCATGGGCAAGTAGCAACTGCTTGGACAAAAACAGTGAAACCAACAAGAATTATTGTTGTATCAGATTATGTAGCTAAAGATGAGCTTCGTAAAAAACTAATTCAACAAGCAGCTCCTCCAGGAGTTAAAGCTCATACTGTTCCAATTAGTCAAATGATTAAACTTGCAAAAGATGATAAACATTTTGGTGGACAACGTGCATTACTTCTTTTTGAAAATCCAGAAGATTTACTTAGAGCAGTAGAGGGAGGAGTACCTATAAAGACAGTTAATGTTGGGTCTATGGCACATTCTCCAGGTAAAGTTCAACCCAATAAGGTACTTGCTTTTAGCCAAGAAGATATTGATACTTTTAATAAACTTAAAAAAGCTGGATTGGATTTCGATGTCCGTAAAGTTCCAAATGATTCAAAAGGAAATATGGATGAAATTCTTAAAAAAGCACAAGAGGAATTAAATAAATTAAAATAATTTAAATTATTTTAATATAAAGGGGGATTAAAAACAGTGGATTTAAATATATTTCAAATAATATTAGTTATTATTGTTGCATTTTTAGCTGGGATGGAAGGAATCCTAGATGAATTCCAATTTCACCAACCTCTAGTTGCTTGTACTCTAATCGGATTAGTTACAGGTAATTTAGTACCATGTTTAATTTTAGGAGGTAGTCTTCAAATGATTGCCTTAGGTTGGGCAAACATAGGGGCTGCCGTAGCACCGGATGCAGCATTAGCATCTGTTGCAGCTGCAATTATTTTAGTTCTTAGTGGTGAAGGACAGGAAGGAATTTCTTCAGCAATTGCTATAGCAATTCCATTAGCAGTTGCGGGATTATTATTAACAATTATTTGTCGTACAATAGCTACAGCATTTGTACATTTTATGGATGCTGCTGCTAAAGAGGGAAATATAAGAAAAGTTGAAATGTGGCATATTATTGCTATTTGTATGCAAGGTATACGTATAGCACTTCCAGCTGGCTTAATATTAGTAATAGGGGCTGGTCCTATTCGTGCATTACTTACTTCAATGCCAGCTTGGCTAACAGATGGTTTAGCAATAGGTGGTGGAATGGTTGTAGCTGTTGGTTACGCAATGGTAATTAACATGATGGCAACAAAAGAAGTATGGCCATTCTTTGCAATTGGTTTTGTATTAGCAACTATTCATCAAATTACACTTATAGGATTAGGTGCAATTGGTGTAGCTTTAGCTCTTATTTACTTAGCACTTAGCAAAAAAGGTGGCTCAGGTAATGGTGGATCAAATATGGGAGATCCAATAGG
>NZ_LT594785.1:2405945-2411675 GCF_900091705.1 Clostridium mediterraneense | reverse complement strand
TAATTCAACAAGCAGCTCCTCCAGGAGTTAAAGCTCATACTGTTCCAATTAGTCAAATGATTAAACTTGCAAAAGATGATAAACATTTTGGTGGGCAACGTGCATTACTTCTTTTTGAAAATCCAGAAGATTTACTTAGAGCAGTAGAGGGAGGAGTACCTATAAAAATAGTTAATGTTGGTTCTATGGCACATTCTCCGGGGAAAGTTCAACCAAATAAGGTACTTGCCTTTAGTCAAGAAGATATTGATACTTTTAATAAACTTAAAAAAGCTGGATTAGATTTCGATGTCCGTAAAGTTCCAAATGATTCAAAAGGAAATATGGATGAAATTCTTAAAAGAGCACAAGAGGAATTAAATAAATTAAAATAATATAAATTATTTTAATAAAAAAGGAGGATTAATAATAGTGGATCTAAATATAATTCAAATAATATTAGTTATTATTATTGCATTTTTAGCTGGGATGGAAGGAATCCTAGATGAATTCCAATTTCAACAACCTCTAGTTGCTTGTACTTTAATTGGATTAGTTACAGGTAATTTAGTACCATGTCTAATCTTAGGAGGTAGTCTTCAAATGATTGCTTTAGGTTGGGCAAATATAGGGGCTGCTGTAGCACCAGATGCAGCATTAGCTTCTGTTGCAGCTGCAATTATTTTAGTTCTTAGTGGTGAAGGACAAGCTGGGGTTTCTTCAGCTATTGCTATAGCAATTCCATTAGCAGTTGCAGGGTTATTATTAACAATTATTTGTCGTACAATAGCTACAGCATTTGTACATTTTATGGATGCTGCTGCTAAAGAGGGAAATATAAGAAAAGTTGAAATGTGGCATATTATTGCTATTTGTATGCAAGGTATACGTATAGCACTTCCAGCTGGCTTAATATTAGTAATAGGGGCTGGCCCTATTCGTGCATTACTTACTTCAATGCCAGCTTGGCTAACAGATGGTTTAGCAATAGGTGGTGGAATGGTTGTAGCTGTTGGTTACGCAATGGTAATTAACATGATGGCAACAAAAGAAGTATGGCCATTCTTTGCAATTGGTTTTGTATTAGCAACTATTTCTCAAATTACACTTATAGGATTAGGTGCAATTGGTGTAGCTTTAGCTCTTATTTACTTAGCACTTAGTAAAAAAGGCGGCTCAGGTAATGGTGGATCAAATATGGGAGATCCAATAGGTGATATTATTGATAGATACTAAGAAGGGAGAGAAAATTAAAATGGACAAGAATATAAAATTAACAAAAAAAGATCGTCTTTCTATTTGGTGGCGTTCATTTTTCATTCAAGGATCTTGGAACTATGAAAGAATGCAAAATGGTGGTTGGGCATATTCTTTAATACCTGCAATTAAAAAACTATATAAAACTAAAGAAGAAAGATCTGCAGCATTAACACGTCATTTAGAATTTTTTAATACTCACCCATATGTAGCATCACCTATTATTGGGGTAACATTAGCATTAGAAGAAGAACGTGCAAATGGAGCACCAGTAGATGATATAACTATTCAAGGGGTTAAAGTTGGTATGATGGGACCTTTAGCTGGTATAGGAGATCCTGTTTTCTGGTTTACTGTTAGACCTATATTAGGAGCATTAGGGGCTTCACTTGCTATGAGTGGTAATATATTAGGACCAATTATATTTTTCTTAGGTTGGAATATTATTCGTATGATATTCACTTGGTATACACAAGAGCTTGGTTATAAAGCAGGTTCTCGTATCACAGAAGATTTATCAGGTAGCTTATTACAAGATATTACAAAAGGTGCATCTATACTTGGTATGTTCATTTTAGGATCATTAGTTAATAGGTGGGTATCTATTAACTTTGCGCCAGTAGTATCATCCGTTCAATTAAGTGAAGGTGCTTATATTGATTGGAGTAGTTTACCTGCTGGAGCAAATGGCATCAAAGAAGCTTTATTACAACAAGCAGCTGGATTATCATTAACTCCTGATAAGGTTACAACTTTACAAAATAACTTAGATTCATTAATTCCTGGGCTTACAGGCTTATTATTAACATTACTTTGTATGTGGTTACTTAAAAAGAAAGTATCTCCAATTGTTATCATTCTTTCTTTATTTGTGATTGGTATCATATTCCATTTAATAGGCTTGATGTAATATTTTTATTTATTCCTAATTTCTATTAAAGAAGTAAAGTAGAAAAAAGAATTTTTATTATATAAGCAAGTATATTGAGCAGAAAAGAGGTAGAATGTATGGTTCAATCACTTAATACAAGAGTGGATTTAGTAATTGAGGCAACATCTTTTGCAGGCCTTGCTGATTATGGGAAAATAATGATTGGTGATAAAGGATTTGAATTTTATAATTCTAGAGATTATCGAAAATTTATTCAAATTCCTTGGGAAGAAGTTGACTATATTATTGCATCTATAATATTAAAAGGAAAGTGGATTCCACGATATGCAATTAAAACTAAAAAAAATGGTACCTATACTTTTTCTTCTAAAGAAACAAAAAAAGTACTTCGTACCATGAGAAAATATGTTGATCCTAATCATATGGTTAAGTCACTGAGCTTTTTCGATGTTGTTAAACGAGCAGTAAAATCTATATTTAAGCATAATTAATAATTAGAAGATTTTATACTTGGGATAATAAATAAAATAATAGATATTTTAATTGCATTATATAGTGTTGTAGGAATTATGAAAACTATTTAGAGGAAAGACAAAAGATTTTAATAAAAAATAATTAGCTTAGTAGTTTATTTACTAGTAAAAAATTTTAAAGAGTAAGTATTATATAATTCGTAATACTTACTCTTTTATATTTACATGGAATTATATATAAAGAATCAAAGTGAAAATTTAACTTAAAAAATATTTCAAATTTTATTATATTAAGTAATTAAGATTAAATTTATATGTATAAATAGCTTTTAAATATCATTTTGGTAATTTAATTTCTTTTTAAAAGGAAATAATTATTACTTTAAAGTTAAAAATTAGTATAATAAGCATTATAAGTTTTTTAATAATATTTTATTATTTATGTTAGTAGGGTATTAATTTTATAAAATTTATCTTATTTTAATTAATACTAATACTTTAATACTAATTATTTTTAGTATTTTCAAAAAGACTTTTATTTGTAATTTAATATTAATAAAAGTATACTGAAGGTGAAAAATTAAAAATAAATTTTAAGGAGTGATATTTATGTTAGTGCTAAGAAATAAAAATGACAGCAATATTTATTGCTTTAACATTAGGAGGAGTAGGTTCAGAAATCATAACTTATATTTTATTTAATATGTAAACTAAAAAACTAACTAGCTAAGAATTAATGTTAGAGAATCCTATATAAATTTTAATGAATAAAATTTATTAGACTTATATAAAAAGTTAAAAATAGTAAAGGTATAATAGATTTTAATATTGTGGATTATTTTTTATAATAGTTTTGTGTGTAATGTTAGGTTATTCAGATGATACATCTGAATTTAAAAAATAAGCCTCTTGTAAACGTTAACTATACAAACTGTGTACAAGATATAAGAGCATAATAAAAAATATAACCTAAATACTATTAATGTTAGTACTTAATTTAGATCACAAGGGGGATAGGTGAATTAATTCAATATTAGCTTATTTAGATAATAGATCTGAAGTTAAAAAAATAAGCTTTTTGTAAACGTTAACTATAACGAAGGTATAGATATATGAGCATAATGGTAAAATTTAACTTAAATATTATTATCATTATTTATTAATTTAGATGGCCTAGGATATATGAATTAAATTAATTTTAAAATTTATTTATAAATTTATATTGCAAATAAAAATAGGAGGTATATCATGGTAGGAATTATTCTTGCAAGTCACGGAGATTTTGCTAAAGGTATTTTACAATCAGGCACAATGATTTTTGGAGAACAGCAAAATGTACAGGCTGTTACATTGGCGCCTAGTGAAGGACCAGATGATATTAAAGCAAAAATGAAAAAAGCAATTGCATCCTTTGAGAATCAAGATGAGGTTTTATTTTTAGTTGATCTTTGGGGAGGAACACCATTTAATCAAGCAGATAGTTTAGTTGAAGAACATAAAGATAAATGGGCAATTGTAGCTGGTATGAATCTTCCAATGGTTATTGAAGCTTATGCTTCACGTTTTTCAATGGAATCAGCACATGAAATTGCAGCTAATATTATAAAAACAGCTACAGATGGGGTTAAAGTTAAGCCAGAATCTTTAGAGCCTGTGAATTCAGATAAATCTTCTGTAGCTTCTACTCAAGAGTCTAATGTAGGTGCACCTGGATCTTTTGAATATGTTTTAGCTCGTATTGATTCACGTCTACTTCATGGACAAGTAGCAACTGCTTGGACAAAAACAGTGAAACCAACAAGAATTATTGTTGTATCAGACCATGTAGCTAAAGATGGACTTCGTAAAAAATTAATTCAACAAGCAGCTCCTCCAGGAGTTAAAGCTCATACTGTTCCAATTAGTCAAATGATTAAACTTGCAAAAGATGATAAACATTTTGGTGGGCAACGTGCATTACTTCTTTTTGAAAATCCAGAAGATTTACTTAGAGCAGTAGAGGGAGGAGTACCTATAAAAATAGTTAATGTTGGTTCTATGGCACATTCTCCGGGGAAAGTTCAACCAAATAAGGTACTTGCCTTTAGTCAAGAAGATATTGATACTTTTAATAAACTTAAAAAAGCTGGATTAGATTTCGATGTCCGTAAAGTTCCAAATGATTCAAAAGGAAATATGGATGAAATTCTTAAAAGAGCACAAGAGGAATTAAATAAATTAAAATAATATAAATTATTTTAATAAAAAAGGAGGATTAATAATAGTGGATCTAAATATAATTCAAATAATATTAGTTATTATTATTGCATTTTTAGCTGGGATGGAAGGAATCCTAGATGAATTCCAATTTCAACAACCTCTAGTTGCTTGTACTTTAATTGGATTAGTTACAGGTAATTTAGTACCATGTCTAATCTTAGGAGGTAGTCTTCAAATGATTGCTTTAGGTTGGGCAAATATAGGGGCTGCTGTAGCACCAGATGCAGCATTAGCTTCTGTTGCAGCTGCAATTATTTTAGTTCTTAGTGGTGAAGGACAAGCTGGGGTTTCTTCAGCTATTGCTATAGCAATTCCATTAGCAGTTGCAGGGTTATTATTAACAATTATTTGTCGTACAATAGCTACAGCATTTGTACATTTTATGGATGCTGCTGCTAAAGAGGGAAATATAAGAAAAGTTGAAATGTGGCATATTATTGCTATTTGTATGCAAGGTATACGTATAGCACTTCCAGCTGGCTTAATATTAGTAATAGGGGCTGGCCCTATTCGTGCATTACTTACTTCAATGCCAGCTTGGCTAACAGATGGTTTAGCAATAGGTGGTGGAATGGTTGTAGCTGTTGGTTACGCAATGGTAATTAACATGATGGCAACAAAAGAAGTATGGCCATTCTTTGCAATTGGTTTTGTATTAGCAACTATTTCTCAAATTACACTTATAGGATTAGGTGCAATTGGTGTAGCTTTAGCTCTTATTTACTTAGCACTTAGTAAAAAAGGCGGCTCAGGTAATGGTGGATCAAATATGGGAGATCCAATAGGTGATATTATTGATAGATACTAAGAAGGGAGAGAAAATTAAAATGGACAAGAATATAAAATTAACAAAAAAAGATCGTCTTTCTA
>NZ_LT594785.1:2315989-2405751 GCF_900091705.1 Clostridium mediterraneense | reverse complement strand
AATTCAGATAAATCTTCTGTAGCTTCTACTCAAGAGTCTAATGTAGGTGCACCTGGATCTTTTGAATATGTTTTAGCTCGTATTGATTCACGTCTACTTCATGGACAAGTAGCAACTGCTTGGACAAAAACAGTGAAACCAACAAGAATTATTGTTGTATCAGACCATGTAGCTAAAGATGGACTTCGTAAAAAACTAATTCAACAAGCAGCTCCTCCAGGAGTTAAAGCTCATACTGTTCCAATTAGTCAAATGATTAAACTTGCAAAAGATGATAAACATTTTGGTGGACAACGTGCATTACTTCTTTTTGAAAATCCAGAAGATTTACTTAGAGCAGTAGAGGGAGGAGTACCTATAAAGACAGTTAATGTTGGGTCTATGGCACATTCTCCAGGTAAAGTTCAACCCAATAAGGTACTTGCTTTTAGCCAAGAAGATATTGATACTTTTAATAAACTTAAAAAAGCTGGATTGGATTTCGATGTCCGTAAAGTTCCAAATGATTCAAAAGGAAATATGGATGAAATTCTTAAAAAAGCACAAGAGGAATTAAATAAATTAAAATAATTTAAATTATTTTAATATAAAGGGGGATTAAAAACAGTGGATTTAAATATATTTCAAATAATATTAGTTATTATTGTTGCATTTTTAGCTGGGATGGAAGGAATCCTAGATGAATTCCAATTTCACCAACCTCTAGTTGCTTGTACTCTAATCGGATTAGTTACAGGTAATTTAGTACCATGTTTAATTTTAGGAGGTAGTCTTCAAATGATTGCCTTAGGTTGGGCAAACATAGGGGCTGCCGTAGCACCGGATGCAGCATTAGCATCTGTTGCAGCTGCAATTATTTTAGTTCTTAGTGGTGAAGGACAGGAAGGAATTTCTTCAGCAATTGCTATAGCAATTCCATTAGCAGTTGCGGGATTATTATTAACAATTATTTGTCGTACAATAGCTACAGCATTTGTACATTTTATGGATGCTGCTGCTAAAGAGGGAAATATAAGAAAAGTTGAAATGTGGCATATTATTGCTATTTGTATGCAAGGTATACGTATAGCACTTCCAGCTGGCTTAATATTAGTAATAGGGGCTGGTCCTATTCGTGCATTACTTACTTCAATGCCAGCTTGGCTAACAGATGGTTTAGCAATAGGTGGTGGAATGGTTGTAGCTGTTGGTTACGCAATGGTAATTAATATGATGGCAACAAAAGAAGTATGGCCATTCTTTGCAATTGGTTTTGTATTAGCAACTATTCATCAACTTACACTTATAGGATTAGGTGCAATTGGTGTAGCTTTAGCTCTTATTTACTTAGCACTTAGCAAAAAAGGTGGCTCAGGTAATGGTGGATCAAATATGGGAGATCCAATAGGCGATATTATTGACAGATATTAAGAAGGGAGAGAAGACGGAAATGGATAAGAATATAAAATTAACAAAAAAAGATCGTCTTTCTATTTGGTGGCGTTCATTTTTCATTCAAGGATCTTGGAATTATGAAAGAATGCAAAATGGTGGTTGGGCATTCTCTTTAATACCTGCAATTAAAAAATTATATAAAACTAAAGAAGAAAGAGCAGCCGCGTTAACACGTCACTTAGAATTTTTTAATACTCACCCATATGTAGCATCACCAATTATTGGAGTAACATTAGCATTAGAAGAAGAACGTGCAAATGGGGCACCAGTAGATGATATAACTATCCAAGGGGTTAAGGTTGGTATGATGGGACCTTTAGCTGGTATAGGAGATCCTGTTTTCTGGTTTACTGTTAGACCAATATTAGGAGCTTTAGGAGCTTCACTTGCCATGAGTGGTAATATATTAGGACCGATTATATTTTTCCTAGGTTGGAACATTATTCGTATGGCATTTACTTGGTATACACAAGAATTTGGTTATAAAGCAGGTTCTCGTATTGCGGAGGATTTATCAGGTAGTTTATTACAAGATATTACAAAAGGTGCATCTATACTTGGTATGTTCATCTTAGGTGCATTAGTTAATAGATGGGTATCTATTAAATTTACACCAATAATATCATCTGTTCAATTAAGCCCAGGTGCTTATATTGATTGGAGTAACCTTCCTGCTGGAGCAAATGGTATTAAAGAAGCATTATTACAACAAGCAGCTGGATTATCATTAACTCCTGATAAGGTTACAACTTTACAAAATAACTTAGATTCATTAATTCCTGGACTTGCAGGATTATTACTAACATTCCTTTGTATGTGGTTACTTAAAAAGAAAGTATCTCCAATTGCTATAATTCTTTCTTTATTTGCACTTGGTATTATATTCCATTTAATAGGTTTAATGTAATAATAATTAGTCAACTCTAAGAGGATAATGAATAAATTTAAGATTTAATTTAATAATTAAAACAATTATATTTATCTATTTTTTACTGATATCTCTTGAGTTTTTTAGGGATATATAGATAAAATAAGCGTGTATAATTAAGTAGAAAAGAGGTAAAATTTATGGTTCAATCACTTAATACAAAAGTGGATTTAGTAGTTGATGCAACATCTTTTGCAGGTCTTGCTGATTATGGAAAAATAATGATTGGTGATAAAGGGTTTGAATTTTATAATTCTAGAGATTATCGAAAATTTATTCAAATTCCTTGGGAAGAAGTTGATTATATTATTGCATCTGTTGTATTAAAAGGAAAATGGATTCCACGATATGCAATTAAGACTAAAAAAAATGGTACCTATACTTTTTCTTCTAAAGAAACAAAAAAGGTACTTCGTACCATGAGAAAATATGTTGATTCTAATCATATGGTTAAGTCACTGAGCTTTTTTGATGTTGTTAAACGAGCTGTAAAGTTCACATAAAAAATAATTAACATTAAAAGCCTTGAGATTTAGGATGATAAATATATAGATCTATATTTATGAGGAATAGTTTTTACTATTCCTCATTTTTAATTTTAGAAAATTTTATTTTCATTGAATAGAAGTTGTGTAATAAATAGTTTAAATCCTTATTATTACTTATATAAATATATTAAAATTTTTTAGTTTAAATATATAGCTTATATATTAAATTCTCTTTGTATAGTTTTATTTATGGCTATAATGATGGACTAAAAAGGATTAAACATGGACTTTTTTTAGTAATATTTTAAGAGGAATAGATAAAAAGATAAGTGGTAGATTTAATTGAAAATCTATATTAATATTATTAAATAATTAATATAGATTTTTTGTTTATAATTTATAAAAAATAACTTTAATGAGAACTTAGATAAAAAACTTCCATAGTGGGGGTTTTTTATTATTTAGTTAAATATTTGGAGGGAAAACCTTAAATGTAATAAATTAATGGTAAAAATGATATGTATTTGTAATAAAAATAACATTATATTGCTAAAAAGGATTCTCTTTCGTTTTTATTTATATACAAATGAAGAAGGAGGATGTCATTATATTATGACTTGTAATTATTTTTTAGCTATAGAAGATATCCAAAAAACAAAGGATAAAAAAAGAATAGAGGAGATGGTTAATGAATTTACTGAAATAATAAATAATATCTCTTCAAATAATATTTATGAGGGACTAAGGTCTGAATTAACAATATTTTTTATTGAACTTATATATAAAATTAATTTAGATAAGTTTAGTAATGATAATCATATAAAAGGATTTATAATAAAATCTCTTGTAAATAAAAGGACAGATATTTTTAGAAAATATTTAAAAATTAAAGATAGAGAAGTTAGTATTGAAAATTTAACTAATAATTTTTTATCTTTTGATAGTTATGATTTAAGTAATGAATTTTATACTTTAATTGAAAATTTGAGTGAAAAGCAAAGATATGTTATTTCATTAGAGTTTATTGAAGGTTTTACTGATAGTGAAGTTGCTAAGATTATGAATATTAGCAGACAAGCTGTAAATTCAATGAAAAATAGAGCTATAGCTTCCTTGCGAAAAGCTATAACTCAAAATAAATTAGTATTGTGCGAATACTAATTAGTGAGAATTAAATTCTAGAGAAGATTATAAAACAAAAAATATAAAAATGATATTGGTAAATTGGACCAATTGGCTTGTTGTGTATATTTAGTCTAGTATAATATCTTTAAATTACATAAATAGATATCAATTATTTATTAGTAAAGCTAATGTGGCTTATATTTATTAATCTAGGTTAATAATTATAAGATATACTAAAAAAGGCTTATATAGAGTGTTTTCTATATAAGCCTTTCTTATTTGAAAATTGAATATTTTATTAAATATAATAAAAAGTTGCTAAAATCCAATAAAATTTCGTTTATATAGTTGAGTAAGTTTTATTAGACTTTTTTATTTCTAAGGGGGTGATTTTATTAAGAAGGTAATGACATATTTAAAGAAATTAAATAATGTAGGATCTATTGTAGGGATTACTAGTTTAATTATTGTGATTCTTACAGCTAACCATGTAAATGTTGATAGTAATAGAATTCTAACCACAGTTAAAGCAATATGTTCGATTTTTGTGATTTTGGGTATATTAAACAATCCAGCAACAACAGGGATTGATTTACCAGGTAAGCATTAATTTATTTTTAAATAAAGGAGGAATTTTTATGATTAAGAAAATTGCAGTTAGAGGAGGACATAATTTTCAAGCAACAGGAGCTTCTGCTCTAATTGATGAAACTACTGAGGATAGAAAAGTTAAAGATTCACTTATACAAGCACTTAGAAGTAAGGGATATGATGTTATTGATGTAACACCAGGAGATTGTGATGTTTTAACAGATCTAGAACTTGGAGTTAATAAAGCAGAAGATTTTGATGCTGATTTATTTATATCAGTACATTTTGATAAAGCTTATGATCATTATGAAGGGGCATTAGGACATGCTTGTTGGATTTATGGACAAGGAGGTCAAGCTGAGGTTATTTCTAATAGAATAGTTAAAACTGTTGTTGATGGAACTGGATTTAAAAATAGAGGTGTAAGAATTAACCCAGATTTATATGAACTAAGAAAAACATCTATGCCTGCTATTATTGTTGAAACTTGTTTTTGTGAAGCAACAGAAGATGTAGCCATTTATAAAGAAAAAGGAGCAGAACTTATAGGGCAATTAATTGCTGATGGAATAGCAGGTGAAGATACTCAAGTTATAGAATCATCTAATAACTTAGTTAATAATGATAAATATGCAATTGTTACAGCTAGTATTTTAAATGTTAGAAGTGGAGCAGGACTTGAGTATCCAGTTATAGGGCAAGTTAAACAAGGAGATAAAATAAAATTAGATTGTAAAGTTGGACAGTGGTGGTCAACATATTATGGTGAACATGGTGGCTTTATGTATGCAGATTATTTAAAAGAATATTAAGGAGTATATTACTTATATAAAACTAAAAATTTTATAGATATTTATTTAAAAGAAAGTAATTAAAAGTTTAATGAAAGTTGCTAGTCCCTCCTAATTTTTTATTTATATAAATTAAAGAAAAGTTTAGGAGGGATTAATTAAATAAGTTTAATTAATTTTAATAAAAAATATAGTTGATTAAATAATACATATTAATTTAGTTTTAAATAAAATAAGAGTTAGAGAATATGTTTATAGAGTATTTAATTTTTAGAAAATATTATAGATTTATGGTAATAGTAAAATTAAGTTATATGAGATTCATAATTGTATAAAATAAAACTGAATATTTAGCTGAGTTCTTGTTAAATATTTAAAATAAAACTTTATAAAGTTCAAGAGATGAGGAAAATTTATTTTTCTCATCTTTTTTTATATATAAGTTGCTAAATAATATTGTTCATTCGTATTAAAAGGTGAGAAAGGAGGAGGTAATAAAAGGACTGATTAAAAATAAAAAATTTAATCACACGTTGCTAATAACAACATAACTTTCGTTTCTATAAGTGAAGGTCGTTAAGAGCCAAAGAAAAAATACAAAAGATAAAATTAAAGGAGAGATGAAAAAATGACTTATGAAGAAATTATGGGTATTACCCCAGGTAGTATAGTTCCAAATGGATTTAGTATTACCCCAAATGCTACTTATATAGGACCAGGAGAACCTATTTTAGATGCTGAAGGAAATGTAGCACCAGGTGGGCATTATGTTAACAAGTGGGATAAAATACTTGTACTAGATATAGGATATACAAGACAACTCACATTAATACAATATCCAGTAGGAAATAATGAAGTAAGACAAGGATATATAACTAATAGTTTAAGTAAGATAGAATACAGTGACTTAGAAAATAATTTCTGGCAAAATGGATCAACAACAGAAACTGTATATCTTAGTTGTTCAGGAGATGCTGTTTTAGGAAGTCTTAATCCACATGAAAGAGCAATATTCCTTTATAAAGCTGGAGATAGATATAGTGTTGTTTATAGTACAGATAAAGGACCATACACTAAATCTGGATTTGTAAATTATTCTGGTGGAATATCAGCTCAAATAACACAAGGAAGATGTTTAGCGAGTGGAGGAAGCTTAATTAATGGTATTCCAGCAGGTGGAATAGTTCCAGGAGGACGTACTTATCCTGCAAATGCAGTTGTTAAAAATGATTTTCTATATATAAGAGATAAAAATGGAACAATAATTACAGGTAGACAAACAAGTATAGGAGATGAAATAACAGTATTAGATATTAGTTATAGTAAACAACTTGCATTAATACAATATCCAGCTGGAAATGATATAAGACAAGGGTATGTAACTAATAGTACTAAAATAATAAATTACTTAAATCCATATCAATGGGTAAATGGTTCAACACCTGAAACTGTTTATTTAGATGTAGAATGTACAAAAGAATTTGGAACAATAGATCCATATGAGTCAGCAACATTACTTTATGAAAAGGATGGAAAGTACTGTGTAGTATATGATGCACCAGGTAAAAATGGTGGAATGGATATGCTTAATAAAAATGGATTTGTTCATTTCCCAGGAAACAAGCCACAAGCTACTCCATCAGCAGGTGATTTATTATATCAAAGTTTTCCTGCAAATGTTGAAAAGATTCCTTATGGTACAAGTCCACTTGGACATCCGCTAAATGTATATAAGATAGGTAATGGAAGTAATGTTCTTTTTGCTAACTTTGCTATACATGGGTTTGAAGATGATTGGAATCACGATGGAACAGCACTTGTAAATATTGCAAATGAGTTAATAAGAAAAATATCAGCAACTGGAGATCTTTATGGTTGGACAGTGTATGTAAATAACTGTGCAAATCCAGATGGAACATTTAATGGGATAACAAATGATGGACCAGGTAGATGTACTGTAACAACAGGAATAGATATGAATAGATGTTTCCCAAGTGGATTTAGACCTTTATATAATACAAGAAACTATGTAGGAGCAAGCCCACTTGGTGCGCCAGAATCAATAGCATTAAAAAATATAGTAGAAAAGATTCATAGTGAGCATATAAATGGTTCAAATCAAATGGTAGTAGTAGATTTTCATGGATGGATGGGAATGACACAAGGAAATCAAGCGATAGGAAGATACTTTAATGCTCAATTTAATGGAGATGTATACTATACTATGGCAGATGGATTTTTCTCAACTTGGGCACAAGAATCATTAAGTAATACAAGAGCTGTATTAGTTGAGTATCCAAAAAATACAAGAAGTATAGATGAATGTGATCATAGGGATTATGCAGGAAGAACTTATACAGCAATAATGAATTTATTTGGAAATGAGGCAGGACAAGGTAGCAGTTCATCATCTCAACATGGAAATACTAATGTATCTTCATATAATGCTATTGGACAAGTAAATAGTCCAAGTATTGGATGGCTACATGTAAGAAAAAATGCAGGAACAGGTGTAGGATGTGATGTTCTTGGAAAATTAAATAATGAAGAGTTAGTTCAAATTACAGGTAAAACATCAGTTGGAGGAACAACATGGTATAAATTAAAATATGGAAATGGAGAAGCATTTGCATCTGGTGATTATATAACAATTTTAAATCCTACAACAATAAATAGATATGGAAATATAAATAGTCCAAGTGTTGGATGGGCACATATAAGAGAATTACCTGGAACAGGTGATGAATGTAAAGTAGTAGCACAATTAGACAACAATACACCAATAGATATTTTAGAAGAGTTTTGTCCAAAAGGAGCAGTAAAACCATGGTATAAAATAAACTATCATAAAAATAGTATTGAAGTAATGGATGGAGTTGGATTTATAAGATCTGATTTAGTAACTTTTGATTATGAAGATATTAGTGTTAGAAGTGGTTGGTTTAAAAGTAAAGATGGTAATTGGTATTACTTTGTAGATGGAAAAGCATTAACAGGTGTTTGGACTATTGATGACTTATTTAGAGTTTTTGATAAAAATGGTAAGCTTTTAGTTAATAAACAAAGTGTAGAAACTGAATTTGGTTTAGCATTTATTGATGAAGATGCTGTGGCGACATTTGGTAATGTCAATCAATATGCAGAATTTGCTGTATCACCTTTTGATGGATATAAAAATACAGATATATTCACAATTAAATCTTTATTGCATATTTTTAGAGGTGAGATTAGAAGGATAATATCAAATAATGAATGGGTTGTTTCAGGAGGACATGTTAATTGGGCAAAATTTGATCCGATGTTAAAACCAGCAAAAAAAATTTTTATAGATGGAACACGTGCATACGAAGGACCACTTGAAAATTATAATAATGTGAGAATTATAAAGGAAGGTGAACATGCTTGGTTTCCAGATGAATGGAATCCACAAAAAATTATAAATATAATTAAAGCAGGATTTGAACAAGGAACAAGAGCAGAATATTCCGGGGAGGAGAGGATACCATATTCAGAAGAAGTTTTAATAAGAGTTGAAAATGTAATAATAAAAATAGTGATATCAAAAAATACAAATAAAATTATAACAGCGTATCCATTATGTATGGCAATGATAAATAGATTAACCCCATTTCAATTATTATTTATTAAAGATATAAACTATAAAACTTCAAGTGCTGATGATGAACCAGAAGGAAAAGAAGTAATAGATGGAGAAGATGAAAATGAAGATGAAGATACTGAAGGAGAAGAAAATTTAGAATAAAATTTGTCATAAAATAGACAAATTTATAGTTCAAACTTATAGTAAAAATATAATTTGGAGTGAATTTAATGCCTGAAAATCATAAATTTAAATATAATAGGGAGAAAGGAATAATTGAGTTAAAAAATCCTGAGTTTTATAAAAAGTATAGTAGTGTTAGTATATTAGCTATTAGTAAATTATTGTTTGATAGTTTTACTAATAAGGATATTTTAAAGTTAATTATAGCAATTAATAAACATAAGGCTACAAAAGAAGCTATTATGTTAAGTTTAGGAGGTATTATACTTATCGAAAATAATCAAATATATTATAAAAGTGAAGATAATATTCAAACTGACTTTAATATAGAATATGATAAAGATTTAGGAGGTAAAATTTATACAGAGTATGACTTAGAAGAAGTTATGAAAACCAATTATATGATTTCTTGTAACTGTGATGAATTTATAAGCGTGATATGTAAAATTACAAATGAATTAGGTTTATATTTTGCATCAGTACCAGGACAATTATCTAATGAAGCTATTTTAGAAAGTTTTGAATTATTAAGTTTAATAGAAAACAATATAGATCTTATTTTATAAAATAGAGGTGTAATTATGGATAATTTTAAGACATATATATTAGAAAAATATAAGTTTTCTAATATAGATTATGAGTATATATATAAAGTTTTTAGAGATAATGGAACTAGTTTGATTTTTGATAGTATAATACGAGCTAAATCTTTACTTGGAAATGATTGTATGAAAGTTAGTACAATTGTATGTGATGGTTATAAATTTTTATTTGAAGTGGATGAAGAAAAAAATATACAATTAAATATTCTATTTGCTGACGATAAAACTTTTAAATTTGAATTTAAGGAATTTATTTTGTTATGTTGTGATTTTATTAAATCATATTACAAGTTTAAAAATAGAATTAAAGAGGAAGAAGTTAATAATAATTTATTTGAAAGACGTAAGTATACAAAAACAACTCATTGGAAGAATATATATTTTAATAAGTTTGAACTATTAGAAAATAATATTTTAGATTATGAAATTCCTTTAATTAGCTGTTTTTCAACTAATTTTGGAGTTAATTTAGATAATTTAAACTTAATTTAGAATAAAGATTGTATTATTTTGATGTGGATTTTATAAAGGAGATAACACTAAAAAATTAGAAAAAAGAATTATTGCTATTTCAGTAACATGGGCAATTTAATAGCTGGAATTTTATTGTATTAAGTTTAAAAAACTATACAGCTAATATTGAAGAGATTTAAGAAAATTTTTATAATTAGATAAAATAAAAGTAGTATTAATACTATCAGTGTTAATACTACTTTTTTATTTTGTATAGAAAAAATCTATAGTATTCAAGAGAAAGTTAAATTTTTATAGAAGTTGTTTTAAGTCTTATTATGTTGAATAATTAAGAGAGAATTTAATATTTGTAATGCAAGATTTTAAATGTATAATGCGTGCATTACAAATTTAAAAGGATTCTACAAAGTTTGATAGAAGTTAATAGGGAATAAGATAATAATTTAAAAAACTTGTTATAGAGGTGAATACTATGGAGAAAAAGGAAGTATTAGATAGTACTTTGCAAATAAGGATCAATAAAGAAGTTAAGACTAAAATTAAATATCTATCAGAAAAAAGGGGATTTAAAAATTTAAGTGAATATATAAAGTATTTAGTTATGAAAGATATAGCAGAAAGTGAATTTAAAAAATTATATCATTTAGATTAAAAAGCTGATTGTTATGGTATATATGGATGTAGTAGATTTAATATAAATAAAAAATATTTTTAATATTATACTTTTGTATAAGGAGTGTTTAGATGGATTTAAAATATATTGATACAAGTAAACTTGTTGAAATTATTAATTCAGAACTTAAGAAGAATAATAGTATTTCAGTTAATAAAATTTGTCAGGAGCTTGGAATATCACGCCGGACAGTTTCAAGTAGATTATCTAGAGGAAATTATATTTTTGATAAAGAGTTAAGAGTTTATAGAAAAAAAGGGATTATGGTAAAAGATAGTTCTAATATTATACAAAAGTATAATAAAAGTATAAGTGATGATGAAAAAATTAAATTAACTAAAGAAGAATTAAATGATATTAAAGAAATTATAGCTTTAAAAGACGATTTAAGAGCTATTATACAAGAGTATAATAAAAGTATAAGTGATAGTAGAAATATTCTTAAAATTGATTCTAATAAGTTTAATGGAGATATTAAGACAAGACTTATAAAGACGTATTCAAATATAAATTCAGAGTGGATTGAATTTTGTAAAGAATATAAGGAATATAAGCAGCAAGATTTATATAGTATGGCTTTACTAGAATTTATGGAGAAATATAAAAATAAATAGTAGTAACTTTATTGGGTGAGATATATGCATAATAGGGAATATTTAAAAAAATTACTTCAAGAAAAAAATGAATTAATAGAGATGATAGAGCTTTTATTAGAAGATGGTTATAATTACTAATATTAACTTTATTAAATAGTTAAATTTAGGAGGAAACATTATGAATAAAAGAACAGAAACATTATTAAAAAAAGCAGGATGGTATGAAGGGAAAAAGATAGATATATCAAATATTGTTAAAATTTATGAAGAATCAGGTAAAGAAGTATTTCCCAAAGCTAAGCAGTATCTTGAGGAATTTGGTAATATTATAATATATACAAAGTCTATAGTTGATAGAAAAAAGATGATTCCATTTCATATTTTAGATGTAGAATATTTATTTGAAAGAGGATACTATGAGGGGTTAGCACGTCAGTTAGAACTAACTTTAGGAGAAAAGGTTTTAAAGATAGGTGCAACAAGTGGTTATGAAAATCATCTATATATATCTGAATCTGGAAATTTTTATGACAGTTTTGGTTTTGTTGGAAATGATATATATGAATGTTTAGATATTATTTTAGAAACAGTTTCTCTAGAAGAAAGATATAGTAGAACGAAGAGTTGGGATGAGATGGGGATAGAGCAAAAACTTGATGAGGCAGAACAAAAGTTATTTGCAGAAGATCCACAGGGAGATAAAGGAATAGAATTTTATAATTATCTTTCAGGATTGAGCTAAGAATTTTACTTAAGGGAATCAATAAAATTGATTCCCTTTTTTTAAACAAGCGATTAAGAAAGATGATAAAAATTAAAAAGATATTAAAAGAAGTTCATAGAGAAAATTTTGAAGAGTATTATCATGGAAAATTATTAAAAAATAAGATTTTAAAATTACAAGAAGAAGGATTTTCTAATAATGATATTGCAAAGAAGTTTAATTTACGTGAGGAATTTATAATTAAATTATTAAATAAAGAATTTAATTAAATAAAATAAAAAACAGTATCAATACTAATGATACTGTTTTTTATTTAGAAAGAAAATTAATAGTAATTATTTTAAGTCTTATTATGTTGAATAATTGAGAAGAAATTTAAAGGGATTCTACAATGTTTGATAGAAGTTAATAGGGAATACTATAATAATTTAAAAAACTTGTTATAGGGATGAGTATTATGGAGAAAAAGGAAGTATTAGATAGTAATTTGTAAATAAGGATCAATAAAGAAGCTGAGACCAAAATTAAATATCTATCAGAAAAAAAGGGGATTTAAAAATTTAAGTGAATATATAAAGTATTTAGTTATGAAAGATATATCAGAAAGTGAATTTAAAAAATTATATCATTTAGATTAAAAAGTTGATTATTTATAGATATGGATGTAGTAGATTTAATATAAATAAAAAATATTTTTAATATTATACTTTTGTATAAGGAGTGTTTAGATGGATTTAAAATATATTGATACAAGTAAATTTGTTGAAATTATTAATTCAGAACTTAAGAAAAATAATAGTATTTCAGTTAATAAAATTTGTTAGGAGCTGGGGGTATCACGTCGTACAGTCTCAAGTAGATTATCTAGAGGAAATTATATTTTTGATAAAGAGTTTATAGTTTATAGAAAAAAAGGGATGATGCTAAAAGATAATTCTAACATTATACAAAAGTGTAATAAAAGTATAAGCAATGATGAAATAATTAAATTAACTAAAGAAGAATTAAATGATATTAAAGATATTATAGCTTTAAAAGACGATTTAAGAGCTATTATACAAGAGTATAAAAAAGTATAAGTGATAGTAAAAATATTCTTATAAGATATAATATAGTTTAATTATAGGTTGAAAGAGGCAGTAAAATGAATGAAAAATCAAGAAAAATATTAGAAGAGTCTGGATGGTATGAAGGTAGAGAAATAGATTTAACAGATATATTAGAAGTTTATAATAAATATAATGTAGAAGTATTTCAAAAGGCAAAAGAGTCTTTAGAACAGTTTAGAGATTTACAAGTAAAGTATAGATCTTATTCAAAGTATTCTTTTAATGTAAAAAAATTATTTGAAAATTCTTATCGTGAAGGATGGGCTTCAGAAATAAGTATGGTATTAGATGAAAAAGTTTTACGTGTAGGAGGGTGTGGTGACTATTGTGTATATATATCAGAATCAGGTAAGATTTATAGTGATTATGGATTAATAGGAAGTGATATGTTTGATTTTTGGGATTTTATTTTAAATACAATTCCATTGAAAGCGGTACGAGAAAGAATGAGTACCTGGGAAGAGTTGGGGTTAGTGGAATAACTTTATGACGCTGAACAAAAATTGCTTGCAGAAGACCCAGAAGGAGATAAAGGTATAGAAATTGTAAATTATTTCTCAGGATTGAGCTAAAAAGTTTATAAATAAGTGGAGAAAATATTAAAGATTAAGATTCATATCATTAATTAATGGAGTAAATATAAAAGGAGTAGGCTTTTGAAAAAGTATCAAGAGTTTACTCCTTTTTTTAGGTTTTCAAATAGTACTTATAATTAAAAATCTCTATATTTGAATAATTTTAATTATGAGTTAGTGGATATATATTTAAATAATTATTTATTTAAGATACTGAAAAAATATTAATAATAATTTTAAAAGATGAATATATATGTTAGGTTCAATATTTATAATAGCAGGTATAGTAATAGGTACTTGTTTAATAAGAAGTTAAAAAATAAGTTTAAAAGTGTATTGACTTGAAGTTAACTCCGAGGACTATAATTCCTAGTATAAGATTATTTGAGAAAAAAAATTTTATAGAGGAGAAGTAATTTTATGAGAATAAGTAAAAATGAAAAGAAAAATTATGTAGAGTTATTTAAAAATTATGAGTTGACAGATCCTGAACTTATAGAGATATTTGAAAATTTTGCTTTTGATGAAGTAGTTAGTTATGGGAATTTATCTGAAAAAGATAGAGTAATGGTTATTTTAGCATCATTAATTGCTAGTCAAGGATTAGGTCAATATAAAATTATGTTAGATGGAGCACTTGATATTGGAATAACACAAATTGAGGTAAAAGAAATAGTATATCAAGCAGTTCCATATGTAGGAATGGCAAAGGTCTTTGAGTTTATAAATATAACAAATGAAATATTAGATAGAAGAGGAGTTAAACTGCCGTTAGAAGGACAATCAACAACTTCACTAGAAACAAGATATGAAAAAGGTCTAAAAGTACAAAAAGATATATTTGGAGATGTGATTGATAATATGTATAAACAATCACCAGCAAATCAGATTCATATTCAAAAATATTTATCTGCTAATTGTTTTGGGGATTATTATACAAGAACAGGACTAGATATAAAAACAAGAGAGTTATTAACATTTTCTATGATTTTATCTTTAGGTGGATGTGAGTCACAATTAAAAGCACATATTGTAGGTAATTTAAATGTTGGAAATGATAAAGAAGTTTTACTTAGCGTTGTTACTCAATTAATACCATATGTAGGATATCCAAGAAGCTTAAATGCAATTGCTTGTTTAAATGAAATTATTCCAGAAAATAAATAAGAATAAATATTTAAAAGTATATTGACTTGAATCTAACTCTAAGTAATATAATTCATATATAAGATTATTTATGTGGCTATTTAATAAGAAAATTTAAGAAAGGGTAGGTAATTTTATATGACAATTACAGAGGTAAGTAAAAAATATGGACTTTCAGCTGATACACTTCGTTACTATGAGCGTGTGGGTTTAATTCCTAAAGTAAATCGTAATAAAAGTGGGATTAGAGATTATACAGAACGAGATTGTGGTTGGGTTGAATTTATTAAATGTATGAGAAGTGCAGGACTTCCTATTGAAGCATTAATAGAATATGTTACTTTATATCAACAGGGTGATGAAACTATTGAAGCAAGAAGAGAAATATTAATTGAACAGCGTAGACAATTGATGGAAAAATTTAATGAAATGAAATCTACATTAGAGCATTTAGATATGAAAATAGAAAAATATAAAGAGTTAGGACTTAAAAATAAAAAAATAAGTGAAGATAAATAATATAATAAAGAATTAGAAATTATATTTAAGTCATTAAATATTTTAAAAGTTAAAATAAGAAAGAGAGAATACTAAAAATTATCTATCTTTCTTATTTTATTAAAATTAATGGATTATCTTAGTTTAAATTTTATGATTTATAAATTTTAAATCTTTAAATATGATTTAGCCATGAGCATATCCAGTATTGGCATATACGCACCAATAAGAAGTATTATATTTTAGAGATTCTTTAGTATATACTAAGTAATATCCAGGAGCACCTTTTTGAAAAGTTATTTTTACAACTTGACTTGGATCTGCATACCCATCTTTTTGTAACATACCTTTTATAAGTACTGATGCTTGAGCTAATGTAAATGGTACATCTTTAGCAGTAACTACATCTAATTCTTGAGTAGTTTTCACAAATTCAATTGCAGTAATGTTATTAGAAAGTGCATTAACACCATTTGCTTTTACAAAAGCCTCTTTGACAACTGAAGCAGGAACTTTATCAAGCCAAGGTTTTGCCCAAAATGTTCCTAAGCCACCAAAAAGCCCAGCATAATTATTTTGTCCAACTAGAATCCAAGATTTTATATATTTACTTAACTGAGTTGATGATATAGGTTTACCTGTTGTGTTTTTTACAAGAATAGTATCGTTAGAATAAGAATAATTTGGAACATTATAAGATATAGTTCCAGCTTCTGTATTATCTAAAGGTTTTGAAGTTATATTTTTATTATTGCTTGAATTGGAAGTTTTACTATTAGAAGAATTATTTACTGATATTATATTATGATTATTTTTATTATCAGTATTCGTATTTTTTATATCTGAATTTACATTAGACGTAATGGTATTCTTTATATTTGTTTTAGCTGTAGTGTTATCCTCACTTGCTTTAGTATTATTCATTGATAGAGGTTCTGCTATTACTTTTTTAGAAGATAATAGATTTTTCCCAACAAAGAAACCTATAGTACCTAATATTACAATTGTTATAATTACTAATATTTTTTTCATAATAACTCCTTAATTTGTATATTAATTTTTAAATCTATCTAGATATATTTTACATATTAATTATTAAAATCTAATTTCGTATATACAACATTAAAAAGCCAATAATGTTAATAATATCTAAAAAAATAGAATTTGAATTTACAAAGTAGTATAAATTATTATTTATAATATTGTTATAATAGGAATAGATTTACTATATAGTATTAGATTTTTTACAAAGGAGGAATTTTGATGATTAAAGATTCACTTATAGAAAATATCAGTATTATTGGACAAGTAGATAGTTCAATAGGATATGTACATGTAAGAAAAAGTATAGGAACAGGTACAGAGTGTGATATTCTTGGAAAATTGAATGATGAAGAATTAATTGAAATCATAGGAAAAATATTAGTTGAGGAAACAACTTGGTATAAATTTAAATATGAAAATAGTGAAGCATTTGTATCAGGAGATTATATAAAAATTTTAAATCCTACAACACTTAATAGATATGCTAATATAAATATTCCAGATGGTGAAGTTGTAGAGGTAAAAGTGCTACCTGGAGAAAGTGCTGAATGTAAAGTAATTGCACAATTAAATAATAATGAACCGATAGATATTTTAGAAGAATTTTATCCAAAAGGAGCAATGATAGCTTGGTACAAAATAAAATATCATAGGGCTAGTACTACAATAAATAATTTTTTACAAGAGCATGATACTGATATGATGGATGGAGTTGGATTTATAAAATCTGATTTAATAAGCTTTGATTATACTAATGAAGATATGATGAAGGATAGGTGGTTTAAAAGTAAGGCTGATAATTTATATTACTTTGTTGAAGGAAAACCATTAAAAGGTCTAGAAGATGTAGATGATTTATTTGCTGCATTTGATAAAAATGGTAAACTTATAATGAATAGTGATTATTATAAAATTGAAGGTGGTCCTGTATATGTAATAGGTGGTGTTGCACATCCTATGGAGGTGTCTCCTAATATTTATAAACCTAAATTAAATGATGTGATAACAAATAGAGAATAACTTTTTTTAAAATTTAGTTGAGGATTTAAATATGTAGTATTAATCATAAAAAGGTTAATACTATTTTTTTATTTTCTGAATAATAAGTTTAATTTGAGAATAATTAAATAGAGTATACATAACATAGTATCAATATTCTAAATACACATTGTTATTTAATGTAAAATTTATTTAAATATTACTTTAAATGGAGTATGATTAATAGTATATTTTATTAAAAGGGGGAAGTGATAATGCAAGGATTATATTGGATGATTAAAGGGGTTATAGTAGCAAATATAAAATTGGTTTTTATATTAACAATTCCAATATACACAATAATATTATTAGTAGATAAAATGATATTAAAAAATAATAAATCAAAATATAAGTATTTTATTGATTTTTGTTTTACAGGATATATAATTAGTGTTTTGATTTTAACAGAAGTTCTATCAAAGAATTTATTTAGTTTTAGTTCTATGAAATTAACACCAAATTTAATTCCATTAGTAAGTATTTTATCAAATTTCATTAATTATCCAATGGGAGTTTTAGAGCAAGTACTACTAAATATTATCTTTTTTGTTCCATTTGGTTTTTTCTTTATGTTTAAGAACATAACTGAGAAAAAAATATTTAAAATAACTATTATAGCTAGTTTATTTTCTTTAGGAATAGAAATATTGCAATATTTCAGTGGAAGATATGCTGATATAGATGATATAATTTGGAATACCTTGGGGACAGTGTTGGGAATAGGACTATTTATTGTAGTTAAAAATATATATAATAGAATGATAAATACAAAGCAGATTAAGGTACGATAGTGAATTTTATTAATGAAAAAGTATATATAATAAAAAAGCTCTAAAGTATTTTTTTCTTTAGAGCTTTTTTGTATGAATAATGTAAATATTAAATGGTTTTAGCTATAAATATTATATAAATAATATTTATTAGATGGAATATATGTCTAGAAAGGTATTGAAAATTTTATTGTAATAGTTTAATGTATTTTACTTAAAAAGTTTATAGAATTCTTATATAGATTGATTTCATCTTCTTGTAAAGTTTTATTATAGCCACCTGATATATAAATATTTGAAAATAATTTAAAGTTTATTAAATGTGGAACTATTAAATCTGCCTCAGCTTGGGAAAAGTCTGGGCTATTTATAAAATAATCTTGAAGCATTGCAAATAAATAATTTAGTTGATATATTTTAAGATCATCATTATCAGATATAGTAGCTAGACTTTCAAGACTTCCAAGTTCAAGTAAATCACTTAATAAATCTAGTGCTAATTCTTTAGATAGTACGTGGCCTAACTTATCAATATTATTATAAGTATCCATATACATAAATTTATATTAGGTATTAGGTGTTTTTCTAGTTTGAATATCAGTTAAATATTTATTTCTTTCAATAATTTTATAAATAATATCCTTATTTAGAATATCTACATTAATTTTAGTTTTCCTTGCAGATATGTACTCATCTGAATTAAGAATTAATGAGGACATTTTCTTTGTATTCAAACCTAATAAATGTTCTAATCCAACTTTAGCTTCTAAATTTATGATTTCTTCTTTTTCCTTAAATTTTTGAATCATTTCTGATCTAATCACTTTTAATGAATTAATATTATTAAAACTTATAAATGATAGGAAACCAAATATAATAAATCCTATTAAAACTCTTTTTTTCATAGTGTTTAAACCTTTCTACATTAAATAATTTTCATTTCTTTATTTATCAAAAATCATATTTTTCTATGTAACAAATTTAAAAATTAATATTTTAATTTTTATTTACTCTCTACAATTTAAATATAAATCTCTTTTATTCAAATAATATCGGTACTTAATTATAAATCTTTATATCATCAAGTATTTTTTTATCTAATATTTATTTTTATATTATTTAGTATTAGATAATAATTAATTAATTGATGGCAATATATATATGGTGTTTTTGTATTTTTTAGAATTTATAAAAATAGAGATTTTAATTAATAATTGGAAAGTGATATTATAGTATTAAGTTGTTAAAAATAACTTAATACTACAAAGGAAAACTTTTACTAATGTATGAGTTTATTTTTTGGACTTTAATAGTGATAGGTATAATCATTTTATTAGTTGCTATTACCATATGGATAGGAGCAGGATATATGGTAATAGCAATGTAAAGTTAATTCTAAGAAATAGTTAGGGAATAACATCAATATTAAGCTATTGATATTATTTTTATTTAATAGGTAAAACAAGATTTAAATATAATATAGAGGAGTAGCGAAATGAGTAATGAAAAGCTAAGTAAATATATATCATTTTTATTAAGACATTCAGATAATGAAAATTTAAAGTTTGATAGTCAAGGATGGACTAATATAAATAATTTATTATTTGTTTTAAATAATGAAGGTGGATTTAATTCTGTTAAGGAATCTGATATACAAAAAATAATAGATAATTCATCAAAGAAAAGATTTGAAATTAGTGGAGATAAAATAAGAGCTTTATATGGACATAGTAGGGAAGAAAAGATAGTACATCAAGCTATACAACCACCTAAAGTTTTATTACATGGTACTCCAATGAAAAATATAGAAAATATAATGAAAGAAGGTCTATTATCATTAGAAAGACAGTATGTTCATTTAACAACATCAGAGGATATGGCAAAGAGCGTAGCAAAAAGATATTCTAAAGATATAGTTATATTGAAAATAGATGCTTTAAGAGCTTGGAAGAATGGTGTGAATTTTTATAAGATAAATGAAGAGGTTTGGCTAGCAGATAAGATAGAGCCACAATATATAATCATGAATATTTAAAAATTTATTTATAATAATAATTATATATTGTAATGACTAATATTGGTGAGGAGTGATTTGATGAGTAAGATTTTTTATACTTCAGATATACATTTTGGGCATGCTAATGTTATAAAATATTCAAAAAGACCTTTTGATAGTGTAGAAGAAATGAATGAAGGTTTAATAAAAATATGGAATAGTAAAGTTAGTGATTTAGATACAGTTTATATATTAGGAGATATGTTTAATAAATTTGATAAATCTCCAGAAATTTATCTTAAAAGATTAAATGGAAATAAGATTTTAATAAAAGGTAACCATGAAGATTGGCTTAAGGATAAAAGCTTAGAGAAATATTTTGATGGTATATATAATTATTTAGAGATAAAAGATGCTGGAAGAGACTTAGTATTATTCCATTTTCCCATAATAGAATGGAATAATAAAAATAAAGGAACCATACATTTATACGGTCACGTTCATAATATGAGAAGTAAGGAAAGTTTTCAGATTTATGAAAAAGAAAATGCATTTAATGTAGGGGTAGATGTTAATGATTTAGAGCCATGTACTTTAGATGAAATAATTAAAAAGAAAAAAGAAAAAAAGTTTGATGTTTATATATAAAAATTACCCTGTTAATCTAGATTAACAGGGTTTTATTTTATAAAACTTATTCGTGTATAGTTACAGCATAAGTTGATTTAAAGCTTTCACCTATATTTAAGCTAAGAACTCCTTCTTTATTTTTAAACTCATCATTAAAATCTTCGTAATCAGCATGTCCAAACCAAGGTTCTATACAAAGGAAAGGTGCACCAGTAGCTGGAGCCCAAAGTCCAAGGTATGGGAAACCAGTAAAATCAAATTCTATATATTTAGAATGATTTTTTGATTTAACACTTATAGTATTTGAGTTAAGCTTTGAACTTTCAAATACTAGAGCATCATCTTTAAATAATTCTTTTGATATAGAAATCTTATTTGCATTATTTAAAAATTCTTTACGATCATGAATGAAAAGTCCAGTTGCTGTATTTAAAGGCATTAAAGAAGCAATTTCTTTTTGATTAAACTCAAAATAATAATCATTTAAATTTTCATTACTCATTATAGGACACATATAAGCTGGATGAGCACCAATAGAGAAGTTTATTACTTTATCATCTAAGTTTTTAACTTCATAACAAGTTTTGACTGTTTTACCTTCAAGTATATAAGTAATTATTAATGAAAACTTATAAGGATAAACCTTTAAAGTATCATCAGAATATTTAAGTTCAAAACTAATACTATTTTCTGCTTGATTTATCATTTCAAATTCACGAACTCTAGCTAGTCCATGTTGTGGTAATTCATAAGTTTCACCATCAACTTTATATTTTCCATCTTTAACTTTACCTACTATTGGGAAGAGAACTGGAGCATGATATTTCCAGTATTCAGGGTTTCCATTCCATAAAAATTCAGTATTATCCTTATTTGATTTTATACTATGAAGCTCTCCACCATGCTTATGAGCAGTTATAGTTAAAAAATCATTTTTTAAAGTAAAAATCATTTTTTCATCCCCTTCTTTATAACTAAACTTACAATATATATTATATAGCTTATTGGACAGGTTTTATATCTTCATTTAAATAATTTAAAATTTGTTCTTTTGTTTTATTTTTATCAAAAGTTAGATACCAAATATTATCTATCATTTCTCCTTTTGAGTTTTGATTTGTTGGAAATCGTTCTTGTTCTACTGTATTTATTCCAGAAGTAATAACTTTAGTACCAAGACTTATAGTATCTGTTGCACTAAGGCTTGTTTCAATATAATTTAAACTATCAGATGCAAGAGAAGTAAACTTAGGAATACTAAGACTTTTTGCCTTATTAAAAATAGCACTAAGGACATTTCTTTGTCTTTCAGTTCTTTCATAATCACCATTACCTACATATCTTATTCTAGCGTAGGCAACAGCTTGTACTCCATTTAGTGTTTGAACTCCAGCAGCTTCTATATGATTAGATTTTAAGCCAGTTACAGCTTGAACATCATCTATATACTTATTAAATTCAGTGACTTCATAATCTTTAATATTTATTTCAATTCCACCTAAATTATTTATAATATAAGCTAAATCAGTAAAGTTAACTGATACATAGTCTCTAATATTAAGTCCAAAATTTTGATTTATAGTTTTTATAGCAAGGCTTGGACCTCCTAAAGCATAGGCATGATTAAGTTTGTCTGAACCATGATTATCAATTTCTACATAGCTATCTCTCATAAGAGAAATTAATTTTAATTTATTATGTTTTCTATCAAAAGAAGCAACCATTATAGAATCAGAACGGCCATTTTTTTGAGAGTCTCTATTATCAAGACCGAATAAAGCTATATTTATAACAGAATCATCTATATCATTATTTTGTATACCTAAAGATATATCATCTTTTGCGAAATCTTTACTATCTAAATTTTTTAAAAAAGCAAATCCAAATGAAGATAAAAATACAATGATAAATAACAGTGAAAATAAAAGAATATTTAAAAAAATTTTCTTCAAAATAATAGCCTCCTGTACATTTTCTATGTATATATAATATTCAATGTGTTAATAATTAATGTATTTATAGTATAATAATATAGAAGTTGTTAACAATTTATAGTATGCATATAATGATATTGTGCAAAATAAAAATAAAACAATAGGTGGACATATGATGAAAAAGATTATACGTAAAATACCAAAATCACTGTTAACTTTCATCAAAAAGATAATAGATGATGATATATATGCACTTGCATCACAACTAGCATATAATTTGATTCTTTCATTCTTTCCATTCTTAATATTTACCATGACTTTAATTGGTTATAGTGATTTAGATAGTGAGGTTGTTTTATCACTTTTAAAGAAAGTATTACCAATCCAGGCGTTTGATCTTATAAGAACGACAGTTATTTCTGTTATAGATACTCAACAAGCTGGACTATTATGGTTAAGTATTCTTTTAGCTATTTGGACTTCATCATCAGGTTTCTCAGCCGTTATTAGAGGGTTAAATAAAGCTTATGGAATAGAAGAAAAGAGATCATTTATAAAAGTTAGATTAATATCAATTTTTACTGTTTTAATGCTTGCACTTATTATAGTAGCAACACTATTCTTACTTGTATTTGGTAACTACATAAATATATTTATACTAAAATATTTCAATAATCCAGAAGTAGTAATAGATATATGGTCAATTACAAAAAATATAGTATTAACAGTAGTTATGGTGTTATCATTCTCAGCTATATATTCATTAATTCCATGTAGAAGAATAGGATGGATAAATGCAATTCCAGGAGCTGCTTTTACAACTCTTGGTTGGATTGGAGTGTCATCAGCCTTTGCTTATTATGTTAATCACTTTGGAAACTACTCTAGATTTTATGGAAGTCTTGGAGCAGTATTTATATTAATGACTTGGATATTCTTGACCTCATTTATATTAATTCTAGGTGGAGAGGTAAATGCCTTTTTAGTAGATAAATAATTTAAATATTCTTTCTAATAAGTTGTATATAAATTTTCTATGTGGATAGAATTTTAAATGAACTTAATTAGGAGGGTATTAAGATGAATAAGATAGTATTATTAGGACGATTAGTTAGAGATCCAGAGCTAAGAACAGTAGAGTCAAGTGGAAAGGTGTATACCAAATTTACCATTGCGGTAAAAAGAGAATATAAGTCTTCAGATGGAGAAAGAAAATCAGATTTCATACCTTTAATAATGTGGGAAAAGAAAGCAGAAATTGCTTGTGAATACCTTAAAAAAGGTGATACTATAACTTTAAGTGGAAGAGTTATAACAAAAAATTATGAAGATAATGAAGGCAAAAGAAGATATTTTATAGAAGTATCAGTAGATGAATTTAGAAAAATAAACATGAATAAAAAATTAGAAGAAAAAAGGGAAGTTTAATATAAAAAAATTAGAGTAATTCTTTTGAATTACTCTAATTTTTTATTTATTTCATTAAAACATCAGCAAAAGCTACACCATAATTAAATGATTCTTCTAGTTCTTTTTCTGAAGGTTTGAAGTTAATATTTATACTTGGAGCAACAGTTTTCATTTTTAATTCAGCAAGTCTTGTATCTATTCTTGGAACAGCTTCTCCACTCCAACCATATGAACCAAAAGCACCTGCATATTTTCCACCGTGGATTACAGGATTAAGTTTTGTAAGAAGTTCTCTAATTGGTTCTAACATATCTGCTAAAATAGTAGGTGAACCACAGATAAATGCATCAGAAGATGCAACCTCAGCAACTACATCATTTAAATCATGTTCGATAACATTTAATAATTTAATATCAAAGTTTCCTTTTGATTCAATTCCTTTAACAATTTCTTTTGCAATAACTTCTGTATAACCATAAGCTGTAACATAAGGAATAACTATTTTCTTAACTTCATTTTTCTTAACTGGTTGACACCATTCTTTACACTTATTGACTACTTCAAATGGATTAGATCTAAGAACAGGTCCATGGCCTGGACAAATTGTATCTATATCTAATTTTTCAATCTTATTAATTGCTTTTAACATAAATGGTTTGAAAGGTCCCATGATGCAATCAAAGTAATATTTTAAAGCATCTAAGTAATCTTCTTTATTTTCTATTAAATCATTGAATACACCGTCAAATGAATAATGACTTCCGAAAGAGTCACAAGTAAATAAAGTTTTATCTTCTTCTACATAAGTATACATTGAATCAGGCCAATGAAGCATTGGAACTGATAAGAATTTAAGAGTTTTATCTCCTAATGAAAGAGTAGCTCCTTCTCTTACTTCAATATATTCAAAATCAGTATTAGTAATAGCTTTTAAATATTTAATAGCTATTGGAGAACCAACTACTTTAGCATTTGGAGCAAGAGTTAAAAGTTTAGCAACAGATCCAGCATGGTCAGGTTCTGTGTGGTTAACTACTATGTAGGATAACTCTTTTAAATTTACTTCTAAGTCTTTAAGTCTTTCTAGATATTGTTCGAAAAATTCTACTTTTACTGTTTCGATAACAGCAGTTTTTTCACTACCTTTAACAACATATGAATTGTAAGTAGTTCCATATGGTGTGTGCATTATGATATCAAAAACTCTTAATTCAGGATCAAGAGCACCAACCCAATATAAATCATTTTTAATTTTTAAAGATTTCATACCAATATAGCTATCATTTTATATAAATAATAGCTTCCCCCTCTCAATAATAATACTTAATTAACAAATATAATTGATAAATAACAATTATATTATACAGTAAAAAATGGAAAAATGATATTATAAAAAGACGAAATTTTTTATAACTTTATGTATATATACTATGAAATGTTACTAATATATATAACTATTTACAATGAAAGAATATATTTAGTAAGTATTTTATAAAACGACATAATATTTTATATAAATGCCCTAAAATTACCAAAATCACTTATAAATTACTGAAAAATAAGATAAAACCGTGAGAGTTGTCAACTTAAAAATTTTTTTTATTGCATGGTTTGACAGTATTTTTTGTATACAAGTGGTATTATGTATATAAACTTAGAAGTTTATAGATTTAAGGGGAGATATTTAATGAAGATAATTAGAAATGTAGTGAAGCTAGTAGAACAAAATAATTTAAAATATCAATATTCTTATAGATTAGTACAAAATATGTTTGAGAATGATAAAATATATGGTATAGAAGTAGAAAGATTTGATTTTTCTAATGAGAGTCTAATAAATATAGAAAGAGATTTAATAAAATATATATCTAGAAATGAAGAAAAGGCAATAGAATTATTAAATTTATTAGCAGACAATATTGTATCTCCAATACATCTAGTAGATGTTCTAGGTGAATATGTAGATAAATATATTGAAAATCTTAATGAAGAAACAGTATTAGTTTATAGCTAGATATATTTAAGGAGAAAATATGATTTTTGGTATAGGAACAGACATTATAGAGATTGATAGGATTCAAAAGGCAATTGATAGAACTAAGGGTTTCTTAAGTAGAAATTTTTCAGAAAAAGAAATAATATATTTTGAAGAAAAAAAGTTTAAAGCTGAAACTATAGCAGGTAATTTTTCATCAAAAGAATCTGTAAGTAAAGCTATAGGAACTGGTTTTAGAGGATTTTCACTGAAAGATGTAGAAATATTAAGAGACGATTTAGGAAAACCTTTAGTAGTAGTAAGTGATAAAATTGATAAAATCCTTAGGGAAAGAGGCATTAAAAATTATAAATTTCATATAAGTATATCTCATAATAAAGGGAATGCTATATCTTATGTAATTTTAGAAGGGGACAAGTATGAAAATTTTTAGAGCAGAGCAAATAAAACAGATAGATAATTATTGTATATCAGTGCTTGGAATTCCATCTAATATTCTAATGGAGAATGCTGCACTTAGTGTAATATCGAACTTAGAATTACATAATAATAGTTTTGTTATAGTTTGTGGTGTAGGAAATAATGGAGGAGATGGCCTTGCAGTAGCAAGACAGCTTATAGCTAGAGGAATACATACTAGTATATTTGTTGTAGGAAATAAAGATAAAGGCACAGAAGATTTTAAACTCAATAAAAATATATTAGAAAAGATGAATCAGAAGATTTATTACATAGAAAAAAATGAGGATATTAACTTCTTTGCAAGAGAAATAGATAACTCTAATATCATAATTGATAGTATTTTCGGAATAGGGCTTACTAGAAATATTGAGGGTGTTTTTAAAGAAGTTATAAAAGTGATTAACGCTTCAAATAAAAAAGTTATAGCTATTGATATTCCAAGTGGAGTTAATAGTGATACAGGAGAAATTATGGGTGCTGCTTGTCTTTGTGATGAGACTATAAGTTTTGTTTGTTATAAAAATGCATTTATAAATAGTAAATGCAGAAAATATATAGGAAAGCTTAAAGTAGAAAAGATAGGTATACCAGATTTTGTCCTAAGTAAATTTGAAGAAGAAGCAAATATTTCTGATAAATATGAAATGGCTAAGTTAATTCCTACTAGGGATATAGATGGACATAAAGGAACTTATGGTAAAGTAGCAATAATTGCTGGGAGTAAAGGATTTACAGGTGCAGCTTATATTGCTACAGAATCAGCTGTTAGAGCAGGAGCAGGACTTGTTACTTTATGTACTGATGAATATACACAAAATATAATTTCAACAAAATTTATAGAAGCTATGACTTGTGATTATAATTTAGAAAAAGAAAGATTTGAAAATATTATATCTAATTATGACTGCATAGCTATAGGACCTGGACTTGGAAATAATGAGAAAACTTTAGAACTTTTAAAATATGTTTTAAAAAATCATAAAGGTAAAATAATTATTGATGCAGATGGCTTGAATGTTCTTAAAGATAATTTAGATATTTTAAATAATACAGAAGCAGATGTAGTTATAACACCACATCCAGGAGAAATGGCAAGGCTTATAAATAGAGATATAGCATATGTAAATGATAATAGATTAAAAATAGCTTATGATTTTTCTAAAAAATATAATATTACAGTTCTGCTAAAGGGACACAATACTGTAATAACTAAGGAGCATAATAATTATAAATATGTAAATTTTACTGGGAACAGTGCAATGGCATCTGGTGGAATGGGTGATTGTTTAACAGGAATTATAGCTTCATTTATGGGACAGGGACTTGATTCTTTAGATTCAGCTAGGCTATCAGCATATTTACATGGATTAGTTGGTGATAAATTAAGTAAAGATATGTATGCAGTAAGGGCAACTAATATTATTGAAAATATTTCTAAAGAGATAAGGACTTTAGAGAAATTTAAATAAATTATGTAATAAATATAATTAGAACCGAATAAGATGTAATGTAAAGTTCGTTACATTGGGGGAAATATGAAAAATAAGATACTTATAGGTATTGTGGTTCTAGTTTTATGTGTTGTTGGAGGTTTAGCTTTATTTAGTACTAAAACTCAGGAAGATGATCCGAAAAAGATAATAACATCAATTATTGATGCACCAAAGTATACAGTAGATGTTACATATACTACTAAAAATTCTAGAGGTGAATTTACAGAACAAGGAAAGATAGACTACGATAAAAAGAAAGGCGCAAAGCTTACCTTACAAGATAAAGAACAACTATTTACTAAAGACAGTATAGAAATAAATTATTTTGAAGGGAATAGACACTATAAGGTTGATAGAAGTTATGATGAATTCTATAGATTTTTCTTAATTCATGAATTACCAAGATATTTGAATGGAGAAGATGTAGAAAAGAAGTTAGATGATGAAACAAAGGAAAAGTTAACATTAATATTTAAGACAGATAGTGATAATCAAAACTTTTTTAAGATTCATTTTACTGTAAACATCAAAACTAAACAACCAGAATCATTAATTATATATGATATTAATGAGAAGGAGAGAGTAGTAGTTAGTTATAACAATCTTATTTTAAATAAAAAATAATTATATAAACCTTTAGAGATAAAACTCTCTAAAGGTTTATGGAATATTTGATATACTAATGTTGACAGAGGTGATAATAATTATGGAAAGTATAAGACCCGTTTGGGCAGAAGTTAATTTAGATTATATAAGACATAATATGAGGGAAATTAGAAAGTTAACTGGCGATAAAAAAATTATTTCAGTAGTTAAGGCAGATGCTTATGGACATGGAGCTGTTGATCTTGTTCCTGTTTTATTAGAAGAAGGTGCAAGCAAATTAGCAGTTGCAGTGATTACAGAAGCTTTAGAACTTAGACAAGCTGGAATTGATGCTGAAATTATGATACTTGGATATACTCCTTTAACTTTTAGTGAAAAACTTATAAAACAAAATATAGAACAAACAGTATATAACTTAGATTATGCAAGGGTTTTATCAAGAGAAGCTTTAAAATTAAATACAAAAGCAAAAATACATATAGCAGTAGATACTGGTATGGGAAGAATAGGATTTTTACCTGAAGAAGATTTTAAAGACATAGTTAAAGTATGCTCATTACCAGGAATAGAAGTAGTTGGAATATTTACTCATTTTTCAGTAGCAGATGAGTTAGATAAGACATATACAAATGAACAATTTAAAAAGTTTAAAAATCTTTGTGATAAATTAGAAGAAAGAGGAATACATATCCCATTAAAGCATAGTTCAAATAGTGCAGCTATTATGGACTTAGAAGAAACATATTTAGATGCGGTAAGACCTGGAATAATAACATATGGGTATTATCCATCAGATGAAGTTAAAAAAGATGGTTTAGATTTAAAACCAGCACTAACTTTAAAAACAAATATAGTTCATTTAAAAAAGCTTAAAAAGGATATGTATATTAGCTATGGAAGAAGATTTAAGACAGAAAGAGAAACTATTGTAGCAACTTTACCAATAGGTTATGCAGATGGTTACACAAGACTTTTAAATGGAAAAGCTAAAGTTATAATAAATGGACAATTAGCACCTGTAATAGGAAGTATTTGTATGGATCAATGTATGGTTGATGTTACAGATATAGAAGGTGTAAAACTTGGGGATGAAGTTATTCTAATTGGTGAAAAAAATGGTGTGAAATTTAATGCAGATGATATAGCTCAGTTAATAGGAACCATTAATTATGAGATAATATGTATGCTAAAGAATAGAGTACCAAGAATGTATTTAGAAAATGAAGAGATAGTTAAGGTAAGAAACTATCTGTAAAGAATTGATGAAAACAAGGAAATCTAAAGAAGAATCTTTTGACTTTGTGACAAAAAATGTAATATAATTTAACATACATAAACTCTTTTTAATAATATTATATAAAAAAAGGAGAGAATAATGGTGTCACATAAGCAGTTAAAGAAAACTAGTAATTTAGAATATGGGATAAAAAAATGTCAATTAAATAATGATTCGTTAATATCATATAATATAGAGATGTTAGAAATGATGAAAAAGGGATACGTCGAAATGGGAGAAATTAATTTAAAGTGTGCTGAAGAGGCAAGTATCGCTGATTTTCAGGATAGTGTATATTATGAGATGTGGCTTTGCGGAGTGTGATAGATAAATGACTAATTTAAATGTAAAAAGAGGAGATATCTTTTATGCTGATCTAAGCCCAGTTGTTGGTTCAGAGCAGGGAGGGATTAGACCGGTTATAATTATACAAAATGATATCGGTAATAGATATAGCCCTACGGTTATAGTAGCAGCTATTACATCACAAATAAATAAAGCTAAATTACCAACTCATGTTGAAATATCTTCAGAAGAATATGGTCTTAATAGAGATTCGGTAGTTCTTTTAGAGCAAGTGAGGACTCTTGATAAAAGAAGATTAAAAGAAAAAATAGGTCATATGACAGATGTAGATATGAAAAAAGTAAATAAAGCTTTAATTATTAGTTTAAATCTAGAGTTAAATAGCATCAAAAAGTAATTATATCAGAAAGTAATTTTGTAGTAAGTGGCAAAAGAGCTAACTCATTTTGAGTAGCTCTTTTTTTGTTTAATTTTACAAAATATTTTTCTTTTATTTTGATAATTATAAATAGTATAGCTAGATATATTTTTTTTATGTTATATATCAACGGAATTTTATTACTATTTAAATTAATAAGAGTATTTTTTGTTAAATAAATATCTTTTTAAGATTTAAATATATACTATTTATTTATATAGAATACTCTAATTAAAAGATAAAATTAATAAAGTTAAACATAAATAACTTTTTTGGGTAGGAAATTTATAAAAAATATGATAATATAAAAATATAAAATTCTAAAAAGTTGCAATTAAAATTAAAAATATAAATAACTTAAACCTAATCAATAGGTAGGAGGGCTAGTATGAATAAAAGAATAGAAGAATTAAAGAGTATGGCAACAATTATCAGAAAAGATATTGTTACTATGTTAACAGAATCAGCATCAGGTCACCCAGGTGGATCATTATCAGCGGCTGATATAGTTACAACATTATATTTTGATGAAATGAATGTAGACCCTAAGGATCCAAAGAATCCTAATAGAGATAGATTTGTTTTATCAAAAGGACATACAGCACCAGTTTTATATAGTGCCTTAGCTAGAAAAGGATTTTTCAGTCCAGATGAATTAGTTACATTAAGAAAGTTTGGATCAAAGTTACAAGGTCATCCAAATATGAATGATGTATCAGGAGTTGATATGTCAACAGGTTCTTTAGGTCAAGGAATCTCAACAGCAGTAGGAATGGCTCTTGCTGGAAAATTAGATAAAAAAGATTATAGGGTGTATGCACTTTTAGGAGATGGAGAATTAGAAGAAGGTCAAGTTTGGGAAGCAGCTATGTCAGCAGCTCACTACAAGCTAGATAATCTAACAATATTTGTTGATTTTAATGGTCTTCAAATAGATGGAGATATTAAAAAAGTTATGAGTCCACTTCCAATAGATAAAAAGTTTGAAGCTTTTAATTGGGAAGTGATTGTTATAGATGGTCATAATTTTGAAGAAATACTAGGAGCTATTGAAAAGGCTAAGAGTACAAAAGGAAGACCAACATGTATTTTATGTAATACAGTTAAAGGAAAAGGAGTTTCATTTATGGAAAATGAAGCATCATGGCATGGAACAGCTCCAAGTAAGGAACAATGTGAAATTGCATTAAAAGAATTAGGAGGCGAAAACTAAGATGGCAAAGATAGCAACAAGAGAAGCATATGGAAAAGCTTTAGCAGAGCTTGGAAAAGTTAATGATAAAATAGTGGTTTTAGATGCAGACCTTTCAAAATCAACTAAGACAGCAGATTTCGGAAAAGAGTTCCCAGATAGATTTATAAATATGGGAATTGCTGAAGCTAATATGATGGGTGTAGCAGCAGGACTTTCAACTTGTGGAAAAATTCCTTTTGTTAGTTCATTTGCTATGTTTGCAGCAGGTAGAGCTTTCGAACAAATTAGAAACTCAATTTGTTACCCAAGATTAAATGTTAAGATATGTGCAACACATGCAGGACTTACAGTTGGAGAAGATGGAGCTTCACACCAAGCAATTGAAGATTTAGCTATAATGAGAGCTATACCAAATATGACTGTTATTTCACCAGCTGATGCTGTTGAAACAGAAGCAGCTATTAAAGCAATTGCTGAATATGAAGGACCTTGTTATGTAAGACTTGGAAGAGCAGCTGTTAATGTTATCAATGATCCAGCTACTTATAAGTTTGAAATAGGAAAAGGTGTAGAACTTAGAGACGGAAATGATGTTACTATAGTAGCAACTGGAATTATGGTTGATGAAGCTCTTGTAGCGCAAGAAGCTTTAAATAATGACGGTATAAGTGCAAGAGTTATAAATATACACACATTAAAGCCTTTAGATGTAAATTTATTAGTTAAAGCTGCTAAGGAAACAAAGGCTATTGTTACAGTTGAAGAACATAATATAATCGGTGGACTTGGTTCAGCAGTATCAGAAGCTTTATCAGAGGAATGTCTAGTTCCAGTAGTTAAAGTGGGAGTTAGAGACACATTTGGTGAAAGTGGAAAACCAAATGAGCTTCTAAAGGCTTATGGATTAACATCAGGAAATATAGTTGAAGCTGTAAAAAAAGCTATCTCATTAAAGTAAAAAATAAAAATAAATAAAGTATAAATATAACAGTATGAAATTTTACCATACTGTTATATTTTTTTTAACAACAACTAAAATTTTAAAATTTAGGTTATAATATACTTTATATAAAGTTAGGTACATATAATCTAAGGCTAACTTTTAAGCTGATAAGGGGGAAATCATGAATAAGTTGGTTTTTAAGAAATACCTAAATATAACTATTGGGATTATTATTTTAGCGGTAGCGTTACAGTTCTTTTATTATCCAAACGACATAGCAGCAGGTGGAGTTTCTGGATTTGCGCTAATATTACATTCATATACTGGTTTATCAACAGCTTTAGTTATGAATATTTTTAATATTGTTTTATTTATATTAGCGTTTATTTTAATTGGAAGAGAATTTATTGCAAGAAGTGTTTTTGCATCTTTTGGACTTTCTTTTACCTTGGCTATATTAGAAAAATTATTTCCAGGCTTTGCAGTTACAAAAGATCCAGTTTTAGCTATAATCTGTGGAAGTACTTTAGCTGCATTTGGAATGGCTATGGTATTTAATGAAAATTCTTCTACAGGGGGAACTGATATAATAGCTAAGATACTTAATAAGTATATTCGTGTAGAAATAGGTAAGTGTTTATTAATAGCAGATTGTGTAGTTATAATTTTAGCTTTATTAACTTTTGGAATAGAAGAATCTTTATATGGGTTAATAGCATGTGTAATCACTGGTATTTTAATTGATAAATTTATAGAAGGATTCAATGGATGTAAGCAAGTTATAATTATAAGTGAAAAAAGTAAAGAAATACAAGAATATATAATTAATGAAATTGATAGAGGATGCACAAAGTTAATTGGAACTGGAGCATACTCTGATAAAAAAGTAAATATATTATATGTTGTTGTACATGGAAAACAATTCATTACATTGAAGAATAAGATAAGAGAAATAGACCATAAAGCGTTTATAACTGTTAGTGATGCAAAGGAAGTTTTAGGGGAAGGATTTGACAGCCTTGTTGAAAAGTAAACAATACAGGGGGCAAAAAAATTCAACTTTTAAAAGAAAATGTGTTATAATGTTTGAGAATGATGGAAAATGACAAGTATTATTAAAAATTTGATTATCGAAAATGTAAGGTACATGAAAAAATGTTAGGAGTGTTTAGATGATACAATTTAAAAATGTCTCTAAGATATATAATAAAAATGTAAAAGCCTTAACAAATGTTGATGTAACTATTGAAACAGGAGAGTTTGTATTTTTAGTAGGACCAAGTGGAGCGGGTAAATCAACATTTATAAAAATGTTACTTAAAGAAGTAGATCCAACATCAGGAACTATAACTATGAATGACACAGAACTTAGTGGCGTAAAAAGAAGAGCAATACCATACTATAGAAGAAAGATAGGTATGATATTCCAAGACTTTAGACTAATACCAACTTTAAATGTTTATGAAAATGTAGCTTTTGCAATGAGAGTTGTTGAAGCTTCACCAAAAGAAATAAGAAAGAGAGTACCAATGGTTCTTTCTTTAGTTGGATTATCAAATAAATATAAAATGTTCCCACATGAATTATCAGGTGGTGAGCAACAAAGAGTTTCTATAGCTAGAGCTATAGTTAATAATCCTCAAGTGCTTATAGCAGACGAACCTACAGGTAACTTAGACCCTGAAACAGCTAAAGAAATTATGGCTTTAATTGAAGACATAAATAAAGCTGGTACTACAGTAATAATGGCTACTCATGCTAAAGAAATAGTTGATGAAATGAGAAAGAGAGTTATTGCTATAGAAAAGGGAGAAGTTGTAAGAGATGCTAAGAAGGGAGGATATGAAGATGAAGCCAAATAGTTTTTTATACTTTATATCTGATGCATTTAAAAGTTTAAAAAGAAATGCGACAATTAGTATTGCTTCAGCAGCAACTGTTTTAACTACTTTAGTAGTTTTTGGAGCATTTTTATTAACAGCATTAAATGTAAGTGTTGGGGTACAAGATGTACAATCTAAAGTAGAAATTAAAGTTTTCTTAAAAGATAATGCAACACAAGCAGAACAATCAGCTATAGAAGCAAAGATTAAGTCAATACCAGGCGTTAAGTCTGTAACATATGAAACAAAGGCTCAAGCCTTAACTAATTTTAAGGCTCAATTTGCTAGTGATCCAGATATTTTAGCAGGTTATAATGAGTCAAATAACCCACTGCCAAATTCATATACAGTGCAACTTGATCAACCAGAGGTTGCAGATACTGTACAAAAAGACCTTACACCAAATGGACAGCTTATGGCAGGGATAGATCAAATAGGAAATGACCAAGAGATGATCAAAACAATTACTTCATTTGCTAATACAGTTAAATGGGTAGGATTAGTTCTATTTATAGTACTTATTGGAGTTTCATTATTCTTAATTATCAATACTATTAAGATTACTGTTTACTCAAGAAGAAGAGAAATAGGAATTATGAAATTTGTTGGAGCTACTGATTGGTTTATTAGATGGCCTTTTGTCATAGAAGGTATAGTTATTGGACTAGTAGGTTCAGTATTAGCTGTTGCGATAATTTATGCAGGATATTCAGCATTATTTAAATCAGCCCTTAAAGGAATGTATACAATGCAATTTATACATCCAAGTTACATCTTAACAATGATGTCATGGCAATTTATAATCGCAGGTATCTTAATTGGAGCAATAGGAAGTATAATTGCATTAAGAAAGTTCTTAGATGTATAATTTAGGAATATAGTATACAATAAGCTTAAAATACTTACAATTAGAAATAAGGTAAAGTATTTTAAGCTTTTTTTATTTTAAATAAGGGGTGAAAATATGAGTGATATTAGTGGTAGCAACATTAAGCTCAAAAAAAAGAGAGGCTTTAATAGTAATTGGAAGGGTATTTTAATTTTTGCTGCAGTTTTTTGTGTAGCATTATTTTTAGGTAATAGACTGACAGCAAAGGGAATATTACCTATGACAACTAAGGGGGATTTAAATAAATCATTTAAAGAAGTGAAAAATATAGAGCAATATAAAGATTTATTTAGTATGAGAGAACAGCTTTATAAATATTATGATGGTGAGATTGATGAAAAAAAATTAGTTGAAGGAGCCATAAAAGGAATGACAATGGCTTTGGGAGACCCATACACTTATTATATGAATAAAGAAGAGTTTGATTCTTTTATGGAGCAAAATTCTGGAGAGTATATGGGTGTTGGAATACAAGTAGGTGTTAAAGATAAAAATATAGTTGTTGTTTCTCCGGTAGAAGAAGGACCAGCAGATAAAGCTGGTATTAAATCAGGTGACATAATTCGAGGAATAAATGGAGTTTCTGTAACAGGAAATGATATGGATAAGGCTGTTAAGATGATGAAGGGTAAAACTAAAGAAGAAATTACTCTTAATATAGAAAGACCTAATAAAGGGATAATGGATGTAAAAGTAATGAGGGATGTTGTCAAAACTATAAATGTTAAAGGTGAAATGGTTGATGATAATATTGGTTATATACAAATAAAAGCCTTTGAAGAAAATGTAGGAAGAGATTTTAAGGCTAAGCTTGAAGAGTTAGAGAAAAAAGGCATGAAAGGTCTTGTATTAGATTTAAGAGGTAACCCAGGTGGTTATATGACAGAATCTGTTGATGTAGTTTCTAATTTCATTAAGAAAGGTGAGCCAATAGTTTCAACTATTGATAAATATGATAGCAAAGAAAAGAGTCTATCTGTTGGTGGAATAGCACATAATATGCCTTTAGTAGTTCTTATAGATGAGGGTTCAGCCTCAGCATCAGAAATAGTTTCAGGAGCAATAAGAGATTATAAGGTTGGTACTTTAGTTGGAACTACTACTTTTGGAAAGGGAATAGTTCAAGTTCCTATAAAACAAAAAGATGGTTCAGCTTTAAAAGTAACTATTTCTAAGTATTATACTCCAAGTGGAGAAAATATACATGGAACAGGAATTAAGCCAGATATAGAAGTGGAATATCCAACAGAGCTTAAAGAAAAAGAATATAGTAGAAGTGCAGATCCCCAATTTGAAAAAGCTATAGAAGTTATGAATGGAAAGTTAGATTAGGGGTTAGTATGGAAGTGGTATTAGAGAGTATATTTGAATTAGCATATATAATGGTAAATTCTATGTTTTTATTTTTATTAACAGCTTTAATTTTCTATTATAAAAATAGAAGAGTTTATGAAGAAGCAAAAATGAAGTTAAAGGGAGAATTAGATTCTCCCTTTGAACTTACATTATCTCAATTAGGTATTGGAATTTTAGCAGGATTTATATCTATTATTATCTTAAATTTATTGAATATTAACTTTAGTGAGGATTCTAAAATAGAGTTAATATTTATTTTATCAATTGCACTTATGGTATATAAAAAAAGATTTATTTGTTTTTCATATTCAGGTATGTTATTAGGAATTTTATCACTTATTATAGGTAAATATTTTGGAGGGACTAAATTTTTAAATATTGCAATTATAGATATAATTATTTTTGTTGGTGTAATGCATATAATAGAAGCAGTTTTAATTATTTTAGATGGAAGTAGAGGAGCACAGCCTATATTTAATACTATTGATGGTGAAATATATGGTGGATTTAAATTAAGTAGATATTGGCTTAGTCCAATTTTGGGGCTGTTTGGAATAATTGGTTATAGCTCATCTACATATACATATAATAAAAAGAAAAAAAGCTTAGAATCGGGTATTTTAGTAGCTTCTTATGGAACGATTATTATTTTATTAGCATTTTTATTTAAGGAGAAAGGTGTTTTAGAAATATTTTTACTTATATTGATGCCTATATTACATGAATTTATGTTAAGCTTACAATTAGATTTTGAAAAAAAGAGAGAGAAAATTTTTATTTCAAATGAAGGAATTTGTGTTTTAGATGTTAGTAATAAAGGGAAGGCTAAAGAAATAGGCATAGAATCAGGAGATATTATATATAAGGTAAATGATAAAATACCTAGTAGTGAACATAATTTTTATCATCTTATAAATAATTATTATGGAAGAGTAGAAGTAGAAATTAAAAAAAATGATGGAAAGATTAGAAAATATCAATTAAAATTAAGACATGAAGATAAACTAGGATTAATTTTAGTTCCTACAAAAGAAGATTTTGAAATTAATCTAAAGAAGGAACAAAAAAGCTTTAACGAGATTTTAAATATGACAATTAAAAAATAGATTTTTAAATTAAAGGGATGTCTCATTTGAGATGTCCCATAAATTTATGTAAGGAGGAAGAGAGATGGAAGAGCTTAAAATAAAATCAAAATTTAAGCCTATGGGTGATCAGCCAAAGGCAATAGATAGTATAGTTAAAGGAATAAATGAAGGTAAGAAGTGTCAAACTTTGCTTGGGGTTACTGGTTCAGGTAAAACTTTTACTATGGCTAATATAATTGAAAGAACTCAAAAGCCAACTTTAGTTCTTGCTCATAATAAAACTCTTGCAGCACAGCTTTGTGAAGAATTTAGAGAGTTTTTCCCTGATAATATAGTTGAATATTTTGTTTCATACTATGATTATTATCAACCAGAGGCTTATATAGCTCAAACAGATACTTTTATTGAAAAAGATGCTTCTATCAATGATGAAATAGATAAGCTTCGTCACGCAGCTACTGCTGCACTTCTTGAAAGAAGAGATGTAATTATTGTTGCTTCTGTTTCATGTATATATGGACTTGGTAACCCAGAAGTATACAAGAATCTTACTATATCTTTAAGACCTGGAATGATAAAAGATAGAGATGAAGTTATTAGAAAACTTATAGAAATTCAATATGAAAGAAATGATATTGATTTTGCTAGAGGTACATTTAGAGTAAGAGGAGATAATTTAGATATAATTCCAGCTAACTCTTCTGAAACTGGAATTAGAGTGGAGTTCTTTGGTGATGAAGTTGAAAGTATTAAGGAGTTTGATGTTTTAACAGGAAATATAGTTGCTACTAGAAAACACGTTGCAATTACTCCAGCATCTCACTTTGCTGCTTCAGGTGAAACTTTAGAAAGAGCAATAAAAGAAATTGAAATTGAACTTGAAGAAAGACTTAAAGAGCTTAATGCAGAAGGTAAGCTTTTAGAAGCACAAAGACTTAAACAAAGAACAAATTATGATATAGAAATGATGAGAGAAATGGGATATTGTCAAGGAATAGAAAACTATTCAAGAATTCTTGATGGTAGACCAGCAGGAACACCACCTGAAACATTAATGGACTATTTCCCAGATGATTTTCTAATGTTTGTTGATGAAAGCCATGTTACATTACCTCAAGTTAGAGCTATGTATGGTGGAGATAGATCAAGAAAGCAAAATTTAGTTGATTATGGATTTAGAATGCCTTCAGCTAAAGATAATAGACCTTTAAAGTTTGAAGAGTTTGAAGATAAGATAAATCAAGTAGTATATGTAAGTGCTACTCCTGGTGAATATGAAATTGATAAATCAGAAAATATTGCAGAACAAATAATAAGACCAACAGGTCTTTTAGATCCAATAATAGAGGTTAGACCTTCAATGAGTCAAGTTGATGACCTTTATTCAGAAGTTAAGAAAACAACAGAAAGAGGATTTAGAACTCTTGTTACTACACTTACAAAAAGAATGGCAGAAGATTTAACTAAATACTTTACTGAGCTTGGTATTAAGTGTACATATATGCACTCAGATATAGATACAGTTGAAAGAATGAAAATAATTAAGCAGCTTAGAACTGGAGAAGTTGATGTACTTGTTGGAATTAACCTTTTAAGAGAAGGTCTTGATATTCCAGAAGTAGCTCTTGTTGCAATTTTAGATGCAGATAAGGAAGGATTCTTAAGATCAGAAACTTCGCTTATACAAACAATAGGTAGAGCAGCTAGAAATTCTGAAAGTAAAGTTATAATGTATGCTGATAATATTACAAAGTCTATGGATAAATCTATTAAAGAAACTAATAGAAGAAGAGCGATACAAGAAGAATATAATAAGGAACATGGAATTGTTCCAACTACTGTTTCAAAAGATATAAGAAATATATTAGAAGTTTCAGAGGAAATAGTGGCAGAAGAAAAATCACAATATGAAGTTGCAAAAGAAGAAGCAAAAGAAAAGAATATTCCTATTGATAAGTTAATTAAACAATATGAAAAGGAAATGAAAGATGCAGCTAAGAATCTTCAATTTGAAAGAGCTGCACAGCTTAGAGATTTAATAAATGAGCTAAAAGAAAATAAATAATTTTTATTAAAGATATATTTTCAAAAGGAAATGCATGATTTATAAGTTAGATACTTATTAAGTCATGCATTTTATTATTTAAATAAATTTAGTTTCTATTTTATAAACTCTAAATTATCGGTAGGCTTTGTTAACTTTTCATAAGCTAAATATAATGATAATTCCATATATGGAACGACCCATAATAGAGCTATTCCAAGTGTTATTACTATTAATAATAGTAATGGAATAAATGAAATTATAAGTTTAGCTAATTCCTTGAAGTTTTTAAAAGTTAGTGACCAAGCTAGTACAAAAGATTCCCAGATTCCTATAGGATTTTTTTCTAAACAGATATAAGTTAAGAAGGTAGTAGCAGGAGTTAATAAAAGTGATATTGCAAATATTACGATTAAAAATATTACTACTGATAATATAACTAAAGGAATAGAAGCATCCATGATAGATAGAACAACTGGAAATGCTATAAGCATAGTAACAAATAAAGTGATTAAAAGTATAATTATTGAGTTAATTAAGTTAGCTAATAAAAATCTAAATGATGTTTTGATTTCAGGTTTACATTCTAGATAAGCAACTCTTTCTTTACTAGTTCCTAGGATTTTAAAGTATTTAGCTTGAGAAATACTTATAAATGCTCCTATTATAGTAGTTAATATAGAGCCTAATATTGCGTAATCTTTTAGTATAGTTTCTGTTGGAATTATAAATGAAATAAGAAAGATTATAAGCATAAATCCTATTGCATTTGAATATTTGCCTCTGAGTATATCCTTTGCATCTTTTTTTACTGTACGTAGATTCAATTTTTGGTCCCCCTATTATAATTAATTTCTAAGTGTATAGATATTATATTTTATATATAGTTTTATTGCAATATATTAGTATTAATATTAATAAATGGAATTAAAAGTTAATGATTATATAAAATTTAATAAAAAATATTATAAAGCTATGTAGAGATATAAATTATTTTTTATGGCTTTTATATTATATTAATATGTTTAATTATTTCAAATTTATTACAAAAATATTAAAATATAGGTATAAAATTAAGGGGGCTGGACTAGAATAGTAAAAGTTGATTTATTTAATAGCTTTTTTAGATTTATTTCGATAATAATGTAGAAAATAAATCCAAATAAGGTTATTATAGTTATTAGGGGCTTAGGGAGGTAAATATGTTCAAAAATAAGAAGGAAAATGGTATTTTAATAGCAGGAATAGTACTTATAGCGTCTTTGTTTGTTTTGAATTTAAAAGATGCAGAGGTAAATACTAATTCTAATAATAAGTTAATATCTATTAAAGATTTTAATGAAAGCAATAATAAATCGGAAAAGAAGGAAGAAAAGAAAGAAGAACTTAGTGAAGAAGAAAAGGAAGTTCAATTAGTAAATAACATAGTTAAAGAAAATAAAGATAATTTAGTTGTTTTATGTAATAGGAATATAAAACTTGGAGAAGAATATAACCCAACAGATTTAGTAGTTCCTAATACTCCATTAGTATATCCTAGAACATTTGAACAAAGTCAGTTAAGAAAAGAAGCGGCACAAGCTTTAGAAGAAATGTTTAAAGAAGCTAAAAAACAAGGCTTAGAAGACCTATTTTTAGTAAGTGGATATAGATCATATAAATATCAATATCAAATTTATAATAATTCTCTTAGAAATAGAGGAGAGGCACATACAAAAAAATATATGGCCGAGCCTGGATATAGTGAACATCAAACGGGGCTTACAGCAGATATTTCTACTAGAAGTGCAGGATTTACTTTAGAAGAAAGTTTTGAAAATACAAAAGAAGGTCAATGGTTAGCAGAAAATGCACATAAGTTTGGATTTATACTTAGATATCCAAAGGATAAGGTAGATGTTACAGGATATACTTATGAACCATGGCATTTTAGATATGTTGGAAAAACTGTAAGTCAATATATGAAAAAATATAATTTAGTTTTAGAAGAACTTTATGATGGTGTGGCTGTAGAAGTTGATGCAATTGGTTAATAAAAAAATTGACTATCTTTTTTTAGATAGTCAATTTTTTTATTTATTCTATAACATTTCTTTTCTAAGTTCAGCTGGTGACTTAGGTGAAAGAAGACCAAATGGAATATCAAATACAGTTTTTGCTCCTGATACTCCTTCTTGTGATAATTTATAAATTGCTCTAGCATATGCTACAAGAACACTTGAAGTAAATTCAGGATTACTTTCAAGATCAAGTGAGAATTCTATTTTTTGTTTTGTGTTTTCTCCAGTTGTTCCTGTTCTTATAACAAAACCACCATGAGGCATTCCTGAGTGATCCCTCTTTAATTCTTCTTCTGATATGAAGTTTACTGTTGTATCATAATCTGAGAAGTAATTTGGCATTGTTTTAATTTCTTGTTCAATTTTAGCTGCATCTGCACCTTCTTCAAGAACAACATAGCAAAGTCTTTCGTGCTTATCTCTTGTTTCTAGTGTTGGATTTTCACCACTTCTAACTTTGTCTAATGCTTCTTGTTTAGGAATTGTATATTGAATTGCATTTTTAACTCCTGCAATTCTTCTTATTGCATCTGAGTGTCCTTGACTTACACCTTTACCCCAGAAAGTATAATCATTACCTTGAGGTAATACACAACTTGCCATTAATCTGTTTAGTGAGAATAGACCTGGATCCCAACCAACTGAGATTAAACTAACTTTATTTGATTTTTTAGCAACTGAATCTATTTTTTCAAAATATTCAGGAATTTTAGCGTGAGTATCAAAACTATCTACAGTATTAAACATTTCTGCTACCATTGGACCTTGTTCTGGAAGATCTGTTGCAGAACCACCACAAAGAATCATAACATCAATCTCATTTTTAAAATCTGCTAACTTTGAGATATGTAGCATAGGTAGATTATTTGCTTCTACTTTGCTAGAATCTCTTCTTGTGAAGATAGCTTTAAGTTCCATGTCAGGATTTTGTTTTAGAGCTTTTGTAACTCCTTTGCCAAGATTACCGTATCCTATAATACCTATTCTAATTTTGTTATTCATAGTATACCTCCTAAGTTAATTTCTTTATAATTCATTTTATCACAGTAACGTGTAAGAATAACTATTAAATAGAGATTTTTTGTTAAAAAATTTTATTAATTTAAACTAAATTGTTGAAATATTTTATTTTTTACAATTTTGTTTGCGATGAAAAGGTTTTAATAAGTTAATGTAGAACATAGTATATATAGATATTATTAGTATTAATATATTCAATAGGAGGTAATATTTTGTCAAAAAGAATATTTCCAATAATAAAAATAAGTAATAAAAGTAATAAGGAGCTTGGAAACTTAATTTTTACCTATGATGATTGTAAATACCCCAGAGGAGTAAAATCACTAAAAGAAAACTCACAAAAAGAAGTTAAAATAGCAAATAAAAGTATTGAATATGATAAAAATTTATTTTTAATTTATAGAGATAAAAAAGGAAATAAGAAAAGCTATATAATAGAGGAGAATTTTAATAAAAACTATGATTATGAAATAACTTTAGATGTCTATGATGTAAGTGATTATGGTGAATTAGAATTTAATATTAAGAAGATACAATAAGTTGATAGGGGATGCCTTAAAGTAAGGTAATCCCTATTTTTATTGACAAAAAATTTATGTATTTTAATTCTTTTAATAAGTAATAATAAATAATAAATAATAACTACTATATTTCTAGTAAATATAACAGTAATTACTTTTTATTAGCAAATTTTTAAAAAAAATTGACACTTTATTAATCGAGCCTTAAAATTATAATAACTAACTTTTGTTTTAAAATTGACACTTAAAAATAGGACAAAACTACTATAATCTTTTAGGGGTTTTGTAATTAAATATAAGGAGAATTTATCATGAAGGATAAAATTATAGTTAAGGGAGCAAAGGTTCATAACCTAAAAAATGTTGATCTTGAAATTCCAAGAGATAAACTTGTTGTATTTACAGGATTATCTGGGTCAGGTAAATCATCATTAGCATTTGATACTTTATATGCTGAAGGTCAAAGAAGATATGTAGAATCTTTATCAGCATATGCAAGACAATTTTTAGGTCAAATGAACAAACCTGAAGTTGAATATATAGAAGGTTTATCACCAGCTATATCAATAGATCAAAAAACAACTTCAAAGAATCCTAGATCAACAGTAGGTACTGTTACAGAAATATATGATTATTTAAGATTATTATATGCCAGGGTAGGTGTTCCTCATTGTCCAAAATGTGGTAAAGAAATATCACAACAATCAGTTGATCAAATAGTTGATAATGTTATGCAACTTGAAGAAAGAACTAAAATTCAACTTTTAGCACCAATTGTTAGAGGTAGAAAAGGTACACATGAAAAAGTTCTTGAAAATATAAAGAAAAATGGATTTGTTAGGGTTAGAATTGATGGTGAGATTTATGACTTAACAGAAGATGAAGTTAGTTTAGATAAAAACAAGAAGCATAATATAGAAGCTGTTATAGATAGATTAGTAGTTAAAGAGGGGATAGAAAGAAGACTTACTGATTCACTTGAAAGTGCATTAGGTCTTGCTGAAGGATTAGTTATAGTTAATGTTATTGGAGAAGGAGATACTTTATATAGTGAACATTTTGCTTGTGCAGATTGTGGAATAAGTATAGAAGAACTTGCTCCAAGAATGTTCTCATTTAACTCACCTTTTGGAAAATGTGATTACTGTGATGGTTTAGGAACACTTATGGAAATAGATGAGAAACTTGTTGTTCCAGACAAATCTCTTTCAATAAGAGAGGGAGCAATTAGTAGTTGGGGTGAAGGTAGATTAAAGGAAGATGCTTGGACATATGCAGTTTTAAAAGCTCTTATGCAAAAGTTTGATTTTGATTTAGAAACTCCATTTAAGGACTTAGATAAAAAAGTTCAAGATATTTTACTATATGGATTAGATGAAAAATTAGTTGTAGTTTACACTAAAGAAGGTGTAGAAAAAGCTTACAATCATTCATTTGAAGGTGAAATAAATAATTTAAGAAGAAGATATATGGAATCAAGTTCAGATTTTATGAAAGCTGAAATTGAAAAGTATATGAGTGATAATAAATGTCCTAGATGTAAGGGAGCTAGATTAAAACCAGAAAGTTTAGCAGTTACAGTAGGAGAAAAAAATATATATGAATTTACAACTTTATCAATTAAAGATGAATTGGATTATATAAATGGAATTCAATTTTCAGAAAAGGATAAAATAATTAGCGAACAAATAGTTAAAGAAATTGTTGCAAGACTTTCATTTTTAATTAATGTTGGTTTAGATTATTTAGACCTTGCTAGAATGTCAGGAACATTATCAGGTGGTGAATCACAAAGAATAAGACTGGCAACTCAAATTGGTTCACAACTTATGGGGGTTCTATATATTTTAGATGAGCCATCAATAGGTTTACACCAAAGAGATAATGATAAATTAATAGAAACTCTTCAAAAATTAAGAGATGTTGGAAATACTCTTATTGTTGTTGAACATGATGAGGATACTATAAAAGCTGCTGACTATATTGTTGATATTGGTCCAGGAGCTGGTGAACATGGTGGTAGAATTACTGCTCAAGGTACATTAGAAGAAATATTAGCTAATGAAAACTCATTAACAGGACAATATTTAACAGGTAAGAAAAAAGTTGAAGTTCCTAAGGAAAGAAGAAAAGGAAATGGTAACTTTATAACTGTTAAGGGAGCAAAAGAAAATAATCTTAAGAATATTAATGTAAAATTCCCATTAGGAGTTTTAACAATGGTAACTGGAGTTTCAGGTTCAGGAAAGAGTACTTTAATAAATAGTATTCTTTATAAAGGACTTGCAACACAAATGATATCTAGATCAAGATTAATACCAGGAGCTCATAAAGAAATAACTGGTGTTGAACATATTGATAAAATTATAGATATAGATCAAAGTCCAATAGGAAGAACTCCTAGAAGTAACCCAGCAACATACACAGGAACATTTGATATAATAAGAGAACTTTTCTCACAAACACAAGATGCTAAGATGAAAGGTTATAAACCGGGCAGATTCTCATTTAATGTTAAAGGTGGAAGATGTGAAGCATGTAGTGGTGATGGAATAATAAAAATTGAAATGCAATTCTTATCAGATGTCTATGTACCATGTGAAGTATGTAAAGGAAAAAGATATAATAGAGAAACATTAGAAGTTAAATATAAAGGAAAGAGCATTGCTGATGTTCTTAATTTAACTGTAGAAGAAGCACTTGAATTCTTTGAGAATATTCCAAGAATACACAAAAAGTTACAAACATTAAGTGATGTAGGTTTAGGGTATATAAGACTTGGTCAACCATCAACTCAACTTTCAGGTGGTGAGGCTCAAAGAATTAAACTAGCATTTGAATTATCTAAACGTAGTACAGGTAAAACTTTATATATTTTAGATGAACCTACAACAGGTTTACACATTGATGATGTTAATAGGTTAATTAAAATATTACAAAGACTTGTAGACGGAGGAAATACTGTTGTAGTTATAGAGCATAATTTAGATATGATTAAATGTGCTGACCACATTATTGATCTTGGACCAGAAGGTGGAGATAAAGGTGGTACTATTGTAGCAACAGGTACACCTGAAGAGATTGTAAAAGTTAAAGAATCTTATACAGGTAAGTACTTAAGTCAATATATTTAAAGCAGTTTAAGATATATCTTTTAATTTGGGGGAGAATTTTATTAAATTTAGATATTTGTCTAAATATTTAAAAAGTAACATTATTAGATAATGTTATTAAAATCTCATCATTTTTAAGAGATATATCTTTTTTACATAGAAAAAAGAAGAAAATTCAAAATATATGACTAAATTATTAATAAATAAATTAAGAATATATAAAAATGTAATTTTTTTATTGTATAATCAGTATATAATATAAGACTAAATGAATTTATAATAATAAAATTTTAGAGGTGACATTATGGGTTTTGATAAGTTAATAGGTTTTGCATTTAACATATTTTTTGTAGTTATGTTATTACTAATAATATTTTACTCACTTAAAATAATGTCTAAAGATGTTGAAGGAAAATCTAAGACTAAAAAAAGACAACAACCTAGCACTGATAAAGAGGCTAGAGTGAAACAAGCAAAACAAACAAAACAAACAAAACAAGTTAAACAAACGAAACAGACAACTGTTGATAACAAATCATATGGACTTGAAGTTATGGCTACTTTAACAGAAGGTAAGTTAAGAGTTGGAACAGTAATTCCTATGGTTAATGTTATGACTTTAGGAAGAAAGGAAGATAATTCTATAATACTTAATGATAAGTTTGTATCATCTAATCATGCAAAAATTTATCTTAAAGGCGATCAAATAATTTTAGAAGACTTAAATAGTACAAATGGAAGTTTTGTAAATGAAGAAAGAGTCGCTGGAAGAATAAGAATAGGTGTTAATGACACTGTAAGATTAGGAAGTACAGTATTTAAAGTTATAGGATAGTCGAGGTGAAAATATGGAGACTCTTAAGTATGAAAAGAGACTATTAAGTCTAGTATACTTGCTTTGCATAGGTTTATTCACTAATTTAGCCATTTTAAAGAATCCAGTGGATAAGATGGCCTTTGTTATGGCAGCAGTTCTTATTGTAGTAATAGGATTTTCACATTATATAATTAGAAAATTCTATCCAGAAGGAGATAAATATATATTTATATTTGCTTCAGTACTAGCAATCATAGGTGTAGCGATACAATATAGTTTAAATATTGAAACAGCAATAAAACAATTAGTTTGGTTTTGTATAGGTATAACAGCCTATATGCTTATAGTTATTATATTACCTGACTTAAAAAGCTTTGCAAAATATAAAAATATATATATGGTTGGTACTATTATATTTATGTCAATGGCTGAGCTATTTGGTACAAATATTAATGGTGCTAAGAACTGGATCAGACTTGGAAGTTTTACATTCCAGCCTTCTGAAATAGGAAAGATATTTATTATATTCTACTTATCTTCAGCACTTATGAATTATGAAGCTAAAAAGAGCTTTAAAGAAGATATGAAACAATTACTAGAACCAGCGATTGTAGTTATGATATCATTAGCATTTATGGTTCTTCAAAAAGACTTAGGATCAGCTATGATATTCTTCTTATTATCAGTAACTATTCTTTATATGGCAACAGATAATAAGAAATATGTTATAGTATGCTTTATATTAGCAGGTCTTGGAGCAGTAGCCTCAACATTCTTATTTGCTCACGTTAAAGAAAGAGTAGTTATATGGTTAAATGTTTGGGAATACGCTCAAGCTCAAAGTTATCAAATAGTTCAAGGGTTCTATGGTATATCTTCAGGTGGTGCATTTGGTATGGGACTTGGTCAAGGATTCCCTCAATTTATACCATTTGTTGATACAGACTTTGTTTACTCAATTATTTGTGAAGAATTTGGAATAATATTTGCTATAGGAGTAGTATTCTTCTATTTCTTATTATTCTATAGAGGAATGAGAGCAGCACTTAATGCTAATGATAGATTTTCAAAACTTAGTGCCGTAGGATTTAGTACTCTTATAGCTGTACAGGTATTTGTTATTATAGGTGGAATATTCACTATAATTCCTCTGACAGGTATAACATTACCTCTTATAAGTTATGGTGGTACATCAATGCTTACAATCTTCTTTGCCCTAGGTACTTTACAAAAAATTTCAGAGGAGGGCAGAAAATAAATGAGCGATAAAGATAATAATAAAAACGAAAAAATAGATAAAAAAGATAAAAAATCTGGAGGATTATTCTCAAGAGCTAAATCTGATAAAAAGACTAAAGAAAAAGCTCCAGCTGAGCCTCCAAGAGTTTTAAGTCCAGAAGAGCAAGAAAAACTTAATGCTAGACAAACTAAAAATGTAAAAGTAATAATGATGGTTTATTTAGTTCTTCTTATAGGACTTATAGGTTATATAACTTATTTCTATTTATTCCAAGCGCCAAAGATAAAAAATATGCCAACTAATGGAATAATGATTGCACAGCAAAATAATGTTCTAAGAGGAACTATTTATGATGCTGAAATGGAACCAATAGCAGAAAGTGAAAATACAAATAATGGACAAAAGAGAATTTATCCATATAATGATTTATACTCAGCAGCAATTGGTTACTCAAGTTCAAGATATGGAACAACAGGTATGGAGGAAATTTATAATAAACAATTAACAACATACGATCCATTAACATTAGGACAATATATTAAGAAGTATGGAATAAAAGGTGCTTTCGAAAATAGAGGAAAAGATGTTGAACCTAGAATAGGAAACAGTATTGTTACAACACTTAATACTCCATTACAAAAAACTGCTTGGGAAGCATTAGGTGATAATATGGGAGCAGTTGTTGCTATACAACCAAAAACAGGAGATGTTCTTGCAATGGTTTCAAAGCCAACATTTGATGCAAACAACTTACAACAAGAAATGCAACAAGTTGCAGAAGATGAAAAGATAGGTAAGCCTAATAAGAGCTTATTAAATCTTGCAACACAAAATCCAACAGCTCCTGGATCAGTATTTAAAACAGTTACTATAAGTTCAGCTCTTGAAAATATACCTGGAATTCAAAATAGAATTTTTGATGATACAGGAAGATTAAAAATTGGTGATTATACTTTACCAAATGAAAACTGGACAGCTTACGGTAAAATTTCATTAGCTAGAGCTTTATCAGTATCAAGTAACGTTGTATTTGGTACAATAGGCATGGAACTTGGAAATGAAGCTCTTAAGAAAACAGCAGAAGCTTATGGATTTAATTCAATAATTCCTACAAATGGTTTCTATGTTGCTCAAAGTAATTTCCCAACTCTAAATCAATATGATAAGGGTTCAATGGCACAAAGTGCTATAGGGCAAGGGGCTACAACAGCTACACCATTCCAAATGGCAGTAGTTGCAGCTACAATTGCTAATAAGGGAGTTATGATGGAACCAACTATGGTTAAAGAAATCATAAATAGTAGAGGAGAAGTAGTTCAAAGCTTTGCACCTAAAGAACTTAGAAGAGTTATAAGTGCATCAACAGCAGCTACTATCACTAAAGATATGAGATATGTTACTGAACAAAGAGAAGGTGAACCTTCAGGTGTTTGGAGTTACATGGATCCTAAATATGATATAGCATCTAAGACAGGAACAGCTCAAAAAGAAAATGCACAAGGTCAATTATTAGTTGATGCTAATGCTTGGTTTGTATGTTTCGCACCAGCAAATGATCCTAAAATTGCAGTTGCAGTTCAGGTTATAAATGGTGGAGCTGGTTCTAAGGTTGGAGCAAGTATAGCTTACCAAGTTGTTAAAGAATACTTAGACCAAGTTGGAATATAAAAATAATATAAAAGAAATATAAGAAAGATAGTGCAGGCTCTTTATAGAGCCTGTCTATCTTTTTTATAAAAAGTTTTATATAATAGTATGGAAATTTATTTAATTATTTTATTTTAATTTTTATCAAGGAGGAGTTGTTTTATGTTTGATTTTGAATATCAGTTAAAAGTATTACCAGATAAACCTGGAGTTTATATTATGAAAAATTATCTTGGTGAAGTTATATATGTTGGAAAAGCAAAGATATTAAAAAATAGAGTAAGACAATATTTTCAAAATTCAAAGAACCACTCTGAAAAGGTAAAAAAGATGGTAGAAAATATTGCTGAATTTGAATACATAATAACTGATTCAGAGATAGAGGCTTTACTTTTAGAAGCAAATCTAATAAAAAAATACAAGCCTAAATATAACATACTTTTAAAAGATGGAAAATTTTATCCGTACATAAAGATTACTGTGAATGAGGACTTTCCAAGAGTTTTTGTTACAAGAAGCTATGAAAAAGATGGATCAAAGTATTTTGGACCATATATAAATGTAGCAGCAGTAAATGAGGTTATGTATTTAATAAGAAGACTGTTCCCTATTAGAGCATCTAAAAGAAAGATAAAGGCTGAAGGGCCTTTTATAAAACCATGTTTTAATTATCAACTAAATCTTTGTAAGGCACCTTGTGCTGGTTTAATAAGCAAAGAAGAGTATGGAAAAATGATAGATGATATTATAAATCTTCTTACAGGAAAAGATAAGAACATTTTAAAACAAATAAAAAAAGATATGGAAGATGCTGCAGAGTGTTTAGAATTTGAAAAAGCGGCAACACTTAGAGATAGATTAAAAGCTGTTGAAGCAATAATTGAAAAGCAAAAGATAATAACACCTAAATCTACTGATGAAGATTATATAGATACTTATTCAGATGATAAAAATACATCTATACAAATATTCTTCCACAGAGATGGTAAAATCTCAGGTAGAGAACATTTTATGATAGATAATACAGGGGCAGATAGTAAAGCAGCAATAATACATGAATTTATAATTAGTTTCTATGGAGGAACTGCTAAAGTACCGAGAACTATATATGTTCCAGATATAGAGGATACTGAACTTTTAGAGCAGTTTTTAAGTGATAAAAGGCAAAGTAAAGTCTCTATAAAAATTCCTAAAAAAGGTGAGAAGAAAGAACTCTTAGATATGGTTGCTAAAAATGCAAAAATTACTTTAGAACAGTTTAGAGATAAAATAATTAGAGATAAAGAAGATAATGAAATGGCTCTTACAGAGCTTATGGAAGCTTTAGATTTAGATATGCCACCATACAGAATAGAAGCCTATGATATTTCAAATATTCAGGGAGTAGATTCTGTTGGTACAATGGTAGCTTTTGAGCAAGGTAGAGCTAAGAACTCAGATTATAGAAGATTTAAGATAAAAACAGTGAATGGACCTAATGACTATGACAGTATGAGAGAAATATTAAGTAGAAGGTTCGAAAGAGGATTAAAAGAAATTAAGGAAATTAAAGATAATGATTTACATTATTCAAAAGGAAAATTTTCTGTTTTCCCAGATCTTATAATGATGGATGGAGGAAAAGGGCAAGTAAATGTTGCTTTAGAAGTTCTTAAGGAATTTAATATTGATATACCAGTATGTGGGCTTGTTAAAGATGAAAAGCATACAACTAGAGGGATAATTTTTAATGGGCAAGAAGTTCATGTAAGAAAACAATCAAAACTTATGAATATGATAACTAGAATTCAAGATGAAGTTCATAGATTTGCTATAACTTATCATAGATCATTAAGAGATAAAGGAACATTTAATTCAGTTTTAGATGAAATTCCTAAAATAGGGCCAAAGAGAAGAAGAGAACTTTTAATTAGGTTTGGAAGTATAGAAAAGATTAGAGAAGCAGGCCTTGATAAATTAATGGAAACACCATCAATTGATAAAACGGCAGCAGAAAATATAGTAGATTACTTTAGTAATAAAAAGTAAAATATATAAATTCTTTTTGAAATAAAAAACAAATGCTTGATAAGAAGTATATAATTAATTATACTTAAAAAAGATAATGAACAAGAGGAGTTGTATGATGAGTCAATACGCTAAATTAAAAGATATATTAATTCAATATTGCGGTGAAGAAAATGTAGAGATAAACGCTCCAATGAGCAAACATACTTATTTTAGAGTTGGAGGACCTGTTGATATTTTGGTAACTCCATCAAAGGTTGAAGATGTAGCAAAAGTTATTTCAGCTTGCTTAGAATACAATGTTCCATATATAGTACTTGGAAATGGTTCAAATATTCTAGTTAAAGATGGTGGAATAACAGGAGTTGTTATCAAATTAGAAAAGCTTAATAATATAGTTGTAAATGGTGATGAAATAAAGGCAGAGTCAGGTGCTTTACTTGCAAACTTATCAAAAGCTGCTTTAGAAAATGAGTTAACAGGAGCTGAATTTGCTTGTGGTATTCCAGGAAGTGTTGGTGGAGCAGTATTCATGAATGCTGGTGCATATAACGGTGAAATGTCACAAATAATGAAAGAAGCTGAAGTTATAGATCAAGATGGTAATATATTAATTCTTAACCATGATCAATTAGAACTTGGTTATAGAACATCATCTGTTATGCAAAATGGATATGTAGTTCTTTCAGCTACAGTAAAGCTTCAAAAGGGTGATAAAAATGCTATAGTTGATAGAGTTAATGATTTAACAAAAAGAAGAGAAGAAAAGCAACCTTTAGAATATCCATCAGCGGGTAGTACATTTAAAAGACCAGAAGGTTATTTTGCAGGAAAGCTTATTCAAGATTCGGGTTTAAAAGGCTTTACAATAGGTGGAGCTTGTGTTTCAGAAAAGCACTCAGGATTTGTTATTAATAAGAATAATGCAACGGCAAAAGATATTTTAGATGTAATAAAGCATGTACAAGAAACAGTTAAGAAAAACTTTGGTGTTGATCTTGATACAGAGGTTAGAATATTAGGAAATGACAAATAATAAGTTTAGCTAGGAAATGTCCTTATATATTTAAACTCTTATGAGTAAAATATATAAGGGCATTTTCTATATAAATTATAAGGGGGAGAGAGTTATGGGGTTAAATATTAGAGAAGAAATTAATGATGTTGCAGAATATGTAGCTGGAAAGCCTATATCTGAAGTTAAGAGAGAGCTTGGCCTTTCTAGAGTAGTAAAGATGGCTTCAAATGAAAATCCTTTAGGATGTAGTGAAAAAGTGAAGGAAGTGCTTAGAGAGCTTGTTGATGAAACTTATTTATATCCAGATGCTGCGAATTATGATTTAAAAGAAGTCCTTGCTAAAAGATTATCAATATCGAGTGATGAAATATTTTTAGGTGGAGGTTCTAGTTCTCTTATAAAAGTTATTTGTAATACTTTACTTAATAAGGGTGATGAAAGTATTATGGGAGATTTAACTTTTGCTTTATATGAAAATTATACGAAGTTAATGGGAGCAAACGCCATTAAAGTTCCTATGAATAATTTAAAGCTTGATATAGATAAAATGGTTTCTAGTATTACTGATAAGACAAAAATTATATGGTTCTGTAATCCTAATAATCCTACTGGAACTTCATTTTCGCAGGATGAGTTTATTAGAGTTTTAGATAAAATACCAGAGAATGTTTTTATTGTAATGGATGAAGCGTATGGAGAATATGTTACAGATAAGAATTATCCAGATAGTATGAAATCTAGAGAGAAGTTTAAAAATCTTATAATACTTAGAACTTTTTCTAAAGCATATGGACTAGCTTCTTTAAGAGTTGGATATGGAATAGCTACTAAAGAACTTGTTTCTTATTTTAATAGAGTTATAAATCCTTTTGAAGTTAATTTATTTGCTCAAGTAGCAGCAATAACTGCGATAGAGGATGAAGAATTTCAAGTTAAGGTAAAGGAGTTTAATCAAAAGCAAAGAAATATATTTTATAAAGCATTTGATGATATGGGTTTATCTTATATTAAGTCACAGACAAACTTTATTTTAGTTAATATAAATGGAGATGATAAAAAGCTTGCTAATTTCTTACTTGAGAGAGGTTTTATTATAAGACCAGGTCATCTTTTAGGTTGTGATGGATATATAAGAATAAGTATAGGGACAGAAAAGCAGAATATAGAATTTATAGAACTTTTAAAAGAATATTATAATAAATAGTTTTATAAAAGTCTTAAATAGAAGTATTTATAAAAATACTTCTATTTTTTATTATTTTTTAGAATTTTTTTAACTAAAATAAGTATATTTTACTGTAAAGTTTAATTGGCTATATATGATATAATTATAGAAGAGTTAAATTATTAGAAAGACAATGTTTAAAAAATATATTTTAGAAAAAAGGAGGTAGTTACCAAGAAGCTATATGCATTGCAAAAATTATATTTAAAATAAAGAGGACTCTCTTTATATTAATTGTATATTTTGATAGATTTTTGGTAGGATAGCCATGAGATTTGTAATAGTAACGGGACTTTCAGGAGCGGGAAAGACAGAGGCGACAAGAGGATTAGAAGATTTAGGATATTTTTGTGTAGATAACTTACCTCCAAAATTAATACCTAAATTTGCTGAGGCATGTATTCAAAGTGATGGGAAAATTGATAAGGTTGCTTTAGTTATAGATATAAGAGGTGGAATATTCTTTGATGATTTATTTGAAAGTCTTTTATATCTAAAAGATAATAAGTTTAAATATGAAATATTATTCCTAGACTCAAATGATGAGGTTTTAGTTAAAAGATTTAAGGAAAGTAGAAGAAGTCACCCATTGTCACCAGATGGTAGAGTTCTTACTGGTATAGAAGATGAAAGAAATAGGCTTAGAGAAATAAAGGATAGAGCTGATAATATTGTTGATACTTCAAAATATGCTATAAAGGATTTAAGAGAAAAATTAAATACACTTTATGGTGATGGAAAGCAATTAGAGCAAACAATATCTGTAACAGTTTTATCATTTGGATTTAAGTATGGAATTCCTACAGATTCAGATTTGGTATTTGATGTAAGATTTATACCAAATCCATTTTATATTCCAGAGCTTAAGCCTTTTTCAGGAATGGATGAGCCTGTAAAAGATTATGTATTAAAACAAGATGAAACAAAGGGATTTATGACAAAGCTTGTTGATATGTTAGAATTCTTAATACCAAACTATGTTAAAGAAGGTAAAAGACAGCTTATAATTTCAGTAGGATGTACAGGTGGAAGACATAGATCAGTTGCTATAGCAGAAGCAGTTTATAAAGAACTTTTAAGTAAAAACTTTAATGCTTCTGTTGAGCATAGAGATATTAGTGAAGATGTTAATAGGGGTGCTAAAAAGTTATAGTTAATAAAATGGAGGATATTACTTATGAGGAGAGAAAGATGTATTGATGGACCTAAGGTTGTTGTTATTGGCGGAGGTACTGGATTATCAACAATGCTTAGAGGATTAAAGGAAGAAAATTGTAGTATAACAGCAATAGTTACAGTTGGAGATGATGGTGGTGGTTCAGGAGCTTTAAGAGAAGATCTTGGAATGCTTCCACCAGGAGATGTGAGAAACTGTATATTAGCTCTTGCTGATGCTGAGCCTGCAATAAAAGATTTACTTAATTATAGATTTAAAGATGGAAGACTTAAAGGTCAAAACTTTGGGAATTTATTTTTAGCAGCTATGAATGGTATATCAATTAATTTTCAAGATGCAGTTCAAAAGATGAGTTCAATATTAGCTGTTAGAGGAACTGTTTTACCTGTAACTCTTGATTATATGGAGCTTGAAGCAGAACTTGAAAATGGAAACATTATTAGAGGAGAATCTAATATTCCAGAAGAAGCTATAAAGCAAAATAGTAGAATCAAAGAATTTAGAATTATTCCAGAAGAAGCTGATGCAGTATGTGAGGCGATAAGTGCAATAGAAGAAGCTGATGCAATAATTCTTGGACCTGGTAGTTTATATACAAGTGTATTACCTAATATTTTAGTTAAAGATATTAAGAGAGCATTAGAATATAGTAAAGCCCCTAAAATATATATATGTAATGTTATGACTCAACCAGGTGAAACTACAGGATTTGCTGTTTCAGATCATATAAAAGAATTAATTAAATATGGTGGAGAAAATGCTGTTAATACAGTTATTGCTAATGTTGGTATAATTGAAGATGTTTTAATTGAAAGATATAAGGCAAAGAATTCTGAACTTGTTAAACTTGATAGAGAAGAAGTTGAAAAGATGAATATTGAAATTGTTGAAGGGGATATAGTAGAAGTTAAATATAACTATATTAGACATGATGCTAAAACCTTGTCAGAATTAATTATTAAAACTATAATAGAAAAGCAATGAAATATAGAATAAAGAGATATTTTTTAGGAAAGGAGTAGTCATGTCATTTTCATCAAAAGTTAAAGGAGAGATTAGTAGATATATAGAAATATCTAAAGATGAGGCTCTATCTGAGATAACAGCTATAATGAAAGCAAGTGGAACATTAGGTTTTAGTGGAAAAGGTATAAAATTTAGGATTACTACAGAAAATCCTGCTTCAGCAAGACTTGCTTTTACTTTGTTAAAGGATTATTTTGATATACATGCTAAACTTATGGTTAAAAAGAGTAATTCTTTAAAAAAGAATAATATTTATATGGTTGTTATAGATGAAGAAATGGGAGCTAGAGATCTTTTAAAACTTACAGGTATACTTAAAGAGGATGAGGGAATCATTTCTTTAGATTACTCCATAAATAAAAGATTTGTTGATACTGAGGAAAAGAAAAGAGCTTTTATTAGAGGTGCTTTTATTGGTGGAGGAAGTATTAGTAATCCAGAAAAGACATACCATTTAGAGTTTGTAGCACATTCACAAGAGTTTGCTAATGATTTAAAAGAGATAGTAAACCATTATAAGCTTAATTCAAAAGTTATTCAAAGAAAAAATAGTTACATAGTATATATAAAGGAAGGCGAAAAAATAGTCGATACTTTAAGTATACTCGGAGCTCATACTTGTCTTTTAGAGCTTGAAAATATAAGAATAATGAAAGAAATGAGAAATAATGTTAATAGACTTGTAAATTGTGAAACAGCGAACCTTAGTAAAACAGTTAATGCAGCAGTTAGACAAGTTGAAAGTATAAGACTTATTGAATCAAGAATAGGTCTAGCAAGACTTCCTAAAAATCTTCAGGAGATAGCACAGTTAAGACTGGATAATCCAGAAGAATCTTTAAAAGAACTTGGTGAAATGTTAACTCCGCCTGTTGGTAAATCAGGGGTTAATCATAGATTAAGAAAAATTGAAAAGATTGCTGAAGAATTAAGAGAAGATGGTATGTAAAGAAAATATATAGATATCAACTCTGTGGTATCTTAAATATGTTAAAATGCTAGGTGAGGGAGATTAACACCTAGCATTAGTTTTATTTTAAAATATGTGTTGAAAAGAAGCTATCAATGGTTTTCTATAGTATATCCTATGAGAAAAATCTAAAAATGTGATTAATTTTTAAAATAAATAAAAAATAAAATAATGGAAGGAGTGGTTATTTTGGACGAAAAGAAAAAGTTTGTACATCTACATGTCCACTCAGGTTATAGCTTACTTGATGGTTCAGGTAAAATTTCTAAAATTTTAGCTAGAACTAAAGAGTTAGGTATGGATAGTATTGCACTTACTGATCATGGTGTAATGTATGGATGTGTTGAATTTTATAAAGAAGCTAAGAAACAAGGTATAAAGCCTATTCTTGGTTGTGAAGTATATGTTGTTCCAAAGTCTATGCATATAAAACAACAAGATTCTGATAATAAGACACATCATTTAGTTTTATTAGTTAAAAATGAAATTGGTTATAAAAATCTTATGAAGATAGTTTCGACTGCTTCTATTGAAGGTTTTTATTACAAACCAAGAATAGATAGGGCTTTTCTTGAAAAACATTCAGAAGGTCTTATTGCTTTAAGTGCTTGTCTTGGAGGAGAAGTTCAAAAAGCAATTTTAAATGGAAATATTGAAAAAGCTAGAGAAGCAGCACTTTTCTATAAGAATACATTTAAAGATGGATTTTATTTAGAATTACAAAATCATGGAATTGAAGAGCAAAGAAAAGTTAATGAGATAAATATACAGCTTTCAAAAGAGCTTGATATTCCACTTGTAGTAACAAATGACCTTCATTACATATATGAGGAAGATTTTACAGCTCACGATATTTTACTTTGTATTCAGACAGGTAAAACTATCGAAGATGAAAAAAGAATGAGATATGGTTCAGATCAATTTTATATAAAGTCACCAGAAGAAATGTGGGAGATATTTTCACATGTTCCAGAGGCTCTAGAGAATACAGTTAAAATTGCAGAGATGTGTAATTTTGATTATGAGTTCCATGTTTCAAAATTACCAGTATATCCATTACCTGAAGGTTTTGATGATCCTTATGAATATTTATCACAAACTTGTTTTGAAGGCTTAGTTAAAAGATATAAGGTATTTGAAAAATTTAATTATGATTTTAATTACAATGAAGTTATTGAGTTTTCAAAAGATAATGAAGAAGCAAATAAATTAGTTGAAAGACTTCTTTATGAGCTTGGTGTAATTAAACAGATGGGATATGTTGATTACTTTCTAATAGTTTGGGATTTTATAAAATATGCAATTGATAATGATATACCAACTGGTCCAGGGAGAGGTTCAGCAGCTGGTTCAATAGTTGCTTATACTCTTGGAATAACAAAAATAGACCCTATAAAGTATAGTTTACTTTTTGAACGTTTCTTAAATCCAGAGAGAGTAAGTATGCCCGATATAGATTCAGACTTTTGTTATGAAAAAAGACAGCTAGTTATAGATTATGTTGTTGAAAAATATGGGGTAGATAATGTAGCTCAGATTATAACATTTGGAACAATGGCTCCTAGAGCTTGTATAAGAGATGTTGGTAGAGCTATGAACTATTCATATAGTGAAGTAGACAGAATAGCTAAAATGATACCTACAATGCTTGGAATAACCATAGAAAAAGCCTTAGAGCTTAATCCAGAATTAAAAATGGCTTATGATGAAGAAGATAGAGTAAGAGAACTTATAGACATAAGTAAAAGGCTAGAAGGTTTACCAAGACACTCATCAACTCATGCGGCTGGTGTTGTTATTGCTTCTAAGCCACTTGTTGAATATGTTCCACTACAAAAGAATGAAGAATCTATAGTAACTCAATTTGATATGACAACTCTTGAAGAGCTTGGATTATTAAAGATGGACTTCCTTGGTTTAAGAACTTTAACTGTTATGGATGATGCGGTTAAAATGATTAAAGAAAATAGGGGAGAGATAGTAGACTTAGATAATATAGATTTTTCAGATCCTGAAGTTTATAACATGATTGGTGATGGAAAAACAGCTGGGGTATTTCAACTTGAATCAGCTGGAATGACTTCTTTCATGAAAGAATTAAAACCAGACTGTTTTGAAGATATTATAGCTGGTATATCTCTTTATAGACCAGGTCCAATGGCTGAAATTCCAAGATATATAGAAGGTAAGAGAAATGCTGATAAGGTTAATTATATGCATGAATCATTAGAAAGCATTCTTGATGTTACATATGGAGTTATGGTTTATCAAGAACAAGTTATGGAGATAGTTAGAAAGCTTGCTGGTTACTCAATGGGAAGAAGTGACCTTGTAAGAAGAGCTATGTCTAAAAAGAAACATGAAGTAATGGAAGAAGAAAGAAAGAACTTCATTTATGGAATTGTAGATGAGAATGGAAATGTTGAGGTTGAAGGTTGTGAAAGAAGAGGTATTCCAGCTGATATAGCTAATAAAATATTTGATTCTATGATGGATTTTGCTTCTTACGCCTTTAATAAGAGTCATGCTGCGGCATATGCCGTAATTGGATATCAAACTGCATATTTAATGAGATATTATCCAGTAGAATATATAGCAGCTATGCTTAACTCATTTATGGGAACAAGTGAAAAAGTTGCAGAATATATAAGAACGGCTAAAAATTTAGGTATAGAAGTTTTACCTCCAGATATTAATGAAAGTTTTTCAAAGTTTACTGTTAAAGGAAATAGTATTAGATTTGGTTTAGTAGCTATAAAAAATGTGGGAGTAAATGTTGTTGATGCAATTGTTGAAGCTAGAGAAGAAAAGGGAAGATTCACTTCACTTATGAATTTCTGTAATAAGATGGAGCTTGGAGCAATAAATAAAAGAGCTGTTGAAAGTTTAATTAAAGCAGGAGCTTTTGATGAATTTGGGGTATTTAGATCTAGACTAATGAGTGTTCATGAGAAATTATTAGATGGTATAGCTTCTCAAAAGAAAAAGAATATAGATGGACAAATGTCATTATTTGCTTCACTTGCTAATAATGATTCAGAAAGTTTAGAGATTACTTATCCAAATATAAAAGAGTTCCCTAAAAAACAGCTTCTTGCTATGGAGAAAGAAATGACAGGGCTTTATATAACAGGACATCCTTTAGATGAATATAAAGAAAGTCTAAAACAACAGACTTCAATAGAGATAGGTACTATAATTGATGAACATAAAAAGCTTGAAGAAAGTACTGATACTATGCTTGAAAGTGATGTTAATCTTAATGATGGTGATAGAGTAATAATAGGTGGAACTTTAACTAGAGTTTCAAGAAAAGTAACTAGAAATAATACAATTATGGCATTTGCAACTCTAGAAGATTTAAGTGGTTCAATAGAACTTGTTATATTCCCTAAAACCTTAGAAAGATGTAATTCACTAGTACATGAAGATTTACTTGTAGTAGTTAGAGGAAGAGTTTCATTTAAAGAGGAAGAAGAAGCAAAAATTCTTTGTGAAGAAATAAAAATATTAGAGAATGTTAATTCTTCAAAACTTTATATAAGAGTAGAAGATGCTCAGAAAGCTAGAGATATAAACAAAGTATTAAAAGTAGTATTAGAGCCATTTAAAGGGGATACACCACTATATTTAGTAGCAGCTAAAGAAAAACAAAGTTTTAGATTATCTAGAGATTGTTGGGTTGATACAGAGAAAGAGGTAGTGAAATTTTTAGAGAAGAAATTTGGACAAGAAAATGTAAAGCTAATTGACTAAATTATGAAATTTAAATGAATTAAAATAATTTTAAATTTTGTAGAGTTAATTTCTTTAATTAAGAAATTAACTCTATTTTTATATAAAAAATATTATAGAGTTAAAATTTTTCTGATAAATTTAATAAATTATGTTTAAAATAAGTGATTTATATACAAAATAATAATAAGAAATATAAAGTATAAATAGCTATATAAGTTATAAATTCAAAAAATAACCTCCTTTTTTTATTCAATTCTACATAAAAAGCTTGAAAATAGCCTGTACTTTAAGTAAAATTATTAGTGATAGAAGATTTATAGGAATTATGAAACTGAGACTTTTGTTATGAATAATGAATTTAAAGTTTCTTATTGAAGTGGGTAAAAAATAGCACCTGTGGGACTTTTATTGACCCTGTGGTGTGAAGGAGGAATATCATGAAAAAAATAGCTATTTTAACAAGTGGTGGAGATGCACCAGGAATGAATGCAGCCATAAGAGCTGTTGTAAGAATGGCACTTCACAAGGGGATTGAAGTGGTTGGTGTTAAAAGAGGATATAGTGGATTAATTAATGGTGAACTTATAGAAATGAATAGATGTAGTGTTTCAGATATAATTCACAGAGGTGGTACTGTTTTAAGAACTGCTAGATGTCCAGAGTTTAAACAAGAAGAGGTTAGACAACATGCTGCCAACTTGTTAAAAGACAACGGAGTAGATGCTTTAGTTGTAGCTGGCGGAGATGGCTCATTTATGGGAGCAAAATTATTGTCAAAACTTGGTGTTAAAACAGTAGGTATTCCAGCAACAATAGATAATGACTTATCATATACAGATCTTACAATAGGCTTTGATACAGCATTAGAAACTATTGCAGATGCTATTAGTAAGTTAAGAGATACATCTACATCACATGATAGAGTATCAGTTATTGAAGTGATGGGAAGAAATTGTGGAGACCTTGCTTTATACTCAGGTATAGCAAGTGGTGCTGAAGCAATAATTGTTCCAGAATTAGATTTTGATAAAGATGAAATATGTAAGCAAATTATTGAAGGAAAGACAAAAGGAAAGACACATACTATTATAATAGTAGCAGAAGGTGTTGGAGGATCTTCAGAATTAGCTGAATATATAGAAGAAAAGACAGGTGCTGAAACAAGAGCAACTATCTTAGGACATATACAAAGAGGTGGAAGTCCAACTCCATCAGATAGAGTACTTGCTTCAAAGCTTGGAGCAAGAGCAGTTGAACTTTTACTTGAAGGTAAAACTGCAAGAGTTGTAGGAATTAAGGATAACAAGATTATTGATATGGACATTGATGAAGCCATAGCAGTTCCAAGAAGTTTTGATAGAGAACTTTATGATATGGCTAATGCTATAAATAGATAATTTTGTGAATTAATTATATAAAAAAAATAGGGTTTTATTAAATTAAGACAGGAGTGTTGTAAAATGAGAAAGACTAAAATGGTTTGTACAATAGGACCAGCAAGTGAAAATGAAGAAATTTTATCAAAGATAATAGAAGCAGGAATGAATGCTTCAAGACATAATTTCTCACACGGAGATCATGAAGAACATAAAGGAAGAATGCTTAAGGTTAGAGAATTATCAAAGAAACTTGGTAAAGAAGTTGCTATTCTTTTAGATACAAAAGGACCTGAAATAAGAACAGGAAAATTTGAACCAAGCAAAGTTGAATTAACAATGGGAGACAAATTCACAGTTTATGCTGGTGGAGATGTTATTGGGGACACAACAAAATGTTCAGTAACTTATGAAGGACTTGCAAATGATGTTAAACCAGGAAATATTATTTTAATAGATGATGGTTTAGTTGGTTTAGAAGTTGAATCAATCGAAGGAAATGCTATCCACTGTGTTGTTAAGAATACAGGTATAGTAGGAACTCACAAGGGAGTTAATGTTCCAGGAGTTTCAATTAAGTTACCAGCTATGACAGATAAAGATAAAGCAGACCTTATCTTTGGATGTGAAATGAAGGTTAATATAGTTGCTGCTTCATTCATAAGAAAAGCAGAAGACGTTATTGCTATAAGAGAAGTATTAAATGCAAATGGTGGAGAAGATATTCAAATCTACTCAAAGATAGAAAACCAAGAAGGTGTAGACAATATCGATTCAATAATCGAAGCTTCAGATGGAATCATGGTAGCTAGAGGAGACCTTGGGGTTGAAATTCCAATAGAAAATGTTCCTGCAGCTCAAAAGATGATGATCAGAAAATGTAATGAAGCTGGAAAACCAGTTATTACAGCTACACAAATGTTAGATTCTATGATAAGAAACCCAAGACCAACAAGAGCTGAAGTTTCAGATATAGCTAATGCTATCTTAGATGGAACAGATGCTATCATGTTAAGTGGTGAATCAGCAAACGGAAGTTGGCCTTTAGAATCAGTTCAAACAATGGCTAGAATAGCTGAACAAGCTGAAATGGAATTAGATTATGAAATAGCTAAATCAAAAGCTAAGAAGCATACACCAGCTATAGCAGGAGTTATTTCAAGAGCAGCATGTAATGCAGCACATGAATTAAAGGCTACAGCAATTATATCAGCTACAAAGTCAGGTGCTACAGCAAGCAGAATTTCACAATGTAGACCAGATAGCCCAGTAATAGCTATCACACCAGACGAAAGAGTTGCTAAGAAGTTAGCATTAAGCTTTGGAGTATTCCCAGTAGTTGCAGAAAAGATGAGCTCAACAGATGAAATACTTGAAACATCAGTTAAAATTGCAAAGGAAAAGAACTTTGTAAAAGAAGGAGATACAGTAGTATTAGCTGCTGGACTTGCAAATGAAGTTGGAGCAACAGATTTATTAAAAGTAAGTGTTGTAAAATAATTTAAATAAATAAAAAGAGCATCTCGTATCGAGATGCTCTTTAAAATTGATAGTTTAATACTGGAATATTAAATAGAGTTGTACTTTTATAAACTTTAATTTATAATAAATTTTGGCTTGAATAAAAATTTACAAAATGTTAACATTTAAAAGAGCAAATATACAATATAATAGTGTATATTGTCTTATCAATTATGTAAGACTATTAATAGGGATAAAATGGCAACTGTTCCTTACTATTTGTTAGCACCATTTCTGAGATTTGGTGCTTTTTTCTTTATCTAAATTTAAGGTATGAAATTTTTTTTATAGAGAAACATAATAGAGAAATAGTAAAGGAGTGATTTTATGCAGCAAAAATTAGTTTGTAATGAAGTCGATTGTTCAAACAATCGTGGTTGCCTATGTGAAGCTTCAAAAATCCATATAAAGGGTAAGACAGCTGATCAAATAAAGGAAACAAATTGTAGTACTTATTCAAAAGACAACTTAATGAATAACATAAAAAATAGCATTAATACTAATTATACAGGAATTTTAAAGCAAGATGTATTTGATGGATCACCTGTACATCCAAAGATTTATTGTGATGCAGGAAAATGCAAATATAATACTAATGGAGATTGTACAGCGAAAGATGTTCAAATTTACTCTCCAGTTAATGGAACAAATATGTGCAATACTTTTGAACTTAGAAGTTAATGTGGTTTGTTGTAAATAGGCTTTAGCTATGTTAAACTTTAGTGATTGAAATAAAAATGAGGGTGAGTTTGCTTATGGTAGAAAAAAATAAAGAATATATATTAGACATAATTTCACAAGGCTATGAAGGAGAAGGAGTCGCTAAGATAAATGATAATTTTCCTATTTTTATAGAAGGTGCCTTAAAAGGTGAAAAAGTAAGAGTTAAAATAGTAAAAGCAAAGAAAAAATTTGCTTATGGAAAATTAATTGAAGTAATTGAAAGAGCTGACAATAGGGAAGAAATAAAATGTACTCATAAAGCTTCTGGTGGATGTAAACTTCAACACTACTCATATAAATCACAACTTGATTTTAAATGGGAAAGAGTGAAGGATTGTATTCAAAAGATAGGAAAATTAGATTCAAGTATTGTTAAGGATCCTTTAGGGATGGAAGTACCAGAAAAGTATAGAAATAAGGTACAACTACCTATAGGTCTTAAGAATGGAGAACTTAGCATAGGATTCTTTGCTGCAAGAAGCCATGAGATTATGGATATGGAAAGTTGTATTATACAGGATGAAGTTGCTGATAAAGTTATATCACTTACTAGAGAATGGATAAAGAAGCATAAGATAAAGCCTTACAACATAGATGGAGAATATGATGAAACTGGTATCCTAAGACATATCATGGTTAGAAGAGGATTCAAGACTAATGAAGTCATGGTTGTCATAGTTACTAATGGTAGAGATCTTCCTTATAAAGATGAGTTTATTGAAATTATGAAAACTAATATTGCAGGTTTAAAAAGTATAATTCAAAATATAAACTCAGAAAAAACTAATGTTATATTAGGAAAAGAGTGTATTACTTTATGGGGAGAAGATACGATATCAGACTATATAGGAGAGTTCAAGTTTAATATATCTCCATTATCATTCTTCCAAGTTAATCCTGTTCAAACAGAAGTTTTATATAGTAAAGCTCTAGAATATGCTAAATTGACTGGAGAAGAAACTGTATTTGATGCTTACTGTGGAACAGGTACAATTACACTATTCTTATCTAAAATGGCAAAGAAGGTGTATGGAGTAGAAATAATACCACAGGCTATAGAAAATGCAAAAATAAATGCTAAGGAAAACAATATAGATAATGCAGAGTTCTTTGTTGGTGAATCAGAAGTAATAATACCTGAACTTATAAATAAAGGTATTAAGGCAGATGTTGTTATGGTTGACCCACCAAGAAAAGGCTGTGACATTAAGCTTTTAGATGCTATTAGTAATATAAATGCGAAAAGAATAGTATATGTTAGCTGTGATCCTAGCACACTTGCAAGAGACTTAAATATCCTAGAAGAAAAAGGATATAGAACTGTGGAAGTTCAACCTGTGGATATGTTTCCACATACTCCACATATCGAAAATGTAGCTAAGTTAGTTAAGAAAAATTAAGATAGAAGGTTTGAGAATAGATTATATATTCTCAAACCTTTATTTTATTTAATTTTATATATTACAAATAAGTTTTAAAGTATAAAGTCTTTAAAAGATTAAAGAAGTTTAATTTTTTTATAAATAAGATATATGGAATATATAAAGTAATTAAATAATGATTAAGATATTTAATTAAGGAATATTAAATAAACTATACCTTTGGTATTAAAATAGTTTTTTAATAAGAATAGATAGTTTAAATTTATATATAAATTATAAAGATAAAAGCTTATATAATATGCTCTCATATATTATATATACTTGTAGTAACTTATTTTTCAAAAATATTTATTTTAAAATGTATTAGCAGCAAATCTAATACATTTTTTTTTGAAATTACATATAATCAGCTATTTTATTTTTATAATATATAAGTTTTAGAATAGAAGTTATTTAGGTAGCATTTATATTATAGATAAATATAATATATTACAAGATTTTTGTCCTTTATTATATTGATAAAGTAATAATAAGTTTATGTAAAAAGATTATTTAAAAGTATTTTATTATATTAATTAATCATATATACAGGTATCTCATAGACAAATTTAATTAGATTTATTATAAAATTTTTGAAAAAATATATAAGAGTGGGTTATATAAATAATGAGAGTGAAATTTAAAAATTAGATATGGGAACTTTTAAAGCGTAAAAGGGGGAGTTAGATGAGTAATTTTATTTATGATCCCTATGAAAATAAATATATAGATAATGATTTTCAAAATAGGAGAAATAATTATTATGGTCAATGTTGCAGAGATTGTTATACTACTATAATAAAATATCCAACAGGTTATGTTGGGCCAACTGGGAACACTGGAGTAACTGGTGCAATAGGACCAACTGGATCTACTGGGAATACAGGAGTGACTGGAGCAACTGGTGTAACAGGACCGACCGGAAATACTGGAGTGACAGGAGCATCAGGGCCAACTGGAAATACGGGAGTAACAGGAGCAACTGGAGTGATAGGACCAACGGGAAATACCGGAGTAACAGGAGCAACTGGAAAAATAGGGCCAACCGGAAATACCGGAGTAACAGGAGCAACAGGACCAACGGGAAATACAGGAGTAACGGGAGCAATTGGAGAAATAGGGCCAACCGGAAATACTGGAGTGACAGGAGCAATTGGAGAAATAGGACCGACAGGAAATACAGGAGTGACAGGAGCAACTGGAGAAATAGGGCCGACAGGAAATACAGGAGTAACAGGACCGACTGGAGCAACAGGACCAACTGGAAATACAGGAGTGACAGGAGCAACTGGTGCAATAGGACCAACCGGAAATATAGGATTGACAGGAGTAACAGGGCCAACCGGAAATACTGGAGTGACAGGAGCAACTGGAGAAATAGGGCCGACAGGAAATATCGGAGTAACAGGACCGACTGGAGCAACAGGGCCAACCGGAAATACCGGCGTAGCAGGAAATACTGGAGAAATAGGGCCAACAGGAAATACTGGAGAAATAGGGCCAACAGGAAATACTGGAGTAACAGGACCGACCGGAAATACCGGAGTAACAGGACCGACTGGAAATACCGGAATGACAGGAGCAACTGGAGAAATAGGGCCGATAGGAAATACTGGAGTGACAGGAGCAACTGGAGAAATAGGGCCGACAGGAAATACCGGAGTGACAGGAGCAACTGGAGAAATAGGGCCGACAGGAAGTACAGGAGTAACAGGACCGACTGGAGCAACAGGACCAACAGGACCAACGGGAAATACAGGAGTAACAGGATCGACTGGAGCAACAGGGCCAACCGGAAATACTGGAGTGACAGGAGCAACTGGAGTGACAGGGCCAACGGGAAATACCGGAGTAACAGGACCAACGGGAAATACCGGAGTAACTGGAGAAATAGGGCCAACAGGAAATACCGGAGCAACAGGAGCAACAGGACCAACGGGAAATACAGGAGTAACGGGAGCAACTGGAGTGACAGGGCCAACCGGAAATACCGGAGCAACTGGAGCAACAGGACCAACTGGAAATACTGGAGTAACGGGAGCAACCGGAGAAATAGGGCCAACAGGAAATACCGGAGTAACAGGAGCAACAGGAAATACCGGAGTAACAGGAGCAACTGGAGTGACAGGGCCAACAGGAGCAACAGGTGTGTTTTCTGCTGCTTATGGAGGGGCTTATAGCAATACTTCAACAACTATAGGATTAGGAATTCTAACTGCTTCACAAGTTCCCTTACCAATTTATATGGCATCTTCTGGAGTAAATAATACACCAGCTAATAGTATTACTATTACACAATCGGGAGATTATTTAATTAATTATGTATTACTAAATATAACGCTAACATTAGCAGTAACTTTTACTTTTAGTATGAGGAGAAATGGTACTAATATTACATCAACAACAAGTACACGTACTCTTTCATTAGGGGCAGCTACATCTTTTACAGGAAGTACTATTGTTACTTTATCTGCTGGAGATGTTATAGATATGGCAATTTCATCATTATTAGCTGTTAGTGTAACTATACCTGCTGGATTAAATGCCTCTTTTACTGTTACTAAGCTTAGCCAATAATCTTAAAATGTATTTATGCATAGGTAGAAGATATGTTAAAAGGGGCATTATGCCCCTGCTTTTTAAAATATATTAGTAAATAATTATTTTAAAAATTTTATTTCAAAGATATTTACGGAGAGTAAATTTGATAAGTAAAAATTTAAGATACGAAGATTAATAATTTTTATAATTAAGAATAGAAAATAAGAAAAATATTAGAAGCTTTTATAGACTTTAATTAGATTTATTTGATATATAGTTTATTAGCACATAATGAATTTTAAAAATAGTATATTACATATAGAGTTATTAAGAATATTTTATAGTTATAAATTAAATTTTTATTATAAGTAATTTTATAAGAGGTGATTTTATTTATAATAAATTGGAAAAAAGAAATTTGGAATTATCAAGGAACACTAAAATAGAAACTATTATAGATAAAATTATTGGAATAGAAAATGTTAAATCTAAATATTGTGATTCTGGATATCAATGTATATCTGAATGTTTTGAGAATGGAAAGTTAAAGTATTTAAATTTAGATGGAACACCAGTAAAAATAGAGGTGCCAGCTGATAAGTTTGATTCAGCCATTGAGGCTATGGAGATTAGAATAAAGAACGGTGAGGTTCCAGGCGTTACAGATCCAAATGAGGCTAAGAACATTATAAGTAAAGGAAGTTTTACTTATGAGCAGGCCAAGAATATTTCTAAGTTTGGAACTATAGAGTCAATAAAATATGATGCTGTGACTGGAATTATTATTGCATCAGCTGCTATTGGAATAAGTACAGCTATATCTCTTGCAGTCTTAATAAGAGATGGTAAAGATTTTAATTCAGCATTAAAACATTCATTATATACAGGGGTTAAGGTAGCAGGCCCAACTTTTGTTACGGCTTTATTATCAAACCAATTATCTAGAGTTGGATTTAAAAGTATAGAATTTAGTACATCAGATATTATTGCCTCTATTATGGGACCTAAAGCTTCAGCTATGTTTGTTAATGCATTTAGAAATGGAACTAATATATATGGTGTTGCTGCAGTAAAAAGTGCTGCAAAAATGATTAGAGGAAATGTTATAACAGGGGCAGTATCAATTGGAGTTTTATCAAGTGTTGATATTATTAATATATTTAGAGGAAGAATATCAACTTCTCAATTATTTAAAAATGTAGCTAATACTACATCTACTATTGTTGGAGGAACTGCTGGTTGGATAGGTGGAGTTACAGCTGGAGCAGCTTTAGGATCAATTGTACCTATTGTGGGTACTGCTATTAGTGGAGTAGTTGGTGGTGTTGTTGGTTCATTTGTAGGTGGCGCTGTAGCTGGTGAAGTATCAGGTAAAATATTAAATGAATTTATAGAAGATGATGCTAATAAAATGATAAAAATTATAGAAGATGAACTTATAGAACTAGCAAATGATTATATACTTAATGAAACTGAGTTAATAAGAATAGTTAATAGATTTAAAAATGATTTAAAATTAAAAGTACTTAAAGATATGTTTTCAAGTTCAGATAGAAAAAAATTTGCTAGAGATTTACTAAATCCATATATTGAGTATGAGGTTAAGAATAGGGAAACGATTATTATACCAACAAGAAATAAGATATCTAAGGAATTACGTAATGTATTAGATAAATTATCTGATGAATTACTAGAAACATTAGTTAATAATGTGTAGTATAAATAAGAATCTCTTTAATTTTATAAGTTAAAGGGATTTTTATTTATATTAATTACAGTAACTGGTAAAATTAACTTAAGGATATTTTGTAAAATATTTTGAGGGGAGAAGAGATTTATGAGTAAAAAGAAGATTATTATATTAATATTTCCTTTAATATTAATGTTTATAATCAATGGATTTAGTTTCTTAGATATAGATGGAATTGCCTTGAAAGGAATAATCCTATTCTCATTAATAGTGATATATCCTTTAAGTTTTTTTATTCAAGGAATATTATGTGAGCTAAATAATATTGAAGTGCTATCAGCTTTAGTAATATCGTCATTGGGCTTTTTAGGAGTTACATTTATATTTCTTAATTCTAGTGCACTGGGATATCTAATTTTTTATTTGATTATAGAATTAATAGGATATTTTATAGTTAAAGGATATAGAAAATTAATTACTAAAAGAGAGATATAAGATTAAGGACTTAAAAGGATAATAATTAAGAAGAAAATTATAAGGAAGTTTAATATTTTTTATAATTTTCAAATTTTATATGGAAGTGGCTATTTTGTGTAATTTTGAATTTTGTATAGAAGTAGCTAAGAGTATAAAGATTTTATAGCTTGGGCAATCTAATATTGAGGTGATTGTTATGGCAAAAGCAGGAATGAGAAGACCTAGTCCTAAAGAACCACATGGTACAGAAAGTAATCATAAACCACATTTTCCTAAGAATGATGCAACTCCTGTACCAGAAATTCAAGGTAAGGCAAAACACGGAAAAGAAAAGGCTAATCCTATTCAATATTAAGATGTATTTAGAAATACCTATTCAATTAATTTGAATAGGTATTTTTTATTATTTTAAAAATTGTATGTAAGATATTTGAAATGAATTAAAGAGTATAGATATAATTAATATTAATAGAAGTATAAAATTTTAGAGTATAGGGGGATTTTATGCATACGATACTTGTTGTTGAAGATGATAAGATGTTGAATCAAGGAATTTCTTTTAATTTAGAAATGGATGGATTTAAAGTATTTTCAGTTTTTACTTTAAAAGATGCAAAGATTATTCTTGATACAGAAAAGATAGATATGATTTTATTAGATGTTAATTTACCTGATGGAAGTGGCTTCGAGTTTCTAAAAGCTATAAGAAAAGATTATTTAAATTCAGTTATATTTCTAACAGCTTGTGATATGGAACTTGATATAATAACAGGTTTAAGAATAGGAGCTGATGATTATATAACTAAGCCTTTTAGTCTTAATATATTAAGGGAAAGGATTTTAGCTGTTTTCAGAAGATATGGGAAGAATGGTGATTCAAATGTAATTAAGATTGGAGATTTTGAATTTAATTTTGATAAGATGTCAGTAGAAAAATGTGGACAAAGTATTATTTTAGCTCCAACAGAATATAAAATCTTAAAGAAATTAGTTAAGTGCAAAGGTGAAGTTTTAACAAGACAAGCTTTATTAGAAGAGATATGGGAAGGTGATGAGTATGTTGAGGAACATGCCCTAACTGTTAATATAAATAGACTTAGAAATAAGATAGAGGATAATCCATCAAAGCCAAAGTATATAAAAACTATCTATGGTATTGGATATTCTTGGGTAGGTGAATGATTTTGATTAGATTTAAATCATTTGTTTTTGAAAATATATATAAGATTTTTATTTTACTTTTAGTTTTGGTATCTATTATTTTTGCTGCAATTATTAGATTAAGCTTAAATAATATTATTAAAGTTGAACCTAGTTTATATAATGATGCTAATAGATTATTTATTATAATTAGTAGTTTTATTGGAGTTATAATTTTATTAGTTATTGGATTTGTATGCATTTTAAGGTTTAATATTTTATATTTTTCAAATAAGATGTGTAATATTATTGATAAGGTTATTAGTAAAGAGCAATTTATTGATTTTGATACTCATGGAGAGACAATGTTATCAAAGCTTGAACATAAGTTTAGACAGCTTGTTGAGATTATGAATAATGATAAAGAAGAGGCTTTAAGAGAAAAGGATAATATAAAGTCATTAATTTCAGATATATCTCATCAAATAAAGACACCTATAGCTAATTTATCTATGTATAATGATACTTTAATTGAAAGAGATTTAGATAAAAGTCAGCAAAAGATTTTTTTAGGTAATATGAGATTTCAAGTTTCAAAGTTGGAATGGTTAGTAGATTCTTTAATAAAGATGTCTAGATTAGAAAATAGTATAATTAAGTTAAATAAGAGCAGTGGAAAGTTAAATGAAACTATAGCAAATGCTTTAAGTGGAATTTATATAAAGGCTGAAAAGAAGAATATAAAATTAAGAGTGGATTGTCCTAGTTATATTACTTTACTGCATGATAAAAAGTGGACTAGTGAAGCTATATTTAATATTTTGGATAATAGTGTTAAATATAATAATGGAAATGGAGAAATAAAAATTTTAGTAGAAAGCTTTGAATTCTTTACTAAGATAGATATAAAAGATACTGGTATTGGGATAGATGAAAATGAAATAAATAATATATTTAAAAGATTTTATAGATCTAGAGAGCTTTCTGAAGTTGAAGGTGTAGGAATTGGACTTTATTTAAGTAATGAGATAATTACAAGACAAGGTGGTTATATTAAAGTAAGTTCAGAAAAGGGGAAAGGAACTACATTTTCTATATTTCTTAAGAATTAGATTGATAAGACTGGCTCTAAGGGGAATGAAATTTCTCTTAGAGTCAGTTCTTTTTTATTTAAATAGCATAATATTATATATTTTATTTATGCATAGAGAACAGTTATTTTTTAGATAAAATTATTTTTATAGTTAAATTAAATATAACAAGATTGTTATATTTATTGTTTGAAATATCTCATACTTGTGAGGATTTCCTATAATTGGAGATGTTATTATAATATCAAGAAGAAAAGTTAAGGGGCGAGGGAAAATGGTTATATTAAAAACTGAGAATTTAAATAAATATTATGGTAAAGATGAAAATTTAGTGAAAGCTTTAGATAAAGTTAATATTGAAATAAATAAAGGTGAGTTTGTTGCTATAGTGGGTACATCAGGTTCAGGGAAAAGTACATTACTTCATATGCTTGGGGGACTTGATAGAGCATCAGAGGGAAAAGTTATTGTAGATGGAAAAGATATATTTGCTATGAATGATGATAATTTAACTATTTTTAGAAGAAGAAATATAGGTTTTGTATTTCAAAGTTATAATTTAGTTCCTATATTAAATGTTTATGAGAATATAGTACTTCCAATAGAGTTTGATGGAAATAAGATTGATGAAAATTATGTTGATAGTATTATTGAAACTCTAGGATTAAGTGAAAAAATATATAATCTACCTAATGCTCTTTCTGGAGGACAGCAACAAAGAGTGGCAATTGCAAGGGCATTAGCTACTAAGCCTTCAATAATTTTAGCAGATGAACCAACAGGGAATTTAGATTCAAAAACTGAGCAAGAGGTTTTAGGATTACTTAAAGTTACTAGTAAGAAATTTAATCAAACAATAGTTATGATTACTCATAATGAGCAAATAGCTCAGATGGCAGACAGGATTATAAGAATTGAGGATGGAAAGATAGTTATAAGGGGGGAAGGAGTTTATGCTACAAAACAATAATCAAGAGATTATAAAAAGATTAAATAGAAGAATTTTAAAAGTGAATAAGATGAGAAATTTATTTGCAATATTAGGAATAGCATTAACTACCTTACTTATAACTACAACAGTAACTGCTGGGATTACATTTTATAATACTAATAAAGCTTATATGAATGTTAGTAGTGCTGGAGTTGATTCAGATGGATATATAAATATTACTGATGAAGGTTTAGAAAAATTAAAGTCTATTAGTAATGTTGATAAAATAGGAGTTGATCAATTAGCAAGTCTTGAACCTATTAAGAATGGCAAGTTATTAAATGAGCAAGTTTTTTTAGAAGCTCCAAATGATAAAATTACTTATGATATGATGGCTGTTATTCCTATAGAGGGTGATTATCCTAAAACTTCAGATGAGGTCTTAGTTCCAACATGGGTATTAGATTTATTAGGTGTAGATAAAAAAATTGGTGAGAATATTAAGCTTGATGTAATGATTGATGGAAGTGTGAAAACTCTTGATTTAAAGCTTTGTGGTTATTATGAGTCATTAGTTACAAGAGGTAGTGGACGAACAAGAATATTTGTATCTAAAGATTTTATATCAAAATATAATAGTGGAATTACTAATGTTAAAGGGACTAAGACTGCTTTTATTACTCTTAAAAATATTAAAAGTAATTATAGTTTTGATGAAGTTAATGATCAATTTAAAAAAGTAGCTGATGAAATAGGTTCTTCACAATTTAAGGTACATCCAAAGTATGAAAATGAAAAAGTTTCGTTTGTAAATAGTGATGTAATAAAACAAGGAGTAGCTATTGGGTTTGCTGTACTTTTAGTTATAATTACAGGATATTTAATAATATATAATATTTTTTATATATCAGTTACAAGAGATATTAAGTTTTATGGGCTTTTAAAAACTATAGGAACAACTTCTAAGCAGCTTAAAAAGATAATAATAAGACAAGCTTTAACTTTATCAATTATAGCAATTCCCATAGGTCTTATTTTAGGGTATTTAGTTGCTAGTTTTATAATTCCGATGGCGTTATCATTTACTATATTCGCAAATATAGTTGTTGTTTCTAAAAGTATATATATTTTTGTATTATCAATTATTTTTTCTCTTATAACTGTATTTATAAGTTGCAGTAAGCCAGGGAAAATAGCTGGAAAGGTTTCTCCTATTGAAGCTGTAAAATTTGTTTCTTGTGACTTGGGAAATTCTAAGAAGAAAATTAAAAAGGGAGCGAGTGGTGCTAAAATTAATAGAATGGCTTGGAGTAATATTGTGAAGAGTAAAAAGAAAGTTATATTATCCATATTTTCAATTTCATTTAGTGCAGTAATAGTTATATTTACTATAAATGCTTCTATGGGAATAGATCCAGAGAAGCATGCAAATAATCAAATGAATGCAGATGTATCAATAAATAACAATATAGGTCACTTTTGGGGAGAGAAAGAATATAAGCCTATAAGCAAAGAGTTGGTAGATAAGATAAAAGATCTAGATGTAGTAGATAACGTTAAGAGTAATCATAGTGCTGTTGTTCCTGAAAAAGATGGTAAAGTTTATGATTTTGGAGTTGACCTCCTATTAAGAGGAAAGCTTAAGGATGAGTTTGAAATAGGGGAAAGTAAAGGAAATAATAATATTAGATATAGTAAAATATCACCAGCAGAAAATCTTATAAAAACAGAACTTGCTGCTTTAAATAGTGATAGTTTAGATAAAGATATGGAAAAATTAAAAGTTATTGATGGAAAAATAGATAAAGAAGAGTTTAAAAAGGGTAATTATATAATATTTTATGCTAGTTCAGGAAGTACAAATGTATTAAAAGCAGGAGATGATATAGAGTTAAGATTTAATTCAATTGATAAAGATGGGAAAGTTAAAGAAATTAAAAAAGACTTTAAAGTTATGGCTATTGTTACAAATAAATTAGATAAAGCAGTGAATACAAATCTAGAAGCATTAAATATTGAAGAGGAGCAGTTTAAAAGTTTATTCCCAGATTATAAAAATTATATAAAGAGTTTAGATATTGATTTAAAAGATAATATTAATCTTAAGGATGCTGATAAAAAAATAGAAAAAATTATTAATGAGTCAGGAAAGGATACATTAGGTATGACTTCTAAGAATTTTTATATAGAAGGTCTTAAAGAAATAAAAGTAGTATTTATGATTATTGGAATTGTTATTTCCTCTATACTTGGAGTGATTGGTGTTATTAATGTTATTAATACAATGCTTACATCAATATTCTCAAGAAGAATAGAATTTGCTATGCTTGAATCAATAGGGATGACTAAGAAACAGCTTAAAAAGATGATATTATTTGAAGGAATATATTATATATTAATTTCAGCATTAGTTATTATTCCACTAGGATTTTTAGCTGTATATATTGCACCTATGATGTTACCTATCTATAGTGGAGTCAATTATTTAATATATTTAATATCAGTTTTAGTAGTGATTTTAATAATAGCAGTAATCATGCTTATTACACCTTTATTAGGATATAAATTTTCAGGAAAAGAAAGTCTTGTTGAAAGACTTAAAATAATAGAATAATTTTAGAAAAAGCTTAGTAAAAACTTAGGTAAGTTTTTACTAAGCTTTAAATTTTTTATATTAATTTAGAGCTAATAGTATCCTGTGGGGAACCATAGCACTTTAAAGTGCCTACTTTACCCAATTAAAGTTTAGAATTATGATTTATTTGTAAGCAGAAATATTAATTAGCAAAATAAATTTATAAATAAAAGTAATTTGGAGGTATAAGATTATGACAAAGAAAATTGCAGTAATTGGGGCAAATGGAAAAGCAGGAAGCTTATTAGTTGAGGAAGCATTAGGCAGAGGATATGATGTAACAGCTATAGTTAGAAGTGAGGCAAAAAATAAAAAAGTAAATGTATTAAAGAAAGATTTATTTGATTTAACTTATAATGATTTAAAAAATTTTGATGTTGTAATTGATGCATTTGGAGCGTGGGGGGATGAAGTTTTAAAACATAAGATATCATTAAGACATTTATCTGATATTCTTAAAGGACATGAAGAGATTCGTCTTTTAGTAGTTGGGGGAGCAGGTAGTTTATATGTTGATCTTGAAAATAAAGTTAGATTGATGGATACAGAAGATTTTCCAGAGATATTTAAATCAGTAGCTACAGCTATGGGAGAAGCATTTGATGAACTTAAGGAAACAAAGGAAGTGAATTGGACTTATTTAAGTCCTGCTGCAAATTTTGTTGCTGAGGGAATCCGTACTGGAAAATATAAATTAGGTAAGGAAGAGCTTATAGTAAATTCTAAAGGTGAAAGTGAAATCAGTTATGCAGATTATGCAATTGCATTAATTGATGAAATAGAAAATGCTAATTTTATAAAAGCTAGATTTACAGTTGTAGCAGAATAATAAGTTTATTAAAGAAATTATTATAGAGTAATATAATCTATAATAATTTCTTTTTATATTCATTACCCCATATCATCATAGAATCTAAAATAGGTTTTAAGCTATAACCTGTTTCTGTAAGGGTATATTCTACTTTAGGTGGAACTTCTGGATAAACTTTTCTTGTAAGTAAACCTGATTCTTCCATTGAGCGTAAATTAGCAGTTAAAACTTTTTGAGTTATTCCATTTAAAGATTTTTTTAGTTCACTAAAACGTTTTGTTCCTGTCATTAAGTCACGTAAGATTAATACTTTCCATTTATCTCCTATTAATTGTAATGTCATTTCAACAGGACAATCAGGGATTTCTTTTTTCATAAGCATTCTCCTTTTAATTAAGAAATTTTATTAATTATACTATGTAAATATTATAGTATATAAAGTAATTTAAAACAAAAGTTTTATTTTAGGATATCTATAGTATCTATTTGGAAACTATAGCACCTAAAAGTGCTTACTTTACTATAAAGTATATAGATTTTAAAATATTTTTAAGTGATGAAGTAGATTTTGCTAAGGATAAAAATTTTTAGATTATAAGATTTCTATAAATATATATTTTAGAGTTAGAACAAAAGGTAGGTGTTTATAATGGCAATAAATGATTTAATAAATACAAAGAAAAACTATAAAGAGGAAATAAATGAGGTAGTTAAGCTTATAAATAATGCTGGTGCAATAGTAATAGGAATTGGGGCGGGTATGTCAGCTTCAGGAGGGATAAATTATATGGATCCTGAACTTGTGAAAAAGTGGTTTCCTGAATATTATAATTTAGGATTTAAAGGTTTATTTGAAATAGTATCTGCATATTGGAATATATCTGATGAAAATATATTAGCTTATTGGGGGTATTGGGCTAGACATATTAACAATATTCGTTATAAGTCAGAAATATTAGAGCCATATAAAAATCTTATGGAGATTATGAAGGATAAGAATTATTTTATTTGTACTACTAATGCTGATGGACAAGTTCAGAGAGTAGGTTTTGATAAAGAGCGTATTTTTGCTCCACAAGGTAATTATGACTCATTTCAATGCTCAATTCCATGTAGATGGGATGAGATTTATCCAAATAAAGAAATGATAGAAAATATGGTAGCAAGTATTGATAAAAATTATAAAATTGATTCAGAATTAATACCTAGATGTGCACACTGTGGAAATTATCTGATACCTAATCTTAGATGTGATAGTAAATTTGTAGAAAAGCCACATTTTCATAATGTAGATATGTATGAGAAGTTTATAAATGAAAATTCAGATAAAAATATACTATTTTTAGAGCTTGGAGTAGGATTTAATACACCAGGAATTATACGTTATCCATTTGAAAGATTAACAAATGCTTATCCAAATGCAAAACTTATAAGAATAAATAAGGGAAATGCAGAGGTAGAAGAAGTTATAGATAAATCTATTTCAATAGATGAAGATATAAATTTTGTTTTAAATGATATTCTTGGAGGAATGAATAATGAGTAAAATAGATGATTTAGATTTTTTAATATCTGAATTATGTAGTGAAAAAGAAGAATATAAAAATTTACTTATACCAGAAGATAAAGATGGAAAGAGAGCATTACTTAGATCATTGATGAATGTTAGAGAAGCAAGAAAAGTGAGTAAAGAATTTTTAGAGGTTCAGGATAGATTTTTAAAAGAAGAAAGTATTAAAAAAGGTATTGTGAAGCTTGAAGAGATTCAAACAATAAAAGATAAATTTCCTAAAAATGGTTTAAAATATTCAGATAAGATTTCTTTATGGCAAGGTGATATTACAAGATTAGAAGTTGATGCTATTGTAAATGCAGCAAATAGTCAAATGTTAGGTTGCTTTGTACCTTGTCATAGATGTATTGATAATGCAATACATTCAGCAGCTGGAGTGGAGTTAAGGAGAGAATGTTTTGAGATAATGAAAAAGCAAGGACATGAAGAAGAAATAGGGAAGGCTAAATTAACATCTGCTTATAATTTACCTTCTAAATATGTTTTACATACAGTTGGTCCTATTGTAAGTTATGAATTAACAGATAAGCTAAGAAAAAATTTAGAATCTTGCTATAAATCATGTCTTAGACTTGCAGTAGAAAATAATATAAGATCAATAGCATTTTGTTGTATCTCTACTGGTGAGTTTCATTTTCCAAATGATGAGGCAGCAAAAATTGCTTTAGATATTATTCTGAAGTTTTTAGAAAATAATAGTGATTCAATAGATAGAATTATTATAAATGTATTTAAAGATGAAGATTATGATATTTATAAAAATCTAATAATTTAGATATAATTAAGATTAAATTAGAAAAATTGTCCATAAATTATTTGTATAGTATACTTTTCTTATAAAAATATTTAATTAAAGTTTTATATAGAGGGCTTAGATTTTAAGAATTTTAGATTTATAAGGTAAGGGGAGTATTTAGAGATGTCATTAATAACTAAAAAGGCAATTGCAAATTCACTAAAGAAGTTAATGAATACAGTTCCACTTGATAAGATAACTGTAAAGAATATAGTTTTGGATTGTGGTGTAAATAGACAAACTTTCTATTATCATTTTCAAGATATATATGATTTATTAGGTTGGATATATAAAACAGAAGTAGTTAGTAGTATATCTAGTTATAGTACTTATGATGGATGGCAGAAAGCTTTTCTAGATATTTTTGAATATGTTAGAGAGAATAAGAAGTTTTGTATGAATACTTTAAATTCAATGGGGAGAGATCATTTAGAAGATTTTTTATATGCTCAATCTTTTTCACTTTTAATGAATGTTATTAATGAGATTTCAGCTAATATAGATGTTCCGAATGAGAGAAAAGAGTTTATAGCAAATTTTTATAGTTTTGCATTTATAGGAGTTTTAATATCTTGGATGAAAAATGATATGAAAGAAGATCCAGAGCTTATAATTAGTAATATTGATAAATTAATAAGTGGAGATATAAGAAAAGCTATAGTTATAACAAGTTAAAATATAGACAAAAAAAGTGATATGTATAAAGTTTATACATATCACTTTTTTTGTCTATATCAGGTAAATTTCTTTGGTAGTATCCTAAATACATAGAGAATAACTTGTTTAATTAATAAAGATAATATTTAGAAGTTAATTTATGTGGAGGGGATTATTATGAATAATAAGTATGAAAATAGACATGCGTATTTTGTTGGGGGAGGACTTGGCTCATTAGCTGGAGCAGTATATTTGATTAGAGACTGTGGTTTTAAAGGTGAAAATATTCATATTATAGAAGGAATGAATATTTTAGGTGGAAGTAATGATGGAGCTGGAAATACAGCTGATGGATATATAATTCGTGGTGGAAGAATGCTTAATGAAGAAACATATGAAAATCTATGGGACTTACTATCAACAATACCATCATTAGAAAAGGAAGGAATGACAGTTTGTGATGAAATATTTGCTTTTGACCATGCTCATCCAACTCATGCTAATGCAAGACTTATAGATAAAGATGGTAAGGTTTTAGATGTAATGTCTATGGGATTTGATAATGCTGACCGTATGGCTTTAGGAAAATTAATGATTACTCCTGAAGAAAAATTAGATAATTTAAGAATTTGTGATTGGTTTGGGGCAACACCACATTTCTTTGAGACAAATTTCTGGTATATGTGGCAAACAACTTTTGCTTTCCAAAAGTGGTCAAGTCTTTTTGAATTTAAGAGATATATGGAAAGAATGATATTTGAATTTTCACGTATTCAAACTTTAGAAGGGGTTACTAGAACAACTTATAATCAATATGAGTCAATAATACTTCCAATAAAAGCTTATTTAGATAAATATAATGTTGATTTTTCATTAAACTATACTGTTACTGATTTAGAGTTTAAAGATGATGATTTAATAACAGTAACAGGAATTCATTATATTCAAGATGGAAAAGAAAGTGTTTTACATTTAAATGAAGGTGATATTTGTATAGTTACTAATGGATGCATGACTGATAATGCAACACTTGGATCAATGAATAAAGCTCCAGAAATGAAAGTTGAAAATCCAATATCTGCTGTTTTATGGAGTAATATTGCTAGTAAAAAAGAAGGGCTTGGAAATCCTAAACCATTCTTCGGTAATCCAGATGAAACTAACTGGGAATCATTCACTGTAACTTGCAAAGGAAATAAAATTTTAAAGAGAATAGAACAATTTTCTCGTAATGTACCAGGAAGTGGAGCTTTAATGACATTTAAAGATTCAAGTTGGCTTATGTCTATAGTAGTTGCAGCTCAACCTCACTTTAAAAATCAACCAGATGATGTGACAGTATTTTGGGGATATGGATTATATACAGATAAAGTAGGGGATTATGTTAAAAAGCCAATGAAAGAATGTACTGGTGAAGAAATATTAAAAGAGCTTTTATATCATCTACATTTTGAAGATGAATTAGAAGAACTTATGGGAACAGTAATAAATGTTATTCCTTGTATGATGCCATATATAGTTTCTCAATTCCAACCAAGAGCTATGAAAGATAGACCTAAAGTAGTTCCAGAAGGCTCAACAAATCTTGGGCTAGTATCTCAATATGTAGAAATACCTGAAGATATGGTATTTACAGAGGAATTTTCAGTTCGTGCTGCTAGAATGGCTGTTTATACATTGCTTGGTCTTGAAAGAAAGGTAGCTCCTGTAACACAATATAAGTATGATGTAAGAATTCTTTTAAAAGCTTTAAATACATCTTTTAGATAATATAAAAAAAGAAAGATTTACAGTAAATCTTTCTTTTTTTAATTATTAAATAAATTCTAAGAGGTGACAAAAACAATGATATAATTATTATGTAGATTTATAAAATTATTATGCAGGATTGGAGCCTACAATGAATAAGAATATTGAAATGATGAAAAAAATTATTGAAGAGAAAAAGAAAAAAGGTATGAACACAAAAGGAAATCTAAAAGCACAAAAAACTATAGGTTCAGCTTCTAAGGGAGTAAAAGTAGGAAATGGTGCTGGATTATTTGATAAGTAATACTAATTTTAAGCTCTAGATTTTAATATCTAGAGCTTTTTACTGGTATAATATACTTATAAAACTAATAAATAAAAATTACTTTGGAGGAAGATATGTTTTTTATAGGTATATTTGGAATAGAAACAAAAGAGAAATTAATAAAAATTTTAGAGGGAATAAACTGTAAGCATTGTACATCAAATAGAAGAGGAAAGTTGATAAAGATATATACCTTCTTTCATTTTTTCTTTATACCTATTTTTAAGTGGAATGAAAAGTATTATATAACTTGTGAGAATTGTAATGCAGTATATGAAATTCCAAAAGAAAAGGGAAAAGCTATGGAAAAGGGTGAAAAAGTTGAAATAGTTAATTCAGACATAGTTGATTTAAATGCTAAATATAGTAAGTATAGAGCGATGAATGTTTGTCCAAATTGCAAAAAAGTATTAGATAAGAATTATAAATATTGCCCTCATTGTGGAGAAAAAATTAGTGATTAATAGTATACAAGTATTGAAGTTAGTAGTTCTAAGATAAGTGAACTACTATTTTTTATGCTATAATATAGGTAGTAATATTTATGACGGGGTGAGGAACATGGATAAGATAAAAGGAATAGTATTTTTTGATGTTGATGGAACATTAATAGATTGTAGAAAAGGAATTGAAGCTCCAAGTGATAAAACAAAGGAAGCTATAAATAGATTAAAAGAAAATGGATATTTAACAGTAATGGCAACTGGAAGACCTATGAGTTTTCTTAATGAAAAACTTTTAAGTTTAGATCTAGATGGATATATAACATCAAATGGTACATATATAGAATTAAATAATGAAGCTGTACTTGATGATTCAATAGATAAAGAAAGAATGAGTGAACTAATAGATTATTTCAATGAAAGAGAAATAGAGTATCTTTTAGAAGGACAAGCTAAAAGTTATATAAGTAGCTTTGAAACTGAAGGAAATAAACAAGTTTTTAGTGGTTTTAGTTTACCTTTAGAAAATATAACAGATAAATGGTCAAAAGATGAGATTTCAGTAAGTAAGATTGTTGTGGTAAATAACAACGAAGAAATTTTCAATGAAATGATGAAAAATTATGGTGAAGAATTTGTATTTATGCAACATCCAGGTCAAATTTCATATGATATGTATAGAAAAGGACGTACTAAAGCTTATGGAATTCAACATCTTATAGATAAGCTAGGAATTGATAAAGAAAATACTTATGCTTTTGGTGATGGAGAAAATGATATAGAAATGTTTGAACTTGTTGCTCACGGAATAGCAATGGGAGATAGTCATGAAAAACTTTTAGAGCATGCATATGATACAACTGATACAGTTGCTAATGAAGGAATATACAATGCTTTAGTAAAGTTAAATATGATTTAAACATAAAAAGTACTTAACATAATTATCACAAAATCAACTTTACCTGAATATAATAATATTAAAAAAGGTAAAGAAAGTATGTTTGGAGATAAAAGTAGAAAGAATAATTTATTAAAGATTATAATCTTAGTTATTTTAACAACTGTTTTTTATTTGATTTATTATATTATTTTTGGGGAGATTCATTATATTATTACCTCTATAGCTATGTCTATTGCTAGTATTCCTTTAAATATATTGTTTACTAGTTTTATAATAAATTATATTGTTGATATAAAAGATAAGATAAAAAAAGATAAGGAAGTAGATATTCTTACAGGTCTTTTTTTTAATGAGATTGGTATAGAAATGCTAGATATCTTTACTAATCGAGATGAGTGTATAGAGGATATAAGGAAAAAAGCTTTAATTAAAAAGGATTGGGCTATTAATAAATATGAAGAATTATATGAGATTTTTAAGGATTATGAGAGTTGCATAAATGTAGATAGGAATGATTTAAGGCAACTTAAAATAATTTTAGATAAAAAAAGTAGTTTTATATTAGATTTATTATTTAATCCTGCATTAGATGATAAAGAAGATTTTACTGATCTTATAGTTCAAGTTCTTCATGTTAGAGATGAGATTAATCATAGGTTTATAGGGGATAAACTAGAAGATTATGAAAAAATCTATATAGAAAGTGATATAAATAGGTTGTATAAATTATTATGTCAGAGATGGGTAAATTATATGCTTTATCTTAAAAGGTATTATCCTCAAGCATTTATTAAGTCTTTGGTTAATTCACCTTTTGATAATAGAAACAAAAAAGAAAAAGATAGAGAATTTTTATCAGAAGATTGCTTTGTATGTTATAAAGAGCTACCTCATTAGAGGTAGCTCTTTCTTTAATTATTTAATTTAGCTTTGGAAAACGGGTACGTCATAAGTGAATTTATCGCCTGAGTCATATAGATCCATGTTTTGTTCCATTAAATTAGCTATTTCATTAGCATATGCATAGTTTGTTGCATATTGATGCCATAAGCTGTTTATAACAGGAGAATATCTTAGCTTATAAACAGTATTTTGATTGTAGTAACTATTATGGATATATCCATTAGATACGAATTGAGCAGCCCCAGCTATAGCATTTGGAACTGAAGTCCAACCATGATTATAAGCATAAGTTGTTCCAAGTATTAAAGCTCTATTTGGGAAAACAGATGAATTATCATATGCTCCTATACCAAATAAGTTATAAACTGTTACTGGGTGAGGAAGCTTCTTCATTTGATAACCAACTAATTGACCATTAGAGTTATAAATTGGTTCACTAGGTATAGCTATTTCTGAAATAGTAACACCTGAAGCAAGTCTACTTGTACCATAACCTGTTTCTAGTATACTTTGGTTAACAAAATATACTGGGTCTATATTATATTCTTGACATGCATCAATAAATGCTTGTCCTTGTCCTGTGAGAACTCCACAACCTTCAAGAAGCTCATTAAGTTTATTAAGATGCACGGCTCTAAATTGATCTATTCTTAAGAATTCAAACATATTAGAGATTGATTTTGGATTTATGGCATTCTCAAATTGTTGAGCTGAGAATAAAGGCCATGCTTGTTCTTGTAAGTTAACATATTGTTGTAAAGAAATAGGATAATTTGTTGTTATTTCATTTGAATTTGGAGTAGGGAATCTAGATGAAATATTTGAAGAATTTCCGTTGTATTGTACATCTAAATAATATCCATCAACATAACCTATTTGACCATTAACTTCAACTTTATACCAGTATCCTTCTTTAGCAATAACATTAATTTTACTATTTTCATTTAAAGTAGAAATTATATTAGAGTTAACAGTAGGTTCTTGTCTAAGATGAAGGAAAGTAGTATTAACTAAACTTCCAGTACCTATGATGCTAACTGTATTATTGTTATTTTGTTGTGAATTACTTGAGTTATTATTTGAATTATTACTTGAGCCATTTGGAGTAACTTGAAGATAATAACCGTAAACATAACCAACTTGTCCATTAACTTCAACTTTGTACCATTCGCCATCTTTAGCAAGAACAGTAATCNTATAGATAAGCTAGGAATTGATAAAGAAAATACTTATGCTTTTGGTGATGGAGAAAATGATATAGAAATGTTTGAACTTGTTGCTCACGGAATAGCAATGGGAGATAGTCATGAAAAACTTTTAGAGCATGCATATGATACAACTGATACAGTTGCTAATGAAGGAATATACAATGCTTTAGTAAAGTTAAATATGATTTAAACATAAAAAGTACTTAACATAATTATCACAAAATCAACTTTACCTGAATATAATAATATTAAAAAAGGTAAAGAAAGTATGTTTGGAGATAAAAGTAGAAAGAATAATTTATTAAAGATTATAATCTTAGTTATTTTAACAACTGTTTTTTATTTGATTTATTATATTATTTTTGGGGAGATTCATTATATTATTACCTCTATAGCTATGTCTATTGCTAGTATTCCTTTAAATATATTGTTTACTAGTTTTATAATAAATTATATTGTTGATATAAAAGATAAGATAAAAAAAGATAAGGAAGTAGATATTCTTACAGGTCTTTTTTTTAATGAGATTGGTATAGAAATGCTAGATATCTTTACTAATCGAGATGAGTGTATAGAGGATATAAGGAAAAAAGCTTTAATTAAAAAGGATTGGGCTATTAATAAATATGAAGAATTATATGAGATTTTTAAGGATTATGAGAGTTGCATAAATGTAGATAGGAATGATTTAAGGCAACTTAAAATAATTTTAGATAAAAAAAGTAGTTTTATATTAGATTTATTATTTAATCCTGCATTAGATGATAAAGAAGATTTTACTGATCTTATAGTTCAAGTTCTTCATGTTAGAGATGAGATTAATCATAGGTTTATAGGGGATAAACTAGAAGATTATGAAAAAATCTATATAGAAAGTGATATAAATAGGTTGTATAAATTATTATGTCAGAGATGGGTAAATTATATGCTTTATCTTAAAAGGTATTATCCTCAAGCATTTATTAAGTCTTTGGTTAATTCACCTTTTGATAATAGAAACAAAAAAGAAAAAGATAGAGAATTTTTATCAGAAGATTGCTTTGTATGTTATAAAGAGCTACCTCATTAGAGGTAGCTCTTTCTTTAATTATTTAATTTAGCTTTGGAAAACGGGTACGTCATAAGTGAATTTATCGCCTGAGTCATATAGATCCATGTTTTGTTCCATTAAATTAGCTATTTCATTAGCATATGCATAGTTTGTTGCATATTGATGCCATAAGCTGTTTATAACAGGAGAATATCTTAGCTTATAAACAGTATTTTGATTGTAGTAACTATTATGGATATATCCATTAGATACGAATTGAGCAGCCCCAGCTATAGCATTTGGAACTGAAGTCCAACCATGATTATAAGCATAAGTTGTTCCAAGTATTAAAGCTCTATTTGGGAAAACAGATGAATTATCATATGCTCCTATACCAAATAAGTTATAAACTGTTACTGGGTGAGGAAGCTTCTTCATTTGATAACCAACTAATTGACCATTAGAGTTATAAATTGGTTCACTAGGTATAGCTATTTCTGAAATAGTAACACCTGAAGCAAGTCTACTTGTACCATAACCTGTTTCTAGTATACTTTGGTTAACAAAATATACTGGGTCTATATTATATTCTTGACATGCATCAATAAATGCTTGTCCTTGTCCTGTGAGAACTCCACAACCTTCAAGAAGCTCATTAAGTTTATTAAGATGCACGGCTCTAAATTGATCTATTCTTAAGAATTCAAACATATTAGAGATTGATTTTGGATTTATGGCATTCTCAAATTGTTGAGCTGAGAATAAAGGCCATGCTTGTTCTTGTAAGTTAACATATTGTTGTAAAGAAATAGGATAATTTGTTGTTATTTCATTTGAATTTGGAGTAGGGAATCTAGATGAAATATTTGAAGAATTTCCGTTGTATTGTACATCTAAATAATATCCATCAACATAACCTATTTGACCATTAACTTCAACTTTATACCAGTATCCTTCTTTAGCAATAACATTAATTTTACTATTTTCATTTAAAGTAGAAATTATATTAGAGTTAACAGTAGGTTCTTGTCTAAGATGAAGGAAAGTAGTATTAACTAAACTTCCAGTACCTATGATGCTAACTGTATTATTGTTATTTTGTTGTGAATTACTTGAGTTATTATTTGAATTATTACTTGAGCCATTTGGAGTAACTTGAAGATAATAACCGTAAACATAACCAACTTGTCCATTAACTTCAACTTTGTACCATTCGCCATCTTTAGCAAGAACAGTAATCTTACTATTTTCATTTAAAGTTGAAATAATTGGTGAATCAATAGAAGCTTGTTGTCTAAAGTGAAGGAAAGTAGTATTAACAAGAGAACCAGTACCTATTCCTTGAACATTAGAGCTGCTATTGTTTGATTGTGAACTATTTGAGTTATTATTTGAATTGTTACTTGAGCCATTTGGAGTAACTTGAAGATAATAACCGTAAACATAACCAACTTGTCCATTAACTTCAACTTTGTACCATTCACCATCTTTAGCAAGAACAGTAATTTGACTGTTTTCATTTAAAGTTGAAATAATTGGTGAATCAATAGAAGCTTGTTGTCTAAAGTGAAGGAAAGTAGTATTAACAAGAGAACCAGTACCTATTCCTTGAGCATTAGAGCTGCTATTGTTTGATTGTGAACCGTTTGAACTATTTGAGTTATTATTTGAATTGTTACTTGGGTTATTTGGAGTAACTTGAAGATAATAACCGTAAACATAACCAACTTGTCCATTAACTTCAACTTTGTACCATTCGCCATCTTTAGCAAGAACAGTAATTTTACTATTTTCATTTAAAGTTGAAATAATTGGTGAATCAATAGAAGCTTGTTGTCTAAAGTGAAGGAAAGTAGTATTAACAAGAGAACCAGTACCTATTCCTTGAACATTAGAGCTGCTATTGTTTGATTGTGAACCATTTGA
>NZ_LT594785.1:2259417-2314355 GCF_900091705.1 Clostridium mediterraneense | reverse complement strand
ATTTGGAGTAACTTGAAGATAATAACCGTAAACATAACCAACTTGTCCATTAACTTCAACTTTGTACCATTCGCCATCTTTAGCAAGAACAGTAATTTTACTATTTTCATTTAAAGTTGAAATAATTGGTGAATCAATAGAAGCTTGTTGTCTAAAGTGAAGGAAAGTAGTATTAACAAGAGAACCAGTACCTATTCCTTGAACATTAGAGCTGCTATTGTTTGATTGTGAACCATTTGAACTATTTGAGTTATTATTTGAATTGTTACTTGAGTTATTTGGAGTAACTTGAAGATAATAACCATAAACATAACCAACTGTACCATTTACACTAACTTTATACCAAGCACCATCTTTAGCAAGAACAGTTATTGAATCATTAGGATAAATTGTTTCAATTATATTTGTTTGTATTGAAGCTCCATCTCTAAGATGAAGGAAAGTAGTATTAATAAGAGAACCAGTACCTATTCCTTGAACATTAGAGTTATTGCTTGATTGAGAGCTACTTGAGTTATTGCTTGAACCGTTTGGAGTAACTTGAAGGTAGTAACCGTAAACATAACCAACTGTACCGTCTACACTAACTTTATACCAAGCACCATCTTTAGCAAGAACTATAATATTACTATTTGTATTTAAAGTTTCAATTATATTTGTATTAGTTGAAGCTCCTTCTCTAAGGTGAAGGAAAGTAGTATTAATAAGAGAACCAGTACCTATTCCTTGAACATTAGAGTTAGTATTATTTGATTGTGAACTATTTGAGTTATTACTTGAGTTAATTGGATTAACTTGAAGATAATAACCATCAACATAACCAACTTGTCCGTTAACTTCAACTTTATACCAAGAACCATCTTTAGCAAGAACAGTAATTTGGCTATTTTCATTTAAAGTTGATATTATATTTGTATCAATTGAAGGACCTTGTCTAAAGTGAAGGAAAGTAGTATTAACAAGAGTTCCAGTTCCAATAGCATTAGTATTTGAGCTATTGCTTGTATTACTTGAACTATTACTTGAGTTACTATTTGAAAGTTGAATATAATAACCATCAACATAACCTATTTGACCATTAACTTCTACTTCATACCATGAACCTCTTTGTGCAAGAACATTTATAACGCTGTTTTCATTTAAAGTTTCAATTATATTTGAATCTATAGAAGGTTCTTGTCTGAAGTGAAGGAAAGTAGTATTGACAAGTGTAGCAGTACCTAAGGCATCTGGATTTAGTATTTTTACGTAAGAACTATCCACATAACCAGTAGTACCGTTTATAATAACTTGATACCATGTTCCGTATTGCGCTATTATATCCATCTTTTGATTTCCGTTTAATGTTTCAATTATTGGGTAGTTAAGACCAGCTCCGGATCTAAAATGAAGAAAGCTTGTATTAGTCACTTCTCCAATAACTTTAGTATTAGCTGAATTATTTACAGCTAATAAATTAGTATTATTATGCTTTGGTAAACTTGGCTTTTTTACTTCTGCATGAGCAGTTGTAGTATTACTAGCAACAACAGTACCTAAAATAGCTAAAGTAGCTAAAATCTCCTTTTGTTTCATAAATCCTAAAATCTCCTTCTTATGTATTTCTAATAAAATCTTCTCATGTAAATCTAAAGTTAATAAACATTAATAAAATTGTAATTTATAAATTTAATCAATACTTAAAATTATAATATGATTTAAATAAAATTTCATATTATGGTATTTATAAATAAATATCTGTTGGCATAATATACAAATGATTTTCTAATATATTCTATAAGTACTTAGTGATTAATAAGGTTAAATGATAATTTTATTAATAATATGTTAATTAATTGTTAAAAGTAAAACAATAAAGATAGTTTGACAATCAAAATATTTTTTTGTATTATTTATTGAGAAGTAAATATATTAATAAAATTAACAAATGAAGAGGTAAAAAATGAACAAGACTAAAAACATATACAGAGGAACTGTTGGAATTATAGTTCTAGCAGCATTATTACTTTCGCTTTTTGATCAATTAACTACTAATACTATTCCTACTATTGGGGGAAGGTTATTAGGATATATATCTTATTTCACTGAATTAAGTAATATAACAGTGACTATATGGTATTTTAATAAAGTATTTTTCAAAGAGAAGATTACATTTTTAAATAAAGATTCAGTAAGAGGTGCTATAACACTTTATATATGTGTTGCAGGACTTATATTTTTCTTAATATTAAATCAAGATTGGCATGCACATGGAAGAGTTAAATTAGAAGAATATACACTTCATGGATTTTCACCAATAGCATTTATTTTAGATTATTTATTATTTGAAAGAAAAGGAATATATAAATTTAAGAATGCTTTATTATGGCTTATATTCCCTATAATTTATTTATTCTATGCATTAGGAATAGGTGAGATTATAGATTCATATCCATATCCATTTTTAAATATGAATGTTATAACTATTATGGGACTAATACATAATTTAATATTTATATTAATACCAGCATTTTTAGTTCTAGGATTCCTTATAGTATCAATAGACAAGCTGTTAGCGGCATTTAAATTTAATAGAAATGGTGAAAGAATTGAAGCTTAAAAAAAGCAGTCTAGAAATAGACTGCTTTTTTATATATTAATGTAGTTATTGTTTAAACTTTGATTTGATTTTATCACTAAGTGAATTTGTTAAACATATAGTCTTATAATAAATCCAATATATAATATTAGAAGTAAATAGTATACCTTCAAGAATAGAGAAGAATACTAGAATTGCTGTTGAGATGAAGTTGCCTGAAGCAACAAAAATAGCAATACTTATTGATAAGGCTATAATAGTAGCTATATGAGAATAAAAAATTATATTTAATTTCTTTTTCTTTTTAATTAAAGTATTTTTTTTATTTTGTACTTTTAATTGAACATTATATTCTTTTTCTAAAACTGAATAAGTATTTTTATATTCATTAAGTTTTTCTCTTGCTTCAAGGGTTTCAAAATCTTTTAAGCTCATAAGTTCTAAGAAAAGCTCTAACCCCTCTTTTTTATTCATATCAAATTTATAAGATTCAGTATCTATATAATATAGTTCATCTTGAACTTTTTGAACTTCTTCAAGAGTAGAGTAATGTCTACCATTAAAGTTTTTAGCTTCAGTTTCTAAAACATGAAGTTTGGCTGTTATATCTGCAATACATTTATTGATTTCAGGATTTATAAATTTATGTTTTTTTATTTCTGAAACTTTTCTTTTTATATTTATAATTGCAGAGATTTGTATTTTTTCATCTAAAATTTCACTAAGCTTTATAAATTCTTTTAATTGATTTTGTTCTTCTAAAGCAATTTCTAATTCTTCAAAAGTATTATAATGTACATCATTATAAGTTTTACATGCAGTATCTACTTCAAAGAGTAGAGGTGCTATATTTTTATTAACAAATCCCATTGAATTAATCTTATCTAGGATTTTTTTTCTTTCATTAATATTTAAAGTATTTTGTGCAATTTTTTTTAGTCTATAAATATCTCTATATTCTTTTTCAGCTTGCTTTTTCTCTTCTATAGTAGCATACACAATTCCGGAAAATGTTCTAGCATCTTTTTCAAGAGAATTATATAAATCTAAAATTTCATTTTTTAATTTATTAAGGCCTTCATTTTCAAAACTATTTAATAGTAGAAGATCTATATCATTTTGTATATTTTCCACTATACCAGAAGTTTCAAGAGTAGCTTTGATTCTAGTTAGCGTATGTAGTGTTTCTACTTCTTTTGTTAAATCAGCGGTTATTTCTTTGTTAGAATTTAAAGTTTCTTTATTTAAATTTATCAAAGAATCCTTTGAGCTATTTTCCATATAATAACCTCCAAATTAAATCACATGATATATATATAATACCATTAAATTAAAATTAGTTTAAACATATATAGTAATTTTTAATTAATTTTGTATTAAAATATTAACTATTTATTCTCTAATTGATAAATAGTAATTAAATGATTAAAAAATCTAATTGAGAATATAATTTCAATACAAAAAATATGAAATTTTTAATTAATAAAACTAAATACAAAAAATAATTTAAATGAAAAAGATTATTTTTGTTTAAATTATTAAGAAATAGTTAATTATTAATTAATTTGTTGTTAACTCTTTATTTACACTTTGTAATCAATGTTATAAAATGTGAATGAATTGATTACAAATTAGTTTTTACTAGTGAAAATTAAAACAATACTATTAAGAAAAAAATAAATAGTTAGTTTTAGGAGGAGAAAAAATGCATATACCAGATAATTACCTTAGCCCATCTACATGTGCGGTTATGGGTGCAGTTATGCTTCCAGTATGGAAGAGATCAGCAACAAAAGTTAAAAATGAATTAAGTAAGAAGAAGATGCCTTTATTAGGAATATTTGCAGCATTTTCATTCTTAATAATGATGTTCAACGTTCCAACACCAGGTGGTACAAGTGCTCACGCAGTAGGAACAGTTATTACATCTTTAATACTTGGACCTTATGCAGCAATAATAGCAACAACAATAGCATTACTTATTCAATGTCTATTCTTCGGAGATGGTGGAGTTTTAGCATTTGGTGCAAATACATTTAATATGGCATTTGTAATGTCAATAGTAGGTTATAATTTATTTAGATTCTTAAAAAATAGAATAAAATCTCCAAAGGGAGAATATATAGCAGCATTTATAGCAGGTTATATTGCTCTTAACGCTGCAGCATTCTGTGCATCTATTGAGCTTGGAATTCAACCATTATTATTCCACACTGCATCTGGACAACCATTATACTGTCCATACCCATTAAGCGTTTCAATACCAGCAATGCTTTCAGCTCATGCAATTATTGGATTAATTGAAGGAACAGTAACTGTAGCTATATACTCATATGTTAAGAAGGTATCACCAGCAACTATTTACAAGGCAGAAGAAATAAAAAATGTAGCAGTAGAAAAAACTGGTTCAATCTTTAAAGGTCTTGTTGGTCTTATAATAGCAATGATAATCTGTGTACCAGTAGGTCTTTTAGCAACAGGTACAGCTTGGGGAGAATGGGATCACAGTGAATTAAAAGATAAAATAGGATTTATTCCTCAAGGAATGCAAACAGGATTTAGTTATCACGCAATTGGTGATGGATATGGATTTTCAGGTATGTCAGAAACAGCAGGATATATATTATCAGCTATAATCGGTGCTGCAATATTAATAATCTTATTCAAAGTGCTTTCAAGCTTTAAAAAAGAAGATAAAGTACAATTCTAGAATATTTTAATAATGATCATCCTTATTATTATGATAGGGGTGATTATTATTATAAAGGTAATTTTTGTATAAAGTTTAAAATTAAGAGAGGTAAATAATATGGAAGATAAAGAATGGCTCTTTAAAAAAGAAGTATATAATCCACCAAAGGATAAGGATGGATTTATAAATAAAACTATAATGGGGTTTATGGGTGTTTTATCAATGATAAAAAGGGAAAAAAATTATGAAGATGGTATTCTTTATAAAATAAATCCTATGGTAAAGCTATTTTCAACTTTACTTTTAATTATATTTTTATCATTATCAAGACAATCAGTATATACATATATAATTTCAGCATTCTTTCTACTATGTTTGGCAACAGTTCAAGCAGATGTAGTTAAAAGAATCTTAGCAATAAGTGTTACAGTACCTATATTTACATTAATAATTTTAATTCCTTCAATGATTATGGGAAATATACATAATAGTTTAATGATGGTTTTAAAAATAGCTATTACACTTATAGCAGTTAATTTACTTTCAAATACAACTAAATGGCATGATATAACAAAAGCATTTAAGATAATTAGAGTACCTGATATATTTATTTTTGTTTTTGATATAACAATAAAATATATTTATATATTAGGAGAATTTTCTTTAGAAATGTTATATGCTTTAAAATTAAAGTCAGTAGGAAAAAATAACAAAAAGATGACTTCAATTACAAGTATAATGGGAAACCTATTCTTTAAATCAAAGAATATGGGGGAAGACATGTATATGGCTATGGAATGCAGGGGATTTACAGGTGAATATGTTTCATATGGTAAGTTTAAATTTACAGCTATAGATGCAGTATATATATTAATAATAGCTATATTAATAGCGCTATTCTTTATCTTATAAAATAACTAGAGATAAATAAAAGGAGAGAAAATTTATGATAAAACTTGATGGAGTTTGCTTTGCATATAAGGATACAGTTGCTTTAAGAGATATAAATCTTGAAATAAAAGATGGAGAATCAGTAGCACTTATAGGACCTAACGGAAGTGGTAAGTCTACATTTTTAAAAGTTATAAATGGTTTAGTTAGTCCTAATAAAGGTTCATTTATATTTGATGGTGAAGAAGTAACTCATAAAAAACTTGAGAATAATAGCTTTAGTAAGAATTTTCATAAAAGAGTAGGTTTTATATTTCAGAATTCTGATGCTCAATTATTCTGTTCAACTGTTTATGAAGAAATAGCTTTTGGACCTAGACAAATGGGACTTCCAGAAGAAGAAGTGGATAAGAGAGTTAATGACTGTTTAGAAATATTAAATATAACAGAACTTAAAGAAAGACAGCCATATAATTTAAGTGGTGGAGAAAAGAAAAAAGTAGCTATTGCTAGTGTTCTTTCATTAAATCCAGATGTTTTAGTTTTAGATGAACCTATGAATGAAATAGATCCTAAAGGTAAAAGATTCTTAAGAGATTTCTTAAAGAAATTAAATGAAAGTGGAAAGACTTTAATATGTTCAACTCATGAATTTGGATATGTTGAAGGAGTATTTAAAAGAGCAATAGTGTTCTCATCTGATCATAAGGTAATAAGAGATGGAGATTATCACGAAATATTATCAGATAAAGAATTCTTAGAAAAGCATAATATATTATAAAAAAAGAGCTTGTATCAATATAGTTGATACAAGCTCTTTTTATTTTATATTGTAAGTAAGTGAAGTACTGATAAAATTATAAATGCTATTCCTATATATTTATGTCCTTTTATTGATTTATTAAATATTCTTGCTATACCAAGAATCACTAGAATTAATAAGCAAATAGCTGCTAATAAGCCCAATATGTATCCAATTGTCCATTTCCAACCCATATAGAAAGCTATATATACATGATATCCGATAATTGATAGACCTATTATTGATAGTGGTATATGTAAAGATTGAAATATTTTAGCCCAATATGATAAGAATTTTTTTATAGCTGTAATATTATCATTGTTTAGATGTTTTGATAAATTACTAGATTTATTTTTAAATATCTCATCTAATTTATTTATGTTTTTAGGGTTTATATTTTTAAGTAGTAATCTTAAAATGTATAAACTAATAGATCCACCAAAGATTATAAGTCCTATTATACCTGTATATTTTCTAATTATTGAAAGATGATGTATGTTATCAAGCATAGATCCATAAGCAGAATAAAGTATTAATGCTATTGAAAGTAGTATAAGTGGTGAGAATATAAGTGACCATTTTATTCTCTGTTTTACTATTTTATTAAATTTCATAAATTCACCCTCTAATTTTAAATTTAAATTCCTCAGTAAATTTATATATTAAAGTGCTAGATAAATCCTCACAAATTAATAACATAATATTATCTAAAAAAATAATACAATATAATATTTGCCAAAATATATGTATTTAAATCTATAAATAGAGTTATACATAAAATATTTTAGTAGTTAGATGATTATAAAAATTTAGCTTTGTATATATTATAAATAAAGTATTTTAAGTATAGACATATAAAATTTTAAGCTATAAAATTAAATGTAAATTTAATTAGATGAAGAATAGGAGTGACATAATTAATGTATGTAAATTTTTATACACAAGTTGTTGATAGTAAGGAAATAAAAGAGATAATAGAAAAAGAAAGTGATTATAGAGTTATTACAGATTTAAGCAAGGCTTCAAAGAGAGAAGATATAGTTGCTTATGAGCTTTCAATTTCAGTAGATATATTAAGAAAAATGTTAGAAGAGGATCTTGATTTATCTCAATGCACAGAAGATGAATTATTTGAAGAGTATTTAAATATTGCTGATGAAATGGCAACAGATTTAGCAGAATTTATGCCAGATTATGCTTTTATGGATGTTAGAGCTTATACAGTTGATGAAGTAGAAAATGTAGTAAAACTTGTTATGGCACTTGCTCCTGAAAGACTTGGAGAATTAAAGTTAAATGATGTTATGATAAGACTTTTAAAACAAGTAGGTTAATTATATTATATGGTGAAAGTATTTAAGTAAGGTAATTAGATTAAAAAGCCAGTTAAAGAGTTTCTTAATATATATCGATAATATATATTAGAAATTTCTTTAGGTGGTGAATAACTTGAGAAAAAAATTTATATTTATATTAGGGATATTTGCTATGACTTTTACAGGATGTACAGCAGAAGAAAATAGTGAAAATAAAGAAGAAAAAAATATTAAGGTTAATAGTCATATAGAAACTTATAAGGAAGTTACTCATGAAGAGGAACTTTTAATTGTAGCTGAAAATCAAGATATTAGTTCAGGAAAAATAGTAGAAACTGAAAAAGAATATTTTTATTCCTCTATTAAAGATAATAACAGAATTTATAGAGCTTATAAAAACACTTCAGGAATGGAAGGAAAATCAGAAGTATCTATGCTTACAGGAGTAAATCTAGTTTTAAACTCAGATAAAGTTTATTTTTCTAATACTAATGATAATTATAATATTTATTATTTTGAAACAGATAAATTTGATGAAAATTATGTTCCTACTAAAGTAAATAATATGAGAAGTAGAAATTTAGTTTCAGCTAAAGATGGAATTTACTATATTAATGAAGATGATAATGAAAAAATTTATTTTGTAAGCTATGATGGCGATATAGATGAAGCTATAACTCAAGAAAGAGCTGCGAAGTTTATAGTTTCAGGAGATATAATTTATTTTCAAAATGCAGATGATGGATATAATTTATATGCTATAGATAAAGTTAAAAAGGAAAGATATAAATTAACGGATTTTGCTGTTGATAGTTTTACAATTGTAAATAAAGTTATAGTAGCTAGTAATAGTGATGATAATAATAGTATTTATCTTATTAGAGGAACTAATGATATAAAAAAAATCTCTAATATATATGCTGCTAATATAAAAAGTACTTTAAGTGTGGAAAATACAGTAAATAAGGAATTTTATTTTATTTCTGATGATAAAAATTTATATAAAATGAGCCTAACTGATAGAAATGAAAAAGATAAAGTAACTTTAGTTAGTAAGGAAAATATAGAGGATTATTATTTTACTTCGGATAAAATAGTAATAGAGGATGAATCAAGAATTTATAAATCTATAAGAAATAAGTAAATAAAAATAGAATATCTAAATAGATATTCTATTTTTATTTACTTTGTTTTAATGAATATATTTGATTTAAATTTAGGATAATAAGAACAAGTGGATTTAATATTTTTATTAAGGATATTAAAGAAAAATATTAAATAATATTAAAGAATGTATAAATAATAATAATAATATGTACTATATGCTAAAAATAGACACAAAGCTGTAATAAAAAGTTATTATACTAAGCTTGTATTTAACTTACAAATTTATGATTTTATTTGGTTATGGAGTCAACCTTTAACCGCAGAAATGCTGATGACCCCTACATATTATTCCTTATTGCAAAATAGTGTAAACTAAAGATAAGGTTTAGCTTGTTTTATTTTTTAGAAAAACATGCAATGTTAGGAGGAAAAAAATATGACAAAATCATTATTAGTATTGGTAGTAGGTTGTGGAGGTTTCATAGGTGCAGCAACAAGATATTTAATATCTTTATGGGCTACAAAAAGTATTCCAGGTACTATACCATATGGAACATTAATAGCTAATATATTAGGTGCTATAATTATAGGATTCGTAAGTGAAATGGCTTTAAGAACAAATTATGTATCACCAACAGCTAAGACTTTTATTACAACAGGAATGATGGGAGGATTAACAACTTTCTCAACATTCTCATTAGAAACAATAACAATGTTATCAAATGGTAATATTGGATTTGGAACAATTAATATAGTTCTTAACTTATTCTTAAGCTTAATAGGAGTTGTTATAGGACAATTTATAGCTAAAGCTATTTTTTAATTTTTAAAATGGATATAAGAATATAAAAATATGTTATTCTAAAAATTTAAAACAAGATTAAGTTATAAATAAAAAATATAATAAATACAAGATGATATATAAGCGTTTTTATGGATTATTGATTTCTTACAGTACTATTTATAGCTAAGGTAAAAATTCGATAAGAATTTTTATTATGGTATATAGTTATAAGACCTAATACACAGAGAGATAAAGATGAATTTCAAGGAGTTGGAGAGATGTTTAATTTAAATCCTAAGGAAGATAAGTTCTACAAATTATTCAAGCAACAATCACAAAACACATTAGATGCTGCTGAACTTTTAAGAAAATTTTTAAGTAATATGGAAAATGCCGTTGTTCATTCTCAAGAAATACAAAAGCTAGAGCATGAAGGCGACAAAATAGTACATAAAATTATTGAAGAGCTTAATAATGCATTTGTAACACCTATCGATAGAGAGGATATTTATGCAGTTGCTAAAAAAATGGATGATATTATAGATCATATAGAATCTCTTTTACATAGCTTTATAATGTTAAATGTAAAAGAATGTACTGATGAAGCTAGAATATTTGCAGATTTTATAGTTTCTGCTACTAAAGAAATCAATGAGTTAATGCAAATCTTAGCTTATATGCATAAAGCTCATGAAAATAAAATCATAAATGAAAAGATAATAGCAATAAATAAAATAGAAAATGAAGCAGATGTATTCTTCAGAGAAGTAGTTGGAAAATTATTTAGAGAAGAAAACATTGATGTTTTAAACGTCATAAAGTGGAAAGATTTATATAAAGCATTTGAGAATACTATAGACTCATGCGAAACAGTTGCAAATATAATCGGAGGAGTTGTAATGAAACATGCATAGTTCATTATTAATAACTATTGTTATAATAGTTTTAGCATTAGTATTTGATTTTATAAATGGTTTTCACGATACAGCAACAGTAGTTGCTACTTCTATATCAACTAGAGCTTTAAGCCCTAAAGCTGCTATAGGATTATGTGCAGTATTTAATTTTTTAGGTGCTTTTATTAGTACAGCAGTTGCTAAAACTGTTGGTTCAGGAATCGTAGATGATAGGCTTATACCTTTATGGGTAATAGCAGCTGTTTTAGTGGCAGCTATTACTTGGGATCTATTAACATGGTATTTTGCTATACCAAGTAGTTCATCATATGCACTTATAGGTGCTTTAATTGGTGGTGCAATAGCATTTTCAAAATCATTCAGTATAGTTGATTGGGGAAATCTATTTGATGAAGTTATATTATGGCTATTCTTGTCACCTATAATAGGTTTAATAGTTGGATATATCTTTATGGTTATTTTAAATAAATTAGTAGGATCATCTAAGCCAAGAAAAGTTAATAAGTTATTCCAAAGATTACAAATAATTTCAGCTATTTTTATGGCTTTAAATCATGGTGAAAATGATTCACAAAAATCAATGGGAATAATAACAATGGCTTTAATAAGTGGAGGATTCCTTGGAGCGTTTAATGTACCTTTATGGGTTATATTCCTATGTGCTACAGCAATGGGACTTGGAACAGCTTTAGGTGGAAAAAGAATTATTAAAACTATGGGTAACGGAGTTACTAAATTAAACCCAGTTAGTGGTTTTGCAGCTCAATCAGCTGCCGGAGCTATAATAGCTATGGCAACTGCATTTAAAGCTCCAGTAAGTACTACTCAAATAATTACAACAAGTATTATGGGAGCTGGTGCTGAAAAGAGCATTAAAAGAGTTAAATGGGGAGTTGCTAAAACAATAGTATGGGCTTGGGTATTAACAATACCAGGAGCTGCAATATTAGCATTTATTTATGTTGAAATAGTAAAATTATTTATGTAAAGGCTTATCTATTAAAAGAAGTATTTCTTTTAATAGATGGGCTTTTTTTATTTCAAGAAGAAATTATTTTACTTTATGTTAATAGAATATAAAAAGTGATAAAATTAAAGAAAAAGTAATTTTACTTATATTGGTAATATTCATATATAAATTTATGGGGAGATTTAAATATGGTAACTAAGGTGAGAAAGAAAAAAAGGCTACCAAAAAGGGTTTATATTTTAAGAAGAATTTTAGTGTTTATACTATTTATTATTTTCATTATAGGTATATTTTTTGCATTTAAATTTTTTAGACAAAAATATAATGAAAGAAATAGTTATAGAAGTATTTATAATGTAGAACTTTCTAAAAAGGAACTTAGTAAATCTGAATTAGATTTAGATATTCAAAAAAGTAATTTTTTGTGGACTGAAAAATTAAATTATGTTAATAAGCCTAATCGTATAATAGTACATCATTCAGCAAAGACAGGATTAACTCCTCAAGATATAAATGCTATGCATAAGGCAAGAGGTTGGGCTGGTATTGGTTATCATTTTTATATTAGAAAAGATGGGACTATCTATGAAGGGAGACCAACAAATGCTATAGGGGCACATGCTTCTAATAATAATATTAATACTTTAGGAATTTGTCTTGAAGGAAATTTTGAGCAAGAAAAGATAGAAGATATTCAATTAGAGTCTATAATTAAGTTATCAACATATTTATCTCTAAGGTATCCAATAGAAAGCATGGTGAGACATGGAGATGTTAAAAGTACTTTATGTCCTGGCAAGAATATAGACGTTAAAGATTTAGAGAAAAGAATGATAAATAACATTAAAACTTTGGGTTAAATGGATTTGTGTGTATGTAAAATTGAAGCATTCTTATTTTATGTTATATATTAGCAATTTAATATATAAATATAAATTAATAAAAAATTAAAATGATTTTTACAAAAGCGTTACTAAAAGTGATGCTTTTTTTATTTTTATTTTGATAAATAGATGATTTAATATAATAATTATAATTTTATAGCTTGTTCTTTAGGAGAGCTTAAATAATAGGTTTTGAATTAGATAGCCTAAGATGATAAAATTTTTTATAGAGGATTTTCAGGAGGGCAAAATGAATAGTAAATTTCAAAAAATAATGGTTGCTATAATAGCCATTTTAGTTTTTGTTGTTACCTTTTTTGGATCTAGTAAAGAACAAGTAATTGTTGAAACAAAGAAGATAGTTAGTGATAGTAATAATATAAATAATAAATATTTAGTTGGAGTAGAATGGTTAAATGAGAATATTCATAATGCTAACTTAGTTATATTAGATATTAGAAGTAAGAAGCAATATGATGAAGGCCATATACCTGGAGCTATTAATGTTTCATGGAATCAATTTATAAGTAATAGTTCAAATAATAATGGTAATGAAAATAATACTAATAATGAGAATTCAAATAATCAGAATTCAGATAATGAAACATCAAATAGTCAGAATGTAAATACACAAAGTAATTCTGATAATCAAAATAATACTAATAGTAGCAATAATTCAACTACAGAAAATAATGAGAATAGTAATGGAGAAAGTACAAATAATTCAACTTCAGTAAATAATGAAGGAAATACTACTAAGAACTGGACAGCTTTATTAAATAAGAAGAAATTGAGTGAAGAGTTACAAGATCTTGGTATTACTCAAAAATCTATAGTTGTTATATATGGAGATTCAAATTCTCAAAACCTAGATGATTTAGGTAAGTTTTCTTGGATGTTTAGAATGGTAGGAATTGATTCAAAAATGCTTAATGGTGGATATGATAACTGGAAAGCAGAAGGTTTTGAAAGTATAAAGGGTGTACCACTTCCAAAGAAGAGTAATATAGAAATTGAGAATTTTGTTACTAATAAGGCTATTACACTTGATGAAATTAAAAAGAATATTTCTAAGCTTAAGATAGTTCAACTTGTTAACGATATTAAACCTAAAAATATCAATACAAATAATTCACAAACAAATGGAAATAGTAACAGTTCTAATGTGAATGGACAAAATCAAGTAAATAATTCAAGCTTAAACAATCAAGAAGTAAATTCAAATGTTGAAAGTACTTCTAATAGCAGTAATAGTGGTAATAATAGCAATAGTTCAACTAATACCTCTAATGGAACTAATCAAGCATATATTACTGAATCAAATTTACCACCAGCTGGTGTTACTCAAATAAAGCTTAGTGAGCTTTTAAATTCTAATGGAACTATAAAATCAGTTAATAGATTAGATAATTTATTTAATAATAAAGGTATCAATCAAAATGACATAATTTTATTCTACAACAGTGATAAAGGAAATATAGCGTTTATGTCCTTAATACTAAAGATGGCAGGATTTGATAATATTAAGTATTATAATGCTAATCTTACACAGGTTGCAGCTATTAGGAATGCGATAATTAATCAGCAAAATAATCCTAACTCAAATTCAGGATCAAACTCAAACAGTGGAAATTCAGCTAATACAAATAATGATAGTAATAGTAATTCTAGCAATAGCAATAATTCTACTGCAACAAGTAATAATAGTACTAATAGTAGTGCAAATAATAATTCTAACAATAGTTCAAATAATAATTAAAATAATTAGAAATGAAAAAAAACTATCCTATAGTGTTAAAACATTATAGGATAGTTTTTTGTATTTTATAGATTTAAGTCTTACTTTAAATTAAGGATATAAATATTTTATAGTATAAAAAATAGATTTAAGAAAATTAGATAAGTATTTTTGTAATATAGGATAAAATGTATAATGAAATGATAAATATATAGAATCTGAGATTAATAAAAAAGGACTATTTCATATTAGAATTAAATCCTAGTATGAAACAGTCCTTTGAGTTTATAATATCTTAGAAGATACCATCTTTCTTATAAACATATTGCAGAACTAATAAAGAAACTACTCCTATTAATGCTCCCACTATTATAAATACCATAGAAGCATTCCAGCCATAGTATTGAGTTATATAGCCAAGTCCATAATTAGAGAATGCAAATAGTACTCCAGCAACTCCAGAGAATCCATCAGCACTTCCTATTGCAAATTCAGGCACTACATCCATAACGCTGACACTTAAAAGTAAGAATGGACTATATGTACATATACTTATTAGTGAAGCAGATATTAATGTTAAGACATAGTTATCATTCATCCAGTATAAAATTAAAGCAAGAACAACACCTATCATAGATATTATTGCTAATGGAGCTCTATTACCTTTAAAGAATTTATCTGAAAGCCAACCAACAATTAATGTAACAGGTATAGCTGAATATTGATATGTGAATAATACCCAGTTACTTTCTTGAGGTGAAAAATGCTTAAATTCTGTTAAATATAAAGGAAGCCAATCAGCAACACCTCTTTTAATAACAAAAATAGAGAATATAGCAGGCATAAGTATCCAAATATATTTATTCTTTAATACATATTTTTTAAAGATTTCAAAGCTAGACATAGTAGTTACTTCACTATCTAGTTTATTATTTTCTTTAAATTCAGTCATTGATGGAAGACCTACTGATTCAGGGCTATCAACTCCTATAAAGAATATTAATATAATAAATACTATACTAATTATTGCAGGAATAAAGAATATCCATCTAAATCCACTAACACCAAATAGTAAAATTGCTAAATTTGCTAATGGTCCAACTAAACCAGCACCAATATTATGAGATATATTTACTATAGACATTGTAAATCCACGTTCTTTTTTAGAGAACCACTTACCAATTGCTATATGACCAGCAGGTGAAGATATAGCAACAAATACACCATTAAATAGCATTAATCCAACAAATACAGGAACACTTCTAGAAAATCCTAATAATACAGATGTTATAGATGCCCCTATAAGACCAAGAAGAATAGCTTTTTTGCTATTAACTCTATCTAAATATATACCTAGAACGATTTTTCCTATAGCATATGAGAATGAAAATGTACTTGCAATAAGTCCTATTTGAACTTTAGTAAAATGTAACTGCTTAACTAAAAATGGAGTAGTTACATTGAAATTTTCTTGATATAGACAGTAAATTGTATATGATAAGAATACCATTATTACAGCCCTTGTACTATATGTTTTATATTTATTTCTAATAACATTAGAATTCGTTTCCATATTTACCTCCGTTATATTGAAATACTTCAATATAAGAAATTTTATTTAAATTCGAAATTAACTATTGTTTATGATATTTTTTATGTAGTCTAAAAGTTTATCTGCTGCGATATTAGGATCATCAAGATCATTATTTATTTTATATATAGTATCATCAGCTTCTATATCTTTAAAATCTTCAGAATCGGATAGATATCTTGAAATAATTTGAGAACATTCTGGATTTGCTTCCCTAGTTAAACTTCTAAGAAGTCTATTTTTATCACTTGTATCTATATAAATAGGTATAAATCTATCTTTATAAGACGATTTCATTTGATAATAACCACTAGCTTCAAGAACTGTCACTGAATGATTAGTAAGATTATCTAAATAATCTTTTCTTAACCCATACCAATACTTTCCATATTCTATGAAGACTGCATATCCATTATTTTCTCTTAAATTTTGCATATATGATGATGTCTTATAAAAATGTTCTCTACCTTCAACTTCATTATCTCTAGGCTCCCTGTTTGTATCTAATACTAGACTTTTTATATTTAATTTACTTATAAGTATTTTTTCTAAACAAGTTTTTCCTGCGCCACTTTTACCGATGATTCCAAATATAAATTTCTTATTCAAAATATCACCCCTTTGGTTTTATTAATTTTAGTAGTTAACTTCGGTTGATAAATAATATCATATAATTTTATAGTTGAAAATTATTCGTAATTGATAATATGAAAAAATAATCTATAATTTATTAAAATGAGTATGCAAAATACTCTTTAAATATATGGTATTTTAAAAGTATTAATTAATTATATTTTAAATTAATAATATTACTATACAATTTTTTTATATGTTACATTATTAAATATAATAAATTAAATAATGTGTAATTTAATTTATTAATTGAATACTATAATAGATTTTTTATCTATATTAATTTGAGCTATTTACAAGTTAATAATAGCTTCTTAATGATAATAAAAGTAAAGTTAGAATATTGTTTTAAAAAGGTATTTATCTTTTTATAATTAAAAATTAAGTATTTTATAAAGGGACATAATATATAACTCATGTTACATATAAATATTAAGAATAGTTTATGTAAATGGGAGGCAAGGAATGGATGTTTTTTTTAAGACAATACAATCGATAACTTCACAGAATATTCTTGGTTGGTTTGTTATAGTAATAGTAATTTTCACCTTTATTATTGGATTAGTTTTAGCAGTTTTAATAAAAAGATATTATGTATCATTAACAACAGAAATTTTTGATTGCTTAAATGATGAGGGGGAAATACTTTTTGAAAGCCAAGAGTTAAATAAGATGGTAAGTGACTTTAAGAAAAGTGCAGCAAATGGAACAGATAATATAAATACAGAAGTTATAATAGAAAAAAATCTTGAAAATAAATTTATAAAATTTGAGGGTATGATAAATTTATTATCATCTATACTAACAGCGTTAGGATTATTAGGTACATTTTTAGGTTTAACACTTGCAATTTTTGAGACTAAAACAGCTTTAGTTGGAATAGAGAATATAAGTAATTTTACAAAGGAATTACAAGGACCGATAGCTAGTATGGCTACTGCTTTTTGGACAAGTATTTTTGGAGTAATAACATCAATTATTTTAAATCTTAAAAATCAATCTACAAAAGATGCTAAATTAAATTTTTATAATGAGATGGAAAACCTTTTAGATAATAGAGTTTTTGCAGAGCATGCTGTAACATTTAATACAGTTTTTGAAGAGTTTAGTAAAACAGTTAAGTTTACTATGTTAACTTTAACTGAGGAAATGACTAACTTATTTAAAAATGGGGTAGAGGAACTTGTAACTAAAATTAATTCAAGTTCTTTAGATTTAACTGAATCAGCAAATGGTCTTAAAGAATATATAAAAGAATTTAAGGGACTTGTAGAAACTTTTGATAATACTGTTCGTAGCTTTGAAGCACCAGTAGAGTCATTTAATAAGTCCATTAGTAATTTTGTAGTTGTATCATCAGAGCTTAGTACAAGTGTTGATAAAGGATTTAGAAATTTTGTTAATAGTGCAGAAAATCTTGATGGATCTATGATAAAGCTTTCATCTAATATTGATAGTTCATTTGAAGCTATGAGTAGAACTATGGATATTGCATTAGAAAATCTTTCAGCTAATTTAGGACAATGTTTTGGAATAGTTTCTAATCAATTTAGAGATTCTATGATTGAAATAGGGAATGGTGTAGATTCTGGTTTAACTAAAATAAGTGAAGCTATAAAAATTAATGAAGAGATGACAAAAGAAGTAAGTGAATCTATAATGTCTGAAAGTAGAAGTATTATAGAGAATCAGAAAGCTATGAAGTTAATTATAAATGAAATAAGAAAATATAATGAAATTCAAAATAAGGGTAATGCATACCAAGTTTTAATGTTAAATAAACATAGTAAAATGCTTGATGAAAGTTTTAAAAAGTTTAGTAGTAGTATAGAAAATATATCACCTTATCTTGCAGAAAAATTTTCAATTGCATTAAAGCAATATCTTGATGGAATAGGTATACAAATATCTGATTATTTAGAAGATGCTATAGGTAATGTTACAGAAGATATAAATCAAGCAAATAAAAATTTAGATGATACTATAAGTATCTTAGAATCATCATCAAATCTTATGAGAGAGACAACAGACATTAAAAATAGATTAAGAGGTAGAAAAGAATGAAGCTAAGAAGAAAAAGATATAGGCATATAGAAGAAAATCCATCCTATTGGCCATCTTTTGTAGATATTATGTCTATTACATCTTTAGTTTTTTTCTTTATTATGATATTAGCAATGGGATTTTTGACTGTATTTGTTGATGATATTTCTGCAAAGAGAGAAGTTTTATATGACAAAATAGAATATGAACTTAATCAAAATAAGGTTGATCCAAGCATAATTAGGTTTAATAGAGATGAAGGTAAAATTGATATTAAAACTGAAACTTTCTTTGATACTGATTCTGCAATGCTTAAAGATGATGGTAAACAAGTAGCAGCTATGTTTAGAGATGTTTTTTATAATCTTTTAGATGTAAAAGATATAAATAAAGAAATTGATTATATAGAAATAGTTGGACACACTGACTATTCAGGAGATACTTTTAGTAATAGAGAGCTTTCTACTATGAGAGCAGTAAACTTTTTAAATGAAATTATGCCAATGAATAGTGAACTTGAAAATAAATTTGGTGATAAATTTAAAGCATCTGGTATGTCAGAGTTTGAGACAAATAGAACAGTAGAAGAAAGAAATAGGAGTGAAGAAAATTATAATAAGGATGATTATATTCAGGATAGAAAAATAGAGATTAAAATGGTATTTAGTAATAAAGATTTAGAAGAGGCAATAAAGCAAAGACTTAATTCAAATAAAAAGAAATAAAAGTTATTTAAGAAGAGGAGGTTTAAATAAAAGCTCCTCCTTTTTGTTATTTATAGTTATAGATATATAACTTTATTTTTTAAAATTTTGTTAAGAAAGAATAGTTAAGGGAAAAATCAAATAGATAGATAGTATAATCAAGTTATTAAAGATTTAAGGAGATAAACAGATGAAGATTTCAGCTAGGGATTACATAACTATGTTTTTTTCATTTTTTAAGATAGGTGCTTTTACCTTTGGGGGAGGATATGCAATGATTCCTCTAATTGAAAAAGAAGTAGTTGATAATAAGGGATGGCTAACAAAAGAAGAGTTTATGGATGCATTAGTTGTAGCACAAAGTTTACCAGGCGCACTTGCAGTAAATTGTTCTATATATGTTGGTTATAAGATAGGAAAAATTAAAGGAGGAATTATTGCACTTCTTGGAACTATAATACCATCAGTTTTGATAATTTTAGTAATAGCAACAGTTTTAATGGATCTAAATAAGAATAAGTATGTTCAGTTGGCTTTTAAAGGAATTAATGGAGCAGTTCCAGTTTTAGTTTTAGTAGCAATAATTTCACTTGCTAAATCATTTAAGAGAACAATTTTAAATATAATTATGTGTATAGTTATAACTATACTTTTAGTATTCTTTAATTTAAGTCCAGTACTTGCAATTATAATAGGAATAATTTATGGAATTACTATGTGTAAGCCAAAGGAGGTTGAAAAATAATGAGTGTTTTATTAAATTTATTTTTAACCTTCTTTAAGATAGGAGTATTTGGATTTGGTGGAGGATATGCAATGCTTCCATTTATAGAGCAGCAAGTTGTTTTATCAAATTCTTGGATTTCTAAATCACAGTTTTTAGAGATAATAGGAATATCACAAATGACACCAGGGCCAGTTTCTATAAATACAGCAACTTTTGTTGGATATAAAGTAAATGGGGTTATTGGTGGACTTATAGCAACTCTTGGAGTTATAACTTTTTCATTTATAGCAGTTATATTAGTTAGTAAATCATTAAGTAAATTTAAGAATAACAGATATATTGAAGGAGCTTTATCAGGTATGAAGCCAATTTTAATAGCTCTAGTTATTAGTGCATTTATTTCACTTGCAAAAGAATCATATTATGATATTAAAAGTATTATAATTGGTGTTATTTCATTAGGACTTCTTTTATCTAAGAAAGTTCATCCTATTTTAGTAATAGTTATAAGTGCAGCTCTTGGATTAATTTTATATATGATTTAATAGAAATTTATTCATGATAATATAAGAAATCTTCATATGCTTGGAGAGTATATGAAGATTTTTTTATTATTAAGAGAAATATTTTTTATAAATATAGTTTGATTTTAATAAAAGTGTATATTAAAAAAGTTAATTTAAATTCTTTTATTAATTTCATCAGCTATTAATGCTTTTGAGATATACATAGCATTTATTATGTTCTTAAAACGAGTATGGTGTGAAGTACCCTCAGCAAATTTTATTTGAGCTTTTTCACATTTGCTAATAATTGAAGATACTGGGGGAAGTGCTTGTATTAATTCTTCTTTAGTATATTTATTTGTGATATTTTCATTTGTTATTAGTGACTGTGAAATATAGAGAGCTTTTATTCTATTCTTTAGTAGTGTGTGTTGAGAAGTACCTTCTACAAATTTTTTATGCATTTTTTCACAATTCTTGATAGTTGAAGATACAAGTTTTAGTGATCTTGACAAGTCTTCTTTTGAATATTTATCCATAGAATCTCACCTCAAATTCTTAGTTATTACTTGGTTTTATAATAAGCTAGTATGATAATACAATATAACTAATTTTGTCAACTAAACAAATTTTAATAATATTAAAATTACTTTGTTTATATTTAGTGTTATTTTTATGATAGAGTGTAAGGGAATTCCAAAAGGAGGTTTTTTATATGGAGAGGAAAGGAGTAAATAAGGGGATAATTATAGGAATAGTTATTGCTTTAATTGTAATAATATTTTGTATTTGGGTTAAAGTTTTAGCTGATGATAAAATATATAAATTAAATCAAAAAGGTGATATGGGAAAGTATCAAATTACATTAAGTGATTTTAGAAATACAAAATCTGCTTCAAATGGTCCAGCAAATGTTATTACTACTGATGGTAATCTTGTTATTGTTAATATGTCTGTTGTTAATATAGGTAATAGTCCATTAGAATCTTTAGCTCACTCAGAAATTACATTAAAAGCTGATGGAAATACTTATAAAGAAAATTCTTTAGATACTATGTCTATATCTAATTCAAATAGTTATAGTAATTTATTTAATATTGTAAATAGGCTAAACCCTGGCGTGAATAATACAGTTTCATTAGTATTTAGAACAGGTGAGCCTATAAAAAGTGGTATTGTGAAAATAAACTCTGGTTTTGACAGTATTTCATTTCAAGTATAGTTAAGTTATTTATTGAGTTTAATAAAAAAGTGGATATAAAAGTTAGACGTTATAGTTCAAAAGCTCTATATGTTTTATAGTAGATACTATAAAACATATAGAGTTTTTGTATTTATATAATAAGTTTTCAAGTTGATGTTACTAGATATCTTAAAAGCTTTGATAAAACTTTATAGTATTTTAATTGTTTAAAGGAAGTAAAGACTATAAAATATACTTATTATGGATTATATTAGATAATTATTTTAGATTTTATAAATGAGGGGATAATTAAATGATAAAAGTTTTGCTTGTTGAGGATAATGTAAAAATAGTTGAGAACATTACTACATATTTTAAAGAAGAGATGGATATTGAAAGTGTTTATGATGGTAGTGATGCGATAAATTACTTAAATTCATATAATTATGATATTGTTATACTTGATTTAATGTTGCCGGAAGTTGATGGAATGTCTGTTTTAAATTATATTTCAAAGAAGTCCTTAAATGTTGGAGTTATTGTATTAACTGCTAAAGAAGGATTAGGGGATAAGCTAAAGGCATTTAATTTAGGAGCTAATGATTACTTAACTAAACCATTTTATATGGAAGAGTTAAAAGTTAGAATTAATGCTATTTTAAAGAGTATGGGAAAGATAAAAAGCTCAAATTTAATTGAGTTTAATGATATGCAAATAAATATGAAAACTAAAAAAGTGTCTATAAGAGGTGAAGAAATAGAACTTAATGAAAAGCTATATAATTTACTTGAGTATTTAATAATGAATAAGGGTGTAGTTCTTTTTAAAGAGCAGATATTTGATAATATATGTGGCTATGATAGTGATGCATCAATAGAAATTATAGAAGTTTATATTAGTAGATTAAGAAAAATTTTAAGTCCTTTTGATTATGATAAATATATTATTACTAAGAGGGGAATGGGGTATATAGTAGATGAAGAGGCTTTTAAATAAATTCAGTAAGAAAAATATTTTTTATAAAACTAGAATAAATGTAATTATGATAAGTACTATTATAGTTTTTTTATGCTTGTTTATATTTTCTATAATAACTAAGATTTTATATACATCAAGAGTATTTAATTCAATAGATGATCAATTATTAGCTCAGAAAAAAGTTGTTGAAGATATTTCTAGAGCACATAACGATTTTATGTATCCTAAAAAGCAAGGGCCTATGATACATCCAATTCCACCTAATTTCATAGTAGCTGTTTATAAAGATAATGAAGTAATTTATGTTAGACCTAATGCATATTTTGATAAAGATACTTTACCGAGTATTAGTGATAAAGCTTTAGATAAAGTAATAAAGATAGATGCTAATGGTTATGAGTTTAGGGGAATTATATTTGAAGAAAATAATATTAAGATGGAGTTTCTTGTTAATGTAGATTCAGAGTTAGAGTCAATAAATCAGCTTATGACATCAATAATAATAAGTTTAATTATATTAAGCGTGATTGCATTAGTTTTATCCTATTTTCTTTCATCAAGAATAATAAAGCCTGTTAAATATGCTTATGATAAGCAAGTCTTTTTTGTTCAAGATGCTTCTCATGAGATGAGAACACCACTAGCTGTTATTAGAGGAAAGTTAGAAATTTTAGCTAAATCTGTTGCTAAAAAAGATACAGAAGAGAGTTATGAGAATATATCAAAAATTATGAGTGAAGTAAGAGCTATGGAAAAGCTTAATAATGATTTATTATTTTTATCTAAGGAAGATTTAGATTCAGATATTAAGACTAAAGAAATAGATTTATCTAAATTTATAGAAAGTATAAGCGAATTTTATTTTGATTTAGCTGAAGTTCAAGATAAAAAGTTTCAACTTTTTAGTAAAACCAATAATGTAAAGGTTAATTGGGATTATGATAAAGTTAAAAGAAGTATAATAATCCTTCTAGAAAATGCGTTTAAATATACTAAGGCTGATGGAGAGATTATTTTAGAAGTTCAAGAGCTTAATAAGAGTATTAAAATAACTGTAAAAGATAATGGGATAGGAATAAAGGAAGAGGATAAAGCACGTATTTTTGATAGATTTTTTAGAAGTGATGATGTTAGAGGAAAAAATATAAGTGGTAGTGGTATAGGTTTAAGTTTATTAAGTTCTATATCAAAAAGTTTAGGAGTAAAAGTTAAATTTACATCAAATTATGGTCAAGGTACAGAATTTGAATTACTTATTCCTAAGGATATTAAATAGTTTATAGAAGTTAAGTACACGATTTAATAAGTTAAATGCTTATTTAATCGTGTATTTTTATTTTTATATAAAACTTAATTAGCGTTAAGGAAACGTTAAGCTTTGTTATATAAAATGTAATTGTTAAGTGATTGGGGGTGATATTAATGGAAGATAAGAAGTTTAGACATGAGCTTAAGCATTATATAAATATGTCAGATTATTTAACTATTAAAAATAGATTAGTGCATATTATGAAGCTAGATAAAAATTCGAATAAGAATAGTGAATATAAAATAAGAAGTCTTTATTTTGATAATTTAAGGGATAAAGTTCTTATGGAAAAGATTAATGGTGTAAATCATAGAGAAAAATTTCGTATAAGGTTTTATAACAATAATTATTCCTTTATTAGATTAGAGAAAAAATCAAAGATAAATGGATTATGTAAAAAACAAAGTGAGTTTTTAACAAAAAAAGAGTGTGAGGACATAGTTAAGGGTAATATAGATTTTTTAAAAGATAGTAAAAAGCCTTTGTTAGTAGAGTTTTATACAAAAATTAAAGGAGATTTATTAAGACCTAAAACTATAGTTGATTATATAAGAGAAGCTTATATTTATGAAATAGGAAATGTAAGAATAACTTTTGATAAAAACATAAGAACAGGAATTTATGGAACTGATTTATTTGATGATAATTTAGCTACTATTGGTTCTATAGATAATAATATTGTTGTCTTAGAGGTTAAGTACGATGAGTTCTTGCCTGAAATAATACAAGATATTATACAAACTAATAATCGAAGGGCTTCAGCTATTTCAAAGTATGCTTTATCAAGAATTTATGGATAGAACTTATTTAAATAAGTGAATTTAAGGAGGAAAAAATAGTGGAACAACAATTTAAATTTGGAGATATTTTTAAATCAAGTTTTCTTGAAAGAATGAACTCAGTATCACTTTTAGATATGGTTATTGCTTTAGTACTTGCATTTATATTGGGATTATTAATTATGCAGGTATATAAGAAAACTTTTAAGGGAGTTATGTATTCTGAAGGCTTTGGAGTATCATTAATGGCCCTAACTTTAATAAGTACATTAATTATTTTAGCAGTTACATCAAATGTAATTCTTTCACTTGGTATGGTTGGTGCTTTATCTATAGTTCGTTTTAGAAGTGCAATAAAAGAGCCACTAGATATAGCCTTTTTATTCTGGTCTATAAGTGTAGGTATAGTTCTTGGTGCAGGACTTATTTCTTTAGCAGTTATAGGTTCAATCTTTATAGGAATTATTATGGTCTTATTTGTTAATAAGAAAACAGTAGACAACCCGTATATACTTGTTGTTAATTGTGAAAATGATAATAGTGAGAGAAGAGCTTTAGATTTAATATCAAATAGTGTAAAGAAATATGTAGTTAAATCAAAAACAGTATCACCTATAGGTGGCATTGAAATGAGTGTAGAAATTAAGCTTAAAGAAACAACAACAAGTTTTGTTAATGAACTTTCAACTGTTAATGGAATTTCAAATGTTGTGTTAGTAAGCTATAACGGAGATTATATGTCATAGTTTAATTTAAATTAAATGTATTAAATAAAACTTTATTATTTGAAAGTCCCCTAAAGTAAAATAATAAATTAAAAAGATTAGAAAACAAAAAAACATATTTTAATTAATAGATATCCCTATATATAAGGTAGGTCTGAGTTTTTGATCTAGAGTAGTTAACTCCTTAGCTTTATATATAGGGATAATAAATAGTTAATATATTTTATTGGGTAAAGAGGTGGTGAAATAGTTGTTAAAAGAAAAGTACAAAGGATATATTTCAATAATAGGTATTTTTTTAGCGCTTATTTTTGTTATATCATCAGTATTTTTTATAGATTCAGGATCAAAGGGAGAGGTAGCAGCTACAGTTACTAATATTTCTGATGTTTTAGATAAAGAAAAAGTTACAGATATAGATATTGATATAAAGGAAAGTGATTGGAAGAATTTAATTGAGAATGCGACTAAAGAGGAATATGTTAATGGTGATGTTACTATAGATGGTCAGAAATATTCAAATGTAGGGATTAGAGCTAAAGGTAATTCAAGTCTTAGTTCCGTTGCAAGAGATGATACAACTGATAGGTATAGCTTTAAGATAGATTTTGGTGAATATATTGATGGACAAACTTATAATGGGATAGAAAAATTAGCATTAAATAATATGATATCAGATGCTACATATATGAAAGAGTATCTTTCATATGATATGTATAATTTTTTAGGTGTGGCAACTCCTGAATATTCTTATGCAAATATAAATGTTAATGGTGAGAAGTGGGGGCTATATTTAGCTGTTGAGGTTATTGATGAAAGATTTGTTGAAAAAAATTATGGAACATCAGAAGGTAATCTCTATAAACCAGAAACTATGAATGTTGGTGGTAAGGATGAAGATAATGGACAAAAACCACAAGGAAATAAAAATATTGAGCAAAAACCAGAAATAAATAATGAAAATAATGGACAGGCTCCGATGGTGCCAGATATGGGAGGTAAAGAATTTGACCCAAATAATAATCCAAGAAATCAAAATGGAGAGATTCCAGAGGGCTTTAATCCTATGGAAAATAGTGAGAAAGAAGATTTTAATTCTGGCCAAGAAAATAGTCAAAATGTAAATAATAATCCTCCTAATAATATGATTGATAAAAATATTAATGGAGATATAAATGCTGAAAATAAATCTAGAGTAATGGGGATGCCAGGTGGTAAAGACAATAAAGGTGCAGATTTAAAATATATAGATGATAATTTAGATAGTTATTCTATTGTAAGAGAAAGTGCAGTATTCAAGAAAACCTCAGATAAGGATTTTGAAAAATTTGTTACTATGGTTAAAAATCTTAATGAGGGAACAGATATTGAGAAGTATATTAATGTTGAAGAAGTTTTAAAATACTTCGCAGTAAATACTTTCTTAGTGAATCTAGATAGTTATTCAGGTGGTATGTATCATAATTATTATCTTTATGAAAAAGATGGAGTTTTTGAAATTATACCATGGGATTTAAATACATCATTTGGAGGATTTGCTGTGAGAAGTGGTAGTAATGCAGTGAATTTCCCTATAAACTCTCCTGTTACAGGAAGCTTAGAAAATGCACCTCTAATAGGTAAATTATTAGAAGTTGATGAGTATAAAGAACTTTATCATCAATATTTAAATAAGCTTGTTAATGAATATGTTAAAAATGGAGAATTTGAAAGTTCTGTAATTAAATTAGATAAGTTAATTAATAATTATGTTAAATTAGATCCTACTGCTTTTTATAGTTATGAGGAATATAAAAATTCAATTCCACAAATAATTACTTTTGGTACAGATAGGGCTAAAAGTGTTGAGGCACAATTAAATGGAGAACAAAGTAGTACTGAATATGGAAATATATCTACAACTTTAGATTTAGCATTATTAGGTGGAATGGGTAAAGATAAAAATAATCAAAACTCTGAAAATAATAAAGCAGAAGAAGGGGAAGAACTTTCTAAAGAAATGGCTAATATGGTTCCAATGGAAAAAATGAAGGAAGTAAAACAAATAATAAATAATAAGACTTTTAATGAATTGAATGATGAGGAAAAAAGTAAATTAGCTGAGTTAGGAATAGATGAAAGTAATTTTGATAAAATTAATAGCTTTAATAATCAGAATAGAATGCCAAAAGAGCAAAATGGAATGGCTAGTATAAATAATGGAAACTTATTTAATAATAAATATATAATTAATGTAGGAATTTCTATAATAATATTATTAAGTAGTATTTTATTTATAAGCAAATATAGAAGAAAAAGATATTAATATAGTAAAAAATGCTGTATCAATTTGATACAGCATTTTTTTTATTTATCTTGTAGTTCTTCCTGTATATCTGCTTTAAGTTTTTTATCTTTTTTCTTTTTACCTTCTCGTCTATATTCAAATTTATCAAGTAATCTATTAGTATATATTTTTATTACAGAAGCAATTGGAGTTGCAAGTATCATACCAACGGGTCCATATAATGCTCCACCAATTGTAACAGCTAAGATTACAAGAAAAGCATTAAGACCAACTTTATTTCCTATTAAATGTGGATCAAGATACCAAGCATCAAATTGTTGTAATAAGAATAAGAAGATTAGACATATTATAGCAAGGCTAAGTTTTGCTGAGAATAAATTTACTAGGAAAGCAACTGCCATACCTATAAATGGTCCAAAGTAAGGAATCATATTAGTTATACCTACTATAACAGAAAGTAATAATGTATAATGAGAACCCATTAAAGCAAGACCAATAAAGGCTAGAACCCCTATTATAAGTGAATCAATAGCTTTTATTCCTATATAAGTTCCTACCATTTTATTTAAAATAGATAAAAATTCTAAGAAATATTCTCCAGATTTTTTACCTAAAATAGTTAAAGTGACTTTTTTTCCAAACTTTAAGAATAGTTCTTTATCACTAAGTACATAGATTGATATTAAGAAACCAAATACTATATTAACTACTGATGTTGTGATTGAAATTGCACTATTAAGTAAGTTATTAAAAATTGAACTAAAGAGACTAGTAAATATAGTTGTAAATTTACTAGAGAAACTTCCTAAATTAATATTAAGTAACATTTCCTGTGATATATGAGTTTTCTTCTCGAAAAATATCATAAATTCATTTGCTTTAGCTTGTACATCAGCAGAAATCGAAGGTAGAGAGTCTATAAGATCTACAATATTAATATATAATTTAGGGAAAATATAAAATGAACCTAATGCTATAAGCCCTATAAATAATATGTAAGTAAGTGCTATACTAATTCCCTTTGTTAAGTTACATTTTTTATTGAAAAACTTAACTAACGGATTAAGTATGTACGCTATAACAAATGCCAGTATAAAAGGATATATGATATTATAAAAATCCCCTAAAATTGATAAGATATTACCTGTGTTATCTAACAATTTTATTATTAAATAAGAACATGCAACTACAAGTACAAGTTTCACATACTTAGCATTTTCCTTATTAAATATATTCATTTAATTAACCTCCCATATATTTTTAATAAAAATTAAAGAATATACCATTTTTTAATATTATAAACAATTTATAAATAGATATAAATAATATTATACATACAAATTTTTATTTAACAATAAGTTAAAATATATAATTTCAATAATATTTTAGTTAGTAGAGATATTATTTCATTTATTAGTATTTTAATTTAACTTTAAGTAAGAGTTTATAATTTATTGAATAATTAAATATTTACATTAGATTTGTAAAAAATATACTTGCATATATGTTTAATTTGTTTTAACCTTAAAAGGTCGTATATAAATTATGAAATAATAAAGCCAATAAAATATCAGAAATTTTAAAAATTGCAATATAAATTGCAAAGTTCTATAGAAAAGTTCATAGTTTATTAAAATATTAAAAAAATAGACAGGGTCATAAAATTGACAATCTGTAACCAAATATAAAGATGTTACATATAAATGATAAATATTTTTAAAATATTAAAATAAATTGATAAAATAATAACAATATAGATAAGAATATAATGTTTAATTAAATTTTACAGTTTAATAGATTAAAGTATAATTAAATTAGTTATTTTAAAAAAAAGGTGGGAAAATAATGAGCAATACTAATGATAAGAAAAAATTAACATTAATACCATTAGTACTTATGATATTCACCTCAGTTTTTGGATTTGCTAATATGCCAAGGGCTTTCTACCTTATGGGATATGCAGCGATTCCTTGGTATTTATTTGGGGCGATAACATTTGTAATACCATATGCATTTATGGTAGCTGAATATGGGGCAGCGTTTAGAACAGAAAAAGGTGGAATATATTCATGGATGTCTAAGTCTGTCGGATCTAAATATGCATTTATAGGAACATTTATGTGGTTCTTTGCATATGTAGTTTGGATGGTAAGTACAGCATCAAGTATATGGATACCATTTGCTAATGCAATTTTCGGTTCAGATACTACAAACCAATGGAGTATTTTTGGACTAGGATCAACACAAACAATAGGTCTTTTAGCTATATGCTGGATTATATTTGTTACAATCATAAGTTCAAAAGGATTAGATAAGATTAAAAAAGTAACATCAGTTGCTGGTACAGCAGTTGCTTTACTTAATGTAGTTTTAATAGTTGGAGCAATATTAATATTTATTTTAAATAAAGGACATCTTGCACAACCTATAACATCAGCAAAAGATTTCGTAATGGGACCAAATCCTTCATATGGAAATCCACTTGCTATTATGTCATTTGCAGTTTTTGCAATATTTGCTTTTGGAGGAATCGAAGTAGTTGGAGGACTTGTTGATGAAGCTGATAATCCAACAAAAACATTCCCTAAGGCTATAACACTTGCAGCTATAATAATTGCAGTAGGTTATGCAATCGGAATATTTGTTTGTGGTATGTTTACTAACTGGAATAGCGCACTTTCAGGAAGTCAAGTAAACATGGCAAACGTAGCTTATATCTTAATGAAAAACTTTGGAGTTCAATTAGGTCTTGCATTTGGTACTTCAGCAGCAACAGCAGCAACAATTGGAGTATGGGTAGCTAGATTTGTAGGATTATCAATGTTTATTGCATTAACTGGTGCATTTTTCACATTAACATATTCACCAGTAAAACAATTAATAGAAGGTACACCAAAAGCAATGTGGCCAGAATGGCTTACAAAAGAAAGTAAGACAGGTATGCCAATCAATGCTATGATAGTACAATGTATCATTGTTGTTATTATGATATTCTTAACATCATTTGGTGGACAAAATGCATCAGCATTCTTCTCAAAATTAGTTCTTATGACTAATGTTGCGATGACTATTCCAAATATGTTTATAGCTGGAGCATTCTATTCATTTAAGAAGAAGAAAGAAATTGAAAAACCTTTTGAAATGTTTAAATCAAAGGGATCAGCGCTTATAGCTACTTTATCAGTAGTAATTGTTGTTGGATTTGGTAATGTAATGACTATTATAGAACCACTTATTGAAAAAGGTGATTGGCAATCAACATTATGGATGATAATGGGACCAATAATCTTCTCAATAGTAGCAATAATACTTTATAAGAGAGCTGAGAAGCATATGAATTAATAAAAAAGAGTTATCTAAATTTTAGATAACTCTTTTTTTATAGTTATATAAATATATTTTTTATTATCATCTAATTTGCAATTTTTATAGTATAAAATAAGGGAAAATATAGGGGGAGAATTGTATGGAAATAAAAACTATAATAATCAGATTAGTTGTAGCAGTAATTATTGGTGGTATTATAGGATACGATAGAGAAACACATAATAGAGCAGCAGGATTTAGAACTCATATTTTAGTTTGTGTGGGAGCAGCTATAATTGGACTTACTGAACAAAAAATTGCCTGGGAAATTGTCAATTATAGTTCTGAATTGTCGACTAATAGTGCTTTAATACAAATTAGTATGGGAAGATTAGGAGCACAAGTTGTTAGTGGAATAGGTTTTTTAGGTGCTGGAACAATTATTTATAACAAAGGTACAATAAAAGGACCTACAACTGCTGCGTCTCTTTGGGTTGTAGCTTGTATGGGACTTGTTACAGGGTATGGATATTTAGAAATAAGTATATTAGGTGTTTTATTTTCATTAATAACTCTTAGGTTTTTAGGGGTTATACAAGAGAAGTTTATCAAGAAAAATAAAGAATAAGATTTATTATCATATTACTTATAAAAATGAATATATTAATTGTATGTTGATTGTTATAAGGTTTAAAATATATTTTTAAATCTTAGATAAAATAAAAGGACTAGCTGCTAAGCTAATCCTTTATAAGGTTAATTTATTTTACAGGCTTATCTTTATGTGGTGGTTGGATTAAGCCTGTTTTTTCTTTAGTTAAATTAACATCTACATTAATATGTGCTTTGCATTTTACACAAACGATACCTATAACTACTATAATAGCAAAAAATGTAATACAAAATATAGCTAATGAAGTATTATTAGTTATTGAAAGTGCAAATGCACCAGTACTAATGGATATAGCTATTTTACTGCTATTATTCATAATAGATTCCTCCTAAAAAGAAATTTCCTATTTAAGAATTAAGGTGAATATAGTAAGGAAGGGACTATATTCATAGTAGTAAGCTATTAAGGAAAGTTTTATAGTGGAAAAATTATAGATTATGAAAAGTTATAAGAAATATAGAGTGATGTTAAATATAGAAGTTTTAAAAATATTATTTAAAAAGCAGGAAGCACCACAATATAGTTATTTTAGAATGATTAAGAATTAAATAGTAACTATATTACTATATTATGAAATTAATATTGTTTATATAATTATTCTTGAATAAAAATTCACTTTTTTTTATTGATATAGTTTGACAGGAAAAAGGCATCTTAGATACTAATAAGTATCTAAGATGCCTTTTTTGTGGAATATTATATAAAAATCTTATCAAGAACTCTACCATCAATATTAACTAATGTTTCACCCATAATTTTGGAGATAGTAGGAGCTTCATCTATAAGTTTCATAGGGCCTATATTAAAATCTTTTTTAACTGATTTATCTTTGACCATAAAAAATGTTCCGTTATCATATTGTGAAGGATTATAGCCATGAGTTGCTTTATCATGCTTTTCATCTGTACTTTCTACAGCGGGAGTAGTAAAGTCATTTATAAAGTAATATCCTTTTTTAGCTTCTAACATTAAAGAACAGTTAGGATCAGCACCTAATTTTTCAGCTTCTTTTGAAGTAAGAATTTCTTTTATGCAGTCATCATTTTCACTTGAAAATTTCTTTAATGCATCTATTACTTTATTTAATAGAGCTTTATTATGTTTATCTTTAAGATAAACATAGGCTGCACCATCACAAGTATTTAAGTAAACTTCCCATGAGCCTACATTTTTATTATCCTTAGTTAAAGTAAGCCAATTTTTATTAAGGAATAAGTTATTAAGTTTTATAACACTATGAGTATTCATCATACTATGATCACCTAATAAAATAAGTGTTGTATCATCAAATATATTTAAGTCCTTTAATGTAGATAAAACTTCTCCAAGTCTTGCATCATGTCTTCTAAGAGCAGACTCAGCTTCTTTAGAATCATAACCAAATTTATGTCTAGTAGCATCAACATCAGTTAAGTGAAGAAACATTACATCAGCATTATGTTCCTTAAGTGTATTAAGAAAGCAGTTAATTGTATAATTATCAAGTTCTGGTTGATTTATACCATTTCTTAAATGAGCAAATTTCTTATTTAACTTAAATTGATAAATTGGGTTTCCATTGAGAGCTGAAACTAAAATTTGATTTTGCCATTTTCTATTTGCAAAAACTTCAGGCATATTATATTTAATATTTGATTTACAGCTAACAGGCCATAATATTGATGAACAAGTTAGGCCATTTCTTTTAGCAACATCAAATAAACTATCAGCTTTTACCTCTTTTTGTTCCCAGAACCAATCAGAATTGTTACATCTATTAGGTTGTATTTTTATATTATTAATTACTCCATGATTTATAGGTTTCATTCCAGTTACTATACTTGTATGTGCTGGATATGTTAAAGAAGGATATATAGTTTCTACCTCTTTGGAGTAAGATGTTTCTTTTATAATGCTTGAAAAGTTTGGAAGTGTACAAAGAAAATCGAAATCACTTCCATCAACAGCATCGAAAGAAATAATAAGTATTTTTTTCTTATTCATTATTACCTCCTGAAATGTGTAATATATCTTATTATATATTTAAAATTTATGTAATGTGATATTATAATTTGTAGTTAAACAAAATATTATAAAAAATATTAATTTGTGATAAAATAATATTTAATTTAGTTGTTAATTGGTTAAAATAGAGTAACATAAAATATTAGTTTAGTATATTATATATCATCAAGGAAGGGGAAGTATTTATGGTATTTAAATTTTGTCCGCTTTGTGGAGAAAAATTAGAACTAAAAGATAATTATGATGAGGGATTAGTTCCTTATTGTAGTAAACATAAAGAAGCTTTTTTTGATTTACCTAAGCCATGTATTGTAGTGGCAGTTTTAAAGGGAGAAAAAGTTTTACTTTTAAAACAAAGTTATATATATGAAAATTGTAAAGTTCTTTTATCAGGATATGTTGGAGTTGATGAAAGTGCAGAAGAAACAGTTTTAAGAGAAGTTAAGGAAGAAGCTGGCATAGATATTTCTAATATTGAGTATTTAGGTAGTGATTATGTAGAGGGAAAAGATTTATTAATGCTTACATATGTGGCTAAATATACAGGGGGAGAAATAAAAAAATCAACAGAGGTTGAAGGAATAGCATGGGTGAATCTTTCTGAAGCTTTAGAGGAAATGAAAGATGATAAAATTGGCCAAAGAGTAATTAGAAAAGTTTTAGAAAAAAAAGCTAAGAATGAAATATATCCATTTAAACACAATGAAAACATTTTAGAAATATAAATACGTATGTTTTTTAGAAATTTTTAAAAAAAGTTCTTGAAAATAATTAAATTTGTGGTAACATTATATCTAAATCTAAGTATAATATAATGAAAACTTAATAAATAAAACTTTGTAGAGGCGCTGAAATCAAGAGTAATTGTTAGGAGTCGGGAGGCAATGATCAGCAATGAAAGGGAAATTAGCCGAAGGGAAATATTGCGAGATATTTTTCTGGCCATTTTTAGAATATAAACTTGGCTGTCACGTTTAGCTAATATTTAAAATTAGCTAATAGAAGAATAAAAACTTTTAAGTGGAGTGCTACTAAGTGTTATTTTAATTAAGGATTTGCCAAGCCAAGTAAATTTCTTGATTTAAAATAGCATTTATATAGATACCCATTACGAGAGTAATGGGTTTTAGTTTTATAGGGATGCATTTTAGTAAAGTGAGAGAAATTTTATTTAAGTAAGTTTGACTTATATATCAAAATTGGAGGTTAAAATCATGAATTTATTTGGGGCTATGGAAATTAAAAATAACGAATTTTATGTAGGTGGTATAAGTGCAAAAGAGCTTGCCAATCAATATGGTACTCCACTATATGTAATGGATGAAGGTTTAATTAAAAAAAATTGTAGAGATTATTTCGAGAACTTTATGTGTAAAGAAAGAAAAAATAGGGTAGCTTTTGCAGGTAAAGCTTGTATGAATATGGCTATATGTGAAATTGTGAAAAATGAAGGTTTATATTTAGATGTAGTATCAGGTGGGGAATTATATACTGCATATAAATCAGATTTTCCTATGGAAAAAATCTATTTTCATGGAAATAACAAAACTTTTGATGAAATAGAACTTGGTGTGAAGCTTGGAGTTGGAACATTTGTTGTTGATAACTATACTGAGCTTGAATATTTAGATAAATTAGCAAAAAAGTATGATAAAATTCAAAATATATATTTAAGAATTACTCCAGGTATAGAAGCTCATACACATGAGTATATACAAACAGGGCAATTAGATTCAAAATTTGGAATTGCTTTAATGGATAACAATGTTATAGATGTTGTTAGACATATATTAGAATTTGAAAATATTAAACTTGTAGGTCTTCATAGTCATATAGGTTCTCAAATTTTTGATTTAAAGCCATTTGAAGATGAAGTTGAGATAATGTTAGAGCTTATGAATAACATTTATAAAAATTGTGGAGTAAGATTAGAAGAACTTGACCTTGGTGGTGGATTTGGAATCTATTATGCTAATGGTGATAATCCAAAAACTACTGCTGAATATTGTAATGCAATTTTAAATAAGGCAGATGAAGTTTGTCATAGACTTAATTATCCTATGCCTGTTTTAAGTATAGAACCAGGAAGAAGTATTGTAGGTAATGCAGGATTAACTTTATATACTGTTGGAGCTATAAAAACTATTCCAGGAATAAGAACTTATGCTGCTATTGATGGTGGTATGGGAGATAATATAAGAACTGCTTTATATGAAGCAGAATATGAATGTTTAGTTGCTAATAGAGTTGAGGGCGAAAATGAAGATGTCACTATTGCAGGAAAGTGCTGTGAATCAGGTGATATTATCATTAAAAATGCATATATACCAAAGTTACAAACAAGAGATATTTTAGCTGTATTATCAACAGGGGCTTATGGATATTCAATGGCTAGCAATTATAATAGAATACCAAGACCAGCAATGATTATGGTTGAAAATAATAATTCTAGAGTAGTTTGTAAAAGAGAAAGTTATGAAGATCTTATAAGAAATGAATATAAGTAATTAATTTATTAAAGAGGAATTATCTAAAGATAGTTTCTCTTTATAAATTTTAGATATAGTTAATATAAATTAATTACTTGAATTAACAGTTTTTGTATAAATATAATGATTTTATTAGCTTAATAGAAATAACTTAATTTTTTGGTTAATTAAAGTAAAAAAATATTAAATATGTATGAGAAAATGTTTAAAAAATATGATATACTTATTAGTAACAAAAAATTAATCAGAAATCTTGAAGGACAGGATATTTGAGTTTTATAATTGATAGGGTAAAAATAAATAAACGATATTTTTTTAATACATTTGACATTATATTGATAAAAATAAATGGTAAAATGTAATAATAATTTTAGAGGATAAGGGTCAATCATAGTAATAGGATAAAGTTTTAAAAGATTAATTATAATTCAAAGTGATTAGTCAATATTTCTGAGTAAGTTTGGAGTAAACTAAACTTTAATAGAAAGGGAAAGATGCTATGAGCACTGGAAACAGTAATGTGTTTGTTAAATTATTTAAAGATTGGATTATTCCAATATTAATAGCAGTAGTATTTGCATTTTTAATAAACAAATTTTTAGTTTTTAAGGTGGAAGTACCAACAGGATCTATGAAACCAACTATTGAACCTGGTGATCAAATATTTGTAACTAGGATTTATAACCCTGAAAAGATAAAAAGGGGAGAGATAGTTGTATTTAAGAAACCAGGTGAAAAAGATCTTTTAATTAAAAGAGTAATAGGACTTCCTGGAGATACTGTTGAAATAAAAGACGGTGGAAAAGTTTATATAAACGGTAAACTTTTAGATGAGCCATATGTTAAGTACACGGATCCTTTAGGAGGAACATTCCATGTTCCACAAGGAGAATATTTAATGCTTGGGGATAACAGAGCAAATAGCAGAGATGCAAGGTATTGGAAAGATCCATATATTCCTGGCAGTGATATTGTAGCAAAAGCTTGGCTTAGAGTTTATCCTTTCGATAGAATAGGATTTTTAAACTAAGTCATTTAAAAATACTTAAGAAAGGAAGCGATTAAATGTTTAAGGGTAATAAAAAGCTTAAATATGTTTTGATATATGGTGTAATAGTTCTAGGTATTATAGTTAGTTTCAATTATGCCAAGGTTGGAATGTCAACAAAACAAATACCATACAGCCAATTTAAAACAATGCTAAAGGATAATCAGATTGAATCTGTAGATTTCTCAAATGGTGATATAAAAATAACACCTAAACCAGGAACACCAGAGGCTGGAAAAATATTATATACAGTAAGTGTAGGTGAAGGACCTCAATTAATAAATCAATTAGAAGCAGCTCATGTAAGCTTTGAAGCAACACCTGCTCAAAGTTTTCCAATAATTGAATTATTATTATATTGGATAGGACCACTAATATTCTTCTTAATAATAGGAAGATTTATGTTTGGTAAGATGGATAAGAAAATGGGCGGAGGAGTTATGTCCTTTGGTAAAAATAATGCAAAATTATATGCAGAAGATCAAACTGGTAAAACTTTTGATGATGTAGCTGGTCAAGATGAGGCTAAAGAATCATTACAAGAAATTGTTGAATTTTTACATGATACAGAGAAATATGTTTCAATAGGAGCTAAGCTTCCAAAGGGAGCTTTACTAGTTGGACCTCCAGGTACAGGTAAAACATTACTTGCAAAAGCAGTTGCTGGAGAAGCTAAAGTACCATTCTTCTCACTTGCAGGATCAGATTTTGTTGAAATGTTTGTTGGTATGGGTGCTGCTAGAGTTAGAGACCTATTTAAACAAGCTGAACAAAAAGCTCCTTGTATAGTATTTATTGACGAAATTGATGCTATAGGTAAAAGTAGAGAAGGTGCTATGCAAAGTAATGATGAAAGAGAACAAACATTAAATCAGTTATTAACTGAAATGGATGGTTTCGATTCATCAAAAGGTGTAGTTATTCTTGCTGCTACAAATAGACCAGAAGTTCTTGATAAAGCTTTATTAAGACCAGGTAGATTTGATAGAAGAGTTATTGTTGATAGACCTGACTTAATAGGTAGAAAAGCAATATTAGAAGTTCATGCTAAAGATGTTAAAATGTCTAAAGAAGTATCATTAGATGCTATTGCTAGATCTACTCCTGGAGCAGTTGGAGCTGATCTTGCTAATATAGTTAATGAAGCTGCTTTAAGAGCTGTTAAGCATGGTAGAAAATTAGTTATACAAGAAGATTTAGAAGATGCAGTTGAAATAATAATTGCAGGTAAAGAAAAGAAAGATAGAATAATGAATGAGCGTGAAAAGAGAACAGTGGCATATCACGAAGTTGGTCACGCATTAGTAGCTGCAATGCTTAATAATACAGACCCAGTTCATAAGATTACTATAGTTCCAAGAACAATGGGTGCTTTAGGATATACAATGCAACTACCAGAAGAAGAAAAATATCTTGTAACTAAAGAAGAAATGATGGATCAAATAGCAGTTATGCTAGGTGGTAGAGCTGCTGAAGAAGTTGAATTTAAGAGAATTACAACTGGAGCATCAAATGATATAGAAAGAGCTACTCAATCAGCTAGAAATATGATTACTGTTTATGGTATGAGTGATAGATTTGATATGATGGGTCTTGAATCAGCAACAAATAGATATTTAGATGGTAGAATGGTTACAAACTGTTCAGAACAAACAGCTACAATTATTGATGAAGAAGTTCTTAAGATAATAAAAGAAGCTCACGCAAATGCTATAAGAATTCTTGAAGAAAATAAGGACTTACTTGATAAAATCTCTGAAGTTCTTCTTGAAGAAGAAACAATTATGGGTGACAGATTCATGGAAATAGTTTATGAAAAGTATCCAGAAAAGAGAGAAAAAGTAGAAGCTGCTAAAAAAGAAAAAGAATTCTTAAAAGAGCAAGCTAAAATTAAAAGAGAAGAAAAAGAAAAGCTTCAAAAAGAAATCGAAGAACAAAGAAGAGAAAAGATTGAACAAGAAGCTAGAGCTTTAGAAGCTGAAGAAAGAGCTAAAATTGTAGATGAAGAAGAAAAAGCAAAAATGGTTGCTACAAGTCTACTTGAAGATAATTCAGCGTTCACAAAGTCAGATGATAAACATGTAGAAAAACAAGAATCAAATAATAAAGATGAAGATATATTCTTTAAAGATAATGATTCAGAAAAATAGAATCTACAATAAGGAGGATGTTTCATAGGAAACATCCTCCTTGATTTTGTCTAATCTATAGAAGCTTTTAAGGTAAAATAGATAAAATTCGTGTTATAATGGATATACTTAAAATATAGAACGTAGGAAAGGATTTGATGAAGTGTCAAAAGATATAGAATTTTTAGTTGAAGAAAAAAAGTTAGAGGATACTTTAAATATTATTTCAGAAGAAATGTTATCCTACATTAATAAAAGAAAATTTTTAACAGAATATATCGTAGAACAAAGAAAAAATGCTATTGATGAGTATAGAGATGATGAAGATAAACTTATAGAATATTTTGATCATGAAAAATATGTGAAGGAAGAGTCATTTAAAACTATTGATAAAAAATTAAAAGAACTTACTATCTTAAAGGACTCACCTTACTTTGGAAGAATTAATTTTACTGATATAGAATTTGATGAAATAGGTACTTTATATATAGGTAGATTTGGAGTTACACCAGAAGGTAGTTTTGAACCAACTGTTGTTGACTGGAGAGCTCCTATTGCAGGACTTTTCTATAATGGAGGTCTAGGTAAAGCTAGTTATAAAGCACCTAGTGGAGATATAGAGGTTGATATAACAGGAAGAAGACAATTAATAATTAAAAAAGGTCAATTAGAAGGTATTTTTGATTCTGCTGTTGATGTTAAAGATGAAATATTACAAATGGTTTTAAGTAAAAATAGTTCAGAAAAGCTAAAAGATATTATTATGACAATCCAAGAAGAACAGGATAAAATAATAAGAATGCCAAGAACTAAGAATATAGTTGTTAATGGAGTTGCTGGAAGTGGTAAAACTACTATAGCACTTCATAGAGTTGCATATCTTCTTTATAATAATAGACAAGAACTTGAAGGAAAAGTTCTTATACTTGGACCTAATAGTATTTTCATGGATTATATTTCACAAGTTTTACCTAGCCTTGGTGAGGTTGGTGTTAAACAAGAAACTTTCTTAGGCTTTGCTATTAGTGAGATAGGTGAAGATATAGAAATAATGCCTTATGAAGATTATCTAGAAAAAATAGTTCAAAAAGATAGTGAAATTATTGATAGAGAAGTTTATAAGAGCTCATTTGAATTTATAGATGATTTAGATAAATATGTTGATGAAATATCAAAAGATTACTTTAATATAAAACCAGTTGAGTATTATGGAGAAGAAATAGTTAGTGTTGAAGAAATTAAGGAATTATTTGAAAAGCACTATGCGTATATGCCTTTATTTAGAAGAGCTGAAAAGATAAGAAGAATCCTTACAGTTAAGATAAAGGATAAGAGAGATGAAAAGTTTAGAGAGCTTGTAAAGGAAATAAAAGAGTTAAAAGAATCTTTAACTGATGAAGAATTATTAAGAGATGAAAATGATATAGAATTTAAGAGAAAAATCAGAGTTAGAGAAATTATTAGAGAAGTTATGAATAGTAGAAAAGTTCTTGATGAATGGATAGTAACAGAAAGTATAGTATCTATTTATAATAAATTTAATGAAAATAGACTTTTAACAATAAATGACCTTGCACCTATTTTATATCTTATGATAAAGCTTGAAGGTAAAAAGGCTAAGAGAGATTATAGACATGTTGTAATTGATGAGGCTCAAGATTATTCACCATTACAATTTAAAGTTATAAGAGAACTTATAGGAAGTAAGTATTTCACAGTAGTTGGAGATGTTAACCAAAGACTTATAAAATATTCAGATAGAGCTTCTATGTTAGAGCTTGGACAAATATTTAATGATGTTGAAACTGAAATTTATAATTTAAATAATAGTTATAGAAGTACATCAGAAATAATGGAATATGCTAATAAGTTCTTAGTTGAAGATAAGATAGTTCCATTAGTTAGAAGTGGAGAACAAGTTGAATCAGTTTTAGCTAATAATAAGGAAGAATTTAAAGATAATTTATTAAGAAAAATTAAGAAACTAAATGCTTCAGGGCTTGAAAGCGTAGCTATAGTAACTAGAAATGGAGAAAAACTAGAAGAAGTTTGGAATCTTTTAAAAGAGGATATTCATTTAGTTAAGTTTGATAATGAAGATGTTCTTTATAAAGGAGGAAATCTTATAATACCATCTTATTTTGCTAAAGGATTAGAATTTGATGGGGTTATAATAGCGGATTTTGAAGAAGATATTAAGAATGAAGATTTAATAAAATATATTATGTGTACAAGAGCTTTACATAGCTTAAGTGATATAGTTTTAAAGAAATAATGATAAAAGAGGCCGTATCAGATTGATTTAATAAATCAATTCAGATACAGCTTCTTTTTTTATTTATTAAAAAACTAATATATTAAGTTTTAATTAGGAAAGCTCAATTCTATAAAGCTTTTTGATATATGTAATTACTTATTTTTCTTTGATTTAGTGTATTTACTTTTGTTGCGAAAATATAAAAATTTATTTTAATACAGCCCTTTCTTATTACCAATAATTTAAAAGTGTAGGTTTTAAAAATACTTAAAAGTTAAATAGAAAAAATATTAAATATAAAATTGGTAAATATAAGTAAAAAATAAATAAATATGATATAATTTTATTAAATGGTATTTGGAGGGGCTATGAAAGAGGCTATTAAAAAAAATAGGATTTTGTTAATTTTTACTATAATTTTTAGTATTTTATTTTCTCTAATAATGGTTAGTTTATCTTTACTTATGCAAAGTTTGATAGATAAAGTTACTATTAGAGATATGGAAGGATTTAAAATGATTTTATTCTATACTGTAGCATATTGTATAATTATTGCAACATTATATTTTATCTATAGTATTTTTAGTAAGCTCTTTATAAAAAACATTACTGAATTTATAAGGAATAAAATTTTTAATGGACTTTTTAGATATAACTATAAAGATTTCATTTCGAAGAATACAGGAGAATATATTTCAATATTAACAAATGATATTAAGTTAGTAGAAGACAATTATATTATACCACTTCTTTTGACACTTCAATATTTAGTAACTTTTATAACTACTATAATTATTTTACTTTGGCTTAGCCCATTAGTTACTTTATGTTTATTTATTACAATGTTTATTATGTTTTTAGTACCCAATATATTTAATAAAATATTACAAGAAAAGCAATTATCACTTTCGAATCAATTAACTTCATTTACAAAAAAGATTAAAGATATATTTTTAGGATATGACATTATTAAAAGTTACAATTTAAAAGAACCTATGAAAAAAGAATTTGGCGAAGAAAATAATATATTAGTGAGAAAAAAGTTTGAAGCTGATAGATTATTTGTGTTAAATGAAACTATATCACAATTTTTGGGGATTACAACTCAATTTATAGCAATAGCGTTAGCGGCTTATTTAGTGATTATAGGAAAATTAAGTATGGGGATGTTAATAGCTATTGTTCAGCTTTCAGGTACTTTTGTACAACCTGTTATTATGATAATTGGGAATGTTCCAAAGATAAGAAGTATGAAAGAGGTACTAAATAGAATAGATAGTTTTATTAATTATGAAAATGAAAACTTAAATGGAGAAAAAATTCCTGAGTTTACTGAAAAGATAGAAGTAAAAGGATTAACTTTTTCGTATGATAATAAAAAAAATATTTTAAAAGATTTAAATTTAATTTTAGAAAAAAATAAAAAATATGCTATTGTAGGTACAAGTGGTTCTGGTAAATCAACATTAATTAAACTTTTAATAGGTTATTATGGAGATTATGAAGGAAAGATTAGTTTTGATGGAGTAAATATAAAAGAAGTAAATATTGAAGAATTAAATAGGATGATCTCTGTAATCCATCAAAATATTTATATGTTTGATAAAACAATAAAAGAAAACATTTGTTTATATAAGGAGTTTTCTGAGGAAAATCTTAATAACGCATTAAGATTAAGTGGAGCTGATAAATTTATAGAAAAATTAGAAAATGGATTAGACTCGATGGTTGGAGAAAATGGTAATAATTTATCAGGAGGACAAAAACAAAGGTTAGCGATAGCAAGAGCAATATTGCAACAAAGTTCAGTCCTTGTTTTAGATGAAGGAACTTCTGCTATAGATATGCAGACAGCATATGATATAGAAAGTAAATTGTTAAATGTAAAAGAACTGACATTATTAACAATAACTCATAAACTTAGTGAAGAGTTATTAGATAAATATGATGAGATTATATTTATAGATGATGGAACTATAGTAGAAAAAGGTTCATTTAAAGAACTTTTAGAAAATAAAAGTAAATTTTTTTCATTTTATAATTTAGAAACTTTATAAAAAATTAAAGTGTTAAAAAATTATCTTAAGATAAAGGTATACGATTTCATTATAATAATTATAATTCCTAAAAAGGTAATTTTTTAAGTGTAAGGAGAGGTTAGATGGCAAATATAGTTCTTGTTACTCATGGTACTGGGGGAGATGTAAAACCATTTATTAAATTAGGTAGAATTTTAAAAGATTTAAATCACGAGGTAACAATAATTACCCATTGTATATATCAAGAAGAGGCTGAAAAAAATTTTTTGAATTTTGTGGCTCTTGATAATTATGAAGAGTATAAAGAAAGAATAGATAAGCTTTTTACTTTATCAGATGCTATAAAAGAATTTAAAAAATATAATGACTTTAATAAAAAATATTGTGGATTTAGTCAATTATATAAAGAATATAAAATTATAAGAAATTATTGCAAAAAGAAAAATACAATTATTATATTTAGACACCGATTTAGTTTAGCAGGATTATTAGCAGCAGAAAAAGAGCAAATACCTGCTATTTCTTTATTCCTAGCTCCCAATTATATACAACATTTGAAATTACATGAAGAAATTATAGGGGAAATAATGAAAAAAGAAATAAATAAAGTAAGAGAAAAAATTAAATTAAAAGATATAGATAATTGGACAGAGTGGATGTGTTCTACAAAACTTAAAATCGCCCTATGGCCTGAGTGGTATGCAAAGGAAGAAGTGGAAAGTATAAAAAATACTATAGCGATTGGATTTCCAGAGAAAAGATATAAAGTGAAGAAAGAGCTTCCTCAAAATATAAAGGAGTTTTTAAATAAAGTAGATAAAGTAGCTCTTATAACAGCAGGTACAAGTAATGCTATAAATCCAGAATTTTATAAAGTAGTTACTAAGGCCTGTGAAGAATTATGTTTAGCAGCTATTTTAGTAACTGATTTTGATGAATTTGTTCCTAAGAAGTTAGGGAAAAATACAATTAGATTAAGAGTAGCACCTATAAAAGAAATTCTACCTTATATGGATGTTGTTATTCATCATGGAGGAATTGGAACTGCTAGTGAAGCATTAGTGGCAGGAACGGCACAATTAATTTTAGCACATTTAGCTGATCGTCCTGATAATGGAAATAGATTAAAAAATATAGGTGTAGCTAAGGTACTTCCAGAGATAAGCTGGCAAAATGAAAATATTAAAAATGCCTTGGAGGAGATAATTTATTGTAAAAAATTAGAAAGAGATTGTAAGCTAATGAAGGATAAAATCTATGAAGAAAACATAGAAAATAATTTAGAAAATATTATTAATAAAGTTTTACAAAATAAAGAAATTTATAAAGTAAATAATTTATCTAAAGTTAAAGATGTAGTAATAGAAAAAGAAAAAGTAAGTTCAACTGATAGAAATATGATAGAAGCTAAAAAAAGAAAAATGATATTAGAGATTCTTAAGAAAAAGACTAGAAGTTAAAAAATTAAAGGGGGAAGAGAGATGGCAAATATAATTATTACCACTCATTGGGGAGAGGGGGATGTATTACCCTTTATAGCAATTGGAAAGGAACTTAAGGATTTAGGACATAGTGTAACAATATTTACTCATTATTGTCATGGAGAAAAAATAAAAAGAGAAAATATTAAGTTTATTCCATTAGAAAGTTCACGGGAGTGTAAAGATTTTTTTGATGCATTAATTAGTGTTTCTAATAGAGTATCAGAAATTAATGAGATAGAGGAGTTTAGAAAAAAATATGAAAATAAGGAAGTTTACCTTAAAGAATATAATTTATTAAAACCATATTGTGAAAATAAAGATACCATAATAATAGCAAAAAATAGGTCAAGTATAGCAGCGTTACTTTTAGCAGAACAATTGAATTTACCTTTAATTTCTGTTTATATGAATCCTTATGAGTATGAGAGTATTAAAAGTTTTCATGATTTAAAAGAAAAAGAACTTCTTAAAGAAGCTAATGGATTAAGAGAAGAAATAGGACTTCCTTCTATAAAGAGTTGGATTAATTGGCAATTTTCACCTAAAGTTAAAATTGGATTATGGCCAAGTTGGTATAAAAATGAAATTATAAACTCTTTAGAAGATATTAAAGCAGTTGGGTTTCCGTTGAGGGATTTAGACTTAAGTAATATATCACTAGAATCACCATTAAAAGAAATTTTAGAAACAAAGCCAGAACCAGTGATAGTATCAGGTGGATCAAGCAATAAAATAAAAAATATATTTTATGAAACTGCTATAGAAGCTTGTTCTAATTTAGATAGAAAAATTATTGTAATAACAAAGTATAAAGAGCGATTACCTAAAAAATTACCTGAAAATATTTATTATTTTGAGTATATTCCATTATATCAATCATTAACTAATGTGAGTCTTATTATTCATCATGGTGGAATAGGAACTATAGGTAATGCTATTAAGACTGGAGTACCACAGTTAATTTTAGCAGATTGTAATGATACTCCATTAAACGGATCTATTGTTAAAAAAATTAAAGTTGGTGATTATCTGCCTCCATCTAAATGGCAAAAGAATGAATTAATAGAAAGAATAAATAAATTACTTAGTAAAGAATTTAAAGAAAAGTGTGAAAATTTTGCTAAGGAGCATAGTGACGAAAATGCTTTTGACTTAATTGTTAAATTAGTGGAGGAAGCGGAAAACAATGAAAAATATTGTTTGAATTATGAATTATTAAATAGTGATAAAAAAGAAAATTTAAAAAATTCAACAGATACAAGAGATTTTAGTAAAAAATTATTATCAGAGAAAATGCAAAAGTATTTATTAAAAAAATTAAAAAATAAATAAAAAGGAGCTGTATATTATGAAAAAAATAGTTGATGAGAAATATGAAAATAATGTAGAAGTTTTAAAGAAAAGTGATGAAATGCTTATTTTGAATAGTTTTAATAATAGGTATAGAGAATATGATAAAGAGCAGACAATAGTAGATTTATTTGAAAAGGTAGCAAAAAAAGTTCCAGATAATATTGCAATAATATTTGAAAATCAAGAAATGAGCTATAGAGAGCTTGATAAAAAAGCAAGTTCTCTAGCGAGTATATTAATAGAAAAAGGAATAGGACCTGAAGTTATCGTTGGAATAATAAGTGATAGATCAGAAAAATTGATAATTGCTATATTAGCAATTTTGAAGGCTGGAGGTGCCTATTTACCAATAGATGCAGAGTATCCAGAAAGTAGAATAAATTATATATTAAAGGATAGTAATGCAAAATTAGTTTTAATAGAAGATAAATTTAAGGATAAAGTGAAAACGGAAATAGAGTTAATTGATTTAAATACTGAAAGTTTATATCAACATAATAATAAAAAGTTAATAAGTAAAGCTTCTGGGGAAAATTTAGCCTATGTAATATATACATCAGGTACAACAGGAAATCCTAAGGGGGTTATGATAGAGCATAAATCTTTAGTGAATTACTCTTTATATGCAAAGAATAATTATTTAAATAGTGAAAATTTAACTATGGCTTTTTATACATCAGTTTCTTTTGATTTAACTATTACATCTATTTTTTCTCCATTAATAAGTGAGAATAAAGTTAGGGTATATAGGAATGAAGATATTAATTCTTTGATGGAGAAAGTATTTAGTTTAGATAATAATAATGTTATAAAAGTGACGCCAGCACATTTAACTTTATTGAAAGAATTACCGAAAGTTAATGAAAATGTAGAAAAGATTATTGTTGGAGGAGATGAATTAAAGGAAGAATTAGTAAATAATACAATGAAACTTTTTGGTGGAAAAGTAGAAATAATAAATGAATATGGTCCTACAGAAGGAACTGTAGGTTGTATAGCACATAAATATGAAAAAGATAAAAATTATGGTGGCTCAGTATTAATTGGAAAGCCAATTGATAATTTTAAAGTTTATATCTTAAATGAAAAAAATAATATAGTACCTATAGGTACAGTAGGTGAAATTGCGATTTCAGGGGATGGAGTTGCTAGAGGATATTTAAATAATAAAAAATTAACTAGTGAAAGATTTTTAGAAAATCCTTTCCAAAATGATGAGAAAATTTATAAAACAGGTGATTTAGGAAAATGGACTTTAGAAGGGAATATAGAATATCTAGGAAGAAAAGATGAGCAAGTTAAGATTAGAGGTTATAGAATCGAACTTGGGGAGATTAATAAGGCTATAAAAAAAGTTCCTGGTATAGAAGATGTAATAGTAGTGGCAAGAGAAAATAAACTTGGAGAAAAAGAATTAAATGCCTATATTATCTCAGAAAATAAAGAAATTATTAAGGATATTAAAGAAGAAATTAAAAAATGTTTACCTGAATATATGATTCCAGCAAAATTTATGATTATGGAAAGTTTCCCTTTAACCGATAATGGGAAAATAGATAAAAAATCTCTTCCAGAAATAAAAGAAATAATTGATAGCAATTATGTTGAGGCAACAAATCCATTAGAGGAAGAGTTAGTAGATTTATGGAGAGAGCTTTTAGATATGGATAAGATAGGAATAGATGATGGATTCATTGAGGTTGGAGGACATTCACTAATTGCAACTAAAATGGTTTATAAAATAAATGAGCTTTATAACATTGATTTATCTTTAGTAGAATTTTTAACAATAGGATTAACAATAAGAGAATTATCAAAACTTATAGAAGAAAAATTATTTAGTTCAATTAGTGATGAGGAATTAGAAGCTATGTTAAGTGAAATAGGAGAAGAATTTTAAGTTAAAAAAGTAGTTTGGGAGGAGTAATATGGAAAATAAAAAAGAAGAAGTTTTAGAGAAAAAAGCTTTATTGAAAGCAATTTTAGAGAGAAAAAAGAAAAATAACAATTTAGAAACTAATAAAATTCAACTTTTACCAAGAAAAAAAGATGAAAATTCTTTTATTGCATCTTATGAGCAAAAAAGATTGTGGCTTATGTATAAATTAAATCCAGATAGTATTGTTTATAATTTATTTTTAGGATTTAGAATTTATGGAGATTTAAAAATAGATTTGTTAGAAAAAGCTTTATATGAAATGGCTATGGAGCAAGAATCTTTAAGGACCAAATTTAAAGATATAAATGATGAGTTAACGCAAATAATTCAACCAGATTTTAATGAAAAAATAAATAGAATTGATTTATCTAAAAATTCTAAAGTGGAGATTGATAGAAAAATTAAAGAAATTTATGAAAAAGAGTTATATAAACCATTTAATTTAGAAGAGGGACCTCTAATTAGGTTTTTATTAATTAAAGTAGGAGAAGATGAGAGTATATTTATTACAGTAGTTCATCATATTATTTTTGATGGATGGTCAATGGGAGTATTTTATAGAAGCTTAACTGAGAAGTATAATAGATTAACTAAAGGTAAAAGTATAGAAATTAAAAATGAAGAGATTAAATATGCTGACTATGCAGTATGGCAAAGGAAAGAGTTATCACAAAAGAGATTGGAAAAGCAGTTTGAGTATTGGAAGAATAAACTAGAAAATATTGAGCAAAGTGTGGAGTTTCCAATTGATAAAAAAAGGCCTGTTGAAGCATCTGGCAAAGGAGATGTGATATTTTTTGATTTAGAAGATGAAATAGTGAAAGAGCTACGAGATTATTCTATAAAGAATAACTTTACTATAAATACAGTTTTATTAGCAGTTTATAAAGTTTTAATTTATAAATATAGTAAACAGAAAAATATTACAATAGGAACTACTGTTGCAAATAGAAAAATAAAAGGAATAGAAAATATAATAGGATTTTTTGTAAATACTGTAGTTTTATCAACAGAAATAGATGATGACATGTATTTTTTAGATTTTCTTCAAAATGTCAGAACAACTACACTTGAAGCTTATGATAATGAAGAATTTCCTTTTGATCAGTTAGTTGAAAGAATTAATCCTGTAAGAGATAACAGTAGAAATCCATTTTTTCAACTTATGTTCACTTACCAAAATTTAGGTGGATCAAAATTGGAATTAAGTGGAGTAAGGGTAGAACCAGAAGCTCTAGGAAGTAAAAGATCATCATTTGATATAACTCTTCAAATGGAGGATGATGGAACGGCAATTAAAGGTGTATTTGAATATAATACAGATTTATTCTATAAAAAAACTATAGAGAAGGTTTCAAGGGAGTTTAAAGAAACTTTAAAAATAATACTTAAGGAAGAAAATAAAAAGATAGGTGATATTTCAATAATAAATGAAAAAGAAAAAGAGAAAATTTTAAATCAATTTAATGATACAGATTTTATCTATGAAGATGAGAAAACTATAGTAGATATTTTTAATAGACAAGTAGAGCAAAATGGAGAAGACATTGCTGTCGTTTATGAAAAGGAGAAATTAACTTATAAAGAATTAAATGAAAAAGCAACAGCTTTAGCTAAAGTATTAAGAAAAAATAATATTAAAAAAGATGAAATTGTAGGATTGATGTTGGATAGATCTCTTGAGATGATCATAGGAATAGTAGCTATTTTAAAGGCTGGAGCAGCTTATTTACCAATAGATCCAAACTATCCCCAAAATAGAATAGAATATATTTTAGGAAATAGTAATGCACGTTTATTAATAAGTACAAAAGAGCTTAGTAGAGAAATTCAATTTAAAGGCAAAATTATAGATATTTCTGAAAAAGAGTCTTTAAAAAATGATGAAGAAATTTTAGAGAATATAAATAGTAAAAATGATTTAGCTTATGTTATTTATACATCAGGAACAACAGGAAATCCAAAGGGTGTAATGATAGAGCATAAAAGTGTTATTAATTTAGTAACCAACTTAAAAAATATTGTTTATGATAATTATAGTAAAAAATTAAAAGTTGCATTAGTAGCAAATTATGCTTTTGATGCGTCTGTTCAACAAATATTTGCTTCCTTATTATTAGGACATTCATTATATATTGTTTCTAATGAAGCTAGAAGTGATGGAGATAAATTAATAGAATTTTATTTAGAAAATAAAATAGATATAACAGATGGTACTCCAATACATTTATCTTTAATGGCAAATTCTAATCTATTAGAAGATCAGAGATTACAACTGAAACAAATGATAATAGGTGGGGATAAGCTTTTAAAGGATCTTGTAATTAAAATATTTAGTAAGTTAAAAAATGATGTAATTATAACCAATGTTTATGGTCCTACTGAATGTACTGTAGATTCAACTTACCAAAATATAAATAAAAATAATATAGATAAATTTGAAGATATTCCAATAGGGAAACCATTAAAAAATTATAGAGTATATATTTTAGATAATAAAAATAAATTACTTCCAATTGGAGCAATAGGAGAACTTTATATAAGTGGAGATGGTTTAGCTAGAGGATATTTAAATAATGAAAAACTAACTAGTGAAAAATTTATAGATAATCCATATGAAAAGGGAGAAAAACTTTATAAAACTGGAGACTTAGCAAGGTGGCTTATTGATGGAACTGTTGAATATTTAGGTAGGGTTGACCATCAGGTTAAAATTAGAGGATTTAGAATAGAACTTGCGGAAATTGCTAATGTAATAAGAAAAATTAAATCTATAAAAGATGTAGCAGTAATAACTAAAGAGGATGATAAGGGAGAAAAGAATATTTATGGATATTTAGTTTCTGATGAAAAGATTGAAATTAAAGAAGTTAAAAAAGAGATTAGAAAAGAATTACCTGACTATATGATTCCTACTTATATGATGCAGATAGAAAAAATCCCTATAAATACAAGTGGAAAGCTAGATAGAAAGGCATTACCTAATATAGAGTTTGTTGATTTAGGGAGATATATTCCAGCAAGAAATGAAGTAGAAACTATTGTAAAAGACATATTTGAAGAAATTGTTGCTGTCGAAAATTTAAGTATTGATACTGATTTCTTTGAAGTTGGAGGACATTCATTAAGAGCTACAAAACTTACAAATAGAATAGAAGAAGAATTAAAGGTAAAAGTTCCTATAAAAAGTATCTTTACTGAGAGAACTATTGAAGGAATAGCAAAATATATAGAAGAAATTAAAGGAAAAGAGATAGATGAGATTAAAAAAGTAGAGGAAAAAGAGTTTTATCCTATGTCTTCTGTTCAAAAAAGAATATATTTACTTTGGAAAATGGATAAGGACAACCTAGCTTATAATACCCCTTCATACTACAAGTTAGAAGGTGATTTAGATTTAGATAGAGTAAAAAGTTCTTTAGAAAAGCTTATAGCTCGCCATGAAATTTTAAGAACAGCCTTTTTAATGGAAAAGGGAGAGCTTCTTCAAAAGATTTTAGAAAAGGGAACTGTGGATTATTCCTTTGAAGAAAGTAATAAAGAATTACTTGAAATATTTGATGATTTTGTAAAACCTTTTGATTTAGAAAATGGAAACTTAGTAAGAATAAAGGTTATAAAAAAGGATTTTAATAATTATCTTCTTATAGATATGCATCATATTGTTAGTGATGGCATGAGTATTGGTATTTTTATCAGAGAATTTTCAAATCTTTATAATGGTAAAAATCTTAAGGAGCTTAAGTTACAGTATAAAGATTATAGTCAATGGATGGAGAAGAAAGATTTAAAAATCCAAAGAGAATATTGGATTAATGAGTTTAAAGAGGAAGCACCAGTAATAAATTTACCCTATGATTACATTAGACCTGTAGAGCAAAGTTATGAAGGGGCAGATACTAGTATTTTGGTAGATAAAGAAGTAAAGGATGGAATCATAGAGCTTTGTAAAAATACTGGAACAACAGAATATATGGTGCTTTTATCAACCTTTATGATTCTTTTAAATAAGTATACAAATCAAGAGGATATTGTGGTAGGAACACCTATATTAGTAAGAAATAATAAAGAGATGGAAACTATGATGGGTATGTTTGTAAATACCTTAGCGATGAGAGGAAAGCCAGAATCAAAGAAGAGCTTTAATAGTTTTTTAAAGGAAGTAAAGGAAAGTTGTATAAAGGCTTATGAAAATCAAGAATATCCATTTGAAGAATTAGTAGAAGCTGTTTCAGTAAAAAGAGATTTATCTAGAAATCCATTATTTGATGTAATGTTTGGTTTAAAAAATAATGAAACGGTAAGTTTAGATTTAAATAATCTTAAAACTGAACAATTATGGGGAGCAGCAAAAGTATCAAAATTTGATATAACAGTGATGATGGAAAGTAAGGAAGATGGTTATTTTATAGGTGCAGAATATTCTACAGCATTATTTAAAGAAGAAACTATAAAAAGATTTTTATTTCATTTTAATGAATTACTTAAAATAATTTCTAAAAATTTGAATAATTTAATTGGAGAAATTAAAGTCATAACAAAAGAGGAAGAAAAATTAATTGATGAAAGCTTTAATAATACAAAGACTGAGTATGAAAATAAAGGTTCTGTAATAGAATTATTTGAGGAAAGAGTAAAAGTAAATCCAAATAAAGTAGCATTAGTATTCGCAGATGAAGAAATAAGCTATGGAGAACTTAATGAAAGAGCAAATTCTTTAGCTAGGAAGTTAAGAGAACACTCTATTCAAGAAGATTCAGTAGTAGGAATTATGGCTAATCGTTCAATTGAAATGGTAATTTCTATAATAGCAACTTTAAAGGCTGGCGGAGCATATTTACCAATAGATATAAACTATCCAAAAGAAAGAATAGAATTTATCTTAGAAAATAGTGGATGTAAATTACTTCTAACAGAAAAGGAATTAGTTAAAGATATAGACTTTAATGGTGAAATTCTTCATTTAGAAGATAAAACTCTCTATGAAGGAAATAGAGAAAATTTCTTAGTAGAAAGAACAGCTGAAAGTCTTATATATATTATTTATACTTCGGGAACAACCGGAACACCTAAGGGTGTTATGTTTAAGGATAGCAGTTTAGCTAACTTAATTAACTTTGAAATAAATGATACAACAATAGAACTTGATAAAAAAGTACTACAGTTTGCTAATTTATGTTTTGATGTGGCAAGTCAAGAGATTTTATCTACTTTAGTAGCAGGGGGAGCACTTTACTTAATTAAAGAAGAGTTAAGAAAAGATGTGGATAGACTACTAGAGTTTGTAACTAAAAATGAAATTAAAACAGTATTTTTACCAACAGCTTATTTTAAATTATTACAATCAGAAAAAAATTATATAGAAACTATTATTAAAAATACTAATCATATAGTGGTTGCAGGAGAGCAGTTAACTTTGACTTTAGAAACACAAAATCTTATAGCGGAAAATAAAGTGAAACTTCATAATCATTATGGTCCTTCTGAAACTCATGTTGTAACTACTTTAACTATAGACTCTAAGAATAATATAAAGGGAATTCCGACTATAGGAACTCCAATTGCTAATAATAAAATATTTATTTTAGATAAAATGATGAATAAAGTTCCAATTAATGTACAGGGAGAAATGTATATTTCAGGTGACTCTGTAGCAAGAGGATATTTAAATAGGGAGGAACTTACAAAGGAACGATTTATAGAAAATCCATTTGGAGAAGGAAAACTTTATAAAACTGGAGATTTAGCAAGATGGCTTTCAGATGGAAATATTGAATATTTGGGAAGAGCAGATCAACAAATTAAAATAAGAGGTTTTAGAATAGAGCTTGGAGAAATTACAAATGCAATTTGTAAAATTAATTATGTAAAAGATGCTGCCGTTATAAATAAGAAGGATAGAAATGGTGAAGAGGCTATTTATGCTTATATAGTTTCAGAAAAAACTGTAGATATTAAGGATATTAAAAAAGAACTTAAAAGAGAGCTTCCAGAATATATGGTTCCTGCTTATATGATGGAAATAGATAGTTTACCTCTTAATAGAAATGGAAAGTTAGATAAAAGAGCACT
>NZ_LT594785.1:2257382-2258763 GCF_900091705.1 Clostridium mediterraneense | reverse complement strand
GAGAACTTAATGAAAGAGCAAATTCTTTAGCTAGGAAGTTAAGAGAACACTCTATTCAAGAAGATTCAGTAGTAGGAATTATGGCTAATCGTTCAATTGAAATGGTAATTTCTATAATAGCAACTTTAAAGGCTGGCGGAGCATATTTACCAATAGATATAAACTATCCAAAAGAAAGAATAGAATTTATCTTAGAAAATAGTGGATGTAAATTACTTCTAACAGAAAAGGAATTAGTTAAAGATATAGACTTTAATGGTGAAATTCTTCATTTAGAAGATAAAACTCTCTATGAAGGAAATAGAGAAAATTTCTTAGTAGAAAGAACAGCTGAAAGTCTTATATATATTATTTATACTTCGGGAACAACCGGAACACCTAAGGGTGTTATGTTTAAGGATAGCAGTTTAGCTAACTTAATTAACTTTGAAATAAATGATACAACAATAGAACTTGATAAAAAAGTACTACAGTTTGCTAATTTATGTTTTGATGTGGCAAGTCAAGAGATTTTATCTACTTTAGTAGCAGGGGGAGCACTTTACTTAATTAAAGAAGAGTTAAGAAAAGATGTGGATAGACTACTAGAGTTTGTAACTAAAAATGAAATTAAAACAGTATTTTTACCAACAGCTTATTTTAAATTATTACAATCAGAAAGAAATTATATAGAAACTATTATTAAAAATACTAATCATATAGTGGTTGCAGGAGAGCAGTTAACTTTGACTTTAGAAACACAAAATCTTATAGCGGAAAATAAAGTGAAACTTCATAATCATTATGGTCCTTCTGAAACTCATGTTGTAACTACTTTAACTATAGACTCTAAGAATAATATAAAGGGAATTCCGACTATAGGAACTCCAATTGCTAATAATAAAATATTTATTTTAGATAAAATGATGAATAAAGTTCCAATTAATGTACAGGGAGAAATGTATATTTCAGGTGACTCTGTAGCAAGAGGATATTTAAATAGGGAGGAACTTACAAAGGAACGATTTATAGAAAATCCATTTGGAGAAGGAAAACTTTATAAAACTGGAGATTTAGCAAGATGGCTTTCAGATGGAAATATTGAATATTTGGGAAGAGCAGATCAACAAATTAAAATAAGAGGTTTTAGAATAGAGCTTGGAGAAATTACAAATGCAATTTGTAAAATTAATTATGTAAAAGATGCTGCCGTTATAAATAAGAAGGATAGAAATGGTGAAGAGGCTATTTATGCTTATATAGTTTCAGAAAAAACTGTAGATATTAAGGATATTAAAAAAGAACTTAAAAGAGAGCTTCCAGAATATATGGTTCCTGCTTATATGATGGAAATAGATAGTTTACCTCTTAATAGAAATGGAAAGTTAGATAAAAGAGCACT
>NZ_LT594785.1:2245633-2256248 GCF_900091705.1 Clostridium mediterraneense | reverse complement strand
GAGAACTTAATGAAAGAGCAAATTCTTTAGCTAGGAAGTTAAGAGAACACTCTATTCAAGAAGATTCAGTAGTAGGAATTATGGCTAATCGTTCAATTGAAATGGTAATTTCTATAATAGCAACTTTAAAGGCTGGCGGAGCATATTTACCAATAGATATAAACTATCCAAAAGAAAGAATAGAATTTATCTTAGAAAATAGTGGATGTAAATTACTTCTAACAGAAAAGGAATTAGTTAAAGATATAGACTTTAATGGTGAAATTCTTCATTTAGAAGATAAAACTCTCTATGAAGGAAATAGAGAAAATTTCTTAGTAGAAAGAACAGCTGAAAGTCTTATATATATTATTTATACTTCGGGAACAACCGGAACACCTAAGGGTGTTATGTTTAAGGATAGCAGTTTAGCTAACTTAATTAACTTTGAAATAAATGATACAACAATAGAACTTGATAAAAAAGTACTACAGTTTGCTAATTTATGTTTTGATGTGGCAAGTCAAGAGATTTTATCTACTTTAGTAGCAGGGGGAGCACTTTACTTAATTAAAGAAGAGTTAAGAAAAGATGTGGATAGACTACTAGAGTTTGTAACTAAAAATGAAATTAAAACAGTATTTTTACCAACAGCTTATTTTAAATTATTACAATCAGAAAGAAATTATATAGAAACTATTATTAAAAATACTAATCATATAGTGGTTGCAGGAGAGCAGTTAACTTTGACTTTAGAAACACAAAATCTTATAGCGGAAAATAAAGTGAAACTTCATAATCATTATGGTCCTTCTGAAACTCATGTTGTAACTACTTTAACTATAGACTCTAAGAATAATATAAAGGGAATTCCGACTATAGGAACTCCAATTGCTAATAATAAAATATTTATTTTAGATAAAATGATGAATAAAGTTCCAATTAATGTACAGGGAGAAATGTATATTTCAGGTTACTCTGTAGCAAGAGGATATTTAAATAGGGAGGAACTTACAAAGGAACGATTTATAGAAAATCCATTTGGAGAAGGAAAACTTTATAAAACTGGAGATTTAGCAAGATGGCTTTCAGATGGAAATATTGAATATTTAGGAAGAGCAGATCAACAAATTAAAATAAGAGGTTTTAGAATAGAGCTTGGAGAAATTACAAATGCAATTTGTAAAATTAATTATGTAAAAGATGCTGCCGTTATAAATAAGAAGGATAGAAATGGTGAAGAGGCTATTTATGCTTATATAGTTTCAGAAAAAACTGTAGATATTAAGGATATTAAAAAAGAACTTAAAAGAGAGCTTCCAGAATATATGGTTCCTGCTTATATGATGGAAATAGATAGTTTACCTCTTAATAGAAATGGAAAGTTAGATAAAAGAGCACTTCCAGAAATTATAGAGGGCGATCAAAAACAGTATATTGGAGCAAGAAATAAAACAGAAGAAATTGTAGCTGAGATATTTAAAGAAGTTATAGGAATTGAGAAAATAAGTATTGATTCTGATTTCTTTGAAGTAGGAGGACATTCATTAAGAGCAACAAAGGTAGTAAATAGAATAGAAGCTGTTTTTGATGTAAGAATTCCTATTAAGGTAATTTTTTCAGAAAGAACAGTAGAGGGAATAGCTTTATATTTAGAAAATTTAAAGGCAGAAAATATTGATATTATAACAAAGGTAGAGGAAAAGGAATATTATTTAATGTCCTCAGCACAAAAGAGAATGTACTTATTATGGAATATGGATAAGGAAAATCTAGCCTATAATATGCCAACTTGTTATAGATTAAAGGGAGATGTAAAAGAAGAACTTGTAAAAAGTGCCTTTGAAAATGTAATTAATCGACATGAAATATTAAGAACTAAATTTACAATAGAGGATGGAGAGTTAGTACAAAATATTTTACCAAAAGTGAAAATTGATTATGAATATGAAGAAAGTAATAAAAAAATAGAAGAACTATTAGATGAATTTACAAAGGTATTTTCTTTAGATAAAGGAGAATTAATAAGGGCAAAACTTGTAAAGGGTGAAAAATATTTTTATTTACTAATAGATATGCACCATATTGTTAGTGATGCTGTAAGTATGGCTATTTTTATAAAGGAGCTTTCAGCTTTTTATAATGGAGATAAGCTAAGTGAACTTACATTACAGTATAAAGATTATAGTGAGTGGATGAATAAAAGAAATTTTGAAGAACAAAAATCTTATTGGTTAAGTAAGTTTGAAGAGGAAGTACCAGTAATTGATTTTAGTTATGATTATAATAGACCAATGGAAAAAAGTTATGAAGGTAATACTATAAGTTTAAAATTCGCAAAGGAAATTAAAGATGGAATAAAAGAGTTATGCAGAAAAACTGGAGCTACAGAATATATGCTTTTATTAGCAGCCTTTATGGTACTTTTAAATAAATATACAAGACAGGAAGATATAGTAGTAGGAACAGCGATTTCAGGAAGAACGAATAAAGAGATGGAATCAATGATGGGAATGTTTATAAATACACTTGCCATAAGAGAAAAGCCGGAAAATAAAAAAGAGTTTTTAAAATTTGTTTATGAAGTAAAAGAAGGTTGTTTGAAAGCCTATGAAAATCAAGAGTATCCATTTGAAGAATTAGTAGAGGCAATTGGAGTTAAAGGAGATTTATCTAGAAATCCATTATTTGATGTAATGTTTGGATTAAGAACTAATGAGGATTTTAATCTTGAAATGAAAGAGGTTGAAGTAGAATCAGTTTGGGGAGGATCTAAAATATCTAAATTTGATATTAGTGTAAATATGGCAAGTAAAGAAGATGGTTATGATGTTTCAGTAGAATATTCTGTTGCTTTATTTAAGCAAGAGACTATTGAAAGATTTTTAATTCATTTCAAAGAAGTACTTTATAGAATAATAGATAATCCTAAAATTTCCATTGGTGAAATTACTATTATAACAAAAGAAGAAAAAGAAATAATTTTAGGTCAGTTTAATGATACTTTTGTTGAATATGATAAAAAACAAACTGTTATAGATCTTTTTGAAGAACAGGTAAAGATTAATGGTGATAGAGATGCTATTATATTTGGAAAGGAAAAATTAACTTATAAAGAACTAGATGAAAAAGCTACTATTTTAGCAAGAATATTAAGAGATTCTGGAATCAAGCCAGAGGATAGAGTTGCTATTGCAGCAAAAAGAAGCTTAGAGATGATTATTGCTATAGTTGCAGTTATAAAGTCAGGAGGAGCTTATGTACCAATTGATCCTGAATATCCAGAAGAAAGAATAAATTATATTCTTTCAGACTGTAGCCCTAAATTACTTTTAACCTATAAAGCAGATATAAGTAAAGAAAATTTAAAAGTTTTAAATCTTGAAGATGAGAGTGTTTTTGCAGGTCACTTTAGAAAGTTAGAAAAAGTAAACAAACCGACTGATTTACTTTATGTAATTTATACTTCTGGTACTACAGGTAAGCCTAAAGGAGTTATGATTGAACATAATGGTGTAGTGAATTTAAGAAAATACTTTATAAATTCTATAAAAATAACTGAAGCGGATAAGGTATTACAATTCTCTAACATTGCCTTTGATGGTTCAGTTTGGGATATAACAATGTCTATTTTAACAGGGGCATCACTTTATATTATAGATCAAGATAAGCTTTTAGATATAGATTATGTAAGTAAATATTCAGCAGGTACTACAATGATGGCAATGCCACCACAATATTATCAACAGTTAAAGACTACTAGAAAAAGAATGGTAGTTACTGCTGGATCAGAAAGTAGTAAGGAAGTTGTTTTAAAAGCGATTAAAGAAGGCAGTGGATACTTAAATGCTTATGGCCCTACAGAAGCAACAGTTTCAGCAACTCAGTGGTACTGTGATAATAAAGAAATAATTCCAGATAGAATTCCTATAGGAAAACCAATTGATAATAAAAAAGTTTATATCATTAATGGTGATAGTAGTCTTTGTGGAATAGGAATAGCAGGCGAATTAGCTATAGCAGGAGATGGACTAGCAAGAGGATATTTAAATAGACCAGAACTTACAAAGGAGAAATTTATAGATAACCCTTATGGAGAAGGAAAACTTTACAAAACTGGAGATTTAGCAAGATGGTTATCCGATGGGAATATAGAATATCTAGGGCGTATAGATGAACAGGTTAAAATAAGAGGATTTAGAATAGAGCTTGGTGAGATTGAAAGTGTAATAAAGAAAATTAAAGATATACATTCTGTTGCAGTTGTGGCGAAGACAGTTAATGGGAAAGAAAAAGCACTTTATGCTTATTTAGTATCAAAGAGGGTAATTAATTTTAAAGAAATTAAAGCAGAAATTCGTAAGGAGCTTCCTGAATACATGGTTCCGTCATATATGATGCAAATTGAAGAAATTCCTGTAAATAGAAATGGAAAGCTAGATAAAAAAGCGTTACCTGATATCTTAGAGGATGAAGGTAAGGTTTATATAGAGGCAAGAACTAAAATTGAGGAAATTATTATTAAAATATTCAAAGAAGTAACTGGTAAAGAAAAAATAAGTATAGATGATGATTTCTTTGAAATAGGAGGGCATTCTCTAAGAGCTGCAAAGGTTGTAAATAGAATTGAAGGAGAAATAGCTGTAAGAATACCAATAAAAGCTATATTTTCAGAAAGAACAGTAGAAGCAATTGCTAGATATATAGAAAGTTTTGAAGTTAATGAAGTTGATTTTATACCAAAGGCAAAGGAAATGGATTATTATATAATGTCATCAGCTCAAAAAAGAATGTTTTTAATTTGGGAAATAGATAAAGAAAGTTTAGCTTATAATATGCCGACTTGTTATAGACTTCAAGGAAGAGTAAATAAAAAGGCTATTAAAAATGCTTTAGAGGAGATTATTAGGCGCCATGAAGTTTTAAGAACAGCATTTATAATTAAAGATGGAGAGCCAGTGCAAAAGGTTTTATCTAATTTAAAAGTAGATTGTAAATTTATAGAAAAAAGTATAAGTGTAGATGAGATTTTTGAAAATTTTACAAAGCCTTTTGAAATAGATAAGGGAAATTTAATAAGAGCAGTTGTAATAGATTCAAAGAAGGAGAAATACTTATTCTTAGATATGCATCATATAGTTAGTGATGGAATGAGTATGGGAATTTTTATTAGAGAATTTAATAAGCTTTATAATGGTGAAAAACTTACAAAACCTCAGTTACAATACAAAGATTATAGTGAATGGATGAGTAGTAGAAATTTAGATGAACAAAAAGCATACTGGGTAAATGAGTTTGAAGAGGAAGCCCCTGTAATAGATTTACCTTACGATTATAATAGAGCATCAGAGATTAATAAGGTGGGAGCACTTACTGGTCTTGAACTTGATAAAGAAATGAAAAAGGCTATAGAAAAACTTTGTGGGGAGACTGGAGCTACAGAGTATATGGTTCTTTTATCAGCATTTATGGTAGTTTTAAATAAATATACTAGACAGGAAGATATTGTTGTAGGAACACCTATATCAGGTAGAGTAAACAGGGATATAGAATCATTAATGGGAGTATTTATAAATACCCTTGCAATGAGAGGTAAACCAACTAATAAAAAAAGTTTCAAAAATTTTGTAAAAGAGATAAAAGAAACTTGCTTAAAAGCTTATGAAAATCAAGAGTATCCATTTGAAGAATTAGTTGAAGCTGTTAATGGAAGAAAAGACTTTTCGAGAAATCCTTTATTTGATATAACATTTGGTGTTCAAAATAATGAAAAATGCGATATTTTAATGAAGGGAGTTAAGATAGAGCAATTATGGAGTAATAATAGAATTGCAAAGTTTGATTTAAGCATAGTTGTTGAAAATAATGAAGATGGATATTTTGTGGGAGCAGAGTATTCTAAAGGGTTATTTAAAAAAGAAACTGTAGATAGGCTTTTAATTCATTTTAAAGAAATTCTTTTAAAGACGACTGCAAATCCAGAGATTCTTATTGGAGAGATAGAAGTAGCAACTAAAAAAGAGAGAGAACTTATTTTAAATAATTTTAATGATAATTTTGTCTACTATGATAGGAAAAAGACCATTGTAGAATTTTTTGAGGAGCAGGTAGAAAAGACTCCAAATAAAGTAGCTTTAGTCTATGAAAATGAAAAGTTAACCTATAGGGAATTAAATGAAAAAGTAAATAATTTAGCCTTAAATTTAAGAAAAGTTAATGTAAAGCCAAATGATTATGTAGGTATTATTGCTGAAAGAAGTCTAGAGATGGTTATGGGGATTTTAGCCATTATAAAAGCTGGGGCAGCATATATACCTATTGATCCGAATTATCCAGAAGAGAGAATTAGTTATATAATTTCAGATTGTAAGCCAAAGGCTTTATTAACTTATAAATGTGAAATAGAAACAAAGGATATTCCATTATTTAATTTAGAGGATAAAGGATTTTTTAGTGGAACTGGAGAAAACTTAGAAAAAGTAAATACAGTTGAGGATATGTTATATCTTATTTATACTTCAGGAACTACAGGAAAACCAAAAGCTGTTATGATTAAGCATAAAAATATGATTAATTATTGTATAAAAAATCATAAAAATACTTTAGTTGGTGTATTTAATAGAAATCTAAATAATATGGGATCTTTGGCAACAATGACCTTTGATATTTTTGGTACAGAAACTTTATTAGTATTTATGAATGGAATGACTACATTTATCGCAAATAAAGATGAAAGAGAAGATGTTGAACATTTAATCAAATTTATTGCTAAAAATCATATTGAGATATTACAGACAACACCTAGTAGAATAAAGATGTTATTAACTCAAGCTGAAAAGTTAAAGAAGCTAAAATCTCTTAAGTATATTACTTTAGGAGGAGAGAAGGTAGAGCCAGACTTAGTAAATAAATTACAGGAGTATACGAAGGCTATAATTGCTAATGTTTATGGCCCATCAGAAACAACAGTTTGGTCGACAGTAAATGAGTTGTCTGGACCAGAAAGAGGGAATAATGTATCAATTGGTAAGCCAATATCAAATTCATATTATTATATTCTTCAAGATTTAAACCTTTGTGGGATTGGAGTTCCTGGTGAGATTTGTATTGCTGGAATTGGTGTATCGGTAGGTTATCTTAATGATGAAAAACTTACTAAGGAAAAATTTATTGATAATCCATTTGGAGAAGGTAAACTTTATAGAACAGGAGATTTAGCAAGATGGCTTCCTGATGGAAATATAGAATTTATAGGTCGTATAGATGAACAGGTGAAAATTAGAGGATTCAGAATAGAGCTTGGAGAAATTTCTAATGTGTTATGTAGAATTAAGTATATAAAAGATGCAGCTGTAATAACAAGAAATGACGCTAGTGGAGAATTAAATCTTTATGGATATATAGTTTCGGAAAAAGAAGTTGATATAAAAGAAGTGAAAAAAGAACTTCGTAAAAATTTACCTGAATATATGGTTCCACCATATATGATGCAATTAGATAAATTACCTGTAAATAAAAATGGAAAACTAGATAAAAAAGTTTTACCAGAAATAGTTGTTGAGCAAAGGGAAGAGTATGTTGCACCAAGAAATAAAAATGAAGAAATTATTGAAAAAATATTTGCAGAGGTTATCGGAACTTGTAGAGTAAGTGTAGATGCTGATTTCTTTGAAATAGGAGGTCATTCTTTAAGGGCAACTAAGGTAGTAAATAGAATAGAGGCTGAAACTGGAGTTAGAGTTCCTATAAAAGTAATTTTTTCAGAGAAAACAATAGAAAGAATAGCAAATTATGTAGAAAATAATAAGGATAAAAAATATAACTTTATAGAGAAGGCGGAAGAAAAAGAATTTTATCCAATGTCGTCAGTTCAAAAAAGAGTTTATTTGTTATGGCAAATGGATAAAGAAAATACAGCATATAATATGCCAATTTGTTATAAGTTAGAAAATAAATTAGATTTTAATAAAGTTAAGGATGCTTTGGGAAAGCTTGTAAAACGTCATGAAATTTTAAGAACAGCTTTCTTGATGAAAGAGGGAAAACTTGTACAAAAGATTTTAAAAAATACAGAAATTAGTTGTAGTTATGAAGAATCAGATAAAGATATAAAAGAAGTAATAAAAGATTTTACTAAAGCTTTTGACTTAGAAAAAGGATCTTTAGTAAGGATGAAGGTTGTAAGAATAAAGGCAGAAAATTATCTTTTAATGGATACTCATCATATAGTAAGTGATGGAATGAGTATTGGAATATTTATAAAAGATTTTTCAAGTTTTTATAATGGTGAAAATCTTAGTGAGCTTAAGTTACAGTATAAAGATTATAGTCAATGGATGGAAAAGCGAGATTTAACTAATCAAAAAGAATACTGGGAAAAGCAATTTGAAGAAGAGGTACCAGTAATTAATTTACCTTATGACTATAGTAGACCAGCAGAACAAAGTTATAAAGGTGCATTGGCTATAATTGAATTAGAAAAAGAAATGAAAAAAGGAATAGAAGAGTTATGTAATTATACTGGGGCGACTGAATATATGGTATTTTTATCAATCTTTTTAGTTCTTTTAAATAAGTATACAGCTCAAGAGGATATTGTAGTAGGAACTCCTATATCAGCAAGAACAAATAAAGATATGGAATCTATGATGGGGATGTTTGTAAATACTTTAGCAATAAGAGAGAAACCAGAGGCTAAGAAAAAAATTATTGACTTCATAATGGAGGTGAAGGGAAGCTGTCTTAAGGCTTATGAAAATCAGGAATATCCATTTGAAGAATTAGTAGAAGCTGTTTCAATAAAAAGAGATTTATCTAGAAATCCATTATTTGATGTAATGTTTAATTTACAAAATAATGAAAGAGTTAATCTTTTAATAGGTGATACAGAAGGAATGCTAGTAAGTGGAGAGCATGATATATCAAAATTTGATCTAAGTGTTATGTTATCATGCAATGAAGATGTTTATTCTATAGCAGCAGAATATTCTACAGCTTTATTTAAAAAAGAAACAATAGAGAGATTCTTAGGACACTTTAAGGAAATTATTTCTAGAGTTATAGAAGCTCCAAATAGTTTAATTGGAGAAATTGAAGTTATAACAAAGGAAGAAGAAAAATTAATTGATGAAAGCTTTAATAATACAAAGACTGAGTATGAAAATAAAGGTTCTGTAATAGAATTATTTGAGGAAAGAGTAAAAGTAAATCCAAATAAAGTAGCATTAGTATTCAAAGATGAAGAAATAAGCTATAGAGAACTTAATGAAAGAGCAAATTCTTTAGCTAGGAAGTTAAGAGAACACTCTATTCAAGAAGATTCAGTAGTAGGAATTATGGCTAATCGTTCAATTGAAATGGTAATTTCTATAATAGCAACTTTAAAGGCTGGCGGAGCATATTTACCAATAGATATAAACTATCCAAAAGAAAGAATAGAATTTATCTTAGAAAATAGTGGATGTAAATTACTTCTAACAGAAAAGGAGTTAGTTAAAGATATAGACTTTAATGGTGAAATTCTTCATTTAGAAGATAAAACTCTCTATGAAGGAAATAGAGAAAATTTCTTAGTAGAAAGAACAGCTGAAAGTCTTATATATATTATTTATACTTCGGGAACAACTGGAACACCTAAGGGTGTTATGTTTAAGGATAGCAGTTTAGCTAACTTAATTAACTTTGAAATAAATGATACAACAATAGAACTTGATAAAAAAGTACTACAGTTTGCTAATTTATGTTTTGATGTGGCAAGTCAAGAGATTTTATCTACTTTAGTAGCAGGGGGAGCACTTTACTTAATTAAAGAAGAGTTAAGAAAAGATGTGGATAGACTACTAGAGTTTGTAACTAAAAATGAAATTAAAACAGTATTTTTACCAACAGCTTATTTTAAATTATTACAATCAGAAAAAAATTATATAGAAACTATTATTAAAAATACTAATCATATAGTGGTTGCAGGAGAGCAGTTAACTTTGACTTTAGAAACACAAAATCTTATAGCGGAAAATAAAGTGAAACTTCATAATCATTATGGTCCTTCTGAAACTCATGTTGTAACTACTTTAACTATAGACTCTAAGAATAATATAAAGGGAATTCCGACTATAGGAACTCCAATTGCTAATAATAAAGTATTTATTTTAGATAAAATGATGAATAAAGTTCCAATTAATGTACAGGGAGAAATGTATATTTCAGGTTACTCTGTAGCAAGAGGATATTTAAATAGGGAGGAACTTACAAAGGAACGATTTATAGAAAATCCATTTGGAGAAGGAAAACTTTATAAAACTGGAGATTTAGCAAGATGGCTTTCAGATGGAAATATTGAATATTTAGGAAGAGCAGATCAACAAATTAAAATAAGAGGTTTTAGAATAGAGCTTGGAGAAATTACAAATGCAATTTGTAAAATTAATTATGTAAAAGATGCTGCCGTTATAAATAAGAAGGATAGAAATGGTGAAGAGGCTATTTATGCTTATATAGTTTCAGAAAAAACTGTAGATATTAAGGATATTAAAAAAGAACTTAAAAGAGAGCTTCCAGAATATATGGTTCCTGCTTATATGATGGAGATAGATAGTTTACCTCTTAATAGAAATGGAAAGTTAGATAAAAGAGCACT
>NZ_LT594785.1:2243960-2245341 GCF_900091705.1 Clostridium mediterraneense | reverse complement strand
GAGAACTTAATGAAAGAGCAAATTCTTTAGCTAGGAAGTTAAGAGAACACTCTATTCAAGAAGATTCAGTAGTAGGAATTATGGCTAATCGTTCAATTGAAATGGTAATTTCTATAATAGCAACTTTAAAGGCTGGCGGAGCATATTTACCAATAGATATAAACTATCCAAAAGAAAGAATAGAATTTATCTTAGAAAATAGTGGATGTAAATTACTTCTAACAGAAAAGGAATTAGTTAAAGATATAGACTTTAATGGTGAAATTCTTCATTTAGAAGATAAAACTCTCTATGAAGGAAATAGAGAAAATTTCTTAGTAGAAAGAACAGCTGAAAGTCTTATATATATTATTTATACTTCGGGAACAACCGGAACACCTAAGGGTGTTATGTTTAAGGATAGCAGTTTAGCTAACTTAATTAACTTTGAAATAAATGATACAACAATAGAACTTGATAAAAAAGTACTACAGTTTGCTAATTTATGTTTTGATGTGGCAAGTCAAGAGATTTTATCTACTTTAGTAGCAGGGGGAGCACTTTACTTAATTAAAGAAGAGTTAAGAAAAGATGTGGATAGACTACTAGAGTTTGTAATTAAAAATGAAATTAAAACAGTATTTTTACCAACAGCTTATTTTAAATTATTACAATCAGAAAGAAATTATATAGAAACTATTATTAAAAATACTAATCATATAGTGGTTGCAGGAGAGCAGTTAACTTTGACTTTAGAAACACAAAATCTTATAGCGGAAAATAAAGTGAAACTTCATAATCATTATGGTCCTTCTGAAACTCATGTTGTAACTACTTTAACTATAGACTCTAAGAATAATATAAAGGGAATTCCGACTATAGGAACTCCAATTGCTAATAATAAAGTATTTATTTTAGATAAAATGATGAATAAAGTTCCAATTAATGTACAGGGAGAAATGTATATTTCAGGTTACTCTGTAGCAAGAGGATATTTAAATAGGGAGGAACTTACAAAGGAACGATTTATAGAAAATCCATTTGGAGAAGGAAAACTTTATAAAACTGGAGATTTAGCAAGATGGCTTTCAGATGGAAATATTGAATATTTAGGAAGAGCAGATCAACAAATTAAAATAAGAGGTTTTAGAATAGAGCTTGGAGAAATTACAAATGCAATTTGTAAAATTAATTATGTAAAAGATGCTGCCGTTATAAATAAGAAGGATAGAAATGGTGAAGAGGCTATTTATGCTTATATAGTTTCAGAAAAAACTGTAGATATTAAGGATATTAAAAAAGAACTTAAAAGAGAGCTTCCAGAATATATGGTTCCTGCTTATATGATGGAAATAGATAGTTTACCTCTTAATAGAAATGGAAAGTTAGATAAAAGAGCACT
>NZ_LT594785.1:2128549-2242602 GCF_900091705.1 Clostridium mediterraneense | reverse complement strand
TAAAAATGAAATTAAAACAGTATTTTTACCAACAGCTTATTTTAAATTATTACAATCAGAAAGAAATTATATAGAAACTATTATTAAAAATACTAATCATATAGTGGTTGCAGGAGAGCAGTTAACTTTGACTTTAGAAACACAAAATCTTATAGCGGAAAATAAAGTGAAACTTCATAATCATTATGGTCCTTCTGAAACTCATGTTGTAACTACTTTAACTATAGACTCTAAGAATAATATAAAGGGAATTCCGACTATAGGAACTCCAATTGCTAATAATAAAATATTTATTTTAGATAAAATGATGAATAAAGTTCCAATTAATGTACAGGGAGAAATGTATATTTCAGGTGACTCTGTAGCAAGAGGATATTTAAATAGGGAGGAACTTACAAAGGAACGATTTATAGAAAATCCATTTGGAGAAGGAAAACTTTATAAAACTGGAGATTTAGCAAGATGGCTTTCAGATGGAAATATTGAATATTTAGGAAGAGCAGATCAACAAATTAAAATAAGAGGTTTTAGAATAGAGCTTGGAGAAATTACAAATGCAATTTGTAAAATTAATTATGTAAAAGATGCTGCCGTTATAAATAAGAAGGATAGAAATGGTGAAGAGGCTATTTATGCTTATATAGTTTCAGAAAAAACTGTAGATATTAAGGATATTAAAAAAGAACTTAAAAGAGAGCTTCCAGAATATATGGTTCCTGCTTATATGATGGAGATAGATAGTTTACCTCTTAATAGAAATGGAAAGTTAGATAAAAGAGCACTTCCAGATATAGTTGAGGATAATAATAGAGAATATATAGTTCCAAGAACAGAAATGGAAAAAATGGTTGTTTCAATTTTTGAAGAGATTATTGGAATAAAAGAAATAAGTGTAGATGCTAATTTCTTTGAAATAGGAGGACATTCATTAAGAGCTACAAGAGTTGTTAATAGAATCGAGGCTGAAACTTCAGTAAGAGTTCCTATTAAAGTGATTTTCTCAGAAAAAACAGCAGAAGGAATAGCTAAATATATAGAGAATATTGGTAGTGAACAGGGAGGCTATATAAATAGAGCAGAGAAAAAAGAATATTATTTAATGTCTTCTATACAAAAGAGAGTTTATTTAATTTGGAAGATGGATAAAGAAAGTACTGCGTATAATATGCCAATGGCCTATAAATTAGAGGGCAAGGTAAATGAAGCTGCAGTAAAAGAGGCGTTAGAAAAACTTATTAAACGTCATGAAATTTTAAGAACTTCCTTTGCTATGAAGGATGAAGAGTTTATACAAAAAGTTAATGAAAAAGTAGAAATTGATTATAGTTATGAGGAAAATGAAAATCAAATTTTAAAAGTTTTAGAGAGTTTTACAAAAGCATTTGATTTAGATAATGGAAACTTGTTAAGAATGAAACTTGTAAAAAATAAAGAGGATTATTATCTACTTATAGATATGCATCATATAGTCAGTGATGGTATGAGTATGGGGATTTTTATCAATGAGTTTTCAAAGCTTTATAATGGAGAAAATCTTCAAGAGCTTAAATTACAATATAAAGACTATAGTGAGTGGATGAATAAACGTGATTTAAATGAGCAAAAGGAATATTGGGTAAGTAAATTTGTAGAAGAGGTTCCTGTAATTAATTTACCTTATGATTATAATAGGCCATCAGAGCAAAGTTATGAAGGTGAAGTAGAAACTATAGTTCTATCAAAAGATATAAAAAAGGGAATAGAAGACTTATGTAAGCAAACAGGAGCAACTGAATATATGATTCTTTTAGCTTCATATATGATAACTTTAAATAAATATACAGCTCAAGAGGATATTGTAGTTGGAACTCCTATTTCAGGTAGAACAAATAGAGATATGGAATCTATGATGGGGATGTTTGTAAATACATTAGCCATGAGAGAAAAGCCAGAAGGAAATAAAAGGATTATTGATTTTATTTATGAATTGAAAGAAAGTTGTCTTAAGGCTTATGAAAATCAAGAATATCCTTTTGAAGAGTTAGTAGAAGCAGTAAAGGTTAGGAGAGACTTATCTAGAAATCCATTATTTGATGTAATGTTCAACCTACAAAATAACGAAGTGGTTAACCTTGATATGAATCAGCTAGAGATAAGTCAAGTATGGGGAAATCATAAGGTATCAAAATTTGATTTAAGTGTTATTGTTGAAAATAGTACAGATGTTTATTATGTAGGAGCAGAATATTGTAGAGCGTTATTCAAAAAGGAAACTATAGAAAGATTCTTAGTTCACTTTAAAGAGGTTATCTCTAATATAATAAGTAAACCAGAAGGTCTTATTGGTGAAATTAATATTTTAACTAATGAGGAGGAATTAACTTTAGATAAGTTTAATGATACTTTCTTAGATTTTGATAAAGAAAAAACCATAGTTGATATTTTTGAAGAAAAAGTTAAAGAGCAGGGAGATGGAATTGCAGTAAGTTTCAAAAATAATGAGTTAACTTATAAGGAACTTAATGAAAAAGCAAACTCTTTAGCTAGTATATTAAGAGAGAAAGCAGTAACAGTAGATTCTATTGTAGCTATAAAAGTAGACCGTTCTATAGAAATGATAATTTCTATAATAGCTATTTTAAAAGCAGGTGGAGCATATTTACCAATTGATGAAACATGGCCAAAGGGAAGAATAGAGTATATTTTAAAGAATAGTAATAGTAGGTTATTACTAACTAAAGGTGAAGAAAAAGAAGAGTTAGAATTTGATGGTGAGATTATAGATCTATCTGAAAATAGCTTATATAACAAAAAAATAGAAAATTTAGAGAAGATAAATAGGAAAGATGATTTAGCTTATGTTATTTATACGTCAGGAACAACAGGAAATCCTAAAGGGGTAATGGTTAAGCACTCAAATCTTCATAACTTTATAGCTTCATTAAGAGATATTTTCAACAGTGGTTTTGGAAGAGAAGATAAGGTTCTTTCATTAACAAACTATGTATTTGATGTAAGTGTTTGTGAGTTCTTTATAGCATTAACTTCAGGTGCTACCTTAGTAATCAATGACAAGCATAAAACCTTTGATGTAGTGGAGATAGCAAAATTAATAGTAGAGAAAGATATAACATTTACCTATATTCCACCATCATTGTTGAAATATGTTTATGAAGAACTAAAGAAAATTGAAAAAGATATTAGATTGAATAAAATGCTTGTAGGAGTTGAAGCTATAAGAGGAAAAATTTTATCAGACTTTTGTAGCTTAAATAGAAATTTAGAAATAGTAAATGGATATGGTCCTACTGAGGCAACGATTTGTTCAACTTTCTATAAGGTTACTGGTAAGGAAGATTATAATAAAGCAGTTCCAATAGGTAAAGGACTTAGAAATACTAAAATTTACATTTTAGATAAAAAGCTTAATAAGGTTCCAGTTGCTATAGTAGGAGAATTAGCTGTAAGTGGCGATTCTGTAGCTAGAGGCTATTTAAATAATCAGGAATTGACAAAGGAGAAATTTATAGAAAATCCATTTGAAAAGGGACAAGTTATTTATAAAACAGGAGATTTAGCAAGGTGGCTACCAGATGGAAATATAGAATTCTTAGGTAGAATAGATAATCAAGTTAAAATAAAAGGTTTTAGAATAGAACTTGGAGAAATTGAAAGTAATTTAATGAAGATAGAGGGAATAAAAGAAGCTAGAGTACTAGATGTAAATAAAGATAATATAAAATATTTAGTAGCTTATTATATAGGAGACATTAAATATAGTCAAAAAGAATTAAAGAAAAAACTTAAAGCATTCCTTCCAAGCTATATGATACCATCTTCATTCTTAGAGTTAGATAAAATTCCACTAACAGCAAATGGAAAGTTAGATAAAAATAAACTATCTGAAATTTCTTTAAAGTTAGATAGTGAAATAGAATATGAAAGACCTAGAACAGAAGTTGAAAAATCTTTAGTAAGTATATGGAAAAATGTTTTAGCTGTAGATAGAGTGGGTATCAATGATGATTTCTTTAGTTTAGGTGGAGATTCTATAAAATCGATTCAAGTAATTTCAAGAGCTAAGAACTATGGATATTATTTTGGAGTTAAAGATTTATTTAATAACCCAACAATTAAAGAATTAAGCAAAAATATAAAAGAAAAAGTTTTAAAAGTCAGTCAAGAGGAAGTAACAGGAGATGTAGAGTTAACACCTATACAAAAATGGTTCTTTGAAATGAATTTCAAAGAAAATTATCATTGGAATCAAGCAATGATGATATTTAGTAAAGAGGGATTTGAGAAAGAATTATTAGAGAAATCATTTGATAAAATAGTTAGCCATCATGATGCTTTAAGAATGAGTTATACTGTAATAAACGGAGAAATAAAACAGAAGAATAGAGCTATAGATGAAAATCTCTATGATTTAACTATCCATGATTATAGAAATGATAACTTTATTTGTGAAGAGAAAATTAAAGAAGCCTGCAATAAAATACAAGGTAGTATAAGCTTAGAAAAGGGTCCTCTTGTTAAATTAGGGTTATTTGAAACTAAAGATGGGGATCATCTTCTAATAGCAATTCATCATTTAGTAGTGGATGGAGTTTCTTGGAGAATAATATTTGAAGATTTACAAAATGCTTATTTAATGGCTAAAAATGGAGAAGAAATAGTTCTTCAGGAGAAAAGTACTTCCTTTAAAGAGTGGGCAAGCAAACAAAAAGAGTATGGGAATAGCTATAAGGTGAAAAAAGAAGTTAATTACTGGAATGAAATAGAAAAATCTAAGTTAAGAAAGTTACCTAAAGATAAAAAAGGACAAGATTCAAAGTTTTCTAGCCTAAAGAACGTTGCAATGGAGCTTTCTAAGGAAGAGACAGAAAATTTATTAAAGAAAGTAAATAAAGCATACAACACAGAAATTAATGATATATTACTAGCAGCGTTAGCCTTAACTATATATAAATGGACTGGAGAAGAGAATACTTTAATTAATTTAGAAGCGCATGGAAGAGAAGAGATAATAAAAAATGTAGATATAACAAGAACTGTAGGGTGGTTTACTTCTCAATATCCAGTGGTATTAAAGGCAAAAAAAGATTTAGCAGAGACAATAAAAAATACTAAAGATTTATTGAGAAGAATACCAGATAAGGGAATTAACTATGGAATAATTAGATATTTGGCTAATAATGAAACAAAGGATGGAAAAGAATTTAAATTAAAACCTGAAATATCATTTAATTATTTAGGACAATTTGATAGGGATATAAATAATACTATATTTACTGCTTCAACTATTAATTCAGGAGAATCTATTTCTTTAAATAATGAAATTTTACACCTATTAGATTTTTCAGCTATTTTAATGAATAACTGCTTAAACTTGAATATTATTTATAGTGATAATGACTATAATGAAGAAACTATAAAAGCATTATCAAAGAACTATAAAGCAAATCTTATTGAGATAATCAATCATTGTATATCTAAAGAGATTGCTGAAAAAACAGCAGCAGATATAACTGAGGAAAATATAAGTTTAGATGAATTAAAGCCTTATTTAAAGTGTTTTAATAATATAAAAGATATCTATCCTTTAAGTTCAATGCAGGAAGGGATGTTATATCATGCTTTATTAGATGAAGAATCAGAAGCGTATCATGAGGTTGTAGTTTTAACAGTAAAAGGTGAATTAGATATTAATATGATGGAGATATCATTTAATAAGTTAATAAAAAGACATGATATATTAAGAACTATTTTTGATAATAAAAATTTTAATAAAAATATGCAAGTTGTCTTTGAGGAAAGAAAAGCTAAGATTGATTATATTGATAAAAGTAATGAATTAATAGATGAACAAATTTATCTTCAAAGGTTAATTGCTGAAGATAAAAAGAATAAATTTAAATTAAATAAAGACATTCTTATAAGATTAAAGGTTGTTAGAACACAAAATGATATTTATAAGTTAATTTTAAGTAATCACCATATTATATTGGATGGTTGGTGTTTAAGTATATTAATATCAGAGCTATTTAAAATTTATAACCAATTAAAATTTGGGCAAGATGCAATGTTGAAAGAAGTAAGTTCTTATTCAAATTATATAAAATGGATTAAAAATAAAAATGAAGAAGAAGCTGAGAATTATTGGGAGAATTATTTATTAGATTATAACGAAGTAGCTAAAGTACCTTTTGAAAATGAAGATAAAAAAGATGGCTATAAAAATAGTGAAATTAACTATATCTTAGATGAATCGATAAGTAGTAAATTAGAAAAGATAGCTAGAGATAATAAAGTAACTATAAATAATATAATTCAAAGTTTATGGGCTATACTACTTCAAAAATATAATAATAGTAATGATATTGTATTTGGATATGTTGTATCAGGAAGAAATGCAGAGGTTACTGGTATTGAAAATATGCTAGGATTATTTATAAATACTATACCTTTAAGAGTTAAATTAGCGGATAACTTTACTTTTAAAGATTTATTAGAAAATATTAATAAATCATATAAAGAAAGTAATGAATATGATTATTATCCTTTGGGAAAAATCCAACAATTAAGTGAGGTAAAGGACAGATTAATTAATAATATAATGATTTTTGAAAATTACCCAATTGAGAATGAATCTAAATATGATAAAAAAGAAAAATTGGAAATTTTATCGTTAGATGGTTTTGAGGAAACTAATTATGATTTTAATATAATGGTTGCTTATAAGGGAGTAATAGGGCTTAAATTTCAATTTAATGAATTTATTTATTCAAAAGAAAATGTAGAAAAAATAAAGAATCACTTTATTAACTTAATAAATACTGTTATTCAAGATGAAAATATACTAATTCAAGATATTGAAGTTTTACAAGAAGAAGAGAGAAACAAAGTGTTAATAGATTTTAATAACAGTAAAGTAAATTATGAAAAAGATAAAACAATATCAGAACTTTTTGAAAGTAAGCTTTGGGAAAATGAAGATAATATAGCAGTAGTTTTTGAAAGAGAAAGTTTAAGTTATAAAGAATTAAATGAGAGAGTTAATAGTTTAGCTAGAAAGTTACGTAATCTAGGTATAAAGAGAAATGAGTATGTAGTAATTTCTACTGAAAGAAGTCTTGAGATGGTAATTGGAATTTTAGCTATAGTAAAAGCAGGAGCAGCTTATGTACCAGTAGATCCTAATTATCCTGAGGAAAGAATAAGTTATATTCTTTCAGACTGTAAACCAAAGGCTATATTAAGTTATAAATCTACTATTAGAAGTCAAGAAATAGAGATAATTGATTTAGCTAGTAAGGATATATATGAAGAGAATTCTTCAGTTTTAGAAAATATAAATAGTCCAGAAGATATTCTTTACTTAATATACACTTCAGGAACAACAGGAAAACCAAAAGGAGTAATGGTTAAGCATAGCAATATAGTTAACTATTCAGCAAACAATGAAAAGAGTATTTTAGCTACTGTATTTAAAAATGGTTTAACTAAAATGGGTTCAGTAACAAACATGACCTTTGATATTTTTGCTACAGAAATATGGCTTGTATTATTAAATGGAATGACTACATTTATTGCAAATAATGATGAGCAGGAAGATGTAGTTGAATTAAGTAATTTCATTGAAAGAAATTCAATTGAAATTCTTCAAACTACACCAAGTAGAATTAAGATACTTTTATCAAAACCAGAGAGATTAAAAGCTCTTAAATCATTAAAATATATTATGGTTGGTGGAGAAAAAGTAGATAGTGATATAGTTAAAAAACTTCATGAATACACAGAAGCGACAATAGAAAATGTATATGGTCCATCAGAAACAACAGTATGGTCAACGGCTAAGGAACTTTCAAGGGATAAGGATTATAAAAATGTTCCAATAGGAAAACCAATAGCCAATACAGAAGTTTATATTCTTCAAGGGTTAGCTCTTTGTTCAATTGGAATTGCTGGAGAATTATGTATTGCTGGTGATGGTGTAGCAAAGGGATATCTTAATAAACCAGAGCTTACAAAGGATAAGTTCATTGATAACCCTTATGGAAAAGGTAAGCTTTATAGAACTGGAGATTTAGCTAGATGGCTTCCAAATGGTGATTTAGAATATTTAGGTCGTATGGATGAGCAAGTTAAAATCAGAGGATTTAGAATAGAGCTTGGAGAAATTTCTAATGTATTAAGAGGTCTAGAAAATATTGAAGATGCAGTGGTAATAGTAAGAGAAAATAAAGTAGGGGAAAAGGATCTTTATGGTTATATAATTTCAAGTGAATCAGTTGATTTAGCTGAGATTAGAAAGAAAATACGTAAGGATTTACCAGAGTATATGATACCTTCATATATGATGCAGATAGATAAAATCCCTGTAAATAAAAGTGGAAAATTAGATAAAAAAGCTCTTCCTGAGATAGTTGAGAAAAGTAGAGTAGAATATATAGCAGCAAGAACTAAAATAGAAAAGATAATTGTAGAAATATTTGAAGAGGTTACAGGTTTAGAAAAAATAAGTGTAGATGAAAACTTCTTTGAAATAGGTGGACATTCTTTAAGAGCTACTAAAGTAGCAAATAGAATTGAAGCTGAAACAGGCGTAAGAATTCCACTTAAAGTTATTTTCACTGAAAAAACAGTAGAAGCTATAGCTAGATATGTAGAAAATACTGAGAATAATAGGGATGATATTATAGAAAAAGCAAAAGAGAAAAAGTTTTATCCAATGTCAGCAACAGAAAGAAGAATTTATTTATTATGGCAGATGGATAAACAGAGTACAGTTTACAATATGCCAATATGTTATGAATTAGATGGTGAAGTAAATGTTGAGAAAATAAAAGTAGTATTAGAAGAACTTATAAATCGTCATGAAATCTTAAGAACAGCTTTTGTAATAGAGGATGGAGAATTAGTTCAAAAAATCCTAAGTAAGGTAGAACTTGATTATTCCTATGAGGAAAAAGAAGAAGAGATAAAAGTAATTATTAAAAATTTTGTTAAAGCTTTTAATTTAGAAAATGGAGAGCTATTAAGAGCAAAAGTAATAAAAAAGAAAGGTAAATATTACTTGCTTTTAGATATTCATCATATAGTTAGTGATGGGATGAGTATGGGCATTTTCATTAGAGAATTTTCAAGCTTATATAATGGTAAAACACTTGAAAAACTTAAGTTACAATATAAAGACTATAGTGAGTGGATGAGAACTAGAAACTTAGAAAGTCAAAGGGAGTATTGGTTAAGCAAATTTGAAGAAGAAGTACCAGTAATAGATTTACCTTATGATTATAATAGACCTCTAGAACAAAGCTATGAAGGTGCATTGGTTAGTACTGAAATAGAAAAGGAAATAAAAGAAGGAATAGAAAAGTTATGTGCTAATACAGGAACAACTGAGTATATGGTTCTTTTAGCAGTATTTATGGTGACATTAAATAAATATAGTAATCAAGAGGATATAGTAGTTGGAACAGCTATATCTGGAAGAATAAATAAAGATATAGAATCTATGCTAGGAGTATTTATAAATACCTTAGCAATAAGAGAAAAAATAGAAACCAATAAGAGTTTTGAAGAGTTCTTAAGTAAGGTAAAGGAAAGTTGTCTTAAATCTTATGAGAATCAAGAATATCCTTTTGAAGATTTAGTAGAGGCTATAGATGTAAGAAGAGATTTTTCTAGAAATCCATTATTTGATGTAATGTTTAATTTTCAAAATAATGATGTTAGTGAATTATCAATGGAAAATGTTCAAATAAAACCAGTATGGGGAGAGCATAGGATATCAAAATTTGATCTTAGTTTAATTGTAGAAAACAATAAAGATACCTATTATTTATTAGCTGAGTATTCAACAGCTTTATTCAAAAAGGATAGTATAGATAGATTTTTAAGCCATTATAAAGAAATTCTTGTTAGGGTAATTGAAAATTCACAAATTTTAATCAGAGAAATTAGGACTATAACAAAAGAAGAAGAAGAAATATTAAATAACTTTAACAATAGCTTAGTAGAATATGATAGTAAGAAATCTGTCATTGAAATTTTTGAAAAGCAAGTAGAGAGTTTTGGGGAAAATAAGGCTATTGTATTTGAAAATGAAGAGTTAAGTTATGAAAGATTAAATGAAAAAGCTACTGCCTTAGCTATAAAGTTACGTAACTTAGGTATTAAAAGAAATGAGTATGTAGTAATTTCAGCTGAAAGAAGTCTTGAGATGGTAATTGGAATTTTAGCTATAGTAAAAGCAGGAGCAGCTTATGTACCAGTAGATCCTAATTATCCTGAGGAAAGAATAAATTATATTCTTTCAGACTGTAAACCAAAGGCTATATTAAGTTATAAATCTACTATTAGAAGTGAAGGAATAGAGATAATCGATTTAGCTAGTAAGGATATATATCATGAAGATTCTAGAAATTTAGAAAATATAAATAGTCCAGAAGATACTCTTTATTTAATATATACTTCAGGAACAACAGGAAAACCAAAAGGCGTAATGGTTAAACATAGTAATATAGTTAATTACTCGGCAAATAATGAAAAGAGTATTTTAGCTACTGTATTTAAAAATGGTTTAACTAAAATGGGCTCAGTAACAAATATGACTTTCGATATTTTTGCTACTGAAATATGGCTTGTGTTCTTAAATGGAATGACTACATTTATTGCAAATAGTGATGAACAGGAAGATGTAGTAGAATTAGGTAACTTTATTGAAAGAAATTCTATTGAAATACTTCAAAGTACACCAAGTAGAATAAAAATATTATTATCAGATCCAGAACGATTAAAAACTTTTAAATCATTAAGGCACATTATGGTTGGTGGAGAAAAGGTAGGGATGGATATTGTTAAGAAGTTACATCAATATACCAATGCAATAGTGCAAAATGTTTATGGGCCATCAGAAACAACAGTTTGGTCAACATCTAAAGAGCTTTCAAGAGAGGAGAGCTATCATAATGTTCCAATAGGTAGACCTATTGCTAACACTGAAGTTTATATTATTCAAGGCTTAAAGCTTTGTGGAATAGGGGTCCCAGGTGAGTTATGTATTGCTGGAGATGGGGTTACAAAAGGATATCTTAACAAAGAAGAGCTTACAGCTGAGAAGTTTATTGATAATCCTTATGGAAAAGGTAAGCTTTATAGGACTGGAGACTTAGCTAGATGGCTCCCAAATGGAGATTTAGAATATTTAGGACGTATGGATGAACAGGTTAAAATTAGAGGATTTAGAATAGAGCTTGGAGAGATTGCTAATGTATTAAGAAGTCTAGACAATATTGAAGATGCAGTGGTAATTGTAAGAGAAAATAAAGTAGGTGAAAAGAGTCTTTATAGTTATGTAATTTCGAATGAAACAGTTGATTTTACTGAAGTGATAAAAGAAATTCGTAAAGATTTACCAGAGTATATGATTCCTTCATATATGATGCAAATAGATAAAATACCCGTAAATAAAAGTGGAAAATTAGATAAAAATGCATTGCCTCAAATAGTTCAAGAGAGTAAAGAACTATATGTTCCACCTGAAACTGAAAAAGAAAAAATAATTTGTTCTATTTTTGAGGAAATTTTAGAAGTTTCAAAAGTTGGGCTTGAGGATAATTTCTTCAATCTTGGTGGAGATTCTATAAAGTTATTAAGATTAATTTCTAAGTTAAGAAAAGAAGGAATTAACGTAACATTTAATCATATAAAAAGAAGTAATACTATTAAAGCATTAATAGAGATTTTAAATGATACAGTAGATAGAGCTAATGAAAAGAATGAAAAAGAAGTAGAAGTTAATAGAATTCCACTTTTTAAAGAGGAGAAAGAAGACTTTAAAAAGTCAATAATTTATAAAGAGTTATCTCAATATAACAAAAATCAAAAAGAAGCAAAGAAGGATAGGTGTTATAGTCCATTAAAGGTTCAACAGGATTTCTTATATAGAGAGCTTCCTTTTATATCAGCCTTAGCAATAGAAATAAAAGGTGATGTAAGTAAAAATGAGTTGATAGAAACTATAACTAACATCATAATTGCGCAGGGAGCAATGCGCACGGTATATGATAATAAAAAAGATGTACTAGTAGAACTAACTAAAGAAAATTGGTATATACCTTATATTGAGAGAAAAAATTTTGATGAAGCTTATGAGTATGTTGGAGGAATATTTGATTCAACAGAATTATTTGATTTAAATGAATTATTATCAAAAGTTATGATTCTAGAAAAGGATGAAAATACTCATTTAGTATTTTTCTATGTAAATCATGCTCTTTGGGATTTTATGACATCTGAGATACTTTTAAATATGATTAAGGATAGTTTGATAAACTCTAAAAAGTCCTTTGAAGCAGATGAAAGCTATTATGACTATGTAAATAGAATTAAAAAAGCTTCAAAGTCAGTAGAACTTTATGACTCTATTGATAATATTAGGAATTTAGTAGAAAATTATAAAGATATTCTTAAAGCGAAGTATTCAAAAGTTTCGAAGGTTATGGTAACTAAAGAAATTAATAGTATTGAAAGAAAGAAAATAGTAGAAAATCCAATTGAATGGGCTCTGGAAAAATACTGTAAAATTATAGATTTAAATAATGTTAGAAAACTACCATTTACAATGGTACATCATGCTCGTAGCGGTAAGACATTAAATACTTTAGGATTATATGCAGATAGTATTCCTTGTTTATATGATTTAGATAAAAAAGAAATAAAAGGATGGAATAAGAGTAATGATAGAGATGATGGATTATACAAAGAAATAATACCTAGAGAATCAAATATATTTGAAGAACTAAGTATAAATATAACCATTGCTGATTCAAATAATGATAAATTTAGAAAGGATAAAATAACTATTTTAGAGAATAAAGAAATAAATGATATAGATGAAGAAATTTATATCCATTTAGATAAAGATTCCATAACAATGATTTGTCCATTCTATGATGCAAAAGGAAAAGATGAAATTATAAAAAAAGCAAAAGAAATTTTTAATCTAAAATAAATTTTATTGTTAGAGGCTTCGTCAAATTAAAGATATCAACTACTGTTAATTTAGTGATAAATTACAAAGAATGATAATTAGATATTTTTTAAATTTTGATGTAGTCTCTAGCTATAAATTAAAAGATAGACTATCTATATTATTAAAGAAAGATGGTAGATATTAAATGAAAATTATTATATATGGATTAGGTAAAAATGGGAAGTTTGTTTCAAGTAAAATAAAAGATAATCATGATATTGTAGGATATACTGAGAATAATTTAGATATAACAAGTTTTAATGGAGTAAATTTTTATAAATTAAATGAATTAAAACGGATAGATTATGATTATATAGTATTAGCTTTAGATAATTTAAAGGCTGCTGCTGTGGTAAAAAAATATTTATCCATAAAATTTTCAGTGGATATTTCTAAAATAGTGGATTTTTATCATATTTATCATAATGGAGTATCTAGTCAAAAGGTTGATAGAGTTATGGAAAACCCTGATAATAAAGAAGGCTATGAGGGAATTATTTTAGGGGTATCACATTCAGCTTTAGGAATTAATCCTAAGTATTTAGATAAAAATTTTTGTAATTTGGCTGTATCTAGTCAGGATATTTATTATAATTTAAAGACATTAGAATATATTATAGAAAATTATTATGATAAAATTAAAGGCTTAAAATATGCGATTTTAGATATTTTTGACTATAATTACCTTAATTATGATGTATCGTTAACATCAGATTTAATCAATTATTTATCCTGGGGAGGCTATAATTTAGATTATCACAATTATGAAAAAAATAAAAATTTTACAGCATCAGTGGAGGAAGAATTATTAAAAATAAATTGTAAAATTATAAAACCTTTATCTATTGAGGAAAAAAGAATAAGAGACTTACTTTTTAATAACCTTTATGATCAATCTAAAGCAAAAATGTTTAGAGATTTTGCAACAGAAAAGCAAAGAAATAAAGTTGTAGAAAAAGGACAAAATGATTATTGTATGCCAGATAATATGCCTAAATACGGAAGTTGCAGGTTTGATAAAACTATAGAGGAAAATAAGATTCATTTTGAAAATACATTGAAAATTTTATATAAATTGAATCCAAACATTAAAATATATACTGTAATAATTCCTAGATATGAAACTGTGGAAGAAGCTCATGTAACTAAATATGCTCATTGGAAAAAAGAATATGAAGAATTTATTTATAGTTTGAAAGATAAATATAAATTTAAATACTTAAATTTCAAAGATTGTAAAGAAATAACCTCAAATAATGAATATTTCCAGGATGTAGCACATTTGAATTATAATGGTGCAACAGCTTTTACTAAAATTTTAAATCAATATATTGATTAATAAATTTGTTTAAAGATAGTTTATCTATATTTAATTGAGTGTTAGATATTCAATTGAATAGACTGTTATGTAATAATATATTATAGGAATAAAATGTAAAAGAGTGAGGGGAAATATGGAGATAATTTATGGTTATATTTATTGTTAAAATTTTAGATATAGAAAAAAATAGATTAGAAAGATTAATACAATATCTTAGCTATAATAAGCAATTGAAAATTAATAAGTTTTTAAAAAAAAGTGATAAAATTCAGAGTTTAATTGGAGAAATAATAATTAGAACAGAATTGATGGAGAAATTTAATTTAAAAAATAAAGAAATTAATTTTATAGAGAATAAATATGGAAAACCAAGAATTATAGAATTAGAAGATTTTTATTTTAATTTATCTCACTCAGGAAGTTATATAGTTGCAGCAATTAGTGATAGTGAAGTGGGGATTGATATAGAAGAAATGCAGGAATTTCAAGATTTTAAGGAAATCGCTGAAAATTTTTTTTCTAAGGAAGAAGTAACTTATATTTTAGAAGGAACCAAGGAAGAAACTGTAGATAGATTTTATGAAATATGGACGTTAAAAGAAGCTTATGTTAAGTTTAAAGGTAAAGGGCTATCAATTCCTTTAGAATCATTTACTATCTTCTTTGATAGACATAATAATATTAAAGTGAAGAAATCAGGAGAAGAAAGTTATGAATTTTTAAAATTGATAGAAATTTTACCTAAATATAAATTAGCATTATGCTCTTTTAAAAATAACAATATTATTATCAAAGAATTAAAACAAGATAAATTAATAAATAACTTTTTAGGATTAATTGAAAGGAAGTAGGAATTTATTATGAGATTGATATGTTTGCCTTATGCAGGTGGCTCAGAAGCTATATATTTAAACTGGAAAGAATATTTAGATTCCAGGATAAAAATTTTACCTATAGCATTAAAGGGGCGAGGAAAAAGGTTTTATGAGGAACTTTATCAGAATTTAAATGAAGCAGTAGAAGATATAATTACAATCATAAAAGGAGATATAAAAGATGAAGAATATGCAATTTTTGGACATAGTATGGGAAGTCTTTTAGGCTATGAGCTTTATTATAAAATTAGAGAGATGGGACTTAGGGAACCAAGGCACATATTTTTTTCAGGTTATGCTGCACCAAGTGTAAGAGTCAAAAGAAGTGATATCCATAAATTACCGGATGGGGAGTTTATAAAAGAGGTTATAGAACTTGGGGGAACTCAGAAAGAAGTTTTTGAAAATGAAGAACTTTTAGAATTATTTGTTCCTATACTAAGAAGTGATTTTAGAATGATTAACCAATATAATTTTAAGGAACGAAAAAATAAAGTTAAATGTGATATTTCTGTTTTAAATGGAATGGATGATTCTATTACTATGGATGAGTTATTAGAGTGGAGAATGCTTATAGAAGGACAGTTTAATATATATCAATTTCAGGGAGGTCATTTTTTTATAAATAAGAATTATAAAGAAATAATAGATATTATAAATAAAACTTTATTAGAATAAGAATACTTTTCATAAGTTATTTTTTAAGTTAATTTTAATAGCTAAAGAACAAACATTTATAGGAAAATTAATTCATAATAAAGATGGGGGAAGATAAAATGAAGATAACAATGTTAAATGGAAAAATCCATAGAGCTACAATTACAGAGGCAAATTTAAGTTATGTTGGAAGTATAACTGTTGATGAGAACCTTTTAGAGGCAGCGGGAATATTAGAATATGAAAAGGTTCAAATAGTTGATATTGATAATGGAGCAAGATTAGAAACTTATACAATAGCAGGGGCAAGAGGTTCAGGTGTAATTTGTTTAAATGGTGCAGCTGCAAGACTTGTACAAGCAGGTGATAAGATAATAATTATGGCTTATGGAGAAATGACAAGAGATGAAGCCATGAATCATAAACCAAAAGTAGTTTTTGTGAATGAAAAAAATGAAGTTGATGTAGTAAGTCATTATGAAAAACATGGATATATACATGCTTAAAATAATTAAATTGTAGACTAATAATATAATAGGAAATGGAAGACCTTATCAAATTAAAGATATTTATACTATATATAGATATAAAATATTTTTATTTTAGTAAGGTCTTTTATTGTTATTTATAAATAATAAAGATCTGCAGTGCGAAATAAAGCAATTCGTCAAAGTTATTAAGTTTATTAATAGAATAAAATAAAAGATTGAAATAGTTTTTTGTAAAATATATATTGATGCAACTTTTATAATAATAAAAAAGAGGCTGTATCTAGATTAATTTATTAAATTAATTTGATACAGCACTATTTTCATATTAAAATTGCATTGTGTTTGGATCTCTATTAAGAATTTCTTCTATTTTATCATTCTTTTCTTCAAAAGATATTATAGACATTGAGTATTGTTGTTCAATATTTTTGATTTCATCAAAGTAAGTAATTTTATTTTGATGTGGAAGGATTTTTTTATTATATTCATCAGTAGTTATTACATTCATAGCAAGAGCATTATCTAACTTTTCCTTTTCCTTTAGGTAAGTTTCCATAGCTCTTTCTTTTTCATGAAGTATAAGCTGATCTTTTTTAGCTTTTTCGATTTCTATAATGGCATTTTTAATCTCAGTTTTCTTTGTCATTTTAACATCTAAAATATTTAGAGTATCTTTTATATCTATATTTGGCATCTCATTAGTTGCAAGTATATGTTCAACTAATTTTCTTCCTATTTCAGTATATGCTTTGTTAATCTCAGCATCTAGAATAGATACTTCTTTTTTCATAGAATTTATTTTTTGAGTTTCCTTTGCTGCTACAGCTACATTATCAGCTAAAACAGAAACATTTTTACTAACGTTATTTGTAAGAACCTTTATATTATCGAATAATCCCATTTTAAATCTTCTCCTTTAAAACATATATTAATAGTCTTAATATAATTATAGCAATATAGAGGTTTATTTACCTAAAAAAAGTTTAATTATAATAAATTGTTAATAAGTTTTATTTATTATATACTTTTGAGAACTTTTTTGTTATTAGTTATATCTAATAAGTAGTTAAAGAATTTAGGGGGAAGTTTTCTTGGAGTTATCAATAATAAACTTTATGCAAAAGTCCACAGTGCATCTCGCTAAGCAAGGAAATAAAGAGGCATTTTCTGAACTTATACATGAAAATAAGCTTTCTATGTATAAAGTTGCTAAAGCTATGCTTGGACGAGAATGTGATGTGGAAGATGCTATTCAAAATACAATAATTAATTCATATAAAAATATAAAAAATCTAAAAAAAGAAAAATTTTTTAAGACTTGGCTTATTAGAATTTTGATTAATGAATGTAATAAAATAATTAAAAATAATAAGAAATTTAATTTGCTTGATTATAATCAAGGAGTTAAAGAGGAAGGGTATTTAGATTCATATATAGATTTAGATGTTCATAATGCTATAAATAATTTAGATGAAGAGTTAAAAGAAACTGTTATATTATTTTATTTTGATGATTTTTCAATAAAAGATATAGCTAGGATTATGAATGTAAAAGAAGGGACAGTCAAGACAAGACTTTTAAGAGCTAGAAATAAACTTGAAGAAATTATTCTAAAAGGTGAGGAAGGTTGTTTTGATGAGTAGAGATATAGATAAAATTATAAAAGATAAATTAAAAAATAGAGAATCTAAAATACCAGATAGCTTGAATAAAAAAATAAACGTAACTTTAGATTCCTTAGATAAAATAGAAAAGGAAAAAAGTAAATTCAATTATAAGAGACTTGCTGTTTGTGCAGTATTAGCTTTGGTTATTTTTTCAACTATTAGAGTAGGGGCAATTAGTATGGCAAGTGGAAAAAGTGTAAAGGGAATTATATTTGAGGACTTTGGTATTAGTAAAAATTATGGGAATTATGCAGATGAAATAAATAAGACTAAGGAAGAGAACGGAATAAGATTTACTGTTATTAGTACATCTTATGATAATAATGATTTAACAATATTATATAAGATTGAATTAGATAAAAATATAATATCACAAGAAGAATTTGATAAATTAGAAGTAAATAAGTATTTATCACTTAAAGCAGATAATAAACATAGTTTTAGTGCATCTAGTGGAATTTATGATATCGGTAAAGATGGAGAAATGATTTGTAGTATAGTCTTTAGTGATTTAGATAAGTTAAAAGAGGATTCTGTTATTTTTAATATTATTTTTTCTAAAGGTTTCGATGAAATAGGAAAGTATAATGAGTTAGCTACTTTTCAATTTAATATATCAACTAATAATAAAATTATGAAAAAAAGAATGGATACTTATAAAATAAATAAAAAGATAGAAGGAAATATAAAATTAAAATCAGTTACTGTATCTCCAATGATGATTAAGTTAAAAGGAAGTGCTATAAATGAAAATTTTGATTCAAAATATAATTTCATTATAAAAGATGAAGAGGGTAAAGAAATTAGACAAATAGGTGGACATATTAGGGGGAGATTTAAATATTTTAGAGAATTTAGTTATTCATATGTTGTTGATAATGAAAAACCTAAAAAGTTAGAAATAATACCAGTTCTAGAGACGAAAAGTAAAGATGGTGATTTAGAATTAGTAAGAACTCAGGATAAAAGTATTTTTGTAGATTTAGAATAGCTATTTTATAGAATTTATTTTTATTAAGTTTCTTAGTTTGATAGCTATAAAAGTATAACTTATTCTACCCCAAAAAAACATATTTATTATTTTATTTACATAAAATGATAAATATGTTATTATTATGTTAAATTTATATTTAAAGGATGTGTTTTTATGAATTTCAAAAAAATTATTGTTATAGCCCTTACTTTTACAAGTTTAGGAGCTGTAACTGCCATGGCAAATACAGAAAATTCTAGATTGTCTCAAAGTTCAAATGGTTGGAAATCTTCACAATTCTTCTCTGGAGCTCACTCTGGAGGCCTTGATGCTGGATTTTCAAAGTGTAATTTAAATGCTGATCATAGTTCAACAGTTGGAAAGTCTTACACTAATTCTCATACTATAGGAGAAGCAAAATCTTCATCAGTTGTATCTACGGTATATCTTCAATCTGCAGTTAAAGTTAATGGCGCTACATCAATGGGGTATGTAGGTAACAAAAGTTCTTATGTAAAAAGTCCAACAATAAAAGGTAATCATACAGTTTATGAAGGGCATAATGGATATATAAAATAAAAAATCAAAATACAAAGAGATGAGGACTTATATCTTCATCTCTTTTTAGGAGAGATAATTTGAAAAAGATTTTTAGAAAAAGTTTTTTAGTTTGCTTAAGTATATTTAGTATTTCAATATTTTCAATATTTATGTTTTCTATTATAAGATCTGAATCAACAAATATTGCACAAATGAATAGCTTTTATACAACTAGTAGAGTTGATGTTAGTCTTAATTCTACAAAAATCACTAATGATTTGATTTTAGAATATATAAAAATATTAACTAAAGATAATGATGTAGTAGTTGATTTACCAGGTGGTAATGATACTCTGCTTAGCGTAGGCTTTTCAAAAGGTTTATATTTTACAAAAGACTTTGGTGAAGATTTTCCACTTCTAAGAGGAAGACTTTTAAATTCAGACGATATGAATAGTACAGAACCCTTAGCGCTTATAGGAAAAGAATTTGAAAAATTTATAATAAAAAAAGATAATTTAGAATATATAACATTAAAAAATATTGACTATAAAGTTGTAGGTATTCTTGGTGAAAAAAATATTAAAAATGATATAGACTCTATGATTTTTTATAATTTAAATTCACTTTTTTATAATTTAAATTCATTAAAACCAGTTAGTCTTTCTAACATAGTTTTAAATAGCGAAACACTTAGTAGTAGAGAAATCGTCAAAAAAATTGAAAATACTTTTCCTAAAGAAAGTATTACTTCAATTGAAGAAATAGGGGCTATATACCTTGAACCTTCTAAACTTTCAATAGCTTATCAAATTGAAAATATAATTCCATTCGTATTAGTAATTATAGCTTTTGTTTGTACTCTTATAAGAGGACTTATCTTCTGGGGAGAAAAACTAAGTTTAGAGTTAGGTGTAAGATTATCTTTAGGAGCTACTAAAAAAAGTATATTAGTATTAATACTTAAAAGATTTACTATCATATACTTCATGTCAAGTATATTAGCAACTATGATAGCTATTATTATTCAAAGAGCTGGTATTATAACAATATTTAGTATGAAAATAGATTCTAGTGTTATTGGATTTATTGCAATATTATATATCCTCCTATTAATAACAACAATATTAACTATCTGTTGGAAAGTTTTTAGATTAAATCCTAAAAATCTTATAAGGGGGTAATTCAAGTGGGGATTAAATATAGTTTTAGAAACTTTGGTAAAAATAAAATTTTTATTATTCTAATCATAATACAAATAGTAGTTGGACTTTACGCTATGTACACTGCTATTGATAATTTAGCCAAAGCTACTAATGAAAAAGAAAAAATTGAAAAGTACTTTGAGTCGGATAAAATTTTCACTTTAAACTTTACTGAGATATTAGAACCATCGGAAACAGAAAGTATAACTGAAATAGGCGAGAAGTTAAATAAAAAATTCTTAAAAGTTGAAAATATCAAAGGACTCAATATGTTTAATAATATTTTTCTTACTAATACAGTAAAAAGTAAAAAATATAATTATCAAATAGATGAAGCTGAAATTATGTACTTAAATGCTAATATTATTGAAAAATATAATATCACTCTGGAAGATGAAACCTTATTATCTAGAGAAAACTTTATAGGTACTAATATCTTTTTAGGGCAAAATTTCAAAAATTCATTTAAAATAGGAGACAAATTAGAACTCGATGGAAATGAATTTACCATTGCAGGATTTTTGAGTAACAATTTTGTTATTCCCTCAATGATTGATGCTTATCAAGTTGATTTTAGAAATTTAAATAGTGTATTTTTAACTTCAAGTAATAATTTAAGTGATGCAAAACTTGGAGTTAACAAATATATTTTAAACTATTTTTGGTTTGATGAAAATTTGGATAATGTTACTATTAAAGAAAATCTTGATTTGATAGAAAATGAATTTAATAAAATTGACTTTAATCCAAATATATTTGTAGTTAATAATGCCGTAAATAAACTTTTAGATGATCATAATAATAAATTTATACTTAATTTATTTGTTGGGGTTTTAGTATCAATAGCTGTGTTTATAACATTCATAGTTTCAATATTAGATTCCATTGAAAAAAGACTACAAGAGTTTGGAATTTATATTTTTTCAGGCTCTAGCATCAATAATATTATTAAAATAATTTTTGTTGAGGTAACGTCTATAGTATTTATAGCATTTAATCTCTTCATAATATTGATGTTTTTAAATTTTAAAACAATTAATTTTAATTATTTACTACTTTTAATTATAGGACTTACTATATTTATTGGTTTAACTATGATTATTCCGACTTTAAAAATTAAATCAACTGCTATTAAAGATATGATAAATGAGGTGTATTAATGACAATATTAAAAGTTAACAATCTATCTAAAACATTTTCTTCTAAAGAAAATGAAGTACAGGCTTTAAAATCAGTAAATTTAGAAATTAATCATGGTGATTTCATTGCTATCATAGGAACTTCTGGCTCTGGAAAATCTACACTTCTTAATATTTTAGGGCTTTTAGACACTCAAACATCTGGGGAGTATTTCATTGAAGGAATTAATACTAAAACCCTTAAAGATAAAGAACTTGCTACCCTTAGAAATAAAACTTTTGGGTTTATAGTTCAGCATTTTGCACTTATTAAAGATTTTTCAGTTTATGATAATATAGAGATTCCTTTAGAGTATGGGAAGGTTAAAAAAAAATTAAGAAAAGAAAAAATAGAGTTAGTTCTAAATAAAATTGGTCTTAAGGATAAAATAAATACGAAAAGTGGAAATTTATCAGGTGGACAATCTCAAAGAGTTGCTATTGCAAGAGCTTTAGTTAATGAACCAGCAGTTATTTTAGCAGATGAACCAACAGGTGCACTTGATAGTAATACAACAGAAGAAATTATGAGTATTTTTGAAAATTTAAATAAAGATGGACATACTATTGTGATTATAACTCATGATATGGATATTGCAAGTAGATGCCAAAGGATTATTTCAATCGAAGACGGTGTCCTTAAAGAAAATTCAAAACAAGTACTTTTATAGGGGTTTAATTATAACTTTTAGAAAAATATAAATAATAAGAAAAGGGATTATCTCATGATACCATAATTTAGAATCATGAGGCGGTTCCTTTTATTTTATAAGTAATTTAAACGACTTTTACTTACTATATTTCTATCTATTATAATTTCTCTATCTCTTTCTGTTAGTGGTATAAATCCTTTGTTTATTAACTCATTTATATGATATTTGTTATATGTAAATGAGAAGAATATTTGAGCTAATCCTCCAGTAATAGCTTCAGCTACAAATTGAATAAATGCCCATTTATAATCAGATCTAAATAAGGCTGGGAAGAATCCAAAAAATAGGGTTGTCCAGCTATATCCTACAGGAACTTCTCTTATTTCTCTAGTAATGTTATTTATTAAACTTATTTTCATTCTGTTCCTCCAATTGATTAATCTTTAGTTATAATGCATATTATAGCATAAATTAATAGTAATATTGTAAATTACTATATAAATTTATATAAAAGATCTATAAATATTTTAATTTGTTTAAAAATATCTATTAAATAAATTAAAGTATTTATTTTGATAAGTGGTTTAATTATTAGATTTTTATAAATATATTAGTATTAATTATGCATAAATATAAAATTAATATTTACTATTTTAGTGTATAAAATATATTTTTAAATTCATATAAATATTATCTTTAAAAATATTTATAAGACTAGAATGTAAGGGGATAAATAGAGTTTAGGTAATAATATTAAGATATAGAATACTTTTTGTCGAACTTTTTATTTAAAAAAATATTGAATTTTTAAAACTTAATAGTGTATAATTATACATATAATCAATGTATAAAAATGTATTTAATATAAAATATTGGGGGGTTAAATTTATGATGAGTGGAGTTATGAAAAAAATATTAGCAGTATCTGTACTTGTTGGAATGACTGTAGCGCTTATATCTTGTGGGGGAGCTGAAAAATCAGAGAAAGCAGGAGCTGCTGCAGAAAATAGACTTGAGAAGATAAAAGAAAGTGGAAAGATTGTTCTTGGAACATCAGCAGATTATCCACCTTATGAGTTTCATGCGACTATTGATGGAAAAGATACAATAGTTGGATTTGATATTGAAATAGGTAAGGAGATAGCGAAGGATTTAGGTGTTGAACTTGAAATAAAGGATATGAAATTTGATGGACTTACAGCTGCGTTACAAGCTGGAACTATCGATATGGCTATTTCAGGAATGAATCCAACGCCAGAAAGACAAAAGGCAGTTGATTTTTCAGAGATATATTATAAAGCAGAGCATGGAATTGTTATAAAGGAAGAAAATAAGGATAAGTTTAAGACTAAGGATGATTTTAGTGGTAAAAAAGTTGGAGTTCAAAAAGGAAGTATACAAGAAGAGCTTGCTTTAACTCAAATGAAAGGTGCTGAAGTTAAAGGGCTTGGAAAAGTTCCAGATTTAGTTATGGAACTTGTATCAGGTAATGCAGATGCAGTTGTGATGGAGATTCCAGTAGCAAAAGCGAATGCAAAAGCTAATAAAGGTCTTTATGTTATAGAAAATCCAAACTTTGAACTAGATGAATCAGAAAAAGGTTCTGCTGTTGCTATGCCAAAAGATTCAAAAGAATTAGTTGAAGCTATTAATAAAACTATAGATAGACTTGTTAAAGAAAATAAGATAGAAAAGTATATAGTTGATTCTAATGAACTTATGGAAAAAGAACAGGCAAAATAATTAATGAATATAAGCTCTTAGAGTTATTGCTAAGAGCTTTTTGATTAAGTTTAGGAATTTATTATAAGGGGGTAGTAATATGGAATTAGATTTTTCAGTTTTATCAAAGTATACTAATTATTTTATTGAAGGAACGAAATTTACTATAATCATAGCTCTTATAACAGTTTTAATTGGGACAATTATAGGTATGTTTTTAAGTATAATGAAACTTTCAAAATATAAGATTTTAAGAATTATATCTTCTATATACATAGAATGTTTTAGAGGTACACCAATTTTAGTACAGTTATATTTAGTTTATTTTGCAATACCAGTAACTGTGGGGATAAAGTTTGATCCCATGACAGCAGGTATTATTACCTTATCTTTAAATAGTGGCGCATATGTTGCTGAAATAATTAGGGCTGGTATTCTAGCTGTTGATAAAGGTCAAAAGGAAGCTGCAAGAAGTCTTGGAATGTCTGAATCAAAAGCTATGTATTTAGTTGTGTTACCACAAGCTATTAAAAATATTTTACCTGCTCTTGCAAACGAGTTTATAACTATTATAAAGGAATCATCAATTGCTTCAATTATAGGGGTAAATGAAATTATGTATAATACCGATACTATAAGAGGAAATACTTTTAAAGCCTTTGAACCTCTAATAGTAGCAGCAGCAATTTATTTTGTACTAACATTTAGTTTAAGTAAACTAGTTGCTTATTTTGAAAGGAGGATGGGAGATAGTGATTCACATTAATAATCTTCATAAGTATTTTGGGAAAAATGAAGTTTTAAAAGGGGTTAATGCTCATATTAAAAAAGGTGAAGTTGTAGTGGTTATAGGACCTTCAGGTTCTGGTAAATCAACTTTTTTAAGATGTCTTAATCTACTTGAAATACCTACAGATGGACAGATTAAATTTGAGAATATAGACATAACGTCTAAGAAAAATAATATAAATAAATTAAGAGAGAAAATGGGGATGGTTTTTCAACAATTTAACTTATTTCCCCATAAGACAGTTTTAGAAAATTTAACTATGGCACCTATTAAGGTGAAAGGACTTTCAAAAGAAGAAGCTGAAAAAATAGCTATAGAGTTACTAAAAAAAGTAGGCTTAGAAGAGAAAAAAAGTGCATATCCCTCATCTTTATCAGGTGGGCAAAAACAAAGAATAGCCATTGCTAGAGCTTTAGCTATGAAACCAGATGTTATGTTATTTGATGAACCAACATCTGCACTTGATCCAGAAATGGTTGGTGAGGTTCTTGCTGTTATGAAGGATTTAGCAGAAGAAGGAATGACAATGGTTGTTGTAACTCATGAAATGGGATTTGCAAGAGAGGTTGGAGATAGAATTTTATTTATGGATGGTGGAAATATTTTAGAAGAAGGAAAGCCAACAGAAATTTTTTCTAATCCAAAAGAAGAAAGAACTAAGGATTTTTTATCAAAAGTATTATAAAACTTTAGTATTAAAATATATAAATAATTATTATGGGTATCTCAAAAGAGATGCCCTAATTCATATATAAATGGGGGGAGTTATATGATAATTTATGATGTTATAGTAGTTGGATCTGGGGTAGCAGGTTTGTATACTTGTTTAAATATACATAATAATTTAAAGGTTTTATTAGTCACTAAAGAGAAATTAGATAAGTGTAATTCATATTTAGCACAAGGTGGAGTTTCAGTTTTAAAAGATAATGATGATTTTGATAATTATTTAGAGGATACTTTAAAGGCAGGACAATATAAAAATAATAGACAAGCAGTAGAACTTATGATTAAAAGTTCTAGAAAAGTTATAGATGATCTTATAAGTTATGGTGTTGATTTTGAGAATGAGGATGGAAAGCTTAAATATACTAAAGAAGGGGCTCATTGTATTGACAGAATAGTCTATCATAAGGATATTACAGGAAAAGAGATAGTTTTAAAGCTTATAGATGCTGTTAAATTAAAGGATAATGTAGAGATAAAAGAAGATACTCAAATGATTAATATCCTTAAGGATGATGATAAATGCATTGGAATAACAGTTAAGAAGGATGGAAAAATTAAAAATATTTATGCTAAAAAAGTAGTGTTAGCAACAGGTGGTATAGGTGGGCTTTTTAAAAATTCTACAAATTTTTCTCATATAAAGGGTGATGGAATAGCTATAGCTTTAAATAATGGAATAAAGACAAAGGATTTAGAGTATGTTCAAATACATCCAACTGCTCTATATACTAAGGGTAAAGGAAGAAGATTCTTAATTTCCGAATCATTAAGAGGGGAAGGAGCTTATCTTTTAAATAGTAAGGGTGAAAGATTTGTTGATGAGTTATTACCTAGAGATGTTGTTAGTAAAGCTATTTTTGATGAACTTAGAAAAACAGGAGATGAGTGTGTTTACTTATCATTTAATCATAAGGGAAAGGAATTTGTTAAAAATAGATTTCCTAATATTTTTGAGAAGTGTAAGGAACAAGGATATATACTTGGAGAAGAAAAAATACCAGTAACCCCAGCTCAACATTATTATATGGGGGGAATAAATATTGATGATTTAGGAAGGACAAGTCTTGAAAATCTCTATGCAGTTGGGGAAAGTGCTTGTCTAGGAATACATGGGGCAAATAGACTTGCTAGTAATTCTCTAATTGAAGCTTTAGTTTTCTCAAAAAGAGCGGCGCAAGATATAAATAAAAATATAAATGAAGATTTTAATGTAGCAGATAAAGATTTAGTATGTGAAGATAAGCTTGATAATATGAATTTAATTGAAAGTATAAAAAAGGGGAGTAATTTAATTAGTGATGAATGGTTTAGATAATTTTATTATTGATAAATATTTAAGAATGGAACTAGAAGAGGATGTAGTAAATGAAGATATAACTACTAATTCAATTGTTGATAAAAATAGTATGGCAACTTGTGAACTTATTTGTAAAGAAGAAGGGGTTCTTGCAGGTATAGAAGTTTTTAAAAGGGTTTTTGAAATTTTAGGAGATGTAAAAGTAAATTTAAATTTTGAGGATGGGGAGAAAATAAAAAATAAAGATGTAATAGCAGTTCTTGAAGGGAATACAAGAAATATATTAATTGGTGAAAGAACTGCTTTAAATTATCTTCAAAGAATGAGTGGTATTGCTAGTTTAACAAATAAGATGGTAAAAGAATTAGAAGGTAGTAAAACTAAACTTTTAGATACTAGAAAGACTACTCCTAATATGAAGGTTTTTGAGAAGTATGCAGTTAGAGTTGGTGGTGGATGTAATCATAGATTTAATTTATCAGATGGAATATTAATTAAAGATAATCATATAGGGGCAGCAGGTGGAATAAAGCAGGCAATAAGACTTGCAAAGGAATATGCACCTTTTGTTAGAAAAATAGAAGTTGAAGTTGAAACTATAGATGGAGTTTTAGAAGCATTAGAAGAAAAAGCAGATATTATTATGCTTGATAATATGGATAATGAAACTTTGAAAAAATCAGTTGAGCTTATAGGAGATAAAGCTTTAACAGAATGTTCTGGTAATATAACTAAGGAAAGACTTTCAGAGTTAAAGAAAATAGGTGTTAATTATATATCATCTGGTGCTTTAACACATTCAGCAAAAATATTAGACTTTTCTATGAAAAATTTAAAAATAAAATAAAAATTTTATTTTATATAATAAAAAGAAGTTATCAATTTAGATAACTTCTTTTTTTATTATATTTATTCATCAAAATTATGATCAATTGTTATTATGCATTTATAATTTGGATGCTTTGCTTCTATAGGATTTTTTATAGAAGCCATAATTTCTTCATCAGTCATTATATTTTTAGCTTTTTTAGCATGTATCACTACATCAAATCTAAGATCAATTCTATCTGGGCATTCAATTATTCTAAAATCGTGCATTGATTTCAAAATAGGATTATATTCAATAATTTTCTCTATTTCTTGTTTTACTAGAGCAGTTTCTCCAGTGGCAACATAAATAGGATCCATATGAATAGTTAAATACATATTATATTTTTCTGAAATTTCTCTTTCAGCTTTATCGATTACATTATGCATTTCTATAATATCTACATTAGCAGGAAATTCAATATGAACAGATGCTATAGTTTTTCCTACTCCATAGTTATGAATCATTAAATCATGTGTTCCACAGATATCTTTATATGAAAGTAAATCTTTTGTAAGATCTTCTACAAGGTTAGGATCAGGCGCTTCTCCTAAAAGTGGACTTATAGTTTCTCTAATTAAGCCAATACCTGAATAAAGTATTATAAGTGAAACAACAACTCCAACGTAAGCGTCAATTGGAAAGTCTGTAAATTTAGATACTAAAAGTGAGATAGCAACACAAGTTGAGGTGAAAATATCACCAAGTGCATCAAGTGCAGCAGCTTTTAGAGCAGCAGAACCTATTCTATCACCTATTTTTTTATTAAATAAACTAAGCCATATCTTTACGAATATAGTTAATATTAATAAGATAAATGGAATTAATTCAAACTTAACAGGTGATGGATTGAAAATTCTTACTATAGAGGATTTTGTGAATTCAATACCAACTATTATAACCATAAATGAAACTATAAGTGCAGCTATATATTCTACTCTACCATGTCCATACGGATGTTCTTTATCTGCTGGCATACTAGAAAGTTTAAATCCAACAATTGTTACTATAGAAGATAGTGCATCAGACAAGTTATTAAATGCATCGGCAGTTATAGCGATACTTGATGTAACAAGTCCAACAAATAGTTTTACTATGAATAGAAGTATATTAAATATTATTCCTACTATACCAGCTAGGTAACCATAAGAGTTTCTAACCTTAACATCATCAATATTATCATAATTTTTTATGAATTTTTTAATAAGTAAATTAATCATATTTAATAATCCTCCATACTTTACTAACGCTAAGATGAATTTAAATATAATGATATTATAACACAAAGCATTAAAAATATTTTGTCAAAAATTTAGGGAGTTATTTTTAATATTGAGAACAAAAATGAAAAATAGCTAAAAAATAGTCAAAAAAGCTTAATTAAATGGTATAATAAGTATAAAAAACCAATTATATAGATTATTAAGGGAGTAAAATTATGAATAATAATAAGCTGAAAATGATTATTTTATCATCATTATTAGTTACGGGTGCTTTGGCAGAAACAAATTCTACTATTGTTAAAGCAAATGATGATATGGGGGCTGATATGCTTAATAATAATGACAATATAGTTCATGATATTAATGAAAGATCAACTCCAGTTATAAATGGAATTAGGGTAAATAAGCAATTAATTGACATTAATTATAGTAAAGGACAAACTATATCTCCCAAGTATATAGTTATACATGATACTGATAATAGAAGAGCTGGAGCAGATGCTATGGCTAATAGAAATTATTTTGCTAATCATCCAAATGCTAATGCATCAGCTCATTACATAGTTGATGATTCAAATATTGTACAAGCTTTAGAAGATACATGGAAAGGTTGGCATATAGGAGATGGTGGAGCAAGTGCAAGTATAAATAATAATAATGCTATTGGAATAGAACTTGCAGTTAATAGTGATGGTAACTTTAGTAAGACTTATGAAACAGGTATAGCGCTTACAAGATATCTTATGAATAAATATAATATTCCAGCTCAAAATATTGTAATGCATAAACATGCATCAGGTAAGGATTGTTCAAGAATGATGATAATTGATAATCCAAATCTTTGGGCACAATTTAAGCAAAGAGCAGCAGCTGGTATGCCAGGGGAACAATATATAAATGATGGAATTACTGCATCGGCAAAAGGTAAACTTATTAATGTAAGTAGTTATTTACATGTAAGACAATCAGCAAGTAGTAGTTCAGCATCAATAGGTGTTATTTATCCAAATGCTATTGTTAATATTTATGGTGAAGAAAATGGCTATTATAAAATTGACTTTATGGGAACTAGGAAAACATACGGATATATCAGTAAAAACTATGTTCAAAAAATTAGTGGTGATGTAGGTAGTAATAATAATGGTTCAGTAGGAACAAATAAAATAGAAATTAATAAAGATGGTGTTGTAGCTAATCTTGGTTCAGTTTCAGCTTTAAATATAAGATCAGGCCCTGGAACATCTTATTCAGTACAGGATACTCTAGCTTTAAATACAAAAATAAGAGTAAATTATGAGCAAAATGGTTGGTATAACATAACTTATAGTAATGGGAAAGTTGGGTTTGCAAGTAAAACTTATGTTAATTTAGTGGAAGATGCTAATAGTGGATCAGGTTCAACAGATGCAAATACTCAAATTAATAAAGATGGAGTTGTAGTTAATCTTGGATCAGTATCAGCGTTAAATGTAAGAAAAGGACCAGGGACGTCATATTCAATCCAAGATACTTTAGCTTTAAATACAAAAGTAAAAGTAAACTATAAGACAAAAGAGGGTTGGTATAATATTAGTTATTCAAACGGAAAAACTGGATTTGTAAGCTCAGAATATATTAAATTAGTTGAAGATAGCAATAGTGGATCAGGTTCAATAGATACAAATACTCAAATTAATAAAGATGGGATTGTAGTTAATCTTGGATCAGTATCAGCATTAAATGTAAGAAAAGGTCCAGGAACGTCATATTCAATCCAAGATACTTTAGCTTTAAATACAAAAGTAAAAGTAAACTACAAAACAAAAGAGGGTTGGTATAATATTAGTTATTCAAACGGAAAAACTGGATTTGTAAGTTCAGAATATATTAAATTAGTTGAAGATAGTAATAGTGGATCAGGTTCAACAGATACAAATACTCAAATTAATAAAGATGGGGTTGTAGTTAATCTAGGCTCAGTATCAGCATTAAATGTAAGAAAAGGACCAGGAACATCATATTCAATCCAAGATACTTTAGCTTTAAATACAAAAGTAAAAGTAAACTATAAGACAAAAGAGGGTTGGTACAATATTAGTTATTCAAATGGAAAAACTGGATTTGTAAGTTCAGAATATATTAAATTAGTTGAAGATAGCAATAGTGGATCAGGCTCAACAAATACAAATACTCAAATCAATAAAGATGGAATAGTATCAAATCTTGGTTCAGTATCAGCATTAAATGTAAGAAAAGGACCAGGAACATCATATTCAATTCAAGATACTTTAGCTTTAAATACAAAAGTAAAAGTAAATTACAAGACTGAAGATGGTTGGTATAACATCACTTATTCAAATAATAAAGTAGGTTTTGTAAGTGGTATTTATATTAAGCTTGTAGAAAATAATACAGGAAGTGGAAACACAGGTTCAGATAAGGTTACCATAAATAAAAATGGTACAGTTACAGGGGTGAGCTCTTATTTAAATGTTAGAAGTGGTCCATCAACTTCATATAGTATGATTGATAGTATCAAGGGTGGTAAAACAGTAAAAGTAAATTATGAAACAAATGGATGGTATAACATAAGTTATGATGGAAAGATTGGTTATGTTAGCAAAAGCTATATAACTTTATCAACTGGAAGTAGTAATAGTGGAAGTGACAATAATAGTAATAGTGGTAGTAATGGTGGAAACAATATTGGTAGCACTATGACTGGAACAGTTTATAATGTTTCTTCAACATTAAATGTAAGAAATGGAGCAGGAACAAATAATTCAATTATTGATACTTTAAGAGTAAATGAAAAAGTAACTATAAATTACGAGACAAATGGTTGGTATAATATAACTTATGGAAGTGGAAAGAAAGGTTTTGTAAGTAAAGATTATATAAAGCTTGATAATCAATCACAATCTAAAGGGAAGGTTGTAAATGTTGAAACTAATTTAAATGTTAGATCAGGTAAAGGGACAAACTATTCAATTATTGGATATTTATTACCAAATTCAGAAGTAATAATATTAGAACAATCATCAGGTTGGTATAAAATAAAGTTTAATGCAAATGGTGGAGAAAAAATAGGGTATGTAAAGGATGATTATATAAAAAGAATATAGTTTTTAAGGAGAGAAATTTATGGGGAAAAAATTAATTAATGGTCTATTAATATCTACAATGGTTACAGGGGCTGTAGTTCAAGGTACTGGGATTAATGTAAATGCTACACCAAATGATGTAGAAGAGGCAAAGATAGAAACTAAAAAAAGTCATGGAGATATATTTCCTATAAAGCATAGTATTATGGGAAGATATGATATATCTAAGGAGGCTTTTAAAAGTTTTTTATTATCACAACAAAAGAAATATGGCTTTGAGTATAAACTTACTTGTTCTTTAGATGAATGGCTGAATGCTGCTTATGATGAAGCTGCAATTGAAGGGGTAAGAGCTGATATAGTTGTAGCTCAAGCAATTAAAGAAACTGGTTATTTTAAATTTGGTGGTTTATTAACTTATCAAGATAATAATTTTGCTGGAATTGGTGTTACTGGTAGACCAGGAGAAAAGCATAGTTTTTCAAGTGCTAGAATAGGTCTTAGAGCACAAGTTCAACATTTAAAAGCTTATGCTTCTACTGATTCATTAGTTCAAGGAGTTGTTGATCCAAGATTTAATCTTGTAACTAGAGGATCAGCTCCTTCACTTGAAGAGTTAGCTGGAAGATGGGCTTATCCAGGTTATAGTAAAAGTTCATATTCATCATTAGAAGAAGCTGCTGCTGCTAATGATAGTTATGGACAACAAATTTATAAGCTTATGGAGCAAGCAAGAGCATTTGAAGGTGGAAATAGTGAAAATGTAGGTGGAGACACTACTGAAAATGAGAACTCAAATAATAACAATAATAATAATAATAGACCAGAAACTCCAGCAATTATAGCAAAGGGACAAGTTGTTAATGTTACTAGTTCATTAAATGTAAGAAGTGGAGCTGGAACTGGATATAAAGTAGTTTCAACTTTTAAGCCAGGACAAAAGTTTAATATATATGGACAAGAAAATGGTTGGTATAAAGTAGATTATTCTGTAAATGGTTCAACTTATTATGGGTATATAAGTGGAAGCTATGTTAAAGTTATAGAAAATTATGAAAAGCCTTCAGTACCAGAAAAACCATCCACTCCAGATAATGGTGGAAATTCTAGTTCAAATAATAATGGACAAACAACTGTTACAAGACAAGGTCAAGTTGTAGGAATTTCAACAAGATTAAATGTAAGAAGTGGAGCTGGTACTAAATATAGTGTAATAACTACAGTTGCTAATGGAACTAAATTTACTATAAATTCAGAATCTAATGGTTGGTATAATATAACTTTAGCTGATGGAAGAAAAGGATATGTTAGCTCTAGTTATGTAAAAGTTATAACTAATTCTTCAAATAATAATAGTAATAATTCTGGAAATACAGAAACTATTTTAAAAAGAGGAAAAGTTTCTAATGTTTCTACTGTTTTAAATGTTAGATCAGGTCCTGGAACATCTTATAAAGCTGTAACTTATTTAAGAAATAATGAGCAGGTTGAAATTATAGGTGATCAAGGAAATTGGTATAAAATTAAATCAACAAAATCAAATAATGCTTATGTTTCTAAGGATTATATAAGAATAATATAAAAATTTAATTAGCTAGTTAAATAGAACTAAAGTATAGTTTAAAAATCTATTTAACTAGCTTTATTTTTAGAGTATTATATAATAAATTAAAGTATTAAGTGAATAATCAATAATATAAAGGGCTTATTAGAGTTTTTTTAAAGAAAAAATTATAAAAAAGAGTTATAATTGATTAAATAAATAATATGAACGAAAAGGGGATGGCTTTTAATGCAAAAAAAATTAGCAAATAATTTAATAGATTTTATATATAAAAGTCCAACAGCTTTTAATGCAGTTGAAACATTAAAAGAATGGCTAGACAAAGAAGGATTTAAGGAAATAAAATCAGAAGATAGATGGAATTTAGAAGTATCAGGTAAGTACTATGTAACTAAGAATCAAAGTGCTTTAGTTGCTTTTGAAATAGGAAAAGGTAATGTTGCAGAAAAAGGATTTAAATTAATAGGTGCACATACTGATTCACCAGGATTTAGAATAAAACCAATGGCTGATATGAAGGTTGAAAATAATTATATTAAATTAAATACAGAGGTTTATGGTGGACCAATTCTTAGTACTTGGTTTGATAGACCTTTAGGTATTGCTGGAAGAGTTAGTCTTGTTTCAGATAATCCATTAAAACCTATAAGCAAGATTGTTAATATTAATAAACCAGTTATGATAATACCTAACCTTGCTATTCATATGAATAGAGATGTTAATGAAGGAGTAAAAATTAATGCACAATTAAATACTTTACCATTATTAACACTTGTAAATGAAGAGCTTGAAAAAGATAATTACTTAGTAAATCTTCTAGCAGAAGAATTAAAAGTAGATGTTAAGGATATTTTAGATTTTGAACTTATGCCATATGAATATGAAAAAGGTTCAATAATAGGATTAAATGAAGAATTTATATCATCAGGTAGATTAGATGATTTAGCTATGATTCATGCTGGTATAACTGCTTTAGTTAATGCAGAAATTAAAGAAGGAGTCAATGTAATGTTCTGCTATGATAATGAAGAAGTTGGAAGCAGAACAAAACAAGGTGCTGATTCACCATTCTTCCCAGAAGTTCTTGAAAGAATAGTTCTTGCTTTAGGTGGAGATAGAGAAGATTTATTTAGAGCTATAGCGAATTCATTCTTAATTTCAGCAGATCTTGCTCATGCAGTTCATCCAAACTATACAGATAAGCATGACCCAGTTGTAAGACCTGTTTTAGGAAAAGGACCTGTTATAAAGATGGCAGCTTCACAAAGTTATGCAACAGATAGTGATGGATCAGCTATTTATGAAATGATTTGTAGAAAAGCTGGAGTAAATGTTCAAAAGTTTGTTAATAGATCAGATGTTAGAGGAGGCTCAACTATTGGACCAATATCTGCATCACATATAGCACTAAAGAGTGTTGATATGGGAACACCTATACTTGGAATGCATTCAGTAAGAGAACTTGGTGCAGTTAGTGACCATGTTGATTGCGTTAAATCATTTGAACAATTTTATAATCTATAATAAAAAGGGATGTCTATTTCTAGACATCCTTTTTTTGATGAGTATTTGGGTTAATAGCTCTAATGAGTAGTGTCCTCATCTACTAAGTTTTCTGTATAATCAAACTCAGAGGTAGCTATATTGTTGGAAACTATGGGATCAGCTCCGAGAGCGGGAATGTTTATGAAAGTTTTTTTATTATAGGATAATAACTTACTTTTATTAGCTTTTCCAAAACTTCTTACTTGGGGCAAATAAGGAATATTAGATTTGTAATTATTCAAGATATCATCCTCCTTCCACATTTATATTTTGTCACTATTTTTGTGAACTATGTATTAAAAGATAAAAAAATAATTGAAGTTGTAAAAAAATAGATATATAATTTTAGAGAATAACATACGTTAATTTAACAAAAATAAAATATAATGTAAAAAATAAATGAATTAAATTATTTTAGGGGGAAAAATAGTGAATAGAACAGATCAAAAAAGAACAACTAAAAGAAAAAATAAGAAAAATATAATCTTACTTAGTATTCTTGTAGTTATACTTGCTATTGTTGGAATTGTTGGGGGATATGCTTATGCTATGTTTAGTAAAGTAGAAAAAGTTAAGCTTGATAAATCTAATTTAGGAATTAATGATGAACTAAGTGGTAAATATGGACATATTACTAATATAGCTTTATTTGGGGTAGATAGTGCTGAAGAAGGCGAAAGTGGTAGAAGTGATTCTATGATGATAGCGACTGTTGATAAAAAGAATAAAAAATTAAAGGTTACTTCTTTAATGAGGGATTCTTATGTAGATATAAAAGGTCATGGTAAAAATAAATTAAATAGTGCTTATGCTTTTGGAAAAGAAGAATTAGCTATAAATACTATAAATGAAAACTTTGATTTAAATATAGAGAACTTTGTTACTGTTGATTTTTCAAGTTTACCTAAAATTATAGATAAAATAGGTGGAGTTGACATAGATGTTGATGCAGCTGAATTAAAGCATATAAATAATTACATAGATGATTTAAATAATAGAACAGGAACAAAATCCAGTTATGTTTCTGGAATAGGAATGAAAAAATTAAATGGAGTACAAGCGATGGCTTATTGTAGAATAAGATATACAGTAGGCGATGATTATAAGAGAACTGAAAGACAAAGAGAAGTAGTTGAAGATATGCTTAATAAAATATTAAAGATATCACCTACAAAATATTCAGGTTTATTAAATGAAATTTTACCTATGGTAAAAACAAGCCTTTCAGCAGGAGAAATATTATCTCTTTCAACTGATGTTGTTTCTATAGGAAATAATTTAGAACAAGATAGATTTCCAAGAGATAATAGTATTAAAGAAGAAACAATAAATGGAATGGCATGTTTAACTTTTGATAAAAATACAACACAAAAAGAAATGCACAATTGGTTATTTGAAGATATAAAATAGAATCTATACAAGTCTAGATTATTTTTGGCTTTAATGTTAAAACTAATCTAAGGGACGGTGATAATATATGAAATATAAATTAATTTGTATCGATATGGATGGTACACTTTTGAGTGATAAACATGAAGTACCAGAGTTAAATAAAGAAATGATAAAAGAGGCTACAAAGCAAGGTGTTAAGGTAGCTATTACTACTGGAAGAATATTCACTTCAGCAAAAAGATATTCTGATTTAATAGGAACTGATACTCCAATTATTGCATCAAATGGAGCTTATATAAGAGAGAAAGATAAAGATGAAGTTATATACGAGTCTAATTTATCAAAAGAACAGTTTTATAAAATACTTGAAGTAATAAAAAAATATAATTTAAATGTATACTTCAATACTTGTGATACTATGATAACTGAATCAGTTATACCAGATAATCATGCATATAAGACTATGGATGCAGAGCTTGCAGATGAATATAAAATTAAATTTAAAGAAAATGCAGACTTTGATAAAGTATTTGATGAGTTTAAAGGAAAAATACTTAAAGCAATTTGTATTGAAAATGAAAATAAAGAAACTTTAAATAAAGCAAAAGAAGAAATGCAAAAATATGATGATTTAGAAGTTGTTAGTTCATGGCATAATAATTTTGAGGTAATGCCTAAAGGCACATCAAAAGGAAATGCAGTAAAAATACTTGCTCAGATGCTTGGTATAGATAGAGAAGAGGTTATCTGTATAGGGGATAGTGAAAATGATCTTAGTATGATAAAGTATGCAGGACTTGGAGTAGCTATGGGAAATGCTTTAGATATAGTAAAAGAAAATGCAGATTATATAACTGATACAAATAGTGAAGCTGGAGTAGGTAAGGTAATACAAAAGTTTATTCTAGAATAAAAAAAGATGTCTTTTTTAGACATCTTTTTTATTTCCTGAAAAATATTAGTCATCAGACTTACCTATATCTGATAATACTACATTAGGATTGTGGTCTAGAGCCCAGCTAATTCCCCAGTCGTTTTGGAATATAAGAAGGTTTCTATCTCTCATATCCTTAACTTTCTTAGTATCTGATGTAAGATTTAATGTTTCAGGATCAACATCATTTTCTAACCATCTTACAAATCTATAGTCAAGTCTATCCATTTTAATATCAACATTATATTCATTCTTTAATCTGTATTCAAGAACTTCGAATTGAAGAACACCAACAACACCAACGATTATTTCTTCCATACCTATATGAAGTTCCTTAAATGCTTGGATTGCTCCTTCTTGTGCAATTTGAGTAACTCCCTTAATGAATTGTTTTCTCTTCATTGTATCAACAGGTCTAACTCTAGCAAAGTGTTCAGGAGCAAATACTGGGATTCCTTCAAATTTAAATTTATTTGATGATGAACATAAAGTATCACCTATTGAGAATATACCTGGGTCAAATACACCAATAATATCTCCAGCATAAGCTGTTTCAACAGTTTCTCTATCTTGAGCTAAGAATTGTTGAGGTTGTGCAAGCTTTATTTTTTTACCACCTTGAACATGGAATACATCCATTCCTTTTTTGAATTCTCCAGAACAAATTCTCATAAATGCAAGTCTATCTCTATGAGCTTTATTCATATTAGCTTGTATTTTAAATACAAAAGCAGAGAATGGTTCTTCAACAGGATCTATTTCACCTTTTGTTGAATTTCTTGATAATGGTCTTGATGTAAGTCTTAAGAAATCGCTTAAGAATGGAGCAACACCAAAGTTTGTAAGAGCAGATCCAAAGAATACTGGTGATAATTCACCTTTTTGAACAGCTTCTTTATCAAATTCATCTCCAGCAATATCAAGAAGTTCAATATCTTCCATAAGTTTATTATAAAGATGATCTCCTAAAAGTTCTTTAGCAGCAGGGTCATTTATAGAAAGTTTAGTTGTTTCAACTTCACTTTGTCCATGATTTCCACCTGAGAATGCTATAACAGTTTCAGTTCTTCTATCATAAACACCTTTAAAATCTTTTCCTGAACCTATAGGCCAGTTCATTGGATAAGTTTTAATTCCAAGTTCTCCTTCGATATCTTCTAATAATTCAAAAGGATCTTTAGTTTCTCTATCCATTTTATTTATAAATGTAAAAATAGGGATTTCTCTAAGTGATGCTACTTGGAATAGCTTTCTTGTTTGAGGCTCAACCCCTTTAGCTCCATCAACAACCATAACAGCTGAATCGGCAGCTATAAGTGTTCTATATGTATCCTCTGAGAAATCTTGGTGACCTGGAGTATCAAGAATATTTATACAGTAGCCATCATAATTAAATTGCATAACTGATGAGGTTACAGAAATACCTCTTTGTTTTTCTATTTCCATCCAGTCTGACACTGCATGAGTAGCAGCTTTTCTAGCTTTAACAGAACCAGCCATTCTAATAGCTCCTCCATATAAAAGGAACTTCTCAGTTAATGTTGTTTTACCAGCATCAGGGTGAGAGATAATAGCGAAGGTTCTTCTCTTTTCTATTTCATTTACTAAATTAGACAATTTATATCCTCCTTAATTTAATAGCTTAGAATAAAATCTAACTTTAAATTTCTAACAGTTTAACCTAAACATTATAACATAAAAATAAGTATAGGTATAAAATAAAACTAGATTAATCCTTAGAAAAACCTAGTTTTATTTTAATATTTTATTAAGTTATTTCTTTGCCTTTTTAGAACAAGCTTCCTCAATAGTAGGAACAATGTCAGTTTTATCAATACCAACTATTGAAAGAATTTTATCAGCTCTTTCTTTAGTAGAACCTGTTATTGTTGAATATTTAACATGTTCTGAATCTAAAAATTGTTTTATAGCTTCATCAACTGCTACAGCAGTATCTGCATCTTGCCATCTAACTCCATCTTTTTCATATCCAAATTCTCTTGGTACAAAGAAAATATGGTCATATTTTGCTAAATCTTTTAGAGCTAGTCCATATAAGTCGTTTAAGATAGCTATATCTTTTGCTGTTCTTTTCTTATTTCCAAGCATAAATCTTGTATATATGTATGGAACGAATGTTGCATAGTCTGTTAAAGCATAGTCAAAGTCATTTAGAGTTTCTTCTAATCTATATTGACCAAGATATATTCCATATTGTTCTGCAATATTTTCAATCATTCCTTTTTCTTTTAAGTATTCTGTGCTATATTCTGTTGCTGCACCAACATTAAGACCTCTTATTTTAAAATCTACATAAAGTTGTTGAATTAAAGTTGTCTTACCACATCTTGGTCCTCCAAGAATTGCTATTCTGATTGGCATTATATAAACCCCCATAGATTACAAATATTTATATTGATTTAAATAATTTTTAAATACATTTAATTATATCAATATAGCTATCAAATGTCATCCCATAATATAAATTAGTAAAAGTAATACTAAAGTTAAATAAAATAAATACCCTTAATTATTTACATAATAAGTAAATAAAATTAAATAAATTAATAATTTGATAAAAAAAATACATTGAATAAAAAGAAAAGATTAAATAATCGTAAAAAAAATAGCAAATTTATTTTTAATAATATAATTTATGATATAATAATCCATGATTTATAGTAAAAATTTATGTAAAAATAGAAAAAAATGTTTGTTAAAAGTTGGATTTGCACCAATATGTTAATTTAAGGGGGGATTAATATGTTAAATGAAGAGTTAGCTGATGATGACAAACTTATAAAAGTTAAACCTAATAAATTATATTTATATTCGAAAAGAGTTATGGATATAGTTGGATCATTAATAGGAATAATAGTTTTATCTCCTTTATATTTATTAATAGCAATTTTAATAAAGTTAGATTCAAAAGGCCCTATAATATTTTCACAAGAGAGAGTTGGACTTAATGGGCAAAAATTCAAAATGTATAAATTTCGTTCTATGGTTATTAATGCAGAAGAACTTAAAGAAAAATTAAAAAAAAGAAATGAAAGAAAAGGACCTATGTTTAAAATAAAGCAAGATCCTAGGGTAACTAAAATAGGAAGATTTATAAGAAGGACAAGCATAGATGAATTACCTCAACTTATCAATGTTTTAAAAGGGGAAATGAGTTTAGTAGGACCAAGGCCTAGTCTTCCAAAGGAAGTTATGCAGTTTGAATCTTGGATGTTAGAAAGATTAGATGTAAAACCAGGACTTACTTGTTATTGGCAGGTTCAAGGTAGAGATGATATTCCATTTGAAGAATGGATGGAGCTTGATATTAAATATGTAAGAGAAAGAAATATGTGGATTGATATAAAGCTAATTTTTAAAACCTTTACAGTATTAATAGGTGATAAGAATGCTAGTTAGGGGGAACTTATGAAAAATATATTTATAATAGGATCTAAAGGAATACCAGCAAATTATGGAGGATTTGAAACATTTGTTGATAAACTTACTGAAGGTCAGGTAAGTAAAGATTTAAAGTATCATGTATCTTGTTTATCAGACAATAATGAAGAATTTACCTATAATAATGCAAGATGTTTTAATATAAAAGTTCCTAATATTGGACCAGCTAAAGCAGTTTATTATGATTTATTAGCATTAAGAAAATCAATAGATTATATTAAGGAAAATAAGTTGGAAAATGCCATTATATATGTTTTAGCTTGTAGAATAGGACCTTTTATAGGAAGTTATAAAAAACAAATGAAAAAATTAGGGATTAAGTTGTTTGTTAATCCTGATGGACATGAGTGGAAAAGAGGAAAGTGGAATACTTTTATAAAGAAATATTGGAAAGTATCTGAAAGACTTATGGTTAAACATGCAGATTTATTAGTATGTGATTCTATAAATATTGAGAAATATATAGTTGAAGATTATAAAAAATATAATCCTAAAACAACATTTATTGCTTATGGAGCAGATAGTTCTAAATCAATTTTAAATAATGAAAGTGATAAAGTAGTTAAATGGTATAGGGAGAAGAGAATTAAAGAGAAAAATTACTATTTAGTAGTTGGTAGATTTGTACCCGAAAATAATTATGAAACTATGATAAAAGAGTTTATGAAATCAAAAACAGATAAGGATTTTGTTTTAATAACAAATGTTGAGAATAATAAATTCTATAATGAATTGAAAGATAGAACTAATTTTGATAAGGACAAGAGAATAAAATTTGTTGGAACAGTTTATGATCAAGAATTATTAAAATATATAAGAGAAAACGCATATTGCTACTTACATGGTCATGAAGTAGGAGGAACTAATCCATCATTATTAGAAGCGTTAGCAACAACAGAATTAAATTTACTTTTAGATGTTGGATTTAATAAAGAAGTTGGAATGGATGGTGCAATTTACTTTAATAAGAATAATGGTAATTTAGCAAATATAATTAATGATTTAGATAATTTTAAGGATAACTTTAGAGCAGAACTTTCTAATAAAGCTAAAAAGCGAATAGAGGAAAGTTATAGTTGGAGTTACATAATCAATAAATATGAAAGTTTATTTCTAAAGTAGGGGGAAAACTATGCGAATACTACATTATTCATTAGGATTACCTCCATATAGAAGTGGTGGTTTAACTAAATATTCTACAGATTTAATGAAACAACAAGTTAAGAATGGTGATGATGTTACTCTATTATTTCCAGGAAGAATTAATAAATATAAAACAAGTATAAAATATTATAAAAAATATTTTGGAATAAATGTTTATGAAATTATAAATCCATTACCCGTAGCTCTTTTAGGAGGAGTATGTAATCCTATTAGATTTATGGAAAAGATAGAACATGATATTTATTACAATTATCTTAAAGATATAAAACCAGATATAGTTCATATACATACAATTATGGGATTACATAAAGAATTTTTAGAATCATGTAAAGTGTTAAATATAAAGATAGCTTTTACTACACATGATTATTATGGAATATGTAATAGAGGTAATTTTATAGATAGAAAGCATAATATTTGTGAATCTTATGATGTAAGTAAATGTGCTAAATGTAATATTTTAAATAATAATAATAGTATTAAAAAAATAACTTTACTTCAATCTAGAGTCTATAGAGAAGTAAAAAATATAGGGGTTATAGATTACTTTAAAGATAAAATCATATTTAGAAATGGTTCTGTGAATAATCTGTTAGATGAAGGAGATATATCTAAAAATGAAATAGAAAATTATCAGAAGTTAGTTAATTATTATAGAGAGATGTATTTATTAATTGATATATTTTTATATAATAGCTCATTATCAAAGGAGATATATTCTAAGTATTTAAATAATCCTAGAGGATATATAGAAAATATAACACATTCTGATATTAAAGATTTTAGGATAAAGAAGTCTTTTAAAGAAGAAAGATTAAATGTTTTATATTTAGGTCCTAATAAACCCTATAAAGGATTTAATTTAATTTGTAATGTACTTGAAGAAATTGAAAAAAGAGGTTATGAGAATATAAGTTTAAGTGTTTATGGGAATTGCATAGGCAGTGATAAGTTTAATAATAAAAATTTAAGTATAAATGGAAAGTATAAGTATAAGGATTTACAAAATATATTCAAAAATACAGATATATTGATTATACCAAGTATTTGTATAGAGAGTTTCGGATTTACAGCATTAGAAGCTTTGAGTTATGGAGTTCCTATAATAGTAACTAAAAGTGTAGGTAGTAAAGATTTGATAAATATAAATAAGTCTAGGCCTATAGGATTTATAGTTGATTCCAATATAAATTCAATTGCAGATAAAATAGTACAAATAAGTAATAATAAAAGAATTCTTATAGAGTTAAATGAAAATATTATTAATATGAAGTTTGAATATGATATTCAAAAACATACAGAGAGGATAAAAAATATCTATAAATTAAATATAAAGGAGAAATAAAATAGGTAATGAGAATTGCAATATTATTATCTGATATTAATTCACAAGGTGGAGTAGCTAGAACTGTTACGAATTTAGCAAATGCATTTGATGAATTAACAGATTATTCTATAGACATAATTTCTTGTTTTAAATCTTGTGGACAAGAACAAAATTATAAAATAAATGAAAATATATCAGTAAAATATTTAAATATAGATATAAATATTAAAACAAATAAAATTTATAAACAAATTTATTTTATAAAGGAAATTAAAAAGAATTTAAGTTATAAAGACTATGATTTTATTATATCTACTAATGCTCATTTAAATATTTATTCTTATTTATCCTTAATAGGAAAGAAAAAGACCAAATTGATAGCATGTGAACATGGAGCTTATAATCACTTAGAAAAAGGATGGAGATTTATTACTAAATTAATATATAGGAAAGTTGATAAATTAATATTATTAACATCTAAAGAGATAGATTTGTATAAAAAATTTTGTAAAAGTATTGACGTTATACCTAATATTTTGAGTTTTGAAAGTGATTATATAAGTAAACAAAATAATAATAAGATAATTTCTGTAGGTAGAATAGATACAAATAAAAATTATATTGATTTAATAAGAGCATTTGCTGCTATAGAATCTAAATATTCTAATTGGTCTGTAGATATAATTGGTGATGGAACAGATGCGGAAGTATCGAAGTTAAAAAAAGAAATAGAGAAATTAAATTTAAAATCTAAAATAGTAATATTAAACTTCACTAAGAATATAAAAGAATTTTATTTGAATTCAGATATATATGTTATGACTTCAAAGAGCGAGGGTCTACCTATGGTATTGTTAGAAGCTATGAATTGTGGACTACCATGTATAAGTTATGATATAAAAACTGGACCATCAGATATTATTGAGGATAATAAAAATGGATTTTTAGTTGAGGAATTAAATATAGAGATGCTACAGAGTAAGTTATCAGATTTAATTCAGAATAAACAATTAAGAATTAATATGGGAAGTGCAGCAAGAGAGGCAAGTAAAAGATTTAAAAAGGAAAATATAGTATTAAAGTGGCAAGAGATATTTTCAGAAATTAATTTTAATAATTGATACTATTTAAGGGGGACAAGTAGTGAATTTAAGGTTGAAAAAATATTCAATTGAGCAATATAGCATTTTTTTTATAATAATATTTACCCTAGGTTTAATAATGTCCAAAACATTAATAATTGGTAATGTAGAAATATATATAGAGGCTTCTACAATATTTTTTATATTTTTTATATTATATAGAATTTTTAAATTTAAACGAGATAAAAGTTATTATATGGAATTCATAAGAGATAATAAGTTCTTAGTAATGATAATTTCTATATATTCACTTTTAAATATTATAAGATGTTTTTTTGTGAAAATAGGAGTAGCAGTATATTTGCTTACTAAGATAATACCATTTATAGGATTTATATTTATTGCAGTATATTTAAAAAATGAAAAGAAGGAAGTTATGAATAAGTACTTTAATGTAATAGCGTATACATTTATTCTTTCATTAATAATATCGTTAGTTATGTATATATTTGGTTATACAAATGCAGCTTTTAGTTTTGATAAAATTATTAATTTAGTTGATTTTAAGGAAAGTAGAAATTTATATGGAGAATTAAGGTTATCAGGTTTCTTATCTCATAAATCTAGATTTTCAGTTTATTGTATGCTATGTACTTTTATTATGTATAGAATTAAATCTATAAATATTAATTTAAGAAGAATAGCAATTATTTTATCTACAATTTGTGTTATATTATCAAATTCTATGATGGGAATTACAATATATTTTGTTGAAGTTATTTTTATTTTAAGTTTTCATTTTAATATATTTAATAAATTTATGAAATTAAAGAATAAAAAAAATATAATTATAACTCTAATAGCTATATTGTTAGTTATTTTTAGTTGTAGTATTAAGTTTCTTTCAGAAAAAAGAGATATTAGTACTTTAGGAAGTAGAACCTTTATATGGAAGGCTGGTATAGAAACTTTTGTTAAAGATATTAATGGAATTGATAAAATGCCAAATTCTTTATGGATTGAAGCAGAACATGAGGGGCAAAAAATTTATTTTACTAATTCACATAATGTATATATAAATGAGTTTATAGAAGGGGGAATTTTAAGAGGTATAACATATATATTGATAAGTTTAGCATTAATATTGAAGAGTTTAAGAAGTAAAGAAATTGTATTTAGCATTTTATTATTCGGTATTTTATTTGGATTTTATAACTTTGAACTAATGGATGGAAGAGAAATGAAGTATATTTTGATATTGATTTATTCTTTTATATTATGTTCTAAATTACCAAAGGAGAGAGGGATAAGTGAAAAAACTTACTATAATAATTTGTACGTATAATAGATCTAATATTTTAAAAGAGTGTATATTGAGTTTGTTAAATAATAATACTGATAATAATTATGAAATATTAGTAGTAGATAATAATTCTACTGATAATACAAAAGAAATTATTGAACAATTAAAATTAAAATTTAGTAATTTAAAGTATATTTTTGAAGAAAAACAAGGATTAAGCTGTGCTAGAAATAGAGGAATATTAGAATCAACTACAGAGTTAGTAGCTTTTATTGATGATGATGTGATAGTAGAGAAGGGGTATGTAAAGAGTATATTAGAATATTTTATTAATGATAATAATGTATGTGCTGGAGGTAAAATATATACTATATGGCATCAAGATAAACCAGCTTGGTTTAATGATGGATTCTTTTCAATAATAGGCGAAACAAAGTATGGAAATTCTAATAGAGTTCTTGTGAATGAAGAGTATCCATATGGAGGAAATATGTTCTTTAGAAAAAGTATTTTTGATAAAATTGGAGTATTTGATGAAAAATTAGGCTTAAATGGAGATGAGATAGTAATGGGGGAAGAAGTAGACCTTTGTTCTAGAATAAGAAATTTGAATTATGAAATATATTATTTAAATAATGCTGTTGTAGGTCATAGAGTACATTTTAATAAAGTTAATAAGCAATACATAGATAAAAGATGGATTGAAGAGGGAAAAGCAACAGCACAAATAATAAATAAGAAAGATAAATATTATAGATTAAAAGAGCTAATTAAAAGACTACTCATATTGGAACTAAGAGATTATCCATTTTTTATAATAACAAATTTAATAAAATCAAATAATAAATTTTATTGGTATGCAAAAAAAAATAGAAGTCTAGCTTTATTAAGGAATATTAAAATAAAAGGTGTATAGGCTGTATAAATAGGAGGCTATAAAATGAAAGGAATAGTTTTAGCAGGGGGCTCAGGAACAAGGCTCTATCCAGTTACAAAGGCAATGTCAAAACAGATGATAGCAATATATGATAAACCTATGATTTATTATCCTATGTCAGTTTTAATGCTTGCTGGTATAAGAGATATTTTAATAATATCTACAGAAAGAGATTTACCAAATTTTAAAGAATTGTTTGGTACTGGTGAAGATTTAGGCTTAAATATAGAATATAAAATTCAAGAAAAGCCAAATGGACTTGCAGAAGCTTTTATTATAGGGGAAGAGTTTATAGGAAATGATAATGTAGCATTAATACTTGGAGATAATATTTTCTATGGACAAAATTTTAGTAGTCATTTAAAAGAAGCAGCGAAGCTTGAAAAAGGGGCTATGGTATTTGGATATTATGTTCAGGATCCTAAATCATTTGGAGTAGTTGAATTTAATCAAAACGGACAAGTTATTTCTTTAGAAGAAAAACCGGAAAAACCAAAGTCAAAATATGCAGTTCCAGGATTATATTTCTATGATAATTCTGTTGTAGAAAAAGCTAAATCATTAAAACCTTCTGCTAGAGGAGAACTTGAAATAACAGATTTAAATAGATTGTATATGAATGAAGAAAAGTTGAAAGTAGATTTACTTGGAAGAGGGATGGCATGGCTTGATACAGGAACACATGCTTCAATGCTTCAGGCATCAAATTTTGTAGAGGCTGTTCAAAATACTCAAGGGACTTATATCGCATGCTTAGAAGAAATTGCTTATAGAAAAGGGTGGCTTTCAGCAAAAAAGGTTTTAGAACTTGCAAAACCACTTATGAAAACAGGTTATGGTAAATATTTAGTTGATATAGTTGAAGAAGTTGAAGCTAAAACTATAATTCAATTTTAAAATAAGGAGGAATTGTAGTGAGTAATTTTAAATTTATAGAGACTAAAATTAGAGATTTATATATTATAGAGCCAAAGGTATTTGGTGATGAAAGAGGATATTTTCTAGAGACTTATAATGAAAATAGCTTTAGAGAAGCTGGACTTAAGATGAAGTTTGTACAAGATAATGAATCTAGATCTAAAAAAGGTGTGTTAAGAGGGTTGCATTTTCAAACTCAAAATACACAAGGTAAACTTGTTAGAGTTACTGAAGGCAAAGTATTTGATGTTGCTGTTGATTTAAGAAAAGGTTCTCCTACTTATGGAAAGTGGGAAGGCGTTATTTTAAGTGCAGAAAATAAAAAGCAGTTCTATGTTCCTGAAGGGTTTGCACATGGATTTTTAGTTTTATCAGATTATGCAACTTTTAATTATAAGTGTACAGATTTTTATGCGCCACAGTATGATAGTGGACTTTTGTGGAATGATAAAGATGTAAATATAAAGTGGCCTTTAGATGGAATAGATGAAGTTATTTTATCAGATAAAGATAAAGTACAAAAAACTTTGAAAGAACTAGATATTCCATTTTTATATGAATAAATAGTTAAAGGTAAAATTAAATTAGTTTTTTAGGAGTTAATGATGAAAATATTAATAACTGGTTCAAATGGTCAGCTTGGAAATGAACTAAAAAAAATAGTAGAAACGGGACAAGCTGAAATAGCAGGTATTTCTTTAAAAATAAAAAATTCTGAAGTTATTGCTTTAGATATAAATGATTTAGATATAACAAACTTTTTGATGGTAAAAGAAAAACTAAAAAATATAAAGCCAGATGTAGTTATTAATTGTGCAGCAGCTACTAATGTTGATGGATGTGAGTCAAATGAAGATTTAGCTTTTAAGGTTAATTCATTAGGAGCAAAAAATTTAGCTATAGTTTGTGAAGAGATAGGAGCAAAAATAGTACAAGTATCTACTGATTATGTTTTTAGTGGAAAAGGAGATACACCTTTAACTGAATTTGATTTAGTTTCTCCATATAGTGTTTATGGAAAAACTAAATTATTAGGTGAAAATTATGTAAAAGATTTTTCTTCAAAATATTTTATAGTGAGAACAGCTTGGTTATATGGATATATAGGTCATAATTTTGTTTATACAATGCAAAGACTAGGAAGAGAAAAAGATTCATTAAAAGTAGTTAATGATCAAAGAGGAAATCCAACTCATGCTAATGATTTAGCTTATCATATCTTAAAATTAATAGAAACTGAAGAGTATGGAATTTATCATTGCACAGGTAAGGGAGAGTGCACTTGGTATGATTTTGCTAAAAAGATAATGGAATTATCAAATATTGAGTGTAGTGTAAATCCATGTAGTTCAGAAGAATATAAAACTCCAGCTAAAAGACCAGAGTATTCTTCATTAGATAATATGATGTTAAGGTGTACAGTTGGTGATGAAATGAGAGATTGGGAAGTAGCATTAGAAAGTTTTATAAGAAATAATTCAAATAAATAAAAGGGGGTATTATAATGAAAACTTATTTAGTAACAGGTGGAGCCGGATTTATAGGTTCAAATTTTGTTTTATATATGTTAGAGAAATATAAAGATATAAAAATAATAAATTTAGATAAATTAACTTATGCAGGAAATTTAGAAAATTTAAAATTATTAGAAAATGATAGTAGACATGTATTTGTTCAGGGAGATATCGGTGATAGAAGTTTAGTAAAAGATTTATTTGAAAATTATGCAATAAATTATGTAGTTAATTTTGCAGCAGAGTCTCATGTTGATAGAAGCATTGAGGACCCAGAAATATTTGTTAAGACAAATGTTTTAGGAACTTTAAATCTTTTAAATTGTTCAAAAGAAGCTTGGCAGATAAATGATGAATGGAAGGCTGGAGTTAAATTCCTTCATGTTTCAACTGATGAAGTATATGGTTCACTTGGAGAAGATGGATATTTTACTGAGTTAACACCGCTTGATCCTCATAGTCCATATTCAGCAAGTAAAACAAGCTCAGATTTAATGGTTAAGGCTTATTGTGATACATACAAAATGCCAGTTAACATAACAAGATGTTCAAATAATTATGGGCCATATCAGTTTCCAGAAAAATTAATACCATTATTAATAAACAATTGTTTAAATCATAAGGAACTACCTATTTACGGTGATGGATTAAATATAAGAGATTGGCTATATGTTGAGGATCATTGTAAAGCTATAGATATGGTTATTAATAGTGGAAAAATTGGTGAAGTTTACAATGTAGGTGGACATAATGAAAGAACAAATCTTCAAATAGTTAAAACAGTTATAGATTATTTAAATGAAAATGTAGATAAAAATATAACGGATAGTTTAATGAAATTTGTTGAAGATAGAAAAGGTCATGATAGAAGATATGGAATAGATCCAACAAAAATAAAAGAAGAATTAGGGTGGTATCCTGAGACTACTTTTGAAGTTGGAATAAAGAAAACTATTAAATGGTATTTAGATAATAAAGAATGGATGGATAATATAACTTCTGGAGAGTATCAAAATTACTATAAAAAAATGTATACATAATTAATTGGATATTTAGATACTAAATATATTTTTAATTTATTATGTTAGATTATAAAGTTAATTTTGTTATACTCTAATATTTATAATTTGTATTAGGAGATTATATGTATAAAAAGATAAAGGCAATTAAAGAAAATAAACTAGTAAAAAATTTTATTGTTCTTTTAACAGGAGAAGGAATAAGTTCAATATTAAGTATGTTATCTGTAATATTAATAGTTAAAGCTATAGGGCTTGAAGGTAATGGAATGATTTTATCAATACAGGCTTACTGTTTGTTATTAACTAGTATATTTGGATTTAAATCTTTTCAAGCATTAATTAAATATATTTCTAAGGAAATACAAAAAGAGAATTTTGAAAAAGTAAAAAATTATATAAAACAATCATATTTTTTAGATATTGTTGCAGCAGTTATAACTATGATTGTTAGTTTTATATTTGTGAATCTTTATTCTAAATTTATGGGATGGAATAATGAACTATTAAGGTATTCTTATATGTTTATAGTAGCAACAGTATTTCAGATACAGGGAACTCCAATAGGTATATTAAGAATATTTGATAAGTTTAATTATATAACTTATAACAATGTAATAGTATCAGTTTTAAGAGTTATATTTTACTTAATAGGTATTTTTATGGGATTAAAATTAAATTATTTTATGTATATAGAATTATTTTTATATGTATTACCCAATATAACTTTAAATTATTTATCATATAGGACTTTAAAAGAAAATAAGTTACAAGATTTCTATAAGGTTAAATTTAAAATAGATAAGAATTTCTTTAAATTCAATTTTTATAGTAATATATCATCTACAATTGATATACCTATTAGCCATTTAACAACTATAATGATAAATAAATATCTAGGTTATTCAGAAATATCTATATATAAAATATTTGAAAAAATAGGTTCCTTAATAGGTAAAATAGGATCTCCAATTGGTCAAATAATATATCCTGAATTAACAGAGAAGATTTCTAAAAAAGAGTATAAAAAGGCAAAAAATATGAGTGATAAATTAATGTACTATATTGGAGGGGCTGGAATTGTATTAACAATATTTGCTTACTTAACTCATAAATTATGGCTATGGATATTTATAACTGACTATGGAGATTATATTTATCCATTAATAATATATTTATTATTTACAGTATTTATTAATTGTACTGTGGGAGTACATAATTTATTTTTAGCTTTAAATTATATAAAATATACTATTCCGATATTAACTATTGTAAATTTAGTATATTTAATAATTATGTATATTCTAATAACACAAATAGGATTAAGTGGGGTAATTATATCATTATTTTTACAAGCAGTAATTATTGTAGCTTTAAAAATAATAATAATGAAAAAAAATTCTTATGAGGAAAATAAAAATTAAATTTGAGAATAAGTTATGAGTAAAAATTAAAATTGAATAAAAGGGGAGAGTAAATTGGTGAAGAGGTATAATAAAGCTATAAGTTTGATATTAAGTATAATTTTATTTGCTATTATGATACCAGGAAAAATGGTACAAGCAGATAATAATTTAAATATTATATCTGAAACAATAATAACAAAAGAAGATGCTAAAAGATGGGCTAGAGGGAAAAATGCTACCAATACATTTATAGAATTAGCTGATTTGTATTGGGAATATTATGATAAACATGGATATGTAAATCCTGCTATTGCATATATTCAATCAGGAATAGAAACTGGTTTTGGTAATTTTGGTGGTGTAATAGATGAAACATACTTTAATCCGTGTGGAATGAAAAATCCTGTTGGGGGTGAAGATATAGATCCTAATGCACATTATAAGTTTAATAATTGGCATGAAGGAGTAAAAGCTCATTTAGATCATTTAGCGTTATATGCAGGAGCAGATTCATATCCTAGAACAAATAATACATATGATCCTAGACATTTTAATTATTTATATGGATCAGCTAAGAATGTTAGTTCATTATCAGGTAAATGGGCAAATGATAGTGAATATGGAGATAAAATAATTAGAAATTATAATGAGATGAGAGCGTTATCTAAAAAGCCATCTAAAATGTGGATTGAATCTCCTAGTAATGGAACAGTTATAGATAATACTTTTAAAATAGTAGGTTGGGGAATTAATGATTCAGGAGTTCAAAAGGTTAATGTTTATGTAGATGGGAAATATTTTAGTGAACTTAGAAGTGGTATTATAAGATATGATGTTGATAGTGCATACCCAGGATATTTAGATGGATATAAGTCAGGTTTTGAGGGAATAATTGATTTATCTAATCATTCATCAGGTCAACATCATATTAAAGTAGAGGTTGTTGGGAAAGATGGTACGTCTCAATCACAGGAATTTAACATAGAAAGAAAGAAGAAGAAGTCATTAATGTGGATTGAAAAACCTAGTAATAATTCTACTTTTACAAAAGAGATAGAAATATCAGGTTGGGCATTAGATGATTCTGGTATTAGCGAAATTAAAGCATATGTAGATAATAAATATGTGGGGACTCTTACTAGTGGAATTGTTAGAGAAGATGTAGATAATGTATATCCTGGATATGTAGGAGGAAAGAATTCAGGGTTTAGTGGAAAAATAAGTTTAGATAAATATTCTAGTGGTAATCATGTTATTAGAATTGATGCTATAGGGAAAGATAAAAGTATTAATTCACAGTATGTAAATATAATAAGAAATAAGAAACAATCAATGACATGGATAGATTATCCTACTGATGGACAAAGCTTTGAACATACATTCAAAATTGTTGGATGGGGGATAAATGATTCTGGAGTAAAGGCTGTAAAAGCGTATATAGATGGAAAATATATAAAAGATTTAGGTATTGGTTTAATAAGAGAAGATGTTAATAATTTATACCCAGGATATACAACTGGAAAAAATTCAGGATTTGAAGGTGAAATAAATTTAAGAAATTATTCTGATGGTCAATATACATTAAGAGTTGATGTAATAGGTAATGATAATAGTATAGATACAGCATATAAAGTAATAAATAAGAAAAATAAAGAAGCTAAGATGTGGATAGAATCTCCAGCAAATGGACAATCAGTTAATGAATTATTAAATATATCAGGGTGGGCCATTAATAATTCTGGAGTGAAAGAAATAAAAGCTTATATAGATAATAGATATATTAAAAATTTAACAACTGGATTAATAAGAGAAGATGTAAATAATGCTTATCCAGGATATATAAATGGAAATAAATCTGGATTTGAAGGATATTTAGATTTAAGTAATTATTCAAGTGGTATGCATAATATTACTGTAAAGGTAGTAGGTAATGATAACAGTATTCAATCACAAGTTATCTCAATAAACTTAGTTAAAAAACAATCTAAGGTTTGGATTGATAAACCTTTAAATGGATATAATACTAATAAGGATAATATACAATTAGAGGGATGGGCTTTAAATAGTAGCGGTGTAAAAGATATTAATGTATATATAAATGATAGCTTTATAGGTAAGGCTACTAAAGGAATTGCTAGACCAGATGTAAATAATGCTTATCCAGGATATAAAGATGGTTACAATAGTGGATTTAAAATGAATATTGACTTAACTAAACAAAGTAGAGGAAATAAGATTATAAAGGTAGAGGTAGTAGGTAATGATGGAAGTAAAAATTACATAAGTACTTCAATATATTTAGATAAAGTAAATATAATTGATTTAGGATTAGAATTTGATTTTGGTGTAGAAGGACCTTTACCTAATGTGCCAGATAAATTAGTTTTACATCATGCAGCGGGTAATGCAACAGCTGCATCAGTTCATAACTTTCATAGGTTTACAAATGGATGGGCTGGAATAGGATATCATTTCTATATTCATAAGGATGGAAAGATATATAAAGGAAGAGAAGAAAATTGGAGAGGGGCTCATGCAGCGGAAGTTGGTCCAAGTGATGGTAACCTAGATAATGATACTAATGCTACATCTTTAGGTATAGCTGTAATGGGTGATTATTATAAAGAAACTATGCCGAAGGCACAAGAAGATGCAGTTGTAGAATTAGGAAAATATTTAGTTAGTAAATATGGAATGAAGCAAATATTTAGACATGGTGATCCTGGAATAGGACAAACATTATGTCCAGGTAAAAATTATCCGTTTGAAAGAATAAAAGCAAGAATCTTAAATAAACAAATATTTGTGTATAAACAAGATTAGTAATAAGAAAATATATTATCAATAAATTTATTAAAAGAGTAAGATTATATTAAATCTTACTCTTTTATTCATATAGAAATAACTAAGTATACATTTATTTAATAAATTAAGTTAACTGAAATAATATTATATTTATGGTAATATAAATACATATTACTGAAAGAATACTATTTTATTTAGGTAATATATATAGTTTGTTTTTGTGAAGATATTTTAAAATTTTATAGTAGATTAATTAAGTGTTGGCAATGAGTATTTATTTAAATATAAATACTCATGTTTTTATATCATATTTTATAATTTTTAGTTAGGAGTTATGAATTTGTTATAAGGAAGGTTTGGATGAGTATGAGAAAATTAATAAATGTTGTAGTTACATTATGTTTAATTTTTGGTGGGATAGGTATTTTAACTAAATATATAACTAGAAATAATAAGGTTGATCAATATATTTATTTAAAGGAAAAGGCTATAGGTAATTATATTGGTGATCCATCATTAATAAATGATAATTCTAAGCTTAAGCTACCTCAAGGTAACATTATTATTAATAATAAAACTATTATGCAAAATATAAAAGGTAATAAGGCTATTTATGATCAAACAATGAAAGTGATTAGTAACTGCACAACAGATTTAGAGAAGGCTGAGGCTATTTATGTGTGGGTAGCAGAAAATATAACATATAATTCAAAAGAAGCAGCATATGTTAGTGAAGGTAAGACTTTACTAGGCTATGGTGGAGCTATAGATACTTTTAAAACTAAAAGTGGAGTTTGTTTAGATTATGCTTCATTATATTTTGTAATGGCTAAAGATGCTGGTTTAGATGTTAGAATGATTGGTGGACAAGGCCTTGGAGGAAATCCAGATAGTCCTAGTTGGGCAGGACATGAATGGAATCAAGTGTATATTCCTTCATTAGGTAAATGGGTTAATGTAGATTGTACATTTGCTAATAGTTATGTAGCAGAAGTTAAAAGAATTGGAGAGCCTGTTATTTATAAAGGATTATTATCAGAACAACCAAGTTATAAGGTTGTAAAAGATATAAATAATAATGAGATAAGTATAGTAAAGATAAGTACAGCAGACTATTTTAATACAAGTAATTTTGATAAAACTCATAAAGATGGAGTAGTAACAGCTCAATGGGGTACACCTAAAGAATCTTAGAATTTAATAATTTATAAATTATAGTTGTATTATTTAAAAATGGTACAACTATAATTTTTTTAGTCTTACATTTATGTTATAATAATTTAAAATTCAGAAAACGACAATAAAAGGATGGGTAAGATATGTACAAGTTAATAGCATTAGATATGGATGGAACTTTATTAAGAGAAGATAAGACAGTATCAGATAAAACTAAAAAAGCTTTAAATGATGCAAGAGCTAAAGGGGTTAAAGTAGTTTTATCATCAGGAAGACCAATAGAAGGACTTTATAAATATTTAGAAGAATTAGATTTAATTAAAGATGGTGAATATGTTCTTAGCTATAATGGTTCACTTGTTCAAGAAGTTAAGAGTAAAAATATAATAGCAAGTAAAACTTTATTAGGAAAAGATTTAAAAGAACTTACTGAGCTTAGTGAAAAATTAGGTGTATTTATACATGCTTTTTCAAAGATAGAAGGACTTATAACTAATAAAATAAATGAGTACACACAGCTTGAAGCAGATTTAAATGGAATCAAGATTTTAGAAAGAAGTTTTGATGATATTGAAGATAATGAAGAAATGATAAAAATAATGATGATAGATTCTAAAGAAAATATAGATAAGGCTATTGAGAATTTACCAGAAAGTGTTAAAGAAAAGTATACAGTAGTAAGAAGTGCTCCAGTATTTTTAGAATTCTTAAATAAAGAAAGTAATAAGGGAACAGGTCTTGAAGCTCTAGTAAAACATATGGGAATTTCAAGAGATGAAGTTATAGCAGTAGGAGATGCTGGTAATGATCTTCATATGATTGAATATGCTGGTCTTGGAGTAGCTATGGGAAATGCTTTTGATGAAGTTAAGGAAATAGCTAACCATATAACTAAAACTAATGAAGAAGATGGTGTAGAAGCTGTTATAAGTAAATTTATTTTATCATAATAAAAAAGGAGCTAGTTTATAGCTCCTTTTTAATTTTGTATTTATTTAGCTTTCAGATGATATGCTTACTCTTTCACTTTGTCTGAAAAAGAAATTACCTATTATAAAAGCAATAACAAATGGTAATATCCATCCAAATCCTGATGAGTATAGTGGTAAGTAGCCAAGTATATCAGCAAGAGGCTTTGAGTATCCAGCAATAAATGTAAGAATACTTATTATAAGTGTTGTATAAACACAAAGTTGATATACAAATGTACTTCTAACAAATCTATCAAATAAATTAAGTAATATAAGAACTATTGTTATAGGATAGATTATTCCAAGAATGCTAGCTGAAAGTGAAATTATATTATCTAATCCAACACTAGCTATTCCAATACTTATAACTACCATTGCAAGTACATTATAAGTGTATTTTAATTTTCCATTTGAAATTCTTTCAAAGAATTCTCCACCTGATGATAGAAGTCCAATTGATGTTGTTAAACAAGCAAGTCCAAGAGCAACTCCTATTGTTATTGTTCCAATTTTACCAAGAATTGAGCTTGATAAGAATAATAATAATGTTGAGTTTGAAAGACCATTTGCAAGACTTCCTGTTCTTGAACCAAGGAAGATAAGACCACCATAAACAAGTCCTAGTCCAATGATAGCAACTATTGAAGCTTTTACAGTAACTTTTATTATTTGATTTTCCTTATATCCTTTTGATTTAACAGCTCCTATGATAAGTGAAGCAAAGATTATTGAAGCAAGAGCATCCATTGTTTGATATCCATCAATAAGTGATTTAGCTAATGGATTTGCTACATCAGTTGGTGAATATCCTGATACAGGATTAATTATTCCTTTAACTATTAATATTACTAGTATAAATAATAATATTGGAGTTAAATATTTTCCTATTGTTTCAATTATCTTTGATGGTCTTAATACAAATATTAAGTTTATAGCAAAGTATATTACTATAAATATGAATGTATTAAAATGTTCAAAGTTTGGTTGAATAGAAATTTCATAAGTTGTTGCTGCAGTTCTAGGAATTGCAAGCATAGGTCCTATTAATAAAAATAATGCTATTGAATATATTTTTGAAAAGTTTTTTCCAACTTTTAATGACAATTCTTCAAAATTACCATGATTTTTAGTAGCTGCAAGAAGACCAAGTAAAGGTAGTCCTACCCCTGTTATAGTAAAACCTATTATACCAAGCCAATAATGTTCACCAAGAGTTTGTCCTAAAAATGGAGGAAATATTAAATTTCCAGCACCAAAGAACATTGAGAATAATGCGAATCCTATTATTAAGTAATCTTTTGTTTTCTTATTCATATGAATATGTCCCCCTTCCTGGGATTTTTAATTTGTTATAAATAATCTCTAAAATTTATATATGAGTTAATAATATCAAATTTTATTTATTAATTCAATAAATTTATAGGTATTTAACTAATAAAAAAATAATATTAATCAATAAAATTGAATAAATTCAATAAAATGGTATAGATACAAGTATTAAATTATAAAATAAGTAATTTTTAGGTGCTTGATTTAAGTTTTGAATAAAATATATAAAATCTATTAATTTATGTTACTATATACGCTATAATGGTTATAGGTAATAATGGTAGTAGAAAAATTATTAACTAAAAAATACAACTATATTTAAGAGAAAGGAGAATATCTCTATGGAAAACGATAAAAAGGTTATATTTAGTGGAATTCAACCTTCAGGAAATTTAACACTTGGAAATTATTTAGGAGCTATAAAATCATGGGTAGAGCTTCAAAAAGAATATGAGTGTTACTATTGTGTTGTTGATCTTCATGCTATAACAGTAAGACAGTCACCAGCAGACCTTAGAAAGCGAACTTTAGAAATATTAGCTATATATATAGCTTCAGGAATAGATGTTGAAAATAATGCTCTATTTATTCAATCACATGTGCCAGCACATGCTGAATTAGCATGGCTTCTAACATGTAATTCATATATGGGAGAGCTTAGTAGAATGACTCAATATAAAGATAAGTCTCAAAAAGCTGTAGATGCAGGAGAATCAATAGGGGCAGGATTATTCACTTATCCAGTTCTTATGGCAGCAGATATTTTATTATATCAAACAGATTTAGTTCCAGTGGGTATAGACCAAAAACAACATTTAGAACTATCAAGAGATATTGCTACAAGATTTAATAATACTTATAGCCCTACATTTAAAATTCCAGAAGCATATCTACCAAAAGCAGGAGCAAAAATAATGGATCTTCAAGACCCAACAAAGAAAATGTCTAAGTCAGAAAGTAATCCAAATGCTTCAATTTTCCTTATGGATAAACCTGAAGATATTAGACGAAAAATAGTGAGAGCAGTTACTGATAGTATCGGAGTTGTAAATTATACAGATGAGCAACCAGGAGTTAAGAATCTTATTAATATCTTATCTACAATAGAAGGTGTAAGACCAGAAGATATAGTAAAGAGATATGAAGGTAAAGGATACGCAGAATTTAAGAAAGATGTAGCAGAAGCAATAGTTGCAGAGTTAGAACCAGTTCAAAATAAAGTTAGGGAACTTTTAGCTGATAAAAAACAATTAGAAGCTATCTATAAAGCTGGTGCAGAAAAAGCAAATTATGTAGCTACAAAAACTTTAAGAAAAGTTCAAAAGAAAATTGGATTAATACCAAGATAGTATATAATGAGGGTGCCTTAGTATAGGGTATCCTTATTATTATATTCAAAATACTTGTTATAAATAGCAAATGATTGATATAATTAACTAGTATTTTGTATGAAATACTAAAATGTACATATAATTAATAATATGGGGTGAAAGTTTGTGGAGAAAAGAATTTTAATAGTTGATGATGAGGCTCATATTAGGGAGCTTATAAAATTCAACTTAGAGAAAAATGGGTTTAGAACATTACAAGCAGCCGACGGAAAAGAAGCTTTAGAGCTTGCAAAAGAAAGAAAGGTAGATTTAATAATATTAGATCTTATGATTCCTATAATGGATGGGTTTGAAGTTTGTAAGGAAGTTAGAAAAGATAGTACTATAGGAAATACACCTATAATAATGTTAACCGCTAAGAGTGAAGAAATAGATAAAATACTTGGACTTGAACTTGGTGCTGATGATTATATGACAAAACCTTTTTCTGTAAGAGAGCTTGTAGCTAGAGTCAAAGCTCAACTTAGAAGAAATTCAACAAGAACAGAAGAAAATTTATTTAAATTTGGAGATGTTTCAGTAAATCTTCAAACTAGAGAAGTGAAAAAGTCTGAGGAGAGGATAGAACTTACGCTTAAAGAGTTTGAGATATTAAAACTTCTTATTAAGAATAAAGGTAATATCTTAACAAGAGAAATGCTACTTGATAAGATATGGGGATATGAATATATAGGAGAAACTAGAACTGTTGATGTTCATATAAGACATTTAAGACAAAAGATAGAGGATGATGATAAGAATCCTATGTTTATACAAACTATAAGAGGTGTTGGATATAAATTTATTTGTGATGGAGAATAGTGAATTTATATGCGATTTTTGTAGAATGAATTATGTTGACAAGCTTATATAAGAAATATAAACTTTAATTAAAGTCTTATTTATTTAAAATTTAATAGTTTAGCTAGGGGTGCCTTATGGCTGAGAGAATTATCAACCCTTGAACCTGATATGGTTAATACCAGCGTAGGAAAGCTACTTAATTTAAATCATTAAACTATTGATTAACTATAATTTGATATAGTTATTTTATTATACTAGTAATGATTTTATTTTTTGTATATACAGCAATATTTCCGAGCGAAATATTGCTTTTTTGTTTTCTCTAAACTTTAGATAATTATTTAAATAAAGATTTATCAAATAGAAAAGGTGGGAGAATCATGATTGTAGATTTATTAGTTTACGCAGTATCAATAGGATTTTTAATCTTATTTGTAATAGGATTTAGGAAAACTGATATGACTTTAAAAAAGATGATTGTAATATCTCTTTTTAGTGCAATAGCATTTATTTTATCATTTATTCAGTTTATATCATATCCACAAGGAGGAGGTATAAACCTTGTTCCTATGGTACCTATAATGTTAATTGGAATCTTATATGGAAATGCTGAAGGAATGACTTGTGGTTTAATATTTGGAATTTTAAGTCTTATTACTGGAGGACATATTGTTTCAATCGCTGAAGCTTTATTAGATTATATATTAGCATTTGTTGTTTTAGGTCTTTCAGGATTTGTAGGACGAGATAATAAATATAAAATATTAATATCATCTATAATAGTAGTTGCACTTAGTGTATTTTCTAATATTGTTTCAGGAGTATATTTTTATGGAGAATATGCACCTCAAGGAATGAATGTATGGAAATATTCAATAGTATATAATCTAACTAGTACAGGAGTAGTAGGTATTTTAAGTATTATAGTTATTATGCTATTACCATTAAATAAACTAAAAAAAGCTATTAAAGCATAATTTAGTTTAAATAAAAAATAGCCTCAATTCTTAAAAATTTATATAAAAGTAAAAGCTATAAACATTTTTTATGTTTATAGCTTTTATTATTTTAAGTAGAAAAGGTGTAAATATATTTTTCCTTGTGTTAAGAAAAGTTAACCTTGTCTTTTCATTTCTTAACTTAAAGATAATTTAGGCTTAATTAAGCTAGTTTAAGATTAGATTATAGGATGGACAAGATAATATTTAAAATGATAGTTTAATTAAATGTTTAGGGGGAAAATTATGAAATTAAAGAGTGTAAAGATTATAGCTGCATCAGTTGCTTTATTAGGAACAGTAGGTTTATTTGCTGGATGTGGGGGAAGTAGTGAGGCTACTTCTTTAAAAGGTGAGATTAAAGTAGATGGATCCTCAACAGTTGCACCTATAACAGAAGCAATGGCAGAAGAGTTTAATGCAGAACATAAAGATGTTAAAATTCCAGTTGGTATTTCAGGAACAGGTGGAGGATTTAAAAGATTTGTTACAGGTGATACAGATATACAGGATGCATCAAGACCTATAAAGACTGAGGAAGAAGAAAAAGCTAAGAAAAATGGAGTAGAATATACTCAATTAAATGTTGCTCTTGATGGAGTAGTTGTAGCTGTAAGCAAAGATAATGATTTTGTAGATTCATTATCAGTAGAAGAGCTTAAAAAAATGTGGGAACCAGGTAGTACAATTAAAACATGGAAAGATTTAAGAGCTGAATGGCCAGAAACACCAATTAAGTTTTATACACCAGGTCCAGATTCAGGGACTTTTGAATTCTTTACAGAAGCTATAGTTGGAAAATCTAAGGCAATGAGAAACGATGTAAATCCTAGTGAAGATGATAATGTATTAGTTCAAGGTGTTGCAGGAGATAAAAGTGCAGTAGGATTCTTTGGATTTGCGTATTATGAAGAAAATCAAGATAAGTTAAAAGCTGTTAAGATAACTAATGAGGGTAAAACAGTTGAGCCTACCTTTGATACTATAAAAGATGGAACATATAAACCACTTTCAAGACCAATATTTATTTATGTAAATAATGCAAGTTTAGAAAAAGCAGAAGTTAAGGCATTTGTTGATTTTTATTTAGAAAATGCTCAAGCTATAGTTCCAGAAGTAGGATATATACCTTTAGGGGATGAAGCTTATGCAAAGGAATTGGAAAAGATAAATAAAGAATAGCAATAGAAAAAGACCGGTAAGGGGACAGTTTTTCCTTACAGGTCTTTTCTGTATAGAATAAATTAAATAGTCCTTTAAGATACCAAAAAAATCTAGGCAATGAAAATTCTCCTAATAGATTATATAAAATATATAACCCAGGAAAAAGTCCATAGGACAACAATAGTTTAACATAGAGATAGATTATTGTAAATAATATCATTTTTTTTATCGTAAAGTTAAGAAAAATAATTAAAAACTTAACATTAGCTTAACTTTAACATTAACTTAGTTAACACAAGAAAATTATAATATAGTTAAGATAAGAAAAGGGGTAATTTTAAATTAGGAGGAAAAAGATGAAGACTAAGGGAGAAAGAATAATAGAAAAAGTATTAAAGGTTTTTGGAATCTTAACTATATTAATAACAGCACTTATTATTATTACTTTATTTGCAGAAGGAGTAAGTTTCTTTAAAGAAGTAAGTATTAAAGAATTCTTCCTAGGAACAGTATGGACACCACTTATACATCCTCAGGAATTCGGAGTATTACCTTTAGTTAATGGTACTTTATTAATTGCGATAGGATCAAGTATAGTAGCACTTCCAATAGGACTAGGGGCTGCTGTATATTTAAGTGAATATGCATCAAAGAAAACTAGAAATATTGTTAAACCAATATTAGAAATATTAGCTGGAATACCTTCAATAGTATATGGTTTTTTTGCTTTAACAGTTATAACACCATTTTTAAAGATATTTATAAAAGATATTCAGATATTTAATGTTCTAAGTGCTAGTATAGCAGTTGGAATAATGATAATTCCTTTAGTATCTTCTTTAAGTGAAGATGCTATGAGTTCTGTTCCAGACATTGTTAAGAATGGTGCCTATGGAATGGGAGCTACTAAATTTGAAGTTATAAGAAAAATAGTATTACCTGCATCAATTTCAGGAATAGTGTCATCATTTATTTTAGCTATATCAAGAGCTATAGGAGAAACAATGATAGTTGCTATTGCAGCTGGGGCTAAACCTCAGATAACATTAAATCCTTTAGAATCAATACAAACAATGACAGGATATATGGTATCAGTAGCAATGGGAGATGTTACTTTTGGATCAATAGAGTATAAAACAATATTTGTTGTAGGTGCTTTATTATTTATAATGACATTTGGATTAAATATTATAGCTAAGAGAATAGTTAAGAAAGGAAAGGTTTATTAGAATGCAAAATATAAGTAATTTTAATGATATAAAAGAAAAAAATCTTTTTAGAAAATATTCAAAAAATAATATTAAAAAAAGAAAAATGATAAACAATATTATGAAAGCACTTATGTTTGCTTGTACAGCATTTGGGATAGTAATGCTACTAATATTACTGGGTTCTATTTTAAAAGATGGACTTAAATATTTAAGTATAGATTTCTTAACAAATTCACCGTCAAGAATAGCTTCAAGAGCAGGTATATTACCAGCAATAGTTGGAAGCTTATTAGTTATATTACTAACAGCAGCAATTTCATTCCCAATAGGAATAGGTGCAGCAGTTTATATAGAAGAATATATGAAAAAGGGAAAATTAAAAAATTTTATAGAGCTTAATATATCAAATCTTGCAGGGGTACCAGCTATAGTTTATGGAATTGTTGGACTAGCATTTTTTGTACAGTTTATGAATCTTGGAAGAGGTATTTTAACAGCGGCCTTAACAATGGCTCTACTTATATTACCAACAATAGTTATTACAGCTCAAGAAGCCTTAAAACAAGTTCCTGATAGTTTAAGAGAAGGTTCATATGCTTTAGGAGTAACTAAGTGGCAAAGTATCACAGGAGTTATTTTACCATTTGCTATGCCAGGAATATTAACAGGAACAATATTATCAATATCAAGAGGACTTGGAGAATCATCACCACTTATTATGGTTGGAGCAGCAAGTTATGTTACTTTCCTACCAGAAGGATTATTCTCATCATATACAACATTACCACTTCAAATATATAACTGGACATCAAGACCACAGCAGCAATTTCAAGAGCTTGCAGCTTCAGGAATTATAGTTTTACTAGTTATATTATTAAGTATGAATGCTTTAGCAATAATTTTAAGAAATAAATATCAAAAGAAGATGGGAAATTAAAGGAGATTAGCTATGGAGACAATTATAAATGTAGAAAATTTAAATTTCTTTTATGGAAAAAAACAAGCACTTAAAAATATAAATATTAAGGTGCCAGAAAATAAAGTAGTAGCTTTAATTGGACCATCAGGATGTGGTAAATCAACATTTTTAAGATGTTTAAATAGAATGAATGATATGATAGAAGAAATAAAGTATGAGGGTAGGATAGAGATAGGTGGAAAAAATATAATTGAAAAAGATACAGATCTTATAAAACTTAGAAAAGAAGTAGGAATGGTATTTCAAAAAGCTAATCCATTTCCTAAGTCAATATATGAAAATATAATTTATGGACCTAAAAGACATGGGATAAAAAATAAAAAGGTTTTAAGTGAAATGGTTGATAAGAGTCTTAAAGATGTTGGACTTTATGAAGAAGTATATGATAGATTAAATTCTTCAGCTTTTGGATTATCAGGAGGGCAGCAGCAAAGACTTTGTATAGCAAGAACAATAGTTGCAAATCCTAATGTAATTTTAATGGACGAACCTACATCAGCCTTAGATCCTATTTCAACTATAAAGATAGAAGAACTTATAGGAGAACTTAAGAAAAAATATACAGTTGTAATAGTTACTCATAATATGGAGCAAGCAGCAAGGGTATCTGATTATACAGGATTTTTCTTAGATGGAGAGCTTGTAGAATTTGATGAAACAGAAGTTATTTTTACAAAGCCTAAAAGAAAAGAAACTGAGGACTATATTTCAGGAAGATTTGGTTAATGATTAATTAAAAGGAGACAGAGATATGTGTAATATAATGAGTGTTAAAGATTTAGAATTGTATTATGGAGAGGTTAAGGCTTTAAAAGGAATTAATATGGACATCAAAAAAAATAAGGTTACTGCATTAATTGGACCATCAGGATGTGGTAAATCAACATTTTTAAGATGTCTTAATAGAATGAATGATGTAATTGAGGGAGTTAAGATAACTGGAGATATAACTTATAATAATAGGGATATACATTGTAATTTTGATGTATTAGAGCTTAGAAAATATATAGGAATGGTATTTCAAAAACCTAATCCATTTCCAATGAGTATATATGAAAATGTTGCATTTGGACTTAGAATACATGGAATAAGTGATAAAAGAATAATAGATGAGATAGTTAGAAAGTCACTTATAAAGGTTGGGCTTTATGAAGAGGTTAAAGCAAGACTTGATAAATCAGCATTAAAACTTTCAGGAGGGCAACAACAAAGACTTTGTATAGCAAGAACTATAGCTATAGAACCAGATGTTATTTTAATGGATGAGCCTACATCAGCATTAGATCCTATATCTACAGCAAAGATAGAAGAGCTTATATCAGAATTAAAGAAAGAATATAGTGTTGTAATAGTAACTCATAATATGCAACAAGCTAGAAGAATTTCAGATTATACAGCTTATTTTTATCAGGGTGAAGTAATTGAATTTGATGAAACTGAAGAAATTTTTACAAATCCTAAAAATGAAGATACAAAAAATTACGTAATGGGAATTAAAAATATTAAGTCTCAAAAAGTGAGTTAATAATTATAAAAGAAAAAACAAGGCGGATGCCTTGTTTTTTTATATTCAACTTAAGTGAAACTAATTCTATTTTAATTCATAAAATTATAGAGATTTACCAGCTTCAATACACTTAGTGATATCTTCATCTTCTGGTGTCATGTTAACAATAAGTGTTCCGATTACATTTGCGTCATATTCTCTCATTGTGTTAGCCCAATTTTCGATGAATTCTCCATCACCCCAGTCATATGATCCGAATAGTAAAACAGGTTTACCAGCAAGCATTGAGCTGATTGATTCTACGAATGGTTCCATTTCATATTCATCTATGTTTTCACAACCCATTGCAGGTGAGCCAAGAACAAGTATATCAGCTTCTGTAGCATCTGATTCTGAAGCGTCACTTACATTAAGTAGTTTAACGTCATTTCCATTTTCTTTAGCACCTTGTGCTATTAAGTTAGCCATGGCTTCTGTGTTACCAGTACCTGACCAATATATTATTGATATTTTTTTCATTTTATTTCACCTCGCGTTATTAATATACCTAAACTAATTTTAAGTGTAATATAGATACACATAATAATCAATAAAAATCTATCAAATTTTATTTTAATTTATATTAAATAAAATGTGACTTTTATATATATATTTATCTTATGATATATAGTTATTAAAAATTACACTTTTTTATTATTAATTTTCTTCACTTGTAGCAATTTCTTCTCTTGAATCATTAATAAGTTCATTTTTAGCAGAACTTCCTGTATTATTCCTCATTTGTTGTATTTCATTTTCAAGTGCTTGTATCATGAAATTAAATCTCTTTTTAATTCTACCTTTGAAAAATATAGCTTGGATTATATGGTTAAATGTATCAAATGTTCCAGTACCAGCTTGTGATTCTTCTAATGTAAGGCGAGTAGTGTTCTCATCAATTTCTTCTAAAGTATATCTACTAATAAAGGTTATATTAGTTTTACTTGTTGTAGTTGTTACCTCATATATTTCATTTTCTATATAATCTGTAATTTCAATATAAGCTTTAGTAGATCTATTAGCATAGTATCCAATATTTTTAGTAGTAGAAGTTCCTTTAGCCTCTTTTGAATTAAATCTAGGAAAATCTTGTTTTGCTTGTTTTTTAAAAATCTTAAATATTTCTTTTCTAGAATATTTAAGCTCAGCTGTATTTTTAAAACTACTTGTTTTCATTTTAATATCCCCCTAAAATCTCATAAATTATATATATATTATACCGTAAAAATATATACAAAGAATGAATAATGAAAATATAATTAATAATTCTAGATAAAAAAATGATATGGGGAAGTCCCCATATCATTTAATTTTATATCAATCTTATTTTATTCTAATTATGCTTCTTGGTTAACATCAATTCTGTTTGAAGCAATAACAAATGGAGCATACATTAATATTGATAATAAGAATGTTCCTGCTGCAACAACAGCTGCTTGCCAGCTACCACCTGTAGCTAAGTAAGCTCCAAATATTGGAGGAGTTGTCCAAGGAGTTTCAGTCATAATCTTACCAGCAAACGGTATCCATTCCGTAAATACATAGGCTATGAATACACAGATTGGAGGTGTTAATACGAATGGTATAAACATAATTGGGTTTAATACCATTGGAAGACCAAATATAACTGGTTCATTGATATTGAATAATCCTGGAGCAAGAGCAAGTTTGAATAATTCTCTTTGTTCTTGTCTCTTTGAGAATAAGTAAATAGCAACTAATAATCCAAGAGTAGCTCCTGATCCACCGTGCATAGCATATACATCAAGGAAGTTTCTTGTTATTGTGTTAGGAATTTCTTGATTGTTTAAAGCAGCTTCCATATTTTCATATAGAGGTGGCTTATACATTGTGTTCATAGCAGGATCTGTCATGTTTGAACCATGAAGTCCGAAGAACCAAAGTAATTGAGCAAGTAATAACATAAAGATATAAGTAATAGGAGATTGTCCTAAACTTACTAATGGTTTTTGGATAACATCTTCTATGCAAGCCATTAATGGTTTGCCTACAAAGTTTGTAAAGATTATACCTATAATACTAAATACTAGTATTGATATACAAGCAGGTAAGATAGCTGAGAAAGCTCTTGATACAGCTGGAGGTACTTGTTCTGGCATTTTAATTGTCCAACCAGCTTTAGTTACTTTAACAAATAATTCTGTAGCAAGCATAGCAACGATAATACCTGTAAACATAGCTCCAGCACCAAGTTCTCCGAAAGCTCCCACATCAATAATACCCCAAAGATCTCCAGAAACTTGAGTCGCTCCATTTAATGCATCTGCAGCAACTTGTACTACTTTTCCATCAGCATCAAGGAATTGTCCTCCATCGAATGCGATACTACGAGTAAGTGTTTCACTAAAAACAGCAAAGAATGCTGCAGTTGATGATAATGCAGCAGCAAGTCCATCAACTTCGTATGATTTAGCAAGGCTATAAGAAATTGAAATAACTAAGAAAATAGTAATAATAGCTATTGTAGCCCACCAAACTCTTCCCATAACAGGAGTGAAATACTTATCGAAGATTGGTTGTACTGAATTTGCATAACCGTCAATTTTATTTAGCATTTTACCGAATACTGAATCAGGTTTAAATATAACGGCATTAAGTAGAGAAGCCATAGCACCAGCCATATTAACAGCAAGAGTAGCGATGAAACCATCTCTAAGTGAACTTAAGTGTCTTTGTGACCCAATAACTGAAGCAACTGGCATAACATGTCTTTCTAGCCAATCACCTAACTTTGTAATAAAGTTCATTATAATTCCCCCTAAAATATTAAATTTTAAAAATAACTGTATATAAATATTATTTTTAACTAATTAATTTGTAATAATTTTTTATATAATAAAAAATAAAGCTAAACTAATTTAATTATTGAATGATTGCTAAAATTATTTCATTAATTTAAGAGCTTGATCTAAAACAGCAGATCCATCTATTTTTCCATAAGCTCTCATATCGATAACTTCGATTGGCTTATTTGGAACAGCAGCTTGAACTTCTCTTAACATAAATCTAACTTGAGGTCCTAAAAGAACTACATCAGCTGTAGCAGCTGTATCTTTATAAGTACCTGAACCTGTAGCAGATATATCTAAATCTAAACCTCTTTCAGCAGCAGCCTTTTGCATTTTAGTAACTAGTAAAGATGTTGACATACCAGCAGAACAAACTAATAATATTTTTTTCATGGTTAAAAAACCCCCTTATAAATTTTGAAATATTTTATAATTTGAAATTAAAAACTAAGATTAAAGAGTATTTAAAATTTTAGTTAATACTATGTTTTAAAAAAACATAATATTAATTTCCTTAAACAGTACTCATGATAAGCTCTAATGAATCTTGTAATATGTTTTCTACTCTTAATAATCCATAGTCCATTCCTTTAACAACAGCAATTGGAATATGCTTATTTTTATTATTGAGTAGTTTTTTAAATTCTTTAAGCTTATAGCCTATTTGAGGAGCAAGTAATATAAGATCATAATCATTTACAACCTTTACATATTGGGCTAAAGGAATTGCTTCAATAGTAATATTTAAATTATTATTGTTTGAAGCATTAAACTCTCTTATATAATCCTCTAGTTTTTTTACTAGTAAGCTTGAAGACATACCAGCACAGCATATAAACAATATTTTCAAAGTTTTATCACCTCTATAATTTAAGGTTTTATTATTTTAAATTTCTCTTATGCCATTTAATATAGCAATAAGCATGCCAAAATTTAGAAAGAGCTTATTTATTTATCTTTTAGATTTTTAGTAAATTAGTGTATAGACAAAAAGATAATGTTTTCATTAAAAAAAATAATAAATATATACAGATTTATGAGAATGCTATACACATTAGTGTTAAAAATAGGAAAATATAATTAATATATTACTTAATTTTTAGATTTAAAAATATAAAATAAAAAAACTGTCTTTTATTAGACAGTTTTTTTAATAAATATTAGGTAATTAGTTAAATTTCTTTGATAGTTCTAAGAATAAAACAAATTTCATCTATATTAAATTTAATTTTAATTATATCTAAATATGATTTAAAGAAAGAATCTAATAGTATATATTCCGAATTATATAGAGATAAAAGTTTTTCTTTTACTTCGCAAATAGGGGATTCTTCTTTGTTATATAATCTTTCCATTGCACAGGCGATATGAATTATTAATCCTATAATTTTATTTTCATCTAAAGAAGAAAAATTATTTTCAACAAATTTTAAGAAGTCCAAAATAAAATGTTTATATATATTTTCATTTATAAAAGGTGTTATTTTATCTTTATGAGCATTTATTATACTAATATAGTTATTTTCTAGATTATTATTTAATAAAGATTTTAGTCTAGAAAGGCTTGTATCATTAAATATCTCTGAAATAGATATAAAAGGAATATCATATATTTCAGGATTAAAGGTACCAACTATTGCGACTATATTTTTGTTCTTTCCAAGACCGTTAACAGTAGAATAAAATTCTTGAATATTATCTATATTTAAAGGTATTATTTGAACATTACTATTTTTAGTATCTAATTTTTTTTGTATCATTTCTTTTAATATTATCGCACTACCTTCTCCAGTAGAACAAACAGTTATTATGATATTATCACTCTTAACTTTGAAATTTTCTTTAAGTGTTTTAACATTAGAGTCAAGGTAATTAAGATGGCTTTCTTGTACAGAATACCAAATATTATCTACATTTTTATCTATTATTGCTTTTCTAGCACATTCAAGCACTGTTAGAGTAGAAGCCATTTCTATAACATTAATTTTAATTCCAGTTTCTTCTTCTATTAATGTAGCAAACATTTTTAGTGACCCCATATCTACTAATAAAAGAACTCCTGCATTTTTATGATTTTCAAGTATTAAGTCCTTAAGTTCTGTATAGGCAACAGTAGCATTTTTATCTAAGCTCATATTATAAGCATAAATATTATGCGCATTTATTAATTTTTTTGCTACATCAACCATTGATGAGGCAGTAGAAGCACCATGCATAGCTACAACAACTATAGGATGATTTATCTCATCAAGGTCTGGATTCTTACCAAGTGTTAAAAACATAGCTATAAAACCAACTTCATCTAAAGGAAGTTTAATGGAAAATTTTTTTTCTATTCTACCTGCAAAACTTAAAGCTAAGGCATATTCATCTCTATGTTCTTCCATAATAGATTTAAGAGTGTTATTAATTATATTTTTACCAGAATTAAGTCTTTTAATAGTTGAATCTATATGAAGGCAAAGACCATAAAAAGTTTTACTAGGAAAAACACGTCCAAGAGTAGATACGGCTGTTTGAAGTAAATCTTCCACTATTTCTATAATATCTGAAGAAACTAGTTTTGCAATTTCATCTTTATTTATATCCTTATCAAAATCAGAAACAAGCTTTTTAAAGTAACTATTTATTTCACTAGAAAGAACTATACTTATATCTTCTTCATCTACACCACGTTCTTGAAAGTTTTGAACTTTATCAGCAATTGATTCATAAAAATTATTAGGAAGTTCACTCTTAACTATTTCTAATAATTCTTCGGAACCATTAGATTTAAAGGATAGTTTCTTATTATCTGGAACTATTTTATCGATCTCTTCCATATGATTTTTGTATAATATAAGTCCTTGTCTAACATGGGGAGCAAAGTCTGTATTATAAAGATTAATAGCTTTTTCACCTTTAGATATACATTTTAAGAATCCATTAGCACAACCAAGTTGTATATCACTTTTAAGTTGTCCTATATTTGAAGGACAGTTATATAATAAAAGACATCTTAAACTATTAGGAGATACTATAATTTCTCTACCAATTCTAGCAGCTTCTATTCTAAGAAATTCACAAATTAAATCAAATCTTTCTTGATAAGTCCTATCTCTAAGTGAAGGGAGTGTTATATTCATAGGCATTCTTCTTCTAAATGTTTGAAGAAGAGTAGTATCAGTATTTTCAGTAGTTGCACAAATAATTAAGACTTCACTTTTTTTAAAATTTTCAGTTTCTCCAAGTGGAGTAAACTCTCCTTTATCCATTAAATAAAAAAGCATTTCTTGTCCTTCTGGAGGTAATCTATGAACTTCATCTAAGAAGAGGATACCTTTATTAGCTCTTTCAACAAAACCAATTTGATCTTTATCTGCTCCCGTATAGGCTCCTTTTTTACATCCAAATAATCTAGCAAGAAGTAATTGTGGGTTATTAGCATAATCAGCACAGTTAAATGAAATGAAAGGTGCTTCAGGCGAATAAATGCTACTTTCAATTGCAAATCTATGCATAAGCTCTGCAAACATAGTTTTACCTACACCAGTTTCTCCAAGTAGCAATGTATTAAGACCATGAGGTGGATAAAGCATAGCTGCCTTAGCTTGTTGAACTGAATTTTTTAAGCTTTTATTACCGCCTATTATATTATCGATGTTTATACTAAAGGTAGTTTTTCTAGAGTTCGAGTTTAGATTTATTTTATATAGAACAGGTTTTCCTTTAATTTTAAGTACTTTTCCTTCGGTATAAAGTTCGTTTAAAATCTTACTTACGTTAGCTCTTTTTATGTCAAGATTATTTGCTATTTCATTTGTTTCACAACCAATTACTGAATCCTTATCTTTAAATTGTTTTTCCGAAGTATCCTTAATATACTTATATACTAATTCCTTATTGGTATAACGTTTCACTCAATCACCTCTCAAAATAAATATGTAATAAAAATATAAATAATCCTTTAGGATAAGAAAAATAAGTAAAAATATCTATAATAAGGTTTTACAGTATAAATGTGTTTAAACTTTGAATGAATTGTGTATAAAAATTTAATTTTAAATATAAACACTTTGAAAAATAATATTTCTAATATTAATATTTAAATACTATTAAGAATATGTATAGTTTAGGTATGGGAATGAAAGAGTCTTTTATTTTAAAATTGTATACAGATTGTATACAGACAAAATAGTTTTATAAATATATATATTAATTATTTTATATGATAAGCCTTTTTTAAATTTTTAGGAGAATATATGGCATGTAAATTGCTTCAATTTAAACATATAAGCAAATTAATAGAACATGTAATCTAAGGGGGATTTAAGAAATGAAAAAATATTTAGTTGTTAGTAAAGGACTTCCTCAGGCAAAAGCATTTGAAAGAGCTGCTAAAGAATATGTTGTGAAAAATAATATATCAGTAGAATGGATTTTTGCAAAGGAAGCAGATTATTTAGATTTAGTTAAAAGTGAAAATGTAGATGTAGTTGTAATTTCACCAGAAGTTATAATTAGTGAAAATAAAATTAAAGCTGAACTTGATATGATAAATGTTAACTATGTTTCAGTAAAACCATCTGATTTTGGACTAAGAAGACTTGATAAGATAATGCCTATTTTAGAGCAATTTTAGAGATAATTTTAATATATGTCACAATAATATTTAGTATTGTGGCATATATTTATTTTTTTTATTTTAGTGTGAGGTAGAGCTATGACAAAATGTCCTAATTGTAATTATAAAATTACACAATCATATGTATCAAAAAGTGAAAATCCAAGTAAAATAAAATGTCCTAAGTGTAGAAAAAAATTAAAGGTTACAGTATTATCAGCTATTATATTTTCATTAATAATGATAATCCCTGTAATAGCTATGAGTTTATTTTTAAAGGGGCTTATTTTAAGATTAATATTAATTTTATTATGGGTATCAATATCATTAAATGTTTTTAGACCTATGGTTTATACATTTAAATTAGAAGAGATTAAAAAATAATTTAAGATTTATAAATAGAAACATTAAATATAGAAATATATTTAATGTTTTTTATTTTCAGAAGTGTTGTTTTAATCATGTTCAATGTACTATAAAGTGATAATTAATAGTATAATTTATAATTCTATGATTTTAGATAAATAAATATTCCTTTTAAGTAACATATTTATTATTTAAAAAATATCATAGTAAGGAAGAAATAATTGAAGGGTGATAAAAGCTATGAATCCAAATGATTTTTATGAAATGTATGAAGATGATCGTAAGAAAATGAATAAAAAAGAATATGCCAGAGCATATATAAGACTTCAAAAATTCGAAAACTTATTTAAATGTGTAGATGGTTTTTATAAAGGAACAATATTTAAAGATTTATATCAACCATATAAATCAAAGGAAAAAAGAGAATTTTAATGAGGTGATTATATTATGTCAAGGAATGATTTATTAGAGAAATTTAGAATATATCAATTTGTATGTGTAGAATTAAATTTATTTTTAGATAACTTCCCTGAAGATGAAATAGCTGCGATGAAATATGATGAAGTTTCTAGAGAAGCAGATAAAGTTAGAAAAGAGTATGAGGAAAATTATGGACCTTTAACTAACTTTGGTTCAGCTTTTTTTGAATGCCCAGTTGCTTGGACTGATGAACCATGGCCATGGGAAAGTAGATAAGGAGGGGTAGTTATGTGGTATTATGTTAAAACATTAGAATATCCAGTGGATATAAAGAAGAAAGATTTAAAAATGGCTAAGTATTTAATATCTCAATATGGAGGACCAGATGGAGAGCTTTCAGCAGCTTTAAGATATTTAAATCAAAGATATACTATGCCAACAGGAAAGTCTAAGGGACTTTTAACAGACATAGGAACAGAAGAACTTGCTCATGTAGAAATGATAGCATCTATGATATACCAACTTGTGAAGGATGCAACAGTTGAAGAACTTGAAGAAGTAGGCCTCGGAGCAAGATACGTTGACCATGGTAGATCTTTATTTTATACAGATGCAGCAGGAGTTCCATGGACTGCGACATATATACAAGCAAAAGATGATCCAGTAGCAGATATACATGAGGATATGGCTGCTGAACAAAAAGCTCGTGCAACTTATGAACATTTAATAAATTTAACTGATGATAACGATGTTAAAGATGTATTAAAGTTTTTAAGAACTAGAGAAATTGTGCACTACCAAAGATTTGGTGAAGCTTTAATGGATATACAAGATAAACCTAAAAAGTGTTAATTGATAAAAAAGAGTAGTCAATTATAATTTGACTACTCTTTTTTATTTTATTTTAATTTGAATGAGCTCTTTAGAGGAACTATTCTATTGAATACTAATTTTTCAGGAGTTGTATCCTTAGGATCAACATTAAAGAAACCATTTCTTACTAATTGAACTTTATCTTGTTTATCAAATGTTTTAGCTGATAATTCGATAAATCCTTGTTTAACTTCTAATGAGTTAGGATTTATGTTTTCTAAGAAATCAGCACTTTCATTTTCTTCTGAATCAATTATTAGTGGCTCATATAATCTAAATTCAGCAGGTAAGCAGTTATTAGCATCTACCCAGTGGATAGTTCCTTTAACTTTTCTTCCTGTAAATCCTGATCCACTCTTTGTTTCAGGGTCATAAGTACAGTGAAGTTCTTTTATACTTCCGTCTTCATTTTTTATAACTTCGTTACATGTGATAAAGTATGCTCCGATAAGTCTTACTTCATTACCTGGATATAATCTGAAGTATTTTTTTACTGGTTCTTCCATGAAATCTTCAGCATCTATATATATTTCTCTTGAGAATGAGATAGTTCTCTTACCGTAATATTTGTTTTTAGGGTTGTTAGGCATAACAACTTCTTCGCTTTGACCTTCTGGGTAATTAGTAATAACTACTTTAATTGGGTCTATTACAGCCATAGTTCTAAGAACTTTATCATCTAAATCTTCTCTTATGAAGTAATCAAGCATTTGTGAATCTACAGTTGAAGTAGCTTTAGCAACACCAATTTCTTTACAGAACTTTCTTATAGATTCTGGAGTGAATCCTCTTCTTCTAAGCCCAGCAATTGTAGGCATTCTTGGATCATCCCAACCATCAACTATTTTATTATCAACTAATTGTTTAAGTTTTCTTTTACTCATAACAGTATTTGTAAGATTTAATCTTGCAAATTCTATTTGTCTAGGAGTTGATTCCATTTCACATTCTCTTACAAACCAATCATATAAAGGTCTATGATCTTCAAATTCAAGAGTACATATTGAATGTGTAATTCCTTCTATTGCATCTTCTAGTGGGTGAGCAAAATCATACATTGGGTAAACACACCATTTATCTCCTGTATTGTGGTGAGTTGCATGTGAAATTCTATACATTATAGGATCTCTAAAGTTTATATTTGGAGAAGCCATATCAATTTTAGCTCTTAATACTTTACTTCCATCTTCAAATTCACCATTTTTCATTCTTTCAAATAAATCAAGGTTTTCTTCAACACTTCTGTTTCTATAAGGACTTTCCTTACCAGGACTTGTTAATGTTCCTCTATATTCTTTGATTTGTTCAGGAGTTAATTCACAAACATAAGCTAAACCTTTTTTTATTAGAAGTACTGCTTTTTCATACATTATATCGAAGTAATTAGAAGCAAAGAATAAGTTATCCCATTCATAACCTAGCCATTTAACGTCTTCTTTAATTGATTCAACGTATTCTACTTCTTCTTTAGTAGGGTTTGTATCATCAAATCTTAAATTTGTTTTTCCGTTAAACTCATCTCCAAGTTCAAAATTTAAACAAATAGATTTTGCATGCCCTATGTGTAAATATCCATTTGGTTCTGGTGGAAAACGAGTAATTATTTCATCGTGTTTTTTGCTTTCAATGTCATCAATTATTATATTTCTAATAAAGTTTGATGATGTAGGCGTGTTTGACATTCTTATCATCCCTTTTCTAACAGTATTTATATAAATTTTAATATAACATAAATTTAAAAAACTATCTACAATATATCGGTTAAATTCTTGATTATTAAGACCTTCAAAGAAATTTTATTTATTTTTTAAATTTTTCTTTTTAATAGTTTTAAAATAAAAAACTACTAAAACACTAATAGGAACTATAAGTAAGGTAAATAAAAATATTATTTGGAAATATTTAAGTAAAACAAATAATGCATAAGTATTTCTAGCAGTAAAATAAGAGGCGATAAATACTATACTTGAGATAATAGCTGCGAATATTGTTTTATTTTGTATAACTTTCTTCCAAAGAATATATAAGGAACTAAAGGCTAATAAATATTTACCAATCCATACAAATGAAATATATACTATTGAAAAAAACTCACCATTTTCTCCTATACCTTCATAAAAGATTCTTTGAGCTAATATGTAGTTAGGATAATATAAATTGGAAGCTCTAAGTGGACCCACCCCTGTAATTATGCCAGTAAGAATCCAAACTATTAAGAAACAAGCAAATGCATATGATGACATTATAAGTTTATTAAAGCCTTTCTTATTTTTATTAACTACAATATGTAGTATAGAAAGTATAACAAGTGAGCTAGAAAGTGAACCAATAAACAGTAGACCACAAATAATATATTCAGTAATTGACTTATCCATTCTTATTGGAAATAGATAATAAAGTGTCTTATATCTAAGTGTAAGAATACTTAAAAATAAGTTTGAAGCTACTGCACATGGTGTTGCTATACAAATAGTTGTTATTATTGCAGAAAGACTCTTAGTAGAAATATAAAAAGTAGTCAGAGTAAATAAAATAAGACAATACCATACAGGAGTTTCTATAAATAAAATTGTATGTAATGAATTACTAGTAACTGATGCAGCTTCTATACAAGCTAAAAGTAAGCCAAGTGAAAATATAAATATAACAACCTTACTAGCTTTTGTACCTATAACATCTTTAGAAATATCAAGTACTCTATATCTTCCATCTTTTCTTAGCATTTTTAGTATAAATGATAGTAATATTCCAAATATGATAATTGATATAAGACATATTAACCAAGTATTTCTTCCACCAAATTTAATAAATACTGATGGATATGTTCCAATTGAAATAATGGTTGATGTAATTATTATGAATATAAGGTTTTTGGGTTTTGTACGTTCCATTATATAACCTCCACTATTTTTAAAGTAAAACCAAAAATATTAAAAATTTTAATTAATAAAGTTATTATTAGCAAAATAATGAATATTAATCAGGACTTAGATAAATACTGAATATTAGGTGATTGATATGAATAAAGATTTAGAATTTATAAAAGAGACTCTTAAGGATTCATTTGATATTAAGTATAGAGAAATTAACTCTATGTTAGGTAAAGCGACTATAGTATTTGCTGATGTACTTTGTTCAACAACATTTATAAGTGACTATATAGTTAAGCCATTAATTAAAGAAAAAAGAGATGATATAAATACACAAGAGGATATTATCTCTAAGGTTCTACAAATAAATATAGTTGATTTTGCTAAAGACAAGGATGATGCTGTATTTCATATAATATCTGGAGATGCAGTAATAGTATTTGAAGAATATGAAAAGATAATTTATTGTGAGACAAAAAGTTTTGCAAAAAGATCTATAGGAATCCCCCTAACAGAATCTGTTATTAAAGGTCCTAGAGAAGGGTTCTCAGAAGCATTTGTAGATAATGTAGCTCTAATTAGAAGAAGGATAAAAAATAAGGATTTAAAGTTTGAGGCAATGTTTTTAGGAGAGAATTCACAAACTGTTGTATGTTTAACATATATAGATGGATTAGCTCCTAAGAAATTAGTTAATCAAGTTAGAGAAAAAATAAAAAATTTAAATTATAGTTTTATTTTGGATACTAATTATATAGAAACAGAGCTTAGAGCTAAAAAAACACTTTTTGATACAGTTGGATATACAGAAAAAGCTGATGAATTATCATCAAAGGTTTTAGAAGGAAGAGTTGCTGTTCTAGTTGATGGAACTCCATTTGTAATAACAGTACCATATTTCTTTTTAGAAAACTTTCAAAATCCAGATGACTATTATTTAAATAGATATTTTGTTATGTTTTCAAGAACTTTAAGATATCTTGGATTTTTTATAGCTATGTTTTTACCAGGATTTTATGTAGCACTTATAACTTATCATTTTTCTATGATACCATCATTGTTTGTATTTAGACTTGCAGTTTCTAGGGCAGGAGTCCCATTTCCTGTATTTTTAGAAGTAATAATTATGATGATATTTTTTCAACTTATTAGAGAAGCAGGACTTAGATTACCACAGCCTATAGGCTCAGCAATGAGTATAGTTTCTGCCTTGATTTTAGGGGATGCAGCGGTTGGAGCTGGAGTAGCATCAAGAATAACAATATTAATAGTTGCTATAAGTTCTTTATGTTATTTTCTTATACCTAAGGCTTATAATGCAGTATCAGTATGGTCAATATTAATTGTTATAGCTTCAGCACTTTTAGGGCTTCCAGCATTTTTATTTATAACATTAGCTTTATTAGCTCATTTAGGAGATTTACGAAGTGTTGACTATCCATTTTTATTCCCTTTAGCTACTTTAAAAGATTACAGATTTAGAGATGTAATTTTTAGGGGAAAGTTAAATAGAATTTCTAAGAAGGTAATTGATAATGATGAAGAAAATAATAATTAGTATATTAGTAGTTATTTTATTTGGGGGAAATTTTATATCTTGTTATAACTATAGAGATATAAATAAAGTTACTTTTGTAACCTGTGCAGTTTTTGACTATAACGACTTAGGAGAAGTAGATATTTATGCAGATTGTGTAAAAGGTTATAGAAGTTCTAATGAAAGTTCTGAAAAGGGTAAAAGACTTATATATAAAGGTTCAGGAAAAACTGTATTAGAAGCTATTAGAAGTATAAATGTTGCTACAAGCTCTAAGCTTAATTTTACTCAATGTAAGGCCTTTGTATTTACTGAAAGATTAGCCTTAACTGGTATATCTAAATATGTAGATATCATGAATAAGGATCAGGAGTTTCTTATTAGACCATATATGTTTGTTTTAGCAGGAAGTCCAGAAGAGCTTCTTAAAGGTGTTGAAGGTGATGAAGAGTATATAGGGATTTTTATAAATGAATTAGTTGTAAAAACAGCAAAAGATTCTAAAGTTATAGCAATGAATGTAAATGATTATTTAAATAGAAGAGAAAATAAGGAATCAGTTAATATTTTAGGAGTTTTAAATATAAAACCAGATGTAAATGGAAATAGATTAGAACTTAAGGGTGGAGCAGCTATGAAAAATGATATTATGGTTGCTAGGATAGGTGAATCAGAAAGTATGAATTATAATTTATTAACTGATAAAATTGAAACAGGTAATTTAGAAGTTACTAATCCTGAAAACCCAGATTCATTTATTAGTTTAGAGCTTTTAAATAGTGGAGTAAAGTCAAAAATCTTATATGAAGATGGTAAGATAATTTTACATAAAAAGATAAAGGTTACTTGTTCTATAGATGAATCTCAAGAAAGGCTTATTGTGGATAATCAGCTTATTAATCATATAACTAAAATTGCCCAAAGTAATATATCAGAGTATAGTACTACAATGTTTAATTATTATAAAAAGCGTGGTGTAGATATTTTAAATGTAGCTGATTTATTTGAAAAAAAATATCCTAATGTAAATCTAGATAAGTCAGTTATTGAACTTGCAGAAGTTAAAGTAGATGTTGATTTAAATATTATAGGAGGAAGTGTAGGAAATAATACTTATTAACTTGATATTGATAATATAATATTGTAAAATAAATGATACAAATGAAAATATTGGATGGTTGAATTCTGGGGGACATATGAAAGATTATAAAGAGCTTTATGAGAAATTGAATAGTGAATTTCAAAGTTATCAAATATTTGCAGAAAATAGATTACAAAATTTAAATTGGGCTAACAGAGAGCTTGAAAGGAAGTTATCTATCTTTGTAAATATAGTTGAGGTGAATAAGTATATAAATTCGTATATATCTGATGCAAATTTACTTGCTATGATAAATGATATGATAGTTGGTATACTTGGAGTAACTTATTCGACAATACATTTAATGCAGCATGACTGTTTAGTAGCTAAGACAACTAATTTAGGAGATTTAGAAAATACAAAAATTCATTATTCATTAGAAGAGCTTAGTACTAGAAAATCATTTATTAAAAATGATAAAGAAGGAATATTTAAAAATAGTACAGATAGAAAAAATATTAATTCTTTAATGGCTGTTCCAATTTATATAAAGGAAACTATTATAGGATATATAATAGTTGAACATATTTATTATAGTTTCTTTAGGGATGAAGATATAAACTTTGTTAGTGCAATATCTAATCAAGTAGCTATAGCTATAGAAAATAGTATACTTTATAAAAAGATACAGAATTCTGCTGAAAGAGATAGTTTTTTAAATATCTATAATAGAAAACATTTTTATCATTTAGTAGATAATGAGGTATTAAATAATACAGATAATCTCTATTCCTTAGTTATGTGTGATATAGATAATTTTAAGCTAGTAAATGATACATATGGTCATCAGGTTGGGGACTTAGTTTTAAAAAATGTAGTAAAAATTATAGAATCTAATCTTGATAATCAAGATATTTTAGCTAGATATGGTGGAGAAGAAATAATTATTCTAATAAGAAGTTCTTATACTAAGAGTCTTGCTATAAAAAAAGTAGAAAAAATGAGAAAAGAAATCGAAACAAGTTATATTAATTTAGAGGGAAATCAAAAAGTTAATGTTACTACTAGTTTTGGAATGAGCTTTTCTGATGATTTAGATATTAAAGATAAGTCAGGGAAGATAGTTATAGATAAGATAATTAAAAAGGCTGATGATAACTTATACATAGTAAAGAGAACAGGAAAAAATAAAGTTAAATTTTAGCTGTAAGTAGTAAAAATAATTATAGTTTAAATAAAAGACGTACTATTTAAGTAATAGTACGTTTTTTTATAATTTTAAATCTATTTTTATAAATATAGTATGATTATTAATTTAGTTTAATATAATAATTTTACAAATAAAAAAGTGGAAAGAAATAAATTGAAAAAAATGTGATTTTTTATTTAGGTATAAGAATATAATAAAGTATGAGATACTAGTTAATAAAATATGCATTATACGTTTAATAATTGTATTGAGGTGATTCGAAAAGGTAGTTAAAAGAATAGAAAAATTTATAGATAATAAATAGATATAAACTATTTAATTAAATACATTAGTTTATTAAAATTGAATAATCTTAAATAACAAAATAATTCTCTAAAAAATGAAAAAGGGGTGTTTTTAGATGGTAAAAGTATTTTGTAATAAAAGAGGAAGTGGAAAGAGCAAAAACCTTACTGATTTAGCAAACTCTAATGTTAGTAAGCTAAGAGGAAATTCTGTTTTTATTGATAATAATAGTAAAAGAATTTTTACTATCAATCCAAGAATAAGATTTATATCAATGGATGAATTTCCAGTCAAATCCGCTTGCGAATTTTCAGCATTTCTTTATGGAATACTATCTAAGGACTATGATGTAGAAAATATTTATATAGATAATTTATGTAGTATTTTACAATGTAAATTTAATGTTAGTGATTTAAGTGAGTTTTTAAGTGATTTAAATAAATTGAGCAATAAATATAATGTAAACGTATTTATAAATATCCATAATGATGGAGAAAGACTACCAGAGGTTTTAAAACAATATACAGCCTAATTTATATTAAGGAGATATCTAGATTTTATGATATCTTCTTTGTTTTTGGAAATTAAAAATAAAAGAATTCTATATTTTAGAAATATTCTTGTGAATTAAGGTGATAAACTATATACTATAATTATGTCTTTAAAGAGATAGCAATTTTAAAATGAAATTTAAAAATAAGTTTTACAGGAGGTAGTAAGAATGGCAAATGTTTTAGACACTCTTATAGAGCGTGGATACATAAAACAATTTACTCATGAAGATGAGACAAGAGAACTTTTAGAAAAGGAAAAAGTAACATTCTATATAGGCTTTGATCCTACAGCTGATAGTTTACATGTTGGACATTTCATAGCAATGATGTTTATGGCACATATGCAAAGAGCTGGTCATAAACCAATAGCCCTAATTGGTGGTGGAACAGCTATGATTGGTGATCCAAGTGGTAAAACTGATATGAGAAAAATGATGACTAAAGAAACTATACAACACAACGTTGATTCAATAAAGAAGCAAATGGAAAGATTTATAGACTTTAGTGATGATAAGGCGATACTTGTAAATAATGCAGATTGGTTATTAAATCAAAATTATGTTGAATTTATAAGAGATATCGGAATTCATTTCTCAGTAAACAGAATGCTTACAGCAGAAGCTTTTAAACAAAGACTTGAAAGAGGACTTTCATTCTTAGAATTTAACTATATGTTAATGCAAGCATTTGATTTCTATGAATTAAATAGAAAGTATGATTGTAAGTTACAACTTGGTGGAGATGACCAATGGTCAAATATGATTGCTGGTGTTGAACTTATAAGAAGAAAATCACAAAAGAATGCTCAAGCAATGACATGTACATTACTTACAAATTCAGAAGGACAAAAAATGGGTAAAACAGTAAGTGGAGCTTTATGGCTTGACCCTGAAAAAACTACACCATATGATTTCTACCAATACTGGAGAAATGTTGCTGATGCAGACGTAGAAAAATGCTTAAAGCTTATAACATTTGTTCCTATGGATGAAGTAAGAAGACTTTCAGCTTTAGAAGGTTCAGCTATAAATGAAGCTAAAAAGGTTCTTGCATTTGAAGTAACAAAACTTGTTCACGGTGAAGAAGAAGCTAAGAAGGCTCAAGAAGCAGCAGAAAGCTTATTTGGAGCAGGTGGAAACATGGATAATGTTCCTACAATTGAAATATCAAAAGAAGATTTAGGAACAGAATTACTAGATGTTCTTACTAACAATGAAGTATTTAAGTCAAAAGGTGAAGGTAGAAGACTTATAATGCAAGGTGGAGTATCAGTAAATGATGTGAAACTTGAAGATCCTAAGAAACTTATAGAAGAATCAGATTTCAAAGATGATATGATTCTTGTTAAAAGAGGAAAGAAGAAATTCTATAAAATAATAATAGCATAATTAGTTTAAGAAGGACTGTCTATTTTAGGACAGTTCTTTTTAATTTATCGAAATATTATCTGCTATAAATTTTATATTTTAAATTTACGATATTAATTTATAAAGGATAAATTTAGTGGAGGAATATATATGAGAGATTTTATGAATGTTTTAGCTGTACCTAAAATTAATGAGCTTAGAAAAATTTCAGATTCTTTTGATTTTAAAAAAGGTGAGATTTTTAGAGGGAGAATAATAGATATATCTAATGATAAAAGTACTATCACTATAAAAACAGTAGATGGACTTGAAATCTTAGCTAATTTAGAGGGCGATTTAGAAGAGCTTTTAGATGAATTAGTAAAATTTGAAGTTATAGACTTTGATAATTCTAAATTGAATTTAAAGCTTATAAAAAGTGATGGTAACTTTAATAAACATTTAGTACAAAACCCTCTTGATGAAATCTTAAAGAAGCTTTTTCTAAGCTGTGATAAAAAAGAAATCTTAGAAAGTATGCTTAAGTTTAATATTCCTCTAACTAAAGAAAAAGTTGAAGAAGTTAATAATCTAATTGAGTTTAGAGATAAATCTATTAAAAGTGAAAAGTTTATAGATAATTTTATAGATAGATATTTAAATTCTAGGGATATTTCTAATGATAATATAAAAAAAGAATTTACCACATTAAAGCTTCAAAATTTCTTTGTAAAATTTAAAGAGCTTTCTAATGATGAAATATTAACATTTTTAGAAAACAATATAGAATTTAATGAAAATAATATAGATAGTTATAATAAGTTATTTAAAGATGATATGAAACTCTTTAAGAGTCTTTTAGAAATTGATAAAACCTTATCTAAAGAAGTTTTAGTAGAAAATAAAAGTACTGAGAAGCTTAATGGTGAAACTTCATTTAATAATATAAAATTAAATGAGGACATAAGTAAGTTTATTAATGAAATAGATATTGATGAATTAGATGTAGATATTAAAAATATTTTAGATAAACTTACAGTTACTTCATCTAAAGAAGAGATAGAAGGTTTATTGAATAATATTAAAGATTTATTTTCAGCTAAGACTGATTTATCAAATACAGATTTAAAGCTGTATAAGTTTATAGAAAAATTAGTTGGTGATTTAGATACAAAGGAGAACTTAAATATTAAGGACTATGAAAATATTAATTCTAAGCAAAGTTTTGATAGTGAAGTGTTAAAGTCAGTTAAAAGTGAAAAAGTTTTAAATGACGAATTTGTAGAAATCTTTAGAGATTTTAAGGAAATTAAATCATCTATTAATAATAGACAAGAACAGATGAAGGAGATAATAAGAAATTTATCAGAGAAGCTTATAGGAGAATCAAAATTAGCTGATAGTATTGTTTCTATTTTAAAACCGCATATTAATGATTTTAAGCTATTTAATGATATGGGCAAAGAATATTATTATTTAGATATTCCAGTAAAGCTAAGAGAGGATGAATATCCTTGTAAGCTTATAATAAAAGATGATAGAAAACAGGGAAGAAAAATAGATTCAAAAAACATAAAAATAGTCGTAAATGTTAAAACTATTAATTTAGGAGAGATAGATGCTCTTATTAGGGTTAGTAATAAAAATTTAACTGTTGATTTTAAGGTTGAGAATAAAGGTATTGATGTATTAAAGAAAAATAAAAAGAAGCTTGAGATTGCTCTTGAACAATTAGGATATATAGCTTATATTTTTGTTAGTGAAAAAATTGAAGAGGGCGATATTTTAACTAACTATAGAGAATTCTTTAATAATGAAAATACTTTAAAGCTTGATAGAAAGGTTTAGGGGGATTTTATGAATCAAAGAAGAAAGGCAGCAGCTTTAAAATATCAAGAAAGTTTTAATGCACCAGTTGTTTCTGCACAGGGGATGGGAAATATCGCTGATAAAATAATAGAAACTGCAAAAGAAAATGATGTTCCTATAGTCTATAATAAAGAACTTACAGATTTACTTTGTAATGTAGATGTTGGGGAAGCAATACCATATGAATTATATGATGCAGTTGCTGATATTATAGCTTATATAACAGATTTAGATAAAAGAGATTAAGAAAGGATTGATAATATATATGGCATTATATGCTATTTCAGATTTGCATCTTGCTTTAAACGTTGATAAGCCAATGGATATATTTGGTGAAAAATGGAATAAGCATCATGAAAAGATAAAAGAAAATTGGTTGAAAGTAATTAAGGAAGAGGATACTGTTTTAATAGCAGGGGATATCTCATGGTCTATGGCTAAAGAAGATAGTAAGTCAGATCTTGAGTGGATACATCAGCTGCCAGGTCAAAAAATGCTTATAAGAGGTAATCATGATTACTGGTGGAGCAGTATAACTAAATTAAATGCATTATATGATGATATGCATTTTATACAAAATAATTTTTTCAATTATGAAGATTGGGCAATCTGTGGAACAAGAGGTTGGAATATTGAAAGTTCTGAAAGAAAATTTACAGAACACGATAAAAAAATATTTGAAAGAGAAAAAATAAGATTAAGATTATCTTTAGATAAAGCTAAAAAAGCTGGATATGAAAAAATAATAGTCATGATTCATTATCCACCTACTAATGAAACTTTAAAAGATTCTGAAATTATAGATATCTTTAAAGAATATGGAGTTTCTAAAGTTATTTATGGACATTTGCATAATGCTAATCCTAAATGGGTTTTAAATACTGAAAGAGACGGGATAGAATATTTACTGACAAGTTGTGATTTTATAGATTTTAATCCTATAAAGATATTAGATTAATAAAGGCATATAGCAACTAATTTTAGTATAACATTATTTACTAAATTTAGTTTATAAAAGATTTTATTTTTGATATAATTATAAATTGGAAATATGTAAAAGAGGGTGCATGCGATGGCTATAAAGAATTGGAAGCAATTTTTAACTCCGTATGAACAAGCGGTAGATGAACTTAAAGTTAAGCTTAGGAGTATAAGAAAAGAATATAGAAGGCAGAATGAGTATTCACCCATAGAATTTGTAACTGGGAGAGTTAAGGAAGTTTCTAGCATTTTGGAGAAGGCTAATAAGTATGATATTCCTATAAACAGAGTACAAAATGAAATGGAAGACATAGCTGGTATAAGAATAATGTGCCAGTTTGTTGATGATATTGATAAAGTAATAGAAATAATAAGAGAAAGAAAAGATATGACAATTATCTATGAGAAGGATTATATCAGAAATGTTAAATCAAGTGGTTATAGAAGTTATCATGTTGTAATTAAATATCCTGTAAATATGGCAACAGGTGAAAAAATAATACTTGCAGAGTTTCAAATAAGAACTTTAGCTATGAACTTCTGGGCAACAATAGAACATTCATTAAATTATAAATATAAAAAAAATGTACCAGAACATATTAAGTTTAAGCTTAAGAAGGCTGCTGATGCTGCTTTTATGTTAGATGAAGAAATGCTTGAAATAAAAGATGAGATAATGGATGCTCAAAAGTTATTTGAAATTAAATCTGAAATAATAACAAGTGTTATAAATGGAATTTTAACACTTATTTCTCTTGGTAAGTTTGCAGAATCTTCAAGATATCAATCAAGATTAAATAAACTTATTGAAGGTGGAGAAGTTTGGGAGTTAAATAATTTACTTAAATCTATTCAAAGAGATATTGATAAATATAAATAGAAAAAAAGCAGAGACAAAAATCTCTGCTTTTTTATATTAGCAACCGCTACAGCTTCCACATCCACCTTCTGATTCAATAAAAGGTTTTAATGCAAGACCATTTAGACCACTTTCTTCTGTTGAAAGGATCTTAAATCCACCAAAATCATCTATTAAACTTTCTTCAATTATAAATGTTATATCATTTATTTTTTCTGTTATATCATTTTCTAATGCAGAATCTACACTTATATTAAATGCTGGACCACTACATCCATATCCAGCTAATTCTATTCTAATATTATAATCTGTTATTTCATTTTCATCTAAAAAAGCTTTGAACTCAGCATAAGCTTCTTCACTTATTATAACTTTTTCCATTTTAAACACCACCTTATTAAAATTTAGCTAATTTTATAATTAATTAGCTAAGGTAATTATAATTATATAACAATACGGGATAAATTCAATAGAATTTAATAAAAATATCATCTAAAATACTCTTAATAAATTTGTCAGTAAAATCATATCTAAAAATATTTAAATTTTATGTATAAACATAGTGAAAAATGAAGAAGAAAAATTCTTTTAAAATATGTAAAATAATGGTAAAATTAAGCTTGTAAATTACAAGGAGGCGATATGGTGAGTGCAAAAATAAATAATTTAAGAAGTTTTAAAAAAGAACACTTTGAAATAATAAAAGAACTAAGTCTTCTTGGTGCTCATATGCTAATGGAAACAAATAAAGAGCTTACTGAAAAACAGGAAGAAGCTTTATTTAGCTTAATCTCAAGATGTGGAAATGAAATAATAAATGATGATGGGGAACTAGATTATAATTATAATATAGATATAAAAATAATAGAGCAATATAATGAAATAGCTTTTTGGAGAGAACTTGCTAAAAAAATGGCCGCTAGAGATACATTAGAGGCATTAGGAGAAGAAATTAATGAAAATAACTTTAGTAAGTTTGAAGAATATAAAAATAAATGTGAAAGAAATTATATTGAGAAATTTAAGCTTTCAGAATCATATCTTAATTTAAAAAATAAAAAGTATGGTATTAATTTTGATAATAAATTTTTACCATATTAATTATTATATATTGGTGAAATAATGGGACTTTAATCGATAAATATAGTATAATGTAAAATAAATTGTTTCTACATAGAGAAATAATGTTATAATTATGTTTATGAATAAGTTATCGAACATAGAAGAGGAGCAAGAATTATGACACCATATAGTGCAGAATACTGCGAGAATAAGATAAGGGAATATAAGAATTACATAAAAGAACAAAGTTTTAAAGATATTTCTATATCATATGGCGAAGTAAAAAAGGTCACAGACGGGTACATCTACAAAAGAAGAAAGCAATTAAAAGAAAGCCCAATTGAATTAAAAATTAAAGATAAGCTTATAATGGAAATTTCAGTTAGAGAAGTGCAAGGGTGCTTTGAAGCAATTAAAAAAGCAAAGGGCAGATGTGGTGTATTAGGTTTAGGATTAGGTTTCTATGTTGAAGAAATATCTAAAAAAGAAGAAGTAACAGAGATTTTAGTTTATGAAAATAATAGAGATATTATAGAAATTTATAAGAATAATTTTAAGAATAACCCTAAAGTTAAAATAATTGAAGGGGATGGATTTAAGGCAGATAGAGAAAGTTTTGATTTCTTCTTTGCTGATATATATTCATATGAAATAAATGAAAATGTAGCTATTGATTATGGAAAATTAATAGAATTACATGATATAGATGAATATTCATTCTTTGGATTAGAGAAATTTTTATTAAGTTGTCCTATGGAAGAATTATTATGGGTATACTTACCAGATGAGTGGCTTGATATGAGTAAAGGTACATTTAATAATGTAGAAAAAATAAATCAAGTTAAAAACATAAGAAAAATTAAGAGAAATGAAGCATCTAGAGTTCTTGCAAAATTTAAGGAAATTCTAAATTAAATAAAATAAAAGGGCTATCTCACAATACCAAGCTGTGGTATTGTGAGATAGCCTTTTATGGTTATATCTATTTAAGAATATTTTATATTTTACTTTTAAAATAAAGCTTGATGTAAATTAGTAATAGGAAGAAGTTTGATAGAATTTTATGTAGAATATTAGTATAAGTTATATGTGAATGTAGATAAAGATTTAAAAAAGTTATACAATGATAACAAGAATTTATTTAAAGATTAATTGATATGATAATAATGAAATTTATAATAGAGTTTTAGATAAATTCAATTAAATCTATACGAAGGAGAAAGTAAAATGTTTAAACCAAGGTTAGTTTCTATGCTAAGGGGGGAACATGGTAATTTTACTAAGACACAATTAAAAAATGATTTAAAGGGTGGATTAAATGCAGCTATAATATCTTTACCAGTAGCTATAGCTTTAGGAATATCATCTGGTATTTCACCTAAAATGGGTATTTTTACAGCTATTATTGGTGGATTAATAGCAGCCATATTTGGAGGAAGTGGAGTTCAAATTACTGGAATAACAAGTGGATTTGTTCTTATATCCTTTAGTCTTATTAAACAATATGGAATTTCTGGTCTTGCTATTGCAACAATTATGGGAGGAATAATTTTAATTGTTTTAGGATTTTTAAAAATGGGTTCAATAATAAAATACATACCTTATCCTGTTACAGTGGGCTTTACAACAGGAATAGGAATACTTTTAATAACAACAGAAGTACCAAGCTTTTTAGGATTAAGAGTAAATAATCTTCCTGATGATATTATAGGAAAATGGATTGCATATATACAAAATATAAAAACTATAAATATAGCAGCATTAGCAATAGCTATATTAGCAGTATTAGTGGTACTTTTTTGGCCTAAAATAAATAAAACTATCCCAAGTTCTTTAATGGCTATATTAGTAACATCACCTATAGTTTTATTTTTACATTTAAATGTAAGTACCATAGGAAGTTCTTTTGGAAAAATATCATCTTCTATTCCAATGCCTATGATTCCACATATTACACTTCCTTTAATAGTTAAACTTATAGAACCAGCAATAACTATTGCTTTAATAGGATCAATAACATCTTTATTAGCAGCTTTAGTTGGTGATGGACTTTCAGGAGAGAAACATGATTCAAATACAGAGTTAATAGCTCAAGGTTTAGCATGTATAGGTACAGCTTTATTTGGTGGAACACCAGTTGCTGGAGTTGTGTCTAGAACTACAGCGAATTTTAAATATGGCTCAAGAACACCTTTTGGAGCAATATTTAATTCTATTTTCCTATTTTTAATAATGATTTTTCTAATGCCATTAGCAGAGTATATACCTTTATCAGCATTATCAGGAATAATTATGATTTTAGGATATAATATGCTGAAAATAAAAGTATTTAGAGATTTATTAAAAGGACCTAAAATAGATTTTATTTTAGCTATAACTACAGCTATTTTAATACCTCTTACAAGTATACCTATAGCAGTTGGAGTAGTAATGATTATTGCTATGGCTGATTTTATGAGAAGAATGTCTAAAGATTTAGAAATAAAAGAGATAAAGAGTGAACCATTAAAAAATTTAAATATCTCACAAGATATATTAGTTTATGAAATAAAGGGAACTTTATTTTTTGGAACTGTAGAAATAATGATGAATGCTTTAGATCAAATAGAAGAAAATGATATTAAGGTTTTAATTTTAAGATTAAAAAATATAAGCAATATAGATGCTACTGTTATAAATAAAATTGAAGTAATAAGAAATAGATGTAATAAAAAAGGAATAAAAGTTATTTTAAGCGGATTGAATGATTCTAATAAAAATATATTAGAAAATAAGGGCTTTTTAACAGCTACTGATGTAGCTGAAGCAGTGGAACTAGCAAATAAAATAAAATAATTTTAATAAAAATAAGATGTAGTTTAAAACTATATCTTATTTTTTATAAAAGAAGGACTATCTTAAAGTTGAATAAATTACTCTTTAGAGATAGTCCTTTTATCTTTAAATAGCATAATACTATTTAAATTTTTCTATGTCTTCTTATATAGAAGGTGATTTTATTATTTTACAACTATATTTACAAGTCTTCCCTTAATAACTATAACTTTAACTATAGTTTTTCCAGCTGTTGCTTCTTTGATTTTTGTATCTTCAAGAGCAGTAGTCTTGATTGCTTCTTCATCAAGTCCTGAAGCTACCATTATTTTATTTCTTATTTTTCCATTAACTTGTATAGCTATTTCAACTTCATCTTTAACAAGTAGAGCAGGATCGAATTTTGGCCATTCTGTGTTAAATACTGAGTATTCATTTCCAAGAAGGCTCCATTGTTCTTCAGCAAAGTGAGGAGCAAATGGTGCTATTAATTTAATGTAGTCTTCTACAGTAGCTTTTAATAACTCTAAGTTCATTTCCTTTTGTTGTGTATACTTTGATAAAGCATTAATGAATTCCATCATTCTAGCTATGGCAGTATTGAATTGAAGCTTATCTGCATCTATTCCAACTGACTTAATTGTATTGTGTCTCCAGAAGTTAAGTTCTTTTTCAGCAGCATCTATTGTTGTTTTATTATTTGAACCATTCTTTATAGCTTCTCTTGCTATATCAAGATTTCTTTCAATTTTTTCAACAAATCTATGAACTGACTTAATTCCTTCATCACTCCAAGCTCCACCTTCTGTGTAAGCAAAACCAAACATTAGGTACATTCTAAATACATCAGCACCATATTCATTTATATATTGGTCTGGAGAAATAGTATTTCCTTTTGATTTACTCATTTTAAGTCCATCTGGTCCAAGAATTAATCCTTGGTGAGTAAGTGACTTAAATGGTTCATCAAAGTTTAGGTACCCCATATCTCTTAAAGCTTTTGTTATAAATCTAGCATAAAGAAGGTGCATTGCTGCGTGTTCTGGACCACCAACATATTTATCAACAGGTAACATTTTATTGATTAATTCTGTATCAAATGGTTTATCAGCATTTTTGTTATCTGGATATCTTAAATAATACCATGATGAACAAACAAATGTATCAAGAGTATCTGTTTCTCTCTTAGCTGGTTTTCCGCAACAAGGACAAGTTGTATTTACAAATTCTTCTGACTTAGCAAGTGGTGATTTACCATCTGGTGCAAATTCAACATCATAAGGTAATTTAACAGGTAAATCTTTTTCAGGTACTGGAATAGTTCCACAATCATCACAGTAGATTATAGGAATAGGTGCTCCCCAATATCTTTGTCTTGATACAAGCCAATCTCTTAATCTATAATTTACTTTTTCTTCTCCAAGATTATCTTTTGCAAGTTTTTCAACTATTTTAACTTTAGCTTCAGCAGTTGTTAAGCCATCAAATTCTCCTGAATTTACAAGAACTCCATGTTCAAAGAATGGAACTTCTGTTTCTTCACCAGCTTTAGCAACTATAACTTGCTTTATTGGAAGATTGAACTTTGTAGCAAAAGCATAATCTCTTTCATCATGAGCTGGAACAGCCATAACAGCTCCTGTACCATAAGTTGCAAGAACATAATCTGCTATCCATATAGGAACTTCTGTACCTGTTATAGGATTTATAGCATATGATCCAGAGAATACTCCAGTTTTTTCTCTTGAAATTGATTGTCTTTCAATATCTGATTGTTTTTTAGCTTGTTCTTTGTAATCTTCAACAGCAGCTTTTTGTTCAGCAGTTGTGATACTATCGACTAATGGGTTTTCAGGTGCTAAAACAACATAGCTAACTCCACATAAAGTATCAGCTCTTGTTGTAAATACATTGAAGCTTAAATCTGAGTCTTTAACTTTAAATGTAACTTCAGCTCCAGTTGATTTACCTATCCAGTGTTTTTGGATTGCAACTGTTTTTTCTGGCCAATCAAGTCCATCAAGCTTTTCAATAAGTTCATCAGCATATTCAGTTATTTTAAAGAACCATTGAGTAAGGTCTTTTTTAGTAACTTCCGTGCTACATCTTTCACATAGACCATCATGAACTTGTTCATTTGCAAGAACAGTTTGACATGAAGGGCACCAGTTAACAGGAGCTTTCTTTCTATAAGCAAGATCTTTGTTTAATAATTGTAGGAATAACCATTGAGTCCACTTGTAGTAATCTTCAGAACAAGTAGTTAAAGTATTTTCCCAGTTAAACATAGCTCCCATAGCTTTAAGTTGAGCTGTCATTGTTTCAATATTTTTGTATGTTGAGTCTTTTGGGTGAATTCCTGTTTTAATGGCAAAGTTTTCAGCTGGAAGACCAAAAGCATCAAATCCCATTGGTTGGAATACATTGTATCCTTGCATTCTTTTTAATCTTGCCCATGAATCAACAGGTCCATAGTTAAACCAATGTCCTGCGTGTAATTGACTTCCTGAAGGGTAAGAGAACATTTCTAAAACATAAAGTTTTTCTTTATCACTATTTGTATCAAATTTATATAGACCAGTTTCTTCCCATTTATCTTGCCATTTCTTATCAATGGATGTATTGTAGTTTCCCATAAAAAAATCCTCCTATATATATATTTATTTTTTTATTTTATTAATAAAATAGTTAACAATAAAAAAAGCCCCTCATCTCAACTAAGAGACGAAGGGAATCGCGGTACCACTCTTATTAGAAAATAAAAAATATTTTCTCACTCAAATGCTATAAGGGTGCAACCCTATGTGTTTTGCACATAAGCTCATAGGTAAGTTCATATTTTTGTACCACTGTGTTACAGCAAACCACAGCTCTCTAAAGGCTACAAGTGAATACTACTACTCCTAATCAAAGCTTTTTTTATATTAATTATTGATATAGAAAATTATAATTAACTTAAATTAGAAAGTCAAGATATACATTTAGTTAAATTATGTTTGTGGGTAAGACTTTTTTATTAATTAAGTAAAGGAAATATATTTAACAAATTATGCTTAAAGTGAATATGATATTTTAACAAATAAAAAAAGCTTGACTTTAATTTGAACAAGAGTATAATAAAAACTAAAATTGGAATTAATTAGAAATTTAGGAGGCAATTATGTTTAATCAAATAGGTAAAAATTTTGTAGGATATTTTTATAGCTTTTATTATAGCCTAAGCTTTTACTTTAGCATGGCTCTATTTTGTTATAAAAAAATAAATAAATTTTACCTAATGAGGGGATAAATATAATTGACTCTATATTAATATTGGCAAAACGGGCATATTGTTTTAAAATAAGACTCATTAGAGAGAGTCTTATTTTTTTTACTTTATAATCAAAAATATAATATAAAATAAATATCGTATTAGTTTCAAATAATCAGTATCAGTTTTAAAAAATAAATATAAATTAAAAAATAAAGTGAAAGATTTAGGAGGATGATTAGTTATGATAGTAATTTTAAAACAAAAAACACCAGAACAAGAGGTAAAGAAATTAATAGATAAAATTCACAGTTTAGGAGTAGACGTACAAATGATAAATGGTCAAGAAAAAAATATATTAGGAATTATAGGAGATACAAGTAAAGTAGATCCATCAAAAATTGAAGCAAATAAAAATGTAGAAAAGATAATGAGCGTTCAAGAGCCTTATAAAAAGGCAAATAGATTATTCCACCCAGAAAACTCAATATTCAATATTAGTGGGAGAGAAATTGGTGGAAAGAAACTTGCTTTAATAGCTGGACCTTGCTCAGTTGAAAGTGCAGAACAAGTAACAGGAATAGCTAAAGCAGTAAAAGAAATAGGAGCTGGATTCTTAAGAGGTGGTGCATTTAAGCCAAGAACTTCACCTTATAGCTTCCAAGGACTTGAAGCAGAAGGTTTAGAACTTTTAAAGCTTGCAAGAAAAGAAACAGGACTTCCAATAGTTACTGAAATAATGTCAACAAGTATGATTGATAAGTTTGTTGATGATGTTGATGTTATCCAAGTTGGAGCAAGAAATATGCAAAACTTTGACTTATTAAAAGAGCTTGGAAAAACAGATAAGCCTATTTTATTAAAGAGAGGTTTATCAGCAACAATAGAAGAACTTTTAATGTCAGCTGAATATATAATGGCTGGAGGAAATGAAAGAGTTATACTTTGTGAAAGAGGAATTAGAACTTTTGAAACTTACACAAGAAATACTTTAGATTTAAGTGCTATTCCAGCAATTAAAAAGCTTAGTCACTTACCAGTAATAGTAGACCCAAGTCATGCTGCAGGTAAAGCATGGATGGTTGACCCATTATCAAAGGCTGCTGTAGCAGTAGGAGCTGATGGACTTATAATAGAAGTTCACAATGATCCAGCCAATGCTTTATGTGATGGACAACAATCAATAAAACCATCAGAATACGAAAAGCTTATTGAAGAACTTAGAGTAATAGCTAAAGCAGTAGGAAGAGAAATATAATGAGAAGTTTAAGAGTTTCTATACCAGGAAAGGAATATGATATTTTAATTAAGAAAAATCTTAGAAAAGATTTTTCAAAATATATAAAAGAAGTTTTTGCTGGAAATAGAATAGTTGTTATAACTGATACTAATATAGAAGCTATTTACTGCAATGAATTAAAGGAGCAATTAGAGCTTGCAAATTATGAAGTAAAATTTATTGCTATTAAGGCAGGGGAGAAAAGTAAAAACTTTTCTTCACTCCTTCCTATATATAATGAGCTTTTAGATTTTAGATTAACAAGAAGTGACTTGATTATAGCTTTTGGTGGTGGAGTTGTTGGAGACCTTGCTGGTTTTGTAGCATCAACATTTTTAAGAGGTATTGATTTTATTCAAATTCCAACATCACTTTTAGCACAAGTTGACTCAAGTGTAGGTGGAAAAGTTGCTGTAGATTTAGATAGAGGAAAAAATCTTGTTGGAAGTTTCTATCATCCAAAGAGAGTTTTAATAGATACTGATATTTTAAATACTCTTGAAGAGAAATATTTTAATGATGGATTAGGTGAAGTTATAAAATATGGACTTATTAAGGATAAAGATTTATTTAGTAAATTAGAATCCTTTAGAGATAAAAAAGAACTTAAAGAAAATATAGATGAAATTATATTTACTTGCTGTGATATAAAAAGACAGGTTGTAGAAAATGATGAAAAAGATAAAGGTGAAAGAATGCTTTTAAACTTTGGTCATACTTTAGGTCATGCTATTGAGAATTTCTATAATTATGAAACTTTTAGTCACGGTGAAGCAGTTGGGATAGGAATGTATCAAATATCTCTTATTAGTGAAAATATAGGACTTACTAATAAAGGAGTAGCTCTTAAAATAAAGAGTATTTTAGAAAAATATAATCTGCCAGTTAGTGCGGATGTTGAAAATAATAAGCTTATTGAAGCAATAAGACTTGATAAGAAGAATATTAATGATAATTTAAATGTAATTTTATTAAAAGATATAGGAGAAAGTTTTATATATAAGACTGATTATAAATTTTTTGAGTAGGAGGTATTATTATGACTAAGATAAAAATAAGTCCTAGAAAATTGAGCGGTGAAGTTATAGTTCCTCCATCAAAAAGTATGGCTCATAGAGCTGTGATATGTGCTGCCTTAGCAGATGGGGTAAGCACTATAGGAAATATAGATTTATCAGATGATATTATAGCTACAATGCAAGCTATGAAATCACTTGGGGCTAAGATAGAACAAAAAGATGATAAGAGCTTTATTATAGATGGAAGAGGAGTTTTTAAAGAAAATTCTAATGAGATTAAGACTATAGATTGTAATGAATCAGGTTCAACTCTTAGATTTTTAGTTCCAATATCTATTGCAAAGCAAAATAAAATAAAATTTATAGGTAGAGGTAATTTAGGAAAGAGACCTCTAGATATTTATTACAATATATTTGATAAGCAAGGAATAGAATATAAATATGAAGAGGGAGTTTTAAATTTAGAAATAGAAGGCAAGCTTAATGGTGACGAATTTACAATTCCAGGAAATATTAGTTCTCAATTTATTACAGGATTAATGTTTACATTACCTTTACTTGATACAGATTCAAAAATAATAATAAGTACAGAACTTGAATCAAAGGGATATATCGATTTAACTTTATCAATGCTAGAGAGATTTGGGATAGATATTATAAATCATAATTATAAAGAATTTGTAATTAAAGGTAATCAAAAGTATGAACCATTTGATTATGATGTTGAAGGAGATTATTCTCAAGGTGCATTTTATTTAGCAGCTTCAATACTTAAGAATGATGTTATATCAAAGAATCTAGACTTAGATTCACTACAAGGAGATAAGGAAGTTATAAAAATATTAGAAAATATGAACGGAAGATTATTTATTGAAAATAAGGGACTTACAGTGTTTAATTGTGGTCTTAAATCAACAGTAATAGATGGATCTTCTTGTCCAGATATAATACCAATACTTACAGTAGTTGCTTCAGTTGCAGAAGGTCAAACAAAAATTATTAATGCGGGAAGACTTAGAATTAAGGAATGTGATAGATTAAATGCTATTACAACAGAACTTAATAAACTTGGAGCTAATATAATAGAACTTGAAGATGGGCTTATTATAAATGGAGTTAAGAGCTTAAAAGGTGGAGAAGTATTTAGTCATGATGACCATAGGATAGCTATGAGTCTAGCTATTGCTTCAACAGTTTGTAAGGAAGAAGTTATTTTAAAGAATCCTGCATGTGTATCAAAATCATATCCAGGATTTTGGCAGGATTTTAAATCACTAGGAGGTGAATTTAATGAGTGGAACATGGGGGAATAATTTAGAAATATCTATTTTTGGTGAATCACATGGAAAAGCAATAGGCGTAGTTGTAAATGGGATAGAACCAGGCATAGAAATTGATATGCAAGCAATAGAAAAAGAAATGGAAAGAAGAGCACCAGGTAGAAACAGATTATCAACAACTAGAAAAGAAGCTGATAAACCTGTAATTCTTTCAGGAATATTTGAAGGAAAAACAACAGGAGCTCCTATATCAATGATGATAGAAAATGCGGATACACGTTCTAAAGATTATTCAAGAACTAAAGATTTAATGAGACCAGGACATTCAGATTATCCTGGCTTTGTTAAATATAAGGGATTTAATGATTATCGAGGTGGTGGACATTTTTCAGGAAGAATTACAGCACCTTTAGTATTTGTTGGAGCTATGGCAAAACAAATTCTTTTATCAAAAGGAATTAAAGTTGGAGCTCATATTAAAGCAATAGCTGATATAGAGGATGAATTTTTTGATGATATTTCAATAAATAAAGAAATTTTAGAATCTTTACTTGAAAAAGAACTACCAGTTTTAGATAATTCAAAGATTGAAGATATGAAAAATAAAATCTTAGAAGCAAAAAATAATTTAGATTCAGTTGGTGGAGTTATAGAAACTGCAATAATAGGACTTGAAGCAGGAGTTGGTGACCCATTTTTTGATTCATTAGAAAGTAGAATAGCAAGTCTTGCATTTTCAGTACCAGCAGTTAAGGGAATAGAGTTTGGAAAGGGCTTTAATATAACTAAGATGAAAGGTTCACAGGCTAATGATGAGTATTATATTGAGGATGGAAAGATAAAAACTTATTCAAATAATAATGGTGGAATAACAGGTGGAATAAGCAATGGAATGCCTATTATTCATAGAGTTGCTATAAAGCCAACAGCATCTATTAGTAGGGATCAAAGAACTGTAAATATAGAAACAATGCAAAATGAGATTATACAAATACATGGTAGACATGATCCTTGTATAGTTCAAAGAGCTTTAGTTGTAATAGAAACTATTTCAGCAATTGCAGTTTTAGATGCTTTAATGGAAAAATAAATTTGGCTACGAGGTTTAGGGGGTATAGAGTGTAAAAAGGAGATAGAGGTATATGAAAGATCTAGACTATTGTAGAAAAAGAATTGATGAGATAGATAAAAAGCTTATAGAACTTTTTGAAGAAAGAATGAATATAGTTTTAGATGTTGCAAGATATAAGAAAGTAAATAATTTACCTATATTTAATAAGCAAAGAGAAGATGAAGTTATTGAAAAAAATGTGGCAAGAGTAAAGACTCCAGAGTTAAAGGCATATACAGAAAAAATGCTTCATAGCCTTATGGATATAAGTAAGGAGTATCAAGCTGAAAATATAGGGCAAAGAGAGGCAGCTTTGGGAAAAGGAAAAGAAATAAAGGTTGCCTACCAAGGAGTACCTGGTTCATTTGGAGAAGAAGCTCTTATAAATTATTTTGGAGAAGATTATAAAAGACAAAATTATGATAAGTTTGAAGATGTTTTTCAAGCCTTAAAATTTAATGAAGTTGATTATGGAATTTTGCCTATAGAAAATTCTTCAACAGGCTCTATTACAGATGTTTATGATTTACTTAAAAAGTATAATTTTAATATTGTAGGTGAAACTTTAGTTAAAGTAGAACATAATCTAATTGGAGTAAGTGGAACAAAAATAGATGAAATAGAAGAAGTTTATTCACATATTCAAGGGTTCGAGCAAAGTAGTGAATATTTAAAATCTTTAAATAAGGCAAAAATGATACCATATTATAATACAGCTATAAGTGCTAGATATGTAAGTGAGGAAAATGATAGGACAAAAGCTGCAATAGCTAGTGAAAGAGCAGCTAAAATTTATGGATTAGATATTTTAAGAAAAAGCATAAATAATGAAAAAGAAAATTATACAAGATTTGTAATTATAGGAAAAAATCTTGAAACAACAGAACTTTGTAATAAGTTAACCTTTGCTTTTAATCTTGATAATAAAGCAGGAACTCTATGGAATGAGCTTAAAGCATTTTCAGATAATAATATAAATATGAGGAAGATAGAATCAAGACCTGTTGGAAATGGTTCATTTAATTATTATTTTTATATAGATGTTGATGGAAATATTGAAGATTTAGAAGTTAAAAAAGCTTTAGAACAGATAAATAAATCAAGTATAGAGTTTAGAATACTTGGTGCTTATAAAAGATACGAATAAGAAAGCTTAGGTGATTTAATATGGAGTTATTTGGACTTATAGGAGAAAAGCTAGGTCATAGCCTTTCTCCAGAAATACATGAGAGTTTATTTGAAAAAGTAAATATCGATGGGAAATATAATCTGTTTTCTATAAAAAGAGAAAATATAAAAAATGCTGTTGAGTCTTTAAAGACTTTAGGAATAAAGGGAGCTAATGTTACTATTCCATATAAGGAAGAGATTATTCCACAACTTGACTATATTTCTGATGAAGCAAAGAAAATAGGAGCTATAAATACTATTTTTATAAAAGATAATAAAAGTTATGGTTATAATACGGATTATTATGGTTTTAAGGAAATGCTTTTAAAGGATAATGTTGAAATTGAGGATAAAGTTTTTTATGTTTTAGGTTCAGGTGGAGCTTCAAAAGCTATAGTTTATTGTCTTTTAGATGCTAGGGCTAGTAAAGTAGTTTTAGTATCAAGAGATAAGGAGTTAGCTAAAGAAAAGTTTAATAATAATGATATAGATTTTATAAATTATGATGAGCTTGAAAATATAGAAAAAGCATATGCAGTTATAAATACAACTCCTTGTGGAATGTATCCAAGTATTGAAACAACAGCTATAGATAAAAGTATATTTGAAAATTTTGAAGTAGCTTGTGATATTGTATATAATCCTGAAGAAACTAGATTCTTAAGAGAAGCTAAGGAAAAAGGATTAAAAACAGTTACCGGCTTATATATGCTTGTTGCTCAAGCTATGAAAGCTGAAGAAATTTGGAATGACTTTAAAGTAGATAAAAAAATAGAAATTGATATTTATGAAAAATTAAGAGAAAAGTTTATTTAGATAAGAGAGGTTTTATGAAGAAAGGTATTGTTTTAATAGGAATGCCAGGAGCGGGAAAAACAACAATAGGAAGATATATTTCAGAAAAGCTAAATTTTAAATTTGTTGATATGGATGAATTTATAGAAAGAAGCTCTAAAAAAAGTATTAAAGAGATTTTTAATCAAGGTGAGGATTTATTTAGAGCTTTTGAAACAAAAACTTGTGAAGTATTATCAAGATTTGATAATGTTGTTATTTCAACTGGTGGAGGAGTAGTTAAAAAAGAAGAAAATATGGCTTATTATAAAGACTTTGTAGTAGTTTTTATAAATAGACCATTAGAACTTATTTTAGATGATATAGATGTAGATTCAAGACCTCTTTTAAAAGATGGAAAAGAAAGAGTAATTAATCTTTATAGAGAAAGAATAGATCTTTATAATAAATATCTTGATATTGAAGTAATTAATGATGGAAGTATTGAAGATGTTGCTAAGGATATAATACTCAAAACTAAAGAGTATTTAGCTTAAAAAAATTTTTAGGGTGATATAATGAAAATTAAACTTATAAATGGTCCTAATTTAAATCTTTTAGGAATTAGAGAAAAAAATATATATGGAAAAAAGAATTTTGATGATATTATTTCTAATATAATAGAAGAGGGAAAAAAATTATCTCATGAAATAGTAGCTTTTCAAAGTAATATAGAGGGTGAAATTATTAATGAAATTCATTCAGCTTATTTTGATGGATTTGATGGCATAATAATAAACCCAGGAGCTTTTACTCATTATAGTATAGCAATTTATGATGCTTTAAAAGGAGTAGAAATTCCAACTGTAGAAGTTCATTTAAGTAATATATATAAAAGAGAAGAATTTAGACATAAGTCGGTTACAGCACCAGCTTGTATAGGTCAGATTTCAGGCTTTGGTGATTTTGGGTATATTTTAGGTATAAGAGCGTTAGAAAATTATAAGAGTAATAATTAATAAGACTTTATGAGGGGATGTTTAGGTGAATATAACAATTGTGGGACTTGGAGTAATTGGTGGCTCTATAGGTCTTAGTTTAAGAGGAAAAATATATGGTGCTAAAATTAAGGGGATAGATATTAATAATAAGACTTTAGATAAAGCTAAGGAGCTTAATATTATAGAAGAGGGAGCTATAGATGGAAGTGAAGCTTCTACTGATATTATAGAAAACTCAGATATTATATTTTTAAGTATTTATCCAAAGGATATAAAAAATTTTATAGATAAATATAGAGATACTTTTAAATCTGGAGTAACTATAATAGATACATCTGGAATAAAAGGTAGTATAGTAAAAGAAATAGATATACCTAAAAATATTGACTTTATTTTAGTTCATCCAATGGCTGGTAGAGAAAAAAGAGGTATTGAATATGCATCTAGAAAAGTTTTTATAGGTGCTAACTTTATAATAACAACTAGGGATGAGAATAAAGTAAAGAATATAGAGGCGGTTAAATTCCTTGCAAAAAAAATGGGATTTACCAATATAGTTGAAACAAGTATAATGGAACATGATGAAATTATAGCATTTACTAGTCAATTACCACATGCTATAGCAGTAGCTTTAGTCAATAGTGATAATTTAGGGGTAGAAACAGGTTCCTTCATAGGTGACTCATACAAAGAGATAACAAGAATAGCAAATATAAATGAAGATTTATGGTCTGAACTTTTTATCAATAATAAAGAAAATTTAATTTCTAAAATGGAAAGTTTTGAGAAAGAATTTAATAAAATAAAAATAGGTATAAAAAATCAAGATGAAAAGGAACTTAAAAAAATATTTGTTAATTCTTCAGAGAAACGAAAGAAGCTTTAATTTGTGAGTTATTATAAAATTTAGGAGGTAATTATGTCAATTAAAGTAATTACAGATAGTACGAGTTACATTCCAGAAGAGTATATAAAGAAGTACGATATTAAAGTTATATCATTAAATGTAATATTTGATGGTGAGGCTGAAAGAGAAGTTGATGTAAATCAAGTAGATTTTTATAATAGATTAGCAAAATCTGATACTATTCCTACTTCATCACAGCCAACAGTTGAAGAATTTAAGTCAGCTTTTATAGATGCTGTTAAAGATGGACATGAAGTTTTAGGTATATTTTTATCATCTAAGCTTAGTGGAACATATTCAACATCACATCTTATAAAAGAAATGGTACTTAAAGAATATCCAGAAGCTAAGATAGAACTTGTTGATTCACTTAATACAACAATGAGCATGGGATTTGCTGTTGTAGAAGCTGCTAAAGCTGCAATTGAAGGTAAGAAAACTTTAAAAGAGCTGAAAGAAGATGCAGAAAATATGGTTAAAAGATCAGATATAATTTTTGTGCCTGGAACTTTAACTTATCTTAGAAAAGGTGGAAGAATAGGTGCAGCATCAGCTCTTATAGGTGGAATATTACAAATAACACCTCTTTTACATGTAAATGATGGAGAAGTTGAGCTTTTAGAAAAGGTTAGAACTCATAAAAAAGCTGTAACAAAGATGATAGAAAATATTGCAGAAAAAATGAATGAGAGAGGTCTTGGAGAAACTGTTGTTTATCATATATTAAATAGAGATGAAGGAGTTCAATTAAAAGAAAGACTTAAAAATGAACTAGGTTTAGACTCTCCTATAATGGATATAGGTCCAATAGTAGGACTTCATGTTGGGCCAGGAAGTGTTGGGATAGCTTATTATACAAAAAAATAAATAAAATCAAAAATAAGATGTATGATTTAATAGTAAAATACTTAAAAACATACATCTTATTTTTATTTTGAAATTAAATAATATTTTATTATTTAAATATTAATTTCTTTATAAGTTTTTCTTCACCAAGTGTTGTATTTGGAAAAACTTCTCTTGCATTATGAATAAATAGTCCAGGATTTGGCATAGCAGGACTAAAATGAGTTAGTAAAAGCTCATTAACTTTTGCTTTTTGGGCAATTGTAGCTGCTTCTCTAAATGTCATATGTTTATTTTTGATAGCCTTTTCTATATCAGCATCATCTCCATATGTTCCTTCGGAAATTAATAAATCACTTTCTGATACAAAATCAATTATTGATTCTAAGTATCTTGTATCTGTTATATAACTTAATTTTAATCCATCACGTTGTTCTCCAAGAACCATATCTGGAGTATATAAAATATTATTATCTAAAACTTCTTCACCTTTTTGAAGTACTCCCCATAAATTTTTAGGAACATTATTAGACATAGCTTTTTTTACATCAAATGCAGGTGTTCTAGGAACTTTAAAAGAATATCCAACACAATCAGCTGAATGATCTAGAACAATTGTATCTATATCTAATCTTTCATAATATGTTTTATTTTCAATATTATTATCTATATAATCTAACTCGCCATTCTTTAAAGTGAATCTTAAATGAGAATTATTAGTTTCTATTGTTTTTATTTCATAAGGAAGAAAAGGTGCGATAACTCTAAGACTATTAACTATATTAGTAATTCCTACAGGACCAATTATAGTTAAAGGCGAAGTTTTACCACTATTTCCTATAGTTGATAAAAGACCAGGGAGCCCTACAATATGGTCACCATGAGCATGAGTTATGCATATTATGTCTAGTGTTTTGAAGCCCCAACCAAGTTCTCTCATTGAAACTTGTGTGCCTTCGCCACAATCTATTAATATTTTTCTACCTTTGAAATTTAGTAGTGTAGATGATAAATATCTACCAGGTAAAGGCATTCCACCACCTACACCTAAAATAGCTAAATCAAGCATATTTTCACCTCTTTTTTGCGTTTTAATAAGTATAATTTAACTGTTGTATTTTTACCAGTTATTGATTATAATTATTTGTAATAATTAATATTTTTGAAAAGGAAGTGTATTATATAATGTCTGAACTCGGATATGGATCGCCCAAAGAGATTCCATCGGTATTTCAAAACCAAGGTAATAGTAGAATAGTTAGCTACTTAATAGGATCTTTTGTTGATCATAGAAAAACAAAATCATTTTTATATGATTTAATAAGTAGATTTAATTATTCACCTAAAAATTTCTTAGTTGCTTTTACTGATGAGAATATAGTTATAGGAGAACTTAATAAAGGAAATAACGCAGATGATAGCATTAGTATTTCATATGATGAAATAAAAAGCTTTATCTACTATAATAAATCAGGAGATCTAGAGATCATTACAGATACTAATTCTAAGTATGTAATTAAAGTTTCTAAACATGAATTGAATGATAGTTTAAAAAATCTTGATAGACATTTAGAACTTAAGTATCTCGACAAAAACTTCAATTAAAATTTAATAGTGATATAGAATATATAGCTCATGAAATCAAAGGTGATTTCTATGAGCTTTTTATATTTTATAAACCTTTTCCTTTTTCGTTAGGAGTAAAGCCCCTCTCATTTAAAATTTGATATATAGTTTTTGAAGTAGTATCTTCTAGTGTATATCCAAGTAGTTCAACGACTTCTTTTAATTCTTCCTCAGAAGTTGTTTCTAGTTCTATATATGGAAATGGACAAAAACTGGGATCATTTATATCAATTTCAATTAATGTGTTTTTATATCTATAGCTTTCTCTATATTTTTTTATAGATTCTTGAAGTTCAAGTCCAAGAGAGTAAAATATTTTTTTTCCCATTTCTCCATCTTCTATTATTGTTTCATTTTCTTCCATGACTTTAAATTTATCTTGAGATAGCATTTTTTTTGTAGTCATAAAATAAATAGTTTTATTATTTAATAAGTCCTCTACAGTTCTAATTCTAGCATATCCTTTTTTATCTAAGAGTCTTCTATCAGAGAAATCAAATATATCATTAACTTGATTTTCTTTTTTTACATTCTTAGCAGAGATTTTATTACAAATTTCTCTTATAGCATCTATATTTATATCCATAATTCTAGTTTCAAATTCTTGCATTATTTTTTCCTCCGAATTATTCAAATTTATCTATTCTTTTATTATAAAGTAGTAACTCAGGATTTAAAAGGAATAAAGATTATTTTATGTATTTTATTTAATTTTATCAAAAAAATTTTTTATTATTAAATATAAAAAGTTTAAAATAAATTTTAAATAGTATTTAAGTGAGTATAAACTTAGAATATAAAGAAAATTGTAAATTTAATTAGTTGACTAATCAAATAAAAAGAGTATAATTAATTTAAAAAGTATAAAAGGAGTATTTACTATGCATGAAATAATAAAAGACTCATTAGAATTTAGACATGCTTGTAAAGAGTTTGATAAAACTAAAAAGATTGATGAGAAAGATTTTAACCTAATTTTAGAATCAGGAAGACTTGCACCAAGTTCTTTAGGGCTTGAGCCATGGAAGTTTGTTGTTATAGAAAATGAAGAGTATAAAAATGAGATAGGAAATGCTTCATGGGGTGGAAGAAGACAAATTCCAACATGTAGTCATTTTGTAGTTATGTTAACTAGAACAAATAAATCATTGAGCAACGAAACTGGATACATAGATTATTTATTAAATGATGTTAAAAAAGTACCAGATGAAATAAAAGCTCAAATGAAGAATACAATTAATGAATTATTAAATGAACGTTTTGGAGAGTTCGAAAACAGAGATGATTTAGTTTATATGTATTCAAATACACAAACTCATATGGCACTTATGAATATGATGTATACAGCAGCACTTCTAAAAATTGATTCATGTGCGATAGGTGGATTTGATAGAGCAACTGTTGAAAAGATTTTATTAAAAGAAGGTATGTTAGATAAAGAAGAGTTTACTGTTGGAACAACAGTTGCTTTTGGTTATAGAAAAAATGAACCAAGACCAAAGACAAGACAAAGTTTTGAGGATGTAGTTTCATATATAAAATAATTTTATTTTAAGATTAATATATTAAGAGGAGAACAAAAGATGAAAAAGATAGATAGACAAGATATATTAGATATTTTTAATTTTAGATTTGCAGCAAAAGAATTTGATGGTAGAAAAGTACCACAAGAAGACATGGAAACAATAGTTGAAACAGCTAGATTATCACCAAGTTCATTTGGACTTGAACCATGGAAGTTCATGGTGATTGAAGATAGAGAACTTATGGATAAAATGGCAGAAGTGTCATGGGGTGTTCAAAGACAAATGCCAACAACTAGCCATGCTATTTTAGGTTTAACAAGAAAAACTGTAGATATGAGATATGATTCAGAATATATTAAAGATTTATGGTTAAATGTTAAAGGTGCTGGAGAAGAAGTTTACTCATATGTTAAGAATACTTTAGAAGGATATCAAAAGAATTTATTTGATTTAGATAATACAGATGAAAAAGTATTAGAATGGTCAAGAAGACAAACATACATAGCAATGGGAAATATGATGACAACAGCTGCAATGCTTGGTGTAGATTCATGTGCTATTGAAGGAATAGATGCTAAGAAGATAGAAGAAATGTTAGCTGAAAGAAATCTTATAGATACAGATCATTTTGAAGTTACTTATATGATAGTATTTGGATATAGAAAAGAAGAACCACATAGAGAAAAATCAAGAAGAGATGCAAAAGATATAATTAGTTGGATAAAATAAAGCAAATAAAAAGGTAATCTATATTTTATATAGATTACCTTTTTGTTTTAAATAATTTATATTTAGTCTAATGAATATACAAAAAAAGTAAGATTAATGAAAAAAGTGAAACGTTTTTGTAAATAATGCCTGTTTGGAATTTATATAATAAATTATATAACAATAAAAGATGGGAGAAGGAGTATATGAAGAGTAAAAAGATATTATCAATCATAGCTTTGGCTGGTGTTTCAGTTATGAATGTTCAGCCATTAGCACTTCATAATTATAAAAGAAATAATATCGTTTTATTAAGTCAAAATACAAATGATATACATAATGATAAAGATAGTATTAATCTTAATTCAAATATTAATGAACTTAATAAAAATAGTATAACTTTAATGGGAAATTGGAATGGTGGTAAATATAAAACAGATATTATATCATTTAATCCAGCGGATATGAAAATAAATATAAGTGGTTCTATGACAGCTTATTTTGGAAACTTTTGTGGAAAAGCATTTGAAGTTTCTCTATATTCTAATGATGGTAAATTAATAAAATCTAAGACATATAATGCCAACGATACAGCACAAAGCTTATATAATGATTTTAATAATTTAAGTTTTAATTATGGAGATATTATAAAGATTACTCCTATAGGTCCTGTTGAAACAAAGATAAGTAATTTTGATGGAAAAGCTGATTATTCAACAAATAAAGTTATTTCTATGGAAATAACTCAAAATGGATTAAAGCAATTAGATGGAACATTAAATGTAAATCCAGTTTATTATGTTTTAGGATCTAATAAATTAGATATAAGTGGGAAGACATTAGCTGATACAGAAGTTTATTTTTATATAGATAATAAAACATATAATGTTAAATCAAATGATAATGGAGATTTTAATTTAAATATAAATCTAGATAAAGAAGTCTCAGCATCAACTAATATAGAAGTTTTTATTAAGGGAGAACAACTAGAAAATATAGCTCCTACATTAAATCCTGAAGTATATAAAATTATAAAAAATAATATAACAATAATGGGAAACTGGAATGGAAGTAGATATAAGACAGATGTTATTTCCTTTAATCCAGCAGATATGAAAATAAATATAAGTGGTTCTATGACAGCTTTCTTTGGAAACTTTTCTGGAAATGCAGTTAATGTTTCTATGTATTCTAGTGAGGGTAAGTTAATAAAATCTAAAACATATAATGCATGGGATAGAGCAAGCGATTTATATAATGACTTTAATAATTTAAGTTTTAATTATGGAGATATTATAAAGATTACTCCTATAGGACCAGTTGAAACAGATATAAGTAATTTTGATGGACAAAGTAATTGTGTAATGACTAAATCAGTTCAATTATTAATAACACCAGAAGGACTAAAAGTTTCTAATATGCCTGAAATAGAAATTAATCCTTTTAGTGTTTTAGGGGAGGGAAAAGTAACATCAGGAGTTATTTCAGGAAAAATTAATAAACCTAATCAAGATGTAAATGTAATTGTAGATGGAAAAGCTTTCACTGGTAAATCTAATACTAATGGTGACTTTAAAATTAATATATCAGATACTAATGGATTCACAGATTCAACTAATATTTTAGTAGAAACAGTAGGTGAACTTGCAACAAGTATAAAACCAAGTGTAAATAAAAAGTTAGGAATATTAAACTCTAATATATTAATTCCTGGAGAGGATGGAGTAATTGCACAAAAATTAAGTTTTAATCCAGCTACAATGACTGTGGTTAATTCTGCACCTTGGGGAAACAATTTTGCAGCTCAACTTATAAGTGGAAAAACAGGGGCTGTTATAGCAAGTTGTGGTACATCTGATTTTAAGGCATATACTTCAAAAAACAATTTAAATGGTGCTCATTTTGAATATGGAGATATAATTTCTGTATATGAAACTAAACAAATAAAGCTAACAAATGGGTCATTATTATTACTTGATGGAAAGACAGGTATTAATTGTGTAAATTGTTTTAAGTCATTTAGAATAACACCAAATGGGTTAGTTCCAGTAGAAAATAAGAATTTAACAACTTCTCCAATATTATATACAGGTTCTAAAAATTTAAGTTTAACAGGTAAAACGTTACCTAATACTGATGTAACTATATCTTATGGGGATATAACTAAAGTAGTTAAATCAAATAATAACGGTGAATTCTCATTAGAAATACCATTTAGTGATACTCAAATAGGAGGGGAAGTTAGAGTTTTTGTTAATAACAATAATAATGAAAATTTAACAGTACAGTATGATTCTAAACTTATTAATATAAATACTAATAGAATACAAGTTTTAAATAATACAAATCTTCCTATTTTTAATGTAACATTTAATCCATCTAATAATAAATTAAATGCAGTACAATATCCTGGTGGAATGACATATACAGGTGTATTTTTTGAAAATGCTTTAAAAATAAAACTTATTAATCCTAAAAATGGGAATATAATATATTCATTTAATGGAGATAAATTAAATAATATTAATGACTTCGTAGCTAATATTAATAATAAGAGCTATAACGTAGGTGATATAATCGAAGTTTCATATAATCCAGATCTTGTAAAAGCTAATGTATATGATGGTAAAAAAATGATTGGAAATACGGATGGTTCTAATGAATATTTTGAAATAACAAATGAGGGACTTGTAAATTTAGATAATAAATTTATTAATGTAAAACCATTAGATATTTTAAGTAATATTAAAGTAACATCTACTAATATAGAAGGACAAGCAAAACCTAATACCTCTGTTGAAGTTTCTGTTGATGGAAATATATTTAAAGGAATGACTGATGCGGATGGTAATTTTAATATTGCTATAAGTGATAAAGATGGATTTACAAGTAATACAAATATAGTAGTATCATCAGAAGGATATATACCAACACATATTAATCCAACAATGGAATCAAATATAGCGTTACAAAATAGTTATATAAACTTTTATAACTCTAAAGGTAGTTATGGTCAAATATCATCAAGTATAGGATTTGATCCAGAAACTATGAAATTTGTTGTAAATAATTATACCGATAGTTTCGGTAATGGAAAATCTCATTACTTCAACTTTGATTTATATAATAGTAATGGAGAAAAGCTATTTAATACTTCAATAAATAACGGAGTAACATTAGATGTTACGGAAGCTATAAATGGTAAATCATTTAACTATGGAGATATAATAGGACTAAGTTATAATAATACAATTTCTAAACCAGCTATTTTAAATGGAAATACAATTTTAGGAAATATAAGTGGTGAAGAAGAATACTTTAAAATAACAAAAGAAGGTCTTGTAAGAGTTAACTTTGGACAAAATGCTTATACAAGTAATATTACATGGAATAATAATAATTTAGTTATAGATAGTAATTTAGCAGATGGACAAAGTGAAAGTATATTAAACGGTAATAAAAAATTAGTTATTTTAAATTCAAGCAATCAAGTTGTAGATTCAGTAAATACAAGTATGTCAGATAATAATTCTTTAAGTGTACAAGGTATAATACCAGAATCAGCTTTAGATAAATTAAATAAGGATGAAACTTATACATTTGCTTTAGATATAAATAATAAATTATTCCCAATACAAGTAGCATCAAATACTCCAAGTAATTCTAAGTATTTATTAGAGGCAAATACAAATAATACTTTATCAATAGCTAGAGCTACAGAGCCTGTAATTACTATAAATAATTCAGGTGATATAGCAAGTTATCTTAATACCTTAAATTCTGATATTCAATCACAAGTAAATTCTAATATAAATAGTAATACTATGAGTAATAGTAAATTAAATTATGAAATTACTACGAGAGAATTTATAACAAGAATTGGACTAAATAATTTAGAAACTTTCTTTAATAAGAGTGAAGCAAATAAAGAATTTATAAATTGGGTCTTAAATAATAATACTGCTATGCAAGAATATTTAGAAGGTATAAATCCAACAATAAATATAAATGGATTACAAATTTGGTCTGATATATGGAATAAGTATACTAATTCAAGATCAGGATTTAATTTAAAGTTAGCTGTAGCGACAGCTATAAGTAATGCAACTCCTATCATGGCTTGGCCAAGTACACATTATTATGGATATGGAGATACAGTAACTGTAGGAAGTCCTGTTGAAAGATATAATATATTTGAAACTTTAAATGCAGAAGGTGGAATGCTACCTATATTTAAGACTCTAGGTATTAGAGAGATAGAATATGTTGTAAATACTAATATATCTAACTCTCAGATAATGGAGTTAAGATCTATAATAATGCAAAATCATAATGCATTTATAAATTCAGGTGCAAATGGATTAAATAATATAGCATATACAATAGTTTATGAAGAAAATAACCCACATACAGGTCAAAGTGTTTTTGATAATTCAGATTTTTATGGTCCACATCCTAATCTAGCAGATGTCTGGTATGATGGAGGAGTTTGTTATTCAATATCTATTTTAGGAGCATCAGCCTGTCAGGTATTTGGTATTCCAGCTCAACATGTAATACAAGATGCAGGTCAACATGAAGTTTTTGTATTCTATAATAATGATCATAAATGGAATATAGGAAATAATATTTATGGATGGTCTAAAACATATGGTGGAGATATTAGTGGATGGTCTAAAGGAATATCCACAAATCCAAATACTGCAAATTATGATTTATTATATCAAAATATTAATCCTCAGCTTTTAAAGAAATCTAGTGAATATTTATGGCTTGCAAATTCTGATATATCATATCAAGATAAAATGAATGCAATAAATGAAGCTATAAAAATAGAACCTTTAAATGTAAGAGCATGGCTTGATAAAATTGCTTTAATGAAAACAAATCATAACTTAACAGCACAAGATTATATTGATCTTAGTGAGCAAATTATAAGTATATTCAAAGATTATCCAATGCCTATGTATGATGTATTATTACAAATTAAAAATATTATTTTAAATGATGGTACATCAGCACAGTATAATAAGTATGTTAACTCAATAAAGGAAGCTTTAACTAAGGTTACTAATGATAATCAAAAGCCGATAGCTCAAGATCTTATAAATTCAATGCCACAAGAAGAGCTTCAAGAAGGGGCTACACCTTTAAATAATTCTAAAATTACTATAAATAATTATTGGGGAAATGCATTAGGAACATTAGAATTTAACAGTGGAGACATGAAAATTAATGTTAAAGAGGGTTGGTCAAGGATTAGTGCATATGTTCATGGTGAAGCATTTGGTATAGGATTATATGATAAAAATAATAAGCCAATTAAGACTTTAATACTAGATGGTGGAGAATGGCCAAAAACTGAAATATATAATGCATTTAATAATTTAGGATTTAAATATGGAGATAAAATAGTTATAGATTATAAAACAAGTTCTAAAATAAGTGCTTCATATGTATATAAAGATGGAGTTTTACAAAATTCTTATGATGTAAATAAAACTAGTGTATTTGAATTAACTCCAAGAGGACTTGTATATTTAGGAGATAGTCTTGATAGTTCTTTAGAGAATACTACTCTTAATGTAAGTACAGTTTATTCAGATGGAAAAGCAGTTACAGGAGATAAATATAATTACACAGAAACAGGTAATATTGGTGATTCTATTAATAATGAAAGCATACCTACTTTAGAAAATTATCATATAGATTATGTAACAGTTAATGGAGTGAAAACTAATATTAATCAATTACCTAAGTATTATGTAGCTAATAATATGAATATTGTTTATCACATGGCTAG
>NZ_LT594785.1:1933829-2127035 GCF_900091705.1 Clostridium mediterraneense | reverse complement strand
CATTTAATAATTTAGGATTTAAATATGGAGATAAAATAGTTATAGATTATAAAACAAGTTCTAAAATAAGTGCTTCATATGTATATAAAGATGGAGTTTTACAAAATTCTTATGATGTAAATAAAACTAGTGTATTTGAATTAACTCCAAGAGGACTTGTATATTTAGGAGATAGTCTTGATAGTTCTTTAGAGAATACTACTCTTAATGTAAGTACAGTTTATTCAGATGGAAAAGCAGTTACAGGAGATAAATATAATTACACAGAAACAGGTAATATTGGTGATTCTATTAATAATGAAAGCATACCTACTTTAGAAAATTATCATATAGATTATGTAACAGTTAATGGAGTGAAAACTAATATTAATCAATTACCTAAGTATTATGTAGCTAATAATATGAATATTGTTTATCACATGGCTAGCGATGGTGAATATAAATTAAATATTAATGTTAAAACTGAAGATGGAAAAGTTTTAAATACTATGCCAGTAGCTTCTTATGCTAAGGGAGATAAGATTTCAGTCGCTGATAATAATTGGGATAAAAAAGAATATAAATTAGACTATATTCTTGTGGATGGAGTAAAAACACCAGCTAATAAATTACCAGAAGTTATGCCAGATAAGAACCTTAACATAACTTATATCGTGTCACCTATAGCTAAATCAACAATAATAGTTGAAGCTATGGTTGATGGAAAAGTAATAGGTAAGCCTGTTGTAACAACAAATTATCAAGGTGAAGCTTATAAAGAGGTTGCTCCAACTTGGGATAATAGTGATTATGAGCTTAACGATATAACAGCTAATGGAGTTAAAACTTCAGAAGCAGATCTTCCAAAGGTATTTGGAGATAAAGATATTACAATAGTTTATAATTTATCACCAAAAATGATGAATGTTGGCGAAAGAGTAGTAAATCAAAATGGTGCTATTCTATATCATAATGAATATAAGCTACCATTTAATACATCAATAGTTAATATTGAAGATAAAATACCTTCAAATTATAAATTAGAAAATATAACAGTATCTAATCCAAATAATAAAGAAATAACATTAATTGCTAATAAGAATATAAATACTTATACAAATAGTAATGATGTTAAAGTTGCATTTAATGGTGAAGTAGTAAGCTATAATGTAGTTCCTATAAATGGAGAAATAACTTATGAAACACAAATAGGAAATGAAGCACCTACTAATGTTGTAAAAGAAGTTGGACAAGTTGATACTAAATCAAAAGAATATAAATTAAATATTCCTGCAGGATATGAAGTTGAATCAATAACAGTAAACGGAAAGAAAGTAGATTCAGTAAATGATTTAGATTATAAGAACAAAAAACAAGTTGTTGTTTATCATTTAGCTAAGGTATCAAGTGATAAATCTAAAGAAAATAATAAAATAGTAGACAGAAATGATAGAACAACAATAAATCATAGTAGTATTAAACAAGGTGATAATAAATCAGCGGTTAAGGCTGAAGGAAATCATAAGATAGAAAATAAACCAGTGATTAATCATAACAATCAAAATAAGTCAAGCGTTGATAAGAATGATAGCAAGTCAGCTATTAAACCTGATGAAAATCATGAATCAGGAAATACTGAAAATAAACCAGTAGTAAATCATAATAATCAAAATAAACCTAATACTGATACACATGAAGGAAGTAAAGTGAGTCCTATTAAGAAAGAACATGGTGAAGTGGTAATTAAAGTTATTGATCAAAGTGGAAAAACTATTGAAGAAGCTACTCATACTGGAGTAGTAGGACTTAAATTTAATCCTATAGTGATTCCAAGCAAAGATAAGTTAGTTAATATAACTGTAAATGGAAAGACTGTTTCAGAAAATGATGTTAAGAATGAAATAGTAAGCAATCCTGATACAGATAATACAACTATTATAATTTATAATGTAAATGTACCTGAAAAGAAAAATAATAATCAAGGAAGTAGTGTAAGTCCTAGTGATAATAAAAATATAAATAAGACTACAAATAATAAAGAAGATTCTACAAATACACATAATAATGATGTAAAACCAATAGTAAATCATAAAGAAAATAATCCTTCAAATAGTAATAAGAAAAAGATTACTGAAGATGGAAAAGTTAAAGTAGAAGTAATTACTAGTGAAGGTAAAGTATTATTAGATAGTAACTACAATGAACCAGTAGGAAGTAAAATAAGTAATATAATAATACCTAAAGGTTATAAGTTACAATCAGTATCTGCTACTGTAAATGGTAATAAGGTACAAGAAGTTCCTACTAAAGTTGAAAAAGGTGAAACTACTATTATTTATAATGTAATATCCGATCAACCAGTAGTAAATCATAATGAAGGAAGTACTGATAAACATAGCGATGCAAAACCAGTAGTAAATCATAATGAAGGAAATACTGATAAACATAGCGATGCAAAACCAGTAGTAAATCATAATAAAGAAAATACTGATAAACATAGCGATGCAAAACCAGTAGTAAATCATAATAAAGAAAATACTGATAAACATAGCGATGCAAAACCAGTAGTAAATCATAATAAAGAAAATACTGATAAACATAGCGATGCAAAACCAGTAGTAAATCATAATAAAGAAAATACTGATAAACATAGCGATGCAAAACCAGTAGTAAATCATAATAAAGAAAATACTGATAAACATAGCGATGCAAAACCAGTAGTAAATCATAATAAAGAAAATACTGATAAACATAGCGATGCAAAACCAGTAGTAAATCATAATAAAGAAAATACTGATAAACATAGCGATGCAAAACCAGTAGTAAATCATAATAAAGAAAATACTGATAAACATAGCGATGCAAAACCAGTAGTAAATCATAATAAAGAAAATACTGATAAACATAGCGATGCAAAACCAGTAGTAAATCATAATAAAGAAAATACTGATAAACATAGCGATGCAAAACCAGTAGTAAATCATAATAAAGAAAATACTGATAAACATAGCGATGCAAAACCAGTAGTAAATCATAATAAAGAAAATACTGATAAACATAGCGATGCAAAACCAGTAGTAAATCATAATAAAGAAAATACTGATAAACATAGCGATGCAAAACCAGTAGTAAATCATAATAAAGAAAATACTGATAAACATAGCGATGCAAAACCAGTAGTAAATCATAATAAAGAAAATACTGATAAACATAGCGATGCAAAACCAGTAGTAAATCATAATAAAGAAAATACTGATAAACATAGCGATGCAAAACCAGTAGTAAATCATAATAAAGAAAATACTGATAAACATAGCGATGCAAAACCAGTAGTAAATCATAATAAAGAAAATACTGATAAACATAGCGATGCAAAACCAGTAGTAAATCATAATAAAGAAAATACTGATAAACATAGCGATGCAAAACCAGTAGTAAATCATAATAAAGAAAATACTGATAAACATAGCGATGCAAAACCAGTAGTAAATCATAATNAGCTATAATGTAGTTCCTATAAATGGAGAAATAACTTATGAAACACAAATAGGAAATGAAGCACCTACTAATGTTGTAAAAGAAGTTGGACAAGTTGATACTAAATCAAAAGAATATAAATTAAATATTCCTGCAGGATATGAAGTTGAATCAATAACAGTAAACGGAAAGAAAGTAGATTCAGTAAATGATTTAGATTATAAGAACAAAAAACAAGTTGTTGTTTATCATTTAGCTAAGGTATCAAGTGATAAATCTAAAGAAAATAATAAAATAGTAGACAGAAATGATAGAACAACAATAAATCATAGTAGTATTAAACAAGGTGATAATAAATCAGCGGTTAAGGCTGAAGGAAATCATAAGATAGAAAATAAACCAGTGATTAATCATAACAATCAAAATAAGTCAAGCGTTGATAAGAATGATAGCAAGTCAGCTATTAAACCTGATGAAAATCATGAATCAGGAAATACTGAAAATAAACCAGTAGTAAATCATAATAATCAAAATAAACCTAATACTGATACACATGAAGGAAGTAAAGTGAGTCCTATTAAGAAAGAACATGGTGAAGTGGTAATTAAAGTTATTGATCAAAGTGGAAAAACTATTGAAGAAGCTACTCATACTGGAGTAGTAGGACTTAAATTTAATCCTATAGTGATTCCAAGCAAAGATAAGTTAGTTAATATAACTGTAAATGGAAAGACTGTTTCAGAAAATGATGTTAAGAATGAAATAGTAAGCAATCCTGATACAGATAATACAACTATTATAATTTATAATGTAAATGTACCTGAAAAGAAAAATAATAATCAAGGAAGTAGTGTAAGTCCTAGTGATAATAAAAATATAAATAAGACTACAAATAATAAAGAAGATTCTACAAATACACATAATAATGATGTAAAACCAATAGTAAATCATAAAGAAAATAATCCTTCAAATAGTAATAAGAAAAAGATTACTGAAGATGGAAAAGTTAAAGTAGAAGTAATTACTAGTGAAGGTAAAGTATTATTAGATAGTAACTACAATGAACCAGTAGGAAGTAAAATAAGTAATATAATAATACCTAAAGGTTATAAGTTACAATCAGTATCTGCTACTGTAAATGGTAATAAGGTACAAGAAGTTCCTACTAAAGTTGAAAAAGGTGAAACTACTATTATTTATAATGTAATATCCGATCAACCAGTAGTAAATCATAATGAAGGAAGTACTGATAAACATAGCGATGCAAAACCAGTAGTAAATCATAATGAAGGAAATACTGATAAACATAGCGATGCAAAACCAGTAGTAAATCATAATAAAGAAAATACTGATAAACATAGCGATGCAAAACCAGTAGTAAATCATGATAAAGAAAATACTGATAAACATAACGATGCAAAATCAGTAGTAAATCATAATGAAGGAAATACTGATAAACATAGCGATGCAAGACCAGCAGTAAATCATAATGAAGGAAATACTGATAAACATGGCGATGCAAAACCAGTAGTAAATCATAATGAAGGAAATACTGATAAACATGGCGATGTAAAACCAGTAGTAAATCACAATGAAGGAAATACTGAGAATCATAATGATGCTAAACCAGTAGTAAATCAAGATGGAAATGCTATTGATAATGGAAATATAAATTCAGGAGTAAGTCATAGTAATAGCAATTCAGAAACTGTTAATAAAGGAAGTAATGGAGAAACTGTTAATAAAACAGGATTACCAGACACTGGATTAAACAACACAGAAGATGGATTTGGTATATTAGCTGGAATAATGGCGGCTATAGCAGCTCTAAGAATTTTCAGAAGAAAAAAATAATTAATAGATTGTTTTAAATAAAAAAGAACCTATATAATGGGATTTCATTATATAGGTTCTTTTTATTAGTTAAAAATATTTATTTAATCTATAAGACCATACTTCATTTTCATATATGCATATATTGGAATACCAATCATTATTAATAGGAAACCATATAAAACAGTAGTTGCTCCTGAAGCATATATTGCCCATACACAGAATATAAATCCAAGACTTGGTCTTATAAGAGCTGTTAATTTAGCAAAGATTGATTTTTTTTCTTTTATATTTATTAATAGTACTATTTCAGAAATTGTTGAAATTGCATATACAGGTAAATATGATAATGTTGAAAGTAGTACTATAAAGTTATAAGCTCCATTTAATCCTTTAAAGAAGTTTAATAGTAATAATAAGTTTATACATATTGAACCAATGATAAGTGATATATATGGAGTATTGTATTTTGGATGAAGCTTTGCAAAAACTTCAGGGAATAATTTATCTTTACCAGCAGCATAAGCAGCTCTACCTGTTGATAATAACCATAATATTGATGAACCACAGATACTTAAAGCTATTGCTATATTTAAATATAGCATAGATTTATTTCCAAGAACTTTACCCATTATTGCTGAAAGTGGATCAGCACTGTTAGCAAGCTCTGCTTGGGTCATATTTCCCATTGATAATATTGTTATAGCTATATAAAATGCAAGAGCTATAAGTAAACCAAGTATTGTACTAAGTTTAACATTTCTTTTAGGATTTTTTATTTCACCTGAAGCTACAGAAGCTGTTTCAATTCCTTCAAATGCCCAAAATGTTACAGCAGCAGCCATTGGAATACTACTTACCCCATGTCCAGCTGGGAATAGTGGTCCTATATTAGCAGAATCAAAGTGGCCTGATGCTAATATTACAAATAATATTAATATAATAAGTTTTATTGCTATAAGAACTGTTCCTACTTTACCAGCTGATTTAGCACCTTTTATATTTATAAAAGTAAATAGCCAAAGTATTGCAGAACATAATAAAAATCCTACTATTGGGTTATTACCTATGAAAGGAATAACCTGTCCTAAATATTTTAAGATAACTATAAATAGAGTAGCGTTACCAATCCAACAACCATTCCAATAAAGCCAAGCAGTCATAAATCCTGTAAAGTTACCAAAACTTCTTTTTGAATATTCAACAACACCACCACTTACAGGCATTTTTGAACCAAGATTTGCAAATGTCATAGCAAGTATTATTGCTCCAATTCCTGTTATAATCCAAGCTGAGATACTAGCACTAGCACCAGTAACTTGAGCAAGTTGAGATGGAATAACAAAAATTCCAGCACCAATAATATTACTAAAAACAAGTGCTGTAGCTACAATAAGTCCTATTTCTTTTTTTAGTTCTTTACTTTTTTCCATTGTAGTTTCCTCCATCAACATTTTTTATCATTAGTTTAAATAAATTTCGTACACTCTAATCTTATATCAGTTTATCACTTTATCATACTAAAGTAAAGGGGAATAAATTAAATAATATTTTGAATATAAAATTAGCTTAATATATTATAAAGTAAAAGTATAAAATAAATAATAAATTAAAGATATGTATAATATATTGAGATAAAATTTTCTCTTTGATACAATAGAATCTGAGTCTTGAAGTGGAAGGGGAAGAGGAAATGGAATATGTTAATGATATTAATATAGTAGAAGCTGTTATTCATATTTTAGATAATAATAATGATGAAGCAATTTTAAATAATTATAAATTAGAACTTACAGATGATATATATAAATTTTTATATAAACATATAGAAAAATGTTTTAGAGATGAAGATCTTAGATATGCTATTTTTAATCCAGAGAAGAGAGTAGTTAAGGAAATTGCACAGGATTATCTTAAAGGACTGAATCCTGATATAGTTGAAGTTTCACAAGAAATAGCTAAACAATTATTTTACATAATGAGAGCGAATAGTAGTATTCCTAGTTGTGATTTAATTACAGTTTCTATATCAACAGATTTAGGACCTATGCTTGGAATTCTAAAAATGGATTATGTTAAAAATTTTACTCATAAAGTAGATTTTATAGATAATAAGCTTGGCATAGGGATTGTAGAGCAACAAGCAGGACTTCCAGCATCAAGCCAAAAAGTTCAAAAATGTGCGTTTATAAAGCCTCTTAGAGAAAATCAAGAAGTAGACTTAATGGTTATAGATAAACAAAGAAGAGATAAAGATGGTGAAGACTATGGAGCAAATTACTTTATGGATCATTATCTTGGATGCACTGTTATAGCTAATGAAAGAGATATGACTAAAACATTTATGAAGGCAGCAGAAAGTTGGACTAGAACTAATGTTACTGATGATGCAGCAAAGGCTGTTGAAGTTAGAAAGGCTATTAAAAATAAACTTAAAGAAGAAGAAGTTATTAATGTTAATGAAGTAGCTAGAGAAATATTTAAAGAAGAACCAGAGGTTCAAAGAAGCTTTAATGATTATATGGAGTCACAAGGTGTTGAAAGAGATGTAGCTATTGATAAAGCCTTTGTAGAGAAAAAACTTAAAAAGGTTAGATTAAATGTAGATAAAGAAATAGATATTTATTTAGCAGATGAAGCTTATCATGATAATGATAAATTTGAAATTGTTAGAAATGGTGATGGAACCATAAATATAGTTATAAAAAGAGTTAAAAATTATATAGAAAAATAAAAAAAGCTATCTCAGATGAGATAGCTTTTTTAACTTATTCTTTTAAACTAGTTCATTCCGTTTTCTGAACCTAAGATTGTATCAATCTTGTTTTCAACTAAAGCTTGGATATCTTTTCTAGCTTCTCCAAGATAAGCTCTTGGGTCGAATACTTCTGGTTTTGTTCCGAATACTTTTCTGATAGCAGCTGTCATAGCAAGTCTTATATCAGTATCCATGTTAATCTTACATACAGCCATTGATGAAGCCTTTCTTAACATTTCAACTGGAATTCCCTTAGCGTTAGCTATTTTTCCACCAAATTCGTTACATGTAGCAACTGTAGCTGGATCAACAGCTGAAGCTCCGTGTAATACTATTGGGAATCCTGGTAATCTCTTTTGGATTTCTTCTAATATTTCGAATTTTAATTCTGGTTTAGCATCTGGTGCAAACTTAACTGCTCCGTGTGATGTTCCGATAGCGATAGCTAATGAGTCAACTCCTGTTCTTTCAACGAATTCTACAGCTTCGTCAGGGTTTGTGTAGATGTGTTCATCAGCAACAACATCATCTTCAACTCCAGCAAGAACTCCAAGTTCAGCTTCAACAACAACTCCTCTAGCGTGAGCATAGTCAACAACTTCCTTTGTTAATTTAACGTTTGTTTCAAAATCGTAGTGTGATCCATCAAACATAACTGATGTAAATCCAGCATCTATAACTTCCTTAACTGCTTCTATATTTGGACCGTGGTCTAAGTGTAAAGCTATATCAATTCCACTTTCTTCAGCAGCGATTTCAACCATTTGTTTTAAATATTTTGCTCCTGCGTATTTGATAGCTCCTGTTGAACATTGTAAGATAACTGGTGAGTTTTTAGCCTTACATGCAGCTATAATACCTTGAAGTATTTCCATATTATTTATATTGAAAGCTCCTATTGAGTATCCACCTTCGTAAGCTTTCTTAAACATTTCTTTTGTAGTAACTAATGCCATATTGGTACCACCTTTCACTAATTAATAATTTTTTTATATAAAGGGTCTTAAAGAGACCCGCTGGGACTGCTACCCTATAGCTCTATTATAAACCAATATTGATTTAATTACTAGTAGTTAATAGAATTTTATTATTTTACATTATATTTTGTATTTTTATTTGTTGTAATGACTTTATAGTTCTTATGTAAGATTCTATAGTGCTTACAGAAGCAAGACTTTCAATTGTATCTTTTTCTTTAATATATGCAATAAGTTTAGAAACTTCATTATCAAGAAGATCTAAAGTTTCATGACTTATATAAACAGAGAGTATTCCATAGTATTTTTCAACATAAGTCATAAGCTCTGAAGCAGTTTTAGCTGCAATATCCCACTCAGGAGAAGTTGTATCATCTTTATCAATTTTATCTATACAATTTTCGATTGTATTACAGTAATTAAATTCAGTTTTACATACTTTCATTAATAAATTATGTGAAAAGAATACAAAACCAAACAAAGTTAAAAATAAAATTACTGAAAAGATAGTTTTTTTCATATAATATCAGTTCCTTTTTCATAGTCTTTTTTAGTTTCAATATAAAATTTATTATCAGATCTTAAAATTACTAAAAATAATTCCTTCATAGGAGGAGCCCCTATTTTTTTTAACTCTTTACAAAGCCAATTTTGATCTTTTTTTATTTCTTTTAAAGAAGTATATACAAATTGACCTTCTATATAGAGGATTCTTGGTAAAACTTTTTCTTTAACTTGAATTTTTAGATCTTTCTTTGTGACAGGTGAATCATCTTCTTTTGGAAAGACTGATACAGTTCCATCATTTTCAAGAATTGCAAATTGAACTTGATTTATATCTAGAATACCCTTTGTACGAAGAGCACTTAAAATATCATCTATTGCTATCTTTTGTTTAGTCATATTTTGGATTTCAAGCCTTCCATCTTTTATTAGTAGTACAGGAGTACCATCTAAAAATCGTCTTACATTAGCACTTTTAAGTTGGAGTTGGGTTAATATTATCTTTATCATAAGTAATGTAACCATAGGTATTATTCCTAAAAGTAAAGGTAGACGAGGATCTTGCATAGGGAGTGATGCAAGGTCTGATAACATAATTGTTATTACAAGTTCATATGGTTGAATTTCTCCTATTTGTCTTTTACCCATAAGACGGATAACTAATATTACAAAAAAATATAAAATAACAGTTCTTATAAAAATATTAAACATAAAAACTTCCTCCTTATATAGGGTAGTTTAACAAGTAAGGAAATATTTTATACAAAAATAGGTTCATTTTAAAAGGGAATACTATACTATAAATTAAATACAAAATTAAGATATCAAAAGGGTGAAGTGTATGAGTAAAAAAGTATATATAAGTAATAAAGATATAAAGTCAGGAAATAAGTTAATTTTTGCAGACCTTCTTCCTGATGATTATATTGCATCTAAGGTTCCTATAATTTTAGCTAAACAAGGTGATGATTATTATGAGCTTGGTAGAGAAGTGGAGAATGAAGGATGGGTAGAATTTATAGATATATCTAATATAATTGGTATGGAGGCTTATAAAAGAACAGCACAATTTATTTTTATAAAAGCTGCTTTAGATATATTTAATAATGCAAAAATTACAATAGAACATTCAATTGATAAAGGAATATATGGTGAGATATATAAAGATACACCATTAAAAGAAGATGAATTAAAACTTATAAAGAGTAGAATGGATGAATTAATATCTAAGAATATAAAAATAGAAAAAGAAAAAGTTAGTAAAGAGAGAGCTATGAAGATATTTAAGTCTTATGGAATGGAAGATAAAATAAGACTTATTAAGTATGTAGAAAGTGATGAGTTAAAGCTTTATAAAATAGAAGATAGGTATGATTATTTTTATGGAGATATGGCTTATTCAACAGGAGCTTTAAAAACCTTTGACTTGAAATTTTATAATACAGGGTTTGTTATAAGACTTCCTAGAACTAATAACCCAACTATACTTAATCCTTTTAAGGAGCAAAGAAGTTTATATAGTGTTTTTAAAGAAACAGCTAAATGGTTTAATATACTTGGAGTAGATGATGTTGGAGCTTTAAATGAAAAATTAGATAATGGAGAAATTACAGATATAATAAGAGTTTCAGAAGCTCTTCATGAAAAGAAAATTGCGATGATTGCTGATAAATTTAGTGATAAAAAAGAAGCAAAAATAATACTTGTTGCAGGTCCATCTTCTTCAGGTAAGACTACTTTTACAAAAAGATTAGGTATACAGCTTAGAGTTAATGGTTTAAAGCCTGTAATGATATCTCTAGATGATTATTTTATAGATAGGGATAAAACACCTTTAGGTGAAGATGGAAAGCCAGACTTTGAAGCTCTTGAAGCTTTAGACTTAAAATTATTTAATCAGAATTTATCTGATCTTTTAAAAGGAAAGGAAGTTGAAATTCCAGTTTATAATTTTAAGACAGGAAAAAGAGAGTGGTGTGGAAATAAAGTTAAGCTTGGAGATGATGGTGTTTTAGTAGTAGAAGGAATACATGGATTGAATGATAATCTAACTTTAAGTATTGATGATAAGTTTAAATTTAAAATATATATATCTGCCTTAACTCAGCTTAATTTAGATAATCATAATAAGATTTCAACAACTGATGTTAGAAAGGTGAGGAGAATAGTTAGAGATAGCTTATCTAGAGGAAATGGGGCTGAAAGAACCTTGAGTATGTGGCCGTCTATTAAAAGAGGAGAAGAAAAAAATATATTTGTTTATCAAGAAGAAGCTGATGTTATGTTTAATTCTACATTAGTTTATGAGCTTTCAGTATTAAAGCAATTAGCATTGAAGGAGCTTTCTAAGATTGATACAGATAGTGAGATATATTGTGAAGCTAAGAGACTTAAGAAATTTTTAGGGTTCTTTAAAGAAATAGATTTTAAGGAGGTACCAGATAATTCTATTTTAAGAGAATTTATTGGTGGAAGCTGTTTTTATAAATATTAAAAAATAAGGAATTAAGATATATTGAAACTTTTCAACATATCTTAGTTCCCTTTTTTATTTAAATTACATTCTATTATATATTTGTTTTAAGAATAGTACCTCATTTATAATCTCATCATATTTAGAGATATATAGAAATAAGGAATCTATCATATAGGAGCGAGGATTTTCTTTTATATATTCTTCATTTAGCGCATCTAAAGCTCCAAGAAGTTCACCCCTATTTATTATAGTTAAAGAATCTTTTATTTTAGCTTTTATTTTAGAAAGCATATAGTTCCATTCGTTTAATAAAAAGTCCTTATCTAGTAATGAGTCAAAATTCATATTAAAACAGTGCATACTATTTTCTGGGATTAAAGAAATTTTATTTTTATGTGTATTTATTAAGGATATTATAGATGTTACTATAAAATTTGAAACTTCACGTAAATCCTTAACTATAAATTGTTTTATTACAAAGATATGAGCAAATTCTTTTACTAGTGCAGCTAAACAGAAGGTAATATCTAAAGTAATATCTTTAATTTCATCTTCAAAGGTTTCAGTTAAAATTTGTTTAAACCAATTTAGCATAAATAATTTACTCTCTAAAAAAACTTTTTTAAATTTATCTTTATTATTTAAAGATTGATTTTGAAAAATCATCATAGAAAATTCTTTTTTATCTGAAAGATCATTTAGGAAGATGAATATTTTTTCTGAAAACTTTTCTATTTTAGTAAGATTGGTATTAGAATTAATACTTTCTACAGAAATAGCAAGTTGCTTATTTAAATGTTTAATTATGTCTATTAATATATCTTCTTTAGAAGCAAAGAATTTATAGATAGTAGCTTTTGAAATATTACAGTAAGATGCTATATCTTGAACTGAGGTTGAGGCATAGCCTTTAATTGAAAATAAATAAATAGAAGCATTTATTATTTCATATTTTTTTTCATATGTTAAATCCATAAGTATCCCTTCTTTGTGTTTGAAGAATAATTATAATCATTTATTAAGTAAAATTCTTATAATTTTAAATTATAGTTGTAATAATTATTTTAGTCAAACGATTCGAATTTTATGTTATAAAATGTAACAAAAGTAATATTTATGGTATAATTAAGTTAATTGTTTATTATTATGAGAAATAAAACTATGGTATGTAGAGGTGTAAGGATGGAGAGAAGGGAATGTTTAAGGTTAGATGGATATTTACAAGCCATGGCAGATATTCAGTCTATGTCAGATAGTGGGGTAAGATATAATTTTTCATTTAATAAAATAGATTTTATAGAAAGTCCTGAAGAAAGTTTTAGAATTTATTGTGAGGGCTATATAAAGAATGATAGAAGACCTAGGACAAGTAGTGCATGGATAAATTTAGGAAAGACTGAAGAGGAGAGAATTAATAAGTTTATTGATAAAAGTTATAATATACTTTTAAAATTCAATTCTATTAATAAATTTGATACAGAACTTGATTATGCTCTAAGAGTATGGGTGACTAATAAGGTAGTTAGATATAGTGAAAATAAAGATAAGACACAGCTTAATTCATATATTTTAAATTATATAGTTGATGAACTTGGTTTAAATGTAAAAAAACATTGGAAGTTAAATTGCGATAGCGATTTTATATATGATACATTTTTCTATAATGTAAGTGATATATATATATTAAAAATAGAGGGAGAATATTTCCTTTTAAGATTTGGGTTAGAGTATATATAAAGATATAGAGTTATATAGTTTTTAATTTTCTAATAAAATAGAGGCTACAAATTTAGATTTATTTGTAGCCTCTATTTTTATTAATATTTATTTTAATAGTATATAAATTAAAGTTCTTCATTATTTATAACATAACGTTTAATAGTTTCTAGAACACCGTTTTCTGCATGATGAGGTGCAACAAAGTTAGCATGAGCTTTTACATCATCTAAAGCATTATCCATAGCAAAGCTATATTTTGCAGATTGTAGCATTTCTATATCATTGTAGTTATCACCAAATACCATTGTTTCATCAGGTGATATTCCAAACTTTTCTTGAATAGATTTAACTCCAAATCCTTTATTAACTCCAGGGCTTATCATGTGAAGCCAGAATCCCATTGAAACAGATAATTTTAATCTATCTCCAAATTTTTCATTAAATATCTTATAAGAATTGTTCATTGCACCAGCAAAATCACAAATACTAAGTTTAACTACTGGAGCTGTTACTTTCTTTAAGTCATCTATAAATTCAACATTTTTATAGAAGTTTTTAGCTGTATTCATTAATTCAGTATTATGTCCTTCTATGTAAGCAATATCTTCTGTACAAAGTAATAAATCAAAATTTCTTTCTCTTGCTAGGTGTATAACTTCAGAAACTAAGATCTTACTTATTTCGCTTTTATAAATTACATTTTCTTTATATGTAGCACAACTTCCATTTTCAAAGATAAATACCATTTCATCTTTAACTGAATCAAATTGTTCTTTTAGAATATCTTTTTGTCTTCCACTAGCAACTGCAAAAAGAATATCCTTTTCTTTTAATTTTTTAAATATTTCAAAGAATTCAGGATTTAACTCTTCTTTTTCATTTAATAGAGTTCCATCCATATCTGTAGCTATTAATTTTATCATAAGTGCCTCCATTTTATCTTTTGTTTGATCTTTTTAATTATAACACAGAAGTATTTGGAGTATTTTTAACAATAATTTGAATTTTCATTATTTAATAATAATTATTAGATGATAATTATTAAAAATAAGTTAAAATTATAAATAGGAAAAATTTATGTATATAAATTTACAACTTAAACAAACTAATCATAGATATTGATAATAAATTTTTCAGGAGGATTCTTATGAAATTGATAAGTAAAATAATAGGCTTTATTATTTGTTTATGTTTGTCGATAAGTTTTATTTCATGTATGCAAGTAAAAAAAGAAGACGTTATGAATGAATTAGATAGAGGGGAATATTCTAAAGTATTAAATGATATGAATGGTCTTAGTGTTCAAGAAAGAAAGCAAGTTCAAGATAGTGCTATAAATAAGATATCAGATATAACTCAAGGAGTTAAAAGTGGTAAAATAATGTATTCAGATGCAATACAAGATTTGAATGATTTAAGAAAGATAGTCCCACAGCAAGACGAATCTAAAGTAACTGATGCGATACAATATGTAAGGAGTTTAGAAAACCAAGGTCAGGTTAAATAATTAATATTTTAACATTATAATAAGATTAAAGCTTCTATAAAAACCAAAAATCCAGAAGTTTACTTCTGGATTTTTGATTAACTCTGCATATTGCGTTTGTTTCTTGGAATTTGAGAGAGATTAGTTATAACCTATAACATATTATATAGCTAATATTAAATGTAGGCTTAACAATTATATTACAATACAGCTAATTAAAGATTAAATAATTCAATTTTAATATTTAAAATGTTTATGGAAGAAGTGGAATAAATAGGATAAGTAAAAAGCTAAGAATAAAAGCAAAATGACATTATTACTAGTTTTAAAGTTTTTTTCTTAGTAAGGTGAATTTAAAATATAAGAACTTTTTAGAAGATATATAGTTTAATTATCTATAATAATTTAAATATAGAAATGATGATAGATATTTCTTGTAATAATTATAGAAAACTTATGTTATTATAAATTCACACAGTTGTTTATTTATTTTTTAAAATCCCCTTTATAACTATAAGATATAATTATATTACAAACGAAAGAGCCCTGCTTATAAAATGAGTTTATCATTTCATAAGTCAAGGCTCTTTTTTGTGTAGGTAGAAATTAAAAGTTTTTAATTTTCTCTTACATTTAGTAGTTTCTCTAAAATCTAAAAAATAATTCATAAAAAATAAAATTAATAAATTATTTTTTAGATTTGCTATAATTATATTATTATTGTTTATAATTAAAGATATAATCTGAGATGGAGGGGAAAACTTTGAATAGAGCTAGAATTATATTAAATAAATTCTTTGGTTATAGTAGCTTTAAAGAAGGTCAGGGAGAAGTTATAAGTAATATATTAAGTGGAAGAGATAGTTTTTGTATTTTACCGACAGGTGGGGGGAAATCAATATGCTATCAAATACCAGCATTATTATTTGAAGGCTTAACTTTAGTTATAAGTCCCTTAATATCACTTATGAAGGATCAGGTTGATTCTGTTCGTGAGGTAGGAATAAGTGCAGAGTATATAAATTCATCCCTTTCATTAGATGATATAGATGATATTATTTTAAAAGCTAAAAAACAAGAAATTAAGCTTTTATATGTAGCTCCTGAAAGATTAGATTCAGAGTTTTTTATTAAAAGATTAGAAAAGATAAATATAAGTCAGATAGCAATAGATGAAGCTCATTGTGTTTCTATTTGGGGACATGATTTTAGAAAGAGTTATAGAAATATAGCTCCATTTATAAATAGATTAAAGAAAAGACCAATTGTTACGGCTTTTACAGCAACAGCTACAAAAGAAGTTTCAGAGGATACAATAAAACTTTTAGAGCTTAAGAGTCCATTTATATATAGAGGTTCTTTTAATAGAGAAAATTTAGAGATAAATATTTATAAGGAAGAAGATAAATTAGATTTTATAACTTCATTTATTAGAGGAAATGAAGATAAGGCAGGAATTATTTATTGTCAAACAACAAAAGAAGTTGAAGGTTTATACAATTATTTATCTGATAGAGGATTTTATTTATCTAAATATCATGGGAAAATGAATTCTAATGATAAGAATAAAAATCAAGAAGCTTTTTTAAATGAGGATACTAATATAATAATTGCAACTAATGCTTTTGGTATGGGAATTAATAAATCTAATGTAAGATATATAATTCATTTTGATTTACCTAAAAATTTAGAGAGTTATTATCAAGAGATAGGTAGGGCAGGAAGAGATGGAGAAAAGGCTAAATGTTATCTTATGTATAATAGAGAAGATATATCTATAATAGAATATCTAATTAATACTACTATTGAATTTGATAGAAGAGAGTTTGAGCTTAGAAAATTACAAAATATGATTAACTTTTGTGAATATAATGGTTGTTATAGATATTTTATATTAAATTATTTTGGGCAAAATAGCTCAGTTGATTATTGTAATTCATGTAGTAACTGTTTAAATAATAATGAACTTAGAGATATGACTGTTGAAGCACAAAAGATTTTATCTTGTATTTATAGAACATATGAAAAGGTTGGAGAAGGAGTACTTGTAGATATATTAAGAGGTGTTAGAGGACCTAAAATTGAAAAAAATAAGTATTTTGAATTATCAACCTTTGCAATAATGTCTGAGTATTCAGGGAATTTAATTAGAAGTATAATTTCAGAACTTATAAAGAATGGTTATTTAGATAGAAAAGAAAATACATATTCTATGATGAAATTAAATAACAGATCATTAGATATTTTAAAAGGTAAGGAGCAAGTCTTTTTAAAATTAGAGGAAAATAGTACAGATATTTGTCTTGATGAAGCTTTATTTAAGAAGTTTAGAATTCTTAGAAAGGATTTAGCGAGAAAAGAAGGGGTAAAACCATATATTATTTTTACTGATAATATTTTAATAGAGATAGTTAATAGATTACCTAAAAATAGAGAAGAACTTGCTTTAATTCCTGGTATGGGAGAGGAGAAACTTAGAAAATATACTCCATTTATTTTAACTATATTAAGGGATTATGAGAAATATAAAAAATAAAATATAGTGATTGTTATAAAAATATTAAAAATAGAGATAATATAGTTATTAAACAAAATATGTAAAAAGAGGAGATACAATGTTTTTTATGAAAAATATAAAAAAAATTATTTGTGTGTCTTGCATTTTGTTTATAGTTATATTTATCTCTTTTTTTTATAGCTTTATTTATGTAGAAGGGAAATCTATGGAAAACTTACTTGTTAATGGTGAAATTCTTATAGTAAATAAAAATTATGATTTTTCAGAGGCTAAAAGAGGGGATATAGCTATAATGAATATAGACTATTTAGGTGAAAAAATTAAAATAGTTAAAAGAATAATAGGTATTGAAGGAGATAAAGTATCTTTTAAGAATAATAAATTATATATAAATGATATAAAAATAGATGAACCATATATAAAAGAAGCAATGCAAACTGAAGACTTAACATATACTGTTCCTAAAGGTCATATTTTTGTTTTAGGAGATAATAGAAATATAAGTTTAGATAGTAGATATGAAAAGGTTGGAATGATAGATTTTTCTGAAGATATATATGGAAAAGTTATTTATAGTTTAACAAATTTTAAGAAAATAGGATAAAAGTTTAGTATATAGACACTAGAACTTGAGAGTGCTTTACATTATAATAGATTAGTAAAAAAAATATACATATTATATAGTAGGAATTATTAAAACAATAATAAGTAATTTTTAGGTATTTTAATGGACATATACCACTTATAGAAAAAATAAAAGATGGGAGAACAGAATGTATTCAGGAACGGATAGAGGAAGAGAAGTTATAAATGCGATTGAAGCGTTTGTAAAAAATACAAACTTTATTGGAAGAAAAGTGTGGTCCAATATAAAAGAAGAAGCAGATGTTTTTGAGCTTGTTTCAGGAGAAGATAAAGTATGGTGTTCATTTATAGAATTACCTAAAGCAGGAGAAGGCACTCCAAATAGAAAAGTAATATATCTTGGTCTACCAACACAAGGTAAAGAGATAGTACAGGTAATGGATCTTTGTGTACCTTATGAATTTTCAAAAAGATATAGTGCAAGGGTTTATGAATGTGAAGAGGATATAGAACTTAGAATTTACGGAAAGTTTAGCATAGGAAGAAAGTGCTATAAAGCTGATGTGTTTATCAATTATTTAAAAGATAATGGATATGCAAATGAGGTAAGAGTAGATTCAGAACATAAAGAATATGTTAGAATACTACAAATAGATAAGGACTTAAACTTTAACTTAGAGAGTATAGAAAAAAGATTTAATAAATGGGTTAGAGTAGTTAATGAATATAAAAAATATTATGAGGAATTATGTGCCTAATATGTAGGGATTTGTCTTATGAAAGACAAATCCTTTTTATTTTTTATTTTGCAGGAAACCCTGTATATTAATTTTATTGAAAATATTCACAGGTATTTTTAATTTTATTTATGTAAACTAATAAGATTATATAGATTTTATTAATTTTTTAATATAAATGTTGACAAAAGAATTTTAGTGAATTTATGTAAAGTAGACTTTAATATTTACCCTGATATAATTAGTTTAAGAAATGATTATGTTAACAAAAGATATGATTTTGAGGTGATAACAAATGACAAAAGATAAGGTCATAGAGAATACTGCTACCTTTTTAGTTTCTGTTACATATTTAGTTATAGCTATTTATTTTTTAGGTAAACAGAATTTATTAGTTGTAGGTTTTGGTATATTTCTTGTAATGGCCGTTTCAAATAAGGATTTCGCGAGAAAGCCTTTAAAAGCTATAATAAATATAACTCTTTATACAATAATGATAGGAGTATTACCTTATTTGGCAACGCTAAATCTTTATACAAGTCTTATAGTAAATTTTATAGGATTATTCGTTATAATGTTCTTATTATTTTATTCACTTAAAAAGACAATTTATTTTCCATTTTTAATTGGGTATGCATACTTTTTAGCTTATCCTGCCCATGGAAAAGTATTTGAATTAAGAATAATAGGTCTTATAGCTGTAGCTATCATAACATGTTTATATCAATTTATATTAAGTAAGCTTAAAAAGACAAATATTGTTTTAGATAATTTAAATACAGTGATTTCATTATTATCTGTAGACCTTGATAATATGATTAAGAATAAAGATAATAAAACTTCAACAGTAAATTTCGAAAAAGCTAGTTTAGATTGGAGTCAAGATTTACTACAATATAGGAATAATAATTTTTATTTAGATAATGAAGAAGATATAGAACTTAGTATAATATCAGTTTTAGAGAAATTAAAAGATAGATTTGAAGAAATCAGAATAGATGGAAAAGAAGTTTTACAAGATAGTAAAATACTTATAGATATCTTAGATAAGTATATAAAAAAGAATACTACTAAGGAAGAAGTAGAAAAGGTTTTTGAAAACTTTAATCAAAAATATAATAATGATACAGATTTATTAGTTGATATTTTTGAAATTAAAGAAAGTTTAGGTATTCTAAAGAAGCTTATAATAGAGCTTTATGATATAGAATATGGAAAAGTTAAGGTTAAAAGTACACCAAAACTTGCTGACTATATTGCTTATGAAAAACTTTTATTAAGAGATTTTCATATGGGTTCTGCAAGATTTAGATTTGCATTCAGAACAGCTTTCTTAATTTCAATTACTTATTTTATAGTAGAATACTTCCACATAGATATGGGAGACTGGATATTCTTTACTATCGCATCTGTAAACCAACCATATTCAGATACAATAAATGCAAGAGGTATGGACAGAATTAAGGGAACAATAATGGGAGGACTTGTATTCTATGTACTTTCATTTATATTCCCAACATTTAATGGTAGATTATTTATAATATTAGTTGGTATATATTTAATACCATATACAGTAGATGTGTATAAGTATAGAGTAGCTTTAATTACAATGACAATTATATCACTTGTAACAATGTCTAATAATCATGTTGCTTTTATTACAGAAAGGAGAATATTCTTTGTTATAATAGGTGTAATAATAGTATTTATAGCAAATAAGTTAATATTCCCTTATAGCTTAAAGAGAGATACAGAAGCTTTACTTGATATGTATTATGATATTTGTAATTTAGCATTTACTAAAACAGCACAACTTCATGATGAAAAAATAGATCAAGAAATAAAGAATCTTATTTTAAGAGCTAAAGTAATTGAAAATAGAATTCTTTTAAATAATATTTCTATGGAACATACTAATCTTGTTGAATTTATTGATGAAGGAAAAAATCTATTAAGTTCAATTTATAGTATTATAGATAGAGTAGACTATTCAGACATTACTCTTAATGAAAATAAAGATGAAAGAGCTAAAAAAATAGAAGAAATGAAGCAAGAAATATTAGAACAAACTGGATATTCATCAGAAGAAGAAATCTATAATAATATAGTTAAAAAGTACTTCAAGTGTACTCAAAAAAGAAGTGAAAGATTAATATATAGAGATATCTATAAGATAGTTTTAGAACAAAAGAAATTTAAAACTTTAAAAGAAAATTTAGTATATTAAATAAAAATAAGCTAACAAATATGTTAGCTTATTTTTTTATTTAAATTGAGTTTATCTTAATATGAGTTTGGATTAATTTGTAAAAAATATTTTCTGTATAAATAAATTATTAATTAGATTTAAAATTTTATTTAAAAATTTGTTTTGCAGAATTTTTATAAGTGATTTTATAGTATAATGAGAAAACAATAAGTGATATAAATTATAAATTAGTGGATTATTTTATATTATTAATCATTTATTATAAAAAAAGGATTAAAAGAATAAATTTTACTAAATATTTAATAAAAGATATATAAAGAAAAGTTTTTTTGAACAAATAGTAAAAAAATAATAAGAAAAGACTTTTATTCAAGTATCTTGGTTATAATGAAAATATAGATTAAAAAAACATATATTAATAAAAATTTTTAAGTTATACAGTAAGAAAATCTTAAAAAATTAAAAACTATGGATAAAATATTAGGAGGGATGAGTATGTTTCCACAAATAGGGGTGTCAGCTATTTTTATACTTATTATTTTTGCTATGGCTGGAATTGTACTTTTTTATAAAGATGGGAAGCTTGCAGCAGATTATAGGGTATATTCAGTAGTAATTATATTTGCATTATTTTTAGTAGTTATAGCGTTTATGTCAAAAAAACAGCCTGATATAGATAAATATATAGCAATAATAGGAGGAGCTACATTCTTAGGTGCTCTAGTAATAAAAAAGAGAACAGCTTTTTTATCAAATATAATGTTAATAATATCAATGAGTATTAATATAGTAGTAGCTTTATTATAGATATAATAATAAATTGAAATTTTGGTCATGATAATAATTGTAAAATTAGTATCATGACTTTTTATTTTGATGGAAATTTTAACTTATATGCCTATAATCTTTAAGATTATAGGTATATAATATAGTTTGCGCATATTGAAAATTTAATAAAATTAAGGAGGAAGTCATTATGATAGAGGTTAAAGATGTTGTTAGAGAATATAAGATGGGTAAAGAAACAATAACAGCTCTTAATAAAGTTTCTTTAAAGATAGATGATGGCGAATTTGTTGCTATTGTAGGACCTTCAGGTTCAGGAAAATCAACTTTAATGCATATAGTTGGAGGTCTTGATACACCAACAAGTGGTCAGGTTTTATTTGATGGAAAAGATATTTCAGGGTATAAAGATAAAGCTATGTCAAAGTTTAGAAATCAAGAAATAGGATTTGTTTTTCAAGCTTTCAATTTAGAAAATACTCAAACTGCATTAGAAAATGTTATGATGCCATTAATTTTCTCAGGGATGTCAAAGAGTCAAAGAAAAGTTAAGGCTATGAAAGCATTAGAACAAGTAGAGCTTGCACATTTAGCAAAGCATAAACCAAATGAAATGTCAGGTGGACAAAGACAAAGAGTTTCTATAGCTAGAGCCTTAGTTAATGATCCAAAGATAATATTTGCGGATGAGCCAACAGGAAATCTAGATTCAAAAACTGGAGAAAATATAATGAGTCTTTTTCATAATTTAAATAGAAAAGGTTATACATTTATTATGGTTACACATAATCCAGAAGAGGCGGCAAAAGCAAAGAGAGTAGTTCAAATAAAAGATGGTAATATAATCAGTGACTCTAAGAATAGTGAGGATGTGATTTAAAATGAGATTTTCAGATAATATCTCTATGGCTTTTAGTGATTTGGGGAGAAGAAAGAAAAGAACATTTCTTACATCACTAGGAGTTACTATTGGTTCTATTTTAATTCTTTTAATGGTTTCACTTGGATTAATGATAAAAGGATTTTTAGTAGATACAGTAAACAGTGGTTCAAATACTAAAACTGTTTCATTAGAAGCAATAAGAGCTGGAGCAGTTATGCCAGATAATCCACAACAAGCTGTAAAAGAAATGCCAGATTGGTTTAAAAAGAACTTTAAAATTATTAATGATGAAAGTTTAGAGAAGATATCTAAATTAAATGATATTGAAGGAATAGAAGCTTACATAGGTGGGAATCTTGCTAAGATAAAAATTGGAGATAAAGTTTATTATGGTAATTTTCCTATCAAAGGATATGATTTAAAATATGATATATATTTTGAAAGTGATGTTAATAATGCAAAGAGTTCATCTAAAGATTTAAACTTTAAACCTATAATAGCAGGAACAAAATTAAATAGTTCTGATAAAGATGGAATTTTAGTTGGAGAGTCTCTTTTAGAAAAGATAGGAGTTACAGACCCAAGTAGCATTATAGGTAAAAAATTAACATTTGAAATAGATAATATAAATGGAAAGCCAGTAGCTCCTCTTAATAAGACATTTACTGTTGTAGGAGTAGAAAGTAAATATATGCCTGATGGAGATAACTTTGTTATGAGTGCAAAAAATGCAGCAGATATAGTTGGCTTCTTACAATATACTCCTAATTTTATGAAAACTTATGGATATAATGGAGCAAATATAGAAGCTAAGAACTTAGGTGATGTTTCAAAGTTACAAAAATCAATAGAGGATTTAGGGTATATGACAACTTCTAATCAATCAAAAGCAGAAGCTATTAATAAGAATTTTGAAGATATAACTCTTACTTTATCAATTCTTGGAATAATAGTACTTTTAGTTTCAGCAATAGGAATAGTAAATACTATGATTATGGTAGTTTCTGAAAGAACAAAAAGTATTGGTGTTATGAAATCAGTTGGAGCAAGTAATTCTCAAATAAGATTAATGTTTATAGTTCAATCAGGAGTTATAGGATTTGTTGGTGGAGTTATTGGTTCTATAATAAGTATTGGATTATTTAGAATAATAAGTGCAGTAGTTAAAGAATCTATAGAAAAACAAGGGCAATCTGTAAATCTTATAAGTAATATACCTTGGTGGCTTGTTCTTGCAACAATAGTATTCTCTATTATTATTTCTATGATTGCAGGAGTTTATCCAGCTAGCAAGGCTGCAAAGCTTGATCCAATCGAAGCATTAAGACAGTAGGAAGGAGGAATAACTATGAAACTTATAGATGGAATAGCTATTTCTGCAAGAGATATCAGTAGAAGAAAACTTAGAAGTATTTTAACTATTGTTGCTATTGCTGTTGGATGTATGCTTTTAGTTTCTATGCAAGGACTTGGAGATACTATAACTCATACAGCAACAAAATTTGTAGAGAGTTTTGGTAATTTAAATCAGGTTATGGTACTTCCAAGTAAATATGATAAGAATAAGATTACCACTAGTGTAGGAAGTGATCAGCCAAGTATGCTACCTTATACAGCTAATAAGCAGTTAAATCCTAAGGAAGAGGATAATTCAAAACCTATATATAATTCAACACTTGCTGAATTTGCAAAAATTAAGAATGTTGAAAGTTTAAGTGCATATAATGCAGCTAGAGTTTCTGAAATTAAAATACAAGGTGTAGAAAAGACAGGTTCTAATGCAGTTATTTTAGGTTATGTAGAAAATTATAAATATGATGGGCAGGCTGGAACAATAGTTGCAGGTACTGATCTTAAGAATGATAAAGATGGTATGCTTATAGATGAATCATATTTAAATGATTTAGGAATTAAAGAATATAAAGGTATTATAGGCAAAACAATTACTTTAACAGTTGAAATGCCGAGTATGCCAGGAATGCCAGCTAGAAAGCCTTTAGTTATAGAAGGAAAAATAGAAGGGGTTTATAAAAAATTAAATTCATATTATCCAGGAAATATAATAACATTTGATAATGTAACAAGAAAGATACAAGCTTATTATGAAGGTAAAAATCCAGATGATATTAAACTAAGTTATTCTATGGTTACATTAGATACTAATAATCAAAAAGTAATTCCAGGTATCATGACAGAAGTAAATAATAATTTAGGATATTCAACATTTAGTTTAGGTGAAGTTGTTGGAATAGCAAGTATATTTACAGGATTCATAAGAGGAATTTTAGATTTAGCAGCGATAATAGTAATAGCTGTTGCAAGTATAGGTCTTATTAATACAATGACAATGACCGTTCAAGAAAAGAAAAAGTGGATTGGTATTATGAGATCACTTGGTGGAACAAAAGGTAATATAAGAGTAATATTCTTAGTACAATCACTTATATTAGGAGTATTTGGTGGAATACTTGGTGGTATTCTAGCAATTATAAGTATATTTGGAGTAAATCAATATTTAGCTTATATAGGAAAGTCTTTTGTAATACAGCTTACAGCTGGTAATGTTATTTTTGGATTTGTAGTATCAGCATTAGTAGCTTTAATTGCAGGAATAGTTCCTTCAGGCAGAGCTGCAAAACTTGATGTAGTTGAAACTATAAATGAAGAATAATATAAATAAAGAATAAAATGTAAGAAAATTGTTAATAATATGCTAGGGAAAAGAACTATAATTTATTCTAAATAGGTTATAGTTCTTTTTATAAAATATATATAATAAACATTAAAATTATTTATTAATTTTAATACAAAAGCTATCTTAATTTAAAAATACATTAGATAAAAGGAGTTAAAAACTATGGATAATAAGAGAAAAGAAGATGAGAATTTATATGGAGAAAGAGTAGGGGATAATAGTAGAAGACCATTTTATAAAACAATATGGTTTTGGGTATTATTTGTGCTTGCTATAGCTGGTATTGTTGGTGGAAGCATGTATGCAAATAAGATAAATAGTGATATTGTTAACAATAAACCTGCAACTAAACAAGGGCAACAAGTAACAGATCAAGAACAACAACAAACAGCACAGCAATCAGTACAACAAGGAGCTCAGCAAACACCTCAACAAATAGTTAGAAGTTCAACTGTTGTTATAAATGGGAATGAAAGTGATGTGTCAGGAGTAAATAATTCTGATGCAAAGCCTGTAACATTAAATTCAGGAACTTATTATGTTGGAAAACAAATAAATCAAGGAATATATATTACAGAAGCCGATTCATCAGGTAAAGTAGAGCTTTATAATTCAAAGGGAAATAAAGTTTTTGAAGAAACAATAAAAGAAGATGGAAATTCAGTACCTAATAAATCAGTAATAATTTTAAAAGATGGAGATAAGTTAGTTATTTCAGGAATGAATAAGCTTAGCTTTACACCTTATAAAAGACAATATAGAGATGTATTAAATCAAGGAATTTGGCAAGTTGGTGAAAATGTTAAACCAGGTAACTATATGATTGAAATACCAAGTGGAGTTGGAGTTATCTCAGTAAGTGATGCTATGGGAATGCCTATATTCAATGAACTTGTTAATAATTCAGTTAGTCAAAGTGTAAAAATATCACTTGTTAAAGGTGATAATATAAACATTATGGGATTAAGTGGAGTAAAATTAGTTCCTTTAGATAATACTACAGTTCAAAATAATAATTCAAAATAAAAAAGTAGAGTATCCTTAGAGAAAGTTTTTTCTTTGAGGATACTCTTTTTAATTTAAAGTAGTATAGGCTTACTTTGTTTATTTTTTCTTGATAAAAATAAACGAAATTTTAATTATTATAACTTATAGATATAAAATATTTTAATAAATTTAAAAAATAGTAAAATTAGGGATGAGTATTAATGAGTTTGATTTAAAAGCAGAGGATATAGTTAAATAAAACTTAATTTAATAAATAACTAATAGTTAAAAAATAAAAAAAGTTATTCAAAGTTGATTTTCTACAATACAAAATTAAATTTTATTTAGGGGGATTTTATGTTTAAAATGAAATTAAATATTGATGAATTAAAAGAGGATGAAAGGAATTTTAGAAACAATTTATTTAAGGATATAAATCCTAAGATTGCAATAAAGGAATTATTAAAGTTAAGAGTAGAATTAGATTATGAAAAGCTAATAAATGATGAAGAACTTTTTATATTAAAAGATATGATAGATAAATGTAAATTACAAGATAGAGAAAGAGATTATGAAAAACATGAATTAGCACTTTTACTAGAATTACTTTTACAAGTATATAGAATTTATTATAAAGATACAAAGCAAAGTTTAATATATTTAAAAGAAGCTTTAGATGAGGTTAGATATACAGAGAAAGAGAAAGTTAAGTTTAGTAAACCAACTGACGGAGACTTTGAATTAGGAAGAATAGGGACACTTTTACGTCTTAAGTTTTTAATGAAAGATTTAGAAGATGATTATTTTCCAGTAACAAATGATATGACGTTACTTGATAAGAAGCAAGAACCAAAAGTGATTTTAAGAAAGACAAGTATTAAAAAGTTTATTTATACATTTATAACTTCTGTCGAAGCTGATATAAATATGGGACTTAATTATAGAAAAATAGATAGAAATTATATCTACATGTATTATGCATTGTATAGATATATTAATGAAGCTGAAAATAGGGATGAACTAAAAAAACATATATTAAATAATGCTTATGAATTAGTATCTAAATCATATACAAGTTATGGATGGAATATGAACTTTATGGATTTAGCTTATGTTTATCCTGAAGTTTTTGAAGGTTTTATAGAAAATGAGTATAAATTACAAAAAACTACCTTGCCATTAATTAATTTTTCAAGAGTTGAAGCTATAGATGGATTTAATGAGGATGAGGAAAGTATTTTAAAACAGTTCCAGAAAGAAAAGAATACTATTTTAGTTCCTAAACCTAAAAAGCTTAAGATGTTAAATGATTTTAGAGAAGATTTAATGGCTATTTCACATAATTCTAAAGTGTTAATAAAAGGTTTTGAGGAAGAGCTTAAAACTTATCCAGATGATTTAAGTTATAGGGAAGAAGAAAGTAAGTTAAACTTATTAGAAGAATTATGTGATAATTATAATAAGAGTTTTTGGAGCTCTATTAAAATTTATGGAGATGAATGTGGCTTAGAATATTTAGAAAGGTATACTGATCTTATAGAGATATATGAAGAGTTAATTGAAATATTAGAGGACAAGCCGATTATAGGTTTAGGAAAAGCTTGTTATAATCTAGCACTTTGTTATGAATATGCTAAGAATAATAATTTAGCTAAAGAATATTTTAAAAAAGCGGCTTTATATTTACCAGGAGCTTTACCTGAAATGTATGAGGAGCAACCAGTAAATGATATAGATAATAGTTCTATAAATTATATTAGAAATGCTTATGCTAATTTTAAAATAGGAAATTTAGATGGGTTTTATAATGCAGAAATTGATGATACTTTTATAGAAGATAATGAAGAAATCATAGAAGAGTTAGACTTAAATGAGTTTGATTATACAACTGTATATAATGTTACTATAAAGGAGTTTATAAATTTAACTAAATTAATTATAAAAGTTGAAGAAGCTAAAGGATTAGGAGTAAAAGAAAATAAAATACTTCTTAATATAATAAAAGAACTTTGGGAATATAAGCAAATAAAAGATGAACTGAAAAGAGATAAAATAAAGAAAAATATAGACAAACTATATAATTTAATATCAAATCATTTTACTTATATAGAATATTATCCATTATGCTTAAGTTTATATAATTCTATTGAAAGTATATAGGATGTAGAAGAGTATTAAAGATAGTTTAAATAAAAAGAAGTATATCCTAATTAAGATATACTTCTTTTTTCTAATACTATTATATAGAATTACCTGAAGTTGCTGCTGGGGTAGGTACTGCTACATAAGTATTGTTATTTGATGTAGCTTGAGCTGGTGTTGTAGTAGTATTTGTACTTGTATTTGTAGTAGATACTGCATTTTGTGCTGGAGTAGATGTATTTGTATTAGTAGCTTGAACTGGTGTTACAACTGTACCTCCATTTGGCTTAAATAAATTTATATTATTATTCATGTATTTATTTACAGTATGATAAGCTGATTGTAATGTTTTTAATAATTTGCTTAATTTATCACTATTACAATTTGATGATAGAGCTTCTGTGTTATATGTAATTACTGCTTGTACATAGTTATTATTTAAAATTGAAAGATTATTTAAAAAATCTTCTTCTGATGCTTGAGAACTTGCATCTAATTTACTACTGAAACTGTCAAAATTTTGTCTTAAAGCTAATACAGCATTTTGTGAATCAGGATAAATATTAACTACGCTATTATTAGACATTGATAAGTATAAATTTTCATTAAATCTAAATAAGTTGTTTATTAAAGCAAGTTGTTTGTTTTTATAATTATCTATTTCTGCTTGAGGTGTAACAGTAGCTTGTTTTACAGGCTGTGCAGGAGTATTTGCTGGAACTTTTGGTTTAGCTGGGCTAAATATTAAGCTTAAGCAAAAGTATATGAGATATAAGATAATAGATATAATTATTATCGCTCTAATAAATTTAAATAAGTTAAACTTCTTTTTTTTATTAGTAGTCTTTTTGACTGTTTTTTTTCTTTGGTTAGTAGTGTTTCCCATATATAAAGTTTTCTCCTATAAAATTTTATCGTTTAATCAATTATATACTTTTATAATGATTTGTTCTATAAAAACATATATATTTAAAATATAAATCAAGCTTTTAGATTTATATTAATAAATAGATAGGTAAATAGTCTATAAATTACTAAATTTAAAATTCAAGATAAAGTAAATAATTGATTATTTTGTTTAGTATATAAAAAGACTATATCAAGTATATTTGATATAGCCTTTTTTATATTAAGCTTTCTTTTTAGTATCTTTTAAGATAAATATTGCAAGTAATAAAGCGATAACTGTTGCAGCAGTTGACACTACAAATGTAGTATTAACTCCGTGAATTAAAGCAAGTTGAGGTGTTCTAGCTCCAGAATTCTTAGCAGCTTCAGTCATTACTGTAATAAGTATTGATGTTCCAAGTGAACCAGCAATTTGTCTTAATGTACTATTAATAGCAGCACCATGAGAAATTTGTGGTCCTTTAAGTGCATTAAGAGTGATTGTGATTGATGGCATCATAAAGATTGAGATACCAAGTAATCTAAATGCAAATATACCTGATACTAGATATATTGAAGTTGTTGCTGTTAAGAACATAAATGCTCCAGTACCTATAGTTAAAAGTGCAAGTCCTGTTATTGCAAGAACTCTTCCTCCAACTATATCAAATAACTTACCTGTAATTGGGCTCATTATAGCCATTAATAATGCACCTGGCATTAAGATAAGACCTGAATCAAATGCTGAGTAACCTCTAGCTTCTTGGATATACATTGGAACTATAAGTTCTGATGATATAAATCCTGCAAAAGCAATCATTATTATTATTGTTGCAAAAGTATAAGTATTATTTTTGAATACTCTTAAATCAAGTAATGGAGTTTCTAATCTTAATTGTCTTATTGTAAAGAAGATAAGAGCAATAACTCCAACTATAAGTGGAAGTAATACGTCAGTAAAGTTAGTCCAACCATCATTACCACCGTTACTAAATCCAAGTAATAATCCACCAAATGCAAGTGCAGATAAGATTACTGATATTACATCAAGTGAAACTTTCTTATGTTCTTTTACATTTTGTAATGCAAAGAATGCGATTAATAAATCAAGTATTGCTACTGGTAGTACTATATAGAAAATATCTCTCCAAGGATGAGATTGAATTATCCATCCTGAAAGTGTAGGTCCTATAGCAGGGGCAAATGAAATAACAACTCCAAGTATACCCATTACAAAACCTCTTTTTTCTTGAGGGAAGATACTCATAAATACTGTTTGAATTAGTGGAAGTATAATACCTGCTCCGATAGCTTGGATAACTCTAGCTGATAATAATACTCCAAAGTTTGGAGCGATAGCTCCTAAAAATGTTCCCACTGTAAAGAATCCCATTGAAATAAAGAATATTGCTCTAGTTGAAAATCTTTCTATAAGGAAAGCTGTCATTGGGATCATGATTCCTGTTGTTAGCATAAACGCTGTTGTTAACCATTGTGCTGTTGGAGCACTAATATGTAATTCTTTCATAATAGATGGAAGCGCTGTTGTAAGTGATGTTTCATTTAAAAATGAAATAAATGCTCCAAATAAAAGAATTCCAGCAACAAGAGGCGCGTTTAATGGCTTAGCTTGTTTTGAACTAGCTGAATTTGTCATTTGTTAATCATCCTTTCTAAATTTTTTTAATTTAATGTAAAGTGTTTTTAGATAACATAGGTTATCTTTAAGAATTTCTATATCAGATAAGTAAAGTATAAGAGCATCTATTAAGAAATCACGTCTATCTTGTGATTTCATCTCTGAATCAATAATATCTATAGAGCTTAATAAACTTTCTTTATCAGATATTGAGTGATCTTTTTCGATTTTAGTTTTTATTTTTAACATTTCTTGTTCCCATTCAAATTTAAAGAAATCTTCTTTAGATTTAAAGGTTTTATCGAAATTAAAATTAAAGTTCATGTTTTCTATTGTATTTAACGGAATTATTACATCTTCTTTAGAATGAAATTCTATTATTGAAGTTATTGATTTAACAATAAATTTTGAAACTTTTCTTAAATCAGATATTAAGATTTCGTTCTTTAATAAAGTAATTAAAAATGAGGTTATCATTCCTCTAAAGGTTGCTGTAAGATCCCAAATCATTGGTAATACTTTATCACCGTAAGTTTCAAGAATAAGTGATTTGAAACAATTAAGAATAAAAATTCTATTTCGAGCTAATGCAGCTTCAACTTCTTTATCATTTATAATTGGAACGTTTTGAGTAATTACAACCATAAAGTCCTTATTTTTAAAGAAATACTTAAATAATATATAAACTTTTTTTTCAAACTTTTTAAGTGAGTCTAAGTTATCTTCGAACTCAAGTGTATTGATAGTCTTGAAAATCTTATAATTAAAATATTTTACAAGTTCAACTAAAAGATCTTCTTTTGATTTAAAAAATTTATATATAGTTGCTTTAGAAATTCCGCAGTCATTAGCTATATCTTGAACAGAGGTTGAATAAAAGCCTTTTTGTGAAAATTGATGCACAGCAGTTTGTAATATTTCTTCCTTTTTTACAGATATAGTTTCCATAGATAAACTCCTTTTTATGTATTAAAACCATGTGGTTTTTATAAAAACTAATTAGTATGATATAGGGATTATAATATGAATAAAATATTAAGTCAATTAACTAAAAATTAATAAAATGAAGTTTTATTAACAAATGGATTCATAAATTAAAATAAATATATATAAGTAGAGAGTTTATTTTTAGATTTATATTAAAAATAGAAAAAATTATAAAAATAATTAAAAATATAAATATATATTTTTAAATTTAATAAAAATGCTATCTTTTAAAACTTTATGTAAAACAAACTGATTTTATTTAAAAAACTTGAAGCAATTTGGCATAGTTTATTAGTTTAAGTGAATACATTTATATAAAAGGAGGGATTATATATGGATTTTAAGGAATTTATTAAAAATGATAGAGATAGCCGTAACAAGCAAAAATTTGAAGGAACATTTTTAGATTATTTAGAACTTGTTAAAAATAATCCTGATATAACAAAGTTATCACATAAAAGAATTTATGATCTAATAATGGAGCAAGGAGTTAATGTTTTAAAACCAGAAGAAAACACTAAAATAAAGAAAATTTACGGCAATGAGAAAATAAAAAAATACAATTTCTTTAAAGAGGATTTTTATGGAATAGATAAAGTAATAATGAAAATTATGAATTACTTCTATTCAGCATCTATGAAAGGGGAAGAGGCTAGACAAGTTTTATATCTAGTAGGACCAGTAGGTGCAGGTAAATCATCTTTAGTTGAAGCAATTAAAAATTTATTAGAATCAGCACCACCTATTTATTGTATAAAAGGATGCCCTATGCATGAAGAACCTATGCACTTAATTCCTAAGCACTTAAGAAAACAATTTGAAGAAAGTTTAGGAGTTCAAATTGAAGGTGATTTATGCCCAGTATGTAAGCACAGGCTTTTAAATGAATATAATGGGGAATATGAAAATGTACCAGTAGAAACTAAACATTTTTCAATTCGTTCAAGAAAAGGAATAGGAGTAGTTCCACCAGTTGACCCTAATAACCAAGATACTTCTATATTAATTTATTAGGAATAGTACATATAAAAGAAAGGTTGTAAGTTACTTTCTTTAGAATTTATATCTTTATACATATGTGAAGTTAAATAGTTATAATATTAGATTATTTGAAAAATAGAATGCTATTTATGTAGATTTTAGAGTTTTACTTAGTTTGTTGAAATATGAGAATAACATTAAGTTTGGTATAATATAAGAAAATAAAGATATAGAATTTTATTATCTATATTGTATGATGAAACTTTTATATCTTTATTTTTTATAAGGTATAAATAATATTTTGATTTTAATTGAGTGTTAGATAGTATTATTAATTTACAAAATACAGGTGTAATGATAAAAGAGAATAGTATTTTTTATTTAAAATAGAAAATAAAGAATAGAGGTGAAGTGTTGCTAGATAGTTACAAGGAGTTTTTATACCTTATAATATTTTAGTAACTAAGTAATGGTTAAAGAAAAGTTTTGTTGTAAAAAATGTGAAAGTAGGCTTTATGCTAAGGAAGTTCCTATTTTTAAATTATTATCAAATGAACAGTTAGAAGAAGTTATAAAGATTAGAAAGCATATTCATCTAAAAAAATCAGAAAATTTATTTTTAGAAGGGGAAGAGTTATCTAAGCTTTTTATTATAAGTGAAGGGGCAATTAAAATTTTTAAAAATACATCGGATGGTAAAGAGAAAATTATAAATGTATTGTCTGTTGGTGACTTTTTTGGAGAAACTAATATATTAGGAACAAAAAAAGCTAGTAATATTTCTGCTACAGCAATTAAGGATACAGAAATTTGCACTATATCTAAGAGTGACTTAGAGGAATTAATAAAAAGGAATCCATCTATAGCCTTAAGTTTATTAGAAGGCTTAAGTGAAAGACTTGAAAAGTTTCAGAATTTAAGTATAAATTTATCTGATAGTAAGCCAGAAAAAAGGATTGCATGTATGCTTATAGAGTTTATAGATAAATATTCCTTTTATGAAAATCAAGAATTAGTTGTTGAATTGCCATTGAAGAGAGAAGAAATGGCTAATTATTGTGGAATAGCTAGAGAAACATTAAGTAGAAAGTTATCTAGTTTTGAAAAAAGGGGAATATTAAAGTTAGGAACTAAAAAAATTATAATATTAGAAAAGAATTTATTAGAAGATTTGATTTTATAAAGTTGTAGAAATACAACTTTTTTTATTTAGTGAGTTAAATCACATTTTTTTAAATTTATGGGTGATATCATAAAAGTATAAATAAGAAATAAGTTGTGCTTATAATTATTTAAAAATAAAAAGTGTATGTTAGGAGCGAGGATTATGAAAATAAATTTAAATCAAATAGAAGAAAAAAAGATAGCGTTAACTAAGAATGATAGTTTTAGAGTTATGTATTTTGAATTTGAAGCAGGAAAGGGACTTCCAAATCATAGTCATAATGGAAATGCAATGATACAAGTACTTGAAGGAATAATTGACTTCAATTTTGTAGGAGATGAACAAGTTGTGTTAGAACAAGGTGAAATATTACCTTTTGATGCTAGAAGAGTGCATAATATAATAGCTAGAGAAAAGAGTAGAGTAATGGTTACTATAGGAGCACTATAATATAAGTAATATCTTTTTAAGAAATAAGTAGTTCAAGCAAATATTAAATCTTATAAATATAAAAAGTAATTTTTTATATTAAGATAACATAGTTATATATAGATAGAAATATCAAGGAGAAATTTCATTGATATCGTTGATGGACAAACAGGTATTAGAATATATAACTGAAGACGAATATATAAATGAACGAAAGCTTTTAAAAGATGGAGAAAATAAAGTATTATATTGTGATGATAAAGTAAGAATTAGAATAATTAATTTTAAAGAAAATATATATACCGTAATTACTGAATATGGAGATAAACCTATAGATGAAGTAGTTAAGAATATGATAACAGTACAAGCATAAAATTTTATTATGCTTGTATTTTTTATATCTAAATATTGAATAATATCTATCGAGGTGAAAAGGAATATGAAGAGGGTAGCAACTTTTAGTAGGGTTAGTACTTTTGATCAACATACTAGCATAGAAAATCAGGAAAAAGTATTTGAGCAATGGTTTAAAAATAATAAAGACTGCATTCATTATAAAGCCTATGTTGATGAGGGCATTAGTGGGGCTAAAGCTTATAAGAGAATAGAGTGGAATAGAATGATAAAAGATGGTTTACAAAATAAATTTGATATATTAGTATGTAAGTCATTTAGTAGATTTGGGAGAAATCAAAGAGAAACTTTAGATGCTATAAATAAGCTTAGAATAAAGCATATTAGAATAATATTTTTAGAGGATGGACTGGATTCGGAGAAGGATTTTGCAAATTTTGGTTTAATGGCATGGCTTGCAGAAAAAGAGGCAAATGCAACTTCTGAAAGAATAAAAATGATTTGGGATAGTTTTAATGTTCAAGGTAAAATCCATACACCAAAACCTCCTTATGGATATTATTACGATAAGAAGGCAAAAAATTATTTTGTAGATAAAGAGGAAGCAAATATAGTTAAAGATATATTTAATTTATATTTAGAAGGATATGGTTATAACAGTATTTGTAATATTCTTATTGATAGAGGAGTTAAAACAAAAAGAGGGGGAAGATGGCAAGGAAACACAATTGCTAAGATACTTATAAATGAATTTTACTTAGGCACATTGGTACAAGGTAAAACTAGAACGATTGATGCAACAGTAAAAGAAAATAGAAAGATTGATCCTAGTGAGTGGTACAGACATGAAAATAATCATGAAGCAATAATAGATAGAGAAATTTTTGAAAAAGTAAGTAAATTGATAAAAGAGAGAAGTAAAAGAGCTAAAAATAGTTATATGAAAGTAGGAAGTAGAAATTCAAATAAAGCATTATTTAGTAACTTATTAATATGCGGTGAATGTGGGGCTAAAATGTATAGAAAAAGGAGAAAAAAAGAGAAATATATAAGTAGTTATAATTGTTTACTTTATGAAAGACAGGGAACTAAATCAGGACATAGTAGTAATAGATATATTGAAGATAATATTAAAGCTTTATTGAAGATAGAATTAGATGATTTAAGCCAAGAAAATTTTAAAAAATTACAAGGTATTAAATATAAAAGGAAAAGTGATGTAGAGCAATTAAAGTTAGAACTAAATAGCATAGAACGAAGTATAGAGAAGCAAGTACATTTAGCTAATAGCTTATTAATAAATTACTCTAGTGGGCTTATAGAGCAAGAACTATATAGTTTGCAAAATGAAAATATAAATAAGTCTCTTAAAAATCTTCTAGATAAAAAAGAAAAAATAAAAAATAAAATAGCTCTTGAAGATAATAAAGTTGAAGAAAAAACTATTTTTAGTGGTATAGAAGCTATATTAAATACTTCTATAGAAGAGTGGACAAATGCTATGTTAAAAGAAGTAATAGAAGATATAATATTAAAAATTGATGGAACAATTAGAATAAAGCTTAAGTATTCTAATTAGAACCTTTTAAGTAAGTTAAGCAACTTCTATACTTAATGGTTCTATTGATATTTCTAAAATGGATATTTACTCAGAAGATGACCCAAGAATTTTCTCTTTAAATGGTGCTTTTAATGTTGGTAATAGAGGACTTGTTGAGTTTATAGAAGTATTTAAGAATGATGTTGAATATCTTCACACTGTAATTACAGCTACACAAGAAAAATCTATACCATCTCCAGGTAAAGGTTCAATGATATATTTTGATGGACTTATTATTGCTCACTCAAATGAAGCAGAATGGAATAAGTTTAAGTCAGATCACACTAATGAAGCCATTTTAGATAGAATAGTTAAGGTCGAAGTACCATATTGTTTAGAATTATCAGAAGAAAAGAAAATCTATGAAAAGATAATTAATAAATCTAATTTTAATGCACATATTGCACCTCATTCTATAGAGATAGCAGCTATGTTTGCAGTATTATCTAGATTAATGCCATCAATGAAAGTTGACCCTATGACAAAATTAAAACTATATAATGGTGAAGATATTGTAGAAAAGGGCTCAACTAAGAAAATTGATGTTATGGAGCTTAAAGAAGAAGCAGGGCCTGTTGAGGGAATGAAAGGTATATCAACAAGATTTATTATAAAAGCAATAGATAATGCTCTTTCAAATTCAGATTATAATTGTATAAATCCTTTAAGCATAATGGAAAGTATAATTAAATCAATTAAGGATTGTGATATTTCTCAAGATGATAAGAAGAAATATTTGGGTTTTGTTCAAGATACTATTAGAAAAGAATATAATAAAATTTTAGAAAAAGAAATTACTAAGGCATTTATACACTCATTTAAGGAACAAGCAGAAAGCTTATTTAACAATTATTTAGATAATGCAGAAGCTTATACTAATAGAAATAAAATAAAAGATTTTTCAACTGGTGAAGAATTAAATCCAGATGAAGAATTTATGAGAAGTATAGAAGAACAAATAGGAATTTCAGAAGTTTCAGCAAAAGGATTTAGAGCAGATGTAACATCATATATGTTCTATGTTGTTAGAAGTGGTGGAAAAATTGATTATAAATCTTATGAACCATTAAAGGAAGCTATAGAAAAGAAATTAACAGCTTCTGTTAAAGACCTTTCAAGAATTATTACTAAATCTAGAGTTAGAGATAAAGAACAGGATGCAAAATACAATGCTATGGTAGCTGAGATGGAGAAGAATGGATACTGTCCTCATTGCTGTGATGTTATATTAAAATATGCTGCTAATAATCTATGGAAGGATTAAATAAATGGCTATTTTTAGAGATCAATTAGATAATCAAGTTGAACATGATAGAGCTATTGAGGATAGAAGAAGGCATAGACAATTAGTAGATAAATCAATAAAAGAAAATTTAGGAGATATTCTTTCAGAAGAAAGTATTATAGGAGAAACTAAGAATAAAAAATTTAAAATACCTATAAGGGGAATAAAAGAATATCAATTTGTATTTGGAAATAATAATGGCGGCGTTGCAACTGGAACTGGTAATGAAAAGAAAGGTGATAAGATTGGTTCAACTGGAAAACAAAAAGGAAAAGGTTCAGGTGGAGCTGGAAATGAAGAAGGAAAAGATATTTATGAAACAGAGATAACTCTTGAAGAACTTATGGATTATATAGTTGAAGATCTTGATTTACCTAATTTGGATAGAAAAAAATATTCAGAGATTATAGTACAAAGTACAGGCAGAAGAAGAGGTTATCAAAGGCATGGAATAAGACCAAGACTTGCTAAAAAGAAAACTGTTATGTCAAAGCTTTCAAGAAAGCAAGGTAAAAAAAGAGCTTTAAAAGAGGCTGGAATCGATGAAGAAATTGAGAGATTTCCATTTAGAGAAGATGATTTAAGATATTATAGGGTTACACAAAAACCTAAAAAAGAAAGTAATGCTGTTATGATTTTTATAATGGATGTTTCTGGATCAATGGATAGTAGTAAAAAATATCTTGCTAGATCATTTTTCTTTGTTTTATCTAGATTCTTAAGAAGAAAATATAATAATCTAGCTTTTGAATTTATTTCTCATACTACAACAGCTAAGATTGTTAATGAATATGAATTTTTCCATAAAGGAGAATCTGGTGGAACTTATATTTCTTCTGGATTAAATACTGCTTTAAAATTAATACAAGAAAAATATAATCCGAATATGTGGAATATATATCCTTTTTATGCGTCAGATGGTGATAATTGGAGTGAAGATAATGAAAAAGCTTTAAAAGCTATAAATGATCTTTGTGATGTTTCAAATTTATGTGGATATGCAGAACTTTTACCATCAACATATTCAACAACAATGTATTATCGATTTAATAAAGAAATAGATAAAAAAAATTTTGTATCTGTTATAGTTAAAGATAAAAAAGACTTATGGACAGCTTTAAAAGAGATGTTATCCAAAGAATTGAATGAGGATGACTAGAGGAGGTGTAAAAACCTATGGATTATTTATTAAGTGATTTAGAAGATTGGAATAAAAAAATTGAAAAAATAGTTGAAGAAGTAGGGCTTGATTGTTATCCTCAAGAATTTGAAGTTATTGGATATAATGATATGTTAGCTTATGAAGCTTATGTAGGAATGCCATCAAAATATCCTCACTGGAGTTATGGTAAAGCTTATGAAAAAAATAAAACATTATATTCTTTTAACATGACAGGACTGCCTTATGAAATGGTTATAAATTCTGATCCGAGTCTTGCTTATCTTATGAGAGAAAATACTTTATTACTTCAAATATTAACTATGGCCCATGTTTATGGTCATAATGATTTTTTCAAAAATAATAGATTATTTAGAGATGGGACAAGAGCAGATAAAACTATAGAAATGTTTAAATTAGATGCAGATATAATAAGAGGATATATAAATGATCCTAGTATTGGATATAGTGAAGTAGAAAGAGTTATTGATGCAGCACATTCTATAAGATATCAGGTTCCAAGAGTAATTGGAGTAAAGAAAGTTTCAGAAGAAAAGATTAAGCAAGGGATGCTTGATGATTATGCAAAAAAAAGAGAACAAAGAAGTATTTTAGATCAATATGAGGAAATAGAAATGCCTGATATTAATAAAATACCTCTTGAGCCAGATGATGATTTAATACAATTTATCATAAAGTATGGTGATTTAGAAGATTGGGAAAGAAATATTCTTAGTATAGTTAGAAGAGAAAGTATGTATTTTATACCTCAGATAGAAACAAAGATTATGAATGAAGGTTGGGCAAGTTTTTGGCATTACAATATTCTTAAGAAATTGAATTTAGATGATGGCTTATATCTTGAATTTATAAAAAGACACAATGATGTTATAGCTCCAAATCCATATAGTCTTAATCCATATTATATAGGCTTTAAAGTTCTTCAAGATATAGATAAGAGATATGGAAGAGAAAAGCTATTTGAGGTCAGAGAGCTTGAAAGAGATAATTCATTTCTCAGAAAATATTTAACTCAAGAATTATGTGAAGAGTTAGGTTTATTTAAATATGGTAAAAAAGGCTTAGATATAGTTGTTGATGAAGTATCTGATGAGAATGGCTGGAGAAAAATACGAGATACTATTGCTACAGAATGTGGAGTTGGTTCTATTCCATATATAAGAGTTAAGGAAATGGATAGAAAAGATTTTTCATTGAATTTAGAGCATGTATTTGATGGAAGAGAATTAGAAGCTTCTTATACAAAAAGGACATTAAAGCATATATATGAACTTTGGAAGAGAAAAGTGACTTTAACTACTAAAAATAAGGATGGTTCTGAAGTTGTTTATATATGTGAGGAAAAGTAGAAGAATAAGATTGAGTATATTTAAATATAAATAATTAATGCAGGGAGTTTAAGTTTATAAATTTAAACTCCTTTAAATTAGAGAAAAGAAGGTGAGTGCTTAATGGGGATAGATAAAAGAGATGTTCTTAATTCAAAGATTCTATTTGAAGAATATTTTAGAGAGGTAAATAACCTTGTAGAAGTTCTCTCAAAATACATAAATTCATATAGGCTTCTAATTGGTGGTGCTGGTGAATTAAATAGCATTGCATTAGCTAGAAAAGGTGATGTTAAGGATGCACTTAAAAGAGTTAATGAATTGGGAAAACTTATAGATTGTTTAATAAAAACTCTAGATGGAGTTCAATGTTGCTATATAGAATATCTAAAACTTAAGAGTACTCTTATAGAAATTCAAACTACTAAGGATATAATATTAACTGAAATAGATCAAGACCTTTTATTTAATAATAATAAAAGATTTGATTGTGATGATGGGCATGGTAGAGGAAAAGGTTTTGATGGGAAAGATTTTAAAGATAAAGGTGGAGAAAAGAAAAAATAAGACCTCTAAATTAAAATTAGCGGTCTTATTTTTATTATAATTTTTTCAATTTTATATTGCTAACCATTAAATAAGATAAAATTACCATAAATATTAGTGGTAGGTAGATATTTGTAAATCTTTCACCTGCTAGTAAAGCATATATAGCAAGTATACAACCAGCAATAGTTATAGGAACTCCTCTAAAATTACCATCAAATTCTGCAGTGTTATATCTAGCTAGTCTGAAAGCACCACAAATCGGATAAAGTAAAAGTAGGGCATAGCCTAGTATTCCTAAAGGACCTAAAGTATCAAATTTATATAGTATGAATATTAATAGTGCTGGTGCAACTCCAAATGATACAAGATCTGCAAGTGAATCAAGTTCTTTTCCAAGGTCACTAGTAACTTGTAGGTATCTAGCTATTCTACCATCATATCGATCAACTAATGCTGCTATTATTATTAACAACGCTGATATAAAAAATTTTCCCTTAAAAGTTGCAAGTAAGGATAGTACTCCACATCCTAGGTTTATAAAAGTAAATATATTAGGTATACAACTTTTTTTCATAAAAATTATCACTCCTAGTTTTAAAAACATAGTCTAATTTAAGGCCTATATAAATAATTATTTAATAGAAGCATTAAACATACGTTTATTTTTTACATCTTATATTAAAAAATAGTTAAACTATGTAATTTAATAACTTAAATTATATCAGTAAGAATATGATGTGTAAAGTCGACAAGGCCTAAAATAAGTGATATAATCTAGTTTATTAAGAAAATGTAAAAGATTTTAAATTAAAGAAGTAATACGAAGTAGTGATATCAAAAGTGGAGGGAAAGAGTTGAAAAAGGTAAAGTTTATTTATAACCCTTATTCAGGAGAAAATGCTATATTAGCTCATTTGGATATAGTTATAAAAATGCATCAACAAAAGAATTTAAATGTTGAACCATTTAGAATAGAAAAAGGTGAGGGTGTAGAAAAGGCTCTAGAAGATATTGACGAAACATATGAATATATACTCATAGCTGGTGGTGATGGAACAGTTGATTCTGTTGTTAACGCTATGAAAAAGAGGAATATTGATCTCCCAATAGGAATCTTACCAGTAGGAACAGCTAATGATTTTGCTAAATTCCTTAATTTATCACCTGATATTAAACAAAATCTAAAGAAGATATTAAATTCAAAACCAAAGGATATTGACCTTGGAAAAGTTAATGACAAATATTTTGTTAATGTATTATCAACAGGTTTATTTACCGATGTATCACAAAAAACAGATGTAAACTTAAAAAATACAATAGGAAAGCTTGCATATTATTTAAAAGGTATAGAGCAACTTCCAAGTTTTAGAAAATTATCAGTTAGTATAACAGCTAAAGAGAAAAAAGAAGAAGATTTAAAGATGTATCTTATGCTTGTTTTCAATGGACAAACAGCAGGTAATTTTAAATTGGCTACAGAAGCAGTTGCTAATGATGGTTTATTAGATGTAATAGTTTTTAAGGCTGTAAGTATTCATGAATTAATACATATTTTCTTTAAGGTATTAAGAGGTGAAATATTAAATGATCCTAGAGTTGAATATTTCCAAACAGATAGAATACTAATAGAATCTAATGAGGATATAGTTACAGATATTGATGGTGAAAAAGGACCGGATTTTCCTTTAGATGTTAGATGTATTAAAGGTGGTCTTAAGGTTTTAGGAATAAAATAAGATTTTACTTAATAATTATAAGTAACAACAGTTTAGGAGTGATGGATATGTTAAGTACATTTTCCTACTATATATTATTGTTACTTATAATTATTTTTTATTTATTATTGTTTTTTATTAATTTAAAAAAAACACCAAAGAAGATAAAACCAGCTATGGGGATATTTATTTTTCTTGCTGCTTTAAAAAATATATTTTTATTATTTATGGTATTTACAAGTTTAAAAATAAGTATAGAAGTTGCTAAGATAATTGGATTTTTAGATTTACTTTATATACCGGCTATAATAATTATTTTATTTTATATTTTTTGGAGAACAGATAAGGTGAAATTTAATAAAATAAATATAATTCTTGGAGTAATGACATCAACTTACTTTGGTATAATGCTTATTTTAAAAGCTAAGTTTAATATAAGATGGGAATTTGGTTATGTAATCGAAATGGGAAATAATTATATCTTTAAAGCGATTTACTTAATAATATTTTTAGCTTTATTAATATCAGTAGTCTTATTTAAATTTAATGAAACTACAAATATTTTAGGTATGAATATTTTATTAGGCCTTATTTCAGTTTTAATATTAGAAAATTTAGCTTATATTTTAGGTTTAAGATATTTTCCATATTGTTTATTTAGTGAATTATTTTTAATTGGAATTACTTTCTATGGTTTTAGGACTTTTAAGTCTTAAAACTTTTTTTATATTTAATTGAAAATCTTTATTTATTGCAATTTAATTGCGATTAATATATTATAATTAATGTAATGTACAGATTTATGTACAATTACATATAATATGATTAATAAGTGAAGAACTAAAGGTGGTGAGTCTAAATGGAGGGTGTCCCTCAGAGTTATCGAAGAAAATTAAATAATAAACAAATAAGATGTATGAGGGAGCTTGAAGTTTAGCTTATAAATTCCTCATGCGTCTTAAGCGTGAGGAGGACTTTTATTATGAATAGATTAAGTTTTTTTCTTTATAGTTCAATTTTAAATAAAAAAATTTATGACGAGTTTAATGAAGTTATGGGGGTTCTTAAAGATGTTTATGTAACAACTGAAAATGGATTTCCAAAAGTAATTGGTTATAAAGTTAAAGTTGATGAAGGGATTTTAAGCTGTGAGTTTAAAAGAATAGATTTCTATCAAAATGAGTCTGGAAAAGTGAGAATACAAGTTAGTGGAAGTAGAGAAATACTTCCTAGAAACTATAGTCATTTATTAACTAAAGATATTTTAGATAAAAAGATAGTAGACGTTAATGGTAGAAAAGTTGTTAGAGTAGAAGATTTAAGACTTGCAGAATTTGCTGGTGGATATAGAGTAATAGCTATTGAGACTGGTAAATATGTTAGATATAGAAGAAAAGGTCTTGAAGGTTTAGGCAGATTTTTAGGTGGTATATTTAAAAAGGACTTTGAAGAAAGAGCAGTTATGTGGGAAGATGTTGAATCTTTAGAAGTTGAAAAAAATAATCTTCAAGTTGCAGCGCCATATAAAAGAATACATCAGCTTCATCCAGCAGATATAGCTGATATCTTAGAAGAAGTTGATGAGCAGCAAAGAAAAAGTATTTTTGAAAGTTTAAGTGAAGATTTAGCAGCCGATACTTTAGAAGAAGTAGAGCCAGAAGTTCAAGTTAGTATTATTAAAGAACTTTCAGATCTAGAAACAGCTGAACTTTTTGAAAATATCCCTAATGATGAAATTGCAGATATCTTAGATGAGTTAGATCAAGAGCAAAGAGAAAAGGTATTAGCTAACTTAGAAAGTGAAGATGCTAAAGAAGTTGAAGAATTACTTTCTTATAGTGATGAAAGTATAGGAAGTATAATGAATAAGGACTTTATATCTTTAAATATTACAGATATTACAGTTGGTGAAACTTTAGATCTACTAAGAGAGTCTAAGCCAGAAGAAGAAGTAATGTATTATATTTATATTACTGATGAAGAAAATAGACTAGAAGGAGTAGTAAGTTTTGCTGATTTAATTTTAAATAAGAATGAATGTAAGCTTAAGGATATAATGAAAGAAAATCCTATATCTATAAATTATACAGATGATATTTCAATTGCAGCGGAGATTTTATCTAAATATAATCTTGTTTCAGTACCAGTAATTGATGAAGAAGAAAAAATCAAAGGAATAGTGCTTATGTCAGATATAGTTGATGAATTCTTTGAGCCTTTACTTAAGAAAAATAGGTAGAAAATTGTTATAAAAAAACAGTTGCAAAACTGAGTTGTTAGAATATAATTATAATATAAGAAATTACAGAGAATAGAATAAATGCTATGATAAAGTAGAGTACCATAAATGATAGGATACAGAGATAAAGGGATGCTGAGAGCCTTTAACCTTAGTTTTTGAGAAGTGCACTTTGGAGCATATATCTGAAATAGAAGTAGGATTTTACGGAATTCAACCGTTATAATGATAGAGTATAAATATGTACTTGAAAAGATGAAGCACAGTTATTATGTGTTTAATTAGAGTGGGACCGCGGTGAAAAATCGTCTCTAAATGAAAATTTAGAGGCGATTTTTTTATACACTTTTTTAGGAAATATTTATTTAATTTTATATATGTAATTTCTAAAATGTAGTTTAGTTAAAAGATAGGAGGAGAAGTAATGAAATATAATAATGCATTAGAATTAATAGGGGGGACACCTATTGTAAAAATTAACTCGATAAATGATAAAAATGGGGCAAATGTTTATGTAAAATTAGAAAGGTTTAATGCTACAGGTAGTATTAAAGATAGAGCAGCTCTTGGAATGATAGAAAAAGCGGAAAGGGAGGGTACTTTAAAAAAAGGTGATGTTATTGTTGAACCAACAAGTGGAAATACAGGAATATCTGTTGCTATGATTGGTAAGTTAAAAGGTTATAAAGTAGTTATAGTCATGCCAGAGAGTATGAGTAAAGAAAGAAGAGAAATTATAAAAGCTTATGGGGCTGAGCTTATATTAACTGATGCTTCTAAAGGAATGAAGGGCGCAATTGAAAAAGCTACAGAGCTTGTAAATAAAAAAGGATATTTTATGCCACAACAATTTAATAATGTAGGAAATAGAGATAAGCACTATGAAACTACAGCAGAAGAAATAATTAAAGATATACCAGATGTTGCAGCAGTTGTAGTTGGTGTTGGAACAGGTGGAACAATTAGTGGCATAGGAAGAAAATTAAAAGAATTTAATAAAGATATAAAAATAATTGCAGTAGAACCAGAAGCATCAGCAGTTCTTTCTGGAGAAAATCCTGGTCCTCATAAAATACAAGGAATTGGAGCAGGATTTGTACCACAAATATACGATTCTAAAGTTGTAGATAAAATTGTTAAGGTTAGTAATGAAGATGCTTTCACTATAGCAAAATCATATGCACAGGAAGAAGGAGTTCTTGTAGGAATCTCATCAGGAGCTGTAATTTTAGCTGCATTAGATTTAGCTAAAGAATTACCAAAAGATAAAAATATAGTTGCTATATCAGCTGATGGTGGAGAAAAATATTTCTCTACAGGATTATATGAATAAAAATGGGGGATAAAGTTGTTTAGAAATATAAAAAGTGATATAAATAGTGTATTAAAAAATGATCCTGCTGCTAGATCCAAATTAGAAGTTTTTCTTTTATATCCTAGTATTCATGTATTAATTTTTTATAGAGTTGCTAATAAATTTTATAAGAGAAAGTTATTTTTTATGGCAAGACTTATATCACAGCTAGCAAGGTTTTTAACAGGAATAGAAATTCATCCAGGAGCAACTATAGGTAAGGGATTGTTTATAGATCATGGTATGGGAGTAGTTATTGGGGAAACAGCTGAAGTTGGTGATAATGTAGTTATTTATCATGGAGTAACTTTAGGTGGAACAGGTAAAGATAAAGGAAAAAGACATCCAACTATAGAGGATAATGTTATAATTGGTTGTGGAGCTAAAGTTTTAGGTCCAATTAGAATAGGGGCTAATTCAAAAATTGGAGCTAATGCTGTAGTCTTAAGGGATATGGAAGAAAATGCTACAATTGTAGGAATACCAGCAGTGAATAAGAATAAAAAAAATAAATGTGATATTATAGAAATAGAAGATTACAAGGGGCAAAAAATTTATAATAACATGATTATTTAAAATGACAGAAAGAGAATTAGTATGGATTTAAGACAAGAAATTATAGATTATTGTAAAGAAATAGGGCTAGATACTATAGGCTTTATTAAATGTCGAAAATTTACTGAACTTTATGATTTTTTTAAAGAAAGAAAAGAAAAAGGTTTAGAAAATGAATTTGAAGAACAAGACATTGATATTAGAATAACCCCAAATCATTATATGGAAGAAGGAAAGACTATAATTTCTATAGCCTTTCCTTATCTTCATGATACTGAGTATGAAGATAATGGATTTTCACTTTATACAAGAGGGGAAGATTATCATAATGTAGTACATAAATACTTAAAACAAGTTTGTGAATTTATAGAAAGTAAAGGTGGAAAAGCTTTAGCATTTACAGATAGTAATACATTGCCTGAAAGATATATAGCTTATATAAGTGGTGTTGGATTTATAGGTAAAAATAATATGTTAATAACCAAAAAATATGGATCATATGTATTTTTAGGTGAAATAATAACTGATTTAGATATTGCAGGTGAAGATGTTAGAACTGCAGATGAAATTCAACAGTTTAAAGAATGTGGAGAATGTGAAATTTGTTATAATGAATGTCCAACTAAATCTATAAATAGAGTGAGAAAAAATTGTAATATATGTATGTCATATATTACTCAGAAAAAAGAAATTAATAAAGTATTTATTAAGAAGATGGATGGAAGAATTTTTGGCTGTGATAGTTGTCAATTAGAATGTCCTTATAATAGAGATAAAGAATATTCAAAAATTGAAGAATTTAAGCCAAAGGATTTTATGAGAAATGTTACTACAGAAGATATGATAAGTATAGATAATGCAAATTTTAAGAAAACTTTTAAGCAAACATCTTGTGGATGGAGAGGTAAAAATATTATTATTAGAAATGCAATGATAAAAAGACATTTAGTAGAAAAAGAAAATATAAAAGATGTAAAATCAAATTCAGAGTATATTAATGACTACAAAAATAGACTTTTAGACATTGATAAATTATAATATTTTATAAGTTATGTCATAATAGAAAGGGAGATTAAAAATATGCAACCGTGGTTAGCAAAATTTATAGTTGGATTACCAGATTTTATTTTTCAACCTATAGGAAGAAGTTTAGTAAATGGTGTTTTAAATAGATATGCTGATTTAGAAGTTAATGGTTTTGAGAATGTAGCAAAAGTTAAAGGACCAATAATATTTATAGGAAATCATCTTAGTAATTCAGATGCATTAATTTTAAATAGAATTTTAAAAGAAAAATATGATCCTTATTTTATAGCAGGAGTAAAATTAAGTGGAGATCCTCTTACTAATATAGGGATGAGACTTGTGAAAACTATAAATATAAAACCAAATTCAGCAGATAAAGATGCTCTTAAAAATATAATAACAGCTTCTAAAGAAGGAAATAATATTGTTATCTTCCCAGAAGGAACAAGAAGTAGAACTGGAGCAATGATAGAAGCTAAAAAGGGAATTAATCTTATTGCAAGACTTACAAAAGCAACGGTTATTCCAATTGGTATGACTGGAACAGAAAAGCTTATGCCTATAAATAAGGAAGGTAACATGGGACAAGAAACTTTCCATCATTCAAAAGTTACTGTAATATTTGGTGATCCTGTTGAAGTTCCTGCAAAAGAGAAAGATGAAGATAGACATGAATATGATGACAGAGTGTTAGAAGTTTATATGAAGAGTATAGCAAAACTTCTTCCAGATAGTTATAGGGGAGTTTATAAATAATTTAGCTAATGAAAAAGTAATTTATTATTAAAGATAAGGAGAAAATTATGAGAGCAAGAACAAAAAGAGTTTTGGAAGCTCTTAAAAAAGAATATCCAGATGCAAAGTGTGAATTAAATTATGAAACACCTTTTCAACTTTTAGTAGCAACAGCACTTTCAGCTCAAACTACAGATGTTAAGGTTAATGAGATAACAAAAACATTTTTTAAAGATTATCCGGATGTTTATTCCATGTCAAAGATTTCTCAGGAAGAGCTAGAAGAAAGACTTAAAACTATAGGATTATATAGAAATAAGGCAAAGAATTTACTTATGATGTGTAAACAAATAATAGAAAATTTTGATGGAGAAGTTCCACCAACTATGGAAGGTATAACTTCACTTGCAGGTGCTGGAAGAAAAACTGCAAATGTAGTTTTATCAAATGCTTTTGGTGTTCCAGCTATAGCAGTAGATACTCATGTTTTTAGAGTTTCAAACAGAATTGGACTTGCAAAAGCTGATAATGTACTTGATACAGAAAAGCAGCTTCAGGAAGAGTTACCTAAAAAAGAGTGGACTCTTGCTCATCATTTAATTATTTTCCATGGTAGAAGAAGATGTTATGCAAGAAAACCAGACTGCCCCAATTGTCCTATAAATAAAGATTGTGATTATAATAAAGAAACTTTAAAACTTATAAAGAAAAAGTAGGGTATAAGCTATCTTAGAATTTAATAATATATTGAATTATAAATATAAAAAGGAACTATTTTATTTTAAATAGTTCCTTTTTATATTAAGCTTGTCTTTTGTTATATAAGAAAATATTAAGAGAAGCAATAATGATAACTATATATCCTATGAATGATAAGGTATCAGGTACTTCCTTCCAAATTATAATTCCTATTATAGCTGTAAATATAACTTGAGTATAAGTATATATAGATATTTCCTTTGCAGGAGCATATCTATATGAAAGAGTTAGAGCAAATTGAGCTATTGATGCAAATACTCCAGCTAAAAGTAGCAGTATAACTTGAGTAATACTTGGTATCTTAAAATCAAATAGTAAAAATGGAATTGTAGTTACTATTGAGAAAAGCGAGAAGAAAAATACTATAGTATATGATTTTTCTCTACTACCAAGTGCTCTAACACAAGCATAAGCCCCTCCAGCAAATACTGCTGAAGATAATCCTATAAGTGATGCAAATAAAGTTTCTGTCATAGTAAAGCTTGGCTTAATTATAAATAGCATTCCTAAAAAAGCAATACATAAAGAAATGATATGAACCGGCTTTATTTTTTCTTTTAAAAATATATAAGAGAAAATAATAACAAAGAATGGACTTAGCTGATTTAATATATTTGCATTAGATAATATAAGATTATCAATAGCATAAAAACTAGCCCATATTCCTACAGTTCCAAGAGCCGATCTTAAAATTAATAATTTTAAATTTTCTTTCTTTCCAAAGAATGGTGAAGAATTTTTCTTTATTAAATAAAAAGCTACAATACAGCTAACTAAATTTCTGAAAAAGCTCTTTTCAAATGATGGTAAATTACCAGAAAGTTTGACAAAAGTTGACATTAATGCAAATGAAAATGCAGATAATATTATTAAAATAATAGCTTTAGTTTTATTATTCATAAAAAAACCTCCTTAAAAATTATTTATACATATAGATATTTGTATTTATCTAGACAAATTTTAGTACTATTTAAGTGAAATTTGTAGTATTTTGTCAATGGAAATGTATAGATAAAAATAGAAAAATATAGAAAAATATGATAAAACTAGTTATAATATAACTAAAAATAAAAGATGGGAGGTAAAGTTGTGATTAATAATATTTATATCAAAAAATTAAGTTCGCTACATAATATTATAATTATTTTAAATCTATTACTTTTAGTCATATTAACTTATAAATTTTCAACAAATCCTATTTTGACACAATATTTTGATAAAAATAGTTTATTTATTATTATTTCATTTAATGCTATCTTAGCTATTATAGCAGTTTTTGCAACTATATTTTATAATTATCTATCAAAAATTAGAAATTTACAAATGGTTATATTATATTATTTTAGTTTAGCCGTAGAGTTAACTTTAAAAATATTAATATATAATATGAAAAGTGATATTAGAATTTTTAATGAAACATTTTTTTGGACAAATTGTTTGAAAATTATTTTAATAGTTATTGTAGTTATGCAAGACAATGAAAAAATCATGCAGTTTATTAAGTTTGGTTTTAATAAAAATACAATTATTAAATTGGGTATATTTTCTTTAATAACTTTAACATTTTTATATTTTGATATGAACAATTTTTACTATAGTAAAATTGGAATTAATATAATCAAACAGGTATTTATTTTAGAAATTATTATTACTATTATAGCAATTATTTTTACTGCAGCAAGGTCGTTAAAAGAAAATGAACCAATTTGGATGATTATTTCAGTAAGCTTAGTATTTATTTGTATAATGTGTATGTACAAAACCTCTGCCTTATTTATGGGGATAGATACTTATTATAATGAGTTAGGTATTGAAATATTTACATTTTTAGCTTTATTGTCAATATTTATGGGGATGTTTGTTCAAAGTATAAGAATTATATTAAGATTAAAAGATATGCAAGAAGAACTAAATATATTTTTTAAAATGGTTGATGAAAATACTCATGATGATATTTTTATTACTAGTGGTTCTAAAGTTATTTATATGAATAAAAAGGCCAAAAAAGATATTCAGATAAATAAAAATACCAAAGAATTATTTAAAAAAATTAAAAATCAGATAAGTAATGAGTATACAAATGAAGGAATATTTAATTTTTTACATTTTAATAAACAGGATATGGCTTTAATTGTTAAAAGTAGTGATGGAAGAAAATATGAAGTAACGTATCAAAGTATAAAAAAGCTTAGAACCCATAAAGGAGAAGATTGTGATATAAATATTTATACTTGTAAAGATGTTACTGAGAATATAAAGAAGGAAAATCTTATAGAAATAAGTAAAAATAAATTAAGTGCTCTTGGTGATAACATAGAAGAAGGTGTAATAGTTACTGATGAATCATATAAGATAAGTTATATTAATAAGTATTTTGAAAGTTTTTTAGGATATAGAGATAAAAAAACAATTGGATCTGATATAACAGATTTTATAGATAAGCAATATTTTGAACAGAGAAAAGAGAAAGTAATTAAGTTTAAAGATGCAAATGGAAAAAATAGAATGTTAAGTATTAAAATTGAGGATATAAAAAATAAAAATGACAAAATTATGGGTTATTTAATAATATTTATAGATTATGAACAAAAAGATAAAATCAAAAAATTAAATAGTAAAATGAAAAAAATACAAGAGTCAGATGTTATGAGAAAAGAATACTTTACTAATTTATCTCATGAATTAAGAACTCCTATACATATAATGTATTCTACTCTTCAATTACTTGATAAACAAAAAAGAAATTTATCATCTTCTGATTTTACACGTGCATATAGTAGATATAGTGAAACAATGAGAAAAAATACTCTTGTAATGCTCAAATTAGTAAATAATTTAATAGATATAAGTAAGATAGATTCAGGTTTTATAAGTATAGAAAAAGATATGTATGATATAGTTTCTTTAGTTGAAGATATAACTGGGTTTATTTTACCTTATGTTAATACTAAAGATATAAATTTAGTATTTGATACACAGTTAGAAGAAAGGTTTATAAGTTGTGATCCTGAAAAGATAGAAAGAATAATGCTTAATTTACTTTCTAATGCAATTAAGTTTACACCGGAAAAAGGTGATATATTTGTTAATTTAGATTTTAATGATGAGTGGGTAGAAATTAGAGTTAGAGATACAGGTTGTGGTATACCTGCAGATTTACATGAAAAAATATTTGAGAGATTTGTTCAAAATGATAGAAATATTGATTCTAAAAAGAATGGAAGTGGAATAGGTCTATCTCTTGTAAAAGCTTTAGTTGATATGCATGATGGGATGATATCTATAAATAAAGAATTAACTAAGGGAACTGAGTTTATTGTGAAACTTCCAAACAGCAATAATAAAGAAAATATATTATCACATTTAAATAGAAAAGAAGTAAATTCAGATACTCTTAAAAATATATCAGTTGAATTTTCGGATATTATTTAACATATAGGGGGAACTAGTTGTTTATATTAAAAGTTTATAGTGATATAATAATAAGGACTTAAAATTTAAGTCCTTTATTTTTTTTATATGGAGGAAAGTTATGAAAGTTGGAGTTATTATGGGTGGTATCTCAACAGAAAGAGAAATATCACTGAATAGTGGAAAGTCAATTCTTGAAAATATAAATAGAAGTAAATATGAAGTAGTAGAAATTGTTTTAAATGAAAAAGAAGATGTAATAAATAAAGTTAAAGAAGCAAATATAGATTTTGCATTACTTGCATTACATGGACAATTTGGAGAAGATGGAACAGTTCAATCAGTTCTTCAAACATTAGGAATACCTTATTCAGGATGTAATCCTCTAAGTAGTGGATTATGTATGGATAAAGATATGACTAAGAGAATTTTAAAATGGGCAAATATTAGAACAGCTAATTGGATTATGACTTCATCAGTTGAAGGAATAGATTATGATGCTATAAGAGAAATGGGATATCCTGTTTTCGTAAAGCCTAATAGTGGTGGATCATCTGTTGCTACAAACTTAATAAAAGAAGAAGCTGGAATCGAAGAAGCTGTAAGAGAAGCTTTAAAATATGATAAAGAAGTTATGATAGAACAATATATTAAAGGTGATGAAATAACATGTCCTGTTATGGAAAATAAATTATTCCCTGTTGTTGCTATTAAGCCAAAAGGTGAATTCTTTGATATAGAATCAAAATATTCAAGTGGTGAATCAGCTGCTGATGAATTTGTTATAAAATTAGAAGAAGGTCTAGATAAAGAAGTAGAACAAATGGCTCTTGATACTTATAGAGTATTAAAATGTGATGTATATGCAAGAATAGATATGATTATAAGTAATAAGGTCCCTTATATATTAGAAGTTAATACTCTTCCAGGAATGACAAAGACAAGTTTATTCCCAAGAAGTGCAGATAGTCTTGGAATATCATATAGTGAACTTTTAGATTTAATAATAGAAAATTCATTAAAAGTAAATAGATAATATTTATAAGTTCCTTTAAAGATTTATATCTTTAAAGGAACTTTTTCATTTTATTATTATAAATTATTAATAGGATAATAATTTTTAAGGTGAGATTAAATGCAAGGAAATAATCCTAGAAGTACGATTGGACCTGATTTAAATGAGTTCAGTCAAAATGTTAATTTTACATTATTAGATAAAAGTGTCGATTTTATATACTTAAGAGCATCTGGATCAGCATCAGGAAGTTTTAGGGTTGATAAAAAATTTATGGAGTTTGCAAGACAATGTAGAGGAATAGGGAAACCTTGTGGTGCATACCATTTTGCGATGCCTTACTCTAATTTAGAAACAGCAGATGAACAATGTGATAAATTTATAGAAACATTGTATCAGGCTTTTGGTGAGGGAGATTGTGGAGATTTATTCCCAGTCTTAGATATTGAAAGACCAGCTGAAGGGACTATGAGTAATGAAACTTTAGTTGCTTGGATACAAAGATTTGTAGATAGATTCCATCAAAAGACTAGAAGAAGAATGATGCTTTATTTTGGTTATTTTTACTTAAGAGGGTTTAATGGACTTTTTGTACAAGGAAAAGGATATCCTTTAAGTAAAATACCTCTTTGGATAGCTCTGTATCATATGCAAGGTAATCCAGTAACACCTCCAGATATAGGTGGATGGGATAGATGGATGTTATGGCAATTTACATCAAGAGGACAAATATCAGGAGTTGATAACCCAGTTGATTTAAATTGGGGACCAGATAGTTTAGATGAACTAATGCCACCTCCAAATGTTCAAGGCCTTAGAGTTAGTATGAGCCAAGATAAAATTTATGCAAATTGGGCTCCTGTAAATGCGACTGATTTATGGGGATATAATTTATTTGTAAATTCTTATTATGCAGGAACTACAACTGAAAAACAAACAAGTTTTGTTATAGATAAGAGTAAATTCTACTTACCAAAAGGTAGAGATATTATTGTTGGAATAGAAGCATTTGATAAGTATGGAGATGTTTCAAGACAAAGATCAACAAGGATAATAGAAAATTAATATATAAATAGCATATTAAATTTATAATTGAATAAATTTAAGTGTAGTTATTTATATATATTTATAGCAAAATTTTGGGGGAGGAGAAAATGGTTAATAATAAGACTAGTGAAAAGAGAGCTATTTATATAATTTTAGGAATTATTCTAATTATAGTAGCATCATTTGGAATATATTTTTACTCTGTAAATAAGGCTATAGACTCTTGGAAAGACAGGATATATCCTAAAATAAGTATAAACGGTGTTGAAGTAGGTGGTAAAACTAAGGAAGAGGCTAGAAAATTAATAAATATTAATGTGGTTGATAAGGTTAAGGATAAAAAACTAACTTTAGAATCAGAAGGTGAAGAAGTAGTTATTGAATATAGTAAGATAAAACCTGAATATAAGGTAGAAGAAGCTTTGGATAAAGCATTAGCTTACGGAAAAGATGAAGGTGTTTTTACCCAAAGTGGTTATATAAAAAAAGGTTTAGATAGTGATATAGAAGTTTTATTTGGCTATGATGAAAAAGTAGTTGAAAATTCTAAAAAGGAATTAGAAAGAAGAGTTAATAAACCTGCTAAAGATGCAACTCTCGATTTAAGTGGAAATGATATAAAAGTTGTAGAAGGTACAGATGGTGAAAAGATAAATAAAAAGAAAATGGATGAAATAGTTGCTAAGAGTATAAGTGGGGATATTGACAAGATGGAAATGAAAGTTAATATTCCAATAGAAAAAGCAACTCCAGCTATAACTGGAAAAATGCTTTCAAAGATTGATTATAAAATAGGTAGCTCAACAACAAATTTTAATGCAGGTGATACTCAAAGAGTTACGAATTTAAGACTTGCAACTGATTTTATCAACGGAACTATAGTTATGCCAGGTGAAACTTTTAGTTATAATGAGGTTGTTGGAGAAAGAACAACAGAAAGAGGCTTTAGAGAAGGAGCAGCTTTTGTAGGAAATCAAGTTGTTCCAAGTATTGGTGGAGGAGTTTGTCAAATATCGACAACTCTTTATCAAGCTGTGACAAGATCAGGAATACCTCCAACAGAAAGACATAATCATAGTATGCCTGTTAGCTATGCATCTCCAGGACAAGATGCTACAGTTGCTTGGGATTATCTTGATTATAAATTTAAAAATATATATAATGTTCCAGTTTATATTCAAGGATATTTAAATGGTGGAAGTGTAACATTTAATGTTTATGGTAATAAAGAACAACTTAAGGGAAATAAATATTCTCTAGTTAGTGTACAAACAGAATCTATAAATCCGGGAATAAGAAGAATAGAAGATCCAAGTATGCCTAAAGGAACTCAGAAAATAGAAAAAAGAGCTTGTGCTGGCTCAAGAGTTAATGGGTATCTAGTAGCTTATAAAGATGGTAAAGAAGTAGATAGAGCTTTATTATCAAAAGATGTTTATGGAAGTGCACAAGGTATAGTTAGATATGGGATAGGATAAAATTTTAAAACAGTGGTAATTTAAGGGGATTTACCACTGTTTTTATTATATTTATATATAAATAATTTATTTAGTAAAGTCTACTACTTTATAGTCTTTTATATATTCAGCAATTATATCTTTAACGACATTAACATGGCTTATACATTTGTCTAAAATAGCTGCATCTCCACTAACTACATAGTCTAATTTTTCTAAACAAACATCTGCATTATCTACTAGATTAACTTCAGTAGGTATAGAATATTTTTCAGCATACTCAAGTATTTTCATTTTAAGTCTTCCAGAGTTTGATACTGGTGAATCTATGTAGAAATTAACTTGTTTAAGATTTCTTTCTTTGAAGAATTTATATATATAATCAATAGCTAACTCAGTTTTATCTATTAATCTATAAGTTCCTCGAAGTCCTGCTAAATCTCTTATATAGTTATCATTACCTAAGATTAAAGTTCCTCCTGATAGGGCAACTTCTAAGCCTATAATTAAATTGAAGCCATCTATATTCAAGGTGCAGTTATTTAATTCATTAGTACTAATTTCTTTAAATTTTCTTGTTTTTTCATTTTTGCTACTAGAAGTAGAACGTTTTAATGCATCTCTTTGTCTTAATGAAAATTGATATTTATTACAAACAAAAGTTATTACAGAGTCTATTCTATAGTCTCTATCTAAAAGCCATTTAATTTCTTCATGAGCTTTATGTAATCTTAAAAGTTCATTTGGAGAAAAATATATTTTATCTTTTTCATCATAACCCCTTTTTGAAATTTTGGTCATTATAGAATCACTTCCTTAAGTATTATGTCTATTAGGGTATTAAAAATATATATAAATTATTTTTAAATTATATATATTTTTAATATGAGTTTTCGTATACTTTTCAAAAATTTTCTTATTCTTAATCAATATTAAAATAATAACATAAGTAATTTTAAAATTCACGGTAAATAGAAAATAAATTATGGTATAATAATTTCTTAGTAAGTTAGATTTAATAATATTTATTTAATCTTTAATATTGATTAGTAAGTAAATTAGAGACTTTAATAAAGGGCTAGATATAAGGCTCTTTTTTTCATGAGATTATTTTAATATCTTTGATATTATAGATAATTAGAAAGTAGTATGTATATATAGAAAAAATAAATCTATTATAATATATAATCTTAAGTATAAAAAAGATATACTATAAAAAAGAAAGAGTTAAGTATAAACTTAATATAGATATTTATTTACTAGCAATTAATACTTTTATTATATGGTATTTGATATAATAGAATAAATAGTTAAATCATGGTTTATATTATATATAAACATAATTTTAGAAATGGGTGAGAAGATTTATGGACTATAAGATGATATGTATAGATATGGATGGAACCTTGTTAAATTCAAAGAAGAAGCTTTCACAAGGTAATAAAGTTGCATTAAAGAAAGCTTATGAATCAGGAGTTCATATCATCATATGTACAGGAAGAAATTCAAGGAGTGCTCTACATTTCTCAAATGAAATAGGTGTAAAATCAGCAGTTATTGCTAATAATGGAGCTTTGGTTCTTGATGAGGATGAAGAGGTTCTTATCTTTAAAGAAGCCTTAGAAAAAGAACAATGTAAAAAATTAATAGAAGTTGCAAAAAAATTTAAAGCAGTTCCTAATTTTCATTCATTAGGGAAGATATATTTAAATTCTAAATTTAGAAAATTATTAAATGATTTATTCTTTAATAGAAATGTACAAGAGAAATATAAGATAAAAAGTGTTTACTTAAAAGAAGATGTAGAATGGAGTTCTTTATTTAAAAGTGGTAAAGAAGTTTTTGGAAAGTGCATCTTTGTTGAAAAGAATAGTAAATTAAAACGAATAGAAAATGAACTTAAAAAAGATGAAAGTTTTGAAATTACATATTCAGGGAAGAATTGTTTAGAGATAAATAGTAAAGGAGTTTCTAAGGGAAGAGCTGTAAAAATATTAGCTGAGCATCATGGAATTAAACAAGAAGAGATAATATGTATAGGAGATAATGGAAATGATATTTCTATGATTAAATATGCAGGCCTTGGAGTAGCTATGAAGAATGGTACAGAGGAAGTTAAAGCAGTTGCAGATTATATAACTGACACTAATGATAATGATGGAGTAGCTAAAGTTGTAGAAAAGTTTATTTTTAACAAATAATGTAAAAAACCTTGATTTTTTTTAGTTTAAATAATATTATAAAATATGGACATTTTTACTCAGGAGGTAATGGGTGTGAATCTTAATATAGTTTTATATCAACCAGAAATACCACAGAATACAGGAAATATAGGTAGAACTTGTGTTTTAACAAATTCAAAATTACATTTAATAAAGCCTCTTGGCTTTAGTCTAGATGAAAAGCAAGTAAAGAGATCAGGACTTGATTATTGGAATAAATTAGATTTAGAAGTACACGAAAGTTTTGAAGATTTTATGGAAAAATATGGTGATCAAAGAATATTCTTATCATCAACTCATGCTCAAGATACTCATAGTGAAGCGAAATTTGAAAAAGGCGATTTTATCATGTTTGGAAAAGAATCAGCAGGAGTACCAGAATATATACATAATCAATTAATGGGTATAAGAATTCCTATGATAGAGACAACAGACAGAAGTCTTAACTTATCAAATACAGTTGCAATAGTTGCTTATGAAGCTTTAAGACAAATAGGTTTTCCAAATATGAAGTAGTGGGGGAAATGGTTAATGGATAAAATAAAAATAATCACAGACAGTACTTGTGATTTACCAAAGGAATATATAGAAAAGTATGATATAGAAGTTATGCCAGTTTTAATTAACTTTGGAGAAGAAAGTTACTTAGAAGGAGTAGAAATAACAAGAGATGAGATGATAGAAAGAATTGAAAGAGAAAATACTCTTCCAACTACAGCTCAAATAACTCCTATAAGATTTGAAGAGTGCTATAGAAAATATATAGATGAAGGGTATAAAGTTCTTGCTATACATATGTCATCTAAGATGAGTGGAACATATCAATCAGCATTAATTGCTAAAAATGAATTTAATGATGAAGATTTAGTTGTTATAGATGGATATACAATAACATCAGCACTTGGAATGGTAGTTTTAAAAGCAGCTAGAATGGTTGAGGCTGGTAATTCACTTCAAGAAATAGAAAAAGAATTATTAGTTTATACTCACAAAATAAAGAGTGGTTTAATGTTTGTAAGTCTTGACAATCTTGTAAGAGGTGGAAGACTTTCAAAAGGTAAAGCTATTATAGTTAGTGCTCTTGGAATTAAACTTATATTAAATATGGATGATGGAGAAATGAATGTTGCTACTAAGGTTAGAGGTAGCAAAAAGGCTGTTAAAGAAATCATAAAAGATTTTGAAGCTGTAAAGCGTAAAGAAGGCGAACCAGTAATTCTTATTAATTATGAGTTAGAAGTTGCTGATGCTTTAAGAGAATACTTAGAAGAAAATAATATAGATTATATAGAAACAACAACAGGTTGCGCTGTTGCAATACATTCAGGTAAAAATGCTGGTGGATTATTCTATGTAGAAGATTATTCAATATAATATTTATTAGACTGTTTCAGAGATGAGACAGTCTTTTTTGTGTGTATAAAAATAAATATTAGGAAATAATAACTTTAAATGAATAGAGTTATAGGGGTGATTTTATGAAATATTTTAAGGCTGTAAAAAATTATATTTTAATTTTTTTTGTTGTAATTTCTTGCATTAGTTTTTGTGCTTGTAAGTTAATTGAAAAAAAAGAAAATGAATATAACCTTAGTGTAGGATTAGTTTTAGATGATAACAAATTGGAAAATAATTATTTTAATAAGTTAGCTATAGAAGGATTAAATAGGGTAAATGAAGAACTTGGGATAAAAACTTCTCTTATTAAATCTCAAACTAAAGATGATTTTAGAAAAAATATTGAAGAGACACAAAGAAAAAATACTTTAACAATAGTTGCTGGGCATGGGCTTTTACAAAGTTTAGATTATGTTGCTAAAACTAAGCAAGATAAAGATTTTTGTATAATTGATGGAATTTCACAGCTTCCTAATGTTAGATCGGTTACATTCAGGGATGAAGAGGGGGCTTTTCTTATGGGGGTTATTGCTGCAAGTGTTACTAAAACAGGAAAGGTTGGATATATAGGAGGAATAGAAAAAAATTCAGAAGAATTTGTAGCAGGTTATATAGCTGGTATTAAACAAATAAATAAGGAACTTGCAACAGAACTTATTGATGGAAAATATATAGATTTTACTAATAATTATAGCAATGATGATATTGGGTATGAAACTGCAAATAAAATTTATAAGCAAGGGGTAGATGTAATCTTTCATTCTACAGGTGGTGCAGGAGATGGTATCTTTAGAGCTGCTAAGGAAAATGGTAAATATGCAATAGGCGTAGATATTGATCAAGCAGAAAGTGAAAAGCAATATGAGGGTACAATAATATCATCTATGCTTAAAAAAGTTGATGTTGCAGTATTTGAAGCTGGAAAGCAAATTAAAGATAGTGATTTTGTACCAGGGCCTAAAAATCTCTCTTCTCTTGGTTTAAAAGAAAAAGGGATAGAAGTAGCTCCTTCAACTAAAAAATATGTTTCAAAGGAAGTTATGGATAAGGTAGATTATTATAAATCATTGATAGAATCAAAGAAAATATATGTTCCTACTAATATGGATGAGCTAAGAGGGAGCAAAATATAGGGTTTATAGTATTTGATTAAAATAAGAGATTCTAGAAACTTTAGAATAAGATATATTTAATAAGTATCAGGAAAAGATAAACATTTAATATTAATATAGGAAATATTTTAGCTTATGATATTTATTTGAAAGTAATTATTAATATTTTAATAATAACTATTATGTTACAAAATGTTAATATTTTATTATAATTTTAATGTTAGTAATAAAATTAAAGGAGATAACAAAAGATGAGTTCAAAGAAGATATTATCCATTATAGCTGCAGCTGGTTTAGCTAGTACTAGTATTCGACCAATACCAGTTTTATTTGATAGAAATAATAAATCTGATAGTAATAGATTAATAGATAGTCATTTAGAAGAAATGGATAATAGTCTAAGCAAAAGTAATAAATTAGAGTTTGAACAGATTGATTTATTCGGGAATTCTAATGGATATCTTTTTAGAGCGGCAAATATTAGATTTAATAAATTTACTAAGAAATTAGAAGTTATATCAGAATCTGATAAAAATATTTCTTCAGATAAAGCTGATAATTCTTATGTTATTAGTTTATATAATAGAAGTGGTAATATCATAAAGACTGAGACTTATAAAAATATTGATAGTGCCTATGAGATAGTTAAGGATTTTAATGGATTGAGCTTTAATTATGGTGATTTAATTAATATAAAATCTAATAACTTAAATGTATGGACGCAAGGCATAGATTTAAAAAAGAACTATCCTAGATATGGGAAGGGACCAAGTGTAAATATTAGTTATGAGATAACTGAAAATGGATTAATTAAGCAAGATAATAAATTAAATGTAAATCCTATTGAAATTAGTGATAATAAAATATATATATCAGGAAAAGCAGAACCTAATTCTTTAGTGAATATATGGGTAAATGATAAAAACTATATAATGATGTCTGATTCTAAAGGTTTATATAGTTTAGAGTTATCAAAAACTGATAAGCTAAATGAAAATGCTAATATTATTGTCTTTAATAAAGGAAATGCAGTAGTAAATAATAAGGTAAAAACAAGTCTCTCTGATAATTCTAATAGTACATATTTAAACAAGGCTAATACTATTTCAATACTTGGTAGTTGGGGAATTACTTATTTAGTATCAGAAATTATTTTTAATTATTCTAATAATAAAATAGAAATAAGTAATCCTGGTTTTAGAGAATTTAGTAAAAAAGCTGATGCTTTAGCGTATATTATAACTTTATATAATAAAAATGGAGATATGATTAAGAGTTTTAAATATAACGGAAAAGATACAAATATAGAAGTACATAAAAATTTAAATGGTCTTAGTTTTAATTATGGAGATTACATAAGAATTCAATCTTATGGACTTAATATGGAAATGGGGAATGCACAAAGTAAAGTTAAATTTAATGGCTTAGATAATCCAGATTTACTTTGTGAAATAACTAAAGATGGATTGAAAGAAGTTGTATTATCTAAGGTTGAAGGAGCTGCTAATAATAAAATTAGTTTAGATAATAGTAAATTAAAAGTAGGTAAAGTTTATTCTTATAGAAGTAGTATTAAAAATAATTCAAATAAAAATTTGCCAGTTACTATAGATAATAATTTACCAGCCATTTTAGATAATAATAAGACTAATACACTATCAGCTGAGTACTATTTAGATAAGACAGGTAAAGATAGTGAAATTATATTTAATATACAAAAGAAAGCTAGTGTATCTAAAGAAGTAACTACTAAGATAGAAGAAAGTGATTATATTTTAAAGCAATATGAACCATTAGGCTTACAAGTACTTTCAAAAGGAAAGATATCAATATATATAAGTGGAGATATAAAAGGCAGTGTAAGACTTTATATAAATAATGGTTCATTAGTAGACATTGATGAAATAATACCAGTAAATAAACAAACAGTTATAGATTTATCAGAGAGTGGAATATTGATATTAGATACTGAAAATATATTTTTAGAAGATGAAGAAGATGATATTTCATTTAATTTTACTGTTAAAATAGATATGATGAATACTGGGTATAAAAAAATACCTGTATTTGATAATAGAAAAAATATAAAGCTATGCGACTATGCAACTGATAATAAAAATATTTTTTATAATGATGTAAATAACTTTGAAAATTATGGTACAGTTATAATTAGTGATAATATCAGAATATGTATTCCCTGTATTAAGGAGATAAAAAAATCATTAAATATAGATAAAATTATTAGAAATTATAATAAGATATTTTTAGAAATGTATAAAGAGGAGTACTTTGGAGATTTTCTTTATATAACTTATAACCCTTCTTTAGTAGAAAAAAAATCTAAAGCTGTTAACTTAAATAAAGATATTGAATGTGATGAAAATAAGGTTAGTGTTTATACAACTAAGGTAGTGATTGTAGACAAGCAAACTAATACTGTTCTTCATATAATTAGTTCATCTGGAGAAAAAGGTGAACTTACAGGGCTAAAACCTCCTAAGATTCCAGACGGGTATCATGTAGTAAATATAACAAATAGAAATGGACAGGTTCTAACAGGGGTTCCATATAAGTTTGCTAATAGTGATGAAATAATAATATATAATATTAAAAAAAATCTTTCTAAAATTATAATGAAAATTATAAATGGTAAAAATATAAGTAGGAAGACATACTTCGGAAATTCAGGAGATGAATTTATACCTGATAATATAAAAATTCCAATAGGACATTATTTAGTAGGACCTGATAAAATACCTGATACATTTAAAGAAGAGAATCAAACAATAATATATAATATAATTCCAAATGCAATTAATAGAATTATAGCAAGTATTTATGTTGTAAGTGGAGAAATATTAGTAGAAAGTGAAATTATAGCAGAAGGTATTAGTGGTACAAGAATTAATATAGAAGAACCTAAAATACCTGAAGGCTATTATTTAGTTAAAGTATTGTTTAATGATGATGAAGTTTCAAAAGCTTATAAAGATCAAGTAGTTTATAAGGTACCTACAAAAATTTTATCAACTGATGTACATATAAGTTATATTGTAGCTAAAAATAATGAATTTACTGATATTTATAGAAATATGCTACCAGTATATCAAGAAGATGAAAATATGCAAGATCAGGTAATTAATTTTGAAGATGATAAAGATATAGAAGATAAGGTAGTTAAAGAGGATAATAACTTATCTAGTGAAATAGATGGTGAAGTAATAATTAGAATAGTAGATTTAAATGGAAATATTTTAGAAGAAGCTATTTATAATGGAGAAGTAGGATTAAGAGTTAAGCCTATAGCTATTCCAGATGAATATAAGCTGATTAATATAAGTTTAAATGGAAATATTACTCCACAAGAAGAGATTAAATATGAAATACAAGAGAATTTAGAAACAAAAAATAAAACTATTATTATTTATAATGTAGATTCTATTAAATAGATAAATCTTATATAAAAGTGCTTTAATAAGGATATAAAATAAATTTTATTTTATATCCTTATTTTTTTATATAAATCTTTATAAAGCTAGATTATATGCTTGTTTATAAATGATTAGTTGAATATAATTTTTAAAATACTTTACTTTTTGTAAGTTAATAAATAAAAAGTGCGTAATTGTTATCTATTTTATATGGATTTATAATAATTCTTGTGAGCAGGAAAAGTGCTTATAACTAAGAATAAAAATATGAAATTTTAAAAAGATATAGATTGAATAATATTAATTTAAACAAAGGAGAAAATGAAATGAAAAAGATTTTAGTAGTAGTAACAAATGTATCTAAATATGATAATTATGCAAGACCAACAGGCTTATGGTTAGGAGAAGCTGTTCATTTTGTAAATGAAATAGAAAAAGAAGGATATGAAATAGATTATGTAAGTCCTAAAGGAGGATATACTCCAATTGATCCACATAGTTTAGAAAATGACTTTATGACAGAAGTTGACTGGAAGTTCTATACTGATAAGAACTTTATGAATAAGTTAGGAAATACATTATCAGTTGATGAAGTGAAGGCTGAAGATTATGCTGCAATATACTATACAGGTGGTCATGGTGTTGTTTGGGACTTCCCAAATGATGAAAAGTTAGCTAAATTAGCTATAGATATCTACAATAATAATGGGGTAGTAGCATCTGTTTGTCATGGAGCTGCGGGATTATTAAATATAAAGACTGAAGATGGAAGTTATCTAATAGATGGTAAGAAGGTAACAGGATTCTCAAATAGTGAGGAAAGAGCTGTGCAATTAGATAAATTAGTTCCTTATCTAACAGAAGATGAACTTGTTAAGAGGGGAGCAAAATATGAAAAGGCTGAAGATTGGGCTCCATTTGCTATAACAGATCAACGTGTAGTTACAGGACAAAACCCAGCTTCAGGAGCTGCTGTAGCAAAACAAGTATTAGAATTAATAAAATAATTTTAATAAATAAACTAAAGGTACTAGTAAACTAGTACCTTTTTTATATAGCAAAATTTTAACAGGTTAAATATATAATAATTCCTAAGAAATAAGTAGTAAGTGTCATAAGTTTTAAATACAAATTATAAGATTAATTAAGGGTAAAATTTTATATATAAATTATTTATAAAATCCTATTATGGGGGAATAGGATTTTATTCTAAAACTATTATGGCTGGGACTAAAGAGAGGGGAATTAACTATGTTGATATCTAAATTTAGAGATTTAATTTTAATGGAGATTTCAGAAGAAAAATTATTAAGTATAGCATGCGACAGCTTTACAAATGAGGTTAATAAAAATAATGATATTTCAGAAGTAGATTCTCATATCATAGGCTATCTTACAACTAGGGTTTGTTTATTTAAAACTCTATGCTTTAGAGCTATTCCTAATATTATTATTAATAATCTTTATACAAAAAAAGATGGGAGAGGTAAAAAAATAAAAGGTGGGATACAAAAAGCTATAGAAGAGTTTAATAACACTTATATTAATGAAAGATTAGATGATGATAATTTAACTGGAACTATGAATGAGAGCATTAAAGACGGTGTAGATACAGCTTGTGCAATTACCATAATTGGTGAAGAAGGAGAGCATGAAAGACTTTGGGATATATTAGATAAAGATATCGTTGTAGTTATTGGAAAACCATTAGAAAATAAAGAAGACATAAATATTATAAGTAATGACTCTAATAATCTACTTTCAATGGAATCATTAAAAGTAATTTTAGATTATTCTAAAGATGTAATTACCATAGGTTCAAAAGGTATAGATAATGAAATTAAATCTTTAGAAGAGATAAATGGAATAAAGATTTTAAAGAAAGATAACTTAAGCATGAATTTATATGATTATGTAATTCCAAGTAGTAGTGTAATAGCGATTATGGAAGAAGAAATGTTTTCTACTATCAGAAGAAAGATAAAAGAAGACATGAAGATAATTGGAGAGGTTAAAATTAATAATTAATATTTATAAATATAAGGTTGTTTACAAGAAATTTTTCTAATAGACAACCTTTTTACTATAAAAAATAAATTTATAAAATAGTCAATATCATAGAGTAATAAATACTGGATGTATTTTTTTCAAGTCTTGTAAAAAAAATATTTTTGTTAGATAATTTAAATATGTATTTTATTTATATAAAATGCATGTAGGGAAAATAAATTATAAATGGGTGTATAAATATGGAAATGAATTTTAGCTTAAATATGTCACAAGAGCAAAAGCTTGTAATGACACAACAAATGCAGCAATCAATAAAACTTTTGCAAATGTCTACTTGTGACTTGAGGGAATATATAGAAAAAGAATATGCTGAAAATCCAGTACTTGAAGCAAGTTTTAATGATATGGATCCTGGTGAAAGTAGGCAACAAGATAGAATAGATTATAAAGAGCTTATAAAATATTTAGAATTTGATAATTATGGTTCTCAAAGTTATGGAGAATATAATAATGAGGAGAAAGTTTCTCCGTTTAATTTTATAAGTAATCAAAAGTCCTTAACAGAATATTTGAAAGATCAACTTATAGAATTAAATCTTACAGATAAAGAAAGAGCTATAACTGAATATGTAATAGAAAGCCTCAATGAAAAGGGTTATTTAGATATAACAATAGAAGAAATAGCAGATGAATTATTTGAAGATATCGATGAGGTTGATATAGCTTTAAAAATAGTACAAGGATTAGAACCTCTAGGAATAGGGGCAAGAAGTTTAACAGAATGTCTTCTTATACAACTTAGAAAGAAAAGAGAATTAAATGAAGTTACAGAAGCTTTAGTAACTAATCATTTAGAGGATATAGGAAATAATAAGTATCAAGAAATTGCTAAGAAATTAAAGATAACAATAAAAGAAGCTCAGGCTTATGGTGATATGATAAAAAAATTAGAACCTAAACCTTCAAGAGGTTTTTATACAGGAGAAGAAGTTAAGTTTGTTATACCAGATGCTGAAATAAGAAGAATTGATGGTGAATATTTTATTATTATGGAAGATAAAGTTATTCCTAGATTATCAATAAATCCTATGTATAAAGAAATTCTTACTGAAAATGATAATGATGCAAAAGATTATATAAAAGATAAAATGGGAAAAGCAATGTTCCTTATAAAAAGTATAGAGCAAAGAAAATCAACTTTATACAAGGTACTTGAAAAAGTTCTTGAATTCCAAAAAGGATTTTTTGAAAAAGGAACTAAGGCTTTAAAACCAATGACATTAAAGCAAGTAGCAGAAGCAATAGAAATGCATGAATCAACAGTATCAAGAGCAATAAGGGATAAATATATCTTAACTGATTTTGGAACAGTTAAGATAAAGGATCTTTTTGCTAGTGGAGTTTCACAGGGGGCGAGCTATAGTTCTTCTGATGAAGAAGATTTAACAGTAAGCAACATTAAAAAAATGATTGAGGAAATAATAGTTGCTGAGAATAAGGAAAAACCTTTATCAGATCAGAATATATCAGATATCTTAAAGGATAAAGATATTAAAATATCTAGAAGAACTGTAGCTAAGTATAGAGAAGAGATGGGTATTAAATCATCAAGTAAAAGAAAAAGATTTTAATAATTTATCAATAAAAAACACAAAATATGATTATAATAAAAGCATACTGAAAAGTATGCTTTTTGTTTATATATGGTTCATAAATTTTTAACAAAAAAAGTGAAAAAAAGTTAGTAAAATACTTTAAAAAAATAAATTAATGAGTTATAATAAATTTGTGGGACAGAAAAGTTGCAAGTGGGACTTTAAATGACCAAAGGAGTGTTAATCTTGCAAAAAATTTTAAAATTGCAAAAACAAATAGTTCCAGAACTTGTTGATACTCTTGAAAAGAGATATACAATACTTCGTACTATACATTATAATGCGCCTATCGGAAGAAGGATGCTAGCAACTAAGTTAAATCTTGGTGAAAGAATAGTAAGAACAGAAGTTAATTTCTTAAAGGAGCAAAATCTTATAGAGATTAGTACTCCTGGGATGACAGTAACAAGTGAAGGAATTACAGTTTTAGAAGGGTTGAAAGGCTTTATTCATGAACTTAAAGGACTTTCAAAGTTAGAACAAAAAGTCAAGGAATTACTTAATATTAAAAAGGTTATAGTTATTCCAGGCAGTGTAAGACAAGATAAAAATATATTACAAGATCTAGGTAAAGCAGCAGCAACTTATGTGAGTAAAACTATAAAAGATAAGGATATTATAGCTATTACTGGAGGAAGTACTATAAAAGAATTTGTAGATAGCTTTCCAAAGACACATAATGTGCAAGAGGTACTAGTTGTTCCAGCAAGAGGTGGAATGGGAAGAAAAGTTGAAACTCAGGCCAATACTTTAGCTGCAACATTAGCTCAAAAGCTAAAAGGTAATTATAAAATGTTACACATACCAGAAAATCTAAGCGAAGAAATTATTCAAAGTCTTTGCAAGCAAAATGACATAAAAGAGGTTATTGATTGTGTAAAAAAAGCTAACATACTTATTTATGGAATTGGTAGAGCAGATAAAATGGTATTGAAACGTGGAATAAGTGAAGAAAAGCAAAAAGAGCTTATAGATCAAGGAGCTGTTGGTGAAGCTTTTGGATGTTACTTTGATAAATATTCAAATGTATTATCTACTAGTTCAGCACCAGGTATAAATATAAAAAATCTTGAAAATGTTCGCGAGCAGATTGCTGTAGCTGGTGGAGATGATAAGGTGGATGCAATAATATCAGCCTTATATAACAATGAAAAAGCTGTATTAGTAACAGATGAATGTGCCGCACAAAAATTAATAGATAGTGTTAACAAATTAAATTAAAATAAATTAGTTAAATTTGTTTTGAGGAAATATTATATAATCCTCAGAACTTTAAAAATATATATTTAGTATATATTGAATATTAGGAGGTAATTAATATGACAAAAGTAGCTATAAATGGATTTGGAAGAATAGGAAGATTAGCATTAAGATTAATGATTGACAACCCAGAATTTGAAGTTGTTGCAATAAACGATTTAACAGATGCTAAAACATTAGCACACTTATTCAAATATGATTCAGCTCAAGGAAGATTCAATGGAGAAATCGAAGTTAAAGAAGGAGCTTTCGTAGTTAACGGAAAAGAAATCAAAGTAACAGCAGATAGAGATCCTAAGAACTTACCATGGGGAGAATTAAATGTTGATGTAGTTCTTGAATGTACAGGATTCTTCGCTTCAAAAGAAAAGGCTTCAGCTCACTTAGAAGCAGGTGCTAAGAGAGTTGTTATATCAGCTCCAGCTGGAAACGATGTTCCAACAGTTGTTTACAACGTTAACCAAGATATCGTAAAAGCTGAAGATAAGATTATCTCAGGTGCTTCATGTACAACAAACTGTTTAGCTCCAATGGCTAAAGTATTAAACGATAGCTTTGGATTAAACAAAGGATTTATGACAACAATCCACGCTTACACAAATGACCAAAATACATTAGATGCTCCACACGGAAAAGGTGATTTAAGAAGAGCTAGAGCAGCTGCTGCTAGTATCGTTCCTAACTCAACAGGAGCAGCTAAGGCTATAGGTTTAGTTATACCTGAATTAGCTGGTAAATTAGATGGTAACGCACAAAGAGTTCCAGTTATAACAGGATCATTAACAGAATTAGTATGTACATTAGACAAGAAAGTAACAGTTGATGAAATCAATGCTGCTATGAAGGCTGCTGCAAATGAATCATTCGGATACACAGAAGATCCAATAGTATCATCAGATATCATCGGAATTTCATTCGGATCATTATTCGATGCAACACAAACAAAGATCATGGAAGTTGATGGACAACAATTAGTTAAAGTTGCTGCTTGGTACGATAACGAAATGTCATACACAAATCAATTAGTAAGAACATTAAAGTTTGTAGTTTCAAAGTAATCTAAAATTTAATATATTAACTAATTATTAAAAGGGAGGAGGCCTGGTTTTGTAGTTAAGACTATAAGCCAGGTCTACTTTTAACATAAAGAGTTTTAGTATGTAGTGATTTAAAAAAATTATTTAAGAGGTGGATTCAATGAACTTCAATAAGAAGACAATAGAAGATGTAGTTGTAAAAGGGAAAAAAGTTTTAGTAAGATGTGATTTTAACGTTCCACTTAAAGATGGAGTTATTACAGATGAAAATAGATTAAATGGTGCTATGCCAACAATAAAGTATCTAGTTGATAATGGAGCTAAAGTAATTCTTTGTTCACATATGGGTAAACCAAAAGGTGAAGCTAAACCAGAATTTTCATTAGCACCAGTTGCTAAGAGATTAAGCGAAATGCTTGGTAAGGAAGTAGTATTCGCTGCTGATGCAACAGTTGTAGGGGAAAATGCTAAGAAGGCTGTAGCAGAAATGAAAGATGGAGATGTTGTTTTATTAGAAAACACAAGATATAGAAAAGAAGAAACTAAGAATGGTGAAGAATTCTCAAAAGAACTTGCAAGTCTTGCAGATATGTTTGTTAATGATGCTTTTGGAACAGCTCATAGAGCTCACTGTTCAACAGTAGGTGTTACTGAATATTTAAGCCCAGCAGTATGTGGATACTTAATTCAAAAAGAGCTTAAGTTCTTAGGAGATTCAGTTGAATCACCAGTTAGACCTTTTGTAGCTATATTAGGTGGAGCAAAGGTTTCAGATAAGATTAATGTTATAAACAACTTATTAGAAAAAGTTGATACATTAATAATTGGTGGAGGAATGGCTTACACATTCTTAAAGGCTCAAGGATTTACAGTAGGAAGCTCACTTGTTGAAGAAGACAAGGTTGATTATGCTAAAGAAATGCTTGCAAAAGCAGAAGCAAAGGGAGTTAAGTTCTTATTACCAGTAGATCATAGAGTTGCTGCAGAGTTCAAAGATGTTGAAGCTGTTATAACAGAAGATCAAAATATTCAAGATGGATTCATGGGACTTGATATCGGACCTAAGACAGAAGAAATTTATGCAAATGCAGTTAAAGATGCTAAAACAGTTATTTGGAACGGACCAATGGGAGTATTCGAATTTGATAACTTCAATAAGGGAACAATAGCTGTTGCTAAAGCTATGGCAGATTCAGAAGCTACAACAATAATTGGTGGTGGAGATTCAGCAGCTGCTGTTAATATATTAGGATTCGGAGATAAGATGACACATATCTCAACAGGTGGTGGAGCATCACTTGAATTCTTAGAAGGTAAAGTATTACCAGGAATAGATGCATTAAACGACTAATTTTAGTTTAAATATTAAGGGAATTAAATAAAATAGATTGAAGTATAAAGAAATATAATATATTTTAAAATAATAAGCCCTTTATAAGGGCTTATTCTATAAAAGAAAAATTTTACGAGGTGATTATAGATGAGAACTCCAATTATAGCAGGAAACTGGAAGATGCATTACACAGTTGATGAAGCTGTTAAAGTTGTAGAAGAATTAAAAGGATTAGTAAAGGATGCAAAGGCAGAAGTAGTAGTATGCCCAACATTCGTATGTTTAGATGCTGTTAAAAAAGCAGTAGCAGGAACAAATATAAAAGTAGGTGCTCAAAACATGCACTTTGAAGAAAAAGGTGCTTTCACAGGAGAAATTGCTCCAGGAATGTTAGAAGCTATGGGAATAGATTATGTAGTTTTAGGACACAGTGAAAGAAGAGCTTACTTCAATGAAACAGATGAAGATATAAAGAAAAAGATAGCGGCAGCATTTGCTCATAATATAACACCAATTGTTTGTTATGGAGAAAGTTTAGAAGAAAGAGAAGCTGGAACAACTAATTCAGTTATCGAAGCTCAAATCAAAGTAAGTTTAGCTGGTCTTTCAAATGAAGAAGCTTCAAAAGTTGTTATAGCTTATGAACCAATATGGGCTATAGGAACAGGTAAGACAGCTACATCAGAACAAGCTAATGAAACAATAGCTGCAATTAGAGGAATGGTAGCAGAAATGTATGGACAAGAAGTTGCTGATAAAGTAAGAATCCAATATGGCGGATCAGTTAAACCAGGAACAATTAAAGAACAAATGAGTATGTCAGATATCGATGGTGCTTTAGTTGGTGGAGCTAGCCTTATTGCTTCAGATTTTTCACAAATAGTTAACTTCTAATTTATAATAAAGATATAGAAATTAACAAATAACAATAGCAACAAATAAATGAAAATAATTATTTATTAATAATACTTTTCAGTTGCTATTGTTTTTCATTTGTCGAAGTATTATAATTAAAGTATAAACAGTTTGGAGGGGTATTATAATGACAAAAAAACCAGTAATGTTAATGATATTAGATGGAATGGGTATAACAGAAGCAGGAGATGGAAATGCTGTTGCAGCTGCAAATAAGCCAAATTTAGATAGATTAATGAATAAATACCCACATTCAACACTTGAAGCATCAGGAATGAAAGTGGGGCTTCCAGATGGACAAATGGGTAACTCAGAAGTTGGCCATTTAAATATAGGAACTGGAAGAATAATATATCAAGAATTAACAAGAATAACTAAGGCTATAGCTGATAAAGATTTCTTTGAAAATGAAGCTTTATTAAAAGCTGTAAATAATGCAAAAGATAATAATAAGGCTTTACACCTATTAGGATTATTATCAAATGGTGGGGTTCACTCACATATTGATCATTTAAAAGGATTATTAAAATTAGCCAAGTTAAATAATATAGAAAAAGTATATGTTCATGCTTTTATGGATGGTAGAGACGTTGCTCCATCATCAGGAAAAGAATTCATAATAGAATTAGAAGAAGCAATGAAAGAAATTGGAGTAGGTAAGATTGCTACAGTAAGTGGTAGATACTACGCAATGGATAGAGATAATAGATGGGAAAGAGTTGAACTTGTTTATAATGCTATGCTTTCAGGAAAAGGTCAAACTGCAACATCAGCAGTAGAAGCAATGGAAAATTCATACCATGATAATAAAACAGATGAATTCGTATTACCAACAGTAATTATGGATGGAGATTCTCCAGTAGCTAAAGTTGAAGAAGGGGATTCATTAATATTCTTTAACTTCAGACCAGATAGAGCAAGGGAATTAACAAGAGCAATTGTTGATATAGACTTTAATGGATTTGAAAGAAATAGAATTGAAACAGTATTTGTAACTATGACACAATACGATAAAACAATCGAAAATGTAGATGTAGCTTACAGACCAGAATCACATTCAAACACATTAGGAGAATATGTTGCAAGTAAAGGACTTAAGCAACTTAGAGCAGCAGAAACTGAAAAATATGCTCACGTAACATTCTTCTTTAATGGTGGAGTAGAAGTTCCAAATGAAGGTGAAGATAGAGCATTAATTCCATCACCTAAAGTTGCAACTTATGATTTACAACCAGAAATGAATGCTTTCAAGTTAACAGATGAATTAATTAGCAGAATTGATTCAGATCAATATGATATGATTATTGTAAACTATGCTAACCCAGATATGGTTGGACATACAGGAGTTTTCGAAGCAGCTAAAAAAGCTGTAGAAGCTGTTGACGAATGTATAGGAAGAATTTCAGAAAAAATTCTTGAAAAGAACGGTACATTATTCATAACAGCTGACCATGGAAATGCTGAAACAATGATAGATTACTCAACAGGTAATCCAATGACTTCTCATACAACAAACTTAGTTCCATTTGTATGGGTATCTGAAGATGCTGAAGGTAAGAGTCTTGCAAATGGTAAACTTGCTGATATAGCACCAACAATGTTAGAAGTTATGAATCTTGAAAAACCATCAGAAATGACAGGTAAGTCATTACTAAGAAAGTAATAAGATTTAAGAAAGAGACTATCTAAAAAGATAGTCTCTTTTTAAATAAAAAATAAGTTTTGATAAGTAATCTTATATTTTAGATATTAATTATAAAGTTATATAACATATATAGAAATATATTTATTTTGGTTAGTATAAATAATTTAGAATAAAATATATGTGGAGGAGTTTAATAAAAGATATTATAATATAACTTAAATAAAAGACAGGAAGGAAAGTTTTGTGATGAAGTTAGAAGTGAGATACATAGATGATAAGTTAACTAAAATGGAAAAAATAGATAAGGGTGACTTAATTGATTTAAGAGTTAGTAGAATACAAGTAAATGGAGAGGAAAAAAGCTTTCCATGTGAGTATAAAGCAGGAGATGTTGTTTTTGTTAAATTAGGATTTGCAATGAAAATGCCAGAAGGATATAAAGCTAATGTTTATCCAAGAAGTAGTACATTTAAAAATTATGGTTTAATATTAACTAATAGTGTTGGGCAAATAGATAATGCATACAAAGGAAATGATGATGAATGGTGTGCTATGTTTGCATGTTTAAAAGATGGGTCAATGAATTATGATGATAGAGTTCTTCAATTTGAAGTAGTAAAAGCAACTATGACTGATGTTGAGATAGAATTTGTTGAAGATTTAGGAAGCCATGAAAGTAGGGGAGGATATGGAACTACTGGTGTAAAATAAAGAAAAGCAAGGTTTAGTTACCTTGCTTTTTTTTACTTTGTTTAATTTTAGCAACTGTTATTATTGATGTTGTAAATGTTAAGATTACCACTATGAGTAGTGGGAAAGCTATTACATCAAATAAAATAGTTGAGAACTTATTTTTTAGTAGCCCAAGTCCAAGTATTCCTAAGAAATTTATCATAAAAGCTATTATGTGTAGACTCATAGCAGAAAAGTTTTTTAGTGTTTTGTATAAGTAGTTAAGTAATTTTACCCTTATTTGTGTTTTGTTTATAACATAGAAAGCTCCGATAACTACTAATAACCCAATTATTATTTGTAGAAAGATATTCATATTAGGTCCCCCTTATTAGTTTCTCTTTATATAGTATATAATACTATATAAAGAAATTATAATAAAGGTTTTAAAAGTAAGTAATTTGTAAATTTTAATTTATATTAAGTAAAATATTGAAAAGAGGGATATTTATATTTCAATAGAATATTATTTTAAATAGAAATTTTTAATGGGAGAGATTATATGTTTAAAGGAAAGTTAGTTAGACTAAGAGCTTTTGCAGAAAGAGATGTTTTAAAAGCATATTCTTTTATGAATGATTATGAAGTTGTTAGAAATGTTAATGCTGATGCAGTTTTTCCTACTTCACTTGATGAAGAAGAAAAATTTATATTTTCAGAACGAGAAAAGTATAGCTTGTGTTATGATTTTGCTATTGAAACTCTTGAAAATATGGAGTTCATAGGCTGTTGTAGTGTGAAAGATACAAATTTTAAGGATAGAACTTGTAGTATTGGAATTATAATTGGGAATAAAGATTATTGGGGAAAATCATATGGTGCCGATGCTATAAGAGTACTTTTGGGATTTATTTTTAAAGAGTTAAATTTTAGAAAGGTTAAATTATCTGTTTTTGGCTTTAATAAGAGAGCAATAAATTGCTATAAAAAAGTTGGATTTATAACAGAAGGAGTTTTAAAACAAGAAATTTATAGGGATGGAGAGTATCATGATGTTATAAATATGGCGATATTTAAAAATGATTATATATAAATATAAAAATAAAGAAATTTTTATTAGGGTACTGCATATATTTTAGTATAAGCAATTATTAAAGGGGATTGATTTATTTATGGAGAGAAAATTGAAATCCTTAAGCTTAGTTACTGTTATATCTAGTGTAATTGCGGCAGTATTGATTGTTGCACACTTTTTAGGTGGAGCTTTAAGCCTAGATATTGCTATTTTATTTGTTGCAATAACTGAAATGCTTATTGGAATCAATCAATATGAAATTGGGAAGACTTCTGATAAAAGAAGTTATAAAATAATGGGTGATCTTTGTATAATAATAGGAATAATAATTTTTGTTATTACGATAGGTGTTAAGCTGATATAAAAATATTTTTTTATAAAAACTTAGTGACAAATATAATTAATAATAGTATAATACATTAAATGGAAAATAACCTGTGATAAAGAGGAGTAATTATATCTAGCTTCAATAAAGAGAGCAGAGGATGGTGGAATCTTTGCAAGAAGGGATTTAATGAATGGACTTTTGAGGTATGAGAGGAAATGCTCATGGTGGACTGCACCTTATAGCAGTTAGGATATGTTAGTATCTGAAAAAAGAGGTATTTATATAATCTAAAATTATTTACTTAATAGAAATTTTTTAGATATTAAATGCAATTTAGGTGGCAACACGGTTATTCCGTCCTATATAGAAATATATAGGGCGTTTTTTATTTTATAAAAATAAATTTAAGGAGGTGACCCAAGTGAAATGAAGTTTAGATGGAAATAATAATTGCTTAAAATTTGAAAAATATTTAGGAGGAAGATATATGAGAAATCAAAATACAAAAAAATTAGTTATAAGTGCTTTATTATTGGGGATTGGAGCCATTTTACATCAAGTAACTCCAACACTTGGTTTACCTATGCAAGCTGACTTTGCATTAATTATGTTATTTATGGTTATAATTTTAAATGGAGGGGAATATAAAACTTGTTTAATTGCAGGTGTGGTAACTGCTATTTTTACTGCACTTACTACAAAGTTCCCAGCTGGTCAATTATCTAACTGTATAGATAAAATAATTACAGTTAATGTTGTGTATTTAATAATATTATTAATTAATAAATTTAAATTTATTTTAAAGCTTTCAGAGTACAAAAGAAGATTTATTCAAGCAATAATTATATTGCCTATTGGAACTTTTATAAGTGGAACTATTTTTCTTGGATCAGCAAGTATTATAGTTGGACTTCCAGCACCATTTTTAATTTTATTTACAACAGTAGTTTTACCAGCAGTTATTATAAATTTAATAGTGGGAATTATGTTATTTAAAATTATTGAAAGTGCTCTTAAGAAAATTTAAATTAAATGAAATTGGCCTTTATTTGTATAGAATTTGATTATTTTTTTAAAGAGTTTATCTTTTATAAATATGTGTTTTAAAAAAGTTTAAAATTATAAAAAAAATGATAAATTTAAGGCATATATATTTAGTAGGAAAAGTTTGAATGTAAACATTATTTATGGTATAATTAAGACAAGTTAGAAATAAATTTTCTAGATATTTTTAGTCGATTTTTTAGAAAAATTGATGGAAAAGAAACTAGAGATTATTTATATAAATCTTTGACAAAAGAGGGGAGGTACTTATATCAAATTTATGATATAAGGAATTTAGTTATGAAACAATATTTAGAAATCGTTGACGTTAAAGGAAGACAAGTTTTAGATTCAAGAAGTTTCCCAACAGTAGAAGTTGAAATCTACTTAGAAGATGGGACAATGGAAAGAGCTATAGTACCATCAGGTGCATCAACAGGTATATTCGAAGCTGTTGAATTAAGAGATGGGGATAAGAGTAAATTCAATGGTAAAGGTGTTTCTAAGGCAGTTGGATTCGTTAATACAGTTATAGCAGACGCTCTTGTAGGAATGAATGTATACAACCAACCAGAAATCGATAAAAAGCTTATTGAATTAGATGGTACACCAAACAAAGGTAACTTTGGAGCAAATGCTATCTTAGGAGTTTCATTAGCAGTAGCTAGAGCAGCTGCAAGCTCATTAGATATGCCATTATACCAATACATTGGAGGAGTTAATGCTAAGGTATTACCAGTTCCAATGATGAACATAATCAATGGAGGAAGCCACGCTGATAACTCAGTTGATTTACAAGAATTCATGGTTATGCCAGCAGGTATGACAGATTTCATGGAAGCTATAAGAGCATGTTCAGAAGTTTACCATGCATTAAAAGCTATCCTTAATGAAAAAGGATATTCAACAGGTGTCGGTGACGAAGGTGGATTTGCACCAAACCTTAAGTCAAACGAAGAAGCTATCGAAGTTATCTTAGAAGCTATCGCTAAAGCTGGATACAAAGCAGGAGAAGAAATGTTTATCGCTCTTGACCCAGCTTCATCAGAATTCTATGATGAAAAGACAGGTAAGTATGTATTAGAACATGAAGGTAAAACATTATCAGCAGAAGAAATGGTTGCATTCTATGAAGATTGGGTAAACAAATATCCAATTATCTCAATCGAAGACGGTATGGCTGAAGAAGATTGGGAAGGATGGAAGATCATTACTGAAAGACTTGGAAACAAGATTCAATTAGTTGGTGATGATTTATTCGTTACAAATACAGAAAGATTAGAAAGAGGAATCAACAAGGGTGTTGCTAACTCAATCTTAATCAAGTTAAACCAAATCGGAACATTAACAGAAACTCTTAATGCTATCGAAATGGCTAACAGAGCTGGTTACACAGCAGTTATCTCACACAGATCAGGAGAAACAGAAGATACAACAATCGCTGATTTAGTTGTAGCTGTTAATGCTGGTCAAATTAAGACAGGAGCACCTGCTAGAAGTGAAAGAGTTGCTAAGTACAACCAATTAATCAGAATTAATGAAGAATTAGGTGAAATTGCAGAATACAGAGGAAAGAAATCATTCTTCAACATTAAGTAATTTCTATCAAATATTATATTGAAGGGGTGTCTCAATATTGAGGCATCCTTTTAATTTAGATGTATAATCTTATAAAATATTGTAAATAAATAGGCTATATGATATTATTAGTTTATAAATTAAATAGGAAAAAAATTTGGAGGTGCTGTAATGAGAACAGCTCTTATAGTAATAGAACTCATACTTGCTATTATTATAGTTGGTTCAATTTTACTTCAACCAAGTAAAGCGGATGCTTTAAGTGGATTAATACAAGGTAAAAGTGAGACTTTCTATTCAAAAAATAAAGGTAAAACAAAAGATGCGATGCTTATTAAGATTACAGTTGTATCAATTATTTTATTTGCTATAACAACTATAGTTTTAAATATGATCAAATAAATTTAGAGCATTGTAAATAAGGAGGTGTCTCAAAATATCTTGAGATACCTCCTTATTTATAATATCTAGAATAATTAAGATAAATATTATAGAAAATTAATATTTATATATAGATATTTTGTTTCCAGAAATAGATATTAAAGACTACATTAATTAAAAGATTTTTACATAAAATATACTGTAAAATAAATTGATTAAAAATTGTGACTATATATAAATATAGATAAATGTGGTAGTATATAAGTAGTATTTAACGAGAAAATTATGTAAATAATTATAAATAAACTAGACTGAAAATTGGAGGAGTAACATGGGATTAAAACAAATTATCTTAAAGTTTATGGAAGATGATTCCTATAAGCCAATGGATATACAAAAATTAGCTGAAGTTTTTGATATAAGTAAACAAGAATATAAGACATTTAAAAAAGCAATAAATACAATGATTAAAGAAGGCATTATTACAAGGGATGAGAAAGAAAGACTTGCAGTAACTGCAAAGATGGGTCTTGTTGTTGGAAAATTACAATTACATCAAAAGGGATATGGATTTGTTCTTCCTGAAGAAGAAGGAAGAAAGGATGTATTTATTCCTAAAAACTATATGGGAACAGCTATGAACGGAGATAGAGTAGTTGCTAAGATAGTTAAAGAAGATGTTGAAGGAAAAAAATGTGAAGGTGAAATAGTACAAATTTTAGAAAGAGCTATCAATGTTATTATCGGAGAATATGAAGATAGTAGAAATTTCGGATTTGTTGTACCAGATGATAAGAGAATGCTTCAAGATATATTTATTTCTAAGAAAGATAGACATAAAGCTAAAACAGGAGATATTGTTAAGGTAGAAATCACAAAATGGCCTGATGGAAAGAAAAAGCCAGAAGGTAAAATTGTCGAAATTCTAGGACAAAAGGGTGATATAGGAATTGATATACTTTCTGTAATTAAGAGATATGCACTTCCTGAAGAATTCCCAGATGAAGTACTTTCATTTGCAAATCAAATAGAAGAAGAAATTCCAAGTAAAGAAATAAAGAGAAGAACAGACTATAGAGATTTAAGAATGGTAACAATAGATGGAGAAGATGCAAAGGATCTAGATGATGCTGTTTCTATTGAAAGATTAGAAGGTGGATTATATAGATTAGGAGTTCATATAGCAGATGTAACTCATTATGTAAGAGAAAATAATCCTTTAGACAAAGAAGCATTAAAGAGAGCTACATCAGTTTATTTAGTTGATAGAGTTATACCAATGCTTCCTAAGAAATTATCTAATGGTATCTGTTCATTAAATCCACAAGTAGATAGACTTGCTTTAAGTTGTTTAATGACAATCAATTCTAAAGGTAAAGTTATAGAACATGAAATTCATGAAAGTGTTATAAAAACAAATGAAAGAATGACATATACAGATGTAACTAAAATATTAGAAGGTGATGAAGAATTAAGTGCTAAGTATGATTATCTTCTAGATGATTTTAAAGCTATGGAAGAACTTTGTAGAATTTTAAATAATGCAAGAATGAAAAGAGGAGCTATAGACTTTGAATTTGCAGAAAGTAAGATAATACTTGATGAAAAAGGTAAGCCTATAGATATTAAGCCTTATGAAAGAGCTATAGCAAACAGAATTATAGAAGAATTTATGCTTATTTGTAATGAAACTATATCAGAACATTTCTACTGGGTAGGAGTTCCATTTATATATAGAATACATGAAGAGCCTGATTCAGAGAAATTAGAAAAGTTTAAAGAATTTATATTTAATCTAGGATATCAAATAAATTGGGGAAAAGAAATAAATCCTAAGAGTCTTGCATCAGTTATAGAGCTTGTTAAAGGTAAAGATGAAGAAACTGTTGTAAATACACTTCTTTTAAGAAGTATGATGCAAGCTAAATACTCAGCAGAACATGAAGGACATTTTGGACTTGCAGCTGAATATTATAGTCATTTTACTTCACCAATTAGAAGATACCCTGATTTACAAATTCATAGAATAATTAAAGAAGTTTTAAATGGAAAAGTTGATGAAAAGAGAGCTAAGAAACTTTCTAAGATTGTTGCAGAGGCAGCAAAACAATCATCAGAAATGGAAAGAGTAGCACAAGAGGCTGAAAGAGAAGTTGATGATTTAAAGAAAGCTGAATATATGAAGGATAGAATAGGTCAAGAATTTGAAGGAATAATTGGCTCAGTTACTTCATTTGGTGCTTTTGTTGAGCTTCCAAACACTGTTGAAGGACTTATTCATATAACAGATTTTAAGGATGATTATTATGTATTTGATGAAGTTAGATTAAATCTTGTTGGAGAAAGAACTAAAAAGGTTTATAAGCTTGGAGATAGAATAAAAGTAGTATGTTCTAAAGTAGATATGGACAATAGAGAAGTTTATTTTGAAATTCTTGAAGATAAATATATGAAAGAAGAAAGAGAAAGAAAAGAAGCTTTAGAAAATGAAGAAATTTTACAAAATGAAGAAGCATTAATAAATAATGCTAACTCAGTAAATAAAGAAGCTTTAGAAAATCAGGAATAGTATTAGTAGGTGAGTATATGGGAAGAGTAAAATCAGATAAAACATTAGCTGAAAATAGAAAAGCTAGACATGATTATTTTGTTGAAGAATCACTTGAAGCAGGAATAGAGCTTGTTGGAACAGAAGTTAAATCAATAAGAGGAGGCAGAGCTAATTTAAAAGAAGCTTATGCTGATATAGATAATGAAGAAGTTTTTATAAGAGGAATGCATGTAAGCCCATATGAGCAAGGTAATATATTTAATGTTGATCCTTTAAGAGCTAGAAGACTTTTACTTCATAAATCTGAAATAAGAAGACTTATAGGGGTTATTCAGCAACAGGGTCTAACATTAATACCTCTAAAACTTTATTTAAAAGAAGGTAGAGTTAAAGTACAACTTGGTGTATGTAGAGGTAAAAAGAATTATGATAAGAGAGATTCAATGTTAGAAAAGGCAGCTAAAAGAGATATAGCAAGACAACTTAAAGAAAGAAATAGATATTAATTTATATTAGAAAAAGAGGTGTTTATAGAAATATAAACGCTTTTTTTTATAAAATAAAATTACAAATTGGTAAGATTAGAGATAAAAATTTAAAAATGTTGTAAACTAAGTTAAGGGATAAAAAATTATATTAACATTAGTGAAAAAATTTAGAGAGGGGAGAATCATATGAAGTTAAAGATAAATAAAAAGGTACAGATGATTTTAAAAATAATATTTGTATCGATAGTAATAACTTTTGTCATAAAAGAATTTGCCCATGTATTAAAAGGCGTAAAATTAAAATATCTTTTAATGTATAAAGATAGCTTAACAGTGCGTAATATAGCCTTGATTGCTTTAATGGGAATAGTCTCTTTCGCTCCACTTTCTCTTTATGATTTTATTTTAAAGAAGAAAGTAGGAATAAAACTAAAAAATAGAGAAGTGTATAAATACTCTTGGATTGCGAGTTCTATCTCAAGTCTTTTAGGATTTGGAGGAGCTACTTCCCTTGGGATTAAACAACATTTTTATGGGGATTATGTAGAAGATAAAAAATTACTTTTAAAAGAAATTAGTAAAATAGTAGCCTTAAATCTTACAGGATTATCAGCTGTTTGTTTATTTTATTTAGCAGTACATACTAAAAGCTTTTTAAATCAAGGCTGGCTTGTAATACCTATGTTTATTATTGCAATGTATGTACCAGTTTTAATTTTATATTTTATTTATAGATACATAAGAAATAAAGATAGTAAAGATTTTTTTAGTAGTTTATTAATAATACTTATATCATCATTAGAATGGGCAACAACAGTAGCATTAATGTATTTAATTTTAGTACTTCTAGGAGTGAAGTTAGGATTTTATAAATTCTTACCAGTTTATATTGCATCAGCTGTAATAGGAATTTTAAGTATGATTCCTGGTGGAGTTGGTACATTTGACCTTACATTTATAACAGGACTTGAAGGACTTGGAGTACCAGTAACACAATCACTTATTATAATTTTACTTTATAGAATAAGTTATTATATAGTTCCAGCAGCTATAGGAATACTTTTATATATGCGTGATTTTGGTAAGAAAGTTAATTCTAAATATAATAATCTACCAGATCAAATTATTTCAAATATAGCATATCAATTCTTAAAACTTATTGTATTATTTACAGGTATAACAATGATGTTAACAAGTATAGACTCAAATCTTTTACTTAAGATTAGAGTTGTTGAGAAGCTATTTGGAAGCACAACACTTGGTTTTTCTAATGATTTAAATATATTAGTTGGATTTTTACTTATAATAGCATCATGTATGCTTAGATATAGAACTAAAACAATTTATAAGGCAACTATAATACTTATTTTAGTTGGAACAGCAGTTTTACTTTATATAGGATTATATATTGGTGAAGTACTTGTAGCTTTAATTGCTATATATACTTTATATAAGAGTAGAAAGATATTTTATAGAAAAAGTTTTATTATTACATGGAAAAATACATTAAGAGATATTGCTATACTTAGCTTATCATTTATAGGTTACCATGTAGTTTTACATTTCTATGTAAGATATACAAAAGATCATTTAGAAAGAATGTTATTTAGGGAACTTGGAAGAACAGCACTATTTATGTTTTTAATTGCTGTTGTTGTATATATAGTTATATTCTTTATAAATAAAGAAAAGAATTTCCCAACAAAGTCTTTTTATGATTATGAAGAGGATATAAATAGAATAGTTAATGAATATAAAGGAAGTTCACTTACTCACCTTGTTTATTTAAGAGATAAATTTATCTATATGAATGAAGATAAGGATGTTATGTTCCAATATCAAATTTATGCAGATAAAATATTTGTTCTTGGAAATCCTATAGGTAATAAGGAAAAAATATTTGATGAGATTGAGAATTTCTATAGTTTTGCAGATTTATATGGATATACTTTAGTATTCTATCAAATAGAAGAGGATATGATAACTTATCTTCATTCTCATGGATATGATTTTATGAAGATAGGTGAAGAAGCTATGATAGATGTTGCTAGCTTTGAAGTTGTGGGAAATAAGATGAAGAGCCTTAAAAAATCAAGAAATAGAATGATTAAAGAAGGATATACTTTCGATATGATATTCCCTCCATATTCTAAAGAAACTATAGAAAGATTAAGAGAAATCTCAGATAATTGGCTAGGTGGTAGAAAAGAAAAAGGATATTCAGTTGGATTCTTTGATGAATATTATTTATCAAAAGAAGCGATTGGAGTAATAAAAGATGCTGAAGGTGAAATAAAAGGTTTTGCTAATATAATGAATATGTATGATAATGGAAGAAGCTTCTCAGTAGATCTTATGAGATTCGAAGGAGATTCAGCAGCAGGACTTATGGACTTTATGTTTATAAACCTTATAGAAAAAGGAAAAGAGCAAGGTTATGAAAGATTTAATATGGGAATGGCTCCACTTGCTAATGTTGGTACTTCAAAGTATGCTTTCTTAAATGAAAAAGTTGCTCTTCAAATATATGAATACGGACAAATTTTCTATTCATTTAAGGGATTAAGAAGATTTAAGAATAAGTATACAAATAACTGGGAGTCTAGATATGTTGCCTACAGAAGAGAATCATCATTAATATTTACTATGATTCAAGCAGCCTTATTAGTAAGAAATAGAGGTGGAGAACCTGAAAGTATATTAGATAGAATTAAAAATATCTATTCTAATGATTAATCGTAATAATTTAGCTTATTATTTATTAAAAGTATAAATAAATCTTTTTTTCTAGGCAAAAGAAAGAATCTGTTATAAAATTAGTATAGAAAAAGATATAGTTAGAAAGGACTGAGCTATATGGAATTATTAAAACAAAAAATAAGAGAAGAAGGAAGAATCACAGAAGATAACATATTAATGGTTGATTCATTCTTAAATCATCAAATGGATGTTGATTTTATAGAAAAGATAGGTAAAGAGTTTAAAAATATATTTAAAGAAGAAAAAATAGATAAGATTCTAACTGTAGAATCAACAGGTATAGCAATAGGAGCTTTTGTTGCAAGAGAGTTTGGTAACTTACCTTTAGTATTTGGTAAAAAGGTAGAAAGACTTTCAAGAGAAAAGGCAGATAAGGTTTTCCATTCAGAAATTTACTCATTTACAAAGCAAACAGTTTATAATGTTGTTGTAGATAAAAAATTCATAAAACCTGGTGAAAAAATTCTTATAGTTGATGATTTCCTTGCAAATGCTTGTGGAATATTTGGTCTTTTAGATGTAGTAAAACAAGCTGGAGCTGAAGTTGTAGGTGCAGGAATTGTTATAGAAAAAGGATTCCAAGATGGTAGAAAGCACTTAGAAAATAAGGGAATAAGAGTAGAATCATTAGCTATTATCGATAAAATAGAGAATAATGAAGTAATCTTTAGATAAACCTTATAAAAATTAAGGATTTATAAAGAAAAGAGCGATTTTAATGACAAATCGCTCTTTTTATTATATAATTTAATTAAAAATAATAATAAGGGGGAAATTGATGAAAGTTCTTAGTAAATATGAACTACAACAAATAGAGGCAATAGAAGCATGGAAACATGAGGGGATTGACTTTTTTGATAAAACAATGGCAACGATTACAATGCCTTTAGGAAAAGTTATAGAAAAAGTTGCTACTGAAAAAATAGTAAGGGGACTTTTAAAATTTACTTGGAATATAGCTGACAATTCTTTAGATTATAGAAGAATTGAAAAAGAGGCAAAAATAGAATCAATAAATCAATTAAAATTTGTAGAGCTTGAATTTTGTGATAAACTTGCAAAAGATGCTAAAAAGAAAGCAATAGGAATTGCTACAGCTCAAGGAGTAGCTGTAGGAAGTGTTGGTATAGTAGGACTAGCTGTTGATATACCTTTTATACTTTCAATTGCTCTTAGAACAATAATGAGAATAGGAGCAGCATATGGATATAAATTAGATAATGTTTATGAAAAAGAATTTGCTCTAGCAGTTCTTGGAGCTGGTTCTGTAAGGACTTTAAAACAAAGGGAAGAGGCACTTTCAATATTAAATAAGATTGAACATGTTATTGATGAAAAGTCTATAAAAAAGCTTGCAAATAAAATGGTTAATAAAACAGTTTCAAAAGAATTGAGTATAATAAGTGTTCATGCAGTAGAGCAAGAACTTGAGATAGAAATATCAAGAGAAATACAAATACTTTTATTTCAGGATAGAATATTTGATTATTTACCTATAGTTGGAGGGGCAATAGGAGCTGCTATTAATGCTAAATATATAAATCATGTTTCTAAGGCAGCAATTAGGCTTTATCAACATAGGTGGTTACTTGATAATGGGAGATTAGATCTTATAGATGGGAGAGGTTCATTAGTATCTGATATAGAAGCTGAGGTAATGATAACATCTATAGAAGATGATTTGGATATGTATGAAGAAGCAGAATAAATATTAGTTGCTTATAAGATAAAGAAGTAAGAAAAGACTTTATAAATTATGATAAAAGATTATTTAATAGATTAATATTTTAAACTTTAAGAGTGTCTCATAATAATATTATTTGATATTATGGGGCACTTATTTTAGTTTAAATGATTTTTAAATCATTAAATGTTAAGTTATTTCTAGTTTAAGATACTCTGAGGGTTGAAAGGTATAAAACTTAGATTTATTTTACTCCTTAAAAAACAAATGTAAAATAAAGTTAATAATTAAGGGGGAGATATAGTTTAGAATAGTATATATGGTTTAAAAGAAGCGAAGAAAAGAAAATTTTATAGATAGTGAATTGTTGATAATATTTGATTCATTTATAGTAAAAAAAGTTTTTAATATAAGTAACTAATAATGGTACTTGTATTAAATTTAGATTGATTAGAATAATGTTTAAAATTAACAATATTACACTATTTTAAATGAATAATTAAATATAATAAGATTAATAATAGTAGATACAGTTAAATATGAAAATATACTTCACAAAAGAGTGGAGATAGTATATAATTAATTTCTGTAATAAATAAATATTTCGAAAAGTTTTCATTGGGTTAAGTCCGTTCCAATCTTCTTATTAACAAACATATACATAGCTGGAAACAGCAATAAACTTGACTTAACCCATAAATATTTATATAATTATAATATAATTAAAATTTAATAGAGTAATTGATTAGCGTTTAAATCTAATTACCAATCGTGGGGATGTTTTGGCTTCGACGGGGGTAAGATGGGTTTGATAAGCGAGTAGAGTGAAGCATGGAAACTCTTAAATCGACTATGCATTAAATATAAACGCAGAAGATAATTTTGCATTAGCAGCTTAATTTAGCGCTGCTCATCTGACCTAGGCTGCCCACGGTTTAGGACCCAGGTGTCATTTAAAGTGGGGAACCGAGCTTAGCAAAGCTTTGAGTTAAGAACGGAAGATATGAAGCTACCGAGAAAGAAGTTTGTCACTGGACGTCTTTTTAGGGAATTTTAAATCAGATGACTACACTCGTAGAAAGTCTTACTGGTCTGCTTTCGGACACGGGTTCGACACCCGTCATCTCCACCAGATAAAATAGAGTAATGGCAAGTACTTTTAAATAAGTACTTGTCATTATTTTTTTATATAGATAATTAATTTTAAAATATTAAAAAGGAGTTTATTTTAAGTTAATAATTAGAAGATATAATAGTAAAAATAATTGAGATTATATTTTTAGTGTTTAGAGTAATATAGCTTTTTAGGGGGAAAGTGAAAAATGATAAATATATTAGTAGTTGAGGATGATAAGAATGCAAGAAGGTTATTAGAAGCAGTATTAAAGAGAGAAAAGTACTTAGTTTTTACTGCTGAAGATGGGATAAAGGCATTAGAATTATTAGAAAGTCAGCATATAGATTTAATTATATTGGATATAATGATGCCTAATATGGATGGATACGAGTTTGTGAGAGAAATTAGAGCTTCGAATAGTATGATACCTATACTCATGGCTACAGCTAAACATTTGCCAGAAGATAAGAAAAGGGGTTTTATAGTAGGAACTGATGATTATATGACCAAGCCTATTGATACTGAAGAGATGTTACTTAGAATTCGTGCACTTCTTAGGAGAGCACAAATTGTAAATTCTAGAAGGCTTGTTTTAGGAAAAGTAATTCTTGATTATGATACTTTAACTGTAACTCGTGAAGATAATAAACAAACTCTTCCTCAAAAGGAGTTCTATTTATTATATAAGCTTTTATCATATCCAGATCGTATATTTACTAGAATTCAATTAATGGATGAGATATGGGGAATGGAAACTGAAAGTGGTGATACTACGGTTAATGTTCATATAAATAGGCTTAGAAAAAGATTTTCAACATATCCTGAGTTTGAAATAGTAGCTGTTAGAGGGATTGGATATAAGGTGGTTAAAAAACATGAATAAATGGAAAAAGAAAATAGGACTAACCTTATCATATGCTATTTCACTTTTTATCATATTATCAATTACTATGTTTTTAACATCAATATTAGTATATATTTTATTATCGATTGGTATATTAAATAAAAATAATATACAAAAAATTATGGTGCTTCCTGGAGTAACATTAGTAGTATGTTTGATTATTGGAACTATAGTATCATTGATATCAAGTAATATAGTTTTAAAGAATGTTAGAAAATTTGTTGAAGGAATTAATAAACTTGCAAGTGGAGATTTTAATGCGAGACTTGATATAAAACATCCACCAGAGTTTAATTTGCTTTCAGAAAATTTTAATCGTATGGCAGAGGAACTAGGTGGTATTGAAGTTCTACGTACAGATTTTATAAACAATTTTTCTCATGAGTTTAAAACACCTATTATTTCTATAAAGGGTTTTGCTGAGATATTAAAATATGATGATCTTACAAAAGAGGAGAGAGATGAATATTTAGATATTGTTATAGATGAATCAACAAGACTTGCAGCTTTAGCAGAAAATGTTTTAAGTCTTTCAAAAATAGAGACTCAAAGTATATTGAAAGAGGTACAAAGTTTTAATATTAGTGAACAATTAAGATGTTGTATAGCTATTTTAGAATCAAAATTTATAAATAAGAATATTTCCTTAGATGTTGATATTATTGATTTAAATTATATAGGAGATAAGGAAATGTTTAATCAGGTATGGATTAATTTAATTGATAATGCTATTAAGTTTACTGATGAGGGAGGAGTAATAAAGATTACTATTAATAAGGTAGAGGATAATATAGTAATAAATATTAGGGATAGTGGATGTGGAATTATTAAAGAAGCTCTTCCTAAGATATTTGATAAGTTTTATCAGCAAGATATATCCCATACTACAATGGGAAATGGATTAGGTTTAACTATAGTAAAGAAAATAATAAACCTACATAATGGAACAATTATATGTAATAGTGTTTTAAATCAGGGAACAGAATTTAAGATTACTTTACCCATAAAATAATTATTAAATGATGTATATAAGCATATTAGCTTATATACATCATTTTTTGTAGAAAATAATTGAAAATTTTTCTAAAAAGTTTATTTTCAGTTAATCTTTCATTTGTATTATATAAGGTATCTTAATAAAAGAGGGGAGTTTTAGATATGTTAAAGATATTTAAAAATTTTACAGGAAAGGAGTGGGGATTACTTGCTATAAGTCTTATCTTTATAGTTGCACAGGTATGGCTTGATTTAGAATTACCTGATCATATGAGTAAAATTACAATGTTAGTACAAACACCAGGTAGTGAGATGAGTGAAGTTTTATCTTCAGGTGGAGTAATGCTATTGTGTGCGCTTGGTAGTTTAATAGCTTCAGTTATTGTAGCAGCACTTGCAGCTAAGATTGCAGCTAATTTTTCTGCAAGATTAAGAGAAAGAATATTTGATAAAGTTCAATCTTTTTCAATGGAGGAAATCAATAATTTCTCAACTGCTAGTTTAATTACTCGTTCAACTAATGACGTTAACCAAGTGCAAATGTTTATAGTTATTGGATTACAATTAATAATAAAAGCTCCAATACTTGCAGTATGGGCGATATTAAAAATAACAGGAAAAAATTACACTTTTTCTATAGCTACTGCAGTTGCTATTGGTGTTTTAATGATTATGGTTGGAATATGTGTAGTTATAGCTCTTCCAAAGTTTAAGAAGATTCAGCAATTAACAGATAATTTAAATCGTGTTGCAAGAGAGAATCTTTCAGGAATTCCAGTAGTGCGTGCATATAATGCAGAAAAGTATCAAGAAGATAAATTTGAGGATGCTAATACTGAGCTTACAAATGTTAATTTATTTGCTAATCGTGTTATGGCAACTATGATGCCTAGTATAAACTTAATTATGAATGGATTAAATCTTTCAATTTACTGGCTTGGGGCAATATTAATTCAAGGAGCTGGTTTAAGAGAGAGAATGACTTTATTCTCAGAGATGATAGTATTCTCATCATATGCAATGCAAGTAGTAATGGCATTTATGATGTTAGTAATGATATTTATTTTATTACCTCGTGCTACAGTATCAGCTAAGAGAATTAATGAGATATTTGATACAGAATTAAGTATTAAAAAGGGTACTTGTACTGAAGTTCCAATAGGAATTAGTGGAGAGATAGAATTTAAAAATGTTAGCTTTAAATATCCTGATGCAGATGATTATGTAATAAAGGATATTAACTTTAGTGCAAAAAGAGGAGAAACTATTGCTTTTATTGGGGCAACTGGTAGTGGAAAGAGTACATTAATTAATCTTATTCCACGTTTTTATGATGTTACTAAGGGGGAAGTTTTAGTTAATGGATTAAATGTTAAAAAATATGATGAAAAAGTACTTAGAAATAAGTTAGGATATGTATCACAAAAGGCAACTTTATTTGAGGGAACAGTTAATTCAAATATAGCTTTTGGAGATAATGGAAGATCACATATTTCAAAGGATGATGTTGTTTATGGAGTTTATGCAGCTCAAGCTTCTGAGTTTGTTGAAAAATTAGAAGGTGAATATGATTCACATATAGCTCAAGGGGGAATTAATCTTTCTGGGGGACAAAAGCAACGTTTATCTATAGCTAGAGCAATAGCAAGATATCCAGAAGTATTGATTTTTGATGATTCTTTCTCTGCTTTAGATTATAAAACTGATAGTAAGTTACGTAAATTCTTAAAGAAAGAAATTAAAGGAACAACTATTCTTATAGTAGCTCAAAGAATTAGCACAATAAAAGATGCAGATAAAATTATTGTTCTAGATGAAGGGGTTGTAGTAGGTATGGGAACACATAGCGAATTAATGGAATCTTGTGGTGTTTATAAAGATATAGCATACTCACAGCTTTCAAAAGAGGAGCTAGATGAAGAGCAAGAAATAGTTTGTTCAGAAATTTCAGGAGAGGAGCTTGCATAATGAAGGAAAAGAAAAAATCAAAGCAACCAAAGCAATCAAAAGATTCATTAAAGAAATTAGTGAAATATTGTAAGAGTCATATGACAGTAATAATTATAGCTATTATAAGTGCAATTATTGGAACTATTTTAGCATTAATAGGTCCTGATAAACTTTCAGAACTTACAGATATTATTACAGCTGGACTAGCTAGTGATATTGATATAGATGCAATTACTTCAATAGGATTAACTTTAGTATTCATATATATAATAAGTACAGTATTGAATTTATTACAAGGATATATAATGGCATCAGTTACTCAAAGAGTATCTAAAAGTCTAAGACGTGAAATATCTATTAAGATAAATAAGCTACCTATGTCATATTATAATAATACTACAACTGGAGATGTATTATCTCGTATTACTAATGATGTAGATACAATTGGACAAACTCTGAATCAAAGTGTAGGTAACTTGGTAAGTGCTGTTTGTTTATTCCTTGGATCATTAATAATGATGATAAAGACAAATATATTACTTACAATCACAGCAGTAGTAGCAACAATTATTGGATTTGCATTAATGATGCTTATAATGGGAAAATCTCAAAAGTATTTCTCAGCTCAACAAAAATATCTTGGTAAAATTAATGGACATATTGAAGAAGCATTTACAGGTCATACTGTAATCAAGGCATATAATGCAGAAGAACAAATAGAGAATAAATTTGGTGATTTAAATACTAAGCTTAAAAATAGTGCATTCAAAGCACAATTTTTATCAGGGCTTATGATGCCTGTAATGACTTTTATAGGTAATTTAGGTTATGTAGCAGTTTGTGTAGCAGGAGCAATGCTTGCAATTAATGGAACTATTTCATTTGGAGTTATTGTAGCATTTATTATGTATATTCGTTATTTTACACAACCACTTGCACAAATTGCTCAAGCAGCACAAAGTATGCAGTCTGCTTCAGCAGCTAGTGAACGTGTATTTGAATTTTTAGAAGCAGAAGAAATGGAAGATGAAAGTACAAAGCAAACAAGTTTAACTGATACAAAAGGTAAAGTAGAATTTAAAAATGTTAAGTTTGGATATGAAGGTACTGATAGAATTATTATTAATGATTTTTCAGCTAGTGCAAAACCAGGTCAAAAAATTGCTATTGTTGGACCTACTGGTGCAGGAAAATCAACATTAGTTAATCTATTAATGAGATTTAATGAAATAAATGCAGGTGAAATTTTAATTGATGATACTCCTATTAGTAAATTAACTAGAGAGAATATTCATGATTTATTCTGTATGGTGTTACAAGATACTTGGTTATTTGAAGGAACTATTAAAGAAAATTTAGTATACAATCAAAAGGGAGTAAGTGATGATGTGATTATAGAAGCGTGTAAAGCTGTAGGAATACATCATTTTATTCAAACTTTACATGATGGATATAATACAATTTTAAATGATAAATTAAACTTATCAGTAGGACAAAAACAACAATTAACTATTGCACGTGCAATGATTAAAGATGCACCAATGTTAATATTAGATGAAGCCACAAGTTCAGTAGATACAAGAACAGAGATTATTATTCAAAATGCAATGGACAAGCTGATGGAAGGAAGAACTTCATTTGTAATTGCACATAGATTATCAACAATTAAAAATGCTGATGTAATACTTGTATTAAAAGATGGTGATATTTTAGAAAGTGGAAATCATGATGAATTACTTGCTAAAAAAGGTTTCTATGCAGAATTATATAATAGTCAATTTGAGCAAGTATCGTAAGGTAAGTTAAAGGAGATAACATTTTTAATGTTATTTTAATTCTAAAAATAGATATGTATATTTAAATTTATTGAATATATATATATTTTATAGTTTGAGAACTATCATATTAAATAACAGAGCTTTTTTATTTTATAAAGACAGAACAATGAATTTTTGTTTTTTATATCTAATTAATAAAACTTTGTTTAGAGCTAATATGATAGTTTTTTTAGTCAAATAAAAATATTAAAAGAATTTTAAGTTTATAAGAATTAGAGAGAAATAATAGTATTTAATAATGATATTTTAAACTATATAACTTGTAATAAATATTTAGTTAACATAATTATTAGTTAGTTAATATAATATATTATAGAAAAAATTTGAATAATAGGGAGGTAACTCAATATGTCAAGTAGTTGTTGCCCAAGTAATGATCCAAGAGAATTTAGATCATTAGTATTTAATGGTGGAAATATAAATGATGCTGATGAAACTACACCTGATACTATACCACTTGGAGCTGCTAATTCTAGTATTAGACTATTAGGATGGCTTTTACCACAAGGTGATACAGATGAGTATTCATTAACTTTTAGTGTACCAAGAGATGCTCGTAATGGAAGTCAAAGAGCTAAGGTATTTGTGCATTTATTAACTGATAATTCAAATACACCAACTGGTAATAGATTTGCAATCAGACTTTCATCATTATTTGCTAGAGCCAATGGTGTAGTAAATGCAGCTAATATACAAGTTTATAACAGTGGTAATATTCCAATTCAAAACTCACCAGGAAATTTCCAATATAATCATTATGTTTTAGAATTTGACTTGGATGATATTATTAGAGCTGAAGATTTCGCATTATTAAGCGTTGCTCGTATTACACTTGCTAATAATGACTATGCTGGTGCATTATTCTTAAGTAGTATAGAATTTAGATACGAAAGTCGCTAAGCATCTAAGCTAATTTAGAATAAAATCAGTAGAATTAAAAATATTTTAACCGTTACTAATATCACATTTACACTATTTTAAAATACTGATAATTAAAAATATAAGGGCTGTATAGTTAGGATGTATTCTAGAAAATATTTTAGAATTTGTCTTATTATACAGCTTTCAATTTTTATAAAAAATTTAATCATCTATATGAATAGGGATATATGGTAGAAATGCTGAAATGACATTTAAGTTAATATTAATAGTAAGGATAAAAATTAATTTTAAACAAAGTAATTTAATAAAATATTAAAGGCACCAAATAGGTAAAATTATTTATCTGTTTGGTGTTTTTTTATGTGACAAAATAAATATTATTAAGTAAAATTAGAGAGATTTAGTTGTATAGATTTTTAATTATTTCAAAAGATTTGATTTAAATCTAAGTTCTATTTATACTAAAAAATAGAATATTAATTTATAAGCAAAAGAATATAGAGTGGGGGATTATATGTTCAATTATGAGGTTATACAAAGCCTAAATGAGTTAGAATTATCATTGTATAGTTATATAATGAAAAATAGAAATAAAGTAGTTTATATGAGAATAAGAGAACTTGCGGAGGAAGCGCATGTATCTACAACAACTATATTAAGATTTTGTAGAAAATTAAAATGTGAAGGATTTTCTGAATTTAAAGTTAAATTTAAGATGTATATTAGTGAGGAAGATAATAAGAAAGTTAGAGATGATACTTCAGAAATAATTAATTTCTTGAAAAAGATAGATAATAGTGACTTAGATAAAAAATTAGATAAATTATGTGATTTGGCTAAAGTAGCAAGTAATATTATATTTTTAGGAATAGGGTCATCTGGTATATTATGCAAATATGCTGCTAGATATTTTTCATCAATAGGTAAATTTGCTGTTCATATTGACGATCCATTTTTCCCAACTAATTTTAGTTTTTATGATAATTGTTTAATAATTGCTTTATCTGTGTCTGGTGAGACACCAACAACAATAGATAGTATAACTAGATTTAAAAAAGAAGGATGTACTATTGTAAGTATAACTAATAGTGAAGATTGTGCTATTAGTAAAATATCAGATTTAAATTTATCATATTATGTACAGCAAGTAAAAGTTGGAGAAAGTGATATAACAACTCAATTACCAGTATTATATATGATAGAGAGGATAGGTAAAAAATTATATAATCAATATAAAATTTAATAATTAAATTTAAAAATAACACTTAGTTTTTATATGGACAAGCCGTTTTAAAAGCTAGGTGTTTTTTTATAAAAAAAACAATATGTTATATTTTTGTATCAATTAATTAAGAATGTAACATGTTTTTTTAGCTTGTGAAACTGATTACAAAGTAAATGATTGAAGCTATAATAAAAGCATAAGAATGAAGGGGGATGACAATTTGATATATAAGGATTTAGATAATTTTAGAGATGATTTTTTATGGGGGTCAGCATCAGCTGCATATCAAGTAGAAGGGGCTTGGGATAAAGATGGAAAGGGGCCAAGTATATGGGATATATATACTAAGGAGCCAGGAAAAACTTATAAAAATACAAATGGAGATATAGCTGTAGATCATTACAATAGATATAAAGAAGATGTAGCCTTAATGGCTGAGATGGGGCTAAAGGCTTATAGATTTTCAATAGCTTGGAGTCGTATTTATCCAATGGGTAGAGGAGAGGTAAATGAAAAAGGTTTAGAATTCTATGATAATTTAATAGATGAATTATTAAGAAATAATATAAAACCAATAATAACAATTTATCATTGGGATTTACCACAACACTTACAAGATTTATATGGAGGATGGGAGTCTAGAGAAATAATAGACGATTTTAATAATTATTGTATAACTCTTTATAAAAGATATGGAGATAGAGTTAAACATTGGGTAACTTTAAATGAGCAAAATGTATTTATGGAGTTAGGATATATGTTAGCACTTCATCCACCAGGTGTTAAAGATAGAAAAAGAATGTTAGAAGCTAATCATATAGCTAATTTAGCAAATGCAAAAGCAATTCAATCATTTAGAACTTATGTACCTAATGGAATGATTGGGCCAAGCTTTGCCTTAGGACCAACATATGCATATAGTTGTAAGCCGGAAGATGTACTAGCTTATGAAAATGCAGAAGATATTAATTGTAATTGGTGGCTTGATATTTATTGTAAAGGAACATATCCATCATTTGCATTTAAATATTATGAAAAATTAGGAATAGCTCCAGTTATTGAAGATGCTGATCTTGAGTTATTAGAAAAAGGAAAGCCTGATTTTATAGGAATTAATTATTATAGAACATCAACTGTAGAAGCAAATCAATTAGATGGTGTTGGTATATCTGATTCTATGAATAATAGTGGGAAAAAAGGAACAGCAAAAGAAAGTGGAATTCCTGGAGTTTATAAAACTATTAAGAATCCTAATTTAAAATCTACTAATTGGGATTGGGAAATAGATCCTACAGGTTTAAGAGTAGGAATGAGAAGAATTACAAGTAGATATGGATTACCTATACTAATAACTGAAAATGGTCTTGGAGAATTTGATAATTTAGAAGCTGAAGATATAGTAAATGATGATTATAGAATAGAGTATTTAAAGAGTCATATACAAGCTTGTCGTGAGGCAGTGACAGATGGAGTAGAGCTTCTAGGATATTGTACATGGTCATTTACTGATTTATTAAGTTGGTTAAATGGATATCAAAAACGTTATGGATTCGTATATGTAGATAGAGATGAAAATGATATTAAGACTTTAAAGAGAATTAAGAAGAAAAGTTTTTATTGGTATAAAGAAGTTATAAAAAATAATGGACAAAACTTATAAAAATTAATAGAGCTTTAAGTTTATAAAATACTTTATTTAGAAGTTATTTAAATAAAAAATTAGTGTATTAGCAATATAGTAATGTATCTAATAAGTAATAAGAATGAGTTAGAGTGAATGATAAAGGTATAGAAGTTTTTATAAAACATCTTCTGTATTAGAGTATTCAAGTGTTAATAAATAGATAAACTGAATGTTTATATGATTAGATTTTAAATAAAAAGATTGTAATGGCTAGAAAATCTAATGAAGATAATTTATATAATCATATGAAGTAATGGATAAAAACTAATAGTTAGAAGAGGTTTTATATAATTTAATTTTTGTTATAAGGAGGAACTATTAATGAATTTTATGGATAAATTTCAGAGTAGTATAGAAAGACTTCTAGTACCAGTGGCAGAAAAGTTAAATGCACAAAGACATATTTGTGCAGTAAGAGATGCATTCATTCTAACATTTCCATTAACTATGGCAGGATTATTAATGCTATTATTAAATTTTGTTCTACTATCACCAGATGGATTTATCGCTAGGATATTTAAGTTAGGTAAGATATTTCCAAACCTTGCAGATTATCAACAAATATTTAGTCCAGTACTAAAAGGTTGAACAGATATATTAGCTATATTAATAGTCTTTATAGTAGCGAGAAATCTAGCTAGAACACTTAAGAGTGATGATTTATTAACAGGTTTAATTGGCATTCAAAAAAAGATTCGTGAAGAGCTTGGTAAAGAAGCGGGGGATATTATTAGTGTAACAATACAAGAAAGAGAAAAATAAAAATTTACTTAGATAGTCTGATTAAAAATCAGGCTATTTTTATTTGAATTATTTATATAAGTTTTGTGAATTTTTTATCTTTTCACCTTAATTTAGAAAAGGGTAAATTATAATATAATTTATTGAAATTAATTTAAATAATAAATTTCAATATTAGTAGAAATAGATTTTAATTAAATAAGTTAATTAGCTTTAATTTAAGAAATAAATAAGTGGGGGATTTGAGTGAAAACTAATATATTAATTGTAGAAGATGAAGAAATTATAAGAGAAGGTGTTAGTGAATATTTATCCGAAGTTGGTTATAATATCTTAAATGCAAGGGATGGACAAGAAGGTTTAGATTTATTTTTAAATAATAAAGTAGATTTAGTTATATTAGATGTAATGTTACCTAAAGTAAATGGATTTGTTGTATTAAATAGAATAAGAGAAGTAAGTGATGTACCTGTAATTATGTTAACTGCTATGAGTGATATAAATGCTCAGGTTATGAGTTTTGATGAGAAGGCAGATGATTATATTACAAAACCTTTTTCAGTGCTGATTCTTCATAAGAGAATAGAGGCATTACTTAGAAGAAGGATACAAGATACTAGGGTTAATAAGTGGAACTATAATGATGTTGAGGTTGATTTTTTAGGTTTTTCAGCAAAGAAGCAAGGGGAGCTTATAGATTTAAAGCCTAAAGAAATAAAGTTATTAGAGTTATTATTAAAATATAAGAATCAAGTTTTAACTAGAGATCAAATACTAGATATATTATGGAGCATAGATGAAGCACCTAATAATAGGGTTATTGATGTGTATATAAAAAATATTCGTAAAAAATTAGAATTAAACTGTATAGTAACTGTTAAAGGGATTGGTTATAAATTTGAGGAGATAGTATGAGAAAGTTAAAATTATTTACTAAGACATATTTATTTACTATGATTTTAATAAGTATAATAATTTTAATTTGTCATATTTTGATTTATATGTTATTACCAATATCTTATACTAATAGAAAACAAGCTGAAGTAAAGGAGATTAGCGAAGCTTTAGTTGCAGAAATAAGTGGTAAAGATGAGGAAGAGATTAATAACATAATAAAAGATTATGTTCATGTATATAGAGTATATATATATATGAATATAAGAGGAGAAAATAAGTTATTTCAGGGGATGGATTCAGTAGATATTGATATACATTCAGATAAATTTAATGATGATATGATATCTATTTCAGATATATGTATAGATAATAGTATAGACTCAGAGATTATAATGGAAACCGATGTAGACTCGTATATTAATATTAATATTAAGAATCCTACTATTATTAGGAAAGAGCAATTTAATACTTTAGATGGTGATGTTGTAAATTTAAAATTAGTTATGGATTTAGAATCGCTTAAAGAAACTAGAGATGTGATATTTATGTTACTTCCGTATACATTGGTAATTAGTTTACTTATTTCATTAATTGTAGTATATATATATGCTAGAAAAATTACTAGCCCTATAAAGAAGATATGTGAAGTTACTAAAGAAATGGAACTTTTAAATAATAAAGCTTTTTGTGAAATAGAAACTGATGATGAAATAGGAGAGTTAGCAGGAAATATTAATAGTTTATATGAAAGACTTTTAAGTACTATCCATTCCTTAGAGAAAGAAATTGAGAATGTAGGTAAATCAGAAAAAATGAAGGGGGATTTCTTAAGGGGAGCATCTCATGAACTTAAAACTCCTTTAATGAGTATACATATAATGATAGAAAATATGTTATTTGATATAGGAAAATATAAAAACCATTATGTATATTTAGAAAAGTGTAAAGATGTAGTTGAGGATTTAAGTAATATGGTTCAAGAAATATTAGATACATCGAGATTTAATAATTTAAGTGATAAAAAGGAAGAAGAGGTAGATTTATCAGAAATATTAGAAGAGACTATAAAATCATATAAGCTTATAGCAAAATCAAAGAATATAGATATGACGGTTGATACTGAGAATTCATTTATTTTTAAGCTTAATAAAACTTTATTTACTAAGGCTTTATCTAATATTATTTCTAATGCTATAAAATATACTGATGAATATAAAAAAATAAGAATTTATTTTAAAGATAAATCACTTGTTATAGAGAATGAGTGTATACCAATTCCTAAAGAACATTTGGAAAATATTTTTAAAGCTTTTTATAGAGCAGAATTTGATAGAAATAAAAATAGTGGTGGAAATGGATTAGGATTATATATTGTCCGTCAAATACTATTAACTCATAAATTGCCATTTTCTTTTGAGGCTATACAAGATGGAATGAGATTTACAATATTCTTTGAAACATGAGGCTTATATTTTAAAAAAATATCTAAAGTACAACTTATTTTAGATGGTTTTTAAATTTTAATTATAAATTTTCTTAATAAGAATAAAAAATAACATCATAAATAAGTAATATATTACCTGTTATACAAAAATTATGATTATATTTTATATTAATTTCATATTAGAGTGATATTATCTATTCTGAGCTATTAATAATAACTAAATATATTAAAAAAGTTAGTTATTATAGAGTGAGGGGGGAGTATAATATTGAACTTTAAAACAGATAATTAGAAGAAAGTTTAAATTATTTTTATAGGAGATTTATTAATGAAAAATAGTACTTTAAAAAATAAAGATTTAATAACGAGTGTTTTATATGCGTTATCAATAATTATTTGTATATATAGTTTAGTTACAATATACAAATCATATACATATATATCAGACTTTATATATAAAAATAATTTAGTAGTAAAACACCAATTATTTAATGTAATTTCATATTATATGAATGAATCCATGCCATATATATTTTATGCAATAGTTATTTGGGGAATTGCTTACATAATAAATAAATTAAATTATATAAACTTAAATAAAGGGTATATTGATAAAGAGCTTAATGAAAATGTAAAAATATCAAAGGAAAATTTAGAATATAAGGAAGAAGAGTTAGATTTATTTGCTAGTAAATTAGATTGGGATAAAGATAAGGGGTTGTTAGATTAAAAGTCTATGATACTTATAGAGTTTTTAATTAATAATTTATAAAGTTAACAGCAGCATAAAATAGTAATTATAGATTGTTTTTATGAGTAATAGGGGGCTAAGTTTTATTATATAGAATGTATTTAGATCCATATACTCAAATATTTCTAATAATTCGTCTGCCAAGTTTTATTATATAGAATGTATTTGAAAAATAAGAAATAGTATATTGGGGTATAAAAAAAGCTCTACAATAAGTAAAAAATATTGTAGAGCTTTTTGTAATACTTACAAAACTGTAAGTGTTGTTGAAAGAGTTTTGAAAGTCCTAAATTTTATACTTAAGCTAAAGAAGTAAATTTATCTTAGAATTAATGAATTTAGGGGGATTGTATGAAAAACATATTAGAGACTATTAATTTAAATAAATACTATGGTGAGGGTAAAAATCTTGTAAAGGCAATTGATAACACTAATATAGAAATTAAAGAAGGAGAGTTTGTTGCTATAGTTGGTAAATCAGGTTCGGGTAAAAGTACATTATTACACATGCTTGGAGCACTTGATAGACCAAGTTCAGGTAAGATTTTAATAGATGGAAAAGATATTTCAGATATGAAAGAAGAAAAGCTTGCTATATTTAGAAGAAGACAAATAGGATTTGTATTTCAATATTATAATTTAATACCATCAATTAATGTTTGGGAGAATATAATTCTGCCAATAGGTTTAGATTCTAGGAAGGTTGATATAGAGTTTATTAATGATATATTGAAAACTTTAGGGCTTGAAGATAAAAAGAATAGTATGCCTAATACTTTATCAGGAGGGCAACAACAAAGAGTTGCAATAGCAAGAGCTTTGGCATCTAAGCCATCAATAATATTAGCAGATGAGCCAACAGGAAATTTAGATTCTAAAACTGAAGAAGAAGTTTTGACTTTATTAAAAGCAAGTGCAAGAAGATATAGTCAAACAATTGTTATGATAACTCATGATGAGGGAATTTCTCAAATGGCAGATAGAACTATAAATATTGAAGATGGTAAGGTGGTGAGTTAATGAATACTTTATCTACCTTAGCTAAAGGAAGTCTTAAAAGTAATAAGTCTAAAAGTATATTAATAATTTTAACTATTTTATTAACTACAACACTTTTAACATCAGTTAGTCTTACTTGTCTAAATTGGTTTAATGCAAATAAGCAAGTGACTATTGAAAGATCAGGATCATTTCATGGAATATATAAAAGAGTTGATGTAAATAAAGTAAATATACTAAAGAATAATATAGATATTGAAAGTATAGGAGTTTTTAAAACAGTAGGATATTCAAGCTTTAAAGAAAATAATTTATCTATTGTATATGCTGATAATAATACAAATGATATGGGGAATGTAAAGTTTATTAAAGGAAATATACCCACTAAGAAAAATGAAATAGCTATTCAAGAAGGATATTTAAACTTACTTGGTATTAATTCAAATCTTGGAGAAAAAGTAAGTTTAGAATATGAGTCAAGAGAAGATGGTAAGATAAAAAAATATAATTTTATATTATCAGGAATAATTAAGAACTCAGAAATTAATAAGGCAAATAAACATTATACAGCAATAGTATCAGAGAATTTTTTTAAAAATGAAGAATCATCAAAAGATATGGAATTTAATGCTTATATAAGAGTTCTTGGAGAAAATAAATTATCAGGGGATGAAATTAAAGAAAAGTTAAAGTCCGTAGCTAATGATGTTGGGATAAATAAATATAATGTTAAAGTTAATGATGATTATATAAATACAACTAATCCAGATCCAACAGTAATAGGTTTTGGAGTAGTTATAACATTAATTATAATATTTTCAAGCATAATAGTTATTTATAGTATCTTCTATATATCAGTAGTAAATAAGGTACAAGAGTATGGAAAACTTAGAGCAGTTGGAGTAACTAAAAAGCAAATAAGAAAAATTATATTAAAAGAAGGACTTACTTTAGCTACTATTTCAATTCCAGTAGGAATAATAGTTGGATATTTAATTAGTAATCTAATAATAGTAAAAATTATAGGTTTAGATAGGTATGGAGTTTTAGGAATTAATATACCAGTAATAATAGGAATTTTAATTATAAGTTATATAACTGTATTTGTTTCGTTAATTAAGCCCATGAATATAGCAGCAAAAGTTTCTCCAGTTGAAGCTATGAGATATAGTGGAGATTATAATAATAAAAAACAAAGAAAAGGATATGAAACAATAAATCTTAAGAGATTAGCATATGCAAATATATTAAGAAATAAAAAAAGAACATTAATAACTTTGGCTTCACTTTCATTAAGTGGAATACTTTTTATAACAATTTCAACTGTAATGAGTAGTATTAATGCTAAAGATATGGCAACTCAACATAGTTCAGGTGATTTTACTTTATCTTTAACTAATTATAGTTTGGATAAAAATTCAGGAACTACACTTGGAATGCTTCAAGAAAAAAATACTTTAGGAAAAGAACTACAAGATAAAATTAGCAAGATTGATGGAGTAAAGGAAATAGATATATCTAGAAGTACTAGTGCTAAATATATTTTGCCATCAGGAGAGGAAAGTTCAGTATCTTTTGGTGGATATGAAGAAAGTATGTTTAAAGAATTAGAAGAAAATTTAGTTGAAGGTGAAATAAATAGAGAGAGCTTATTATCTGGAAAGGGGATAGTATACACATATCCAGATTTTGCAGAAGAATATGGAATAAAGGTTGGAGATAAAGTTAAACTTTCAATTTATGATGGAAGTAGAGTAATTAACAAAGAATTTAATGTAGATGCGATTAGTGCTGTTTATGGGAATGAATTTATAGTACCCAATAAGATATTAAATAAAATAATAAAAACTGATCTTACTACTTCAGTTGGAGTAACAGTAAGTAAAAGTAAGATTGAATCTGTAAAAGAAGAAATGAAATCAATAGCTGATAGTAATGGATTTATTGAAATGACTACCTTAGAAGATACTATAAAACAATATGAACAGGCTATTGAAATGACTAAAATACTTGGATATTCCTTAGTAATAATTATAGGAGTTATAGGATTTATCAATCTTATAAATACAATGATAACAAGTATAATTACAAGAAAAAAAGAACTTGGTATATTACAAGCTATAGGTTTATCAGATAAGCAGCTTATAAGAATGTTACAAATTGAGGGAGCTTTTTATACTACCGTTACTTTAGGAATAACTTTAACAATAGGAAATGTTATAGGTTATGGAGCATTTTTAACATTTAAGAATTCAGCAGCTTCTTATGCATCATATAATTATCCATTAAATCAAACTATTATAATGATAATTTCGGTAGTATTAGTTCAAATTTTAATAACTTATTTAGTTACTAATAATTTTAAAAAGGATTCTTTAATAGATAGAATTAGGTATAGTGAATAATTTTATATTGATAAAAGAAAATATATTATTGTTTTTCAATAAATTTTTATTGTTTTTGGTTTTGAGATGTGATATTATACAATTATCAAATATTAAAAATTTAAGGGAGATTTACAAATGAAAAAAGTTATTTATAGTTTACCTTTCATATTAGGAATTTGCTGTTTTATAGCTTTTAATATGATAGGTTCAAAAGTAGAAGCAGATGGAACACTTGTTGAACCATTCTTTTTAATACCTATGGCTTATCTATTCTTCTTTAGTGGAATACTTTTATTAATAGTAAGAGGAGGATGGAATTTATATAGAAAGTATGTAAGAGCTTAAATTTAGTCTCTTATTAAAATAATTGAAGAACTAAAGATAAATATTTTTTATAAAAATTTTCATTGCTAAAATAAAATATTATTTAATAAAAAAGAGATATTGGATTTGTTTACAATATCTCTTTTTATTATTTAGATTTAGTATAGATTAAACAAAATATTTATATGCTATAATTATTTTGTTATAGAAATTATTGGAGGGTGTAATGGGGAGAATATTATTAGTCGAAGATGATGAATCTTTATGTAGAGGAATAAGTTTTAAGCTTAAAAAAGAAGGATATGAAGTTTTAACAACATCTAAAGTTAATGAGGCTTTAGAGATTTTTAATAGTAATAAAATAGACTTAGTTATTAGTGATATTAGTTTAGAAGATGGTGATGGTTTTTATCTTTGTGAGGAAATAAGGAAAAATAGTGATGTACTTTTAATTTTTTTAACAGCGCTTGATCAAGAGGTAGATATAGTTACAGGATATGATTTAGGAGCAGATGATTATATTACTAAACCTTTTAGTCTTATGGTTTTGATTTCAAAGGTAAATGCTTTAATGAGAAGAATAATGAATTCTGAAAGTGATAAAAGAGCAATATCTTCTGATAATTTAACTTTATATATTGATGAAATGAAATTAATAAGAGATGGTGTAGAGATTACTTTAAGTAAAAATGAGTACAAGCTTTTAAATTGTCTAATAAGTAATTCAATGAAGATAATTACTAAAGAACAGCTTTTAGAAGTATTATGGGATAAAGATGGAGTATTTGTTGATGAAAATACTGTTGCAGTTAACATAAGAAGACTTAGAGAAAAAATAGAGAGTAATCCATCAAAGCCTATATTTATAAAAAATATTAGGGGGATAGGATATAGATGGGATAGAGAGTGTAAAAACATATGAATATAAAGATGAAGTTTGATCCAATATTTAAAAAGATATTTATTTTTTTAGTTCTGATTATAACAGCTATATATTCGTTATTTCTATTTTGGGAATATAAGCAATTAGATAAAGTACATAAAGAGCAGATAAAAGCATATCAAAGAGTAGTAGGAAGCTTGGTTAAGGAATATCCAGAAAAAGAATCTGAAATAGTTAGTAACTTAATAGGAACTAAAAAAGAAGATGAGAGTTATGGAGATAAGATTCTAAGAAAATATGGATATACATTAGAAATGGATTCTAGTAAGGATTCAATATTTAAGAAGTACCAAAGTGGATACATAAGAAATACTGCAATTGTATTACTTGTTATAATAGCTTTAAATATTATGATAGTTTATCTTATAGGAAGATATATATTTAAAAATTTAGAGAAAATATCAAATATCTTAGAGAAATTTATAAAAGGTGATTATACATATGATGGTGATTTTACAGAAGAGGGAATAATTAGTGTAATAGCTTCACAACTAAATCAACTTGGTAAAAATATTAGTTTTAATTATACTAAGCTTGAAAATGAAAAGGAAAGTTCAAAAGCTTTAGTAACTGATATATCTCATCAACTTAAAACACCATTAGCATCTTTAAGTATGTGTAATTCAATATTAGAAGATGATGAGCTTAGTGAGGAAGAAAGAAAAGAATTTTTAGAAATGAGTAATAAAAATATAAATAAGCTTCATGCTTTAATAAATTCATTAGTTAATATATCTAGATTAGAAGTTGCAATGATAAAACTAAAACCTAAAGAAAATAATCTGAAAGATACTATATTAAGGGCTTATAACAGTGCTTATATTAAAGCTAGAAATAAAGATATAAATATTAATATAGCTGAAATAAAAGATTATATTATAAAACATGATAGTAAATGGACAGAAGAAGCTATATTTAATGTGTTAGATAATGCTATAAAATACACTGAAAAAGATGGAGAAATAAATATATACCTTGAAGAGACTAATAACTATATAAAGATAAATATAAGTGATACTGGGATTGGTATAAATAAAAAGGAGTTTAATAATATCTTTAAAAGGTTCTATAGATGCAAAGAAAATGAGAAAAATAATATTGAAGGTTCAGGTGTAGGCTTATATTTAACTAGAAAAATATTAGAAGATCAAGGTGGAAGTATTATTGTTAAGTCAAAAGAAGGAGAAGGTAGTAAATTTATTTTATTTTTGAGGAAATAAAAATTTTAAGAATATATTATTTAGATTGAGGATGATTTAAAGGGGGATTTATTAAATATGCATACCATAATGATAATTGATGATAATAAGCAATTACAAAATGAAATAGGAAAACTATTAATAAATAATGGGCATTCTATCATTAAACCCAATGAATTTAATAATATTCCGTATTTAGTAAAGGAGAGTAATCCAAGTCTTATATTATTAGATATAAATTTACCAGGAAATGATGGGTTTAAAATTTGTACAGAGATACGAAGTTTTTCACAAATTCCAATTATATTTATAACTAGTAGAAATACTAATATAGATGAACTTATGGGTATAACACTTGGTGGAGATGATTTTATAACAAAGCCATATAATACTCAAATTTTACTAGCTAGGATAAGTTCTCTTTTAAAAAGAGCATATCCTGACAAAGGTATGAATGATGTAATTGAGCATAATGGAGTTAAGATAAATATTTTAGCAAGCACTGTGGAGTGTAATGGGAGGATTAATGAGCTTACTAAAAATGAACTTAAAATATTATATTATCTATTAAATAATAGAGGAAAAATAGTATCTAGGGTAGAGATTATGGAATATCTTTGGGATAGCTCAATGTTTGTAAATGATAATACTCTTACAGTGAATATTGGAAGAATAAGAAATAAGATTGGGGAGCTTGGAGTAAAAGATTATATAAAGACTAAAAGGGGACAAGGATATTTAGTATGAGTTTAGGTGATTTCTTAAAAAGTAGATTTACAATAATATTCTTAAACTGTATTGTGCTAATAACTTTATTGGTTTTTCTCTTTAGTGTGGGAAATACTACAGATACTTTAAAGATAATAATATTTGCATGGATTAGTATATTAGCATTATATTTATTTTTTCAATATAGGAATAGAAAAGAATTTTTTCAACAGCTTTCAAATAGCATAGACAATTTAGATAAAAAATATCTAATAAGTGAAGTTATTGATTTACCAGTTTATTTAGAAGCTAAACCTTATTATTATTTACTAAAGAAAGCTAGTAAATCTATGAGAGAAGAAATAAATTTTATTAAAGATGAGAGAAGGGAGTATAAAGAATATATTGAACAGTGGATACATGAAGTGAAAATACCAATAGCAGCTATTAAGCTAATAGAAGAAAACAATAAGACAGATATATCAAGAGTTGTATTGCAGGAGCTTGAAAGTTTAGATAGGTATGTGGAACAAGCTTTATTTTATGCAAGAAGTGAAGAGGTAGAAAAAGATTATTTAATAAAGGAAGTATCCTTAAAAGAATGTATAAATAAAGTCATAATAAAAAATAAGTATATATTTATTTTGAATAATATAGATATCGAAATAGAAGATATAGGGCAAAGTATTTATTGTGATAGTAAGTGGCTTGAGTTTATCATAAATCAGATTATAGTCAATGCTATAAAATATAGAAGTTTAAAATATTCAAAAGTTAAAATATATACTAATAATATAAAGAATGGAGTTCAATTAATAATAGAGGATAATGGCATTGGAATATCAGAAGAAGAAATAAATAGAGTTTTTGAAAAAGGTTTTACTGGCAAAAAAGGAAGGTTAAATAATAAATCTACAGGGATAGGACTGTATTTGTGTAAAAAATTATGTTGTAAGTTAGGATTATTAATACATATAGAGTCAAAAGAAAATTTATATACGAAAGTTATAATAACATTTCCAAAAGGGAGCTTTGTAATGAAATAGGACAAGCTTAATATAAGAATAAAATTATCTTCTAGATAATAGAAGTTTATAAATTAGTGCATAGATTTTAGTATGTGACAACATTGTAACATCAAAGTAATATTAAATCGAATTAGATAGGAGGTAAATAATGTATAATCTTATTGGGGTGAGATAAATGGAAAAGATATTAAGTTTAAAAGGTGTAGAAAAATATTATGGGAATAAAGGAAATATAGTTAAAGCTATAGATAATATCAGTTTTGATGTATATAAAGGTGAATTTGTAGGAGTTATGGGACCATCTGGATCAGGTAAGACTACATTATTAAATACTATAGCAACTATAGATGAAGTTAGTTCAGGTCAGATTTTTATTGGCGATAAAGATTTAACTGAAATAAATCAAAAAGATATAGCTAAGTTTAGAAGGGAAAACTTAGGGTTTATTTTTCAGGATTTTAATTTATTAGATACATTAACTATTCATGAGAATATAGCATTAGCATTAACTATAAATAAAACTAAGAAAAGTGAAATAGATGGAAGAGTTAAAAAAATTGCATATGATTTAGGAATTGAAGATTTGCTTTTAAAATATCCATATGAAGTATCAGGGGGACAAAAACAGAGAACTGCTTGTGCAAGAGCTTTAATTACAAATCCTAAGTTAATATTAGCAGATGAACCTACAGGTGCATTAGATTCAAGATCAGCTCAGATGTTAATTGAGATGATATCAGATTTAAATAGAGAGTTTGGAGCTACTATTTTAATGGTAACTCATGATTCTTTTACTGCAAGCTACTGTGAAAGAATATTATTTATTAAGGATGGTAAGATATTCACAGAATTGGTAAAAGGTGATAAGAGTCGTAAACAATTCTTTAATCAAATCTTAGATGTAGTTGCATTGTTAGGTGGTGATGTAAGGAATGTACGTTAAGTTAGCTATAACAAATGCAAAAAAATCAATTAAGGATTATTTAATATATTTTATAACAATAACTTTATGTGTAAGCTTATTTTATGCTTTTATATCATTATCAAGCTCAAATTACGAGTTAATTACAGAAGAATCATATAATTTTGAGATGCTACAAAATATATTAAAATATTCAACTTATGTAATTACAACTGTATTAGTTGTTCTTATAGGCTATGTAAATAAGTATATGATGAAAAGAAGGCAGAGAGAATTTGCTACATATATTTTATTAGGAACAGAACAGAAGAACGTAGCATTAATGTTTTTTATTGAAACATTAATAATAGGAATACTAGCTATAATTTTAGGAATTGTTGTAGGGACGCTATTTTCACAAGTAGTTACAGCATTGGTGCTTTTAACTGCAAAGCAAGATATTATATTTAATTTTAGATTATATATGGATACGGTAGTTATAACTTTTGTATTCTTTTTATCGATGTTTTGTATTATAGGATTATATAATGTGAAGGTATTAAAAAAATTAAAGCTTATTAATATGATGTATGCTGAAAAGAAATCAGAATTTCAGTTTAAAAGAAATGAAAAAGTATATGGATTTATATTTATAGTTTCAATAGTACTATATAGTATTTGTGGCTATTGTACATATACTCTTATACAAGCTGTAGGTAATGATTCAAAGGTAGCAGGAAGTAAGCCTGTATTTATTATGTTAGCATTAGTGAGCTTTATTATAGCAACTTACTCTTTATTTTATTCCTTAGCCTTTATAATTATATATATTAAAGAAAAATGGATTAACTTTAAATATGAAGGTAGTAATTTATTTTTAATGGGATCAATAGTATCTAAAATTAAAACAGCACCTATTTTAATGGCTACAATTTCTATAACTTTCTTAGGAGCAGCAATAAGTTTTATAGTAACTCTTATTATATCTCAGTGGAGTTTGGGTTATTTAGATTATAGAATTCCATTTGATATTAGTATTTCAAATGAATATAATGTTCCAAGATATTTTAATATAACAGATATAAATGATATTCCTAATATAAATTATGGAGAAGTAGTTAATTATTTAAAAGGAAATGATAATAATATTAAAGAATATTGTATTCTTGAAAAGTATTTTATAAATAGAGATGATTTTTATATAAAAGAAAAAGAAGATAGGCCTATTTTAGCTATTAGTTTAAGTGATTTTAATAAATTAAGACGGATGTTAGGGTATGAGGAAGTACAACTTAATGATAATGAATTTACTACTCAATGGCAAAGGACAAGTTCGAAAGAAATAGTTGATAAGTTTATTAGTTTAAATTCAATTCTTAAAATTGAGGGTAAAGAGTTTAAAATAAGTGATGTACCTTTTTATATAGAATCAATTGGAGAGAGTAGTTATAACTTATATACAGATGCTCTTATAGTTTTACCTGATAAAATATGTAATGAGTTAATATTAGCAGGTACAGATTTTTATGCAAATATTAAAAAGCAAATGAGCCATGATAAAGCTGTAATATTTGAGAATGAGTATATTCAAACTTGGATTAATAAAAATTATAAGAATTTAATAAATAAATATAATATAGATAAGGATGACAATAGTTCTTATTTTATTTATACAAATATAAAAGCCTTAGAAGAAAGTGAGATATTAAATATCACTTTAGCAATGAGAATATTAGGAATATATTTAGGCGTAGTTTTACTTATGATTAGTTTAACAGTATTAGCGCTCCAACAATTAGTAGATTCTATAGAACATAAGAAACGATTTAATGTACTCAGAAAATTAGGAGTTGATGAAAGAGATATAAGTAAAATAGTATTAAAGCAAATATCTATATATTTTATTATACCTATATCAATAGCTATGATAGGAGTTATAGTATTTATTTATAATTTCCTTAGTTTATATTCAGTAGAAATAATATCGTATATAGGAAATAAAGCAGCTATATTTAATATTATAGTAGCTATTATTTTAATAATAAGTATTTATATATGTTATTTTATAGCAACATATTATACTTTTAAAATAAATATAAAAGAGCAGTAATTTAATAATTGGTATCTATTAGTATTACATTGTTTTCAAAAGCGGATAATATTAATAGCTTAAATAAAGTATAGTTATTCTAATATTCTATAATCAATATTGGAATAACTATTTTTTTGTTAGATATTTACTATGAAAGTTTTATGTAACTATTATTTTTACAAACTTAATTTAAATTAGTTATTGACTTTAGCTTTGAAATATAGTACTGTTTTAGTATAGTACTTATTTAGTACTATACTAAAACAGTACTATATCGTTTGGTTAATAATTTGGAAAGAGAGTAGATTATGCATAAACATAGTGAAAAGCAAGTAAATGATTTAAGTTTATTATTTCATGAAATTTTATTTGTAAAAAATAATATAAACTTAGGGAAAGATTTTGGAGACTTACATAAGTTTAGTGAGAATGAAATATCTATAATTAATATATTAGGACATAATGATAATATTACTTTAAAGGATATAATCAATATTATTAAAGTGCCTAAAAGTACCTTAACCGGATTAATTAATAAACTTGAAAAGAATAATTATGTAAAGAGAACTATTAATGAAATAGATAAAAGGTCTTATAAATTAGAACTAACAGAAGACGGTATGAGAGTTAGCAAAGAACATGATGACTTTGATAAAACTGTTTCAGCAAAAGTTCTATCTGCTTTAGATGATTCTAAAGAAAGAGAATTATTTATAGAATTATTCGGAAAAATCATTAATAACCTAAAAAGCGAAATAAAGGAGAAGAAATAATATGTTAGTAGATTTAAGTTTAAGAGTAACAAAAGAACATATGAAAATAGCTATGGACTATGGAAAGATGGAACATTTAGGTCATTTAGGAACACATTTTGATGTTATGGATAAGGAATTTCCTTTAGAATATACATCTAGAGAGGCTATAGTTTTTGATGTTAGTAATATAGAAGATAGAGATATTGAAATTTCCGATATAGATATAAATAAAGTTAAAGAAGGAATGTTTGTAGCTTTTTATACAGATATAATTAATAAATTAGAATATGCAACTAAAGAATATTTTGAAGGAAATAGAAATTTATCAAAAGATTTAATAAAAGAATTAGTAAAAAGAGGAGTATCAATTATAGCTATTGATTGCTGTGGTATTAGAGCTGGAAAAGAACATGATTTAGCAGATCAATATTGTGCAGATCATAATACTTTTGTAGTAGAAAATTTATGTAATTTAGAAAAAGTATTAAATGGAGAAAAAGATAAATTATTTAAGGTTAATACTTATCCTATAAAATTTGTTGATATTACAGGCTTACCATGTAGAGTAATAGCTGAATTATAAAATAAATAAAAGACTGTGTATTTACTAAAATTAGATACATTTATTATATCTAATTTTAATATTACACAGTTTTTTTATTATTAAACTATTAGTGTAAGAGAGGTAGAAACTTTTTTAGCAAGTTTTTTAGTATTATATTTTAATAATAAAAATAAGTTTAAGTAGATATTTTATTATTATTGAAGTAGTTTTTAAATATTAGAATTTTTAATTTAAGGTATTTATATTTAGCTTGGAACAAGACGAATTATTCTATCATCAGATGGATTAGGATTTCCTCGACCATCTCTATTACTTGTTGTAATATAAATAGAGCCATCTTTTGCTTGAACTACATCACGTAAGCGTCCATATTCATTTTTTAATAATGATTCTATATCGCTTACTACTGTACCATTATTATTTAATGAAATTGAAAGTAATTGTTGTCCTCTAAGTGTAGCAACAAGTAAATTATCTTTAAAAGAAGCTGAATTTATAAAGGCCATACCTGATGGAGCCCATGTAATTTCGTTGCTATGAACTAAAGGTTTTTGAACTGTTATTTCTGTAGAAGTTTCATCTCCTTGAACTAAAGGCCAACCATAGTTAGCTCCTGGAATTATTATATTTATTTCATCATGTGCTGTTTGACCATGTTCTGATGAGTATAGTATATTTCTAGGACTCCATGTTAAACCTTGTGGATTCCTATGACCTAGGCTGTAAATAGGTGAATTAGGAAATGGGTTATCTCTAGGGATATTTCCATTAAGTTCTATTCTAAGTATTTTTCCTGCAAGACTAGACATATCTTGTGCTAATGATGGATTTTGTGCATCTCCTGTTGTTATATATAATTTTTTATCTGGTCCTATCTTTAGTCTGCCACCATTATGAACTTGATTACCAGGAATCTTATCTATAAGAATTTTATCTATAGTTGCTATATTGTTGCTTTCAACTAATCTTACAACTCGATTATATATTCTATTATTTTCTCTATATGAATGCATAACATATATATAATGATTTTGTGAAAAATTAGGATCAAGTGCAATACCCATTAAGCCTCCTTCACCTTGACTTATAAATGGAGAAGGGAATGTAATTAGTGGTCTTGGATTAAGTATTCCATTTTCAATAACTCTAACTGAGCCAGGTCTTTCTGTAAAATATATTTTTCCGTCATTACTTATATCTAGTGCCCAAGGAACAGTTAAATTTTCAGCAATAACTTCTATATTATAAGGAAATTGTCGTAATTTTATATTTCTGAGTGGTGATATTATTCTAGTAAGAGATTTAAAGATAGCTTTTTTCATATTTTATATCCTCCAAATCATATATCCTTATAATATTATTCTTTTAATATATTAATGTTGATATAATTTTATAAGTTTAATTGCTTAAGAAGTATTAAATAAGAGTATTTTTTTATGGATAGAATTAATGTGAATATATATGATAAACTTATCATTGATACTGAATGGAAAATATTGACAATTCGAAGTGTTTAAGTTAGTATATAACTATAATGATTAGAGAGAAAATAAAAGTATAAACATAAGGGGTAAAAGATTATGAAAAAATTATTTAAATGTACTGTTTGTGGATATGTAGCTGAAGGAGTTGAAGCACCAGATGTTTGTCCAAAGTGTGGTGTTGGAAAAGAAAAATTTGTTGAACTTAGTAAAGAAGATGCTGATAAAATTTATTCTTCAGATAGAACTAACAGTATCCATGCTGAAATCATTTTATTAGCAGAACAAATTGCTAAACTTTCAGAAGAAGGTATAGTATTAAAACTAGATCCAAAATGTGTATCTGCTTTTGAAAAAGCAAAAGATGAAGCTTGGGTTATAAAACAAAGATGTAAAGCAGAGCTTGCAGGACATATGGCTAACGGTAAGTGGTAAATTTATAAAAGGATTGTATATTGTAATGGTACAATATACAATCCTTTTTTATTTATGCTTGAGTAAGCTTTAATATTTTAAAATTAATATGTTAATGGTAGTCTAGTTATTCTAAAAGTAAATAAGGTAAACTGAAAAATTTATGTTATTTTAAGAGCTTAGGTAATAATTATAATACTAAATTTAGATTGTTAAGGAAGAATATATTTATTGTAAAGATGATAGAAGATTTTTTTATATAGTGATGATAAAGAAATAAAAATATCTTTTTATTAAAAAAATATATAATATTAAGCTGGATTTTTATTTGTAAATAAATATAATTAGTTGACAATTACTATTAATTAGATTAAACTATTAAATATAACGATTAGAAATAAATACATTTGATATATAGTAATTAGAGATAGATATATAAGTAGAGGAGGAAATGACTATGAAAAAGTTATTTAAATGTACTGTTTGTGGATATGTAGCTGAAGGAGTTGAAGCACCAGAAGTTTGTCCAAAATGTAATGTAGGAAAGGACAAGTTTGTTGAACTTAGCAAAGAAGATGCAGATAAAATTTATGCTTCAGATAGAACTAACAGCATCCATGCTGAAATCATTCTATTAGCAGAAAAGATTGCTAAACTTTCAGAAGAAGGTATAGTATTAAATCTTGATCCAAAATGTGTAGCTGCTTTCGAAAGAGCAAAGGACGAAGCGTGGGTTATAAAACAAAGATGTAAAGCAGAACTTGCAGGACATATGGCTAACGGTAAGTGGTAATATTTATATAGTAAGATTGTATATTGTGATTCACAATATACAATCTTTTTTTATTTATAATTAAGTGAAATTAAATATATTGGTGTTAAATAAATTTTAGAATTAGGGGTAGGAAGTTTATTATTTTAGTTTTCTTCAATTCTCTAGGTATTCTGTACTTTTTGAAAATATAAGCTCATCTTACATATATAAGTTCAAAAATGAAATACTAAAGATGAGGTGATTTTATGAAATCAGTATGGAGCGAAAGTTGTAATTTTGAAAAGAAAGAAGCTTTAAATAAAGATATAGAAGTAGATACTTTAGTAATTGGAGCTGGAATAGCAGGAATATTAACAGCATATATGTTAAAGCAAAGTGGTAAAGAGGTAGTTTTAATTGATGCAGCTGAAACTGTGAGTGGAAATACAAAAAATACTACTGCAAAGATAACATCTCAACATAATTTAATTTATCATAAATTAATATCAGAATTTGGTGAAGAAAAAGCTAGGCAATATGCAAAAGCAAATGAACTTGCTATAAAGAGATATAAAGAAATTATTAAAGAAAGAAAAATAGAGTGTGATTTTGAAGAAAAGCCAGCATATGTTTATTCTTTAAATAAGGTAGATGAGATTAAAGAAGAAGTAGAGGCAGCTAGTAAACTAGGGATTAATGCAGAATTTGTAGAAGAAGTTAATCTACCTTTTAATATTAGTGGAGCTGTTAAGTTTAATAATCAGGCTCAATTTAATCCTCTTAAATTTTTAAAAGATATTTCAAAGGATTTAACTATTTATGAAAATACTAGAGCTTTAGATATTAAAGAAAATTTAGTAACTACAGATAAAGCTAAGATAACAGCAAATAATATAGTTGTAGCAACACATTATCCAATAATGAATGCGCCAGGGTATTATTTTTTAAGAATGCATCAAGAGAGGTCGTATGTTATAGCTTTAGAGAATACAGATAAGATTGATGGTATGTATATAGATCTTGATGAAAAGGGGTACTCCTTTAGAACTTATAAAGACTTATTATTATTAGGTGGCATAAAGCAAAGAACAGGAGAAAATGAAACTGGTGGAAGTTACGATAAGTTAAGAAGTGCTGCTAAAGAATTATATCCTGAATCAAAGGAAAAATATCATTGGTCAGCTCAAGATTGTATGACTATAGATGGAATACCTTACATAGGAAAATACTCTGATGAAACACCAAATATATATGTTGCTACAGGATTTAATAAATGGGGAATGACAAGTTCTATGGTATCAGCAATGATAATATCAGATATGATACTTGGAAAAGAAAATGATTTTTCAGAAATATTTTCTCCAAAGAGATTTGACTTATCATTATCAATAAATAATGTTGCTAAAGATATGGTTGAAACAGCTAAAAACTTTATTGCACAAAAAATATATATTCCAAGCAGTAATATAGAACATATTGAAAATGGTCATGGTGGAATTGTAGAATATGAAGGACAAAAAGTTGGAGTATATAAAGATAAGGAAGGAAAAACATTTATTGTACCAACTAAATGTACCCATTTAGGATGCCAACTTCATTGGAATGCAGATGAATTAACATGGGATTGCCCATGTCATGGATCAAGATTTAGTTATAAGGGAAAAGTAATAGGAGGTCCTGCAACTAAAGACCTTGTAGAGGATTAAAATTATAGAAATAATATTAGAATAAACAAATCCTATCTTCTCAAAACTAGGCTTTGTTTTAGAAAGTGATATTTTATAGTAAAGTTACTTTGTATATGTAAAGAAAATATAGAGAGTTTTAGATAATCTTATGTTAGCTAAATATAAAGAACTATCTTTAAAGAGGAAGGGTGTTCCACTTTAAAGATAGTCCTTTTTTAATTATAGAATAAGTTATTATCTTATTTATTAAATATAAAGACCATATCATACCAGGTACTTCCACCATGACAAGACTCAGAAACACCTCTATTTTCAAAGCCAAATCTTTCATAATAGTGAATTAGTTCTTTTTTACAAGTTAATACTGCACCTTCTAAATCATTAGATATAGCATTTTTTAATAGTGAATTCATTAGAGAAGCAGCAATTCCTCGATGCTGAAATTTATCTGATACAGCTAAACTCATAATAGCTAAGTACTTACCCATTACTTTATGATTATAATTTTCTTCATATAAATCATCAGTAATAAATTCATTATTTGTAGTAGTGGCATTAACAAAGCCCACAGCCTCATCATTAACAGTATAAACTAAAAAGAAATCGCTAGGTAAAGTTTCAATACGTCTAAGTATAACATTTCTAGGAGCTGCTTCACTTGAAGGGAAACAGTCATTTTCAATTCTATATACATTATCTAGATTATTAATATTTACTGATCTAATCATAAAAATCACCTCATATAATACGTAATTTAAACGGTATTGTAACACTTAGGTGTATCTATGTCAATTTGACTTATTTAGTATTAATATTTTATCTTTCTTATTTTTTAGATTTAGCTTATTAAGTTTTTAAAAGCTTTAGTATATAAAAGAATCTAATCAGTATAAAATTTGTTATTTTGGAAGGATATGATAAAATGTTATAGACAAAATTAATTAGACATAAAAAAATGGGGGATATATAAGTGAGGATTAGTAGTTTTTTAAAATTAGTAGAGATTCAAACTATAGTAGCAAGTCTGATACCTTATACATTAGGTACAATGTTTGCATTATATAAGTTTGATAACTTTAATATGAAAGAGGGGATATTATTCTTTCTAAGTATGGTGTTTTTTGATATGACAACTACAGCTATTAATAATTATGTTGATTACACTAAAGCCATTAAAAAAGAGGGATTTGGATATGAGCAGCATAATGCAATAGGAAGAGATAATTTAAATCTTAAGATAGTTAAATATGTCATTATTACAATGTTATCTATATCAATAGCTTTAGGTTTAGTATTATTTTTTGAAACAGATATAACAGTGTTTATAATAGGAGTTATATGTTTTTCAATCGGAATTTTCTATTCATATGGACCTATTCCTATATCAAGAACTCCTTTTGGAGAAATTTTTTCAGGGCTTACACAAGGATTTTTACTTACATTTTTAGTTGTTTATATTCATACATATGATCAAGGTATAATTAATCTAGAAATGTCTAATGAAATAGTTAAATTACTAGTAAATATGAAATTAATTATAGGTATTTTTATAATTAGTATGCCAGTTGTAACAGGAATATCCAACATAATGTTAGCTAATAATGTTTGTGATATGGAAGATGATTTAGAAAATAAAAGATATACTTTACCAATATATATAGGCAAAGAGAAAGCATTACAAGTTTTTAAATTCACATATTACATTGGATTTATTTCAATAGTTATAGGAGTAGTAACAGGATTATTACCTTTAGTATCATTATTTGCATTAATAGCCTTTAAACCTATAAATAATAATATGAAAGAATTTTTTAAATTACAATCTAAGAAAGATACATTTGTGCTATCAATAAAGAATTTTGTAATAAGTAATGTAATATATATAGGAACTTTAGTATTTGGTACTGTATTTATGTAGAATTAACTATAAATAAAATTATAATTTTGATATAATAATTTCACCTTTATGAGCAGATTTATTATTTATATAAAATGATAATTGCTTAAATTAAGATATTATAATAAAAGACTTTTTTGAAGAATATAGTTATTAAAAAATATAATAAAATTTGAAGGGGATTAGTATTATGAAGAAAGAAATAGAAGTATTTGATTATACTAATGAAATTATTAAAGCTGTTAAAACAGGTGTTTTAGTAACAACTAAGGTAGATGATAAAGTTAACTCTATGACTGTTTCATGGGGAACTATTGGAATTGAATGGGGAAAGTCTATTTTCACAATTTTTATAAGAGAGAATCGTTTTACAAAACATCAACTTGATAAAAATCCTGAATTTACTGTAAATATACCAATTGGTGTATTTGATAAAAAAATATTAGGGGTATGTGGAATAAAATCAGGTCATAATACTGATAAAATTAGTGAACTTAATTTATCACTTGAAGAACCTAAAAGTATTTCAGTTCCAGGTATAAAAGAATTACCATTAACACTTGAATGTAAGGTTATATATAAACAAAAACAAGATAAGAATGAGATTAAAGAAGAAATTTTAAAAGATTGTTATCCACAAGATGTAGATAGTTCATTCCATGGAGCAAATAGAGATTTCCATACTGCCTACTATGGTGAAATTGTGAGTGCTTATATTATAGAATAATACTTTTTAATTTTAATATATTATTATATTAATTATAATTAATATAATAATTAAAAACTTTTCTATTAAAGGATAGATTTAAATAATAAAAGCGTGGCTTAGGCCACGCTTTTATTTACCTAAACATAAGCAGGAGTATCACTTAATATAATGCTATCTTGATATTTTCCTTCAGTTTCAAAAATAACTATTTTATTTTTCTATTTTCTTATAAAGATTTATATATTTTTATTTTCCCAAAGAACTGATGCTGGTATTTCTTCAAGCATTGAATTTAGTGTATTTATAACAGTATCTTTTTTTATTGATGATGAAGATAGTAATTGTCTATAAACTTTACTTCCTCTTTGGCCTTGGAATAGACTTTGAAGAGGCGCAATTAAAGTATGTACGCTAGTTCCCTTTTCTAATTCATTAATAATATAAGGCATATAAGCTTTAATTAATTCACCTCTTGAAGGAATATTATTATCCCCAATTTTGTTATTAAGATTATCTAAATGAGCTAAAAGGTAGCAATTTTCATATGCAACTCTTCCTAGCATTACACCATCTACTTTTGTAAGTGCATCTTTAATTGAGTCCAATGTTTTAAAGCCACCATTAATTTCTATATTTAAATAATCAAAATCTTTTTTTAGTTTATAAACCATATCATAATCAAGTGGTGGAATTTCTCTATTATCTTTTGGACTTAAACCTTTTAATATAGCAGAACGGGCATGAATAGTGTATCTATCAGGTTTAGCTTTAGATACTGTATCTAAAAATTCTAATAAGTCCTCATAACCTTCCATAATTATTTTACTATTAATATCTTCTATTACCCCAGTTCCATCTATACCAATTCTATGCTTAATAGTTATAGGTTTATTTGTAGCTTCCTTCATTGCAGATAGTATTTCATAAACTAATTCTTTAGAAGACATTAAAGCTGCTCCCATTAAGTTACCTGAAACTCTATCAGATGGACATCCACAATTTAAGTTAATTTCACTATAATTATAATCTTCAGCTAGTTTAACTGCTTTGTAAGCATCTTCAGGATTAGAAGCTGCAATTTGAAGTGCAACATTACCTTCTTCCTTATTAAAGTATAATATTTTATCTCTATCACCATTAATTATAGCTTGGGCTGTAACCATTTCTGTGTAAAGAAGAGCATCTTTAGTCATAAGTCTAGTAAAATATCTAAAATGCCTATCAGTTTTATCAACCATTGGGGCAATACTTATTTTAGGGGTAGCTATATTTGAAATATATTTTTCCATCATTATATCCTTTCTTTTGTTGTAAGCTTTTTAGTTATACATTTTTTATTATTATAGCATAGGAAGAAAAGATGATAGTATTGAAATTTATATTATTTTTAGGTAACTCTACCTAGTTTTAATAATTATTTAATATAAAAAGAATTTTATTTTAAAATATGTAAAAATATGGTAAAATTATGTTAACAATAAAATTATTAATTTAAAGGAGAATAGATGGAAACTTTTTTTATAATTAAACTTACTTTTTTTGTTGTTTCAATATTAGTGATATTCAAATATGGATTTAAAGAAATAATAGAGTTTAAACATGACTACGATAATAATAATAAACTAAAATGGAATGAAGATCTTTTAGATGAGTATAATATGGATGATAAATATCAAGTAAAAGTTAGTAAAGATGAATCCTTATTATATAGGATTTTTAAATATGAAAATAAAAAAAATAAAGAAAATTAATTAAAAATTTTTTAAAAATATTAGAGAGATATACTTTATAGTATATCTCTTTTTTTAATAAATAGAATTTTTTAGTTAGGACTTTGGTCATAACGATTTTATTATATAATATTTTTTATTAATATAAATTAATAATATCAATTTATTAGTTAATATTTTTAATTTATATATGTATATTAAATAATAAAATTAATTTTAAAATTAATTTTATTATACAAAGCTATTTACAATTTATAAAAAAGCTAGTAAAGTATTATTAGAGATTGGAGGTAATTTATGTATAAGATATTAAGTCATTGTCCAGTATGCTCTGATAAATTAAAAGCAACAAAATTAAAATGTAATAGTTGTAATACTGTTATAGATAATGAATTTGAATTATCTAAATTTGATTATTTAAATAATGAGCAATTATATTTTATAGAAACTTTTATAAGATGTAGGGGAAGTATAAAAGAAGTTGAAAGAGAAATGGGTATTTCATATCCAACAGTTAGAGCAAAATTAGATGAGGTTATTGAAAGCTTAGGTTATTCAGTCAAAGAAACTAAGGCTAAACAAGATAGTAGAGATATTTTAGAGGCTTTAGAAAATGGAGATATTTCAGTTGATGAAGCAATTAGTAAATTAAAAGAATAAAATTAGGAGGGATTATTATGAATGAAGAAATTATGAGAGTATTAAAAATGGTTGAGGAAAGCAAGATTTCTGCTGATAAGGCAAAGGATTTAATTGATGCTTTAGGAGATACATCAAAAAATACTGAAGTTACTATATCTAAAAAATATGAAGATAAATTTTTAAGAGTTAAAGTTTTAGGACATGATGGAGACAAGGTTAATGTGCAACTACCAATTAAGGTAATTAAAGAAATAATAAGTGTTGGAGGAAAGTTACCAATATCTACATTTATTAAAGGAATGGATGAAGTTGATATGAGTGAACTAATGAATACTTTAGCATCTTGTTTAGAGAATGAAGCTATAGGAGAAATAGTAGATATTTGTTCTAGTGAAGGTGATATAGTTAAAGTAACTATAGAATAGAGGTCCTTAAATGATAGTTTCAATAAAAAGTAAAGATTTTAATTTAATTTTACCAGTACCATTATTTATGGGGAGTATAGCAATAAGGTGTATTCCTAAAAAGCAGCTTAATGAGCAGCAAAAAAAGATAGCTTTACAAGTTTTTAAAACAGTAAAAGGTAGCTTGAAAGGTTATAAGGGATTAAAAGTAGTAGAAGTTATATCACAAAATGATGAGCATATTACTGTTACAATATAGATGTATAGAAATTCAGACAATGTCAGGCTACTTAAATATAAAAAGACTATCTCCAAAGATGGGTATTCCCTTTGAGATAGTCTTTTTCATTGATATTATTTATATATTTTAGTCTCTATATTATAGAAACTAATTATGTGTTAATTTTTCTAGTGTTTCTTCAAAGAGTGATAAAGTTTCTTTATCAATACCTTTACTTAAAATTAAATACCAATCTTCAAGGATTTCATTAATTATTGTTATATAAGATTTTCCTTTCTCAGTTAGATAAACATTAAAATTTCTTTTATCATTTTCGTTTCTAATTCTCTTTATTATATCCTTTTTTTCTAAAGATTGAGCTATTCGAGTGGTAGCAGCTTTATCTACACAGGTATTTTTAACAATAATATCATGAAGAGCACCATCATTATTTACTAATTGTTTTAAGTATGAAAACTCAGAGCTTGTGATTTCTAGATTAGCAACACGTTCATTAACAAAGTTATGATATTGCTTTCTAAAAAGAGCCATGTTATTTATTAAAGTTAAAGCCTTATTATTCAATATAAATCACCTTCTTAAATTTTATATAGTTAAGTATTCCCTTAAATCAGTATATAGAATAAATTAATTGGATTGCAATTATTGCAGTAGCATAGAATACTGCAAGTACTAAAAATACTAAGAATGAATATTTAAATACTAATTTATTTAGTTTAATTTCCTTTGTTTGATTGATGATAAATCAACTAAATAAAACATAACATTTAAAGGTTGATATGTCAACTATAAGGTTTGGATTTTATACCATATGATATTAAGTATTAGATTTATAGTTATTTGAGATGGTTAATAAAAAATAATTAAGTAGATATGTTAAATTTAGTCCATCTTATATTTCATCCACCATATATTAATAGTAGTAAATAGATTTACTATAAATAAAAATATATTACAAAGGATGAGGATTATGGAACTATTTAAGGATTTATGTTTTAATGGTGAAATTGTAACACCTAATGATGCCGATTATCAGGAAGATAGACAAATGTGGAATAGATCTATACAAAAATGTCCGATAGCTATATTATATTGCACTGATAAGAAAGATGTTATATGTGCATTAAAGTTTTGTGTTACAAAAAATATTGATTTTAGAATTAGATCTGGTGGACACAATTATGAAGGTTATTCAACTGGTAATGATCTTATAGTAATTGATGTTAGTAGAATGAAAAAGATAAGTATAAATGAATTTAATAATACAGTTAAAATAGAAGCAGGAGTGCAAAATAGTGAGATTTATGAATATTTAGGAGAGAGGGGATACCCATTTCCTGGTGGAACTTGCCCCACTGTTGCAGTAGTTGGATATACTTTAGGTGGAGGCTGGGGTATGTCTTCTAGGATATTTGGTTTAGGTATAGATAGTGTAGTAGAATTTGAAATGGTAGATTATAAAGGAAAAGTAATTATTGCAAATAGAGATTGTAATAGTGATTTATTTTGGGCATTAAGAGGATCAGGTGGAGGAAACTTTGGAATAATTACTTCATTAACTTTTAGATTACCTCCAAAATTAAATAAGGCTACTTTTTTTACAATATACTATCCTGATACTACAACTATAGAACAAGCAAAGATTATGGATATATTTCAAAAGTTATATCAAACTTTAGATAGAAGAGTAAATATGAGAGCAAGCTTTTATAATGCTGAAAGTGAAGGCTTAGCAGTATTTTTTATAGGACTATTTTATGGAGAAGTAGAAGAATTAAGAGAAATATTAAAACCTTTATTAGTAATACCAAATGCTGAAGTAGAGTTTGAATATACTACATTTTTAAATGCTATAAAGATAATTGGCTCTATATATTCAAATGGTGAAAAATTTAAAACTGAAGGTAAATTTGAAGATAGGATATACTCAAAGTCTGAGTTAGTAAAATTAGCAGCATCTATAAAAGAAAAGCCAGCAGGTTCAGTTTATGCAGCAGTTACTTTCTATGGTTTAGGTGGTGCAGTAAAAGATAAAGGAAAACATGAGACAGCTTTTTATTATAGAGATTCTAATTATATTATAAGTATACAATCAGTATGGGAAGACTCAGTTTATGCTAAAGAAAATAAAAAATGGGTAGCTAGTAGATTAAATTACCTAGAAAAGATTACTAAAGGTTCATATGTTAATTTCCCATACAGTCCATTAAAGAATTACGAAGAAAAATATTATGGTGGAAATTTGGATAGATTAAAGCGTGTGAAAGAAAAATATGATCCATTTGATGTATTTAATTATCTACAGTCAATAAAGATAGAGGCTAATTCTAAGAGTAAATTTGAATATTAAAAGTAAATTAAGTGAAATTATAATTTATTTAAAGCTATGTGGGATAAAGAGCTACATGGCTTTTTTATATAAAAATATATAGCAGTGATTAAATAATCTAAAAGTAATGTATAGTGGATATTAATAACTGAAAATTGTAATATTAGTATATAGAGTTTAATTGTGTTAAGAGAAAAATGTTTAGATTTAACTGATAGATAAATTGTAATTTGACAAGGAGAAATTTTATGACACTAGAACAAAAAGTTATTTTATCTGGAGATAAATCAGAAAGAATTAGACAAGCCATGGAGTATGCGGGATGGTTCCCAGGAAGAAATGTTGATATTACAGAAGTTGAAAAATATTATTTAGATAATGGAATTACACTTTTTCCAAAAGCATTAGATTTTTTTAGAGAATTCTATGGTATAGAACCAATATGGTATATTGATAAAATAGGATTTGATTTTAATTTCTATTTATTTCCAAGATGTGGTCTCTGTGATATAAAAGATTATATGTTTGGGGGCAAAGAATGTACTATACCTTCAGAAGATTATATGTATGTACAAGATATTGCTAATGAAAAGATTATTTTGCTGGGGGAAATAGGATATTACTATCCAGCAATAGTTTGGATTGGTGAAAGTGGATCTTTATATGTAGATCATGATTATGATACTGAGATTCGTGTTTTTGATGATATTTTTAATTTTATAGAATCTGAATTAGAAGGTAAAGAAATGCAAGTGGTTTATATGGAAAAGAGAAGAATTCCTAATAAAGATGAGAAGACTAAAAGTTCCATATTACAAAAGATTTGGTGGAAAGAAGTAGTGGCTCTTATAATCATAGCAATAATATGCATATTATTAAGTTCTTTTTAGAGAATAAGCCTAATTAAATAAGTAAATAATTTAGTGATAAATAAAAGGAGTTTAAGTTATGGACAGAGTTAGATTTAAATATCATCCTAATGTATGGGAGCAAGAAGTTTTCTCAAAAGAAGAGGGGGGCTTATTTAGAATATGTCAGTGTTGTGGGAAAGAGACAGAGTATTTTTTAAGTATAATATATACGAAAGAAGATGTTGATTGTATTTGTCCTGAATGTGTAGCGAGTGGAAAAGCAGCAGAAAAATTTGATGGACAATTTATTCAAGATGCAGAATCTGATAAAGTGGACGATAAAAATAAAATAGATGAGTTATTTAAGAGAACTCCAGGATATATTAGCTGGCAAGGTGAATATTGGCTGGCTTGTTGTAATGATTTTTGTGCATATATAGGTGAAGTTGGTACAAAGGAATTAGAAAAAATGGGGATTGCTGATGAAGTGTTTAAGGAATATGATGCTAAAGATGAGTATAAAGATGTAAGAAATTATCTTGTAAAAAGTGGTTCTTTATGTGGTTATCTTTTTAAGTGTTTACATTGTGGAAAATATCATTTAGGTGTAGATGCTGATTAAGTGATAAAGGATAAAAACATATTATAAAAGAAATAAAATTTTTATTTTAATTTAATATTAATATAGTAAATTGAAGATATGTTAATAATTGGTGTATAATTAAAGAGAAGTTGATAATATAGGGAGAAGTTAGTATGGGGTTATATAAAATCGAGAAAGGTGAATTACAAGATTAAAAGAAACACCTTTTAAAAATTAATATTTAGCAAATACAATAATAGATTATAACTTTGTTAATATGATTTTAAAAAGAAAATAAGAGAGGTTATATATGGAGATATCTATAGAAATAGTAAGAAAATTAATAAAAGAGCAATTTCCTGAGTTAAGTAATTTAGAGATTAGATGGGTAGAAGAGAACGGGCATGATAATAGAACATTTTATTTAGGAGATAATATGTCAGTTAGGTTACCAAGTGGAGAGGAATATGCATCACAGATAAAAAAAGAAATGATATGGTTACCTAGATTGAAACAATATATTTCTTGTGAGATACAATCACCAATAGCTAATGGAAAACCTAGTGATATCTATCCTTTTCCATGGTCAGTAAATAAATGGATTGAGGGAGAAGTATTAAGTTATGATAATATAAATAATTTGGAGGATATGGCAATAGATTTAGCTAAATTTTTAAAAGAATTACAAGCTATTGATGCTAGTGATGGTCCAGTAGCAGGTGCTCATAATTTTTATAGGGGTGGATTATTAAAAGTTTATGATGATGAAACTATTAATGCATTAAATAAATTAAAGGATATATTTCCAACTAAAGAATTAAAAAAGATTTGGGAAAAAGCTTTAGAAAGTAAGTGGGATAAAGAACCAGTATGGATACATGGAGATGTAGCTGTAGGAAATATTATAGTTAGGAATGGTAAATTAGCAGCAGTTATTGATTTTGGAATATTAGGTACAGGAGATCCAGCTTGCGATTATGTTATGGCTTGGACATTTTTTGATAAGAGAATTAGAGAAATATTTAAGCAAGAATTAATGTGTGATGATGAAACATGGAATAGAGCTAAAGGATGGGCATTATGGAAAGCTTTAATTTCATATGATATAAATAATGAAAATTCAGATATAACATTAAAATCTAAAAAGATAATTTATGAGATATTAAATGATTAAATACAGATAATTTTTTATTATATTAATTTGATAAATTTTGTAGATATTATCTCTTGAGTTGGAGTTAACTCTAACTGATATAATAACTTATAGTTTAAATATAAACTAAGAGAAATAGTTATTAATTAAGGGGGATATTATGAGTAAAGAGTTATTAGATAAGATAAAGGCTAGAGAGTTTATTTTAAATGAGGATCTAATATTTGCTGAAATTAATGAGGTGCTTGAAAATACTTTAAAGTTAACAAGTGAATTAAATACAGGATATAAGACACCTGAAGAAATAAGAGGTATTTTATCAAAAATTACTGGTACTGAAATTAGCAGTTCTGTACAAGTATTAACACCATTTAATACAGATTTTGGAGCTAATATTAGATTAGGTAATGGAGTGTTTATTAATAAATCTTGTATGTTTGTGGACTTAGGTGGTATTGACATAGAAGATAACGTACTTATTGGACCTGAAGTAAAAATATTATCAGTTAATCATCCACTAGATCCTATAAATAGAAGAGGGGTTATTCTAAAGAGTGTAAAAATTAAACGTAATGCATGGCTTGGTGCAGGAGTAACTATTTGTCCAGGTGTAACAATTGGAGAAAATTCTGTTATTGGTGCAGGCTCAGTTGTTACTAAAGATGTGCCTAGTAATACTGTATATGCTGGTGTTCCAGCTAAGTTTATCAAAAATATATAAGGTGAATGAAATTTTTATTCATAGAATATAAAAAGTATAATAAGAAAAAGCACAACTATTTTTGCTATTTGCTTAGATAGGGTGCTTTTTATTTTTATATACCTGATATATGAATTGTGAAAGAAAATAAGATAAAGTTAATAAAAAATTTTAAGAGCAAATTCTTATAAAATGGAAAATTTTAAAAAATATATTGTTTTTAATTTTAAAGCAATATATGATTGTTTTAGACATCGATGTACTAAAAAAATAGGAGAATAGCTGATGGTAATAGATAAAGAGCAATATAAAATGATTTTTAAAAGAAAGTCATTTAGGAGATTTAATCAAGAACTTAAACTATCTGTTAGTGAATTAAGTGATATTAATGAAAAAATAAAAACTTTAATACCACTTATAGATAACATAGATGTTAAATATAGAATTGTAAAAAGAGAAGAAACTACTTGTAAACGTGGAGAGTATTGTTTACTTATTTATAGTGAAGAAAAAGATAGTTTTTTATTAAATATTGGATATATGTTTGAACAGTTAGATTTATATCTTGCCTCTAAAGATATTGGTGTATGCTGGTATGGAATGGGAAAAACTCAAGAATCAGAATATAAAAATCTAAAATTTGTGATTATGATGGCTATAGGTAAAAGTGAAGCTAAAGATTTTAGAAAAGATTATAAAAAATGTAGGAGAAAAGATATAAATGAGATTTGGACAGATGTTTCAGGATTAGAGGGTATAGCAGAGATTGTAAAATATGCTCCAAGTGCTTGTAATACACAACCTTGGAGAGTTGTTTGTGAAGAGAATAAATTGAAAATATATAGAACAACTAATATTAAATCTATTATGCCTAAAGATAAAGTACCATTTTATAATTCAATTGATATGGGAATATTTTTATATTTTTTAGAATTAACTTTTATATATAATAATATTTCTTTTGAAAGATATCTAACTAAGGAAGAAGAAAAATCAGATTTAATACTAGTTGCAACATACAATCTACTTAATAATAATTAATGATAAAAACAAAGTTATATAATAAGATTGGAGTGAAGAAGTTGAAGAATTATAAATGCATAATATTTGATTTAGACGGAACAATGCTAGATACAGAAAAGATGAATTTAATACCATTACAAAGACTTATAAAAGAAGAACTTGGAAAATTTATAGAATATGAAGATTTATTAAAATATAGAGCCTATACAGGAAAGAAAACTTTAGAATTGCTAGGATTTAAGGATATTGAAGCTAGTTATCCTAAATGGGTAAGGTATGTTAATGAATATGAAGAAGGAGCAAAGCTATATGAAGGATTTCATCAAGTTATTAGGGTATTAGATGAAAATAATGTATTATGTGCAATCTCTAGTTCAAAAATGAAAAAGCAATATGAAATAGACTTCTTAAAAACAGGATTACAAAATTATATGAAGGCTGTAGTACTTGCAGAAGATACACAAAATCATAAACCACATCCTGAACCATTATTGAAAGTAGCTGAAATTTTAGGAGTTAAGCCTAAAGAAGCTATCTATATAGGAGATACCTATTCAGATTATAAAGCAACTAAAGCAGCAGGCATGGATTTTGGATTAGCAGTATGGGGAGCAGCAGATATAGAGGGTATAGAAGCAAACTATATTTTTTATGAGCCAAAAGATATTTTAAAATTAATAGAAGAATAAATTAACTTAAGTTTAAAAATAAGCCAGTAATATTTTTCTATGTCAACGTAATTTAAGAAAAGATATATATTAAGAAGTTTTAATAATATATTGAGAAGATAATTTAAAATAGATATAATTATTAACTAATAAACATTAAAGGAGAAAGAATTATGAGTATACAAATGATACATCATATATGCATACAAACAGAGAAATATAAAGAATCATTAGATTTCTATACAAGAATCCTAGGTTTTGAAATAGTTAGTGAAACTGCTAATTTCCACGGAAGAGATTTTAACACATGGTTAAAGCTTGGTGATTTTATGATAGAACTTCAAACACCTAAAAAAGGTGATAAATTTAATAAATGGAGTTCTTTAAATGCTGGACCTGTTCATATGGCATTTATGGTTGATAATGTGAAAGAAGAGTATGAGAGAATTAAATCTTTAGGATATAATGATTTTAAATTAAAAAATGGTCAAGTTGTTTATGAAGTACTTGGAGAAAGTTTATTTAAGATAAAAGCTCCAGAGGGAACTGAAATAGAGATGAGAGATACTGATATTAAATAGAATTAATAGTAAGATTTTAATTTTAGTGAGGTGATAGTATGCCAAAGCATGAGTTTGGAATTATGCAAAAAGAACCTATGAGTAAAGAATGGTTTAATACATATGAACCCAAGAAATACAATTGTATTGTAATTGATGATATTTTTATTAAATCAATTTTAATAGATTTACAAAGCATAGAGTGCTATTGGCATACATTGCAAAAGCCAGCTAAAGGTCTTGCATATCATGGGATTACATTAATACCTTCTAAATCAATTGATAAGTTTATAAATATTTTATTACTTCAAGATAAAGTGGAATATACTCATCTAATTTCTTTATTTAACAAAGCTAAAGAAAATAATAAATATATAATTCATTTTGGAATATAAATTTTAATTTATCTAATATGAATATATCAGTTCTTATTATCTATATAAATTTAGATTTAGTATAAGAAGGATTCAAGTTTTATTAAGTAGATAAGTTTAAATAGTAATATTAAAAAGTTTCAAATATGTTACTATTTGAGCAAAAAAAGAAATACCTATAGAATTTAATTTTAAAAATTCTATAGGTATTTTTTTATTTTAACTATAATAGTTAGTTTATATTAATAGATTAGTTCTATATTTAACTTAATTTAAATACTTTTTTTGAAAAAATAGTATAATTTTAATAAAAGTTGTTGAAAACTGGATGAAATAATGATAAAATCCTAAATATAATATAATAGGCAAATTTAGGGAAACTTAAAGACGCAAAGCTATAGGGACTAAGGTTTAAAACTATGTCAGCCAGTTGCCAAAGAGTACATTATACTTTTTGTTTTTTAACTTAATTAGTATTGATGCATTTATTTGTTGTGCAAAAATCTATTTTTAAGGATACTACAAAGCTACTCTTTTGGAGTAGCTTTTTTTAATGTGCTTCTGAGGGTATTAATAATCAGGGGGGTAAAAATGAAAACAAGAAAAATTGTTGCCTTAATGGTAACAGCACTAATTACTAATTTCACATCACCAGCGATAAAGGGTTTAGCTGATGAAACATCAAAAAATATAAGTTCAAAGGTGGAGGCTACGTCTACTAAAGCAAGTATAAGCAAATTTGATTTGTTAGGTAATAGCAATATGAGTGTTTATAATGAGATATTCAAAATGGATAACTCAAATATTGAATCAATAACTAACAATGGTGGTAAGTATTTTAGTTCAACTATTGATAAATCTATAGATGGAGATTTCAGTACACATTGGGAAACAGGAAAACCCAATAATTCTGAATTTACAAATGAAGTAATAGTTAAGTTTAAAAAAGAAACGACTTTAAATAGGGTTATATATGCTGCGAGACAATCATCAGCTAAGGGGAAAGGTTTTGCTAAAGAGGTTGAAATATATGCCTCACTTACAGATAACGATGATGATTTTAGATTAGTTGGAAGTGGTGAATATACAGGTTCTACTGGTGATATAGTAGAAATTAAATTTAATAATACCAAGTTTAAAAGAATAAAATTTAAGTTCAAAAAAGCTGATCAGGATTGGGCTTCAACATCAGAATTTATGTTTTATAAAGAAGATAAATTAAGAGATAAGATGGAGACTTTATTTACTGATAGTACAAAAAGTAAAGTTAGTGAAGAATTTAATAGTCAAGAAAAGATAAATGCTTTAGAGGAAGAAGTAAAAAGTCATCCTTTATATAGAGATTTTAAAGAAGATATAGATAATGCAAGATTAATAGTTGAAAATAAAGAAGTTGTATATACTGATGCTAAGGTATCTAAATTTAGAGGTATGAGTAATGAAGTACTTAAGGAATATGATTCTATTTATAAAGTACCAATGAGCAATTTAAAATCAATAACTACAAATGGTGGACAATATGCAAGTGAAGCTATAACTAAGGCTATGGATGGAGATATAAATACAAAGTGGCATTCAGGAAAGCAAAATAGTTCAAGCTTTACTAATGAAGTAGTAATAGAATTAAATAAATTAACAACTTTAAATAGAATAGTATATACTGCACCTCGTGGAACTAATAGAGGATTTGCAGAGCAATTTGATATATATGCATCAAGAACTACTAAAGGTGATACTTTTGAATTAGTATCAAGTGGATCATCAAAAACAACTCAAGATTCTGTAGAAATTAGATTTAACCCTACAGAATTTAAGAGAGTTAAATTTGTATTTAAAAAGGGATATGAAAATTGGGCCTGTGCAGCAGAGTTTGAATTATATACTCAAGATAAAACAGCAGAAAAGATTGATAGATTATTTAAAGATAATACTATGAGTGTTGTTAGTGAAGAGTTTAATACTATTGAAAAAATAAAGCTATTAGAAGATGAAGTTAAAAAGCATCCATTAGAAAATGAATTTATGACTATAATAAATTTAGCTAAAGATATTATAAATGAGCCAGGAAAAGCAGAATCTTCTGTTATAGAGTTAGAGAGTAGGGGAAATTCTATTAAAGAATCTCAAAAAAGAAAGGTATGGAATTTTCAAGACTGGCAACCAACAGGTTATGCTGCAAAATCTGGAGAAATAATAAATGTTTATGTTGATGTAGAAGATGGAAAACCAACACCACAATTAATATTTAAGCAAATGGATAGTCAACATAATGGACAAGTAGTTATAAATCTAAGTAAGGGTAAAAATGTAATAAAGGTTCCTGAAGTATCAAGTTCAGAACTAAGACCAGGAACTTCAAAGGCTGGAGTATTTTATACGAGCAATCCATATACAGTTGAAGAACAAGGAAGAAAACCTAAAATTAGAATAGAGGGAGCTATAAAATATCCTCATTATATAAAAGGGGTTCATACAGATGAAGAGGTTATGAAAAATCTTGAAGACTATGTAAAGTTATTAGAGCAAGATTCTAATTTACCAGATGTATTTGATGTATTTAGTGATAAAACATTAGTTAATGTAAAGGCAACGTATGCTTTAGATTGGTTTAAGAGTAATAATAAACTACCAAGTGAAACTGCAAAAAAAAGTGATGAAGTAATTAAAGAAACTATGAGATTTTGGGGCTTTGATAATTCAAGTGAAGTTAATTCAGATTTTAATTTTAGATATATAACTATGGTTAAATGGCTAGATAATGGAGGCTTTATGAATGCTGGAAATGGAATAACAGGATTTAATAAAGCAGAACAAGGTGGAGCATTAGATGTAAATACAGGTTGGGGCTTTATGCATGAGATGGGACATAATTTTGATACTAATAATAGAACTATAGGAGAAGTAACAAATAATATACTTCCTCTTCACTTTGAAAAATTAAAAGGTCAAGCATCTAAAATAACTAAGCAAAACTTATGGGAAAAAAATATATTACCAAAGGTGGCTTTAGAAGATTATTCTAATAATGAATATTATCCTGAAAATGATAAAAGTTTACTATCTCATATAGCTCCATTATGGCAATTACAATTATATGATGAAACATTTTGGCCAAGATTTGAACAAGAATTTAGAAGTAGAAATATAGGTGGAGGAAGTTGGGAAAATAAACATAATGCATGGGTTATGGTAGCATCAGATGTATTTAAATTAGATTTAGCTGAACATTTTGAAAGACATGGAATGAATGTATTAGATGAAACTAAAACTTATACAGCTAAATATTCTAAACCATCTAAGAAATTATGGTATGCAAATGATAAGATGTATTTAAATAAAGGTGGAGTATTTACAGATGATGTTAAGTATGAAGCAAGTGCTAAAATATCAAATAATAATGAAGTAGTACTTAATTTTTCAATAGATAAAGTAAATAAAAATAATATTATAGGATATGAAGTATTTAGGGATGGTAAGGCAATAGGATTTACATCAATAAATAGCTTTACAGATAAAACAGCTGTTATAGGAGAAAATCATAAGTATACTGTAGTAGCTTATGATAATGAATTAAATGCTGCTGAGCCTTATAATTTTAATTTATATGCTCCAACTCTTAGTGTAGAAGAGCTTGTTGTTTTAAGACTTAATGAAAAATTTAATCCTCTAGACTATGTAAAAGCTTATAAATATGAAGGAACTGATATAAGTAATAAAATCAAAGTGCTTAAAAACAATGTTGATACATCTAAAAAGGGTTTATATGAAATAGTTTATCAAATAACTGATGAGGGTGATACAAGAGAAGAAAATCTTAAAGTTGAGGTTGTAAGTGATTATGATTATCTATCAGATTTTGAATGGGAGTCTGCTGAAACACAATGGGGAACTCCAAGAAAAAATACTAATATTAAAGGAAAAGTTAATGGAGCTATTAAAGACTTTGATAAAGGTTTAGGTATACATGCTAACGGTAAGATAGTATATTCTCTAGAAGGTAAAGAGTATGATAGATTCATAGCACAAGTTGGTGTAGATGCAGGAATACAAGCCCAGAATAATTCTAGTATAAAATTCAATATTATTGCTGATGGAGAAATTTTGACTACAACTTCAGTTTTAAAATATGCAGATGGCTTAGTACAAATAGATGTTCCAGTTTCAGGTGTTAAGGAATTAGTAATAGAAGTAGATAATGCTGAAAATGGAAATACTTCAGATCATGGAGTAATAGCTAACCCTAAATTAATTACAAGTAATGCAAAGCCTAGGATAATTACTAGTGATAAGGTTTATAAAATTGGTGAAGCTATAGACTTTAATGAAGGTATTGGTGCAATAGATGCAGAAGATGGAGATTTAACTCCTAATATTCAAATAATATCAAATTCATATGAAGAAGGTAAGCTTGGAAGATTTGAAGTTGTATATAAAGTAACTGATAGTGATAATAATAGCGTAGAAAAGAAATCTTATATTACAGTATATGAAGATTTAAATGTAATTAAATCAAAATATGGACAATTTGATAAGTTAAATGAATATAATGAGCAATTTAAGATACCAGTAGTCTCAGTAACTAATAATGGAGGAAACTATCCACATACAAAACTAGAATATACTATAGATAATAATCGCAATACTCACTGGGAAACAGGAAAACAAAATACTACTTCATTTAAAAATGAAGTTATATTTGATTTAGGAGAAATAACTGAAATAAGCAAAATGGCTTTTGCAGCTAGAAATGGTGGAAAAGGGTTTGCTAAAAAGTTTGAGATTTATACTTCAATAGAAGCTAAGGGCGATGATTTTATATTAGCTGGTATTGGTGAGTATAGTGGAAGTGTTAATGATGTTGTTGAATTTAACATAGCTAAAACAAGTGCAAAAAGAGTTAAGTTTAAATTTATAGAGGCTAATCAAGATTGGGCAAGTATAGGTGAAATGTCATTCTATAAAGAAGATGTTTTAGCAAATAAGATAAGTAAAGAATTATTTACTGATAATACTAAAACTGAAGTTAGTGAAAGATATAATACCTTAGAAAAAGTACAGGTTCTAAGAGAAGAAGTAAAAGAACATCCGGCAGCTAGTTTATTTGAGGAAGATTTAAAGATGGCTGAAAAAATTATAATGACTAAGTTCCCAACATTAAATATACCGAAGTCAGTATCAGTTAAAGTTGGAGAAGAAATAGATTTAAATGGTCAATATAGTGCAACAGATAATGAAGATGGAGATATAACTTCTAAAGTTGAAGTAAGTGGAAAAGTAAACTTTAATAAGACAGGAAAATATACTGTAACTTATAAAGTAACTGATAGTGATGGGAATGAAGTAGTTAAAACTAGAACTATATCAGTGGTTGATATGAATGACCATAAGTATTTAACAGATTATGATTGGAAATCTGCAAATTCAGGCTGGAAAACTGTAAATAAGGATAAATCAGTAAGTGATAATAAACTTGCATTAACAGATGAGAATAGGGAAGTTATTTATTATGATCGAGGAATAGGTACTCATGCCACTTCTACAATAATATATGACCTAACTGATAAAGACTATGCATATTTTAGTTCTTATGTAGGTGTGGATAGACAAATGTTTGGTTCAGTAGGAAGTATTAAATTTGAAGTATATGTAGATGGAGAAAAGAAATTTGATAGTGGGGTAATGAATTCTAGAGAGTCTCAAAAATATGTAGAAGTTGATATATCTGATGCTAAAGAATTAAAACTTGTAGTAACTGATGGTGGAAATGGAATTGGTTCAGATCATGCTACATGGGGAGATACTAAACTTTATTTTGTAAATGATATACAAGGAAATTATGAAGAACTAGAAGCATTAGTAGAAAAAGCTAAGGGTTATAAGGAAGATGTATATACTGAAGAAACATTTAATATATTTAAAGAAGCTTTAAATAAAGCTATAACTATGTTAGAAGATAAAATAAGTAGTCAAGATGATATAAATTCTATGGTTACAGAATTAAATCAAGCAATTTCTAATTTAGAAGAAAGTATAGACTTAAATCAAGTTATATCTATTAAAGATGAATATCTTAAAGATAGCATAAAGAAAGAGCTTAATTTATCAAGTGATGATATAACTATAGGTGATATGCATAAATTAATAAAGTTATCATCTCCAGATAAATGGATTTCAAGTTTAGAAGGTTTAGAATATGCTAAAAACTTAGAATCATTAGATGTTTCATATAATGAAATAAAAGATTTATCACCACTCAAGAATCTCAAAAAACTTGAGAGCTTAAATGCTAATCCTCAAATAATAACAGAGGGTATGCTTTATGCAAAAGATAATAAAATAACTTTAGATTATAAGGTATTAAATAGAAATGCTGAGAAGTTAAAAGTAAAAGATATAATTATAACAAAAAATGTAGGTAATGAATCTGTTGATTTAAGTTTAGATGAATTAATAGATGAAAATGGAGTTATTTCTTTTGATATTTCAAACCTAAATAAAGGTTTTTATAGTATATATTTAATATATGAAGACGAAAAAGATAATTTCCTAACTCAATCATTATATATGTTTGATGTAAGATAATAAATAAGAATCCCTCTTAAATTATATTATTTAATTTAAGGGGGATTTTATTTGTTTAGAATATTTAATAAAGTAGATAAGAAAAAAGAAGGCTGATATAATATTTTTTAGAATATTTATAAAGGAGTTATCAGATGAAATATTACTTAGCACCAATGGAAGGAATCACAGGATATATATATAGAAATGCTTATGAGAAGTTTTTCAATAATATTGATAAATACTTTACACCTTTTATTGTTCCAAATAACAGTAGAAGTCTTAAGACTAAAGAATTAAGAGATATTTTACCTGAAAATAATGAAGGTTTAAATATAGTACCTCAAATACTTACTAATGATTCAGAAGGATTTATTACTCTTACTAAGAAGTTACAACAATTAGGGTATAATGAGGTTAATTTAAATTTAGGTTGTCCTGCTGGAACTGTTGTTTCAAAGTTTAAAGGCTCAGGATTTTTAGCAAAAAGAGAAGAACTTGATAGGTTTTTAGATGAAATATATAAGATGGATGATATGAAAATTTCTATAAAAACTAGAATAGGAAAGGATAGTCCAGAAGAATTTTATGAATTAATAAAGATTTATAACAAATATCCTTTAGAAGAATTAATTATTCATCCTAGAACTAGACAAGATTTTTATGGGGGTAAACCTAATTTAGATGTGTTTAAAGATGCTTTATCATTAAGTACTAATCCAATATGTTATAATGGTGATATTTTTACAGTAGAGGACCATAATAAGTTAGTAGAAACTTTCCCAGAAGTAGATAAAATAATGATCGGAAGAGGTTTACTAGCTAATCCAGGATTAATGAATGAAATTAAAAATAATGTTTCTTTAGATAAAAAGGTATTAAAAGATTTTCATGATGAGATCTTAAATAATTATATAGAAGTATTTAATGAAGAAAGAAATGCAATGTTTAGAATGAAAGAGTTATGGGGATATATGATTTATATGTTCTCAGATAATAAACAATATGCTAAAAAAATAAAGAAAGCACAAAAGCTAATTGATTATAATGAAGCTGTTTCAAGCTTATTTAAAGAGCAGCAAATTATAGAAGGAGCTGGATTATTCCATAATAAATAGAGTAAAGCTATAGATGGAATAAGCTGTTATTAAATTATTTTATATAAATTATAGTAATTTTAAAAGATACAATTATATAGTGTTTCTAAGAAAAATCCACGATAAATATTGTGGATTTTTTATCTTTTTATATAGTAGTAGTCCAATAAAAAGATTAGTATTTTTAGATTATTTAATAAATAGTTTAGTGAAATATGTGTTTATGAAGAAGTTTCTAAGTAAATAGTACTTTTTTACAAAAATAGGTTGACAAATTACAAACTAAATCATATTATTTGAATATAGAGATTTATTGATAAATATAAAATATCAAAGTTAAAGATGTAATAAATGCTTTATTGAAAGATTAGAAAAACTTATAAATTAAAAAATAAAATTATTTAAATAGAGTAATAGTTAGTAGGAGGAAATTTTAATGAAAAAGGTGATTATTGTTGGAGGAGTTGCAGGAGGTGCTAGTACAGCTGCAAGACTTAGAAGATTAGATGAAAATATAGAAATAATACTTTTTGAAAAAGGTGAATATATATCATTTGCAAATTGTGGACTACCTTATTATATAGGGGAAACTATTAAAGATAGAAGTAAACTTTTAATCCAGACAAAAGAGGAAATGTCTAAAAAGTTTAATATGGATATAAGAAATTTATCAGAGGTTATTTCAATAGATAGAGAGGCTAAAGAAGTAACTGTAAAAGAAATTGAAACTGGAAAGGTATATAAAGAAACTTATGATGTATTAGTTTTATCTCCTGGAGCAAAACCAGTTATGTTCCCGATTAGTGGAATTGAAAATGCTAAGAATCTTTTTACATTAAGAAATATTCCTGATACAGATAAAATAAAAGCTCATGTTGATAATAATGATATTAAAAATGCTGTTGTTATTGGTGGAGGTTTTATTGGTATAGAAATGATTGAGAATCTTGTAGAGAGAGGAATTAATGTGACATTAGTTCAATTAGACAATCAAGTTATGCCACCAATAGATTTTGAAATGGCTACAATAGTTCATGATCATTTAAGAGAGAAAGGTGTTAATTTAATATTTGAAGATACAGTTGAGATGTTTGAAGATGAGGGTAAATTATTAACACTTAAGAGTGGTTTAAAATTAAATTCTGATTTAACTATATTTTCTATTGGTGTTAAACCAGAAAGTAAGATAGCCAAAGATGCTGGACTTGAGTTAAATCAAAGAGGAGCTATAATAGTTGATGAGTATATGAGAACGTCAGATTCTAATATCTATGCACTTGGAGATGCCGTTGAAGTTAGAGATTTTATAAATGGTGGAAAAACTATGATACCACTTGCTTGGCCAGCTAATAGACAAGGAAGACTTGTTGCAGATAATATTTGTGGAAGGGATGCAAGATATAATGGAACAATGGGAAGTAGTGTTGCAAAAGTATTTGATTTAACTGTTGCATCAACTGGAAATAGTGAAAAGTTATTAAAAAGATTAGGAATAGAGTATAAAGCTATTCATATACAGGCTAATTCACATGCTGGATATTACCCTGGTGCATTCCCAGTATATATAAAATTATTATTTAATAGTGAGGGAGATATTTTAGGGGCTCAGGGAGTAGGGCTTGATGGTGTTGAGAAAAGAATAGATGTAATTGCTACTGCAATTAAAGGTGGAATAAAAGCTTATGATTTAGCAGATTTAGAACTTTGTTATGCTCCACCATATTCTTCAGCCAAAGATCCAGTAAATATGGCAGGATATGTTGTATCAAATGTATTAGAGGGAGATGTTAAAGTAAGAGATATATTTGAGGTAGATTCACTTATAGAAAATGGAGAATTTATTCTTGATGTAAGAAATAAAATAGAATTATCAAGTGGAGTAATTAAAAGTTCTTATAATATACCATTAGGAGAACTTAGAGAAAGAATTTCAGAAATTCCTAAAGATAAAGTTATAAATATTCATTGTAAAAGTGGACTTCGTTCATATTTAGCTTATAGAATATTAGTTCAAAATGGATTTGAATGTAGAAATATTGATGGTGGATATGATTTATATAGTTTTATTAAGAGGGAACAAAAAGCTCAAAGAGATGATAGAGAAGATAGAAATGAAAATGGTATATTACAAGAGGTTGCTGTTACTAATAGAGCTAGTGAAACTTCTAGAGAAAAGATTCAAGTAGAAAATAAAGTGAGTAAAGTTATAAGTGTTGATGCTTGTGGATTACAATGTCCAGGCCCTATTAGAAGAGTATATGAAGAAATAGAAAAAATAGAAGATGGAGATATTTTAGAAGTAAAGGCTAGTGATTCAGCTTTTAAAAGAGATATAAAATCTTGGTGTGATTCAACAGGGAATGAACTTTTAGAGAGCTCATTTTCTAAAGAAGAAAAATGTTTTAATGTTAAAATAAAAAAATCTATTACTAAAGAGAAGGAAATTGCTACAGAAGAAAAAGATGGAGCAACATTAGTTGTATTTAGTGGAGAGTTGGATAAAGCAATAGCCTCATTTATAATAGCAACAGGTGCTGCTAGCATGGGGAAAAAGGTTACAATGTTCTTTACATTCTGGGGACTTAATATATTGAAAAAAGGAACAAAAGAAAATATTAAAAAAGAAGGTATGGAAAAAATGTTTGATATGATGCTCCCAAGTCATGCTGGGAAACTTCCACTTTCAAAAATGAATATGGGTGGAATGGGAGCTAAAATGATTAAGGGAATCATGGAAAAGAATAATGTTGATAGCCTTGAAACAATGATTGAAAATGCAATTAAACTTGGGGTTAAACTTGTAGCTTGTTCTATGTCTATGGACTTAATGGGAATAAAAAAGGAAGAGCTTATTGATGGAGTTGAAATAGCAGGGGTTGCAACTTATCTAGGCGATACTGAAAAAAGTGGACTTAATTTATTTATTTAATAGCCTTTGATATTCAGTAAAATATCTTGGAATTAAATAAATGTAGGGATAGAAATTGTTCTATCCCTATATCTATTTAAAGAGTAAATTTTTATTATAGTTTTATATTTAATTTGAAGAGGGAGATATATTATGTAAAAGTAGCTTACCAACTTCTTTTGCTATTTCTTCTGTACTAGAATCTAACTCATCTAATAAGAAGGATTCTATAATGCCTAAAACAGCCATAGCTAAAAATCTTATAAGTATTTCTGAATTTTTTTCAGGACTTATTTTATTTATTTTTTTACTTAATTCATTCATCATAAAATTTAGTAATTGTTTTCTAAATGATACAGTGCTTTGACTTGCAAATAATGCTGAAAAGAAATTTTTATGCTCATCAAAATACTCAAACCAAATTATTGTACCTTCTATAAAACCTTTATCTTTTTTTTGCTCACAAATTTCTTCTAGTTCTTTTAATTGATTTTTAACTATTGTATCTAGTAAATCATATTTATCTAAATAGTGTAGATAAAATGTTTTTCTACTTATATCAGCTTCTTCAGTAATTCTCTTTACTGTTATTTCATCAAAGCCATCTTTAATTAACATTGTTAGAAATGTAGATTGAATTAACTTTTGTGATTTTATAATTCTTCTATCTATTTTATTGTCCATATAAAAACTCCTTTTATTTAATATACATATTTTAAAAAGTGTGTATTAATACACAAAGATGTAGAAGTGGTAATTGAAGTAATACTATTTATATTTTAATATAAATATACACGAGAGTAATAAAACTCTCAAGTGTAAAATTAAAATTAATAAAAGGTGGTAATAAATATGAGGATTAATAAAAAGAATATAAAATTTAAAGCACGTGGATTAAATGTAGCAGCTATTTTAAATATACCTGAAGGTGCTGAAGAAAAGAAAAATGCTGCAATTGTTTGTGTTCACCCAGGAAGTAGCTGCAAGGAACAAACAGCTGGTATTTATGCTGAAAAACTTGCAGAGCTAGGATATGTAACAATTGTATTTGATGCATCATATCAAGGTGAAAGTGAAGGAGAACCAAGATATATTGAAGATCCAGCTGCAAGAGTTGAAGATATTAGATCAGCAGTAGATTATTTAACTACACTTGATTTTGTAGATGAAAATCGTATTGGTGTATTAGGAGTTTGTGCAGGTGGTGGATATGCTGCAAATGCTGCAATGACAGAAAAGAGAATTAAAGCAGTTGGTACAGTTGTTGGTGCTAATATTGGAAGAGTATATCGTGAAAGTGCTGATCCTATTCAAACATTAGAAGCAATTGGAGCTCAACGTACTGCTGAAGCTAGAGGAGCTGAAACTCTAATTACAAATTGGATTCCTAGAAATCAAGAAGAAAGAGAACAAGCTGGTATTAATGATATAGATATTATAGAAGCTGTTGATTATTACACAACTTCAAGAGGACAAAGTCCTAATTCTCCAAATAAATTAAACTTTGTTAGCTTAGGCTCAGTATTAGCTTTTGATGCTTTCAATTTAGCTGAAAGCTTATTAACTCAACCTTTACAAATTATTGTTGGTGATGTACAAGGAGCATTTGGCTCATATAGAGATGGTCATGAACTTTATAATAAGGCAGCTTCAAAGAAAAAAGATTTATTTATTATTGAAGGTGTAAGTCATTATGATTTATATGATAAAGAAGAACCAGTGAAAAAAGCTGTTGAAAAATTAGAAGCTTTCTATAAAGAAAATCTTTAAGATATATTAAAGAATTATATTTTAAAGATATATTAACTTGAAAATAATAGATAAATAAAAACATCTTATATTAATTTAAAAGTATATGATACTGTTTATTAATATAAGATATTTTTTATTTGAAAGAATATATAAAAGTATGTGAAAATGAGTAGAAATTATTTAGATTTAAGAAATCAAAAAATAAATAGTTGTATCATAGATTTTGTATTAAAACAAAAAGAATATATAAGCTAAAACTAATACCTACTAACTTAATATATATATTATAAGTATCTGACATATCATCTTCTGATATATTGTTTATTGAAAAAAAGTGATCAAACAAAAAAACGATATTAGTAAATTTTAAACATATTATACTAATTGCAGAGAACAGAATTAATTCAAAGATTAAACTAATATTAATAGAATCATTTTTAAAATTTAAATAAAGCATAAAAGCTAATAGTAGCAAATAAAGTACTAATATTATTGTTTTATAACTTATCTTTTTTATTTTATCTTTAATAAGTGTAGTAAATCTATTTTTATGTATTAGTGAATTATGAGTATATTTTTTATTTGATTTTTTGCTAATCTTCATATTTACCCCTTATATACCTTTTATTTTATATTAATATTATATATTTTTATCTAATTTATAACAATTAATATTTAGTTTAAAGATATTCTAATATATTTTATAGTTCTTTTAATTTATATTAAAAGAAATTAATTATAGAAAGTAATAAAAGAAGGATAAAAAAATTATCCTTCTTTTATTTTTTGTAGATTATTATAATCTCTTTAGATATTTTCTAAAGAGATTCATTTTATAGTTTCTTAATTTGGACATATCGTGATTATATGCATAAGCACCTATTAATGTAAAGGCAAGTGATATACCCATAAAGAAACATTCTAGGAAAGTAGGAAGTAGGTTGAAAGTAATTGAAAATAGATAAATTCCTAGAAATAATAAACCAATTAAATGATAATTATTTAATTTTCTCATTAAAATCACCTCCATAATAAGTTATTCAATTCTTTTATTTAAATTACCTTTTGATAAAGAGTAATATATGTATATTAGTATGAATAACTATTTTTTTATTAAGAAGTAAATTTAAGATTATGTTAAAATCTTATTTACTTTCTAATTTGTCTATTTTTTTAGAGAGTTTTTCAATTTGCTTTTTTAATTTTTTTATTTCTTCCTCACAATTACAATCATTTGATTCTTTAGAAGAAGTGGAACAATCATTATTATCTTTATTCTTATTTCTAATATCAAAAAAATCACCAGGACCATTTTGAAAATACTGTAGTTGAGAATTATAGGTTAGCATAGATTGACCTAGTAGTAAGAGCCAATTTCCAATTGCAGCTTGAACATTTGAAGGTAAATTTTGAGCTGATATAAGGCCAATTAATGAGCTTAGTGTTATAAATAAACTAGGATCTACATCTTGAAAGCCTCCTGGAATATCATTACATCCAAATCCATTTGTATTATTATTAAAATTTCCACAATAGGAATTAAAAAATTCTTCAAAATTCATATTACACCAATATAAATTGCTATATCTTATATTTATTCTAATAATAAAACTCTATAACCATAACTTAAAGCTCAATTAATAATTTATATAAAGATTTTATATGGACTTTTAATATATAAAGTGGAAAAAATATGATAATATATATATTACTAATTGATATCTAATTTATGCTTGCTATAATTTAAGATATTTATAGTAATAAAGGGGATATTGGTGTATGAATAAGAATTCAAAGATTTATAAAGAGTTAAGTTATAATGAGTTAAATAAGATTATAAAATCAAATTTTGGAGTAGATAAGTTTGAAGCTAGATTAATTTCTGGTGGTTTATTTAATACTACGTATCATATAAAGTTACTAGACTTGAAAAGTGAAATAATACTTAGAGTAGGGCCAAGTAATCAAGAATTACTTTTACCTTTTGAACATAATTTAATGCTTGCTGAAGAAAAGGTATATAGTATTTTGAAAAAAGAAGATATACCTTGTTCAACAATAATTAACTGTGATACAACAAGAGAAATAATTAATCGTAACTATATGATTTTAGAATATATAGTTAGTAAACCATTATCAGAAGTAGATTTATCAAATGAAATAAAATCTGATATTTATAAAAAGCTAGGTAATTATATAGCTAAAATTCATAATATAAATTCAAATAAGTTTGGAAGGGTATATGATGTTTCAAAAGGAAATGGATTTAATTTATGGAGTGAATATTTATATAATGAGATTATGGAGTCTAAACAAAATTATATAGATTATAATATTTTTTCAGAAGATGAAGTGAAATTATTTGGAGATGTTATTTTAAAGTATAAAGAGATATTAGATGCGGTTAAAACAGCACATTTAATACATGCTGATTTATGGGATGGTAATATTCTTATTCAATCAAATGAAGGAAAGCAAGAGATTGCAGCAATTATTGATGCAGATAGATCGGTATTTGGAGATATTGATTTTGAATTTGCAAATCCATGGATAGTGAATGAAGATTTTATTAAGGGTTATGGAGCAGATTTAAAAGATGATACTAATAGTGAAATACGTAGAAAAATTTACAGAATGATATATTCTATTATAGATAGTTATGTATGGAGTATAGAATATAATAATGATAAATGCGGATTAGAAAATAAAGATAATGCTATAAAACTAGCTTTAGAATTAATAGCTAAATAATAAATTGTGTTTATATAATACAGAAAGTTTTAATTGATTTTTAAGAAACTTTCTGTATTTTTTATACTTATTATTATTCTTTTTTTATTAGGTAAATATTAAAATTTATATATTTTATATTAAGAAAAAATTAAAATTGAAAAGGTATTCAAAAATAGTTGAAATATTATAACTAATATGCTAGTATACAAGTATAACGATAATAAAATTTTATATAAATTGAAATAAAAGTATATTTTTTATAAGAAAAAATATAAAAGTAGGTGAAAATATGAGTAATGCTTTAGATAAATTTACTAAAAGTAAGGAATTTCTTATTTGTATAGATTCTGATGGCTGTGCAATGGATACAATGGATATTAAACATATTAAATGTTTTGGACCTTGTATGGTAACAGAGTGGAATTTAGAAGAATGGAAAGATTCTATATTAAGTAAATGGAATGAAGTTAATCTCTATACTTTAACTAGAGGTATAAATAGATTTAAGGGTTTAGCTTTAGCGCTTATTGAAATTAATGATAAATATAAGAAGATTGATGGAGTAGATGAGTTTGTAAGATGGACTAAAGAGACAAAGGAGCTTTCTAATGAATCTTTAGAAAGTGAAATAGAAAAGACTGATAATATTTGTCTTAGAAAAGCTTTATCATGGTCAAAAGCAGTTAATGAATCAATCAATTCTTTAAGTGATGATGAAAAGTGTCCATTTGAAGGAGTAGCTGAAGGAATAAAAGAAGCGAAGAAAGTTGCTGATGTAGCAATAGTATCTTCTGCAAATGAACAAGCTGTTTTAGATGAGTGGAAATTACATGGACTTTTAGATAATGTTGATGTGGTACTAACTCAGAATATTGGATCAAAGGCATATTGTATAAGTAAGCTTATTGAAAAAGGGTATAATAGAGAAAATGTTTTAATGGTTGGAGATGCAGTAGGTGATTATGAATCTGCTAAATCTAATGAAGTTTTATATTATCCTATATTAGTTAAAAAAGAAAAAGAATCATGGGAAAGATTCACTAGTGAAGCATTAAATAAGTTTATTAATAATACATACAAGGAGGAATATCAAAATCAGCTTATAAATGAGTTTGAATTAAATTTATCTAAGGATAAATAAATGTTAGTGTTTATATTTAAATAAGGGGGTGGAGTTAGAGTGAAAAAGTTAGAATTTAAAAATAAAAAAATATTAGGCTTTGGAGAAATAATGTTAAGACTGACTCCTCCTAATAATCAAAAGATACTTCAAGCAAATTCTTTTGATGCAGTTTATTCAGGAGGAGAAGCAAATGTAATAGCTAGCCTTGCTATGTTTGGACATGATACTAAGTTTGTTACAAAACTCCCTAATAATTATTTAGGGCAAAAAGTTATAAATAAATTTAGAGGATATAATGTTGATGTAAACGATATTATATTAGGCGAGGGAAGACTTGGTGTATACTATTCAGAAATAGGCCATGGACTAAGAAGTACAGAAGTTATATATGATAGAAAATATTCAGCTATATCTATGGCTTCAAAGGAAGAGTTTAATCTTGATAAGATGTTAGAAGATGTAGGTATAATTCATTTATCAGGTATAACTCCAGCTCTTAGTAAAGAGTTATATAATTTTATAATTGAACTAGTTAAAATTTGCAAAAATAAAGGTATACTAGTATGCTATGATTCAAATTATAGAGAAAAGTTATGGTCAATAGATGAGGCGGGGAAATTATTTAAAGAAATCTTACCTTATATAGATATAGCCTTTTTAGGCTACTTAGATATGGTTAATATATTAAAGTTTGAGGATAAGAACTTAGAATTTGAAGAAAATTTAGAAGATCTTTATAGAAGATTATTTAAAAAGTATCCAAACTTAAAATATGCAGCATGCACTAAGAGGATAGTAAATTCAATAAATAACAATTCATTAAAAGGTTATTTATTCAATGGTGAAAGAGTTTTAAAGTCTAATGAGTATACTTTTGATATTTTAGATAGAGTTGGTGGAGGAGATGCTTTTACAGCAGGTATACTTCATGGAATCTTAAAAGAAATGAATGAAGAAAGAATTGTTGAATTTGGAATATGTGCAAGTTCATTAAAACATTCAATAATAGGTGATATTAACATTATTGATGAGGATACAGTAAATTCATTAATAGATAGTGGATTATGTAATATAAAAAGATAAATCTGAAAAATTATTAAAATAGTGGACAAGTATAAAAAGTGAAAAGAGGATGATTAGGATGAGAGAAGTAGATTTAAAAGCAAAACCATTTTATTTATCAGACGAAGATATAAAATGGGTAGAAGATACTATAAAGGGAATGACAATTGAAGAAAAGATAGGGCAGTTATTTGTAATAATGGACAAAACTCCAGATGGGGGTAAAACAGCTGTAGAAACTATAAAAAAATATCAACCAGGTGCAGCGAGATATATGGGTGGAAAAGCTGAAGATGTATATGAACAAATAAAACAATATAAAGAAGCATCTAAATTACCATTATTAGTTGCTTGTAACTGTGAATCTGGTGGAGATGGTGCTGCTAAAGGTGGAACATATATAGCAACTCAAGCAGCAGCAGGAGCAGTAATAGATGATAAAGTAGCTTATAATGTTGGATATGTTTCAGGAAAAGAATCAGCTGCAATAGGCTGTAACTGGGCATTTGGACCTGTTTCAGATATATTTTTAAACTGGAGAAATACTGTAATAAATACAAGATCATATGGAAATGATCCAGAAAGAGTATTAGAATATTCAAAAGCATATATCAGAGGACTTGAACAAAGTAAAATGGTAGCTTGTACTAAGCATTTTCCGGGAGATGGAATTGAAGAAAGAGATCAACATTTAGTTATGGGAGTAAATGACCAAACTTGTGAAGAGTGGGATAATACTTTTGGAAAAGTTTATAGTGGATTAATAGAAGATGGTCTTAAGAGTATAATGATTGGTCATATAGCTTTACCTTCATATTCAAGAAAATTTGTTCCAGGAATGACTGATGCAGAAATAAAACCAGCAACATTAGCTCCAGAATTATTACAAAACTTATTAAGAGAGCAATTAGGCTTTAATGGTTTAATATTAACAGATGCATCTCATATGATAGGTTTAACAAGTGCTATGCCAAGAAAAGAGCAAGTTCCAAGAGCTATAGCAGCTGGTTGTGATATGTTCTTATTCTTCCATCATCCAGAAGAAGATTTTAAATATATGATAGATGGGTATAAAAAAGGAATAATTACAGAAGAAAGACTTGAAAGTGCGTTAAAGAGAATTTTAGGATTAAAGGCATCTATGGGCTTACACAAAGATCAAGAAAATGGAGAGCTTATGCCACCTAAAGAAGATTTAAGTATATTAGGCTGTGAAGAACATACTAATTTAGCTGTTGATGCTGCTAAGAGAAGTATAACTTTAGTTAAAGATACTGAAAATAATCTTCCTTTAACACCAGATACTCATAAGAGATTAAAAGTATATTATGTAACTAATCCTCAACCTCTTGATATGGTGTTTGGGAATAATTCTACAAAAACTAGTATTAAAGAAGAACTTGAAGCAGCTGGATTTGAAGTAGACATTCACGAATCATATCATGATTTATCAGCTAAGAATGGACACAATATCAAAGATATAATGAATTCAATGTTTAGTGAAAGTGTAGAACAGCTTACAAGTAATTATGATGCAGTTATGATGTTTGTAGAAATGAAGGGATATTGTCAAGAAAACGTTGTTAGAGTTCAATGGTCAATAGGTCATGGTAGTGAAATACCTTGGTATGTTAAAGAAATTCCAACAATATGTGTATCATTAAGTCAAACTACGAATCTGTTTGATTTACCTATGATGAAGACATTTATAAATGCATATGGATCAAGCAGAACGGTAATAAGAGAGACTATAAAGAAAATAAAAGGTGAAGAAAAGTTTGAAGGAGAATACAATGAAACTGTATTCTGCGGAAGATGGGACGCAAGATTATAATAGTTGATAAATAAAAATTAAAATAGATTTTAGGGGGAAGTATTATGTTATATCCAATAATGACAGAGTCAAGAAATGTTGTAGATTTAAGCGGAATATGGAAGTTTAAATTAGATAAAGGAAATGGATTTATTGACAAATGGTATGAATCAAAGTTAAAAGAGACAATGGAAATGCCAGTTCCATCATCATATAATGATTTAGCTGAAACTGAAGAAGTAAGAGATCATGTTGGCTGGGTTTGGTATGAAAGAAGTTTTAGTGTTCATAAGAGTTTATTAAATGAGAGAGTAGTTTTAAGATTTGGCTCAGCTACTCATGAAGCAAAAGTATATGTAAATGGTAAGTTTTTAATTGAGCATAAAGGTGGATTTACTCCTTTTGAAGCAGAGATAAATGAATTATTAGTATCAGGAGAAAATAGAGTAACTATTGCTGTAAATAATATAGTTGATGAAACTACTTTACCAGTTGGACTTTTAAAAGAAAATGAGGTTAATGGTAAGAAAATAGTAAAGAATCTTGTTAATTTTGATTTCTTTAATTATGCAGGAATTCATAGACCAGTTAAAATTTATACAACACCAAAAACTTATGTAGATGATGTAATAATTGTAAGTGATTTTGAAGGTGAAAATGGGTATGTAGATTATGAAGTAAAAGTAGTAGGAGATGCTGATGTTAATGTATCAGTAATTGATGAAGAGGATAATGTTGTAGCAACAGCTAAAGGAGAAAAAGGAAAGCTTACTATAAATGATGTTAAATTATGGGAGCCTATGAATGCATATCTATATAAATTAAAAATAGATTTAATTAAAGATGATGCTTTAGTTGATACTTATACAGAAGAGTTTGGAGTAAGAACAGTAGAAGTTAAAGATGGTAAGTTCTTAATTAATAATAAACCTTTCTATTTCAAGGGATTCGGAAAGCATGAGGATTCATACATTAACGGAAGAGGTATGAATGAAGCTGTTAATGTAAAAGACTTTAGTTTAATGAAATGGATTGGTGCAAATTCATTTAGAACATCACATTATCCATATTCAGAAGAAATAATGAGACTTGCAGATAGAGAAGGTATAGTTATAATAGACGAAACTCCTGCAGTTGGCTTACATTTAAACTTTATGGCTACAGGTGGCCTATTTGGAGGTGGAGTAAAAAGAGATACTTGGAGAGAAATTGGTACAAAACAAGCTCATGAGCAAGTTTTAAGAGAATTAGTTGCAAGAGATAAAAATCATCCATCAGTAGTAATGTGGTCAGTTGCTAATGAACCAGATTCAGATGCAGAAGGAGCAAAAGAATACTTTGAGCCATTAATAAAGTTAACAAAGGAATTAGATCTTCAAAAAAGACCTGTTACAGTTGTAACTTATTTAATGTCTACTCCAGATAGATGTAAAGTTGGAGATATTGTTGATGTATTATGTCTTAATAGATATTATGGATGGTATGTTGCAGGTGGAGATTTAGAAGAAGCTAAAAGAATGCTTGCAGATGAATTAAGAGGCTGGGAACAAAGATGTCCTAATAAACCTATAATGTTTACAGAGTATGGAGCAGATACTGTTGCTGGAATGCATGATACTGTACCTGTTATGTTTACTGAAGAATATCAAATTGAATATTATAAGGCAAACCATGAAGTTGTAGATAAGTGTAAAAACTTTGTGGGGGAACAAGTATGGAATTTTGCTGATTTTGCTACAAGTCAAGGTATTATAAGAGTTCAAGGTAATAAGAAAGGTATATTTACAAGAGATAGAAAGCCTAAGATGATAGCTCATTCTTTACGTGAAAGATGGACTAATATACCTGAGTTTGGATATAAGAAATAAGTTAGTATAATTTAAATATTAAAATAAGTGATTTTAGATATTACTAGTCAGATTGCAGTAGAGAAAATGGGTATTTTTATTGATAAAATACCCATTTTATTAATATATGTAAAAAATATTTATTATTAAGAATAAACTGTCGAATTTAATCTATAAAGAATATAGATATATAAACGATTATTAATTATGTTTAATAGATTTTATAAATAAATATTACATAATAAACTATTAATGTAATAAAAAGTATAATTTATTAGGAGTTTATATTTTTTTTATGGTATAATAGTAAATTATACTAGAATACTAAAGTGGTATATTATATAATTATAGATTGTTTGTAGGAGGTGATTTAGGTGATACTTTATGAAAAGATGGATAAGGAAACAGGTAAGGATTATGTGTATAGGGTATTAAAGGATAATATTATGTGCTTAGAGCTAAAACCAGGAGAATTGTTAAGTGAATCTGATTTAGCTAAAAAATTACAAGTTTCAAGAACTCCTATAAGAGAGGTTCTTATAAAGCTTAAAGGTGAAAAGCTAATTGAAGTTAAGCCCCAAGCTGGTACATATGTATCATTAATAGATTGGAAAATAATAAAAGAAGCTATTTTTATGAGATATAATTTAGAAAGAGAAGCATTAAAAGAGGCTTGTGATAGTTTTTCAGAAGAAGCTTTAATGGATATGGAGAAGTGCATATTTGCCCAAAAGCTTATCGCTAATAAAGCTAATAATGTATTAGAGTTTCATAATTTAGATAAGGAATTTCATGAATTGCTTTTTAAAGGTATTGAAAAAAATAATATTTGGGAAGCTATTTGTAATATAAGTACTCATTATAATAGAATGAGATTATTAGCAGAAATGAACTTAAAGAAAGAATTTATAGTAGATCAACATGAAACGTATTTACATATAATAAAAGACAAAAGAAAAGATATTATTGATGAGGTAGTATCTAAGCACATAAAATCTCCAGTTGAAAAATGGGATAAATTAATAGAAGAAAATAGCGATGTTGCTAGTTATATAATAAATAAATAAATAATAGATTACAGAACACTTGAAGTCACTAATTTATAAGGTGATTTTAAGTGTTCTTTATTTATTAATAAATTTTATGAAAATGTATACAAAAAAACTATTGTAATTCTTATATTAATATGCTAGTATACAAGTATAGCAGTAACAAGGGGGAAGATAATATGAAATTACCATTTAATATTGATTTAAAAGATAAGGTTTGTGTTGTAACAGGTGGGACAGGAATTCTTTGTGGAGCTATGGCTGATGCACTAGCGGAGTGTGGAGCAAAGGTTGCAATTTTAGCACTAGGTCAAGAAGCTTGTGATAATAAAGCAAAAATGATAAATGAAAAAGGTGGACAAGCAATAGGAATTGATTCTAATGTTTTAGATAAAGAAAGTTTAAAGAAAGCTCATGAAATTATACTTGAGAAATTTGGTCCAGTAGATATTTTAATAAATGGAGCTGGAGGGAATCATCCAAAAGGAACTACTACTAAAGAATATTTAGATCCAGAAGATTTAGAAAATGAAGAATTAACAACATTCTTTGATTTAGATCCGAAAGGAGTAGAATTTGTATTTAATCTAAACTTCTTAGGAACATTACTTCCATCACAAGAGTTTAGTAAAGATATGATTGGTAGAGAGGGTACAACAATAATAAACATATCATCAATGAATGCATTTACACCTCTTACAAAAATACCAGCATATTCAGGTGCAAAAGCAGCAGTAAGTAATTTTACTCAATGGCTTGCAGTTCATATGTCAAAAGTTGGAGTTAGAGTGAATGCAATAGCACCAGGATTTTTCGTAACAGATCAAAATAGAAAATTATTATTTAATGAAGATGGAACACCAACTCCAAGAACAGAAAAGATTCTTAATAGTACACCTATGAAGAGATTTGGTGAAGCTGATGAATTAATAGGAACATTATTATATCTAGTATCTGAAGAAGCATCAGGATTTGTAAATGGAGTAGTTATTCCAGTAGATGGAGCATTTTCAGCTTATTCAGGAGTATAGGGGGATAAAAATGATTTTAAATGAATTAAAGGCAAATGGAATTGTAGCAGTAATTAGAGGAAAAAATCATGAAGAAGCTAGAGGCTATATGGAAGCTTGTCTAAGAGGTGGAGTTAAATCATTAGAGCTTACTTATACAATTCCAAATGTAGTTGAACTTATAAGAGAGTATAGTTCAAATGAAGAAGCTTTAATTGGAGTTGGAAGCGTTTTAAATGGAAAAATGGCTTCTGATGCTATTGAAGCAGGTGCAAAATATGTTGTAAGCCCAGGTTATAGTGAAGAAGTAAATACAGTGTGTAAGGCTATGAATACTTTATATTTACCAGGTTGTATGACTGTTGCAGAAATAATGAGAGCTATGGATGCTGGAAATAAAATGATTAAGTTATTCCCAGGAGATTTATTTGGAGCTAAATTTGTAAAATCTATAAAAGCACCTATTCCACATGTTGAAGTAATGCCAACAGGTGGAGTATCGGTAGATAATGTTGAAGAATGGTTTGAAAATGGAGTAGCTTGCGTTGGAGTTGGAAGCTCACTAATTAAGGGTTCACTTCAAGATATAGAAAATACAGCAAAAGAATTTGTTAGTAAAATTGAAAAGATTAAAAGATAAGAGGTAAAAATATTATGAAGATGACGTTTAGGTGGTATGGGCAAGATGACCCAGTAAAAATTGAGTATATAAAACAAATTCCAGGAATGAAAGGTATAGTAACAGCTATTTATGATATTCCAGTTGGAGAAGTATGGCCATTAGAAAGAATTTTAGAGTTAAAGAAAGAAATTGAAAGTCATGGATTAGAATTATCAGTAATTGAAAGTGTACCAGTTCATGAAGATATAAAACTTGGCTTACCTACAAGAGATAAGTATATAGATAATTATATACAAACTATTAGAAATTTAGCTGAGGCTGGAATAGATACAATTTGTTATAATTTTATGCCAGTATTTGATTGGACAAGATCTGATTTAAATTATGAATTAGAAGATGGTTCAACATGCTTAATATATGATGAAGAACAAGTTAAAAAGATGGATCCTGCTTTAGGTGAATTAGAATTACCAGGTTGGGACACTTCATACGGTGAAGGTGGACTTAAGGCTTTATTAGAAAAATATAAGGATATAGATGAAGAAACTTTATGGAATAACCTAAATTACTTTATTCAAAGAATTATGAAAGTAGCTGATGAGGTTAGAATGAAAATGGCTATACATCCGGATGATCCACCTTGGGGAATATTTGGACTTCCAAGAATAATAACTAACTTTGAGAATTTAAAGAGATTTATAGATTTATATGATAGTCCATATCATGGAGTAACTTTATGTACAGGTTCTTTAGGATGTACAAAAGTTAATGATATTGTAGATATGGTCAATTATTTTGGTAAAGAAAGAAATCGAATACATTTTGCACATCTTAGAAATGTAAAAATTACAGGGGATAGTAGTTTTAATGAAGTGGCTCATTTATCAGAAGCAGGTTCTTTAGATTTTTATGAAATAGTAAAGGCATATTGTGATTATAATTTTGATGGTCCATATAGACCAGATCACGGCAGAATGATTTGGGGAGAAACAGGAAGACCAGGTTATGGATTATATGATAGAGCTTTAGGAGCAGTTTATATAAATGGGTTAGTAGAGGCAATTAATAAAGGAAAAAAATAAGAAATAAGACATAAGGGGATTTAAAGATGAAGAAATTTATGGATAAAGACTTTTTACTAGAAACAGAGGTAGCAAAGGTTTTATATCATAATTATGCTTCAAAGGTGCCAGTGTTTGATTATCACTGTCACCTAGTTCCAATGGAAATAGCTACAGATCATAAGTTTGAAAATATTACTGAAATGTGGCTATACCATGACCACTATAAGTGGAGAGCTATGAGAAGTTATGGTATAGATGAAAAATATATAACTGGCGATGCTAGTGATTATGAAAAATTTTATCAATTTGCAAAGATGATGCCATATTTAATTGGAAATCCAATTTATCATTGGTCACATTTAGAGCTTAAAAGATTCTTTGGTGTAGAAGAAATTTTAAGTGAAAAAACAGCAGATATGATATGGGAAAAATGTAATAAGGTAATAAAAGAAGATAATTTAACAGCAAGAAAACTTATTGAAATGGCTAATGTAGTATACATTGGAACTACTGATGATCCTATAGATGATTTAAGATTTCATAAGCAAATAAAAGATGATGAAAGCTTTAAATGTGAGGTTGCACCATCTTTTAGACCAGAAAAAGCTATGAAAATTAAAAATGAAGGTTTTGTAGAATATATAAAATTATTATCTAAGGTTAGTAATTTAGAAATCAAATCTTTTTCAGATTTAGAAAAAGCATTAGAGAGTAGATTAGACTATTTCTATGAAAATGGATGTATGATTACAGACCATAGTTTAGAAAGAGTAAAGTTTAATACGGCATCTTATGAAGACGTTAACAATATATTTGTTAAAGCATTAAATGGTGAAGAGATTAGTGAAGAAGATGCATCAATATATTCTACAATGATATTAATTTCTTTAGGAAAAATGTATTCAAAGAGGAATATGGTAATGCAACTTCATATAGGGGCTTTAAGAAATAATAATAGTAGAATGTTTAATAGAGTTGGAGCAGATGCAGGTTTTGATAGTATAGATGATGGTGAAATAGCATATTCACTTTCAAGAATACTTGATGCTTTAGATATAGAAGATAAGCTACCTAAGACAATTATCTATTGTTTAAATCCTAAAGATAATGAAGTGATTGGTACTATGATTGGAAATTTCCAAGGCGGAAATATTGCGGGAAAAATACAATTTGGATCAGGCTGGTGGTTTAATGACCAAAAGGATGGAATGGAAAGACAGATGATGGCATTATCTCAACTTGGTCTTATTAGCCAATTTGTAGGAATGGTAACTGATTCAAGAAGCTTTTTATCTTATACAAGACATGAGTATTTTAGAAGGATATTATGTAATTACTTTGGACAGTTAGTCGAAAGTGGTCAATATCCATATGATGAGAATATATTAGGTGAGATTATAGAGAATATTTGTTATAAAAATTCTGAAAAGTATTTTGAGAGGGGTTAACTTATGGATATCTTAAATATTATTGATAGAAAAGAAAGTAAAACTAAAGAGTTTAACATGGGAGATAAAATAGGATATGCTTTAGGGGATTTAGGATGTGGAGCATTCTTCTTATTTGTTAGTAGTTATTTAATGTTATTTTATACTGATGTATTAGGAATAAGTGCAGCAGCAGTAGGTACTTTATTTATAGTAGCAAGAGTATGGGATGCTGTAAATGATCCTATTATGGGGGTTATTGTTGATAAAAATACTCATACAGAGCATGGTAAATTTAGACCTTATATAGTTAAATATGGGATACCTATGACAATAGTTGGAGTTTTAACATTTACAGCTATTCCAGGACTTCCAGATAATATGAAATTACCATATGCTTATGTAACATACATTGCTTTTGGTATGTTATATACAGCAGTTAACATACCATATGGATCATTAGCTTCAGTTATGACATCAGATTCAAATGAAAGAACAGCACTTTCAACATTTAGAAATTTAGGCACTATTTTTGCAAACTTATTAGTAATGTTACTTGTTCCTAAAATAATATTTACAAATGAACAAGTAACTGCAGCAGGATTTATTAAATGTGCGATAATATTTGCAATAATATCTTCTATAAGTTATATGTTAACGTTTAGATTAACAACAGAAAGAGTTGTTCATAAATCAAATAATACTAATGGTAAAAAAGCTGGGATGCTTTCTACATTAAAGACATTAGCAAAAAATAGGGCTTTTGTAGGAATAACATTAGCATCATTTACTATGATTGCAGCAATGTTTATAGGAAGTTCATTAAATGCATATTTATTTAAAGAATATTTCAATAATGCAAAGCTTGTTTCATTAGCAGGTTTAGCTACAATAATACCTATGTTTTTAGTAATACCTTTTGTTGGTAAAATAGTATCAGTATTTGGGAAAAAAGAAGCAGCAGCTGGTGGAACAGCATTTTCAATGATAATTTACTTTATACTATTTATATCACCAATAAAGAATCCTTATGTATATATCGGATTAACTATGTTAGCTGGACTTGGAACAGGTCTTGTAAATACATTAATCTGGGCTTTAGTTGGAGATGCTATTGACTATCAAGAATATTTAAGTGGAGAAAGAAATGAAGGAACAGTTTATTCTTCTTACTCATTATGTAGAAAATTAGCTCAAGCTATTTCAGGTGGAGTTGGAGGATTTGCTCTATCATTCTTAGGATATCAATCAGGAGCTGCTGTTCAAGCAGAATCAGTTGGCGTTGGAATTAAAAATATAATTTGTGGAGCAAACTTTATTGGATTAGCACTTACATTTTTAGCATTCCTTTTTGTATATAATCTTTCTAAAAAGAGACTTACAGAAGTAAATGAAGAATTAGCAAAAGCTAGAGTAGCTGTTTAATAAAATACAATAATATTAATTTAAAAATAAGTTAAGCGTATTATCAAACAATAGATTTGATAATGCGCTTTTTTATGAGTTGATATTATAATCTATGTAAATAAAATTATTAATATTAAAAGCAGAGTAAATAATTTAGTCTATTTATATAATAAATACTATAAAAAGTTTGAATGTAGAAATAAGAGATATTATGGATTAATATGGTGTTATATTAAAATAAAATTATATAATTCAAAAGTGATGGGGGAAGAAAAATGGAACTTATATATATGTATTTAGATAAATGTAATTCATTAAATAATATGAATATAAATTTTGGAGGAAAGTACAAGTTAAATTACTTAAAAGACGAAAAAATACTTAATATTAGTAAAGATGAGAAGTATATAGAAGATTTCTTTAATGTTACAGAGGAGAATAATATTATTAATGTTACTGGAATTATAGGAGAAAATGGTTCAGGTAAAAGTACTATTTTAGAGAATATAGGAGGAATTATATTTAATAATAGAATTTTGAAAGCTAAAGATAAAGATATTTTTTCTCATGAAATAATTTTAGCTTTTATTATAGATGGTGAGTTAATGATCTTTTGTCATAATAGTTTTATTAAAGATGTAAATGATGTTATATATTCTGATGATTTAAAAGTTAAAGTTATTATATACGGAGGAAGTAATAATAATATAGTTAGTAATGAAGAATATGATTTTGTTAGAGAGAGTGATTTAATAAAAAAATTTAATTGTATTTATTTTTCTAATATTTATGATAATAAATTTCCTAAAATAATAACAGATAAATATAGAAATTATTATGATATATCAATAAATGGAATGCTTGAAGTAACAGGAAAGAAAGAAACTACTCTATATGGTATGGATACACCAAGAAAAAGAAATGAAGATGAAGCTATAGCTAATAATAAATATGGAATAAATATTTTTAAAGCATTAAAGTTAAAACAAATATCAGATCAAATACAATTAGTATTGAATAATAAAATACATGATGAAGATATAATTTTACCACAAATAATAAATTTATCTTGTGAGTTTATACATGGACAACCTAATGAATATACTTATTTAAGATTCTATAATGATAACTTGGAGAAAAGTAAAACAGAAGAAAAAATATATAAATTACTTGATAGCTTAAGTAATAAGGATAGTGATTATGATATTAATTTATCTAAGAAGATTTTTTTAATTGCAATTTTAGATAATTATTTTGTAGAGATGCAAAGGCCAATAGAGAATTTTAAGGAATTCAAAAAATATAAAAACTTTGTTACAGATAAATATGATTTAAAAGAGCTATTGGAGTATTATTTTAAGGTATGGGAAGAGTATATTAATTTATCTAAAAAAGAAACAGAAGATGTTAATAGAATAATAGATAGATATAGATATGTACATAAAAAATATATTAGTTTAATAGATAGAATAATAAAAATTATAGAAGATAGTAAAAATAAAAAAAATATAAAAGGAGGTATGTTTTGTAAGAAAAATAGAATTGGGGTGAGTACATTTTATGAAAAGTATACGACGATAGATATAAATATAAAAGAGAATAGTGAAATATTATTAGAAATTATAGATATTTTAAAAAATCTTAATACAGATCAAAATATATTGAGCTTTAGATGGAGGAATATATCATCAGGCGAATATGCTATGATGGAAATATACTCAAGGATATATAATGTTATAGTAAAAAATATATCAGAACAAGAAACAATTATTTTACTTATTGATGAGGGAGAAATATATCTTCATCCAGAATGGCAGAGAGTATATTTATATAAACTTTTTAAATTTTTAAATAAGGAATTAAAACAATATAAAATACAAATAGTTTTTACATCAAATACTCCTTTAATTATAACTGATATTCCGCGTAATAATTTAATTATGTTAGAAAAAAATATAAGTAAGGAAATAAGTAGAAGTTTATTAAGTTCAGATATTAGTCAAACGTTTGCTTCTAATATTAATAGTTTACTGACTAGATCATTTTTTATGAAATCTACAATTGGAGAATTTTCTAAATTTAAAATTAATAATGTATTAGAATTTTTAATGAAAGAAGATTATAAGGGAGATATAGATAGAAATAAAGCATTAATTATTATAAATTCTATAGGAGAACCAATAATAAGAAAAAAGTTACTTGAATTATATAAAAAGAAATATAAAGAAGATGTTTTAATTGGTATTGAGAGAGAAATAGAGATGTTAATAGAGGATAAAGGAAATAAAGATAAATTAGAAAAAGCTAGAGGAAAATTAATTAATATGCTGAATGAAATAGAAAGTGAATTAGAGGAGTAAAAAGATGATAAAAATAGATACTTCTAAAATAAGTGAGTGGGATGATATAAAACAAAAACATATAAACTTTATTCAAAAGGTAATAGATGATAATAGGGAGTTAATGAATGAGTTGCCTAATAAGGTTAGAGAATATATAGAGAAGAATAAGAGAAATATTTTTATTGGAGAAAGACAGGTAATGCTTAAATCTGCTAATGAATTAAGGAGTATTATATTTGGTAATATAAATGAACTTGAGTTAAATATATTAGATAAATTTTATTATAGTGAAAAAAGAAAAAAAGATAATATAATTAATGAAATAAAGAATACTTTTACGGATTCAAAATATGATGAAGTAAAAAAAAGATTTATTAATAACATAAATGAAGTATATGAAGAACATAAAGATATTAAACAAGAAAAGCGAAAAGAATTTATAAATAATTATTACAGTAATTATATGGAGGGATTAGATACTAATAAATTATTAAATGAATTATTTAAATATGATAAGTTAAGTACAGGTACAAATAAGTGGGATAGACATCAATTACTTAGTAGTATGGGAATAGGTGTTTGTCCCTACTGCAATAGAAATTACATAAGTAATTATAAAGAGAATAATAAAAATAAGACTACTGCAGATTTAGATCATTTTTATCCTAAGAGTATTTATCCTATTTTAGCATTATCATTATATAATTTTATTCCTAGTTGTCAAATATGTAATTCAAGATTTAAATTAAACGTAGATGTTTATTTAACAGAACATATTTATCCTTATGAGGAAAGCTTTGATGGCTATGAATATAAATTTAGAACATATCCTAATGAGATGGATATAGGGTATTTAAAAGGAGAGAGTAATAAATTTGATTTAAAGATAGAGTCTAGCAATGTAGGAAGGGATAATAAAAAGGTTGAAAATTCAAAAAGTACATTTAGATTAGAAGAATTATATAATAATCATAAAGATTATGTTCAAGAAATAATAAAAAAAGTTAATTTGTATAATGATGATAGAATTAATACTATAAGAAATGAATTTGAATCTTTATTTGATTCTAAAAAAGAAGTATTTCAATTAATTTTTTCAAATTATATAGAAGAGGATGATTTACTTAAAAAGCCATTATCTAAATTAACCAAAGATATATGTAATGAATTTGGAATTAATATAGAAAATATAGAAGAGTAAGAATGTATGATTAAATTTTAAATAATAAGTATTAAAAAGAACTAGATATGTTAATTAATATATGTAGTTCTTTATTTTTTTATATTTTTAAGTAGTTATTTCTTATAAAATTAAAGTTTATAAATATAAGAATTTAAATTAATAAGTTAGGGCAAATTATTTATGTGTATTGAATTTAATTTTAAATTTTAATTATTTAAAATAGCAAAAATTATAGAGCGTAAAGTTATATCAACTTTGAAAGGAGAGAGTATTATGAATATATATCAAGAAATATGGAATTGTGATATGAGAAATACAGGTGTAAAGCCTTTAATTAAGGGAATTAGTGAGGATAGGAAAGATAAGACAAAAGGTTTTGTAGTAGTAGATTTAGAGCTAGAACCACAAAAGGTAAAGGGTACAGATAAAGTTGAGATTAAAGTTTTTAAGGGGAATTATATACCTGAAATAGAAAGTAATAAAAATCCTAATGGATATGAATTATTTAAAACTATATTAGATAATTATAATGCAAATCCACCTGTATCAGATGAAGATACTATAAAAGCAATAGATAATTTATTAAATTATGTAATTGATACTGAAGTTATGGAGATTACAAAGCAATATCTTGATAAAAGAGCAGGTGAATCTTGTACTAGAGAAGATTGGTGGAAGATATTAGAGAATATATGGTTTAAGAATTTTAATAATAAAACAGATTGTTCAGGTTTTGAAAATATATTTATAGGAGAACAAGGAGCAGGTAAAAATTTAGGAGGACATCATTTTTGGTATCACTATGTTATAAATGATGGACCATTTGATAGATATAGTGTAGGAGATACTGTATATTCACTAAAAGACATAGAAGTACAAAGAACAGAAAGTTCAAATTTAGCTGAAGTTATAAAAATAAATTATAAATATGATTCAAAAGACTGCGAAAATCCAAATGATTTAGAATTAAATAAAAACTTTGGAGCATTCTTTGTTGGAACAAGTGTAGAAGGCTTAATGGCTATTATAACAACTGCTGTAATAGATACTGTAATTAATGGAGTTGAAGATATGAATCCAGTTTTAAATAATAAAACATATGGATTAAAGACTATAATTTTTAGTGATAGTAAACCAGATACTGATAATTTATTAGAACATTTAAAGACTATTCACTTAAAAACTTGCTATCCTATACTTCAGGAATAAATATAAAAAGAGTACCTAAAATGGTACTCTTTTTTAAATATCATCTTCTAGTATGGATATACCTTGAAGAACCATTTTTTCTACCATCATAGCCATTTTATATGGTGATTCTTTCATATCATCTTTAACCCATCTTATAAATATACCTATACAACCTGATATAACAAAAGAGTAGTAGTATTCAAGTAATTTTTCATCTTTTATATTATAAATAGTCCCCCAATCTCTTATACATTTCTTCTTTACAAGTGATTTTAATTTTTTAGTAAATCTAACATCTTCTTTTTCACCTAGCAGTATAGAACACATAGCACTATTATTATATAAAAATTCAAATGCAGATAGAAATATAGGTAATGGTTCGTCCTTTAAATCAACTAGACTATATTTATTTAGTGCAGTATCAAATTCTTGGAACATCTGATCTTCAATATCTGAAAGTAAATCATATATATCTTTGTAGTGTAGATAAAAAGTTCCCCTATTTAGATTTGATAATTCACAGATTTCTTTTATAGATATATCACTAAAATCTTTTTTCATCATTAGAGTAATTAAAGAATCTTTAAGTAAATTTTTTGTGCGAGTAGTGCAACGTTCATAATTTTTTTTCATTTTTACCTCCAAATTTAAACAGATATATTAAGCTGTGTTTATTTTTGAACATATGTAGGATTAATTGGTTATTGATTACATTTATTGTAATTATTATAATAAACTCAAGTTGATAATTCAACACGTGTTGAGTGAAAGGAGGAGAAATAAAATGGAGAAAATAGTAGATGGGATTCTTAAATATAAAAAAACAATCCTTATAAGTTTTTTACTGTTAGCATTTATAAGTATATTTACATCAGCTATGGTTAAGGTAAATTATAATATGATGGATTATCTACCAGAAGAGGCTCCATCAACTAAAGCTTTGGATGTTATGGGGGAGGAGTATGATAAGGATCCACCTAATATAAGGCTTTTATTAGAAGATGTATCAGTAGTTAAGGCTTTAGAATATAAAGAGAAAATTAAAGATATTGATGGAATTACTGACATTCAGTGGTTAGATGATGTGATAAATATTAAAGAGCCAATAGAACTTGCAGATAAAGAAACTGTTGATTCTTGGTATAAGAATAAAGATGCTTTAATTAATATAACTGTTGATGTAGAAAAACAAGATAAGGCTATTGATGAGATTAAGAACATAGTAAAAGATAAGGGGAGATTATCAGGGGATGCTGTAAATACTAGTTTTGCAGAGCAATCAACAGGAACAGAGTTAAGTAAAATTATGATTATTGTAATACCGATTATATTAGCTATTTTACTTTTAACTACATCATCTTGGTTTGAACCAGTATTATTTCTATTTACTATTGGGATAGCAATTGTAATTAATTCAGGTACAAATATATTTTTTGGAGAGATTTCATTTGTTACAAAGGCAGCAGGAAGTATATTACAGTTGGCAGTTTCTATGGATTATTCTATTTTCTTACTTCATAGATTTTCGGAATTTAGAAATGAAGGCTTAGATGTAAAAGAAGCTATGAAACAAGCTGTACTAAAATCTGTATCTTCTATTTTATCTAGTGGAATGACAACAGTAGTTGGATTTGCTGCATTAATTGTTATGAGATTTAGAATAGGGCCAGATATGGGAGTAGTAATGGTTAAGGCTATATGCTTTAGTCTTATAAGTGTTTTAGTATTATTACCAGTGTTAGCTTTATATTCTTATAAATTAATAGACAAAACTCATCATAAAAACTTTATACCAGGTTTTACAAAGTTTGCAAAGCTATCATATAAAATAAGAAGGCCAATACTAATAATATTTGTAATTTTATTAGTGCCATGTTATTTAGCACAAGGTAGTAATAATTTTAATTATGGTTCTTCAAAGATTTTTGCTGATGATTCTACAACAGTAGGTGCAGATACAATAGTAGTTGAAAAGAAGTTTGGAAAATCAAATCCATTTGTATTAATGGTTCCTAAAGGTGATTTAGTTAAAGAAGAAAAGTTAAATAATGAGTTGTTAGAAGATGGGAAAATAACTTCGGTATTATCATATGTAGATGCAGTGGGAATAGAAATACCTACTGGTTATGTACCAGAGGGGACTTTATCACAATTAATTTCTGATAATTATAGTAGGTTTGTAATTATGGCAGATGTTGATGCAGAAGGGGAAGAAACATTTAAATTAGTTGAAGAGATAAGAAATATTGCAAAGAAGTATTATGGTGATGAGTATCATTTTACTGGTGGAAGTGTAAATGCTCTTGATATGAAGGATACTGTAACACAAGATAATTATTTAGTTAATGCAATTTCAATAATTGCGATTATAATAATCCTTTTAATAACATTTAAATCTATATCATTACCTATAATTCTTGTAATGGTTATAGAATTTTCAATTTGGTCTAACTTAAGTTTTAGTTATTTTTCAGGAAATAATCTATTTTATATAGCCTATCTTATTATAGGTTCTATACAACTTGGAGCAACTATTGATTATGCAATTTTATTTACAAATAGATATTTAGAAGTTAGAGAAGCTATGAATAAAAAAGATGCTATAGAGTCTACCATTTCAACAACAGCAGTATCTATTTTGACATCTGGATCTATTCTTGCAGTATCAGGAATAATACTAGGTCAAATATCTACCAATGGTGTTATAGCTCAACTTGGAACTCTTATAGGAAGAGGGGCAATTTTATCATTAATTTTAGTATTATTTGTTTTACCTGCGCTCTTAGTTACTTTTGATAATTTTATATTAAAGACTACTAAAAATATTAATGTAAAAAAAGGGGATGTTAGTGTACATGAATAAAACATTAAAAACAATTTTACCTATTTCTATGTCTATTACAGTTTTACTTTCAAGTTCTATAATCTCAAATGCAGCAGAAGTTAATAAATATAATAAAGATGAAAATGTATATATAAATTTACAAGATAATGGAGAGGTCAAAAATATTTATGTAGTTAATGAGTTTGAGACAGGCTCAGCAATGAATATAACTGATTATGGAAAGTATTCATCTATAAAAAATTTAAGTACAGGTGAAAAAATAAAAGTTGATGGGAAAAAACTTAGTTTTAAAAGTGATAAAAAGGGGAAATTTTATTATCAAGGAGATTTAGAAAGTAAGCAAATCCCTTGGAATATTAAATTTACTTATTACTTAAATGGAGAAAAGGTAGAACCAGATTCTCTTTTAGGTAAGAATGGTAAATTAAAAATAGAAGCATCAATCAAGGATAATAAAGATGTTGATGATAAGTTTTTTGATAATTATATTTTACAGATGGTAATAACTTTTGATAGTGAAAAATGCAAAAATATTAAGTCAGAAGGTGCAATGACTGCAAATGTAGGTAGTAATAAGCAATTAACTTATAATATTTTAGCAGGAAGTGAAAAGGAGTTTAGTGTAGAAACTGATATAACTAATTTTGAATTAGACCCTATAACAATTAATGCAGTTCCTATGAAAATGTCTATTGATGGTATAGATACTTCAGAAATAGGAGATAAGCTTAGTGAATTAACTGATGGTATAGATAAAATTAGTAATGGTTCTTCTGGATTATTTAATGGAAGTGGAGATTTATTAAAAGGAAGTAAAGCTCTGTTAGATGGGAGTGGTACTTTAAAAAGTGGAGCTGAAAAATTACAAGAGGGTTCAAAAACATTAAGAGGAGCTATGAAAACATTAAATGAAGCATCAGATAAATTAAATGGTGGTTCTAAGGAAATGTTAAAAGCTTTAGGTACAGTAAATTCAGGTCTTGATAATTTGGATACTTTAATTACTAGTATTAATACTTTAGCTTCTGGTAGCAGTGATTATGCTAGTGCTATGGATAATTTAGTGAAATCTACAGCTCAAATGGATCAAAGCATAAAAGGAGGATTAAGTAATTTTGGTGGAACTTTAAGTTCTATAACAGGGAACGGAAGTTATATAGAAGCTTATAATTTAGCGAAGAATAGTTTAGAGGGAGAAAATGCAGCACTTGCTAATGCTTACATCAGTTTATTTGATAGTATAAATGGTGCTACAAGTGCGTATTCTTCAAATATTACTTCTGAAAATAGTCAAATAAATCAGGCACTTAATTCACAATATAGTGCTATACAAGGATTAAGTAGTACTTATAGTCAAAAGATTAATCCAGCTATTTCACAATTCTCAGGATTTTTAAGTAGTTTATCGGAATTAAAAAATGGACTAGATTTAATAAGTAAAAATTATAGTACTTTAGATAAGAGTGTTGAAAATTATACAAGTGCTTATGGAAGTATACTCAATGGATATGAAGATGTATATAAAGGAATTAGTGAACTTTCACAAGGTGTTGTAACTATAAATAATGGAGCAAATATTTTATATAATGGAACATCAGCATTAAATGATGGGGCAGCTAAATTAAAGAATGGAACAGATGAAATGAAAAATAGAACTAGTGGAATGGATGGAGAAGTAGAGGAAACAGTAAATAATACATTAGATAAATTTAAAAATGAAGATTTTAAGGCAGATTCATTTGTAGCTAAAGAAAATGGAGAAATAAATGAGGTACAATTTGTTATGAAAACTAAGGGAATAACTAAAAAAGAAGAAAAGAAAGTAGAGAAGAAGCAAGAAGAAAAAGTAGGCTTCTTTGATAAGATAAAAAACTTATTTAAATAAAAGGAATATAAGATATTATTTTTAGGCTTATTATAAATACTTTTTAAAGAATATATAGCTTTTAATTTTTATAATATTATAATAAATAATATTATTATAGGAGCTTTCAATGAATAGAGAGGAAGAATGTAAAAATAGATACATGACTACAAATGAGGGAGAACCAATATATAATGATACTGATGTTTTAACAGTTGGAGAGGATGGACCGATTTTATTAAAGGATCAGCAATTTATAGATAAAATAGCTCATATAACAAGAGAAAGAATACCACCTAGAGTAGTACATGCAAAAGGTTCAGGTGCCTTTGGATATTTTAAATTATACAATAATATGGAGAAGTATACTAAAGCAGATGTTTTTACTAATCTTAAGGAGACTACACCTATAGCAGTTAGATTTTCTCTTGTTACAGGAGAGGTAGGTTCTCCAGAGACATCAAGAGATGGAAGAGGATTTGCAATTAAATTTTATACACGAGAAGGTAATTATGATATTGTTGGTTTAGATTTTCCTGTATTTTTTATTAAAGATGCAATAAGATTTCCTGATATGGTTCATGCATTTAAAAACTATCCAGCTAATAATCTTGCTGATATAAATACATTTTGGGATTTTATTGCTCAGCAACCAGAGGCAATGCATGTAATTTTACATCTTTTTAGTGATAGAGGGACTAGAAAAAGCTATATTAAGATGCCGGGTTTTGGGATTAACACATATCAATGGGTTAATAAAGCAGGTAATAAATATTATATAAAGTATCATTGGTATCCACTTGCTGGTGATGAAACTATTAGTGCTAAAGAAGCGACAAGGCTCGCAGGAGAAAATCCAGATGTTGCAACTAGAGAACTATATGGTACTTTAGATAAAGGAGAAGAGGTTCATTATGATTTATATGTTCAAATAATGGATCCATTAATGGCAAATGTACTTCCTTATAATCCATTAGATCCAACAAAGATGTGGTCAGAAGAAGATTTTCCGTTAGAACTTGTTGGGAGATTAACTTTAACTGATTCTCCAAAGAATTTTTTCTCACAAGTAGAGCAATTAGCATTTAGTCCAGCTAATTTAGTACCAGGAATAGAAGTATCTAATGATAAATTATTACAAGGTAGATTGTTTGCATATCATGATGCTCAAAGATATAGAATAGGAACTAATTTTCAGCAATTAGATATAAATAAACCAATAAGAAAAGTTATAAATAATGAAAGAGATGGACAAATGCAAACTGAATTACTAGAAGGACTTGCATATAGTCCTAATATACTTCAAGATAATCAACCAAGAGTTCATCCAGATAGATTTCCTAAGACAAAAGAATATGTTAGAGGTTATGAAGTTAGAAAATCTATAAATACTAATGGGGAAGATGATTTTGTACAAGCAGGTAGATTCTTTAACTCTCTTCCTTGTGAAGAAAGACAAACTATAATTGAAAACTTATCAGATAGTCTTTCAACTGTTGATAGAAGAGTATCTTCTGTTATTTTAAAATACCTAGATAATGTAGATGAAACTTTAGGAAGAGAAGTAAGAGCAAGAATATAAATATATTTAATAAAACTATATAAGTTTTTTCTTATATAGTTTTATTTTTATATATAAATAAAAAATATAAATAAAAAATTAAATTTTTAAATTCTCGAATCTAAAATTAAAAAATTACTTATAATAAAAGTATATAAAATATATATTTTCTGTATTAAAAAGAAAGGGGGAATTTTTTGATAAAGTTAATGATTATTTGTGCACTAGTATTATTAGTGTGTATAACTTCTAGTAAAATATTATATAAGTTTGGTGTGCCTATACTCTTGATTTTTATGATACTTGGAATGCTATCAGGTTCTGATGGGGTTGTTGGTATATATTTTGATGATTATGAATTAGCAAGGCAGTTATGTTCTACTGGTCTAATTTTTATAATGTTTTATGGAGGTTTCGGTACTAACTGGAAGATGGCAAAACCAGCAGCAGTACCATCAGTATTACTTTCAACTTTAGGGGTTGTTATAACAGCAGGCTTAACTGGTCTATTTTGCTTTATGGTGTTTAAGACTACTTTACTTGAAGGATTACTTATAGGTTCAATAGTTGCATCTACTGATGCTGCATCAGTTTTTGCTATATTACGTTCTCAAAAATTAAATTTAAAAGGTTCAATTGCTTCAATATTAGAAATTGAGAGTGGAAGTAATGACCCTTGTGCATATATGTTAACTGTAATAATACTAGGATTAATAGGAAGCCAAGGATATGATACTATAATTCCTATGTTATTAAGTCAGGTAATAGTGGGAATTGTATCAGCTGTTTTATTAGCTAAAGGTACAATTTATTTATTAAGGCGTGTGAATTTTGAGATAGAAGGATTTTATCCAATATTTATTACTGCAATAGCTGTATTATCATATGCTTTAAGTGAATCCTTAGGGGGAAATGGTTATTTAAGTGTTTATATTGCAGGAATTATTATAGGAAATAGTAAAATACCACATAAGAAAAGTATATTTCAATTCTTTGATGGTATTTCATGGATAATGCAGATAATGTTATTTTTCTTATTAGGATTATTAGCATTTCCATCAAGAATACCTTTAGTTATGGGAAAAGGTGTTATCATATCTATATTTATGATTTTTATAGCTAGACCAATAGCAATCTTTAGTATATTAACTTGGTTTAAGGTACCTGTAAAACAGCAGATTTTTATATCATGGGTAGGTCTTAGAGGTGCTGCATCAATAGTTTTTGCAATATATGCAGTGACTTATGGAGTTCCTATACAAAATGATGTATTTCATATAATATTCTTTGTAGCATTATTTTCTGTTGCAGTACAGGGTACACTTATACCTAAGATAGCTAAAAAGCTAGACTTAATAGATGATAAATCATCAGTATTAAAGACATTTAATGATTATGAAGAAGAAAATAGTACAAAGCTTATGGAAGTAACAGTTGATAAGGGCAGTAGTATGGCTAATAAAACTATAATGGATGCTAATATACCCGAAGATATTCTTATAGTAATGATAAAGCGTAAGGGTGATGTATTGGTTCCAAATGGATCTACTGTTATACTTGCTGGAGATAGACTTGTTGTTACAGGAAATAATTTTGATAAACTTAATCAATATAAAGAAGAAAAGAGTACAAAACTTATGGAGTTTACTGTAGATAAAGAAAGTCCATTAGTAAATAAATCTCTAACGGATCTTGATATACTAAATGGAGTTCTTATAGTAATGATAAAACGTCAAAATAATGTAATAATTCCAAATGGATCAACTATTTTACTACCGGAGGATATATTGGTTGTAACTGGTAATGACTTTGGAGAATTGGATAATTTGATTATGGCTTAAGTTTAAATATATATCTTTATTTAGAAAGGCTGTGCATATACAGCCTTTTTTTATTGCACCAATAGTTATTCTTTAGTATCAGTATTATTTTTTTTACTTATACTGGTATCAATTAATAGGCCAATTAAAAGCCCTAGACTTATCCCTAAAGCAATATTATCAAATATTATACCAAAGCTTACTCCAAAACACATTCCTAGAGCAAGATAAGTACCTTGAGTATCATTTTTAGTACTTCCCATAAATTTCACCCCTAATTTAGTAATATTTATTCTTATATTATAGTTATTTAATTTAATGATTTTTTAAGCTATTTATTTTATAGTTATAGTAATTTAAAATATATCTTAATTAAATTAATACGATTAGATAAGGTTAAAAAGTGAATAGGTATACTTGTCCGGTTACTACAAAATGCATATTTTAGACTGCTTGTTTGTTTAAAGTATTTGCTTATTATTTATATCATAGTATTTAATATCAACTTTCATTTCCTTTTTTTCAGAATCAGGTAATTCTTCTTTAATGATAGTTAATGATGGTTTTTCTAATTCTAACTTTTTTGAATATTTATATTTATTATTAATAATTATTTCTACATAAGAGACATTTTCACCATTAGATATTACAGCATATCCATAGTTACTATTTTTTAAATCTTGTTGATTTTTATAGCTTATTCTATAGGTAGAGGCTCCAAGATTAATATTATCTGTATCTGCTATCGCTGCTTCATTCATAATATAATTTCCTAATTTATTTTTTTCATAAACGGCGACTCCATTAGAAGTATCAGTAGAAAATCCAACTATTTTCGTGTTCTCAATAGATATAGTATCAATTAATGATAGCTTGTCTTTATTTATTGTATTAAGTAAATTTGATTTTCCTAAAGAATTCAATATCTGAGTTTGATTATTACCATAAGTATCATTATTTGAATAATTTATATAAAAAAATAATGATAAAATGAGACAGCTAAGCCCTAGTATTCTTTTCATATGCATATCTACACATCCTTTAAAATGAATAAAATTATAATACTGTAATTATTTGTTATATTATTATACATAATTATATTTTTAATTTCTAGTAAAATTAAAAAACTCTCGGAAACTAATATAAGTTTTCGGGAGTTTTTTAAAATGCCAATATCTATAAAGTTATAAATAAGATTACAACATATTTTAGTTAAAATTTTGTACTGTGTATTTAAGCTAACCTTCAAGGCATAATATTTCAGAGAATGCTTCAAATCTCATAGCGTTAGCAATAATACTTAATAAATAGGCATTGGCGATTTTAACATATGGAGATAAGCAGAAATGTTCTTCAGTGCAGTTGTTACTGAGGGCTCTTGCTTTTAATCTTTGATTTGCTACTGACCATAATATTATATAGCCTATTAATACTAGTAATTGCCCAAAGAGTGTAACAGCTGCTGGAGATTGACAACTTTCTTCGCCTTCTAAGATTTCCATTATTTCAATATCAGCTCCACGGAAAAATTGAGTATAACCTATTGAAATAAGAAAAGAGCCAAGTTTTTCTTGTTCAGCTATGCTTAAATCCAATTGTTCGATAAATTCTTCAACTTGTTCTTCAAATTCTTTCCTTTTCATTAGTACCTCGATAATAGAACTCTACAATATAATATGATTAATAAAAATATTTGTACATAAACATTTTTATATATAAAGAATTTTATTTCTATAAATCTTATAAAGTACATATAAGATTTAAATTCATAAAATATATCTAAAGAATAAAGTAAGGGAAGATAATGATGAGTTTGCTAAAAAGATTCTTTAGAATAGGGAAGGATATAATATATAAATATGCACTTAGTGATTTGAACTTAATGTCTGAAAAATCTTTAACATCAAATATAGTTGAGACAATACCAACAGATTCTAAGTTTGAAGTTATAGATGAAGAGGAAGAGTGGATTAAGGCTATATATAAAGGAAAAATTGGATATATAGATAAAAAATTTGTTTCAAGAAGTAAATATGCATGGAGTAATTTAAATCTTAGACAAGATAAAAATACAGTTTCTAAGGTAATAGATGTAATTCCTAAGAAATCTAGAGTTGAGGTTTTAGAAGTTGAGGGAGATTGGAGCAAGGTAATATATGATGATAAAAAGGGTTATGTTTTTAATTATTTTTTATCTGATGATGGAAATGACCCAGGAAAGCTGGATTATAGCAATTTCTATACTGATATAAATAAATTTATTTTTAATAATAATATAAAAAGTCCTACTGATTATTTGATGATTACAGATTTAAAAAATAAATATACTTATGTTTTTAAGAAAAATAAGGGTAAATTTATTCAATTATATAAGTGGAGATGCACTGTTGGGAAGCCATCAACTCCAACTATAAAAGGAACATTTTATATAAATGGAAGAAAACCATCCTTTGGGACAAATCTATATATGGCTAAATATGCTACAAGAATTAAAGGAGGTTATTATTATCATTCTATATTATATAATTCAACTGGAAAGTATGTAATAGATTCAAGACTAGGACAAGCTTTAAGTCATGGATGTGTAAGATTACAAACAGTTAATGCAAAATGGGTATATGAAAATATACCAGATAAAACAACTGTAATAATTTATTAAAAGGAAGAGAGTTTATGATTTTACAATTGAAGAAGAAAATTTTAATTTAGAAATATATTTTAGGGAATTTAGTAAAAAAGAAAAGAATTTAGTATTTATTAAATGGGAATATAGCATTATATTTGGAAAAATGCAAATAATACTAGTTATAAGTGGAAGTATATTATATTAAATTTCGTACCTATATTAATATTTATATTAGTGATCAGTAATATAATTTTACTTATAGAAAAAAATAAATAGGAAAAGGCTATCTCATAATAATGATTTGTGAGATAGCCTAATTTTATATAAAAATTATAGGGAAACTAAATTAACTTTAAATATATTACTCTGTACGTAATGATTCTACTGGATTTTTCTTTGCAGCCATTTTTGCTGGAAGTGCTCCACCAAGTAAAGTTAGAGAGACACTTATTATTAGAAGCATTATAGCATGCAGTGGATTAAGTTTTGCTACACCTTCAAGGTCTGTTAGATTTTTAAGAACATTATTTATTGGGAAAGTTAATAAATAAGATATTGTTATTCCAAGTAAACCAGAGCAAGAACCTATAATAAATGTTTCAGCTGTAAATACACGAGTAACATCTTTCTTTCTTGCACCTAAAGCTCTTAACACACCAATTTCTTTTGTTCTTTCTAGAACAGAAATATATGTTATTATTCCAATCATTATAAGTGATACAACTAATGATATTGCAGCAAAGGCAATTAAAACAAGAGTAATTGAATCCATTATTCCACCAGATAAATCTGTGAATGTAGCAGCAAGGTCTGTATATAATATTGAATCATCAATCTCTTTATCATCATTCCACTTATTTAAGTACTCTAATATATTATCCTTAGTACTAAAATCTTTAGGATAAAGAGTAATTGCAAATGGAGTAGAACTAGCTCCAAGTGTAGATAAAATCTGATCTTTAGTAGCATCAGAAGCACCAAAGCCTGTACCATTCATTGCTGACATTGCAGCCATAGGATTAGTTGGCATAGTATTTACAGGAGTTGCATCTGTAAATGCTTTTCCAGTTAATACATTATAATCAGCATCTTCTTGAGTTTTAACTATTTCAGATTTTTTTGCATCATCAATAAAATATTGTGATAATTTATCTGAATATGAAAGTCCAGCAGGTAAAATTTCAAGTTTTGTATCTTCAGTAGAACGTATTATACCAGCAATTTTAAGGGTAATAGCAGTATCGCTATTATAAATATCCATAAGATTATCAGGATTTCCATTTACCATAAAGATATTTCCATTCTTCTTATAATAGTCATTATTTAAAATTAACTTAAATTCTTTATTTATAATATCATCAAATTTTATATTTTTTACATCTGCATCAAATCCTAAAGCTTTTAACATAGAAGTATCAAGTCTATTATAACTATCTACAATAAGTACAAGATCTGTTTTACTCTTAGGGTATGAACCAGCTAATAAATCGTAATTACTTTTAAGATATCCACTATCATCTGAACCTAAGCCACTTGGATATGCTGAAAAATTAATTAAAGAAGTATCTATTGGAGTAGCAACTTTACCATCAGATTTTAGAAGATTCATATTAACAAGTCTTGTATATGATGTTCCAGAAAGTAGATCAGGATTAATATCTTCAATATAATCTATATATTCATCAGTAAACTTATTTGTATGTTCCATACTATTTTCACTAGAATCATAAGGATAAATATGTTTTACTTTTGGATATTGCTTATCATTTTTGGTTATTCCCATTAATTCTTTATGCTGTTCTCTCATTGCTTCCATATCAATTTCAGCAGCTTTTTGATTAATCATTATTGGGAATCCTGATAATGTATCATTTTCAAATTCATCAATTTGTTTATCAAAACCATTTGATAGTGATAAAACAAGGGCAATACCAATTATACCTATACTTGAAGCAAAAGCTGTAAGTGCTGTTCTCCATTTCTTTGTAGCTATATTTTTACCAGATAGTTTTAAAGCTGTAAAAAAGCTCATACTTGTCTTTTTAAGTTTATAAGTAGAATCAGTTTTTTCAGTAGAGAATGGATTACTATCAGATTTTATTTCACCATCTCTAAATTCTACAATCCTATCAGCATACTCATTAGCAAGTTCTGGGTTATGAGTTACCATAACAACAAGTTTGTCCTTTGATATTTCTTTAATAAGCTCCATTATTTGTACACTTGTATGAGTATCTAAAGCACCAGTAGGCTCATCAGCCAAAATTATATCAGGATCATTAGCTAAAGCACGAGCTATAGCAACTCTTTGCATTTGACCACCAGATAATTGATTTGGTTTTTTATGAATATGATTTTTTAATCCAACTTTTTCTAAAGCCTCAATTGCTTTTTTATGTTTTTCTTTAGCTGAAACTCCACTAAGAGTCATTCCCATTTCAACATTATCTATTATGCTTAAATGAGAAATTAAATTATAACTTTGAAAAATGAATCCAACACTATTATTTCTATAAGCATCCCAATCAGAATCTTTAAAGTTTTTTGTTGATTTACCATTAATGATTAAATCACCTTTATCATATTGATCAAGACCACCTATAACATTTAAACATGTTGTTTTTCCAGAACCGCTTGGTCCAAGGATTGCAACAAATTCTGATTTCCTAAATTTCAGGCTTACTTTATTAAGTGCAATTTGAGTAAATTCGCCTGTTGTATAACTTTTAAATATTTCTTTTAACTCTAACATCATTATGCTCCTTTACTATTAACTTTTATCAGTGTAGGATTATAATATGAACCTAATATGAATTAATATACAAAAATACAATTTTATAGATAATATTAATATTTACGTAATATAATGATGTTATTATTTGAAACAGACATAGGGGGGAGAGTATTGTTTAATATACTTGTTGTAGAAGATGATAAAAATTTAAGAAAACTTATGTCTGCAACTTTAAAGCAAAATGGATATAAGGCATTAGTTGCAGAAGATGGTGAGAAGGCACTTGAAATTATGGATAAGGAGCAAATTGATTTAGTAATATCTGATATAATGATGCCAAATTTAGATGGTTATGATTTAACAAAATCTCTTAGGGATTCAGGTTATACTATGCCTATACTTATAGTTACAGCAAAAGAAATGTTTGAAGATAAGAAAAAGGGTTTTAATGTTGGTGCTGATGACTATATGGTAAAACCTATTGATATAAATGAAATGATTTTAAGAGTTGGAGCACTTTTAAGAAGAGCTAAGATTTCTAATGAACATAGATTAGAGATAGGGGATATTATTTTAGATTATGATTCTATATCTGTAAGTAGAGAAGGAGAAAATGTAACACTTCCTAAAAAGGAATTTTATTTATTATTTAAATTATTATCATATCCTAATGTTATATTTACTAGAAGACAATTATTAGATGAAATATGGGGAATGGATAATGAAGTAGATGAACGTACTGTTGATGTACATATTAAAAGACTTAGAGAAAGATATGAGAATTGTAGTGAATTTGAGATTATTACAGTGCGTGGACTTGGATATAAGGCAGCTAAAAAAGTATGATGAAAAATTTAAGAATTAAATTTATAGTAGCTTTTTTATGTATTATGCTTATTTCTGGATTTTGTTCGCTTATAATATCTACAATAATTTTTAGTCCTAGTATAGAAAAGGAGTCAAGAAATTCTCAAAAGAAGATAGTGGATACTATTATTGAACTTAAAGATAAAACAGAGTTTACTTTAAATAAAATTATAGATTTAAGTAATAAAGATGGATATGATGTTGAAATTGTAAGCAATCTATTTGAAGATATAAATATTGACTATAATATTCCTAATAAGGAATTTATACAAATTAAAAAAAGTAGTATTCCTATTGTAGATACTATACTTAAGATAGATGATAATTATGTGAAGATATCAAATTCATTTAATGATAGAGCTAAACATTATCGTGCTATTTTGGGAGGAGGCATAGCCTTAATTATATCTATTATAATAGCTACAATAATATCTGGTATAATTTCAAAAAAAGTATTAAAGCCAATAAGGGAGTTAAATAAGGCTACCTATGAAGTTGCAAAAGGAAATTTTAATATTAAAGTAGATATTCCAAGAGATCATGAGTTTGGACTTCTTACAAGAAACTTTAATAAGATGGTTAAAGAGCTTAATGGAATAGAGACTTTAAGAAGTGATTTTGTTAGTAATGTTTCTCATGAGATAAAAACACCACTTGCATCTATACAAGGCTTTGCAAAATTAGTTCAAGATAGTAGTTTTAGTGATGATGAGAGAAGTGAATTTGCTGAAATTATTATTAATGAATCAGCAAGGCTTTCAAAATTAAGTTCTAATATATTAAAACTTTCAAAGCTTGAAAATCAGGATATAATTACTGAAAAAACTCAATTCTCTTTAGATGAGCAAATAAGATGTGCAATTTTAATTATGGAAGCAGAGTGGAATGAGAAAAATATTGAATTAGATATAGAGCTTGAAAAGGTAAATATCATAGAAAATGAAGATTTATTACAGCAGGTATGGTTAAACCTAATAGGAAATGCTATAAAGTTTACAAGTGATGGTGGAAAAATTAAAATTAAGCTTATGAATTTTGAAGATGAAATTCTTATTAAAATTTCAGATAATGGAATTGGAATGAGTGAAGAAACTAAAAAACATATCTTTGAAAAATTTTATCAAGGTGATAAAGCTCATTTAAGTAATGGAAATGGACTTGGACTTGCACTTGTAAAAAGAATAATTGAACTTTGTAATGGAAGAATTAAAGTTGATAGTAAATTAGGTGAAGGAACAACTTTTACTATTAGACTTAATAAAAGTGTTAATCTTATAGAAATTTAAATTTAAAAATAAAAATTGGAATCTATAGATTCTAATTTTTTTGGACATACTATATCTGTATCAATTTTGAAAGGAGATATAGTTATGGAGAGAATACATTATAATGTAGATGGAATAGCTAATGAAACTATGAAAACTCAACTAAAAAATTCTTTAGAAAAAGTTGATGGAGTAAATAAGGTTTGTGTAGATATGGGAAGAGGAACTGTTGAGGTTATTTATAATAAGCCAGCAACAGAAAGTTGTATAAGAGACTGTATAGAGAATACAGGTCATAAAATTGGATAAGTATTATAAAGTTTATGAAAGATATGCTAACACCTATAGTGTTAGTATATCTTTTTTTATTGTTAAGGTTTTTTAATATAAGTCTTATTAAATAGAAGTTTAATTAACATTACCTTAATTTGGAATTAATATAGCTAAACTACAATAATATTGTGCTAGTTAAGTTAGAAATTTTAAGGGAGGGTGTTATGAGTAAGATTTTTAAGGCTTTGATAATTATTGTTATATCAGCAGTTATTTTAAATGGATGTATTTCTACAAAGCCAAAATATGTTCAAGGAAATGATAAGAGTTTGACTATATATACTGCATTAGAAGAAGAACAAGTTAATGAGTATATAAAAGACTTTAGAGAAATGTACCCAGATATTAAAGTTAATATAATTATGGATTCACATGGTGTTATTAGTGCAAAGTTAATTTCAGAAAAGGATAATCCACAAGCTGATGTAGTTTGGGGACTTTCATCAATAAATATGATAGATCTTAATAGTAGAAACTTATTAAAGCCTTACATAGCTAAAAGTTTTAATGAAGTTAATAAGAAGTTTGTTGATAAGGGAGATAGTCCAAATTGGACAGGTTTAACTGTAACAGAAACAGCTTTTGTAGTTAATTATAAAGAGCTTGAAAAATTAAATATAGAAATTCCAAAAAGTTTTGATGATTTAATAAAGCCACAGTATAAGGGACTTATAACAATGCCGAATCCAGCTTCATCAGGAACAGGTTATTTTACAGTTTCAGCTATATTACAGCTTATGGGTGAAGAAAAGGGCTGGGAGTATTTAAAAAAATTAGATGAAAATATGGGAATATATACTCATTCAGGTTCAAAACCTGCAAAACTTGCTGCATCAGGAGAATATCCAATAGGAATTTCCTTTGGTTACAGAGCTATAAAGCAAATAAATAATGGTGATCCTGTTAAAGCTATTTTTCCAAGTGAAGGCTCAGGTTGGGATTTAGAAAGTATAGCATTAGTAAATAAAAATAATATAAAGGAAGAAAGTAAACTTTTTATGGAATGGGCTTTAAGTAAAGATACAATGAAACTTTACTCAAAAAATGCAGCAATAATATCTATTGATATTAATGCTGAGGTACCTAAAGGATATTCAAAAGAACCTTTAAAACAATTAATAGATAATGATTTAGAATGGGCATCTAAAAATAGATCAGATATTCTTAAAAGATGGGAAAAAGATTATGCTTCAAAAACAGAGAGTAAATAAAAGGGGGATTTAATTATGAGTTATTTATCTATAAAAAATCTTAATAAAAGTTTTGGCGATAGGCAAATTTTAAAGAATATAAATTTAGATATAAATAAAGGTGAATTTTTATGTTTACTTGGGCCTAGTGGATGTGGAAAAACTACACTTTTAAGAATAATAGCAGGGCTTGAGGATTTAGATGAAGGTGCAGTTTTCCTATCAGGAGATAATATAACAAGTTTATCACCCGATAAGAGGAATTTTGGTATAGTTTTTCAATCATACGCTTTATTCCCTAATATGACTGCTTATAAAAATATTACTTTTGCTTTAAAGAAAAAGAAATCAAGTAAAAAAGAAATAGAGAATAAAGCTTTTGAAGTTTTAGATATAGTTGGCTTAAGAAATGAGGCACATAAATATCCAAGAGAACTATCAGGAGGACAGCAGCAAAGAATAGCTATAGCAAGAGCCATAGCTTTAGAGCCAAAGTTTTTACTTTTAGATGAACCCATGTCAGCATTAGATGCAAAAGTAAGATCGAAACTTAGAGATGATATTAAAAAGCTTCAAAAGAGATTAAATATAACAACTATTATGGTAACACATGATCAAGAAGAGGCAATAACTATGGCTGATAGAATAGCTGTATTAAATGAGGGACAAATAATGCAAATAGGAAGTCCACAAGAAATTTATCAAAAACCAGCTAATTTATTTACTGCTCAATTTATAGGGGAGACTAACTGTATTAATATTGATAAAGATGTTTATACAATAAGACCTGAGTATGTTGAGCTTTCAAGAAATTTGAAATCTGGGGAAAAAGGAATTGTCAGCTCAATTGAATTTAGAGGAAGTACAATAAGAGCTTATATAAAACCTGAAAATATTTTATATGGCGAAAGTATAAGTAGTGATATTTCAATGAAAGAGTGGCTAAGTCTTGGATTAAATGAAGGTGAAGAAATAAGCTTTGATTTTAATAATAATTTTTATATTAAATGTGAAATTTCAAAGGGAGCTTAAATTATGATTAATTCAAGGATAATTACAGAAAAACAAACTTTGAATATTGATTTTAAAAAAATATCATTAATAATTATATGTTTAGTCTTATCTATATTTTTGATTATTCCGTTAGCGTATCTATGTGTTCAAGCTTTTATGGATAGTAAGGGTAATTTTATAGGCCTTGCTAATTTTTATGAATATTTGAATTCACCAGCCTTAGTAAAATCAATAGGAAATACTATTTTTGTTGCAATAAGCTCAACAGTAATAGCAACAATATTAGCGTTAGCATATAGTTATGGACTTAGAAGAGCTAATATCAAGCTAAAATGGCTATTCAGAGCTATTGCAATGTTGCCACTTTTTGCACCAACTATGATGCATGGTATAGGGCTTGTTTATTTATTTGGAAATAAAGGAATAGTAACTCAGTATTTAAGAATTGATATAGGTCTTTATGGAGCAATAGGAATAATACTTGCACAGATTATTTATGTATTTCCTCAGATATTTTTAATTTTAGATGTAGCACTTAGCTCAACAGATTATAGATTATATGAAGCTAGTAAAACTATGGGAGTAAGTAAAATAAGAGAGTTTTTTTATATAACTATTCCAAGTATTAAATATGCACTTATAAGCGCATTCTTTGTAGCATTTACTTTATGTTTTACAGACTTTGGAGCACCAAAAGTTGTCGGTGGAAATTTTAATGTGTTAGCAATAGATGTTTATAAACAAATAGTGGGACAACAAAATATGCCTATGGGTGCAACAGTAGGAATAGTATTACTTATTCCAGCTATAGTATCATTTATAATTACACAAAGAGTTCAGAAAAAACAAACTTCATATATAAATGCGAAATCCCTTCCTTATATTATAAAGGAAAATAAAAAAAGAGATTTTATATTAGCTACAATAATTACTTTAATAGCTACAGGAATTTTATTAGTAATATTATCAGTATTTATAGCATCATTAGTTAAACTTTGGCCTTATGATTTAAAGTTAACATTTGAACATTATTCAATGAAAAATAGCTTAGATGGATTAAAACCATTTTTTACTTCAATATTAGTTTCATTTTTAACAGCTGGAATAGGTACAGTATTTGTTTTTTTAGAAGCTTATTTAACAGAGAATATAAAAGGATCTAAGTTTTTAAAAGGATTTTCACATTTCTTAAGTATCTTACCTATGGCATTACCAGGATTAGTGCTTGGAATATCTTATGTACTATTCTTTAATACAGCAGAGTTTAATTTAAATAATAAAATTTATGTATTAAATTATTTTAATGTCCTATATGGGACAATATTTTTAATGGTGTTTTGCAATATAGTTCATTTTTATTCAGTAACATTTATAACTGCAACAACAGCTATTAAGAAGATAGATAAGGAACTTAATATGGTGGCAGAGTCTCTTGGAGTAAAAGGTTTTTCTGCGATAAAGAATATAACCTTACCACTTTCTATATCAGCAGTTTTAGAAAATTTTATGTATCTATTTGTAAATTCAATGGTTACAGTATCGGCACTTATATTTATTTATACAGCAGATTTAAAACTTGCAGCAATATCAATAGTTCAGTTAGATGATAAAGGTAATATAGCAGAGGCAGCAGCCCTTGCAGTTTTAATAGTAGCAACCAATATAATAGTTAAGCTTATTTATGAAATAGTTAAAAAGAGTTTAATAAAAAGAGGTAAGCTTAGCTTTTAAATAAATTATTTAATGGAGGAGAGTTTTATGAATATTAAAGGGGTTATATTTGATTGGGCAGGTACAACAATAGATTATGGATGTTTTTCACCAGTTGGAGCATTTATAGAAGCTTTTAAAAGTAAAGGTATAGAAATAACTATTGATGAGGCTAGAGAGCCAATGGGGATGTTAAAAATAGATCATATTAGAGCAATTTTAAATATGCCTAGAGTTAAAAAGCTTTTTAAGGAGAAATATAATAGAGAAGCAACACAGGAAGATGTAAATCAGTTATATGATAGATTTGAGAAAGTTTTATTCTCAAGTTTAAGTGACTATGTAAAATTAAATCCATATGTTTTAGAAGTAGTAGATGAATTAAGAGCTAGAGAAATAAAAATAGGAACAACAACAGGATATACTAAAGAAATGATGGATATTATTTTACCTATAGCTAATAAAGAAGGCTATAAGCCTGATTTTACAATAGCTTCAGATGAGGTTGAGAAAGCTAGACCATACCCATATATGATAAATGAAAATGCTAAAGTTTTAGGAATTGATAATATGAAAGCTTTAGTGAAGGTTGGAGATACAGTAGTTGATATAAAGGAAGGAAAAAATGCAGGAGTATTTACAGTAGGTGTTATTTTAGGTAGCTCAGAGCTTGGACTTACTTATGATGAAGTAAATAATATGAATAAGCAAGAGTTAAAAATAAAAATGAATTTAGTGAGAGAAAAATTATTAAATGCTGGAGCAGACTATGTTATTGATGATATGAGTGAACTTATAGAGGTAATAGAAAAAATAAATTTAAGTTTATATGTAATGAATTAGGGGGAGAAGATTATGAGAAATTTAGTGCCAGATAATGAATATGTATTATTAACACCAGGTCCATTATCAACAAGCAAAAGGGTCAGAGCTGCTTTATTAAAGGATTGGTGTACTTGGGATAATGAGTATAACTCAATGGTTCAAGAAATAAGAAAAAATCTAATATCTCTTGCAAATTGTTCAGAAGAGAATTATACATCAATATTGATGCAAGGAAGTGGAAGCTTTTCAGTTGAATCAGTTATAGGGAGTACGATAGGAAAAGATGATAAATTACTTGTTTTAATTAATGGTGCTTATGGAAAAAGAATAAAAGAGATGGCAGATGTTTTAAATATAAAAAATACTTCTATAATTTGTAGAGAAGGAGAACCTTTAAATTGTAATTTACTTGAGTATGAGCTTTCTTATGATAAAGATATAACTCATGTAGCCTTAGTTCATTGTGAAACAACAACAGGAATATTAAATCCAGTTGAGAATTTAAGTAGAATAGTAAAGAAATATGATAAAACTTTAATAGTAGATGCAATGAGTTCTTTTGGGGGAATTAATATAGAAATAGAAAAGTTAGGAATAGATTATTTGATATCATCAGCAAATAAATGTGTTCAAGGAGTTCCAGGTTTCGGATTTGTTATAGCCAAGAAAGAATCTTTAGAAAAAATAAAAGGACAAGCTAGATCATTAAGTTTAGATTTATACTCTCAATGGGAAACAATGGAGAAAGATAATGGAAAGTGGAGATTTACTTCACCAACTCATACAGTTCATGCTTTTTATGAAGCTATGGAGGAATTAAAAGAAGAGGGCGGAATAGAAAAAAGGTATCAAAGATATAATTCTATGCAAAAATATTTAGTTAGTGAAATGAAGAAACTAGGATTTAATCCATATGTAGATAGTAAATATCATTCACCAATAATAACAACATTTTGCTATCCTCAAAATTTAAAGTTTGATTTTAAAGAGTTTTATAGTTTTTTAAAAACAAAGGGATTCGTAATTTATCCAGGCAAACTATCTGATGCAGATACATTTAGAATAGGTAACATAGGAGATATTACAATAAGAGATATGGAAAAATTAATTTGTAGTATAGATAAATATTGTAAGCTAAATACTAAAACTTATATTTAATAAGAATAAATAAAATTTAAATTTAGATTAATTGAAAAAATAAGATAAAGTTAAAGTAGATATCTTATAATAAAGTTATTTTCCCTATATATAATATAAAAAAACTATCTTAAAGAGAAATTTTATTTTACTTTAAGATAGTTTCTTTTATATTAAGATTTACTATTGATGGATAATTATTTGTAATAAAAAATAAACCTTTTATACTTTCTATTATTTATAATGTTTGGTATAAATTTAATGTTACAAATAATGATTGGAGAAGAAGAGTTATGAATAATAAAAAGATATTATCAATAATTACTTTAGCAGGAGTTATAGGTATGAATACACAGTCTATAGCTGAAAATACTACACAAAGCAACAATATAACTTTATTAGCTAATAGAAGTATTAGTAGTAATATTCAAGAAGAAGTAGATTCTAATGTACATAATATTCAAGATAATGTTATAACTATAAACAATGTTTGGAGACAAAATATTGGATCTTTAAAGTTTAATCCTTTAACAAATAAAATAGAATTTATTAAGGGATGGGCAGAGAGTAATCCATATTTATCAGTATCTAGTGAAGCATTTTCTATAAGTTTATATAAAAGTAATGGAGAATTAATAAAATCAGTTCAAGTAAATGGTGGTGGAGAACACCCAGAAGATAAACTTTATAATGCATTTAATAATTTAGATTATTCTTATGGGGATATTTTAACTATAGATTATAAAACATCAAGTAGGTTGAGTATATCTAACTTTAATAATGAAAAGAATTATCAAGTAAATAAACCTATATCAATGGAGATAACAAAAAGTGGTTTAAAAGAACTTTTTAATAAATTAATTGTAAATCCTATTTATTTTGATTTAGGAAGTAATAAGATAAATGTATCAGGAAAAGCTACACCTAATTCAGCAGTGAATATATGGGTTAATAATAAAGATTATATAACTACAGCTAATTCTAAAGGTCAATATAATTTAGAGATAACTGTTACTGGAAAAATCACTCCAGATACAGTAGTTAAAGTTTTTAATGAAGGAAATGATAGTGTACAAAAAAATGTAGAGCTAAATCCAAGTAATTATAAATTAAATTATACTAGTATCTCTTTAAATGGATATTGGGGAGGAAATCCATATTTAGTATCAAAAATTAGTTTTAATCAATATACAAAGAAATTAGATGTTGAAAATAGAGGAAATGTTTATTTCTCATGGAGTTCTGGCTCTCCTGCATATACAATAACTTTACTTAATAAAAGTGGTAAGATAATAAAATCAGAGAAATATAATGGTTCAGGAAGTAGTCAAAATGTATATAATGATTTTAATGGATTAAGCTTTGAGTATGGTGATTCTATACAAATTACATCATATGGGCTTGATATGTCTATAAACAATCCGAATGGAAAGATAGATAATATTCCTGGAAGTGGTACTAAAACAGTAAGTTATGAAATAACACAAAATGGTCTAAAAGAACTTTCTAATAATTTAACTGTAAATCCTATTTATTTTGATTTAGGAAATAATAAGATAAATGTATCAGGAAAAGCTACACCTAATTCAGCAGTGAATATCTGGGTTGATAATAAAGATTATGTAACTACATCTAATTCTAATGGAGAATATAATTTAGATATAAATACTAGTAAAAATATAACTACAGATACAGTAGTTACAGTCTTTAATGAAGGAAATGAGGAAGTACAAAAAAATGTAGAGCTAAACCCAAATAAATATAAATTAAATTATAATAATATATCTTTATATGGAAATTGGGGAGGAATATATTTAGTATCAAAAATTAATTTTGATCAAGAAAATAAGAAAATAGAAATAATTAATGATGGAACAAAATATTTTTGTGGAGATACTTCTTCTATAGTTTATACAGTAACCTTATATAATAAAAATGGTGATGTAATTAAGTCTGAAACTTATAAGGGTGGAGATACTAATAATAATTTATATAAAGATTTTAATGGATTAAGCTTTAATTATGGTGATTATATAAAGATAAAATCAAATGGATTAAATATGTCTGTGGCTAATTTTGATGGACAAGCAGAATATAAGTTAAATGGTAGTGATAATCCAACTATACTTTATGAGATAACAAATAGTGGATTGAAAGATTTTAATATTCCTAAAGTAAATATTATAGGTAAGACTATTAGTTTAAGTAGTTATCCTAATAGCGAAGTTAATATAATTATTGATGGAAAGAAATATACTTATAAAACTGATAATAAAGGTAATCTTAATGTAGAGGTCGCAGTTAATATTAATTATAATACTCCTGTTAATATATCAGTAATAAATGAACAAGGAATTACGACAATTCCAACTAATTATTATTTAAATGGTAGTAATATAGCCAAAGAATTTACTTTTAATATGCATAGAGAAGCAAGTATAAACCCAAATGATCCTGTTGCTAAAAAAGGAGATTGTATGCCATTAACTTCTTTTGAACCACTTGGAGTACAAATGCTTTCAAAGGGGAAAATAAAGATAGATATAAAAGGAAATGTAACTGGATATGCAACACTTCGAGTGAATGATGGATTAAGAGAAAATATTAATCAGAAAATACCAGTAAATACCCCTACAATTATAGATTTACCAAAAGGGGGAGGATTAATATTAAATACATCTAATATAATGTTAAAGGGTGGTAGTATTGATACACCATTTAATTTTAAAGTAGATTTAGATACTATGAATACTCCTTATAGAGAAATACCTGTATTTGATAATAGAACTGATGTGAAAATGTGCAGTTATGCCACTAATAATAGTCAAACTTTTTATAATGAAATAAATAGTGGAGATAATCAAAATTATGGGGCTGTTATAATTGGTAATCATATAAGAATGTACATGCCTAAAGCGAGCTTTTTAGGAAAAGATTTTAATGCACAACAAACAGTTAAAACTTATAATGACACATTTATATCTGACAATGAATTAAATGGGCTTACACCAGATGCGAAGGATCAATTAAATAGATTCCATACTAATTTCTTCTATGTAACAGCTCAATATCCACCTATAGGTAATTCAGGTGCTTGGCTTACCGATGGAAATGGGACATGGACTGTTCCTGGATTATTCCCAGGATGTTTAACTGAACCAGGATGGGTATTATTCCATGAAGTTGGACATATTTTTGATCCAGGTTGGGCAGATAGTTATATGGGATGTGAAGTATATTCTAATATGTATACTATGGATACACAGCTTAAATTACAAGGAAAAACTACATGGGCTTGGAATGGTATGGGTAGAGTAAATTATGAAAATCAAGCACTTCTTCCATTATATGAAGATTATTTTAGTGGAAAACACTCACCATATTCTTTTGTTGATGGATCAAGAAATGGTCTAGATTATTTCTATTTATTACAACATTATTATCCAGATTATATGCAAAAAGTAGCTACATTATATAGAGAAGAATTATATAATAAAACACTACCTTTTGATGGAAAAGAATTTTTACCTTATGCCATGGCAAAAATTTATCATGTAAATATTTTACCTTCCTTAGAAATTTGGGGAGAAAATTTAACAAATCAAAAATTAATTAAATATATAATAGACAATAGTAATAAGAGTATAGGTTTCTTAGTTTATGACAATGATTCATTTGATAAATATAAAGGAATATCATTAAAACCAACTATGTTATTACCAAAGCAAGAAGGTAATGATATAGTATTAACAGGGATAGCTAATCCAAATTCTGTGATTAGAGCTGAGTATAATGGAAAGACATATAAGGTTACTTGTGGAAGTGATTCTAAGTTTACTATTAAAATACCTATATCTTGTAAGGGTGAAATAAGAGTTACAGCACAAACACCAGGTAAAGCTATAAGCCCAGTTACTATTATTAATTCTAATTTAAGTGAATATTTAAATAAAAAGACTTTATCTATTGATGGATATGCTGGAGCAATAGCTACATTATCATTAAATACAGAGAATAATACCCTTAATTTTTATTCAACAGGTCAAACACCTACTGGATATTCAGCAGATAAGTGGTATAAATATTTAACTATATCAATTTTAAATTCAGATAGAGAAGTTTTAAAATCAGTTACAGTACAATCAAGAGAATCATTAAATGAATATCAGAAGTTATTTAATGGAATGAAATATAAGAATGGGGATATAATTCAAGTTACTGTTCCTAATAGTGTATATGGTGCGAGATTAATATTAAATAATTTAAATAATATAAATGAAAATGTAAATTCCTTTGAATATAATAATCAACATGTTTATAACATACTTATAAATGATGATAAATTAGTTGTATTTAATCCACCAACTATGAATAGTGTAGTAAATGAATCAGATGAAATAAGTGGGAAGGGAGTGCCTGGGTCAACAGTTGTTATAAATATAGATAATCAAAATTATTCTACAATTGTTAACTCAAAAGGAGAGTATACTGTTAAGTTACCAAGTAAATTAAAGTTTGGAGAAACAGTAACTGCTTATACTGAATTTGGAGATTATAAATCATTACCTTGTTCTGAAAAGGTACAAGGAATATCAGGAAATAAAATTATTTTAAATAATGTTTGGAACCAATCACTTGGTACTCTAGGATTTAATGCAAATATAAACACAATTGAGGTACAACAGGGTAATGCAATAGTTAATCCATATCTTAATGGTGAAGCATTTAGTATAGGATTATATAATAAAGATGGTAATTTAATTAAAAACCTAACTCTTGATGGAAGTGAATGGCCTGAAAGTGCTTTAAGTAATGCATTTAATAATTTACCTTATCAATATGGAGATAAGATATTTCTAGATTATAAAACAAGTTCTAAGATTAGTATTACTAATTTAATTAAGAATGGAAAATTAAATTCTTCTTATAAAGTAGATAAGCCTAGTGTATTTGAAATAGAGCCTCAAGGTTTAGTGTATTTAGGAGATAGTATTAAAGATATAACACCTATTAAAGGAAATGTTGATATAAGTACAGTTTATGCAAATGGTAAAGCAGTTGAAGGTACTAAGTATAATTATATAGAAACAGGTGATGTGAATACTACAATTAAAAATGAAAGTATTCCAAGTTTAGAAAATTATCATATTGATTATGTAACAGTTAATGGAGTTAAAACGCCTTTAGATAAATTACCTAAGGATTATTCAAAGGGAACAACTGATATTGTTTATCATATGGCAGAAAATGCTGAGTATAAGCTTAATATTGAGGTTAAGACTGAGAGTGAACAAGTTTTAAGTACTATTCCTACAGTAGCACATTTTGTAGGTGATAAGATTTCAGTAGCTGATAATAATTGGGATAAGAAAGAATATAAATTAGATTATATTCTTGTAGATGGAGTAAAAACACCAGCTAATAAATTACCACAAGTTATGCCGGATAAGAACCTTAACATAACTTATATCGTGTCACCTATAGCTAAATCAACAATAACAGTTGAAGCTGTGGTTGATGGAAAAGTTTTAGGTAAGCCTGTTGTAACAACAAATTATCAAGGTGAAGCTTATAAAGAAGTTACTCCAACTTGGAATAAGAATGATTATGAGCTTAAAGATATAACAGTTAATGGAGTTAAAACTTCAGAGGTAGATTTTCCAAAGGTATTCGGAGAGAAGGATACTACAATAGTTTATAATTTATCACCAAAAATGATGAATGTTGGTGAAAGAGTAGTAAATCAAAATGGTGATGTTTTATATCATAATGAATATAAGCTACCATTTAATACTTCAATAGTTAATATAGAAGATAAAATTCCTTCAAATTATAAACTAGAAAATATAACAGTATCTAATCCAAATAATAAAGACTTAATATTAATTGCTAATAAGAATACAAATACTTATACAAATAGTAATGATGTTAAAGTAGCATTTAATGGTGAAGTAGTAAGCTATAATGTAGTTCCTATAAATGGAGAAATAACTTATGAAACACAAATAGGAAACGAAGCACCTACTAATGTTGTAAAAGAAGTTGGACAAGTTGATACTAAATCAAAAGAATATAAATTAAATATTCCTGCAGGATATGAAGTTGAATCAATAACAGTAAACGGAAAGAAAGTAGATTCAGTAAATGATTTAGATTATAAGAACAAAAAACAAGTTGTTGTTTATCATTTAGCTAAGGTATCAAGTGATAAATCTAAAGAAAATAATAAAATAGTAGACAGAAATGATAGAACAACAATAAATCATAGTAGTATTAAACAAGGTGATAATAAATCAGCGGTTAAGGCTGAAGGAAATCATAAGATAGAAAATAAACCAGTGATTAATCATAACAATCAAAATAAGTCAAGCGTTGATAAGAATGATAGCAAGTCAGCTATTAAACCTGATGAAAATCATGAATCAGGAAATACTGAAAATAAACCAGTAGTAAATCATAATAATCAAAATAAACCTAATACTGATACACATGAAGGAAGTAAAGTGAGTCCTATTAAGAAAGAACATGGTGAAGTGGTAATTAAAGTTATTGATCAAAGTGGAAAAACTATTGAAGAAGCTACTCATACTGGAGTAGTAGGACTTAAATTTAATCCTATAGTGATTCCAAGCAAAGATAAGTTAGTTAATATAACTGTAAATGGAAAGACTGTTTCAGAAAATGATGTTAAGAATGAAATAGTAAGCAATCCTGATACAGATAATACAACTATTATAATTTATAATGTAAATGTACCTGAAAAGAAAAATAATAATCAAGGAAGTAGTGTAAGTCCTAGTGATAATAAAAATATAAATAAGACTACAAATAATAAAGAAGATTCTACAAATACACATAATAATGATGTAAAACCAATAGTAAATCATAAAGAAAATAATCCTTCAAATAGTAATAAGAAAAAGATTACTGAAGATGGAAAAGTTAAAGTAGAAGTAATTACTAGTGAAGGTAAAGTATTATTAGATAGTAACTACAATGAACCAGTAGGAAGTAAAATAAGTAATATAATAATACCTAAAGGTTATAAGTTACAATCAGTATCTGCTACTGTAAATGGTAATAAGGTACAAGAAGTTCCTACTAAAGTTGAAAAAGGTGAAACTACTATTATTTATAATGTAATATCCGATCAACCAGTAGTAAATCATAATGAAGGAAGTACTGATAAACATAGCGATGCAAAACCAGTAGTAAATCATAATGAAGGAAATACTGATAAACATAGCGATGCAAAACCAGCAGTAAATCATAATGAAGGAAATACTGATAAACATGGCGATGCAAAACCAGTAGTAAATCATAATGAAGGAAATACTGATAAACATGGCGATGTAAAACCAGTAGTAAATCACAATGAAGGAAATACTGAGAATCATAATGATGCTAAACCAGTAGTAAATCAAGATGGAAATGCTATTGATAATGGAAATATAAATTCAGGAGTAAGTCATAGTAATAGCAATTCAGAAACTGTTAATAAAGGAAGTAATGGAGAAACTGTTAATAAAACAGGATTACCAGACACTGGATTAAACAACACAGAAGATGGATTTGGTATATTAGCTGGAATAATGGCGGCTATAGCAGCTCTAAGAATTTTCAGAAGAAAAAAATAATTAATAGATTGTTTTAAATAAAAAAGAA
>NZ_LT594785.1:1924087-1933686 GCF_900091705.1 Clostridium mediterraneense | reverse complement strand
AAGTTGAATCAATAACAGTAAACGGAAAGAAAGTAGATTCAGTAAATGATTTAGATTATAAGAATGAAAAACAAGTTGTTGTTTATCATTTAGCTAAAATACCAAGTAATTCTGTAACAGAAACTATGATAACAAATACAGGTAAAGTTTTAATACCAACTAAGACTGTAAAAACAGCAGAAGAAAATACAGAAGTAGATGTTAAGGGTCTTACAGTACCAGCAGGTTATAAATTAGAAAAAGTAACTATAGATGGGAAAGAAGTAAAGGCTGCTGATAACTATAAAGTTGAAATAGGTAAAGATACTACTTCAATAGTATATGTTGTTGAGCAAATACCAAGTGCTAAGCCAATAGTTAAACCAGAACAAAAGCATGAATCAGGAAATACTGAAAATAAACCAGCAGTAGATCATAATAATCAAAACAAACCAAGTACTGATAAGAATGATAGTAAATCAGCGGTTAAACCGGATGGAAATCATAAGGCAGGAAATACTGATAACAAGCCAGCAGTAGATCATAATGATCAAAACAAACCAAGTACTGATAAGAATGATAGTAAATCAGCGGTTAAACCGGATGGAAATCATAAGGCAGGAAATACTGATAACAAGCCAGCAGTAGATCATAATAATCAAAACAAACCAAGTACTGATAAGAATGATAGTAAACCAGCGGTTAAACCGGATGAAAATCATAAGGCAGGAAATACTGATAACAAGCCAGCAGTAGATCATAATAATCAAGATAAACCAAGTACTGATAAAAATGATAGTAAACCAGTAGTTAAACCACAAGAACAAGGTGAGGTAATAATTAAGGTTATTGATCAAAATGGAAAGACTATTGAAGAAGCTACTCATACTGGAGTGGTAGGACTTAAATTTAATCCTATAACAATTCCAAGTAAGGATAAATTAGTTAATGTAACTGTGAATGGAAAAACTATTTCAGAAAATGATGTTAAAAATGAAATAGTAAGTAATCAAAATACAGGTAATAAAACTACTATTATCTATAATGTAGAGGTTCCAGAACATGAAACACAAAAGACTAAACCAGTTATTGATGGAAAAGTTATAATTAAAGTAGTTGATCAAAATGGTAAAGTTATAGAAAATGCAGAGCATGAAGGAGGTATTGGATCTAAGTTTAATCCAATACAAATACCTAAGGATGATAAGGTAATAAGTGTAACTGTTAATGGTAATAAAGTTAATAAAGTACCAGATGTTATTGAAGAAAATTCAAATAATAATATAACTACCATAATTTATAATGTAAATGTACCTGAAAATAATACTAATGATAATCAAGGAAGTAGTGTAAATTCTAATGATAAAACACATGTAAATAGTACTATAAATAATGGTAAGAATAATTCTACAAATACACATAATAATAACGTGAAACCGGTAGAAAATCATAATGAAAATAATCATTCAGAAGATAAGAAAAATATTAATGAAGATGGAAATGTTAAGATTGAGATTATTACTAATGAAGGTAAAGTATTATTAGATAATAATTATAATGAACCTGTAGGAAGTAAGATAAATAATGTAGATATTCCAAATGGTTATAAACTACAATCAGTATCTGCTACTGTAAATGGTAATAAGGTACAAGAAGTTCCTACTAAGGTTGAAAAAGGTGAAACTACTATTATTTATAATGTAATATCCGATAAACCGGTAGTAAATCATAATGAAGGAAATACTGATAAACATAGCGATGTAAAACCAGCAGTAAATCATAATGAAGGAAATACTGATAAACATAGCGATGTAAAACCAGCAGTAAATCATAATGAAGATAATACTAATAAACATAGTGATATAAAACCAGTAGTAAATCATAATGAGGATAATACTAATGAACATAGTGATTCAAAGTCAGTAGTAAATCATAATGGTAATTCAAAATCTACTATTAAAGAAGATGGTGGAAAAACTATTATCAAACAAGGTTTACCAGATACCGGGGTGAAAAATACAGAAGATGGGCTTGGTATATTAGCTGGAATAATGGCAGCTATAGCAGCTTTAAGAATTTTCAGAAGAAAGAAATAATTTAAATATATGGACTATATAAATATTATTTAAAGTAAATATTTATATAGTCTTTTTATTAATATTTGTTATTTATTGAAAATTAATTGTAATAAAAAATAAACTTTTTATACCAATTATTGTTTATAATATTTAATATAAATTTAATATTACAAATGATAATTGGAGAGAAATACTTATGAATAATAAAAAAATATTATCAATAATTACTTTAGCAGGTGTTGTAGGAATGAATATACAGCCTATAGCTCAAAATGCTGTACAAAGTAACAATACAATTTTATTAGCTAATAGAAGTATTAGTAGCAATATTCAAGAAAAGGTAGATTCAAATATCTATAATATTAAAGACAATATTATAACTATAAACAATGTTTGGAATTGGAGAATAGGAACACTAAAATTTAATCCAGTAACATCAAAAACAGAGTTTATAAAAGGTGGATCAGAAACTAATCCATACTTATCAAAAAATAATGAAGCTTTTTCTATTAGTTTATATAAGAGGAATGGTGCATTAATAAAGAAAGTACAAGTAAATGGAAGTGAGTATCCAGAAAGTGAATTATATAATGCATTTAATAATTTAGATTTTTCTTATGGAGATATTTTAGAGATAAATTATAAAACATCAAGTAAGATAAGTATATCTAATTTTAATAATAAAAAAGATTATCAAGTAAATAAACCTATATCAATGGAGATAACAAAGAATGGTTTAAAAGAACTTTCTAACAAGTTAACTGTGAATCCTATATATTTTGATTTAGGTAGTAATAAAATTAATGTATCAGGTAATGCGACACCAAATTCAACAGTAAATATATGGGTTGATAATAAAGATTATACAACTACAGCTAATTTACAAGGTCAATATAATAAAACAATATCAGCTAGTGAAAATATAACATTAGATACAGTAGTTAAAGTTTTTAATCAAGGAAATAATGAAGTACAAAAAAAACCACAATTAAATCCTACAAATTATAAATTAAACTATACTAGTATTTCTTTAAATGGATATTGGGGAGGAAATCCATATTTAGTATCAAAAATTGGTTTCAATCAATATACAAAGAAATTAGAACTTGAAAATAAAGGGTATACTTATTTCTCATACTGGTCAAATTCACCTGCATATACAATAACTTTAATTAATAAAAATGGTGGAATAATAAAATCAAAAACATATAACGGTTCAGGAAGTAGTCAAAATGTATTTAATGATTTTAATGGATTAAGTTTTGAATATGGAGATTCTATAAGAATACAATCACATGGGCTTGATATGTCTATAAATAATCCAAATGGGAAAATAGATAATTTACCTGGAAAAGGGATTACAACAGTAGATTATGAAATAACACCAGAAGGGCTAAAGGCAGAATCTAATAATTTAACTGTAAATCCTATATATTATGAATTAAATAGTAATAAAATAGATATATCAGGTAAGACAACAGCTAATACATTAGTTAATATATGGGTTGATAATAAGGATTATATAACCACTTCAAATTCTAAGGGAGAATATAATTTAGATATAACAGCTGATAAAAATATTACAGGTTCAACTAAAATTGAGGTGTTTGTAGAAGGAGAGACTCCTCAAGTTTTAAATCCAACTATAAATTCTTCAATATATGGAATAGTTAAAAATAAGATAAATTTAATTGGAAATTGGTATGGTGGAACTTATACAGCAGGTACAATTTTATTTAATCCAGTAGATATGAAAGTTAATATAGCTGGAAATATGAATGACTATTTTGCTAGTGGGTCAGGAAATGCTTTTGAAATATCTTTATATTCTTCAACTGGACAATTAATAAAAGGTAAAATTTATCAAAATAGTAATCAGACACAAAATTTATATAATGATTTTAATAATTTAGATTTTAAATATGGAGATATTATTAAAGTTACTTGTTTAGGGCCTGTTAAAACTAGTGTAAGTAATTTTGATGGACAAAGTAACTATATAGTAAATAAATCAGTTCAAATGTTAATAACACAAAATGGATTAGAGCCTTCTAATATGCCTGAAATTGAAGTTAATCCTTTTGATGTTTTAGGAAATGGAAAGGTAACTACAGGGATTATTTCAGGAAAAACTAATAAGCCTAATGAAGTAGTAAATGTATTAGTCGACGGAAAAGAATTTACTGGTAAATCTAATAATGAAGGTATATTTAATATTAATATATCAGAAGCTAATGGGTTTACAAGTTCAACTAATATAGTTGTAGAAACATTAGGTGAAGTTGCTAAAATTATAAATCCAACAGCAAATTCAAAGTTAGGTATATTAAAATCTAATATAACAATATCTGATAAAGATCAAGATGGAACTTTTGGACAGATGATCACTTTTAATCCTGTCACTATGACTGTTAAGAATAGGGGAAGTAATTTTGCTGCACAACTTATAAGTGGAAAAACAGGACAAGTTTTAGCAAGTTGTGGTACAAGTAACTTTAATGTATTTGCTTCAAAAAACAACTTAAATGGAGCTCACTTTGAGTATGGAGATATAATTGCAGTTTATGAACCACAAGAAACTGAATTATCTATGGGAGAATTATTACTTGATAGCGGAAAGAGTAAAATAGATTGTACTAATAAATTTAAGTGTTTCAAAATAACTCCAAATGGATTAGTTCCAGTAGCTAATGAGAATTTAACTACTTCACAAATCTTATATAAAGGCACTAATAATATGACATTAACAGGTAAGACATTAGCTAATACAGATGTAACTGTAACTTATGGAAATATATCTAAAGTAGTTAAGTCAAATAGTGATGGTGATTTTTCATTAGAAATTCCAGTTAGTGAAGCGCCTATAAATAGTGAAGTTAGAATTTTTGTTAATAATGATAATGCTGAAATATTAACAGTACAATATGATACTAAGTTAATTAATATAAATTCTAATAGAATACAGGTTGTAAATAATACCAATGTTCCTATTTTCAATGTAACTTTTAATCCTGTAAATAATAAACTACAAGCAATAGAATATCCATTAGCTAAACAATATACAGGAGCATTTTATAGTAATACTTTAAATATAAGACTTATAGATCCTAAGAATGGTGATATTCTATATTCATTTACTGGAGATAAGTTAAATGATATTAGTACCTTCATATCAGAAATAAATAATAAGAGTTATGAGATAGGGGATATAATAGAGGTTTCATATAATCCTAATTTTGTTAAGGCTAATATTTTTGATGGAAAGAATAGTATAGGAAATACTACTGGAGAAAAGGAATATTTCGAAATAACAAATAAGGGACTTATAAACTTAAATGATAAATTTATTAATATAAAACCATTAGATATTTTAAGTAATAATAAAGTAACATCTACTAATATAGAAGGTACTGCAAAACCTAATACTTCTGTTGAAGTTTCTGTTGATAGAAATACATTTAAGGGAATGACAAATGGAAATGGTGAATTTAATATTGCTATAAATGATAAGGATGGATTTACAAGTAATACTAATATAGTAGTTTCATCAGAGGGATATATACCAACAATTATTAATCCAACTATAGAATCAAATATACAATTAATGAATAGTTATATAAACTTCTATAATAATCAAGGATGGCAAGGAGAATTATCATCAAGTGTAACATTTAATCCACAAACTATGAAGTTTGTTGTAAATAATTATACTGATAGTTTTGGAAATGGAAAATCTAAATACTTAGATTTAGATTTATATAGTAGTAATGGGCAAAAATTATTAGATGCTTCAATTAATAATGGTTCAACAAGTCAATTAACAGAAGCTTTAAATGGTAAGTCATTTAGTTATGGAGATATAATAGGTTTAAGTTATAACAATACAATTTCTAAACCAGTTGTTTTAAATGGAAATCAAGCATTAGGTAATATAAGTGGTAATGAAGAATACTTTAAAATAACAAAAGAAGGATTAGTTCCAGTTAATTTTGGACAAAAAGCTTATACAAGTAATGTTTTATGGAATAACAATAATTTAGTTATAGATAGTAATTTATCAGATGGACAAAGTGAAAGTATAATAAATGCTGACAAGAAATTAGTTATTTTAAATTCAAATAACCAAGTTGTAGATTCAGTAAATACAAGTACATTAGATCATAACCCAGCAAGTGTACAAGGTATAATACCAGAATCAACTTTATACAAATTAAATAAAGACGAAGCTTATACATTTGCTTTGGATATAAATAATGAATTATTCCCAATACAAGTATCATCAAATACTCCAAGTAATTCAAAATATGTATTAGAAGCAAATTCAAATAATATTCTTTCAATAATTACAGCAACAGCTCCAGTAATTACTATAAATAATGCTAATGATATAGCAAGTTATATGAATACATTAACTTCTGATATAGATACAGCAATGAGTCAAAATACTGATATTGCTGATGTTTTAAGTAATAGTAAGTTAAGTTATCAAATTGCTGCAAGAGATTTTATAGCAAGAGTTGGATTAGAAAACTTACAGAATTTCTTTAATAAGAGTGAAGCAAATAAAGAGTTTGTAAATTGGTTATTAAACAATAGTACTGCTATACAAGAATATTTAGATGCAACAAGTCAGTCAGGAGTAAATATAAATGGACTTCAAATTTGGTCTAATATATGGAATAAATATACTAATTCAAGAGCGGGATTTAATTTAAAATTAGCAGTAGCTGTTGCAGTAAGTAATGCTAAGCCTATAAATGCTTGGCCAGGTAAAGGTACTGTAGGAGATCCAGTTGAAAGATATAATATATTTGAGACTTTAAACGCAGAAGGCGGTATGCTTCCTGTATTTAGGACTTTAGATGTCAGACATATAATGTATGTTGTTAATACACATATACCTAATTCTCAAATATTAGAGATGAGAGCTATAATAATGCAAAATCATAATGCTTTTATAAATGCAGGTGCTAATGGTTTAAATAATATAGCTTATACAATACAGTACAATGAAATAAATCCTCATACAGGAGCAAGTATATTTGGACCAGATTTCTATGGGCCAAATCCAACTCCACTAAATGTTTGGTATGATGGAGGAGTTTGTGGATCAACATCTTATATGGGAGCATCAGCTTGTCAGATATTTGGCTTACCAGCACAACCAGTTGGTCAACCAGGACACTGTGCATTTATATTCTATAATGATGAGCATAAATGGACTATAGGAAATAATATTTTCGGATGGTCAAAAAGTAGTGGAGCAGATATTAGTGGTTGGTCAAAAGGAATAGCTACTAATGGAAATGTTACAAATTATGATTTATTATATCAAAATATCAATCCAGAAACATTAAAGAAATCTAATGAGTATTTATGGCTTGCAAATTCTGATTTATCATATCAAGATAAAATGAATGCAATAAATGAAGCTTTAAAAATAGAACCTTTAAATGTAAGAGCATGGCTTGATAAGATTGCTTTAATGAAAACAAATCATAATCTTACAGTACAAGATTATATAAATCTTAGTGATCAAATTATAAATGCACTTAAAGATTATCCAATGCCAATGCTTGATACATTATTACAAATAAAGAATATAATTTTAAATAGTGGAACAAAGCAAGATTATAATAATTATATTAAAGCTATTGATAATGCTTTAAATTCAGTAACAAATTCTAACCAAAAGCCAATTGCTAAAGATATGTTACAGACAATGCCATCAGTAGGATTACAAGATGGGGAAGCTCCTTTAGTAAATTCTAAAATTACTATAAATAATGTTTGGAGTCAATCACTTGCTACATTAGGTTTTAATCCTATTAGTATGAAAATGACTGTTAATAAAGGATGGTCAATAGTTAATTGGTATTTAAATGGTGAAGCATTTAGTATAGGATTATATAATAAAGATAATCAATTAATTAAGAATGTAGTTATAAAAGGAAATGGAGAAGGTTCTAAAGAAGAGGTTCATCCTGAAAATGAAATATATAATACATTTAATAATTTAGGATTTAAATATGGAGATAAAATAGTTATAGATTATAAAACAAGTTCTAAAATAAGTGCTTCATATGTATATAAAGATGGAGTTTTACAAAATTCTTATGATGTAAATAAAACTAGTGTATTTGAATTAACTCCAAGAGGACTTGTATATTTAGGAGATAGTCTTGATAGTTCTTCAGAGAATACTACTCTTAATGTAAGTACAGTTTATTCAGATGGAAAAGCAGTTACAGGAGATAAATATAATTACACAGAAACAGGTAATATTGGTGATTCTATTAATAATGAAAGCATACCTACTTTAGAAAATTATCATATAGATTATGTAACAGTTAATGGAGTGAAAACTAATATTAATCAATTACCTAAGTATTATGTAGCTAATAATATGAATATTGTTTATCACATGGCTAGTGACACTGAATATAAATTAAATATTAATATTAAAACAGAAGACGGAAAAGTTTTAAATACTATGCCAGTAGCTTCTTATGCTAAGGGAGATAAAATTTCAGTAGCCGATAATAATTGGGATAAAAAAGAATATAAATTAGACTATATTCTTGTGGATGGAGTAAAAACACCAGCTAATAAATTACCAGAAGTTATGCCAGATAAGAACCTTAACATAACTTATATCGTGTCACCTATAGCTAAATCAACAATAACAGTTGAAGCTATGGTTGATGGAAAAGTAATAGGTAAGCCTGTTGTAACAACAAATTATCAAGGTGAAGCTTATAAAGAGGTTGCTCCAACTTGGGATAATAGTGATTATGAGCTTAACGATATAACAGTTAATGGAGTTAAAACTTCAGAAGCAGATCTTCCAAAGGTATTTGGAGATAAAGATATTACAATAGTTTATAATTTATCACCAAAAATGATGAATGTTGGCGAAAGAGTAGTAAATCAAAATGGTGCTATTCTATATCATAATGAATATAAGCTACCATTTAATACATCAATAGTTAATATTGAAGATAAAATACCTTCAAATTATAAATTAGAAAATATAACAGTATCTAATCCAAATAATAAAGAAATAACATTAATTGCTAATAAGAATATAAATACTTATACAAATAGTAATGATGTTAAAGTTGCATTTAATGGTGAAGTAGTAAGCTATAATGTAGTTCCTATAAATGGAGAAATAACTTATAAAACACAAATAGGAAACGAAGCACCTACTAATGTTGTGAAAGAAGTTGGACAAGTTGATACTAAATCAAAAGAATATAAATTAAATATTCCTAAGGGATATCAAGTTGAATCAATAACAGTAAACGGAAAGAAAGTAGATTCAGTAAATGATTTAGATTATAAGAATGAAAAACAAGTTGTTGTTTATCATTTAGCTAAAATACCAAGTAATTCTGTAACAGAAACTATGATAACAAATACAGGTAAAGTTTTAATACCAACTAAGACTGTAAAAACAGCAGAAGAAAATACAGAAGTAGATGTTAAGGGTCTTACAGTACCAGCAGGTTATAAATTAGAAAAAGTAACTATAGATGG
>NZ_LT594785.1:1922081-1923581 GCF_900091705.1 Clostridium mediterraneense | reverse complement strand
CATTTAATAATTTAGGATTTAAATATGGAGATAAAATAGTTATAGATTATAAAACAAGTTCTAAAATAAGTGCTTCATATGTATATAAAGATGGAGTTTTACAAAATTCTTATGATGTAAATAAAACTAGTGTATTTGAATTAACTCCAAGAGGACTTGTATATTTAGGAGATAGTCTTGATAGTTCTTTAGAGAATACTACTCTTAATGTAAGTACAGTTTATTCAGATGGAAAAGCAGTTACAGGAGATAAATATAATTACACAGAAACAGGTAATATTGGTGATTCTATTAATAATGAAAGCATACCTACTTTAGAAAATTATCATATAGATTATGTAACAGTTAATGGAGTGAAAACTAATATTAATCAATTACCTAAGTATTATGTAGCTAATAATATGAATATTGTTTATCACATGGCTAGTGACACTGAATATAAATTAAATATTAATATTAAAACAGAAGACGGAAAAGTTTTAAATACTATGCCAGTAGCTTCTTATGCTAAGGGAGATAAAATTTCAGTAGCCGATAATAATTGGGATAAAAAAGAATATAAATTAGACTATATTCTTGTGGATGGAGTAAAAACACCAGCTAATAAATTACCAGAAGTTATGCCAGATAAGAACCTTAACATAACTTATATCGTGTCACCTATAGCTAAATCAACAATAACAGTTGAAGCTATGGTTGATGGAAAAGTAATAGGTAAGCCTGTTGTAACAACAAATTATCAAGGTGAAGCTTATAAAGAGGTTGCTCCAACTTGGGATAATAGTGATTATGAGCTTAACGATATAACAGTTAATGGAGTTAAAACTTCAGAAGCAGATCTTCCAAAGGTATTTGGAGATAAAGATATTACAATAGTTTATAATTTATCACCAAAAATGATGAATGTTGGCGAAAGAGTAGTAAATCAAAATGGTGCTATTCTATATCATAATGAATATAAGCTACCATTTAATACATCAATAGTTAATATTGAAGATAAAATACCTTCAAATTATAAATTAGAAAATATAACAGTATCTAATCCAAATAATAAAGAAATAACATTAATTGCTAATAAGAATATAAATACTTATACAAATAGTAATGATGTTAAAGTTGCATTTAATGGTGAAGTAGTAAGCTATAATGTAGTTCCTATAAATGGAGAAATAACTTATAAAACACAAATAGGAAACGAAGCACCTACTAATGTTGTGAAAGAAGTTGGACAAGTTGATACTAAATCAAAAGAATATAAATTAAATATTCCTAAGGGATATCAAGTTGAATCAATAACAGTAAACGGAAAGAAAGTAGATTCAGTAAATGATTTAGATTATAAGAATGAAAAACAAGTTGTTGTTTATCATTTAGCTAAAATACCAAGTAATTCTGTAACAGAAACTATGATAACAAATACAGGTAAAGTTTTAATACCAACTAAGACTGTAAAAACAGCAGAAGAAAATACAGAAGTAGATGTTAAGGGTCTTACAGTAC
>NZ_LT594785.1:1917392-1918359 GCF_900091705.1 Clostridium mediterraneense | reverse complement strand
GATAATAATTGGGATAAAAAAGAATATAAATTAGACTATATTCTTGTGGATGGAGTAAAAACACCAGCTAATAAATTACCAGAAGTTATGCCAGATAAGAACCTTAACATAACTTATATCGTGTCACCTATAGCTAAATCAACAATAACAGTTGAAGCTATGGTTGATGGAAAAGTAATAGGTAAGCCTGTTGTAACAACAAATTATCAAGGTGAAGCTTATAAAGAGGTTGCTCCAACTTGGGATAATAGTGATTATGAGCTTAACGATATAACAGTTAATGGAGTTAAAACTTCAGAAGCAGATCTTCCAAAGGTATTTGGAGATAAAGATATTACAATAGTTTATAATTTATCACCAAAAATGATGAATGTTGGCGAAAGAGTAGTAAATCAAAATGGTGCTATTCTATATCATAATGAATATAAGCTACCATTTAATACATCAATAGTTAATATTGAAGATAAAATACCTTCAAATTATAAATTAGAAAATATAACAGTATCTAATCCAAATAATAAAGAAATAACATTAATTGCTAATAAGAATATAAATACTTATACAAATAGTAATGATGTTAAAGTTGCATTTAATGGTGAAGTAGTAAGCTATAATGTAGTTCCTATAAATGGAGAAATAACTTATAAAACACAAATAGGAAACGAAGCACCTACTAATGTTGTGAAAGAAGTTGGACAAGTTGATACTAAATCAAAAGAATATAAATTAAATATTCCTAAGGGATATCAAGTTGAATCAATAACAGTAAACGGAAAGAAAGTAGATTCAGTAAATGATTTAGATTATAAGAATGAAAAACAAGTTGTTGTTTATCATTTAGCTAAAATACCAAGTAATTCTGTAACAGAAACTATGATAACAAATACAGGTAAAGTTTTAATACCAACTAAGACTGTAAAAACAGCAGAAGAAAATACAGAAGTAGATGTTAAGGGTCTTACAGTAC
>NZ_LT594785.1:1672356-1915020 GCF_900091705.1 Clostridium mediterraneense | reverse complement strand
AAGTTGAATCAATAACAGTAAACGGAAAGAAAGTAGATTCAGTAAATGATTTAGATTATAAGAATGAAAAACAAGTTGTTGTTTATCATTTAGCTAAAATACCAAGTAATTCTGTAACAGAAACTATGATAACAAATACAGGTAAAGTTTTAATACCAACTAAGACTGTAAAAACAGCAGAAGAAAATACAGAAGTAGATGTTAAGGGTCTTACAGTACCAGCAGGTTATAAATTAGAAAAGGTAACTATAGATGGTAAAGAAGTAAAGGATGCTGATAACTATAAAGTTGAAATAGGTAAAGATACTACTTCAATAGTATATGTTGTTGAGCAAATACCAAGTGCTAAGCCAATAGTTAAACCAGAACAAAAGCATGAAGCAGGAAATACTGAAAATAAACCAGTAGTAGATCATAATAATCAAAATAAATCAAGTACTGATAAGAATGATAGTAAATCAGCGTTTAAACCGGATGAAAATCATAAAGCAGGAAATACTGATAACAAGCCAGCAGTAGATCATAATGATCAAAACAAACCAAGTATTGATAAGAATGATAGTAAACCAGCGGTTAAACCTGATGGAAATCATAAGGCAGGAAATACTGATAACAAGCCAGCAGTAGATCATAATGATCAAAACAAACCAAGCACTGATAAGAATGACAGTAAACCAGTAGTTAAACCACAAGAACAAGGTGAGGTAATTGTTAAGGTAATTGATCAAAATGGAAAAGTTGTTGAAGAAGCTGCTCATAATGGAGTAGTAGGATTAAAATTCAATCCTATAACAATTCCAAGTAAAGATAAGTTAGTTAATATAACTGTAAATGGAAATACTGTTTCAGAAAGTAATGTTAAGAATGAAATAGTAAGTAATCCAGATACAGATAATAAGACTATTATAATTTATAATGTAGATGTACCTGAAAATAATAATCAAGGAAATACTGTAAATGCTAATGGCAAATCAGATATAAATAATACTATAGGTAGTGATAAAAATAATTCAACAAATATACCTAATAATGTGAGTCCAGTAACAAATAATAATAATTCAGATAGTAATAAGAAAGATATTAGTGAAGGTGGAAATGTTAAGGTAGAAGTTATTGCTGACAATGGTAGAGTAATTTATAGTACTGATTCAAAGGAAAAAGTAGGAAGTGAAATTAAATCAGTTAACATACCTAGTGGATATCATATAGATAGTGTAGATTCTACTGTAGATGGAACAAATGTTAATATAGTACCTACTAAGGTGGTTAAAGGAGATACAGTTATAATCTATCATGTAAGTAAGATTAAAAAAGTAAATCAAGAACCAGCTAAAGCAGAAAAAGGAACAGTAAAGGAAGAAATTATTACTAATGATGGTAAGGTATTATTAGATAGTAATTATAATGAACCTGTAGGAAGTAAGATAAATAAAGTAGTTATACCAAGTGGTTATAAATTACAATCAGTATCTGCTACTGTAAATGGTAATAAAGTACAAGAAGTTCCTACTAAAGTTGAAAAGGGTGAAACTACTATTATTTACAATGTAGTATCAGATCAACTAGCAGTAAATCATAATGCAAATACTACTGATAATCATAATGATACAAAACCAGCAGTAAATCATGATGGAAATACTATTGATAATCATAATGATGTGAAACCAGCAGTAAATCATAATGGAAATACTACTGATAATAATGGTAATGTAAATTCAACAGTAAACCATAGTGGAAACAACACTGATAAAAATAGTAATACAAAATCAGTAGAAAACCATAATGGAAATAATATTGGTGATAATCCAATAGAAAATCATAATGGAAGCCATACTGATAATAGTGCTAATGTAAATCCAAGAGTAACTAATAATAGTAGTAATTCAGGATCTACTATTAAAAGTGATAATGAAGAAACTGTTAACAAAACAGGATTACCAGACACTGGATTAAATAATACAGAAAATGACCTTGGCTTATTAGCAGGAATAATGTCAGCTATAGCAGCTATAGGAATTTTCAGAAGAAAAAAATAATTTAAATTAAATATAGAAGGCTATATAGGTTGATTAATATTACCTATATAGCCTTTTTTATTATTTTAATCTGTTACTTTATAATCAGTTTCATGACAATTTGGACAAGGTGGAAGCTTGTCAGAATTTTTATCTAAAAGAATAGTTTTTCCACAGTTAGTACAAGTATATTGTCCTTTTCCTGGTTTTTCACCTGTTGTGCTCATAAAATCAATCCTTTCAAATTTATTTTATAATTAGTTTTTCTTAAATATTAAAATTTATTGCATAAAGATAAGTAGCATTAATTTAATTTTATAAGTATTTCTATAAATTAAAGTAAATTATAATTTATAAATATAATTATAGTAAAAATAAATTTTTATTTTGTTGAACTTTTTTTTAAAATGATACGTTAAAGAAGTGAAATAAAAAGAAAGCTTTCAAATATTTTAGATTTAAAATAAAAAAGTAGGAGGGAAAGTCATGGGGGTAGATTTAAAGTTAATAATGCCATTAATAATAATACAGGTTGTTGTGATGTTAATAGGCTTAGTAGATTTATTTAAAATAGATAAAGAAAAAATAAAAGGTGAAAATAAGTTTTTATGGGCAGCAATAATTGCATTTATAGGATTTATTGGACCAATTATTTATTTAACTGTGGGAAAGAAAAAAAGATAATAGATGATTTTAGATATAGTAGAAAGTGAGCAGAGATGAAAGTTATTAATTGTGAGGGATTATCAAAAATATATAAAGAGAAAATTGCATTAAAAAATGTAAGCTTTAGTGTTGAAGGGACAGGCTGTATAGGTTTTTTAGGGAAAAATGGAGCTGGAAAAACTACTACTATCAAAATTTTAGCAGGATTAGCAAAAGCTACTTCAGGAAAAGTAGAAGTGGTTGGTTATGATGTAAGTAAATATAGCAAAAAAATTAGGAAAGTTATTGGGTATTGTCCTCAGATGCCTATGTTTTATGATTATATGACAGCACTAGAGTGGATGTACTGGATTGGAAGTATGTTTAAGTTAGATAAAAAGACTATAGAAAATAAAAGTGAAGAGCTATTAAAAAAATGTGGAATATGGGAAGAAAGAAATAGAAAAATAGGAGAATATAGTGGTGGAATGAAACAAAGATTAGCAATAGCTCAAGCTTTAATTAACAATCCTAAATTATTAATATTAGATGAGCCAGTTTCAGCACTTGATCCTATAGGTAGATATGATGTTCTAAAGTTAATAGAGGAGCTAAAAAGTAATATGACAATATTTATATCTACACATATTATAGATGATATTGCTAGAGTTGCAGATGAAGTTGTAATAATTGATAAAGGGTCAGTTGTTATAGCAGATTCAATGGAATCATTGCTACAGAAGTATGCTAAAAATGTAATAGAATTTTCTATTGAACAAACAGATAAGAATATAAAAGATATCTTAGCTAAAAGATCATATATTTATAATGTTGAATGGGATGGTGTTAGATTTAAGGTTAGTACTGATAAAAAAGAAGAAGCAAGTAAAGAAATTCTTAAGATGATTATAGATGAAAATTTAAACTTACTTTCTTATAACGAAGGTAATATATCATTAGAAGATATTTTTCTAAAGGTGGTGAGCAGCAATTATGATGAATCAAATGTTGATTAAAGAAGCAAAAGAGCTATTTAAGAATTATAAAATAATAATGCTTCCATTAATATTCATTGGAATATTATTAATGCAGCCAATAGTGTTAAAGTTGTTGCCTAAATTACTAGAATCAAGTAGTAATTTACCAGCAGGAATGGTTATTAATATTGGAACTATAGGAGTTTCAGATGTATTAGGTTCTATATTAAGTCAATTTGAGCAATTAGGTGTTATTACTATTATTTTAATAATGATGGGAACTATAGTTGAAGAACGTTCAAGTGGTGTAACTGCTATGGTATTAGTAAAGCCGATAGGAAGAGGACTATATTATTTTAGTAAGTTAATCATTTATAGTGTATTGTTTAGTATTAGTTTCTTTATTGCTATAGGAATTTGTGGATATTATACAGATATTTTATATGGTGGTGTAGAATGGGGCGCTTTATTTAAAGGAGCTGCAATATATCTACCTAATCTATTATTGGTAGTTTCTATAGTATTAATTTTATCTAGCTTTTTGAAAAAGCAATTAGCAGTAGCTGTTGGAGCTTTTATATTATATAATATTTTAATTATTGTTCCTAAATATTTAGGAGAATTTATTAGTTCTATATCACCAAATAGTATTGTTGATTCTGCGAATAAAGTACTAAGTGGTGTTAGTGGAGTTGAATTCTTAAAACCTGTAATATGTGTAAGTATGTTATCATTAATGCTCATATTAGCAGGATGTTTTATATTTAATAAACAAGAAATTTAAAATATTAGATAAAATAACTTTAATTCTTCTATTGGCTATAAAACCCTAAAGAGATTTAAAAAGCTACTCTAAAATATAACTTAATAAAATTCAATTTTTGGCATTTAAGATATTGACATAAGTTTAAAATAAGGGGAATATTTTATGGATTTTAAAAATTTAAAGGAAGAAAATTTAATAGCTAGAGCTAAAAATGGAGATAAGTATGCTTTTGAAATATTAATTAATAAGAATTTTTCTATTTTAAAAGGATATGTATTAAAGCTTACGTGTAATAAAGAATTAACAGAAGATATAATACAAGATACCTTATTATCAGCTGTTATTAATATAAATAAGTTTACCCCTAAAGCTAAATTTTCAACTTGGCTAATAAAAATAGCTACTAATAAATATAGAGATTATTTGAGGAAAGTTAAAGAAACAGATATTTTACTTGATGTAATTCCATCGTCATATTGTTTAGAGGATGAAGTGATTAAGAAAAATGAGATAGAAGAAGTACTAAAAATATTAAAAGATATGCCAAATGATAAAAGAATAGTTTTTATACTAAAGCATTATTATGGATATAGCTATGATGAGATAAGTGATATAGTTGACTGTCCAATTGGGACTGTAAGATCAAGATTACACTATGGAATAAAAGAGATTATTTCAAAATTTAAGGGAGGTAGATAAAATGAAATCTTTTGATGAATTTAATAAAGATATTGATAAATATTATGAGGGATCACTAGATGGTGCTACCTCTGAAAATAGAGATTTGAAAGATGCTTTAGATAAGATGTCTTGCATTGAGAATATAGAAAAAGAGGTCAAAATTCCTATTAATCTAGATTTTATAGTTGAACAAGGTCTTGATATAAGTTTTAAGAAAAAGCTTAAAAAATCTACTTTTGAATTTTTAAGTTTATCTATTTTAATATCAATTATTGTTGGAGTTATTGGGATGAAAATTTCTTTTGAAGTAGTACTTGGATTCCAATTTATTCTGTTAATTATATTATTAATATTAAATACAGTTTTATTAAAGAGAAGAAAGGGGCAAAGAGTATAATGACACAAGTAGAGAAGATATTGATTATATTTTTACTTATAATTTTAATTATACAGGGGACTCTTATATTTAGGGATGCAATGAAAAAAGGATTACCTAATCCATGGCTTTGGGGAATTATAGGACTTATGAATATACCATCATCAGCGATAATTTATTTAGTTTATAGAAGATTCTATTTTAAGAAAATAAATAAAAAAAATAAATAAATGTAATGATATAGTTATAGTTTTATATATAGAAAATGGAAGTAGGAAAAGCTACTTCCATTAGTTTTATTATGTAAAATATTTATCTCACTTATCAAATTTTTATTATTAGATAATATACTTAAAACTGTTTAAGAAATTAAAAATTAAAGTAATTACTATATAAAAATAATTATTTGAAAGTAAAACAAGTTTGATAAAGAGTATCAATCATGATAAAATTATAAAAATATAATTTTTAAAAATAAAGATTTTTGATATATAAACAAAAGACAAAGGAGTATTCGACATGAGTAAATTATTATATATTAAAGCAAATATTAAACCAGAAGGACAATCAAAAACTTTTGAAGTCGCTGATAAATTTGTAGAAGATTATAAAAAGGCTAATCCTAATGATGAAGTTGAAGTATTAGATTTATATAAAGAAGATATAGATTTTTTAAGACCAGAAGATTTGGGAAAATTATATGGACCTAAGGATGAAAATAGTAAGAATGATTCATTATTAAAGTATGTTTATCAATTTGCAGAAGCAGATAAATATGTATTTGCAGCACCAATGTGGAATTTAAGTGTACCAGCAATATTAAAGGCTTACATAGATTATGTATCAGTAGCAGGAATTACATTTAAATATACATCAGAAGGTGTAGTAGGACTTTTAGAAGGTAAAAAAGCTGTTCATGTTGTATCTAGAGGCGGAGTATATGCTAATTCTCCAGTAGAAATGGGAGATAGATATCTTAGAACAGTACTTGGATTATATGGAATTCAAGATGTTAAAACAATAGCATTAGATGGTTTAAATCAAAGTTCAACAGATGTTGAAGCTACAATAAATGCAGCTATTGAAGAAGGAAGAGAAATAATAAAGAATTTCTAATCTAAAATAATAAACATAAAAGAGGAACCCACTAAGTTTTTAGAGGGTTTTTTTTTATTAATTTAAAAAAATATTTTAATTAAGTGGAATTTTTTTTGTTTGCACATAGTATATAAAGAAATCTCTTTGCACTGCATACAAATCTACAGTACAAACTGAGCAGGCCAATAAATCATGTATTTATCGGAGCCGGGCCTTAATTGGCAGCAGGATATTATGATACCTGTGGGACAGTAAATTGTTCTACTGGTTTTTTTTATTTTTAGAACAATATTAGAACAATAACTGAGATAAAATCTTTAATGCAATGACATAGAGCTATCAAACAAAAAATCTTTAATTTAAATTAAAGATTAAAATGGAGGTAATCTTTATGACAGAACAAAAAAAGATAGAGGAATTAAAAGGGCTAAATTCAAGTCAAGTACTAGAGAGGAAACTTATATATGGGGATAATAAACTTATTCCTGATAAAAAAGAGAATTTATTTTTAAAGCTCCTAGAAGTTTTAAAGGAGCCTATGTTTTTATTTTTAACTATAGCAGCAATTATTTACTTTATACTTGGAGAACCTCGTGATGCTGTTATAATGATAATATTTGTAATTGGTATGGTTGGTATTGATGTTATTCAGGAATGGAAAACTGATAAAACTTTAAATGCACTTAAAAATTTATCAGCTCCTAATATAACTGTAATAAGAGATGGACAAGAAACAGTTATAAAAAGTTATGACTTACTTCCTGGTGATTTAATGATAATAACTGAGGGCGTAAAGGTTCCAGCAGATGGTAGAATTCTAAGGCTTAATGATCTTTGTATTGATGAATCATCATTAACAGGTGAATCAAAGGTTATTTGGAAGAGAGATTATGATGATAAAAGTAATAAAGAGCATTGGAAAAGAAATTATTGCTATGCAGGAACTCTTGTTATTCAAGGAAGTGCAACTGTTTTAGTTGAAAAGATTGGAGCTGAAACAGAGTATGGAAAGATAGGAACTAATGTAGTAGAAGCTCCTGAAAAACCTACTCCAATGCAAAAACAAATAAGAAAATTAATTAAGGTATGTGGAATTATAGCAGTAGGGCTATGTGTAGCAGTTTTTATTATAAGTTATTTAAATTTTTCATATCTTTCATTTGTAGATAGAATTATAGAGAGTATATTATCTAGTATAACTCTTGCAATGGCAATGATACCAGAAGAGATACTTGTTATTTTAACAGTTTTTTTATCTATGGGAGCATGGAGAATAGCAAGAAAAAAAGCTGTAGTACGTAAGGTATCATCAGTTGAAACTTTAGGAGAAGTATCTGTTTTATGTGTAGATAAAACAGGAACTATTACTATGAATAAAATGAGTGTTAGTCAAACTTGGGCTTTGAATTATGATATAAAAGAATTAATCAGAGTAATGGGAATGGCTTGTGAAACTGATGCTTATGACCCAATGGAACAAGCCATGCTTAAATATTGTGAAGAATTAAATATAACAAAGGATGAATTATTTAGTGGAGAATTAGTTACAGAGTATTCTTTTACTACTGAAAGAAAAATGATGGGACATGTTTGGAATAGAGAAGATGAAGGTGTTATTGTAGCTGCTAAGGGTTCACCAGAGAAAATTTTAACTCTTTGTAGTTTAAGTGATTCTGAAAGAAAAGAGATAGAAGAAAAAATATTTAAGATTTCTTCTAATGGTCATAGAGTTATTGCAGTAGGTAAAATGATGGTAGCTAGTAAGGAAGAGGTACCAAGTAATATCTATGATTGTAAATTAGAGTTTCTTGGACTTATAGGACTTCAAGATCCACCAAGAGAAGGAATTAAAGAAGATATAAAAAATTGTTTAAAGGCTGGTATAAGAGTAGTTATGATTACTGGAGATAATGGTATTACAGCAAGTTCAATTGCAAAACAAGTTGGAATTCCACATAGTAAGTCAATAATTACTGGTGATGATCTTAGTAATATGAGTGATGAAGAACTTAAAAGTAAAGTTAAAGACGTAAGTATTTTTTCAAGAGTTATTCCAGAGCATAAAATGAGAATAGTTAAAGCACTTAAAGAAAATGGAGAAATAGTTGCTATGACAGGTGATGGAGTTAATGATGCACCAGCTCTTAAATATGCTGATATTGGTATTGCGATGGGAAAAAGGGGCTCAGAAGTTTCAAGAGAAGCAGCTGATTTAGTTCTTTTAGATGATAATTTTTCTACTATAATTAATACAATTAGGGATGGTAGAAGAATTTATGATAATATAAGAAAAGCAATAGGTTATGCAATAACTATACATTTACCAATAGCTCTTTCTTCTTTAATAGCACCTCTTCTTGGAATAAATGCTAGATTTCTTCTTCTATTACCTGTGCATGTTGTTTTATTAGAATTAATAATAGACCCTACTTGTTCTATTGTTTTAGAAAGACAACCAGCAGAAGATGATATTATGGTTAGAAAACCAAGAAATCCTAAAGAAAGTATAGTAAATTCAAAATTAATAATAAAGAGTATAGTGCAAGGTGTGATTTTATTTGCTGCTGCTTTTATGGTTTATTATATAGAACTAAAAGTAAATAATGTTTCAGATAATATAGCTCGTTCGATGGGACTTTCTATATTGATACTTTCTAATATATTCCTTGTACAAGTTAATAGTTCCGATAAAGATTTTGCATATAGGTCAATGATGAAACTTAAAAAAGATCCAGTTATGTGGGGAGTAGGTATTATAACAGTTTTAGGATTAGCTTTAATACTATATACACCTATTTCAGCTTTCTTAAATTTAGCACCACTTAATTTTTGTAGATTACTTATAGTAGTTGTTGTATCAATAGCTTCTATTATGTGGTATGAATTAGTGAAGTTATATAAATTGATAAAGAGAAAACAAATGATAAAATAAAGATACAGAAAAATAAAATCTTTAAAAATAATTTTATTTTTGTAAAAAGCTTGCAATATATTTTTTTATATGTTACTATAAGAGAGTAGCAGAAATGCTAACAACAAAAAAAGTTTTTATTATATATTAGTTTCTCTTAATTGGAGATTATTATAAATTAGAATCTTTTAAATTTAGGAGGAATTATTTATGTCAGATAAAATAATTTTATGTAGAGATTGTAACGAAGAATTCGTATTTTCAGTAGGAGAACAAGAATTCTATAAAGAAAAAGGTTTCGATAATGAGCCAGTAAGATGTGCTTCATGTAGAAGAGCTAGAAAAGAGCAAAATAGAAGATAATTTTAGATTGTAATTTGTGCTGTAGGTAAAACTACAGCTTTTTTATTTTTTAACATTAAGAAGTAATAGTTAGAATAAGACAAACTTTTAATTATAGATATAAATAGTACTTATATTGTATTTTTATGGTTAAATGATATAATTAATAATTAAAAGAGAATTTTATTTACTAGATATAAATAATAAATTTTTAGGAGTGATATTTATGGCAATAAAAATGCTTCATACATGTATTAGAGTTAAGGATTTAGAAGAATCTTTAAAATTTTATAGAGATGCTTTAGGTTTAGTTGAAACAAGAAGAAAAGATTTCCCAGAGCATAAATTTACATTAGTATATCTTTCAGATAAAATGGATGGATATGAAATAGAGCTTACTTATAATTATGATACAGAAATACCTTATGAAATAGGAAATGGATTTAGCCATACAGCAGTAGGGGTGGAAGATTTAGAAGCAGAAAGAGAAAAGCATATTGCTTTAGGATATGAAGTAACACCATTAAAGGGATTACCAGGTGAAGCTCCAAAGTATTATTTTGTAACTGATCCAGATGGATATAAGGTTGAAGTAATAAGATTATAATTTTAATATAAGAATAACTAGCTTATTTTAATTAAGCTAGTTATTTTTTTACTTAATTTAAGATATTTAATTTTTTATAATAAAAAATATTACTTTTTATATTACTTTAGTAACACTACAATATTATTAATTTTTTTTATAATAAGTATATAAGATTTGATAAATTGTAGGAGAGCGATAAGGAATGCAAATACCAGCAATAGTAATATTAATTATAATTTTAAAAAGATTTAAATCAGTAAATGAAGATAAAAAAGTAACTTTAAAATCACTTTGTATATTACCATTAGTAATTTTATATTTAATATATTCTTCAATTGTAAATTCACACAGCACATCAAATATACATACTTCAATATCTATAGGAGAAGTATCTGTATTAGGTATAATGGCTATTTTAGGAATAATAATTGGAGTATTTAGAGCAAAGTTTTCTCATTTAACATTAAATAAAGAAACAGGTGAAGTTTATTTAAAAAATTCAATAATAGATTTAATAATATTAGTTTCTTTAATATTAATAAAAATAGTAATTAAATTAGTTTTAGGCTTTGAAGTTCCAAGTATAGCTAGTGAAGTAGGGAATGCTCTTTTAGTTCTTACTGTAGTTACTATATTTACTAAAAGTATTGTTAATATAATAAAATATATTAAGATTACAACAATTAAATATATTTAAAATTAAAAGGGAGGATGTAATATCCTCCTTTTATTATTTTTTATATCATGTTAGAATGTAATTCTTGATTTTAAAATATCTCTTAAAAGAAAAATATAATATTTTAAAAATTTTTAGAGGTGAAATTTATATGAAAAGTATATATTACTATAATACTAAAATAGGTAGAATTGCTATTATTGAGAATAGTGGGGGAATCACTAATATATATCCATCTGAAATGTTAGAAATAGATAAAATAGAAGAAAAAGAAACAAAGCTTATTAAAGAAACTGCAAAACAACTTAATGAATATTTAGATTGTAAAAGAAAAGAATTTACTATTCCACTTGCACCTGAGGGAACGGATTTTCAAAAAAGAGTTTGGAATGAATTAATAAAAATACCTTTTGGAACTACTGTAAGTTATAAAGATATAGCTGAAAAGATTGGGAATCCAAAGGCAGCAAGAGCAGTAGGTATGGCTAATAATAAAAATCCAATTTTAATTATAGTTCCATGTCATAGAGTAATAGGAAGTAATGGTAATCTCACAGGATATGCTTGTGGAATTGAAATAAAGAAAAAACTTTTAAATATAGAAAATCCACGAGTTTAATCGTGGATTTTTTTAGCTTGCTATAGAAAAAGTACAAGCTGAAGCGTTGTAATCTGCATAGAATTTATTTAAGAATTCATACCTTTTTCCAGTAGTAAAACTAAGGGTTTCTTTTTCATTAAGTCCTGCAAGTAATACTTGTCTAGAGATAATATCATTTAGACTAACATTACTACAATTTCTCATAATATCATACATTATCATAAAAGTAGTAGTTCTACCTATACCTTCTTTACAGTGGAAATGAACCCAAGTATCTTTAGGTAGATTTTTAACAAAGCCAACAAAATAATTAACTCTTTCAGCACTTGGTAATTCTCCATCAGTTACAGGAATACGGTCATAAAATAATGAGTGAGCTTTAGTTAAGTCAAGTTCATTTTGTACCCTTTCAGGAACTATTTGTTCTTTAGAATTAGAAAATTGTAGAGGTTTATTAAGTTGCACAGAATTTAATAACTTATTTTCAGCATCTATAATTTCTAAAAAACTAAGACCTTTATTAGCATTATTATGTGCATTTTTCCAACTAACAGCTATTCCATTTATAAATCCGTGAGATTCTTCTCTTAAATCAATAACGTAAATAGGCATCTTATTTCCGAGAGCTTGTTTTACTACTAAAAGTTCATTTTCAGAAAATTGAGCACTACCAGATATATTTAACTTATCTAATCCATTTAAATTTAGATTTGGATTTTGAGAAGTATTTATTTCATCAGTACTCCTTCGAAATCTTTTTGGAAGCACAAGTACGTTATCAGCTTCCTTTACAAGACTTAAAGGTGGTGGAGTTTGTGCTTGATTAGGAGCTGGAGCAGGTGCTGGTGCAGGACTAGGAGTTGCAGTTGGTTGTGCATTAACATATCTAATAATCGGATTAAAAGAAATAAATATAATCGAAAATATTAATAAACTAATTTTAATAAATTTTTTCATATGTAAAACACCTTTCAATAATTAATATCTAATTTTAGTATAATCATTTCAAGGTGCTTTATTCATATTTACATTGTTTATAGTAGATTTCTATATTCTAGAGGTGTAATGTTATTTAATTTTTTAAAACTCATAGAATAGTAATTTTGACTATTAAATCCTACCGAAATTGCTACATCTAATATTGATAAATTAGAGTTTTTTAATAACTCTTTACTTTTTTCAACTCTAAATTTCTTTAAAAAATTAGTAAATGTTAATCCTGTCTCTTTTTTAAAGAGATTACAAAAATAACATTTATTAATATTTAATTGATCAGCCATAAAGTCAGTACTGATATTAGTATCAAAATTTTTATGAATATGTTCTATTGCCTTTCTTGTGTTTAGGCTCATAAAGTTTGCTTCTTTATCATTAATTAAACTATCATTAATAATTATTTTTAATAATTCACCCAAATATGAAAAACAGTATTCAGGTATAAAAGTAGCATTTGAACAGGAGTCTATATCTAATTCTTTAATTTCATGTCTAAAAGGAAAGAATACAAAGTAATGATTAATTAATTTATTGTTTGAAATAAAGATAACAGGTAACTTTAATTTATTAGTTAGATTTATAAATTTTATAGATTTAGAATTTTTTATATCATTATTAAGTTTTATATTATTAGAGATTTCTTTGATATAACAATCAGGCAAAGAAATATTATCATGACCTCCTTTATATATGATTAGATTATCTTTTGTATCTAACATTAAAATAGGTGATTTGGTTATTAAATAAAAATTTTCTAGTATCGTAGCAAATTGAGTGTTTTTTATTAGATTCATCTTTCATCCCCCTAAATTTAAATTATTTTATGTAAAAATAGTATAAAAAATCTAAAAATAATTAATAATGATAATCATTTTCATTATATAATAAATTTATAAATTATGGAAGGGTGTCAAAATAAATGAAAAAAATTGCTATATACGGAAAAGGTGGAATAGGAAAATCTACAACAGTTTCAAATTTATCAGCTGCATTATCAGTTTTAGGATATAAAGTTATGCAAGTTGGTTGTGATCCAAAGGCAGATTCTACTAAAAATTTAATGAAAGGTAAATTTATACCTACAGTTTTAAATGCTATGAAAGAAAAAGGAGATGACTTAGAACTTAGTGATATAGTTTTTGAAGGTTTTAATGGAGTTTTATGTGTTGAGGCAGGTGGACCAACTCCAGGAGTTGGATGTGCTGGAAGAGGTATAATTGCAGCATTTGAAAAACTTGAAGAATTAAATGCTTTTGAAGTATATAAACCAGATATTGTTATTTATGATGTTTTAGGAGATGTTGTTTGTGGTGGCTTTTCAATGCCAATAAGAAATGGATATGCAGAAGAAGTTTTTGTTGTAACATCAGGAGAAATGATGTCAATGTATGCAGCAAGTAATATTTCAACTGCTGTAAAACAATTTAGAAATAAAGGTTATGCAACTTTAAAGGGACTTATATTAAATGCTAAAAATGTTGAAAATGAAAAAGAGCTTGTTGAGAAGCTTTGTGAGGAAATAGATACAAGTATTATTAAATATATACCTAGAGATAAGACTGTTCAAACTTCTGAAAATGATGGAAAGACAGTTATAGAATATGATGAAAAGTCTGATATGGCTGGTACATATTTTGATTTAGCTAAAAAAATATTAAATAGTGAAAATTAGGGGAGAGAATTATGTTAAAAAAATTAGTGTTAAGTGTATTAGTAGGAGCAGGTTTACTTTTAGTTTCTTGCGGGGGACAAGCAGAAGAAAAAGTAGTACAAGAACCTAAAAAAGAATTAAAAATAGTTTCATCTACTGTTGCGGCTACTCAAGTTATGGATAAGCTAGATTTAGACTTAGTAGGTATTCCTACTACAAAATCTACATTACCTGAAAGATATAAAGATGTAAAAGCTGTAGGACAATCTTTTGAGCCTAATTTTGAGGTTATAACATCTTTAACTCCAGATCTTTTAGTTATAGATAGTAATTTTAAAGATAAATTTGAAGAGCAATCAAATAAATATGGAATAAATACATTCTATTTTGATACAACAAGTTTCTCAAATTTTAAAGAAAGTATAAAGAAACTTGGAGTAGAAACAGAAAAAGAGGAAGAAGCAAATAAATTAGCTGATGAGCTTCAAACTTCTGTTGATGATGTTTTAAAAATTAAAGAGAAAACAGGTAAAACTCCTAGTGTTGCAGTTCTTTTTGGAACATCAGAAAGTTTTATGTTAGCAACTGATAAATCTTATGTTGGAGATTTGCTTGATACTATTGGTGTTAAGAATGTTACAGATGATGTGGAAAGTGTAGATTCAGCATATTTAAACTTTAGTATGGAGCAAATCTTAAAGATGAATCCAGATTATATTTTAAGATTATCTCATGGAGATCTAGAAACAAGTAAAAAAGCTTTTGATGATGCTTTTAGTAAAGACCCAGCTTGGAAATCTTTAGATGCAACTAAAAACGGAAACGTAGTTGATTTAGATCCTACTATTTTTGGAGTATCTGCAAATCTTAAAGTAACAGAAGCTATTAAACAACTAGGGAATATAGTTTATGGAGAATAGTATGAAAAAGAAATCTTTAGATAAAAAAAAGCTTGTAATTATATGTACAAGCTTTGTGATATTAATAGCTTTAATATTTTTATTTGGAACAATAGGAAGTGTTAGATTATCTTTTAGTGAAATGATAGCAGGTTTATCTGGTGAGAATAAAATGGCATCAACTATTTTATATGAGATGAGACTTCCTAGAAATGTATTAGCAGTCTTAGTTGGAGCAAGTCTTGCAATAGCAGGACTTTTACTCCAAGCTGTTATGAAAAACCCTTTAGCTGATCCAGGAATAACAGGTGTATCTTCTGGAGCTAGTGTTATGGCTATAATAATTCTTTTATTATTACCTAAATATGTAGGAATTCTTCCTTTAGTAGCTTTTGTTGGAGGAGCAATTGCTTGTATTGTAGTTTATCTTATGGCTTGGAAAAATGGGCTAGATCCAATTAGGGTAGTTTTAGCTGGAGTTGCTGTAAATGCTATTTTAGGTGGAATAATAGCATTACTTACAACTTTATATAGCGATAAAATTCAAGGAGCTTTATTATGGCTTAATGGAAGCCTTGCTTCAAAAACCTGGGATGATGTTAAAATTGTAGCTTTTTATTCTGTAATTGGATTATCTTTATCATTATTATGTGCAAGAGGTGCAAATGTATTAAGTCTTGGTGATAGTTCTGCAACTAGCCTTGGATTTAATGTAAATAAAACAAGAGTATTATTATCAGTAGTAGCAGTATTTCTTGCAGGTACTTCAACAGCAATTGTTGGTATTATAAGTTTTGTTGGGCTTATTGTTCCACATATAAGTAGAATGATTATTGGTTCTGATCATAAATATTCAATTCCATTTTCAATGATACTTGGAGCAATAGTGCTTTTAGTAGCTGATACTTTAGCTAGAACTATACTTGGTTCATTAGAAATACCAGTAGGAGTAATAATGTCTATAGTTGGAGGACCATTCTTCTTATACTTACTTAGAAAAAGAGGTGCAAAATAGATGTTAAAGGCAATGAACATTAATGTTGGATATGAAAATAAGAAGATAATAAATGATTTATCTCTTCATATTAAAAAAGGTGAAATAGTTTCTATAATAGGGCCAAATGGTTCAGGAAAATCAACTCTTTTAAAATCTTTGTCTAGATTATTAAAAAAAGAGTGTGGTGAAATATTTATTATGGATAAATCTATGGATTTAATGAAAGATAATGAAATAGCTAAATCATTAGCTATACTTTCACAACATAATTCATCACCAAATGATATAAGTGTGAAAGATCTTGTTTATTATGGAAGAATACCACATAAGAAGTGGTATGAATCTAAAAATAAAGAAGATTTAGAAATAGTAGATTGGGCCTTAGAGAATACTGGAGTTAAAAAATATGAGGATAGAGCTGTTTCAAATCTATCAGGTGGAGAAAGACAAAGAGTATGGCTTTCAATGGCTCTTGCTCAAAAAACTAATATATTACTTTTAGATGAGCCAACTACATATTTAGATATGTGTCATCAGTTAGAATTAATGGAACTTGTTAAGAGTATAAATGAAAAATTTAATATGACTATTCTTATGGTTTTACATGATTTAAATCAAGCAGCTAGATATAGTCATAGAGTAATTATTATGAAAGACGGAAATATTGTTGCAGATGGAAAACCTGAGGATGTTATAAATAAAGAAATTATTCATAGTGTTTATAATGTTAAATGCTGCATAAATAAAGAGCCTATAAATAATAAACCTCAAATATATCCATTAGAAGTATGTTATAAAAGTGAGGAAAGGTGTAAGAACTGTGAATTATAATTTAGATGTTTTAAATAGATTAGATAAGATAAAAGAAGATAAAGATATTAAGGGATTAAGTTATGCTATTTTCCCTGGAACACATTGTCCTTTATTTGGAGTAGCTCTTACAGCTTCATATATTAAGGGATTAGCCTTATTAGTTGTTGGGACAAGCGAATGTACTTATTATACAAAGGTATTTTCAAATCACAGACATAATGGAAATGATAAAGTATTTTCTTTAGTTTTAAAAGAAAATGATGTTGTATTTGGAGCAGATAGAAAAGTTAAAGAAGCTGTTGAGTATATAGCTAAAAATAATGATATTACTGGAGTAATGGTAGTTACTACTTGTGTTCCAGAACTTATAGGTGAAGACTATGAAGGAATAGTTGATGAAATTTCAGATGATTTAGATATACCAGTTTTAGTTGTAAAGACTGAACATTATAAGTGTAATAGCCATATTCCAGGAATGACAAGATCAATATCAGCATTAATTAATTTAATGAAGAAGAAAGAAAATAATAATGGAATAAATATTTTAGGACATAGACAAGAGGGAGTAGAAAATACTGAACTTATCAAACTTCTTAAAGAAGAAGGGATAGAAATAAATACTATAATTCCTTCTAAATGTGAAATTGATGAAATTAGAAATGCTACTAAAGCAAAACTCAACATAGTTACAGATATGATAGCTTTAGATTTAGCAGAAAAAATGGAAAAAAGATTTAATGTTCCTTATATATTCTTTGACAAGCATATGAATAAAGAAACAATAGATGAGTGCTATAGAAAGATAGAAGAAATTTTAGAAATAAAATTACAAGATAAATTAGTACAAATAAGAGATGAGTATGATTGTCTATTTGTAGAAGCAAAGAAATTACTTGATAAAAAGAAATTTATATATGGTAATACTCCTATGATGGCATTTGAAACAGCTGAGTTTTTAGTTGAACTTGGACTTGAGCCAGAGTTAATACAAGTTAGAGAATTATATGATGTTGATATTAAGTGGAAGGATAAAATTTTAGAAAAAGGATTTAATCCTTATATAACAAGAATAGCTAATATTGCACCACTTAGACATTTATATGATAAGTTAAATTCAGAAATATATATAGGTCATGAAAATCCTATGCTATTAAAACAAAAAGGCTTAAAGCAATTAACTTTAGATGCTAATGCACAAAAAATAGGATATGAACTTCCTATAGGAATTATGAAAGTTTTAATAGAAAGTTTTAAGGAGGATTAGTAATGAATTTATATAAATATTATCCTGTTGCTTCAGATAGAATGGGAATTATATGGACATTATGTACTATAAAAGATGTTTGTATTATAGAATTTGGACCAGCTGGAACTACTCACTATGCAATTGAAGGAATAGGAACTTTAAATGCTGATGATTTATGTACTTTATATTCAACTCATATGGATCAAAGTGATATAACTTTTGGTTCATATAAAAGAATAGAAAATTGTATTAGAGAAGTTGATGTAAATGTAAAACCTAAATATATATTTATAATGGCATCATCAGTTTCATCTATAATTGGTGCAGATATTGAGAGTGTTTGTATGGAACTTGCAAATGAAGTAAATGCAAAGCTTATACCAATAACAACAGGTGGATTAAAGGATGATTACAATGCTGGAGTTGAAGAGGCCTTAGGATTAATAGCTAAAAATATGATTAAAGCTCCAAGTGAAAAGAAAGATACTTATAACATTATTGGAAGTACAGCTGATTGTTATAACTTTATGCAGGATAGTGTAGAAGTAAAAAGAATGATGAAAGAAGTATTTAATAAAGATTTAAATACTATATTTACTGCTTATACTTCAGTAGATGAAATAGAAAAAGCTTCAGAGGCTTCTTTAAATATCGTACTTAGAAAAGAAGGATTAAAAGTAGCTAAGTTTATGGAGAAAAAATACAATATTCCTTATGTATATAAAAAGCCTGTAGGTTTAACCCAAACTCTTGCTTGGATTAATGAAATTTCAGAACTTATGAAATATGAGATTAATAAACAAAGAGTAGAAGAAGAGGAAAAACTTATAAAGAAATATCTTTTTAGACTTAGATTTAAAATAAGAGGCTTAGAAAATAAAGATGTTGCTATATTTGGTGATAGAGATACTGTTATTTCTATGAAAGATTTTATAAGTGAGCTTGGTTTAAATGTTAGTAGAGCAGAAGTTTTACATGGTGTAAAAGAAAAATTAGATGATATTATTGTAAATTCTTCAGAGATGGAGAGAGAACAATTTTTAAGAGATAATAAATTATTTATGCTTTTAGCTGATGGTGTAAGTATAGATATGAAACATGAAAGTTCTATGGAACTTCAAATAAGTAACCCTAATATTGATAAAGTAAATATATATCCTTATACACCATTTGTAGGATTTAGGGGATGTTTATATTTATTAGAAAAGATATTATCAGCGTAATCAATAAAATTAAAAGTGAAAAAAATAGGGGGAAATAATAATGCAAAGTATATTAAATAAGCAAAAGACTTTAATAATAAGTTCTTTAGATAGTGAAAAAAATCCCAGAATAAGTTATGCACCATATGTTTTTATGGATAATAAGTTCTATATTTATATAAGTAAAGTAGCAGAGCATTACGATAATATATCAAATAATTCTAATGTAAGTATAATGGTTATTGAAGATGAGAGTAATGTTGATGTAACATTTGCAAGATCAAGAATATCATTTGATGCTGAGGCTAAGATGATAGAAGATAAAGAAGAAATTATGAGTAAGTTTAGTGAAATTCAAGGAAAAACTATAATGGATTTATTAAGAGGTTTAGACTTTAATCTATTTGAGATAAATGTAGGTAAAGGAAGACTTGTTAAAGGCTTTGGAAAAGCTTATGATGTTGAACTTAAAGATGGTGAGTGGCAAACTACTCAAGTTGTAATAGAAAAACAACATCAATAATAAAAAAAGAGTTACCTAAAAACTTAGGTAACTCTTTTTTACTATCTTAAAACTTCACGTCTAGGTATGCTAAATCCTAGTTTTTCTTCAATTTCAGCTAAAAGATTTTGATTCTTAGGATCTACAAATAAACAAGTATATCCTTCTTCACCAGCTCTTCCTGTTCTACCTATACGATGTATATAGCTTTCAGGAGTTTCTGGAATATCATAATTATAAATATGAGTAACTCCAGTAATATCTATACCTCTTGATGCAACATCAGTAGCTATTAAATATTGAATATCAGCATTTCTAAATGATTTCATTATTCTTTCACGCTTAGCTTGAGGAACATCACTATGTATCTTTTGACAATTGAATCCTCTTTGATGTAAAGCTATTTCAAGAACATCAGCTCTTCTTTTAGTTCTACAAAAGATTATAGCCATAAATGGATTATCTTCTTCTAAAACTTTGCAAAGAGAATCTTGCTTCCATCTATCAGTAGTTTCTACAACATCTTGTTTTATTTTATCAACTGTTACAGAATTATCTTTTACATCTATAAATATAGGATCATTCATATATCTATAAGCAAGTTTTTTTACTTTTGAATCCATAGTAGCAGAGAAACAAAGAGTTTGTTTCTTTTTAGGAGTAGACTTCATTATTTCTTCTATTTCATTCTTGAATCCCATAAGTAACATTTGGTCAGCTTCATCTATAACTACAGTTTTTAATTTACTAAGGTTTATAGTTTTTCTTCTAAGGTGATCAAGAAGTCTACCAGGAGTTGTAACAACTAGATGAATATTATTTTGTAATTTCTTTATTTGAGAACCAACATCTTTTCCACCATAAGCAGCTAATATATTTATTTCATTATTTGTATTAAGTTTATTAGCTTCTTCTGTTATTTGTATTGCGAGTTCTCTTGTTGGAGAAATAATTAATACTTGTGTTGTTTTACTTTCCTTTGAAATATTTTGAAAGATAGGAAGAAGAAATGCTAAAGTTTTTCCTGTACCAGTTTTAGCTTCACCAATAACATCTTTATTATTTAATATTGCTGGTATACTTTCAATTTGTATTTGAGTTGGATTTTTTATTCCATTCTTATTTAAAGTTTTTATTATGTATTCATTTATTCCTAAATTTTTAAAATCCACAATTTATGCTCCTTTCATGAGTAGAGTTTGTAGATAAAATAAAGTAGAGCTTGGCATCCGGCGAAAGACAAACCAAGCTCTACGAATAATTAGCACTTATGTACCAACTGTTAGATAGATAATAACATTTAATTACTTAATGGTCAATAGATATGAATTATTATTATGCTCTGTGATTAGTCATTATATTTTTAACCTCATCTATATATTCTGGTTTTATTAATTCTAACATTCTTGGAATAAAATTCATCATATATTCTTTATTAAAACTTCCGTCAGCTTGTTTTGCAAAACTTTCACTAAGTAATTCTTTTGCTTTAGCTTGCTTTTCTAATTCTACTCTTTCCATTATAAAGTTGAAAAATTTTTCTTGTCCTGAATTCATTAAGTTCATCTCCTTATGTAGATATTTTAGTTTAATAATTTATATTAAATATCTGGAATGTGATTTTAAAATTTATTTAATTATACTAGATATTTATAAAAATTAAGATTTAATTTATATGCAATAAAGTTGTAAATGCTATTTGGCATTATAATCAATTTGAAGTGATATAATAAATTTAAAGATGATTTTAATAGATAATTAGGGAGTGATATAGATATGAAGGGGATTTTTAAACAATATAATTTAAAGAATCTTTCTTTAAGAAATAGAGCAGTTATGGCACCTATGTGTATGTATATGGCTGAAAATGATGGTATGGTTAATAATTTTCACTATGTTCATTATGTAAATAGAGCTATAGGTGGAATAGGAGCTATAATTTTAGAAGCAACAGGGGTAGAACCAAGAGGCAGAATAACTGATAAAGATTTAGGTATATGGAGTGATGAACATATTACAGGCTTAAAGAAAATAGCTGATGAAGTAAAGAAATATGGTTCAGCAGTGGGAATTCAATTAGGTCATGCAGGAAGAAAGTGTGAAATAAAGGATGAAACAATAATAGCTCCTTCAAAAATTGCTTTTAGTGATAATTATGCTGTTCCAGTTGAAATGGGTAAAAAAGAAATGGAAGAAGTAAAGCTTGCATTTAAAGAAGGTGCGAGAAGAGCAAATGAAGCAGGTTTTGATTTTATTGAAATACATGGAGCACATGGATATTTACTTTCAGAATTTTTATCACCTTTAGCTAATACTAGAACAGATGAATATGGTGGAAGTATTGAAAATAGAACAAGATTTGTTGTTGAAGTAATTAGAGAAATTAAAAAAGTTTGGCCAAGTGATAAAGTACTTGCTATAAGAGTTTCTGCTGAAGATTATGCAAAAGGTGGTAACACTATGGTTGAAATGAGCAAAATAGTAGAAATACTAAAATCAGAAGGAATAGATTTAGTTAATGTAAGTACTGGTGCAGTAGTTGCAGATGCTAAAATAAATGTATTTGCTGGATACCAAGTTCCACATGCTGAATATATAAAGAAAGAAACAGGGGTTCCTGTTATTGCTGGAGGTTGTATAACTACTGCTAAGGAAGCAACTGAAATTATTGAAAATAGTAGAGCAGACCTTGTATTTTTAGCAAGAGTTTTATTAAGAGATCCATACTTTATGATAAATGAAAGTATAAAGGAAAATATAAAACTAGATTACATTCCAGAAGCTTATAGCAGAGGATTTTAACATTATATCTTATAAAAAAATATTGAAAGCTAATAATTTATATGATATAATAATATAAAACAAGGGAAACTTGTGGAATAAATAAAGAATTTTTTTTGAAAAATAATTTCTCTAAATTTAGAGGTTATTATCGAATTAGAATCTTTAAATTTAGGAGGAATTAATAATGACAGATAAGACAATCGTATGTAGAGATTGCGGATCAGAATTCGTATTTACAGTAGGAGAACAAGAATTCTACAAAGAAAAGGGATTCGATAACGATCCTGTAAGATGTGCTGCATGTAGAAAAGCAAGAAAAGAACAAAATAGAAGATAATTTTGATTTGTTTAATACAAAGCTGTGGGTTTTACCTACAGCTTTTTTGATTATATAATTAAAAAATATTTTTATAAAGGGGAATTTTAATGAATAAAAACTCAAATACTAAATTTAATTACAACAAAGCACAAAAGACAAATAAAAATTTTATGTATAATGATTTAAGAAGAAGTAATTGTTATAATACTGATTTTTCAGGATCAAATTTTAATTTTGCAAGTTTTAGAGGAGCTCATTTTAAGTCTTGCGATTTCTTTGCTTGTACTTTTGATTCAGCAGAATTTATAGCAAGTAATTTAAAGAAAAGTAAGTTTAAAAAAGCTATATTCCAAAATACAATATTTGAAGCTGTAAATTTAGATGGAGTAGATTTTAGTGGAGCAGAATTTAAAAATGTTATATTTATAGCAACTGATTTATCTAAGGCAAATAATTTAGAGTTTTCAGAAAAGGATGTTAAGATATTTGATACAATGCCAGAACTTAAAATAAGTGAGCAGTTAGAAGAGGCTATAAATTTAGCTATGGAAAATGAATTTATAAAAAAATCAAGAGTATTAGATACTAAAGAAGGGAATATAAACCCTATAAGCGTAATGATATTACTAGAAAACTTTAAGGAAAAATTCTTAATAGAAGGCTTAAAAATGATTTCAAAAGATTTAGAAAAAGATTTTTGTACCTTAAGTTATATAATTAAATTATTAAAAAAATATCAAAAAGAAGGGCTTATTTAAAATAAATTATTTAGAAATTAAATATTTTTTTAATATTTTATAAATAAATACTTGCTATAATTTTAAAACTGTGTTACTATAAGAGAGTAGCAGAAATGCTAACATATAAATAAAGAAAAAGTTTTAGTTAGGTAAATAGTTTCTCATAAATTTGAGATTATTATCGAAATTAGAATCTTTAAATTTAGGAGGAATTAATTATGACAGATAAGACAATAGTATGTAGAGATTGTAGTTCAGAATTCGTATTCACAGTAGGAGAACAAGAATTCTATAAGGAAAAGGGATTCGATAACGATCCAGTAAGATGTGCTTCATGTAGAAGAGCAAGAAAAGAACAAAATAGAAGATAATTTTAATTTTTGTATACAGACTGTAGTTTAACTACAGTCTTTTTTTATTTATAAGAATATCTAAATAATAGATATTCTTTATTTTTTTGATACATAAGGGTTATCTTTTATATAAAATCTCCAAGGGAAGTATTTTGCTTCTTCTGCATAATCTATACCTATTCTTGTAGTTTCAACTATTTCAAAATCTTTAAAATTATCATCAACAATATAAAGTTCTTCTTTTATATAAAGAGGATTATTTATTAAACTTTTATCTATAGAAAAAGCTTTGCATAGCTTTCCAGGCCCATTTGTTAAACCAAGTCTTTGTGATTTATTAAGTTCACTATAATTATTTTTATTAAATCTTTTTTCAGATAAATAATCAAATTCATTTAAAGGTTCTAAAGCTCTTATTAAAACACCCTCAGCTTCATCCTTTTTACCTGTAATAACATTAAAACAATGATACATTCCATAAATTAAATAAACATATGTAACTCCACCTTCTGCATATAAAGTTTCTGTTCTAGCTGTTCTTCTACCATTATAGGCATGAGATGCTTTATCTATTTTTCCTATATAGGCTTCAGTTTCTACTATGCGTCCTTTAAGTTCTAATCCATTAATATTTCTAACTAGTATTTTACCTAAAAGTTCTTTTGATAAACTTAAGCAATCTCCCTTAAAAAAGTCTTTTTCTAAAAGTGTAGCATCTTTCATTTCTTTCTCCTTTAAATAATACTTTTATAATTATTATATAATAAAATATTTGTTATTTTATAATTTATAAATTAAGAAGTGTACTAGTTTAGTATGTACTTAGAGTCAAGGATTTATTTGTATATAATAAAATACTTATAGTTAAAAGCTATTAAAATAAGTTTTTACAATTATTCATATTAGTATATCTTTTGGAAATAATAATATAGTGAATATTAATTGACTAGGAAGTGTGTTTTATGGAATTATTAAAAGTTAATTCAGTAGATGAATTGAAGAGAATGGGGAAACTTAAAGATTTAAAAGTAGTTATGAAAGAATATTTAAAAAGTAATTTAAATATTGATGATGAAAGTAAACTTATAAATATAAAGGCTAGAACTTATAAAGATATGTATAATAAAATTTTTATGTTAAAGCAGTTAAGTAATATAATTTATGAAAATTCAAATATTGATTCAAAGAGTATTTTAATTAATGATAATAAGAGTTCTGTAGAATATTTTAAGAGTGAGGAAGATAAGTTTATATATTATCTTTTAGAGTTAGATGGTGAATTAAGAAGGAAAAAACTAAAAATATATAGATCTCATTATAGTGATGCAAATAAAGCGAAAAAATGGTATAGAGATATAGCAAAGACTATTCACCCAGACAAAAGTAAAAATACCAAGGCTACATTAGCCATGGCTGAACTTACAACAATTTATGGAAGGATGAAGAGTAGTGCAACAAAATAATCAGCTTATAGTTATTAAAGGAGATTTTCAGAAGTTTAAATTTGAGAGAAGTGAGTTAAGTAATAATTTATATAATAGAACATTAACTAGCATAGAAAATGCTTTTAGAAATTGTGTTGTGGATAATAAAGGATGGATATGGGTTCCTGTATCAAAATTACATTGTATACTTAGAACTCATAGAAGTACAGCTATGTATTATATTGAGGGGGTAGATGATAGAGAGTTAAGTAATTTTGCAGGTAAGGATTATATACGAGGATCAAAAGTTATTAGTTTTTTATATAAGTTTATGGAAGAAAAAGAAAACAATGATTATTTAAAAGTTTCAAAAGAATATTATGATAGGCTAATGGACTCTGATAAGGTAGAAAATCTAAAGTTAAAGTATCATAGGTTATTAATAAAAGAACAAAAGATGCTAAAGAGAAAAAGAATATTAAAATATGGATTAAAAGTAGATGAGCTTACAGGTAAAATATTAGATACTATTAATTCTCAATTTCATCATATAAGAAATAAAGCTATTTATGTAGAGTTTTCAGATAATATAAATTGTGGAATTATAATAAATAAAGATGTACATGACGATATAACTAAAAATAATATAAAAGATGAAGACGAGTTATATGATTATTGTATTGAAAATAAAATGAATACAGATTGGTATGAGCGTTTTAAAGAAATAGTTAATTAAATATAGATAAATTAAAATATGAGTAAAAATAACATTAAAGAAATAACTTGGTAAATTTGATGCTATCAAGTTATTTTTTTGTTTAATGGAGTATTATTAGTAGCAATAGCTATAAATAAAGAAATAAGTGTACTATAAAATAAATTAGATAGAAATAGTAGTTAAAATATTATTAGTTGTTTTACTAATATTTTATAATTTAGTTAGTTTGTATAGATAAAAAAATATTAAAATAAAGCTTGACTTAGAGTTAACTTCAAGTAGTAAGATAAATTTAAATCAATTAAAGAAATAAAAGATAGGAATAAAAATTACTTTTAAATAGCTATTTGGAGGAAGAATTTAAAACTATATTAAATTTATAAAGAAAAGGAGAAATTAATAATGAATGAATTTAAAGATATTTTTCCAAGAGGAGATAAAAATGATGGATATGCAAAATACTTTATAGGACAAAGTTATCTTAATATGCTTACAATGGATAGTGCTATAATAGCGAATGTAACTTTTGAACCAGGATGTAGAAATAATTGGCATATCCATCATAAAGGAAGACAAATTCTTCTTTGTACATCAGGAAGAGGCTGGTATGTTGAAGAAGGAAAAGAAGCTAGAGAATTAGTACAAGGTGATGTTGTAAGTATATCACCAGAAGTAAAACATTGGCATGGAGCAGCAAAGGATAGTTGGTTTGCACATATTGCTATTGAAGTGCCAGTAGAAGGTGCTTCTACTGAATGGTGTGAAGTAGTTAGTGATGAAGAATATAGTAAATTAAAATAGTTATAATTTAAATTAGAATATTTAAAAAGCTATCTCATAAAGAGATAGCTTTTTTATTTTATATTAAGCTCTAATCCATTCGACAACTTGAGGTGTTAATGAAGCAACATCATTTGCATCAACTTTAGTTACAAAAATCATATCTTCTGATTGAACAACAGCTTTAAGTTTAGCTAAAATTTCTTCTGCACTTAAATCTGTTTTAACTAAGAAACTATGAGGCATCATATGAGCCCATGCTCCTAAAGTTTTGATTTCTCCAATTATTTGGAATTCATCTCTTGGATGTGTGTGCATGTGTTCTTCATGGCTGTGGTGGTCATGGTGTCCATGATTGTGGTCATGTTCGTGATGATCATGTTCATGATGGTCATGGTGTTCATGTTCATCATGGTGATGATGTTCATGATGTCCGTGATTATCATTTTCATGCTTATGATCTTCATGTTCATGATGATCGTGGTGATCAGCGTGAGTTTCTTCTTTTAAATAGTATGTAATTGTATAAACTGACATATTAGGTCCCACCTTTATAATTTTGTACAAGATATAAAGCCTCTTGCCAAAGCTAAGTTAATAATATACTATATACAAATTAAAATCTAACTTAATAATTCTTTTTAAAAGACTATCTTTTTAAATTAAGCTAGTAAATACTAATTAAAGTTAGTTTTATTTTAAAATTTTAATTTAATTGTAAATTAAAGCTATATTAATAGATTATTTAAGATTGAATTGTAAAAAATGTATATAATAGTTATAGTCTTTTAACGATTAGGGGGATAATATGGGAAAAAATTATTTTAAGTTAGCTATTATTACACTTTTTACTGGAGTAGCATTTTTAGTTTCAGGGTGTAGTAGTCAAGCTATTGATAGTAATAATACAAAAGTTGAAAGTAATAATAATCAAAATTCTAAAGTAAATAATTCTACTGAGGCAGAAGTTCATTTTATTGATACAGGAAATAGTGATGCTATCTTAATTAAGGGTGAGAAAAATGTATTAATTGATGGTGGAGATAATAATGATGAAAAATTAATAGTTACATATCTTAATAAACTTGGAGTGAAAAAATTAGATTATATAATAGCTACACATAATCATGCAGACCATATTGGTGGATTAGATGCTGTAATAGAAAATATAGAGATAGGAGATCTTCTTGTATCTAATGGAAGTGGAGATACTAAAACATATAAAGATTTTATAATGGCAGCTAGTGATAGAGGATTAAATCCTAGTGTACCTTTAGAAGGTAGAAAATTTGATTTAGGTAATGGGGCTTATATGCAATTTTATAATGTTAATGGTGGAAAAGATACTAATGAGCAGTCTTTAATTACTTTATATGTTAATGGAGATGATAAGTTCTTATTTACTGGTGATGCTGAAGCTGCAACTGAATCAGAGGTATTATCTAAAATGGTAGATGTAGATGTTTTAAAGCTAGGACATCATGGTTCAAGGACATCAACATCACAAGAGTTTTTAGATAAAGTAAATCCAGAGTATGGAGTTATAACTGTTGGCAAAGATAATAAATATAATCATCCTCATAAAGTAGTTATGGATAGAGTAAAAGATAAAGATATAAAAATTCATAGAACAGATGAATGTGGAGATATAATTTTTAAATCAACAGGACAAGGTATAGAAACTGATTGTGTAGAAGGAAGTTATTTATATAGAGATAAAGATGCTAAAAAGTAAGATTAACTTAAAGAAAATTTAGTATTTTATATATTATAAGAATTTTATGAAACTAATTTAGTTACTAAAAATAAATAATTTGAATTTATAAAAGATAACTACTATAATACTATTTATATATAGTAGTTATTTTTGTTTAATAATATTTAGGATAGTAAAGTAAAAAGTTACATAATTATTTATAGATTTAGGAATTTATAAAATGATACTGAAATAAAAAATATGGAAAGGTGATAAAAGATGGGAGAAACTCAAAAGAAAAAGAGAGTAATTCTAGGAATGTCAGGAGGAGTTGATTCTTCAGTTTCAGCTTTATTATTAAAAGAGCAAGGCTATGAAGTTATTGGTCTATTTATGAAGAATTGGGATGAAAAGAATGATGAAGGAATATGTACTAGTACAGAAGATTATGAAGATGTTGCTAGAGTTTGCAATCAAATAGGTATTCCTTATTATACAGTTAACTTTGTTAAAAAGTACTGGGATAATGTTTTTGAATATTTCTTAGATGAATATAGAAAGGGAAGAACTCCAAACCCAGATGTTCTTTGTAATAAAGAAATTAAGTTTAAAGCATTTTTAGAATATGCTTTAATGCTTGAAGCTGATTATATAGCTATGGGTCACTATGCTCAAGTTCAACAAAATGAAGATGGAAAGTTTGAACTTTTAAGAGGAAAAGATGATAATAAGGACCAAACATATTTCTTATGTATGTTAAATCAATATCAACTTTCAAAGGCTTTATTCCCAATAGGACATTTAGAAAAGAGTAAAGTTAGAGAAATTGCTTTAGAAGCAGATCTTGCAACTGCTAAGAAGAAAGATAGTACAGGAGTTTGCTTTATTGGAGAAAGAAACTTTGATAAATTCTTAAGTCAATACTTACCTGCACAAAAAGGTGAAATGAGAACTTATGATGGAAAAGTTGTTGGAACTCATAAAGGACTTATGTATTATACTATAGGTCAAAGAAAAGGTCTTGGTATAGGTGGAGTAGGTTCAGGTGAACCTTGGTTTGTAGCAGAAAAAGATGTTAAGAATAATATCTTATATGTTGTTCAAGGAGAAAATAACCCTAAGATACTATTCAAGGGATTAGTAACAAAAGGTGTTAACTGGATAAGTGGAGAAAATCCAACAGAACCATTTAAGTGTACAGCTAAAATTAGATATAGAAATGCTGATACACCTGTTACAGTTTGTCCAAAAGGAAATGATGAATATGAAGTTAAGTTTGATAAACCAATAAAGGCTGTAACAGAAGGACAATTCGTTGTATTCTATGATGGAGAAAAGTGCCTTGGTGGTGGAGTAATAGAAGAAGTAATTAGATAATTTTATAAATAAAAAAGATGATAGCTTATAAAGAGTTGACATCTTTTTTATTTATAGATAATTTAATAGTATTTGTAGTAGAATATAGAAGTAGAGTTAAAAAGCATAGGATTATACAATCCTATGTTTTTTTATATTTATAAATAAACAAATAGATTTTATACAAAATATTATTAAGAGGTGAGCTTATGAGCAATAAAGAAAAATTTAATAATATAGAAAAAACACTTAGAAATGAACTTATAGGACAAGATAACTTTGTATTAGAGTTATGTAATTATTTTGAGAAGAAAATAGAGAATGATAATAAGGGAAATATATTTTTACTTGGAGGCAAAGATACTGGAAAGAAGAGTGCAATTGAGCTTTTAGTAAATGAGTTAAATAAAGAGGGCTTATTCAAAAATAATATTATAGATGAAATAGATTTAAATACATATAATTTTAATTTAGGATATAACGCTTTTATAACAGATTTATATAATGTTTTAAATAGTGATTCAGAATTAGTAATTTTTAAAGATTTTAATAAAGCTAGTGACGAAATATTAAAAATGTTATCTAACCTATATCCTAAAACTTGTTTAATGCTTAATGGTAGCTATGTTATCAGAAATGAATTTTTAGTTGAAGCTGAAAAAGAAGAGCTTGGAAGTATTGATAATTTTATTTGTCATGAGAAGTTTTTTGTTTTTACTTCTAATGAGGATGGGATACAACTAAATAAATTATTTAATGATAAATTTATAAATAGAGCATTTGTTTTATATACAGAAGAATTAAGTACAGAAGATAGAGAAAAGGTAGTTGCTAGAGAATTTAATAAAGCTATTGATAGCTTAGGAGAATTTAAAATTGATTTTATATTTAATCAGGATGAGAATAAATATAAAAATTTAATTAGTTTTTTAAATAGTAATTATAAATCAGATAGTTCCCTTAGATTAAGAGAGTATATAGCATATGAAATATATAAACCTCTTAAAAAGTTCATATTATCTGAGGAGATAAAAGAAGGTCATAGTATAATTTTATATTTAGAAAATGAAGAGATATATTGTGAAACAGAAAAGGGAACTTTTAAATTAAGTAAATATCAAACAGCAACTTTAGAAGAAGTAAAGTATAAGCTGAAATCTATTATTGGAATGAAACAGCTTAAAGATTTTATGAATAGTATTGAAAATAATTATAAGGTGCAAAAGATAAGAGAAAAATTAGGACTTAAAACTTCTAAGATGTCTTTAAATATGATATTTGCAGGTAATGCAGGTACAGGAAAGACTAATGCAGCAAGAGTAACTTTTGAATATTTAAATGCTCTAGGCCTACTTAAAAAAGGAATTTTTAAAGAAGTAAGTAAGGCTGATTTTGTAACTGAAAATATAGAAGAAGCAGCAGGTAGAACTATAGAAATAATCGAGTCTGCTATTGGGGGAGTTTTATTTATTGATGAAGCTTATTCTCTTTGTGAAAATGAAGATGATAAGATGGGAAAAGAAATAGTAAATGCTCTTTTAAAGGGAGTAGAGGATAATAGGGAAGATTTAATAGTTATATTAGCTGGGTATGAAAAAGATATGGATAGATTCTTAGAATTTAATTCAGGTCTTAAATCAAGATTTCCAAATACAATAGTTTTTGAAGATTATAATCCAAATGAAATGTATGAGATAGCTGTAAATATAGCAAAATCAAAAGGGTATAAAATAAGTGATGATGTTAAGGATGAGCTTATAGAGTTATTTGTGAGAAATCAAACACTTGAAAAGAATGATTTAGGAAATGCTAGATTTGTTAGAAATGTAGTTGATAATGCTATTTTAGATGCTTCTAAAGAATATATGAGTAATAGTTCTAAGAAAATAGATTTACTTGAAAGAAATAATTTTAATTTTAAGGCAAATTCTAAATTTAATTTAGAAGAAAAGTTAAATGAAATTATAGGTCTAGAAGAGGTTAAGAATTTCCTTAGAAATCAATATAAGATAGTTATTGCTCAAGAAAAAAGAAGAGCAGCAGGAATTGACATAAAGATAGATCAAAATTTAAATATGGTGTTTGCAGGTAATCCAGGGACAGGTAAAACAAGTATAGCTAGAATTGTTGCTGAAATGCTAAATAGTATGGGAGCTTTAAAAGTTGGGCAGTTAATTGAAACTGATAGATCAAGTTTTGTTTCAGAAGTACCAGGTCAAACTAGTAAAAAGACAATAGCAAAATTTAAGGAAGCAATAGGTGGAGTTCTATTTATAGATGAAGCTTATATTTTAGCAGCAGATGAGATTGGTAGAGAAGCAATAGAAACTTTATTAAAGCTAATTGAGGATTATAGAGGAGAAGTAATAGTAATTCTTGCAGGGTATGAAAAAGATATGGAAGATTTCTTTGCCATTAATATAGGTCTTAAATCAAGATTTCCGCTTTGGACTACTTTTGAGGATTATAACCCAGAAGAACTTTTATCTATGGCTATTAAAATTATTAAGTCTAAAGGATTTGAAGTATCAGAACTTGCGTATAAAGAACTGAAAAAGAGTTTTAAAGATATTTATGAAAACTTAGATTCTCAATCAGGAAATGGAAGAATGGTTAGAAATTATGTTGAAAATCTTATTAGAAATCAAAGTATTAGAATTGCAGAAAATGATATAAGTGTTTATGAAATGAATCTTATAACAGAAAAGGATATAGAAAAAATAAATGTTTCTGAATATGATACAGATTTTGATATAGAAGAAAATATTAAGAGTATTGTTGGAAATGAAAATATAAAAGAATTTTTAAGACAACAATATAAGATTATTAAGATAGAAGAAAAAAGAGCCAAAAAGGGTCTTAATACTTATATAGATATGATGCAAAATATTGTATTTACAGGTAGTGATGGAACAGGAAAAAGATTAAGTTTAGATATATTTGCAAACATGCTTAGTAGTATGGGAATATTAGATAACAGTAGTGTTTTAGAAATAGGAGTATCTAAAATAATTTCTTCATATAAGAATGGAAAAAGTTTATCTGAAATAGTGAAGAATGTTAGAGGAAGAGTAATCTTTTTAAAGAGAGCAGATTTAATTATAGAAGAAGAAAATGATAAAGAGATAATATCAAATTTAGTTAACTTTATTGAAGAAAGTGGAAAGAGAAATATTATAGTTATTTCAGGTGAAAAAGAAAAGCTTACTAAGCTTATGAAAAGAAATGTTGAATTAAATTATAAATTCCCTCTATGGTTAAACTTTAAAGATTTTTCAAGTGATAATTTAATGGAAATGGCTTTAAATAAAATAGCTGATAAGGAACTTGAATTATCTGAAGGAGCAAAGGAAGTTTTAGATGAAGTTATAAAAGAGATATATACTAATGTAAGAGTTAGTAATGGTTTTGTTATTAAGACTTATGTAGATATTCTAGCTAAAACTCAGAGTGTTAGAGTTTATGAAGAAAATTGCTTTGATAGAAACGAAATAAATAAATTAACTAAGAAAGATATAATAGAAAGTAAAAAGGAATTTTTAAAGAATTTAATATAAATAACTGCATATTAGATTTAATATATTTTAAATTAAGTATTAGAAAATTTAGATTAAATATGTAGATATAACGAGGAGGCTATTTTGGATAAGTACGAAAAAAACTCTAAGATATTTAAAGCTTTAAGTGATCCTAAAAGATTAAAGATACTAGACTTATTATCTTGTGGAGAAAAGTGTGCATGTGAAATTTTAGAATATTTTAATTTTACTCAACCTACATTATCACATCATATGAAAGTTTTAATAGATTGTGGCTTAGTTGATACTAGAAAAGAAGGTATTTGGAATTATTATAAAATAAATAATACTATTTCAAATAGAACAGTACTTTTTTTTATGGAAATTATAACTGATACAGAAGAATGTATCTGCAAATAATATATAGAAATATATCTATATATTATTTATATAACCTCTTTAAAATGATATAAAAATATATATACATAGAATATAATCTATGTATATAATATAATGATATTGTTTGATTTAGTTTTAGGGGGGCTTATGAAAAAGATAGATTTAACAGAAGGTAATGTTATAAAAGTATTAGCTACGTTATCAATACCTATAATGGGAAGTTCAGTACTTCAATTTATGTATAACTTAATAGATATGATTTGGGTAGGTGGTTTAGGAAGTAATGCAGTTACTAGCATTGGTTCATCAAGTTTTTTTATAGGACTAGGATATTCAATTAATTCTATAGTTGTAATAGGAACTGGAATAAAAGTAGCTCATTCAATAGGAGCTAAAAAAGATATAGATATAAAAAGATATATAAATGCAGGGTTAATATTAAATGGAGTTACAGGCCTAATATATACTTTTATTATTATAGTATTAGGTAAGGAGTTTATAGGGTTTTTAAATCTTGGCAATATAAATGTAGTTAAAGACTCATATTTATATTTATTAATTAGTGCTCCTATGTTATTTTTTTCATTTTTTAATACTTTATATATAAGAATCTTAAATAGTTTTGGAAATAATAAAATTTCTCTTAAAATAAGTGCTATTGGGATAATAATAAATATATTGTTAGATCCAATTCTTATATATACATTTAAGTTTGGAGTTTTGGGAGCAGGGATAGCTACTTTAATATCTAATCTAGTAATGTTTATTTTGTTTAATATTTATTCTAAGGAAATGATTAAATTTAATCGTGGTGAAGCTATAGAATATAAAAAGATAGTCGAAATAATTAAGTTAGGTTTTCCTATGTCATTGCAAAGAATTATATTTACATTAGTAAATATAGTTTTAGCTAGAATTATATCAGTGTTTGGAGATAATGCTATAGCAGCTCAAAAGATAGGACTACAAATTGAAGCTGTAACTTATATGGTTATAGGAGGACTTAATGGAGCTATAGCAAGTTTTACTGGACAAAATTTTGGAGCAAATAAATTTAAAAGAGTAAATGAGGGATATATAACTGCTATAAAAATAGGAGCCATTTATTCTATATTAATAACTTTTATATTTATTTTATTTTCAGTAAATCTAGTTAAGATTTTTATTGATGATAGTGAAACTATTTTTATGGCAAGTAGATATTTAAAAATAATAGCAATAGCTCAGTTATTTAGTATGATTGAGATGGTATCTAATGGAATATTTACAGGGATAGGAAAGCCTAATATTCCATCTATTATTAGTATAGTTTTTACTTGTATGAGAATTCCTATGGCATTAATTTTGATAAAATATATAGGCTTAAATGGTATATGGTTAAGTATAGCATTTAGCAGTATATTCAAAGGAATTGTATCATTTTTAATTTATAGATTTAGAATATATAAAACTTATGAAAGTTTAAGTAATAAGTATCTAAATTAAAAAAATACTGAAGGAGTGGGGGAGTAAAATGAAACCAAAGGTAGCATTTGTATGTGTTCATAATTCATGTAGATCACAAATGGCAGAAGCTTTAGGGAATTTATATGGAAAAGATATTTTTGAAAGTTATTCAGCAGGAACTGAGTTAAAACCGCAAATTAATCAGGATGCTGTTAGAATAATAAAAAAATTATATAATATTGATATGAATAAAAAACAAAAATCTAAGTTGTTAAGTGATATTCCAAGTGCTGATATAGTTATTAAAATGGGATGTAATGTAGTATGTCCATATTTACCAGCTAAACATGTTGAGGATTGGGGATTAGATGATCCTACTGGTAAGAGTGATGATGAATTTATAATTATAGCAAGAAAAATAGAGGGAAAAATAAAAGATTTAGTTGAAAGAATAAAAAAATCAGAAATAAAATTTTAGTATAAAGAAATATATTTTGGTGTAATACTTTATGTTTTATTGGATTTTTTCTATAAAATTTGTTATATAATAAGAGAAATATAGTGAAAGTAGTTTACTTTTATTGTAAAATTAAGGTATCAACAATGACAATCAGGGGGGATTTTTAATATGTTACAAGTAAATGATGCTTTAATTTATAAAGATAGAGAATATGAAATTACTAATTTAGATATTTTTAAACCAAAAGATTTTGGGTTTAGATTAAGACCAATAGATAGTCAATGTTTTAGAGGATATAAATGCAAGTATGCTATTTATAATGAAACTTTATTAGTAAAACATTTATCAATAGCTAAAATGGCAGAAAGGCTTAATGCAGAGCTAATAAAAAATATCTATGCAGAAAGATTTGATGATACTAAAGTAAATTATAAATCAAGTAATTTTGAAGTACAATATAAGGATATATATTTAGAAACTAATTATACTGGACAAATAAAAGTTGCTCGTAGAAGCTCAGGAGATCAAGTTATTGAAGAAGTTTTAGAGTTTGAAAGTGGAAATTTAAAGGATACTAATGTTACTGTAAAAAGTCTTAGTAGTTATAGAGGAAATGTAGATATATAAATAAATTTTAAAAGTCATCTTTGTAAGATGACTTTTTTATTTTATTAATATAAATTTATTTAAAAACTTAATCTAAAATGATTACATTTTTATTTATTTGTGGTAATATATGTATATAAGATATTTAAGGGGGATGTTATATGAAAAAAGTTAGAAAAATTATTGCTTCAATAGTATGTGCTGCTACTGTTTTATGTTTAGGTGCTCAAGGGGATATAGCAGTTGCAAAAAATAATAATACGATGACTCAAAAAGAACTGAAAGCTGATGGACTTCCTGAAAAGGTTTTAGTTGGATATTGGCATAATTTTGATAATGGATCAACTACAACCCATTTAAAAGATACATCTTTAAATTATGATTTAATAGATGTTGCTTTTGCTGAATCTTTAAGTGATCAAGCTACTATGGTTTTTGAACCTTATAATGCTACTAAAGAAGAGTTCAAAAAAGAAATAGAATATCTTCAGAGTAAAGGTAAGAAAGTAGTTATATCAATAGGGGGACAAAATGGTAGATTAGATTTAGATACTAAGGAAAAAGAAGATAAATTTGTTACTAGTATGACTGATATAATTAAAGAGTATGGTTTTGATGGAATGGATATAGACCTTGAAGGTGGTGCTGTATCATTAGGACCTGGAGATGTAGATATAAATAATCCATCAACACCAAAGGTTAGAAATTTAATTAGTGGTACAAAAAGAATTGTTAAGGAATTTGGAGATAAGTTTATTTTAACAATGGCTCCAGAAATAACATATGTTCAAGGTGGAATGATTGCTTACTCAGGTCCATGGGGTGCATATCTTCCAGTTATTCATGGTTTAAGAGATGAATTAACACTATTACATGTTCAACATTATAATCATGGTTCACAAGAAGGTTTAGATGGAAACACCTATGCACAAGGTACAGCTGATTTTGAAGTAGCTATGGCAGAAATGATGATTACAGGTTTTGATATTGGAAGAAATCCTAATAATCATTTCCCAGGACTTCCTGCATCAAAAGTAGCAATAGGATTACCTTCATCTACTAAAGCTGCTGGTAGTGGATTTATATCAGAAGAAGAAGGAATAAAGGCTCTTGATTATCTTATAAATGGAAAGAGCTTTGGTGGAAAATATAAAATGCAAAATGAATCAGGTTATAAAGATTTTAGAGGTGTTATGACTTGGTCAACAAATTGGGATGAAACAACAAACTTTAAATTCTCAAATGCTTATAGAAGCTTTTTTGATAATTTAAAATAATAATATAAAGAGCTATCTTTTTTAGATAGCTCTTTATTATTGCTTAAAATATAATTTAAAACTTTTAAATTATATAAGTATGAGAATAATTATAAGGATTATTAGCAATAGTAAATAAAAGTTTTTGAGTTCTAGTACTATAATAAAGTTCATAGAAGACACAGGATTTAGTAGCTCGTATATAAAGCCTTATTTTCTTTAAGAAATAAACTCCATTTTTTATATAAGCAGCATTTAGAATACTAGCAGAATCAGGAACTCCAACTGTGTTAGAACAGCAGAAAGGTGGATTTAAACCTTCGAGGCCTGGAACATTAATAGTGCAGGTATTCATTTCATCTGTATTTGACATATTAGATGAAAAATTATTTAGTTCAGAGTACTTTGTTGTATTAAATTGATCTGCTTGTGTATTGGAGCTTCTAGAATTATTAATTTGAGTTGTTTGCCTATTTCGTGAGTTATTAAATGGTTCAAAAGCTTGATATCTAGTATCCATATATTGATTGTTAATTTGATCTATTTGTTGATTGTTAGTATCAGTAGAATTAAATTGATTTACTTGATTATTAAAATTTCTTGAGTTAGTAAATAAATTATTATCTTGATATCTAGGATCTACATTATATTGACTATTATTAGTCTGATTTATTGTTTGATTTTTATTATTAGGTGGATTGAATTCACCTATCTGATTATTAAAATTTCTAGAGCTATTAAAAAGAGTATTATCTTGATAGCTAGTATCAGTATTGTATTGATTATTATTTACTAAATTATTAGCTTGGTCTATTGTTTGATTTACATTATTTAAAGGATTAAATTGATTGTTTATACTTCTAGAAGTAATAATTTGATTATTTGAGCCAGAAGTATTATCTAGAATAGTATTTTGATTTATTTGTTCGTTATTAGTGGTATTTATATTAGAGCTTCTTGAAGCAGTAAATAGCTTAGGATTAGCTTTATCTATTTGTTCAGTATTATTTTGTAATAAGTTATGAGGGTTTATTTTTTCTTTAGATTTATAAATATTAGTGGAATCTCTAGTATCTGTTGAATTAGAGTTATATAAATTATTAATATCTTGTGTATTATTAATATCAATTGTTTCTTGCTGCTCATTAGTTTGAAGCTTATCAAGAGTTTTATTAAATTCATCAATTGTTACAGTATCATTATCTAGATTATCAGAATTCTCTGCAGAATCAGTAGTGATTTTAGTAGTAGTTACTTTAAAACTTGAATTCTTAGGTGCTTTAAATTTCATACTAGAGAAGAAATCTTCTTTAGAGCATTCTTCAAATGTATCTAGATGGGGATTAGGAACATATTTTTCTTGGGGAAAACTAATCGAGTCAATTAGTGAAGCAAGAGAATAATCTCTATTACTATAGAGTAGAAGAATATTTGATAATAAACTTAATTTTTTCTGAATATCTTCTATTGAGCTTAATTCCCCTGAAAATATTTTACTAAAGAGCTTTGATGCACATTCTGATACATTATCTTCAGAATCAAGGATAGCTTGAAGAGAGACTGTAAAGTCTTCTAAACTAGGAATTTTACTTTTACTTTTATGATTTTTAGTTAAATCAAGCTTTTTATCTTGATTTAAGTTATCTTCTTTATTCATTTGTTAATCACCTCATAAATTAAATCTAATTTTTAAATATAGAAGTTTAATATTTTAAACCTCTTCGATTTTGTTTATAGTATATAATAATATTTTCATGTTACTTAAGTTCCTTTATAAATAAGGAATGTAGTGATATTAAACTAAATAAAATATTTTAAATTTAATATTAAATATAAAATATTAATAAATAGTTATAAAAAAGTATCTATATTTAAATAAATTATACAAATAATATTAATTATTATAAAAAAACTAATATTCTTTGTAATTGATTAGTAATTTAATTTATGATAAACTTCAAATTATTAAATAATTATGAATTAAAAAAGAATAAATTATTAAGGAGATATGAAGTATGTGTAGTAGTGGTGGGTTATCAAAGGGAAAAATAGCAGCAGCTCTTGTAATAATAGTAGCTGGAGGAGCAGCAGTTTATGAGTTTAACTATGCTAAACAAGCTCCTAATAAAAATAATACAAGTATTTTACAAAGTAAACCAGTAATATCATCAGATTCAAAGATAAGAGTAGTAAATACTAATAATGAAAAGTTACATTTTAATAGTAGTGCAAAAAAAGTAATTGTACTAGATAGTAATACATATAATCTTATAAAGTCATTAGGAAAAGAAAATGATGTTGTAGGGGCTACTAGTGAAATGATAAACTCTAAAGAAGTTCCATCAAATCTTATTAATGTTGGCTCAGGTAATAATTTAAATATAAACGGAATTATTAAAACTAATGTTGATATAGTTGTGGGGAATACTAAAAATATAAATTCTAGTGTAATAGAGCAATTAAAGCAAAAGGGAATTAAAGTTATAGATATTGATGGAAGTAAAGAAAGTGAATTAGCTATATTAAAAGAAATTGTTGAATAAGTAATAAGGGTATATCTCAAATTAAATGAGATATACCCTTATTTGTTATTTAAGCCAGTCCCATAGATTTACTGTAGCTTTAAATGAAATTTCAAGTTCATTATTCTTTGTTTTGAAGCTTTGAATCTTTAGGTCAGGTAGATCTTTAAATGATAAAATTATATTATCAGCAGATTTATCAAATTGAACCATTGAATTATCAATTGCTTTTTCAAAGATTAAATCTTTTGGAATACTTATAAATCCTACATTTCCACTAACATAGTGTAAGATACCTTTTCCATTTTGAGCTGATGGTTCAAATACTAGCTTTGCTTCTAAAGGAATTCCTTTATACATAAATTCAATATAAGAATTTATGTATTTGCCATCAACCTGTGCTTTAACACCTGTTATTTCTATTTTATCACTATGAATTTGTCTAGCAGCTATTATAAATAAGCTAGTTAAATCAGTATCAGATAAAGTTGCAGTTGAATCAGCACTTATTTGTGTAAGACTTAAATCAAGCTTGTTTGGTATAAATTTCCTTAATAATTCTTTTTCTTGTTGCTCAACATTTTGAGATATTGGTGTTGTTGCAACTTGTGGTTTAAATGAAACATAATATGTTCCTATTACTAATCCTATAATTATTAAAATAATAACTACAATACTAGTAAAAATTTTCATTAGTTTATTCATGATAAAATCCCCTTTCTATCATTTAAATTTAGAATAATGAAGATGGATCTCCACTATCTACTATGTGTAATTCATGTAAGGCTCTTGTACAAACTGTATATAATAGATTTCTTTCAGAATCTCTATTGTAAGTTTTATTATCTCCATCAGGAATAATTACTGCATCAAACTCAAGTCCTTTCGCAATATATGATGGAATAATAGTGATTCCTCTAGAATAGAAGCTATTATCATCAATTATAAGATTTAATGAATTTATTCTATCTTTTAATTTATCATATAGTTCAGTTGCTTTAGTAGCTGTCTTAGTTATTATAGCTATTGAAGTTAAACTTCTTTCTCTAATATCTATTATTAGTTTTTCTAGAGTATCTTCAATAGAGTTATCTATATTATAAAATTGAACAGGAAGCCCTTTTCTATCAACAGCTTCTATAGGTTCAGCAAATTTTAATATATTTTTTGAGAAGTTTGTTATATCTTCTGTTGATCTATAACTCTTTGTTAAAGTTATAGTCTCAGTATTTTCTTTTCCAAATATATTTGAAATATCTTCTTTAGCACCTATATTAGTATTGCTAGAAATTCTTTGGTTTAAGTCACCAAGAATAGTAGCAGAAGCAGCAGAGAAAGTTTTTCTTAAAAGTTTATAGAATAGAGGACTGTAATCCTGACATTCATCTATTATTAAATGTTTTATATTTTTATAATCTCTGAATCCTTCCATGTATGATCTAAGATATAAAGCTGGTGTTATATCTTCAAAATTAACTAGAAGTTCATTTAATGATTTTAAAGTAAGATTTGCAATGTCACTAACATCTTTATTTGTATAATTTTCTATATCAAGCCATAAAAGTTTGTATATATCAATAGGATTTAACATAGTGAACATAGCATTAACTTGAGCATTTACTTCATCTTCTAAATAAGCTTTGAAATTATCACCATGATCTATATAGTTATAACCAAAATCAGAAGCATTTTTATTTTTAGCTTGTTGATAGTATTTTGTTTCTATTTGAGAAAGTAAACTTTCCTTTAAAATATCTATTCTATTTAAGAAAGGAACCTTATTAAATCTTTCAACAAATACTTTTTTCACTTTATCTTTTGAGATAATAACTTCATTACCTAAAATAATATCTGAAAAGCTAGGTAGTATATCTGGAAGCTTAGAGCAGAATTTATCTAATATTTTAGTAAATTCAATACTGTTTTTAAACTTCATTGAAGCTTCTCTTATAGTATACTCCTTATTTAAATCAGTAGAGTAAGTATATTCAAGATATTCATTTTTCTTTTCATATCTATAAGTAGAAGGTAAATAAGTTTTATAGAAACTTTCAAAAGTTGTTTGACCTATATTTTGTTCTCCAAGAGCAGGTAATACATCAGAAATATAATCACTAAAAACATCATTAGGAGAGAATATTAATATATTGTCAGCGTTTAAAGTTTTTCTATATTTATATAAAAGATATGCAGCTCTATGCATTGCTATAGAAGTCTTACCTGAACCAGCAACTCCTTGTAAAAGTAATATTTTAGCTCTATCATTTCTTATTATTTCATTTTGCTTCTTTTGTATAGAAGAAACTATATTTTTCATCTTATCTGAAGTATTAGCTTGTAAAACTTCAAGTAAGGATTCATCATGTAGGCTAGAATTGGCTTCATGAATAAACTTTATTTCTCCATTTTTAATATTATATTGTCTATTTAAAACAATTTCTCCTTCTATTTTTCCATTAGGAGTTTCATAAAAAGCATTACCCATTTCAAAATCATAAAACATATTGGAAATAGGAGAACGCCAGTCAACAACAAGAAAATCAAAGTCATCTTTAAGAATACTTGAAATTCCTATATAAAAACTTTCAGCTTCATTTTCACAATCTTCTTTAAAATCAATTCTTGCAAAATAAGGAGAATTTCTTTGAGTTTGAAGAGTATTGATTTTACTCATATTTTTTAGATAGATTTTTTCTTGCATAGCCATATCTTGATTAAATTGTTGTACTTCAATTTCATCAAGTTCACTAAAATTATTCCAGAAATCTTTTCTATCATTTTTGATATCTTTATTTTGTTTTTGAGATGAAACACCAAAAGATTCAAGTAGCTTATCAATAGCTTCTATAGTTTCATCTAAATATTTTTTTTCATCTTCTTTTTTTAAACCTATAATCATTTAAGTATCTCCATGTATTAAAATTTATTTGAATATTATATCATAATTGCTTAGATATATCTTTAAAAGAAAACTTCCGAATCTTATGTGTTTAAACATTAAGATAGGAAGTTAGGGTTCTTATAAAGTTCTTAGAAGATTTTCTATTTCAGTTATTTTATTTACTACTGCAAGTCTTTTTTCATAAACAATTTTGTTATCGCAGTTACCAGCTCTAACATAAGTTTTATAATCGTTATCTATTTCCTTTAATTCAAAGAAAATTTTTCTAACATCTAAACCTGCGTTAGCCATTTTTCTTGCTGCAAGCATTCCTGTAACTTTTGATATTTTATCATCTATTACAGTAAAACGGCCCATTTCTTCTAATGAAACATTTCTGTTTATATCTTCATAAATCATCTTTTGTAAACCTCAATTCTATATAAATTATATTTATAGTATAATTATTATTTTACAATATATTTGAAATTAATAAAGGGATTTAGGAGAAAAATTAAAGAATTTGTAAACTATTTGATATAAAACTAGCTTTTATATAATTGATTTTAATTAGTAAAATATAAATACAAAAGGGAAAAAGAATAAAGAGGAAAATAAACATAGGTTTTATGTTTATTGGAGTAGGGCTTCTATGGTGGCTGTAAATTGGGTTAATAAAAAGGGTAATAACATATATGAAAAAACAGACTATTTTATATAGATAGCCTGTTTTTTTATGTATAAATATAAAAACAAATTATATTTTATAAATAATAATATTACTTAAAGTGTATAGAATAAAAAATCTATGAGATTGAAGATTTTTTATCTAAATCTAAATTAATATCAATAAACTCATCTTTTTTTAGTGCTGGAAATGGAATACTTGAAAGAGAGCGAATTAATAATTCACTTTCTTGCGCACTAACTTTATCTTTCATTTCTAAAATGACTTCTAGATATCTTTCAATAGAGTCTTTATATTCTTCTAATTCTTTAGAGAATAGATTCTTTTCTTTTAGGATTGAAAAGGAGTATATAAATTTATTTATAAATTTAACTAAATTTCTATCGTGTTCATCATAAGATTCTAGGTCATAAATAATATCTCTAAATTTACTATCTTTAAAATAGCGAGTTCTTTTAAAGTTTGTAGGCAGTATTATAAAGCTGTTTACAGTATATTCAATTGTATAGTCAGCAGTTTTTGCATTTTCAATATCATTCATATGAATACCTCCCAATCTTTGATTTTAGTAATATTTTTAAAATATAAGACAGACAATATAGTTTTAGTAAAGACTTATATAGTTATTTAAAAATTATTTATTAAAAAGATATTTAAATAAATGCTGAGTTTTATTGGTAATTGTAAAGATTAAAATATTATTATCCATAATTATTTTGTGCATAATCAACTTTTATATTAGCGTTATTAATTTTTTGTATTAGGGAATTGCTTAAGTAAATGTATATAAAAGTGAAAAAAATATTTATTTTGGAATTTAAGTAAATCTTAAAAGATAACTATAATTTAGATATTTTTTTTAGATTTTTTAGTTTAATAAATTTTTATTATTAGAAAAAATATTTTATTGATAATATTTTACTAAATAGTAATAAAAACAAAATTGATATTATATAATCAATAGAGAATTAATTATCAATTAGTTTAAGGGGGGAAAAGTTTTGAATGATTAAAAAAGTGGTTCAAATTGTTTTTTCTATATTTATTTTATCTTTTGTAGTTTTTTATATGGGAAGACTTGCACCAGGGGATCCATTAAAAGCTTATTACGGAGAAAGTATAGAGAGAATGAGTACAGAGGAAAAGGATTTAGCTAAAGAAAAATTAGGTTTAAATAAACCAATTTATAAGCAGTACTTAATATGGCTAGAAAATGATTTTGATGGTGAGTTTGGGATTTCATATAAATATAAAGAGGATGTAACAACAGTTATATCTGATGTGTTTATAAATACTTTGATTTTGGGAGGACTCTCATATATTTTAACTTTTACATTATCATTACTTCTTGGAGTTTTTTGTGCGATTAATGAAAATAAATTAATAGATAAAATAATATGTATGATTGGAAATGTTATAAATTCTATACCTACATTTTGGATTGCTTTAGTTTTAATTTTATTATTTAGTATAAATTTTAGTATTTTACCTAGTAGTGGAGCTTATGATATTGGAATGGAGCACAGTATATTAGGTAGGATAAAACATTTGATATTACCTTTAATAGTTATGATTTCAGGACATTTATGGTATTACGCTTATATGATTAGAAATAAACTTCTTGAAGAAATAAGAGAAGATTATATTCTTTTAGCAAAAATGAAGGGAGTTAGTAATGTGGGGATTTTATTTAAGCATTGTCTTAGAAATATAATGCCTGCTTTTATAAGTATAATGGCAATTTCAATACCTCATATTATTGGCGGAACATATGTAGTAGAAAAAATATTTTCATATCCAGGACTTGGAAGTTTAACTTTTGAAAGTGCGAAATATCATGATTATAACATGTTAATGGTTTTATGTCTTATTACAGGTGTAGTAGTTATTTTAGCTAATATAATTGGAGATATTATAAGCAATAAGATAGATCCTAGAACAAAGCATGCTAGGAGGGATACACTTGAAACTTAATATAAATGATTTTGAGATTGTAGGGAATAAGTATAAGGCTGATGAAGAAAAACAAGATATAAAGACAATGAGTAAATTTAAAGAGATTCCATATAAGTCTATTTTAGTTCTCAGTATTATAGTTATTTGTTGTATATTTGCAGATTTTATTATGACTAAGGACCCTACTTATATGGATTTAGCAAATACATCTCTTAAACCAGGAAGTGAATTTTATTTCGGAACAGATACTATGGGAAGAGATATATTTTCTATGATTTGGTATGGAGGTAGGATTTCACTTTTTATAGGAATTTTATCAACAATAATATCAACATCAATAGCAATTTTATATGGGACTATAAGCGCTTGTTCAAATCAATTTATTGATGATTTAATGATGAGAATTACGGAAATGATACTTAGTATTCCTTCAATATTAATAATAATATTTATTCAAGGAATAATTAGAAATACAAATATTATATCTTTAGCTATTGTTATAGGAATAACTAGTTGGATGAATATAGCTAAAATTATAAGAGCAGAAGTAAGACAAATTAAGAATAGTGAGTATATAATTGCATCTAAAACTATGGGGGCTAGCTTTTTCTTTATATTGAAAGAACATATGATATTGAATTTTCTTCCAGCAATAATGTTTATGGTTGTAACAAATATAGGAGCAGCTATTGGTACTGAAGCTACTTTAAGTTTTTTAGGAATAGGACTTCCTATAGAGATTATTTCCTGGGGAAGTATGCTTTCTTTAGCTGAAGGAGCTTTATTATCAAATTTATGGTGGATAATTTTAATTCCAGGTATATTTTTAGTTCTAACATTAGTGTCTATAACTAATATAGGAAATTATTTAAGAGAAAAATCAAATAAAAAGATTAGCAATTTATAAATTTAGGGGGATTTAAAATGATTGGGAAAAGAAAATTTAAATTATTAACTATCGCATTAACAATGTTTTTAGCTATAGGAATGTCTGCTTGTTCATCTGGTGTAAAAGATACAGGGAAAGCACCAGTAACAAAATCTAATGAAACTTTAGTTTATGGAAGTGGAGATTATACTAGTATAAATCCAGCTTTATATGAACATGGAGAAATAAATTCATTATTATTTACAGGACTTACAGCTCATGATAAAGATAATAAGGTAATTCCAGCACTTGCTGAAAGTTGGGAGTTTGATGAAAAAACTAATACTTATACATTTAAATTAAGAAATGATGTAACTTGGCATGATGGAGAAAAATTTACTGCTAGTGATGTAAAGTTTACTTTAGAAACTATAAAAGATCCAAAGAATATGTCAGAGATAGCTTCAAATTATGAGGATATAACTAATATAGAAGTTGTTTCAGATTCAGAAGTTAAAATAACTCTTAGTAGCCCTAATATAGCTATGCTTGATTATTTAACTATAGGAGTTATTCCAGAGCATATTTTAAAGGGAAAGGATATAACAACTGATGAATTTAATAAAAATCCTATAGGAACAGGTCCTTATAAATTAGAAAAATGGGATAAGGGACAAAGTATTTCATTAGTTAAAAATGATAAATATTATAAAGGTGAACCTGAAATTGATAATATAGTATTTAAAATAGTAACAGATGTAAAAGCTAGAGCAATGCAACTTAAATCAGGAGAACTTGATTTAGCTCAAATAACTCCAAAAGATATGTCTGTTTTAGAAGGAAATAAGGACTTTGAAATATATAAAATGAAGACAGCTGATTATAGAGGAATACTTTATAATTTCAATGCTCCTATCTTTAAAGAAAATAAGGGACTTGCTAATGCTTTAAGTTATGGAATAGATAGAAAAGCAATAGTTGATAATGTTTTATTAGGATATGGAGTAGAAGCTTATTCTCCATTACAAATGGGACCTTATAATAATAGTGAAATTGAAAAGTTTACTTATGATGAAGACAAAGCTAAAGAAGAACTTGAAAAGCTTGGATGGAAGCTAGGAAGTGATGGAATCTATGAAAAGAATGGAAAAAAATTATCTTTTGAAATAGTTTGTGGTGAAGGTGACCAAGTAAGAATAGATATGGCTAATATTTCTGCACAACAATTTAATAAAATAGGTGTAGATGCTAAAGTTGCTGTTAAATCAGAAATAGATTGGGAAAATCAAGATTCATATTTAATTGGTTGGGGAAGTCCATTTGATCCAGATGATCACACTTATAAAGTATTTGGAACAGATAAAGGAGCAAATTATAGTTCTTACTCAAATAAAAATGTAGATAAGATCTTAAAAGAAGCAAGAGAAACAGAAGATGATAGTGAAAGACTTGCTTTATATAAAGAGTTCCAAGAGGAATTAACTAAGGATATGCCATATACTTTTATTGCTTATATAGATGCTATTTATGCTGCTAATTCAAATATAAAAGGAATTTCAAAAGATACAGTTCTTGGACATCATGGAGTAGGTATATTCTTTAATATAGATGAATGGAAGTTAGAAGATTAATTTATAGATTAAAACTAAAGACATTAGTTTTAAGGGGGCGCATAAATTGGATGAAATATTAAAAATTAAAGATTTAAAAGTTAATATAGAAACAAAAGCAGGAACTGTTAAAGCCGTTAGAGGAATTGATATTGAGTTAAAAAGAGGAGAAGTCTTAGCTATAGTTGGTGAATCAGGTTCAGGTAAGACAATTTTATGTAAAAGTATAGCTGGAATACTACCTAATAATGCTAAGAAAATTCAAGGAGATATCAGTCTATTAAATGAAGAGGGGAAGGTAGAAAAAACAAATAAATTTAGTATGAAGGAAATATCTATGATATTTCAAAATCCAATGACTAGTTTAAATCCAACTATGTCAATAGGAAAGCAAATAGTAGAGGGCATTTTAAATAGTAAAAAGATATCTAAGAAAGAGGCAAAAAAAGAAGCTATAGAAATTATGGAGGCTGTTGGGATAGAGTTTGCAAGAGAAAGATTTAATTCGATGCCTCATGAGTTTTCAGGAGGAATGAGACAAAGAATAGTTATAGCAATAGCTCTTTGTTTAAAGCCTAAAATTTTAATAGCAGATGAACCAACTACAGCTTTAGATGTTACTATGCAGAAAGTTATTTTAAATCTAATTATTGAATTACAGCGTAAAATGAATTTATCTATAATTTTTGTTACTCATGATTTATCAGTTGTCGCAAATGTAGCAGATAGAATTGCTGTAATGTATGCAGGAAAAATTATTGAGTTTGGAACTGTTGAAGATATATTTTATGATCCAAGACATCCTTATACTAAGGCACTTTTAAAATCACTTCCTACAGATAATAAGGAAAGAAGTTTATTTAGTATAGAAGGTATGCCTCCTAGTTTAATTAATTTATCAAAGGGTGATAGCTTTGCAAGGAGAAATAAAGAAGCTTTAAGAATAGATTTTAAAGAAGAGCCTCCAATGTTTGAAATAAGTAAAACTCATAAAGCCGCTACTTGGCTATTACATCCTTTAGCTCAAGAATTAAATAAAAAAATAGGAGTAGTTTAATAGTGGAAAAAATATTAGAGCTTAAAAATTTAAGAAAAAGCTTTAGCATTGGTAAGAAAATAAAGATAAAAGCAGTTGATAATATATCATTTGATTTATATAAAGGAGAATTTATAGGAGTAGTTGGAGAATCAGGATCAGGTAAATCAACTCTGGGTAGATTAATTATGAATATTCATACTCCAAACTTTGGAAGTATAATTTATAATAATTTAGAAATTACAGATAAGAAAGTATATAAAGCTAATAAAAAAGAGATTGTAAAATCAATGCAGATAATATTTCAGGATTCTATAAGTTCTCTAAATTCAAGAAAAAATGTTTTTCAAATAATATCTGAAGCACTTAGAATAAATAAAGGTTATGAGAATAAAGAAAGTTTAAAACAGATAGTTTTAGAAATGATGAATAAGGTTGGACTTTCAGATGAAGATTTATATAAATATCCTTCAGAATTATCTGGAGGACAAAGACAAAGAATAGGAATTGCAAGAGCTTTAATAATGAATCCAGATTTTATAGTGGCTGATGAACCTATAGCTTCATTAGATGTTTCTATGCAGGCACAGATAATAAATTTATTTAAGAATTTAAAAAATGAGAGAAAGCTAACTTGTATATTTATAGCACATGATTTATCAATGGTTAAATATATAAGTGATAGAATAGCTGTGATGTATAAGGGGAAGGTAGTTGAGCTTGCTAGTACTAAAGAAATTTATGAAAATCCTATACATCCATATACTAAGCTTTTAATGGCTTCTAGATTAATTCCAGATCCAAAATTTAAAAACTTATCATTACAATCTTCTTATAATGAAAAGATGAAGGGATTTGATTTTGAAAATTCTAAATTTGAAGAAATTAAAAAAGGGCATTGGGTTTATAGGAGTAGTTAATGTAAAAAAATAAAGAGCTAACAAAATGTTTTTTCATTTTGTTAGCTCTAATTTTATTATTTAATTATTTATTAAGCAGTTTTCTTTTTACCTTTAATAGTAAAGATAGCAAGAAGTAATGCTATAAATGTAACTCCTGTTGCGATTAAGAATGATAAGTTAAGTCCGTGAACTTGAGCCTTAATCATTAAGTTCTTTCCGTGTTCTGTAGCAGCATTATTTGTTATATAGTTCTTCATTCCGTTAGACATAACTGTTACAAGTAAAGCTGTTGAAATTGAACCAGCAATTTGTCTAAGAGCACCATTTGCAGCAGTTGCATGTGAGAATAATCTCTTATCTACTTCATTTAATCCTGTTGTTGTTACAGGCATCATTACAAGACCAAGACCTATAAGTCTTAAAGCATACATTCCAGCAACATATCCTATTGGTGTTGTATCTGTAAGGAATCCAAATGCTAATGTACCACCTGTCATTAATATAAGTCCTATAATTGCAAGAAGCTTAGCTCCGATTTTGTCGAATATTGCTCCAGAAAGTGGGCTGACAACAAGCATACATAAAGCACCAGGAAGTAATGTAAGTCCTGAATCAAGTGATGAATATCCTCTTGCTTCTTGAATATATAATGGAAGTAATACTTCAGATGCCATAAATCCTCCGAAGATAACCATTATTATAAGTGTTGAACTAGTAAATACTGTGTTCTTGAAGATTCTTAAATCTAAGAATGGATCTTCCATCTTTAATTGTCTCCATACAAATATAATTAATGAAATTACACCAACGATTATAGGAACTAAAGTTTTTTCACTTCCCCAACCATCTGTACCAGCATTACTGAATCCAAGTAATAATCCACCAAATCCAATGATTGATGTTATAGCTGATAAAATATCAAGTTTAGCTTTTTCAGCACTTTTTATGTTTTGTAATAAGAAAATACCTGCAAGTAAATCTATTACTACAAGTGGTAATGAGATAAAGAATAAATCGTTCCATTTATAGTGTTCAACTAACCAACCAGAAAGAGTAGGTCCTATAGCAGGTGCAACACCAATTACTATACCCATGATACCCATGGACATACCTCTCTTTTCTTTTGGGAAGATAGTTAAGAATACTGTTTGCATAAATGGTAGAATCATACCAGCTCCGAAAGCTTGTAATGTTCTAGCTGCTAAAAGTGTATCGAAGTTTTTAGCATATGCACCGATTGCAGTACCTATTGTAAAACTACCTATTGATAATATAAATAATCCCTTTGTTGAGAATCTTTTTATTAAGAATGGTGTAGCAGGTATCATTATACCAGCAACTAACATATAGATTGTTGTTAGCCATTGTCCTTGTGATGCTGTTACATTTAAATCTTTCATTATCATTGGTAGAGCTGTTGTAAGTGATGTTTCATTAAAGAATGAAACAAAAGCTCCAAGTAAAAATATAGCAGCAATTAAAGGAACATTAACTTTTTTTTCTTGATTGTTTGAATTAATGTTTTCCATAATGTATAATTCCTTTCCTTTAATTTTTCTTTTGTAATATTATTGCTTAAAAACTTTTAAGTTCTAAAAAAACTTATCAGTTTTTGTTGATATATGAATTATATTATGAATTTTTGTTTACGTCAATGTCATAAAATGTTTAAATTTAAATTTTTTATAGTTTTATTATTCCAAATTATTTGAATTATATTAAATGAAGTGTTTAAAATAAGATAAAGTTATAAGATTTATTTTAACAGATATTTAACAATTAAAAACATATAATATTAAATTGTTAAATAAAAATTGAATTAGGAGGGTTTATATCAAAAAAAATATATTTTTAATAATAAAAAGATAATAAAATATAAAAAGGAGTGAATATTTAGGAATTTACAAATAAAAACTCGATTTTATTTAAATGTTATAATTAAATTAAAGAAATATTAAAAATATGGTTGGTATACTAATAATTTAAAGTTTTTATATAAATTTTATATAATTACAAATAACAAAAGACAAGGGGAGAGAAATGAAACGAGGACTTGATAAACAACAAGTAGAAAGAAATAGACAGAAATATGGAGATAATATAATTCATGAGGCTAAAATAGAAACTTTCTTTGATAAGTTTAAAGCGGCCTTTGGAGATCCTATGATAAAACTCCTTTTAGGTATTACTGCAATTATGGCTGTTATGGCCATATTAAATTATGCGCAGTGGGGAGAAATTATAGGAATAGTTGTTGCTATATTTTTAGTTACTATAATTTCTGCAAAAACAGAAATGGCGTCTGATAAAGAATATAGAAAACTTAAAAATAATGCTGAGAAAGATAAATGTAAAGTTTATAGAGATGGGCAGATTGTCGAGATAATTATAGATGAAATAGTTACTGGAGATTATGTTATTCTTCAAGCAGGAGATAAAATTCCAGCTGATGGATATTTAATAGAAGGTAACATAAGTGTAGATAACTCTGCTTTAAATGGAGAAGCAGAAGAATGTAAAAAAGAAGCCAACCCTTCTTTAGTAGATTCTGATATAGAAGCTGAAGTAGCTGTTACAGGAGAAATATTTGTAGATAAATATTCTTTATTTAGAGGAGCAGTTACTATTGATGGTTCTGGAGTAATGCTTGTAACTAAAACTGGTATGAAAACAGTTATGGGAGCTATGGCAGAGGATATGGCAGCTGATGAAGTTGAAAGTCCATTAAAGCTAAAGCTTACAGACCTTGCTAATAAAATTTCTAAGTTTGGATATATTGGTGCTGTTGTAATAGCTATAGCATTACTTTTCCAAAGTATAATTTCAGTTGGTGGAGTTTCAGCTTATTTAAATGAAGGATTTATCTTCATATTTAAAGATATACTTCAAATATTAATGATGGCTATAATAATTATAGTTATGGCAGTTCCAGAAGGTTTACCTCTTATGATAGCCATAGTTCTTATGAAGAATACTGCAAAAATGCTTCAAAGAAATGTTTTAGTTAGAAAGCCAATAGGGATTGAAACAGCAGGTTCATTAAATATATTATTTAGTGATAAAACAGGAACAATAACAAAAGGTCAATTAGAAGTTGTAGAATTCTTTGATGGAGATATTAAAGATACTTATAATGAAAGTTCAAAAATTAATGAACTTATGGCTTTATGTATAGGAAAAAATACAGGAGCTATGTTTGATGTAAATGGAGAAGTTGTTGGAGGAAATGCTACTGATAAGGCTTTACTTAATTTCCTTGGAAAAGATACTTTTAATAAGTATGAAAGTCTTGAAATAAAAAATGCTCAGCAGTTTAATTCAACAAATAAATATTCATCATCAGAATTAGAAGGGAAAACAGTTTATAAAGGTGCGCCTGAAAGATTATTATCTAAGGCAACAAAGTATATAAATGAAAATGGTGAAATTGTAGATTTAGATAAGGATAAGATTAATAATAAGATAGACTTATTAGCAACTAAAGCTATGAGAGTTTTATCATTTGCATATAGTGAAAAACCTCTTACTCCAAATGAATTACCAGATGATTTAGTTATTGTTGGTTTTGTTGGTATAAGAGATGAAGTAAGAACAGAAGCTAGAGAAGCTATAAATGATGTTAAAAATGCTGGTGTCCAAGTAGTTATGATTACTGGTGATAGAAAAGAAACAGCAGTAGCTATAGCTAAAGATTGTGGACTTATAGAAAAGGAAACAGATATTGCTTTAACTTCAGAAGAGCTTAATAAGCTTTCAGATGATGAAGTTAAAAAAATATTACCTAATTTAAGAGTTATAGCAAGAGCACTTCCAACAGATAAATCAAGAATGGTTAAGCTTTCACAAGAATTAAATCTTGTTTGTGGTATGACAGGAGATGGAGTTAATGATGCTCCAGCACTTAAGAGAGCAGATGTTGGATTTGCAATGGGATCAGGTACTGATGTAGCAAAAGAAGTTGGAGATATAGTTATTTTAGATGATAACTTTAAATCCATAGAAAATGCTATTCTTTATGGAAGAACAATTTATAATAATATACTTAAGTTTATAAAATTCCAATTAACTATAAATGTTGCTGCTGTTGCAGTATGTGCAATAGGACCTTTTATAGGGGTAGCAGAACCATTAAGTATTACACATATTTTATGGATAAATCTTATAATGGATGGACTTGGAGCTTTAGCACTTGGTTCAGAACCAGCACTTAAGAGTTATATGAAAGAAAAACCTAAGTCAAGAAGTCAAAGTATTGTATCAAAAGATATGATGGGACAGGTTTTAGTTTCAGGTGCATGGTTAGCTGCATTAAGTATAGTATTCTTAAAGTTACCTCTATTTGTGAATATGTTTGAAAATCAACATGTATTAACAACTGCATACTTCTCATTATTTGTATTTGTAGTTGTATTCAATGGATTTAATGTAAGAACAGATAGTCTAAATATAACTTCTGGCTTAAAAGAAAATATGAGCTTTGTTAAGGTTATGGGAATAATACTTGTAGTTCAAGTTATCATAACTTATATAGGTGGAGATGTATTTAACTGCTATCCTTTCGAAGCTAAGTATTGGCTGCTAATATTAGTATTAGCATTAACAATAATACCAGTAGATATGATAAGAAAAACAGTTATGAAAGCTGTGAAATAATTAAGAAAAGAATTGTCTTTTTTAAGGCAATTCTTTTTTTGTTTTGTTAATAGTTATATAAAATTTAAGTTTAAAGAATAAATAAATTTTATATAAGTTTAAATTCTAATAAGTTATAGTTATTCCATTATTTTGTTACTAAAGTTTTTCTTTTATTATAAGCTTTAGGTGTAAACTTATATTTGAAGAATTGGAAGGAGAAAACAAATGAAGAAATTACTTATAGGAATAATTGTAGCAGTAGTAGTTATTGGAGGAGTAGCGTGTTATATAGGTTTTAGCAATACTTCACAAGTTAAAAATACAGTTCAAACTAATCAAATAAATGATAATAAAATAGCAGTAAATAAAGCTGACTCTGAAAATATAAAGAATACTAGTTCAACTACACAAGATAATGTATCTGTAGATCATAGTTCAAATAATATAGATACTACTGTAAATAATCCCAAAGTAGCTATTGTAAGTAAAGCTGTAACAGGTAATAATTCTAATACTTTACCAAGTGATCTTTCTACAATAGATGTTGCAGCTGGTCAAGATTATGCTGAACTTGGTGCTAAAGCATATAAAATGGGGCTTTCAGTTGGTGCGCTTAGAGAAATGGTTTATAATGCAATAAAAAATAAAGTACCTAATAGTGGCTATATTAATTTAACTAAAACCCAACAGGATATTCTTTTAAATGGAACCAAAGAACAAAAAGAAGCTTTAGTTAATGAACTTGGAGCGAATAAACTACTTATAAATGTTGCTTATAAAACAAATTTACCAATTAATGAATGGCNGCTTTCACAAGAATTAAATCTTGTTTGTGGTATGACAGGAGATGGAGTTAATGATGCTCCAGCACTTAAGAGAGCAGATGTTGGATTTGCAATGGGATCAGGTACTGATGTAGCAAAAGAAGTTGGAGATATAGTTATTTTAGATGATAACTTTAAATCCATAGAAAATGCTATTCTTTATGGAAGAACAATTTATAATAATATACTTAAGTTTATAAAATTCCAATTAACTATAAATGTTGCTGCTGTTGCAGTATGTGCAATAGGACCTTTTATAGGGGTAGCAGAACCATTAAGTATTACACATATTTTATGGATAAATCTTATAATGGATGGACTTGGAGCTTTAGCACTTGGTTCAGAACCAGCACTTAAGAGTTATATGAAAGAAAAACCTAAGTCAAGAAGTCAAAGTATTGTATCAAAAGATATGATGGGACAGGTTTTAGTTTCAGGTGCATGGTTAGCTGCATTAAGTATAGTATTCTTAAAGTTACCTCTATTTGTGAATATGTTTGAAAATCAACATGTATTAACAACTGCATACTTCTCATTATTTGTATTTGTAGTTGTATTCAATGGATTTAATGTAAGAACAGATAGTCTAAATATAACTTCTGGCTTAAAAGAAAATATGAGCTTTGTTAAGGTTATGGGAATAATACTTGTAGTTCAAGTTATCATAACTTATATAGGTGGAGATGTATTTAACTGCTATCCTTTCGAAGCTAAGTATTGGCTGCTAATATTAGTATTAGCATTAACAATAATACCAGTAGATATGATAAGAAAAACAGTTATGAAAGCTGTGAAATAATTAAGAAAAGAATTGTCTTTTTTAAGGCAATTCTTTTTTTGTTTTGTTAATAGTTATATAAAATTTAAGTTTAAAGAATAAATAAATTTTATATAAGTTTAAATTCTAATAAGTTATAGTTATTCCATTATTTTGTTACTAAAGTTTTTCTTTTATTATAAGCTTTAGGTGTAAACTTATATTTGAAGAATTGGAAGGAGAAAACAAATGAAGAAATTACTTATAGGAATAATTGTAGCAGTAGTAGTTATTGGAGGAGTAGCGTGTTATATAGGTTTTAGCAATACTTCACAAGTTAAAAATACAGTTCAAACTAATCAAATAAATGATAATAAAATAGCAGTAAATAAAGCTGACTCTGAAAATATAAAGAATACTAGTTCAACTACACAAGATAATGTATCTGTAGATCATAGTTCAAATAATATAGATACTACTGTAAATAATCCCAAAGTAGCTATTGTAAGTAAAGCTGTAACAGGTAATAATTCTAATACTTTACCAAGTGATCTTTCTACAATAGATGTTGCAGCTGGTCAAGATTATGCTGAACTTGGTGCTAAAGCATATAAAATGGGGCTTTCAGTTGGTGCGCTTAGAGAAATGGTTTATAATGCAATAAAAAATAAAGTACCTAATAGTGGCTATATTAATTTAACTAAAACCCAACAGGATATTCTTTTAAATGGAACCAAAGAACAAAAAGAAGCTTTAGTTAATGAACTTGGAGCGAATAAACTACTTATAAATGTTGCTTATAAAACAAATTTACCAATTAATGAATGGCCATACCCTATTTATCCTGAAAATTTTGCTAGAGGTAAGTTTTATTATTCATTTTTTGCAGCACCATTATCAAAAATGGCTGAATCAGTTCAAAATTGGGGAACTTATAGCGGGATGATTGATAAAGATGGTAATCTTTTACCTGTTAATACTTATAATGAGCTTTGTAATACAAGATCAATATATACATTAAATATAAATTCAGGAATTCCATCATATCCATTAGCAGGTGAAGTAAATATATAAAATATAAATATACTTTTAAGTAAAATAAAAAAAGAATTATCTTTTTAGAAGGATAATTCTTTTTTTATTTTGTTATATAAGTTATATAAATAGAGAGAAGATATTATAAAGGGGGGAGAGAGAAATAATTATTGCTAAAATTCTTATTAATCCTATCATATTTTTTCTTTACAGGAATCATCACAATAATTTTCAGTAGAAATAAGCTTTTTTCCACAATAATGACATCTACTTATTTTCATATTTAATAACCTTCTATTTTTATTTAGTGCTAATTAAGAAATAGTACTGTTTTTAATAATATTATAATTAATAAAATCTTAATATCTAATATAAGTAAAAGGATAAGTTGGTTGATGAAATTATTAACAGAATATAATAAAGAATAGTTAGAATAATATTCGTATTTTTAGAGAGATTCTTATTGATTTAATAATAAAGATTATAAAAAGTAATAAAAAATTCAATAATATTAGATATATAAATTTATATGATAAAAATTTCTGTAATTATTGAAAAATTATTTGTATACTTATAAAATTAAATATGTATGATTGTTAATAAAATATTAATATATCATTCAAATAAAATAGAAGAATAAAGTGAGGCAGAAATGAATTTTTATAGAGCATTTACACCTTTTCAAAAAATATTTTTTAATGTTTTTATGATTTCAAGTATTGCTACTTTTTTTGTTCCAGCATTTATACATGGTGGAAATCTTGGTAGTGTATTTACAGTGGCTGGTATTATAGGTCTTGTTGCAACTATTTCAGGAGTTATAACATCAATTTATCAAGCTAGGGCAAATTTAATTGTTTATAGCTGGTGGATATTAAATACTTTAGCTATGACAGCAATTTCTTTCATGGGAGGATTATATGGAGAAGCAATGAAGAATTTACTTCTACTTATACCTTTAGAAATAGCAGGATTTATTTCATGGAAGAAGAGTACACAAAAAACAGGAGATGGAGTAGTAGAGGCTAGAAAGTTTACTAAAAAACAATGGGTTGCTACTATAATAATTATGCTTACAGCTTGGGGGCTATATGCTTTATTATTAAAGAACCTACCAAGTATAATGTTAAACTTATTTAATAAAGAGATAAAACCAGATCCTTCATATATAATGGATTCTTTATCATCAGTTGTAACAACATATGCATTATATTTAACTTCAAGAAGATATGTAGAACAATGGTTCTTCTGGATGTTATCAAATATAGGATTTATAGTATTTGTTGAAACTATGATTAAAAGCTCAACTTTCTCAATAGGAGATTTATCAGGAGCTATGACTTGGCTTCAATATGGAGTAAGCTCAGTTTATGGATATTATATGTGGAAGAAGATTTATAATAGTAGAAAAGCTAAAAAAGAAGAGATTGAAGCTGATTTAGCAGTAGCTTAATTAGTTAATAAAATATATAAGAGGATGTTTAAAATAGACATCTTCTTTTTTATTTTATAAAATTACTTATTTTTTTATATGATATAATTTATTTAATTATGTAGAGTTCTGAAAGGAAATATTAAAAAATGAGGATAAATAAACTTTTAAGCAATTTTGGATATTGTTCAAGAAAAGATACTAGAAGGCTTATAGAGGAAGAAAGAGTAATAATAAATGGAAAACTTGCTATTCAAGGACAATGGGTTGAAATAGATGAAGATGAGATTCTTATAGATAATCAGCCTATAAAAATGAAGAAAAGAGTGTACATAGCTTTAAATAAACCTGTGGGTATAACTTGTACAGCAGCTAAAGAAGTTAAAGATAATATAATAGACTATATAAATTATGGGGAATATATATTTCCAGTTGGAAGACTAGATAAAGAATCACAAGGGCTTATAATCTTGACTAATGATGGAGATTTTGCAAATGATATTTTAGAAGCTGAAAATGGTCATGAAAAAGAGTACATAGTAACTGTAGATAAAGAATTTGATGATGATTTTATTAAAGGGATGGAAAATGGTGTAGAGATATGTGGTACTATAACAAAGCCTTGTCAATTAACTAGAATAGATAAAAAAACATTTAAAATTATTTTAACTCAAGGATTAAATAAACAAATAAGAAGAATGTGCCTAGCATTTGGATATAAAGTTCAAAAGTTAGAGAGAATTAGAATTTTAAATTTGACTATTGATGGATTAGAATATGGTCAGTGGAAACATATATCAAAAGAAGATATTTTAAATTAATAATCTATTACTTATGAACATATTAAATTTTTAAATCTATGAAAAGATACTAAATAACATAATTTAGTATCTTTTTTATTTTAATTTTATTTGTAGATTACAGAGTAAATAAAATATTTATACAAATGATACATAATATATATAATTTTGAATATGTATATATAAATATTGATTTTAATTGAAATAATAGCTGAGGTGAACTTAATTTGAAGTAAAAAGATTTTAATATACTTATATAAAAAATATCAACTAGATAATTTACATAATAATAAATGCGTACATATAAATATTTACTTAAATTAGTTTGCTGTTAAATAAATGTGATATAGGGGGAAAGAGATGAGAGAAGAGGGGATAAATTTAAATGATATTTTTTATATTATAAAACAAAGATGGAAAATGATAATTCTAGTTACTATTTTTACTACATTAGTAGCTGGAGTATTGAGTTTCTATGTTATAAAACCTACTTATGAAGGTAGAGTTAAGGTCTTTATAGGTAAAGAAGGAGCTACTAGCGAGTCAAAAGATTACAGTAATAATGATGTTACTATGTATCAAAATCTTATGAAAACATATGCTGAAATTATTAAAACAAAAGATTCAACTAAAGAAGCTTTAAAATTAACAGGAAAGGATACAAGCTTATCAAATGTATCAAGAGTACTTTCAAATCTTACAGTAATACCAGGTGAAAATACTCAAATTTTAGATATTGCATATAAAACAGGAGATAAAAATGAAGTAATTAATATTTTAAATGGAATTACAAATGTATTTATAAAAAAATCAGCTGAGCTTATACCAAATGGAAATATTAAAGTTATTCAAAAAGCTGAAGTACCAACAGTTCCAATTGCCCCAAATAAAATGCTTAATATAACAATTGGATTTTTACTAGGTTTAGTAGGAAGTGTGGGACTAGCCTTCCTTTTAGAGTATTTAGATAATACTTTTAAAGAATCAGATGAATTAGAATCCGTTTTAGATATTCCTGTAATAGGAATTATTATGAGTGATATAAAAAAATATAAAAGAAAAAATATAAAGCAAAAAAATAAGGGGGAGTTAGAGTGTTTATAGTTAAGGAGAATCCTAAATCAATAGGTGCAGAGGCTTATAAAATTTTAAGAACTAATATACAATATTCATCTTTTGATGAAAATACAAAAGTAATTATGATAACAAGTTCACAGCCAGAAGAAGGTAAATCTACAATAGCTGGTAATTTAGCTCTTTCAATGGCTCAAGATGGAAAAAATACTATACTTATAGATTGTGATCTAAGAAAACCAACAATTCATAAAAAATTTAATATAAGTAATAGTTCAGGACTTTCTGAAATTATAGTGGGAAAGGCTAAACTATTAACAAGCATAGTAGAAATTGATAAAAATTTAACAGTTATAACTTCCGGAAAAACTCCTCCCAATCCTTCAGAGATGCTTGGGAGTAAAAATATGCAAACACTTATAGAAGAATTAAGAGAACATTATGACTGCATAATTATTGATACACCACCAATACTAGCAGTAACGGATGCTCAAATTATTTCAAGAAATACTGATGGAATAATCTTAGTTGTTAGAGCAGGATGTACAAAGAAAGATAATGCTATAAAGGCAAAAAAGCAAATAGAAAATGTAGGTGGGAAGATAATAGGAACAGTATTTAATGATGTAAAACGTAAATATAGTAAAGATAAGTACTATTATTATGGTGAAAAATAAAATTTAATAATAAAAAGTGCTGAAGAATTAAGAGATAAGATGGCAGTTATTGTTCCAACATATATAAGGGAAACAGAAAATATGGTAGCTGTAACAGAGGTGAAGAATTGAATTAATGTGTTAAGGAGGAAAAATGAATAAAAGAATATATTTATCCTCACCACATATGGGAGGAACAGAACAAAAATATGTTAATGAAGCTTTTGAAACAAATTGGATAGCACCCCTTGGTCCCAATGTAAATGAATTTGAAAGAGTAGTGGCAAATTATGTTGGAGCTAAAGATGCTGCAGCGCTAACTTCTGGAACAGCAGCGATACATTTAGCTTTGAAAGCTGTAGGGGTAAAAAAAGATGATTTAGTTTTTTGTTCTAGCTTAACTTTTGCGGCTAGTTGTAATCCAATTATTTATGAAGGAGCTATTCCAGTATTTATAGATTCAGAAGCAGATAGTTATAATATGAGTCCAAAAGCACTTGAAAAAGCTTTTAAGTATTGTGAAGAAATCAATAAGATGCCTAAAGCTGTTGTTATAGTTAATCTTTATGGTCAAAGTGCTGATATGTATCCATTAATGGAACTCTGTAAAAAGTATAATGTTCAAATTATAGAGGATGCAGCAGAAAGTTTAGGAGCTAGCTATGATGGAAAGAAAAGCGGAACTTTTGGTGATTATGGGATATTTTCATTTAATGGAAATAAGATAATAACTACATCAGGTGGTGGGATGCTTGTTTCTAATAATGAGGAGGCTATTAAGAAAGTAAGATTTTGGTCGACTCAAGCCAGAGAAAATAAGCCTTACTATGAACATAAAGAATTAGGTTTTAATTATAGAATGAGTAATATAGTTGCAGGTATTGGTAGAGGGCAGATGGAAGTTCTTGAACAAAGAATTGCAAAGAAAAAAGAAATATTTACTTTATATAAAGAAGCTTTTAAAGAGATATCACAGCTAAAAATGGCTAAAGAAATGGATTATGGTCAGTCAAATTATTGGTTATCTATAATGACAATTGATGAAAAGTCAGAAGTTAAACCAAAAGATATAATAGAAGTTTTAGAAAATAATAATATAGAAGCAAGACATATATGGAAGCCAATGCATATGCAACCATATTATAAAGGATATAAGTTTTTTAATCATAATGATGAAAATAAAGAATCAGTAAGTGAAAAAGTATTTAAAAATGGAATTTGCCTTCCAAGTGATACTAAGATGACTATTGATGATCAATGCAAAGTAATAAATTTAATAAAAAAATTATTTTAATATCTATTGGAGATGATTATGAAAGAAAAAAGAATTCAATTCCTTATAAAAAGAATAATTGATTTTATTGTAGCTTTAATTGGTTTAACAATATTATCACCATTAATGTTGCTAGTAAGTATATTAATTAAAATTAATTTAGGAAGTCCAATTATATTTAAACAAGAAAGACCAGGGTATGAAGAAAAAGTTTTTTGTGTATATAAATTTAGGACAATGATGAATGCTACTGATGATAAAGGTAACATCTTACCAGATCACTTAAGGTTAACTAAACTAGGAATTATATTAAGAAAATTAAGTTTAGATGAAATTCCTCAATTAATAAATGTTATTAAAGGAGAAATGAGTTTAGTTGGGCCTAGGCCTTTATTAGTAAGATATTTACCTTATTATACAAAGAAAGAGAGAAAAAGATTTGATGTAAGACCAGGTATAACTGGATTAGCACAAATAAATGGTAGGAATACTTCTAGTTGGGATGAAAGGCTAGCTTATGATTATATGTATGTAAAAAAGTATAGTTTAATATTAGATCTTAAGATATTAATTTTAACTTTATTTAAGGTTTTTAAATCTGAGGGGGTAGTAGTAGATACTAGTAGTATAATGCTAAATTTAGATGAAGAAAGAGGAAAGAATATTATTGAGTAGTATTGTTTTTAAAGATATAGAGAAGTTTTATATAAATGACATAGTTAAGTTAATTAGAAGTGAATTTAAAAAAGAATATTTAGAAAAAACTATATTTAATTGTAGTGGTATAGGGGAATATTTAAACATTAGTATAGAAAATAAATTTACTAATAAATATAGAACAGTTTGTCTATTAGATAAAGAGATTGTTGGATATATAGAATTTATAAAATTTCAAAAGATGATACATATAAATTATTTAGTTGTATCTAGTAAATATCAAAGGAAGTCTATAGGTAAAAAATTAATTTTACATGTATTAAGAAAATTTAAAGATACAGAATTTATTGAATTATATGTTGATAGTAAAAATAATAAGGCTAAACAGTTTTATTTAAACTTAGGATTTAAGGAGTTAAAAAGAAAGAATTTATTTGAAATTGAAATAGAAGAATCAAAATATAATTTCAATAATTTTATTTTAGATGACTATGAAAAATATAAAATGATTTATGATAAATTTGGATTTTCTGAAATAAGTATAAGAAACTTGGAGAAGAGTTATAAAGTTGGTGTACTAGGTGAAGAGTATTATCAAATATATAATGAGGAGTTGATAGAGAATAAGGAGATAATTAATTTTATAAAATCTTTTGATAAGAAAAGAAAATTAATAGTTTGGTCTGAAAATTATATTGATGGTTTAAAACTGGTGGATTATAAAATTTTGTTACAAGTGTCTAGTAGAAATTTGTTAAATAGGAAGTAGGATTAATATGTATAGAGTATTAGGTTCAAAGAATAGAAATGAGTGGAATAACATAATAAATAGTTTTAAAAAGAAAGATATATATTTTAAATATGATTATATAGATTCTTTTAGACTAAATGGTGATGGTATACCAGAAATGTTTTTTTTAGAGTGTGAATATGGAAAAGTGGCAAATATTTATTTTAAGAGAGATATAGCAGATTTAGATAAATTTAAAAATAAAATAGATAAAAATAAATTTTTTGATATAGCAACTCCTTATGGTTATGGTGGAATTTTATATGAAGGTAAGGAGATAGACAAACTAAGAGAAATTTATAAACTTGAATTTGAAAAATACTGTATTAAAAATAATATAATAAGTGAATTTATTAGATTTAATCCTATGATAGATAACCATAAATTTTTAAAAGATTATTATTCTGTACAGAAGATAAGAAAAACAATATATATAGATTTATCTAAGGGAGAGGAATTTATATGGAATGACTTGAAAAGTGAAAATAGAAATATGATAAGGAAAGCTATTAAAAATAACTTGAAAATAGAAGTTAGTGAATCTATTGAAAGTATGGATAAACTAATTGATTTATATTATGAAACTATGGATAAAGATCATGCTAGTGAATATTACTATTTTAATAAAGAGTTTTTTTATTCAATAATAAAAAATTTAAAAGGAAATTTTAAAGTATTTTCTGCTATATATAAAAATAAAGTTATTGCATCAGCAATAATATTATATGATGACGAGTTTATTCATTATCATTTATCAGGATCTAAAAAAGAATATTTAAGATTTTCTCCTAATAATTTATTGTTATATGAAGTTGCTAAGTGGGGAACAAAAAATAATAAAAAGTTATTCCATTTAGGTGGTGGATATGCTGGAGATAATGATAGTTTATTTAAATTTAAGAAATCATTTTCTAAAAATAATGAATTTGATTTTTGGATAGGAAAAAAGATATACAACAATTATATATATGATTATTTAGTTAATATAGAAGAATGTAATGTAGAAGGTAATTTCTTTCCTAAATATAGAATGTAAAAATAATATTAGGGGGTATAAGGTTATGAAATTAGTGTTTTGGATAAGTATATTACTTATATTTCATACATTTATAGGATATCCTATAAGCTTACTTTTAATAAATAAATTTTTAAAAAAAGATAAATTGATTATAGATAAAAATTATACACCTAGAATTTCAATAATAATACCTGCACATAATGAAGAAAAAGTTATAAAAACAAAACTTGAAAACTTGTCTAATTTAAATTATCCCAAAAATAATTATGAAATAATAATAGCATCTGATAATAGTACAGATAGGACTAATGATATAGTAGCATCATTTATAAACAGAGTTAAAGATATAAGTATAAAACTATATAAAGTAAATAAAAGACAAGGTAAAACAAATGCTCAAAATGAAGCAGTTAAAATTTCTAAAGGTGAAATAATCATATTTTCAGATGCAAATTCAATTTTAGAGAAAAATGCACTTAGAGAATTAGTTAGTTATTTTAAAAATAAGGATATAAGTTATGTTTCAGGAAGGCTTATATACACAAATGAATTTAGTTCAGATTCAAGTCAGACAGAAAATTCTTATTGGAATTATGATTTAATGATGAGAGAGTGGGAATCTAATATAAGTTCCATAACAGCTGGTAATGGTGCAATATATGCAGTAAGAAAAAGTGATTATATAAATCTTAATCCAGTATATTGTCATGATAGTATGTTTCCTATAAAGTTGGCTATTATAGGAAAAAAATCAAAATATAATAATAATGCTATTGCTTTTGAAAAGGCTGGAGAAACAACAGATGATGAATTTAAAAGAAAAGTTAGAATGGCTAGAAAAACTTTAAATATATGTTATTCGGATTTGATAAAATATAATCCATTTAAATGTGGATGGTTTAGTTATTTTTATTTTTCACATAGATATTTACGTAATTCTTTATGGATACTCCATATTTTAATATTTATATCAAATATATTTTTAGTAAGTATTAATAAACTTTATTTAATGTTATTTATGGGACAAGTAGTGTTTTATTTACTAGTGATTTTAGGAGATAAGTTGAAAAATAAAATAATGTATGTTTGTTATTACTACTTTATTACAGTATTTGCTCAGCTTAAAGGGGCTATTAATGAATTAAGTGGAAAATCAAAACCATTTTGGGAAAAGGCTGAAAGTACAAGATAATTAGGGGAGGATAAAATGAAATTAGTTGTTGCAGGAACAGGATATGTTGGATTAGTTACAGGTGCTTGTTTATCAGAAGTGGGACATAATGTTATTTGTGTAGACATAGATGAAAAAAAGGTTGAAACAATGAGAAGAGGGATTTCTCCAATTTATGAACCAGGATTAGATGAACTTTTAGATAAAAATTATAAATCTGGTAGGTTAGATTTTACTGTTGACTATAAAGGTGCTTATAAAGATGCTGATGTAATTTTTATAGGAGTTGGTACTCCAGAAAGAGAGGATGGTTCTGCTAATTTAGATTATGTGTTTACTGTATGTAGGCAAATTGCTGAGAATGTTGAGAAAGATTGTTTAGTAGTAGTTAAATCTACTGTCCCAATAGGTACTAATGATAGAATAGAGGAATTTTTAAAAGATAATGTTAAAAATAATGTAAATATAGAAGTAGCTTCAAATCCAGAATTTTTAGCACAAGGAACAGCTGTTAGAGATACCTTATATGCTAGTAGGATAGTTATAGGAACTGAGTCAGAAAAGGCTAAAGTCATACTAAGAGAAATATATAATGCATTTAATCAACCGATAGTAGCTACAAATAGAAGATCAGCAGAAATGGTTAAATATGCTTCAAATGATTTTCTAGCATTAAAAATCTCATTTATAAATGAAATTGCAAATCTTTGTGAATTAGTTGGAGCAAATATTGAAGATGTAACTAAGGGTATGAGCTATGATAAAAGAATTGGAGATAAATTTTTAAATGCAGGATTAGGTTATGGTGGATCATGTTTTCCTAAAGATACAAAAGCACTTCATTGGTTAGCAAATGACCATGGATATGAGCTTAAGACTGTTAAAGCAGCGATAGAAGTAAATGAAAATCAAAAGTATAAGTTATTTAGAAAGGCAAAGCAGATTTTCGGTAGCTTTAAAGGGAAAAAGGTAGCAATTTTAGGTTTAACATTTAAACCAGGTACAGATGATTTAAGAGAAGCTCCATCAATAGTTAATGTTAGAAGATTATTAGATGAAGGTGCTGAGATAATAGCATATGATCCAGTTGGAATTAATAATTTTAAGAAAATTTATCCTAAAGAAATAACTTATGCAAATAGTGTATCAGAAGCTGTACAAAATGTGGATATGATATTTGTATTTACGGAATGGAATGAGATAAAAGATATAGAAGTTAGTCAGTTAGAAAAATGTAAATATATATTTGATGGAAGAAATTGTTGTTATAAGCTCAGAAATATTGAAAATCTAAATTATTATTGTATAGGGATATAAAGTTTTATTATTTAGGAGTTAAAAATGAAATATAATAGTGAGAAAAAAATAGTTTTTATAGTTGTAAACTATAAGAACTATAAGGAAGTTGTTAATTATTCTAATCATCTAAATAATGTATTAGGTAGTAAAAATATAGATATTGTAATAGTTAATAATTCAGAAAAAAGAGATGAATTTTATAATATAAACTCAAATGTACAAGTAGTTGAGTTAAATGACAATTATGGATACTTTACAGCTTTAAATAAAGGTTTGGAACATTATATTAAAATTAAAAAAATACCTAAATGGGTGGTAATTTCAAATACTGATATTAAGATAAAATCTAGTGATTTTATATCAAAGTTAGATAATGAGGATGCTATTTGTATAGCACCTAAGATAATTAGTTTAGAAACAAAGAGAAATCAAAATCCATTTTTAATAGGAAGAATAAAAGATAGAAAATTAAAGATTCTTAAAATCTTTTATTCAAATAAAGTTTTCTTCTATTTGTTTAATAAATTAGCAAAGATAAAATCAGATTTTTTTAGTAGTGAATTTACTGATAAGGTAGATAAAATTTATGCAGCACATGGATCATTTATTATAATAAATAAAGAATTTTTTACACTTGGAGGAACATTAGACTACAGTAAATTATTATATTCAGAAGAAATTTACTTAGCTGAACAAATATATAGATTTGGTAAGCAAATAAAATATTTAGATAATATAGAAATAGAACATAATGAGCATTCTACAACAGGAAAAATTAAAAATGATATTAGAAGATTAAAAAGGTATGAATCTATATCGTATATATTAAATTGGAGGAATAGGCAATTTGAATAATTATAATTTAAAAAGCAAACTTAAAAGCAATTTAATATTCTTATACATTTTACAATTCTTTATGCAGATATTCCCTGTACTATTAATGCCATATTTATCACGAAATTTAGGAATGAACAATTATGGTATATTTCAATTTTCTTATCTTTTAGCAGGATATATATGTATAATAAGTGATTATGGTTATTCACTCAGTGCTCCAAAGAAAATTGTTAAGATAAGAAAAGATATTAAAGAATTAAATTTATATTATACAAGTGTACAAATAGGAAGATTAATATTACTTTTAGGTATATGTATATTAATAAGTATCTTTTTTAGTTTTTCTGATATATATGGAATTTATGAGAAGGGCTGTATTTTATTTATGATTTATAGTTTAGGCAATACTATTTATCCTATATGGATGTTTCAGGGACTAGAAGATATGAAAGCATCTTCTACTATAACTATGTGTTCAAAAATTTCTCAATTATTTTTAGTTTTTACTTTTGTATATAATGATACCGATTTATATAAATGCATAATAATATATTCAATAATATCAGTAGTACAAAGCTGTCTAGGAATGTATTATCTTTATCATAAATACAGAATTCATTTTGTTAAATTTAAATTTAATGATGTTTTATTAACTTTTAAAGAAGGATGGACCTTGTTTGTTTCACAAATATCAACTACTTTATTTAGTAATATTAATGTTTTTATATTAGGAGCATTTGCAACTTCAGAGATAGTGGCTAGTTATTCTATTGGAGAAAAAATAGTTAGAACAGCTGTAGGGCTTATAAGTCCCCTTAATAAAGCAATATACCCAATTAGTAGTGAGAAATTTTCTAAGTCTTTAGTTGAAGGAATGAATTTTATAAGAAGGATAATGAAAAAAGGGACACTTCTATTTATAAGCATATCTATTTCTCTTTTTGTTTTTTCAGATTTAATAGCTAAGATTTTTGTTAATTCATATGTATCTTACACCTCTTTAGTTATAAAAATTTTATCTATAATACCAACAACTATTTTTTTGAATAATTTATTTGGAACACAGATAATGATAAATATTGGGATGGAAAAGAAATTTAGAAATATAATTATTTCTACTGGAGTGATTTGTATCAGCCTTTCATTTATCTTAGTTCCTAATTTTAGTGGAATAGGGATGGCTATTGCCTCATTAATGTCAGAACTATATATAGTATTAATGATGTTCTATATTTTAAGAAAAAATTTAGGAGGGGATTTTATTGAAAATATCAGTAGCGATATGTACATATAATGGTGAATTATATGTAGAAGAACAGCTTATGAGTATATGTAATCAAAGTAGAAGACCTGATGAAATAGTTATATTTGATGATGCTTCTACTGATAATACAGTAAAGATTATAAAAAGAATACTAAGTTCCAAGAATATAGAATATACAATAGTTGAAAATGAAAAAAATATGGGAGTAACTAAGAATTTTGAAAATGCTATAAAAAAATGTACAGGAGACATAATTTTTACTTCAGATCAAGATGATGTTTGGGATATTGATAAAGTTAAAATTATAGAGAGGATTTTTAAAGAAAATAAAAAGTGTAATTTAGTGTTTACTAATGCTAGTTTAGTAGATTCTGAGTTAAAAGAATTTAAAATTGATTTATGGAAGAGTGTAGGGTTTAAGCCATCAATAGAGAATAAATATATTATAGATATTCTTTTAAATAGATGTGTAGTAACTGGAGCAACTATGGCAATTAGAAACTGCAAACTTGAAAAGTTATTTCCTATACCTAATGGATGGTTACATGATGGTTGGTTAGCTATTATATATGCAATGAATAATAGAATTTTATATTTAGATAAAAAATTAATATTATATAGGCAACATTCTAATAATGTTGTTGGTGCTAAAAATATTAATTTAATTGGTAAGATTAAAAGTTATTTCAATAATATAAAGAAAATTAAAAAAGTTAGATTTGATAGATTGAAACGCTATAAATCAGTTTATAATTATTCTCAATTTTATAGAAATGAAAGTACTGATATAAATAATAAATTAAATAGGTGTATTTATTTTTGGGAAGATATGAATAAATTAAATTCAAAAAACAGATTAAAGAGTATTCATTTAATTATAAAAAATATAATTAATAAAAATTATAATATTTTTTATACAGGAGTTAAGGGAGCAATAAGAGATGTTATCTCTTTATATGTAAGCTGATATGTTAAATATTATAACATTATTATTGATGATTATATGGGGAGTAATTATTTTAGTAATTTATTTATATGATAAAAATATTTTAGGAAGTAATCTAACACCATTTAATATATTAATATTACCTATTTATTTGATAACTTTTATAACTTATATAATGTCATTATGTAGTGAAGTAAAATATTTGCATACAAATACGATTTTAATATTCATTATCTTTACTATCTTATTTAGACTTTTGGGGGGGATAGGAGAATATCTAGCAAATAATTTATATAAGAAGAATAAAAAAACAACTTTTAATACTTTAAAAGTTGATAAATTAATGTATGTTTTAGGATTTTTTTCAGTTAGTATTTTACTTTTAGATTTTATAAATAAGATTAGGAAGTTTCCGAAAGTATCATTTATTGTTAATGAAGGATTTCAAGCTCAATATATAGGAGGAATAAATTTTTATTTAAGATTAATATGCTTTTTTTGTGTTATATATTTTTTAGGAACTTATAAAAAGGGGAAGAAAAAGAATATATTTGTAGCAATTCTGTTTTTATTACCAATATTTTTAACTTTTGTTAAGGGTATGATAATAATGCCTTGCGTAGGTGGAGCTATTATGTATTGTATAATTAATAATAAAAATTTAAAGCTTAAAAATATATTGTTAGTTAGTATATTAGGGATATTTGCTTTTCTAATGGTCTATTTTATTGAAATAACAATTTGGGATAAAAGTAATATATACGATATTAATACTTATAAGACTATGATTGATAAATTTATATCTTATTTAACATCAGGTATCCAGAGCTTTAACTATAATATTTCTAATAATTTATTTTTTGATGTTGATATTATTAATAATCCAATTTTCTCTCCATTTATTAAATTTTTATCTAAATTTAATATTGTAGAGAATACTGGATATATACCTACTAATCAGGCTGCTATATATTCTATTTTTTCAAATGAATATAAATATAGTAATGTAAATTCTTTTTTTGGAACTTTACTTTTATATAGTGGATGGATCAAGTCTATTCTTATGGTTGGATTTATATCAATATATTCATATTTTTTATTAATTAGAGCTAAGTATAATAAAGATTTAGTTTCTAAGTTAATATACGCTACGTTTGCTAGTGGACTAGTTATGGGATGGTTTGAATATTATTATTTACAAACTTTTTGGGTTTATATGATTTGTATTATTGAGATTATAAAAATATATATATGTAAATTTTATAGATAAATTTTTAGTTAGTTTCTTTTTATTTATACTTAATTTTAAATAAAATATAAGTTTAAAGTCATGTATATTAAATTTAATAACAAAAATAGGTACTAAAGTAGTACCTATTTTTTATTGTATTTTTGATTAAGTATATAGATATATAAGTTATATACAATAATAAACATAATTATACAAAAGTTACAAAATTATAACAATTATGATATTTTAAATATATTACTGTAATGGTATAATCTCCTAGGTAAGTAAAAATATTTATTTAGGGGGATGAAATGAACGAAGAAGTTATAAGGCTAGAAGATATTTTTTATAGTCTAAAGCAAAGATGGAAGATGATAGTTTTAATCACTATTTTATCTACATTAGTAGCAGGAATACTTAGTTTTTTTGTTATTAAGCCTACCTATGAGGGGAAGGTCAAAGTTTTTATAGGTAAAGAAGGTTCTACAAGTGAATCAAAAGACTACAATAGTAGTGATGTTACTATGTATCAAAATCTTATGAAAACATATGCTGAGATTATTAAAACAAAAGATTCTACTAAAAAAGCATTAAGAGTTATCGGAGAAGATACAAGTGTATCCAATGTATCTAGAGTACTTTCAAATCTTACAGTTACACCAGGGGCTAACACTCAAATCTTAGATATTACATATAAAACAAAGAATAAATCAGAAGTAACTAAAATATTAAAAGCAGTTACAAATACATTTATATCAAAGTCAAGTGATTTAATTCCGAATGGTAATATACAAGTAATTCAAGAAGTAGAGGAACCAATAGCTCCAGTTGCTCCAAATAAGATTATGAATACAGCAATTGGATTTTTATTAGGACTGATGATAAGTGTTGGAATAGCATTCCTTTTAGAGTATTTAGATAATACTTTTAAAGGAACTGAGGAATTAGAGGCTGCTTTAGAGCTTCCAGTTATAGGAGTTATTCCAAAGTTTGATGAGAAAAGTAGAAAAGGAAAATAGGGGGGGATAAAGTGTTTATAGTTCAAAGTGATCCAAAATCAGTAGGGGCGGAAGCTTACAAGACTTTAAGGACTAATATACAATATTCGTCCTTTGATAAAAATGCACAAGTTATTATAGTAACTAGTTCTCAACCAGGAGAAGGTAAGTCAACAACATCAGGTAATTTAGCTCTTTCAATAGCTCAGGATGGTAAGAAAACTATACTTATAGATTGTGATTTAAGAAAACCAACAGTACATAAAAAATTTGGTATAACTAATAGTTCAGGTCTTTCAGAAGTTATGGTAGGAAAAGCTGAATTAAAGGATACTATGAAAGAGTTTAATAAATATTTAACAATAATAACTTCAGGGAAGATTCCACCAAATCCTTCAGAAATGCTTGGTAGTAAAAATATGCAAAAACTTTTAGAGGAGTTAAGAAGGCATTATGATTGTATAATTCTTGATACACCACCAGTACTTGCTGTAACAGATGCTCAAATTCTTTCAAGAAGTGCTGATGGGATGGTTTTAGTTATTAGGGCTGGACATACAAAGAAAGATATAGTTATAAAAGCTAAAAAGCAGATAGAAAATGTAGGTGGAAAAATAATAGGAACAGTATTAAATGCTGTAGATAGTAAAAATGGTAGAAATAATTACTACTATTATTATGGTGAAAAATAAAATTTAATAATAAAAAGGGGATAGGAATTTGAGTTATTTTAAAAGGTTCTTTGATAATGGTAAAAAGATAAGAAGTACTCTTTTATTCTTTGCTGATATAATTGCTATTAATTTAGCTTTAATGTTTAGTTTTTATATTAGATATGAAAGTTTTATTCCAGAAATTCATAAGAGCGAATTTAAAAGTGTTAGTGGGATACTTCTTTTAAGTTATCTTATTCCCCTTATATCTTTTAAAATGTATAGAAGTCTATGGAGAAATGCAGGTTTTGATGAATTTGTTAGAGCTTCTATGGCAGTAGCTATAGGTATTTTAGCTAGTAATTTATTAATATTAATTAAAGGAACAGCAATTCCACTTGTAATAATTTGGGCTACAGGGATATTAATTTATTTAGCTGTTATAGGATCAAGACTTTCTTACAGAATAATAAGAAGATTAACTCTTTTTGGAAGTATATTCTTAGAAAAAGATTATAAAAAAGTTCTTATTATAGGAGCAGGTGCTTATGCACATCTTATTATAGATGAAATGCAAAAAGATAGAGAAAATAATTTAAGACCAGTAGCAATTATAGATGATAATCCAGAGAAGTTAAATACTTATTTAAAAGGATTAAGGGTATTAGGAAATAGAAATCAAATTGAAGAAATAGTTAATAGAGAAGAAATAGATATGATAGTAATTGCTATTTCATCAATAGATGGAAAAAGTAAAAAAGAAATTATAGAAATTTGTAAAAGAACTAAAGTGAAAACAAAGATAGTTCCAGCAATAGGTGAGATGATAGAAGGAAAAGCTTCTATTAAAACTATGAGGGATATCGATTTAAGAGATTTACTAGGAAGAGATGAAATAAAACTTGATAAAGCTGGAATAGATAGTTATATAAAAGGAAAAAGAGTTTTAGTTACAGGTGGTGGAGGTTCAATTGGTTCAGAACTTTGTCGTCAGATATCTAAATTTAATCCAAGTCTGCTACTTATTCTAGATAATTATGAAAATAATGCTTATGAAATTGAAAATGAATTAAATAGGAATAAACCAAATTTAAATAAAAGAACAATTATAGCTACAGTGAGGGAAAAGGACAGAATAAGAGAAATCTTTGAAGAATATAAACCAGAGGTTGTTTTCCATGCTGCGGCTCATAAACACGTCCCTTTAATGGAGTTTTCTCCTAGTGAGGCAATAAAAAACAATGCTAAGGGTACATTAAATGTTGCAGAGCTTGCTCTTAAATATGAAGTGGAAAAATTTGTTCTTATTTCTACAGATAAAGCTGTTAATCCAACAAATATTATGGGAGCAACAAAAAGGCTTTGTGAAATGGTTATTCAGGGAATGCAAGCTGAAAGTAAAAAGCTTGGAAAGAAAACAGAATTTGCAGCAGTTAGATTTGGAAATGTTCTTGGAAGTAATGGTTCAGTTATTCCACTTTTCAAAAAGCAAATAGCTGCTGGAGGGCCAGTTACATTAACTCATGAAAATATAACAAGATATTTTATGCTTATTCCAGAAGCAGTTCAATTAGTTCTTCAAGCTGGGGCCTTTGCAACAGGTGGAGAAATATTTGTATTAGATATGGGAGAGCCAGTAAAAATTTATGATCTTGCTAGAGATTTAATAAGATTAAGTGGTTTTGAACCTGATAAAGATATAGAAATAAAAGTTACAGGGCTTAGACCAGGAGAAAAACTTTATGAAGAACTTCTTATGGATGAAGAAGGTTTAGAAAAAACAAAGCATGAAAAAATATTTATTGGTAAACCAGGTGATTTTGATATTAAAGAAATTGAACTTAAGATAGATGAATTAATAAAAATTGGTGAAGAAGTAAGTAAAGAAGAATTAAAAGATAAGATGGCAGATATTGTTCCAACATATATAAGGGAAACAGAAAATATGGTGGCAATAACTGAGGAGTAAAATTAAATTAGTATTTTAATAAGGGGAAAAAATGAGTAAAAGAATATATTTATCCTCACCACATATGGGGGGAACAGAACAAAAATATGTTAATGAAGCTTTTGAAACAAATTGGATAGCACCACTTGGTCCAAATGTAAATGAATTTGAAAAAGTAGTTGCTAATTATGTTGGAGTTAAAGATGCTGCAGCGCTAACTTCTGGAACAGCAGCAATACATTTAGCTTTAAAGGCCATAGGAGTAAAACAAGATGATTTAGTTTTTTGTTCAAGTTTAACTTTTGCAGCTAGTTGTAATCCGATTATTTATGAAGGCGCTATTCCGGTATTTATAGATTCAGAACCAGATAGTTATAATATGAGTCCAAAAGCTCTTGAGAAAGCTTTTAAATATTGTGAAGAAATAAATAAGATGCCTAAAGCTGTTATTATAGTTAATCTTTATGGTCAAAGTGCTGATATGTATCCATTAATAGAACTTTGTAAAAAATATAATGTTCAAATTATAGAGGATGCGGCAGAAAGTCTAGGAGCTACTTATAATGGAAAGAAAAGTGGAACTTTTGGTGATTACGGGATATTTTCGTTTAACGGAAATAAGATAATAACTACATCAGGTGGTGGAATGTTAGTTTCTAATGATGAAGAAGCTATAAAGAAAGTAAGATTTTGGTCAACACAAGCCAGAGAAAATAAACCTTATTATGAACATAAAGAATTAGGTTTTAATTATAGAATGAGTAATGTAGTTGCAGGAATTGGTAGGGGACAGATGGAGGTTCTTGAACAAAGAATTAAAAAGAAAAAAGAGATATTTACTCTATATAAAGAAGCTTTTAAAGAAATATTACAGCTAAAAATGGCTAAAGAAATGGATTATGGTCAGTCAAATTATTGGTTATCTATAATGACAGTTGATGAAAAGTCAGAAGTTAAACCAAAAGATATAATAGAAGTTTTAGAAAATAATAATATAGAAGCAAGACATATATGGAAGCCAATGCATATGCAACCATATTATAAGGAATATAAATTCTTTAATCATAATGATGAAAATGAAGAATCAATAAGTCAAAAAGTATTTAGAAATGGAATTTGTCTTCCTAGTGATACTAAGATGACTATTGAAGAACAAAAAAAAGTAATAAATTTAATAAAAGATTTATTTAACTAATTTTTAGGGGAGTTAGTTTTGAAAAATAAGAAAGTCAGTAGAACTATAAAAAGATTATTTGATATAGTTGCAGCTTTAGGGGGATTAATAGTTTTATCTCCAATAATTTTAATAGTAGCTATATTAGTAAAAACTAATTTAGGAAGTCCTATAATTTTTACTCAAGAAAGAATAGGAAAAGACAATAAAAAATTTAAGATGATGAAATTTAGATCTATGAAAAATGCAACAGATAAAAATGGAGAGTTACTTTCAGATGAACAAAGACTAACTAAGTTTGGGAAAGTATTAAGAAGTTTAAGTTTAGATGAACTTCCTGAACTTATAAATATTTTAAAAGGTGAAATGAGTTTAATTGGACCAAGACCATTACTTGTAGAATATCTTCCATTATATAGTGAAAGACAATTAAAGAGACATGATGTTACTCCAGGATTAACAGGATGGGCACAGATAAATGGAAGAAATTCATTAAGTTGGAAGGCTAAGTTTGAACTTGATATTTATTATGTAGAAAATTGGTCTTTATATTTGGATATAAAAATTTTCTTTATGACTTTTGGAAAGTTATTTAAAAGAGAAGGAATAAGTCAAGAAGGAAATGTAACAATGGAGAAGTTTACAGGAGAAAATTAAATATGAAAGACTTAATAATTATTGGTGCAGGAGGAGTTGGAAGAGAAACTGCATGGATAATAGAACAAATAAACGAAGAAAAAGAGACCTATAATATTTTAGGATTTATAGATGCTGATAAAGAGATATGGGGAAAAGATATAAATGGATATAGGTGTTTAGGTGACTTAGAGTATATTTTAAATAGTAAATATAGGGGAGAAGTTGTAGTTTCTATTGCTAATTATAAAGTAAAGAAATTTATAGTTAATCAATTAAAAAAAAATAATATAAAATATGCAACTATAATTCATCCAAAAGTTAAAATACCTAAAACAACAAGAATAGGTATAGGAACCATAGTATATGAAGGTGCAATAATAAGTCCTAATGTAATCATAGGAAATCATGTAATAATAAGTCCTAAAGTAGGAATAGGACATGATTCAATAATAAAAGATTATGCAAGTCTCCTTTGGAATGTAAATATATCTGGAAATGATTTGATAGAAGAAGGGGTAATGTTTGGATCAGGATCTACAATAATACAAAATAGGAAAGTTGGATGTCATTCTATTATAGGAGCAGGAGCAGTAGTAATAAAAGATATAGATAGAGATTGTACTGTAATAGGAATTCCAGCACAAAAAATATATTAGAATTATAGGAGATATGTTTTGAAAATATTATTTTTAACTTTAGTTTATTCAAAGAGTGGAAATACAATATATAGGGATCTTATGAATGAATTAGTTAAACAGGGAAATGAGGTTTCTGTAGTAACTGCATTGGAAAGAAAAGAAAAAAAAGATACTTATATAGAAATTGAGGATAATGGAATTAAGGTATTAAGAGTAAAAACACTTAATATTCAAAAGACTAATATATTTGAAAAGGGGATAAGTACATTATTAATAGAAAATATTTTTATTAAACAAATTAAAAAATATTACAACAAAGAGAAATTTGATTTAATAATATATTCTACACCACCAATAACATTTGAAAAGGTAATTAAATTTATTAAAAATAGAGATAGTGCCAAATCTTATTTATTATTAAAAGATATTTTTCCGCAGAATGCTGTTGATATGAATATATTTAGTAAAAATAGTATCTTTTATAAATTTTTTAGAAGAAAAGAAAGAAAACTGTACAGTATATCAGATTATATAGGATGCATGTCTCAAAAAAATGCAGATTATTTATTAAAGAATAATATTAATTTAAATAAGAAACAAGTAGAGATATGTCCTAATAGTATAAATCCGTCATATAGAGAATATGATAAAAAAACTAATTTAAGAGAAGCATATGGAATAACTAATAGGCAATTGTTGGTTATATATGGAGGGAATTTAGGAAGACCGCAAGGTATTGACTTTTTATTAGATATTTTAAAATCAAATAATGAGAATAAAAATATTAAGTTTATTATTATAGGAAGTGGAACAGAGGCAGAAAAACTTAAATTATTTATAAAAAATAATAAAATTAAAAATGTAATATTGAAATCTAAGTTACCTAAAGAACAATATGATGAATTAGTTAAAACAGCTGATATAGGGTTAATATTATTAGATAAAAGATTTACAATACCGAATTTTCCATCTAGATTATTAGGATATATGGATGCAGGTATTCCTATTTTAGCAGCAACAGATGTTAATACTGATGTTGGTGAAGTAATAGTAAAAAATAATTTTGGATATTGGTGTGAAAGTGGAGACTTAAATAAATTTAATGAAATATTAAATGAATGTATTAGTAATAAAGAAAAGCTTAAAGAACAAGGTAAAAATGGAAGAGTGTATTTAGAAAATAATTATACAGCAAAACATTCAGCAGATATAATAATGAAACATTTTAATTAATAGGGGGATTAATTATGTTTAAAGATAAGGTGCTTTTAATAACAGGAGGAACAGGTTCTTTTGGTCATACTGTTTTAAAAAGATTTATAGATACTGATATAAAAGAAATAAGAGTTTTTTCAAGAGATGAAAAAAAACAAGATGATATGAGAAAAAAATTAAATAATTCTAAGGTTAAGTATTATATAGGTGATGTTAGAGATTTAGATAGTATTAATTATGCTATGAAGGGTGTAGATTATGTATTCCATGCAGCGGCTTTAAAGCAAGTCCCAAGCTGTGAGTTTTATCCAATGGAAGCGGTTAAAACTAATGTTGAAGGATCAGATAATGTTTTTAAAGCAGCTTTAATGAATAATGTTGAAAAGGTAATTTTACTTAGTACAGATAAAGCAGTTTATCCTGTAAATGCAATGGGAATTTCTAAAGCAATGGCTGAAAAAGCTATGATAGCTAGAGCAAGAGGTGCTATAGATGGAGATACAGTATTCTGTGGAACTAGATATGGCAATGTTATGGCATCAAGAGGATCTGTTATCCCATTATTTGTTGAACAAATAAAGAATGGAAAGGATTTAACAATAACTGATCCAAATATGACTAGATATATGATGACTTTAGAAGAATCAGTAGATCTAGTTTTATATGCTTTTGCTAATGGTAAACAAGGAGATATGTTTGTACAAAAAGCACCAGCTTGTACAATATTTGAATTAGCTACAGCTTTAAAAGAACTATTTGATTCAAATGTAGGAATAAAAATAATAGGACCAAGACATGGAGAAAAATCTTATGAAACTTTGGTTACTAAAGAAGAGTTTGTTAAAGCTGAAGATTGTGGAAATTATTATAGAATTCCTTGTGATAATAGAGATCTTAATTATAATAAATACTTTACTGAGGGAAATGATATGATAAGAAATCAAGTTGAGTATAATTCAGATAATACAAACAGAATTGATATAGAAGGTGTTAAAGAATTACTTCTTAAATTACCATTTATTCAACAAGAATTAGACAAGTTTAATAATACTACAGAAGTAAGAGTTAAAGAACTTGTTTAGGAGGATATAATATGAAGGTTTTAGTTACTGGAGCTAATGGTTTTATAGGGAAAAATTTAATTTGTAAATTAGAAGAATTAAATAAATATGAGATTATAAAAATTGATATAAATAATTCAGAAGAAGAATTAGATAATGCTGTTAAGAAGAGTGATTTTATATTTCATCTAGCTGGAGTTAATAGACCTAAAAATGAAGATGAATTCAAAAAAGGAAATGCAGGATTAACAGATAAAATTATAAATACTTTAATAAGAGAGAATAAAAAGACTCCAATAGTAATAACTTCATCCATTCAAGCAGATTTAGATAATCCTTATGGGGTTAGTAAAAAATTAGCTGAAGAAGCTTTACTTAATTATAGAGCTAAAATAGGAGCAGAAGTTTATATTTATAGGTTACCCAATGTTTTTGGAAAATGGTGTAGACCTAATTATAATTCAGCAATAGCAACTTTTTGTAATAATATAGCTAATGGAAAAGAAGTTTGGATATCAGATAGAGAAAAGGAAATGACATTAGTTTATATAGATGATGTAATAGATAGTTTTATAGATACTATGGATTCTACTGATAAAATGAGTGGATATTTATCAGTAGAAATTGAACACAAAGCTACTTTAGGAAGAATAGTTGATTTAATAAATGAATTTAAAGATAGTAGAAAGACTTTAAATATATCTGATATGAATGATGGGCTTACAAAAAAATTATATAGCACATATTTAAGTTATTTACCTGAGGATAATTTCTCATATGAATTAAAAATGAATGTTGATAATAGAGGTTCATTTACTGAATTTATAAAAAATGAAAATATGGGACAAGTATCAGTTAATATTTCTAAACCAGGAATAACAAAGGGAAATCATTGGCATCACACTAAAAATGAGAAATTTTTAGTTGTAAGTGGTGAAGGAGTAATTAAGTTTAGAAAAGTTGGAGAGGAAAAAGTAATTGAATATAAAGTTAGTGGTGAAAAGTTAGAGGTAGTAGATATACCAGTAGGTTATACACATAGCATAATAAATACTGGTGATAGAGATATGGTAACTATAATGTGGGTTAATGAAAGATTTAATCCAGAAAAGCCAGATACTATTTATTTGGAGGTAGAATAAATGAAAAAGCTTAGAGTAATGACTATGGTTGGAACAAGACCAGAAATAATAAGACTTGCAGAAACTATAAAGAAATGTGATGAATATTTTGAACATATATTAGTTCATACAGGACAAAATTGGGATTATACATTAAATGATGTTTTCTTTAAAGAGCTTGAATTAAGAGAACCAGATCATTTCTTAGGTGTTGTAGGAAATAATCTTGGTGAAACAATGGGGAATATAATAGCAAAAAGTTACGATATATTAGTTAAAGAACAGCCAGAAGCACTTTTAATTTTAGGAGATACAAATAGTTGTCTAGCGGCTATAGCTGCTAAAAGATTAAAAATACCGGTATTTCATATGGAAGCAGGAAATAGATGTTTTGATCAAAATGTTCCAGAAGAGATAAATAGAAGAATAGTTGATGTAACAAGTGATGTTAATTTAGCTTATACAGAACATGCTAGAAGATATCTTTTAAATGAAGGCATGAGAAAAGAATATACTTTTGTAACTGGTTCACCACTTCCAGAAGTATTCCATAGATATATGGATAAGATTGATGAAAGTAAAGTCTTAGACGAACTTGGTCTTGAAAAAGGAAAGTATATTTTAGTAAGTGCTCATAGAGAAGAAAATATAGATAATGATGAAAACTTTAAGAGTTTAACAGATGCTTTAAATGCAATAGCAGAAAAGTATGATATGCCAGTAATATATTCAACTCATCCAAGAAGCTGGAAGAGAATAGAATCAATGAATATTAAGTTCCATAAAAATATACAACAATTAAAACCATTTGGATTCTATGATTATAATAAACTACAAAAAGAAAGTTTCTGTGTATTATCAGATTCAGGATCACTTGCAGAAGAATCAAATATAATGGGATTTGCAGCAGTATCAATAAGAACAAGTACAGAGAGACCTGAAGCAATAGATAAAGGATCTGTAATACTTGGAGGAATAGATTTTAATAGTATAACTCAAAGTATAGAAGTTATAACAAAACAAAAAGAAATGAGAGAAATGCTAGTTAAAGTTCATGATTATACTGATATAAATGTATCAACTAAAGTAGTTAATATAATTCAGGGGTATACAGGTATAATTAATAAGTTTATATGGGGAAAGTAATATGAATGGTGAGAAAAAACTTAAGATATTACAAATAAATTCAGTATGTGGTTTTGGAAGTACAGGGAGAATAGCAACTGATTTATATAAAGTAATAGAAGAGCAGGGACATGAATGTGTTATAGCTTATGGAAGAGGGACTGCTCCAGAAGGATATAAAACTATAAAAATAGGAAATAATTTTGATAATTATATGCATGTAGCTAAAACAAGAATTTTAGATAAGCATGGCTTTGGATCCAAAAAAGCTACTATAAAGTTTATTGAAGAAGTAAAAAAATATGATCCAGATGTAATTCATCTACATAATATTCATGGATATTATATAAATATTGAAATATTATTTAACTATTTAAAGAAATCAGGGAAGAAAATAATTTGGACATTACATGATTGTTGGACTTTTACTGGACATTGTGCATACTTTGATTATGTTGGATGTAGTAGGTGGAAAACAGGGTGTTATGAATGTCCACAAAAGAAAGAATATCCAACATCTAATTTAAAAGATAACTCTAAATGGAGCTATCAGAAGAAAAAAGAAATATTTACTTTAATAGATAAAGATAAATTAACTATAGTTACACCATCAAATTGGTTGGCAGGTTTAGTTAAGAAATCTCATTTAGGAAAATATAAAGTTGAAGTAATAAATAATGGTATAGATTTAGATATTTTTAAACCAGTAAAAAGTAATTTTAGAGAAAAATATAATATAGGAAATAAAAAAATAATACTTGGAGTTGCTAGTTATTGGGATAGAAGGAAGGGATTAAATTATTTTGTTGATCTATCGGAAAAATTAGATAAAAGTTATCAAGTAGTTATTGTTGGAGTAAGTGAAAAACAGAAAAGTAAATTACCTAATAATATAATAGTAATAAGTAGAACGAATAATGTAAATGAGCTTGTAGAAATTTATTCAGCAGCTAATATTTTTATAAATCCAACATTAGAAGATAATTTTCCTACAACAAATTTAGAGGCACTTGCTTGCGGTATACCAGTGATTACATTTTATACTGGTGGAAGTATAGAAAGTATTGATAAAAGTTGTGGATTAATTATAGATAAAAATAAATATTTTAATTTATATAGTTATATTTATAGTATAAATGTAGAAGAATTTTCAAGGGTTAATTGTACGAATAGGGCTTTATTATACAATAAAAATAATAAATATAATGAGTATACCAATTTATACTAAGGAGAGATTATAAAATGGATAGAAAAGTTTCAGTTATATTGAGCTTTTATAATGAAGACATAATGTTATTAAAGCAATCTATAGAATCTATATTAAAGCAAACTTTTAATGATTTAGAACTGATAATAATATCAGATAATCCTAAAAATTATAAGTGTATTAAATATGTAGAAGAAGTAAAAAAAATAGATTCTAGAATTATATTTATACAAAATCATACCAATAAAGGTCTAGTATATTGTTTGAATAAAGGTATAGAAATTAGCAGTGGTAAATATATAGTAAGAATGGATGCAGATGATATAAGTTATAAAAATAGAATAGAAGAACAAGTTAATTATATGGAGGATAATAATTATATTGATTTATTAGGAAGTGAAGTTGATTTAATTGATGAAGATGGTAATTTTATAAAAAGTAATATTATTAATAGAAGTAAAAAAGAAGTAAATATAATGAAAATATTATCATATGGGAATTTATTTATTCATCCTAGTATAATTTTTAGAAGAAAACTAATAGATGAAATTGGTGGGTATAGAGATGTAAAATATGCAGAAGACTATGATTTAATATTAAGATGTATAAGTAATAATAAAAGAATACGTATATTAAATAAAAGATTATTAAAATACAGGGTAAGAAAAAGTGGGGTATCTAGAAGTAACACTGATAAACAAATGATTAGTACATGCTACATAAATGAATTATATAAAAATAAAAAAATGGAAGAATTTACGAATGAGGAAAATGAACAAAGAATAAATAAAAATTTAAGTATAGTAGATAAGATAAAAATAAATAAAAATAAGATTATATTTATTATTCTATCAAAAGTTTTAAATTAAGGAGAAAAAAATGGGGTTAATTGTAGTATTAGAATGTGGATTAGGTATAGTAATTTCAAAAAAAATATATAAATGTATATTTAATCCAACGGCTATATTTAATATTTGGTGGATGATAATAAGTTTTTTATCTATTTTCGGCATATCAGGCTTAAGGGTTCCAAGAAATAGTACATATCTATATATTTTTTTATCAATATTATTTTTTAATATTGGATCCTATCTTATATATTTTATATCATCAAAAAAAATAATGAAAAATAATTTAAATAAAAAGTTAAAATTATCAATAAAAAATATTAAGGTAAAGCAATTAATTTCTTTGAATATTATATATATAATTATAATTTTTCCATATACATTTAAATCAATTAATATAATTAGGGAAAATGGATTTGAATATTTAAGGTTATTAGCATTTAATGAATCAAGTGAATTTATTAATTCAACTATGATACATGCTTTATTTCAATATATTGTTAGTCCATTTTTTTTAATAGTTTCAATATTAGGTATAATATTAAGTTTTAAAGAAAATAGATTAAATATATTATTAAAAATATCTTTTTTAAATTCAATCTTAGAAGCTATTACATTTGGAGGAAGGACTCCTATATCTAGAATAATAGAATTTTATATAATTATTTATATGTTAATTAGATTAAATAATAAAGTGAAAATAAAAATAAAAAAAAGATTTATATTAATTTTATTAATTCCAATAATTTATTTAACAATAAAACGAGGAGGAAGCAATTTTAATTTTCTAAATAACTTTGCTGTTTATTATGTAGGGAGTTTTTCTTTACTAGATATATATTTGAGTAATAGTGAATTTCTTTTCATAAATAATTATTTAACAGGAAGAGTATTTTTAGGAGGGTTAATAAATCCAATAATAGCTATATCATCAAAATTATTTAATTTTGATTATAAATTATACGGTGGAGATTATATTATAACATCTATGACAGCTATTACTCAAAATATAGGTGATGGGATATACATGAATGCAGCTCCTACATGGGTATATCATTTATTAAGAGATTTAGGAATATGGGGATTAATAATTTATCCAATAATATTTGGATTTATTGTTAATTTTATGTATTTAGTAATGCTTAGAAAAAGAAATCTTTTTAGTATAGCGATGATGGCATATTTAATATATACGATGATAAAAACTACAAGTGGATGGATGTTTCTTTTTATATCTACATGGATAGGGATGATATATCTATTTTATTTTATTAAGGGGGAAAACTTAAATGAATCAAATACCTAAAATTATTCATTATTGCTGGTTTGGAGGTAATAAAATACCAAAAGAAGCATTAAGGTGTATTAATAGTTGGAAAGAGATTATGCCTGATTATGAGTTAAAAATATGGAATGAAGAAAATTTTGATATAACATGTAATGAATTTGTTTATCAAGCTTACAATAATAAAAAATATGCATTTGTAACTGATTTTGTTAGATTATATGCTCTATATAATTATGGAGGAATTTATATGGATACTGATGTAGAAGTAATCAAGCCATTAAATAGATTTTTAAAACATAGAGCATTTACTAGTTTTGAAAATGAGTATTCTATTCCAACTGGAATGATGGCAGCATGTAAAAATAATGAATGGATAAAAATATTATTAGATTTTTATAATGATAAGGAATTTAAATTAGATGATGGTAGTATTTATAATATTCCTAATACTAGAACAATAACAGATATAACATTAAAAAATTATAATTTAAAATTAAATAATAAATATCAGGTGTTAGATAATAATATTCATATATATCCTTTTGATTACTTTTGTGCAAAGGATTGGCGAACTGGGAAGATTAATATAACTGAAAATACATATACAATTCATCATTTTATGGGCTCTTGGGTACCTAAGAAAGAAAAAGTTATAGGAAGAGTTACTTATGGAGTGAAAAGATTAATAAGGGGATGTATAAAATCAATATGAAAAATATATTAGTAATAAATGAATGTTTATCTGATAATTTAGGGGATGTAGCTATTGGTGAAAGTATTTCAACTTACTTACGCTTAAAAGGGAATAATGTAAAGTGTATAGACTATACAAAGAAGAGTAAAATTCATATTAGTAGTTATTATAAATATGAAGATAAAGATAATTTAAAAGTGAATAAGGCAAATTTAATAAAAACTAAACTAAAAGAAATATTTCCAATTATAAAGACTATCATTTGGTTTAAAAATAATAAATCAATATATAGTAAGGTTAAAAAAGAAAGTTATGATAAGGTAATAATTGGAGGAGGACAATTATTACTTTCAAATGGTTATTTTGTTCAATCATTATTACTATGGTTTATTATATCTAAAGTATACTTGAAATCAGAAGTATATTTATATGGAGTGGGAATAGGGGATAAAATTTCATTTATAGATAAAATGATATTTAAGTTAATATTACCTAAATTTAATAAAATTTATGTTAGAGATAAAAATAGTAAAGAAAAGTTAGAAAAATTAAACTTGAAAAAAGAAATAAAATTATCTCCAGATATAGTATATTATTTTAATAAAATAAATAAAAAAGAAGGATTAATCAAAAAAAAATTAATTTTAATATCAATAATGGATTATTCAATAATAAATAATATTTGTAATAGATATGATGGTGAAGAAGAATTTATGGAAGAATGGTTACGACTAGTAAGAGAAAATAATGATAAAAATTATGAGGTAAAAATATGTTATACTACTAATTCTGATAAAGATCAGGCATATAGATTTATAAAATATTGTAATGAAGTACATGGATTAAGATTCGATGTAGTAAATACAAATGACTTAGATTCATTTATAGAAATAGTATCGGTAGCAAGTAAAGTTATATCTGCTAGAATGCACGCTCTAATTTTAGCTCAAAATTATAATTGTGAAGTTATACCATTTGTATTTTCAGATAAGTTGAAATCTTTTTCTGAAGAAAATATAAATAATTTTTCTTTAGAAGAATTTCAAGAAAAGATAGATTATAGTTTTAAAGAAATATTAGGTATTTAAAATGAATAAAAATTATATTAGATTAGTAATTATGATTTTGTTATCAGTTTTAGCACAAATAGTTACTTTAGTAAAAACATCAATTGTTGCATCAAGTTTTGGGACAAGTATAGAGATGGATGGATATAATTTCATTAATAGTATAATTGGGTTGATTTTTGGATTTATTTCATTTGGAGTTACTACTATATTAATTCCTAATTATATGAATAAAAAAAATAGAAAGTATATAAATATATTTATTTTATTCATATATTTTATTACATTTATTATTTTCTTATTTACATTAATTTTCAAAAGAGATATACTTAGTATTTTTTATAATGGTGATAATCATTATTTTATAAAGGTTATATTAGATATATCCAGTATAATAATAATAACTCATTTTATACAAACATTTTTAGGTGTAACCAATGCTATTACACAATGTGAGGAGAAATTTAATATATCTAAGTTTCTAAATTTAATTCCATTATTTATTAGTGTTATATTATTATTTTCTAAAGATAAGATAACAATAAAGTATTATGCAAATATTGTTTTAATAGTTACTAGTGTAAATTTGGTATTACAATTTATTTTAATAAGAAGATATTTATATAAGCTTATAAAAGAGATAAAATATGAATTTGATATTTTGAAAAAAATGTTAAAATCATTTTTACCAATAGCAATTGGATCAAGCGTATATCAATTATCATTAAGTATAGATACAGTAATAGCATCCAAATTAGGGGATGGAGTAATATCACAATTAAATTACTCTAATAGTTTAAATGGAATGATAGTGACTTTAATATTAGGAAATTTAATGATATTTATATATCCTAAATTATCGAATGAAATAATAAATAAAAAAAATTACAGTAAAATATTTGATTATATGATATTTTTAAATATGGTAATAAGTTTAGTATCAATAGGAATAATACTAGTTGGAAAATATGGGGTTAAAATACTTTATCAAAGAGGAGAATTTACAAATACTACAACAAATATAGTGTACATTTGTTTAATTATATATTCATTATTGATGCCTATAAGTGCTATAAAAGATTTAATATATAAATATTTTTATATAAATGATGATACCTATACACCATTTAAAAATAGTATTTATACAAGTATGTTAAATATTGTAATAAGTATAATTTTATCTAAGTATATGGGGATATATGGAGTAGTGATAGGAACTTTAATAGCTACTATAATATCATTTAGTATGATATTAATTAAATTTAAAAATATATATAAATTTAATATATATAAAAAATATATTATAATTGAAAATATTAAAATATTATTAGTTTCAATATTTACAATTTTTACATTTATCTTTATCAAAAATATTATTGTTATTAATAATGATGTTATTGCATTAATAATTTATTCTATATTAATAGTTTTAATATATGTGATTGGAATTTTACTAGTTAAAAGTAGGGGGATTAAATTTAGATTTTAGGAGTTGGTTTTAGATGTTAGGTATAATTAATAAGATTAAAAATAACTCATATAATAAAAAAATAAAAAAAAGAGGCAATAATATAATTATAAATGGAATAATAAGTGTTGATAATATATCTAATTTATATTTAGGTAATTATGTATTTTTAAATAATGGAATGAAAATAAATGCAATGTCAGAAGTAAGAATAGGAAATAATGTTATCTTTGGGCCAGAAGTGATGATATGGTCAGCTGATCATAATTATGAAAATGCTGATACAATACCATATGATAGTAAAGTTAAAGATTTAGGGGTGATAATAGAGGATAATGTTTGGATTGGTGGACGAGTTACGATATTACCTGGAGTCAGAATTTCAGAGGGAGCTATAATTGGTATGGGGTCTGTTGTTACAAGGGATGTACCATATTGTGCTATTGTTGGAGGGAATCCAGCTAGAATTTTAAAATATAGAGATAAGGAGCATTATGAAGAAAAAAAATATTTAAAACACTTCTATTTAAATAAGAAATATAATTAATCAGAGGTTAGATTCATAATTTATATATAAAGGATCATAGAATGAATAAAAATTTATTAATAAAAGAAATAATAGATTCTTTTAATTTTAATGGAGAATTTATTTGCGAAAATTCTCATCATGTTGGTAATATAAATGATACATTCATTGTTAGTTTTAAAGATAAGGATAATATTAAAAAGTATATTATTCAAAGGATAAATCATAAAGTTTTTACTAAACCGGACAAGCTTATGGATAATATGAGCAAGATAACTTTACATATTTCAGATAAAGTAAAGTTATCAGGTGGAGATATTTTAAGGGAATCTTTAAATTTAGTAAAGACAAAAGAGGGTAAACATTATTATAAAACTGATTCTGGAGAGTATTGGAGAGCATTTTTATTTATAGAAGATGCTAGTACTTATATGAAGGTAGAAAAGCCAGATCATATTTATGAGGTAGGAAAAGCTTTAGGAAAGTTCCAAAATCAGCTTTCAGATTTTAATGTAGAGAATCTTTATGAAGTTATAAAAGATTTTCATAATACACCAAAGAGATATATGGATTTTCAAGAAGCAATAGAGAAAGATATTGCTGGTAGGGTAAGTACAGCCTTAGTAGAAATAAAATATATAATGGATAGGGCTGATGAGTTAAGTAGATTAGTTAACTTACAATATGATGGAAAACTTCCATTAAGGGTTACTCATAATGATACGAAAATTAATAATATTATGATAGATGATAATACAGGTAAAGCAATTTGTGTTATAGATCTTGATACTGTTATGCCAGGTTTATCATTATATGATTTTGGTGATGCAATAAGATCAGGTTGTAGTACAGCAGCTGAAGATGAAACTAATTTAGATAAGGTAAGTTTAGATATGAAGTTATATGAAAACTTTGTAAGAGGCTTATTAGAAGAGAGTAAGGAAACATTAAATAAATATGAAATAGAAAATATAGCATTTTCGGCTAAATTAATAACTATTGAGCTTGCTATGAGATTTTTAACAGATTATTTAAATGGAGATACATATTTTAAGGTAACAAGTGAGAATCATAATTTAGATAGAACAAGAAATCAATTAAAATTAGTTTCAGATATAGAGAATAATTTTGATATGATGAATGAGATAGTTAGTAAATATATTTAGCTTTATTTATTGTTATAATATCTTAGTAAAATTAAATTATAATAAAAAAGAATCTAATTGGACAAGCTTCCGATTAGATTCTTTTTCTTATTATAAAATCTTAATCCTAATAAAATTTTATTAGAATTTAAATATTAAGATATATTTTTAGAATTTAGATGAATAATAATTAGTTTCTCCACTTGCACATGGTTGATAAGTACCAGTTATAGCTATATTATCTTTAGTTACAGTTTGTCCTTCAGGTGTAGTATAAGTTAAGTTATATTCCATTCCATTATGGCACATTCCAACTAAAGGATTTAGGTTTGATACTGTTACTTTATCTCCAGTTCCATCAAATTCTACATTTAGTGCATGTTCAAATACTTTAGAGCACCACATTTCTTTATATTTATCATTTTCTACTGTTAATGAATATCCAACAGGCTTTGTGTATCTAGGAGCAACATCAACTACCAGGTAATTATATTTATCAGCTAGTCCATCAGGCTGTATACACTTATTAGGAATCCAGCCAAGTGTATTACCATATGCAACAAGACTCCAGTTGTTTCCTTGAAGTAGAATAACCATTTTACTTCCTGTGGGTACAGTAGCTTGTATATTAGATAATATTGTTGGATAATTTCTTAATTTTAAATTTTCATATTTACTATTTCCAATACATTTAGCATCAAGTGCTTGGAATGATGTTGAATTATATAATCCTTCTGATAATGAAGCTAATGATTTTCTTATATTAGTAGGTTCATTAGAATCTCCACTAACAACAGGATTATTTTTTAGGTTAACAAAACCAATTTGATCTGTGATGTTATTATAAACTTCAGCAAAGTTTTTATTTATGCAAGTAATTCTTAGATGAGAATTATTTATATTAGTTCCATTTTCATTAAGTTTTGCATCCTCTTCTGAAGTATAAAACATAGTAGGAGTATTAAAATTCTTAAATACCATATTAGCATAATAAGCTTTACTTCCATCAGGTAAAGTTATATATGATGTTTGAGCTGGAATAGTTGAGTCATCTATTGTTATAGGCTCTGATGTATAATCCCATGTTTCAGGAAGTGCAGGATTTGATTGTGTAATAGCAAGACCAGAAACTGGTATAGCTATAGCTTTTACAGCAGTACTTTCAAGAACATGTTTATTTGTTATATAACTAGCTGTATACATAACAGTTAATGTAGATTTTCCATTTTGATAACTAACATAAATTCTATGAATATTAATTTGTACACTATAATCATTACTATATAATTTTTTAAATGTAGGTGTAATCATAGAACTATATCTTTCTAAATCAGCTTGATTATTAGTAAAGTTTATTTTAAAAGGTAGTTTATAAGCAAATTGTTCACTATATTTATCCTTTGAAGAATTATTAGTATTAGAAGTATCTTGCTTAGAAATAAGAACACTATTATTAGTAGGGTTTTTATCTTGAGTAGTGTTACTATTTTTATTAATACTATCATTAGTTTCATTATTAGTACTATTAATTTTCTGCGTAGTTTCATTTATTTTAGGTTTAGTTATTTCAGGTTGTAAAATAGCAGATGTTGCTTGAGCATTTTCAGATGTATAGACATTTACAGCTTCTTTTGCTAAATTTGAAGCTATAGCATATCCAGCTCCAACTGCTAACACTAAAATTCCAATTAAAATTAATTTTTTCATAAGTTTTTCCCCCAACTTTAAAAAGTAATTAGAATATTATGATTGTGAATAATAATTAGTTTCTCCACCTGTTACTGAATTAGTTCCTCCAGCTATTTCAATATTATTTTTAGTTACAGTTTTTCCTTCAGGTGTAGTATAAGTTAAGTTATAAGCCATTCCAATATGACCCATTCCAATTAAAGGATCTAAGTTTGATACTGTTACTTTATCTCCAGTTCTATCAAATTCTACATTTAATGCATGTATAAGTATTGAATAAGGAACCTCATCTTGATTATATTTAGTGTTAGTATCTATATTTAATGAATATCCTACTGGATTAGTATATCTAGGTGCAATATCCATAGTATTTATTTCATCAGCAGCACCTTCATCTAAAATATATTTATTAGGAATCCAGCCTAAAGTATTTCCATCTGCTACAAGACTCCAAGTATTACCTTGTTCTATAACAATCATATTAGTACCACCTTGTATAGTAGCTTGAACTCCAGATCTTATAGTAGGATACTTTCTTAAATCTACTATTTGATATTTATTTTTTACCTTACATTTATAATCAACTACTAAAAATGAAGTTGAATTATATATGCCTTGAAGAGGAGTTGAGTTTAAAGGCTTTCTAATTTTATTATTAGGTGTCTGAGTATCAAGACTAATAAGTGGATTATCCTTTAAGTTTATAAATCCAATTTCACCTGTAGATTTATCATATACTTCTGCATAGGTTTTATTTATATTTGTTACTATAAGATAAGCATTATTTACTTTAATTCCATCATTATTAAGTCTTGCATCTTCCTCTGAATTATAGAACATAACAGGAGTATTAAAGTTTTTAAATACCATATTAGCATAATAAGCTTTACTTCCATCATCTAAAGTTATATATGATGTATTAGTAGGAATAGCTGTACCATCTATTGTTATAGGCTGTGATGTATAATCCCATGTTTCAGGTAGTGCAGGATTTGATTGTGTAACAGCAAGATCAGGCACAGATATAGGTATAGCTTTTATAGCGGTTCTTTCAATCTTATGAGTATCAGTTATATAACTAGCTGTATATAGAACAGTTAAAGTAGGATTTTTGTTTTCACAGCTAACATAAATTCTATAAATATTAATTTCTACACTATAATCGTTACTATATAATTTTTTAAAAGTAGGAGTAATCATATTTCTATAATGTTCTAAATTAGCTTGGCTACCAACAAAATTTAATTCGAAAGGTAGTTTATAAGAAAACTCCGTACCATATTTATTTTCAGAAGATTTATCTAAATTATTATCTTTATCAGATGTATTATTAACTTGTTTTGATGTTTCTTTATTATTTTCTTGTTTAGCTAGTAAAGTAGTAGAAGTAGTTTTTGTATTTTCAGCTGCATTCGCCTTTATTGTACCTTTTTCAGCATTTGTAGCAAAAATATATCCACCAGCAACAGCTACTACTAAAACTCCTAATATAAATAATTTTTTCATATATTTTCTCCTAATTTACAAATTTTAAAAATGTACACTTTGATAATGCGATTATATATCTAAAGAGATTATGTAGCAATTTATGTCAAAATATATTCTTTACCTTAATAAAGCTTTTGATATAAATATTAGTATTATAAATAAAAGTTTATTAAGAGTATTAATAATAAAAGGAGTGGATTGAAGATAATATAATAATAAATTAAATATAAAATTATTATTGTATTAATAAAAGTTGAAAGATATTTATAATCTAAAATGTAAAAAAGTTTAAATTTGTTGTATTAAATTTGTAAAAGAGTTTTATTAAATTTAATTATTTATTACTAAATTTATAGAAAATAGAATTAGTAATTAAATAAGATAAAAAGCTAATGTTTTAAACCCTTAAAAGAATATTAAAAATAAAAAGGACTATCTAAAGTTGATAATCCTTTTTATTATTTAGTATTATATAAATTTAAAAGTTTTAATGAGTAACTATTAAATATGTTAATTACTTATATTATTGAGATAAAAATAATTTATTAATAATTTTTATAGTTATTTTATTAATCTAAATTAGAATAAGTAGCTACAATAGCTCCTGTATTTGGATTAACTATACCACATATAGCTTCATCTTTTATTGTTACAGTTTTACCACTAGGTGTAGTATAAGTTAAATTATAAATTGCACCATAATGCTCCATACCTTCTATTCCACTTGTCTCAGTAGCTATTACTTTATCTCCTGTACCATCAAATTGTATATTTAAAGCAGTTTTTAAAGCTTCATGATTGCTTCCTTCACCAGAAATACCTTTTAAAGTTAAAGAATATCCAACAGGTTCATTATATCTAGGTGCATAGTTATAATCACTATTAATAGCAGTAGTGCTAGTAGTTGGATATGGTTGTGTACCTGAATTTTGAGTAGGAATAGTTATATCTTCTATAGCTGTATGTACAAGTTTATGGTCACTTGTTATATAAGTAGCTGTATATGTGACTGCTATTGCTTCAGGTGTAGAAAATGGACCTGGAATAGTATGTCCTTTAAGTATATTTACTTGAACACTATGATATTGTCCATACAATCCTTTAAAAGAAGGTTCTAAGATAGAATTATATTTTTCTAAACCGCTTTGATCATTACTATAATTCATTTTAAATGGATAATAATATGAAAATTGTTGTCCATAATTTTGACATGAGGAATTGGAGCTAGAGTTATTACTTCCTGTATTAATATTTTGATTTGAGTTTGAATTATTACTTTCTCCACTAGTATTTTGAGTAGATGTATTATTAGTAGAACCATCTCCAGTAGAATTATTTCCTATAGTATTACTAGATATATTTTCACTTGCATTAGCTTTAACAGAGCCATGTCCAGAATTTGTTGCAAACAAGTATCCAATACCAGCAGCTGCTAATAGTGCTATTATTATAAATAATTTTTTCATTTGTTTTCTCCTTATATATTTTTTTAAAAAGTTAATAATATGTATTTTTACCAAGGGAAATTATACATTTAATGAGAATATAAATCAATTTGATAAAGTATGTGCTATTTTCAGTTATATAAGTAATATAGATGAATATTAGTAACTAAATGAAATTAATGTTAACAAAATTAATAAAAAACAATAAAAAAAATAATAAATAAATACTTGATAGACAATATTTTCTAGTAGATTTATAATTAAAAATATTGGGGATTTTAAATGAACTATTTGTAATTTATAACAATATTTAAAGTTTAAGGGGATAAATATGAATATCATAAAAATAATAGATAAGCTTTATAAAGAAAGTAATGCAACAAGAGAAGAGCTTTTATATATTCTTGATAATATTAATGATGAAGAAAAAGAGTATTTAAGAATAAAAGCTGATGAGGTAAGGAAAAGAGTTTATGGGAATAAGGTCTATATGAGGGGACTTATTGAGTTTACTAATTTTTGTAGAAGAGATTGTATGTATTGTGGAATTAGAAGAAGCAATAAAAATGCAGATAGGTATAGGCTAACTTTTGAGCAGATTATGGAATGTGCTAATATTGGAGACAAGCTAGGTTATAAAACTTATGTACTTCAAGGTGGAGAAGATGCTTATTTTACAGATGATAGAATGGTGGAAATTATAAAAGAAATTAAAAGAAGATTTCCAAGGAATGCTATAACTTTATCTTTAGGTGAAAGAAGTTATGAATCATATAAAAAGATGTATGAGGCTGGAGCAGATAGATATCTTTTAAGACATGAGACTGCCTCAAATCATTTGTATGAAAAATTACATCCAGGTTGTACTATGAATGAAAGACGAGAGTGTCTTTATAATTTAAAGACAATAGGATATCAAGTTGGAGCTGGCTTTATGGTTGGACTACCAGAGCAGACTAATGATGATTTAGTAAATGATTTAATATTTGTTAAAGAATTTAAACCTCACATGTGTGGAATAGGTCCATTTATTCCTCAAAAAGATACTCCACTTGGAAAAGAATCAGGAGGAACTCTTGAAAAAACAGTTTTAATGTTATCTTTAGTGAGATTATTAATTCCAGATGTATTGCTTCCAGCAACTACTGCGCTTGGAAGTATTGATCCACTTGGAAGAGAAAAGGGGATAAAGGCAGGAGGGAATGTTGTTATGCCAAATTTATCTCCTACAAATGTTAGAGATAAATATGCTCTTTATGATGGTAAGATTTGTACAGGGGATGAAGCAGCTGAATGTAGAATGTGTATTGAAGGTAGAATGAGAAAGGCTGGATATGAGATAGAAGTTACTAGAGGAGATAATGCTACTTGGCTTGAGACTATACAGGGACAAAAAATAGTAGAGAAAAATATAAAGAAAGCTGTAAATGGAAATATACAATTAATTTTTGATTAGGGGGAAAAGATATGTTTATAAATCATGATTTAATAAGTAGAGTTTTAGAAGATACAAAGAATCCAAGTAAAGAAGAAGCAAGGGCAGTAATAGATAAAGCTAAAAGTGGTAAGAGATTAGATTATAGAGAAATAGCTGTATTATTATCAACTTCTGATGAAGATGTAGTTAAAGAAATATATAATTTAGCAGGAAAAATAAAAGAAAATATATATGGAAAAAGAATTGTAATGTTTGCTCCTTTATATGTTAGCGATTATTGTGTTAATAATTGTGTTTATTGTGGTTACAAAAGATGTAATACATTTAAAAGAAGAAAGCTTACTCAAGAAGAAGTGGCTAATGAAGTTAAGATATTAGAAAAAATGGGACATAAAAGACTTGCTTTAGAACTAGGAGAAGATCCATTAAATGCTCCTATTGATTATGTTTTAGAATGTCTTGATACTATATATAATACTCAAAATGAAAATGGGGCAATAAGAAGAGTTAATGTAAATATTGCTGCAACTACAAAAGCAAATTATAGAAAGCTAAAGGAAAAGGGAATAGGAACCTATATTTTATTCCAAGAAACTTATCACAAACCAACTTATGAACTTATGCATCCAAATTCATTAAAAGGTGATTATGATTATCATCTTACTGCTTTTGATAGAGCAATGGAAGCTGGAATTGATGATGTAGGAGCTGGAGCTTTATTTGGACTAGCAGATCCAAAGTTTGAAGTTTTAGGTCTTATGATGCACAATAATTATCTTGAAGAAAAGTATGGTGTAGGTTTCCATACAATTTCAGTTCCTAGACTTAAAAAAGCAGGGGGAGTTAGTTTAGAAAATTATCCACATCTTTTAAGTGATGAAATGTTTAAAAGAGTAGTTGCTGTTCTTAGAATAGCTGTGCCTTATGTTGGTATTATACTTTCAACAAGAGAAACAGCTAAGATGAGAAGAGAAGTCTTAAGATATGGAGTATCTCAAGTTTCGGCAGGTTCTAGCACTGGAGTTGGTGGATATAAGGAAAGGGAAGAAAATGGAAGTGATGATAAGCAATTTCAAACTGAAGATGATAGAACTCCTTTAGAAGTAATTAAAGAACTTCTTGATGATGGATATATACCAAGTTATTGTACTGCTTGTTACAGAACAGGAAGAACTGGAGATAGATTTATGGAACTTGCTAAATCAGGAGAAATACAAAATGTATGTGAGCCTAATGCTATAACAACACTTGTTGAATATGCTCTTGATTATGGTGATGAAGAATTTAAAGAAAAAGCAATGAAAACAGCTTTAAAAGTAGTATCAGAAATAAAAAATGAAAGAATTAAAAATATAGTAGAAAAAAATATTGAAAAACTAAAACAAGGTAAAAGAGATTTATTCTTATAATTAGGGGGAGCTAAGATGCTTAGAACACCAAATTCAAATAGAAAGCACATAGGTATATTTGGAAATACAAACTCTGGAAAGTCTTCTTTAATGAATAGAATAGTAAATCAAGATATTTCACTTGTATCTGAAAATAAAGGAACAACAACTGATACAGTAAAAAAAGCTATGGAGATTATAGGAGTAGGACCAGTTTTATTTTTAGATACAGCAGGATTAAATGATGATACTATTCTTGGAGAAAAAAGAATAGAGAAGACTATGGAAACTTTAAAAAAAGTAGATTTAGCTATCTTTGTTATTGATGGTAAAAATATCGATTTAAATTCATATAAAAAATGGGAAGAAGAGATAAAGAAATATAATCTTAGTTCGATAATTGTTGTAAATAAAAAAGAATTACTAAGTGAAATACAGATTAGAGAGATACAAGATAAATTAGAGGATGTTTTATTTATTTCAGCTAAAGAAGATATAGGCATAGATAAGCTTATAGATAAGATAAGTTTATCTTTAGATAAATTAGAAGCAGAAAAAAGTTTAATTGCTGATATTTTGCCTTATGGATCAACAGTTGTTATGGTTGTTCCAATAGATTCAGAAGCTCCAAAAGGTAGACTTATACTTCCACAGGTTCAGCTTATTAGAGATTGTTTGGATAATGGGATTAAAAGCTATGTTTTGAGAGATACAGAACTTGAAGAGGGACTTTCTGATATGAAAAAAGTTGATTTAGTAGTTACTGATTCACAAGCATTTAAAAAAGTTAATAAAATTCTTCCAAAGGATATTCCTTTAACTAGCTTTTCAATATTATTTGCAAGACAAAAAGGTGATTTAGATACTTTTGTTAAGGGGGCCTATAAAATTAAAGAATTAAAAGAAGGAAGTAAGATTTTAATAGCTGAGAGTTGTAGTCATAATGTTTCACATGAGGATATTGGTAAAGTTAAGATACCAAAACTTTTAGAAAAATATGTTGGAGCTAAATTAGATTTTACTTTTAGAATGGGACATGATTTTCCAAATGATATAGAAAAATACGATTTAATAATTCATTGTGGAGCGTGCATGATAAATAGAAAGACTGTTATTAATAGAATAAATGAATGTGAGAAAAAAGAGATTCCAATTACTAATTATGGGATAGTTTTAGCTTTTCTAAATGGGATTTTAGATAGGTCTATTAGTATTTTTAGTAGATAAAAATATATGATTTATCAATACTTTATTTTACAATTAACATTTTGTTAAAAAAATATTAATTAAATTGATAAAAAATCTTTAAATACCTCTTAAATTTATAAATTAATATATTTAAAATAACTTAAAATTATATTATAATAATATTCGCAATATATCAGTAATTTATTCATTAAGCAATAAAAATAGTAATAGGAGGTTAGGTAATGGAAAAGTATGAAATAGTGCAATTAGAAGAAAAATATTGGGGCGAAATGGTCGCCATATATAAAGAATCAATAGATACAGGCATCATTACTTTTCAAAGGACAGTGCCTAGCTACGAAGAATGGATGGATTCCCATCTTAAGGGGTTTAATATAATTTTACTAGAAGATGGAGTTGTTTTAGGATTTGCAGCACTTACAGCTATGAATGCTAAATACCAATACAGAGGAGTTGCTGAGCTTAGCATATATGTTAAGTCAGGTCAAAGAGGAAAAGGTATTGGGACAAAACTTTTAAATGAACTTATAAGATTATCAGAAGAAGCAGGAATATGGACACTTCAAGCAACAATATTAGACGGTAATATTGGAAGCAAGAAGTTACATGAAAAATGTGGATTTAGAGAAGTTGGATATAGAGAAAAGATAGCTCAAACTATATTTGGAGTATGGAAAGATACTTTCTTAATGGAAAGAAGAAGTAATATAGGACTTTCAGAAGTTATAGACTTCAATGTTATTAAGGAAGCAGAAATGAATAATTTAGTTTCAGAAACAGAAGTTGTGTTAGAAGCTTAGTATTAAATATTTTATAAAAGTATGATTTATAGAAAATAATTAAGTAGAGATTTAATTATATTTTATATCTTATACTTTTATTTTTTTATATATAATTTTTATGAGAATTAATATTATGTAAATGTATTTATATTAATTTAAATAGCAATTACAATTATTCTCATAAAGCCATAATTATTACTGATTTGTAACTGTTATTGTTTATAATATTTATATACATATTTCAAGGAGAAAAATAAAGAATGAATTCAAAAAATATATTATCAATTATGGCATTAGCTGGTGTTTCACTTGTTAATACGCAGCCTATACCGCCAGATGATATTACTGGGAATAATACTACTTATAATAATAGTGAATTCAATGATAAAAGTACTAAAGCTAAAAAAGATACAACTATAAATACAAGGGTTAAAAGAGATAATAATGCTACTACATATGAGATTGAAAATAATATTATAACTATGAGTAATATCTGGGAGGAACCAATTGGAGTTTTAAGATTTAATCCTTTAACAAATAAGATATTATTTAGAAAGGGCTGGGCAGGATTTAATGATTTAGTAGATTCAAAAGATACTTTTTCTATTAGTTTATATAGATATAATAAAACTTTAATAAAATCTGTCTTTATCAATATAGGGGAAGAGCCACAAAGTAAATTAAGCTTAGCTTTTAATAATTTAAGTTTTTTTTATGGAGATATTTTAAAGATAGATTATAGTGAATCTATTAATGTAAATATATCTAATTTTAATGGTGGAAGGGATTATCAAATAAGTAATCCTATTTTTGTGGAAATAACTAGAGATGGATTAGAAGAACTTCCTTATGAATTAACAGAGAAAGAAATAATAAATGCAAATAAGGTAATAGAAGTTAGTAATACTATTAGTATAGAAACTAATAATAAAAAAGTGGAAGAAAATTTTGATGATGCTATAAAAGTATATACTCCAGAAGGAAATAGGGTAAGTGGACAAGAGTACATAGAGAAAAACTTATTAGATATTTTAATTAATACAAATGTTGATTCCGATAAAGATATAGTTTCAAATAAAGAGGAAGTTACTTGTGTTAATAATGTTGAAGTTGTAGATAGTGAAACAATGGAGGTTATTTTGAAATTATCTGCAACTGGGAAAAAGGGAGAAGAAACAGGGTTTAAAGAACCTGAAATTCCAAGTGGCTATCATTTAATGGATATAACTAATTTAAGAGGAGAAATTGTATCTGGAGTTCCAGAAAAGTTTTCTGTTGAAAATGAAATAATAACTTATTATGTTGTAAAAGATATAATACATAAAGTACATATGGAGATTAAAAATGATCAGGGAGAAATTATATTAGCAAAACATGAAGTAACAAGTGGCTCACCTGGTTCTTATATAAATATAGATATTCCAAAGGTATTAGATAATTATCATGTTTCAAAGATCCTTATTAATGGAATAGAAGCAAATAAGGATATAAATGGAGAGTATATTCTTCCAACTAGATTATCAGATAACAATTTTACTGAGATTAATGAAAATATAGAGGTTATTATTAGTGAAATATAGATATTTAAATGATTAAGCTAAACAAATTATTTATAAAAGAGATAAAAATTAAACTATATATAAATACATATATTTTGTATTTATGTATAGTTTTTTTATTAAAAATAACTTTTAAATGGAAAATATTAGTTGGAAAAATTATAGTTATAAAAATATATTTGAAATTTTATTTATTTTATTTTTTTTAGGATTTTATATTTATAAATATTATAAAAATAAAATATCGTAACTAATAATTTGCTATTAAGCATTATATTTGTTAATTGTATATCGATAATTATTAATATATAATCAGTATTGTTAATTATTAATTAATATTTGTTAATAATTATAAACTTAATCTTTAACTTAGAAATTAATTTGTATACAAATTGTAATAAAGATAACATTTAAAAGATGAAATCATGTAAATATATAGTTATATATAGGTATGAGGAGATTAAAAGTATGAATACCAAAAAAATATTATCAATTATAAGTTTAGCTGGAGTAATGGCTATGAATGTACAGCCAATAGCATCAAGTATGAGTAATAATAAAGTTTTATTAGCTAGTACTACTAAAATAGAAAAAAGTAATGAAACAAACAAAACTATTATAAAAAATAATAGTTTAGATAATCAGAAAATTCAATTATTCTGTGATTACTATGGACCATATATATCAGGAGCAATAAAGTTTAATACTATTAATAATAAGATAGAAATAAGTCCAATAAATAATAGAAAATTTTCTAATACTAGAACTAATAAAGCGTTTAGTATTACTTTATATAGTAAAGATGGAACAATAATAAAGAGTAAAAGTTATAGTGATTCAGAAAATATTAATGATATAGCAAAAGATTTTAATGGATTAACATTTAATTATGGAGATAGAATATCAATCCAAAGTACAGGATTATATGTATGGACTAGTGGAATAGATTCAAGAAGTAATTATCCAGAAGATCTTGGAACTAATGCTAAGCCAAATGAAAATATTAATTATGAAATTACACAAGATGGATTAAAGAAAATTGAAGATAATTTAATTGTAAATCCTATATATTTTACTTTAAATAGTAATAAGATAAATGTTTCAGGTAAAGCAAAACCAAATATGATAGTAAATATATGGGTAGATAATAAAGATTATAAAACAACTTCAGATTCTAAGGGGATTTATAATTTAGATATAACAGCAGATAAAAATATAACAGTATCAACTAAAATTAAAGTTTTAGCAGAAGGAGAAAAAGAAAAAATAGTAAACCCTATATTAAATCCTAATATATACAAAATTAGTGAAAATAATATAAGTATTGATAATATTTGGAACCAACATATTGGCACTTTAAAATTTAATCCTCTAACATCTAAAATAGAATTTATAAAAGATTGGGCGCAAATAAATCCATATGTATCAAAAGATGATGAAGTTTTTTCTATAAGTATGTATAAAAGTAATGGTAAGTTGGTTAAAACAGTAAAAGTTAAAGGTACTGAACATCCACAGACTGAATTAAGTAATACTTTTAATAATTTAAATTTTTCTTATGGTGATATTATAAAAATAGATTACAAGAAATCAAGTAAATTAAAAATATCTAATTTTAATAATGAAAAACAATATTTAATAAATAAACCTATTGAAATGAAAATAACACAAGATGGATTAAAGTTATGTGATATGACTGAAATCAAAGTTAATCCTTTTGGTGTTTTAGGAAATGGAAAAATAACAACAGGTATTATTTCAGGGAATATTAATAAAGCTAATCAAGTAGTAAATGTAATTGTTGAAGGAAAAGAATTTACAACTAAATCTAACTCAGAAGGAAAATTTGAAGTTAATATTTCTGATGTTAATGGATTTACAAATGAAACTAATATATTAGTAGAAACTGATGGGCAACTTACTACAACTATAAATCCATCAGTTAATAAAAATTTAGGTATATTAAAATCTAAGATATATATATCAGATAAAAATAAGGATGCAACTTATGGACAAACTATAAGTTTTAATCCAGCAACAATGACAGTAAATAATGAAAGAGGGAAAGCTTTTGCAGCACAACTTATAGATGGTAAATCAGGAAAGCTTATAGCAAGTTGTGCTACAAGCAATTTTAATGTATTTGATTCAAAAGAGGATTTAAATGGTGCTCATTTTAAATATGGAGATATAATTGCTGTGTATGAAAGTAAGGAAACACAGTTATCTTGCGGAAATTTATTACTTGATGATGGAAAAACTAAGATTGATGCTGTAGATAAATTTAAATGTTTTAAAATAACACCGAGTGGATTAGTACCATTAGAAAATAAAGATTTAATTACTTCACAAGCTTTATATAAAGGTAATCAAAATATAGTTTTAACAGGTAAAACGTTGCCTAATGCAGATGTAAATGCTTATTTCAATAATGGATCAAAAATTGTTAAAGCAGATAATAATGGTAATTTTTCAATAGAAATACCTATTAATGATGCACCTATAGATAGTGAAATTAGAGTTTTTGTTAATAATGATAATAATAAAATCTTAACAGTAAAATATGATTCTAATTTAATAAATATAAATACAAATAGAATAGAAGTTTTAAATAATACTAATGTTCCAATATTTAATGTAAGTTTTAACCCTGTTAATAATACATTGCAAGCAGCAGCAAATCCTTTAAGTAAGACATATACAGGAGCATTTTATGGAGATTCTTTAAATATAAAGCTTATAGATTCTAAAACAGGAAAGTATATATATTCTTTCAAAGGTAATAAATTAGATGACATTAATGGCTTTATATCAGAAGTAAATAATAAAAATTATAAACTTGGAGATATAATAGAAGTCTCATATAATCCACAGTTTGTTAAAGCTAATGTTTATGATGGAAAGAATAGTATAGGAAATACTACTGGAGCAAAAGAATATTTTGAGATAACAAATAAGGGGCTTGTAAATTTAAATAATAAATTTATTAATGTAAAACCACTAGATATCTTAAGTAATGAAAAAGTAATATCAGCTAATATAGAAGGTACTGCAAAACCTAATACTTTTGTAGATGTTTCAGTTGATGGAAACATATTTAAGGGAATGACAAATGGAAATGGTAATTTTAATATTGCTATAAATGATAAAGATGGATTTACAAATAATACAAATATTATTGTATCATCAGAAGGATATATACCAACACAAATTACTCCATCAATAAAGTCTAATATACAATTAATGAATAGTTATATAAACTTTTATGATAATCAAGGATGGCAAGGAAAATTATCATCAAGTATAACATTTAATCCACAAACTATGAAGTTTATAGTAAATAATTATGCTGATAGTTTTGGAGATGGAAAATCCCATTACTTTAATTTTAATTTATATAACACTAATGGAGATAAAATTTTAAGTTCTTCAGTTAATAATGGAGCAACAAGTCAATTAACAAATCTTTTAAATGAAAAATCATTTAATTATGGTGACATAATAGGATTAAGTTATAATAAGGATATTTCTAGACCAGTTGTTTTAAATGGAAATAAGATATTAAGTAATATAAGTGGTGATGAAGAGTACTTTAAAATAACAAAAGAGGGCCTTGTGAAAGTTAATTTTGGACAAAATGCTTATACAAGTAATGTTTCTTGGGATAATAATAATTTAGTTGTAGATAGTAATATAGCTAATGGACAAAGTGAAAATATATTAAAAGCTAATAAAAAGCTTGTTATATTAGATTCAAATAATAAAATTGTAGATTCAGTAAATACAAGCATATTAAATAATAATGAGCTAAGTGTACAAGCTATAATACCAGAATCAATTTTAAATAAATTAGTAGTAGGACAACATTATACATTTGCTTTAGAGGTAAATAATAAATTATTCCCAATAAAAGTTTCATCAAATACTCCAAGTAATTCAAAGTATATATTAGAAGGAAATTCAGATAATTTACTTTTAATAGCTGTTACTGAGAAATCAGTTATTAATATAGATAAATCAAGTGATATATCAAGTTATGCTAAAGAATTTGAGATTAATATTAATTCAATGATGAATACTAATAATAATGCTGATATATTAGGTTCTGATAAGTTAAATTATGATATTACTACAAGAGAGTTTATAACAAGAGTTGGGGAAACAAACTTAGAAAACTTCTTTAATAAAAGTGAAGCTAATAAAGAGTTTATAAACTGGGTGCTAAATAATAAAATTGCTATGCAAGAATATTTACAAGCAACAAATCCAAAAGAAATGAATATTAATGGGCTACAAATTTGGTCTGATATATGGAACAAATATACAAACTCAAGAACAGGATTTAATTTAAAATTAGCAATAGCTGTTGCAGTAAGTAATGCTACGCCAATAAAGGCTTGGCCGGGTAAAGGTACTGTAGGAGATCCAGTTGAAAGATACAATATATTTGAAACTTTAAATGAGGAAGGTGAAATGCTTCCTATATTTAAAACTTTAGATATTAGACATATAATGTACGTTGTTAATACACATATACCTAATTCTCAAATATTAGGGATGAGAGCTGTAATAATGCAAAATCATAATGCTTTTATAAATGCAAATGGACATAGTGGTTTAAATAATATAGCTTATACAATAAATTATAATGAAATAAATCCTCATACAGGAGTAAGCGTATTTGGACCAGATTTCTATGGAGCAAATCCAAGTCCATTAGATGTTTGGTATGATGGAGGAGTGTGTGGTTCTACATCTTATATAGGAGCATCTGCTTGTCAAATATTTGGTATGCCAGCACAACCAGTTGGACAACCAGGACATTGTGCATTTATATTTTATAATAATCAAAAGGAATGGGTTCTAGGAAATAATATTAGTGGATGGTCAGGCAGCTCAGGAGCTGATATTAGTGGATGGTCAAAAGGCATAGCAACTAATGGGAATGTAACAAATTATAATTTATTATATGAAAATATAGATAAGCAAAAGTTAAGTAATTCAAATGAATATTTATGGTTAGCAAGTTCTAGAACTTCTTACAAAGATAAGATGAATGCAATAGATAAGGCTATAAGTATAGAACCTTTAAATCTAGAAGCATGGCTTGATAAGATTAATTTAATGAAGACAAATAATAATCTTACAGTAAAAGATTATATGAATCTTAGTGAGGAAATTATAAAAGCACTTAAAGATTATCCAATGCCTATGTTTGATATATTATTACAAATTAAAAATCAAATATTAAATAATGGAACAACTTTAGATTATAATTATTATGTTGATTCTATTCAAAAGGCTTTAAATTTAGTTGAAAATCCTAATCAAAAACCAATTGCTAAGGATATGTTAAATCTAATGCCAAAAGAAGGCTTAGAAAAGGGAGTTACTCCTTTAACTAATTCTAGTATTACTATTAATAATATATGGAATCAATCATTAGCTAAATTAGGTTTCAATACTTTAAGTATGAAAATGAATGTTAATAAAGGATGGTCAGTAATAAATCCATATTTAAAAGAAAGAGCATTCACTATAGGATTATATAATAAAAATAATGAATTAATAAAAAGTGTAACACTAAAAGGTGGGGATTATCCAGAGGATCCACTATATAATGCATTTAATAATTTAGATTTTAAATATGGAGATAAAATATTTATAGACTATAATAGAAGTTCTAAAATAAGTATTTCACATTTATATAAGGATAATATTTTAAATAATTCATATGATGTAAATAAGTCTAGTGTATTTGAAATAACTAAAAATGGTTTAGTTTATATAGGAGATAGTATAAATTAAAACTTAACAAAAATAATATAGTTAAGGAAATCTGCAAATAAATTTATTTGCAGATTTTTTTATTTCATGAAGCTTGGAAATATAATTTAATAATATGAGATATAAATGGAATAGATTTTATTTAGTGGTGAATAATTATTTATATAATATAAATTAGAAGGAGATTTTATGAAAAAATTAATAGCTACTTTTATTAGTATAATTATAATTTCAAGTATTCTTATGTCATGTACTGTTAAAGAGGAGAAAGTAGTATATAATAATGAAAATAATATTATAAATAACGATTCACAAGATAAAAATAATGAAGATAAGCAAGACAGTGATAAGAATAAAGATAAAGATGAAGTAACTAGTAATAATGATAAGATTCAAAATCAAGATGGGAATAATAAAATAGAATCTGATAAAGTTACTATTGATAGAGATAAAGAAAAATTAAAAACTTATTTTGAAAAACAACAAAAATATTTTATTTCAAATAAAGATAAGTCTATATATAATGGATATGCTGAAACTGGCTTTACTTTAGGAAAGAGTAATGTGGATAGTAAAAATTTATCTATTAAATATAGTGGACAAATGACAGATGGATATGGTGAAGATGAAAGAGGGAAAAGATTATTTAGTTTAGAATATAATTTTAAATATGATGAAGCTGGAGAACCAATGATTTATCAAAGAATTAGAAATAAAGATTATCTAAGGGAGGATAAGGATACTTTAGTCTCTATTATTAAAAATTATATTGTTATGTGGGGAGAGCCTTTTGATGGAGATTCATGGAGTCAGAAAGTTATTTTTAAAGGAAAAGAATACACTGCAAAAACTGTTATGAGTAATGTAAAGGATAATTCATATACTCTAACTACTATAATAAATGATATAGAAGGTTTTAAAGATAAAACATATAAAGAAACTAGGAATTATGAAAAAGGAGTAGGATTAGTTTCATATGAAGGAACACCATATTATATAGATGAAACAGATAATGATTTATTAATAGGATATAGATTAAGTAGATAATTTTAGTTAATTAAAAAGGAGCTATTTCTAAAGAAATAACTCCTTTTTTTATTATGCTAATTTCCAAGCATCACTTTTATCAGGATAAGCACCTTGAGTCCACCATTTAGCTACATATTTTTTACCATTATATATACAAGTATCACCTGCTGAATAAGCTTTATTTATATCAAATGTATCTTCTACACTAGAATTTTCTTTGACTGTAATTGTTCTAGTTATAGTAGCTTCTAATCCGCCACTATCTTTAACAGAATATATTAATGTATATTTTCCAGCCTTTGAAGTATCAAGTTGTCCAGAATAACTTAGTTCACTTGTTAAATCACCATCTTCTTTATCAGAAGCTGTAACTCCAGCTAAAGGATCAAATTTATCTCCCACATTTAGTTCAACATTATCAGCACCTTTTATTTCAGGTTTTGTATTAGTAGGAGTTACATCTTTATCTTGAACTGTAATAGTTACTATTTTAGTAGTTGTAAGTCCTTTACTATCTTTAACAGAGTATTCTAATGTATATTTTCCAACTTTTGAAGTATCAACTTTTCCAGATACAGTTACTTTGCTTGTTAAATCACCATCTTCTTTATCAGTAGCTTTAAGTCCAGCTAAAGGATCAAAGCTATCACCAACTTTTATAGTTTTATCAGAAACACCAGAGATCACAGGAGCTTCATTTTTAACTATTTCTTTATCTCCAACAGGTTTCATTCCGTTAAATGTTACATTTCTAACTCCAGAGAAGCAAAGTCCAATCATACCTTGTAATGATAAAGTTTGTCCAGGATCAATTCCTTGCCAGCCAGCTGAAGTTATTTTAACAGTTGTAAAGTCACCATTAGGAGTTGTAGTAACAGTTCCTCCCCAAGATGATTTAAATACTGCTGAATTTGGAAGATCAAATGTAGCAGTCCAACCACCTTCTATTTTTTCAGTAGTATGATTTGTTATATCTAAAGTGTATGTGTAATTAGGGTGATCATATTTTCCATTAAGTTTTACATCAACATTTATTTCTCCATTACTTGTATCGTTTTCAATAGTAGGAGTAGCAGGTCCCATTTTCTTTAAACCATCGCTTAATTTCTTTGTAAGAGTATTTCCATAAGTGTATTTACCTTCATTAACATTATCAGAACCAGGAACATAATTAGGATTTAAGCCATAATCACCATTCATAACCCAAATTAAAGCACCACCAAGATTTTTTTCTTGTATATATTTTAATCTTTCAGCTATTGATTGTTCATTTTCAAAAGATAAGAAAACTTTTTCTTTATCTTGCCAAACATGAGGTACTTTACCTACTTCATCAAAATAAACTTTAAGATCTGGGTCTTTTTCCATAAGATTTAGTATATGCCATAAAGGATTAGCACCAGCAGGTTCTAATTCACCATTTCCATCTAAGTCATCTCCCCAAATATTATATTTACCAGAAGCAGGAGTTTTACTTGTTCCATGAAGTCCATTTTCTCCACCATTAACATTTTCCCAGCCTCTAGAATAATAAGGGATACCCATTAATATTTTTTCAGGAGGTAGAACACCTCTATAATATCTATAAGCCCAATCCATAGCAAGTACAGGCATTAACATACTTGCAGTTTCTTTATCAGCAGGATCTGGGTAAATATTAGCTAAGTTTTCAACAAATTCATTCCAACCACCATGGAAGTCATAAGACATTACACTTAAGAAATCAAGATATTTAGCATATTCATTTGAAGATACCCCACCAAGTACCCAAGATGAAGCAGTAACAGCAGCTGTTAATAAATATTGTTTTCCATCTTCTTTAGATGCAGCATCTAATTTTTCTCTTAATGTTTTCATTAAAACATTATATCTTTCATTTATAGTAGCTCTTCTAGGTTCGCTAACATCAAAATCAGCAGGATTTCCTGATTGACTAGTTGAAGATGGATATTCAAAATCTATATCAACACCATCAAAACCATAGGTTCTTATAAAATCAACACAGGAATCAGCAAAAGTATTTATACCAGCATCTGTATCCATCATAGTATAAAAACCTCTTGAACCAGCCCAACCACCTACAGAAATTAATAAATCAACATCAGGATAAGATTTTTTCATTGTTTGAAGAAGGTTAAAGTGACCTTTATAAGGTAAAGTTTTATCAAGCTCTATTTGTTTGCCATTATACATAAGTTGTTCAGGTTTTAAATCTGAGAAGTCTTCTTCTATTGCAGCTTTTTTATCTCCAAAGTCTATTTTATTTGTTTTTTCATTTACAGAAGCAAAAGAATATTGAATATGGGTTAGTTCTTCCCATTGTAAGTCAGTAACATTAAAGTAGCCTTGAGCTTCACTTTTATAAGCCCATTCTGGAAAATAACCAACTATTTTTCTTTCTATAGAAGTATCAGTAGTTTTTCTGATTTCAGTATTATTGCTAACGTTTTCTTTAGCCATAGCAACAGTTAAATTACTAGTAGGTAAAAGTAAACAAGAAAGAGATGAGACAATTAAAGTAGAAACTACTTTTTTAATTTTTTTACTTATCAAAAAAATTCCCCCTTAAACGTTTGTTATACTTTAATGTTAACATTTACTCAAAAAAAAGTTAATAAAAATAATTAGTTAAATTATTACAAAAAATGAAGCTATAAAGAAAATTATAGGATAAAAAAATTTTATAGATATGCATAAATCCTTATTGGAAAATGAAGGTTGAAAGAAGTTAAATTGTGTCTTATAATTGTTAAAGTATAAATTAGTTTTAAAAAAATTAATATTTTATTAAAATTAATAAGGAAAAATTAGGAGAAAAAATAGATGAACAATAGAAATATTTTTACAACTATTGCAATAGCAGGTGCAGTTGTAGGAGCTCATCAAGTTGAGGCTCAAGCAAGTCCTGCAAATGCACAAAAAGCAGTAGTTTGTAATTTAGGAAATTATCCATATCTTCATGTCAGAAGTAATGCTAGTAATAACGGTAGAATAGTGGCTAATTTAGAAAGTGGAGCTAAAGTAACTATTTTAAATGATGAGGGAAATGGATGGTATAAAGTAGAATATAGAGATATAGTAGGATATACTTGTGGATATTATCTAAATACTTCACCAGAAGCTGTTAATTCAAATACAATTCATACTAATTATAATGTATCATTAAGAAATTATGCTAGAATGCAAAAAAATGAATGGGGAAATGCATCTTTAGGACAATATATAGAGGCTGTAAATCCTGATAATTCTAGTAGTAAATATGAATTCTTAAGAGTTAATAGATATAGAGATATAGATGTTGCTGGATTAAATAAAGTTCTACAAAATATGGGAGTTTTAGCTGGACAAGCACAAATTATAAACGATGTTTCAAGAGATTATAATATTGATCCATTATATTTTGTAGCACAATCAATTTTAGAAACAGGAAGAGGTACAAGTGCTTTAGCGCAAGGAGTAACAATAGATGAAATAGCTAATGAAAATGCTCCTATATATAGAAATGGTCATCTTGTTGGATATCAAATGATAAAACTTCCACATCCTGTTACTGTTTTTAATTTATTTGGAATAGGAGCTAAAAATAATTTACCTGGCTTTCCAAATAGAGCAGGTATTTTAGGAACTACTTATGCATATAAACATGGATGGACAACAGTTCCTAAAGCTATAGAAGGAGCAGCAAAGTTTTTATCAAATCATTATATTCATGGAGTTTATAATCAGAATACTCCTTATAAAATTAGATATTCACCTAATGCTAATAATGTATGGCATGAATATGCAAGCATATTACACTATGGTAATGATATTGGAGAAATAATAAATCAATATAGTTATCTTTATGATAGTGATGATACATTTACATTTGATATACCTGTTTTTAATTAGCTATAAAAAATAAGTTAAAAATACTATATTAGTATTTAATGAAAAAACGCATAAATACTTGCAAAAAAATATGTATTTTGTATAAATGAAAATATATTTACATATGAGAATATTACAAGAGAATTAATAAAAGTTTTTTTAAATTGTTAATCTTAAAAACAAAAAAGTAGTTATTATTATTATAGTTAATTTGATTAATTATTATATTGTCAAAATTATTCACTTGTAAATTTAAATAGGTATTATATAATTTACTTAATTATTGCAGGAAAAGCATTATGCATTAGGAGAAAATTATGAAAAAATTACAAATGAAAAACGGAATTTCAGAGGGAGAGGCCAGTTCCACTGGTGGTAAATTAAATGTTTTATGGGGATTACCTATATTAGCAAGTGATGCTATATCATCAGTTGCATATGCAGGAGGTGCTATATTATTAGTACTTATGCCTATGGTAGGTATGGCATCTTATAAATATATGCTTTATATAAGTCTAAGTATATTATTTTTAATGTTTTTATTAATAATGTCTTATAGACAAGTAATTGACTGCTACCCAAATGGTGGTGGAGCATATATAGTTGCCAAAGATAATCTGGGGAAAAAAGTTAGTTTAGTAGCAGTTTCAGCACTTATAGTTGACTATACTTTAACAGTTGCTGTTAGTACTACTTCTGGAACTGAAGCTATAGTAGCTGCATTTCCAAGCCTTTATCCATATAGAGTAATAATCACTATTATTCTAATATTAATTTTAATGTATGGTAATTTAAGAGGTATTAAAGAATCATCTAAAATGTTTGGTATTCCAACATATTTCTTTATTATTTCAATACTATTTATGATAGCTGTTGGAATAATAAAAGTAGTATTCTTTGGAGATAATCCAGATCCATTATATACATTACCTACATTTTCAAAGAATATAACATTCTTATTATTTTTAAAGGGCTTTGCTTCAGGATGTACAGCCTTAACAGGAATAGAAGCTGTAAGTAATGCAATTCCAAGCTTTAAATCACCAGCACAAAAGAATGCTAAGAAAGTTTTAACAGCTTTAGGGATTTTAGTATTTCTTATATTTGGAGGACTATCATATTTAACAACTATGTATCATGCAGTTCCAGGAGTTGAGCAAACAGTTATATCACAAGTTGCAACTGAAATTTTTGGTCATAATGTTATATATTATATAATTCAATTAGCTACTATGATAGTATTAATAATGGCAGCAAATACTGCATTTACAGGATTACCATTATTACTTGCATTAGTTGCAGGGGATAAATGTCTACCTGAATTATTAAGAAAGAAAAATAAGAAGGATAGTCACTCAAATGGAATAATGATTCTTGCAGCAGTAGCTATTTTATTAGTAATTATATTTAACGGAAATACAGATGCCTTATTACCTTTATATGCAATAGGAGTATTTATATCATTTACTCTTGCTCAAACAGGTATGATGGTAAGATGGTTTAGACTTAAGCCACAAGGTTGGCAAAAGAAAGTTTGTATAAATGGTACAGGATTACTATTTACTATAATAGCAACTACAATAATAATTATATCTAAGTTTATGGAAGGTGCTTGGAGTGTATGTATTATAATACCTATATTAGTTATGATTATGATGTATATTGAAAGATGTAGATGTAAACCTAGTAGTATGAAGTAATAAAAAAGTGGATTCTTAAGAATCTACTTTTTTTATTATCTAAATTTGGCATATAATTGTTAAAAGTTATTACTTAATAATAAAATCTATAGTATGCTTTTAATAAAAGAATAATTAGATAGAGGTGATTAATATGGCTAGAGAAAAGATTTTTATAGTAGAAGATGAAGAGAAGATAATAAAAGAGCTTACAAATATTTTAAATAAATATGCTTATGAAGTTACTTATAGCTTAGATTTTGAAAATATAGTAGAAAGAATATTAGAGGAAGATCCAAAGCTTGTATTACTAGATATTAATTTACCTTATTATGATGGATATTATATTTGTAGGGAACTTAGAAAAGTTAGTAATGTACCTATAATAGTAGTTACTAGCAGAGATAGTGATATTGATGAACTTATGAGCATTAATCTTGGAGCAGATGATTTTGTAACTAAACCTTATAATATTCAAATTTTATTAGCAAGAGTAGCTTCTCTTATGAAAAGGGCATATTTAAAGGAATCTATGGAGGTATTTGATATTAGAGGCTTAAAATATAATTTATCTAAGAGTGAAGCTGAATTTAATAAAAAGAAAATAGAGCTTACTAAAAATGAAAGTAGGATATTACATATTTTATTTAAGAATAAAGAGAAGATAGTTTCAAGAAATAAAATTATTAAGGAACTTTGGAAGGAAGAAGAATTTGTTGATGATAATACTTTAACTGTTAATATGAATAGATTAAGAAAAAAACTAGAAGGGATAGGAGCAGTAGATTATTTACAAACTAAAAGAGGGCAGGGGTATATGATTATATGAAACCATTAGAGTATTTTAAATCTCATTTAATTTTCATTGGGATTCATATATTAGTTTTAATATTTACCTCAGTCCTTTTAAAGTCATTACGAGTTGAGAATTATACAATTATATTTATAGTAATTGTTAATTTTATAGGAAGTACTATATTTTATATTTATGATTATTTTAATAAGAATAAATATTATAGCGAACTTTTATATAATCTAAAGGCCTTAGATAAAAAATATTTAATCTCAGATATAATAGAAGAAGCTAATTTTTTAGATGGAAAGATTTTATATAAAGTTATCAAAGAAACTAATAAGTCAATGGCTGATGAGGTAGCTAACTTAAATATAAAAAGTGAAGAATATAAAGAGTATATTGAGATGTGGGTGCATGAGGTTAAGACACCAATAGCAGTTTGTAAATTAATAAGTGAAAATAATGAATCTGAAGTTGTGGATAGTATTAGTGAAGAGGTAGAGAAAATAGAAAATTATATAGAACAAGCGTTATTTTATGCTAGAAGCAATGAGGTAGAGAAAGATTATATTATTAAAAAGATGAATATAAAAAGTTCTGTTAATAAAGTGATTAAAAGAAATATGAATTCTCTGCTTAATAATAATATTAAAATAAAATTGGACAATATTGATCAGGAAGTTTATTCAGATAGTAAATGGTTAGAATTTATCTTAAATCAGATAATTATAAATTCTATTAAATATATGAAAAAGGGGAATAAAGAGCTGAAGATATATTGTGATAAAAATGAAGAAAATATAACTTTAAGTATTTGTGATAATGGAATTGGAATGAGTGAAAAGGATATAGCTAAAGCTTTTGAAAAAGGATATACAGGTGATAATGGACGAAAATTTATAAAATCAACTGGTATAGGACTTTATTTATGTAATAAACTTTGTATAAAACTTGGACTCAGAATAAAACTTGATTCAAAAGAAGGAATCGGAACTAAAGTTTCTATTATATTTCCTATTAATAAAATGATTACTTTCTAAAAGTAATTTATAGTATTTCTAATATAACAAAAATGTAAGTTTAGTGTTATATACTTCTATGGTTTAAGAATTAGTAGATTGATAGAATTAAGCTATAAGAAGTTTAAGGAGGATATAATAAATAATGAGGAAGCAAGTTTTAAAAGTAAGTAATATAGAAAAATATTATGGTAGAAGAGGTAATGTAGTTAAAGCTTTAAATAATATTAGTTTTGAAGTAGATGAAGGTGAATTTGTTGGAATAATGGGGGCATCAGGAAGTGGAAAGACTACTTTGCTTAATTGTATAGCTACAATTGATAAGGTAAGTAGTGGACATATTAATATAAATGATAAGGATGTTACAAAAATAAGTTCAAAGGCTTTATCTAAGTTTAGAAGAGAAGAGTTAGGATTTATTTTTCAAGATTTTAATCTTTTAGACACATTAACTAATTATGAAAATATTGCATTAGCTTTATCGATATTAAAAATAAAACCTAAAGAGATAGATAATAGAATCAAAGAGATAAGTGATAAATTAAATATTACTGATATATTAAATAAATTTCCCTATGAAGTATCTGGTGGACAAAAACAAAGAGTTGCAGCAGCAAGAGCTATAATAACTAATCCAAGTCTGATTTTAGCTGATGAGCCAACAGGAGCTTTAGATTCGAAGTCTGCTAAAAAGTTATTAGAATCTATGGAAGAACTTAATAAGTCATTAAATGCAACTATTATGATGGTTACTCATGATGCGTTTACTGCAAGTTATGCTAGTAGAATTCTTTTTATAAAGGATGGAAAAATATTTAATGAAATAATTAGAGGACATGATACAAGAAAAGAATTTTTTAATAGAATAATTGAAGTTATTGCCCTACTTGGAGGTGATGATAGAGATGTATTTTAATCTTGCTCTTAAAAATATAAGGAGAAGTGTTAGAGATTATACTATTTATTTTATGACTTTAATATTTGGAGTTTGTATTTTCTATACTTTTAATTCTATACAATCTCAAACTATAATATTGGATTTAAGTGAGTCACAAAAGGCAGCATTCTCCTCAATAAATGTTATTATGAGTATTACTTCTGTTTTTGTATCATTTATTCTTGGATTTTTGATTTTATATGTTAATAATTATCTTATAAAAAGAAGAAAAAAAGAATTTGGAATATATATGACTCTTGGTATGGAAAAAAGTAAAATCTCAAGGATTTTATTTATAGAGAGTTTAGTACTAGGTTTCCTTTCTTTAGGGATTGGACTTTTATTAGGAGTTTTATTATCACAGGGATTATCAATATTTACAGCAAAGTTATTTGATACAAAGTTAAATAAATTTATTTTTATATTTTCTTCATCAGCAGCCTTAAAAACTATTATATGTTTTTTAATTATATATATTATAGTATTTATTTTTAATAGTTTTTCTTTAAGAAGAATAAAGCTTATAAATTTAATTAATGCAAAAAAGAAAAATGAAAAATTATTAATAAGCAATATTTTAATATCAGTTATTATATTCTTTATAAGTGTAGTTATGATAGGAACTGCGTATTATTTAATATTAAAAAAAGGTACTGCTACAATAGGGGGAAGAACAGATTTTCTAAGTGTTGGACTTGGAGCAGTAGGAACTTTATTATTATTTTTATCATTAACAGGGTTCTTTTTAAAAGTTGTACAAACAAGTAAGAAAACATATTTAAGAGATTTAAATATGTTTGTTTTAAGACAACTTAATAGTAAAATAAATACTGCCTTTGTATCTATGTCATTTGTTTGTTTAATGTTATTTATAGCAATATGCACTTTATCAACAGGGCTTGGATTAAATAAGAGTATAAATTCTAGTATTAAAGATGCTTGTAAATTTGATATAACTATATCAGGAAATAATGTAGATTTAGATAAATATTTAAAAGATCATGGTTTAAATATAAGTAGTTATACTAATAATTATTCTAATATTGATATGTATAAGACTGATATTCATTATAAAAGCTTCTTTAATAAAAATAATATAGGTGATTTAAATAAATATTATCCTGTATATATAAATGACAATATTAATGTTATTAAGTTATCTCAGTTAAATAAAACATTACAAATGCTTGGTGAAAAGCCTATAAGTTTTAAAGAAAATCAATATATGGTTATATCTAATATAGGTGATGCTATAAAATATATTGATTCGGTCTTAAAGAGTGGAAAACAGATAGATATAAATAACAATATATTAACGCCAGTAAATGATATGGCCAGTAATATTACTTTTTATAACGGATTTATTAAATCAGATATAGTAATTTTTGTTGTTAATGATTTAGTAGTGAATAATCTACCAAAGGTTAAATCTTATATTAATATTGATACTAATAAAGATTTATCAGAGATTACTAATAAGGTGAAATTGATTAGTAAAGAGAATGGAAGCATAGCTTATGCTAATCAAGATACAGCACAGGAAACTCCTTTAGCTTTTGGAGTTATGATTGCTTATCTTTCAATATATTTAGGTTTAATATTTTTAATAGCATCTTCAGTAGTATTAGCAATACAACAATTATCAGAATCAACCGATAATATTGAAAGGTATAATTTAATGGATAAAATAGGTGTGGATAGAGCTATGATAAATAAATCTATCTTTATTCAAATTGTTATATATTTCATAATTCCTTTAGCTGTTGCATTAATACATTCCATTGTTGGATTAAAGCTTGCAAGAGATATAGTTAGTAGCTTTGGCTATGATAATGTTGTTAGAAATATTATGGTTACTGCAGTAATTTTAGTGTCAGTTTATGGTGGATATTTTATAGCAACTTATATAATAGTTAAAAATAATATAAATAGAAAGTTAAATAAGTAATAAATAGAAAGTGAATTCATATTATAGAGTTCACTTTTTGTTTTAAGTTTATTATTTAACAAAAAAATAGCCTAATGATATAATTTTAATTAATTAGAAAAAATAAACAGGTGAAAAGGTGGATAAATAATGAGATATTTTATGGACCTAAAAGAAAAGTATTTTTATAAGTTACCAAGTGATTTTAATAAATATAGTAATAAAAATTTCCTTAAATATGCTTTAGGAGCTAATTTATATATGAATAGTCTCAAAGATATTTATAGTAAGATTATGAATGGAGATTTTAAGAATATAGCAAGTATAACTATTTGTTTTGAGGATTCTGTAAGAGAAAGTGATTTAAAGATTTGTGAAGATAATACAATAATAATTTTAGACAAGCTTTATAATAGCTTAAGAAATAAAGAAATAAATTTTGAAGATATACCTCTTATTTTTATGAGGATAAGAAATATAAATCAATTTATAGATTTTAGTAGTAGGTTATCTAAACATCATGCACCATTAATTTCAGGTTTTGTTTTTCCAAAGTTTAATGCAGAAAATGCCATAGAGTATTTAGAACACACGAGAAAATTATCAAATTTATTTAATGAAATATTTTATGTAATGCCAATTTTAGAATCAGAAAATATTATTTATAAAGAAACAAGAATGGCTGAACTTATTATAATAAAAGATATTTTAGATAGATATAAGGATATTATTTTAAATATTAGAGTTGGAGGAACAGACTTTTCTTCTAAATTTGCTTTAAGAAGATCTGTGAATTCTAATATTTATGAGGTAAGAGTAGTAGGAGAATGTCTTATTGATATAGTAAATATATTTTTACGTGAATCTAGTGAATATATTATATCAGCTCCAGTCTGGGAATATTTTTCTGATGATATAAATTCAGAAGAAGTTCAGGGACTTTTAAATGAACTTAGATTAGATAAGGAAAATGGTTTTTGTGGTAAAACAGTTATACACCCAAAGCAAGCAAGGTATGTAAACTTAGCTCATATTGTTAGTTATGAAGAATATATTGATGCAGTTAATATAATTGATAATTCTAAAGAAGGTGGAGTATTTAAGGGGTGTTCTGATAATAAAATGAATGAAGTATTACCACATTTAAATTGGGCGAAAAAGATAGTGGAGAAAGCAGAGGTCTATGGAGTATTAAATAAGGGAGTAAAAGTAGACGAGCTATATTTAGAGGGGAATTTTTAAGATGAAGATTAGTATAAAAGAAAATATATATGGATTAAATTTAGATGATTTAATGATTAAGGGATATAGAGCTAATAACCCAAAGAGAAATTTTTTATTTATTAGTAAGGTTTTAGGAAAACATATTGAATTAAAACCTGATGTTTGTAGATTAGCTGGTTACTTATTAGCTTCAAGACTTAGTGAGGATAGTAAACTTACAAAAAATATAGTTAAAGCTTTTAAAGAATCTGATTATAAAAATATAAATGATTTATTTAACAATTCTTTTAAGTGTAAAGAAGATATTTTAGTACTAGGTTTTGCAGAAACAGCTACTGGTCTTGGAATGTCAGTAGCCTCTTCAATAGAAGATTCATATTATCTAACTACAACTAGAGAGAAGATAGTTGAGATAGAATCTTTATTAAAATTTGAAGAAGAACATTCACATGCTACAACTCATAAATGTTTTTTATTAGATAAAGAAAGATTATTAAAAGCTGAAAGAATAATTTTAGTAGATGATGAGATAACAACAGGAAAATCTATGCTTAATATTATAAAAGAACTAAAGGGAGTTACTAATATAAAGAATTATACTATTTTAAGTATTCTTGATTGGAGAAATAAAGAATATTTAGATTTATATGATAGATTTATAGAAGAGGAAGACATAGATTTAGAAGTATTATCTTTAATCTCAGGAGAGATAAAAATAGAGGATGCTACAATATTTTATGATAAGGAAGAAAAGTTTTTAAAAGAAAAAATAAAAATTACTAATTTAAATAATTTAGATAGAATAGAACTTAAAACAAGTCATGGTTTAGAAAATTATATAAAAGATAGTGGAAGATTTGGCGTTGAATTTAAAGATATTAGAAATTTAGAAGAGAAATGTAAGGATATAGCTAAAAAGATAGAAAAAGAATTAGGATATTTAAAGAAAACTTTAGTTTTAGGGCATGGGGAAAATATATATATTCCTTCAAGAATAGCATCATATCTTAATGGAGAAGTTTATTTTAAAACTACAACTAGAAGCCCCATTTATGCTTGTAAGGAAGAACTTTATCCTATAAAAGAAAAGTATATTTTCTATGATAATGATGTTAAATATTATTTTTATAATAAGGATGAAATTGAAAAAAATTATGATAGGGTAATTTTATTAACAGAGAATGATTTAAATATAAAATTAACAAAGAATATTAGTATATTTAAAATATAGTTAAGGGGAGATTCAAGGTGAAATTAATAAATGGCAGCTATAAGGATGATTGTACTTTCCTTTTAAAAGATATTTCAGATACAGTGTCAGAGGTAAGTGTAGAAGAAAAAGAAAAGATTATAAGAAGTGGGATTAGCTATTCAGAAACAATATCTAAGGAGGATAAGCCTACAAAAGCAAGAGAAAAGGATTTCTTTAAAATGCTTGAGACTCATGGACAAAAAATAGCTGATTATGTGGCAAAAATTTCAGAAGCTATATATAAGGAAAAAGGAAATGATTTGATTATTGTATCTCTTGCAAGAGCAGGGACTCCTTATGGAATTTTAATGAAGAAATATTTAAGATATAAATATGGTGTAGAGACAAAGCATTATAGTATATCAATTATTAGGGGGAAAGGTGTAGATTATAATGCCTTAAAATATATTTTAAAGAATCATCCTAAAGCTAAGATTCAATTTGTAGATGCTTGGACAGGAAAAGGTTCTATAATTAGAGAATTAGAAAAATCTATAGAGATATTTAATAGAGAAAATAATCAGAATGTTGATAATTCACTAGCTGTTATTGCAGATCCAGCAAAGCTTAGTAAGTTTTATGGAACTAGAGAAGATATAGCTATTCCTACATCAATTTTAAATTCAACTGTTAGTGGTCTTGTTAGTAGAACTATCCTTAGTGATAAATATATAAAAGATAATGAGTTTCATGGCGCAAAAATGATTGATTATTTAAAGGAATATGATTATTCACAATTATATATTGATAGAATTAGTAGTTTATTTAGAAAGAATTTAGAAAATTTTAAATTTGAAAAAGAAGATAGAGATTATGCTAAAGATGTAACTATTAAGATTAAAGATATCTATAATGTTGATGATATAAATCTTATAAAGCTAAGTGTAGGGGAAGCTTCTAGAGTTTTAATAAGAAGAAAAGCTAAGATGTTATTATTGAAAGATATTAGTGACCAAAGTGTTAGACAACTTGTTAATATAGCTAGGGAAAAGAAGCTAGAGATAAGAGAATATAAGGATAGTGATTATAAAGCAATAGCAATAATAGAGGGAAAAGATAAATAAATGAAGAAAATAGATTTTGTAACAGATTTAGATAGGACTATAGTACATGCTAAAAATGAAGGCTTTAGATGTGTAGAGTATATAGGTCATAAAGAAATAACTTATATGACAGATGATAGTTATAATAAATTAAAAGAACTGTTAGAAAAAGAAGAATTTAATTTTATTCCTTGCACAATGAGAAATATAGAGCAAACTTTAAGAATTGATTTTATAAAAGAGTACAAGCCTGAAATAATAATTTGTAGTAATGGAGCTCAGATATATATAAATGGAGAGCTAGATTTAGAATGGGATAAAAGAATGAAAAATTTAATTATTCCAGAAGAAATAGATAAGCAGATAAATTTTATAGAATCATTAAATATTGATTGTATTGAAATAAGAAATATTGAAGGTTTTTATATAACTATAAAATGTAAAGATATGAATGAAGCAAAAATAGCTTATGAAGTATTAAGAGATAAATTTGAGGCTAATATAGAGATAATACAAATACGAGTAAAAATATTTATTATAGATAAAAGAATAAATAAGATAAATGCTTTAGATTATTTAATTGATAAATATAAGTTAAATAATTTGATTACAGCAGGAGATAGTTATGTTGACAAAGACTTTACCACAAGAGGAAAAGCTATCTTGCCAAAGCATGCTAGTTTTAGACATAAGGATGCTTTTATTACCGAAAAAGAAGGGATTTATTCAACTGAAGACTTATTAGATTATATAGGTGAGGAATTAGAAAAAATAGATAGTTAACAAATAGTTAAAATAATTAAATTTACTCTTAAAGATGATATAATTAAAGTATTAATTATTTTTATAGAGGAGGAAAAAATTTATTATGGAAATTCTAGAATTAACTCACTCTATATTTAGAAAAAAGTTTGAAAGAAGTACAGAAAGTAACTTTAAGCCATACTTTTATAGATTTATAGGTGTCGAAAATGAAGAAAAATATAATAGTTCATTAAAAACTTTAGAATTAAAATGCGATGAAAATAAAAGTACTTCTATAATATTTGATAATGATTTACCTTTAATAGGGGAAATGGAACTTATACAATATATTTATAATGAGCTTAATACTATGGATATTTTTAATATATCTAGAGAGGAAATTACTATATTTAATGATTTTGAAGTAAATCTTAATTTTTTAAAAGCTTTAGAATATGTAATTTCTATTGCTGTTAGAACAGAAAACTTCTTTAATGATAGTGTTAGAAATAATTTTATAACAAAGCTTATTGTATGGGCATATTCATTTTTAAAGGATTTAGATTATAAATCTGATTTAAATCCTAGATGTATTTATTATGGAAATATAGATAGACATGCGATTTATTTTTTAATAATGCTTAATAGAATGAATTTTGATGTTATATATATAAATCCATTAAAGGAAGAACATTGGGATAGTATAGATATAGATCATTTAAGTATTCGTGAAGAAAGAATGGGTATATCACAGATAGAAAGCTTTAAAGAAAAAGCAGCCAAAGGTAAAGTTATTGATAATGTTGAAAGCATAACAAAGAAAATACAAAGAGATGTTGAAAGAGAATTATTCTCAGGAACTGGAATGTATATGCCTTGGCAATTTAGAGATGGTTATACTAAGAGTGTTCTTATAGATGGAATAGTAGAAGATTTGTATAGTTATTGGCAAGAACAAGCTAAACTAAGACAGGGATTTAAAGTTGAAGGTGATTTAGTTACAGTTCCATGTTTCTTTAAAAAGATAGATGGACAATATAGAGATGTTTCAAACTTTAAAAAGCTTGTTGATTTTTGCATAAAGTCACCAAATACAATTTTCTTTAATAATGGAATGATTTCAGATGAAACAAAAGTTAATAGTAATATGTATGAGCTTATGTTTTCTCAGTTGAGTGATGGAAGTTTTGATATAGAAGAAATTAAAAAGACTTCATTATATTCATTTAGTAAATATAGTGAAGAGATTCAAAATTTATTGTTAAATAAATTCAATGAGGCAATAAAAGATAAAAATATTTTTGCAAAACAACTTACAAAAGAAGATAAATTAAAATTCCTTGTTTTAGTTTTATCTATGAATGAAAATATAATTAGGCTTATAGATAATTTTGATTTTACAAGCTATGTACCTAAATTAGTTGTATATCTAAATGATGAAGATAAAATTTCAGATAATATGCTTATGCTATTTGGATATCTTCACACAATAGGCATGGATATAGTTATTTTTAATCCATCAGGTTTACTTAATATAACTAATATTATTAATAGTGAATCTGTTAATATAACAAGATTAGATGAAATGAATTATAATTCAAAATATAAAAGTTTAAGTAGTAGTAAGCAAGGATTTTTATCAAAAATATTAGATGTGTTTTAGGGAGGATAAAGAATATGAATAATGATGAATTCAACAAGGAAAATATTATAGATGTTGATTTAGATAATCAAGATATGAATTCAATGGGAGCTAATCATCAAGAGATGAATATGGGGTGGAATAATCAAAATAACCAGCAAAACCAAGGAATGAATATGGGATGGAATAATCAGAATTATCAACAAAATCATGATATGAATATGGGAGGATATAACCAAAATCATCAACAAAATCAAGGGATGAACATGGGTGGATATAATCAAAATATGAATCCTAATTATAATCAAGGTATGAATAATGGAATGAATTATGGAAATCCAAACATGAATATGGGATATCAAAATAATATGCAAGCTAATATGCATGGAATGAATAATAATATGAATGCTATGAATGATCCAATGCAATATGGGCAAGTTCAGCAAGGTGTGAATAATGGATACCAACAAGTTCAAAATAATATGGGATATCAACAAAATAATATGCAGTATGGTTATCAAAATCAAGGTATGGGACTTAATATAGGACTTAATAACCAAGGTGGAGAAATGATGCCTCAAACTGGTGATATGTCAGTAGAACAAATAAATGCACAAATTAGTGAATATAAACAAAGACTTAGAGGAATGAGAGAAGTTCAAGCTTTAACTAGTGAAGTAGATATACAAAACACTAATTCAATAATAAATTTTGGTCAAAAAGCTAGTGATAATATTTCTAAGATATCAGATGAGCTTCTTAACTCAATGAGAGCTGTTAAATCAGAAGAGGCAAGTGAAATGCTTGTAAGCTTAACTAAAATAATGGATAAATTTGATGTTAAGGAAATCAAAGATGCAAAGCCAGATTCAATGATTTCTAAAATATTTAAAAATGTAGGAACATCAGTTGCAAAGCTATTCCAAAAGTATGATACTATGGGATATGAAGTTCAAAAGGTTTATGTTTTATTAAAGAAATATGAAAATGACATAAGAGAATCAAATGCACATTTAAAGAAATTATATGATGGAAACTTAGAATTTTATAGATTATTAGAAAAATATATAGTTGCTGGTGAAATGGCATTGGAAGAAATTGATGGATATTTAACGCAAATTCCTATGGATAATTCAATGAATCAAGAAGAAAAGCAAATGCTTATTCAAAAGTTAGAAGTCAGCAAAGAAATGCTATCTCAAAGAGTTTATGATCTTCAAATAGCAGAAAATGTTGCTATACAAGCAGCACCTATGATTCAAACAATACAAATGTCTAACTTCAACTTAATGAGAAAGATTAATTCTTCATTTATAGTAACTTTACCTATATTTAAGCAATGCTTAGCTCAAGCTGTAATATTAAAAAGACAAGAAATACAAGCAAAATCAATTAAACAACTTGATGATAAGACAAATGAGCTTATTATGAGAAATGCACAAAATACAGCTAGACAATCAGTTGAAATAGCTAAGATGGCTTCAGGAAGTTCTGTTGCTATTGAAACTTTAGAAAAGTCATTTGAAACAATTATGAAAGGTATCGAAGATACAAAAGCTATACAAGAAGCTAATAGACAACAAAGAAGAGAAAATTCACATAAGCTAGAAACTATCAAAGCTAATATGAAAAGAAATATAGCAGAATCTTAAAATGATTGTATCTCTAATGTAACTCCAAAAGAATGTTTTTTTGGTAATATTATGTTATAATTAGGAAAAATGTATAAGGAGTTGATTATATGGGAATAAATTTAGGTGGAATGATGGGGAATATTGGAGCAAATAATAATGTTAATGCTTTAAATCTTAAGAAAAATGATGTTTTAAATTTAACTAAAAAAGCTCCAGGTCTTACAGAGGTAATTTTAGGAGCAGGTTGGGATGTTGCTAATAATGGATTTGATTTTGATTTAGATATAGCAGCATTCTTATTAGATGAAAATGGAAAAGTAGCAAATGTTCCAGATGATGTTATCTTCTTTAATAATATGAGAGGTCAAGGAATTGAACTTTTAGGAGATAATAGAACAGGAGCTGGAGATGGTGATGATGAAAGAATTCAAATGGATTTATCACAAATAAGACAAGATATTAAAAAAATTGTCTTTGTAGTAACTATACATGAAGCTCAAATGAAGAGACAAACATTTGGAATGGTTGAAAATTCATATGTAAGACTTCTTGATACAAAAAATAATGAAAAAGAAATATGTAAGTTTAATTTAAAAGAAAATGGATCAACAGCTACATCAGTTATATTTGCTGAAATTCATAGGGACGGATATGAATGGCAATTCAAAGCTATAGGTGAAGGAAAAATAGCGGATTTAAATGGAATTTTAGGTCTATATATGTAGAAAAGTGTATTACTTATTTTAAAGATTTGAAGGGGAGAATTTTATAGTGTTAAATTTACAGAAAAATGAGGTCTTAAACTTAACTAAGAAAAATCCGAGTTTAAATAATATTATGTTAGCTGCAGGCTGGGATGTAGTTAAGAAAGGATTCTTTAGCTTTCAAGCAGATTATGATTTAGATTTAGTTGCTCTATTACTTGATAAAAATCAAAAAATATTAGGTAAAAATTCTTTAATATACTTTGGTAATCAAAGACAAACAGGTATATATCTACATGGAGATAATAGGACAGGAGAAGGCGATGGAGATGATGAAATGATTTCTGTTAAATTGGATTCATTACCTGCTGACTGTCATAATGTTATTTTTGCTGTTACTATATATAATGCTAAAAGTAGAAAGCAAAGTTTTGCAAAGGTTAAAAATGCTTATGTAAGACTTATAAATGAAGATCAAGGTAACACAGAAATATGTAGATATAATCTAACTGAAGATGGTGGAGATAATACTGCAATATTATTTGCAGAGTTAAATAGAGATGACTCAGACTGGAGTTTTAAAGCAAGAGGAGAGCTAATGGATGCAACTGTGTCTAGTCTTTTCGATAGATATAAATAAAAGAGGTGTTTTAATATGGCGATAAATTTAGGTGGAAACTTTGGAAGTTTATCAAACAACAATCAAATGAATAATGTACCACAAGGTGGAATTTTAAATCTAAATAAAAATGATATTTTAGATTTAACTAAAAGAAATCCAGGACTTAAAAAAGTAATTTTAGGTGCAGGTTGGGATATTGCTACTAATGGAGCAGATTTTGATTTAGATATAGCAGCATTTTTATTAGATGCTAATAATAAATTTAACACTGTTTCTAATGTTATTTTCTTTAATAATCCTAATGGACAAGGAGTAACTTTAGGAGGAGATAATAGAACAGGAGCTGGGGATGGTGATGATGAAAGAATGTCATTAGATTTATCAGCTATAGATAGTTCTATTATGAAAATAGTTTTTGTAGTTACTATTCATAATGCTGCTGCAAAGAGACAAACATTTGGAATGATAAACAATTCATATGTAAGACTTTTAGATGCAGAACAAAATGAAAAAGAAATTTGTAGATTCAATCTAAAAGAAGATGGATCAACAGCTACATCTGTTATATTTGCAGAACTTTATAGAGCAGGTATGGAGTGGCAATTTAAAGCTATAGGTGAAGGTAGAATAGCAGATTTAAATGGAGTTTTAGCTTTATACCAATAATTTATTTTAATACATGCGGAAATTTTTTCGCATGTATATTTTATAAATTTTGATGTAAAAAATAGTGAATTCTTTAAAAAGCTAGAAATAAAATGCTGGTGAATAAACATTATTTAGTTAGGGGGTAAGTTATGTTGAAAGGCATAAGTAATGAACAGGTTAAAATTAGTAGAGAAAAATATGGTGATAATAAAATACATGAGGCTGCTCCAGAAACTTTCTTTGATAAATTCAAAGAAGCATTTGGAGATCCTATGATAAAATTGCTACTTGCTATAGCAGCTATATTAGCTATTATGTGTATATTTGGTTATGCAGAATGGGGAGAGATAATAGGAATAGTAATAGCTGTATTTCTTGTTACTTTTATTTCTGCAAAAACAGAAATGGCATCAGATAATGAGTATAGAAAATTAAAAGAAAAAGCTGAAAAAGATAAATGTAAAGTTTATAGAGATGGACAGGCGATAGAAATATTAGTAGATGATATAGTTGTTGGTGATCATGTAATTCTTCAATCAGGAGATAAAATACCAGCTGATGGCGTGCTTATTGAAGGTAACATAAGTGTAGATAATTCATCATTAAATGGAGAATCAGAAGAATGTAAAAAAGTTGCTGTAAATTCTTCTGTAAATATTGATATTGAATCAGAAACTGCTATTACAGGAGAGATTTTTGTAGATAAGCATTCTTTATTTAGAGGAGCTGTTACAGTAAATGGATTGGGAGTTATGACAGTAACAAAAGTCGGAATGAAAACTGTAATGGGATGTATGGCTGCTGATATGGCTGAGGATGGTGTAGATAGTCCTCTTAAAATAAAGCTTACAGATCTTGCAAATAAGATTTCAAAGTTTGGATACATAGGGGCAACAGTAATAGGTCTAGCACTTATGATTCATAAGATTATTATAAGTGGTGGTATTGCTGCTTATACAGCAATGCCAGTTATTAATATATTTAAAGATGTTTTAGAAACTTTAATGCTTTCTGTAGTAATAATAGTAATGGCAGTTCCAGAAGGTTTACCACTTATGATAGCCATAGTTCTTATGAAGAATACTGCAAAAATGCTTCAAAAAAATATTTTAGTTAGAAAACCAATAGGTATAGAAACTGCTGGTTCATTAAATATATTATTTAGTGATAAAACAGGTACAATAACTAAAGGTAAATTAGAAGTTGTAGAGTTTTTCGATGGAAATATAGAAAATTCATATGAAAGTAGTGCTGAAATTAAAGAAATAATTTCACTATGCATAGGTAAGAATACAGATGCAATGTTTGATGCTAATGGAGTTGTAATAGGTGGAAATGCAACAGATAAAGCTTTACTTAATTATTTAGGGAAAGAGCAGTTAAATAAATATTCTGCTTTAAAAGTAGACAATATACAGCAGTTTAATTCTACTAATAAATATTCTGCTTCAGAATTACATGGTAAAACTGTTTATAAGGGAGCACCTGAAAGATTATTAGCAAAAGCTACAAAATATATAGATGCTAATGGAAATATTATAGATATAGATAAAGATAAGATTAATAAAAAGATAGATGAGTTAGCAGCTAAAGCTATGAGAGTTTTATCATTTGCATATAGTGAAAAACCTCTTACTGAAAATGAATTACCAGATGATTTAGTTATCGTTGGTTTTGTTGGTATAAGGGATGAAGTTAGACAAGAGGCAAAAGAAGCTATTTTAGATGTTGAAAATGCTGGTGTTCAAGTAGTTATGATTACTGGTGATAGAAAAGAAACAGCAGTAGCTATAGCTAAGGATTGTGGACTTATTAAAAAATCAAGTGATTTAGCATTAACTTCAGAAGAATTAAATAAGCTTTCAGATGATGAGGTTAAAAAATTATTACCTAATCTAAAAGTTATAGCTAGAGCTCTTCCAACAGATAAATCAAGAATGGTTAGGCTTTCACAAGAATTAAATCTTGTTTGTGGTATGACAGGAGATGGAGTTAATGATGCTCCAGCACTTAAGAGAGCAGATGTTGGATTTGCAATGGGATCAGGTACTGATGTAGCAAAAGAAGTTGGAGATATAGTTATTTTAGATGATAACTTTAAATCCATAGAAAATGCTATTCTTTATGGAAGAACAATTTATAATAATATACTTAAGTTTATAAAATTCCAATTAACTATAAATGTTGCTGCTGTTGCAGTATGTGCAATAGGACCTTTTATAGGGGTAGCAGAACCATTAAGTATTACACATATTTTATGGATAAATCTTATAATGGATGGACTTGGAGCTTTAGCACTTGGTTCAGAACCAGCACTTAAGAGTTATATGAAAGAAAAACCTAAGTCAAGAAGTCAAAGTATTGTATCAAAAGATATGATGGGACAGGTTTTAGTTTCAGGTGCATGGTTAGCTGCATTAAGTATAGTATTCTTAAAGTTACCTCTATTTGTGAATATGTTTGAAAATCAACATGTATTAACAACTGCATACTTCTCATTATTTGTATTTGTAGTTGTATTCAATGGATTTAATGTAAGAACAGATAGTCTAAATATAACTTCTGGCTTAAAAGAAAATATGAGCTTTGTTAAGGTTATGGGAATAATACTTGTAGTTCAAGTTATCATAACTTATATAGGTGGAGATGTATTTAACTGCTATCCTTTCGAAGCTAAGTATTGGCTGCTAATATTAGTATTAGCATTAACAATAATACCAGTAGATATGATAAGAAAAACAGTTATGAAAGCTGTGAAATAATTAAGAAAAGAATTGTCTTTTTTAAGGCAATTCTTTTTTTGTTTTGTTAATAGTTATATAAAATTTAAGTTTAAAGAATAAATAAATTTTATATAAGTTTAAATTCTAATAAGTTATAGTTATTCCATTATTTTGTTACTAAAGTTTTTCTTTTATTATAAGCTTTAGGTGTAAACTTATATTTGAAGAATTGGAAGGAGAAAACAAATGAAGAAATTACTTATAGGAATAATTGTAGCAGTAGTAGTTATTGGAGGAGTAGCGTGTTATATAGGTTTTAGCAATACTTCACAAGTTAAAAATACAGTTCAAACTAATCAAATAAATGATAATAAAATAGCAGTAAATAAAGCTGACTCTGAAAATATAAAGAATACTAGTTCAACTACACAAGATAATGTATCTGTAGATCATAGTTCAAATAATATAGATACTACTGTAAATAATCCCAAAGTAGCTATTGTAAGTAAAGCTGTAACAGGTAATAATTCTAATACTTTACCAAGTGATCTTTCTACAATAGATGTTGCAGCTGGTCAAGATTATGCTGAACTTGGTGCTAAAGCATATAAAATGGGGCTTTCAGTTGGTGCGCTTAGAGAAATGGTTTATAATGCAATAAAAAATAAAGTACCTAATAGTGGCTATATTAATTTAACTAAAACCCAACAGGATATTCTTTTAAATGGAACCAAAGAACAAAAAGAAGCTTTAGTTAATGAACTTGGAGCGAATAAACTACTTATAAATGTTGCTTATAAAACAAATTTACCAATTAATGAATGGCCATACCCTATTTATCCTGAAAATTTTGCTAGAGGTAAGTTTTATTATTCATTTTTTGCAGCACCATTATCAAAAATGGCTGAATCAGTTCAAAATTGGGGAACTTATAGCGGGATGANTCTTGTTTGTGGTATGACAGGAGATGGAGTTAATGATGCTCCAGCACTTAAGAGAGCAGATGTTGGATTTGCAATGGGATCAGGTACTGATGTAGCAAAAGAAGTTGGAGATATAGTTATTTTAGATGATAATTTTAAATCTATAGAAAATGCTATTCTTTATGGAAGAACAATTTATAATAATATACTTAAGTTTATAAAATTCCAATTAACTATAAATGTTGCTGCTGTTGCAGTAAGTGCAATAGCACCATTCTTTAATATAGAACAGCCATTAAGTATAACACATATTTTATGGATAAATCTTATAATGGATGGACTTGGAGCTTTAGCACTTGGTTCAGAGCCGGCACTTAAAAAGTATATGAGAGAAAAGCCTAAATCAAGAAGTCAAAGTATAGTTTCTAAAAAAATGATGGAGCAAGTTATTTTTTCAGGAGCTTGGGTAACAGTTATTAGTCTTATTTTCTTACGTCATCCATTCTTTATGGAGATGTTTGATAGTACAAAGGATTTCCATACAATAGAACATATGACAGCGTATTTCTCAATATTTGTTTTAGCAGCAGTATTTAATGGATTCAATGTAAGAAGTGATGAATTAAATCTATTTGAGAATATAAAAGAAAATATGGGCTTTATAAAGGTTATGGCAGCAATAGTAGTAGTACAAATACTATTAACATTTGTGGGTGGAAGTTTATTTAATTGTACACCAATAACTTTAGAACATTGGATAGTAGTAACTTTATTAGCAATTACTATAATACCTGTAGATATGATAAGAAAGTTTATTGTAACAGATAGAAATAAAGAAGTGAGTTTAGAGCAATCTTTTGAATAATAAAAAGGATTAATGGCTTGTCCATTAATCCTTTTCTTTATATATAATTTTCTTATTTATTTATACTAGCGTCGTCGAATACAACTTTACCATCTAAATCGTAGTAAGCTCCAACAACTTTAACTTTTCCAGCTTTTATTTGAGCTGCTACTATAGGGTCTTTTTCTATTTCTTTTACCATATTTTCAACGTTCTTATGGATAGCTTCATCAACAGTTCCATTTGGATTTACACTTGGTTCAATCTTTTCAACAACTGATTCTAGTTTTCCATGAACATCTTCATGATTCTTAACTGCATCATATGTTGCTGTAACAGCTCCACATTTTTGGTGTCCCATAACAACTATTAATGGTGTGTGTAAGTGATCAACTGCATATTCGATTGATCCTAAAGCATCATCATCAACTACATTACCAGCAAGTCTTATATCAAATAATTCACCAAGTCCAGCATTAAATACTATTGAAGGTGTAACTCTTGAGTCAGAACATGATACTATTGTTGCATATGGGTGTTGTCCATCTTTTAAAGTATTTCTTGTGCTTTGATCAATATTTTTTTGTTCTGATTTATCAGCTACAAATCTAGCATTTCCTTCTTTTAGTAAGTTTAAAGCTTCTTGTGGGTTAGTTATTGTTTTAGTAACATCTACTGTTGTTGATGTTGTTTGAGCAGTTTTTGTTGTGTCAGTTGTTGCAGTTTCTTTTGGTGTGCTATTACCTGCATTAGTTGCAGCAGCAGCCCCACATCCTGCTAATAATAAAGATCCGCCTATTATAACTGCTAAAACTAATTTTTTCATTGAAATTCCTCCTAGATATTTAAATAATTTTTTTACATATGTGTAATAATGTTTTTAAAAACTTATTTAATTTTAATAAACATTAAAATTATTTGAATTTGGGGGATATTATTCCGTATTTTATCTTCTGTGATAACATTTACATCCCTTTGTATAAATATTTAAAACTATTACTAAAAAAGTTATATAATATTACATTATTATATACAAAATATTCCTAATTTAGTTAATTTTTAATTGGTAATTTATACACATATTGTATGATTTAATTTTATCAGAGAAAAATAGTTTGTACAAATAGAAAAATGTAAATTTAATTAAAACAAAATGAAGAAAAATATATTTTATCTATAGGCAAATGTCGAAATATGGGCTTTTAAGATGTTCTTAAAAAATTTAAAATTAAATTAAAATATATCGAAAAAATTACAAAATAATTTCGATATATTCTAAAAATCAATATTTTATATGTAAATATAATATGTTTTATAGTAATTATTTAAAAGTAACTGTGCCATCAAAACTATAGTAAGCTCCAAGAACTTCAACTTTTCCAGCAGCAATTTCATTCTTTATTATAGGATCTTCTTTAATTTGTTTAACAACTCTATCTACATTATTGTTAATTGCATCATTAATAGAGCCCTTAGGATTTACTGAAGGTTTAATTTGATCTATAAATGCAGCCATATTACCTACAGCAGGTGTGCCTTTTACAACTGTGTCATATGCAGCAGTTACAGCTCCACAATTTTGATGTCCAAGTACAACTATTAAAGGAGTATGTAAGTGATCAACTGCATATTCAATTGAACCAAGAGCATCAGGATCAACTACATTACCAGCAAGTCTTACATCAAATATTTCTCCAAGACCAGCATTAAATATAAGTGATGGACTTACTCTAGAATCAGAGCAAGAAACTATTGTTGCATATGGATGTTGACCATTTTTTAATTGTTCCCTTCTTTCTGCATTTATATTTACAAGTTCTGAGTTATCAGAAACAAATCTTTTATTACCTTCTCTTAATAGGTTGAGTGCTTCTGATGAATTTTTTACTGTTGTATCAACTACAATATTTTGACTAGCTTTAGTTGGTGATGGAGCTGCTGGGGGAGTTGGAGCAGTTGCATTTTTATTACATGATACAAAATTTAAAGTTGATAATAACATAAGTACTATAGCAAATGTCTTCATAAATATACCTCCTAGATAAATTTATATTTTTTTCTATAAATTTAGTTATAACCAGTTTTAAATTTGATTATTCAAAATAATTATTAGAGTAATTTATTATAGATGTTAGCCTATAAGATATAGTATAATGTAATGAGTTTTATAATATGAAATTTGATTTAGAAGGCTTATGCTTATTATATTTATGAAAGTAGGTTTTAATATTTAATATAATTTTTAGCAAAAGTTTAGGAGGTAATTATGGCGAAAGTTATAGTTGTTGGTGGAGGCCCTGCAGGAATAATGGCATCATTAACTGCTGCTAAGACTAATGAAGTTATTTTAATAGAGAGAAATAGTAAGATAGGGAGAAAATTAAAATTAACTGGTGGTGGAAGATGTAATATAACTAATAATAGAGATATTGAAGATTTTTTTCCTAAGGTAGTTACTAATAGTAAATTTTTATATAGTGCTTTTTATTCTTTCTCTAATTTAGATTTATTATCTTATTTTAGAAAGAAGAATTTGAAATATAAAGTTGAATATGATCAAAAGGTGTTTACTGAAAGTGATAAAGCTGATGAAGTTATTGAATTATTTGAACAAGACCTTTCAAAAAATGGCGTTAGAGTTTTATATAAAACAATGGTTGATGATTTAATAATAAAAGATGGGGTTATCAAAGGTATTGTAACAGCAAATGGAAAAGAGATTTTTGCTGATAAAGTAATAATTACAACTGGAGGAAAGAGTCATCCAGGTACAGGATCAGATGGTAGTATGCATGAGGTATTAAGAAAGTATGGGCATACTATAAATGATTTTTATCCAGCTTTAATTCCTTTAGTTATTAAAGAAGAGTTTGTCAAAAATTTAAAGGGAATAGCTATGAAAGAGGTTGTTCTTACTAGTAAGATTAAGAAAAAGAAATTTAAACAAACAGGGGATATGATATTTACTCACTTTGGAATTTCAGGTCCTGGAGTTTTAAAATTATCATCATATTTAAATAAGACTATTGCAAATGGTGAAGAAGTAGAAGTAACATTAGATTTTCTTGAAAATACTTCTAAAGAAGGAATATCAAAGATGATAAGAAGTAATCCAAATAAAAATATTATAAATAACTTAAAAGGATTATTACCACAGAATTTTATAAAAGAGATTTTAGATGTTTTAGGTTTATCAGAAACTAAGGCAAATGAACTAAAAAAAGAAGATGAACAGAAAATTATTTCATACATAAAGGAAATGAAGCTTACAGCTAGAGATTTATTAACTATTAATGCAGCTCAAGTTACTTCAGGTGGAGTAAGTGTAAAAGAAATTAATTCATCAACTATGGAGTCTAAACTTATAAAAAATCTTTATTTTGCTGGAGAAGTTATGGATGTTGATGCTGAAACTGGTGGATACAATCTGCAAATAGCATTTTCAACAGGTTTCTTAGCTGGAAGTGATTATTAAGATTATAGAAACTTATCTCATATGAATTTGAACAGTAAATTCTGCTGGTCAAAAACAGGTTTTGAAGTTGTGTTTAGGAAACTGTCTCATATTCATTCGATGAGTAAGTTCAACTGGCTAAAAGTGAGTTTTAATTAGGAAACTCATCTCATGTGCATTTGATGAGTAAGTTCAGCTAGCCAAAAGTAAATTTTGGAGCTTCACTTAATTTAGGGTATCTCAGTTTTTGAGATATCTTTTTTTATTTTATATGTATTTATAAGAGCTATATCAAATGTATGGATACAGTTGCAATATAATTTTTAGAGAGTTAAGATTTAATAAGAATTTATATTACTCGGAGGAATTATGAGAAATAATGAAAAAGCGAATAATAGCATAAATGAGATGATATTAACATCTCTAATGATAGCTTTAGTATTTATAGGTGGTTATATTATAAAAATACCTACTATTAATGGATTTGTACAAGTTGGAGATTGTATGGTATTTGTATCAGCTGTAATACTAGGTAAAAGAAAAGCTTTCTTAGCAGGGGCTTTAGGAATGAGTTTAGTTGATTTTGCAGCAGGTTATATTTATTGGATTCCATTTACTTTTGTAATAAAGGGATTAATGGCATATTTAGCAGCTTATTATATAGAAAAAAGAAGAGAGAAAAATATAAAGGTTTATATAGTAGCTTTTATATTAGGTGCTATTTTAGATGTTGTAGGATATTATATATCTAATGCAATTGTAGGTGGAATTATCTTAAAAGTAGTAAGTGGATTCTCAGCAAGTATTGCATATGCAACAGCACATTTATTAGGAGATATAACAGGAGTTGGAATTGGAGTTTTAATAGCTATTCCTTTAGTCGGAATATTTAAAAGAATAAAGAAATAATAGCTTAATTTGATTTTAAAAAAGTATTAAAATGTTAACTTATAGAAACTTTTATTTGCTATAATTAATCTCAGAAAATATAAGATGTACTCATATTTGTTTGGGAGGAGTAAAATGGAGATAGTAAATAATAATAAAATTATGAGTAATAATATTAAGCTTCCTTTAAATAGAAGACCTATAAAAACATCAATAATGTATTTAGTAGCAATAATTATAATTAGTTTTGCATGTGGATTTGGCTTATATGATTTTTTATATAAATCAAATATAGCATTTTTAGCAATCCCAGTAGTGTTTATTATGGGAATAGCTATAAAATCAACAGAAATATTAAATATAATTGACTTTGTATGCAATTCATATGTTGTTACATCAGCTATATGTACAGGAGTTGAATATAAAGGTGATAAAGAAAGTGAAAGCAATCATTCAGTAGTTTACTTTAAAGATTATAAAAATAATAAAGAATTTAAATATGAATTTAACTATAAGGCAAGATTTACAAAGGGAACATTATATAAAATAACTCATGGAAAATTTTCTAAAATGTATGTATCAAAATTATAATAATGATATTATAATTATTTATGCCGAATTTTAGTATAAAAAGGGTATAAAATGATATTTTTTCACTTTGTTTTAAATTTTTATTGCAAAATAGGTTTAAATTATTGGATTATTAAATTATAATTAATATGTTAATCAAAAGTGAAGTATATATTTTACCACTTATATAATTAAAAGAAAAGAGGTATAAATCATGACAACTATTAAGGTGTTTAATAAAAAAGTTTCTTTTGAGGGACTACACTTATCATGTGTTATGGAAAGATATTTAGAAACAGATAACATAGCATTAGAATTATATGATGAGTACGGAGAATTCTTTAAATCAGTTACACTTGATTCAAAGACAAAACTTCCAAAGTCAAATAATGCTATCATAAATGACAAAAAAGAGTGTGCTGGAATACTAGAAGCTCTTAAAAATGTTGATATGGTTAAAGTTGTTGGAAAAACTGATGTAAGTTTAAGAATGTACGACTTAGTATTAGTTAATACTAGAGCATTTAAAGAAATAGATGAGGATTTATTCTTAGATTTTGCTAAGAGCAACTCAAATGACTTAACTCAATTTATGACAAAAGAAGAAGAGTTAGAAGTAGAAGAATTTTAATATAGTTCTTTTAAGAAATAGCTATCCAAAATGATGTTTTCATTTAGGATAGCTATTTTTTGTTTAATATTTAAAGTAAAGCTCTTACTGAGAAAATATCTAATAAATATGTATACGTTAATCCAAATATTAAAAGTATAATTACTAGTATTATCTTTAATACTTTATGTTCAGCTTCAATAGTTTTTAAGATAACATCAATAAGACTAATTAACATTATTAAAGGCAAGGCTGATGCTGCATTTAAAAATGATTGAAGAGATGGACTCATTGCATCAAAATCTGCCATATAATTTATTAAAAAGCTAAGTGTAAAGAAAACTAAACATACTAAAAAAATATTTATAACAGCTCTTATAGATGTTTTATTTTTCATTTAAGATCACCCCGACTATTTTTATAATTATCACATTAAAGTTTTTTAGATTAGTATATCAGAAAAAAGTGACGATAAAATTGCAAATATGAGTATTCAGTAATAATTTAATTTTTATATATAAGTATCAATAATTAGGATTAGTCTTAAGACGGAAATATATGTAGTATTTATATAATATTTTGAGGTTTAGTGTTAAGAATTTTGATGTGCAATAGTAATAAAATATTGTTATAATTAGTATATAACTAAGTAACATAGGAGGAAATGCAATGGGGACATTAAAAAAAGGAATTAGATTTTCATCAAATGTTTTAGGAAAAGCTACCGAAATAGGAGCTAAAGGTGCTGGTAAGGTAATTTCATCTGTTGCAAAGGCTAGTGGAAGAGAAGATATAGCTAAGAAAACAGAAAATATCTCACAAAAGATAGCAGAAAATGCTGAAAAGTATAGTGATAAGATAGGAAAGAGTGTTGGAGACTTAGCTGAAAAAGCTGTAGATAAAGGAATAGATAAAGCTGGAGATATTAAAGAAAAAGTAAAAACTAAAGTTGAAAATAGAAGTAAAAAATCAGAGAAATTCATAGTTGTTGATAAATATGAAATTGATTAATTTAAAGAGTAGTTATTTCTTTTGGAATAGCTACTTTTTTATATTATAAAATAAAAATAAAGCAGAATTTTGTAGAGAAGTTTTTTTAAGTGTGTAGGATTACATTTATTTTGAGATAAATTATTATATTTTCACTAGCATATGATATTAGATACAGGGGAGAAAAAATTAAAAGTGAGGTAACTAATATGATAATTTTAAATCAAAATAACAATGGCTATAAAATTATTTATGAAAATGGAGATTATAAGAGGGAAATAGGTTTTATAAATGATGATAAGTTTATGCTTTTAGATATTTACGGGAATAAAGTATATGAATATAAGAGTAAAAATTATAATAAATTCAATAAGAGTATAAATAATGATTATGAGTGTAGAGATGAGAGAGGCGAGTATAGCTTTAATGAACTTGCTAGTATTAGTCCTTATCTAGATAATAAAAAGATAATAGAGTTTTTAAATAATGAATTTAGTAATCTTTTAAATTTAGATATTAATTTATTAGAATCTACACTTATTGCTAATATAGATACTAAAGTAGGGGAGAAGATTTTATCTATAAATTTATATGAAGTTCCTCTAATTGAAAAAGATGAGTCAAAAACTAAATTAAAGTTTAATGTTATATTTGGTAATAAGAATATATCGGATTATAAGATAAATTATGTTTTAAATATGTTAAGGAGTATTAAAAAGCTAAGAATAGGTGGTAAATTAATAGATTATATAGAATATGATGAAGATTTATATACAAAGATAAAGATAAGTAATGTGTCAGAAGGATTATATGATATATTCTTTTTAGATGAAAATAATAAAAAGATATGTTTGGCTAATCTAATAAGTAAGGAATCAATAGTCCATATTATAAGTAATAGTAAAACTATTTATTATAATGATGATTTTAAGAAAACCAATGAGGTTAAAACTAATAAGGGATTTAACTTAATGATAAAGGATTTTTATTATTCAGATATAAAAATAAGTGAAATATCAGCAATAACTACTTGGAATGAAGATACTAATGTAGTTGAAGAGTTTTTTAGAAAATTAGCATATATGTGTGAAAATTATAGTGATTTTATTAATTATGATAATTCAGCTATAATTTTTAAACTAACTAATAAATCTAGAGATATTTTAGCTAAGTATTCAGATATAGAAAGAGGAGCTTTATATTTAAAGATAATAAATATTAATGATAAGGGGATAACTATTAAGGCTACCAATGAAAAAGAAATAACTAATAGCTCATTTGTGAATTCGGAAGTAGTAAAGATAAATAAAGATGCTTTACTTAAGATATTATTAGAAGTAGCTTATTATAGTGAGATAATTGAATAAAAAAAATAGAGGGCCTGTAAAAGGCTCTCTATTTTTTTTATAGGTGTTTACTACCATTGACCAGGGTATGCTATTATATAAACTGTAACAGGTCTTCTACCCCAGTTTAGGCATGCTTGTTCTGAATTCATAAATAAATCTATTATGTTACCCTTTATAGCTCCACCTGTATCTGAAGCTATAGCATAACCGTATCCTGGTATATATACTTTAGAACCTAGAGGTATTACACTAGGGTCAACGGCTATAGTACTTATACCATTAGGATTTCTTACGGCTGGTAATCCCATTGCTGTTATTGTTCCACCGCTATAAGCTGTGGCTTGCATATTAAGAACTTTTTTATAGTTTGTTGTTGGTGACCCTTGACTACTATTTCCTGATGCGCTTCCTGAGTTGCTAGTAGATCCAGAGCCAGTAGCACCTGAGTTTCCAGGTTGGCTATTTTGAACTGCTTGGCTATTTTGAGCTGCTTTTTCAGCTTCTTGTTGTTTAATATAATTAATAGCACCATTAGCATTATTTATAGCTTGTTGAGCTTGATTTTTAACAGAATCAATACTTAATTGAGGCATAATCGCTTCTAAGTTTGATTTAGCTTGTTCAAGTTCAGATAGGCTTGGATTAGATGAATTAATAATATCAACAGAGTGTTTAATTAATTCACTTTCATTTTGCTCTATAACACCATAAACTTTAGTCTTTTCTGCATTAAATTCAGCCATAGATTGTTCTTGTTCTTGTTTTTTTGCGTTAAGCTGAGCTATATTTTCTTGAGTTGATTTTTGTAATTCTTGTATAGCTTGTTCTTTAGCGTTAAGACTGTTTATATTATCATCTAATGCCTTTTTACTATCAAGTAAAGAATTTATTAGATTATCATCTAAAGTTATTATTTTACTAAATGCATTAAGTCTTGATAAGAATTCAGAAAAACTATCAGAGCTTAATAAGAAAACAACTGGATTAAAGTCTAGTTGACTCTTATACATAGCACTTAATCTAACTCCAAGAGCTTTTTGTTTTTCTTCAATTTCTTTTTTTAGTGCATCTATTTTTTGTTGTGTTTGAGCAATCTCCTGATTAGTCTCGTTTATTTTTAGATTATTTTCTTCAGTCTTCTTATTTAAGTTTTCTATTTGAATATTTAGATCTGAAATCTTAGAATTTAAGTCTAATATTTTACTGTTTAATTCCGTATATTTCGTCTTATTCTCCTGTAGGCTACTAGTCGGCGTTGCATAAGCTTGTACACTTACACCTCCAAGCAGTGCTGCTGCTAGAGATAAAGATAGAATCTTATGTTTCATAAAACTGTACTCCCTTCCTTTTTGTAAATTCAGAACACCTATTTTTTTAGATAATCTCCCCGTTGTTCCACTATTATAACATATTTTCAGACTTTGTATAGGGAGGGGATACCAAAATGGGTTAAAATATTACAAAAAGGTTACAAAAATAAAACACAGAAAATTCGGTTCTAGAAAAGAATGTAATTGTATTTTTATGTAAAAAGAATAGCTTATAAATAAAAAAACACGAACAAATTTTATGAAAATATAAAATTTGTTCGTTGGAAAAATTTTTTTATTTTTTTTTTAAATACGTCTAAAAAGTATTAAAAGAATATATTTTTTTTACATTTTATGTATTTTTAATTGGTGTTTAAGGTGAAATACCAATCAGTAAATTTATTAATTATTTTGTGCTGCCATTATTTTTTTGTGAATTACTTTTTTGAGCCTTATTTTTTTTTGACTTTGACATATAAAATCACTCCTTTCTATATCATTTATATATTCTCTAAAAATGATATGAATGATACTGGGAATTTTAACAATGGATATATGAAGAAAAAATTTTTTTCTTCATATATAATGTAGGAATTTTTTTTTGATATTTTATATTGTATGTAAATTGATTTTTTATAGATAAAAAAATAATTAATTATAATAATAATTAGATTTATTTTACATAATAAGTAAGATGTTTTTTAATATTTTATTAAATTATAAAAAATATAAGTGTTTTATAATTGTAAGAAACAATGTGTTTTTTATAAGAATAGCTATTTTAAATTATAAAGTGATATAATTAAGCTATTCAGGGAGGATCTAGTAATGATAGATATTGAGAAAACAAAAGAGAACATAAATAATATGATGATGCATAGAAGTAAGCCGAAGAAAAGGGTAGATGAAAGGCTTACTGCTATATTAGAAGAATCTTTAAAAAGAGCAGATACACATGATGTATTATTCTATCAAGCATATCATATTGCATTTAATGATAATAAAAAATTTTTGAAGAACTTAGAATTTGAAAGAAATATAAATTGGTATGTAGATTTAGTTGTATTTCATGATGATATTAGTAGAAGTATAAAAAGACTAAAACCTTCTTATTCAAAGAAACCAGATAGGAGTTTTCTTTCGACATTATATATTTTTGGAGATCACTTTTATAATGCAAAGACTGAAGCAAATTATTTTGGAAATAAGAAATTTACTGCTATGTTTAGATTTAAAAAAAGAGTTCATAGGGCTCTTAAGGCTCAAAAAAGAGGGGATAGGAAAAGGGCAATGATTCATTTATGTTATGCTTGTCACTTTTTAGCTGATATGAATGAACCCCATCATGTAAGTAATCAGATAGATAAGAAAGGTCCTCTAGTAAAATTTTTAGTTAAATACTTTAATATTAATGGTATTAAAGAAGGAAAATTTTCAAATCATGGCGCTTTTGAATGTAGAGTAAAATGTTGGATAAAGGATGGAAATAAGATAAAAGAATTTTTTGGAGAAGATATGGATGAGAGTTTTCTTCTCGATACAATGCCTTTAGATAATGAAAACTTTAATTATTTAGTAAGAAATGATAATTTAGATGTTGAAAATATGAGTGAACTTGAAAAAATTCAGTATATATATACAAAAAATAATGACTTATCTTTAGATGATTATTGTGAATATATAGGAAGAGAAAGTGCTAGTTATGCTACTACATATGTAGAAGATTGTAATAAAAATGATACTCAGGAGCAAATGATAGGCGCAATTAGAACTTTAAATATGACTCAAATACAGTTAGCAAGATTTCTATACTATTTTTGTAATCTAGAATAGTACATTAATTAAATGTTCAAGAAATATTGTTATAATTTGTATATAATAAATATAATCATGTTTAGAGGGAGAGTTTAATTATGGATTTTTATATATCAGATTTAGATGGGACATTGTTAAATAGTAAAAAGGAAATATCAGAGTTTTCTAAAATAGAAATTAATAAACTTATAAGGGAAAAAGGACTTAACTTTACTATTGCAACAGCAAGAACCCCAGGTACAGTGGTAGAAATGTTAGAAGGTCTTGAAGTTAATTTTGCAGTTGCATTAATGAATGGGGTTTTACTCTATGATCTAAATAAAAAGGAATATTTAAAAATTAGAAGTATAGAAAATAATATAGTAAGAAAAATATTAAATATATTAGAAACTTTTAATAAGGATTCTTTTGTTTATGGAGTAAATGAAAATCACTTATATGTTTATCATAAAGAATTAGTATTAGATCTTGATGAGATATTTTATAAGGAAAGATGTAATAGTGAGTATAAGACATTTAAAAAAGTAAAGACTTATGATGAGGCTTTAAATGATTTAGATGTCGTGAATTTCATGATTTTAGATAAATTAGAAATAATAAAGCTTATATATGAAGAACTTAAGAATATAGAAGGTATTAATGTAAACTATTATAAAGATATATATAATGAAGAATGTTATTTTATCGAAATACATAGTTTAAATGCATCAAAAGCAGAAGCTATTAATGATTTAAAAGAATTATACAATTTAAATAAAGCGATATGTTTTGGCGATAATCTTAATGACTTACCAATGTTCGAGATAGCTGATGAAGCTTATGCCATGGGGAATGCAGTTCCAGCTTTAAAAGAAGTTGCAGATGGAATTATACTATCTAATGATAAAGATGGAGTGGCTAAGTATTTAATAGAAAAATTTACAAAATAAAAATCTATTATATATATTTTCTAAATATAAGCTATGGATTTTAAAATTTAATAAAAAATATTATATAAAATAAGAAGATATTTAAATGGGATATCTTCTTATTTAATTTGTTGATTATTACTTAATAAAATATATAATACTCTCTAAGATTGTAATAGAATAAGTAACTATTTATTCTTTGATAAGAAAGAAAATGAGAAGTATTATCAAAGCTTAGAATAAGTAGAGAAATAATTAATGTGCTTGAAGGGAGTAGCTATAAACTAGCCATTAGAGCCACTTTAAGTAAAGAAAATTAAGTGGATAAATAATAAGAAAGTTTGATAAAAATTTCAAATTTAATCAAAACTATCTTGTTTTATAAAATGCAAGGTGATATAATTAGTAGTATAAATAAGGAAATTACTGAGATAAATAAATTTCTCCAAAACAGAGAATTATTTAATCGTAATCTCTTTAAGTTTAAGGAGGAATTTATAATGGAAGATAAGACATTAATATGTAAAGATTGTGGAGCAGAATTCGTATTCACAGTTGGAGAACAAGAATTCTACAAAGAAAAAGGATTCGATAACGAACCAAAGAGATGTATGGCTTGTAGAAGAGCTAGAAAACAACAAAACAATAGATAATATTAATTAGCTAATTTCAGACTATAAGAGAAATCTTATAGTCTTTTTTATTTGCTGTAATACAAAATTAATAATAAATTTAATAGACTAAAAGAGAGTTTGATATTATAATTATATACAAAAAGATACTTATAAGTAATAATTTGTTTAATGTATATACATATTTTAAGTGGGTATTTTATATAAATCCTAGACTTATAATCTTAGTGGGGAGTGATTATAAGCTTATAAAAATGGGGGAAGAAAATGAAAAAAATTAGTGTTTGTTTAACCTTTAGTGGAACAATTTATGCAAGGCTCATAAGATGGTTTACTAAAGCACAATATAGTCATGTATCATTAGCTTTAGAAGAGGACAAGACTAGGTGGTATTCTATGGGGAGAAAAGGCAAAAATAAATTTTGGGTTGTTAGATTTCAAGTAGAAGATGTAAAGCAAAGATTTACTGAGTGGTTTCCTAATACAGAACTTATGATTCTTGAAAGAGAAGTTACTGATGAGACTTATGAAAAAATAAAAATGATTATAGAAGAATATAAAAAGGAAGAAGAAAAATATAAATATAATTATTTAGGCATAATCGGTATGGTGTTTAATACTGGAATAGAACATAACAATAGATATTTTTGTTCTCAACTTATAGCAGATATATTAAATGAAGTTGAAATTTTAAATCTAGCAGTTCCACCTGTACTTACAAAGCCGATGGATTTTGTAAATGATGAGGATTATGTAAAAATATATGAGGGAGATGTTAGAACTTATTTAGCTAATATTTAATTTAGTAGATAGGCTATATTAGTAGATATAGCCTATTTTTTAAAAATAAATACTTTGATAATCAAAATATTTATAGTATCATATTAAATATGAAAGCTCATTTATATTTGGAGGTTTATTATGAAGTTTAAAACTATTGATTTAGTTTATTGTTCTATATTTGCAGCTATAACAGCTATTTTGGCTCAAATAAGTATACCATTACCTTTTAGTCCAGTTCCTTTTACTATGCAGATTTTAGCCGTTGCTTTAGCTGGATTTTTACTTGGGGCTAAAAGGGCTTTTATTTCTCAAATAGTATATATTTTTATTGGGATTATTGGACTTCCTGTATTTTCAGGTTTCAAGGGAGGTTTTAATATTGTTTTAGGACCAGTAGGTGGATTTATTATAGGTTTTCCAATTATGGCATTTATAATAGGATATATTTCTGAAAAAAATAGTAATTTAAAGAATGTTATTGCAATTATGTTCATAGCATTATTTATAGATTATTTTTTAGGGGCAAGTCAGTTTGCTTTAGTTATGAATGTAAGTTTTAAAGAAGCCTTAATAACTACAGTTTTTCCTTTTATATTTTTTGATTCTATAAAGTTAATACTGGTATCATCACTTGGTTTAAAGATTAAATCTAGGGTTTTGCTTAAATATTAATTTATTTAGCAATAATTTTAAAAAAATATTAATTATATTGATACTTAAAGTTTTTTTTTATATAATACAAGAAAAAGGTGTCTTAAAGAAACTGATAAGAAGGTATACCTTCATGTGAAATAATCCTTCGTCCCTTTTTGGGATGGAGGTTTTTTTATAATATTTGGGGAGGAGTTTTATTATGGATGAAATTTTAGAAGTCTTAGAGAAAAATAGTAGATATACTGATCAGGAAATAGCAGTAATGACAGGGAAAACTGTTGAAGAAGTAAGAGATGCAATTATGGATTATGAAGAAAAAAATATAATTGCAGGTTATACAACTTTAATAAATTGGGAAAATACAGGGAAAGAAACAGTTACTGCATTAATAGAAGTAAAGATAACTCCACAAAGAGGTGTAGGTTTTGATAAAGTAGCATCAAGAATCTACCAATTTGATAAAGTAAGAGCTTGCTATCTTATGTCTTCAGGTGGTTTTGATTTAACTGTTATAGTTGAAGGTAAAACAATGAAAGAGGTAGCAATGTTTGTTTCAGAAAAATTATCAGTTCAAGAATATGTTATAGGAACAGCAACTCATTTTGTTTTAAAGAAATATAAAGATCATGGAAGAGTATTTAAAGAAAAGAAAACAAATGATAGGGAGATGTTATTCGTATGATAATGGAAGAGATGATTTTAGAGAATGTAAGAAATATGCCTCCATCAGGAATTAGAAAATATTTTGATATGATAAATGAAATGGAGAATGTTATTTCTCTTGGAGTAGGAGAGCCAGATTTTGTTACTCCTTGGAATGTGAGAGAAGCAGGTATATATTCTTTAGAAAAAGGACAAACCCATTATTCATCAAATGCAGGATTTATTGAACTTAGAGAAGAGATATGTAAATATTTAAGCAGAAGATTTGATTTAAGTTATTCAGCAAAAGATGAAGTTCTAGTTACCGTAGGGGGAAGTGAAGCAATTGATCTTGCTTTAAGAGCTCTTGTAGGACCTGGAGATGAAGTTATAATACCAGAACCTAGTTTTGTTGCCTATAAAGGATGTACAGCTTTTACAGGGGCAAAGGCAGTTACTATAGATTTAAAGGAAGAGGATGAATTTAAACTTACAGCAAATCAATTAAGGGAAGCTATAACTGATAGAACTAAAGTTATTATCCTTCCATTTCCTAATAATCCAACAGGGGCTATTATGACTAGAGGTGAATTAGCTGAAATTGTTGAGGTATTAAAAGATAAAGATATAATAATACTTTCAGATGAAATATATGCAGAATTATCATATGATTCTAGACATGTATCAATAGCTACATTCCCAGAAGTAAAAGATAAAACTATAATAGTAAATGGTTTTTCTAAATCTTATGCTATGACTGGTTGGAGACTTGGATATGCAGTTGGACATCCTGTTTTAATAGATGCAATGAAAAAAATTCATCAGTATGGAATAATGTGTTCACCAACAACAGCTCAATTTGCAGCAATAGAAGCATTAAAAAATGGTGATGATAATGTTGCAGAAATGGCTAGGGAATATAATAGAAGAAGAAGGGTAGTAGTAAATTCATTTAGAAAAATGGGATTAGATTGCTTTGAAGCTTTAGGAGCTTTATATGTATTCCCATCTATAAAATCAACAGGAATGACTTCAGATGAATTTTGTGAAAAGCTTCTTAAAGAAGAAAGAGTTCTTGCAGTACCAGGAAATGCTTTTGGTGAGTGTGGAGAGGGCTATATAAGAGCTTGTTATGCTGCATCTATGGAAGATTTAGTTGAAGCAATGAATAGAATAAGTAGATTTGTAGAAAAGTATAGAATTGAAAAATAAAATTTAAATATAATAAAGAGGTTATATCAATATTTAGGATATAGCCTCTTTTTATTTAATTTCTTTTTAACTTTTTAAATATAATAAATGCAATAGCTATAAGAGTTAGGCTTATTAAATAAAATGGAAGTGCATCTAATACTAGTGAAAATATTGATGTATCACTAAAAAGTTCAAAGCTTTCATTAATATTATCAGATTTATAATTTAGTTTTGCTATGGTATTTTTCTTAGACAATTTCCAAGGTGAATATTTTTCAAGAGTAATAGTAGGTTTAATTGAATTGTTTATTTCATTAGAATATAATTTTATATCTTTCTTAGCTAAAAGATCTATCTCATAGTTTTGTGGAGGTCCAAAGAAAATAAAAGGCTTATATTCTATAACTTTAGTATCCACTAAGTCACCTTTTTTATATAAAGTTTTTTTATTAGTTTTATAACTATAATTTATTAGATTACTCATATCTTTAAATGAATCTGAGCGGCTAGAGGCTCCGAGGATAACACCAACAATTTTTCTACCATCTCTTTCATAAAAATTTACTAGGCAGTTACCAGCTTTATCTGTGTATCCTGTCTTACCACCAATACAACCATTTTTATTTAAATTAGAATTTGTATTACTAAGTAATATAGGAGCTTCACTAGGGATATTTAACTTAACATTATCTTTTTTAGCCATAGTCTCACGAATCCAAGGAGATTTAAAAGCTTCTATAGCAAGTAAGCACATATCATAAGCTGTTGTATAATGACTTTGTCCTTGGAGAATATCATCTGAATCTAGACCACTAGGAGTATAGAAATTTGTATTTTTCATTCCAATTTCTTTTGTCTTTTTATCCATAAGTATATTATAAGAGTTTATATCTTTAGCTAAATTTTCAGAAATTAAAGTAGCCATATCATTTGCAGAATGTAATAAAAGCGAATTCATAACATCATTTGCAGATATTTTATCATTTACTTTAAGATTAGTTTTATAATCAGTAAATATAGAGCTTGAAGGTTGTTTTATAGAATTTTCTGTATAGATAAGATAGTCTGTCTTTTTTTTATTTTCTGATAGGAGTAAAGCAGTGATAAGCTTTGTTGTTGAAGCACATTGAGCCTTTTCATTAGAATTTTTTGAATATATTACTTCATTTGTATCCATATCTATGCTAATAGCTCTTTTGGAATTAACGGTAGGTTCATTTGTTTCTTTAGCATAAATTTTTAGTGGAGAGATGATACTAAAAAAAATTAAAGTAAAAAGAATTAAGCTACAAAAGTATTTTACTTTTTTTAACATACAATTTAAATCCTTTCTGATTTTTATTGATACTTTGAAAATATATGAATTTAATATTGTAATGTATTCATAAGGTAAAGAAATATTAAATTTAGTTGTGATATAATATTTATATTAATTGTATATATAAGAGAAATATATAAATATGGATAATATAATTCAATTTTGGATATATTAATTTTTGATAAAAGGTATTTTACAATTGAATAGAATTATGTCATAATAGTGGAATAAAATTTTGATAATAAAAAATGATAAAAGTTAGTGGGGATGAACAATGAAAATAGGATTCGATCATAAAAAATATTTAGAAGAGCAATCAAAATATATTCTAGAAAGAGTTAACGATTATGATAAGTTATACTTAGAATTTGGAGGAAAACTTTTATTTGACCTTCACGCTAAAAGGGTATTACCTGGATTTGATGAAAATGCAAAAATAAAATTATTACATAAGTTAAAGGATAATGCTGAAATAGTTATCTGTGTTTATGCTGGAGATATAGAAAGAAATAAGATAAGAGGAGACTTTGGAACAACTTATGATGTTGAAGTTTTAAAACTTATCGATGATTTTAGATCTTATGATTTAGATGTAAATAGTGTTGTAATTACTAGATATAATGGTCAACCAGCTACAACAGTGTTTATAAATAAACTTGAAAGAAGAGGTATTAAGGTCTATAAACATGGATTTACAAAAGGATACCCAACTGATGTAGATACAATAGTTAGTGAAGAGGGATATGGTAAAAATCCTTATATAGAAACAACAAAGCCAATAGTTGTTGTAACAGCACCAGGACCAGGTAGTGGAAAGCTTGCTACATGTCTTAGTCAACTTTATCATGAGAACAAAAGAGGAAAAGTTGCTGGATATTCAAAATTTGAAACATTCCCAGTTTGGAATGTACCATTAAAACATCCTCTTAATATAGCTTATGAAGCAGCAACAGCAGATTTAAAAGATGTAAATATGATAGATCCATTCCATTTAGAGGCATATAATGTTAAATCAGTAAACTACAATAGAGATGTAGAAAGTTTTCCTGTTCTTAAGAGAATAATTGAAAAAATTACAGGAAAAGAATCAGTTTATAAATCACCAACAGATATGGGGGTAAATAGACTTGGTTTTGGAATAATTGATGATGAAGTAGTTAGAGAAGCTTCAAAACAAGAAATTATAAGAAGATATTTCAAAACAAGCTGTGAGTATAAAAAAGGTTATGTTGATAAAGAAACATTAGAAAGAACAAAGCTTATAATGGAAGAACTTAATCTAAAAGAAAATGATAGAAAAGTAGTTCCAGTAGCTAGAGAATGCTCAAATAAACTAAAAGAAAAAACAGATAGAAAAGATCATTGTACAGTAGTTGCACTTGAACTTGAAGATGGTACAATGCTTACAGGTAAGAGCTCAGAATTAATGGAAGGAACAGCAGCAGTAGTAATCAATGCAATTAAACATTTTGCTAAAATTGATGATTCAATGCATTTAATTTCACCAGTAGTTCTTGAACCAATTTTAAATTTAAAGGATAAAACTCTTGGATGTAAGAGAGGAACTCTTAATTGTGAAGAAGTTTTAATGGCATTAAGTATTTGTGCTGCAACAAATACAATGGCAGAGGCAGCTTTAGATAAGTTATCAATGTTAAAAGGTGCACAAGCACATTCAACAACAATAATAGGAACATCAGATGAACAAACATTTAGAAAGCTTGGAATTGATGTAACATGTGATGCTGAATATGCAACAGATAGTCTTTTCTATAATTAATAAACAAAAGGGTGATAACTATTGATAAAGTATTTTGGAGAAAATAAGCTTGAAAAGTTTTTACTTATAGGGCTTGGTTTAGTTTTAGACAGAACATTTAAAATATTAGGGTTAAGATTTTTTATTGGTATAGGAATCTTAGCAGTATCATGGTTAGTAATAAAATTCATTCAAAAGAATGTTTATAAGGGAAGATTTAAAATACATCATAAAGATATATATAAGTAATAAAAAACTGTCTTAAAAAGGCAGTTTTTTTATTTGTTATTATTTCTAAGTGAATAATAAAATTTTGATATATGAACATTATAAGTAAATTTATTTCATATTATAGAATAGTGAGAAATACTTTTGATTTATAGTATTTAGAAATTAAATGGAGGGACTTTTTTGGAGAATCAAGGATTAGAATATCTAATAGTAATTGAAAAAGCTATAGAATTTATAAAGAAACTTAGTAAAGACGAAATAGATAATTTAGCCATTGGAATTACTGAATTTAATATAATCTCTAAATCAGTTGATTTTAAGGAGGAATTACAGGTTGATACAAGTAATAGTGGTGGGAAAAGTAGACGAGGGAGAAGGACATCCTATTATGAGGGAGGAAGCACTAAAAAGGAAAGCAAGATTAAATCAGGTAAGAAGAAAGAAGCGAATAAGAAGGAGAAAGATGGATATATTACACAAACATTCGAAAAGGTAGAGAATGAAGAGTTAAATGAATTTGATATTTATATTAAAGAGTTAAGTAAATTCAGAGATAAGGAAACAGCTATAAATTACTTAGTAGACAATAAATTAACAGTAACTAAATTAAAAATATTAGCTAAAAAACTTTCTATTCATATAAAAAGTAAAGCTAAAAAAATAGATATTATAGAAGATGTAGTTGATGGTATAGTTGGTAGTAGATTAAGATTAGAAGAACTTAGAAAATATTAAGATATAATAAAGGGTTATCTCAGGAAGGAGATAGCCTTTTTTTATTAGATTCAAATAATGATTATTAATAAATAGTGAATTTAGTTAATAAATGGATAAGTGTATTGATTTTACATGTTTTAAAAAGTACAATGTATTTAAAGTGATAATTAATTTCAATTAAGAAAGTTTATTGACAGTTTAGTATTAGAAAGGGGTTAATAATGAAAAAAAGATACTTAATAATTGCCTTTATAATACTATCCCTAATATCATTATTTTTAGGAGTACACAGTATAAGTATTGCTGATATTATTTCAGGTAATACAGAGAAGATAAATGTATTTTTAATAAGTAGAGTTCCAAGACTGATTAGTATAATAGTTGCAGGGGTAGGGCTTAGTATTAGTGGTGTTATAATGCAACAAATTAGTAATAATAAGTTTGTATCACCAACAACAGCGGCGACAATAGATTCAGCGAAGCTAGGAGTTTTAGTATCAATGTTACTTTTCTCTTCAGCTACTCTTACTCAAAAGATGATAACAGCATTTATATTCTCACTTTTAGGTACATTTGTATTTATGAGAATAATGAAAAAAATTAAATTTAAAAATGTTATATTTGTACCTTTACTAGGAATAATGCTTGGAAATGTAGTAGGTGCTATAACAGATTTCTTTGCATATAAATTTGATTTAATGCAAAATATGAGTTCATTTATGCAAGGTAATTTTGCAGTAATTCTTAAAGGAAATTATGAGATATTATATTTAACAATTCCACTTTTAATAGTAGCATTTTTATATTCTAATAAATTTACTATTATAGGAATGGGAGAAGATATATCTACTAACTTAGGGCTAAATTTTGAGAGAGTAGCCAATATAGGTATGATTATAGTTTCTCTTATAACAGCTCTTGTTGTAATAATAGTAGGAAGTATACCTTTTGTAGGACTTATTGTACCAAATATAGTATCAATATTTATGGGAGATAATTTAGGAAAGAATATTTGGGTAACAAGTTTATTTGGAGCGATTTTCTTACTTACTTGTGATATAATCGGTAGAATTTTAATATACCCTTATGAGATTCCAATAAGTTTAACAGTAGGAGTTATTGGAAGTGTAGTATTCTTATATATGATATTTAGGAGGACTAAAAATGAGGGATAAAAAGAAATTATGGATACTTGGAATTTTGGTTTTAGTTATATCATTATTGTTTTTATTCCAAGGGTTAAATGCTAATAATTTTGATTATAACATTTCAAAGAGAATTCCAAAACTTTTAGCTATGATTATAACAGGTGGAGCTATAGCATTTTCATCATTAATATTTCAGACACTAACAAATAATAGAATCTTAAGCCCTAGTATTTTAGGATTAGATTCACTATATGGTTTATCTCAAACCTTTGTAGTATTTATTTTTGGTGCAGGAAGCATATTTATGATAAATGCTAAGTTGAATTTTATAGTATCTATATCATTAATGATTTTAAATAGTTTACTTTTATATAAATTTGTTTTCAAGAAGAATAATAATATATTTTTCCTTCTTCTAGTTGGAACAGTGTTAGGAATTCTATTTAAAAGTTTATCAACTTTTATGCAAGTTTTAATAGATCCTAATGAATATCAAGCATTACAAGGTAAATTATTCGCCAATTTTAATAATGTTAATGTTGATATATTAATAATTGCGATAATAATAATTCTTATAGTTTTTGCCTTTGTATATGATGATATTAAAAAATTAGATGCTCTTTTACTTGGAAGAGAACAAGCTATAAATTTAGGAATAGATTATGATAAGTTTTCAAAGAAGATATTATTAATAGTAGCAGTTTTAGTTTCAGTATCTACAGCTCTTGTAGGACCTGTAACATTTCTTGGACTATTAGTTGTAAATCTATCTTATCAATTTATAAATAGCTATAAACATAAATATCTTATAATAGCATCAATATTTATAAGTATATTAGCCCTTGTAGGAGGACAGTTCTTTGTAGAAAGAGTATTTAATTATAGCAGTACAGTAAGTATAATTATCAATTTTATAGGTGGAGTTTACTTTATTTATCTTTTATTAAGGGAGTGTAGGGAATGATAGAAGTAAAAAATTTAGTTAAGAAATATGGAGAAAAGAAAGTAGTAGATAATGTTAGTTTAAATATAGAAAAAGGAAAATTAACATCTCTAATTGGCCCAAATGGAGCTGGTAAAAGTACAGTTTTATCAATGATTTCTAGAATCATGTCAATAGATTCAGGAGAAGTAAGTATAGATGGAGTAAAGCTTGAAAAATGGGATCAAAAAGAATTATCTAAAAAAATCTCTATATTAAAACAATCAAATAATATAAATGTTAGATTAAAGATAGAAGAACTTGTTGGTTTTGGAAGATTCCCTTACTGCGAAGGTAGGCTTAGAGAAGAAGATAAAAAATTTGTAGCTGAAGCTATAGAATATATGAAACTTACAGATATAAAAGATAGATATTTAGATGAACTATCAGGGGGACAAAGACAAAGAGCTTACATAGCAATGGTTATAGCTCAAAATACAGAGTATATACTTTTAGATGAACCACTTAATAATTTAGATATGAAGCATTCTGTTGAAATGATGAAAGTTCTAAGAGGGTTAGTAGATAATCTTGGAAAGACAGTAGTAATAGTAATGCATGATATTAACTTTGCATCATGCTATTCAGATAATATAATAGTTTTAAAAGATGGTGCAGTTGTTAAAGAAGCAAATACAGAAGAAGTAATAGTTGAAGACTTCTTAGAAAATGTTTATGATATCAAATTTAATATTAAGGATATTGATAGTCAAAAAATTTGTGTATACTTTTAAATACTAAGCTCCCCAAAAGGGAGTTAAATTTAGAGAATATAATGATAATGAAAATCATTAACTATAAAATATGAGGTGAAAAGAAATGAATAAAAAGGTTGGAATAATAGTAGGTGTATTAATAGCAGCAATTATTGGGGGAGCTGCAGTGTCTAAAATGGGGGCAAAAAGTGCAAATAAAGAAGTTACTGTTGAAGAAACAGTAGAAATAACACATAGAAAGGGAACAACAAAAGTTCCAAAGAATCCTAAGAAAGTTGTAGTTCTAGATTATAGTTCATTAGATACTATGGAGGTTTTAGGAAAAGAAGCAATAGCAATCCCTAAGTCAGGTCTTCCAGAATACTTAGAGAAATATAAAGATGATAAGTATGAAGACCTTGGATCATTAAAAGAAGTTAATTTAGAAAAAATAAATGAATTAAAGCCTGATCTTATAATAATGGAAGGTAGACAAGAAGATTCTTATGATGAATTTACACAAATTGCACCAACAATAATGCTTGGAAGTGATGGAACAAACCATTTTGAATCTCTTAAGAAAAATACTGAGATTTTAGGAAAAGTTTTTGATTCAGAAGATACAGTTACAGCAAAAATTGAAGAGTTAACAAATAGAAGTAATGCTATAAAAGAAAAAGCTCAAAACTCAGGTAAAAATGCTTTAGTTACAATGGTTTATGATGGGGAAGTAAGTGCTTTTGGTCAAGGTTCAAGATTTACAACTATATATGATAATTTTGGATTTAAACAAGCAGACCCTAATATAAGTACTCAAAATCATGGACAAAATGTATCATATGAATATTTATTAAAAACTAATCCAGACTACTTATTTGTAATCGATAAAGGACTTGTAGCAGGTAAAGGTCAAAAACCAGCTAAAGAATTAATAGAAAATGATTTAACAAAGAAAACAAATGCATATAAAGATGGAAATATAGTTTACTTAGATACAAAAGCTTGGTACTTAGGTGGACCTGGAATTATGGCAACAGATAAGATGATAACTGAAATGGAACAAGCTTTAAATAATGTACAATAATATAATTAGATAATTTATAAATTAGGACTACCTCATAATACTATAATTCAGTATTATGAGGTGTTTTTTTTGTTTTTAATAATAAATATTAATATTGTTAAAGTATTTAAAGAAGGTTTTAATTTAATATAAGGAATATGAACTAGATTATTATCAAGTAATAGAATGGTGAATCAGTTATTAAATTTAATAAGTGTAGCTATTTTGATATAATGGATGTATAAGGATTTAAAAGTTATGTTACCTTAATAAGGAGAAGATTATGAGTATTACAAAGGTTAAAGATGAGTTGATTGAGCATAAAGATGTAAAGATACTTTGGAGAGAGAATGTATCTTTAGGGGGGGATGATAGAAGAAATCACTTATATAGTAGATTAAAGGAGTGCTTTAAAAAAGCAGATAAAATAGATATTATAGTTTCTTTTTTAATGATATCTGGAGTTAAATTAATTATTGATGATTTAAAAAGTGCTATAGATAGAGGGGTTAGTATAAGAATATTATCTGGAAACTATTTGAATATAACTCAACCAGAGGCACTTTATATGTTAAGAGCAGAGTTTGGAAATAAGATAAATTTAAGGTTTTATAATAATAAAAATAGGAGTTTCCATCCAAAGTCATATATTTTTCATTATAAAAATGATTCAGAAATTTTTATTGGATCTTCAAATATTTCTAGAGGAGCATTAACAAGCTCAATAGAGTGGAATTATAGATTTAATAAAAATAGTAATAAAGAAGATTTTGATTTCTTTATGGATGAGTTTAATAATTTATATAATAATCATTCAATTGAAGTAACTAATGAAGTTTTACATAATTATGCTAAAACATGGATTAGACCAAAGGTTTATAAGGACTTAGAAGCTATAGGTGATTTTAAGGATGAAAAGATTATTGATTTATTTGAACCCAGAGGGCCACAAATAGAAATACTTTATTCTCTCAATAAAAGTAGAGAAGAGGGTTTTGATAAAGGTTTAGTAGTGGCTGCAACGGGAGTAGGGAAGACATATCTTTCAGCTTTTGATTCTATGAATTATAAAAGAGTTCTTTTTATTGCACATAGAGAAGAGATAATTAAACAAGCTATGCAAAGCTTTAAAAATGTTAGACAAAATGCAACTTCAGGATTTTTTTATGCTAATAATAAAGAAAAAGATAAAGATTTAATTTTTGCTTTAGTGCAAACATTAGGTAAAGAAGAGTATTTAAATGAAAAATATTTTAAAAGAGATTATTTTGATTATATAGTAATAGATGAATTCCATCATGCATCATCAAAAAACTATCAAAAAATTATAGATTATTTTAAACCGAAGTTTTTATTAGGATTAACAGCAACTCCAGAAAGATTAGATGGAAAAGATGTTTTTGCTATTTGTGATTATAATTTAGTTTATGAAGTTAGATTAAAAGATGCTATAAATAGGGGAGCTTTAGTACCTTTTAAATATTATGGTATATATGATGAAACTATTGATTACGAACATATAGAATTTAAAAATGGAAAATATAATGAAAAGCAATTAGAAGAAGCATTAAACTTAGGAGAAAGAGATGAATTAATCATAAAACATTATGAAAAGTATTCCAGTAAAGTTGCCATTGGATTTTGTTCTTCAAAGAAACATGCAGAACATATGGCTGAAGCGTTTAATAAAGCAAAAATACCAGCATTAGCAGTTTATTCAGGAGAACAAGGAAAGTTTTTAGAGAAAAGAGAGATAGCACTTAATAAATTAAGAAGTGGAGAAATAAAAGTATTATTTGCAGTAGATATGTTTAATGAAGGTTTAGATGTACCACAAATAGATTTAGTAATGTTTTTAAGACCTACAGAATCTCCAACTATTTTTTTACAACAATTAGGAAGAGGACTTAGAAAGGTAAAAGGAAAAGAATATTTAATTGTATTAGATTTTATAGGAAATTATAAAAAAGCAAATTTAGCTCCATTTTTATTATCTGGTCAAAAATATGATAAGATTAAGGCGAAGAATTCTAAAGTTATGGAATATGATTATCCAGAGGAATGTCAGGTAGATTTTGATTTTAAATTAGTTGATATTTTTAAAAGAATGGCTGAAAGTCAATATAAAATAAAAGATTTAATAAGAGAAGAATTTTATAGAATAATGGAAGATAAGCAGGGAATACCATCAAGAATAGAAATATTTAGAGCTATGGATGATAGTATATATATAAATATGAAAAGCAAAGCTAAAGAAAATTTATTTAGAGATTATTTAGGATATTTGAGAGATAATAATTTGCTAGATGAAGAACAGAAAGTTTTAATAGATACAAGGGCTTATGATTTTATAAATATGATAGAAACAACATCAATGAGTAAATCTTATAAGATTCCTATATTATTAGCTTTTTATAATAATGGAAATATAAAAACTGAAATAGATGATGATGATATCTATATTAGCTTTAAATCTTTCTATTTAAGAGGTTCAAATAAAGTTGATATGCTTAAGGATAAAGGAACAAGTAATTTTGAAAATTGGGAAAAGAAAGATTATATAAAATTAGCTAAAAATAACCCAGTAAAATATTTATGTAAAAGTCATAGTGATTTCTTTGAAGAAAATGAAGAAGGAAATATGATAATAAAAGGCATAGAAGAATTTAAAACAAACAAAGAGTTTATAAAACAAATGAAAGATGCTATAGATTTAAGAATAGAGCAATATTATCAAGATAGATATGAGAAGATAGGTAAAGGAATATAAAATTTTAAAGTTAAGGAGAGTTAAAATGAAGAAATATAATAAATTAGTAAGAGATTTAATACCACAAATAATAGAATCTGATGGGAAAGTATGTAAATATGAAATAGCTACAAAAGAACAACATGACGAATTATTAGAAGAAAAATTAAAAGAAGAAGTAAATGAATATTTAGAAGATAAAAATTTAGAAGAATTAGCAGATGTAATGGAAGTGTTATTTGCATTAGCAGAAAACTTAGGATATTCAGAAGAAGATTTAATAAATAAGAGAAAAGAAAAGGCCGAAGAGAGAGGAGGATTTAAAGAGGGAATAGTACTTAAAGAAGTTAAATAAGGAAGCAGAGGTATTACTGAAATGAATTAATCATATAGAGGATGAATCAGCTTGTGTAATTACTGTTAGATTAGGTGAGAATTATTTTAACACTGCTCATTTTATTTTATGTGAATTTAGAGGTGAGGATAAGGAATCACATGAAAATTTAAAAGAGATTATTTTAAATTTATTAAATGAGCTTAATAAGAAAACCTTTTTCTTTAATTATTATTTAGATTCTCATGGAGATAAAGAAACCATAGTAGCTAGAACTACTTATATAACTTCAAATGAGAATTTTGTAGGTAATGAATTTGCTGAGATGATTATATCAGCCTTTGCTAGCTTAAGTGAAAGTTTCAGGGGAATAATGGAAGTTTTAAATTATAGTAAAAATTTATAATTTATATTAGGGTTTATAATATAGTAAGTTTTCATATATTAAAAAATATAGATAGACTAAAGTAAGGATGCTATCTAAAGATAAAAGAACTGTCTCAAATAGGGAGTTTGTTCTGTTTTGAGACAGTTCTTTTTATAGAGATTATTTTAAAAAAATCCTCTGTTAGTATAAATTCGTTGTTGAGCTAAAAGAGGGCCATTTGGAGTTATACGTTGAGATAAATCAATTGATTTTATTTTTGTTGAATTATTTTGATTATCTTCTGATGTAATTATAAATGTATAACTTTCACCAGGAGCTATATTTCCGTCATTAGGAATACCTTTAAGTTCTATAGTAGTTTGATTATCTTTATTTGTGATTTTATTTAATGGATTATTAGTAGAAGTAAAGTTAACATTAGAATCTATATAAATTATAGGTAGTTTTATAGTTTTAAAGTTTCTTTCTAATGTAGATAATACTTCATCCTTTTCTTTTAGCTTTTCATTGTTTGTTATTGTTATTTCATATCCCTGGTCCTGTTTTAACGTTTTGATTGATGTACTAATATTAAGATTTGGATAAACTATATTATGACTAGGAAGCTTTGAGGTATTAAACAATCCATTATAACTTGATTTTGTAAGTTCATCTCTTACAGGTGAATTTGGATTAGATGTAGCATCTTGTGATGACATCCAAGCTAAAATTCCCCCAAGATTATTTTTATTAACGTAGTTAGCCTTTTCAGCTATAGATTTGGGATTATCATAGCTAAAGAATATTCCTGTTGTTTCATCATAAAGATAAGGAGCTTTGGCTGTATCGTCCCAATATTCTTGTATATTAGGATAAAGTTCTTTAAGTCTATAAAGATTTCTATATGACCAAACACCAGCAGCTCTACCACCTGAACCTATTTTCATGGGATTTTCATTAAGTGCACCTCTTGTTGGAGTTCCATCAGCATCTTTAAATGAAAGAGTAGCCTCACCAAATAAGCCTGGTAAATTAGGATCTGGACCATCTTTTACTTTATTCCAGCCTCTAGTATAATATGCAGCACCAACAACTATCTTATTAGAAGGGATACCATTATCAGCTAAGAATTTAATAGTTAAATCAACAGATGGAGCCTCGCCAAATTTATTATCTAGTGGATTTGTATATAGTGGAGTATGGTGAGAACTTGTTAAATTCCAAGGACCTGCCATATCATATGTCATCATATTAGCAAAATCAACTATATTGAATACTTTTTTCATCTCTATACCAGATGTCAATTTAGATTTTGATGCTGGAAGTGCAACACTAAGTTCATAAGTTTTACCAAGCTTATTACCAGCTTTATTTAGAGCAGATTTAAGTTCTTTTAAAAATTTAGTGAAATTTTGTTTATCTTCTGGTGTAGAATATGGAGTTCCTTCATCATTTTTATTAGCAACTTTATCTGCTTTCCTAACCTCAACAGGATATTCCCAATCTATATCTACAAAATCCATATTAGAATATTTTAAGAATTTCACTAGATTATTTACTAGTAATTTACGTTTAGTAGGATCAGCTATAACAACTGAGAAATCACCAGAATTAGACCAACCACCAACAGAAACTCCTATTTTTAAATTAGGATTGTTTGCTCTAAGTTCTTGAAAAGCATTTAGAACTCCAGCATTTGGAGAACCAAATTTAATATCTTTATTATCAAGTGGTAGATTTATAGTGGCATCTTTATCAGTAAATCTTAGATTACCATTTTCATCAAAATCAAGAAATGCAAAATTTAAATGTGTTAAATAACTTGCAGGAATATTTCTAGGATAAAAATTTCCTTCGCTATCATAAATAGACCAATCTCCGTAATATAATACATTACGCTTAGGTGGATTAATTTCTTTTTGAGCAGCAATAGCTTTATTTATAGTTAAAAATGGGCAAAAGTTTATAATAAGTAAACTTATTAAGATAAAAATAAGTTTATATTTAGTAGAATAATTTTTAGTCATAAAATCGCATCCTTTTCTTGAGTGAAATATAATAATTAGTGTTAATTTAACTAGAGAATTTTATGTATTATAAATTAATAAATTTATTATTATTGAGTAGAAGTAATATTTTTTATAAAAAGAAATAAAAAATAGCTATCAAATTAAGATAGCTATTTTTATTATTATATTAAGAGTTATTTAACTAATTCCCAAGCATCACTTTTATCTGGGGTAGAACCTTGGGTCCACCATTTAGCCTTATATGTTTTACCATTATAAATAACAGTATCACCACCTAGATAAACTTTGTTTGGATCAAATGTATCTTTAGATATTTCAGTAGAAGAAACAGTTATAGTTACAGTTTTAGTAGTTTCAACGCCTTTACTGTTAGTTACTGAATAAGTGATTTCATATTTGCCTTCTTTAGAAGTATTTACTGTACCAGATACTTTTATTTTAGAAGTTAAATCACCATCAGTTTTATCTGAAGCCTTTACTCCAGAGAGTGGGTCAAAGTTATCTCCTACTTTTATAGTTTTATCACTAACTCCAGTTAGAGTAGGAGCATTTTGTGGTGTTTCAGGATTGCTATTTTTATAAATTGTTTGATTAGCTATAACTGTACCAGATTCATTCATACGTTGAGCTATTTCAATTGAATTAAGTGCTGAAAGGTCAGTAGGAGCTTCAGTTGTTGATAATCTAAATGTATAGCTTTGACCTGGTTCTATATTCTTACCTTCCCAAACCCCTTTAATATCTATAACTGTTTTTCCATCTTTTTCAGTTATTTGACCAGCCATATGATCACCAGCAGTAAGTTTAACATTAGAATCTATATAAAGAATAGGAGTTTTTATAGTTTCGGCACTTCTTTCAAGCAATGAAAGAACCTCATCCTTTTCTTCTAAGTTTTCTTTATTTGTTATAGTTATTTCATATCCACCACTTGTTCCAGAATCAGATTTGAATGGTTTTATTAAACATTCAATATTAAGATCAGCATATACTATTTCATTGTCAGGAAGTTCTTTACCATTATATAAGCCCTTACTTGTTACTTTTGTAAGTTCATCTCTTTTTGATGAATCAGTTGGAGCATCTTGTGAAGACATCCAAGCAATCATTCCACCAAGATTATTTTCATTAACATACTTAGTTTTTTCTGTTATAGATTTAGCATTATCATAAGTAAAGAATTTTCCTGTAGAGCTATCATAAAGATATGGGGCTTTTGCTGTATCATCCCAATATTCTTTTAAACCAGGATAAGTTGATTTAAGTTTATCAAGACTTCTATATGACCAAACACCTCCAGCTCTACCACCTTCTCCTGATTTCATAGGTGCTTCATTAGTTGCACCTCTTGATGGAGTTTGATCAGCATCTTTAGCTGAAAGTGATGCTTCTCCAAATAAGCCAGGAAGAGATGAATCTGCTTCACCTTTAACTTCATTCCATCCTCTTGTATAATATGCAGCTCCAACAACTATTTTTTCTGGAGCAGCTCCTTTTTCTATTAAATAATCAACGCTTTGATCAACAGAAAGCCCTTCATCTTTTTTAGGGTCTAGAGGATTAGCATAAAGAGCAGTTTGATGTCCACTAGTTTCATCCCAAGCACCACGCATATCATAAGTCATTATATTAGCAAAATCTACTACATCAAATAATTTTGGAATATCTATACCTAAATCAAGTTTAGCCTTTGGAGCAGGTAGTGCAACGCTTAATTCATAAGTTTTACCAAGTTCAGTTCCTTTTTTATCAAGAGCAGCTCTAAGGTCTTCTAAGAATTTTATATAATTTTCTTTATCAGCAGCAGTTGCTTTAGTAGTTCCTTCATCATTTTGATTATCTACTTTATCAGGTTGTCTAACTTCAGCAGGATATTCCCAATCTATATCTACAAAATCCATATTTGCATATTCCACATATTTAACTAAATTATTTACAAGTGTTTTACGTTTGGTAGAATCAGCTGTAACTTCAGAGAAATCACCTGATTTTGACCAACCACCAACTGAAATACCTAGTTTTAAATTAGGATTTTTAGCTCTAAGTTCTTGGAAAGCATTTATTATACCAGCATTTGGACCTCCCCATTGAACTCCAGGTTCACCAACAGGTGCTCCTATAGCTGCATCTTTATCTGTAAATTTTAAGTTACCATTTGCATCAAAATCAAGAAAAGCAAAATTTAAGTGAGTTAAATGCTCAGCAGGAATATCTTTTGGATAGAAATTACCTTGTCCACCCCAAATAGACCAATCACCATAATACATAACATTACGTTTTACAGCAGTAGATTTAACTTCAGTTTCAAGAGCAGTAGCTTCTTTGGCAGGAATATAAGATATTGAAGTTCCTAAAAAAATAGTTGCTAAAGTAAAGAGGGCTGCATATTTTTTTATATTCTTTTTAAAAGCTCTTTTTGCCATAAAAAATTCCTCCTTTAATTTTACCAAAATATTACAATTAGTATAATTAAATTGTATACGTTTAAGTATATGTTTTCAATATTTAAAATTTTTTTATTGATAATTAAATTTAAATGAAAAAATATACAAAATCTGCAAATAATAAATAAGATTTAAAAGTTAAGTGATGTTTTATTAGCGTGGTAAATATAAATTAATAAATGATAGAATAAAAGTAATTTTAATAGATTATTAATTTGTAAATTTTTCTATAAAAGAGATATAATATATATTGAAATATTAAATAAATCTAAGATTTAATTTAATTATATTTTTTTGCTTTTAAATGAAGTGTAGTTCATTTAATATATATTAATTGATAAGGGGGAAGAATAATGTCACAAAAAGGGGTAAATCTTGGTGAAGGAAGTGTAGGAAGACTTTTATTTAAATTAGCAGTTCCAGCTATTATAGCTCAATTAGTTAATGTTTTATACAACATAGTAGATAGAATCTTTATAGGAAGAATTCCAAATGGAGATATAGCTATGGCGGGAGTTGGAGTTGCCTTTCCTGTAATTATGATTATATCAGCATTTAGTGCACTTATAGGAATGGGAGGAGCTCCACTTGCAGCTATAAAGATGGGAGAAAAAGATAAAGATGGAGCTGAGAAAATACTTAGTAATAGTTTTTCTACATTAATAATATTATCTATAATACTTACGTTAATAATATTTATTTTTAAGGAAAAATTACTTTGGGCATTTGGGGCTAGTGATGTAACTATAAATTATGCTTTAGATTATTTAAGTATCTATTTAATGGGTACAATATTTGTACAAATAGCATTAGGTATGAATACATTTATAAATACTCAAGGTTTTGCTAAGATGGGGATGGTTACTGTTATGGTAGGTGCAGCAGTAAATATAGCATTAGATCCTATATTAATTTTTGGATTTAAGATGGGGGTTAAGGGAGCAGCAGTTGCTACAGTACTTGCACAAATGATATCAGCTATTTGGGTACTTGTATTTTTCTTTGGAAAGAAAAGTATTCTTAGAATAAGAAAAGAGTTTTTAAAGCCAGAGTTTAAAGTTGTATTTGGAATTATGGCTCTAGGAATATCTCCATTTATTATGCAGGCTACTGAAAGCTTAGTTATTATATCTATGAATAATCAATTACTTAAACATGGCGGAGATTTAGCTGTAAGTTCTATGACTATTATGAGTAGTATAATGCAAGTTGTTCTACTTCCTATGATGGGATTAACACAAGGGGCACAACCTATTATAAGTTATAATTATGGAGCAAAAAAAATAGATAGGGTTAAAAGGACATTTAAATTATTAATTACTTGTTGTTTAACATATACAAGTATTATGTGGCTTGGGCTTATGTTAAAGCCAGATTTATTTGTTTTACTATTTAATAATAATCCTAAATTAATAGAAATAACTTCATGGAGTATAAGAATATACTTTGCAGGAATCTTCTTATTTGGAGCACAAATAGCTTGTCAGCAAACATTCTTAGCTTTAGGAGAGGCAAAAAAATCATTAATACTTGCTTTACTTAGAAAAATAATATTATTAATACCATTAATTTATATATTACCAGCCATACTTAATGATAAGCTTATGGCAACACTTCTTGCTGAACCAGTAGCAGATATTATTTCAGCAGCAACTACAATTATATGTTTTATGATTTTTTATAAGAAAGTTCTTAGTAAAAAAATATTAGAAGAAAATGAAATAGAAGAAAAATCTCAAGTGATAAGATAAAATAAAAGGGTGTCTCTACATTAAAAGAGGCACCCTTTTTAAAAGAGTAAGGCTATACTAGACTCAAAAAGATACAATTTTAGTATGTACAGTTTTATTTAATATTATTAGAAGATAATTCTATATAAAATACTAGCTACTATATTTCAAAGAAGATATAGTAGCTAAGTATTAGTTCAATTATAAGTATTGCAGGTATTCCTACATAGAATTTAGGATGTTGAGTTTTATGTCTAAATAATTTCATTCCTATAAATGAACCTAGTGATCCACCAAATAAAGCAAAGCCAATTAAAGTTTTCTCAGAAATTCTCCATTGATGTTTAATTGCCTTTGCTTTATCTATATACATTAATATAAAGGCTAGTATATTAATTATTAATAGATAAAAAATTATTAATTCCTTCATTATAATTCTATTCTCCTAAAATATTAAATGCTTGTCCTTGAATAAATAGATTATAACAATTAAGTCAAATAAGAACAATAAAATAATTTCTTTTTAGTTAGAGATTTTTTATAATATTTTTAAATTTAATAATCTTAATGGTAAAAAGTACATATTAAATAAGAATGAATAGTTTTTTAAAGATATATTAACTAAATATGCTTTTTATTTTGTCGAAAAATATATATAATAGATAATATATGTATTAAAGGAGGAAATTTTTTTTGATTGAAATAAGTTTAAGCAATAGTGAAATAAAGAAATATTTAGACAGTTATAAAAGATTATTCTTCCGAAAACAATTAGACAACCCTAATAGTAGATTAATTCTTGATAAAAAGAGAGAAAGTTTAGGGTTAACTAAAGAAGAGGTCAATAACGCAGAGAATTTATTAGAAAAGAATTTAAATAATGCAATAGAATTTATTAAAGCAATTTTAGAATTAAATAATTTTATAATAGACGAAGATGGATTAATTGAAATAAAAGAATACTGCGGAGACTTAAAGTTAGAGGAAGAAGACATAGAAAACTGTATAGAGGCTGCAAAGTCTTCTATGTTAAATAAGGATAACATAGACAGTAAAGATATAAAAACTTCTACTGTTATTGAGGTAAATGTTAAGCCAAAAGAAAATTTAAAAGTTAAGAATAACTTAGAAAACTCTAAGAAAGCTGAAAAAGTAAAAGATAAAGACATATTAGTAAGCTTGGATGAAGAGCAAAAGCTAGAAATTAAAGAGGAGTTAAAGAACTCTAATAAGAAAGAAGAAAAGTCACAACAAAAAGATGTGGACAAGGCTAAAGAAGAAAAAGAAGTTAAGCCTAAAAAAAAAGTTGAGAAGAAAAAGAAAGCTAAAAAAGAAAAGGTAGATATTTCTGATGTTGTATTACCTAATTTCTCAAGTAATGCAGTAAAAAAAGAAGTTATAAAAGAACCTAAAGTAGAAAAAGTAGTAGAAGAGATAATAGAAGAAGTAGCTCCAAAAGAAGTAATAGAAATTAAAGAAGAGGAAAAACTTGTTTTAGAGCCATCAAGTTTTATTAGATATGATAAAGTTATTTTAGGTGAAAAAAGTATATTAGATGATATTCTAAATACTAATAGTAGAGAATTTAGAATAGAAACATTAAAGGTATTATTCTATAATGGATGTTTAATGTGTGTGGAAAGATTTAAGGATGGAATATATGAAATTCAAGGTAGAAGTAGTTTTACTTATGAAAGAATAAGATCAACATTCTATGATGCCTATAGTGAACTTATAGATTATACACATTCATTCTTAACTAAAGAAGGTATAAATGATAATACTATAGATAAGGATAAATTATTTGAAAGAATATTTGGGTTACAATGTTTACATACACTTTCTAAGCAAATAAATAAGATTAACATAATGATAAATAACTCTGTATCTGAAAATCAAATACTAAATAGTATTGATAGAAGTGTAGGAATTTATATTGCTAATAGTAATAAACCACATTTTGAAACATTTGCTGTTAAGGCTGGAACAAAAGAAATAAAGAGAATATTTGAGTCAGCAAGAAAAGATTATAGTATAAGAGATAATGTAGAAAGAGGAATTTATAATCTTATTTTAGAAGCAGTTGCTTTTATAAATAAGTGTGGGTTAGCTAACTTTGATATATATACAGAAGATCATGGAAGAACATTAAATGAACTTTTAGAAGAAAGATTTGAAGCTAAAGAGCTTATAGTTAAATCAAGAAATAGTAAGAATTTAGATTTAGCTAATTATGAAGATTTATTAAAGGAATCTATAATAAAATATCCATTTTTAGAAGATACTTATATAGAACTTTCAAGATTGGAAGATAAGAATATAACAAAGTATAATCTATTAGTTTCAGCAATGAATCTTATTGAAAAATGTGGAGAGGCTAGTGATGATTTATTTGAAGAAATAAAGAAAGTTGAATTAGATTTCTATATTGAAGAAATAAATAAAATTCCTTTAGAAGCAAATGAAGAAGTTAAAACTCAAATTTGTGCTGAAAATATTAAGAGATTTAATATAAGTAATTATGATGTTATATTTGATACTGAAATAAAACATTTTGGATATATAGTAACTAATATGGATATAAATCTTGTTAGTGAAAATATGAGAATTGATGCATTTAGAGCAGAACTTGAAGCTATAAAGAGAAGTGATCTTTTAGAGGAAGCAAGAGAACAAATGATATTAGACTTTAAGAGAGTTTATAATATTAGAAATTTAGATTGCTTTAAGATAGAGTATGCTGTATTCGGAAGATCATTCCAAAAGGATATATTTGATGATTTAGATTTAAGAGATAGAGAAGATATATTAGTTTACTGTATGAAGGCTATAAAGAAACTTGCAAATACAGATGAAGAGAAGAGGGAATTACTTTTAGATCTTCAAAATAGAAATATAATTTCTAGAGATATCTTTAGAGATATAGAAAAGAATGTATTTGAATTTGTTATCCCACTTGATGAATCTGAAAATAAAGAATTTGAATTTATGAAAGCTATTAAAGACATTTATATAAATACTGATATGTCAATAAAAGCTTTAGATTTATCAATTAAAGATGAAAAGTGGAACATTAGGATACCACCATTCTACGAAAAGTTTAAGAAAGAACAAGATGGTACTGAAGAAGTAATAATGTCTTATTTAGAAGATGATAAGACTAAGAAATTTAAGGAAGGTTTTGTTATAACTGATAAAGCAGTTTACTCAAGTTATGATAAGAAACCTATACTTCTTAGTGATATTCAAGGATTAAAAGTTAAGAATTATTCAAAGGTTGAAGATGGAGAAAGACTAATATATGTAGGTATCTTTGTAGATACTGAAACTTCTGATCATAAATTATGTACTAATTCTACAGGTGATAAAGAAAAATTTGCAGATATGCTTAATGATATTATTGCCGTATATAGAGAAATTAATAATTTAGAAGAACTTATTACTTTTGAAGAAGTAACAGAAGATGATATGATTCTTGGAATAGATAGTGAAAATATACTATTAGGTAATAAGAGAAGACAAGAAGAGCTTAGAATGAACTTAGAAGGTAATAAATTCTATGAACTTATGAGTGATTTACTTAATTATGATAATCTAAGCTTTAAAGAAATATTGGTTGAACTTTCAACACTTGTTAATTCAGAACTAGCTAAGAAGATTTACTTTAATGAAATAACAGAAGGTAGTGGAGAAAAGATAAGAGAAGCTTGCACTTCATATGTTATGACAATAAGTGAACTTGAAGAAATATACTTAGTATGTGATAATACTAAGAAGTTCCCATTACAATTCCAAAAGCTTGGAATGGTTATATCAAGCAAGGGTATCTATTGTAAGAATAGATTAGAAGATGCTTGGTTTATGGATCTTAAGTATGCAACAAACATTAAAACAAAGGATGAAAATAAAATTCAAATTTCAAATAGAACAATTGAATTCCCTTATATAAAAACTAGCGATGAATTATATGAAATGAGAGATCTTATTGAATTTATAGTTTCTGTTAGAAAAATAATGGATAACCCATTAGATGATATTTCATCTGAACTTGTAGATAGTTTTGTTTCTGAAATGGAAAAGTATACATTAGATCTTGTTAATAAAATTAAATCAGAAAATCTTAGAAAAGCATTATTTATTCATAGTGAAGGAGCTACTTCAGAAAAGAAATATGCTGCTGCTATGACTACTTATGCAGATTTAGAAGATAATGAAAATCCAATACTATTATTTGATTCATCCTCTCTTGTATTAAAGAGTAGTGGATTCTTAATAACAGATAAGAACTTCTATTATAAAGGAAGTAAAGGAAATAGTATGGAAATAAACCTTCTTGCAGTTTCAAGACTGTATATGAAAGGTGATAGATTCTATATAAATGGAATTGAAATAAAACTTACAGGGCTAAGTGTTAGTGATAAGACAGAGCTTTGTGAAAAACTTAAAAAGTTATTTGAACATTTAAGAAATGTTAAATAATATATAAATTAAATACTGAAGCCAGATTAAAATACCTTAAAGAATCCTAAACTTAAGATAAAGCGGGCTTTAGTAAAGAGAATCCTCAGTTATTGACTATCCAAAATAACTGAGGATTTTTTTAAAATAATTAATGGAATTATTTGTAATAAGGTGTATAAAATATTAAAATTTAAATATAAGAAATTTATACTTCTAAAGGGGGCGTGTTTTATGAAAAAAAACTCAGAAAGTATTTTAGAATTAGCATTAGAATTTATATTAGAAGTAATAGATGCTATATTTGAAATTTTTGATTAAAGCTAAATTTAAAATATACAAAAGAATATTATTTATTTTACTTTCTGATAATATTGTATCTATTTGTGTTTAGATTTTTATAAAATAAAGATAATTATAAAATAGTATCTAAAAATAATTGGAAAGTTTATCGTATTAATATATAGAATGATTTGTAATTTTTTCAATAAAATATTAATATTTATTATGGATAAATTATACAATGATTAAGTGTAAATTAAGTATGGCTTAAATGGAGGCGTAATAATGATAGATACTAAAGTGGAAGAAATTATAAATAAAGAAATATTATTAGAGGAAAAAGATGAACAGTCTAAAGAGTTAATAGTTAATTTGGATGAGAAAAATTTTTTTAATGAATTAAAGAAATCATTAAATAGATGTAAAAGCTTTTATTTTAGTGTAGCATTTATTAATTTTTCGGGATTACAATTATTACTTGAAGATCTAAGAGAAGCTGAAAGAAATAATATAAAAGGACAAATAATAACATCAACATATTTAAATTTTACAGATCCTTCAGCTTTAGAGAGGCTTACTAAATTTTCAAATTTAGAACTTAAGATATTTATTGCAGATAAAAAAAGAGGTTTTCATACAAAAGCTTATATATTTGAATATGAAGATTATTATAAAATTTATATAGGTTCATCTAATATTACTCAATCGGCCTTAAGGAGTAATGAGGAATGGAATGTCAAAATAATTTCTAAAAAGGATGAGAAGTTTTCTGTTTCTATAATACAAGAATATAAGAGACTTTTAGATGAAACAATTTATGTTGATGATAAATTTTTAAATCAATATAGAAAAATAATTAGTGAAATAAATAAGTATAATAAAAATATTAAGAAAATTTTATTAAAAGAAAATTTTGAGGAAATAAAGCCTAATCTAATGCAAAAGAAAGCTATTGAAAATTTAAAAAGATTAAGAAAGTATGGAGGAAAAAGAAGTTTAGTAATCGCAGCGACTGGTACAGGAAAGACTTATATGTCAGCATTTGATGTTAGAGAATTTAACCCTAAAAGAATTTTATTTATAGTTCATAGAGAAGATATACTAAGAAAAGCTATGCATAACTATTATAAAATAATAGTAGATAAGAAATTAGGATTATTTACAGGGAATATAAAAGAGAGAAATTCAGATTATATTTTTTCTACTATACAAACTATTTCAAGATATTATAAAGATTTTAATAAAGAATATTTTGATTACATAGTTATAGACGAGGCACATCATGCAGCAGCTGAAACTTATACTAGAGTAATAAACTATTTTAAGCCTAAGTTTTTATTAGGGATGACTGCAACTCCTGAAAGAAGTCAAGGACAGGATATATTTAGTATATTTGATAATAATATAGCTTTAGAAGTTAGATTAAGTGAAGCTTTAGAGGAAGAATTAGTAGTTCCATTTCATTATTTTGGGATAACTGATATATCAGGGGTGGACTTAAGTGATGTTGATTTAAATAATATATCTGAAGTTACAAAGAGACTAAGAGTAAATGAGAGAGTAGATTATATAATAGAAAAGATAAATTTTTATGGTCATGATGGAGATGTGCTTAAAGCTGTTGGATTTTGCGTATCGGTAGAACATGCAGAATATATGGAGAGAGAATTTAATAAAAGAGGAATAAAGAGTGTAGCATTAAGTTCAAAAGATTCTGTTGAAAGAAGAGCAGAATTTATAAAGAAGTTAGAAGATGAGAATGATGATTTAAAAGTTATATTTACAGTTGATTTATTTAATGAAGGTGTAGATATACCATCAATAAATATGGTTTTAATGCTTAGACCTACAAATTCTTCAATTATATTTATACAACAATTAGGAAGAGGGCTAAGAAAAAGTTACGGAAAAGAATTTCTAACTGTTTTAGATTTTATAGGTAATCATAATAAGGTATTTTTAATAGCAATAGCTTTAAATGGAGCAAGATATTATGATAAAGATAGTTTAAAAGTTTCTATTGCTACTGATTTTGCTAATATACCAGGATGTACTTATATACAAATGGATAGAGTAGCTAAAGAGAGAATATTAGAACAAATTGATAGTGAGAATTTTAATTCTATAAAATATATAAAAGAAGAATATAATGAATTTAAAAAGATGAATTCAGGAGTTGTACCAAAATTATTAGTAGATTATTTAAAATTTGAAGGGGCTGCAAATCCTATAAAATTTATGAGAATAAATAATAATAAGAGTAAAACATATTTAGGATTTTTAGAGAAAGTTGGAGAGGATATAGCGGAGATAAAGTTTCTAGAAAATGAAGAATTTACAAAGATACTTAAAGATTTATCAGGACAATTACCTTTAAAGAGACCTTTTGAATTTATAATTTTGAGATATTTAATTTTAAATAAATGTGCTAATTTAGAAGAATTAAATAATGAAATATTAAAGTATATAGAATCAGTTGGTTTAGATACAATTAGACATTCAATAGAATGTCTATTAGGAAAGTATTATGATACTACTCAGCTTAAAAATAAAATTATACTTATAAGAGAAGAGGAAAATAGATATTATTTAACAAAAGAGTTTTTAGAAGTTTTAGAAAAAATAGAGTTTAAAATTTATATAGAAGATTGTATAAATTACGGATTATTAAGGTATGAAAAGGAATTTGGTGAAAAAGATTATGGCATTCCTTTCTTTAAATTATATAATCAATATCAAATGATTGATGCTGCAATACTTTCTAATTATAGAAAAACTCATAGTTCTTTTAGAGGGAGTGGACTACTAACTAATAATAATGAGTGGTTTTTATTTATAGATCTTCATAAGGAGGAAGATATAAAAGAGAGTATAAATTATAAGGATAAATTTATAAATAGGGAAGTATTTCAGTGGCAAAGTCCTAATAGCACATCATTATCATCAGAAAGAGGAAGGAAGTTAATTAACAATGTAGAAAGTAATATAAAGTTACATTTATTTGTTAGAAAGTATAAGGAAATTGATAAAAAAGTTGAACCTTATATTTATATTGGTAAGGGTGATGTAATTAAATATGAAGGTGAAAAGCCAATAACTTTAGAGTTAAAATTAAGAAATAAAATACCAATAAAATTATATACAGAATTTAATAAGAAAATTTAGAAATAAGATAATAGGCATGTACACTTACAAGTGTACATGCCTATTATTTTATAAGTTGTTTTACAGCTGGTATATCAGCTGGTGCCCAATTTAGAGATTCTAAGTAATCTTTTTCTAACCAAATTAATTTAGCATGTTCGTTAGCTATAGGTGTACCAGATATTAGTACACATTTAATTGTTAGTAAATTAATTATAAAATTATCATATTCATAAGTAGTATCATTAAAAATTTTATTATCACAAGATATAGTACAATTTAATTCTTCACTAATTTCTCTTATTATTGCATCTGCAGGAGTCTCACCAGCTTCAATTTTACCTCCAGGAAATTCCCAAAAGCCTCCTAAACTCATGTTTTTTGCTCTAAGAGCACATAGTATTTCATTTTTTTCATTTTCTATTATAGCCGCTACTACTTTTAATTTTTTTTTCATAAGATGCTCCTTAAAATAATATATTTATAAAATTCTTATTTTTATATTAGCATTTATAAAATTTTCTGCAAGTAAATACTGAGATAATATTAAGATATTCAAGTAATAAATCTTATCTTAAATGGAAATAATAATCTATATTGGGAGTTTTAAATATATTTAGTGACTTTATCATTTTGATAAAATATTTAAGAAATATTCTTTTTTATTTTTTCATATAAATAAAGATAATCACTTTTTATTTAAGCTCTATATATTAATAATAAATACTTTATGAAAGGAATTTTAACTTTGAATACATTTTTAGAATATACCTTATATTTTTTTATATATGCTTTTTTAGGGTGGGTTTGTGAAGTTATATATTGTTATATATTAGATAGGAAGCTTGTAAATAGGGGGATGTTAAAGGGACCGATATGCCCTATTTATGGAGTTGGTTCTATTTTTATAATTACTTTACTTAAAGATTTTAAGCAACATGTATTGGTAGTATTTATATTAGGCTTATTAATAACATCAGTAATTGAATATTTTTCTTCATTTATATTAGAAAAAGCATTTCAGGCGAAATGGTGGGATTATAGCGAAAATTCTTTGAATATTAACGGTAGAGTATGTATGCAAAATTCTATATTATTTGGTATAATGTCGGTTGGACTCATAAAATTTATACATCCCCAAATTTCCAATATTATAAATATCAGTTCATTAGATATAATATATCTAGCGGTTACTTTTTTAGTAACAATATTTATGATTGATTTGTTAGGTAGTGTGTCTACTTTATTGAATTTGAACGGTATATTAAAGGAAATTAAGCAAAATTTTTTAGAATTTAAAGCCTTAGATGTAACTTCACAAGAAGTTACAGATATAGATATAAAAAAAGCCATAGAAAAAACAAATATCAAAAAGACTTTAAGAAAAGAAAATGGAGACGAACTTATTAGAAATATCTTAGAAAAATTTAAGGAATCTAATAAAGAAAAAAGACTATTTACAGCTTTCCCTAACATAAAGCATAGAAAATATAATGATGAGCTAAGTAAATTAAAGCAATTTTTATTTCGCATAAGGAAAAAATAAATATTTTTTATGTATGGAGACTGTGTAGTAAGGAGATGTGTTATTTTGGAATTTAAAATAGGAATAGATGCAGGTTCAACTACAGTTAAGTTACTTGTATTAAATGAAAATAATGATATTGTCTATAAAAGCTATAGAAGACATTACTCTAAAATAAGAGAAGTTATTTTAGAAGAGTTTGAAAATATAAAGGATATAGTAAGTGATAATAAGATTAGTCTTGCTATTACAGGTTCAGCTGGATATGGAATATCTAAAGAAACAGATATAATATTTGTTCAAGAGGTTTTTGCAAGTACTCTTGGAATTAAGAGAACTATAAAAGATGTAGATGTAGCTATTGAGCTAGGTGGAGAAGATGCAAAGATAATTTTCTTAAGCGATGGATTTGAAGAAAGAATGAATTCAAGCTGTGCTGGGGGTACAGGAGCATTTATAGATCAAATGGCTCATCTTATGAATATAACAAATCAAGAACTTGATGATTTAAGTCTTGAACATACAATGATATATCCTATAGCATCAAGATGTGGAGTTTTCGCAAAATCAGATGTTCAACCTCTTTTAAATCAAGGAGCAAAAAAATCAGATATATCAGCAAGTATATTCCAATCAGTAGTAGACCAAACTGTTGGTGGACTTGCGCAAGGTAGAGAAATCAAGGGGAAAGTTCTTTTCTTAGGAGGACCTCTTTATTTCTATAAGGGACTTCGTGAAAGATTTAGAAAAACTCTAAAGCTTGATGAAACAACAGGTATTCTTCCTGAAAATGCAGAAGTATTTGTTGCGCTTGGAGCAGCAATATATTCACAAGAAGATAAAAAGAGATATACTTTTAATGAAATAGTAGACTTAATATCTGATAAATCAAGATTAATTAAGAATACTCATGTTTTACCTTCATTATTTGAAAGTGAAGAAGATTATGAAAAATTCAAAGAAAGACATGCAAGAGCAAAAGTTGAATTTAAGGATATAAATGAATATGAAGGTGATGTGTATCTAGGAATAGATGCAGGTTCAACTACTACTAAAGTAGTACTTATTAATGATCAGAAAGATATAATTTATACTTACTATTCATCAAATAAGGGAAATCCTGTTAAAGTAATAGAAGATCAATTAAAAGTTATCTATGATTTATGTGGAGATAATAAAAAAATAAAATCTTCAACAGTAACAGGATATGGAGAAGAACTTATTAAATCAGCCTTTGGAATTGATTTTGGTATAGTTGAAACTATGGCTCATTTCAAAGCTGGTAAACATTTTAATCCAAAAGTTGATTTTATTTTAGATATTGGTGGACAAGATATAAAATGTTTCAATATTAAAAATGGAATAATAAATAATATTATGCTAAATGAAGCTTGTTCTTCAGGCTGTGGTTCATTTATTGAAAGTTTTGCAGGACAAATGGGATATGACGTTAAAGATTTTGCAAAGATGGCTCTTTTTGCAAAGAATGTTGTTGATTTAGGTTCTAAATGTACTGTATTTATGAATTCATCTGTTAAACAAGCACAAAAAGATGGAGCATCAATTGAAGATATATCAGCAGGACTATCAATAAGTGTAGTTAAAAATGCTTTATATAAAGTTATAAGAATTAAGGATGCAAAAGAACTAGGAGAAAATGTCTTAGTTCAAGGTGGAACTATGTATAATGATGCTATTTTAAGAAGTTTTGAGATGGAGCTTGGTAGAGATGTTGTAAGACCAAATATTTCAGGACTTATGGGAGCTTATGGGGCAGCACTTTATGCAATGGAAAGAGCAAAAGATGAATCTAGCATTATAAGTAGAGAAAAATTAGAAAGTTTCACACATACATCAAGAACAGTTAGATGTGGTCTTTGTGGTAACAAGTGCAATATGACAGTTAACATATTCCAAGATAATAAGAGATTTTTATCAGGGAATAGATGTAAAAAGCCTGAAGGCAAAAAACATATTGATGAAGTAATGAGTATTTATGATTATAAATATAAGAAAATAAGAAAGCTTCAAGGTAATGAAGGTAGCAGAGGTAAAATAGGAATACCACTTGTTTTAAATATGTATGAAATGTTACCATTTTGGTATAGTTTCTTTGAAAGTTTAGGTATAGAAGTTGTTCTTACAGATGCTTCTTCAAGAAAACTATATAGAAAAGGTCAACATACAATTCCTTCAGATACAGTATGTTATCCAGCAAAGATATCTCATGGACATATTGAAAATTTATTAGAAAAAGGTGTACAAACTATATTCTATCCTTGTATGAGCTATAATGTGGAAGAAAAATTAGCAGATAACTGCTATAACTGCCCTGTAGTTGCATATTACCCTGAGTTATTAAAGGCAAATATTAAAGCTTTAAATAATCCAGATATAAAGTTCATGATGCCATATTTAACAGTAAATAACTCTAAGGTTTTAGCTAAAGCTTTATTAAGTGAGTTTAAAGATATGTTTGGTGGTATAAGCAAAAAAGAAATAAAAGTTGCTCTAGAAAAAGCATATAAAGATTATGATGAATATAGAGAAGATATAAAGAATGAAGGAAGAAAGTATATACAACATGCAAGAGAACAAGGTAAAAAGATAATAGTTCTAGCAGGTAGACCATATCATATAGATCCAGAAATAAACCATGGTATAGATAGAGCTATGTGTGAACTTGGAACTGTTGTTATAAGTGAAGATTGTATAGCAAGTATGGATAATAGACCAGATCTTAATATTCTTAATCAGTGGACATATCAAGCAAGATTATATAGTGCTGCTGATGCTATAGGAAATGAAGATGATATGTATCTAATTCAATTAGTATCATTTGGTTGTGGTACTGATGCTATAACTACAGATGAGGTTAGAGACATAATAGAAAGAAAGAATAAGATATATACTCAAATTAAGATTGATGAAACTAGCAATCTTGGAGCAGCTAAAATAAGAATTAGAAGTTTACTTGAAACTCTTGATACAGATAAGGGAGGTGTAAAATAAAAAAATAAGAAATTATTTTTTTATGATTATTATGGATGAAATGAAAAGAAGATATCCTGAATTTACTAAGGAAATGAAAAAAGATTACACTATAGTAGCACCTACTATGTTACCAATACATTTTAAGATGTTAAGTAGATTACTAAAAGATTATGGATATAATTTAGAATTTTATGAAACAGAGCCTGCAACTGCTTTAAGACAAGGATTACTTACAGTTCATAATGATATTTGTTATCCAGCAATGATGGTTATTGGACAACTTATACATGGACTTAAAGATGGAAAATATGATCCAAATAAAACAGCACTTATTTTAAGTCAAACAGGAGGTGGATGTAGAGCATCTAATTATATTCACCTTTTAAGAAAGGCTTTAAATAGTACAGGCTTTGGTCATGTACCTGTTATATCATTAAATGCTTCAGGAATTGAGAGTCATTCAGGCTTTAAATTACCACCAACTTTATTATTAAAGCTTGTTTATGTAATGTTCTATGGTGATTGCATGATGTTTATAGGTAATCAATGCAGAAGTTATGAAGTAAACAAAGGTGATACTGATAAAGTTATAGAAAAGTGGACTAAAGAAATTTCTATGAGAGCTAAAGGATCACGTGTATTTAAATCAAGTAAGATTTATAGAGAAATGCTAGAAGACTTTGCTAAAATAAAGTTAAATAAAGAAGTAGAAAAAACTAAAGTAGGTATAGTTGGAGAAATTTATATGAAATATTCTCCACTTGGAAATAATAAATTAGAAGAATTTCTGATAGAAGAAGATTGTGAAGTAGTTATGTCAGGAATATGTGATTTCTTTATGTATTGTCTTGTAAATTCAGAAATAGACAATAAACTATATGGAATGCATAAATATAGTCACGGAGTTGTAAATATAGGATATAAATTCTTATATAAACAACAAAAGACAATGATAAAGGCTATAAAGGAGCATGGAGTATTTAATGCTCCAGCACCTTTTGAAGAAGTTAGAGAATATGCTAGGGAATATATAAATGAAGGTGTAAAAATGGGTGAAGGATGGCTTATGACTGCTGAAATGGTAGATCTTATTAAGTCAGGTGTTACAAATATAGTTTGTGCACAGCCTTTTGGATGTTTACCTAATCATATAGTTGGTAGAGGTATGGTTAGAAAAATAATGGATAATTATAAAGAAGCTAATATAGTTTCAGTTGATTATGATCCTTCATCAACTAAGGTAAACCAAGAAAATAGAATAAAACTTATGTTATCAAACGCAAAAATGGCAAAGTTTATACATGAGTAATAAAAAAAGGATCCCTATTTTATTAGGAGATCCTTTTTATTTTATAAATAAAGATATTCCAATTGCTATTAAAATAAATCCACCAATTATTTCAGCAAGTTTACTATTGATTTTACTACCAATAAGTCCACCAAGTATTACTGCAATAAAACAAAGAACTACAGTAATTGTACCTATTATAGTAGAGCATATAACAATTCTAACATTTAGAAAAGCTAGACTTACACCAAGTGCTAATGCATCTATACTTGTAAGTAATCCAAGAGGGATTATTTCTTTTAAAGATAAAGATGGACTAATATTAGTATCAGAATCATTTTTTAATGCTTCATATATTATATTAATTCCAAGTATGATTAAAATTAATGCAGGTATAAATTTATATTTATTTAATATAGGTAAGAGCATACTTCCCATAAACCATCCAGCTATAGTCATTCCTCCTTGAAACATTCCAAATATTAAGCCTATTTCTGTGCTAGCTTTTATATGTAATTTTTTTAGTGATATTCCCTTTGCAAGAGCTACAGCAAACGCATCTAATGCTAGAATAACTCCTAATATACTTATAGAACAGTAACCCATAAAAATCTCCTTTAAATAATAAAATATTGTATATATAAAAATATTCTTTTGAAGCAAAATATATGTATAGTTTAGTAGCTTTACTTAATACGTATTCACTTATTATGAGTTTTAATTTATAATTAGTTTATAAGTAAACTAATATTGGAGGGAAAGATGAAAATAAAAGAAGAAGAGAGACATGATTACATAATATCTTTTAGGAAAGTAAAAAAGTTTTATAAAAAGTTTATAGATAATGAAATGAAAAAATTTGATTTATCACAAAATGAAATAGAAATTATAACATATTTAAATAGGAATCCAGAAAAAAATACTGCTAAGGATATAGTAGAGTATCTAGGAATATCTAAAGGAATGATTTCTAGAAATATAGATATACTTCTTAGCAAAGGAATTATAGAGCCTAAAAAAGATAATATTGATAAAAGAATAATAAGACTTTATATAACTAAGGAATCAGAAGAACTTATAAATGAAATAGAAGAATCTATTTTTAATTTTCTTGGTAGTTTATTAGAAAATATAGAAGAAGAAAAGTTTAAAATTTTTAAAGAAGTTCTAAATTCACTAACAAATAATCTAGAAGAATTAGAAAAAAAATAGAGATTTCTTTATAAAAAGTATATATAATATATCTATTAGATACTTTATACAGTTTTACATATTTATAAATTTATTAGTTATAAAGTATATTAAATATAATTAGTGGTAATTACTATGTTATAGGTAAATTGATTATGGGGGAGATTTGCTAAGATTAAATTTTTTTTGGAGGCACTATATGAAATACTTAAAATTCTTATTAATTTTTATACCTATAAACATAATTTGTTTATTTATGAAAGTATCACCTACAATAGTATTTATAACATCAGCACTTTCAATAATTCCGCTTGCAGGGCTTATTGGAGAAGCAACAGAAGAATTAGCTATATATACTGGGCCTAAAGTTGGAGGTTTTTTAAATGCAACTTTTGGTAATGCAACAGAACTTATAATTTCAATATTCGCTTTAAAAGCTGGCCTTTTTGAAGTTGTTAAATCATCTCTTGCAGGATCAATTATAGGAAATACTCTTCTAGTACTAGGACTTAGTATGTTATGTGGAGGAATAAAATTTAAAACCCAAAAATTTAATAAAAAAGTTAGTGATATAACTTCAAGTATGCTGTTATTTGCAGTTATAGGTTTATGTATACCAGCAATATTTATGCATACACTTAATCCAGAACTTTTAAATACAAAATATGAATATATAAGTGTTATAGTAGCAGTAATTATGTTTGTAATATACTTATTTAGTTTATTATTTACATTCTTTACACATAAAGATGTTTTTGCACCAGTTATAAAGGAAGAAGATTTAAGAGAAACTAAAGAAGAAGAGGTGGCTAAATGGTCACTTACTACAACTATAATAATACTTTTAGTAGTAACAATTTGTATAGCTATAGAAAGTGAAATCTTAGTTGATGCTGTAAAACCTATGACAGAGTCTCTAGGACTTAGTGAATTCTTTGTAGGTATAATAGTTATTCCTATTATAGGTAATGCTGCAGAACACTCAACAGCTGTTATTATGGCTATGAAGAATAAGATGGATATAGCTACTGAAATAGCTTTAGGTTCAAGTTTACAAATTATTTTATTTGTAGCACCTGTTACAGTGTTTATAAGTTTATTATTTAAACCTATGAGTATTATATTTAATCCATTTGAACTTGTATCTCTTATTGCATCAGTAGTAATTGCTAATAAAGTAGCTATTGATGGTGAATCAAACTGGTTAGAGGGATTATTATTAATAGCAATATATATTATATTAGCAGTTGCTTTTTATGTTTTATAATTTAGAAAAAGCTTGTCTTGTAAAAGACAGCTTTTTTTTATTTTAATTTATATTAACATTATTTTTTATTAGATTGGGTAAGATAATTTAAGGAATTCAGAAAGAAGGGATAAAATGAAAATTTCTCATAAGAATGCCTATGATAAAATTGGAAGATTTTTAATGTGTTATCCATGTAATTTTAAAGTTAAAAATAAAGATGTAGATTATGAAAAGATGTATAGGCAATATAATAATTTTATAAATCTTCTTTGTGACGAGGGGGCAGACCTACATTTTTTAACTCCTATATATGGTGCTAATCAAGTATTTGTAAGAGATGTTGGATTTATTATAGATGATATATTATTTATATCTAAGATGGGTAAGAAAGACAGAATTGATGAAACTAAGGCATTAGAAGAGTATATAAAAGGTGAAAATAATATTCATAGTTATAAAATGCAAAACTATATAGAAGGTGGAGATGTAATTATTCATAATGAATTTATTTTTGTTGGAATAAGTAAAAGAACAGGCTATGAGGCAGCTAAAGAGTTGCAAGATTATTTAACAAAGAATAATAAAAATTATAAGGTTGTTACTATAAATTTTAATTGTGATATAATGCTTCATCTAGATTGTGTTTTTAATATTTTAAATAAAGATAGTTGTATATTATCAAAATATATTTATAATACTGAAGAAATTGAGTCACGGATAAAAAATTGTTATTACATAGATGATAAGACAACTAGAGAGCTTGGAACAAATTTAATATCACTTGGAGATAATAGATTATTTATCTCTAATAAAACTGTTTATGGTATTTTAAGTAATAGAGCTTTTAAATGTTTCTATATAGATTTCTCTGAAATATTAAAAGCGGGAGGGGGACTAACTTGTAGTACTTTACCTATATATAGGGAATAATTAACATAATTTTTTAAAGTCTTTGTTAAAATAGTATCTAAATTGAAAAATGAAAAAAAATGTTTATAATTATATTTATAAAGCTTGCATATGAATAGGTGGGAGAAACATATGAAAAATAGGATAATAGAAACAAAAGATTATAAGATGAGAGATCTTAAAAAGGTAGAGGAAATAAGTAGGAATGTTGATACTAGAGAAAAAGAGTTCTTTGACTTCTTTAAAAATATAGAAGAAGTAGAAAGAGATAAAAAATATCTTGCTGATAATAAAGAAGAAAAGAGATATCTAGTTATACTAAATATGAATGAAGAAAATGAAAAAGTTTATGATTGTTCTACTAATAAAGACACTGCTTTCAAGATTTACAATGATATGGAAGATGAAGTTGATAGATGCATTGTAGTTGCAGATATATTCTATAAAGACGTTATGGGTGTCACATTTATAGAAAAATATAAGGTTCTAGAATGCTTAGAGTGTTATAATAAGGTTTGCCCTATAATAGACTAAAAGTTTTAAATAAACTTTAATATAAAAAAGGAGCTAAATCAAATTAAAAATAAGTTTTGATATAGCTCCTATATATTAAATTTTTTAGACTATAAATTTAGCTTAATCCCAATACTTATCTGAACTATTATCATTTATAATTTCTCCAGACTTTATTTCAACTATTCTTGTTGAAACAAGTTTGGCAAAGCTCATATCATGAGTTATTATTATTATCCCAATATCGTTTGAGAGATTTTTTATTAAATTAGCAACTTCTTTAGTTGTTTTGGGATCTAATGCAGAAGTTGGTTCATCAAAACAAATATAATTAGGATTTAATATTAAAGCTCTAGCGATTGCTGCTCTTTGTTTTTGTCCTCCAGAAAGTTCATATGGATAGCTATCCTTTTTATCTTCTATTCCAAGCTCGGATAGAAGAGGTAGCGCTTTTTTTATAGCTTCAGCCTTATTTATGTTCATAGCATAAATAGGTGCTTCTATTATATTATCCATTATTGTCATATGAGGAAAAAGGTTAAAGTTTTGAAATACAAGACTTACATTTTTCCTGATTTTAGCCAGTTCTTTGTTAGAACAGTAAACACCATCCTTTACTAAATAATTATTATCTATTTTAATAGTTCCAGATTCACATTTCTCAAGACCTGTTATAGCTCTTATAAGAGTTGTTTTACCAGCTCCAGATGTTCCAATTACACTAAGTATATCCCCTTTTTGAATAGTAAGATTAATATTTTTTAGAGCAATTGTATTTTTAAAACTTTTATTCAAATTCTTTATTTCTAACATATAAAAAGCCCCCTAATTATAATAATTATATTTTTTTTCAAGTTTATTAAATACAATAGTAAGAATAGCTATTATTATAAGATAAATAGCTCCAGCTACAAATAGTGGTAGAAGAGAAGCATCTCTATTACTAGCTATTTTACCAGCTCTTAAAAGTTCCCCAAGACCTACTACATATACTAGTGAAGTATCTTTTACAAGCGTTATTACTTCATTTGCAATAGCAGGCAATACCTTTCTAAACATTTGAGGCATAATAATTCTTGTGAGTGTATGTGATTTTGAAAATCCTAGAATTTCACTTGCTTCTATTTGCCCCTTATCAACATCATTTATACCAGCTCTAAATATTTCCCCAAAATAAGCTGCATAATTAAGTACAAAAGCTAAAATAGCTGCTGGAAATCTATCGAAATTAATACCGAGTAAAGGTAGTCCAAAAAATATAATAACAAGTTGAAGTAATAAAGGAGTTCCTCTCATTATCCAAATATAAATTCCACTAAGCCAATTTATTATTTTTATACTAGAGATTCTGCAAAGAGCAGTTAATATTCCAAGAGGTATTGAAAATAATAGTGTAATTGCAAAAACCTTAAGGGTTATTATAAGACCTTCAATCATAGAAGGCATTAGTGTAGCTATATATTCCATAAAATTAACTCCTTTATTTTTTTATTTAAACCATTTATTTTTTATTTCATCAAATTCTCCATTAGATTTCATTTCATTTAATGTTGAATTTAATTCTTCTAAAAGTTTAGTATCATCTTTTCGAAGGCCTACGCAATATTCTTCATCACCAAGATTATCTTTTAAAATTTTATAATCTTCAGGATTTTTTTGTCCTATATAATATCTAGCTAAAATTTCATCAGCTACTAAAGCATCAACTCTTCCAGCTTCTAGATCCATAAAAGCTTCATTGAAAGTGTCAAATAAAATAGGCTGTCCATTTTTTAGACCTTCTATTAGGCCAGCTGTTTTTTCCATAGCTTCAAGAGAACTAGATGCAGTTTGGGTAGCAACAATTCTTCCTTTTAAATCATCTATAGTATTAATATCAGAATCTTTTAAAGTAATAATAGCTTGTGTATTTTTAAAGTAAGCATCTGTAAAAGCTACTTTTTCTTCTCTTGCAGGAGTTTTAGTATATCCATTCCAAATAGCATCTATAGTTTTATTATTTAGTTCACTTTCTTTCATATCCCAGTTTATTGGCTGAAATTTAACTTTATACCCCATTTTTGAAAAAGCTTTTTTAGCAACATCAACATCAAATCCAACAATTTCTCCATTTTCATCTTTAAATCCCATAGGAACGAAAGTATCATCAAGTCCAACTGTTATTGTCTTTTCTTGTTTTTGAGTTTCTTTAGAAGCTTTAGTATCTTTAGAAAAAATATTAGAAGAAAATAATAAAATAGCTCCGATAATTATAGCAGCAACAAGTACTAATAAAGGTTTAAATAAAGCTTTCATAAAAATACCCCCTAATTGGTAAAATTTTATAATTTAGTTATTTAATACTTTAACACGTTAAAGTATCAGGAGTCAATAGTCCCTTAAAATAAAAATAAAGTAATTAGTTTATAAAAAATAACTGTAATAATAAATAGATATGTGATAATAATTAATATATGACGAATATACGAAAAAGGAGAATAAAATTTTTGAGTTTTTATAAAGAGATAGATTTAAATAATATAGAAATTATTTCTGTACTTAGTGAAAATTTATTTTATAATACCCCAGAGAAGAATATTTCTAGAGGGAAGAAGGTACATATTAGAAATAAAAATGTAGAGTTAAATATAGAAAAGAAAAATACACTTATAGAGGTTGAGACTAAAATATTTTCAGAGCAGGGGTTTGGAAGATATAATGTTGACTTTATAATTCAAAGAAATACAAAGAAATTTTTAAAATCACAATGTTCTTGTATAGATTATAAAAAATATTCCTATAAAAAAGATTACCTATGTAAGCATTTAGTTGCAGCGGTATTTCGCTTTTTTGATATATTAGCTAGTAAAAATTATTTTAAGGAAGATAAAAAGGCAGATCAATTATTTTTAGAGATATTTAAGGATAAAGAAACTCATAAAAGAGAAAAAGTAAATCTAGAGACTATTTTAGAATTTAACCTTGATAATATGAGTCCTTATTTTGATTTAAGTTTTAAAATAGGAAAAGACAAGCTTTATATCTTAAAAGATATAAATGAATTTATAAAAGTAAGAAAGACTGAAGAAGATTATCCTTTAGGAAAACAATTTATATATAATATAAAAAATCAATATTTTTCAGAAAAAGCAGAAAATATTATAAGTTTTATAGAAGAACAGTTTGTTTTAACTGAAAGATTTAAAGCTTTATATCCTAGTAGAACTTCAAAAAATATAGGAGTAAAGGGTAAAACAATAAAGTTACCACTTGAAAATATAAAAGCAATCTTAAGATTATTAGATATAGATAATGCAACTATAATTATAAATGGAACTATTATGGATGAGATTAAAATACTATATGAAGATTTACCATTAAATTTTAAGATTAAGGAAGAAGAACAAATAATAATTAGAACAGATGAAGTTTTAACTATCTCAGAAGAATCAAGTGTATTTTTATATGACGGAAATATATATATACCAAGTTATGAGCAGTCAAGGTATTTTACAAAGATTAATAGGATTGTGGAAAGAGAAGGAGATATAAGACTTCCAAAAGATAAAGGAATGGAGTTATTTACTGAAATTATTCCAAGACTTAAGAGTATAAGCTCCAATCTTATTTTAGATGAAAGTATAAAAGAAAAGATTGAAGATGGAGATATTTTTGCTCAGTTCTTTGTTGATAGAGATAGAAAAAATATATTATTAGAAAGTAAGCTATCTTATGGAGAAACAGATATTAATACTAAAACTAATAAATATATAATAAGAGATTTTAATAAGGAAAAAGAAATAAATGATACTTTAAATGATTTAGGATTTATAAAAAACGAAGATTTTTATAAGTTTAATGGACATGATGAAGAGTTATTTGAGTTTTTAAATTCTGGAGTTAAAAAGCTTAAGAAATATGGTGAAGTATTTTATTCTGAAAACTTTAAGAAATATAAAATAGTATCTAAACCAAGTATTAAAGCTGAGATAAAAGAAAAAAGTGATTATTTAGATTTTAATTTTGATATTAGTGGAATAGAGAGTAAACAAGTTTTAGGAATTTTAGAGGCTTTTAAGGATAATAAGAAATTTTATAAGCTTGATGACGATAGTTTCTTAGATTTATCAAATAGAGAACTTTATAATTTTATTTCTCTTTTAGATAATGTAAACTCTATAAAAAATCTTAATGATAAAAATATAAAAATAGAGAAGAATAAAGTATTTTATTTAAATAATTATATAAGTGAAAAGAAACTAGACTTTATAAAGGGAAAAAATTATTTAGAAGATATTTCACAAAAGTTTAAGTCTATAAAGAATATGGAATTTGAAGTTCCTAAAAATCTAAAGGCTAATTTAAGAGAGTATCAGGTAGAAGGATATAAGTGGTTTAAGACACTTAGTCATTACGGATTTGCAGGTATATTAGCAGATGAGATGGGACTTGGTAAGACTATTCAAACAATAAGTTTTATTTTATCTGAACAAGGTAAGAAATCTCTAGTAGTAACTCCTACAGCTCTTATATATAATTGGAAAAGCGAGTTTGAAAAATTTGCTCCAAGTTTAAAAGTAGTGATTTTACATGGAACTAAAAGGGAAAGAGAAAAGATAATAGGTAATATAGATGAGTATGATGTTATTTTAACTACTTATGGGACTTTAAGAAATGATATAGAGAGTTATGAGAATATAAATTTAGATATTATGATTATTGATGAGGCTCAAAATATTAAAAATGTATCAGCAAGAACAACTTTAGCAGTTAAAAATATTAACTCTAAATTGAAATTTGCTTTAACAGGCACTCCAATAGAAAATAATCTTTTAGAGCTCTGGTCAATATTTGATTTTATAATGCCTAATTATCTTTATAGTAGAGCTAAATTTACTGATAAGTTTATAAATACTAATAGTGATTATGATGAACTTAAAAAAGCCATAGAGCCTTTTATTTTAAGAAGAGAGAAAAAGGAAGTAATAAAGGAATTACCAGATAAGATTGATAAAAAATTCTTTGTAGAGCTTTCAAAACAGCAAAAGAAATTATATGCAAGTTATGTTAAAGAACTAAAGAAAGAGATGAGTAGTAAAGATGAAAATAAGACTAAGATAGAAGTTTTTTCATATCTTATGAAGCTTAGACAATTATGCCTTGATCCATCAATAGTTATAGATAATTATGAGGGAGAAAATAGTAAGCTAGATATGGCTTTAGAGCTTATAGAGCAATATGTAAGTGAAGGACATAAGATTTTATTATTCTCACAATTTACAAAGGTACTTGCAGTATTGGAGAAAAATTTAAAAGAAAGAAATATAGATTATTCATATATAGATGGTTCGGTAAAAGCTAGTGATAGATTAGATTTAGTTAATGAATTTAATGAAAGTGAAAATAAAAAGGTATTTCTTATATCTTTAAAAGCTGGGGGAACAGGCTTAAATCTTACAGCAGCTGATATAGTTATACATTTTGACCCTTGGTGGAATCCTGCAGCAGAAAATCAAGCTACTGATAGAGCTCATAGAATAGGACAAAAGAATACAGTTGAAGTTATAAAGCTTATTTCAAAGGGGACAATAGAAGAGAAAATATTAAAATTACAGGAAAGTAAAAAGGATATTATAGATAAGGTTATGACAGGAAACCTAAGTAATGGAGGAATCCTATCAAACCTTTCAGAAGAGGAGCTTATAAATCTATTTGAATATAATTAATTTAAAATAGATTTAAGGCTTTCTATTAGAAGTTTATTTTCAGAAGGTTTCAAGACACAAACTCTAAAGTAATATTCTGAAAGTCCTTCAAAAGAAGCACAATCCCTTATTATTATTTTTTTTGCTATTAATTTTTCATAAAGCTCTCTTGCAGTTAAATCTTTATCTTTAAGTTTACATAAGATAAAGTTACCATAGCTATCAAACACTTTTATTTTAGAAAGAGATTTTAATTCTTTAAGAAGATAATCTCTTTCTTTTTTTATCTTTATTGAAGTATCTTCTATGTATTCATTATCAGAAAACATTATTTCACCCATTAAAGTAGCAAAAATATTTATATTCCAAAGATCTAATTTCTTGCTTATATTATTTAGTATATCTGCATTTGAAGTTAAGCCATAGCCAAGTCTTATACCGGGTGTTGAGAAAAATTTAGAAGTTCCTCTTATTACAAATAATTTTTCAAAATCATCCACAAGAGAAGTACTTGAGAAATAGTTCATATCTGTAAATTCTATATAAGTTTCATCAACCATTACAAATGTGTTTGTATTTTGAAGAAGTTTTTTTAATTCTTCTTTATTAAAAGCAAATCCAGTTGGGTTGTTTGGATTACATATTATTATAAGTTCAAACTTTTCTTTATTTATTTCTTTAATTAAATCATCTACATCTATTTTAAAATCTAATTCTTCTTTTGCAAAATATTTAGATATATCACAAGAAATTTTATTTAATTCTTTTTCATATTCAGAATAAGATGGAGAGAGAAGTAATGCTTTTTTAGGCTCTATAAAAGAAATAAATGATGATATAAGTTCTGTAGCACCACTTCCAAGTAAGATATTCTCTTTTTTACAAAGACAATATGAGCTAATACTTTCTTTTAATTTTTTATATTCAGGGTCAGGATATAAAGATACCATATCTATATTATTTACTATATAATTTTTTGCTTTTTCTGATGAGCCAAAAGGATTTATATTAGAACTGAAATCCATAAGCTCTTCTTTTTTAAATCCATATAATTCACAAAGTTCAAAAATATTTGCACCATGTTTAGTAGTCATGAGCTAACCTCCTAGATAAAATATTAACTTATATAAGTGTAACTCTAATAGTTCTATAAATCAAAAAATATTTAAGAATCTTATTAATAAAGATATATGTTATGTATTAAATTTTTATAAAAATAGAATTTTGAATGACAATAAGAGAAATTAATAGTTATAATAAATATATGTATAGGTTGTATGAAAGGAATTTAAGTTATATGGAGAAAAAATATTTAATGGCTTTAGACCAAGGAACGACAAGTTCTAGAGCTATAATTTTTGATAAAAGTGGTAAAGTAGTTGCATCTGCGCAGCAAGAATTTGAACAAATATATCCAAGAGCTGGATGGGTTGAACATAATCCTATGAAAATCTGGGGAAGTCAAAGTGGTGTTTTAAGAGAAGTAATAGAAAGTAATGGTATAGAGCCAGGAGAAATTGCTGCAATTGGTATTACAAATCAAAGAGAAACAACTATTGTTTGGGATAAAAATACTGGTAGACCTATATATAATGCTATTGTTTGGCAGTGTAGAAGAACAGCTGATATTTGTGAAAAATTAAAAGAAGATGGATATGAAGAAATAATAAAAGAAAAAACAGGACTTATAGTTGATGCATATTTTTCTGGGACAAAAATTAAATGGATTCTTGATAATGTAAAAGGTGCTAGAGAAAAAGCAAAAAGAGGAGAATTATTATTTGGAACAGTTGATACATGGCTTATTTGGAATTTAACTAGAGGTAAAGCTCATGTAACTGATTATAGTAATGCTTCAAGAACTATGATTTTTAATATAAATACTTTAGAGTGGGATAAAGAATTATTAGAAATTCTTGATATACCAATAGAAATGCTTCCAGAGGTAAAATCATCAAGTGAAGTATATGGAACAACAGATGAACATATGCTTGCTGGAGCTGAAATACCAATAGCAGGTTGTGCAGGAGATCAGCATGCTGCTTTATTTGGACAAAATTGTTTTGAAGAAGGTACAGCTAAAAATACTTATGGGACAGGCTGTTTTATGTTGATGAACACTGGAGAAAAAGCAGTAAAATCAAAGAATGGATTACTTACAACAATTGCTTGGGGAGTAGATGGAAAAGTTAAATATGCTTTAGAGGGAAGTATATTTATAGCTGGAGCAGCAATTCAATGGTTAAGAGATGAGCTTAAAATAATTTATGATTCTAAAGAGTCAGAATATCTTGCATGGAGTGTTAAAGATACTGATGGAGTTTATGTAGTTCCAGCATTTACAGGACTTGGAGCACCACATTGGGATATGTATGCTAGAGGTTGTGTTGTTGGTTTAACCAGAGGATCTAATAGAGAACATATAGTTAGAGCAACTCTTGAATCAATAGCCTATCAAACTAAAGATATTTTAGAAGCAATGCAAGAAGATTCAGGGATTGAGCTAATAAGTCTTAAAGTTGATGGTGGAGCTTCAGCTAATAATTTCTTAATGCAATTCCAGTCAGATATTTTAAATATCCCAATAATAAGACCTAGTGTTGTTGAAACAACAGCACTTGGAGCAGCATTTTTAGCTGGACTTGCAGTTGGATTCTATAAAGATAAAAATGAAATAAATAACTCTCTTAAAATAAATAAAAAGTTTAATCCTATAATGAGAGAAGAAAAAAGAAATCTTTTATATAAGGGATGGCTTAAGGCTGTAACTAGAGCTTATGATTGGGCAAGAGAGGATGAAGAGTTTAGGCAAGAACTCAAAAATATAAACAATAGTTGATAGAAAATTTATAAATCTGTATAATTAAGAACGAATAATAATACTGGAGTGATGTTTAAACATGAGAATGAGAAGAAAACCATGGGCTAGACCAGAATTAGAAGCAAGTAATTTCTTTGTTGCAAATCCTAGCCAAAATAAAGGTAAATGGAAAGATACATTTAAGGATAATAAAAAGCCTTTACATTTAGAGCTTGGAGCTGGTAAAGGAACATTTATGGCAGTTCTTGCAGCAGAAAATCAAGATGTAAATTACATGGCAATAGATATAAAAGATGAAGTTTTAGTTATTGCTAAAAGAAATATAGAAGAATCATTTAAAGAACATAATATTGAAAGTGTTGATAATGTTAAAATAATGGCTCAAGAAATTGCATTAATTGATGAAGCTATATCTAAAGATGATAGGATAGAAAGAATTTATATAAACTTCTGTAATCCTTGGCCAAAGGAAAGACATAAAAAGAGAAGACTTACACATCCAAGACAATTAGAAAAGTACAAACAATTTTTAGTTAAGGGTGGAGAAATAAGATTTAAAACTGATGATGATGAATTATTTGAAGAATCATTAGAATATTTTAAAGAATCAGGATTTGAAATAAACTATATAACTTATGATTTACATAATAGTGATTTTAAAGGAAATATAACAACAGAACATGAAGATATGTTTTCAGCAAAGGGAATTAATATAAAATTCCTTATAGCTAAGTATGTATAGTAAATATTATAGAATAAATTTGTAAAAATCATTTACAACAAAAGTTTATAGCTTTATAATATTAGTTGATAAATAAGAATAGTTAGAAACGTCGAGGGGCTATTGCTTAATAAGTTTAAGAAATATTATGAAATTGTAAATGGCAACCTTTCGTCCTGATTCTATGTTGGGATGGAAGGATTTTTTTTTATTTGAAAATAACTTTTAAATTAAAGAAATAAAAATTTCTTTAATAGATATAAAAGTGTTGAAAGGAAGATATAAATGAGTTTTGAAAAATTAGCAGAATTAATATTCCCAAATGTTGATAAAACACCAGAATATTATTTTGAAAAGTACCCAAAAAGAGAATTAAAGGAAGGTGCTAAAGTTTTAAGATATGCACCAAGTCCAACAGGATTCCAACATATCGGGGGAGTTTATGCTGCATTAATAAATGAAAGACTTGCTCACCAAAGTGAAGGTATTTTTTATTTAAGAATTGAAGATACTGATCAAAAAAGAGAAGTTGCAGGAGCTATAGATGATACTATAAAGACAATGCATAACTTTGGAATGGACTTTGATGAAGGTGTTACAGGAGAAAATAGTGAAAAAGGAATCTATGCTCCATATAAGCAAAGTCAAAGAGCTGAAATATATAATACATTTGTTAAGGACTTAATTAAAAAAGGTCTTGCATATCCTTGCTTTATGACAGCTGATGAACTTGCTGAATTAAGAGAAAAACAAATAGCAGAAAAAATAACACCAGGATGTTATGGAATCTATGCAAAATATAGAGATTTAGCACCAGAAGAAGCTATAAAGAAAATTGAAGCTGGTGAAGAATATGTTATAAGAATGAAATCTCCAGGAGATGAAGAAAAGAGAATTGAATTCAAGGATATGATAAAAGGAAAAGTTTCATTCCCTGAAAATGTTCAAGATACTGTTATCATCAAAGGAGATGGACTTCCAACATATCACTTTGCTCATGCAATAGATGACTATTTAATGGGAACAACTCATGTTATAAGAGGAGAAGAATGGTTATCATCACTTCCAATTCACCTTCAAATGTTTAGAATCCTTGGATTTAAGGCTCCTAAATATGCTCACGTTCCTACAATAATGAAGCTTGATGGAAGTTCAAAAAGAAAGCTTTCAAAGAGAAAAGACCCAGAAAGTGCTGTATCATACTATAGTGAACAAGGTTATCCAACAGCATCAGTTGTAGAATATTTATTAAATATAATAAACTCATCATTTGAAGATTGGAGAAAGGCTAATAAGACACTTTCATACAATGAATTCACAGTTGAATTAAATAAGATGAGTAAGAGCGGAGCATTATTTGATTTAGTTAAACTTCATGATGTAAGTAAAGAAGTTATTTCTAAGATGAAGGCTACAGAAGTTTATGATTTATATCAAGCTTGGGCTAAAGAGTATGACGAAGAAATGTTTAGATTAGTTTCAGAAAATAAAGATATTACTATAGCTATGATAAACATAGATAGAGAAGGTGCTAAGCCAAGAAAAGACTATGGTAACTGGAGTGAAGTAAGAGCAAATATCTTCTACTTATATGATGAATTATTTAATAAGGAAACAGCAGAAAATGTTGAACTTCCAAAAGGAATGGAACTTGAAGATGCTAAGAGCATTATAGAAGTTTATTCAAAAGTATATGACTTTAGTAAAGATGCTACAGCATGGTTTGAACAATTAAAAGAAGTTGCTGTAGAACTTGGATATGCAACAGATAGAAAAGCATATAAAGCTAATCCAGAATCATTTAAGGGAATGGTTTCAGATGTTGCAGGAGCAGTAAGAGCAGCTGTAACTCACAGAACTAATACACCAGACCTTTACACAATAATGCAAATACTTGGAGAAGAAAAAGTTAAGGAAAGATTTGAAGCTTTCTTAGCGCTATAATAGATAAAAAATGAGCTATCTCTTTTGAGTTAGCTCATTTTATTTATATTAGTTATCTTTAAATATTCTTTTATAATCTCTTGATATCATTATTGTTGCAACTAAGAATGAAACAAAATCAGAAATAGGAAAAGCAAGAAATATACCAAGCATACCTATGTTAAATAAATATGGTAATAATATTGCAACAGGTATAAATATTAAAAATCTTCTAAATAAAGATAATCTAAATGATTTTTTAGCTTGACCAAGAGATTGATAGAATCCTATTATAACAATGTATATACCAGTAAAAGGTCTGGCCATTATTATTATTTTTAAGAAATTACTACTTATATTAATTAAAGTTTCATTATTAGTAAAGATACTAAATATATAATGTGGGAAGAATATACCACCAAGAGTCATTAATAAAGCCATTATAAAAGATAAGATTAATGAAATTTTTAATGCTTCTTTTATTCTATTAAAGTTTTTAGCACCTAAATTATAACTAACTATTGGTTTCATTCCATTTGATATTCCAGATAGTGGAACTCTTATAAGTCCTGTAATTTTTGAAACTACACTATAAGCAGATATATCAAAATTAGATCCATAAATTAAAAGTAAGTGATTCATTAATATTGTTACTATACTTGCAGATCCTCTTCCAATAAAGCTAGATGAACCTATAGGTACAGCTTTAAAAGTATATTCTTTATTAAATTTCAGATATTTTAAACTTATTTTTAAAGATGATTTAAATTTAAAGTAATAAACAAAATATAAGAAACTACAGAATTCTGCAAGGGAAGTAGCATAACCAGCTCCGGATATACCCATTTTAAAAACTGCTATAAATATGTAACAAAAAAGTATATTTGTACTCATACCTATAAGTAAGGCGTACATAGAATATTTAGCATTTCCTTCAGCTCTTACAGTTGCATTTAAAGGAAATGTTATTGATAAGAATAAAAGTGAGAAGAACATAGACCTAGCATATTCTACTGCTAAAGATATTGAAACTGTATCAGCTCCAAATAAGAATAGAATTGGTCTTGCAAAGATAAAAACTAATACAGATGAAAATACAGCTATTATAAGAACTATAAATAGTAAATTTCCAAATAGATAATTAGCTTTTTTATGGTCTTTTTCTCCAAAAGATTTAGAAATTAATGTGGCAGTTCCCATGCCTATAAGTATAGTAAAAGCTATAATTATTTTTTGAATAGGAAGATAAATAGAAACTGATTCAAGGCCAATAGTTCCTATATACCTTCCTATAAAAATAGTATCTACTATGTTATAAAATACATTTGCAAATAAAGCTATGGCAGATGGAATACTTAGTTTTAAGAGAGCACTAAGCATATTCTCCTTCTCTAGTAAATAAGTTCTATTCATAATTTTTCTCCTTCGTTAATTCAAATATTTATTATATTTTAATAATAAAGAAATATCAACAACAGAAAAATATCAATAGATAAATTAATTATTCTTTTTGTTTTGTTGGAGCTATTACAACTTCTCTTAAACAGATATTTTGAGGCTGATTATATATATATGAAACCATATCAGCTATATTTTGAGCTTCAAGGCCACCACCCATTGATTTTTTCATTTGGATATAATCATTTTTTATTTCTGTATCAGTTGTATGAGTTAAAAGTCCAGTTTCAACAACCCCAGGAGCTATGACTGTAACTCTTACATTATGTTTTGAAAGTTCTTCTCTAATACTTTCAGAAATAGCATGAACAGCAAATTTTGTTCCTGAGTAAACAGCATGATTATCAAAAGTTTTTCTACCAGCTAAGGAGCTTATATTTATTATGGTTCCAGATTCAGATTCTTTCATAGTTTTTATTACAGTTTCTATTCCATTTAGAACACCTTTTATATTTATATCAATCATATTATTCCATTCAGAAATATTTTGAGTAGATGTTTTTCCAAGTAACATAATTCCTGCATTATTTACAAGTAAATCAGTCTTTCCATAAATACTTTCAGCTTCTGTAACTGCCTTTTTAAATTCAGTAAAATTAGTTACGTCTACAGATTTACATAGAGTATTTGGTAAGTTAAGTTCTTCTAAAAGATGTTTTCTTCTAGAGATAAGTAGAAGAGGGTGACCTTCACTGGAAAGTTTTATAGCAATAGCTTTTCCAATTCCAGAGCTAGCACCAGTTACAATAGCTAATTTTTTCAAGATAGATCATCTCCTTTAAATATAATATTAATTTTTAGTATTTCCTTATATGGTAGCTTTATTCTATTTCTTGGATATTAGGAAGGTATACATATTAAGGTAATATATTATATTTAAAGTTCAAATTTAATATTACATATTAATGATAAGTTTATATTTAAAATGATTTGCACCTTGTATAAATTACTATTATATCTTAAAATTAAGTGTATATAGTTATATTACATAATAGAGAATATTGAGATGTAGTTAGAAAGGTTGAATTTAGATGTTTTTAATAATAAAGAAAAGTTCAAAGTTAATAATGGGATTAGAAGCTGCAGATGCTACTCTTGCAGCAATGTATGCTTCAATTAAAGAAGCATATAAAGACTTAGATGTTGATATACAATTTAATGAACCAGATTGTATGATAATTAGTAATTTAGTTGAATTTGTTAGAAAAATGGATTCTATTTCAGAAAATTTAGAAGAGTTAAATATGGAAAGTAATGATTTAGACTTAGATTTAGATGAGGACGATGATATTGCTATAGAACAAGTAATTGAAGATGATTCAGATATCTATATGGAAGATGAATCAGAAGATATTGATTATAATATTGATTTAGATAGTAGTGATATTGAGTATAGTTATGATGATGAAGATGAGACAAGCGTAGAAGACACAATTGAAATGGAAGTTGAAGAAACTCAAGAAGAGCCAGTTAAGGAAGGAGTTCCAGAAGAACCAGCTGAAGAAGTAGTAGTAAGAAGAGCTACATCTCCAGCAGATAGAATGATGGAAGAATTAAAGCTTGCTCAAAAGAATGAAGGATTACCAGAACTTGAAGGTAATAAATTAAATACTTTAGCATATAAAGAATATTTATTAAATTATATGAAGATGGGATTTGCAGCTAATATTCTTAAGAAAAAAGCAAAAGATATTAAGGATAGCTCAGAACAATTAAAAGTTCTTGGATTCTGTAATCAAGTAGAAAAGAGAACTGATGAATATGAAAAGATCTTTAAAGAAATAGGACTTACAACTTCACAAGTACATACATTTAGAATGGAAGTTTTAAGAGAAGTAAAGAAATATAGTGATGATTCAATAAGAGAAATTTGTGATTATCTAAATAGTCTTTACAAAATAAGTGAAGAATTAATAGTAAAAATAAAATAATAATTTTGAACTTAGTTAGTTTTTAAAGTGTTGACAATAGTCAGCACTTTTTTATTTTTAAATATTTTATATAGCTTAGTGTAAATAAGATTTAAAAACTAATATTAAATTTAAAAAGGGATTAATGAGTTATAATAAAAGTATGGTATGATACTTATAGTATAAAATTTTAATAATGTCTATTAACATATGATAAATTTTAGATAATTTAGTTATTTGTTAGCTAAATGGAAAGGACTATTTTATGTATGTGCAAACACAATTAGACTTAACAGAACTTGATAATATAAAAGAAGAAATTAAAGAATATAGTGAAGATTTTATAGAACATAAATTAATAACTAATAATGAGGAAGGCAATTTTTTATCAGAGCTTAAAGAGGCTTTTAAGGGCTGTAAAAGCTTTTATTTTAGTGTAGCCTTTATAAATTTTTCAGGATTACAATTAATTTTAGAAGAGCTAAAAAAGATGCAGGAAAAAGGGGTTAAGGGAAATATAATAACTTCAACTTATTTAAATTTCACTCAGGCATCAGCATTAAAAAAGATAAAGCAATTTGAAAATATAGATTTAAGAATATTTATTACAGAAGAGGAGCTAAGAGGATTCCATACTAAAGCTTATATATTTGAGTATGAAGATAATTATAAAATATATATAGGTTCTTCTAACTTAACTCAGAGCGCTTTAAAGAGTAATGAAGAATGGAATGTAAGAATAGTAAGTAAGAAAGAGCATGATTTCTCTAATGATGTAATGGATGCTTATTATAAGCTTTTCAACCAATGTTATAATGTTGATAATCAGTTTATAAATGATTATGAAGTATTTTTAAAAGAAGTTAAGAAGGTATCTGTAAAGGATACAAATAAAAATATTTTATTAAAGTATGAAAAAATAAGACCTAATGATATGCAAAGTAAGGCTTTAGAAAATTTACATAGATTAAGAGAACATGATGGTAAAAAAAGTCTTGTTATAGCAGCTACTGGGACAGGAAAAACTTATATGTCTGCATTTGATGTTAGAGAGTTTAAACCTAAAAAGATGCTATTTATTGTACATAGAGAAGATATTCTTAGAAAAGCTATTACAGATTATAAAAAAATAATGCCTGAAAGAAGCTTTGGATTATTTACAGGAAATATAAAGGAAAGAGATAAAGATTATATTTTTGCGACTATACAAAGTATATCAGCTTACTGTAATGATTTTAAAGAGGATGAATTTGATTATATAGTTATAGATGAAGCTCATCATAGTGCATCACAAACTTATAGAAAAGTTATAGATTATTTTAAGCCTAAATTTTTACTTGGAATGACAGCAACTCCTGAAAGAACAGAAGGAACAGATATTTTTTCTATTTTTGATAATAATATTGCACTAGAAGTAAGATTAAATGAAGCCTTAGAAAAGAATCTAGTAGTTCCATTTCACTATTTTGGAATAACAGATATAGATTTAGTTGACTATAGAGGAATAAATATTAATGATATAGAAAAGCTTTCTAAACTTCTTGAAATCAATGAAAGAGTAGAGTTTATAATAGAAAAAATGAATTTCTATGGATTTGATGGAGATAAAAGAAAAGCTGTTGGATTCTGTGCAAGTGTTGAACATGCTGAGTATATGGCTAGAGAATTTAATGAGAGAGGTATAAAAAGTGTAGCTTTAACAGGTAGTGATTCAATTAGTAAAAGACAAAGTGAAATTGCAAAGTTAGAAGATGATAATGATGATTTAGAAGTGATTTTCACAGTAGATTTATTTAATGAAGGAATAGATATACCTGCTATAAATTTAGTATTAATGCTTAGACCAACTCAATCATCAATTATTTTTATACAACAGCTAGGAAGAGGACTTAGAAAATATAAAGAAAAAGAATTTTTAACAGTCCTAGATTTTATAGGAAATTATAATAAGGCATTTCAAATTGCTATAGCTTTAAACGGAGCTAAATATTATGATAAGGAAAGTCTAAAAGTTTCAATAAGAACAGATTTTTCTAATATACCTGGATGTACAAATATTCAAATGGATGAAATATCTAAGCAAAGAATCTTAGAACAAATAGATAGAGAAAACTTTAATGCAATGAAGTATTTAAAGGAAGAGTACAATGAATTTAAAAAAATTAATGGTGGAAAGGTAGTAAATTTATTAACCGATTATTTCCTTTTTGAAGCAGCACCAAATCCGCTTAAATTTATAGGAGCTGTACCTAGTAAAAGTTATCTTGCTTTCTTAGAAAAAGTTGAAAGTAATTTTGAAGATTTAAAATTATTAAAAGATGAGAAATTTAAATTAGTTTTAAAAGATATAACAGCAAAGTTACCATTAAAGAGACCTTTTGAATTTATAATACTTAGATATCTTATACAAAATGGTTCTGCAACAAGAAATGAGCTTAAGAATGATATAGAAAAATATATAGACTTTATAGATGAAGAAACTTTTTCTTATACAATAGAATGTTTAAGAGGAGATTATCATAGTAAAAAAGAAAGTAATTTTAATTTTATAGAAAATCTTGGAGAGCAGATAATTCTCGCTCCAGAAATTAAAGAAGTAGTTAAAAATGAAAGATTTAAATTATATATAGATGATTGTATAAATTATGGCTTATTAAGTTATGAAAGAGAATTTGGTACAGAAAATTATGGTATGCCTTTCCTTAAACTTTACAGTCAATATACAAGAGATGATGTTGTAAGAATGTCTAATGCTACAAAGAAATTTGGTGGCTATGGAATGGGTGGACTTAAAACTAACGGTAATGATTGGTATATGTTTGTTGGAATGGAAAAGGATGAGTTAATAAAAGAAAGTATGAATCATGAAAATGAATTTATAGGGAGAGATATTTTTGTATGGCAAAGTAGAAATACCACAACAATAGATTCTGAAGCAGGTCAAAAGCTTATAAATAATGTTAAGGAAAATATTAATATGCATTTGTTTGTAAGAAAGTATAGAGAAATTGATGGTGTAGTAGAACCATATATTTATATGGGAATGGGAGATACGGTTTATTATGAAGGGGAAAAGCCTATAACTGTACATCTTAAATTAAGAAATAAAGTACCTATGAAAATATATAATGAGTTAAAGTAAATAAAAAAACACTTCCAATTTAAAGGAAGTGTTTTTTTATTTTGATAGAAATAGTAGATAATTTATTAAAAGTTTTTATTTCTTTATATGTTTTAGAACTCAATATAAGGTCTAAACTTTATATATAATACTGCTATTAATTTAAAATAGTATAATGCTTGAATAGTTCACATATGGCAATTAATAGTATATAATTATTTAATATAAGTTCAAGAAAAATTAATAATATTAATATTTATAGCTTTTATTAATGGGGGGAAGGAGTGATTATAGTCTTATGAAAATTGGTTTAGTGCTTTCTGGTGGAGGTGGAAAGGGAGCATATGAATTAGGGGTTTGGAATGCTTTAGGTGATTTAGGTTTACATAAATATATAAAAGTTTTATCTGGAACTTCAATAGGAGCTTTTAATGCTGTTTTATTTGCTCAAGATGATCTTAAAAAAGCAGAAGGGCTTTGGGATGAGGTAACAATGGATAGTTTAGTTCCACTTTCAAAGTTTGAGCTTCTTAGAAAAGGTCTTATTTTAGCACTTGGTTCAAAAGCAATTAATTTTACTAAGAAACATGTTAAAAATAGATGGGATATAGGTAATGCTTCAAAAGAAGGAATAGTTAATATAACAGATAAATATTTAGATATTCAGAAAATGAAGGATTCAGGTAGAATATGCTATGCAGCATGTACAGAAATGCCTGAGTTTAAGCCAAGATATTTTAAACTTAATGATTATAGTGATGAGGATGCAAAAAATATAATACTAGCCTCTGCAACTCTTCCAGTAATATATAAAAGTTCAGAAGTAGAGGGAAAAAAATATTTAGACGGTGGATTATCAGATAATACTCCAATCCAACCTGTTTATGGAGAAGGTTGTGATTTCATTATAGTAGTTTTTCTTTCTAGTAGTGCTAAGGTTGATAGAAGTTTGTATCCTAATGCTCGAATAATAGAAATCTCACCTAAGGGTGGAGATGAAGGAATGATTGCTGGAACATTAAATCTTGATGCTGAAGCTAAAAGAAAGAGAATAAATCAAGGATATTCTGATACTAAAGAGCTTTTAGAGCCAATTTTAGAGATGGCAAAGCTTACTCATAGAATAGAATTTAAGGATAAACATCCAATAATATATAAAATCGTAAATTTCTTAGATGGATTTAGAGAAAAATAATTAGTAATATATTTGTATTAATTTAAGATTATTTTTTTGATTTTATTAATTATAAAAATATTTTATTGAGAAAATATGAAAAATATTAAATTTGATTGACTGAAATGTGTATATGTAACATAATAGATACATAAAGTGAATAACTAAGGTAGAGGTGCGAATTTAAAGAGTACTACTAGGGAGTGAAAGCAACGTTGAGCTAGTAAGAAAGGGAAATTTCGCCGAAGAGTATAAAATAGGCTTAAATTTTATATGTCTGGGATTGCATAAAATATATGTAATACTGTCACAATAATAATTGTGGGGTGCTATCATTAATATTATCTGAATTGAGATTTTTGTGCCCTAAACATTTTGTTTAGGGCTTTTTGATTTATTATTGATATTTCGCTTACTGTGTTATGAACTTATGGAATACCATAAGAGGAGGAACAAAAGATGGAAACGAATAATAATGAAGGATTGAAGAGGGGCTTAAAAGCTAGACATCTTTCAATGATAGCTTTAGGAGGTGCCATAGGTACTGGTATTTTCTTAGCTATGGGAGGAAGTATACATCAAGCTGGTGTTGGTGGAGCATTTGTTGCTTATTCAATAGTTGGTATAATGGTATATTTTCTTTGTACAGGGCTTGGTGAAATGGCTACATATATGCCAGAGACAGGTTCATTTAGTAGTTACTCTACTAAATTTATAGATCCAGCATTCGGATTTGCAATGGGATGGAATTATTGGTATAACTGGGCTATAACAATAGCAACAGAATTAGTTGCGGGAGCAATAGTTATGAAATTCTGGTTCCCTCATGTACCAGGAATTATATGGAGTTCAATATTTTTAGTTATAATAGTAGGTTTAAATTTATTATCTGCAAAAGCATATGGTGAATCAGAATTTTGGTTTGCAGCAGTTAAAGTTACAACAGTTATTATATTTTTAGCAGTTGGAGTATTAATGATTGCTGGTATTCTTGGAGGAAAAGCTGAAGGATTTACAAGATATTTTGAAAATGGTGGACCATTTATAGGTGGAAGTAAAGCTATATTTGGAGTATTTTTAATAGCAGGTTTCTCATTCCAAGGAACAGAATTAGTTGGACTTGCAGCTGGTGAAAGTGAAAATCCAGCAAAAGATGTACCTAGAGCGGTTAATACAATTTTCTGGAGAATAGTTTTATTCTATCTTGGAACTATATTAGTAATAGGTGCTTTAGTAAGTAGTACACAAACTAGTGTTAATACAAGTGCATTTACATTAGTGTTTGAAAGAGTAGGACTTGCAGGAGCAGCTGCCGTTATGAATGCAGTTATTTTAACATCTGTTTTATCAGCAGGTAATTCAGGAATGTATGCATCAAGTAGAATGCTTTTCTCTATGGGAAAAGAAGGAATGGCACCAAAATTCTTTGCTAAAACTAATAGAAGAGGTGTTCCAGTTTATGCAGTTATTGCTACAACTATAGTTGCATCAATCTGTTTCTTAACAGGAAGTTTTGGGGAAGGTACAGTTTATAATTGGCTTGTTTCAGCATCAGGTTTATCAGGATTTATAGCATGGCTTGGAATAGCAATGTGTCATTATAGATTTAGAAAAGCTTTTGTAGCTCAAGGAAAAGATTTAAGTCAATTAAAGTATAAAGCTAAATTATATCCAATTGGACCTATAATAGCATTTGTTTTATGTATAGTATCAGTTCTTGGTCAAGGTTATGCAAATATAGGACCAAACGGTGTAAATTGGCCAGAATTAATTGCTTCATATATAGGAATTCCATTATTCTTAATAATATATTTTGGATATAAGATTAAATATAAGACAAAGCTTATACCTTTAGATGAAGTAGATTTAACAGTAGAGGAAAAGTAATAAAAAAAGATAATTTCTATTAATTTAGAAATTATCTTTTTTTATTATTAGTTTATTTATAGATATTTTTAATTTAGATGGTATAATTATGTATAGTTTAAATAGTTAGGGGAATATGATTTGCTTAATATAAATAATTTTTTAGATTTTTTAAATACGTATAGTTATTTTGCAATTCCAATTAGTATAATTATAAGTATTATAATAGCACTATTAGGAGTTTTACCATCATTTTTTGTAACTGGAGCAAATATAATATTTTTTGGTCCAATAGAAGGTTTTATAATATCGCTTCTTGGAGAATTCATAGGAGCAATTATAAGTTTTTATTTATATAGATTTGGATTTAAGAAAAAGGTGGAAGGATTATCAAGATATAAGCTTATAAATTCAATAATTCATAGTAAAGGTAAAAAGGCAGCTTTTTTAATTTTTGAAGCTAGGTTAATTCCATTTATTCCTTCAGGTTTTGTTACACTTGCAGGAGCAGTTAGTGAGATAAGTATCGGTCCTTATGCTATAGCTACATTACTTGGAAAGATACCATCTATAGCTTTAGAAGCTATTTTAAGTTATGATCTTATAAATATAAATAGTAATTATATAAGGCTTATTATTACAGTAGTAGCAATGGTTTTAATATTACTTACTTTAAAGAAAACTAAAATTTCATGTGAATAATAAAAAATAGACTACCTTATAAGGTAGTCTATTTTTATTACTTACATTATTGGAGAAAGTAGTCTAAAAATAGCTTCAAAGAATCTAGTAATAATACTTCTTTCTCTAAATTTTTGTTTATCAAGTTTAATACAGTGCTCTAAATCAGTTTTAAATTGCTTTTCTAAATTTTGAGCTATATCTTCATCATAAAGAACTGCATTAGTCTCAAAATTTAATGAAAAGCTTCTAATATCCATATTAGCTGTACCTACACTAGCTATATTTGAATCAGCTACTATAGTTTTAGCATGTATAAAACCATTATTATATAAATAAATATTAACGCCATAATCAAGTAGAGTTTCTACATATTGATTTGATACCCAAGGCATAAAGAAATGATCTGGGTTACCAGGTAGCATTAAATTAACGTTTACTCCAGAGAGTGATGAAAGTTTTAATGAATCTAAGATGGAATCATCTGGAACAAAGTAAGGACTTTGTATATAAATACTCTCTTTGGCATTATTTATTATTTTCATATAAGTATTTTTTATATGATGCTGAATATGGTCAGGTCCTGATGAAACTATTTGAAGTGGTGTAGTTTTTAAATTATTATTTAATTTTTTAGATTTAAACATATATTTTTTATGAGAATCAGTTAACTCTTCTCCAACAGAGTAAGTCCAATCTAATAAAAATCTTTCTTCTAAATCATTTATGGCAGGCCCCTCAATTTTTAAATGAGTATCACGCCAATTTCCTATTGTACTTTTACCTAGATATTCATCACCAACATTAAAACCTCCTAAAAAAGAAGTTTGTCCATCAATAACTATTATTTTTCTATGATTTCTATAATTTAATCTAAGATTTAAAAAGTGTAAAACACTAGGGAAAAATATAGAAAATTTTACTCCGGCCATCTTTAGTTTCTTTACGTATTTTCTTTTAATAGAATTTCCCATAGCATCAACAAGAAGTTTAATTTCAACTCCTTCTTTAGCTTTTTCATAAAGAGCATCTAAGATTTTAGATCCTATAGAATCACTTCTAAATATATAAAATTCTATATGTATATATTCTTTAGCAGAATTTATGGCTTTTATAATATCATCAAATAAAGAATTTCCATCAAAATAGATTTCTACATTATTTTCTTCACTGTATATAGAATTAGAATTATTATAATTCATTAATATAACATCTTTATTTTTTATTGAGCTGATATCATATTGATTTTGTTCTTTAAGCTTTTTAAAATAATTATTTTTAGATGTATCATCTATTAATTTTTTATTAGAAAGTTTCTGCCTATTTAAGTTTAGTCCAAATAAAAGATAAAGAATAAAACCTATAATAGGTATAAATATTAAAATAAATAGCCAGGCCCATGTGGTAGAAGGGTTTTTTCTTTCAAAAAATATTAGAAAAATTACAAGTATAATATTAACTACAATTCCTAAGCTACCCATTGCAAACCATTGGTGTATTTCCATACTATACCCCCTTTAAAACAATAAGTTCATAATACATTATATCAATTTATAAAGTTTAAAAATATAGTAATATATTGAATAATATTATTATTATATTATTATTGAGAGAACTTGTGAACTTTTATTGTTTGGGTTTATTAAAATTTACTTTAAGTATAAAATATTATCTTAATTAAAACTAAGAATATATTAAAAAGTATTATTATACATTTTCAGTGCTGATAAGTAATAAAATTTATTGAAGAGTAAATTAAGAGGAGAATTATATGAAGTTCTTAGATTTAAAAAAATATTCTAGTAAGTACTTTAATTTCATATATAATGATAAAGATTTTCTGATATATACTACCTTAAGAGAGAGAACTAAAAAAAATTATTTTACTATTTGTATTTACTACATAGATAATAAAGTTGAAAAATTAGTTAAAGAATTTGAGATAGATAGAAGCAAGTACTATGATTATAGAGTGTTTTTACAAGATGATACTATATTTATAATTAATAAGGAAAATAAATTTTTAAATATTTTAACTATAACTGATTATAAGAAGAATAAAAATGAGGATAATATAATTTTAGAGCTAGAAGGAGAGTTAAGGCATGTAAATATATTAGACAAGACTAATTTAGTAGTATTTATAGAAAGGCCAGGCTTTCTTCCAAAAGAATATTCTAAATATAGAAGTAATATTAGCTTTAATTATAAATTTGCTTATCTAATTGATTTAGAGGAAATAAGGTCATATTTTATTAAAGATATTAAATTAGTTTTAGGGGGAAGAGATTATTTATATAAGACAAGCTTTAAAAAAAGGGAAGTTATATTTTTTGAAGAAGCATATAGAGAAGATTGGGAAAACGAGTTTTATTATTTTAAGGGTGTTTTTGATAAAAATGATAAGATTAAAAAAGTTAGTAGCTTAAATTTTTTAGAGTTTAAATCTTTTATAGAGAATATTAAGTCTGGAAAAGAACATTTAAAGTTTTATGTTATAGATCAAATTGATAAAGAAGGAATTGTAAAATATTTAGGTGAAGATTTAGAAAAAATTTATTATAGAAAGAAATTTTTTGAAACAGGGATTGAAAGAATTTATAGTTTAAATAAAAAACAAGGATATATTACTGAAGAAGATATAATTGAGCATAATAAGTATATAGGGGATTTTTATTATAATACAAGTAAGAGAAATATTTTCTATGAAGAGGAGATAGGAGAAAATAAGTGGTTATTAGGTGTATTTAACAGGGATTGCAATATTTTTTATGATAAAAGAATAGGAACAGTTGAAGATTTTATAGAAGATAGATATTTAATAACTTATTACTCAGAAGAATATGATGGAATAATTTCAGAATATGCTGTTATAAGAGATATTGTTGAAAAAAAAGAAGTTCAATATGAGGGACTTATTAGAGTTTTTAATAATTATGTTATCTTATATTAATAAATAAGTTATTAATATAAATAATTTTTGAACAAAATATTAACATTATATAGAATTACTGAAAAATATTTTTTTTATGATATAATACGTATTAATATATTTTATTTATAAGTTAATTTTATTAATAAATAATTTATATTTTAAGGTTATACAAGGGAGGAAAAGAGGATGAAAAAAGGAAATCCTTTTATTTTAAAAGGTTTAGATACTACAAAAGGAAAAGTAGATTCACAAGTTATGACTGTTGGTGGAACTGTAGTAAAATCATTAATATTAATGGTAGTATTAGCAGCTTCATTTTTATATAGCTTTGAAATGACAATATATAATTATAAACCAGCTTTAACTGGTGCTACATTAATAGGATTCTTTATTGCGATGGCTACAACATTTATGCCTAAGATTGCACAATATACAGCTATAATATATGCTGCATGTGAAGGTTTTGCATTAGGAGCTTTATCTAATTTATTAAATAATATATATCCAGGAATAGCAAGTCAAGCTGTACTTATGACTATAGTTGTTGCTATTGTTACTTTACTTATATATAGAGCAGTACCAACATTTGCTGAAAAAATCAGAAAAATGGTGTTTATAGGGATTATATCAGTTGCAGCTGTTAGCTTAATATCAGCTTTAATGTCACTATTCGGAGTTATGTCTCCTATATATGGTAATGGTGGAATTGGAATCGGATTTAGTTTAATAGTAATAGTTTTAGCAGCAATGTCATTAATGACTGATTTTGATAATATTACAAAGGCTGCAAGTTATGGAGCACCTAAGTACATGGAATGGTACTGTGCATTTGGACTTACAGTAACACTTATCTGGTTATATACAGAAATATTAAATTTACTTGCAAAAATATCATCAAGAGATTAAATATGATAATTATTTATGAGCTGTCTCAAAAGAGGCAGCTCTTTTAATTTTATTTAAACTTAATAAGACATTATATATTTTTTTCTAAATATAATTTTAATATAGAGATTAGAGGTGATATAGATGACGATTGAAGAGGATTTAATAAATAGAAAAAATGTTCTTGATGTGGATAATGATTTTAATCTTATAGAAAATTTATATTATCATAATGAGGGGTTAGGAGCTATATATAGAAAGAAAAAAACTATTTTTAAACTTTGGAGTCCAACAGCTGAAAAAGTTAGTTTAGTTTTATTTAGCAGTGATGATGAAAATGCTAAAAAGAAGTATCTAGATATGAAAAAATGTTTAGAGGGAGTTTGGTATATAGAGCTTAAAGGTGATTATCATAGACAATATTATAATTATAGAATAGAAAAAAATGATGAGGTATTTGAAGTTACAGATCCTTATTGTAGAGCTATTAATATTACTGGAGACAAATCAATGGTTATAAATTTAGATAAAACTAATCCTAAGAGATGGAAAAATAGTTTTTCTCCTAAAATGAGTAAAAATCCAATAATTTATGAATTGAGTATTAGGGATTTTACAATTGATGAAGCTTCAGGAGTTAGAGAAGAGGATAGAGGTAAGTATAAAGGATTAACATTTACTGATAATGAAGCAGAAATAAAAACAGGCTTAAATCATCTAGTAGAGCTTGGAGTAACACATGTTCAGTTAATGCCTATATATGATTTTAGTTCTTCTGATAAAAATGTTTTAAATGGAGAGTATAACTGGGGGTATAATCCTAGAAATTATAATGTTCCAGAAGGTATATATTCTACAAATCCTAAGGATGCTGTACTTAGAATAAGAGAACTTAAAGAGATGATAATGAAATTACATGATAATGGAATTAGAGTTATTATGGATGTTGTTTATAATCATACTGCAGAATCTATAAATTCAAGTTTTAATAAGATAGTTCCTAAATATTATTATAGATTTAATGAAAACGGTGAATATTCTAATGGTTCTGGATGTGGCAATGAAATTGCAACTGAAAGAAGAATGGCAAGAAAATTTATAATAGATTCTATGATTTATTGGGCTAAAGAATATAAAATTGATGGTTTTAGATTAGATTTAATGGGACTTTATGATATAGAAACTGTTGAAGAAATTAGAAAAGAGCTTGATAAGATAGATAAAGATATTCTTCTTTTAGGTGAAGGATGGAAAGGTGGGGAAAGTACTTTATCTAATGAAAATAGTATGATAAAAGATAATATAAGAAAAATAGAAAATAAAAGAATAGCTTGTTTTAATGATAATCTTAGGGATGCAATAAAGGGAAATGTATTTTCAGATAGTGATAGAGGATTTGTAAGTGGTAAGGCTAATTTAGAAGAAACAATTAAATTTGGAATAGTTGGAGCCATAGAACATAGGGATATAAATTATTCAAAGGTGATTTATAATAAATATCCATGGGCAAATGAATCTTTTCAAAGTATAAATTATGATTCTTGTCATGATAACTATACTTTGTGGGATAAATTATCTTTAGCAAATAAAGATGCTAGTAAAGAGGATTTAATAGATATGAATAAGCTTTCAGCTGCAATAGTTTTAACATCTCAAGGAATTCCATTTATAAATTCTGGAGAAGAATTATTAAGAACAAAGAAAAAAGAAAATGGAGAGTATGATGGTAATAGTTATAAGTCTTCAGATAGTGTAAATAAGATTTATTGGAATAGTAAAAAAGAAAATAAAGATATTTTTGATTATTATAGAGAATTAATATCATTAAGAAAAAATCATAGTGTTTTTAATATAGGCTCTAAGGAAAAGATAAATAAATATTTGAAGTTTATTGATGAAAATAAGTTTAGTGAAATAGGAAATTTAGTTGCTTATACTATAGAATGTGATGATATAGATAAATATTGGAGTAAAGTTTTAGTAGCTTTTAATGGTTCTAATATTGATAAATATATTGAACTAGATGATAAAGGTTGGGAAGTAATTTTAGATAAAGATAAGGTGCGAGAAAGTGGTATTGAATATATAGATGAAAGTAGAGTGAAAATTAAAAGGCTTGGGGCATTTATAGCAGTTAAATTTAAGAATAGAATTTAAATATATTTATAAATTAGTAATGGGATTTAGTTGGAAAATATAAAGTGTTATCAATAAATAATTTTAAAGCATAAGATAAGATATAATTAAATGATAAGAAGGTTGAGATTTGTGGGGAAAATAATTAATTATATCGGTAGTGGAAACACTGCAAGAGGATTTGCTCCTTTATATGATAGTATCTTTCAAGATACTAAAGAAGCCTATGTTTTAAAAGGTGGTAGTAATACTTATAAGACTAAGGTGCTAGAAAAATTAAAAAAACAATATGCTGCCTTATACGATGTAGAAGTAATTATTAGTAGTTTAGATACTGATGAAATAGAAGCTATAAAGATACCAGAGTTAGATTTAGCAATTTTTAATGGCAATCTTGTTCATGGAGGTAATATAGTTATCTCTAAAGCTAAGAATATAGAGATTAATTTAGATGGAGCTTTAGATTCAGATAAAATAAAGGCAAACTCAAAATATATAGATGATTTAAAAAATGCTATATATAGAAATTTAAATTCTTCTTATAAAGGTTATGAAAAAGCTTTAAAAATACATGATGTTTGGGAAGCTATATATATTAATCATATGGATCTTTCTAAGGCTAATAATTTAGCAGAAAGTTTAGTTAATAAACTTATTACAAGTAAAAAGGATTCTGATGGAAAAACTTTTCATAGATATTTAGGAGCGGCAACTCCAAAAGGTGGAGTTGATTTTGTACCTAATTTAATTGATGGACTTAAAAATTACTATATAAAAGGTAGAGCTGGTTCAGGTAAATCAACAGTATTAAAGAAAATTGCTAAGAAGGCTGAAGAAAATGGATTTACAGTGGAAGTATATCATTGTGGCTTTGATCCAAGTAGCTTAGATATGGTAATAGTAAGAGAACTTGGCTTTGCAATCTTTGATAGTACAGCTCCACATGAATATTTCCCAAGTTTAGATACAGATGAAATAGTAGATTTTTATAAGGAACTTTTTGATGAAGATGTAGATAGTATATATGCAGATGAAATTGAACAAGTTGAAAGTGAATATATTATAGCTAAAAAAGAAGCTTCAAATTATTTAAAGAAGGCAGGAGAAAATAAGGCTAAATTAGATAGTATTTATGATGAGGCTTTTGACGAAGAAAAAGCAGATAAGATAGTGGGAGATAAATTAGCTATTAATTAATATAATATATTTCTCAAGACATGAGGTAATTCTCATGTCTTTTTTATTTTAATAAGGAATTGGTAAAAAACTTTGTAGTGAATTAGATTTATGGGCTGGGGAAAATGAAATATTAAGACTAGAGTTAACTGTAATGTGTCCTAATAATATTGCAAAAAAAATTATATGAGAGAAATGGTTTTGAAATCGAAGGAATAAAAAGAAAATCAATATTTATGGATGGAGAATATATTGATGAATATATTGATGAATATTATATGGCTAAAATATATAAATAATAAGAGTTAAAGTATATTAATATTTTTTATAGATTTTTTACGTTAGTAAATTACGAAAATTCTTCTAAAATAGAATATTAGATATTTACTTATGTAAAAATATATATGATAAAATAATAAATATAATATTTTCAATATATAAAGGTGGTGAAGTAAGTGAAGAATACAATTAGTATTTTTCACTAGAAATTATGAGTAAATTTATAGAAGAGGTAAGTAAGATAGATTTTATTAATGAGGTAGAGATAAAAATTAGTGATATAGAGGCAGGGCTTAAAAAATATAAAAGCAAGATACTTAGTATACATAATAAGAAATTAACTGTTGAAGAGGAAAAAAGCTTTGCTATAAATGAAATTGGTATGCTTAATTCTAAGGAAGAAAATAAATTTATAGATTTCATGCAAAAAGCGTATGAGTTAAATAATGATAAGGGAACAATAATAGATTTTTATATAAATAGATTAGATGATAATTCTATTTCTAATATAGCAGAAAGACTTGAAGGTAGGTCAAGAGAATTATTTTTAGAAATAATAAAAGAAATGAGGGGAGATACAGTATATTTTAAAGCATTAGATAAAGAGATAATTGAACTTATAACTAAACTAAATACTAGAGAGTTATTTTTCTGTACAGTATATTTCTTAGATACTCCTTTAACTGTATGGGGAAATTATAATTTGGAGTTTCCTATATTTTATAAAGATGAAGAGGGACTTGAGACTTATAAAGAGTTAATAGATAAAAGTGGATTATATTATCATAATGTTTAATAAAAAAGCTTCTAAATGTATAAGATTTAGAAGCTTTTTGTTGTCTTAATAAGATTATTTAATTTTATATTTAGGTAAAAATATAAAATTAAAAGTTTCTAAAAAGTATTTGTAAAATATTATAAATATATCTTGATATTTCTATTCGCTTGTTCTATTATATATATAACAGGTATAAAAGGAGGAACAGTATGATACTAGAATTAGATTTTGAAAGTGAAGTACCTATTTATCTTCAATTAAAAAATGAAATTATAAAAGCTGTTGCAAAGGGGGAGTTAATAGAAAATAATTCTCTTCCGTCAGTTCGTAATCTAGCTGCTGACTTAGATATTAATATGCATACTGTAAATAAGGCGTATAATTTTTTAAAAGAAGATGGCTATATAAAAATGGATAGAAGAAAAGGTGCTTTAATAAGTTATGATTATAGAGAAAAGAATAAAGAATTTAATATAACTTTAGATAAAGAATTAGAGATATATGTTGCAGAATGCGTTGCAAGGGGAATTGGTAAGGAACTAATGATTGATAAATTAAATAATATTTTTCTAAGTTATAAAGGAGAGTAATTTATATGGATAATAGTGTTTTATTTAAAAGCTTCGTTATTTTTATACCAATCTTTGTTATTTTATTTATGGGAGCTTTCTATATTAATGACTTTAGAGGTGGGGGAAGTGTTCTTTTTGGAATTAGGATACCTAAAGAATATGTAAGTGATGAAAGATTATTAAATATTAAGAAAAAATATAAAAGAAATATAGCTATAATATGTTCAATATTATTTATTATATTTTGTATTCTTTTAATATCAACAAGTGTTGTACTAGGAGTACTAATCTCAGTATTAGGTTTTATACTTCTATCAGGGATGTTTTATTATTCATCTTATAAAAAAGTATTAGAGATTAAGAATACAGAAAATTGGACAATGCTTTCATCAAAGAAGGTTATTCTAGATATTTCGGTTGAAAGAGAAAATATCATGCTTAGTCTTTGGTGGTATGTGATTCCTTTTGCAATAGCGATAATAGGATTTCTTATAGTGTTATTTAATATAAATGATTTACCAAATCAAGTAGCACTTCATTTTGGATTTAATGGGCCTGATGAATTTGGAGCTGGAAATGATATTGGTACAAAACTTCAAGTTTTATTTCTTCCTCTTTTAAGTATAATGGTTTTATGTATTGTATTCTTTAGTGTAAAAGGGATGAAAAATAAATCACAAAGAATTAATGGTGGTTCAGTGGAGGAAGTAAAAGCTAGAAATACAAATAATAAAAAATATACTTCAATAATGATGTTAATTATAGCTTTAATTATTTCAATATGGATGCTTCTTCTTTCACTTATAACACTTGAGTTTATACCATATAGCACAGAATTAATGTTTATACCAATGGTTAATCTTTTAGGAATTATGCTAGTATTTATGATTTTATATATTAAGGATAATAAGAAAAAAGAAAATATAGATAATGAAGAGATTTATATAGATGATGATAATCCGTATAAATTAGGAGGATTATTTTATTATAGCAAAACAGATCCACGTGTATGGGTTGAAAAAAGAAGTGGACTTGGGTATACAGTTAATAATGCCACAGTAGGTGGAAAAATATTTTGGATAATTATTTTAATTATAATACTATTACCTGCATTACTTTAATAAAAAGCTGTATTAGGGTGATTAAAAATCACTCTAGATACAGCCTTTTCTATTATTTATATAATGTTTTATTTTAGTCAATTTTAAAAATCCATCCTTTTGGTGCTTCTATATCTCCAAATTGAATTCCATATAAAGTATCATATAATTTTTTAGTTATAGGTCCTACCTTAGTTGTACTATGGAAAACATGTAGCTTATTTTTATATTCTATTCCACCTATTGGTGTTATAACAGCAGCAGTACCACAAGCTCCAGCTTCTTTAAATTCATCTATATTATCTATAAATACATCTCTTTCATATACATCAAGATTTAGATATTCTTTTGCTATATACATTAATGAGTATTTAGTTATACTAGGGAGAATTGATGGGGATTTTGGTGTTATAAATTCATTATTATGTGTTATACCAAAGAAATTGGCAGCTCCAACTTCTTCAATTTTAGTATTAGTAGCAGGATCAAGATAAATACAATCTGCAAAACCATGCTCAACTGCTATTAAATGAGATTTAAGACTTGCAGCATAATTACCACCAACTTTAATTCCACCAGTTCCACGAGGTGCAGCTCTGTCATAATCAGCTATCATAAAATTAACAGGGGAAAGCCCATCTTTAAAGTATGCTCCAACTGGTGTGCAAAATACTGAAAAAATATATTCATCAGCAGGTTTTACTCCAATATTGTCACCTACACCTATAACAAAGGGTCTAATATATAGAGTAGCTCCACTTTCATAAGGAGGAACATAATCTTTATTAGCTTTTACAACCTCTATACAAGCTTTAATAAATTTTTCTTCTGGAATTTCAGGCATAATTAATTGATTTAAGCTTTTATTCATTCTTTTAGCATTTTCATCAACTCTAAATAATTGAATATTACCATTTTTAGTTCTATATGCTTTAAGACCTTCAAAACATTGTTGACCATAATGAAGACATGGAGAGCCTTCACTTAATGTAATTGTATTATCTTTTGTGAGTTTTCCTTCGTCCCATTTTCCATTTTTCCATATAGATATATAGCGAAAATCTGTTTTTATATAATTAAAACCTAAATTATCCCAATCTATATTTTTTTGCATGAAAACCACCTCTATTATAAAAATGTTTTAATACAATTCTATCATAGTGAAAAAATAAAATCCATTAAATGTAAATTTTACTTTTTTATTAAAAAGTGTATAATAGGAAAGTATTTTAAATTAAATTAAGCTAAGGAGAAAAGTTAAATGAGTGTACCAAAGTTTTTTTCTATGTTTACAGAAAAGAGATTAACAAAAGACCAATTTATCCAAAGTATTAAAGCAGGGATAGGAGTAGCTATTATTTCTTTACCACTTTCAATAGCTTTAGGAATATCATCAGGAGTTACACCTCAAGCTGGTATGATAACAGCAATAGTTGCTGGAATAATAGTATCAATATTAAGTGGAACTTCTGTACAAATAGGAGGACCTACAGGAGCATTTGTTGTTGTTGTTTTAGGTATAGTACAAAAGTATGGATTAGAAGGACTTATACTTTCGACTTTTATAGGAGGAATAATTTTAATTTTACTAGGTTTATTTAGGCTAGGTTCATTAATTAAATATATATCATATCCTATAACTGTTGGATTTGCAGCTGGAGTAGCAATGATACTTGTTACTACAGAAGTTAAGGATTTTTTAGGACTTAAAATAGATAAGATACCTTCAGATTTTATAAATAAATGGATTACATATATAACGCATTTAAATACTATAAATTACATAACATTTACAATAGGAATTATATCTATACTAATTATAGTAATTTCACCTAAGATAAATAAATCTATACCAGGAACATTACTTGCATTAATAATAGCAACACTTGTAGTTAAATTCTTTAATTTAGATGTTGCAACTATAGGAAGTACATTTGGAAATATTTCAGGAAATATTCCTATGCCAAAGTTACCAGTGTTTAGTTTGGATATGATTAAACAACTTATAAATCCAGCAATAACAATTGCATTATTATGTGCAATATCATCATTATTATCAGCTGTTATTTCAGATGAAATAATTGGTGAAAAACATGATTCAAATACTGAACTTATAGCACAAGGTTTTGCTAATATGGGTTCAGCATTATTTGGTGGTATTCCAGCGGCTGGAGTTGTAGCTAGAACAACAGCAAATATGAAAGCAGGTGGAAGAACTCCAATAGGTGGTATAGTAAATGGACTAGTTCTTTTAATAATAATGTTAGTATTAATGCCAATAGCAGAATATATACCTTTAACAACTCTTGGAGCTATATTACTTGTAGTTGCTTATAGAATGAGTAAATTAAATGTAATTAGAGCGATGTTTAAAGGTCCAAAAGATGATTTATTACTTTTAATAGTTACTTTTATTTTAACAGTTATATTTAATGTTGTTATAGCAGTTACTGTAGGAGTAGTTATATCAGCAGTTATCTTTATGTGGAAAATGTCTAATAAAATAAAAATAGATAATTTAGAATCAACTAAGATAATCAAAGAAGAAGTTAATAGTAATAAAATTTCTGTTTATAAGGTAGCAGGTCCTTTATTCTTTGGATCAGCTAGTATTTTAAGAGATATTATAAGAGAAAATGAAGATAAGAAATTAGAAGCACTTATTTTAAGTACTAATAATATAGCAGATTTAGATGCTACTATTCTTAATATGTTTGAACATATGTCTATCATGTGTAAAGGGAATAATTCTAAGTTTATAATAACAGGACTAAATGAAAAAAATAAAAAAATACTTAATAAATCAATAAAGGAAGAAATAGAGCTGTATCCTTCTTTAGATGAAGTTAAAATAGGTAACTTTAGTTTGAAATCTAGTTAGTTCTTTTTATATAATTTCGATAAATTTAGTAAAAAAGATTATTGATTATATCTATACTTTAAGTAATATAACATTTAAATGTTATATTACTTTTTTTATATTTTTAAATAAATGTTAGAGATAGCTAAGGAATTTATTTGTAATTTTAAAAATACTGATAGTAAAGTTTTTAGAACTATTAAGATAAGTTAATGAATTAGTACAATATAATGAGATTATTAACAATATTATAGGCAGTTATTTTGTGTTATACTTATAAATATTTATATACAAATTTATACTTTAATGCAATTATTTAAATATTTTAATGGGAAGGGGATAAAATTAAATGTTTAGCACAAATGTAGACTTATTGAAAGGGAAGATATTAAAATCTCTTATTATATTTGCAATTCCAATTTTTATATCTAGTTTATTTCAGCAATTATACAATACAGTAGATATAATGATTGTAGGAAATTATTTAGGAGATAAATCTTTAGCAGCTATAGGAGCATGTGCAGCTGTATATGAACTTTTAGTTGGATTTGCTTTAGGAGTTGGTAATGGTCTTAGTATTGTTACATCAAGAGGATATGGAGCAGAAGATGAAGTATTAATAAAGAAATCTGTCGCTGGATCTTTGGTTATTGGATTAGGAATAACAATTGCAATAATGGGAATTTCAGCATTATTTTTATATCCATTATTAGAAGTTATAAATACTCCAGCTAATATTATAGAAGAATCATATTCTTATATTTTTATAGTATCTATGTTTGTTGGAGTTATGTTCTTATATAATTTATGTTCAGGATTTTTAAGAGCTATAGGAAATAGTGTTATGCCTTTAGTATTTCTTATTATATCATCTATTATTAATATTGGATTAGATATATTATTTATTACTCAATTTAATATGGGAATTAAGGGAGCAGCCTTTGCAACAGTTATATCACAAGGGATTTCAGGAGTATTATGTATTATTTATATTTTTGTAAAATGCCCTATTTTAATTCCTAAGAAAGAACATTTTAAATTAGATAAGGCTTTATATAAGGATTTATTAGGACAAGGTTTATCAATGGGAATTATGCTTTTAATTGTTTCTACAGGAACAGTGATATTACAGACAAGTATTAATGGCTTTGGACATTTAATTATAGCTGGTCATACAGCAGCGCGTAAAATTGGTAGTTTTGCAATGATACCAATTGGTGCAATATCTATGAGTCTATCTACTTTTGTTTCACAAAATAAAGGAGCAAATCAGGGAGCAAGAATAAGAAAAGCTGTATTTTTTGCAAATGGGATGTCAATTGTATGGAGCATTATTATTACTATAATATTGGTATTTGGATCATCTATATTAATGAGATTATTATCAGGTTCTAGTCAAGAGGAAATTATTTATAATGGAAGCAGATATTTAATATTCAATGCACCTTTTTATGCTGTTCTTGGAATATTATTAAACTTAAGAAATGCACTTCAAGGTATGGGAGAAAAATTATTACCTCTTGTTTCTAGTGTTATTGAATTCTTTGGTAAGATAGTCTTTGTAATATTATTTATTCCAGCTCTTAAATATTTTGGAGTAATTATTTGTGAGCCTGTTATTTGGGGATTTATGTGTATACAACTTGCTTATTCATTTTATAAAAATCCATATATTAAAGAACATAAAATTAATAAACGTGATTTAATTACATTAGATTAAAAATATAAGAAAGCTATCTATTTTTTAGATAGCTTTTTTATTGTTTGTATTTATTATAAATTATACTTGTGATTTGATAGTAGGCATATATTTGTTGATAAATTAATAATAATTTACAGAATGTAGAATTAAATTGATAATATATATGAAATATATTGAAAAATATTTTAAAATTGTTCGTGTGATGGTATAATTAGTTTATAAAATTAATTTTAATTAGGAGGGGAAATTAGAATGAATGCAACTGAATACATCAATAATCTAATTGAAGATTTAAAGAAGAATAATCCTGGAGAAAAAGAATTTCATGCTGCTGCGTATGAAGTTTTAATATCTTTAATACCTGTTATAGAAAAAAATCCAGTTTATATGGAAGAAGGTATTCTAGAAAGACTTGTTGAGCCAGAAAGAGTGTTAATGTTTAGAGTTCCATGGATTGATGATAATGGTAAAGTTCAAGTAAATAAAGGTTATAGAGTTCAATACAATGGAGCTATAGGACCTTATAAGGGAGGGCTAAGATTTCATCCTTCAGTAAACTTAAGCATTATTAAATTTTTAGGATTTGAGCAAATATTTAAAAATTCATTAACAACTCTTCCTATAGGTGGAGGAAAAGGTGGTTCAAACTTTGATCCAAAAGGAAAATCAGATAGAGAAGTTATGAGATTTTGTCAAAGTTTTATGACAGAACTTTGTAAACATATAGGACCAGATATTGATGTTCCAGCTGGAGATATAGGTGTTGGAGCTAGAGAAATAGGATATATGTATGGGCAATATAAGAGAATTAAAAATACTTTTGAAAATGGAGTATTAACAGGTAAGGGATTAACATATGGTGGAAGCCTTGCTAGAAAAGAAGCGACAGGATACGGACTTGTTTACTTTATGAATGAAATGCTTATTGATAATGGACAAAGCTTAGATGGTAAAAAAGTAGTTATTTCTGGTTCAGGAAATGTTGCTATATATGCTACAGAAAAAGCAACACAACTTGGTGCAAAAGTAGTTGCTCTTTCAGATTCATCAGGATATATTTATGATGAAAATGGAATTGATTTAGATATTATAAAAGAAATAAAAGAAGTTAAGAGAGCTAGAATTAAGGAATATATAAATTATAAACCAGATGCAGTTTATAAAGAAGGTTGTAGAGGAATATGGTCAATAAAATGTGATATAGCTCTTCCTTGTGCAACACAAAATGAAATTAATGAAGATGAAGCTAGAATGCTTATTGATAATGGAGTTATAGCAGTTGGAGAAGGAGCAAATATGCCTTCAACACTTGAAGCCCAAAAATTATTTATAGATTCTAAGATTATGTTTGCACCAGCTAAAGCTGCTAATGCAGGTGGGGTAGCAACTTCAGCTCTTGAAATGAGTCAAAATAGTTTAAGAATGTCATGGACATTTGAAGAAGTTGATGAAAAACTTAAAAATATAATGACTAATATATATAAGAATTCAAAAAATGCAGCAAAAGAATATGGATATGAAGGTAATTTAGTAGTTGGTGCTAATATTGCTGGATTTATAAAAGTTGCAGATACTATGCTTGCAGAAGGTGTAATTTAATAAATTTTAAGAGATAGTCTATAAAGGCTATCTCTTTTTATATTTAAATTTAATAATATAAAATAAAAATATTGAAATATTAATAATAGTATTTATAATATAAAAGAAAGAAATTTTTTTATTTTGATTAAATTAATTAATATAGATTTTAGGAAAGAGGAATATAGATGGGCAAAAAAACAAGTAGAAATGATGACTTTTTATTTGCATGTAAAAATGAGATTTTATCACCAAAGGTATATGATATTATTGTAGACCTTGTAAATGAAGGCAAAGAAAAAGAAGCTAAAAGTGTAGCTAATATAGATTATTTACTTGATTATCTAGTAACAGCAATTAAGGCTAGAGATAGATTTTCTATAAAGGAAACTTCAGAAAGAATCAATATGAGATTTAAAGAACTTGAGAAAAAAGGAATAGAAGTTCCAATATTAAAAGAATCTTTTGAAAAGATAATTAAGACAAATAAGGTAAAATTATAAAAGCATAAATAATCCTTATTAGAAAACAATAAGAACATAATGTTTTCTAAGGAGGGTTATTTTTTTATGAAAAAGGTATTATATATTTCTGTAAATTCTAAAAAGGAAGCTGATTCAGCAAGTAAAAGAGTTGCTAGAAAGCTTATAGATGAGCTAGTTAGAAATTCAAAAGAAATGCAAAAGAGTTCTAATAAACAATATGCTAGTAGTAATGAAAATTCAGCATTTAAGCAAACTATGGATATTAAAGATGATTTAATGAACGGAGTAAAAGATAATGTCAATGAGATGAAAGATAATTTCAATGAAATGAAAGACAATATGAAGGACAGCATGAAAGATTTAAAAGACAATATGAAGAACAATATGAAAGATTTAAAAGATGATATGCAAGAGGGAATGACAAGTGTTAAAGATATGGTAAAAGAAGTTGCTTCTGATATGTCTAAACATTCTATGAAGCAAAGTAATGAATATATAGCTAGTGTTAAAGATAAATTTGAGGAAATTGCTAGTAAGAATGATGAAAAGAAGAACACATCAGATAGTAATTCTAATAATGAAAATAAATCTAGTCAAAATAGTAATAATGGAAGTTCTAATAATTCAGGTTTCACTCCACAGTTTAGTGATAATATAAGCCAAAATAATAATTCAAGTTCTGGAGAACTTATAGTTGAAGAAATAGATTTATATGAAGATTATATACCTCTTTTAAGAGCAGAATTCTTTAGTAAGAGAGATACACTTGCTTCAGGAGAAGCATATGAAGCCTTAAGTTTAGAAGATAGAAAGGATATTGATAGAATTAATGAGCTTGTAGATCAATTTAGATCAGCTGATATATATGTTATAGCTGCTCCAATGTGGAATATGTTATTCCCAGCACCTTTAAAACAATATATAGATTGTATTGTTTGTAATGAAAGAACTGTTAAGATAAATGAAAATGAAGTTCAAGGTCTTTTAGGTGATAAGGTAAGAAAGATGGTATTTGTACAATCTTGTGGAGGAGAATTACCTTTAATATTTAAGCCAAAATTAGATCATAGTGCAACATATTTAAAAGATTTATTTAAATTTATGGGAATATCTAAGTTTATGGAACTTTTAGTTGATGGAACAGGTTATACAGAATATGAAAAAGAAACTGCAATAGCTGAAGCGTGTGAAGATGTACCATATTTTATAAAAACTCTATTGAAATAATATATAATAATATCATTAATTATGATACAATTAATAAAAGAGCTTACTAAGTTTTTCTTAGTAAGCTTTTTTTATGGAAATAAAACTTTATTAGAAGTGTTTATATAAGGAGATAGTGATGAAGGATTTTAATGAACTTAGTTTAAATGATGATTTAGTGAAAGCTTTAGAGAAACAAGGAATAACTAAAGCTACAAAAATACAAGAGATAGCAATTCCTTTAGCTTTAGAAGGTAAAAATATAATGGCTAGATCTGAAACCGGAACAGGGAAAACATTAGCATATCTTATTCCAATTATAGAAAGAATAGATACAAGTAAAAGAGAAAATCAAGTAATAATACTTGCTCCAACTCATGAGCTTGCAGTTCAAATTAATAATACAATTGCAGATATTAATAAAGAACTTGATAGAGATATAACATCAACTACTTTAGTTGGTAGTGGGAATATAAAAAGACAAATGGAAAAGCTTAAAAATAAGCCACATATAATAGTTGGTTCAAGTGGTAGAATTTTAGAACTTATAACTAAAAAGAAAATTACAGCTCATACAATTAAAATGTTTGTAATGGATGAGGGAGATAAACTTTTACATTTTAAGAGCATAGAAGAGGTAAATTCTATTAGAAAGACAATGCAAAGAGATGTTCAAAAATTATTATTCTCAGCAACTCTTACTGAAGAAACTATAAATGTTGCAAATAAAATAATAGAAGATTATGAGCTTTTACAAGTTGAAGAAAGTAATAAAGTTAATGAAGATATTGAACATGCTTATTTTGTAGTTGATTCAAGAGATAAGGATGATACTTTAAGAAAATTAATTCATGCTTCAAAGACTAAAAAGGCTTTAGTTTTTGTAAATAGAAATTATGATTTAAAGATAACTTTAGAAAAGCTTAGATATCATAAAATAAAAGTTGAAGCATTACATGGTGAGAATAGTAAGGAAAGTAGAAAAAATGCTTTAGAAGCTTTTAGAAATGGAAAGGTGCAAGTGCTTATAGCTTCAGATGTTGCTGCTAGAGGACTTGATATAAAGGGATTAACTCATATTATTAATTTAGATATTCCAGAAGATTCTAAGAATTATTTACATAGAGCAGGAAGAGTTGGTAGAGCTGGAGAGCATGGATATGCATACTCAATAGTAGATAAAAGAGAAGAGTATTTAATAGAAAGATATGAAAAGAATTTTGGTATAGAAATAGAAAAGAAATATATTTATGATGGAGAAATAGTTGATAAGATAATTAAAAAGCCTTATACAAAGAAGAAAACAAAATTATCAAATTCAACAAGAAACCCCAATAAAAAATCAACTAAAAAGACAAAGAAGAATTCAAAGAAAGTTAACTTGAGAACTAGATAGTCAGGTAATATAATTTATTTGAGTTATTTGAAGTTGTATTTTTAGGGGGATATTATGAAAAGAATATTTGTAAGTATTTTAACAGCTATATTAATTGGGGGAACTTTAGTTAGTTGTGGTGAAGCAAAACAAAAGGAAAATATTAATGTACAAGAAGTTACAAATATAAATACTAGTGATTTAGCATCTAAAATAGAACAAGAACTTGGAATGGTTAAACCAGGAGAAGTTACAAAGGAAGAACTTAAAGAAATTTATGGAGTTAATACTGATAATATAGAAGAATATTCAATGAAGCAGGCTATGATTATGCCAGGAATAGATGTATTAGGTATTTTTAAGGCTAAGAATGGTAAAATAGATGAATTGAAATCTGATATGCAAAAGATTATTGATGCAAAAAAAGATCAAGCATATACACCTATTTTACAAGATGCTTTAAAAGAGGCTAAAGTAGTTACACATGGTAATTATTTAGGAATATTTATTCTTCAAGGTGAATTAGATTCAGAAGGTACAAATTCTGATAAAGCAGTAGAGATATTTAATTCTAGCTTTAAATAAAAAAGGCACCCAAGTAGGGTGTCTTTTTTGGAAAGGAAATAAAAAGTGGTATTTAGTAGTATTTTATTTATATTTAGATTTTTACCTCTTTCTCTTGCTTTATACTATATTACTCCAAATAGATTTAAGAATTTTATTTTATTTCTTTTAAGTTTATCTTTTTACTTTTGGGGTGAAGCTAAATATTTTATAGTAATTATAGCTTCTATAGTTATTGATTATACTATTGGTATTTTAATAGAGAAATATAGGAGCAATAAATTAAGCATAAAGGTATTTCTAGGGATATCTATATTTTTTAATCTAGGAATTTTGGTATTTTTTAAATATTCTAATTTTTTTATAGATAATATTAATTATATTTTTTCATCAGATATAAGAAATTTAAATCTTAGCCTTCCACTTGGAATAAGTTTTTATACTTTTCAAACAATGTCTTATAGTATAGATGTTTACAGGCAAAAAATTAAAGCAGAAAGAAATATAATTAATTTTGCAAGCTTTGTAGTATTATTTCCTCAACTTATAGCAGGACCTATAGTTAAATATAAAGATATTAAGAATGAAATTAAAGTTAAGAATTTAAGCTTTTCAAAAATTGAAGAAGGTATAAGACTTTTTATTTTAGGACTTTCAAGAAAAGTTTTAATAGCTAATAATGTAGGTCTGCTTTGGGAGGATATTAAAAGTATAGGGTATGAAAATATAAGTACAAGCCTTGCATGGCTTGGTATTTTAGCTTTCACCATACAGATATATTTTGATTTTAGTGGATATTCATTAATGGCAAGAGGTCTTGGTGCAATGTTTGGGTTTACTTTTCCTAAGAATTTTGATTATCCTTTTATATCAAGAAGTGTTTCAGAGTTTTGGAGGAGATGGCATAAGACTTTAGGAGATTTCTTTAAAGAATATGTATATATTCCTCTTGGAGGAAATAGAAAAGGTGTTTTAAGATTATTTTTAAATTTATTTATAGTATGGTTTTTAACAGGTTTTTGGCATGGAGCAAGTTATAATTTTATTTTATGGGGCTTATATTTCTTTTTATTAATAGGTATTGAAAAGATTATTTTAAATAAATTATTAGAGAAGAATAAATTATTATCACATATTTATTTGATTATAGCTATATTAATTAGCTTTGTTTTCTTTGGAATATCAAATTTTAAGATGATAAAGATATATTTATTTAAATTATTCTATATTCAAGGGGGAGTATCTTCTATTTATTATTTAAGTAATTACTTTATGATAATAGTTATAGCTATATTATTTAGTACTCCATATGTAAATAATATTTACAACAAGTATATTAAAAATAAAAGTTATTTAGATATTTTTATCTTAATGATATTATTTATTGTTTCAATAGCTTATTTAGTAGATTTAAGTTATAATCCATTTTTATATTTTAGATTTTAGGGGGATATATGAAGAAAAAAGCTTTAGTATATGTATTTTTCTTGTTTATAGCTACTGTATCCATTATAGATATTTTAAATGATAATAAAATTTTTTCTGAAATTGAAAATAGGTATCTAAAAAGGAAACCTAAAATAAATAAGGAGTCTATTTTTTCAGGAGAATATTTTAAGGCGTATGAGGAGTATATAAATGATCAATTTTTAGCTAGAGATAAATTTATAGATATAAAGTCTATAAGTGAAGATATTTTAATGAAGAAAGAAAATAATGGTGTGATTTATGGAAAATATAATTATATGTTTGATAAATTTAATAAAATAGACTCTAAGATTTTAAATAAAAATATTTTGGCTATAAGCGAATTTGTTAATAAGAATAATAATGTAGATATAATGTTAGCACCTTATTCAGCTAGTATATTAAAAGATTATCTTCCAAAGGGAGTAGACTTGATAGATGAGTTAGATATTATAAATAAAATAGAGAGTTATATAAATAGGGCTAATATAGTAAAAGTAACAGATATTTTATTAGAAAATAAAAATGAAGAAATATATTACAAAACTGACCATCATTGGACAAGTCATGGAGCATATTTAGCTTATAAAGAGTATTGTATAAAGAATAACTTAGAAAATGTTGATATTAATATTTTAAGAAAAAATGAAGTGAAAGATTTTTATGGAACATATTATTCAAAATCTAAGCTTTATAATGCAAAATCAGATACTATTATTTATTATGATATGAATAATTTATCAATGACTATAGAGGATAAAACTTATAAAGGTATATATAATAAGGAAAGTATCTATAAAAGAGATAAATATGAGCTTTTTTTAAATGGAAATAATAATAAAACTATAATTAAAAATTCAGATAAAAGAGTAAAAGGAAAAAAACTTTTAGTTTTTAAAGATTCCTTTGCAAATACTATATTACCTTTTATAGCAAATCATTATGAAGAAACTCATGTTATTGATTTAAGACATTATAATTATAGTATTAGTGATTATATAGAAGAGAATGATTTTGATAGAACTTTGATTTTATATAGCTTACAAAGTTTAAATAAAGATGTTAGCATAGTAAAAATAAAATTATAACAAATAAACATTTACAAATATTTCATAAATAATTTATTTGATATCGGTATTATAATGTTAAAATTAAGGAAATTAATGTAAAATGGAGGACCTATGAAAAATTTTGCTGATAAACTTATAGAGCAAAAACATATGAAAAAAGTTTTACTTATAGCTATATGGCTTGTGGTATCCCTTATATTAACTTTCTTAATGGAGATATTAACTAGAGAAGACCTAGAGAGTTTTAAATTATTTGTAGAAAAGAGATTTAGTTTATTCTTATTAAATTATGCAATAATACTTATTATAATGATTCCTATGATTTTATTTAATAAAGTTATAGCTGCAACTATATTACCTATTTTACTTCTAGGATGTTTAACTATAGCAGCAAAATTATTAAATGATAAAAGAGGTGTTCCTTTTACAGGAGCAGATATTTATTCAGTAAAATATGGGATAGATATGATATTTAAATATTTCAGTAAAGGATTTTTAATAGCTATAATACTTGGAATAGTAACTTTTATTGCTGGGTATATATTTTTACTTATAAAAGAAAAAAGTAAGAGAATATTTCATTGGTATCCTAAATTAATTATATCTATTATAGCTATTGGTGGGCTGCTGGCAGTTTATAATTATAATAATAAAAATAATCTTATAAATAAGCAGTTATGGAATCTTACATATTCATATAAAGAGAATGGTTTTTTATTTTCATTTATAGATTCTTTTAATTCTTTGAAAATAGACAAGCCTAAAAGTTATAGTAAAGCCTATATAGATGATTTAAATAAGGGGAGTACAGAAGTTTTAGTTAGTAATAAAAATAAGCCACAAAATATAATTTTAATTCAATTAGAGTCATTTATAGATGTAAATAAACTTTCAAATATCGATCTTATAGAAAATCCGATCCCTTTTATTAGTGAAATGAAAAAAAGTAATAATGGGGCTAGTTTAAAAGTGCCAACTTATGGAGCAGGTACTGTAAGAACAGAGTTTGAAGTTCTTACAGGATATAATATGGATTTTTTAGGAGCAGGGGAAGTTCCTAATAATAGTATATTGAAAATGAAGCCAGTTGAAAGTTTAGGGCATATTCTTAGAAATGAAGGATATGAAGCAAGTTTTATACATAATTATGTAGGTAATTTTTATCATAGAGATATTGTATATTCAAATTATGGATTTGATAATTTTATTTCTAAGGAATATATGACTGGACTTGGTTATAATGGTGGTTACCCTAAGGACATTAATAATTTAAAGGTTGTTTCACAACTTGTAGAAAAGGAAGAGCCACAATTTATTTTTAATGTAGCTGTTGAAAGTCATGGGCCATATTCACCTAAAGAAGGACAAAAAGAATATATAAGAGAAAATAATACAATGACTAAAGTACAGAAAGATGAATTTGATTATTTCCTAAATAGATTAAATGGTGTAGATAATTATGTTAAAGAGCTTATTAAGTATCTAAGCTCTATAGAGGAAGAAACTTTAGTATTATTTTATAGTGACCATCTACCTGCAATTGATGTCTTTAGTAGAAATCTACTTATAAATGAAGCAGAAAAATATACAACAGAATATTTTGTTTGGAGTAATTATGATATAGGCAAGATAGAGTATATGCCTTTAGAATCTTATGAAATTTCAACAAAGTTATTAGATTTAGCATCTATAAATTCAGGAATAGTTCCAAATTTTCATAGGATTTATAAAGATGATAAGGACTATCTAGAAAAATTTCAAAACCTTCAGTATGATCAACTTTATGGAGAAAATTATTTAAAATCAAATTATAAAAGTACAGATTTAAAGCTTGGAATAAATGATATAAATATAAAAAATATTTATAGTGAGGGTGATAAAATAATTTTTGAAGGAGATTATTTTACTGAATCAAGTAAGATTTATATAAATGGTAAGGAATATGAAACTACTGTTCATAATTCAAATAAATTATCTACAAATGCAAAAATGGTAAGTGGAGAGTATAGTGTTATTCAAAAAGGAATGAATAATAAGATATTAAGTGAAAGTAATAAAATTAAAAAATAATATAAGTTAAATTTAAAAACTTATTTAATAAAAGAGGGACTATATATAAAGAGGATTTTTATTCTACTTTAATATAGTCCCTTTAATTATTTATTATTTTAACATATCTAATATTTCTTCTTCTGAAGTTGAAGAGTCACAACGAACTTCTATTTTTCCATTTTTACTGATAATAAGTCCAGGTACAGTTACGATGTTATATTGTTCTCTAAATGAGCTAATTCCTTCATCAGAAAAATTATCACTCTCTACATAATAAATAGGTGTAGCAATTTTATTAGCTAATCCACTTAAAGTTTTAGAAAACTTACGACAGTATGGACATGTTGATCTACCAATATAAACAACAGCTAATTCTTCATTAGATAATAATTCATTTGCTTCAGTAGAAAGTACTTTTTTAAATAACTTTATATTTTCTTCGTAGTTATTTTGTTCAAACATCTTTGATTCCTCCTAGTTTTTTTGATTATTATATCAAAACAAGATTACAACATCAAATTTATTATTCATTATGCAGTTTTAGTATCAGCTTTTTTTGTAGCATCTAAGACTGCTTGAGATTGTCCTTGATTAGAATCTGTTTTTACATCATTTAGAGGTAAATCATTAAATGAGTTAGCAGGTGCATTTTTTATAACCATAAATTTATAGCCATGTTCTTTAAAGAATTTAATTACATCTGGTAGACCTTCTACTGTATCACGTTTTGCACCAGCATCATGCATTAAAATTACATCTTGAGGCATTTCTTCATATCCAAGAGTACAGTGATAAAGCATTTGAGCAGGTGAAATTTGTTTTGTTGTTGCAGCAACACCTGAATCAGCTGTCCAGTCAATAGCTGTGAAATGACCTTTATCTAGAGCTGCATTAAATGCAGGTAAATTAGGATCATTATAGTGAACTCTTGACATATATCCACCTGGAAGTCTTACAACTTTAGTATCAAAGTTAGGTCCTAAAATTGCTTGTTCCATATCTTCACATTCATTAATTTGCTTCATAAATTCATTAACATCTATTTTATTGTTGGGATATAATTGTGAAAGTACATGAGTATAAGTATGGTCACCAATAGCATTTCCGTCCATAATTTCTTCTCTAACTAGATTTTGAACTTGAGGATTATTTTGCATATGGTCACCTATTAAACAGAATGTAGCGTGAACGCCATATTCTTTTAAGATATTTAATATATCTTGTGTATTTTGTATACTTGGACCATCATCAAATGTTAGAAACACTTCTTTTTGTTTTATGTTTGAATTACCTGCAACCATATCAGCTATTTCATTAGCAGGAACTGCATAACTTAATGCAGATTTAATTAAATTTTCTCCAGGAACTATTTCACTAGGATTATACCAACTTGGTATTGGTGATATATTACCTAAAGCTCCATCATTAAATCCAGCTTTCATTTTTGCAAGAACAGCTGGTGTAACTTTATTTCCATCATCTTGTGTAGTGTTTGAAGAACTATCAGTAGCTGGTTTTTCTGTATTACTTTTTAATACTTGTGTAGTAGATGGTTTTGTATCTTTTTTATGTAATCCGTAATATGCTCCAAATCCTATTCCTGCAATAACTATGATTCCTACAGTCCATGCAAGTGCGGGACTTACTTTACCTTTTTTTCTTTTGTTAAATCTTAAAATGCTCATGATTATCTCCTTCGTTTAAAAATAAATATCTAAATGCGAGTCATTCTTATTTGTTAATTTAAATTAATTATATTGTTTATAAATATGAATTATGTAACAAATAAATGGAATAAATATTTAAAAAATATTGAGAAAAAATTACTAAAAATATATAAATGTATAATTTTAGTAACAATAATATTGGAGGAGTTAGAAAGATTTATAGTGGTTAAGAAAGTATTTAAAAATATTCTTTTATTAGAAATAATAAGCTTCCTTAAATTTCATTAAGAGTTAAAAGGTATTTTTAAATAAGTTAAGTTACTTATGATATAATTATTTAAAAGTTTAACAAAGGATGATTAAAATGAAGATAAATAAAGAAGCGAGTAAAAAGTTTGAAACTTTATTAGTAAATGTTTTAAAACTACCAGGAGTTAAAGTAAATAGAGATGATTTTTTATATAAAACTTTTTTAAAAGATATAGATAATCCAGAGCAGATGTCTATGATTATAAAAGAAAATCCTATTAAGGCAGGGATTGACGCAAGTACCTTAGATAAAATAGCTAAAGATCTTATAAGCAAAAGAACTAATCAAACATCTAGTGCATCATTTGCAGCAGGGTTACCAGGAGGATTAGCTATGCTAGCAACAGTTCCAGCAGACAGTGCTCAATTTTTTGCAGTAACTTTAAGACTTGCACAAGAATTAGCTTATTTATATGGCTTTGAAGATTTATGGAATGGAAATGATATAGATGATGCAAGAGTAAAGAATGAGCTTATATTATTCTTAGGAGTAATGTTTGGAGTTGGAGGTTCAGCTTCAGCAGTTAGAATGATAAGCTCAAGATTTTCAGATGATATATTCAAAATATTTCCAGGAAAGAGTTTATTAAATACTATATTGGTACCAGTTATAACAAGTATATCTTCTGTTATAGGTCTTAAACTTACAAAAGATACAGTAGCTAAGAGTATGGGAAAAGTTGTTCCATTACTTGGTGGTGTTATATCAGGTACACTTACATATGTATCAATGAAACCTATGGGAAATAGGCTAAATAAAACTTTACAAGAGTCAATATTCTATAATAAAAATGATTTAATTAATGATATTAAAATATTACAAAAGGATATTCCTCAATTAGAATCTAAATCTATTGAGAAGCTTTTAATAGATTAAGATATATAAGATATGTTAATTTTTTTAGTACATATAATTATTTAATATAAAAAAATTAGCTAGACAATTAAATTTATAGAGTTTAAAGAAGTTTTACAATTTATTATATTTTAATACAAAGATTGACATTAGTTTCATATTGTGAAAAAATTACTTTATTAGTAATTATTTAAGGAGTAAGTATGAAATTTAGTTTTTTTAAAAAAATAGCTATATTATTTGGGGGAATAATTATAGCTATAAATTTTTCTAGTATTAAAGTATTAGCAAGTAATATTAATGCTTATTTAAATTTTAATAATATTACTACTAATCATGGATTGTCACAAGGTACAGTAGAGGATATATACCAAGATAGTGATGGCTATATGTGGTTTGCAACAAATGATGGGCTGAATAGATATGATGGAGAGGAATTTAGGATTTTAAAGGGAGATCCAAGTGATAAACAGACCTTATGGCCAGGGCTTGTTAATGGAATAGTAGAAGATAAAGATGGTTATCTTTGGGTGGGAACTAGTAGTGGACTTAATAAAATAGATAGAAAGACACTAGGAGTAGAAAGAATAGAATCAGGTAAAAGTGATAATCTGAAAATTTCCAATCATAATATTTGGTCAATTTTTAAAGATTCAAATGAAACTATTTGGATTGGAACAGAAGACGGTTTAAATGAATACAATTATGAAACAAAACAGTTTAAGAAATATATGTATGATAAAGATAAAAGAGATAGTAGCAAGACATTAGGGATAACTTCTATTATAGAAGATGAAGGTGGAAATATATTAGTAGGAACTGTTAAAGGGTTAAGAATTGTAGATAGAAAAGAAGGAATGTTGAAAAAAACTAGTATTAAAAATTCAGATATTTTAGATGATGAATATATTAAAGATATATTTATGGATTCTCAAAAAAATATTTGGTTTGGTACTATAAAAAAAGGAGTTAAATTTTATAATAATTCAAAAAAACGAATAGAGAGTATAAATTTAAATGAATTAGATAAATTACATATAACATCTATTAATGAGGACCTTGAAAAGAATATATGGATAGGTAGTACTCAGGGTTTAATAAGATATTCTAAAAAAGAAAATAAAGTAGTTGAATATGTAAATAAGATGTATAATTCTCAAAGTTTAGTTAATAATTTAGTTCTACATATATTTAGAGATAAGTCAGGACTTATGTGGATAGGAACTTATAATGGTATAAGTATTATTAATCCAGAACAGAAATTTATAAATTATCAAAAGGAATCAGGAGAGTTAAATACTCTTAGTGGCAGTTCTATAAGTGGTATATATGAAGATAATAATAGAAATCTATGGATTGGAACTAATGCAAATGGATTAAATATGTTAAATAGAGAAACAGGTAAATATACTCATTTTAAATATGATCAATCTGATCCAAATTCTATCCCTACAAATACTATTTGGCAGGTTACTGGAGATGATAAAGGGTATATATGGGTTGCAACACAAGCAGGACTTGTAAAAATTAATTCTGAAACTAAAGATATTAAAGTTTATAATCATATAAATGGAAAGAATTCTTTGGTTAATGATGATGTAAGAGAAGTATTTATAGATGATAAAGGATTTATTTGGATAGGCACAAGACATGGAATAGATATTTTTGATCCACAAAGTGAGACATTTATTAATTTAGATCATTTAATATTAAATTCAGGTGTAGAAGAATTATTTGTAAGAAGGATATTCCAAGATTCAGTTGGAGATTATTGGTTAGCAGTAGGTTGGAATAGTGGAGTTGTAAAATTAGATATAAAAAATAATAAGATAATAAATTATAAGTATGATTTAGGAAAAAAGAATTCACTTAGCGATAACTTAGTTATGAATATAAAAGAAGACTTAAATGGTGATATCTGGATTGCTACTAGTAATGGAATAAATAAGTTAAATAAAGTTACTGGAGAAATAGTAATTTATAAAGAAAAGCAAGGTCTTGTAAATAACTATGTTTATGGAATACTTATAGATGAAAAGAATAATATATGGTTTAGTACTAATGGTGGAATTTCTAAATTTGATACTAAAAAAAATGAGTTTGACAATTATACTTTTGGTGATGGGCTTCAAAGTAATGAGTTTAATGTAACTTCAGAATTTAAAAGTAAAAGTGGAGAGATGTTTTTTGGTGGTGTAAATGGTATAAGTTCATTTATGCCAAATCAGATGAATCAGAATAGTGTTAATTTACTACCAGTAATCATAAAAAATTTTAGTGTTTATAATAATGAAAATATTACTTATTCTGATAAGATTAATTTAAAATATAATGAGAATAGTTTTACTGTAGATTTTGTTTTACCCGATTATAGAGACTCTAATAGTATAATTTATGAATATACTTTAGAAGGATTTGATAATGAGTGGAGATATTCAGGGACTAATAAACAAGCTATATATACTAATATTCCTTCAGGCGATTATACCTTTAAAGTTAGAGCAAGACTAAAGGGAGGGATTTTAAGCGAGGTTAAATACTTTAATATAAATATAGAAAAACCTTGGTATTTATCAACTCCTGCAATATTTATATATATAACAATAATTATATTAGTTATAGTAATTGTTATTAATTACGTTAAGATATTAGACAGTTTAATTAAACAAAAAACTATTCAATTACATTCTGAACTTATAGCTAAAGATTCACTTATAGAAGAAAAGCAAAAACTTTATGAAGAAAAAGAGAAGCTTTATAAAGATCTCCTTAAATATGAGAAGTTTAGAAATACTTATTTAGTTAATTTATCTCATGAATTAAGAACACCTTTAAATATAGTTTTATCAAGTGAACATCTTATAAGTTCATTGAATAAAGAAGAAAAGGGAATAAGTAGAGAGAATTTAGATAAATATATGAAAATAATAAAGACAAATTCTAAGACTCTTCTTCAGGTTATAAATGATCTTATAGATAGTTCAAAAATAAAATCTGGAGCTTATAAAATAAAAACTGATGAATTTGATATAGTAAGCATAGTAGAGGATACTGCTTTATCTATGAAGACATATATAGAAGAATCAGGACTTGAACTTATAATTGATCCAGATATAGAAGAAAAAATAATTGAATGTGATAAGGTTGAAATAGAGAGATGTATTATTAATCTTGTATCTAATGCTATAAAATTTAATACAGAAGGTGGAACTATATTTGTAGGAGTAAAAGATTTAGATGATTCTGTTGAGATTATAGTTAAAGATAGTGGCATTGGGATTTCAGAGGAATATCAAAGTATAATTTTTGATAGATTTACTCAAATAGAAACAGGGGTATCTAGCAAACATTTCAGTAGCGGCATAGGACTTAATTTAGTTAAAGATTTAGTAGAGCTACATAATGGAACTATAAGAATAGTTAGTAAGCTAGGAGAGGGAAGTGAGTTTATTATAAAACTTCCTGTAAAAATAAATTTTAAATAATATATAGATTTTAGTATAAAAAAAGGATGTCCAATTTAGGACATCCCTTTTTTATTTATATTATTTTATATATTAGAACCAACCGTCATCATAATCATCACGATCACGATCTCCTTCAAAAATATCACCTATTAAATCACCAGCAACATCTCCAACAACATCACCGATAACATTAGCAGCAATTATGTCTCCCATTCCAAGACCACCGCCACCAAAGCCAGTTCCTCTATTATACATTCTATTTTGCATCATACGATCTTCGTACATTCTATCTTGCATTAAACGGTCTTGCATCATTCTATCTTGCATCATATGATCCTGCATCATTCTATCTTGATACATTCTATCTTGGTCAGCTCTTTGTCTTTGCATTCTTAATTGATCATAAAGTCTTTGTTGAACCATATGTCTTTCTTCAAGAGTTAAAGGACGTCCCATTTTCTTTTCTTGCATCATGATTTGCTCTTGAACCATACGTTCTTCTTGATATCTTCTTTCTTGATCAAGACGTTCTTGTTCATAACGTCTTTCTTGCATCATTCTATCTTGCATCATACGATCTTCATACATTCTATCTTGCATCATACGATCTTGCATCATTCTATCATTATTATACATTGCATTTCTATCTAACTGTCTTTGCATCATTTTTCCTTCGATTGTACCTTCAATAGCACCACCGATTAAATCTTCTGCTATATCTTCAAAAAATCCCATTCTCATAACCTCCTAAAAGTGATTTATAACCTAGGATATTAAAATCTAATATCCTAGATTTTTTATCATTAGTAAATTATTAACAAAATATAGATTATATTAATATAATATTAAGTTATCTATATTTGTAAGTATTATATCACTTAAATATCTATATATCAATAAATTTATATGACAATAAAATTAAATTAAAGAAAGTAATTAAGAGATATAATTACTTGATCAATTTAGAATAAGCTAAGTTAACTACCATGGAATTATTCTCTCTTATTATAGAGTTGATATTTTTATTTTTAAGACTGCTATTTCTTAAAAAGAGCTTCTCATTAGTTAAAGCCAATATAATAAGTAAAGAATGTGCTGTATTATAAGATTTTATATTTTTCTTGGGTGTTTTATTATATTTACATAATTCTTCGATAAAGACTTCATCAAAATAAAGAATTTGAGATAATAGAATTTTTATACCATCTTCTATTTTAGAAGGAAATAAAAATTTATTTGCAAGAAATATAATAATAACTGCAAGTAATACAAGACCAATTCTATATAGTGCAATTCTGCCAAAACCAGTACTTATAGATGCTGCTGAAATAGATGCAAGTGTTGTAAATGTAGAAAGCTTATAGTATTCTTTGAATCCATAAGTTAGGTATAAGGAAATTACTAAAGTTATTATAGCTACAACTTCAGAATCTATTAAAAATATTATAATTGCAAAAGAAAAAATACCTATAAGATTACCAATTATCCTTTCTTTACTTTTATTAATTGTATCTTCATAGTAAATCTGCATTACAGACATTATTGTAATTGTCACCCAGATAACTTTATATAAACTAAAAATATGTCCTAAAAATAGAGTTATAGTAAGACAAAAGGAAAGTCTTAAAGCAAAATTAAGTCTTATAGAACCTTTATAAGTAGATCTTTTAGTTATTGATTTTAAGGTATCTAAATCACTTCTCATCCAATTTCTATATGGTTTATTTATTTCAATATCGGAAAGTGAGTTTAATCCATTTAAAGTATTTCTTAAGCTATTTAGTATTTCTATAAATTCTAATAAGTTTTGAACATTAGAATACTTTTTATTATTTTGAATTATATTATCTAGATTTTTTATTAAAGTTTTTAAGTTATATGAGGTATTTTGAGAAGTAGTAAATGTATTTGTATTTTTATATAAATCTATGAAAAATCTTTCTTCCGTCTTATTAAAAGGCATAGTAATTAAATTATTTTCATCTTTATGAGTGGATTTATTTAAGCAAAATTCATCTAAGGTAATATTAAATTTTTCTAATATAAGATAAAGTTCTAGCTGATAGCGACCTTTATTGCTAGTAAGATATTTTTTAAATCTAGATTGATAAACGCTATATGCAAGAGCTCTCATTTCTTTAGAAATTTTTTCATTAATAGATACATCGTATTTTTTATTTGATAAATTTTCAAATTGCTTATTAAATAAAATTAGAGTTTGAGATAAAGAATCAATAAAAACTTTTTTCTTTTGGTTTATATTAAGTAATACAGTGGAGATAATTACTAAAAGTACTCCTATTATAGTAGCTTCAAGTTTATTTAAAAGGCCATATAAATTATCATGAGAAAAACTTGTAAAAATAAATAACATTAAAAAAGGTTTATAGATTTTAGGGTTATAATTAAAGGTTAAGAAATATGATATTAAAAATATTACTGAAAAATTTATAAATATACCAAGATATATATTTCTTGTAGCTATATAAGACAATATAACTAAAGTACAATCAAATAATATTAGATATAAAGTTTTACTAAATGTTTTAACATGGATATTTTCAAGTGATAGTGCAACTGCTGTTAGAGCTATAGGGAAAGCAAGCATTAAATTTGACTTACCAAAAAACAAAGCTATTATTAGCATAGTAAAAGAAGCGATTGAACCATATTTTAACATAGAAGAAATATTTAAGTTTGTTTTAGTTATTATATTTTCAAATATTTTTATTATTCTTTTCATTTTAGAACTTCCTTTAAATTAATTTTTTAAGATAAACTTAGTATTTGCAATATTTATTCTTTTAAAACTTAATAAAATAATAATAAAAACTTTAATATATTAATAGTTTTATAATATATAGTATTATCATTTAATAAACATATAAAATATAGGGTTTTAATAGAAGTATTTTTAATAAATAAAATATTACATATAAATCTTAGTAAAAAATTAAGGGGGTATAAATTTGGAAAAAAGAGAGAAGTTTTCAAGCAGTATTGGCTTTATTTTATCCTGTGTTGGGGCAGCAATAGGACTAGGCAATATTTGGATGTTTCCTTATAGAATGGGAAAGAATGGTGGGGCGGTCTTTTTGATTCCTTATTTATTTTTTGTTATAGTTCTTGGAACTGTTGGTCTTGTATCAGAAATTTCTTTTGGTAGATTATATCAAAGTGGAAGTCTTGAGAGTACAATAAAAGCTTTTAAAGAAAAAAATATTAGATTTGGGAAGTTAGTTGGATTTATTCCTGTTATAGTCCTCTTTGGAATCTTTATGTTTTATAACGTAGTGCTTGGATGGATAATAAAATATTTAAGTATAGGAGTAACAGATAAAATTAAGGAAATAGAGTTTGTAAGCTATTTTAATAATTTTACTGGAAGTTCTCAAACTATATTTTGGAATGCTTTAGCAATAATTATTACTTTAATTATTGTTTATACTGGAGTAGTTAAGGGGATTGAAAAAATAAATACTATAATTATGCCTGTTATGTTTGTTATTCTTTGTTTGCTTATTGTTAGATCACTTACTTTACCTGGAGCAATTGAAGGAGTAAAATTCTTGTTAGTTCCTGATTGGTCATATCTTTTCAAAGTAAATACTTGGATTAATGCTCTGGGACAAGCTTTTTTTAGTGTTTCAATTACTGGATGTTGTATAGTTGCATATGGAAGTTATACTAAAAAAGATGTGAATGTACCTAAGGTTGCTATATGTACTGTTTGTTTTGATACCCTAGCAGCATTATTATCAGCGTTTGTAATTATGCCAGCTGTATTTGCTTGTGGCCTAGATCCTCTTGCAGGTCCTCCACTATTATTTATAACAATACCTAGTATATTTTCAACTATTCCTGGTTCTCAGATACTTTCAATTTTATTTTTCTTTAGTGTTCTTTTAGCTGCAATAAGTTCATCAATAGCAATGCTTGAAGGACCAACGGAAGCACTTATGTCTCAAACAAAAATTAGTAGAAAAAAAGCAGCTATTTTACTTGGAATTATTGGGTTTTTATTATCTATTCCTTTAAATTTAAATATGAATACTTTTGATAATTTTACAAATCTTATTACCATAGTGTTATCACCACTTTCTGCACTTATAACTATGATAGTATTTTATTATGTTGTGAGTAAGAAGAAAGTTTTGGATGAGGTAAATCAAGGTTCGACAATTAAACTAGGAGATAAGTTTTATAATTTTGCGAAGTATATTTTTATTCCGATTATTGGAATTATAATAATACTTGGAATAGCTTTAGGGGGAATAGGATAATTATTTGAATTTTAAGGGTGTCTATTTTAAGACACCCTTTTTTAATTATTTAATATAATATTATATAAAGTTTTTATACAAAGTAAAAATATATGTTAAAATTTTCAAAATATAGTTAAATATTTGGGATATTCTTTTAATAAATTCCATGAAGTGATATTATATATAGGTCAGGAATAAAAAATATATAAGATTTGATAGAAATATATAATAAAATAGTATAAAAAGTGGATAAATGTATAGTTTATAATAAATAAAAATAAATTAGTGAATTTAAAATAGTATACGTTTAAAAGGTATTTTTAGGAGGAAGTTTATAATAATGGATAACAAATATAATTTTAAAAAAATTGTAACAAAATTTAAATTTGAAGGAAAGTTTATAGATTCTAATAATAATCCTTCAGGACATATAAATGATACATATATTTTAGATTTTGAAAAACAAGATGGGACTATAATTAAATATGTTCTTCAAAAAATTAATTTGGGCATATTTGGTGATGCAGAAAGATTGATGGAGAATATAACAGCAGTAACTAAACATATAGCAGAGAAGGTTAGATTAGAAGGTGGAAATCCATTAAGAGAAACGCTAAATGTTATTCAAACAATAGATGGAAAGAATTTTTATGAAGATGAAAAGGGACAATGTTTTAGGGCTTTTCATTTCATAGATAATGCAAAAACTTATCAAATGGTAGAAGAACCAAAGCATATGTATACAACAGGTAAAGCATTAGGTAAATTCCAAAAGCAATTAAATGATTTTCCGGCTGAAAAGCTTTATGAGACTATAGCTGATTTTCATAATACTGCTAAAAGATATGAAACTTTCTTAGAAGCTGTAAAACTTGATAAGGCTGGAAGAGTAAAGGATGTTAAAGAAGAAATTGATTTTATTATGGATAGACATAATGAAATGAGTATTTTAAATGATATGCTAGAGAAAAATGAATTACCTCTTAGAGTTACTCATAATGATACTAAATTTAATAATATAATGATTGATATAAATACAGGTGAAGGAGTAGCTTTAGTTGATTTAGATACAGTTATGCCAGGCTTATCTTTATATGATTTTGGTGATGCTGTAAGATCAGGAACAACAACAGCTCTTGAAGATGAAGTAGATTTATCAAAAGTATCATTTGACATAAATCTATTTGAGCAATTTACTAAAGGATATTTAGAAGAAATGAAAGAACTTTTAACTGAAAATGAAATTAAGAATTTAGCTTTTTCAGGAAAGTTAATTACTTTAGAGCTTGCAATGAGATTTTTAACAGATTATATAGATGGAGATTTATATTTTAAAATAGATAGAGTTAACCATAATTTAGATAGAGCTAGAAATCAATTAAAGTTAACAAAAGAAATAGAAAATAGCATGGATAAAATGAATGAAATAGTGAAAAAATATATATAAAAAAATAGGGCTTATCTTAGTTTTGGGAAGATAAGTCCTATTTTTTTATAGATTTCCATCTACTACAACGTCTAATTTACCTGTTTTTGGATCTATTATAAGACCATGTACTCTTACATCTTTAGGTATTAATGGGTGGTGCTTAACAGTTGCAACACTTTCTTTAACAGAATCAGTAACTGATGAGAAGCCCTTTAACCATTTAGTTAAATCTATTCCTGAGTATTTAACAGTATTTAATGTATCTTCTGAAATTCCTCTTTCATTCATTTTCTTTAGAGTTTCTTCAGGATTTATTCCACTCATTCCACAACCATGGTGAGCAACTATAAATATATCTTTAGCATCAAATTCATAGATAGCTACTATTATACTTCTTAAAGCACTACCAAAAGGATGTACTATATGAGCCCCTGCATTTTTAATTATTTTAGCATCTCCATTTTTTATATTTAAAGCCTTTGGTAATAATTCAGTAAGTCTTGTATCCATACAAGAAACTATAACAGCTTGCTTATTTGGAAGCTTAGATGATATATAAGGTTCATATTCTTTATTTTCAACAAAATGAGCATTAAACTCAAGTATTTCTTCTAGTGTATTCATAACAAATACGCACTCCTTTTCTTTGGAAAAAAATTGTAATACTAACGCAACACTAAATTGTTAAGATTATACCACAATTAGATTTGCTAATCAATTAATTAAAATACTTTACTAAATCATTAATTTATGCAATTATAGAAATATAAATTTTATGTAAAAGAAAATCGAAAGGGGATTATACAATATGGCGAAAGAAATATTTTTAAGTATAATTACACCTATGTATAACGCTAGTAAAACTATTATTAAGATGCTTGAATCAGTAAAAAATCAAACAGATAAGGATTTAGAATTAATAATAATAGATGATGGCTCAACTGATGATTCTTATGAAATAGCAAAGAAATATTTAGAAGAAAGTGATTTAAAATATATTATTTATAAAGATGAAAATAGAGGACAAAGTGCCGCAAGAAATATAGGAATAGGTAAAGCAAGTGGAGAATATATATTATTCCTAGATTCTGATGATTACATAGAAAGCACACTTGTAGAGGTGGTCAAAAAGGAAGTTCTAAGAAGTAATCCTGAAATTTTAGTTTATGATTATAAGAGAGTAAATGAGGATTATACTGTTAGAGAAAATGCTCCACAAGAATATACATTTTTCAATACAATATCTCCTGGAATGGATGTTTTTGAAGCTTATAGATTAAATAAATTAAGGCTTTGGACATCAGCTCTAATAT
>NZ_LT594785.1:751256-1670650 GCF_900091705.1 Clostridium mediterraneense | reverse complement strand
TATAGAAGAGATTTTATTCTAGATAATGATTTAAATTTTGTTGAAGGTGCACATGCAGCAGAAGATTTAAACTTTATATTTAAAAGTTTATGGAATTCTACAAAAGTTAAAGTTATAGATAAAAGTCTTGCTTATTATTATCAAAGAAAAGATTCTTTAACTAATACTCCGAACATAGGAAAGAATATAACAGTTGTAGATTCTATGGATGATTTAATAGAAGCTGCTAGAAAAAAAGGTTTAGGTCTAGATTTTGAAAGAATGATAGAGAGTGGATTTGCTGTTGAACATATTATGTATCAAATACTTGGTTCATTAAATAGTAAAAATAAAAAAGATGTTTTAAATAAAATAAAACAACAACAAGTAAAAAAATATCTTGTAGAAAGTAATAAAAAGAATAATAGATATGGTAATAGTATGTTTATGTGGAGTAAACTAGCGGCATATTCACCAGCTTTATTTATATTCTTATACTTAAAAAAATCTGGGAAATAAATAATTTTATAAAAAAATATCATATGTTCATAATTTGTTAATATTTTTTTAGTATTATATATAAAGGTTTTAATAATATTTAAGTTAAGAGTAAAAGTGTTATAAATTATTATATAAAAAGTTGAAAACAAGAGATAAAGTTTTTAGTTACATAGGAGGATATAATAATTATGGAAAATTTAGAAAACGTACAACCTTGGAAGGGATTCAAGGACTTTGTAGTATATAAAAAGGTTATGGAAAATGCAGAAGTATCATCTTTATACTTAAAGCCAGTTGATGGAGAAAAAGTTGTTTTACCTAAGGGAGGACAATTTGTTACTATAAAAATAAACTCAGGTGATGAAAAATATGATGTAGTAAGAAGTTATAGTTTATCAAATAAGCCAAATAACGACTACTACAAAATAACAGTAAGAAAAGTTGAAGATGGAAGAGCAAGTGTTTATTTAACAGATATAGTTGAAGAAGGCGATGTAGTAGGGGTTAGACCTCCAGCAGGAAGATTCTGTTTAAAGGATGCTCCAAAGGAAAGACCAATAGTATTAATAGGAGCTGGTATTGGTATAACACCTGTTTTATCAATATTAAAGGACACTATTGGTAAGAGAGATAACATAAAATATGTAGAAATCTTTAGAAATTCTGATTATCAAGTTTTACATGAAGAAGTTGAACAATATGTAGCAGATAAGATGATTGATAACATAGTATTCTATACAAGACCATTAGAAAAAAATGAGCTTGGAAAAGACCACCATGTTCAAGGTTATATAACAAAGGAATGGATAGCAGATAATTTACCTTTAGATGCTGATTTCTATTTCTGTGGATCAAAAGATTTTAGTAAATCATTACAAACATACTTAACAGAGCTTGAAATAGCTAAAGAAGATATTAATTTTGAATTCTTCTAGAATAAAAACAATCAACTTTAAATATTAATATATAACAGTTATTATAGGGGCTGTCTCATAAGGAGACAGCCCTTTAGTTTTATTTTTATATCTTGAAATTGGATAAATAGTGTATAATAATAAAGAATTAAAATTATAATGGGGGAATTATGAAGGAGTATAGATTAAATAAAAGATTTATTCTAAAAATGATAATAACAAGATTAGCTTTTATTGTAATTTTAAATATATGTTATATTACATTTAAGCATAAGGCTATAAATATCTATTCTTATTATTTAATAATATTAATGTGTTTAGTAAATATAGTAGGTTTTTATATATCTATAATATCTCCATTTATTGAATATTTACTTTTTAAGTACTATATATCCGAGAATGAAATTCAAATAAAATATGGAGCTATTTTTAGAAAATCTGTTTATCTGCCTATACAAAACATTAAATATATAATAATTACAAAAGATCCATTAGATTATTTACTGAGGATAAATAAGGTTAAATTGTATACTACTGCTGGACATAGAGTAATAAAATCGTTAGATAATGAAAAAGCCAAAGAACTTTGGAATATTATGAAAGATAATAAGGTGGAGTACTGATGATATATTATGGAAGAAATCATTGGTATACAATACTTATAAATTATTATAAATTATTAAAAAAATTATGGGCAGTTTTAATAGTTATTACAATTCCATCAATAGCATATGGTTTTGATTATATTATTTTTACATTTATATTATTAGCTTCATTTTGCTTTTTAAAATGGTTAAATGAATATATTTTTATAAATGAGGAGTATTTAATTTATAAAAAAGGTATATTTATGACTGAAAGAGTCAAAATCCCTTTAAATAGTATTTCTTTAGTAGAGTTTAAGAGAAATATTGTTTATGTTATTATGGGAATTCAAAAATTAAAAATAGAGAGTATTTCTCCGAAAGATAGAAGATTTGATATAGTAATGATTATTAAAAAAGATAAGATAAGAGAATTTCAGAAGGTTGTAACTATAAATACTAATTTATATATGGGATATAAAGTTCAGGATAATATATCAGCTGAATTTGGCTATAAAATATATGGTAGACACTTATTAATATTAGCTACACTTAGAAGTAATATAATTTTAGGTATTGGTATTATATATTCTTTAGCACATTTTATAAGTTTAATAGATCAACAGTTTAAAGATGATATTAAAGATTTGATTTTTAAATTAATTAATAATAGTTTTTTACTAACTAAGGATATAGGAGCTTTTATTATATATTTTTTACTAAGTATAATTATATTAGTAGTAGTCATCATTATATTTTCTATTATAGGAATTATTTTTAAGTATTATAAATTTAGATTATATAGAATTGAAAATTATATAAATATAAAGCATGGTTTACTTGTTAGGAAGGAATATTCAATAAATATAAATAAGGTACACGCTATAAAAATCGAGCAGAATTTAATAAATCAAATTTTAGGTTTATATACACTAAAAGCTGCAGTTGTTGGATTTGGTAATTCACCTAAAGAGGATGAAATAATATTTCCACTTTGTGATAAAGAAATATGCGATTATATTATAAAAGATATAATTCCTGAATTTAAGTTTACAGAAAAAGTTCATATACCACCTAAAAGGGCTTTTAATAATTTTTATATGTCATGGATAGGATGGTCAGCAGTTATTGCTGTTATAGTTTATTTTATGACTAAAGGTTCTTTAATTGGGGGAATATTAATTCCTTTAACTATTTTATGGAGATTTCTTGTAAAGAAAAATTCAGGGCTTGCAGTATCTGATGATGTACTATATTTTAGTTCTAGGTCTTTTGTAAGAAGAATTTTTCTTATTAGAGCATCTAGTATGATAGAATGTACTAAGGTAGTTAATCCATTCCAAAGGAGAAAAGATATTTGTGATTATAAAATAAAATTTTATTCTCAAAAAAAAATGGACTGGATTAAGGTTAAAAATATGGAAAGCTATTTATATAAAGAAATTAAAGCTGGAATGAATAAAAGAATAAAGATTAGGAGGAAATAAGATGAGTAAGATTTTAGTGCTTGCTGAAAAACCATCAGTAGGAAGAGACCTTGCAAGGGTTTTAAATTGTAAGAAGAAAGGAAATGGTTTTTTAGAGGGAGATAAATATATTGTAACTTGGGCTATGGGGCATTTAGTAACTCTTGCTGCACCAGAATTTTATAATAAGGAATGGAAAGATTGGAAGATGGAGCATCTACCAATGCTTCCAAAGCATATGAAACTTGTCATTATTCCTAAAACAGCTAAACAATTTAATGCTGTAAAAAGTCAATTAACTAGAAAAGATGTAAGTGAAATAGTAATAGCAACTGATGCTGGAAGAGAAGGAGAACTTGTTGCTAGATGGATACTTGAAAAAGTTCATGTAAATAAGCCTATAAAAAGACTCTGGATTTCATCTGTAACAGATAAGGCTATTAAAGAAGGATTTAATAAGCTAAAAGATGGTAGAAGCTATGATAATTTATATAGAGCAGCTGAAGCAAGAGCAGAAGCTGACTGGGTTGTAGGAATAAATGCAACAAGAGCACTTACTTGTAAGCATAATGCTCAATTATCATGTGGTAGAGTTCAAACACCTACGATAGCAATTATTAATTCAAGAGAAGAAGAAATAAAAAACTTTGTACCAAAGGATTATTATGGTTTAGAGCTTAAGGCTGATAATATTAAATTTATATGGGCTGATAAATCTAATAATACAAGAACATATTCTAAAGAAAAGGTTGAAAAAGTTCTAGCAGTTGTAAAAGGTCAAAAGGCTGTAGTAAAAGAAATTAATAAAACAAGTAAAAAGAGTTTTTCACCAAAATTATATGATTTAACAGAATTGCAAAGAGATTGTAATAAGATGTTTCAATATACACCCAAAGAAACTCTTTCTATAATGCAAAGACTTTATGAAAATTATAAAGTTTTAACATATCCAAGAACTGATTCAAGATATTTAACAGATGATATGCTTGGAACTTTAAAGGATAGAGTGAAAGCTTGTGCTGTTGGTTCTTTAAGTAAGTTTTCAGTAAAGCTTATGAATACAGAAATAAAAGCTAATAAATCATTTATAGATAATTCAAAGGTTAGTGATCACCATGCTATTATCCCAACAGAAGAAAGAGCAAATCTTTCACTTATGGGAGATAAGGAAAGAAAGGTATATGAACTTGTTTCAAAGAGATTTTTAGCTGTTTTAATGCCTGCATTTGAATATGAAGAGGTTTCATTAAATCTTGATGTAGCAGGGGAAACTTTTAAAGCAAAAGGAAAAATTGTTAAAAAGCTTGGATGGAAAGAAGTATATAGTCATATAGAAGAAAATGATGATGAAAGTGATTTAAAGGATCAAGTTTTACCAGAAGTAAAGAAAGATGATATATTAAATATTAGCTCAGTAAAAATAACAGAAGGAAAAACAAAGGCTCCTGCAAGATTTAATGAAGCAACATTATTATCAGCTATGGAAAATCCAGCAAAATACATGATTGGAGAAAGTAATGAGCTTAAAAAGACAATAGGAGAAACAGGTGGACTTGGAACTGTTGCAACAAGAGCAGATATAATAGAAAAATTATTTAATAGCTTTATGCTTGAAAAGAGAGGTAATGAAATAATAGTTACTTCAAAAGGTAAGCAATTATTAGACCTTGCACCAGAAGAATTAAAGAGTCCAACACTTACAGCTCAATGGGAACAAAAACTTGCACTTATAGAAAAAGGAAAGCTTAATCAAAAAGATTTCTTACAAGAAATGAGAAATTATTCAGTAGCATCTATTGAAGAGATTAAAGAAGCAAATAGTAAATATGTACACGATAATATGACAAGAAGAAAATGCCCAGAGTGTGGTAAATATCTTCTTGAGGTTAATGGTAAAAAAGGAAAGATGCTTGTTTGCCAAGATAGAGAATGTGGATATAGAGAAAGCCTTACAACTATAACTAATGCAAGATGTCCTGAATGTAAGAAAAAACTTGAATTAAGAGGACATGGTGCTGGAAAGGTATATGTATGTACAGGATGTGGCTTTAAAGAAAAGGATGCAGTATTTAAAAAGAGATTTGCTGATAAAAAATCTAAAGTAAGTAAAAAAGAAGTTAATAATATAATGAGAAAGATGCAAAAAGAAGCAGAACAAGATATAAATAATCCATTTGCTGATTTACTTAAAGGTTTTAAATAAACTAAAAGACTTATACTTTGAAATTGAAAGTATAAGTCTCTTTTTATATTTTAGAGTTTAATAGTGTCTATTTTTCTTAACTTATCTTGTAGGTCAGTATTATTATAAAGTATATTCATTACTTCAAATATTTCTTTAGAGTTTGTCCAATCTTCTATTGGTAGTTCTTTAGAGAATTATACTTATTTCTTACAAACTCTAGATAGTCATTAAGTTGATTTTCACTTTCCTTTGAGTAAAATTTATTTTCTATAAGAAATACAAATTTTTTTGTCTTAGATATTATAAGTAAATCTATATATCTTTTTTTAGAAGTTTTAACTTCTCTTTCAATTGAAATATTATAAGAATTTAGTCTTAGAATTTGAGATATATCTAAATTTATATTAGTGAGAATATCTATATTTTCTTCTTTTGATAAAAGCTTTGCAATAAATCCTTTTAAAAAGTATTCATTCATATTATGGTTTTCATTAGGTGTAAGCAGCCATGCTAATATATTAGAATGTCTTATTTTATATTTTGAACTTTTTAAAATTTTTATTGGATTAAACTTATTAAGATTTTTATTAAGGGTTTGGAATTCTAATGAATTAAATAACATAGAGTAGCTATAAATATCATCTTTAAGCAAAATTAAATCCCCCTTTATTTTGGTTTTATAATATTATATCAGTAAATAAGGAGTTTATTAACATAAAGATATTAAATAAACCTCAAATTATGATTTGTAAATGAGAAGGGAATAAAAAGTTTGATAAGCAGATTTAAGCTGTAAATAAGAATGAAGAATAGCGATATGTAGTATAAAAAGAAAAACTAGAAATTAAATCTAGTTTTTCTTTTTTATATTTATATTTGATTCTAGATTATTAGATTTAGTACTACAATCTAAAATATCTTCTAAAGTATATAATGAAAATTCCTCTATAAATTTAGCTAAGGCATCATTCATTATACCTTTTAACTTACAACCCTTAGATAAAATAGGACAATTCTCTACTGAGGCAAAACAACTAGCTATATTAAGATTTTCTTCTGTAATTTCTAATATAGATCCAAGGTTAATGTCCTTAGGTTCAAGACCAAGTTTTAGTCCTCCTGAACGTCCTTTTAATGATATGACATAATCTGTTTTAGCAAGTTTTTGTATTATTTTTTTTAAGTGATGCTCAGATATATCTAGGTTAGTAGATAATTCTTCAACAGTACAAAGTCTTTCACTATTACTAGCAAGATATATTAAAGCTCTAAATGAATAGTCTGTAAATTTTGATAAGTACATAGAAAAGCTCCTTTTTTATTTTTATCCTTAATTTAATTCTAAATCATTTATATAAAAAAACAAGGATATTATAGCTAAATTTAAATAAATTTAATCTTAAAATAATATATGAGTACTATATATGAATAAAAAATATTAAATTATAACTAGAAAATTTAGTATATTTATTTTTAATATATTAAATAATATCTTAAAAAATATTAAAATAAATTGTTAATAAATATTATTTTTTATGTTAATATATATAGATGTTAATAGATATGGTGAGAAATATTTTATTATATTTATTTTTGTTTAAGGGGTTAAATGGAAAGGAAAATAGATGGAAAAAGTAGATTTAACCAAAGGGAATGTTTTTAAAGTTATTGTTTCACTTGCTTTACCTATAATGGGAACTTCATTTTTACAAGTAGCTTATGGACTTATTGATATGCTATGGGTAGGAAGACTTGGAAGTGGTGCAGTAGCAGCTGTTGGGACATCAAATTTCTTTATAAATTTAGGATATGCTATAAATTCCTTAGTAATAGTAGGGGTTGGAATAAAAGTAGCTCATTCTATAGGGAAAAAAGATGATAAACAGTTAAAGGAATATATAAATATTGGAATGCTTTTAAATGGTATTATAGCAGTAGTATATTGCGCTATATTAATTATATTTAGAAAGTATCTTATAGATTTCTTTGATTTAAATAATGCAGCATTAGAACAAGAAGCTCGTAATTATTTACTTATAAGCGCGCCAATGCTTTTCTTCTCTTTTTATAATTTTCTTTTTACAAGAATACTTGGAAGCTTTGGAAACAACAAAATAGCACTTAATATAAGTATGCTAGGGCTTATTTTAAATATAATTTTAGACCCTATTTTTATATATACTTTTAATATGGGAGTAGAGGGTGCAGCAGTAGCTACTCTTATATCTAAATTATTAATGTTTATAATGTTCTTGATGAAAAAAGGAAGCCCATTTAGATATTGTAGACATTTAGAAGTGTCAATGGCAAAAGTAGTAGAGATAATCAAGCTTGGATTTCCTACTGCATCACAAAGAATATTATTTACACTTGTAAGTATAGTTCTTGCTAGAATAATTGCTAATTTTGGAGCTGATGCTATAGCAGCTCAAAAGATAGGACTTCAAATAGAAACAATTACTCTGATGATAATAGGAGGACTAAATCGTGCTATCTCAGCATATACAGGACAAAATTATGGAGCTGAAAAGTTTGATAGAATAAACGAAGGGTATCATAAAACTTTACTTATAGGTATTGGATATTCTCTTATAACAAGTATAATATTCTTAGTAATTCCAAAACAAATAGTAAGTTTATTTGTATCAAATCAATCTACAATTGAAAGTGCTAGCAATTATCTAATAATAATAGGGATAGCTCAGATTTTCTCTTGTTTAGAAGTGATATCTAATGGAGTATTTACAGGACTTGGTATACCTAAAATACCAGCTGTAATAAGTATTACATTTACTCTTTCTAGACTTCCGATAGCTATGGTTCTTGCTAAATTTCTTGGAGTTAATGGAATATGGGTAAGTATAGCTGTTACAAGTGCATTAAAGGGAATAACTGCTTTTCTTGTGTATGAATTTAGAGTTAAGAAAAGATGTAGATTACATTTATATTAGAAAAAATTTATATATAAAAATAAGGACTATCTAAATAGATAGTCCTTATTTTATCTTTTTGAAAAAACTTCTATTCTTTTATTTCTATGTTTATTTATTGAATATTCATAAGGCCTACCATTAGTTAAATATCCAATATTATAAACTACTAAACTAGGTGCTCTTTCTTCTATATTTAAAAGTTCAGCTTCTCTTGATGTAAAAAATGAACTTTCTATTGTTTTATGTGCATGTGAAACTTCATATCCAAGTTCAGTTTCTACATAATATAATATGCTAGCTAAGCATTTTTCTTTTGTTAAGTTTGGAAATAGTGATACTGGCATAAATGTATTTTCTAAATGATGTAATTCATTATTAATATAACGAGCTCTTAAAATATGCCATACTTCTTTAGAATCATCTAATTGCAATTTATTAGCAACATCATCATTAGCTATAATTTTTTTTAAATAAAATATTTTACTACTTAAATTTTTAGCTGCATGTAAATCAAACATAGAAGATAAGCTTAGAAGATGGTTTGTTGGAATTTTATTAACATAAGTGGCACCACCATAAACTTTTGTAAGATAGCCTCTTTCAATTAAATGTTGAATAGAGACACGAATAGTATGTCTATTACAATCATACATTTTAGCAAGTTTTGCTTCAGATTCGAGTTTTGAAAATTCTTTAAGTTCACCGCTTACTATATTTTCTATCATATCTTTTATTATGTCTTTGCTAGTCAATGTAAAAACCCCCTTTATTTTATTATAATTAGGAGTTTGAGTATATACAACAAATTTTATGTACTTTGTCTATACAAGCAATGATTTTTAAATCAAATAATTCTATTATATAATCAATGAAACGTATACATAGGGGGATATTAAATATGAATAAATATGTTTTTCCAAAAGATTTTTGGTGGGGGGCAGCAACTTCAGGTCCACAATCTGAAGGGAGATTTAATAAGGCAAATGATAGTGTTTTTGATTATTGGTTTGATATATCTAAAGAAACTTTCCATAATGGAGTTGGACCTAATGTAGCATCAAACTTTTATAATAGTTATAAAGAAGATATAGCTATGTTAAAAAGTATAGGTCTTAATTCATTTAGAACATCTATACAATGGTCAAGACTTATAAAAGATTTTGAAACAGGAGAAGTTTGTCCTGATGCTGTAAGATTTTATAATGATGTAATTGATGAATGTATAAAAAATAATATAGATATAATTATAAATCTTCATCATTTTGATTTACCTATAGATTTATATAATAAATTTGGTGGATGGGAATCAAAGAAAGTTGTTGATTTATATTGTGATTTTGCAAAGAAGTGTTTTGAGTTATTTGCAGATAGAGTGGATAAGTGGACAACATTTAATGAGCCAATAGTAGTTGTTGAAGGACAATATTTATACAAATTCCATTATCCTTGTTTAGTTGATGGAAATAAGGCTGTACAAGTAGCTTATAATATAAATCTTGCATCAGCTAAAGCAATAAGGGCTTATAAAGAAGGAAACTATGATGGTGAAATAGGTATAATAGTAAATCTAACACCTTCATATCCAAGATCAAACTCAAAGGAAGATTTAGAAGCTGCAAATATAGCCGATTTATTCTTTAATAGAATGTTCCTTGATCCAGCTGTAAAGGGAGAATTCCCAAGTGAGCTTGTAGAATTATTGGCAAAGGATAATGTTTTATGGGAATCAACAGAGGAGGAACTTAATATTATAAGGGAATCCAAAGTTGATTATTTAGGTATAAATTATTATCAACCAAGAAGAGTTAAGGCAAGAGAAATTGAGTTTGAGGAAAGTACATGGATGCCAGATAAATATTTTGAAAATTATCTAATGCCAGGAAGAAGAATAAATAAGCATAGAGGATGGGAGATATATCCTGAAGCTATATATGATATTGCTGTAAATATAAAAGAGAATTATGGAAATATAAAATGGTATGTATCTGAAAATGGTATGGGTGTTGAAGGTGAAGAGAAATTTATCAATAAAGATGGAATGATAGAAGATGATTATAGAATTGATTTTATAAAGGAACATTTAATTCATCTTCATAAAGCTATAGAAGAAGGTGCAAATTGTAAGGGATATCATTTATGGACACCAATAGATTGTTGGTCATGGTGTAATTCATATAAAAATAGATATGGATTTATTTCTCTAGATTTAGAAACTCTTAATAAAACAATAAAAAAATCAGGATATTGGATTAAAAAAGTCTCTGATAGTAATGAATTAGTAGAATAAAACTTTATACGATAAATATTTAACAATAAAAATATAATGTAATGAAATATTGTTAAAAAAATGTTAAACTAATATTAGGAAACGATATTAGGGATTTAAAGTTTATTTTTATAAAAACATAATTTCGTTAGTTTCTTTGGGTTTGTGTTATGGTTACAAAAAATAAGATTATTTAGGAGACTAAAGATGAACAAAAGATCAGCAGCAAGTAGAATTAGAAAAAAATTAAATAGAAGAGTTAGTATAAGAAGAAGAGTGGAATTAATGAGATTAAATAAAAAGAAACACGAAATGGAAATGTTAATTGAAAATCAAGAAATGTAAAAAAGCTAGGATTTTATCCTAGCTTTTTTTTATTTAGCTTCTAAATACTCATCGTAAGTACATTCTTTGTTGAACTTGATTTGTCCTTCATTAATTTCAATTATTCTACTTGCTATTGTTTGAACAAATTGGTGGTCGTGACAAGCAAATAATATGATACTCTTATAGTCTATAAGACCATTATTTAAAGCTGTTATTGATTCAAGGTCTAAGTGGTTAGTTGGTTGATCTAATATAAGTACATTAGCTGGGCTAAGCATCATCTTAGATAACATACATCTAACTTTTTCTCCCCCTGATAAAACAGTTGCTTCTTTAAGAGCTTCTTCTCCTGAGAATAACATTCTACCAAGGAATCCTCTTAAATAACTTTCAGATTTTTCTTCTGAATATTGACGTAACCAGTCAACAAGTGAATAATGACAGTTTTCAAAGTATTTTGTATTATCTTTAGGGAAGTATTCTCTTGAAGTTGTTACACCCCATTTGAATGTACCAGCATCTGGTTCCATTTCTCCCATTAAGATTTTAAATAGAGTAGTGATAGCTATTTCATCACCTGTGAAAGCAACTTTATCTTCTCTTCCAAGGATAAAGCTTACGTTGTCTAAAACTTTAACTCCATCAACAGTCTTTGTTAAACCATCAACCATTAAAACATCATTTCCAACTTCTCTTTCAGGTTTAAATCCAACGAATGGATATCTTCTGCTTGAAGGTTGGATATCATCAAGAGTAATCTTATCTAAAAGTTTCTTTCTTGATGTAGCTTGTTTTGACTTAGAAGCATTAGCACTAAATCTTGCGATAAAGTTTTGTAATTCTTTAATTTTTTCTTCTTTTTTCTTATTTTGATCTTTAGCCATTTGAAGAGCTAATTGACTTGATTCATACCAGAAATCGTAGTTACCTACATAAAGTTTTATCTTACCAAAGTCAACGTCACATATTTGTGTACATACCATGTTTAAGAAGTGTCTATCGTGAGATACTACTATAACTGTTCCTTCAAAGTTTGATAAGAAGTTTTCAAGCCATTCAATTGCTTTAAGATCTAAGTGGTTAGTAGGCTCGTCAAGGATTAGAACATCTGGTTTACCAAATAAAGCTTGAGCTAAAAGAACTTTAACTTTTTCGTCTCCCTTTAATTCTCCAACGTTTTTAAAATGAAGTTCTGTTCCAATTCCAAGTCCTTGAAGTAATGATGAAGCATCTGATTCTGCTTCCCATCCTCCCATTTCAGCAAATTCAGCTTCAAGTTCTGAAGCTCTCATACCATCTTCATCTGAAAAATCAGGTTTTGCATATAAAGCATCCTTTTCTTCCATAACTTCAAATAATCTTTTGTTTCCCATCATAACTGTCTTTAATACTTCAGTATCATTATATTGGTTATGATCTTGCTTAAGAACTGACATTCTTGAGTTAGGAGCCATTGAAACGTCTCCTGTATTAGGTTCAACTTCACCAGATAATATTTTTAGGAAAGTTGATTTACCAGCACCATTAGCACCGATAACTCCATAACAATTTCCAGGTGTAAATTTTAAATTTACATCTTCAAAAAGTTTTCTTTCACCAAATCTTAAACTGACATTAGTAACTGTAATCATTCTTTTCTTCCTTTCAAATTTACAAAATCTAAATTAAATTTAACTAAAAGTTAATATTTTTACCTTTAAAAAGATTTGAAGCTACTTTAAGTTACTTCAATTGACTATTATATCATAAATATAGTCAAAATCCTATTGTATTAGATATATCATTATGTTATATTTATAAAAACTTTTAATTTAGTCCAGAGAGGCTAAGAAGGGGGAAGAAATGACAAAAAAATTAAATAATCAATTAAACATTCACCAAGAAGGACTTGCAGATATAATAGGAGTTGAAGAAAAAATTCCTTTTAAAAAGGCTTTTCCATTTAGTTTACAACATTTATTTGCTATGTTTGGAGCATCAGTTCTTGTACCGATATTACTTCATGTAGATCCAGCTACGGCTTTTTTATTTAATGGAATAGGAACTTTGTTATATGCATTTATTACTAAAAGAAAGATACCAGCATTTTTAGGTTCAAGCTTTGCTTTTATAGCACCAACATTATTACTTTTAGATAGAGGATATTCTTATGCAGAAGTTCAAGGTGGATTTGTAGTTTCAGGTCTTGTCTTTGCAGGAGTAGGTATATTAGTAGCTTTTATTGGAACAGGATGGATTAAAAAAATATTCCCTCCAGCAGCTATGGGAGCTATTATAGCTATTATTGGTTTAGAACTTGCACCTAATGCAGTTGACATGGCAGGATTCCCTGTTGGTCTTAGTAATTCACCTACATTTAATGGGACATGGGTTTTAGTATCTATGGTAACACTTATAACAACAATTTTAGCAACTGTTTTATTAAAAGGATTTTTAAAGATTATTCCTATACTAATAGGAGTTGTTGTTGGTTATATAACTTCATGTATGGTTGGTTTAGTCAATTTTAATGAGATAAAAGAAGCAAGTATAATTGCTGTTCCTCATATGCAAATGGCTAAATTTAATATAAATGCTATATTAACAATACTTCCAGCAACTTTAGTTGTTATTGCAGAAAATATTGGACATTTAGCAGTAACAAGTAGTGTTGTAGGAAAAGATTTATCAAAAGATCCTGGTCTTCATAGATCACTTATGGGAGATGGTTTTTCAACAGCTTTATCTGGATTATTTGGTTCAGTTCCAACAACTACATATGGAGAAAATATTGGTGTTATGGCATTAACTAAAGTTTATAGTGTTTATGTAATATGTGGTGCAGGTATTTTATCAATCTTGCTTGCATTTTCAGGAACACTTGCTACAATAATAAAAACAATACCTACTCCAGTACTTGGTGGTATAAGTATTCTTTTATATGGAAGTATTGCAGCTTCAGGTATTAGAACATTTATTGAAGCTAAGGTTGATTATTCAAAAGCAAGAAACTTAGTTTTAACATCTGTAGTTTTTGTTGTAGGTATGAGTGGTATGTCACTTAAAATAGGAGCTGTAGATTTAAAAGGAATGGGCTTAGCTACTGTAGTTGCAGTTGTAATGAGTATAGCTTTCCTTATATTTGATAAGCTAGGAATAATGAATGAAAAAGAAGATGCTGATGAGTTTGTAGAAGAAAATTAATAAGCAATATTTTGGATTATTTTAATTAAGGGCATTTTATAAAATAATAAAAAAGAACTATCTAGAAAAGATAGTTCTTTTTTTATGATTTATATAAAAGTCTAAGTGATTTTTATTAATAAATTTTTAAATTACTTAAAATTTTATTAATTATTTATATATGTAAAAAATAAATTTGATTTTATTTAATTTATCATATAAAATAGTGATGTTAATTGAATAGGACAGTTCGGAAGCTTCCTGTCCCTAAATAAAACTACGGCAAAACTTTAATTTAATCTTATTTAAGATTAAGTTTATTTTTGATGGGAAAAATTATTTTCCTATTTAAATAGTAATTATTTTAGATTTTAAGTTTAAAACCGTAATTTTATATTACGGTTTTTTTATTTTGGAGGTTTATAATAGATGAATAATACAAGTTCAAGAACTAAGAAATTAGTAGTATCAGCTATTATTGCAGCTTTATATGCAGTTTTAACTTTATGGCTTGCACCAATAAGTTATGGACCAATACAATCAAGATTATCAGAAGTAATGGTTCTTTTAGCATTTATTGATCCTTTCTATATATGGGGATTAACACTAGGTTGTTTTATAGCTAATGGTTTAGGACCAGATGCTGTTTCAAATATAATTTATGGAGTTCCAGCAACATTTATAAGTGTTGTATGTGTAGCTTTAACAGGAAAATATTTAAGAAATACAAAGTGGGGAGTATTTTTAGCTTCTCTTTGGCCAGTATTATTTAATGGTGTTATTATAGGATACATGCTAAATAAATTATTTAATTCACCATTAGTATTAACTATGGTTCAAGTTGGTGCTGGAGAATTCTTTGCAGTATCAATAGTAGGAATAATAGTATATAAATATATATTTGTTAAACTTAAAGATAGAAAAGTTATATAAAATATAATAAGCTTCAAAATAAAAAGGAGGTTTCAAATTGAAACGTCCTTTTTTATTTGATAAATTAATTTTTTAATGAATGAAGAGGAGCTGGAATTCGACCACCTCTATCTATAAATAAATCACAATTACCAGGGGAAGTTCTCATTATAGGAGCAGTTCCAAGGAGTCCACCAAATTCAACTGTTTCCCCTACATTTTTTCCAGGGACAGGTATTATTCTTACAGCAGTAGTTTTATTATTTATCATACCAATAGCAGCTTCATCTGCAATTATTCCAGAAATAGTCTTATCAGAAGTTGAGCCTGGAACTGCTAACATATCAAGTCCAACTGAGCAGACGCAGGTCATAGCTTCTAATTTTTCTATTGTTAAGAATCCATTAGAAACTTGTTGTATCATACATTCATCTTCTGAAACTGGAATAAAAGCTCCACTTAGCCCACCAACAGATGATGAAGCCATAAGACCACCTTTTTTTACAGCATCATTTAACATAGCTAGAGCAGCAGTAGTTCCATGACCTCCACAATTAGAAAGACCTATTTCTTCTAAAACTCTACCAACAGAATCACCAACTGCTGGAGTTGGGGCTAAAGATAAATCAACTATCCCAAAAGGAATATCTAATCTTTTAGAAGCTTCCTTAGCTACAAGCTGTCCAACTCTTGTTATTTTAAATGATGTTTGTTTTATTGTTTCTGCAACTTCTTGTAGGCTTTTACCTCTAATATCTTCTAGAGCTTTTTTTACAACTCCAGGTCCACTTACACCAACGTTTATAATTTTTTCAGCTTCTCCAGTTCCGTGGAAAGCACCAGCCATAAATGGATTATCTTCAACAGCATTACAGAATACAACTAATTTTGCGCAGCCAAATCCATCTGGAGTAATAGAAGATGTCTTTTTTATTATTTCTCCCATCAGTCTTACAGCATCCATATTTATTCCATATCTAGTAGATCCAATATTAACAGAAGAACAAACTATATCAGTTTCTTTTAATGCTTCTGGTATAGAATTAATAAGAGTTAAATCGCTATTAGTAAAACCTTTATGTACTAAAGCTGAAAATCCACCAATAAAATTAACTCCAACTTCTTTAGCAGCTCTATCCATAGCTTTTGCTATTGGAAGATAGGAATTTGCTTTTGTAGCAGCTGCAACTAATGATATAGGAGTAACAGAAATTCTTTTATTTATTATAGGAATACCATATTCTTTTTCTATATCCTCACCAGTTTTAACTAAGTTTTCTGCTGAAAAAGTAATTTTATCATATATATTAGTACAAATTTTATTCATATCATCACTAGCACAATCTAATAGAGAAAGTCCTAAGGTAATAGTTCTAACATCTAAATTTTGTTGTTTAATCATTGATAGAGTTTCAAGAACTTCATTTTGAGTAATCATTTAAATCGCCCCCTAAATTTTATGCATTGAATTAAAGATATCTTCATGTTGAATAATTACATCAACAGCATTATTTTTTGAGTAATCATTAAATATTTCTTTTATAGTTCCAAAGTCTTCTTTACAATTTGAAAAATTAGTAATCATCATCATTGTAAAATAATCTTCCATTATTGTTTGACTGATATCAAGTATATTTATATTATTATCTGAAAGAATCTTTGAAACTTCTGATATAATACCAACTCTATCTTTTCCAACAACAGTTATAACAGCTTTCATCTAAAACACCTCATTTTACAGTTTTTACTAATTATATCATAATATTTAATATTTTGCTTATTATAAGTTGAATTTTATATATGTAGTGATTTAAAAATTAACTATTAAAAGCATAGTTTATAAGATATAATTATTAGAGATTATTTTAAATATCGAGGTGATTGATTATATGAGTATAGCAGGAAATGGATGCGATATTTTGGTGCCCTTTAATGAAAGGAAGCCACTTAATGAAATAGAAAGAAGTATAATAAAAAAGTATAGAAGAAATATATGGTCAAAATTTATAAAAGGTATAAAAAATTATAATTTAGTTGAAGAGGGAGATAAAATAGCTATTGCTATTTCAGGGGGAAAGGATTCTCTTTTACTTGCAAAGTTATTCCAAGAATTAAAAAAGCATGGAAATGTAAACTTTGAAGTTGTATTTATAGCTATGGACCCTGGATATCATCCACATATAAGAAAGCTTTTAGAAGATAACTGTGAGTATTTAAATATTCCAATAGAAATTTATGAATCAGGTATTTTCAATGTTGTAGATAAAATAGCACAGGATTATCCTTGTTATATGTGTGCAAGAATGAGAAGAGGTTCATTATATGCAAAAGCTAAAGAACTTGGATGTAATAAACTTGCTTTAGGACATCATTTTAATGATGTTATAGAAACTACAATGCTTAACATATTATATGCAGGTAGCTTTAAGACAATGTTACCAAGGCTTAAGGCAAGTAATTTTGATGGTATAGAACTTATAAGACCAATGTATTATATAGAGGAAAGATACATAAAAAACTTTATTCAAAACGCTGGTATATGGCCACTAAATTGTGCATGTATGGTAGCTGCCAAGAAAATAGGAAATACACGTTTTGAAATAAAAGATATGATAGAAGAATTTAAAAAGAAATTTAATGATGTAGATAAATCAATATTTAGAGCTGCTGATAATGTTAATATAGATGCAGTTTTAGGTTATCAAATAAATGGTAAGCATCATTCATATTTAGATTTCTATGATGATGAAAGTCTTTTAAATACAGTAGGAAATTTAACTAATGAAAAGCTTGCTGATGAAAAAGTAATAGCTGAGAAAGTAAGAATAGCTAAAGAATTATTAGATGTTCTTGATATTGAAACTATTGCAAAGAAAGTTGATATGGATGTTTCAGAAGTTAAGAAGATAAAAATGGATTGTGGAAAGTAAACTTAATTTAGTAATCTTTAGATTTTATGAAACTTTAAAATTACATAATTAGAGGAGATATTAATATATATATTAATATAGTAATTTTAAAGGTGAAAATAATGTTGATTACAGCTATAGAACTTCCTAGCCCTAGGATAATAAAAAAGAAGCTTAAGAAGTATATGAATGCAGAAAGAATAACTATTTATTCTTTAGCATCAATAGGAATTGTAGTTGTTTGTTTTAATTCAGTTCCAGTGAAAATACTTCCTATTGCATCCCTTATATACTGTACAGTAGCATATGAGATTATACAAAAATCTGAAGGTTTTATAGAAGATCCAGAATTGATAAAACTTATAATGGAAGATCCAATGTTTACAAATCAATGGCATTTATAATATATATAATTATATATTAATTTATAAAAGGAGAACAAAGCCTTGGAATTAATAAAAGAAATAACAAATAATGATATAGGGTTAGAAACTAATAAAAAGGATAAAAACTATAGAATAAGAAGAGCAGCTAGAGCTATAGTTATAAATGATAAAGATGAAGTGGCAATTTTAAAGGTTTCAAATTTAAACTATCATAAATTACCTGGTGGTGGTATAGAAGAAAATGAAACTATAAAAGAAGCTACTTATAGAGAGATAAAAGAAGAAACAGGCTGTGATATTAACATTCTAGATGAAGTTGGAATGATTATAGAATATGCAGATAATGATGATTTTTTACAAATATCTTATTGTTATCTTACAAAAGCTTTTGCTTATGGACAAATAAGTTTAACAGAAGGTGAGATAGCAGAGGGAATAGCTTTAGAATGGATGCCTATAGATAAAGCATTAAAAGTATTTAAGGAAGATAAGCTAGAAACATACAGTGGTAAATTTATAAATCTTAGAGATTTAATGTTGTTAGAAAAGGCTTATGAAATTTATTATTTAAATAAATAGAGGTAATATTTGGGAAAAATAAAGAAACTATTACTATAGAAATTTTTAAGAAATTTTATAGTGATAGTTCTTTTTTATTATTTTAATCCTTTGATTATTCTATATAGAATATCAGGATGATTTGTTATTATTGAAGTTATTTTTTTATCTACTAGATATCTCATATGGTTTTCATCATTTACTGTATAAGCATTTATATCTATATTACTTTTTTGAAGTTTTTCAATATTAGAGCTTATAAGAAGTGATGTATAGTTTGGATGCATTGCATCTGCATTACATGTTTTACAGTATTCTTGAGGATTATGCATTAGATTATCATATAGCAGTCCTGTTTTGATATTTTTATCTAGATTTTTAACTTTAATCATTGATTCATGATTAAAAGATGAGATAATAACATCTTCTTTTAATCCAAATTTATAAATTAAGTTAAGAGTTATTAGTTCTAAATCTTTATAATCTATAACGCTATTTTTTAGTTCTATATTTGTATATATTTTATTAGATTTAGCAAATTCCAGATATTCTTCTAATGATGGAATTTTTTCGTTATTACCAGCATTAAGAGTTCTTATTTCTCTATAAGTAAAATCTTTAACTTTACCAAGCTGTCCTGTAGTTCTTTCTAAATCTTCATCATGTATTATAATAGGTACATTATCTTTTGTTAATTGAACATCTAGTTCTATACCATCACATAATCCTTGTTCTTTAGCTTTTGTAAAAGCTAACATAGTATTTTCTGGGTAAAGAGCAGAAAAACCTCTATGTGCTATATTAAGAGTCATAATTAAAACCTCCATTATTTTTTTATTAATATATTTAAATATATCAATTTTGATGGCATAATGAAATAGTAAGTTTTAATAGGAGGAAAATCATGGACTTTAAGATAGGTAAATTAGATATAATTATTGTTTTAATAGGACTTATTTTGGCTATACTAAGTTATATATTCTATGAAGCAAATATTATAGTTTCAATCGCAATATGGGTTTTAGTTATACTTATATATAGAAGATATTATAGAAACAGAAAGAAAAAAGATATGTTAGGAGATGAAGAATAGTATGGAATTAAAAATATTTTTAAAAGCGAAAAGAGAACCTGTTATATATAAAGGTGATAGAATAGATGTACTAGATTTTCAAATGGGAGGAATTGAGTATAAGCAAATTAGGTATTTTAAAAAAGGATTTTCAAAGTCAGAACTTATAGAAACTAAATTAATAAATAAAATAGAAGAGGCAAAATAGAAAAAATAAACTAAAGAAAAGCTAGGTGATATACAGGTGAAAGGTAAAATAAATTTATTAGAAGATAGTGAAAAAAGTTTACTTGTTAAATATATGATACCATCAGTAAGTGGAATGTTAGGACTTTCAATATGTATTTTATTTGATACTATGTTTATAGGAAGAAGGTTAGGAAGTCTTGGACTAGCAGCACTTAATATAGGAGTACCAATTTTCAGTGTCTATTATGCTATAGCTTTAACTTTTGGAGTGGGTGGAGCAACTGCTCTTTCAATAGCAGTTGGAAGAAAGAAATTTCATAAAGTTAATGATATTTTTACTAGCTCCCTTATAGGAGCTATTATAGTAATAGTTTGTATTAATATACTAACATATTTATTTTTAGATGATATTTGTTACATACTTGGAGCAACTCCACAAACATTTGATTATGTTAAGCAATATTTAAAGATAATTTTTGATTTTAATGCAGTATTTATACTTTCTAATTTCTTAAATGTTTTTGTTAGAACTGATAAGGCTCCAAAGCTTGCAATGCTATCTATAATAACAACTAATATTGTTAATATAGTTTTAGACTATGTGTTTATATATCCATTAAATATGGGGATGAAAGGTGCAGCACTTGCAACAACCATAGGTCAGGCCTTTGGATTAGCAGTGTTACTAATACATTTTATTCAAAGAAATAATAGTATGCATTTAGAATTTAAAGCAGCAAGAACATCAACAATTTTTAAAGTTATAGCAAATGGTATGCCTAGTTTTGTAACGGAGCTTTCAGCAGGATTTGTTATATTTGTATTTAACAAAGTTATTTTATCTATAGGTGGTAATATATCTGTTTCAGCTTATGGAATTATAGCAAATATAGCACTTATATTCCTAGCTGTATTTAATGGCATAGCACAGGGAATGCAACCTCTTATAAGTATTAATTATGGTGGAGGAAAAGAAGAAAGAGTTAAAAAATTATTTAATATATCATTTAAGATAGCTTTAGGATTAGGTATTTTCTTCTTTTTAATAGGATTTATTATGCCAAAACAATTAGCATTAATATTTACTGATCAAAGAGGAGAATTAATTGATATAACTGTTAAAGGGATAAGAATATACTTTATAGCATTTATATTAATGGGAGTAAATATAGTTTCAATATCATACCTACAAGCTATCGAAAAGGCTAGATCATCATTTATATTATCAACATTTAGAGGTTTAATATTAACAATAGTATTAGTTATATTACTACCTAAGATTTTTGGACTTACAGGAGTTTGGATTACAGCTCCTTTAGTTGAAATTATTATTATGATTTGCTTTGTTATATTAAAATTAACAGAAAATAAAAAAGCAAAGTTATAAATTTATATATTTAATATTTGTAGAACAAATAAAAGTCGTATATAATAATTATAAAGTTAATTTATAAATGGAGGGAGAATTATGGATTTAAGTAATTATAAGTCAATAGATCCATTTATGCTACTTAGTATAATCAATTTAAAGCTAAGAGATTTTTATAGTTCACTTAACGAACTTTGTGAAGATTTAAACATTAATAAAGAAGAATTAAAAGAAATATTAGAGAAGAATGGTTTTGAATATATAGAATCATTAAATCAGTTTAAATAAGAGCGGCAGTATTCAGGAGGGAAAGTTTACATGAACACAGGAAAAGAGCCATATATTTTAGTATTTGGGGCAGCAATAGTAGATATTTTTGGATTTAGTAGATCAAAATATAGATCTTATAATTCAACACCAGGAGAAGTTAAGATGTCATATGGTGGAGTTTGTAGAAATATAGCAGAAAACATGGCTAGGGTAGGAGCTAATGTTAAGTTCATATCTATATTAGGAGACGATTCTAATGGACAACAGATGATGGAGCATGGTGCAAAACATGGTTATGATATGTCAGATTCATTAATATTAAAAGGAATGTCAACACCAACTTATCTTGCTGTATTAGATGAAAATGGTGAAATGGTATCAGCTATAGTTGATATGAAGAGTATAGACAGAATGACACCAGAATTTATAGATAGTAAAAGAGAAATAATTGAAAATGCTGAATATGTAGTTTTAGATGCAGATAACCCTGCAATAATGGAATATTTACTTACAAACTTTAGTGACAAGACTAAATTTATTTTAGATCCAGTATCAGCAGAAAAAGCAGGTTGGGTAAAACATCTTGTAAAGTATTTCCATACTATAAAACCAAATAGACATGAAGCTGAAATTTTAGCAGGCTTCCCTATAATAGATGATGATGACCTAATAAGAGCAAGTAACTACTTTATAGAACTTGGGGTAGAAAAAGTATTTATAAGTTTAGATGCTGATGGAATATTCTATAATGATGGTAAGGAATGTGGTAAAATATGTTCTGGCAAAGTTAAGGTTGTTAATGTTACAGGGGCAGGAGATTCATTTGTAGCAGGTATGGGATATGGATATTTAAATGGTCTTTCATCAGAAGAAACAGTTAAGTTCTCAATATCAATGTCTGTATTAACAATAGCTCATGAACAAACAATACATCCAGAAATGTGTTATGAAAAGGTAATAGAAACTGCTAATAATATGGAATGGACTGTAAAGAAATTATAGTTTTAATTTAAAATAAAGATCTTAATTAATATTTATAGGTGGTGAATTAAAATGAAAATTAAAAAAGGAAAAGCTACTTTGCTTGCTCTTGCAAGTGCTGCTTTAATAGCATCTTTAGCTTATGATAAGAAAAACAAAAAAAATAGTAATAATCAAGAAGAAAAAGAGGAAAGCGAAGAAAAGAGCTTTACATTATAATTTTCTTAAAAGATAGTTATTTTAAATAACTATCTTTTATTTCGAATTTTAACTTATAAATTATTTAATTAGAGTAAAATAAAATTTTAGGAGATTTTAGGTATGAATGCTATACAAGTATTAAGAGATGAACATAGAAATGTTGAGAGAATTTTAAATATAGTAAAAGCTATGGATTATAAAGTTTTATTAGATGATAAAATAGATTATGATGATTTCTTTATTGTAATAGATTGTATAAGAAATTATGCTGATGGAATACATCATAAAAAAGAAGAGGACATGCTATTTAAAGTTATGGTTAATGAACTTCCATTAGCAATAAAAAAGACTATAGAATCAGGAATGTTAGTAGAACATGATCAAGGTAGATTTTTTGTTATGGAACTTGAAAAGGCTGTAAATGCATATAAAGCTGGTGATGATAAGAAGAGACTTGAAATTATATCAAATTCTATGGGATATGTATCTCTTTTAGAAAGGCATATAAATAAAGAAGATAATGTTGTATTTAAATTTGGCGAAAATAATTTAAGTAAAGAAAGTATAGAAAAGTTAAATAAAGAATTTTCAGAAGTAATGTTATCACAAGATAGTAAAAAGTATATAGATAAAATAGAGTTATTAGAAAAGAAATATTTAGCTTAATAAGGGAAAGAGTTGTCTTTATAATTGACAACTCTTTTTTATTTATAAATTTAATAGGTTCTTAATAAACAAAGTTTATTACTTTTTTATTGTGTATTCTGTACATCTCAGGTGTTGTTTCATCTATCTTTTTAAATTCATAACCTGCATCTTTATAATGTTTAATAATTTTAGGAAGTGCAGTTGATGTATTATTGTGTAAATTTGTACAATGCATAAGTAGGATGATATATGGCTGATTACTCATAGCTTTTTTATAAATAGTAGATACTGAACTCTTAGGGTTTGCCCCATCTGCTGTATCAACATTCCAATCATATATCATAAAACCTTTATTATGTAAAAATGTTTCCCAATCTTTATTTATATGGAAAGATGTATTATTAACTCCAAAAGGAAATCTTAATATATTAGTTTTTACAGAAGTAATTTCATAAATTTTATTTTGTGTTTTTAACATTTCATCTAAAAATGCTTCTTTTGACCTATAAATTTTGTTTCTTTCATGAGTATATGTATGAAGTCCAACAGAATGACCTTCGTCAACCATACGTTTTAAAATATCTTGATTATCATCTAAAGTTTCACCTATTAGGAAGAAGGTAGCTGGAACTTCTTCTTTTTTTAATGTATCTAATATTTTAGGAGTAATTTTACATGAGATACCATCATCAAATGTTATATATATGACTTTAGATTCAGATGATTCTAAAGGTGAATCTTTTTCTTTAGCTAATACACCTGTATAAGGAATTATAATAGATAATATTATAGTTATTAAAATATTATAAATTGTAAATTTCTTAAACATACAATTCAGTCCTTTCTTATTATGCTAAGATTATTATTTGTATAAAATACTTATAATATTAGTAAATCCTATTAATATTTAAAAAACGATTTCTCTATGATATAATATATAAAAATAGAAAAGAAGGGATGTTTATGAAACAGATTATAGGAATAGTTCTAGGGATTATTATACTATTATTTGTAGCAAAGGTGTTATTAGCAGCTTTACCTATAATAATAGTAGCTGGAGCAGCTTTATGGTTATATTTAAGATATAAAACTAATAAAAGAATTAAGGAATTTAATGATAATATAAAGAACCAATATAATAGAGAAAATAATATGAGGTCACAAGAAACATATTATAATAAAGATAAGCAAGAGGAAAATTATAAAGGACCTATTATAGATGTAGATTATGAAGAAACAGATGAAAAATAGAGGTTTATAATATGAATTTTAGAAAATTAAAAATATTTTATGAAACAGCCAGCTCGTTAAATATGACGGAGGCAGGTAAAAAACTTTATATAAGTCAACCATCTGTTAGTCAAGCTATAAGGGAATTAGAAAATGAATTAGAAGTAAAACTTTTTGATAGAATAGGTAAGAAACTTTACTTAACAAATGAAGGTGAAATTTATTTAAAGTTTGTAAGTAGAATTTTGAATCTAAATGAAGAAGTTAAAATTATGTTAGATGATCTAAAAAATAATGTAACTGGCAAAATAAAAATAGGAGCTAGTACAACTATAGGAACTTATATTTTGCCTAATGTAATAAAAAGTTTTTTAGAGAAAAATAAAGATGTAGAGATATCTATAGTGATAGAAAATACTGAAGATATAGAAAAGTTAATTCTAGATAATGATGTAGATATAGCCTTTGTTGAAGGTGATGTAAATTCTAAAGATATAGTTAAAGAAGAACTATGGAAAGATAAATTAGTATTTGTTAAAGCTAAAGATATTGATATAGAATATAAAGAAAAAATTCCACTTATAATGAGAGAAAGAGGGAGTGGAACAAGAGATATAATTGAGACTAACTTAAAAAATAGTAATGTAGATTATAGTATTTGTATGGAACTTGGAAGTACAGAGCTTATTTTAAAAGTAGTTGAAGTAGGTCTTGGAATTGCATGTGTACCATATAGATGTGTAGAAAAAGAAATTAAAGAAGGAATTCTAGAAGAAGTCTTTATTGATGGAGTAAAAGAAATAAAAAGAGATTTTAGATTTATTTATCATGAAGATAAATTTTTATCTAATACTATGAAAGCTTTTCTAGAAGAACTAAAATCATATAAATAAGAGTCTATCTTTAATAAGATAGACTCTTTATTTTTTTATAATACATAAAAATAAACAGAAATGAAGTGTGATAGACTTCCAAGTAAAATAAATATATGAAATATTTCATGAAAACCTAAATGTTTAAATTCTAGAAATTTAGGTTTAACTGCATAAATAACTCCTCCGATAGTATATAAAATACCACCTAAAGCAAGCCAAAGAATACCAGCTAGAGAGATAGCAGAATATAAAGGAGCTATAATAAATATTGATACCCATCCCATTGCGATGTATATAGAAGTTGATAACCATCTAGGGCAATTAAACCAAATCATTTTAAATAAAACACCTGCTATAGTTGCAATAACTATTATACTTGTAAAAATTATTCTTAGATTACCTTGTAAAGCTAAAATACAAAAAGGAATATATGTTCCACCTATTAATATAAAAATCATTGAATGGTCTAGTCTTCTTAAAAAGGCTATTACATTTTCTGATGATATTGTTAAATGATAAGTTGCCGATGCGCTATAAAGAAGTATTAGGCTTATTCCAAATATGATGACTGAAATAAGACTTAGAGTCATATTTTCATTAATATAAGTTACTTTAGTTATCATTATTATTAGAGCTATTAAAGATAATATTGCTCCAGCTAAATGAGTAAATCCATTTACAGGCTCTCTAAAGTGGTTATTAATATTCATAAAATTCAACCTCCTAATCTGACATCTAGTTTTTAAAACTACGTTATGTTATAATCTGATTATGAACTAATAAAATATAAAAGTCAATAAAAAAATTCATATTTAATATATGAATATAATCATAGATTTTTGATATAATTAAAGCTGGATTAAAAAAATTAATACTTTTTTAATATTTAATGAGGTGAAAAATTGAGAGACTTACTAGATGAAACAGAAAATTTAAATTTAACAGATAATATAGAACTTCAAGATATTCCTGAAATAGATTTATATATGGATCAAGTTATACAAATATTTGAATCAAAACTTTCAAATTACAAAAGAAATGAAGATGATAAAATACTTACTAAAACGATGATTAATAACTATGTGAAAGGCAAGCTTTTAATGCCAGTAAAAAATAAGAAATATAGTAAAGAACATATAATACTTATGAGTTTTATTTATAATTTAAAGGGAGCTTTATCAATATCGGATATAAAAAAATTATTAGAACAAATTGTTGTTGATATAGAGGATGGGAATGATGTAAATATAGAAGAAACATATTCAAAATATCTTGATATCAACAAAATAAATTCAGAGAATTTTAAAGAAGAAGTAAGAATTATAAATGAAGAAATAGAAAAGCAAAATATAAATAAGAATAAAGAATTGATATTAGCGAGTGCTCTTATTGATAAAGCTAATATGTATAGAAAATTAGCAGAAAAAATTATAGATGAAAATAATTAATAATAAGATATAAAACTAAAAAAACAATCACCCTAAGCTAGATATATTCATATATATATATTAAGTAAAGGTCTTAATATTTTTTATAACTGAGGAGGTAAAGTTATGAACTTTGAAGAATATATGAATTATCAAAATTCTGGCGACGTTTGTGATTGTGAATGGGAAGAAGATTACGATGATGATTTTTGTGAAGAAAAATATGAACCAGAATGTGAAGAAGAAGATCCATATTGTCCAGAAGAACCAGATTGTGAATATGAAGAAGAACCACCATGTAAATGTGAACCAGAAGAAGAATGTTTAGAAGATACAGTAGATAATAGTTGTATGAGCTGTTGTAGACCAACTTATAAACCATTACCTAGAATGGGAAAAGTAGAAGCTTTTTCATTTTTAAATTGTGTTGATGGTGAAGCAATAAGTGGAGTTCCTTTCAATTTATATTTAATAGAAGATGGTTGTGAAAAGTTAGTAGCAAGCAAAAAGACAGATAAATGTGGAAGAGTAGAATTTACTTGTTTAAAGAATGGATTATATAGAATACAACAAGTAGTTGATGAATGTGTATTTGAATGTCCAGAATATTTCCCAGGAAGAGAATTCTGTATTACAGACAGAACTAAATGTCAAAAAATAGTCGTTATTAATAAGCTTAGACAAATAGACAGATGTTTAAAGAAAGTGATTGATAGAGCTGCAGAACGTGCTGTTAATAGAGCTCTTTGCAGAATTGCTAGAGCAAGAAGATGCTGTTAAAATCATTTGATTAAGATAAAAGAATATTTTATTTTATTAAAAGAAGAGGATTATCCTCTTCTTTTAAATTTAAGCAAGTTCTTCCCATTCTTCGTAAAGTTCTGCTATATATTTTTCAAGATTTAAAATTTCCTTATTAACTTTTTCACTTTCAGTTGGATTTGAATAAACTTCTTCTTTACATAGTTCTTCTTGAAGTGCAAGGAGCTTATCTTCACTATCTGAAATTTCTTTTTCTAAGTTTTTAAGTTTCAATTTTAATTCTTTTTCAGCTTTTTGAGCTTCTTTTTTCTTTTTACGATCTTCTTTGATTTGAGTTTTAGTTTTTGAAGTTCCATTTTCACTTTCAAATTCTTCAAATCTATTAGGATTTTCTTTTTTCTCTGAATAATAACTATAATTACCTAGATAAGTATTTATATTATTTTCTTCAAGTTCAAGTATTTTTGTAATAACTTTATTTAAGAAATATCTATCATGAGATATAACAATTAAAGTACCATCATAACTAAGAATGGCATCCTCTAAAGCTTCTCTAGACATTATATCTAAATGGTTAGTAGGCTCATCAAGTAATAGGAAATTAGGCTTTGATAACATAAGCTTTAACAGGTTTATTCTACATTTTTCTCCACCACTTAAAAGAGATATTTCTTTAAATACATCATCTCCAGTAAATAGGAATGAAGCTAGAGCGTTTCTAAGTTCTGTTGTAGTCATTTTAGGGAATGTATCCCAAACTTCATCTAAGATAGTTTTATTTAAATCAAGATCAGATTGTTCTTGGTCATAGTATCCTGAGAATACATTTTTACCCATAGAGAATGAACCAGAATCTGCTTTAATTTTTCCTAAAAGTATTTTTAGAAGGGTAGTCTTACCTCTACCATTTTCACCTATTAAAGCAACTTTTTCTCCACGTTTTAAATCAAAAGATATATTTTCGAAAAGTTTCTTCTCAGCAAAGCTTTTTGAAAGATTTTCTACATGAAGAACATCATTACCGCTAGTTACTTCTGCTTTAAATTTTATATTAGAAGCACGTTTTGCTATTTCAGGTGCATCAAGTCTTTCCATTTTATTTAAAGCTTTTTCCCTACTTTCAGCAGCTCTAATACTTTTTTCTCTATTAAATGAACGGAACTTTTCTATTATTTCTTCCTGTCTTTTTATTTCATTTTGTTGAAGTTTATAAGCTTTAAGCTTTGCTTCTAAATCCTTTTCTCTAAGCTCTAAGAACTTAGTATAACTAGCATTGTAGCAATTAACCTTACCACTCATAAGTTCATATGTATAATTAGTAACTGAGTCTAAGAAAAATCTATCGTGAGATATAACAAGAACAGTACCTTTATATGATTTTAAATAATCTTCTAGCCATTCAATAGCATTTAAATCTAAGTGGTTTGTAGGTTCATCAAGAAGTAATATATCAGGTTTTGATAAAAGTAGTTTACATAGAGCAACCCTTGTTTTTTGTCCTCCACTTAGGAAATTTATTTGTTTGCTATAATCATTTTCAAAGAAACCAAGCCCTTTAAGAACTCTTGAAATTTCACCCTTATAAGTATATCCACCAATATTTTCAAGCAATTCTTGAGAAGTAGTGTAATCTTTTATAAGTTTATTATGATAATCTTCTTTACTAGGATCAAAAGGTTCATTCATTTTTTCTTCTAGCTTTAATAATTTATTTTCTAAATCAGTTATTCTAGAAAATACTGATAACATTTCATCATAGATTGTTTTATTTTCATCTAAGGAAAGATTTTGTGAAAGGTATCCAAGTGATTTATTTTTATCTATAAATAATTCTCCAGAATCAGCTGATGATTCTTTAGTTAATATTTTAAAAAGTGTAGATTTACCTTCACCATTAGCACCTATAAGTCCAACCTTATCTCCTTCATTTATATTAAATGTGACATCTCTTAAAACTTCATCTATACCAAAGCTTTTTTTTATATTTTTGCAACTTAAAACGATCATATTATTAAACTCCTTTTTAGCTATAGTATGAATTCCTGTATTAAACAATATATTAATTATACTAACAACTTCTATTAAATTCAAATAAGTATTGGCTTGAGGCTAATATGTTAAGTAACGTATCTGCCTTATTTTGAATAGAATAGTGTGGAGACAATGTAGTTATGTTATCTTCAATTATTATAAAATATCATAGAGTATAGATAATAATTAGATAGTATAAACTAAGCTTAGTAAATAAATAGAGTAGAGTTAGATTAATATAATTCATTGATATTTATAAATTTATAAACATTTAAAAATAAAGTTGAAGATAGATAATAAATTTTAGGAGAAGTTTATAAGGGAGGAGAAAATAACTTATAGAAATACAAAAGAATATTATAAATATGAAAGGAGGATTAATAAAAGATTAGGTATTTAATCTAATTTTTTATTAAGATAAGATATGAGTAATATAGATAGTTATAGAAATTTATTTATTGGTGTTGATGATAAATTAAAAAATAGTGATGGAAGTTTATTTATTCCTATTAATTTTGATAATGCAGCTACTACACCTGCTTTTAAATATGTTCATGATAATGTAGAAGAATATTCGCATTGCTATGGGTCAATAGGTCGTGGTAAGGGTTTAAAAAGTTGTATGTGTACTGATTTCTATGAAAATTCAAGAAAGGTAGTTTTAAATTTTTTTGATATACCAGATGATAAGGATTATACAGTAATATATGTTAAAAATACAACAGAGGCAATAAATGTTTTAGCACAGGCTCTCATAGATGATAAAAGTGAAAAAATTATATCTACTAGAATGGAACATCATGCAAATGACTTACCTTGGAGAGAAAGAGCTAATGTTCTTTATATAGATGTTGATGAAAATGGAAGATTAAATTTATCTGATATTGAGAAAGTTTTAAAAAATAATAAAATAAAATTAGTTACTATTACTGCTGCTTCTAATGTTACTGGTTATATAAATTCAGTAAATAAAATAGCTAAAATTGCTCATAAATATGGAGCTATGATAGTTGTTGATGCTGCTCAGTTAGTTGCTCATAAGCATTTAAATATATTAGGTGAGAATGAAGGAGAAGATATAGATTTTGTAGCTTTTTCAGCGCATAAAATGTATGCTCCTTTTGGAGCTGGAGCAATAATAGCAAAAAGAAGTTTAATCAAAGATAAAGTTCCATTTATAAAAGGTGGTGGAGCTGTTGATATGGTTTTAGATAATAAAGTTTATTGGGAAAAGATACCTGCAAGATATGAGGCAGGAACACCAAATTTTTTAGGTGTAGTTGCATTAGTTTCAGCAATACAGGAATTAAATAAAATAGGCTTTAGTAATCTTGAAAAACATGAAATTTCTTTAAAAAAATACTTGTTAGATAGGCTGAATTTAATACCCAATATAATTGAATATGGACAACCAAGAGATAATGATAGTATAGGGGTTATAAGTATTAATGTAAAAGGAAGAGAGCATGAGGAAGTTGCTAAATTATTATCAGATATTAGAGGGATAGCAGTTAGAAGTGGAGGATTTTGTTCACATCCTTATGTTAGAAGATTAATTGGCTATGATGAAAAAGAAAGTATGAAATATATAAAAGACTCTAGTATAAGTAGACCAGGACTTGTTAGGATAAGCTTTGGTTTATATAATAACGAATCTGAGGTGGATATATTTTTAGATACCTTAGAATATATAGCAAGAAATAAGAATTTAAGAATATAAAAAAGAGGTGTCTCTATTGAGACATCCTCTTCCTATAATATAAAGTTACCGTATATAGGTAAATCAGTTTCATTATTATTGATTGTTTCATTGTTTATTAAAGGTCTAAAGTAATCTAAGGCTTCCTCAGTTACCCCATTACCTTTTTCATTTATCCAATCAGTAGGGAAGTATTTTATATTATTAGCTACATTTTTAGCAGGGATTAATATTGATTTTGAACTATAGATTTCAAAATTATTTCTTTCTATTCCAACCATAATACCATTTTCACAATCTTTAGAATACTTAAGAGCATCTCTACCTACCATTTCTGCTTCTTTAAGATCTACTTTAGAAGCACAGTGCATAGCACATCTTTGTAAAACTCCAAGTTCTAATGATTTAACTCTACTTGTGATTCCTGATTTTATAATTAAATTCTTTAGATAATTTCCCACACCACCAAGTTGAGCATGTCCAAAGTTATCATGTGAAGAAATTTTTGCTTCTGCTATAAATTTATTGTTAGCATCTTTAATTCCCTCAGAAGCTACTATATAAACATGATTATTTTCTTTAAATAATCTTTCTACATCTTTTAAAAATTCATCTTCTGAGAAGGCTGCTTCTGGAAGATATATAAGGTCAGCACATTGTTTTCCATTAATATGTGCTAGAGCAGCTGAAGCAGCAAGCCAACCAGTATCTCTTCCCATAGCTTCTAAAATGAATATGCCATTATTAGTATATACTTTTGAATCAAGATAGCTTTCAAGTACAGATGTTGAAATAAATCTTGCTGCACTTCCAAAACCAGGTGTATGATCTGTATACATTAGATCATTATCAATTGTCTTTGGTATTCCTATAAATTTGATTTTTATATTATTAATATTGGCATATTCACTAAGTTTAGCGATTGTATCCATAGAATCATTACCACCAACGTAGAAGAAAGTAGTAACATTTAATTCGTTTAATATATCTATAAGTTTTATATATTCTTCTTCTGAAGTATTAAAATCTTTTAATTTATATCTACAAGAACCAAGTCCAGAAGATGGTGTATTTTTAAAAGTTTCTAATTTATCTAAATCAATAGAAGATAAATTAACTATTTTTTTTTGTAGAATACCTTCTATTCCGTTTAGACCTCCATAAACATTATCATATATTTGTAGATTAAAATTTTCTTTAACAACTCCATAAACACTAGAATTTATAACAGATGTAGGTCCACCTGATTGAGCGATAATACAATTCATATAAGATACTCTCCTTTGATTAGTTAAATATATGTGATATACAATTTAGTATAATAAGATAACACAATTAATAATATACAACATATTAGTAAATAAATCAAAGGAAAAATATTTTATTTTTATAAATTAAAATTATTTTAACAATATATATATTAAAGTAGCGTATTCTAAATATTAATTAAATATAATTTTAAAATAATATATACAAAAAATATAATAAGTTATTATATGTTATAATTAATATATAAAGAATTCGTTAAATGTAGGAGTAAGAACTATGGAAATTAGGGAAGTTTTAAAAAGTAAAAATATAAAGATTACAAAAGCTAGACTTTTAATATATGATTTATTATTAAATAAAGAGGAGAGTCTTTCAGCAGAGTACTTATTTAATAAGTGTAAAGAGCAGGAAGATATAAATTTATCTACTATATATAGAACATTAGAATTATTTGAGAAGAAAGGAATAGTTGATAAAATTTTTGCTCTTGATGGTACAAGTGCATATACCATAAGAAAACATAAACATAATCATATAGTTGAATGTAGTTTATGTCATAAAGAAATAGAAGTAGCTTGCCCAATGACTCAAATAGAAGAGCTATTAAAAGAACAAACAGGTTTTAAGTTAACTGAACACAAATTACAATTAAAAGGATTATGTAAGGAATGTTCAGTAGATGAGGATAAAAATAAAAAGTAGCCAATAAATAATATGGCTACTTTTTTTATAATTTTTTTCTATTTATAATAATTGAAATTATAAGAATTGCTACAGATGTTAAGGCGATTGTTCCACCAGGAGCACTGTTATACTCATATGATAAGAATAATCCAAGAACAACATCTATAAATCCTATAAGCATAGATAAGAATAGAGTTCTTCCAAATCCTCTTTTAAATTGCATTGCTGTTGCAACAGGTACTACTATTATTGAAGATATAACAAGTATACCCATAACTCTTATTGAAACAGAGATAGTAGCTCCTACCATTAAAGTAAATAAGTAATTTACAAGTCTAGTATTTATACCTGAAACTTTAGCTCCTTCTTCATCAAATGTTGTATAAAGAAGTTTATTATAAAGAAAATAAATACCTACAAAACATATAACAGCAACTAGAGCGATCATAATTAAATCTGATTTAGATACTGTTAATATACTACCAAATAAGAATGAATCAACTTTAGCTGATGATTTACCAGAGCTTACAAGAACTATTGCTAAACCAAGGCTAAAAGTTAAGATTATTGACATTACTAGTTCTGAATATTTTTTATAGTAATTTCTTAAAAGTTCTATAATTATTGCACATAAAGTAGTAAAGATAAATGCTGTTAAAAGTGGATTAAATCCAATTACAAGACCAATTGCTACTCCGGCAAATGAGGAGTGAGCAAGGGTATCCCCTATCATTGAATATCTTTTAAGTACTAGGAAAAGTCCTATACAAGGACAAAGTAGAGCAATTATAATACCTGCCATAAATGCATTACGCATAAATTCAAGTTGAAACATTTCTAACATAATCTAATTAACCTTTCTAAGTAAGTTTTCATTATAGTGTTTTAAGAATTCATCTTTTGAATATAGTTTTGCTCCTCCAAAAGATAACTCTAATATGTCTGAAGAATATTTAATAGCTTTTTCTTTATTATGCTCAACAGAAACAACAGTAATATTTTGATTTCTATTAAGTTCATAAATTAAATTATAAATTTCATTTTGAGTTTTTTCATCAACACCAGTTGATAATTCATCAAGAACTAATAAATCAGGAGAGCCTATAAGAGCTCTAGCTATAAAAATTCTTTGTTGTTGTCCTCCAGAAAGGCTTCCGATTAATCTATTTTTAAACTTTTCCATATTAACAGCTTTAAGAACTCTATCTATTTCAGTTTTATCTTTTAATTTTAATGCTTTTAAATGACAATATAAAATTTCATATACTGTTATTGCAAATTCAGAGTTAAAGTTTTCAAGTCTTTGAGGAACATAGCCTATTTTATTGAAATCTTTTTTTATTTGTCCTTTTTGAGGTCTTAGATGACCTAGTATAAGTTTTAATAATGTTGTTTTACAACTACCATTTTCACCAACTATTGAAATAAAGTGAGATTTAGGTAAATTTATATTTATATTCTCAAGATTATAAGGTGCACACCCTGTATATGAGAATGAAAGATTTTCTATTTTAATCAAATTAATCACCCCTATAAGTTCAATAGTAATATTATATACTTAAATGCAAAAGATTTGCAACAAGTCGTGCTAAAAAAATAAAAAATTTATATTTTTTCTAAAAGATATCTATGATTTATTATCTACATAAAGTGAAATATCATTAAGTTTCCAAGTGTTAGAATCCTTTTTTAGTTTTACTAAATAACTTTCATCAAATTCAAAAGAATTTTTAGTTATTGTATCAATTTTATAAATCATTAAATCTTCACTAGAAAATAGTGTCTCTTTTGACTTTAATTTTTTTATATTAAATTTATCATTATTTTTGGCATGATATTCTAAAGCTTTAGAGTTAGATTTACATATATAACTTATGTAAAATGATTTAGTAATTATAGATATTAAAATAATACAAATTACAAGAGATATGTTTTTTAAGAACTTAAGTTTATTAAATTTTATTTTTATATTTTTTTTCAAAATATCAACTCCTATATGGTAATTATTTACAAATTAATTTTATCATATTTAAGTTATACTGAAAATAATTCTTTAGATTGAAAAATATTCTTTTAATTGTTAAGATGTAAAGATAAAGTTAAATTTTATAATAATAAAATAGTTAATGTGTAGAATAATAATGGATAAAAAAAGAGAGGAAGAGATAAATGGATTTTTCATCATTAGTATTAATGGAAAAAGATAAAGAAACAGGATTTTTAGGAAAAGAATTAGGAAGTTACTCAGTTGGAGAAGGAGCAAAATATGTTAAAAAATTATTTGCTTTAGGAGATGATGTAACTTTAGTTTTTGATACTAAAGAAGATGTGGAAGAATGGGAATTTTCAGCGATTTTTGACTTGTTTAATATGGAAGCTTTTTCGGAGCTTGGATATAAAATAGAAGAAGATGATAATGAATATAACCCAACATGGGTAATTAATTTTAAATATGATGAAGAGCATGAAGAGATGAGAGCTATTTTAAATGAGCTATGTAATCTTATAGAAGCTAATATGCAAAAGGTATTTGAAGATATAAAGGGAAAAGAAGAAGAGTATAAATAAAACAAATATTTTATTTTTAAATTTATATATAGGAGGAGAATTATGAGTAAAAAACTTAGAGAAAGAAATGAAATTCCAGATAAGTATAAATGGGCTGTAAATAAGATATATGCAAATGTGGAAGAGTGGAATAAAGATTTTGATAAGTTAAAAGTAGAATCTGTAAGATTAAAAAATTTTGCAGGTAAATTATCAGATAGTAAGGTGCTTTTAGAATATTTAAAGCTAAATGAAACACTATCTAGAACTTTAGAAAAACTATATGTATATGCCCAAATGAGAAGTCATGAAGATACTTCAAATACAGAGTTTCAAGCTTTATCAAGCAGAATAGAAGGATTTGTAGCAGAGTTTTCAAGCTATACATCATTCTTTGAACCTGAAATTCTATCTTTAGATGAAGATAAATTAATGCAAGATTTAGATTCAAATATGGAATTAATGAAATATAAGTTTTTCTTTAAGAGTATTTTAAAAGAAAAGCCACATATTTTATCAAAAGATATGGAAGAACTTTTAGCTAGTGCTTCAGATTGCTTAAGAGCCCCTGAAAACATATTTGAAATACTTACTAATGCAGAGCTTAGAATTGGAAATATAGAAGATGAAGAGGGAAATACTGTAGAACTTACAGAAGGTAATTACGGAAATTATATAAGAAGTAAAAATAGAAAAGTAAGAGAAAGTGCTTTTAAATCATTATTTAATGCATATAAAAATTATGAAAATACTATAGCTACAAGCCTTACTAGTTCTATAAAAACAAATGTATTTAAGGCTAAGACTAGAAAATATAATAGTTGTTTAGAAGCTTCTTTAAGTCCTAATAACATTCCAACAAAAGTCTATTTTAATGCTTTAGAAACAGTTGAAAAGAATTTGGGGCTTCTTCATAGATATGTTTCTCTTAAAAAGAAACTACTTGGATTATCAGAGATTCATATGTATGATTTATATGTTCCAGTAGTAGATACACCAAATGAAAAAATAGAATATGAAGATGCTATAAAAATAGTAAAAGAAGGTTTAAATGTTCTTGGAAGTGAATATATTGATATTTTCACAAAGGGAGTAGACGAAGGTTGGATAGATGTTTTTGAAAATAAGGGAAAAAGATCAGGAGCATATTCAAGTGGTTCATATGATACAATGCCATATGTCCTTTTAAATTATAATTATGATTTAAATGATGTAAGTACTATAGCTCATGAAATGGGTCATTCAATCCATTCATATTATTCAAGAAATAATCAACCATATATTTATGGAGATTATACTTTATTTAGTGCTGAAATAGCATCAACAACAAATGAAATTCTTCTTATAAATGATCTTATAAATAAAGAAACTGATAAAAAGAAAAAATTATATCTTGTAAATCAAGAATTAGAGCAAATAAGAACAACAGTATTTAGACAATTGATGTTTGCAAGATTTGAAATAATAACACATGAAGCTCTAGAAAAAGGTGAAGCTTTAACAGCAACAGAACTTAATAATATCTGGCTTAATTTAAATAAACAATATTTTGGTGATGATATTGTTGTAGATAAAGAAATAGAGATAGAATGGGCAAGAATACCTCATTTCTATTCAGATTTTTATGTTTATCAATATGCAACAGGATATGCAGCAGCATCAGCTTTTAGTAAAGCTATATTAAATGAAGGAAATACTGCTATTGAAAGATATAAAGGTTTCTTAAAAGATGGTGGAAGTAAATATCCTATTGACGCTATAAGAGATGCTGGAGTTGATATGGAGCAAGCAAAACCTATAGAAGATACTTTAGAAAGATTTAAAGAACTTCTTGATATATTAGAAACTTTAATTTAATAGAAAATAAAAATAGCTGTCTTTTTGAGATAGCTATTTTTTTAATGAACTTAGAATATAAAAATGGTAGAATAATGTAGGGGAATATAAATTTTATTAAGGGGGAAATAATGAAAAATAATAAAATTAGTACGTTTCAAGTTGAGTTATTTAGAAATTTATCTAAAAGCTATAAGTTTATAACTGAAGAAGTTTCTGTAGAAAAAGGAATATGGATTTCTTTTAAATATATATCTGAGAATGAAGTTTATGTTGTAAGTATAAGTAGAGATAAAAATGAGGAAGAAGTATATCTAGAGCTAAAAAGATATTTAGATGAAAAGGGACTTAAATATAATATACATAATATAGTGTTATCTAAAGAAAATTTTAATTCAAGTTTAAATAATGATAAATATTATCCTATCTTTATAGATGTAAATAGTAAGTCTATTGTTTCATATAACTCATTTTCAGAACCTGTAGTTAGAGTTTTAAAAGCAACTTTAGAGCTTTCTAAGTCTTCTAGTTATAAGAAAAGAAATTTTAAAGATAAAATAAAAAGCTTTAATAAGGATATTCAAACAATAACTAAGTGGCTTATTTATTCTAATATTGCTATTTTTGTTTTATCAATGATACTTAGTGTAGCATTTGGTAAAGGGATTTTAAATAGTTTATTAGAAATAAATCCTGGAATTCTTTATATTATGGGAGCAAAGGTTAATTCACTTATTTTATATGATGCACAATGGTGGAGACTTATTACAGCTATGTTTTTACATGCAGGTATAGTACATTTATTATTTAATATGTATGCTTTATATATTTTAGGAAATCAATTAGAGAGTATATTAGGAAAAGAGAAGTTTATATTAGTCTATTTTATTTCTGGAATAGTATCTAGTTTAGCTAGTTTTATCCTTTCAGCTAATATGTCAGTTGGAGCTTCTGGTGCTATCTTTGGATTGCTTGGAGTTCTGCTAATATTCGCTTATATAAAGAAAGATGAGCTTGGATTTAAGTTTTTTAAAAATATTATAATAGTTGTTTTACTTAATTTAGTTATAGGTTTTAGTATAAGTAATATAGATAATGCTGGACATATTGGTGGACTTGCATGTGGAATAATTATCGGAAGTATTATATTTAGAAAAGAACTTTTTATGCAACTAAAATCTTTTAATTAAAATATACATTATTAAATTTTATGAGAATAGTTTTATATTATAATAAAGTTTTATAATGAGAGGTAGAAAATGAAATTAGTAGAAACAAAGTTATTAATAGAAGAAAAAGACTTATTAGATTTAGTTAAAATGGCTATAAATATAGAGGAACTTAATATAAATTCTCTGAAATTTAATGAAATAAAAAATGAGATTGAGCTTAATGGATCTATTAAAAAAGTTTTTTCAGTAAAATTTATTTGCATATTAAGTCTTGAAAAGATTATAGATAAGAATATTATTTTAAAGATAAAGAAAATTAAAGCTTTAAAAGTTGATATGTTTTCTGTTATAGATAAGATTATAAATAATAAGCATAAAAAAGGACTTAAAAACAGTGGTGTAGAAATAGATGGGAAAAAGATAAAAGTAAATCTAGATACTTTAAAGAAAAACTTTAATTTTGTAGATTTTAATATAAAAGAGATAACTATAAAAAATAAAGGAATCTTAGTAGAATTTAATTATATAAATGTTGATATAGAAAAACTTTTATTATTTAAATTACAAAAGAAAGGTTTAGGCAGTAGGAGAAGTATTAAGTCATGTTAGGAGGAGAGACAAATGAATATATCAGAGGTTGTTACTAAATTAAGTGCTAGTGATATAAAAAGTATTATAAATGATTTTGTAAAAGTTGAAGGATTAACTATAAATAATATTGAAATATTAGATGGACAGTTAAAGGTTCAAGGTAGTTTTAAAAAGATATTATCACTAGGATTTAAAGCTGTAGTTGAGATTGATGGAGTAAAAGAAAATAAATTAAATATTAAACTTAAAAAAGCTTCTTTAATGAAGATAGGAATTTTAAGACCTTTTAGAAGAATAGGATTAAAACTTGCTTTAAAAGGATTTAAGGAAAGAGGAATATTTATTTTAAATGATAGTTTAATAATAGATATTCGTAAAATTTTAGAAGAGGTAAAGCTTATAAAATTAGTTCTAAAAGAAGCAAAAATTACAGAGAATTATATAGAAGTAAAAGTTCAAGATATTGATTTACTTCTAGGAGATATTATGGGAGCAAAACCTAAAGTTGTAGTTGAAGAGTCTGTTAAGCTTGATGAAGAGGTTATAACTGAAGAAGAAAAAGAAGACTATATACTAAATTTAAATGTAGAGAAAAAAGAGGATATTTATACTCAAGGAAGAGAAAAGGTAGTTGAAAAAATTCCTAATAAGGTTAAAGGATATTCAGATATAATAATGTTCCTTCCAGATATTTTAGCTTTAATAGCTAGATTATTTAAAGATAATAGAGTTCCAAAGAAGACTAAAATTGCTTTAGCTCTAAGCCTTGGATATACAGTACTTCCAATAGATATAATACCTGATAAAATTCCTATATTAGGTAAGATAGATGAAGTTGCACTTATTTTATTTGCCTTAAATAGAATTATTGAAGATGTTCCAATAGAAGTAATTTTATCAAATTGGCAAGGAAGTACAGAATTTGCTTTAATTCTAAAAAATGCAGTTGAATATTTAGTAGCATTTACAGGAGCTAAAAATTTAAATAAGATATATGATGTTATAAATGCTTTAGCATAATCAAAAGAAGAGATAAAGAAAATAAAGTTATTAAGGAGAGATAGTATTGGCTAAAAAAGTTTATGCAATAAAAGAAGGATATGATTCAAGCTTAAATGAAGTAGTACAAAATAAAATAGTAAATACATGGGCAGAGTGTTTAAAATATGTAAAAGGTGTTAAAGGAGCAAAATATAAAAGTTTTGAAAGTATGGAAGCTGCAAAGGAATATTTAGCTGATACGAATACTTTATTGAAAAAAGGAAGAGATGAGTATCCAGAAGATTGCTTACATATCTATGTTGATGGAAGTTACAATATAAAAACGCAAAGATATTCATATGGTCTTGTAGTAGTAAATAACAATGTAGTTGAGTATATGGAGAGTGGCTCTCCTTTAGATACAAGTAAACGTAACATAAGGCAAATTGCAGGAGAGCTTGATGCTGCAATTAAAGGAGTAGAATATGCATTAAAAAAAGGTGCTAAGAAAGTAGTTTTATTCCATGATTATGAGGGGATATTTCATCATGCCACAGGTAGTTGGGATAGAAAAGAGGACTCATCTACTGCTTACTATGAGAAAATGAATACTTTCTTCAAACAAGGAATAGAAGTTATATTTGTTAAAGTAGATAGTCATACAGGGGATTTCTTTAATGAACTTGCAGATGAAAGTTGCAAAAAAAGACTTGCAATAACTTCAGAGAAAGTTGTTGAGAAATGGCTAAGAGAGAATAAATTATTTGTGGCTAATAAAGAGCTTAAGGAGCAGATTTTAGAATTAGCTAGTAGTTGTGAGGATAATATTATTATTAAAGATGTAGATAATATTACTAAAGAAAGAAAGACACAAGAAAATAATGATGTTAAAGTAGAATTACTAGAATTGATTAATAAGTTAACAGATGAGCAAAAACTAGAAGTATTAAAGTATACAAAATATATTATTGAAAAATAAAAGTATAAGGGACTGTGATGAAAGTAGGAATACTAGATTATAGTCTCTTATTTTTTTGATATTAATAATTGGAAAGTTCTTATTTTTGTAAACCTATTATTTTTAAATTTTGTTTAAATATATATAGTGAAATTTAATCGTATATAAATTAAAAAAATTATTTAGGTAAAAGATGTTAAAATTAATCGATAAATTATTAAAAATGTTGGTATATTAGAATTTATTGATAGGCAAATAAATGAAGATGTTGATACTAAGGCTTAAAAATAGTATTAGAATTTATTGTAATATCAAATAGAAAGTAATTATATTAAAAATAGTATTAAAATGAAATAAAAACAGATAAAAAATAATAAGTGTATAGAAAAGTCTTTATAAAAATGATAAATAGATAATTAAATAGTTATATAAAAATAAAATGGTAATATTTCTGTTATTTAGGTATAAGGAGTAAAAAAAATTATTATTGTAATAATTAACTTAAAAGGGTAATATAATATAAGCCTAAAAATTAGATACGATCAGATAAAAGAATAATATTAACTTATGATGAAAACAAGGGAGGAAAACAAAGTGCCATTTAATAAGAAATTATTAGAGTTAGTAGTTGCTACAACAGCAGCGATGGTAATAGGAAGCAATGTCCATATGGATTTAAATGAAAATAATAATTCACAACATAAAGGGTTAAAAATAAGCAATCAAAAGTTATTAGTTCAAAGTGATAATAATTCAACAATAAATGATTCAGATACTATAATCATGGCTGGAAATGGAAAAGCATATACTGATTTAGAGAATATAAAGTTTAATTTAAATGGTGTTCCTGTGAGTGGAAGAACAATTACAGTTGAGAATGCTAATGGTGATTTTATTGGAGGTGGAATACTTTCAAATGGAGTAGTTCCTGTTTCTGAATTAGAACAAGGGCAAACTGTCTTAGGGAAACAAGATATAGTTATTAGGGTGCAGGGATGCAAAGAACCAATTATAATAAAAGATAAAAATATAAATATGTTAAATTATGAAATAACTAAGGTAAGTGGCTTAAAACCTGGTGTAACTTATGAAGTTAATGCATCTCCAGCTTCACAAAATAGTACAGTAACTGCTAATAGTAATGGAGATATATTTATAAAAAGAGATAATGCCTATGCATATATTAATTTATATAAAAATGGGCAATTAATTAAATCATTGCCTGGAGCTGGTCCTATATCAGGAGTAAATGAAATATATACAATACCAAATTTAAAGAAGGCAGAAACTGAAATATTACCTTATTTTGTTATAGGTAAGGGTGACATAATAATAGATTTAGGTACTGTAAATAGAAAATTTGTAGATAGTAATGGAAAAGTAATAAAAGAAGATTCGTTTACTGGTGAGGTAGGAACAAGTATTGATAAGGTAGAAATTCCACAAGGATATGAAGTTAAAAGTATTACTGTAGAGAAAAATGGACAAGTTATTTCAGGAGAATTACCACCAATAAGTATAGGAGATTCAAAGATAACTGTAATTTATCATTTACAAAAGAAAGAGCAATATGGGAATGCAGTTATAAAGGTTGTTGATGGTAAAACAGGAAAGGTATTAGCGGGGGCAACTGTAAATATAGATGGACAAATATTACATACAAATTCAAATGGAGAAGTGTATGTAAGCAATATTAAACCTGGAGAAATAAGTGCAACAGCTTCAGATGAAGGATATATTAAAGCTAAAACTTCAGTTGAGGTAGATCCAAATAAAACAGTGACAGGAAAAATTTCTCTAATTCCAGAAGAAGGAAATGTTATAGTAACAGTTAATGGTGAGAATGGGCCACTTAAAAATACTAAGGTAACAGTAAATGGAGTTTCAGAAACAACAGATGCAGATGGAAAAGTAATTGTAAAAATATCAGAAGGTTCTAATAATATAACAATAGGTTCAAAGGATTATCAAAATGGAACAATAATAGTTGATGGTAAACCGGGAAAAATAAAAAAAACTAATATTACATTAATACCGGATAATGGAACGATGAAAATAACAGTAGTGGATAGTTTAACAAAGAAAGTATTAGGAAATGCAAAAGTAACTTATGATGGAAAAACTTATACAACTAATTCAAATGGAGAAGTAACAATATCAAACGCAGTACCAGGAGATATAACAGTTGATGGTTCATATAAAAATTATCATAATGGAAGTACTAAAGTTGAAGTAACTCCAAATGGAGAAGGAAATGGAATAATTTCATTAACACCGGACAACGGAATAATGAAAATAACAGTAGTAGATGGCTTAACAAAGAAAGCACTAGGAAATGCAAAAGTAATTTATGATGGAAAAACTTATACAACTGATTCAAATGGAGAAGTAACAATATCAAATGTAGTACCAGGAGATATAACAGTTGGTGGTTCAGATAAAAATTATCATAATGGAAGCACTAAAGTTGAAGTAACTCCAAATGGAGAAGGAAATGGAATAATTTCATTAACACCGGACAACGGAACAATAAAAATAACAGTAATAGATAGTTCAACAAAGAAACCATTAGAAAACGCAAAGGTAACTTATGATGGAAAAACTTATACAACTGATTCAAATGGAGAAGTAACAATATCAAACGTAGTTCCAGGAGATATAACAGTTGATGGTTCAGATAAAAATTATCATAATGGAAGCACTAAAGTTGAAGTAACTCCAAATGGAGAAGGAACTGGAATAATTTCATTAATACCGGACAACGGAACAATGAAAATAACAGTAGTAGATAGTTTAACAAAGAAAGCATTAGCAAATGCAAAAGTAACTTATGATGGAAAAATTTACACAACTGATTCAAATGGAAAAGTGACAATATCAAATGTAAAATCAGGAGATATAACAGTTGATGGTTCAGATAAAAATTATCATAATGGAAGCACTAAAGTTGAAGTAACTCCAAATGGAGAAGGAACTGGAATAATTTCATTAACACCGGATAACGGAACAATGAAAATAACAGTAGTAGATAGCTTAACAAAGAAAGTATTAGGAAATGCAAATGTAACTTATAATGGAAAAACTTATACAACTGATTCAAAAGGACAAGTAACAATATCAAATGTAGTTCCAGGAGATATAACAGTTGATGGTTCAGATAAAAATTATCATAATGGAAGTACTAAGGTTGAGGTAACTCCAAATGGTCAAGGAACTGGAACAATTTCATTAATACCGGATAACGGAACTGTAGTTATAAAAGTCGTTGATAGTAAAACAGGAAATGTATTATCAGGAGTAACTGTAAATATAAATGGGCAAACATTACATACAAATTCAAATGGGGAAGTACAAATAAATGATGTTAAACCAGGAGAAATAAATATAACAGCTTCAGATAAAGGATATACTAATGGACAAGCTTCGGTTAAGTTAGATCCGAATGGAAAGGCAACAGGAATAATTACCTTAAATCCAGAGGAGGGAAAAGTTATAGTAACAGTTAATGGTGAAAATGGATCACTTAAAAATACTAAGATAACAGTAAATGGAGTTTCAGAAACAACAGATGCAGAAGGGCAAGTAACTGTAAAAACATCAGAAGGTTCTAATACTATAACAATAGGTTCAAACAATTATCATAATGGAACAGTAATAGTCGATGGTAAACCGGGAGAAACTGAAAAAACTAATATTACATTAATACCGGATAACGGAACAATGAAAATAACAGTAATAGATAGTTTAACAAAGAAACCATTAGAAAAAGCAAAAGTAACTTATAACGGAAAAACTTATACAACTGATTCAAATGGAGAAGTGACAATATCAAATGTAGTACCAGGGGATATAACAGTTGAAGGATCAGATAAAAATTATCATAATGGAAGCACTAAAGTTGAAGTAACTTCAAATAGTGAGGGAACTGGAATAATTTCATTAACACCGGATAACGGAATAATGAAAATAACAGTAGTAGATAGCTTAACAAAGAAACCATTAGAAAATGCAAAAGTAACTTATGATGGAAAAACTTATACAACTGATTCAAAAGGTGAAGTTACAATATCAAATGTAATACCAGGAAATATAACAGTTGATGGATCAGATGATAATTATCATAATGGAAGTACTAAAGTTGAAGTAACTCCAAATGGAGAAGGAACTGGAACAATTTCATTAACACCGGACAACGGAACAATGAAAATAACAGTAATAGATAGCTTAACAAAGAAACCATTAGAAAAAGCAAAAGTAACTTATGATGGAAGAACTTACACAACTGATTCAAATGGAGAAGTAACAATATCAAATGTAAATCCAGGAGATATAACAGTTGATGGATCAGATAAAAATTATCATGATGGAAGTACTAAAGTTGAAGTAATTCCAGATGGACAAGCTACAGGAATAATTTCATTAGTACCGGATAATAATTATAAAAATGAAAGTAGTAAAGTAGAAGTAGATTCAAATGGACAAGGGAAAAAAATAACTTCATTAGTACCAGATAACGGAATTGTAGTTATAAAAGTTGTCGATAGTAAAACTGGTAAAGTATTATCAGGAGCAGATGTAAATATAAGTGGAAAAATATTACGTACAAATTCAAATGGAGAAGTACAAGTAAATAATCTTAAACCAGGAGAAATAAGTGTAACAGCTTCAGATAAAGGATATACTAATGGACATATATTAGTTAATGCTGCTTCAAATAAAACAGTAATGGGAACAATTTCATTAGTACCAGAAGCAGGAAGTACTACAATAACAGTTAATGGTGAGAATGGACCACTTAAAAATACAAAAGTAACAGTAAATGGAGTTTCAGAAAAAACAGATGCAGAAGGCCAAGTAACTATAAAAACATCAGAAGGCCCAAATACTATAACAATAGGTTCAAAGAATTATCATAATGGGACAGTAATAGTTGATGGTAAACCAGGAGAAACAGAAAAAACGAATGTTACATTAACACCAGATAACGGAATAATGAAAATAACAGTAGTAGATAGCTTAACAAAGAAAGTATTAGGAAATGCAAAAGTAACTTATGATGGAAAAACTTATACAACTGACTCAAATGGAGAAGTAACAATATCAAACGTAGTACCAGGAAATATAACAGTTGATGGTTCAGATAAAAATTATCATAATGGAAGTACTAAAGTTGAAGTAACTCCAAATGGAGAAGAAAATGGAATAATTTCATTAACACCGGATAACGGAATAATGAAAATAACAGTAGTAGATAGCTTAACAAAGAAACCATTAGAAAATGCAAAAGTAACTTATGATGGAAAAACTTATACAACTGATTCAAAAGGTGAAGTTACAATATCAAATGTAATACCAGGAAATATAACAGTTGATGGATCAGATGATAATTATCATAATGGAAGTACTAAAGTTGAAGTAACTCCAAATGGAGAAGGAACTGGAACAATTTCATTAACACCGGACAACGGAACAATGAAAATAACAGTAGTAGATAGCTTAACAAAGAAACCATTAGAAAATGCAAAAGTAACTTATGATGGAAAAACTTATACAACTGATTCAAAAGGTGAAGTTACAATATCAAATGTAATACCAGGAAATATAACAGTTGATGGATCAGATGATAATTATCATAATGGAAGTACTAAAGTTGAAGTAACTCCAAATGGAGAAGGAACTGGAACAATTTCATTAACACCGGACAACGGAACAATGAAAATAACAGTAATAGATAGCTTAACAAAGAAACCATTAGAAAAAGCAAAAGTAACTTATGATGGAAGAACTTACACAACTGATTCAAATGGAGAAGTAACAATATCAAATGTAAATCCAGGAGATATAACAGTTGATGGATCAGATAAAAATTATCATGATGGAAGTACTAAAGTTGAAGTAATTCCAGATGGACAAGCTACAGGAATAATTTCATTAGTACCGGATAATAATTATAAAAATGAAAGTAGTAAAGTAGAAGTAGATTCAAATGGACAAGGGAAAAAAATAACTTCATTAGTACCAGATAACGGAATTGTAGTTATAAAAGTTGTCGATAGTAAAACTGGTAAAGTATTATCAGGAGCAGATGTAAATATAAGTGGAAAAATATTACGTACAAATTCAAATGGAGAAGTACAAGTAAATAATCTTAAACCAGGAGAAATAAGTGTAACAGCTTCAGATAAAGGATATACTAATGGACATATATTAGTTAATGCTGCTTCAAATAAAACAGTAATGGGAACAATTTCATTAGTACCAGAAGCAGGAAGTACTACAATAACAGTTAATGGTGAGAATGGACCACTTAAAAATACAAAAGTAACAGTAAATGGAGTTTCAGAAAAAACAGATGCAGAAGGCCAAGTAACTATAAAAACATCAGAAGGCCCAAATACTATAACAATAGGTTCAAAGAATTATCATAATGGGACAGTAATAGTTGATGGTAAACCAGGAGAAACAGAAAAAACGAATGTTACATTAACACCAGATAACGGAATAATGAAAATAACAGTAGTAGATAGCTTAACAAAGAAAGTATTAGGAAATGCAAAAGTAACTTATGATGGAAAAACTTATACAACTGACTCAAATGGAGAAGTAACAATATCAAACGTAGTACCAGGAAATATAACAGTTGATGGTTCAGATAAAAATTATCATAATGGAAGTACTAAAGTTGAAGTAACTCCAAATGGAGAAGAAAATGGAATAATTTCATTAACACCGGATAACGGAATAATGAAAATAACAGTAGTAGATAGCTTAACAAAGAAACCATTAGAAAATGCAAAAGTAACTTATGATGGAAAAACTTATACAACTGATTCAAAAGGTGAAGTTACAATATCAAATGTAATACCAGGAAATATAACAGTTGATGGATCAGATGATAATTATCATAATGGAAGTACTAAAGTTGAAGTAACTCCAAATGGAGAAGGAACTGGAACAATTTCATTAACACCGGACAACGGAACAATGAAAATAACAGTAATAGATAGCTTAACAAAGAAACCATTAGAAAAAGCAAAAGTAACTTATGATGGAAGAACTTACACAACTGATTCAAATGGAGAAGTAACAATATCAAATGTAAATCCAGGAGATATAACAGTTGATGGATCAGATAAAAATTATCATGATGGAAGTACTAAAGTTGAAGTAATTCCAGATGGACAAGCTACAGGAATAATTTCATTAGTACCGGATAATAATTATAAAAATGAAAGTAGTAAAGTAGAAGTAGATTCAAATGGACAAGGGAAAAAAATAACTTCATTAGTACCAGATAACGGAATTGTAGTTATAAAAGTTGTCGATAGTAAAACTGGTAAAGTATTATCAGGAGCAGATGTAAATATAAGTGGAAAAATATTACGTACAAATTCAAATGGAGAAGTACAAGTAAATAATCTTAAACCAGGAGAAATAAGTGTAACAGCTTCAGATAAAGGATATACTAATGGACATATATTAGTTAATGCTGCTTCAAATAAAACAGTAATGGGAACAATTTCATTAGTACCAGAAGCAGGAAGTACTACAATAACAGTTAATGGTGAGAATGGACCACTTAAAAATACAAAAGTAACAGTAAATGGAGTTTCAGAAAAAACAGATGCAGAAGGCCAAGTAACTATAAAAACATCAGAAGGCCCAAATACTATAACAATAGGTTCAAAGAATTATCATAATGGGACAGTAATAGTTGATGGTAAACCAGGAGAAACAGAAAAAACGAATGTTACATTAACACCAGATAACGGAATAATGAAAATAACAGTAGTAGATAGCTTAACAAAGAAAGTATTAGGAAATGCAAAAGTAACTTATGATGGAAAAACTTATACAACTGACTCAAATGGAGAAGTAACAATATCAAACGTAGTACCAGGAAATATAACAGTTGATGGTTCAGATAAAAATTATCATAATGGAAGTACTAAAGTTGAAGTAACTCCAAATGGAGAAGAAAATGGAATAATTTCATTAACACCGGACAATGGAATAATGAAAATAACAGTAGTAGATAGCTTAACAAAGAAACCATTAGAAAATGCAAAAGTAATTTATGATAGGAAAACTTACACAACTGATTCAAATGGAGAAGTAACAATATCAAACGTAGTACCAGGAGATATAACAGTTGGTGGTTTAGATAAAAATTATCATAATGGAAGCACTAAAGTTGAAGTAATTCCAAATGGAGAAGGAACTGGAATAATTTCATTAACACCGGATAACGGAACAATGAAAATAACAGTAATAGATAGCTTAACAAAGAAAGTATTAGGAAATGCAAAAGTAACTTATGGTGGAAAAACTTATACAACTGATTCAAATGGACAAGTGACAATATCAAATGTAGTTCCAGGAGATGTAATAGTTGATGGATCAGATAAAAATTATCATGATGGAAGCACTAAAGTTGAAGTAACTCCAAATGGAGAAGATACTGAAATAATTTCATTAACACCGGACAACGGAGTAATGAAGATAACAGTAATAGATAGTTCAACAAAGAAAACGTTAAAAAACGCAAAGGTAACTTATGATGGAAAAACTTACACAACTGATTCAAATGGACAAGTAACAATATCAAACGTAGTTCCAGGAGATGTAACAGTTGATGGTTCAGATAATAATTATCATAGTGGAAGTACTAAAGTTGAGGTAACTCCAAATGGTCAAGGAGCTGGAACAATTTCATTAACACCGGACAACGGAACTGTAGTTATAAAAGTCGTTGATAGTAAAACAGGAAATGTATTATCAGGAGTAACTGTAAATATAAATGGACAAACATTACGTACAAATTCAAATGGGGAAGTACAAATAAATGATGTTAAACCAGGAGAAATAAATGCAACGGCTTCAGATAAAGGATATAATAAGGGACAAGTTTCGGTTAAGTTAGATCCGAATGGAAAGGCAACAGGAATAATTGCTTTAAATCCAGAGGCTGGAAAAGTTATAGTAACAGTTAATGGTGAAAATGGACCACTTAAAAATACTAAGATAACAGTAAATGGAGTTTCAGAAACAACAGATGCAGAAGGGCAAGTAATTGTAAAAACATCAGAAGGTTCTAATACTATAACAATAGGTTCAAAGAATTATCATAATGGAACAGTAATAGTTGATGGTAAACCAGGAGAAACTGAAAAAACTAATATTACATTAACACCTGATAACGGAACAATGAAAATAACAGTAGTAGATAGTTCAACAAAGAAAGGATTAGCAAATGCAAAAGTAACTTATGGTGGAAAAACTTACACAACTGATTCAAATGGGCAAGTTACAATATCAAATGTAGTTCCAGGAGATGTAATAGTTAATGCTTCAGATAATAATTATCATAATGAAAGTACTAAAGTTGAAGTAACTCCAAATGGAGAAGGAAATGGAACAATTTCATTAGTACCAGACACCGGAACTGTAGTTATAAAAGTTATTAATAGTAAAACAGGAAAAATATTATCAGGAGCAACTGTAAATATAGATGGACAAACATTGTATACAAATTCTAATGGAGAAGTACAAGCAAATGATGTTAAACCAGGAGAAATAATTGCAACAGCTTCAGATAAAGGATATACTAATGGACAAACTTCAGTTAAGTTAGATCCAAATGGAAATGTAACAGGAATAATTGCCTTAGACCCAGAAGCAGGAAAAGTTATAATAACAGTAAATGGAGACAATGGACTATTAAAAAATAAAAAGATAATAGTTAATGGTAAAGAAGAAAAAACTAATAGTAATGGAGAAATTATTGTAGGAACAACAGCTGGAACTAATCATATAAAAATATCTGTAAACGGATATAATGATAAAAATATCGATGTAAATGTTACTACAGGAAATACTAAATATAGAACAGTGACATTAACTCCTAAAGTAGCTTCTGTAAGAATAAATACTATAGGAAAAGATGGTAATATTATTTCAAGTAAAATAGTAAATGAAAATAATCCAGAATTAACTATACCGAAAGGTTATAAAGTATCAAGTATAACTGTTAATGGAGAAAAAATTAATGAGAACAATCTTACAAAATCAGATTTAGAAGATAAAGATGTTTCAATTAATATAGTTAATGATAAAAATCTACCTGATACAGGTATAAATGATGACATAAGCTCTAATATAGAAGGAATAGTTACTTGGGCTTCTATATTAGGAATATTAGGTATAGGAGAAATTTTTAGACGTAAAAATAGAAAGTAACAAATAAAAAGGATTTATGTTTTTATAAGCATAAATCCTTTTTTATTATTAGTAAAATATATATAGTATATAAAAGGAGGATAACTAATAAACTCATATATTTAAAAAAAATCCTTTTAAAAATAATTTTAAACACTTCTTTAATTATTTTAATAAAAAGCAAAAATTCTATAATAATACTTAGTGATTAAGTTGGAAATAAGTATATTGTAGATCGTCTAGTTAAGATTTTAGAAGAAAACTAAATACCACTAAAATACTAATATAAATTTAGAAGGATAGTGAACACTAATAAGGAAATATATATGAAAGAGGTGTTCTCTATGTGTAAATTAGTAAAAGGTTTAGTAGCAGGCACATTTGTAGGTGCAGCTATTGGAATGGCAATAGTACCTAATCTAGATAAGAATACACAAAGAAGATTAAAAAGAATGTGTAGAAAAACATGTTGTATGTTTGAAGATGGGTATGATTGTTTTATGTCACGACTTAAATAATATAAAAAAAAATTACAAAAGAGAGGGAAAAATCCCTCTCTTTTTTTGTATAAATTGAAAAAAAGAGATAGAATATTTAAAAAAACTTAAAGAATATATGTAAAAATAAAGGGAAAAATGTGGTATAATAAGGATTATATAGCTATGTTTGTGAAATATAACGGGTTAAAGGTGATTAAATTATGGAAATATTATCATTGGGTGAAAAGATAAAGAGAAAAAGAAAAGAATTAAATATGACTTTAAAAGATTTAGCAGGAGAAAGAATAACTCCAGGTCAAATAAGTCTTGTAGAGTCTGGTAGAAGTAATCCATCAATGGATTTATTAGAGTATCTGGCAGATACTTTAGAAACATCAGTTGAATATTTAATGGAATCAGAAAAGACACAAGCTGAAAAAATTTGTTTATTTTTTGAACAAACAGCTGAAAGATGTATATTACAAGGAAATTTAGATAAAGCAGAACAATGTATAGAAAATGCATTGTATTATGCCGAAAAATATGATTTAGAATATAGAAAAGCAAAGAATTTATATTTAAGAGCTGAGATATATTTAAGTAAGGAAGACTATGCTTTAGCTCAACAATTTTTCTTAGCTGCAAATGTATTATTTATAAAGACTTCTAGTTATATAGATATGGTTCATACATATTTAAATGTAGGTAAATTAAGCTTACAAGCAAAGGCATATCATTCATCAAATTCATATTTAAAAGAAGCGGAAAAAGTTTATTTAAATAATAAATTAACAGAGGATACTTTACTTGGAGAGATACATTACTATCTATCTAAGACATATTTCCTTTTAGATGATATGAGACAAGCTATGAACTTTGTATTTTTAGCTAAGGAAGAATTTTTAAGAGTATATGATAGAAAGAAATATGCTGAGACATTAGCTCTTTTAAGTGAAGAGTATAATAAGGCAGGAGAACTTGAAAATGCAATAATATATTCTAAAAAGAGTTTAGCTATATATAAAGAATTAAAGCAAACTGAGAATATTGCAGAAATAGAAAATTCATTAGGAAAGTTATTCTATGAATTTGATAATATTGAAGAATCTTTCATCCATTATGAAAAAGCTAAAAAAATGAGAGAAGATAATAATGATGAAAAAGTTGTAGATACATTAATTAATATATGTGAGAACTATATTAAATTAAAAGATATACCAAATTGTAATGTTATATTACAGAAAATAAAAAGTAAATTAGATATTAATAATATGGAAAAAGTTTTAGATTATAATTATTTAAATTATAGAGTTACACTATTAGAAGAAAATATAGAAAAAGCAGAGTTTATTCTTTTAGATATGCTACATATAGCAGAAAAGAATAATCTAGAGAAGAGAAAAGCAGAGATTTGTATAATACTTGGAAAATTCTATTTAGAGTTAAAACGTGATTATGAATCTGCAAAATACTTAGATAAGGGAATCAACAGCTTAAAGCAAGTTGGGGTAATAAAAAATTAAATTGATTTTAGGTAGATAGGTGATAAATATGAACTTCTTATCAACAGGGGAAAAGATAAAAAGAGCCAGAATTTATAAGGGTGTGACATTAAAAGAGTTATGCAAAAAAGATGTATCTATTTCTAAAATGAGTTGCATAGAGAATGATAAGATTAAAGCAGAGCAATGGATTTTAGAGATGGTAGCAGAAAGATTAGATCTTGACATTCAGTATTTACTTTTTGATGATATTATGGAGCTTGAAAGTAGTATAAAAAATTATGAGTCTCTTGATGTATTTACAGAAAATGATTTTTTAGCTATAAAAGAAAGACTTGAATATTGCTTAGCAAAGGGATATAAAGATTTAGCTTTTAAGTTTATTCATATATTATTTGAAGTATATACAAAGAGAAAAAAATTTGAAGGAATTAATGAATTAATATCAACTTATAATGAATTACATGAAGATGATGCTGATCAGAAACAAGTTTATTATGAGGATTTAGCTAAATATTTCTTAGCTAAAAGAAATTATAGTGATGCTATAACTTATTTAAATAGAGCTATTTCCCATATAGTAAGTTATACAATTTCTAAGAATATGGATTGCTATATAAAAAATAACTTTTTACTTGCTAAAGCATATTATTTAACAAATGATTATAATAAGTGTGAGGAAATATTAAAAGAGTTATTATATTTAGAGGATAAAATAAAATCAGATGAGTATATAGCTTTAATTAATGGATTAATGCTTACTTGTAGAATGAAGCTTAATAAAGATATAACTGCTAATTTAGAAAAGTTTGATTCTTATAAACATAAAGAAAAAATCACATATTGTGCTGTTGAGTTATTAATAGCTGAAAACTATTTTGAACAAAATAATCAAGATAAGGCTTTAGATATAATATTAGATATAAAAGAAAAGGTTAAAAGTAATAATAGCTATGCATATACAGAGTTGCTTTTATATATGGTAGAGATATTATTAAATAATGAAAAGGTAGATGTTGCAAAAGAAATGTCTGAAGAAGCTTTAGAAATTTCTATAAAGCTTGATAGTCAATTTTTAATAGAAAGAAGTTATCTTTATAAGGCTAGAATAAATAGAGTTAATAGAAGTCTTATTCAATGGGAAATGAATATGAATCTAGCAACAGATATATTAGTGAGGTTTGCATCAGTTGAAGAAAAAAGACAAAGGTATATAGAAATGGCTGAAATGTATCATATAATTGGTGAAACTAGAGAAACAATAAAGTATTTAACTCTTGCTATGAATCTTGAAAAAATAATTAGTATTTAAATATAATAAATGGCTATCTTTTAAGGGTGGCCTTTATTTTTTGAATTTTAATAAAATGTGTAAATTAGCTTAATTGTTAAAATTTAGATAAAGTGATATAATTATTACGAAAAAATTTTTAGGGGGATGAAAATGTATAATGAAGAAATGAATGCTATTTGTCATTCAGCAGAAAAAAAGATAGGACTTTATAATAAAGGTGTTAGTAAGTATATAATGATATCTTTATTAGGAGGTCTTTTTGTTGGGCTTGGAGTTATGCTTTTATACACAATTGGAGGAATTTTAGATCATGCAAATTATGCTGGAACTAAAATTGTTATGGGAGTTTCTTTTGGTGTTGCTCTTAGTTTAGTTATGATGGCAGGGGTAGATTTATTTACAAGTAATTCATTAGTTATGTCTATAGGTACTTTATATAAAAAAGTAACAGTATTAGATATGATTAAAATTTTATTAGCAAGTTACATAGGTAATATAATAGGTTCATTCATAGGTGCATTTGTATATGTTCAATCAAATGCAGGAACTAGTTATGTTAAAGAATATATTATAAAGTCAGCTGAAATGAAAATGACAACTGCTGGACCAGAGTTGTTCTTTAAGGGGATTTTATGTAATATATTAGTTTGTCTAGCTGCATGGTGTATGTATAAATTAAAAAGTGAATCAGCTAAACTTATAATGATATTTTGGTGTTTATATACATTTATAACAGCAGGTTTTGAGCATAGTATTGCAAATATGACTTTATTTTCAATGTCTCTTATGCTACCTCATACTGGTACAGCAGTATCACTTATGGGAGCAACACATAATCTTCTTTGGGTATCAATAGGTAATTTTGTAGGAGGAACTCTTTTCCTTGCTTTACCTTTATATTATATTGCTAAGAATAAAGAAGAGTCAGTAGTTGATATTGAAGATAGAAAAAGAGCTTAATCAAATAAAGTAAGAGCTATCCGTTAGATAGCTCTTTTTTATTTAAAGATATAGATAAAACCAAATTTTTAATATTAGTCATAAACTAAATAAATATTAATATATATTTTTTTAATAAAAATATATAAATTAGTAGGTGGTGGATAAAGTATAATAATAGAGTTATATAAAAACTCAGAAGGTGATTAAATGAATTATGTATATATTTTGAAATGTGGAGATGGTACACTTTACACTGGATGGACAAATAATCTAGAGAAAAGGATACAAGCTCATAATACTGGTAAAGGTGCAAAGTATACAAGAGCTAGATTGCCAGTAGAATTAGTTTATTTTGAAGGATTTGAAGAAAAAGTAGATGCACAAAGAAGGGAATATAGAATAAAAAAATTAAGTAGAAAAGAAAAATTAAAATTAATAGAAGGGTAAATTTAAGGGGGAGAAATTAGTGAGAAAATATAAATCGTATGATAGTATTTTTGAAATAATCCTATATATAATCACATCTATATATATAATTTATGGAATTATCAATAAAAGTAATGATTATATATTTAATGGATTTTGTACTTTAGTTGTTATTGCACTACCAAGGGTAATTATAAAGATATCTAAAATTAAGATTCCTAAATATTTAAATTTTATAATTCAAATTTTTATATTTATAGCTATGTTTCTAGGAAAAATGAATAGCTTTTATTTTAAATTTGAATGGTGGGATTTATTTTTACATTTAGTTTCAGGGGGAGTAGTCTTTTTAGTTGCATATACAGTTTTTATGGTTCAAAATAATTATGAAACAAAGAATGTAAAACCTATACTTATAGTAACTTATACTTTTTTATTTTCTATTGCAATGACTGCCTGTTGGGAGATGTGGGAATTTGCTGGAGATCAGTTATTTAATTTTGATTCTCAAGGTGGAAGTCTTTTAGATACTATGGAAGATATAATAGCAGGAAGTGTAGGGCCGCTTATAATGCTACCTATATTATTAGCTTTTTTAAAAGGAAAAAAGAATATGCTCTTTGATAGCTTAACTAAATTTATGAAAGATAATAATAAAAGCTCTAAAGATGAATAAAAGAATAATATTAATGATTTAATAATCTAATTTATAATTAATTATTATTAAATTAATAAATTTTTTAAAGGTATAAAAGCTTAAACTATAAGTTTTTATATCTTTTTATTTTGTAATTATTTTATAGAGATTAAGTTATTAATTGATAAAGCAATATCATTTAAAAGATGAATCTTGTTGTTAATTTAGTCACAATTTATTAAACTTTATAGAAAGTATATCTATATACATTAAAATTAATAAAAAATGTATATTTAAATATAAAAATATATATTTTTGGTGTTTTTACTTTTTATTAATATTAGGTTACAATAAATTTCGTAAAAGTTACAAAATAGTTATATAAATTGCGGAGAAATTACAAAAGTTGAAGAGAAAGAGAGAGAGAAGATGAATAAAAAAATTAAAGTTATAATCGCAGGTATAGTAGTAGCTGCTGCAGTAGTTGGATTTGGAATATTCAGATATAATGTTGCAGTAAAAAATAAAAATGAGGTTAAAATAGCTGATCAATCATCAACATATAAAGAAGTAAAATATGTATATAACGACGGAATAAATAAACCAGTAGATGTTACTATTAAGTCAGCTCCCAAAAGAGCAGTTACTTTATCACAGTTTATGACTGAGACATTATTATCATTAGGACTTGGAGATAGAATGGTTGGAACAGCACTTCTAGATAATCCAATTCTTCCAGAATATAAAGAGGCTTATGATAAAATACCTCAACTTAAAGTTACAGAAGGACACCAAATATCAAAAGAAAGCTTCTTAGCTTTAAAACCAGATTTTGTTTCAGGATGGTTACAATCACTAAGTGCTAAGGGGGTTGGAACTCCAGAAGAATTAGAACAAGAAGGAATAGCTCCTTATGTAGAATCAGCTTTACAAGGTAATGCAACAATAGAAGATGTATATAAAGATTATGATCAACTTGGTAAAATATTTAATGTAGAAGATAGAGCACAAAAAGTAGTTGCAGATATGAAAGCACAAATTAAAGAAGTTGAAGATAGAAATAAAACTGTACCAGAAGATAAGAAACCATCAGTACTTGTGTATGATTCAGGAGATAAGGATGCATATGTTGTTGGTGGAGGATTTGCAAACAATCTTATAACTCTTGCTGGTGGGAAAAATATCTTTGGAGATTTAAATAATCAATGGAATACAGTATCATTTGAAAGTATAGCAGCAAAAAATCCAGATATTATTATAGTTACTAGATATTTATCAGAACCTCAAAGTGTAGATGAAAAAATAAATCTTCTTAAGACAAATCCTGCATTTAAAAATGTTAATGCGGTTAAGAATAATAAGATATTCACTATAGATTTAGCTGATTTATCACCAGGAATAAGAGCACCAAAGGCTATTAAAGAAATGAATACTATGTTCTATGGGGATGTTAAATAATGAAAAAATCTAAAACTAGTTATGGATTAGCTATAATTATATTAGCTGCTATTCTTATAGTAAGTATGATTTTTGCTATATCTATAGGTAGTACACATATAAAATTCAATATAGTTTATGAAGCTGTATTAAATAAAATAGTTGGAATAAATATTTTTGATGTTAGTTGGAACAATGTAATAGAAACTATAATATTTGATATAAGGATGCCAAGAGTTATCCTTGCAGCAGTAACAGGAGCAGGGCTTGCAATATGTGGAATTTTAATGCAATGTGTAACAAGAAATTCAATAGCAGATCCATATATTCTAGGAATATCTTCAGGAGCTTCAGCTGGAGCTGTTTTTGTAATAGTAATAGGTGGAGCTATATTTGGAGTAACTCTTGGAGCATTTTTAGGGTCCGTGCTTTGTGGAGCATTAGTTTTTATTATTGGTACAAAGTGGGGAAGAGTTTCATCAACTACAAGGCTTGTTTTATCAGGGCTTGCAATATCTACAATATTTTCAGCTATAACAAATTTTATAATTTATTCAGCAGAAAATTCTAATCAAGCAAGAGCAGCTATGTTCTGGATAATGGGAAGCCTTGGTGGAGCTAAATGGAGTAATATAATTTTACCTATTGTTATATTAATTTTAGTTTTGATTATAAGTTTATTCTTATCAAATTCATTAGACTTACTATTATTTGGAGACACAAGTGCAATTGTTCTTGGTATGAATGTTAAACTTATAAAATCTATAATAATATTATTGGCAACATTTTTAACTTCAGTTTTAGTTTCAGTTGTTGGAGCTATTGGATTTGTAGGACTTGTAGTTCCACATATATCTAGAGGACTTGTTGGAAGTAGTCATAAGAAGATATTAATTTTATCATCACTTTTAGGAGCTATATTCTTAGTTGTTTCAGATATAATAGCTAGAGTTATATTTGCTCCTAGAGAATTACCAATAGGAATAATAACAGCGATAATTGGCGGACCATTCTTCTTATGGTTAATAGCTAAAAATAATTATTCATTTGGAGGTAATGAATAATGAAGTTAAAGATTGAAGGACTTGAATATGAAATTGGAAAGCAAAAAATACTAAAAGGTATAGACTTAGAAATACCCAAAGGTAAATTTGTAGGAATAATAGGACCTAATGGATCAGGTAAATCAACTTTATTAAAAAATATATATAGAGTTTATAAACCTAATAAGGGAAAAATATATATAGATGGTAAAGAAATTAATGAAATGAAATCAAAAGAAATAGCAAAAGAATTAGCTATACTTGCACAAGAAAGTTCAACACAATTTGATTTTACTGTAGAAGATGTTGTTAAAATGGGAAGATATCCTTATAAATCAATGTTTGAAGATTATTCTAAAGAAGATATAAAGCTTGTGGATGGGATGATTAAAAGAGTAGGGCTTGAAAAATATAAAGATAGAAATTTTAATACATTATCAGGTGGAGAAAAACAAAGAGCATTTATAGCTAGAGCTTTAGTTCAAGATACAGATTTTATAATTTTAGATGAACCTACAAATCACTTAGATATTACTTATCAAATACAGCTTATGGATATAATTAAAGATCTAAATGTTACTGTATTTGCAGCATTACATGATATGAATATATCAGCAATGTATTGTGATTATATTATTGTAATGAAACAAGGTGAAATTTTAAAAAGTGGAACAGTAGATGAGATTTTCACTAGTGAAACTATAAAAGAGGTTTTTGGAGTAGATAGTTATATATCAGAAAATCCTGTAAACGGTAGAAAGCAGATTTTCTATATTAGTGGGAGATAATCATATAAAAGCTGTATAATTTAAATAGAGCTAAATAAATCATCAAAAAAAGAGTTATCTAAAAGATAACTCTTTTTTGATAAATAAAAAAATCTATAATTTTTTTATTATATAAGTATTTGATCTTATTTTATATATTTATAAAATATAGGAGGTTTTAATTATAAAGATATATCTGAGACAGAAATTCAAACTCTATAGTTGATATATAAAGTTTATGAAATTAATACTATTTCATTTTATAAATTTTTAATGTGTTAATATAATTTTAATTTTAATAAAAAAATAATTGAAAATGAAAATCATTTTCAGTTATTGATTTTTTGGATGGTTTGCACAAAAATTTACTAAATGTTAATCTATATTTAACAACAAGTAGACATCAGGAGGTGTTTAACATGGAGATTAATATAGATAGAAATGATAGTAGAAATGAAATAAATTATAAAAGAAAAAATAAGATATTAACATTATTAAGTATTTTAGGACCTGGGGTTTTAGTGATGCTTGCAGATACAGATGTTGGATCAATAGTAACAGCAGCTCAATCAGCAGCTCAATGGGGTTATAGACTAATAGGACTTCAATTAATACTAATACCAATAGTATATTTTGTTCAAGAACTTACAAATAGATTAGGAATAGTCACAGGAAAAGGACATGGAGAATTAATTAAAGAAGCATTCGGCAAGAAGTGGGAAGTATTTTCAGTTGTAACATTATTAGTAGCAGTTATAGGTGCTTTAGTTACAGAATTTACAGGAATACTTGGAGTTGGAATTTTATTTGGAGTATCTAAATGGGTAACAGTTCCATTAGCAGCAATAGTATTAATTTTAATAACAACAACAGGAAATTATAAAAAAGTAGAAAAGACAGCTATTCTTATAGGATTATTTGAATTAGTATTTATAATAATAGCAATTATATCAAAACCAAATTTAAATGATATAGCTATGGGATTTGTAAATCAACCATTAAAGGATGGAGGATACTGGTTACTAATTTCAGCTAATGTTGGAGCAGTAGTTATGCCATGGATGATATTCTATCAACAAAGTGCAGTTGTAGAAAAGAAGTTACCAAAAAGCTATTTAAAAATGTCTAAAGTTGATACAGCAATAGGTTCAGTAGTTACTCAAATAATAGTAATTGCTATAATGCTTATAGTTGCATCTACAATAGGAAAAACAAATCCTAATGCACCTTTAAATAGTGTACAACAATTAGTTGATGCATTAACACCATTTGTAGGAAGCTTTGCAGGTAAATTATTATTTGCAGTAGGAATTATAGGAGCAGCACTTGTTGCAGCAATAGTTGTATCACTTGCTATCTCATGGTCAATAGGAGAATTATTAAATGTACCAGCAAGTTTAAATAATACAATAAAAGAAGCACCAGTATTTTATGGAGTTTATATAATAACAATAGTTGTATCAGCTGCAATAGTATTATCAGGAATACCACTTGTACCACTTACAATAGCTGTTGAAACATTAAACTCATTATTATTACCTATAGTACTTGGATTTTTAATAGCTCTTGCTTGGAAGACATTACCTAAAGAATATTCACTAAAAACTTGGGAAAAAGTTGTGCTTATAATAATATATGTATCAATTTGTTCACTAGGAATAGTTACAGTTATAGATTTATTTATATAAAATATTAGAGTATAAAAGCTAGAAAACATTTATATGTTTTCTAGCTTTTTATTTTTGATATTTAAAGTAGTTTATATTTATAAATTATAATATATAAATTAATAGAAAAATATATAGTTTAATAATGATATACAAATATTATAATATTAATTTATTTTTGAATTAAATAATTATTAAATTAATAAAAAATAGAGCTTTTTAAAGGAAATTAATTAAGTATGATAATTACTTTCAATTGATTTATTTTTTCATAAAATTTGCATAATAATCTTTGGGGTGATAATCTAATTACTGCAATTAACTAGACTTTAGGAGGAGTGAAAATGGAGTCTAATTTCGAACAAAAGATAAGTAATAAAAGAAGAAGTAAACTGTGGATGCTACTTGCAGCCTTAGGGCCAGGACTTTTAGTAATGTTAGCAGATACAGATGTAGGATCAGTAGTAACAGCTGCTCAATCAGGAGCACAATGGGGATATAAATTAATAGGTCTTCAATTAATACTGATACCAATAGTTTATTTCGTACAAGAACTTACAAATAGATTAGGAATAGTAACAGGAAAAGGTCATGGAGAATTAATAAAAGAAGTATTCGGAAGAAAGTGGGAGATATTTTCAGTTTTAACATTACTAATAGCAGTTATAGGAGCTTTAGTTACTGAATTTACAGGGATACTAGGAGTTGGAGTTTTATTTGGAATATTTAAATGGATATCAGTTCCGGCAGCAGCATTAATTTTAATATTAATAACAACAACAGGAAATTATAAAAAGGTAGAAAAAACAGCTATTTTTATTGGATTATTTGAATTATTATTTATAATAGTTGCTTTTATGTCAAAACCAGATTTAAGTGAAATTGCTAACGGATTTGTAAATCAACCATTAATGAATGGTGATTATTGGTTATTAATTTCAGCTAATGTTGGAGCTGTAATTATGCCATGGATGATATTCTACCAACAAAGTGCAATTGTGGAAAAGAAAGTAAGAAAAGAAGAGATAAAAATGTCTAGAATTGATACAGCAATAGGTTCAGTAGTTACTCAAATAATAGTAATAGCTGTTATTCTTATAGTTGCTGCAACAATAGGTAAGACAAATCCTAATGCACCTTTAAATAGTGTGGAACAAATAGTTAATGCTTTAACACCATTTGTAGGTAGTTTAGCTGGTAAGGTACTATTTGCTGCAGGGATTGTAGGAGCAGGACTTGTTGCAGCGATAGTTGTGTCATTAGCTATTTCATGGTCAATAGGAGAATTATTAAATGTACCAGCAAGTTTAAATAATACAATAAAAGAAGCACCAGTATTTTATGCAGTTTATATAATAACAATAGTTCTATCAGCTGCAATAGTATTGTCAGGAATGCCGCTTGTATCACTTACAATAGGGGTAGAAGTATTAAATTCACTTTTATTACCTATAGTACTTGGATTTTTAATAGCACTTGCATGGAAAACGTTGCCTAAGGAATTTGCTCTTAAAAAGTGGGAAAAAGTTATACTTATAATAATATATATATCAACATGTTCATTAGGAATAGTTACAGTTATAGATTTATTTATATAAATTAAAAATAAAAGTTAGGAAATCATATAGATTTCCTAACTTTTTTATTGTTCATTTATAATTTTACTTATATTATCGTTGTTATACATTGAACTTGAGAATGTTGAATTAAGCATATTTGCATATTTCTTTGCCTCTACAGTATCTTTTTGTGAGTTATAATATAATGCAAGATGATAAAGTACTTCAGGTGTATAACTTTCAGAAGTAGGGTATTCTTTTAGATATTTTTTATAATAATCTAATGATGTATTTATATCTCCAAGTTTTTCATATGATTTAGCTATAAGATATGCAACAGTTGGACCCCTAAATTTTTCAGTTGTATAAGGTTGAGCCTTTTTGAAGTATTCTATTGCTTCTAAATAATTACCATTATTATAATTTTCCATAGCATTATCATAATAGTAGTTAACTCCTGTAGTATTCATAAAGTTTTCAGCTGCAGTATATTCAGGCATAGCATTAGCTGGAACTGTATCTTTAGGTGTATTTTGAAGTATTGCATTAACCTTATCAATAGAGTTAACAGATATTAAATACTTAAGATCTGTTATAAGATTTTGAGCTTGCTCTGGTGTAAGCATAGCTGCTGGTGCTGTAGTTTGATCAGCTGGTTTTTGAGCAGTAGTATCAGCTGGCTTTTCCTCAGGTTTTGTAATTGGTTTAGGGGTATCCTCAGCTTTAGTAGTATCATTTTTAGCAACTTTAGGGCTATTATTAGATTTTATTGCAACATAGGATACACCAGCTATTAAAATTAATGCTATTATAGCAGAAGTAGCTGCGATTCTTTTTGACTTTGAAGCTTTTATATCACTATTATTAGTATTTCTACCTTGTGGTTTAAAATCTTGAGCTCTTAAAGGTGTATCATCATCTTCTTCCTCATTATTTTCTTCACTAGAAGTATTTGATTCTAGATGTTTAATTCTTTTCTTAAATTCCTCTAAATCAATAGTTTTTGGATGATTTGTTTCTACTGTATTAGAAGAATTAATAAGCTCATCTACATTTGTATCAACTACATGATATTCTTTAGAGTCATTACTTTCCTCAACTATATCTTCTACATAATCATCATGAATTGTATTTTCAGTTAATTCAGTTACTTCAGTAGATGGTACAATTTCAGTTAATTCTGGTGATTCTTCTATAAATTCTTGAGATATAGGTTCATCTGTAACTTCAGATTTAGGGAAACGTTCTCTTTCAGTTTCAAAAGTTTCAGAAATAACCTCATTATTTTCTTCTTGTAGAGCTTGTTCTTTTTCTTCTCTTTCTTCACTATGTAAATCACGTATATTATTATAACTTAAAGCCTGTTCCTTTTTTTCTTTATCTATTGAAGCAAGATGTTTTATAGCATCAGCATTTTTATTATACTCGGCATTTATTTTCCAAGTAACAATAGCATCATCAATTCTACCAAGTCTATATAGAATTGCTCCTTCAAGATATAATGCTTCTTCATCACTATATTCTTTTTCAAGATATTTTTCACAAATTTTTAGTGCTGCTTCATATTCACCATTTTCATATAAATTCAAAGCTTTTTTTAGCTTTCTATTAGAAATATCCATTTATAAACTGCCACTTTAAATATAATTAAAAATGTTAATTTATATTTAATTCGTAGCTCCTCCTTTTCTTTATTTCTTTAATTGAAATTATAATTATTATAATATTCTGAGTGAATTAGTGCAACTTTTGTGAAGAAATACTATTTTAAATAAATGTAAATTCTTTTTATGGTATAATAAATAAAATATCATAAATTTTTGATAAATAATATTAGATAAGGAAGATAATATGAGACATTATAATTTAGAAAAAAAAGTTTCAAAAATGGATAGAGATTTAGAAGCTTTAGCAATAGCAAAGAAATATCTATCAAATAAAGATGAAATAAATGAAGTGATGGATTACTTAAATCAAGACAGACAGGTTTATGCAGATGAATTATATTATGAAGATGCAAAGTCATATATAAAATGTTGTGAATTAATAAGACCTCTTCTTGATAAAGAATTAGATGAAAAAGAGCAACAAGAACTTCTTGAAAACATAAAAGAGATATATGGAAGAAGAGCTGCAAATGTAACAAAGAAAACATTTGGATTAAATGCATGGCTTAAACATATGGATATAGAATGTGAATGGATAGTAAAGGAAAATAATAACTGGTCAACTCTTATAATTAGAGAATTTGGTCTTCATGAGTAATTTTTAGTAAGCATCTTAGTCTTAAGGTGCTTTTTTATTTATTAAAGTAAATTTAACAACGTTATTAGGATAAATATAGTATAATTAGCTTGTATGAAAAATTCTAGATAAATTTGATAAGCTTTTCAAAAATTTGTTAATTATCTGATAGGGGGTAATGTTGTGAGTAAAATTACACATTGTGAAGTTATTATAAAAGACGATTTTAATAATGTTCTTATAATACAAAAAAAAGTTAAGAAAACAGAACCTAAGTTATGGTCAATTGTTGGGAAGAGTATGAGAGCGAAAGAATCACCAGAACAATGCGCTAATAGAATTTTAGAAAAAGAATTGAATGTAGTAGGCTTCGATATTACTAAGTTTAAAGAATATAGCTTAGATGAAGAAAATGACAAAGTAGTATTTAGTACAGTTTTAAAAGAAAGAATGTCTTGTCATTCAAGCATATCAAATTGGAAATGGATTTCATTAAGAGAATTAGAAAATTATGAATTCTCTAGCAATCATAAAGAAATTTTAAAAGATTTTTGGAATTAATAAATGTAAAAATTGAGTTTTTATAGTAACCTATATAAGATTTATACAATCTTATGTAGGTTTTTTTAAATTTATGAACAAAAAATGAAAAAAACTTATATAAATTTACCGAATATTAATATATAATATACTAGTAAATTATTAATAATTATGATGAGGTGAGGAATTGAGCGAAAAAATTCGTCTTTATGGTTTTAACAATTTAACAAAAACATTAAGTTTTAATATTTATGATGTATGTTATGCAAAAACAGAGAAAGAAAAACAGGACTATATTAAATATATAGATGAACAGTATAATTCAGAGAGATTAACAAAAATTTTATGTGAAGTAACAAATATAATAGGAGCTAGTGTACTAAATATATCTAAACAAGACTATGAACCACAGGGTGCAAGTGTTACTCTTCTTATATCAGAAGAAGAAATAGAAGATGATTTAGTAGATAGTTCATGTAATAAAGGAATATTAGATTATGCTAATGGAAAGCAAAGAGAAACTGTTGTAGCACACTTAGATAAGAGTCACGTAACTGTGCATACTTATCCAGAATTTCATCCAGATGAAGATATAACAACATTTAGAGTAGATATAGATGTTTCAACTTGTGGACAAATATCTCCACTAAATGCTTTAAATTACTTAATAGGTAGTTTTGATTCAGATGTTATAACAATAGATTATAGAGTAAGAGGGTTTACAAGAGATATAAGTGGTAGAAAACATTTTATAGATCATGATATAACTTCAATACAAAACTTTATAGAAAAAGATACTTTAAAGAGATATGATACTACAGATATAAATGTATATCAAAGTAATATTTATCATACAAAAATGATGCTTAAAGAGATAAATCTTGATAATTATCTTTTTAGAGTAAATAGTTATGAATTATCTCCAAGTACTAGACTAGAGATAAGAGAAAGATTATCAAAGGAAATGATAGAGATATATTCAGGAACTAATTTATATTAAGGAGGAGAAACTGTGTTTAAAAATGAGCAAGAAAGAGCTCCTATATATGAAGCTTTAAAGGAATATAAAAAAAATAAAATAGTACCTTTTGATGTTCCTGGACATAAGCAAGGGAGAGGAAACCCAGAATTAAGGGAGTTTTTAGGTGAAGATTGTTTAGCTGTAGATGTAAATTCTATGAAACCCCTAGATAATCTTTGTCACCCAACATCTGTTATAAAAGAAGCAGAAGAAATTGCTGCTAAGGCATTTTCTGCAAAACATGCTTTCTTTATGGTTAATGGAACTACCTCAGCAGTTCAAGCTATGATAATGAGTGTTTGTAAAGAAGGGGATAAAATAATTCTTCCTAGAAATGTTCATAGATCAGCAATAAATGCTTTAATTTTAACAGGTGCAATACCTATCTATATAAATCCAGGAATACATAATAGATTAGGTATATCACTTGGTATGGATATTAAAGATATAGAAAAAGCAATAAAAGAACATCCAGATGCTAAAGCTATATTTGTAAATAATCCTACTTATTATGGAATATGTTCAGATTTAAAGAGTATTGTAAAGCTTGCAAAAAAACATAATATGTATGTTTTAGCAGATGAAGCTCATGGAACACATTTTTATTTTGGTAAAGATTTACCTATGTCTGCTATGGAAGCTGGAGCAGATATGTCAGCTGTAAGTGTTCATAAAACAGGGGGATCTCTTACTCAGAGTTCAATGCTTTTATTAAATACAGACAGACTGTCAGTTGACTATGTAAGAACAATAATAAATATAACTCAGACAACTAGTGGTTCATATCTTTTAATGTCATCTCTTGATATAGCAAGAAGAAATCTTGCTCTTCATGGAGAAGAAATTATTAATAGTATTGTTGAAAAGGCAAACTATGCAAGAAATGAAATAAATAAAATAAAAGATTATTATGCTTTTTCAGATGAAATTATAAATGGAAGAGATATATATGATTTTGATACTACAAAGCTTGTAGTAAATACTTTAGATATTGGACTTGCAGGAATTGAAGTTTATGATATTCTAAGAGATGAATATGGAATACAAATTGAACTAGGTGATGTAGGAAATATCCTAGCTATAATTTCAGTAGGTGATACTAATTATAATATAGAAAGATTAGTAGCTGCTCTTTATGAAATAGGAAGAATGTATAAAAAAGATAAAAAGGATTTAATAGATCATGAATATATAAGTCCTATTTTAAAGGTAACACCTAAAAAAGCTTTTTATTCTGAAAGAGAAGATGTACTTATAGAAGAAAGTGAAGGAAGAATTTCTGGGGAATTTATTATGTGTTATCCACCAGGTATTCCAATACTATCACCAGGAGAGCTTATAACTAGAGAAGCTATTGATTTTATTTTATATTCAAAAAACAAAGGAAGTCTTTTAACAGGACTTGAAGATATGAATACAGAAAAAATAAAGGTATTAAAATAAAGGAGCGATTTAAAAATGGAATTATGGTATACAGAAGAGCATACAAAAGATGCTAGATTTTCAATAAAAGTTAAGGAACAATTATATAGTGGAAAAAGTGAATTCCAAGAAATAGATGTTTTCCGTTCAGAAGAGTTTGGAACATTCTTTACTTTAGATGGATTAATGATGGTAACAGAAAAAGATGAATTTATTTATCATGATATGATAGTTCATGTACCTATGGCAACAAATCCTAATATTAAAAATGTATTAGTAATTGGTGCTGGAGATGGTGGTACAGTAAGAGAACTTACAAGATACCCAGGTATAGAAAATATAGATATGGTTGAAATAGATAAGCTTGTTGTTGATGTTTGTAGAGAATACTTACCACAAACAGCTTCAAAGTTAGATGATGAAAGAGTAAATCTTTATTATGAAGATGGTCTAAAGTTTGTAAGAGGAGTAGAAAACAAATATGATTTAATAATTGTTGACTCAACAGACCCATTTGGTCCAGGAGAAGGTCTTTTCACTAAAGAATTCTATGGAAACTGCTTTAAAGCATTAAATGAAGAAGGAATACTTGTTAACCAACATGAAAGTCCATATTATGCTGAATATGCTAAATCAATGAAGAGAGCTCATAAGAGAATAAGAGAAAGTTTCCCAATATGTAGAGTTTATCAAGCTCATATCCCAACATATCCATCAGGACACTGGTTATTTGGATTTGCTTCAAAGAAATATGATCCAATAAACAGCGATAAGATAGATGAATGGAATAAGCTTGGATTAGAAACTAAGTACTATAACACAGAAATTCATAGAGGAGCATTTGCTTTACCAAACTATGTTAAAAATTTACTTGAGGAGGCTAGAAATGAATAGAAATATTCCTACATTCATGTCATGTGATAATGAATATGATGAATCAGAAATAGTTATTTATGGAGCTCCTTTTGATTCAACAACTTCAAATAGACCAGGAACTAGATTTGCGAGTCAAGCAATGAGACCAGATTCCTATGGTTTAGAAACATATAGCCCATATCAAGATAAAGATTTAGAAGACTATAAGTTTTTTGATGCTGGAGATTTAGAATTACCATTTGGAAATTCAGCTAAGGCATTAGAAATAATTGAAGAATTTGCTGATAAAATAGTAGCTGATGGTAAGAAACCTTGTATGATAGGTGGAGAACATTTAGTTACTCTAGGTAATATAAGAAGTCTTAGCAAAAAATATGATGATTTACACATAATACAATTTGATGCTCATGCAGATCTTAGAGATGATTACATGGGAGAAAAATTATCACATGCTAGTGTTATAAGAAGAGCTTGGGATATTCTTGGAGATGGAAGAATATATCAATTTGGTATAAGATCAGGAGAAAGAGATGAAATTTATTGGGGTAAATCACATGTGTATACTAGACATTTTGATTTAGAAACTTTAGGTGAAATAGTTGAAAAATTAAAAGGTAAGAGTGTATATGTAACTATAGATCTTGATGTATTAGATCCTTCAATATTCCCTGGAACAGGAACACCAGAACCAGGCGGAATAACATTTAAAGAAATTATAGAAGGAATTAAAATTTTAAAGGATGCAAATATAGTTGGTTTTGATATAAATGAATTATCACCACATTATGATCATAGTGGTGCATCAACTGCTGCTGCATGTAAAGTTTTAAGAGAAATGCTTTTAGTAGCAAGTAAATAATTTTTAAGAGAAAGGAGCTATCTTATTAGAGATAACTCCTTTATTTTAATTGTTTTGATAAATTATACTTTTTTACTATCAAAATTTATTGATAAAATTAAAAAAATATTTTAATATGTATTTAATATGCCAGTTTATAAGGATTTTAATAATAATTTAAAGAGGGTTGAAATGACTAGAAGAAGAAAAATTATATTAATAACAAGTATAATAATAGTTGTACTTTTAATAATTGCTTTAATATCAGAGCATAGAAGAGAAGAAGTTTATCGTGAAACTTATTATCCACCATATCAACAAGAACAGCAATATCATCAAGAAAGTTTTGGTGAAAGTGTTGCAAAATCAGCAGTTAAGGGTGCTGTAAGTGGATATGTATTTGGAAAAGTTTATAATCATGTTAGAGCTAATAATGCTGCAAAACATAATTATAATTCATATCATTATAGAAAAAGATAATATATTAAACAAAAAGTATCTAAAAATTTAGGTACTTTTTTATTTTTCAAAATTTATGAAAACAATACTTTATTATACATAAATAAATTAAAATATATTATAAAATTATCCATAAATGTAATAATGGGTTTTAAAGTTAAAGAATTTTAATAAAGATTATAAAAAAGTAAGTTTTACAATAATTTATAAATTTATTAATATATATTTATGCTTTTTAAGTAAGAAAAAGAGGTGAGACTTTGTCTATTATATGGAGTATTATACTTGTGTTATCAGTGCTATCTAGCTTTATGATTGCTGATATTTTATTTTTGGGTATATCAATAGCAGCATTATTTTCAATAATTTTAGAGTTTTTAAAATTTTCTGTAGAAGTTCAAATTATTATTTTTGGTTTAATAACAACTTTAGTAATTGTTATTTTTTATATTAAGTATAAAAAGAATAGTAATGAAAATAAAGCAGAGTTTAAAAATCTTGAACAGAAATATATAGGTATAAGATTTATATTAGAGAATGATGTAAGTGGAGAAAACTTAATTGCATTTAAGGGTTCATATTGGACTTTTAAGAATATAGCTAAGGAATTAAAAGTAGGAGATGAAGTTGAGGTAGTCGGGATTGAAGGTAATAAATTATTAATAGATAAATCAAATAATAAGACAGAAATACTAACAAAAGAATAGGAGATAGTGCTATGACAATAGTATTAGCAATAGTAATAATCATTATAATATTACTTCTAGCCTGGTCAATAAAAATAGTTAACACAGGATATGTAGTAGTTTTAGAAAGATTTGGACAATATCATAAGATATTAGAACCAGGTTGGCATTTTATAGTTCCGTTTATAGATCATATACGAAGAAGAATATCTGTTAAACAACAAATTTTAGATATAGATCCTCAGACAGTTATTACAAAAGATAATGTAAATATACAAATTGATAATGTTATATTTTATAAAGTTATTAATGCACAAGAGGCGGTCTATAATATAGAAAATTATAGATCAGGTATAGCATATTCAACAACTACAAATATGAGAAATATAGTTGGGAATATGACTTTAGATGAAGTTCTTTCAGGAAGAGATAAAATAAATATGGAGCTTTTGAGAATAGTTGATCAAGTTACAGATGCTTATGGAGTAAAAATATTAACTGTTGAAATTAAAAATATAATCCCTCCAAAAGAAATTCAAGAAGCTATGGAAAAGCAAATGAAGGCAGAAAGAGATAAAAGAGCTATAATATTACAAGCAGAAGGAACAAAGCAAAGTGATATAGCTAAAGCTGAAGGAGAGAAAACTGCTAAAATTTTATCAGCAGAGGCTGAAAAAGAAGCTAATATTAGAAGAGCTGAAGGTCTTAAAGAATCTCAATTATTAGAGGCTGAAGGTAAGGCAAAAGCGATAGAAGAAATTGCAAAGGCTGAAGCAGCAGCTATAGAGATTGTAAATAAGGCTATTTTAGAATCAGGAACTGATGAAAGAGTAATAGCATTAAAACAAGTAGAAGCTTTAAAAGAAATGGCTAAGGGCCCTTCTAATAAATTAATTTTACCTAATGAAACTTTATCAAGTCTTGGTAGTATAGCAGCTATTGCTGAAATGCTTAAAAATAAAGAATAAGGAATATATATAATAAAAAACTATCTCGTATGAGGTAGTTTTTTTATTTTATATATTTTTTAGAAATAAGTAATTTTAAAGATGCATAGCATAATATAGTGAAAGAAAAAATATTGGAGGCTATTATGAATAAGATAAAACAGGCTATATTTAGAAAGAGTTTTAAAATTGTAGTTTTAAAGGATTTAAGTGGTGAATGTGTTATAAAATTTGATATTCCTTTTAAGTTAAAAGAAGAGCATAGAGAGTATTATTATTTAATAGATGAAATACCAGACATGATAAATGGAATTAATAAAATTGATTTAAATGAGGAAGACTTAATTGTAAATATTTCATATGATAATAAAAAAATAAATTTAGAATATATTTTAAAGATTTTAGATGAAGCTAAAGAATTTATTATAGAGGAGTGGGATTATATAAAAGAAAATAATGAGGATAATTTAGAACAACTTATAAATGAGCTTAAGATTAAATTTAGGAATAGAATATCTAAGTATTAAAATATATGATATATATTTGACTTATAATTAAATTAAAATTTAAGAGATAATAATTATACAATATTTTTAACATAAGATAATTTCTTTGAGAAAACTAGGAGTGATAAGATGAATACTTTAAAGGAACTACAAAGTGGTACAGATATTAGAGGAATAGCTATGGAAAATAAAGAATTTGAACTTACACTTACAGAAGAGGTGGTAAGTAGGATAGCTATAGGTTTTGCACTGTTTTTAAAAGAAAAAAAGTTAGGTGAAAAAATAACTATTGCCATTGGTAAGGATTCAAGATTATCAGGAGATTTATTAAAGTCAGCAGCTATAAATACTTTAATAGATACAGGAGTGGATGTTATTGATTGTAATATGGCAACTACTCCAGCAATGTTTATGTCAACAATAATGGATGGATATAAAGTAGATGGAGCTATAATGATAACAGCAAGTCATTTACCTTTTTATTATAATGGAATGAAGTTTTTCACAAAAGATGGTGGAGTTGAAAAAGAGGAGTTAAATAAAATTATAGATTTTACTACTAATGAAGAGTTAAGTAATACTCAAAAAGGTAAGATTATAGTTAAAGATTTGGTAAGTGATTATAGTAAGATTATTGTTAATAATATAAGGGTTAAAACAGGGAGCGAGACTCCTTTAAAGAATTTAAAGATATTAGTTGATGCTGGAAATGGAGCAGGTGGATTTTTTGTAAATAAAGTATTAGAAGTTTTAGGGGCTGATACTAGTGGAAGTCAATTTTTAAATCCAGATGGAAATTTCCCTAATCATATACCTAATCCAGAAGATAAACAAGCTATACTATCAATAAGTAATGCAGTAGTTAAAAATAATGCTGATTTAGGAGTTATTTTTGATACAGATGTAGATAGAGCAGCTATAGTAGATAAAGATGGAAGAGCTATAAATAAAAATACTTTAATAGCTTTAATTTCTGCTATTCTTTTAGAAGAAAATCCAGGTACAACAGTAGTTACTGATTCTATTACTTCTGAAGGATTAAAAAAATTTATAGAAGGATTAGGTGGAAAGCATCATAGATTTAAACGTGGATATAAAAATGTTATAAATGAGGCTAAAAGATTAAATTCTTTAGGTGAAGAGGTAGATATAGCAATAGAAACTTCAGGACATGCTGCTTTAAAAGAAAATTATTTTTTAGATGATGGAGCTTATTTAGTAGCAAAAATATTAATAAAACTTGCTATTCTTAAGAGAAAAGGCAAAGAATTAAATTCAATAATAAGTAATTTTAGAGAAAGTAGTGAGCAGTTAGAATTTAGATTAAATATAGATGCAAAAAATTTTAAAGGGTATGGTGAAAATATTTTAAGTGAAATTAAATTAAAAATAAAAAATGATAAAGAATTAAATATTGCAGAGCCAAATTATGAAGGTGTAAAGGCGTATATAAATAATTCTAAATCATGGTTTTTAATTAGAATCTCACTACATGAGCCTATTTTAGCTATTAATATTGAATCTGAATATTTAAATGGAAGTAAAGAAATCATTGATAAAATAAGATATTTACTTAAAGATTTTAAAAACATTAATTTAGGAAATTTAAATTAAATTTAAGATATACAATTAAATTTGATAAAAAAATACAGTTTATATAGTAAAATAATAATTAAAAATAATATTTTCTAAGTATTTTTAAGAAAAACGGAGTAAAAAATATTCTAATCGATATAATTTGACATATACCATGTTTTTTGAGGGTTTTAAGGATTAAAAAAACATGATATAGTATACACATAATAAACAAATTATTTGGAGGTAATTATGGCAAAAATGATGGGACCTCGTTTCAAAATGTGTAGAAGACTAGGACTTAACGTTACTGGTCATCCAAAAGCAATGGAACGAGCTTTAAAAGGAACAAGCAGAGCTGATAAGAAATTATCAGACTATGGTACTCAATTATTAGAAAAGCAAAGATTAAGAGCTTACTATGGGGTTATGGAAAAGCAATTCAGAAGATACGTTGAAGAAGCTTTCCACAGTAGAATTCAACCAGGTGACATGTTATTAAGAATCTTAGAATCAAGATTAGATAACATGGTTTACAGAATGGGATTCGCAAACTCAATAAGACAAGCAAGACAAATGGTTAATCATGGACATTTCTTAGTAAATGGATCAAAGGTAGATATACCTTCATACAGATTACAACCAGGAGATGAAGTTGTTTTAAGAGAAAAATCAAGAAAAACAGAAATGTTTGCAGACAACTTCGCTAACAACTTAAACACAGTTCCATACGTTGAAAAGAACGTAGAAGAATTCAAGGGTGTTTATGTAAGATTTGCTCAAAGAGAAGAATTACCAATAACAATTAATGAACAATTAATCGTTGAGTTCTACTCAAAATAATAGCATTAAATAGTTCATACCCATACATTGCCAAGATTACATCTCATGTAGTTATGTTAATATACTCAACAGACCTTAGCGTTGCCCCGCTAAGGTCTTCTTCTATATAAAATAAAATTTATTTTTATCTTGGATATATATATTTTAAGAATTTTGTACTTATAACAGCTTTTTCTTTATCTAGTGAATAGATATAGTTTACCCCTTTACTAGTTATTCTTAATTTACTTTTAGAATTTTTTAGATTTTCTGTAAAATCATATGCATAAGGAATACTTATTGAGCAATTAAATATTGAAAGTAATTTTAAATATAAATATTCGGTATAAATTTCTTTATAGAGTTGATAATGCTCAAATGATGGTATCTCATCACAAATAAATTTACAATGTTCATCTAAAACTTCATATATTTCAAGAAGCTTGTCCCTATAAATAAATTCAATAGAATCTACACTTAAGAAAGAATTACATAATGAGGATATAAAATCATTTTTTAATATATCTACTTGTTCCTTATTGAATTTTAAATAAAAATTAAGATAACTTTCTCTATTAGAAAGTATAGTTTCTAAATATCTAACAAAAATTTCAAAATCTTCTGAATGATCTCCAGGTTCTATATCAAATAATATCTTAAAGAATAAGTTCCAGTGGAAATCTTTATTCATAGATTGTAAAAGTTTATTTCCAATTGTATAAGAAAAATCTGAGTTAAAATGTACTGGTCTATTCATTAAAATTGAATTTCTAAAAGATATATCATTATTAAATAATTCATTTAGTCTTACAGAAGTTTTTATAAAGGTATTATAATGATCATGAGCTGTATTACAATTATTTTTACAGAATATATAATCAACTATAATATCACAAGCATTTCTAAAATCAACAGATATACCAAGATCTTGCTTTACTTTTGAAGTATATAAATCAAAAATCATTTTAGATAGTAAATCTTCAAGCCTTTCTTTTTTTATAGCTTGATTACTTGTATTAAATTCATTCATGTGATTATAAATAGTTAAGAGTTGATTATCTATCATTGATAGATTACTCTTTATAGAATTTAGTATATTTTTATAAAATTTATCTCCAAGGATCATATTATAGTTTTTGTATATAACCTTATGTTCTATTTCACTCCAAAATAGATTAACCATTGATTTTATTTGAAGTTCAAAGTTAAATTTATGGTTTTCTGTTTGAATATATGCATCTATTCTATATAACAAAAACCCATTCTTTTGACTTAAAGGTTGTTCTTCTCTTAAATCTAATAAAATATTTGGTTCTTGTGGACAATAACTATAGCCATCTTTATTTATATGTGAAAAAGCTGATTTGAGGTATTTAAAAATATCCTCTTCATCTTCTATAAATCTACATTCTATTCTTACTCCTATTAAATCTGATAGGTTTATAAAAAGTTCTTCAGGGGTATTATAAGATAGGTAGTAGTTGTTTCTAATAATTTTTTCTTTTAAGCTAAGAGTAGACTTTACTCTTGTTGAGATATTAAAAAATCCATCACAATTATTCTCAAGTAAAGAAAAGAAAAAATCATCTAATCTATCTGATGCTTTATTTAAATCTTGTTTTAGTGTCTTTAATAAATTAATACTTTCTTTGGTAAAATCAAATACTGTTAATTGCAAAGTAAACACATCCCTATAGAAAAAAATAATTATATTAATATAATAACAAGTTATACTATTAATAACAATATTATGTATAGAATGTGGTGTAATTTGTAATATTTTTTGTTATTACAGATGAAAATTATGAATAGAATAAAATTTTTTTTTGACGAAGGGGAAAAATAGTAGTATTATTAGAGCAATATAATAATAGAAGAGGTGAAGTAATAATGAATGCAGAAAAAATGACTATTAAAGTTCAAGAAAGTTTAAATGAAGCTTATAATACTGCTGTTAGATACAATCATCAACAGGTTGATGTTATTCATTTATTCTCAGCTCTTGTAAATCAAGAGGATGGTTTAATACCTAATATTATTGAAAAAATAGGTGTTAATATTGGAATAATAAAGAATGACACACATATAGCTTTAGAAAAAATGCCTAAGATACTTGGAGAAGCAGCTAAATCAAGTGGAGTTGTTGCAAGTAGAAGAATTAATGAAGTTTTAATAAAGGCAGAAGAATTATCTAAAGAATTTGGTGATTCTTATATTAGTGTAGAACATCTTATGTTATCAATCATGGATATTGATAAAGATGGAGCAGTAGGAAAGATATTAAGTAAAAATAATATAGATAAAAAGAATTTTCTTGAAGTATTACAAGCTGTAAGAGGTAATCAAAGAGTTAATACAAATAATCCAGAAGGAACTTATGACTCACTTGCAAAGTATGCAGTTAACCTAATTGATTTAGCTAAGAAAAATAAGTTAGATCCTATAATAGGAAGAGATGATGAAATCAGAAGAACTGTTAGAATACTTTCAAGAAGAACAAAAAATAATCCAATTTTAGTTGGAGAACCTGGAGTAGGTAAAACTGCTATTGTTGAAGGACTTGCTGAAAGAATAGTTAGGGGAGATGTTCCAGAAGGATTAAAAGATAAAGTTATTTTCTCTTTAGATATGGGAGCTCTTATTGCTGGAGCAAAATATAGAGGGGAATTTGAAGAAAGATTAAAGGCTGTTTTAAAAGAAGTACAAGAAGCAGAAGGAAAAATTATATTATTTATAGATGAAATTCATACAATAGTTGGAGCAGGTAAAACAGAGGGTTCAATGGATGCTGGTAACTTAATTAAGCCTTTACTTGCTAGAGGAGAGCTTCATTGTATAGGAGCTACAACATTTGATGAATATAGAATGTATATAGAAAAAGATAAGGCTTTAGAAAGAAGATTCCAACCAGTTAAAGTAGGAGAACCTAGTGTTGAAGAAACTATTTCTATATTAAGAGGATTAAAAGAAAAATTTGAAATTCATCATGGTATAAGAATTCATGATTCAGCAATAGTAGCTGCTGCAAAACTTTCTGATAGATATATAAAAGATAGATATATGCCAGATAAAGCTATAGATCTTATTGATGAAGCTGGAGCTATGATAAGAAGTGAAATTGACTCACTTCCAACAGAATTAGATACTATTAGAAGAAAATTATTTATGTTAGAAACTGAAAAAGAGGCTTTATCAAAAGAAGAAGATGAAGCATCAATGAAGAGATTAGATGCTTTAGAAGAGGAGCTTGCTAATTTAAAAGAAAAAAATGATACTTTAACAGCAAAATATGAAAAAGAAAAAGAGCATATAACAGAAGTAAGAGAATTAAAGACAGAACTTGAAAATGTTAAAGCTGAAATAGAAAAGGCTGAAAGAGAGTATGATTTAAATAAAGTTGCTGAACTTAAATATGGAAGAGTTCCTGAGCTTTCAAGACTTATAAAAGAAAAAGAAGCAAATATGGATGATCAAAATGGTGAAGCTTTACTTAAAGAAGAAATTACAGAAAATGAAATTTCAGAAATTATTTCAAAATGGACCGGAATACCAGTAGCTAAGTTAGTGGAAGGTGAAAAAGAAAAACTTCTAAGATTAGAACATGAACTAAGAGAAAGAGTTATTGGTCAAGATGAAGCTACAACAGCAGTTGCTAATGCTGTTATAAGAGCAAGAGCGGGACTTAAGGATGAAAATAAACCAATAGGTTCATTTATATTCCTTGGACCAACTGGTGTAGGTAAAACAGAACTTGCTAAAACTTTAGCTAGAAACTTATTTGATAGTGAAGATAATATAATAAGAATAGATATGTCAGAATATATGGAAAAACAAGCGGTATCAAGACTTGTTGGACCACCTCCAGGATATGTTGGATATGAAGAGGGTGGACAATTAACAGAAGCTGTTAGAAGAGCCCCTTATTCAGTTGTCTTATTTGATGAAATAGAAAAGGCACATCCAGATGTGTTTAATATATTCCTTCAAATATTAGATGATGGTAGACTTACTGATAATAAGGGAAAAACAGTAGACTTTAAGAATACTATAATTATAATGACATCTAATATAGGAAGCTCTTATTTACTTGAAAATAAATCAGATGAAATAGAAGAAGAAATCAAAGATTCTGTTATGAATGAAATGAAGTTAAGATTTAAACCTGAATTCTTAAATAGAGTTGATGATATTATAATGTTCAAACCTCTAAATAATGAAGGTATAAAGAAGATAGTTGATATATTTGTTAAGTCTACAGCAAATAGATTAGCTGAAAGAGGAATAAAATTAGAATTAACAGAAGCTGCGAAGGAATTATTAGCAAGAGAAGGATATGACCCAGTTTATGGGGCAAGACCATTAAAGAGATATATAGGTAATGTTTTAGAAACAAAGCTTGCAAAAGAAATTATCTCAGGAAAACTAGCTAATAATGATACAGCTGTTATTGATGTAGAAGATGATCAAATAATTATAAGAGTTAAATAAATTAAGATAAAGGATTGCTTCAAAATAAAATGAAGCAATCTTTTTATTTTGAAAAATGGAAATAATAGATATGATTAATTTGATAAAAAAATGATAAAAATGTGATTTATTTTTATTATTTATTATATTTATATTAACAATTTATATGATTATAATTATTATTTGTAAATTAATGATATAATGATTAAATGATATAACAGTAAAAAATAGAATGGGGGAAGATTTTATTTAAAATGAGAATAAAGAAATCAAAATTTAATCTATCTCGAAATCAACAATCTAAGCAAAAGAAAATACTTAAGCCTATAATATACTGGCTTAGTTTAACATTAATATTTACTATAATTATAGAATTATTACAAAGGGCTTCAATAATAAAAACTATAACATTTATTTTAGGAAGTTTTTCATTATTTTTATTAAATTATTTTATATTTCTATCTGCTACATCTATAGCCTTTTTATTTAAAAAGACTAAATCAGTTTATGCTATAATAGCAGGAATAATAATGATATTCTCTATAGGGGGAGCCGTTATTATGAAATTTAGGGGAAGTCCTTTAACTGCAGCGGATCTTTATTCAATAAAAGATGGACTTTCAATAGCGCAGGAATATCTTAATGTATTTCAAATGATACTTATAGGAATTGTTTTAATAGCACTTATAGTTTTAATAGTATTTTGCTTTAAAAGAGAAAAGAAAAATGAAGGTTTTAGTTACAAACGTAATATAGCTTTAATAATAATTCCAACAATATTATTAACATTCGGAATTTATAAATATAATGATATACAAAAAAAGATTAAGATATATAGATGGGATTTAACAAGTACTTATAGTAATAATGGATTCTTAGTTTCATTTATAAATTCAAGTTTTGAGCTTATACCTCAAAAACCAGAGAGTTATAATGAAGCTAGAATGAATGAGATAAAGGATAAATTAGATTCAGCTACAGCAACAGTTTCAAATACTAAGGTTAAGCCAAATATAATAGTTGTTCAATTAGAATCATTTGTTGATCCTTATAGACTAAAAGGAGTTAAGTTTGAAGAGGACCCTATTCCTAATATAAGAAAATTATCACAACAAGGTCCAAATGGGCTTATAACAGTACCTTCCTTTGGTGGGGGAACAGTTAGAACTGAGTTTGAAGTCTTAACAGGTTACTGTGCCAATAATTTAGGACCAGGGGAAATACCTAATAATACCGTATTGAAAAAGCAATCAGTTGAAAGTTTAGCTTATATTTTAAAGAAACAAGGATATCAAACAACTGCTATACATGATTATTTAGGTAATTTCTATAATAGAGATACAGTATATTCTAACTTTGGTTTTGATAATCTAGTTACTATGGAATATATGGATGATTTAAAATATACTTATAACTATCCATCAGATATGAATAATTTAGCAAGTATAGAACAAGTATTATCAAGAAAAGAACCACAATTTATTTTTAATGTGGCAGTAGAGAGTCATGGACCTTATGATAAATCATATAATGCTAAAAAGTATACAGTAAGTGGTAATATAAGTAATGAAGATAGAAATCAAATACAAGAGTATGTTGATAAAGCTCATGAAGTAGATAAGTATGTAAAAGCTCTTATAGATTATGTTGAAAAATCTGGAGAGCCTACAATAATAGCTATGTATGGAGATCATCTTCCAGCTCTAAGTGTTATAAATAACAAAGATATTTTCCCACAGGATGAGAAATATAAACCAGAGTATTTTATATGGAGTAATATTGGTGTAAAACCAAAAGAACAAGATATATCAGCATATCAATTATCAACTTATATATTAAATCTTGCAGGAATAGATGGAGCTATAATGCCTACATTCCATAAGATGTATTCACAAGATGCAAATTATATGGATTATCTTAAAGATGTTCAATATGATCAGTTATATGGAAAAGATTATTTAGAGGGAACTGATTTATATAAAAAGTCAGATTTACAATTAGGATTAAATCCTATAACTATAACTAAGGCATATATTCAGGGGAAGCAATTAGTAGTAGAAGGAGATAATTTAACAAAGGCAAGTAAAGTAATTGTTGATGGTAAGCAACTTCAAACTACTTATGAAAGTAAAAATAAGATAGTAGCTACAGGTTTTAAGGATAATATAAAAGAAGTAAAAGTTGGACAAGTAGGAATGTATGATAAAGTTCTTAGTGAAACTGAAAAAATAAAAGTAACTAAGCAATAAAAAGGACTGCCTTTATAGGTAGTCCTTTTTATTTTAAGAATTTTTAATTTCAGTATAGGATTTAAAGCCATGAAGTGTATTTGCATTTTTTACTGCTCTTACAACTGCTTCTTCCATAACTTTAGTTGCAAGTGAACCTATAAGACTAATATCATATTCTTTATCTCCATTTGATAAAGAGAATATAGTATCACCATCAAACATAGTATGAGCAGGGAATATAGTTCTAGCAAAAGCATTATGAGTCATAGAAGCTATTTTTTTATTTTCAGCTTTTGTAAGTTTAGCATTACATAGTATAGCTCCTATTGTTGTATTACCTTTAAATGCATTAGATTTAGAATCTATTGATTTAAATATTGCTTCTTCAGTATTTATAAATTTATTATTTTCATCTAGAGCACCAGCTATAATTTCTCCTGTTTTAGGATCTTTTATATCTCCAAGAGCATTAACACCAACAATAGCAGCTATTTTTAAGTCTCCAACTTGAACTGCAAAGCTACCAAATCCTCCTTTCATAGCATTATTAGGTCCAAAGAATTTTCCTACAGTAGCTCCAGTTCCACATCCGATATTGCCGTTTATATTATCTATATATATTTCTGAATTTTTACAAGCTTCTATACCCATATTTTTATCAGGACGAACATCATATCTACCACAAGTTAAATCAAATAATACTGCAGAGCATACTATAGGAACTTTAGTTACAGATACATCAAAGCCGATATTCTTTTTTTCTAAATATTCCATAACTCCACTAGAAGCATCAAGACCAAAGGCTGAACCTCCAGATAAGACTAGAGCATGAATTTCTTGAATCATTTCACTTGGATCTAATAAATCAGTTTCTCTAGTTCCAGGAGCACCACCTCTAACACATACACCAGCACTAGCCCCTTTTTCTGATATTACTACAGTACAGCCAGTTCCAGCTTCTAAATTAGAAGCATGTCCTATTTTAAATCCTTCTATATCTTGTATATTTATTTCTATCAATTTAAAACACCTCATTTTATTTAAATTCTAAAAAGTTCTGCTCTAATTTTTAGAACAGAACTATAAATCTTTATTATTTTCTTATTTTTTTTACTGCTATAATAACAGGAATTGAAATTAGAGCAGATACTATACTTTCAGGTATACCATTACTTATACCAACGGCTAATAGCCCTGTACCAGCAAGACTTGTTGATATATTTAAAGCCTCAGCATATCTATCTAAATAAATAATATATGTTAAACCAAGTACACCAACTGTATTTGTTAATGTTCCAAGTATTGATGCTATTCCTATTGATAATGCTTGTTCTTTTTGTTTATATTTTAATTTAGTTGCTACAAAAACTAAAACTGTAAATAAGATAATAGCAGATATTGATGCTATAGCATAATTAAAGAATGATGATAATGTAGCAAATAATAAAATAGAAACTATTAAAGATGAAATTATAGCTGTAATTTTTATATTTTTCTTACTACCTTTAAATGCAGCAATATAAATATAATAACTAACAATTCCAATTAATATTCTAGGAACTAATGCTATTATAGGGTTTAGAAACATGAAGCTTGTTATAGTTGGAGCAGCTAGAGCTTGATAAATAGAAAATAATCCAAATATCAATCCGACTACAGCACCTACTATAGGGCCTTCAATAATTGCTCCTATAATTACAGGGATTTGCATTATAGTTGCTTTAACTGGTGGTACAGTTATAAAACCTAAACCAGTAAGTCCTAGAAATATAGATATTCCAGATAGCATTGAGATAATTACAAGTTTTCTCGTTTTTATACGAGATTTCGTATGAGTTGTGTTCATTTTCATTCCTCCGTTCTCATTCCTTTTAGGATATAATTCGGTTTAATCTAAAAAAATAGAAAAAAACTTTTAGGTTCGGTTTCAAAGAATACCGACCTAAATAATATTTTATAATCTAAAACCAATAATTTCAATAATAATACTTTAAAAACAATAATTTTTTTAATGAAATGATTATAAAAAAGTGAAAATATTAAAAAAGTATTAAAAAAGAATGAAATATAAAAACACAGAGAATAAAATATTCTCTGTGTTTTTAGTTTAATTTACTAGCAACTATTTTTTGAACTTTTTTAGGAAGTTCAAGTTCTTCTTCTTTAGTTATATTATCTGTGAAAATAGGTTTATGTATATATAATTCCACTGTCGCAGGTTTTATTAAATATTTATTACCTTCCATTACTTTATATGATCCATTAATTGTTATAGGAACTATAGGAACTTTAGCTTTTGTGGCAAGTTTAAAACTTCCAGCCTTAAATTCAGTCATAGGACCACCTTTACTTCTTGTTCCTTCAGGGAAGATAACAAGGGATTGGCCACTTTTTAGAATCTTTACACCTTCTATGATAGCAGCAGCAGATTTCTTAAGACTGCTTCTATCCATAAATACACAGCCCATCCATTCCATCCATGTTCTAATCATTGGAACTTTTTTTATTTCTATTTTAGCTATAAATCCTTTAGGTTTATCTATAAAACACATAAGTAAAGGAATATCTATATTACTTTGATGGTTACTAACAAATAAAACAGCTCCATCTTTAGGAAGATTTTCTTCACCATAAACTTTTACATTAGTTTTACTTAATTTTAAAAATGGTTTAGCCCAATTAGTACTAACTTCATGTATGTGATGATATCTTTCTAATAATTGTCTATTATCATCGAATTCTTTTACTTTTTTTGTAGTTCTTTTAGTAAGAGGCATTGTAGTTAATAAGCTTGTAGCAAATTTACTATAAAATGCGATAGTTCTTAGCATAAAAATCTCCTTCTTTTTTTAGGTTTATTTATAGTATATATTAACATATAATGCTCTATTTATACAATTAATATATTTTATATCATTAAGAAATAGAAGTAATAATATAATTTTAATGGATATCAATTTACGGGAATGGTGGTAATGAAAAAAGTAAATATCATAGGTGCTGGAATATCAGGTCTTGTTACAGGAATTTATTTAAGAAAAAAAGGTTATGAAGTTTATATATATGAAAAAAAGCCATGTTCAGGGGGCAGAATACTTAATGATGGTAGTAGAAAATTTAAAGGTATAGCTTTAAATCAATATATAAGAGGAATTCAAGATGATAGTGAGTATAATAAAATATTAGAAGAGTTAGGTCTAAATCCAGATATTCTAGAAAAAATGAATTATTTTAAGAAAATAGTATTTGAAAATGGGGATGAAATAACTATACCACTTGGCAAGATAAGATTAGAAAGATTTTTGATGTCTTTATCACTTGGTGATATAAAAAAAGTAAAGAGTTTATTTGATGATTTAGAGTATGTAGAGGAATATAGAGATCTTCAAACAAAAATAAAACCAAGACAATTATGGGGTAAATCAGATTATATAAAGTTTTATATGTTTAATAGGAAGTTATTAAAAAAGATAAGATATTATGAGAAAAAAGAAGTTGAAGTTTATTTAGATAGCTTAGAAAGTAGAAAGTTAAAAGAGGTTATAAGAGTGCTTACTAATAAAAAAGCTTCAATGTTATATTTGCTTGATAGTATTTTAGAATTATCTAAAGATGACTATGCACAAATAAATGGAGGGATAGAAGTATTAATAAATAATCTAGAGAAGAAGTTCTTAGAGCTTAAAGGTAAAATAGTATTTGATTCAGATGTAAAAAGAATATTAGTAGAGAATAATAAAAATAAAATTTTACTTAAAAGTGGTGATAAAAAAGAAGCTGATATTGTTATATGTTCAGTGGATGGATTTTATAGCTTAGTTCATTTATTAGGAGAGAAAAATATAAATAAAGATTTTGATAAATTATTTTTAGATGGAGATTTATTTGATTCATATGTAATAGTAGCATTGTTGATTGATAAGAAAATAAAAACTAATTGTAAGTTTGTAAGACATATATTAAAGAAGCCTTTTATTGATCCCACTGGTGCTTTTCATAAAAAATTTGATATGTATATATCTGAAAGAGGTGATAAGACAATAATCTCAGTATATATAAGAGGAAATTATGATTATTGGAAAAAGAGTTATAAAAGTAAGGTTAGTGATTATAATTTAAATAAGATTTTAATAGGAAGAAGAATTACAGAAGAACTTATAAAAAGAGGATATAATATAGAAGAGAAAATTGAAAAACTTGAAGTTATAACTCCATATGAATATTATAAAGAAAATAATGTATGGAGAGGAGTAGGGAGAGGATGGATACCTACACCTAAGTTTTATAATAGAATTTTTAAAAATACTTTAAGTAATGTAGAAGGAATTTATTTTTGTGGACAGTGGATAAATATTGGAGCTGATATAAGTAAAATAATAAAAAATTCAAAAGAACTTGCAAATATTATTTATGAAAAAGATAATATTAAGTGAAAATAAGTGTAAAAAATGGTAGAATATATAATATCTAGCTTGGTTAAGGGGGATATTTATGAATATCATTGATGAAATATTAAGGTTAAAAAAAGAAAAGAATGCACTGATATTAGCTCATTATTATCAAAATGATGAAGTTCAAGAAATTGCAGATTATGTTGGAGATTCATATTATTTATCTAAGATAGCAAAGAATAGTAAAGAAAATACTTTAGTTTTTTGTGGAGTAGATTTTATGGCAGAAAGTGCAAAAATTTTATCACCAGATAAAAAGGTATTAATTCCAGTAAAAGAGGCAGGATGTCTTATGGCTGATATGGTTAATGCAGAAGGCCTTTTAAAGCTTAAAGAAAAGTATAAGGATGCAGCGATTGTTACTTATATTAATTCATCAACAGAGGTAAAGGCTATATCTGATGTTATAGTGACATCATCTAATGCTTTAAAAATAGTTAAAAATCTTCCACAGAAAAATATAATATTTGCGCCAGATAAGAATTTAGGAGAGTATATATCTGAGCATGTTACAGATAAGAATATAATTTTATGGCAAGGTTATTGTCCTATACATGAAAAAATTAAAGAAAAGAGTATAATTAGTTTTAGAGAGGAACATCCAGAGGCACGAGTATTAGTTCATCCAGAATGTAGTAAAAAGATAAGGGATTTGTCTCATTATATAGGAAGTACTAGTGGAATAATTTCAAAAGTAAAAGAGCTTAGTAATAAAGAAATACTAGTAGTTACTGAAGAAGGAATATTCTATGAGCTTAATAAGAATAATAAAGATAATAAATTATATAAAACTACAGAAGTTATGAGTTGTAAAGATATGAAAAAAATAAATCTAGAAAGTATTTATAATTGTTTATTAAATGAAGAATTTGAAATAAAAATAGATGAAGAAATAAGAGAAAAAGCATATAAAGCTTTAGAGAATATGCATGAGTTATCAAAGTAAATTAAAAAGTGTAGCTAATTAATATAAGCTACACTTTTTATCTATTAGTTTAATGAGGATTTTCTCATTTCTATTAAAAGAAGATGTGAATCAGTTTTAGCTGTTATATCTAGTGATTCAGAAACTGATTCAAGAGCATCACCATTATTTAATTCTATATTATTTATTTCACCAGTACCCTCTATTTGTACTAAGTAAACTTGTCTATCAGCTGCTACTTCAAATTTAGCATTTTTCCCTTCATCTAAGAAAATTGAATATATATTTGCATCTTGATGTATTTTTACAGGAGCATCACCATTAGTTCCGGATACCATGTGTAAGAATTTATTTTTTCTTTCATCCCATTTAAATTTAAAGTCCCCATAATTAGGAGTATGATTTTTTGCATCAGGAAGAATCCAAATTTGTAATAGTCTAACTTTTTTATCTCCTTCATTCATTTCACTATGGAATACACCAGTTCCAGCACTCATGTATTGTACTTCACCCCTAGTAATAGTTCTTTTATTTCCCATACTATCTTGGTGAGTAAGTTCACCTTCAACAAGATAAGATATTATTTCCATATCTTTATGAGGATGCATTCCAAATCCGGTTCCAGCTTCTATATAATCATCATTTAAAACTCTCAATGATCCAAAGTTTAAGTTAAGTGGATTAAAGTATTCTGCAAAAGAAAAGTGGAATGAAGAGTTTAACCACCCTAAATTACTTTTACCCATATTTTTATTTTCTATTTTTCTTATCATAATTAATTACCTCCTAAATATCACTAATTAGTGATATGAAACTAAAAAAATTCTTTCTTAAAGTTTATTAAATTATTTATATTTAAAAAAGCTCAATTTTATTTATTAGTTTAATAAGAAATATATTATTTTACTAAGATTTTATATTTAAAGTAATATATTTTTAAGCTTTTTTCATTATTTTTAAGTTGAAATTATTTCATTTTTGTAAACTTTTATTCAGTATTCAAAAATGTTATTGCAATTTCTAAGTAAATTATATAAATGCCTTGTTTAAGCTATTTATATAAACAATATATCACTAATTAGTGATAAAATCAATGTATATTTATGGAATATAATAAATAAAATTCTATATTTTTTAGACAATAAAGTATTTTATTTACAAAAAATTTATTGAATAATAGTTAAAAAGCCTATATCATAGTAAATGTAACAAAAAAAAAACAAAATTAATACAAAATTGATTCAAAAAATGTTTTTTTGTATTATTTTAAAGTTAGGAGATGTATTATGAAGAAAAGAATAATTACTTTAATTTTGGCGGCATCTGCTGGAATAATGATAAACAACTCTCAAGAAATTAAGGTATTAGCTGATGAAAATAATAATACAGATAATATAGTAGAGTCAAATGAAATGGTAAAGAATGAAGTTAGATCACAACAAAAAGGACAAGTTATAAATGTAAGTACAAGTTTAAGAATAAGATCAGGAGCTGGCACAAATTATTCTGTTGTAGGACAATTAAGCCCATCAGCAATAGTTAATGTAGAAGGTAAAAGTGGTAGCTGGTATAAGATAGAGTATAAAGGCGTTAGAGGATATGTTCATGGAGATTATTTAAAAGTAACAGATTCTAATAGTGATAGTAATAACAATAATAATAGTGGACAAGTTCAAGGTAAAAAAGGACAAACTCAAAATGTAAGTACAAGCTTAAGAATAAGATCAGCAGCTAGTACAAGTGCATCTGTATTAGGAGCTATATACCCTAATCAAACATTTGATATTACAGGTGAACAAGGCAGTTGGTATAAAATAAGTATAAATGGTATAAATGGATACGTTCATAAAGATTACGTTAAAGTTCTTTCGGGAAACAGTACGCCAAGTACACCAAGTACACCAGAAACACCAAATAAACCAGAAACACCAAGTATAACTCCAGATTCAGGAAAAGGACAAGTTTATAATGTAAGCACAAGTCTTAGATTTAGAAGTGGACCTAGTACATCAAGTAGTGTTATAGGATATTTATATCCAGGTAATACTTTTGATATTAAAGGAAAATCAGGAGATTGGTACTATATAAGCTTTGGAGGTAAGACAGGATATATTCATGGTGATTACGTTAAAAAGATAAATAGTAATACAGAATCTAATACGCCAAGTACACCAAATAAACCAGAAACACCAAGTGTGACTCCAGATTCAGGAAAAGGACAAGTTTATAATGTAAGTACAAATCTTAGATTTAGAAGTGCTCCAAACACATCAAGTAGTGTTATAGGATATTTATCAGCAGGTGATATTGTTGATATTAAAGGAAAATCAGGAGATTGGTACTACATAAGCTTTGGAGGTAAAACAGGTTACGTTCATGGTGATTATATAAAAAGAGTAAATACTAGTACTGGTGGAAGTAGTAATAGTGGAAGCAACAATAGTGGACAAACTACTAATAAATATCAAGAAGTGTTAGCAGTTATGAAAGCTCATTTAGGTACACCATATATTTACGGTGGTTCAGGAGAATTAATAACTACTCAATCTTTACAAACATTAAAAAATAGATTCCCATCTAATGCTAATAGAGGAGATTATAATATTGATTCTAAATATATAAATACAGGATACAGAGCATTTGATTGTTCTGGTCTTATGCAATGGGGATTTAGACAAGTTGGAATAAGTCTTGGAAGAACTACTTATGATCAAATCAAAAATGGAGTAGAAGTTTCTAAGAGTAATGTTAAACCAGGAGATTTATTATTCTATAGTAATATGGGACATGTTGGTATGTATATAGGAAATGACCAATGGATTGAATCACCAAAACCAGGTGCAAAGGTAAGAATTTCTAATGTACCTTGGAGTAGTATAGGAAGAGCAAGAAGAGTTATAAATTAGTTTTAGAAAGTACAGTTAGATTATTACTAACTGTACTTTTTTTAGAATTATGTAAATACAATATACTAAGTTTAATAATTTTAATATGTAAATCTATTTATTTTAACTTAGGGAGGATTTTATGAGTAAGGGTTATGAGGTAATTAAAAAAAATTTATATGTAGATGAGAATGAAGAAATTATTTATATAACAGATAGAAATTTTAAATTTGGTGAAAAAGGAACAATTATAAAAGGTGAAAAAATACTTTGTATTTCTAATTTAGGTAGGATATTTATTTGTGATAAAGAAAGGAAATTTAAATCATTAGAGCTTTATGTATATGATAATAATGGTACATTTAAGGTATTAACTAAAAATGATATAGTAGCTATAAATTCTAAAGATATTTCTGATGATAGAAAAAAAGCATTTATATTAAATATAAATATGAATGATTTTATTAATATTTATAAAAAAGTTGATAAAAGTATATTTGATATAAATTGGGAGATGTATGTAGTAAAAAATGATTCAAAATATGAAAGTGCAATAATTGATCTTAGAGAAGAGTCTTTTTGCATAAATACTATTAGCTATAATCAAGAAAGAGAATATAAGAATATTACTAATTATAAATTAAAATCAAATTTATTAATTATAGAAGGATATTTTCCAAATTATCAAAAGTTAGAGATATATGCATTTTCTAAAGATTTAAATTATTTTATTGATATTATAGAATCGAAAATAAATAAAGTAGAAGATATTAAGCAAGATGAGGAAAACGAAGTAACAGGTATTTATAATTTTATTAGTAAGCAAAAAATACAGGATAAATTAGAAGATGAGGATGCTATAGGAATTAGTAAGAGAATAGAAAATTATATAAAAGATGAAAGAGAAATTTTAAAAGAAGAAAAGATATATTTAAGTGGATTTTTAAATGGGATAAATTATGAAAGAAAATTAATAAATTTATCTATTGAAGATGAGCTTATTAGAATAAAAAATATAGATACAAAAGAAGAAATAGTTGCTTTAAATTTTAATAAGTTTAATTTTATAAAAGAAGATAACATATTAATTGTAGAGAATCAAAAGCTTGATTTAATATTATTATTGGAGTTTGGAAAAGACTATAATTTTGAAAAACTTTTTAATAAGATAGATATAAGTACTAATAGTTCAAGATATATAGCTTATAATTCTGAATTAAAACCTTTTTGTATAGATTTTTATGAAAAGAAATTAATCTTTAAGCATAATAATAATCTATCTTTAAATGATTTTATACTTAAAGATATAGTAGATGTAATTATAGTGGATAATGGGGTGTATTTTGATAAAATTAGTATTATTTTTAGGGATTCCACAGATATAAAGATAAACTTACTAAAATCTAAAATAGATGATTTTATAAAGGAACTTTATAGAAAAAGTAAGGAAGAGGATTTTTTAAATTCAAATTTTATTAATATAGCAGAGAATTTTTCATATATGTTAGAAGAGAGAATGGAATTTTTATTTTTAAGTGAATTTACTTTAATAAAAAGGTATTTAGATAGTTTTAGTAAAAAAGAAATTGATGATAAAAATATTGTAATAAACATATATAAGTCTTTAATAAGGCAAGATAAGATAAATAAATCTATGGCAATGGCTATACCTGAATTTATAGGAAGAGAAATAAATAAAGTTATTTGTAGTGATGACTATTATAAGTGTTTAGATAAACTAGAAATAGGTCTTTTAAAGATAGCTAGAACTATTAAAAATGATATAAAAGAAAATAGTGATTTTATGCTTTCTTTAGAAGGGATATTAGATAAATCTAGATATATTGGCACTAATAATGAGGTTTTAGAGTTTGATTTTAAAAATATATTAGATATTTTAGAGTTAAAGATTAGTGTTAAAAATGATTTGGATTTAGGGAGTAATGTATCAGATATAGAATTAAAATATATAATAAATAAGTTTAGGGATGATTTTAATTATATTTTAGATTTTAGGGTGTCATATTATATAAAGCTTATAAATAATGTTTTAAGTGAGTTTTTAAAAGATATAATTAGTTTATTTAACGAGCAAGAAAAAGAAGGGTTAAAATTACAATTATTTTTAAGGATGTCTGAATTTTATTTATTTAAGCAATCAAAGTCTAGTTTAGATTTTAATATTAGAAGAAAAGTATTAATAGATGAAATCAAAAAGTATTCTAAATTTAAAAATAAATCTTATTTAATAGACTCAAATATAGAGTATACATTTATAGATATGATTACTAGTAAAAATAGTATTTAAGTAATAAAAATATTAATATAAAATATGTCTTATTGAATTTAACAAAAATTATAATAATAAGTACACAATTTGATTTATTGAATTGTGTACTTTATTTTTGTTATTAATTATATAAAACTTATTATTTAAGATATTTGCTAATATGAAATATTAATTTAGAATGTATTTATAGAAAAAACACTTGTATTCGTATAATTAGCATGGTAATATAAAAATGTAAATTTATAACAATTTTATATTAAATTGGGGTGATGATATGAATTTTATAAGTACTAGAAATAAGGAGGAAATTCTGAATTCAGCACAAGCTATTATAAAGGGGCTGTCTAATAGCGGGGGATTATATGTGCCAGAGGAATTTCCAAACCTAACAGGAGAGTTAGAGAGATTAAAAAAATTAGACTATCAAGATTTGGCAATAGAAATAATAAATAATTTTTTTGAAGATTTAGGGAAAGAAAATATAAAAAAGGCAGTTGATAATGCATATAAGGATAAGTTTTGGGTTGAACTTAATAATAATTTTTTAGAATTATACCATGGACCTACATCAGCATTTAAGGACGCAGCATTATTATTTTTGCCACAAATTATGAAAGTAGCAAAGAAGCAGTTAAATGTAAAAGAGGATATAGTTATTTTAGCAGCTACATCTGGTGATACAGGTAAAGCAGCTTTAGAGGGTTTTAAAGATGTAGATGGATTAAAGGTAATGGTTTTTTATCCTAAAGAAGGAGTAAGTGATATTCAAAAATATCAGATGATAACACAAGATGGTGAAAATGTTTCAGTTATTGCAATAGAAGGTAATTTTGATGATGCTCAAAGAGGAGTAAAAGAGATTTTTAGTAATAATAAATTACGAGATAAATTAAAAGAAAAAAGTATTTTACTTAGCTCTGCAAATTCTATAAATATAGGTAGGCTTATTCCTCAAATAGTATATTATTTTTATGGATATTTTGATTTGATCAATAAAAATTGTATTAACAGTGGAGAGAAGATAAATGTTGTAGTTCCTACAGGGAATTTTGGAAATATACTTGCAGCCTATTATGCTAAAAAAATGGGACTTCCAATTAATAAATTTATTTGTGCTTCAAACGAAAATAATGTTTTAACTGATTTTATAGGTACAGGAATATATGATAAGAGAAGAGAACTTATTTTAACAAAGTCACCATCTATGGATATTCTTATTAGTTCGAATCTTGAAAGATTATTATTTGAATTATGTGATAGAGATGATAAAGAAGTAATAAAGTTTATGAATGATTTAGAATCTAAGGGGACTTATGAGATAAATAATAATATGAGAGAGAAAATGTCAGATTTTTATGGATATTATTCAAAGGAAGAAGATATTTTAAAAGATATAAGAGAAGTATTTGAAAAGAAAAATTATTTAATGGATACACATACAGCTGTTGCTTATGGAGCATATAAACAATATTATAATGATACAAATGATGACACTATAAGTTTAATAGTATCTACAGCTTCTCCATTTAAGTTTACTAAAAGTATTATGGAAGCTTTAAATCAGGATATAGATAATAAAGATGATTTTCAGCTTTTAGAAGACTTATCTAAAATATCAAACTTAGAGATACCAGTAGGATTAAAGAATTTAGATAAAAAGAAAGTTTTACATCACTTAGAATCTTCTAAAGAAAATATGAAAGATTTAATTTTAAATATATTGGAGATAGATAAGTAGTATGAGATATAGGGTGCAGGTACCAGCCACTTCAGCTAATGTAGGGGCTGGTTTTGATAGTATGGGAATAGCCTTAAATTTATATAATATTTTTGAGGTAGAAGAAATAAGTGATGGAATAGTTTTTGAGGGATTTGAAGAGGAGTTTTCTAATAAAAATAATATTTTTTATCTTTCTATTATTAGGATATTAAATATGTTTAATTATAAAATTAAAGGATTAAAATTAAAACTTATAGAACAGAATATACCTGTGACTCGTGGACTTGGAAGTAGTTCTAGTTGTATAGTTGCAGGATTAATAATAGGTAATAAAATAATAGGTGAAAAATTAAGTTTAGAGGATTTAATTAATATAGCTACACAAATAGAAGGGCATCCAGATAATGTAGTCCCAGCTCTAGTAGGTGGCTTTACTGTGTCGGTTGTTGTAGAAAATGGTAATGTATATTATAATAAAGTTGATTTAGAAAATGATTTGATATTTTTATCAGTTATACCTAAATTTAAAGTTTTAACAGAAGAGGCAAGAAGAGTTTTACCTAGTAATTATAGTTTAAAAGAAGGAATTTATAATCTTAGTAGAGCAGGACTTATAGCTAGTGTTTTCTCAACTAAAAATTATAAATTATTAAAAGAAACATTTGGTGATTGCTTCCATGAACCTTATAGGAGTAAACTTATAAAAGATTATGATACAATTAAAGAAATTATTAGTAAAAATAATTTCTTATGCTCTTTTATAAGTGGATCTGGACCAACTATAGTAGGTATTAATCTTTTTGATGAATTTACTGAAGAATATAGGAAAAATATAAAAGATAAAATAAATTTATTAGATAATAGTTGGAGTTTGTTAGAATTAAGAGCAGATAATATAGGAGCAGTTATAGAAGAAAGGTGATTTTATATGAGCAGTCAATGGTTAGTTATTGATAAAAAAGTTTTACCAGACGTTTTTGAAAAAGTTATGAATGCTAAAAGACTTTTAAAACAAGGAAAGGTAAGAGAAGTGACAGAGGCAACAAAACAAGCAGGAATAAGTAGAAGTGTTTATTATAAATATAAGGACTATGTCTTTGAGTTCTCAGAAACTTCAGCAGGTAAAAAGTTTATATTTAATATGGTAGTAGCTCATAAGCAAGGGGTTTTATCAAAAGTTTTAAATTTAGTATCAGAATATGGTGGTAATATCTTAACAATAGATCAAGGAATTCCTATAAATTCAGTTGCCCATGTAAGTATTACTATGGACATATCATCTATTAATTCTGATATTCATGTTATATTAGACAATATTGATAAAATTGATGGTGTAGAAAAAGTGGAATTTGTAGCAATGGAATAATAAAAAAGCTATCTCAACAGAGATAGCTTTTCTATTTTATCAGTTAAGATAAATTATTTTTAAATATTATCTTATTTATATTGAAAAATAAAAATGAAATAATAAAAAAAATATGTTAAACTATATTAGTTAAAGAAAGTTACTAATATACTTTATATTTATAAGGTAGTCTTAGTATGAGAAAGGAGAGCTAGTTATGGAAGTGTATTTTGATAACAGCGCAACTACTAGACCATATGAAGAAGTATGTGAAGAAATGTCAGTAGCTATGAGAGAATATTTTGCAAATCCTTCATCATTACATAAACTTGGTTTAAAGAGTCAAAGAAGACTTGTAGAAGCTAGAGAAGCTATAGGTAAAACTATAAATGCAAGTAAAGAAGAAATACTTTTTACTTCAGGAGGAAGTGAAAGTAATAATACAATATTAAGAGGTCTTGGAAAACCAGGTTCTCATATTATAACAACTTCATTTGAACACCCAAGTGTTTTAACAACATGTAAAGAACTTGAAGAAAATGGAGTGAAGGTTACTTATCTAAAGTTAGATTCTCATGGAAGAATAAATTTAGATGAGTTAAAAAATAGTATAACTAAGGATACAGTTCTCGTATCTGTTATGCATGTTAATAATGAAATTGGAACTATAAGTGATTTAGAAGCAATAGGTAAGATAATAAAAGAAAATAGTAAAAGAGCTAAATTCCATGTTGATGGAGTTCAAAGCTATGGTAAATTTAAGATAGATGCTAATAAATTTAATATAGATTTTTATACTGTATCAGCTCATAAAATTCATGGACCAAAAGGAATTGGATTTTTATATATGAGAAAAGGTCTAAATATACCGTCACTTATAAGTGGAGGTAGTCAAGAATCAGGTAAAAGAGCAGGAACAGAAAATTTACCAGCTATAGTTGGTATGCAAAAAGCTAGTGAATTAACTATTAATAAATTAGATGAAAGCTTTAATAATCTTGTAGAGTTAAAGGCTTATTTTGTAGATAGACTACAAGAAATAGATAATATAAGAATAAATAGTCCAATAGAAGAATATATGAGTCCATATATTTTAAATGTTTCATTTATTGGAGTAAGAGCAGAAGTTCTATTACATATGCTTGAAGAAGAAAATGTATTTGTATCAACAGGGTCAGCATGTTCTTCTAAAAAGATAATAAGTAAAGGAAGTCATGTATTAAATGCTATAGGACTTAAACCAAATGAAATTGAAGGAGCTATTAGATTTAGTTTCTCAGGTGAAAATACTAAGGCAGAAGTTGATTATACAATAGAAGCTTTAAAGAAATCATTACTATTTTTAAGGAGATTTAAAAGATGAAAAAACTAATATTAGTTAAATATGCACCAGAAATATTCCTTAAGGGATTAAATAAGGGGAAATTTGAAAGTAAGCTTAAGAGCAATATAGAAAAAAAGCTTAAAGACATTGATCATAAGATTATAAGTGACCAAGGAAGATGGTTTATAGAAACTGAAAATCTTGAAGAAGTTACAGAAATAGTTAGAAAAGTATTTGGAATTACAGAACTTGTAATAGTAACTCAAATAGAAACAGATATGAATGTTATAAAGGAAGAAGCATTAAAGAAAGTTAAAGCTTCAGATGCTAAAACATTTAAGATTGAAACAAATAGAGCAGATAAGAAGTTCCCTAAAAATTCAATGGAAGTTTCAAGAGAAGTGGGAGGCCACATACTTAAGAACTTAGGAAGAGAAATTTCAGTTGATATAAGAAATCCAGAATGCATGGTAAAATTAGAAATTAGAAAGAATTCATATATTTGGACAAATGATGATATAGTTAAAGCAGTTGGAGGTCTTCCATATGGAATGAATGGAAGTACTATGCTTATGTTATCAGGTGGGATTGATTCACCAGTAGCTGGATACTTAATGGCTAAGAGAGGAGTAGAAGTTAACTGTGTTTACTACCACTCACATCCATATACATCAGAAAGAGCTAAGGATAAGGTAAAAGACCTTGCTAAAATACTTGCAGAATATACAGAAAAGGTTAATTTATATGTAGTTTCATTTACTGAAATACAAATGGCTATTTTAGATAAATGTAGAGAAGATGAACTTACAATACTTATGAGAAGATTTATGATGAGAATTGCTTGTGAGCTTGCTGAAAAGAAAGGTATACAATCAGTATCATCAGGTGAAAGTATAGGTCAAGTTGCATCTCAAACAATGGAAGGGTTAATAGTAAGTACTGATTGTGCTGATAGACCAGTATTTAGACCTCTTATAACAATGGATAAAGAAAATATAATGCAAATAGCAAGAGAAATAGGAACATATGAAACCTCAATACTTCCTTATGAAGATTGTTGTACAATATTCGTTCCAAAGCATCCTAAGACAAAGCCAAGATTAGATCAAATGAGAGAATCAGAATCAAGACTTGATGTTGAAGCATTAGTTAAAAAGGCTATAGATGAAATGGAAGTTTATACATTCTAATTTACTTAATGAGGCTGTCTCAATTTAAACTGAGGCAGTCTTTTTTATATAAATATTATCTTTTAATTTAATTAAGTGCTTTAATTGAATAAGAGGATTAAGATATGTTAAAAATTAAGAGAATTAGATAAGTTTATGGATGGAGGAGTGAATATTTTGAGGGAAAAGATGCTTGAAGTTTTAGAGAAATATTATGGTTATAAAGAATTTAGAAAAGATCAAGAAAAAATTATAAAAAGTATCTTAAATAAAAAAGATACTTTAGTTATTATGCCTACAGGTGGAGGAAAATCAATTTGTTATCAAATACCAGCTCTTTTATTAGATGGTTTAACTATAGTTGTATCTCCATTGATATCTCTTATGAAGGATCAGGTTGATTCATTAAAGGAAATAGGTATAAGCTGTGCTTATATAAATAGTACTCTTAGTAGTATAGAGCTTTCAGATATATTATTTAAAATTAAAAATAATGAGTATAAGCTTATATATGTTGCGCCAGAAAGACTTACTAGTTATGACTTTATAGATGCTATTAGTAATGTGAAAGTTTCTCAAGTTGCTATAGATGAGGCACATTGTGTTTCTCAGTGGGGACATGATTTTAGAAAAAGTTATAAAAATATAAAGTCTTTTATTAGTCTATTATCACGCAAGCCGATAGTAACTGCTTTTACGGCAACAGCATCAGATAAAGTTAGAGAAGATATAATAAATTTATTATGTTTAGATAATCCTAGTTTATTTATAACTGGTTTTGATAGAGAAAATTTAGAGATAGATATCTTAAAAGGAGTAAATAAAAAACAATATATTTTAGATTATTTAAGTGAGAATAAAGAACAAAGTGGAATTATATATGCTTCTACAAGAAAAGAAGTTGAAAATATATATTTAGCATTAAAAAAATTAGGATATGAAATTTCAAGATATCATGCTGGACTTTCAGATTTAGAGAGAAAAGAAAACCAAGAAAATTTTGTGTTTGATAGAGTTAAGGTTATGATAGCTACTAATGCTTTTGGTATGGGAATAGATAAGCCTAATGTTAGATATGTTATACATTATTCTATGCCTAAAAATATAGAAGCATATTATCAAGAGATAGGACGTGCTGGAAGAGATGGTGAGAAGAGTAGGGCTATAATGTTATTTTCACCAGGAGATATACAAACTCAAAAATATTTAATTGATATTTCAACTGAAAATCAGCTTAGAAAAATTGATGTTCATAATAAATTACAACAAATGTTAGATTTAGTTTATAGTAATAATTGCTATAGAAAGTATATTTTAAGTTATTTTGGTGAAGAGTACAAAGATAATTGTAACAATTGTAGTAATTGCTTAAGTGATGGAGAACAAGTTGATAAAACAATAGATGCCCAAAAAGTTTTATCTTGTATTTATAAGATGAAAAGGGGTTATGGAGTTAATGTAATAGTTGATGTTTTAAGAGGTTCTAAAGCTAAAAGAATAATTGATCTTAAATTTAATGAATTATCTACTTATGGAATAATGAAGGAATATAGCACAGATAATTTAAAAGAGTTTATAAACACTCTTATATCACATGGGTATGCAGGAACTAGTACTGGAGATTATCCTGTTGTAATTTTAAATAATAAATCTTTAATGATTCTTAAGGGAGAATTAAAGGTAATATTTAAAGAATTTAAGGTTAATAAGAGTTTTGAAGAGGATAATAAATTATTTGAAATACTTAGAGAAAAAAGATATGAATTATCAAAAGAAAAAGGAATACCACCTTATGCTATTTTTGGAGACAGTACACTTAAGGAAATATCTATAAAATATCCAGTAACAAAAGAGGAATTTATGAATATATCAGGTGTAGGACAAAAGAGATATGATAATTATGGTGAAGTGTTTATAGAGCTCATAAAAGACTATGTAGATGAAAATAATATAGTTTTATCTAAGAGTATTTTAGAAAAATCAGAAATAAATAAAAAGATAAATGATTTACCATTTGAAGTAATTACAGATACAAAACTTTTAGATAAGTTATTCATATTAAGAGAAGAATTTGCTAAGAAGGAGAATAAATCTGCAACGTATATTTTAGCTTTAAATACATTAAAGGAGATTAGTGGTAGATATCCAATATCATATGAGGAGTTAAATGATATATCTGGAATGGGAGCTAAGAAAATAGAAAGCTATGGAGATAAAATTTTATCCATAGTTAAGGATTATATCGAAATAAATAATATAGAGAGAACTTGGCAAGATAAAAAGAGAAGAAAGCTTATTATAGATGGAGAATCAAGAAAAAATAATGAGATAACAATAGATGAGCTAAAAGAAGGTAAAAACATAGAAGATATATCTAAAAGGATAGAAGTATCTGTATCAACTTTATTAGCTTATGTTACAGATTATGTGAAAGAAACAGGAAAATATGATTTTGATATAGATTTAAAATCATTTTATTCAGATGAAGAGACAGAGCGTGTTTTAGATATATGCAATAAAAATGGATATGAAAATATATCTTATATAAGAAAAGCTTTAAATAATGAAATAAGATATGAATCTATTAGAGCTATTATATTAGATAAGATAATAATAAAGTCTTTAAGTTTAAAATAAAGGAAAAAAGCTATCTATAATTATAGATAGCTTTTTTTGTGAAATAACTTATTGGAAACTTAAGATATTTGTAAAATAATTTCTAGGAATTACTCCTTGTTTTATTCCTTCAATTACTACTAAATAAGTTGCAGCTGTATCAAATCTAGCATCATGATAATTTCCACTTCCATCAAATAGCTTGTTTGCTGTAGCTGTAATTTGTTCCTTAGTGATTCCTAGGTAATTTATAACTTCTTCTAGTTTAGGATTCTTATAAGTACCATTAGGCTTTACAAGCTTACATATATCTTTATAGTACTTCATTGTACAGAATATATTTTTAGGAGCATATTCTGTTTCCATATAAAGAGCTGAAAGCTCATGTGTTAAGAATTTTATATCAAATGGAACATTATGTCCTATAACAAAATCAGCATTTTGGAAATCTGATAAGAAGTTTTCAAATTGATCTTCAAAGTAAAGTCCATTACTTAATTCGTAAAGTTTTTCTAAAGAGAAACCATGAACTTTTTCTGCTTCAGGATCCATTTCTTCAACAGTAAAGAAATAATTATATCCTGTTGTTTTTTGTGGTTTGCAATCTGTATCAACTAATATGTAACTAAGTTGGCATATACTACCTGGCTTGATACTTGTTGTTTCAGTATCAAAAAATAATAGTTTCATTATTATCTTCCTCCAATTTTAATATATATATATAATAATACAAAAATCATTAATCATGCAATCAATATTAATAAAATGATATTTTTTGTGAATAAATTTTAGCGAATCGTGGCATATTATTTTTAGTGTTTCATAAAGGAGGAGTATATAAATGAACAAAAATTTAAAGAGTTTATGTGCAGCGATTGCTATTTCATTACTACCTGTGGGAGCGACTTGTTATGCTGCAAATAATGTTGAAGAAAGATATGAAACTATATGGGTAGAAGCAACACAAAAACCAGCAGAAGTAAATGATGCGGCAAACAAAGAATTATCATTAGAAGATGCTATTAATCTTAGATCTGATAAAGATAAGTATAATAATTGCATTGGTAAAGATGTGGTTATTAAAATGAATATTAGTAAAATACATGATAAAGATAATGAAACTTCAATCATGTCTAAATCTGGCTCTTTAAAGGCTAAATGTATTTTAGATAAGGATAGTAAATCAGAATGTTTAAAATATAAGGAAGGCGATGAAGTCATCGTAAAAGGGAAATTAAAAGAAATTAAAGGTAAGAAAATTATTTTAGAAAATGCTAAAGTATTAAAATCAACTAATGCAGGAAAAGATAAATTTAATAAAGATAAATTTAAAAATAGAGAAGAGGAAAATAAAGAAGAGGAAAAAAAGACAACTTTCCATAAGGAACCAGAAGAAAAACCAGAAAGACCAGAAAAACCAGAAGGTCCTTCTAAAAGAGAAGACAGGAAGGAGTTAAAGGAAAATAAAGAAGAAAAAAGAACTAATGTAGAAAAAAAGAATGAAGAAAATGAGAAGAAGACTAACTCAGAAGAGAAGAGTGAAAAACAAGATAAGAAAACTAACTCAGAGAAGAAAAATGAAGAACAAGATAAGAAAACTAACTCAGAGAAGAAAAATGAAGAACAAGATAAGAAGACTAATTCAGAAAAAAAGAGTGAAGAACAAGATAAAAAAACTAATGTAGAAAAAAAGACTGAAGAACAAGAAAAGAAAACTAGTACAGAAAATAAAGAAAATGAAAATAAGAAATCTAATAATTAGTAAAAAATATTATCTATAATACATATAATTAAAAAATTTTGAAAATAAATTTTTTAGTTTTACTATAACAACTTTTTAAATATATAATTTCATATGAAATATAAAAGCTTGGGAAGCTTATTTACCAAGTCTTTTATGTATTATAAGAAAAAATTCTTCTAGAATTAATAACTCTTTGAAGAATTTTTTTCATTTAATTAGATATATTCATTAATTCCTGTTATAGAAAATTCTCCAGAATATATATTTAATATTTCATTATTATCTAAATTTTTTACTTTTAAGCTACCATCATTGTTTATATCTAATACTAAAACTGATTTATTTAAGTTATTTGAAGTAAGAAGTACTTTTTTATTTAGTAATATACAATTTTGCTTGTATTGGTTTAAAATATTTAAAGTTCTATTATTATTTAAATCATTTGTTAAAATATTAAATTTATTTATTATATTAGAAAGTAAGTCTTCATTTGTAGGTAATATTTCTATTGAATTTTTTAGAGAAATAAATTTATTTGATATTTCGTCAGATGGTAAATCTGAGTTAATATTAATTCCTATACCTATAATTAAAGTGCTTGGTAAGTCTTTAGATATTTTAGATTCTAAAAGAATACCAGCAAGTTTTTTATCATTAAATAATATATCATTAGGCCATTTAATTGATGTATTTATATCAAATTTTTTTAAGCTATTGTGTACTGCTAAAGAAACAATCAAAGGAAATAAAGATATTTCTTCTATAGAAAATTTATTTTTTAATAATATTGAGAAGTAAAGTCCTCCCTTTGGTGAAAACCACTTTCTATTATTTTTTCCACGTCCACTAAGTTGTTTTTCAGCTATAACTATTGTTTTATTATTTAAGCTTTTAGAATTAATTTTGCAATAAGTATTAGTTGAATCTATTTCCTTAAAATAAAGTATATTATTTTTATACTCTAAATCATCTATATTTTTACGAATTAAATCTAAGTTCATATTAGAGCTCCTTTTAAAAAATAAGTTTTATTATAATTTTAACTAATTTTCTAAAAATATAATAGAGCTTAAATAAAAAGATGATATAGCGTGTAGAAAAAGTGTTAGATGGATTAAGGCAGAAATAAAGTTAAGTGAGAGTGATATTTTAGATAATGGAGAGGTATTAAGAGTAGAAAGTAGAGCCTATAATATTATTTATTATTAATTTTGATATCTCATAATATAGGACTACTTAAAAAGTCTAGGTAAAACTAAGTACCTAGACTTTTTTATTTTTAATTTAATAAAATATGAGATATTATTTTTCATAAATTTATTTATTAGTATTTTCTAAGTAAGTTATTACTTTTTAAATATACCAAATGGTTTTCCAACAGGTAAAACTACCTTAGAAAAATGAGTATTTAATACAGCAGCAGCAGAACCATAGAATGATGTTATTGCTATTAGTAATTCAGCATATGCCGCAAGTTGATGAGCTGCATGTTCTATTATTCCAAATGAAGATAATGTTAATCCTATAAATAAAAAGTCTATAAGCACAAATATTATAAATAATACTTTATGAGTTTCCATTGCACCTATAGTCATAAATAATGTAAATATTAAGTAACCTAAGTAAGCAAAACCTAATTGCTTAGGATCAGCAGCTGCAGCTAATTTATCACCAAATATTCCGTTTTGTATTAACCATGTAAATCCGATTGCGTACCAGAAAAATGCATAGGCACCAAAGGCAGTAGCACCAAAAGTATTATTATGTTTAAAGTCATTTATACAGGCAAATAGTTGAGCAGTAGCTCCTAAAAATATTGCCCAAGGTATAACTAATGATACTCCTGATGTTAGTCCTAATTTTTGTGATGATGCTACCAATGTAATTATTGCTAATCCAAAAAGTCCTAAGGCTGAAGGATCAGCTGTTGTGATTTTTATTTTTGTTTCTTCTGTTGTTATCATAGATAGTCCCCCTATATAGCTAAATATTACATAAATAAATAATATGTAATTAAAACACTTGCCAATATTACCATAAACTTAAAATCAAGTACATAAAAAAATTGTTAATAAAAAGGTGATTATATGAATTTTTTATAATCATAAAGGATTATATGTTAAATTAGATAATTATCACAAACATTAGAGGTTGTTATTTTAAAAATTAGTAGAATTAGGAATATATGAAATAAAGAATATATCAAGTAAAAAAAATTAAGAAGTTTTTAAATTTGAGAGGATTTATTCCGATATATTTTGTTTTTATATAAAATACTCGTAACTGATAATAAAATATAAAAAAATTTAAATTACTTTACAGTTTAATAATTAGCTGAATATAATAATATAAATAAAAATATAAGACTTAAATCCATTTAGCTTAAAAGTATGATTTTTATAATATTTATTATAATTCTCTAAAAATATAATAGAGCTTAAATAAAAAGGTGATATATTATATTTTTAGCATATAATATAGTATATAAACTTTCCTAAAGGAGTGGATTTCTTTGAAAAAAACCTATGTTTTAGATACTAATGTATTACTATATTCTCCAGGTGCAATATTCGATTTTGAAGATAGTAATGTAGTAATACCAGAAGTAGTTTTAGAAGAATTGGATAATATGAAAAAGAATAATAATGACTTAGGTTTAAATGCTAGACATGTAGCGAGAATATTAGATGGATTAAGAAAGAAAGGGAAGTTAAGTGAGGGTGTTGCTTTAGATAATGGAGGAATGCTAAGAGTAGAAAGTAGAGGATATGATACTGCTATACCTAAAGCATGGAGTGTTGATAAACCAGATAATAGAATCATACAATTATGTATGGCTCTTAAGGAATTAGGAGAAGATGTTTATTTAATAACTAAAGATACTTTTGAAAGGATAAAGGCTGATACAGTAGGAATAAAAACTGATGATTTCTATGAAAGAGTAGTACCAAAGTATGATAAGCAATATACAGGAAGAAAAGATGTATATGCATCAAAAGAAATTATAGATAAATTTTTTAAAGGAAAATCAATAGAAATCAAAGAAGTATTATTTTTTGATGAAGAAACTAATGAATATGTAGAACCTAATTTTGAAGTAAATGAATTTATTATAATTCATTGTAATGATAATGAAAAACAAACTGCTTTAGGAAGATTTAATGGTAAAAAAATAGTTCCTTTAATTTATAAAAATAGTCATAATATTATGGGAATATCACCAAGGAATGTAGGTCAAAGATTTATGATAGAATGTCTTAGTACAGAAGCAAAGATAGCTCCTCTAGTAATTATAAAGGGTCCAGCTGGAACAGCAAAAACTTTATTTTCATTAGCAGTAGGACTTCAAAAAATAATTGAAGAGGAAAATGGAGAATATAGAAGGATATTAGTATGTAGACCTAATGTAACCATGGATGAAGAGATTGGATTTTTACCAGGTTCAGAGCAAGAAAAAATAGCGCCATTTATGAGACCTATTTATGATAATTTAGAAATTTTAATAGATTCAGATGAAGAACAAAGGTATGTTGATGAAAGAGAGTTAAATGATAAGATAGAAGAGTTGTTTGAAAGAAAAATTATTACAACAGAAGCTGTTGCTTATTTAAGAGGAAGAAGTATAGCTAAATCTTGGGTAATAATAGATGAGGCTCAAAATTTAACCCCTAAGCAAGTAAAGTCAATAATAACTAGAGCAGGAGAAGGCTCAAAGATTATATTAATAGGTGATCCAGAACAAATAGATCAAGCTTTCTTAGATTCTAGAAGTAATGGTTTGTGTTATGCCTCTGAAAAGATGAAGGGAAGTCATCTTTGTTATCAAGTTACTTTAAAATATGATGAGTGTGAACGAAGTGATCTTGCATACGAAGCATCTAAAAGATTATAAATATAGAACACCTTTTTGCAATAGACAAAAAGGTGTTTTTTGTAATATTATATGATATAATTAGTAGTATTAATTAGGAGGTGAAGTTTATTGGCAGGTAGAATGTTAAATATGTTCTTATCTATTCCAGCTATTCTTATAGCTTTTACTTTTAGAGAGTATATAAGAGCTAGAGTGGCATATAATTTAGGAGATAAGTCCCAAAAACTTGAAGGTAAAATGACTTTAGATCCCTTTGCACATATAGATTTAATAGGATTTATTGCTATTATATTTACTGGTTTTGGTTGGACAAAGGGAACAACAGTAAATAAGTATGCTTTTAAACATCCAAAAGAAGATAGTATAAAAGTTACATTAGCTGCTTTATTTTCGCATATATTGATAGCGTTTATTGGAGCATTATTTATGATGCTATTCGTTATTTTGAATTTATTAGATTCTAATGAAGTATTACAGATACTAACTCTAATATTCCAATATGTTATCATTATAAATGTAAGTTTATTTGTATTTAATCTAATTCCTATACCAGGATTAGAAATGTATAATTTATTAGTTGATATAGCACCAAAGAAAGCTTATGAAATTGCTAAATTTACAAGTCAATATTATATAGTAATATTATTAGTAATAATATTCTTTGCAGGAAGAATAATGTCATATCCAGCTACTGTGATATCAGGATTAATTATGAAACTTGCTAATATTATTTTTACAATAATACTTAACTTAATCTAACAAACAATGCTTTCTTACTTTAAAGAAAGCATTGTTTAAAGTTTAAAAATAAGTTATTTAATTTGTTGACATAGCTAGTTAGTATTTGCTATAATGACATGAAAACTTTATAGAAAAAATCGTTGAGAAGAAGAGTAACTTAATTGATGTCTTAAGCGAGTAGGAGTAGAGTGCGAGTCCTATAGAATAGATTAAGCGAAAAGAGACTTTGAGATGCTGCTAGAAAGCTATGCAAGTATAGTATGTCGTGTAAAAGCGTTAATTAATTAAGTGGATTTTATATCAATTAGAGTGGTACCGCGGATTTTATTCGTCTCTTATTTACAGAATAAGAAGGCGTTTTTTTTATATTTAAATTTATATATTGAGGAGGATTTAGTTTATGAACTATAAAAAGCTTATAGCTGAAAGAATTAAAACAATTGTAGACTTAGAAGTTGAAAAAATAGAAGAATTAGTAGAAATACCACCAAAGAGTGATATGGGAGACTATGCATTTCCATGTTTCCAATTAGCTAAGGTGATGAGAAAAGCTCCTAATATGATATCAGCAGATATTGTAGAACAAATAAATAAAGAAGGATTTGAAAAGGTTGAAGCTTTAGGACCATATGTTAACTTCTTCTTAGATAAGAGTTTATTTACTAAAGCAGTAGTAGAAGAAGTAATTGCTAAAGGAGATAAGTATGGTTCAGGTAATGAAGGAGAAGGAAAAAAGGTAGTTGTTGAGTTTTCATCACCTAATATAGCAAAGCCTTTCCACGTAGGACATTTATTTACTACAGCAATAGGAAATTCATTATATAAGATATTAAACTTTGATGGTTATAGCACAACAAGAATTAACCATTTAGGAGACTGGGGAACACAGTTTGGTAAATTAATATCTGCATATAAGAGATGGGGAGATGAAGAAGCTTTAGAAAAAGATCCTATCAAGGAACTTTTAAGAATTTATGTTAAATTCTATTATGAAGCTAAAGAAGACCCAGCTTTAGATGATGAAGGAAGAATGTACTTTAAGAGATTAGAAGATGGGTGCGAAGAAGAACTAGCTTTATGGAATAGATTTAAAGATTTATCATTAAAAGAATTTAATAAGATCTATGAAATTTTAGGAGTAGATTTTGATTCTTGGGCTGGAGAAAGTTTCTATAACGATAAGATGAATGAAGTTGTATCATTCTTAGAAGAAAAAAATGTCTTAACAGAAAGTAATGGAGCAAAAGTTGTTATGTTAGAAGATTACAATATGCCTCCATGTATAGTAGTTAAGTCAGATGGAGCTTCAATTTATGCTACAAGAGATTTAGCAGCAGCTATGTATAGAAAGAAACATTACAACTTTGATAAATGTATCTATGTAGTTGGTAAGGACCAAATTCTTCACTTTAAACAAGTATTTAAGACATTAGAGCTTGCAGGAGAAGAATGGGCAAAAGATTGTGTTCATATTCCATTTGGAGTAGTTAAATTTGCAGATAAGAAGCTATCAACAAGAAAAGGAGATGTTGTTCTTCTTGAAGACTTATTAAATGGTGCTGTTGATAATGCTAGAGAGCTTATAAATGAAAAGAATCCTAACCTTGCAAATAAAGAAGAAGTGGCTAAGAAAATAGGAATAGGGGCTATAGTATTTACTTATCTTAAGAATTCAAGAGAAAAAGATATTACATTCAATTGGGAAGAAATGCTTAGCTTTGAAGGAGAAACAGCTCCATATGTTCAATATGCATATGCTAGAGCAAATAGTATTATGAGAAGAGCAGGTGAAATTAATGTAGAGCCTGATTTTACAAAGCTTACAAGTAAAGAAGAATTTGAACTTGCTAAGATTTTAGATAACTTCCATAAGAATATACTTTTAGCAATAGATAAGTTAGAACCTTCAATTATAACAAGATATGCTATTGATGTTGCAAAGGCATTTAATAAATTCTATAATGCACATACAGTATTAAATGTTGAAGATGAAGGATTAAAGAGTGCTAGACTTGAACTTATCAAGGCAGCAGCTCAAGTTATAAAGAATGCTCTTGCTTTAATAGCAGTAGAAGTAGTAGAAGAAATGTAATAAAAAAATACCATCTAGTCAAGCTAGATGGTATTTTTATTATTTCTTTAAAGTTATTTTACAAGCACTATTATTTTCTTTTACCTTAGGGCATTTAGCAGAGCAAGTACTACATGATCCACAAACACCATCAGAGGATTTTTTAAAGCTTTTAAATAATATGAAAATAACAAATAAAACTATTACAACAGTAATTAATATTTCAAGTATTTCCATTATTATCATCTCCTTAGTTTATTTTATAAGAATAGAGAACCTACATTATATATTACGAACGCAAATACCCATGCAAGTACTAGTTGGAATACAACAGAAATTAGTGCAAATTTTGCTCCAAATTCTTTTTTCATAGTTCCTATTACACTTACACAAGGAGTATATAAAAGAACAAATACCATAAATGCATAAGCAGATAATGCAGTAAAGTGTGTTACTAATAATTCATTTAAATTACCACCATAAATTACTTCCATTGTTGATATAACAGTTTCTTTTGCCATTATTCCTGTAAGTAGTGATACAGATGCTTGCCAATTTCCAAATCCAAGAGGAGCAAAGAAAGGAGCAAATATAGAACCAATACCTTTTAAGAAACTTGTATTTATATCTTCAGCAAGTCCACTAAAATTAAAGCTTTGTAAAAACCAGATAATAACACTCATAGAGAAAATTATAGTACCAGCTTTTATTAAGAAGCCTTTACTTTTTTCCCATATTTGTTTTAAAACACTTGTAATATTAGGAACTTTATATTCAGGTAATTCTACTATAAAAGGTTCATCATCTTTTTTAAAGATTGTTTTATTTAAGATAATACCTGATAAAAATGCTACAATAATTCCAAGTAAGTATAAAGAAACAACTACTAGTCCACTATGCTTTGGGAAGAATACTGCAGCAAAAAGCACATAAACAGGTAATCTTGCATTACATGACATAAGTGGTGCAAGTAGAGCTGCAAGTTTTCTGTCTTTTTCACTTTCTAAAGCTCTTGCTGAAGTTATAGCAGGTACAGAACATCCAAATCCTATAATTAAAGTTATAAATGCTTTACCTGAAAGTCCCATTTTTCTCATAACACTATCCATTAAGAAAGCAACTCTAGCCATATATCCACTATCTTCTAGTAAGAAAATACAAAGATAAAGTGATACTATAAGTGGTAAGAATGACAATATACCACCAACTCCAGCTATAATCCCATCAACTATAAGTGAGCTAAACCAATCTGAAGTATTTCCAAGCATATGAGCAACTGAAGGCATTATACTATTATCTATAAAATCACTAAGCATATCAGAAAGTGGTTGTCCAACCCATTTAAAAGTAAATTGGAATATTACATATATAATTGCAATAAATAAAGGGTATGCAAGCCATGGATTTAATAAAATAGAATCCAATTTTTCTGTAAGTTTTGTAGAGCTTTTATTAGAGTCTCTATTATAGCTATTATTTAAATTTTTTTCGATATAAGTATAAGTTTCTTCTGCATTCTTAAAATTATAGGAAGTATTATCTATATATTTAGTAAAATTATCTTGATTTAGAGTTTCTAAAATATTTTCTATACCTATAGATTTAGAAGCTGATATAGGTATAACCTTAAGATTAAAATTCTTTTCAAGAGCTTCAAAATCTATAAATATACCTTTTTTCTCTGCAAGGTCAATCATATTAACAAGTAATATAATAGGTTTATTAAATTTTTTTAATTGCATTGTTAAATATAAATTTCTATCTAAATTTGAAGCATCAACAATATTTAATATTGCATCAACATTTTCTTCTTCTATAAAACGCTTAGATATCTTCTCTTCATTAGAAAATGTATCCATTGCATAAATTCCAGGAAGGTCTACTATTTTTATATTATCAAAGAAACCTTCTTTCTTATCTACTGTTACTCCAGCCCAGTTACCTATTTTTTGATTGGACCCTGTTAGTAAATTGAATAATGTAGTTTTACCTACATTAGGATTACCAACTAGGGCAATAGTTTTCATGGCTATACTGTTCATACTAAACTCCCCCTATGATTTCCTAAGATGCTTGTAAGTATATGTATTTAGCATCTTTTTTTCTTAAGGCTATGTCAAAGCCCCTAACAGTTAAAATTATTGGATCACCAAAAGGTGCTTTTCTTTTTAATTTAATGCTTGTACCTTTTGTACATCCAAGAGATAAAAGTCTTTTACTAAGTTTATCATTTCCTTCTACATAATCTATTATTCCGACATCCCCAACTTTTAAATTATTAATATTCATATTATAAAAACCTCCGTTGAAAATCATTATCATTAAGATAATACTATCATCTAGTTAAATAAATGTCAAATTAGAGTTTGAAAAGAAACAAAAATATTAAATAAAATTTAAATTTAGTAAATAAATTGTTAATAATAAGTATAGCTAGCTTTACATTTAAAATTTTATTATAAAAATTAAAGGCGACTATTAAAGAATATAATGTTATAATAGATTATGAATTTTTTTATTTAAAAGTTAGAAAAGAGTGATAAGGTGATTATAAGAGAAAGAGATGTCGAGGTTGGTGAGTTTACTGATGAACTTGCTATAACATTTGGCAAGCATAAAGAAATATATAAACACTCAGTTTATTTTGATTTAGAACATTATGTTTATAAGAAACCAAAGTGTATAGGGGTTTTTGGTGCCTGTTATTATGATGAGGATAGCAATAAAATAAAAGTTACACAGTATATGATAGAAAATAAATCAGAATCAAAAGATATCTTGTATTTAGCTAAAAGATATTTTATTGATGTTTGTGTAAATAAGAAAAAGAAATATATAGTTACTTTTTCAGGCAACAATGATTTTACAGTAATTAATTTTCTTTTTGAAAAATATGGTATTAATTTTAATTTTAATGATTACTTTACTTCTGTAGATATACAAAAAATTTATGAAAATACTTTTAAAAGGGGGATTGGACTTAAAGCTCTTGAAAAGAAATTTGGTATTGTAAGAGAAGGTGAACTTATATCAGGTTCAAATCTTGCAAAGACTTTTCATAAAGTTTTAAAGGATAAAGACTATTTTAAAAGAATGCCAAAGGAAAAGATTGAAAAGATATTAATTTATAATGAACAAGACGTTGTTAATCTTTTTCATATTTTAGTAGAATGGAATAGTATAATTGAAATAGAAGCTGAGGAAGAACTGAATAATAAGCAGCTAGAAACAACCGAGGATTCTAGTGAATTAATTGTAGAAGAAGTAGAGGAAAAGATAAAGAAATTAGAAAATAAGCACTAATGATGAGGTAGTGCTTATTTTTTTATTATTTTATAGCCGTTACTAACTAAAACTATAGTTCCATCTTCATCAGTTCTATAAATTGTACTTTCTATACTTTTAAGTTTATCTAAGGTTTCTTTAGTAGGGTGATTAAATTTATTGTTAATACCACAGGAAATAACTGAGATATTAGGTGATACTTTAGAAAGAAAACTTTCACTTGAAGAAGTGGAGCTACCATGATGTCCTACTTTTAAAACATCACTATCAATATTGTTATCTAAAAGTTCTTGTTCTAGTTCTTCCTCTGCATCTCCTGTAAAAAGAAAAGAAGTATTAATAAAGCTTATTTTTATTAGAGGAGAATAATTGTTTATATTTTCATGATTATTAGATTTAGATGAAAAAATATCTACTTTAATATTTTCTCCAAGATTTATTTTAGATGAGTTATTACTTAGAATGTCTATGTTCATGTTCTTTTCTTTTAAGGCTACAATCATATTTTTAAAATCTTTAGAATCATATATTGTTTTAGGTGCTAAAAAATTTTCAACTTTAAAAGTTTTTAGAATACTATCAATATTACCTATATGATCTTCATGAGGATGAGTAGTTATAAGGTAGTCTAATTTTTTGATTTTATTCTTTTTTAGATAAGATATTAAATCACTTTCTGCTGAATTGGGTCCAGAATCTATTAGGACATTTTTATTATTTACATTTATAAGAGTTGAGTCTCCTTGACCAATATCAATAAAGTGAACAAACATTAAATCATTATTAGCTTTAGAGTTATTACAGGATATAAAAATTAAAAATGGAATTGCTAATAATATAATTATAAATTTTCTTTTCTTTAATATAATAATCCCTCCTATATTTTTATTTTAATATTATGGTAAATTATAGTAAAGTATTAAATTATTGAATTTTAAGGCTTTGATAAAGTATAATATATGTAAATTGAAGAATTAGGAGATAATTATGGATAGGATGTACAAAAAGATTAAATACATAATGCTTATGATCATGTATGGTATTTATATGGTTAGATGGTATATAGAAGCTTTATTCATTCCTATAATAAAGAAAAGGGGAGATGAAGCTCTAGAAGAGTTTAAATATAATTCAATTTTAAAGTGGGCTAGATTTACTTTTAAGATAATAGAAGCAGATTTAAGGTATGAAGGAATAGAAAATATACCAGATGAAGCTTGTTTATTTGTAGGAAATCATCAAAGTATGTTAGATATACCAGCACTTTTGCTAGGAGCTAATAGAGTAGTAGGTTTTGTAGCTAAAAAAGAACTATTAAGTGTTCCTATAATAGGTAAGTGGATAAAAATATGCAATAGTGTTGCTTTAGATAGAGAAGATCCCAGAGATGCTGTTAGAGTTGTTAAAGAAGCGGTTGAAATATTAAAGAGTGGTAAATCAATGGCCATATATCCAGAGGGGACAAGAGCAAAAGATGGTAATATTCAAGAATTTAAAGCTGGAAGTTTAAAGTTAGCAATAAGAGCAAAAGTTCCAATAGTTCCTGTAACAATAGATGGTAGCTATAAAGCTTTTGAGCTTAATAGTAAGTTTGAAAAAGCAACTATAAAAGTTAAATATGGAAAACCAATTTATACAGATAATTTAACTAAAGAAGAACAAAAAGAATTATCTAAATTTATTCATGATCAAATAAAAGATAATTTAGATAAAATGAGAAGTGAATAGGTATATTAAGTTTAAAAAAAGACATTTTGTTTTAAAATGTCTTTTTTTTATTAGATTTTTTATAATAAATTTAATTATATATTTCTTTTATAAGAAAGTAATTAAAAAGACATACAATTAAAATAAAAATATAATAAACCATTAATTGGATGATGAAATATTTGTGGTTTTAAAATATCAAAATTTATAAAAAAATGTTGTTTTATATAAAAATAACTTATTTTTTTTTAGTAAAATGAAAAAAAAGATTTGAAGAATTGCAATATAGTGATATAATATATTTAACAAAGAAGAATGAAAATAAAAAATAATATAAAAATGTTTGTGAATTTAGAGGGGGGTTATTATGAGAAAAGAATTTTCACTAAGTAATGAAAAGGTAACAATAAATTTTACAGCGAAGTATTGTGATAGTTTTGAATCAATTATGGATAGCAAGGGGTTTGTAAGAATAGTAGAATCTTATTTAACTAAGGCTAAAGCTAAAAAAAGTAACAACTTTAGATTTTTAATAAAGTCGTTTGATACAGATGATATTAAATTAATTAGAAAATCTCTTATAGATGCATTTAAGCTTTTATCAATGATGAAAACTAAAGAGGTTATAGCATTTAATTCAAAGTTTGAAACTCTTTTAGAGAGAGAAGAAAATCTCTTATCAGTTATAGAAGATATATATTCATATTGGAGAAAGCTTGAAAGATATACTATTATTCATAATAATAGAATTAAGTCAGGAATAGCTGCAGTTAGCTTTACAGAAGCAAATGAGGAATTTTCAAGATTAATTTTAAGATTTTATAGAAGAGTTACAAAAAATCTTTTAAATGAAACTCAAAATGTTTTTAGACAAGTTCCAGCAGGAGGAAATGCTTGCTTATTACTTAATAATATTTTATGGCCAGTACCATCAGGATATGAAGTATTAGAATATATAAGTTTTATAGATTCTATAGCACTTCAAAGCCCATTTATAACATATCCTAAGAAAAATACTAGAGATGGTATGTTTACTGAAACATTTGAAAATCCAATTAAAACAATGAGCATAAATAAATCTCACTGGTTCTGTTATCCTATTAAAGTTGGGGAATTATTAGCATATATTTATTTCCATAGAGATTTTATGTCACATGGAATAACTTTATGTAATTTATTTGAAACAGCAAAGCCAGCTGATTATAAAGGGAAAAAGCCAGATATTATTTATGTATATGGTGATAAATACGGAGATGAAGTAAGAACTGAATTCTATGATGATAAGAAAAATGATATAATGGTTGGATATATAAATTATAGTGATGAAGTAGATTATTTCGGATATATGAAGAAAATGATTTTAACACTACACAATCTTATAATGATTAAAAGAGGTAATTTACCAATACATGGAGCTATGGTTAATATACATCTTAAATCAGGAAAAGAAGCGAATGTTATCATAATGGGGGATAGTGGAGCAGGTAAATCAGAAAGCTTAGAAGCATTTAGAACTTTAAGTGAAGAATATATAAGTGATATGACTATAATCTTTGATGATATGGGAACTATAAAATTAGAAAATGGCGGGATATATGGTTATGGAACAGAAATAGGTGCTTTTGTAAGATTAGATGATTTAGATCCGGGATATGCATTTAAAGAAATGGATAGAAGTATATTTATGAATCCTGATAAAACAAATGCTAGACTTGTTATGCCAGTTGCAAGATATAATGAAATAATGAAAGGATATAAGGTAGATTTATTCTTATATGCTAACAATTATACAGAAGTTAAAGAGGGCTTAAAGTCAATTAAATATTTTGATAATATAGAAGAAGCTGTAACTACATTTAGAAAAGGTGCAAGAGTTGCAAAAGGAACAACAACAGAAAAAGGTCTTGTTGAATCTTATTTTGCAAATCCATTTGGACCAGCTCAAAAGAGTGAAGAATGTGATATTTTATTAGAAAAATATTTTAAGGGAATGTTTAATCTTGGGGTAAAAGTAGGAGAAATTAATACTTGTTTAGCTATAGAAGGTATGGAAAAAGAAGGGCCAAGAAAAGCAGCTTTAGAATTATTTGATGTAATAAAAGGCTTATAATAGAGAAAAAAGCATCTTGTTTTAATAAACAAGATGCTTTTTTATTTTATAGGATAAGAAAGAGAGATATTTTAAATATCTCTCTTTTTAGTGTTATATTTTAGTTAAAATTAAAGTTGTATATTTCTATCAACTGGTTGTGATAAGGATATAAATGTATCTGTTCTACTTATACCATCTATTATATTTACTTTATTTAATAGTATGTCTTGTAAATCTGAAATACTTTTACATACTAATTTTGCGAATATAGTATAAGCTCCAGTTATTAAGTGAAGTTCTACTATCTCCTTTATTGATGATAATTTATCAAAGATTTCATTGTAAGATGATGTACAATCAACGTAGATGCCTACAAAACAAGTTACATCATAACCTAATTTTGAAAGATTTAATAATATTCTAGTTCCCTTTATTATGCCTAAATCCTCCATTTTCTTCATTCTAACATGAATAGTACCACCAGAAACATGGCATATTCTTGCTATCTCAAGATATGGAGTTCTGCAATCTTTAATCAGTATATCTAAAATTTGTAAATCTAATTCGTCTAAATGCATTGAGTTTGATAAAGACACAAAACCACCTCGTATTTATAATATTTTTCTCGCTGTTACTATTCTATCAAATTTTTTGTCATTTTTAAAGTAAAATTTACAGAAAGCAAAAAAAAATCTATAAATTTGATAAAATACATAAAAAATTTCCTTTTAATTACATAAAAATATGTTGATAAATTTTTATCTTGAAAATAATTATATTTTAATCTAATATTATATTTATAAGTTTATATTGTATAGGAGGGGAAATTTTGTTAAACATATTGTACACTGTCTTAATGACAGTTGGACTTGCTATTTTAATATTTGTTGGTTATTCATTATTAAGTAGATATGTATTTAGTAAAGTAGCTGTTAATAAGTGGATATTACTAGCTATTGCTGTAATAATTTTTATCATTTCATTTATTATCCCAGGTACAGGTTCAACTATAGAGATAACTAAAGTATTAATAACAGGAATTGCTGCTATTTTCTTATTCTGGTTCTTAGACGTTAGTAGAAGTGGAAATCCAAGAATAAAGAAAGCTCAAAAGAAGATAGTTATAAAACCTAAGGCAAAACCTAATAGAGTTAAGAATAAAACTGAAAAATAAATTAAAGTAGTTTCTAATTTTTTTAGAAGCTACTTTTTATTATATCTTATACAATTATTTTTTAAAATATATTTTAATGCTATAATATATATGAATTTAGATTGTAGGAGAGATTTATGAAAGAGTATTTTAACATAGAAAAATTTTTAGATAAGTATCCTAATTTAGAAAAAAATATTCAAGATGATAACATAGATATCTATAAATTAGAACAAATCTATATGGATTATATAAAATATAAAAGTTCTTATGAAACACAAGCAGATTTTATAGCTAATATCTTAAGATATAATTCTGAAGTCCATAGTGTTAAATCAAGAATTAAGGATAATTATGGCCTTATTGAGAAGATAATTAGAAAGACTAAAGATAGAAGAGAAAAATATGGACAAAATTTTGAATTTACAGTAGATAATTATAAAAATGAGATTAATGATTTAATAGGAATAAGGGTAATACATATATTTAAGGATCAATGGGAAGAGATTCATAAGTTCATAAAAAAAACTTGGAAAGTCATTGAAATAACTGCTAATGTTAGGGATGGAGATAATACAAAAAGATTCGAAGAGTTAGATATAGAAGTAAGATCAAGACAATCAGGATATAGATCAGTTCATTATTTAGTAGAATTTTATCCTACAAATCAAAGAGTTATAGCTGAGATACAGGTTAGAACTATATTTGAGGAAGGATATGGTGAAATAGACCATAGACTTAGATATTCACATGATGAAATACCAGAGATATTAAAATCTAATCTACTACTTTTTAATAGAATAATAGGAAGTGCTGATGAAATGGCATCTCTTATAAATAATCTAAATAAAGAGTGGTTAGATAATGAGAAAATGTATAAAAAGATAATTGAAGAGAAGGATAAAGAGATTAATGAATTAAAGGCTAAACTCAGATGAGTTTAGCCTTTATATATTTATAATACTTAAGCAGAATCAAAATTTATAAATATAGGAGAGCTTATAGCTTCACGTTTATCAGATAAAATAACTTTTATAACATACCAAGTTTCATCTTCATTAGCTTTTTGTTGATATATAAATTTAACATTATGAAGATCTATATTGGCAATTTCTTTAACTAGTTTTTTAGTATTACTTATTATATGAATTTTAGAGATTTTTCTATGGGAATCTTCTGCATTTATAAAAAATTTTAATTCATCATTTGGATTGCATGATATAGTAGAGCCCATAAAACTTGAATTAATAGTGAAATAAAGTTTTAAACTTTTAGATTCTGTTGAAAAAGAATGATGGTTTCTTAATGCGTAAATAATATTATCTCTAGTAAGTGCGTTGCAGATAACACAAGTTAAATTTTCTTCTTTTCCTATATTTATTTTATTATCATCTTGTCCATTTATTGCACTAAGCTTCCAACCTCTATCTAAAAGATTGTAATAAATTTTATCATATTTATTATATTTTTTATTATAAGTCCCATTAGCTAATTCAATACTTGTTATACATGAATTAAAGAATGAATTATATTCTAGGTTTTCTATAGATTTAGTTGGATGGTTTAGAGAAATTAATGTATGTGAATCTTTTAATGTCCATATAACTAATGCAGTTATATTGTCCACATCACCTATAAAATAATTTTTAGGATTTATTATATTAAAATGACCAAAGGAAGTACTATTAACTTCAAAGCCTGGAATAGCTAAAAAATTATTGCTTCGTTTATTAAATTTATGAATTAGCTTAATTAAATGTTGCCAGTTTGAATTTTTGCTGTTAAATGATTTTGAAAGTTGATTATTATGCTCTGTAAGGATTATAAAATCTAAGTCATTTTTATAAGCCATCTCTAAATAATCCATTGGAGAAGCTTCGTTACTAGATAAATTTGTATGGGAATGTGGTATTCCATAAAAAAAAGATAATTTATTAATATCTACTTGATTAGTATTTAATACATATTTTTTTTTGCTCAAAAAATCACCTGCTTTAAATAATAATGCGATTTTTAAATATATACACTAGCTTTACATTTATAGCAAATAAGGGTAATATTATTAAGAAACTTATGTGAGCATTAAATTCAAAAGTATTTTAGTTAAAGAATATATTTTAATTTTATTCAATATAGTTTAAGCTTATAACTAGAATATATTTTGTTTGTAATATAGGAGGAAAAAGATGATTAAAATAGGAGACTATAATAAATTTAAAATTGCGAGAAAGGCTGATTTTGGATATTATTTAGATGTAGAGGGTAAAAGAACTTCAGATGATATACTTTTACCAAATGGTAGTACAGTAGATGAAGGATTAGAAATTGGTGATGAGGTAGAAGTATTTGTATATAGAGATTCATGGGATAGAATTATAGCTACTCAAAAGAAGCCTTTTGCTGTTGTGGGTGATTTAGCTGTTTTAGAAGTAAAAACTGTTAATGACATAGGTGCATTTGTTGATTTTGGATTAGAAAGAGATATATTAGTACCACATAAAGAACAACTTTATAAGATGGAAGAAGGAAAATCTTATTTAGTATACATATACATAGATAAAACAGGAAGATTAGCTGCAACTACTGATGTTGATAGATATCTTGATTATATGGAAGAACCAGAGCTTTGGACTGAGGTTACAGGAATAGTTTATGGATATCAAACAAATGGTTCACTTAGTGTTGCTGTAGATAAGCTTTATAAAGCAGCTGTATTAACAAAGGAATATTTTACAGATATTAAGCCAGGAGATGTTATTAAAGGTAAAATTAATAAAATCTATGAAGATGGAATGGTTTCTTTAACTCTTAGAGAGAAGAAATTAGATGAAAAATCAAAATTAGAAGAAAGTATTTTAGACTATTTAAAAAAGAACAATGGAGAAATGAACTTTAATGATAAAAGTGCTTCAGAAGATATAAGAAAACAATTTAATTGTTCTAAAAATTATTTTAAAATGGCACTTGGTGGTTTAATGAAAAAGGGATTAATAGAACAAAATAAAGAGGGAACTAGATTAAAATAATTAATAATATTATAAGGAGTTATCTAAAAGGATAACTCCTTTAATTTTTATAGAAATTTAAATATTAATTAACGTATTTTTATTATCAATAAATTTTAATTAGATATATAATAGAGTAAAAGGAGGAGAATTATGGAAATTAGGAATAGAAATATACCAAGTATTATAAGTAATAAAAATGAAAATAAAACTTTAATAAAGAAAGATTTCTCTCAAAGTTTTAATCATGCTAATGATAAAAAATCTAGTGAAGAACTTAAAAAGATGATGAATAGTATTAAATCAAAAGGTAATAGACTTATTATTACTAAATCATATGCAGATGTTAAAGCATATAAAAAAATGATAAAAGAATATTTAGAAAATGTTTTAGAACATATGTATAAAGTTAAAAAAGATATTAGTTTTTGGCAAACTCAATATTTTATAACTGTTGAGATGGTAGATAGTAAACTTGAGCAGCTTACACAAGAATTACTTAATCAGGAAAAGGAAACTCTTAATATAGCTGCAACAGTTGATGAGATACAAGGTATGATAGTAGATATATATAAATAAAAAATAGTACTTATTTTAAGTTGAAATTTATTTTTATAAAAATGTACTTAAATTTATATGAGAAAATATACATATATTAAATATATAATTTTGGAACTGTATAGAGTAGATGGTGAATAAAATGGAATGAGGTGATTAAATGGAGTGGTTATGGTTAGCAGTTATAGTACTAGCAATTATGATAGATCTTGTTACTTCAGATTTCTTATTTTCAGGATTTTCAATAGGAGCTTTAGTAGCTTTAATATTAGCGATGATAAACACTAGTGTAATAAGTCAAATAATTATTTTTGGTTTAGTTGGAGTTATGTTTATATTTTTGATATATCCTATTATAAGAAAGCATTTAGATATGAACAAAGTAGAAACTAAAACTAGGGAAGAATCTTATATAGGAAAAGAAATTATCTTAGAAGAAGATATTGCTAAGGAAGGTAAATTAAAATTAGATGGAGTATATTGGACATTTAAGAGTGAAGAAAGGATTAAAAAAGGTGAAAAGGTAAAGATAATTTCAATAGAAGGAAATAAAATTATAATAAAAAGAATTTAAGAAATAAGGGGGACAATTATGGTATCTATTATAGTAATTTCTGTTTTAGTTATTTTAGTATTAATTATTTTAGCTTCTAGTATTAAGATTGTTAATACTGGACATGTTTATATTTTAGAAAGGTTTGGGCAATTTAATAAAATATTACAACCAGGGTGGCATATGGTTATACCTTTTGTTGATTTTGTTAGAAAGAAAATTTCTACAAAACAACAGATTTTAGATATACAACCACAGACTGTTATTACAAAGGATAATGTAAATATACAAATTGATAATGTAATATTCTATAAGGTTTTAAATGCTAAAGATGCAGTTTATAATATAGAAGATTATAAGTCAGGAATAGTTTATTCTACAATTACTAATATGAGAAATATAGTTGGTAATATGAGTTTAGATGAAGTATTATCAGGTAGAGATACAATAAACCTAGAGCTATTAAAAATAATAGATGAAATTACAGATGCTTATGGTATAAAGATACTTTCAGTTGAAATAAAAAATATTATGCCACCAAGAGAAATACAAGATGCTATGGAAAAGCAAATGAAAGCTGAAAGAGATAAAAGAGCTCTTGTTCTTCAAGCAGAGGGGATGAAACAAAGTGAGATTGCTAAGGCTGAGGGGGAAAAACAATCTAAGATTTTAAGAGCTGAGGCTGAAAAGGAAGCAAATATAAGAAGAGCTGAAGGTTTAAGGGAATCTCAATTATTAGAAGCAGAGGGTAAGGCTAAGGCGATAGCGGCTATATCACAAGCAGAGGCGAAGGCTATAGAAATAGTAAACCAATCTATAATTAAATCTGGAACAAATGAAACTGTAATAGCTTTAAAACAAGTAGAAGCTCTTAAAGAAATGGCTAATAATCCAGCGAATAAGTTAATTTTACCAAATGAAACTTTATCATCTTTAGGAAGTATTTCTGCTATTGCTGAAATTTTAAAAGGAAATAATAAATAATTAAATAAAATATAGATTTTATAGGCTGTCTTTTAATTAAGACAACCTATTTTTATTATATTAAATATGTTAACTATTTTTGAACGATGAATTTATTTTTCTTATATGTTATAATACGATTAAAAAACATTAAAGAAGATTCGGTTTGAAAGGAAATAGACAATGAAATTTTGGTGTGAGGTTTATTTAAATAAATTAGAGAATAACATAAAAGTAATAAAATCTCTTACCTCTGGTAAAAAAATTATAGGTGTTGTTAAAGGTGATGCCTATGGATTGGGAATAGAAGGAATAAGTAAAGCCATAGAGGATAAAGTAGATATAATAGCAGTTGCTGATATTGAAGAGGCAAATAAAGTAACAAATGATAAAGATGTTTTAATTTTATCACCGTTATGTCAAGAAGACTGCTTTAAAAATAATAGAAAAAATTTAATATTATCTATAGACAATAAAGAAATATTAAATTCAGTTTCAAAATATGATAAATATAGAGTACATATATATGTAGATACAGGCATGAATAGAATGGGAATAAAGCCAAATGAATTAGATGGATTTGTAAAGCTTATAAAGGAAAATTATCCTAATATAAAAATAGAAGGAATTTATACTCATTTACATAAAGCAGCAGATGAAGCATATACATTAAAACAAATAGAATTGTTTAGATCAACAGTAGAAAAATATAAAAATGAAATAGAATATATACATTGTTTAGCATCTAGTGGAATAATAAATGATAAATTAAATTCAGCAGCTAATTTTACTACAGCTGTTAGAGCTGGTAATTTACTATATGGATATATAGGAGCTGGAAAAGGAATTAAGAAAATATTTGATTATTATGCAAAAGCAGTATCAGTATGTGAGGTAAAGGTTGGAGAAACTGTTGGATATGGAGCAAATTATAAGGCTAATAAAGATATGACAGTTGGAATATTACCAGTAGGAAATGTTCAAGGTCTTGGAGTTACAAGAGAAATACATAAAAACATTGTATATGATGTTGTTAGAGCATTTGTAAGATCATTTAAAGAAAGACCTATCGTCTTTAAGGATGGGAATCCTGTTAGCGTATTAGGAAAACCTAATATGAATGTTACAATAATAGATTTTACATCATTCGACAAAGATGATAAGTTTAAGTTAGAAATGTCACCAATTATATCAAATAGTTATGTTGAAAAGGTATATATAAGAGAATAATTTATAGCTTATAATTCGATTTACGAATTATAAGCTGTTTTTTTATATAAAATGTTTGACTTTTTAACCTTTAAATGGTAATCTATATTCATAATACGAATAATAAGTTCTGGTTCTTTTATAAAGTTCGTTATGTGGAGGGTTTGTATGATAAGTGTGTTTTTTGTAGAAAAAAAGAGAGGGTTTGATATAGAAGCCCAAAATTTATTAGATGATTTTAGAAAAAATTTAGGAGTGGAAAGCTTAGAAAATGTAAGAGTTTTAAATAAATATACATTTAAGGGTAAAGACTTAAATGGAATAGAAGGGATTATTAGTGAGCCACCTATTGATAAGATTTATAAAGAAAAGTTTGTTATCTCAGATAAAGAAATAGCTTTTGGTGTAGAATATTTACCAGGTCAATACGATCAAAGAGCTGATGCTGCTAGTGAATGTTTTGCTATATTAAATGAAGGTAGAAGAATTGAAACTAAGACTTCTAAAATCATTATATTAAGGGGTAACTTAAACAAAGAAGAAATAAATAGCATAAAAAATTATTATATAAATTTTGTTGATTCTAAGGAAGTTGCCCCTTTAAGTAAAGAATTTGATTTAAAATATTCAATTCCAGAGAAGGTAGAAATTTTAGAAGGCTTTATGGATTATGATTTAGAGAATCTAAAAGATTTTCATAAAAGAAATTCTTTAGCTATGAGTTTAGATGACCTAAAGCTTGTAAGAGATTATTTTAAATCAGAGGAAAGAAATCCTACAATAACAGAGATAAAAGTAATAGATACTTATTGGTCAGATCATTGTAGACATACTACTTTCCAAACTTCAATAGAAAATATTGAAATAGAAGAAGGAGTATATACAAAAGAATTAGTTAAAACTTTAAAAAGATATAAGGAAAGCAGAAAGTTTGTTTATGAAGATAAAGAGCGTGATATAACACTTATGGATATAGCAGTTATATCTATGAAGGAAATGAGAAAAAGAGGAATCTTAGATGATTTAGATGTATCTGAAGAGATAAATGCTTGCTCAATAAATGTAAAAATAGAAACAGGTAATGGATTTGAAGATTATTTAGTTATGTTTAAAAATGAAACACATAATCATCCAACGGAGATAGAACCTTTTGGAGGAGCTGCAACATGTTTAGGGGGAGCAATAAGAGATCCTCTTTCAGGTAGAACATATGTATATCAAGCTATGAGAATAACAGGAAGTGCAGATCCAACAGTTCCTATATCAGATACTATAGAAGGTAAATTACCACAAAGAACTATAACACTTGGGGCAGCACATGGATATAGTTCGTATGGAAATCAAATTGGACTTGCAACAGGTGAAGTTAGAGAAATATACCATAGTGGATATATGGCAAAAAGAATGGAAGTAGGAGCAGTTATAGGAGCAGCTCCAAAAGAAAATGTAATTAGAGAAACACCAATTGTAGGAGATGTAATTATACTTCTTGGTGGAAAAACTGGTAGAGACGGTTGTGGAGGAGCAACAGGATCATCTAAAGAGCATAATACTGAATCTATAGAATTATGTGGGGCAGAAGTGCAAAAAGGTAATGCTCCAACAGAAAGAAAGATCCAAAGATTATTTAGAAATAAAGAAGTTACAACTCTTATAAAAAGATGTAATGATTTTGGGGCAGGTGGAGTGTCAGTTGCTATTGGAGAACTTTGTGATTCCTTAGATATAAACTTAGATTTAATTCCTAAAAAGTATGCAGGCCTTGATGGAACAGAACTTGCTATATCAGAATCACAAGAAAGAATGGCTGTTGTTGTTAGAGAAAAAGACATAGAAAAATTTAAAGAGTTAGCTGAAAAAGAGAATTTAGAAGCTACTGTTGTTGCTAAGGTTACAGATACAGGATATATGAGTATGAGCTGGAATGGAGAAACAATAGTTAAGTTAAAAAGAGAATTTTTAAATACTAATGGAGCTAAACAAGTTACACAGGTTAAAGTTGTAGAACCTAAAGAAGAGGAAAATTATTTTAAAAAGAAAAATATTAAAAACATAAGAAAAGAAGTAATAAATACTATAAAAGATATAAATGTTAGTTTACAAAAGGGGTTAGTAGAAAGATTCGATGGAACTATAGGAACAGGATCAATATTAATGCCGCTTGGTGGAAAGTATCAACTTACTCCAGCAGAAGGTATGGCTTGTAAAATACCAGTTTTAGATGGATATAGTAAAGACTGTACTCTTATGTCATCAGGCTTTAATCCATATTTATCAACATGGAGTCCATTTCATGGAGCTTACTACAGCATTATAGAATCTGTAACAAAGATAGTAAGTATGGGTGGAGACTTTAATAAAGTTAGATTAACACTACAAGAATATTTTGAAAAGCTTGGAACAGATAAAGAAAGATGGGGAAAACCATTTGCAGCACTTTTAGGAGCTTTTAGAGCCCAAATAGATTTAAATCTTCCAGCTGTAGGTGGAAAGGATTCAATGTCAGGAAGTTTTGGTGAAATAGATGTTCCTCCAACACTTGTTTCATTTGCTGTAGCGGTTGAAAAAAATAAAAATGTTGTTTCTTCAGAATTAAAAGAAAGAAATTCAAAGCTTATTTATTTAAAAACTAATAGAAATGATGAAGAGTTATTAAATATAGAAGAATTTAAAAAGAATATGAATATGATCTATAAATTAAATAAACAAAATATGATTCTATCAATGAATTCAGTTAAATTTGCTGGTATTTGTGAAGCTATAATAAAAATGGCTATTGGAAATAAGATAGGATTTAAATTAAATAATAGTTTAGAAGTTAATGAATTATTTGAATCAAACTATGGATCAGTAATTTTAGAAGTTAGAAATGATTTTGATACATCTATGTTAGATGGACTTAATTATAAAGTTATAGGTGAGACAACAGATGAAAATATCATAAAAATATTTGAAGAAAAATTTGAGATAGATGAGCTTATAGAGTCATTAGAAGAAAAACTACGTAGTGTTTTCAGAGTAAAAACAGAAGATGTAAATCTTGATGTTAAAAATATTGAATTTAGAGATAATAGAGTTAAAAAAGCTAGTTATAAAGTTGAAAAGCCAAGAGTTATAATACCTACATTCCCAGGAACTAACTGTGAGTATGATAGTAAGAAGGCATTTGAAAGAGCTGGAGCTGAGGTCAAGGAATTAATTTTTAGAAATATGACGAAAGAAGCTTTAGAAGAATCAATAGATGAATTAGAAAAAGAAATAAGAAAATCTCAAATAATAATGATTCCAGGTGGATTTTCAGCAGGAGATGAACCAGATGGTTCAGCTAAATTTATAGCTACTGTATTTAGAAATGAAAAAATAAAGAATGCTGTAACTGATTTATTAGAAAATAGAGAAGGGCTTATTTTAGGGATTTGTAATGGCTTCCAAGCACTTATTAAATTAGGACTTGTACCTTATGGAAAGATTATAGATATTAATGAGGAAATGCCAACTTTAACTTATAACAATATAGGAAGACATATGAGTTCTATAATAAATACAAGAATAAGCTCAAATTTATCACCATGGTTTGCAAATGTAAATACTGGAAATATACATCAAATACCTATATCACATGGTGAAGGAAGATTTGTAGCTTCAAAAGAAGTATTAGAAACAATGATAAAAAATGGACAAGTAGCAACTCAATATGTTGATTTAGAAGGTAAGGCCACAATGAATATGCCATTTAATCCAAATGGTTCAATTTTAGCGATAGAAGGAATAACAAGTGTAGATGGAAGAGTTCTTGGAAAAATGGGACATTCAGAAAGAATAGGTGAAGATTTATATAAAAATATTCCAGGAAAATTTGATCAGAAGATCTTTGAAGCTGGTGTTAATTATTTTAAGTAGATTTTAATTTTAATATAAAAAATAAGAGAATTTAAGGAGGGTATTTATGAAGGTTGCAATATTTTTCGGAAGTAAATCAGATACAGAAATTATGAAGGGTGCAGCTAATGCATTAAAGGAGTTTGAAATAGAGTATAAAGCTTTTATCTTATCAGCTCATAGAGTTCCTGAAAAATTAGTTGAAACTATAAAGGATATAGAAGGACAAGGGTGTGAAGTAATTATTGCTGGAGCAGGACTTGCAGCACATCTTCCAGGGGTTATAGCTTCACAAACAACTTTACCTGTAATAGGAGTACCTATAAATGGAGCTATAAATGGATTAGATTCTTTATATTCTATAGTTCAAATGCCTAAGTCTATACCAGTTGCTACAGTTGGTATAAATAATAGTTATAATGCTGGAATGTTAGCTATTCAAATGCTTTCAATAAAATACGAAGATATAAAAGAAAGACTTAATTTATATAGAAAAGAAATGAAAGAAAAATTTATAAAAGATAATGGTGAAGGGATAGAATTATAATGGAAAAAAGAGAGTTATTATATGAAGGAAAAGCAAAGAAGATATATAGAACAGATAGTGAAGATAAGGTAGTTATATATTATAAAGATGATGCAACAGCGTTTAATGGAGAAAAGAAAGCTGAAATAGGAAATAAAGGTGTTCTTAATAATTCTATAACAACAGTAATTTTTGATATGTTAAAAGAAAATGGTGTAAAAACACACTTTATAGAAAAATTAAATGATAGAGAGCAATTATGCGAAAAGGTAGAGATTATTCCATTAGAAGTTATAGTTAGAAATGTTGCGGCTGGAAGTATGGCTAAAAGATTAGGTTTAAAAGAAGGATTTGAGTTAAAAACAACTGTATTTGAACTTTCATATAAAGACGATGAATTAGGAGATCCTTTAATAAATGATTATCATGCTGTAGGAATAGGAGCAACAACTTTTGAAGAACTTGATCAAATTTATAGTATGACAGCTAAGATAAATGAGCTTTTAAAGCAATTTTTTGTTGAAAAGAATGTAAAGTTAATAGATTTTAAAATTGAATTTGGAAGAACTAAGGATGGTAGAGTAGTTCTTGCAGATGAAATATCTCCTGACACATGCAGATTTTGGGATGCTACAACTAATGAAAAATTAGATAAAGATAGATTTAGAAGAGATTTAGGTGATATACAAGGAGCTTATACAGAAATTTTAAATAGAATTAGTAAGTAGTAGTTAATTTTTTATAAAAGGGGATGTTAATTTATGTATGATACTATAAATGATAAGTTACAAGATGAATGTGGGGTATTTGGAATTTTTTCTAAAAATAAAGATATAGATGTTGCTAGTTATGCTTATTATGCGTTATATGCGCTTCAGCATAGAGGACAAGAAAGTGCAGGAATTGCAACTTCAAATGGAGAAGAAATAAGTATTCAAAAAGGACTTGGACTTTTAACAGATACTTTTAAAGAGGGGGACTTAAGTAAATTAGAAGGTTATATAGCTGTTGGTCATGTAAAATATTCATCTGAAAAAGAACCTACAATTGAAAGTGCTCAACCACTTGTAAGTTCAACAAAATTAGGGACTATATCTATAGCTAATAATGGTAGCTTAGTTAATGCAGGTGTTATAAGAGAGTTATTAGAAGATTCAGGATATGTATTCCATACAAATAGTGATACAGAAATTTTAATGAGTCTTATAGCAAGAAGTGCAAAAAAAGGTATAGTAAAAGCTATTTATAGTACAGTACAAGCAGTTAGAGGATCATTTGCATTAGTAATATCAACTAAAGATAAATTAATAGGTGTAAGAGATCCACATGGAATTAGACCTCTTTGTATAGGAAAGATTAATGATAATTATATAATTTGCTCAGAAAGTTGTGCATTAGATGCAATTGGAGCAGAATTTATTAGAGATGTAAGAGCTGGAGAAATGGTTGTAATATCTGAAAATGGGTTAGAAAGTATAACATATTCTGAAAAAACTAAATGTGAAACATGTGCTTTTGAATATATTTATTTTGCTAGACCAGATAGTACTATAGATGGAGTAAATGTTCATAAAGCTAGAGTTAATGCTGGAGCAATGCTTTATAAGCAGAATCCTATTGATGCAGATGTTGTAATAGGTGTACCAGATTCAGGTGTATCTTCAGCAGTAGGATATTCAAAAGCTTCAGGAATACCTTATGATATTGGATTTGTTAAAAATAAATATGTTGGTAGAACATTTATTGCTCCAAAACAAGAAATGAGAGAAAAAGCTGTATCAGTTAAGTTAAATCCTTTAAAGCCAAATGTAGAAGGAAAGAGAGTAATTCTTATAGATGATTCTATTGTAAGAGGAACAACATCTAAACATTTAGTTGAATCTTTAAGAAAAGCTGGAGCTACAGAAGTTCACTTTAGAGTTGCTTCTCCAGTAGTTAAATATCCTTGTTATTTTGGAATAGATACACCATATAGAAAAGATCTTATTGGAGCTAATAATTCATTAGAAGAAATAAGAGATATGATAGGAGTAGATTCACTAGAATATTTAAGTATAGAGAATTTATTAGAAAGTTTAGGGGGATCTGAGGAAAGAGGATTCTGTTTAGGATGTTTAAGCGGAGTTTATCCAGTATCAACACCTATAGAATATGAAGAAGAATGTATATATTAGTAGAAAAAGAGGGGTTTAAATTATGCTAACTTATAAGGAATCAGGAGTAGATATAGAAGAGGGATATAAATCAGTTTCTCTTATAAAAGATTATGCTAAAAAAACTTTAAGTGAATATGTTTTAAGTGGACTTGGAAGTTTTGGAGCATTTGTGGAATTACCAGAAGGTTATAAAAAGCCAGTTTTAGTATCAGGAACTGATGGAGTAGGAACAAAACTTGAAATAGCATTTAAGACTAAAAAATATGATACTGTTGGAATTGACTGTGTAGCAATGTGTGTTAATGATATTTTATGTCATGGTGCAAAACCTTTATTTTTCTTAGATTATATAGCTTGTGGTAAATTAGATGCAAATGTTTCAGCTAGTTTAGTTAAAGGAATCTCAGATGGATGTATTGAAAGCGGATGTTCCTTAGTTGGTGGAGAAACAGCTGAAATGCCTGGATTTTATTCAGATGGTGAATATGATATGGCAGGTTTTGCTGTAGGGGTTGTTGATAAAGATAAAATTATTGATGGTAAAAAGATTGAGGAAGGAAATATCTTAATAGGTATTTCTTCTTCAGGAATACATTCAAATGGATATTCTTTAATAAGAAAGGTATTTCTAGATATAAATGAAGATTTTAATGGTGAGGAAGTTTGGAAAACTTTATTAAAGCCAACAAAGATATATGTAAAACCTATTTTAACTCTTTTAGATAAAATAGAGATTAAGGGAATGGCTCATATAACAGGTGGTGGATTTATAGAAAATATTCCAAGAATGTTTGGAAAAGAAAATCTTACTGCTGTAATAAAGAAAGATTCATATAAATTACCTAAAATATTTGAAAGAGTTATAGAAAAAGGTGTTGATAAGAATCATATGTACAATACATTCAATATGGGGATTGGATTTGTTGTATGTGTTGCAGAAGAAGATAAAGAGAGAGCTCTTAATATACTAAAAGAATGTGGAGAAGAGGCTACTGTAATAGGATATGTTACTTCTGGAGGTGAAAAAATTTGCTTAGAATAGCAGTTTTGATATCAGGTAGTGGAAGTAATTTAGAATCTATAATTAATAGAATAGATGATGGTACGTTAAGTGAAATTGAGATAGTTAAAGTAATAAGTGATAGAGAAGCTTTAGGAATAGAAAAAGCTAAAAAAAGGGGTTTAGATACATTAATATTAGATAGAAAAATATATAAACAGGAGTTAAGTTCTAAGATATTAAGAATATTAGAGGGAAATGTTGATTATATTGTTCTTGCTGGATATTTATCAATTATATCTCAAGAACTTATAGATAAATTTAAAGATAAAATAATAAATATACATCCATCACTTATTCCTAGTTTTTGTGGTAGTGGAATGTATGGTATTAATGTGCATAAAGCTGCAATTAAAAAAGGGGTTAAGTTTTCAGGATGTACAGTTCATTTTGTAAATGAAGAAATAGATGGTGGGGCTATAATAAAACAAGCAGTTGTACCTGTCAATTTTGAAGATACAGCAGAAGAATTACAAAAAAGAATTTTAGTAGAAGAACATAAACTTCTTCCAGAAGTACTAAAAATAATAAGTGAAAATAGATTGGAAGTAGTCAATGGTATAAGTAATATCTTAGGAGGTAAGGAATGATAAAGAGAGCTTTAATAAGTGTTTATGATAAAACGGGAATATTAGAATTAGCAAAAACATTAATAGATAAGGATATAGAGATAATATCATCAGGAGGAACTTATAAATATCTTAAAGGTAATAATATAAAAGTTAAGGAAATAAGTGAAATAACTAAGTCAGATGAAATGTTAGATGGAAGAGTTAAGACACTTCATCCTATAATACATGGAGGTATCTTAGCTATAAGAGATAATGAAGATCATATGAATACTCTTAAAAATAGAGATATCAAAACTATAGATATGGTTATTGTTAATTTATATCCATTTTTTAAAAAGCTTAAAGAGGATTTATCATTTGAGGAAAAAGTTGAATTTATAGATATTGGTGGTCCTACAATGCTAAGGGCAGCAGCTAAGAATTTTAATGATGTAGTTGTTGTAAGTGATATAAAGGATTATAAAGAAGTAATAAATCAAATAAAAGAGGGAGAAGTTTCATTTGATTTTAGAAAGAAACTTGCTGGTAAGGTATTTAATTTAATGAGTGCATATGATGCGGCAATTTCAAACTTTTTACTTGGAGATGAAGAATATCCAGAATATTTATCAGTTTCTTATAAAAAACTTCAAAGTTTAAGATATGGAGAAAATCCACATCAAAAAGCCGTATACTATGGATCTACTGAAATTGAAGGTGCCATGAATAATTTTGAAGTATTAAATGGAAAAGAACTTTCATATAACAATATTAAAGATTTAGATATAGCATGGAAAGTAGTTAATGAGTTTGATGAAATAGCTTGTTGTGCTTTGAAGCATAATACACCTTGTGGAGTTGCTGTAGCTGATACAGTTAGAGAGGCTTATGTAAGAGCTTATAATTGTGATACAGTATCGATTTTTGGGGGGATAGTTGCTCTAAATAGAAAAATTGATAAAGAGACTGCTGAAAAAATGATAGAAATATTTTTAGAAGTTGTTGCAGCTCCAGAGTTTGATGATGATGCTTTAGAAGTTTTAAGAACTAAGAAAAATTTAAGAGTTATTAAATGCAATAGAAAACCTGTAGATAAGAATTTCTTAGTATCTGTTGATGGTGGAATATTAGTTCAAAATGAGGATAATAAACTTATAGAAAGTTTAGATACTGTTACAGAAAGAAAGGCATCAGAAGAAGAAATAGAAAATATGATTTTTGCTATGAAAGTAGTTAAATATGTTAAGTCAAATGCAATTGTAGTTGCAAAGGATAAGATGGCAGTTGGTATAGGGGGTGGACAAGTTAATAGAATTTGGGCTGCTTGTGAAGCTTTAGAAAGAGGTAAAGGTGCTACAGTACTAGCATCTGATGCATTCTTCCCATTTGATGATACAGTTAAGGAAGCAAATAAATATGGGATTAAGGCTATAATACAACCAGGTGGATCAATTAGAGATAAGGATTCAATAGAAGCTTGTAATAAACTAGGGATGACAATGGTTATAACTGGTATAAGACATTTTAAACATTAGTATATAATTTATAATTATTTAATGAAAAGAGGGAGTTAGTACCTCTTTTCATATTATATAAGTGTAGAGAGGTTTTAGTTATGAAGATATTATTAATTGGATCAGGTGGAAGAGAGCATGCTATAGCGAGAAAGTTTGCTCAAAATAATAAGGTACAAAAAATATATTGTGCTCCTGGTAATGGGGGAACAGCATTAGAACAAAAATGTGAAAATATAAATATTATAGGAATGAATGAATTAGTTAAATTTGCTAAAGATAATAAAATATTTTTAACATTTGTAGGTCCTGAAGTGCCTCTTATAGATGGAATAGTAGATTTATTTAATAAAGAAAATTTAAGAATTTTTGGACCTTCTAAAAAAGCAGCTATGTTAGAGGGGAGTAAAAGTTTTTCAAAAGAATTTATGAAAAAATATAATGTAAAAACAGCTAAGTATGAAGTTTTTACAGAGGCTAATGAGGCTTTAAGATATCTTAAAAATCAGGAATTTCCAATTGTAATTAAAGCCGATGGTCTTGCAGCAGGAAAAGGAGTTTATATTTGTGATTCTTTAGAAGAAGCAAATAGTGCTGTTAAGGATATAATGATAGATGATATATTTACAGGTGCTGGTAATAAAATCGTAGTAGAAGAATTTTTAGAAGGTATAGAGGCATCAATTTTATCAATTACAGATGGAGAGGTTATATTACCATTTGTGTCAGCAAAGGATCATAAACAGATATTCGATGGTGGAAAAGGACCAAATACAGGTGGCATGGGAGTTATAGCTCCAAATCCTTATGTAACTGATAAAGTTAAAAAGGAATTTGAATCAGAAATTATGAATCCAACATTACTAGGATTAAGAGAAGAAAATCTTGATTTTAAGGGTATAATATTCTTTGGTATAATGATAACTAAAAAAGGAACATATCTTCTTGAATATAATGTTAGGATGGGAGATCCTGAAACTCAATCAGTTTTGGAACTTATGGATAGTGATTTTCTTGAACTTGTAAATCATTCAATAGATAAGAATTTAAAGAACTTTAATTTAAAATGGAAAGATGAGTATTGTTGTAATGTAGTATTAGCTTCTAAAGGATATCCAGGGAAAATAGAAAAAGGATTTGAAATATTTATAGATAAAGCTGTTAAAAATAATATTATCATTGCTGGAGGAGAGCTTAAGGAAAATAAATTAGTTACTTCAGGAGGAAGAGTTTTATCAGTTATTGAAATTGCTAAAACATTAGAAGAGGCAATTAATAAAACATATCTAAAAGTTGAAGAAGTTAATTTCTATGGGAAATATTATAGAAAAGATATTGGGAGATAAAAAAATATAGCTATATTTTTATAGCTATATTTTTTTATCTAATTTACATCTTAAATAAAATACTCGTAAATGATGATTAAAATGATAAAAAATTTAAAACTACAAAACTTATATAAAATAACACTAAACTTAAAGAAAGAAATTTAAATAGGAATATAAATTTGTTTTACTTCTTAATAAAAAGTATAATAAGAATGTAATAATTAATATTTTAAATAATACTTAAGATTATATTTTGATTAATTGTTTTTGGAGGAATTTATATGTTGAAAAAAATTACAGATAGAGTGTACTATATGGATTATGAGGAAAAAGGTGATAGACCAGTAATTGGATTAGTTATAGGTGATGATTATTGTTTAGTTATTGATGCAGGAAATTCTAAAAATCATGCTGAGAAGTTTTTATCTGAAGTAGAAAAAATGAATATTCCTCCATTAAAATATTTAGCAATTACTCATTCTCATTGGGATCATATATTTGGAGCTAAAACTATGAATCTTATAAATATAGTTAATGATATAACTAATGAGAATTTAAAAGAAATGTCAAGTTATTCTTGGACTGATGAGGCTATTTCTGAAAGAGTTAAAGAAAGGAAAGAAATTAAATTTTCAGAAGAAAATTTAAAAATAGAACTTCCTAATAATGATAGAGAAGTTGAAATAATAAATGCAGATATTATATATGATGAATTCCTTAAAATTAATTTAGGTGGAATAATAGTTGAATTAGAAAGAATACCAACTGATCATTCAAAAGATTGTTCAATTATTCATATTCCTAGTGAAAAGGTGGTATTTTTAGGTGATTCAACATATCTAAATATGCATAACGGAGAATGGAGTTATAGTAAAGAATTCTTAATACCTTTATTAAAGGAATTGCAGTATTATGAGGCAGATTATTATGTACCTTCACATCATGAATTATATAATAATAAAGAGTTTAATGAGTTTTCTGAATCTTTAATTAGTATAAGTAAACTAGTGAAGAATTCAATTAATTTAGATGAAGCAGAATTAAAATGTAAGTCAAAATTAAATCGTGATCTTACTGAATTAGAAAAAGAATATGTTTTATATTTTGTTAGAGGTAATAGAAAAAAAGAAATTAATTAATTTAAGAAAAGGTATGAATTTCATACCTTTTCTTAATAAATTTATTTAAAGAAATTATGACTATTTACAATCACAGTCCCAATCCCAATCGCAATATTTGTCTTCTTTCTTGTCTTCTTTCCAGCACTTGTCTTCATCTTTGTCTTCTTTCCAACACTTGTCTTCATCTTTGTCTTTTTTCCAGCACTTATCTTCTTTCTTGTCTTCTTTTTCGAAGCAGTCATAGAAATCTTCTTTACAGCATTCTTCGAAGCAGCAATCCATTGGCTTACGGCATTTACACTTAGGATCTACTATAGTTTTTGTTCCCTTATCAAATCTTCTATGCTTAACTTCTTTATCACAATGAATTACTTCTGTATTGCAGTAAAAGTCGTTTACATAATAAAAGTCATTGATATATTTATGATGTGTGTGATTGTGGTAATTATTTCTTACATAGTAGTTATTTTCACATTCGTCACTCTTTGTATTTATTTCACGACTACATTTGAAATATCTGTTTTTACAAGGATCTTGACATTTTTCTGGGCGCTTTTCTGAATATTTTTTTGAATTACATTTGTTACTTTTATTATACATAATATAACCCCTCTTATCTTATTTTTTTTATTGTTGTTTTATAGTATATAATATGTAAGTTTAGATTAAAGGTTACATAATTGAAATAAAAAAACTAGTCCTATGGGACTAGTTTTAATAAGCTATACCTGCTTGAGCTACACTTTCAATTTTACTTGAGCTACAAGGTGTAACTCCATATGTCATATTACAATTAGGGCACTTAAATACTAATGTTTCCATTTTAAAATTAGCACCGCATGTACATTCGATTTGTAAATCTCCTAAAGGAGCATTATTTTCAAATCCTTTACTTCTAACTAAATCTACAATTTTTCTACCATTATCTTTAATAGTATTACATCCACATGCCATTAAATATCTCTCCTTTTATAAAAATATGCATATAAATTATATATTATATTTTTATAAAAATCTATAATTTATATATAAAGTATAAAAATAAAGATTGTTTATAGTATAATATTCCTGTAGAGATTTTAGGGGAGGATGATTATATGGATTTTATAAAGCGAATTTTATTAAAAGATTTAAATTCAAATGTATGGGATTTTGTTGAAGGATATGAATTAAAAAATTTCCCTTGGGATAAAATGGGATATAAACCAAAGTCTGTTGTTAAAATGTTTTATACTGAAAAGGATTTGAGAGTGAAATTTACAGCGACAGAAAAAAAAGTTAGGGCTGAAAATACAGAGATTAATAGTAGTGTTTATCAAGATAGTTGTGTTGAATTTTTTATAAATCCAGATTATAAAAATAGTGATGATTATTTGAATTTTGAGGTTAATGCTATATGTACATTACTTAGTCAAGTAGGTAAAAATTCTAGGGAAAGAGAATTTTTATCTAAAGAAGATATTAAAAAATATATTAATATAACTAGTGATGTTAATATTGACAATATTTTAGAATTTGATAATTTTAAACCTTGGAATGTAGAATTAGTAATATCTTTTGATTTGATAAAAAAATACTTTCCTTTATTTAAGACTGATAAAGACAAAATTATAAAATGTAATTTTTATAAATGTGGAGATAAGACAGATATTCCTCATTATGCTTGCCTAGAAAATATAGATTATCATAAACCATCTTTTCATAGACCAGAATTTTTTAAAGAAATTTTATTAAAATAGAATATATTTAAAACATCTAACAAATACTATATTTAAGAAAATATTTTCACGAATTATATGTGTAAATATAACTATCAATATACGTATGTTTTAGATGTTTTTTTATGAAATTTATAAAAATAGTTGAAAATAGAAAACTCTTAATATATAATCTTAAGTGGTCAAAATAAAAATACGAATTATCTTGTAGGAGATAATAAAAAAATCAGTTTAAACTGAGGGGGAATTATCAATGAGAACAATTGGAACAGTAGCAATGGGAGTAAGAGCTCCAATAATAAAAAGTGGAGACGATATAAAAAGCGTAGTAGTAGATTCAATTCTAAAAGCTGTTGAAAATGACAATATCCAATTAAGAGATGGAGATGTTGTAGGTGTAACAGAATCACTTGTTGCTAGAGCTCAAGGAAACTATGTTAAACTAGAACAAATTGCTAAAGATATAAATAGTAAGCTAGAAGGAGATATAGCAGTAGTATTCCCTATATTAAGTAGAAATAGATTTGCTCCAATATTAAAGGCAATATCATTAACAGGTAAGAAAATTCATTTATTCTTAAATTATCCATCAGATGAAGTTGGAAATCATTTAATGAATTTAGATATTATGGATGAAGCAGGAGTTAATCCTTATACAGATCATTTAACAGAAGCTGATTATAGAAGAATATTTGGTGAAGAAGTAGCACATCCATTTACAGGAATTGATTATATAAAGATGTATAAGGAAATTGTTGGAGAAGATAATATAGATGTATATCTAACAAATGATCCAAGAGTAGCTTTAAAATATACTGATGAAGCAATAGTATGTAATATCCACCAAAGATTCAGAACTAAGAGATTAATGGAAAAAGCAGGAGCTAAAAAAGTTCTTACTTTAGATGAAATAGTAAATGAATCAATTGATGGAAGTGGATATAATAATGAATATGGATTATTAGGTTCAAATATGGCAACTGATGATTCAATTAAATTATTCCCAAGAGGATGTAGAGAATTAGTTTATGAAATTCAAGCTGAATTAAAAGAAAAAACATCAAAGAATATAGAAGTTATGGTTTATGGAGATGGTGCTTTCAAAGATCCAGTAGGTAAGATATGGGAACTTGCTGACCCGGTAGTTTCACCTGGATTCACAGATGGTCTTGTTGGAACACCAGATGAAATAAAGATAAAATATATAGCAGATAATACTTTAAATGATGATGCTTCAAGAGAAGAACAAATAATAGAAAAGATTAATGCTAAGAAGAATAGAGAAAAAGTAGGAAATGAAGCTTTAGGAACTACACCAAGACAAATCACAGATTTATTAGGAAGCTTATGTGATTTAGTAAGTGGTAGTGGGGATAAGGGAACTCCTATTATCTTAATTCAAGGATATTTTGATAATTACGCAACAAAATAATACTAAAAACTATCCATTAATTTGGATAGTTTTTTTATAGTTATTAAGGAGAAATAGTATGAATTATAAAATTAAAATACAATATGATGGAACAAGATATTTGGGGTGGCAAAAACAAAAGAATATTGATTCAACTATTCAAGAAAAAATAGAGAATATTTTATATAAAAAATTTAATGAATATATACAAGTTATAGGAGCTGGAAGGACAGATGCAGGTGTTCATGCATTAGATTATACAGCGAATTTTTTAACTTCTAATGAAGTGAATTTAAATGAATTATTTGAGTATTTTAATAGATATTTACCAGAGGATATAAGAATAAAGGAAATAAAAAAAGTAGGGGATAGATTTCATTCAAGATATAATGCTAAATCTAAAACTTATATTTATAATATTGATAACTCACTATATGGGAATGTTTTTGATAGAAAATATTCATGGCATATTCCTGAAATCCTTAATATTGAAAAAATGAAGTTAGCAGCAGAGTTATTAGAAGGTACTCATGATTTTAAATCTTTTACTAATAAATCTAAAAATAAAAATACTGTTAGAACTATAAATTTTATAAATATAGATAAATATAATGAAAAAATATCTATTGAAGTAAATGGAAATAGCTTTCTTTTAAATATGGTTAGAATAATAGTTGGTACCCTAGTCGAAGTTGGATTAGAAAAAAGAACTATTGAATCAATAAAAGAATTATTTATTGATGTAGATAGAAATAAAGCAGGTGAAAGGGCAGTAGCTAAAGGGTTATTTTTAAAAGAGATTATTTATTAATATTTAAAATTAGAGTATAGTTATAGTAAGTATAAATATATTAGATATTATTTGATATATATTTTTGTAGTATAATTTAAAAAATAACTTTTGGGGGACAAGTGATGAAATACATATATAATTTAGCAGTTAAAATGGCTCTTTCAGCTACCATAGCATTAATTATATGTAATTTTCTTAATATACAATATGGTACAGTTTCAGCTGTTATTGCAATTTTAAGTATACAAAGTACGAAGAGGAAAGCACTACTAGTAAGTAAAAATAGAATACTTGCTGGAGTAATTGCTTTAATATTATCTTTTGTATTATATAAATATTTAGGAAATTCACCAGTAATATTCGGAGTATTTTTACTTATATATATTCCTATAACATCTAAATTTAAAATTGAAGAAGGAATGGTACCAGCTGTTGTATTATCAAATCATTTATTAGTTGCTGATAAATTAGATTTAAATTTAATGATAAATGAATTATTGATTATGATAATAGGTGTTTTTGTAGCATTTATAGCAAATTTATTTATGCCTTCATTTGATCAAAAATACGATGAAGATAAGTTATATATAGAAAGTGAATTGAAAACAATAGTTGCTAAAATAGGTAATAACCTACTTACTCAAACAGTAGATATAGATGAGCAAAAGATAATATATAATCTCGAAAAAAGAATTCTAGATTGTGAAAAAACAGCTCATGAAATAGTTAATAATAAACTTTTAAAAAATAATAATTATTATATTGATTATATAAATATGAGAAAGAATCAATTTGAAATAATAAAAAAAATGAGAAAACATTTTGAAAAATTTTATATGTCATATAAGCAAACTAAACTAATATCTGATTTTACACTAAGAGTTTCTGAGAATATAAGTGAATTCAATGATTGTAAAATACTTTTAGAGGAATTAGATGCATTAAATAAAAGTTTTAAAACTATGGAGCTTCCTAAAACAAGAGATGAGTTTGAGAATAGAGCACAATTAATTCACTTTTTAAATGATTTAGAGGAATTTTTACTCTTAAAAAGAAATTTTTCAAAAGTATATAAAGATTATATTGAGAAATAATAATGGAATAATTATGTAGTTTTAATATAAATGTATATTAAGCTGAGGAGGTTTTTTTTATGAAAAGAACAGATTATATTTCATGGGATGAATATTTTATGGGAGTAGCTTTAATAAGTGCTAAAAGAAGTAAAGATCCTAATACTCAAGTAGGAGCTTGTATTGTAGATAATAATAATAAAATAATAGGAATAGGATATAATGGATTTCCAATAGGATGCTCTGATGAAGAATTCCCTTGGGATAATACTGGGGAATTTTTAGATACTAAATATCCTTATACTTGTCATGCTGAGTTAAATGCAATTTTAAATAGTGTAGGAAAGGAGCTAAAAGGTTGCAAAGTTTATGCTACATTATTCCCATGCAATGAATGTGCTAAAGCGATAATTCAATCAGGTATTTCGGAAGTGATATATCTTTCAGATAAATATAAGAATACTGATATAGTAAAAGCATCTAAGAAGATGTTTCAATCTTCAGGAGTTAAGTTTAGATTTTTAGATAGTCAATTAAGCAATATAAATATTTCATTTGATCCTAATGATGTATAGAGAAAAACAATAACCATAATGGTTATTGTTTTTTTATTTTTAAAAGTATATAACTAATTATCATTGTTAATAATTAATGGTAAATTCTAATTTTATTTCTTGAAAAAGAAAAAAATATATTGACAAAATATTTTGCTTATAGTATATTTTGATTATCAAAGTAATTATTTTGATTTTCAAAGTAAATATTAAATATATTTCAAAATCCTTATAATACTGATATTATAATAAAAGTAATAACTATATAATAAGGAGATGACAGAATTGAATAAAAATGAAGAAATATTAAATTCACTTTTTGTAGAAGTTTTTAATGATATTTTACTTATAGAACAAAAAACTTTAAAAGAGGGTATTTTATCAGATTTATCTGTTACAGAAATACATACTATTGAAGCAATTGGATATAATTCATCAAGAACTATGTCAGAAATAGCTAGTGATTTAAATATTACAGTTGGTACATTAACAACAGCTATTAATAAGCTTATAAAAAAAGGGTATGTAGAAAGAATGAGAATTGAAAGTGATAGAAGAGTTGTTCTTGTTAATTTAACTAAAAAAGGTAAGATAGCTTATAGACTGCATGCAAGATTTCATTTAGAAATGATAAAAGAAACTACAAAATCATTAACTAAAGAAGAGGAAGATGTTTTATGTAAGGCTCTGAATAATATGAAAGAGTTCTTTAAAGATAAATACTTAAATTAGTATTAAGGAGAATTATTATGATTAATTCTAAAATTATAGGTACAGGTTCATATGTTCCAGAAAATATAGTTTCTAATATTGATTTAGAAAAAATAGTTGATACTAATGATGAATGGATTGTTTCTAGAACTGGAATAAGAGAAAGAAGAATTTCTAAGGGAGAAGGAACAGCTGATTTAGCTACTAAAGCAGCATTAGATGCTATAAACTTATCAGGCTTATCTGTAAATCAAATTGATTATATAATAGTTGCCACTATTACATCAGATACCTACACACCATCTACAGCAAGTATAGTTCAAAGTAATATAGGAGCAGTAAATGCCTCTGCTCTAGATATAAATGCTGCCTGTACTGGATTTATATATGCTTTAGAAATAGGAGACTCTTTAATAAAGTCTGGTATTGCTAAAAATATATTAATTATAGGTTCTGAGACTATATCTAGGATTATTGATTGGAAGGATAGATCAACTTGTGTTTTATTTGGAGATGGAGCTGGTGCTGTAGTTTTAAGTTTATCTACTAAAGATGAAGGAATAATTTCTACTTTAACTGGTTCTGATGGAACTAGAGGAAATTCCTTAATTGCTAGGAATATTAAATTAGATAATCCTTTTATATTAGATAATCCTTTTATAGATTTATATAGCGATTCTGATAGTAATTATATAAATATGAATGGTGCCGATGTATTTAAATTTGCAACTAAAATAATGGAGGAATCAATTAATAATATTATAGCTAAAGCAAATATTGATTTAAAAGATATAGATTATATAATTCCACATCAAGCAAATTATAGGATATTAGACTATGTAGGGAAAAAATTAAAAATAGATTCATCTAAATTTATTATTAATTTAGATAGGTATGGTAATACTTCTAGTGCAAGTATTCCATTAGCTCTAAATGAAGCTGTTAAATGTGGAAAAATAAAAAAAGGAAATAATATAATTTTAGTTGGTTTTGGTGGGGGACTTACTTGGGGAGCTACTTTAATTAAATATTAAAATATTGGAGGAATAAAAATGTTTGAAAAAATTAGAGAAATAATATGTGAAAAGTTAGAAATTAGTGAAGATAAGGTAAATTTAGAAACTAGTTTTGAGGATTTAGGAGCAGATTCATTAGATTTATTTGAAGTTATTATGGATATTGAAGAAGAATTTGATATAAAGTTAGATGATCCTACAAAAATAAAAACAGTTAATGATGCTGTTAAATATGTTGAAAATATGACTAAATAATTAATAAGAGGCTAATTACTGGCCTCTATAATTTTACTTTAAAGTAGGAGGTTTTTTATGAAAAAAATAGCTTTTTTATTTGCAGGTCAGGGTTCTCAATATAAAGGAATGGGGGAAGACTTTTATGAAAATTTTAAAGAAAGTAGAAATATATATGAAATAGCAAATAAGAAACTGGGCATAAGTATTTCAGATATATGTTTTAAAAATGTAGATAATAAACTAAATAGAACAGAATATACACAACCATGTATTATTACTACAAATATGGCTATATTAAAAGCTTTAAATTCTCTAGGAGTAAAATCAGATATTAGTTGTGGATTAAGTCTTGGAGAGTATTCTGCATTACTTAATGATGAAATGATAGAATTTGCTGATGCTGTTGATATCGTAAGAAAAAGAGGAAGATTTATGCAAAATTCTGTTGAGGAAGGACTTGGGGGGATGGTGGCAGTTTTAAAACTTTCTAAAGAAAAAATAGAAGAAATTATTGATGAATGTAAAGAGAGTGGAATTATTGAAATAGCTAATTTTAACTCACCATCTCAAATTGTTATATCAGGTGAGAATCATGCATTAGATAAAGCTATTAATCTTATAAATAAAAATAATGGAAGAGCTATAAGATTAAATGTATCAGCCCCATTTCATTCATCTATGTTAAAAGATGCAGCAGATAATTTATATAAAGAACTAACAAATATTACTATAAAAAAGCCGCATGGAGTAGTGTTATCTAATACTAAAGGTGATAATTATAATGAGTATGATGATATAAAATATATATTAAAAAATCAAGTTGAAAGTTCGGTATTATTTATGAATAATATTGAATATATAAAGAGTTTAGGTGTAGATATATTTGTAGAAATAGGACCAGGTAGAATTTTAAGTGGATTTGTTAAACAGATTGATAAATCACTTACAGTGCTAAATGTAGAAGATTTGAAAAGTTTAGAAGTTACAATAAATAAATTAAAAGGGTTAGAGGTGATTAGTTAGTGCTTAAGGGTAAAAATATAATTATAACAGGAGCATCAAGGGGGATTGGAAGAGAAATAGCTTTAAAATTAGCTAAAGAAGGAGCTAATATAGTTGTTGGATATAGAAGCTCAGAAGAAGATGCTATTAAATTAAAAAAAGAAATAGAATCATATGGCTCTAAAGCATTAATTGTAAAAGGTGATGTTACAGAGAGTAATTATGCTAAAGAATTAGTTAGCAAATGTAAAGAAGTATTAGGAAGTATTGATGTTTTAATAAATAATGCTGGTATTACTAAAGATGGTTTAATAATGAGAATGAAGGATGAAGATTTTTCTTCAGTAATTGATACAAATTTAAAAGGAACATTTTATTGTTCTAGAGAAGCTTCTATATTTATGATAAAGCAAAGATATGGAAAAATAATAAATATGTCATCAGTTATAGGGATTACAGGTAATGCAGGACAGGTGAATTATTCAGCTTCTAAAGCTGGAGTTATAGGGCTTACTAAATCATTAGCTAAAGAATTAGGGGGAAGAGGAATAACTGTTAATGCTATTGCACCTGGTTTTATTGAAACTGATATGACATCACAACTTTCAAATAATATGAAAGGTTTTATTAAAACTAATTTGCCATTAAAAAGATTAGGCATGGTAGAGGATGTTGCAAATTTAGTAGTATTTCTAGCATCAAATAAATCTGATTATATAACGGGTCAGGTTATAAATGTTGATGGTGGAATGGTAATGTAAGGAGAAGAAAACATGGAACATAGAGTAGTAATAACAGGTATTGGAGCAATAACTCCTATAGGTAATAATATAAATGAATTTTGGACTAATACAAAGCTTGGTAAATGTGGAATAGAGAAAATAGATAAAGATAAATATTTTGATACAAGTGATTATCCAGTTAAGATAGCTGGAACAATTAAGAATTTTGATATAGAAGAATACATAGGGAAGAAGGAAGCAAGAAGAAGTGATAGATTTACACATTTAGCTATAAAGGCAGCAGATGAAGCCGTAAGTGATGCAAAATTAAATATTACAGAACTTAATATAGATAGAATTGGGGTAATAGTAGGAGCAGGAATAGGTGGCTATAACACTATGGAAGAACAAATAGGAACTCTAGTTACTAAAGGTCCTAGAAGAGTATCTCCGTTTTATATACCTAGCTCAATAATAAATAGTGTAGCTGGTACATTGTCAATGAGGTTTGGAGTAAAAGGAATATGTGAATCAGTAGTAACAGCTTGCGCTACTGGAACAAGTGCTATAGGTAATGCATTTAGACAGATAAAGCATGGTTATATGGATATAATTATTGCTGGAGGAACAGAAGCGGCAATAGTTCCTTCTGCTATAGCTGGTTTTAGTAATCTTAAAGCATTAAGTACAAGTGAAGATCCTTTAAGAGCTTCAATACCTTTTGATAAAGATAGAAATGGTTTTGTTTTAGGAGAAGGTGCGGGCATATTAATTCTTGAAAGTTTAGAAAGTGCAAATAAAAGAAATGCTAGAATTTATGCGGAAATAGTAGGATATGGTGCAACAAGTGATGCATACCATATAACAGCTCCACATCCAGAAGGTATAGGAGCAGCTAAAGCTATGGAAAATGCTATAAATGAATATGGAATAGAGAAACCTCAAATTGATTATATTAATGCTCATGGAACAAGTACTTTAATAAATGATCGAACTGAGACCAAGGCTATTAAATTATGTTTTAAGGATCATGCTAAAAATTTGGCTATTTCTTCAACAAAATCAATGACTGGACATTTACTTGGTGCAGCAGGGGCTGTTGAATCAATTGTATGTATAAAAGCATTACAAGAAGGATTTATTCCAGCAACTATAGGATTAAAGAATGATGATGAGGAATGTGATCTTGATTATGTTCCTAATAAAGGAAGAAAATCAGTTATTAATTATGCTATTAGTAATTCTCTTGGATTTGGTGGGCATAATGTATCATTATTATTTAAAAAATGGAATTAGAGGTGTCTAATATGAATTTAAAGGATATTGAACAACTTATAGATAAAGTTAATTTATCTGATATTAGTTTATTTGAAGTTAAAATTGATAATATATATATTAAAATGGATAAATCATTAACTAGAAATTCTTCAGAAAATAACAATAACTATGTAGAAAAAAATAAATTTTCCAATAATGAAGATATACCTGATACTAATATAGAAAATAAATATGATATTGAAGATAAAAATAAAGTTGATAATAAAAATACAGAAGATTTTTATATTGTAAAATCACCAATGGTAGGAACATTTTATTTAGCTCCTGGTGTTGGATTAGAGCAATTTGTAAATGTAGGTGATAAGGTTAAACCTGGAGATACTTTATGTATAATTGAAGCTATGAAACTTATGAATGAAATTGAATGTGAAGTATCAGGTGAGATAGTTGAAATCTTACAGCAAAATGAGCAAATGATTCAATATGGTTCAGAATTATTTAAGATAAGGAGATTATAATTATGATGGGAATAAAAGAAATAAAAGAAATATTACCTCATAGATATCCTTTTTTACTAGTTGATAAGGTTGAAAATATTGAAGTTGGTAAAAAAATAATAGCATATAAGAATGTATCAATAAATGAAGAGTTTTTTAATGGACATTTTCCAAATTATCCAGTTATGCCAGGGGTTCTTATAATAGAAGCATTGGCACAAGCAGGAGCAATTGCAATCTTAACTAAGGATGAATTTAAAGGTAAGATACCTTTATTTGCAGGGATAAATAAGGCAAGATTTAAAAAACAAGTTATTCCAGGTGATATTCTAAAATTAGAAGTCGAAATAATTAAATTAAGAGGACCAATAGGAATAGGAACTGGTATTGCAACTGTAAATGATGAAGTTGTTTGTTCTGGTGAAATCCTATTTGCTATACAGTAGGTGATATTTATGTTTAATAAAATATTAATTGCTAATAGAGGAGAAATAGCAGTAAGAATAATAAGAGCATGTAAAGAGTTAGATATAAAAACTGTTGCTGTTTATTCTGAAATTGATAAGGATTCTTTACATGTTAAATTAGCGGATGAAGCAGTATGTATAGGACCATGGAATTCTCTTGATAGTTATTTAAATATAAAAAATATATTAAGTGCATGTGTGCTGACAGGAGCAGAAGCTATACATCCTGGTTTTGGATTTTTATCTGAGAATTCTAGATTTGCAAAGATGTGTGAAGAATGTAATATAAAATTCATAGGACCTTCCTATAAAACTATAGATCTTATGGGGAATAAAGCTAATGCTAGAATGATAATGAAAAAAACTGGGATACCTGTTATACCTGGCTATGAAGGGAAGATAAAATCTATAGATAGTGCTTTAAGTATCGCTAAGGATATTGGATTTCCTCTAATGATAAAAGCAGCTGCTGGTGGAGGTGGAAAAGGGATTAGGATAGTACGAGAAATAAAAGATTTTGAAGAAAATTATAATCAAGCAAAAGCAGAAGCAAAAGTAAATTTCTCTGATGATACTATGTATATAGAAAAATTCATAGAAAATCCTAAGCATATAGAAATACAAATAGTAGCAGATGAATTTGGAAATTATTTATATTTATTTGAAAGAGATTGTTCAATTCAACGTAAAAATCAAAAAGTTATAGAAGAAGCACCTTCCTTAGTATTAGATGAAGATTTAAGAAGAGAAATGGGGAATATGGCAATAAGTGCTGCTAAAGCCGTTTCTTATAAAAATGTAGGGACTATAGAATTTTTAGTAGATAAGAATAATAATTTTTATTTTATGGAAATGAATACACGTATACAAGTTGAACACCCAATAACAGAAATGATTACAGGCATTGATTTATTAAAAGAACAAATTAAGATTGCTAGTGGGCAAAAACTATCAATTACTCAAGATGAACTAACTATTAATGGGCATTCAATAGAATGTAGAATAAATGCAGAAGATACTGATAGAGGATTTCTACCTTCTCCAGGTACTATAGATAATATACATTTTCCTGGGGGAAATGGAATAAGAATTGATAGTGGTGTTTATTCTGGATATACAATACCTCATTGCTATGATTCAATGATTGCTAAATTAATTGTTCATGGATGTAACAGAACAGAAGCTATACAAAAAATGAAAAGAGCCTTAGAAGAGTTTAATATATGTGGAATAAAAACCAATATAAATTATCAATTAAAAATCTTAAATAATGAGAGGTTTTTAAAGGGTGATTATACTACATCATTTTTAATAAGTGAGTTGGTGGAGAATAAATGATTAAAGGATTTTTAAGTAAAAATAAAAAAAAATTTATAACAGTTAGTACTGTTGAATTAAAAAAAGAAGAGCATAAGCCTAATATTCCTACTGGGATGTGGAGTAAATGTTTAGGATGTAATAATATACTCTATACTGAAGATATAGAAAATAATTTTAACATATGTCCTAAGTGTGGTTATCATTTTAGAATAAATTCTAAAAAAAGAATTGAAATATTGCTTGATAAAGATAGTTTTGAGGAGTTAGATAAAAATTTAATCGGGAGAAATCCTCTTCAGTTTAAAAATTATGATGAAAAGTTAAAGAAGATTAGAGCATGTACTGGTTTAAATGAAGCTGTAGTTAGTGGTATTGGTAAAATTAGAGATAAAAAAATAATTTTATGTATTATGGATTCAGAAGTTATGATGGGAAGTATGGGGACAGCTGTAGGAGAAAAAATAACTAGAGCAATAGAGAAGGCTACAGAAGAAAGGTTACCAGTTATAATTTTTACAGCATCAGGTGGAGCTAGAATGCAGGAAGGTATATATTCATTAATGCAGATGGCTAAAATAAGTGGAGCTATACAAAGACATTCAGAAACAGGAGGCTTATATATATCAGTATTAACAGATCCTACTACAGGAGGAGTTACAGCAAGTTTTGCAATGTCTGGAGATATAATATTAAGTGAACCCAATTGTTTAATTGGATTTGCAGGGAGAAGAGTAATAGAAAAAACTATAAATACTGATTTACCACATAATTTTCAAAAATCTGAATTTTTATTAGAAAAGGGATTTATAGATAAAATAGTTAATAGGAAGGAAATGAAAAATACTATTTATAGAATTTTAAAAATGCATGAGGTGAATTATGAAAAGAGAGTTAATTAGGACTATGAATGCTTGGGAAAAGGTTGAAACGGCTAGAAGAATTGATAGACCAAATGCTGAATTTTATATAAATAATATTTTTGATGATTTTATAGAATTACATGGAGATAGAAATTTTGGTGATGATAAATCTATAATTGGTGGATTAGCTAGAATAGATTCTATTAATTTTACTGTAATAGGAATTTGTAAAGGAAATACTACTAAAGAAAATATAAAAAGAAATTTTGGGATGCCACATCCAGAGGGATATAGAAAGGCTTTACGTCTTATGAAACAAGCAGAAAAGTTTAATAGACCTATTATATGTTTTATTGATACATCTGGTGCATTTTGTGGAGTTGCAGCAGAAGAAAGAGGGCAAGGGCAAGCTATAGCTCAAAATTTAGTAGAAATGATGGGATTAAAAGTTCCTATAATATCAATAGTTATTGGAGAAGGGGGAAGCGGCGGTGCTTTAGCGCTATCAGTAGCTAATAAAATTTTTATGTTAGAACATTCAATTTATTCTATATTATCACCTGAAGGATTTGCAACAATTTTATGGAAGGATGTAACTAAAGCTAAAGATGCAGCAGAAGTAATGAAAATAACAGCTCAAGACCTTAAAAACTTTAATATAATAGATGGTGTTATTAAAGAACCGTGGGGAGGAGCACATAAAAATCCTGTTAGAATGTCATTAATGATAAAAAAGACTATAATAAAAGCTATAAGTGAATTACGAGGGCAAAGTGTAAAAGAATTATTAGAAGATAGATATAATAAATTTAGAAAAATTGAATGTAACATATAAAAATGTTGAATTATATATTTTTATGTATTATAATTATGTATAGTTTATAGGGGTATGGCTCAATTGGTAGAGTAGTGGTCTCCAAAACCATTGGTTGCGGGTTCGAGTCCTGCTGCCCCTGCCAAGGAAGGTTCTGTAATAACAGAACCTTTTTTCTTTAAAAATTTAATAAAAGGGGGAATTTTAAAATTATGTATATAATTAATTTTATACGTGGTTTTATGATGGCTTTAGCTGATAGTGTACCAGGAGTTTCAGGAGGGACAATAGCATTTATATTAGGCTTTTATAATGATTTTATAAGTGCTTTAAATAACTTAACTTCTAGATCAAGTATACAATCTAAGAAAAAATCTATTTTATTTTTAATAAAACTAGGAATAGGATGGGTATTTGGATTTGTAATATCTATTTTATTTATTGGATCTATATTTAATAAAGAAATATATAATATAAGTTCTTTATTTACAGGGTTTATTGTTTGTTCTATACCTATAATTTTAAAAGAGGAAAAGGATGAAATAAAAGGGAGATATACATTTTTAATCTTTACTATTATAGGTATCAGTATAGTATGTTTATTAACATATTTTAATCCTGCAAATAGTACTGGTGATAGTGGAGTTACATTACAAGGATTTTCATTACCATTGGCTATATATTTATTCTTCTCTGGAATGATAGCTATATCAGCAATGGTTTTACCAGGTATATCTGGATCAACAATATTATTAATATTAGGCTTATATGCTCCTATAATAACTGCTGTTAAAGAAGTTTTAACTTTTAATTTTAAATATTTACCTATGACTGTGATATTTGGATTAGGTATTATTGTAGGAGTTGTTACAACTATTAAGTTAATAAAATATTTATTATCTAGATTTAGAGCACAAATGATTTATTTAATTTTAGGATTAATGATTGGTTCTATATATGCTGTATTTATGGGACCAACTACACTAGAGGAATATAAACCAGCTATGAATTTAAGTAGTTTTAGCATTTTATTCTTTATAATTGGAGGAATAATAATAATAGGTCTTCAAAAAATGAAAACATATTTTGAAAGTAAATAATTATTAAAAGAACTATCTGTAAATAGATAGTTCTTTTTTATTATAATTAAACAATTTCTTTATTTTTTAATAAATAAATTATTTTAGGAAAAAATAATTTATATGTAAAGGAGGAGTTTAAAATGAAAAAAATATTTAACAACATAATAGTTATAATAATGAGTATAATAATGAGTTTTTTCATTGTAGTACCAGCATTTGCTGATGAAAGTTTAGAAGTTGAAGCTAATTCAGCATTATTGATTGAAGTTTCTAGTGGGAATGTTCTATATGAAAAAAATTCTAATAAGCAATATGCCCCAGCATCTGTGACTAAAATAATGACTATGTTATTAACTATGGAAGCTATAGATTCAGGTAAAATATCACTAAATGATAAAGTTACTATTAGTGAAACAGCTAAAAAAATGGGGGGAAGTACTATGCTTTTAGATGTTGGTGAAATTAGAACTGTTGAAGATCTTATAAAGGGTGTAGGTATAGCTTCAGGAAATGATGCAGCAGTGGCATTAGCAGAGTATCTAGGAGGAACAGAACAAAACTTTGTATCTATGATGAATAAAAGGGCAAAAGAATTAGGAATGAACAATACTGTATTTAAAAATTGTACAGGATTACCTATAGAAGGACATTTATCAACTGCATATGATATCTCACTTATGTCTAGAGAATTATTAAAGCATGATACTATTTTAAAATATACAAGTATATATATGGAAACTATATCAGAAGGAAGAAAGTCACCTATTGAATTAGTTAATCATAATAAACTTGTAAGATTCTTTAAAGGTTGTGATGGATTAAAAACAGGTTTTACAAATGACGCTAAGTATTGTATTTCTGCAACTGCAACAAGAGAAGGTACAAGAATGTTAACAGTAATCATGGGAGCTCCAACATTTAAAATAAGAAATAGAGATGCAAGTATGCTTATGAATTATGGATTTTCTAAATATGAAACAACAAAAGTTGTTTCAAAAGATGAAGATGTAGAAAAAATTTCTTTAAATAAAAAAGGGGATAAATATATAATTTTAAAAGCTTGTAATGATGTCTTAATAACAACAGAAAAAGGTAAAAAATCAGATATACAAACTAAAATAGAGTTAAATGATATTAAAAATAAAAATATCAAAAAAGGTGATATATTAGGAACATATGATTTTTATCTAAATGATAAGAAGATAGCAAGTGTAGATTTATATTCTGATAGAGAATGTAAGAAGAATGGTTTAATATCTAATACTAAGGATAAAATATTAAATTTAATAGATAAATAATATCAGAGTAGCGATAATTGTATATTATCGCTACTTTTTGTTGCTTTATATATTATTATTTTGATATTATATAGTTTGAGATTAATATGGTAAGGAGTAATAATTATGGGGATGCCTATTATAAAAATATCTAATTTTGATGGCCCATTTGATCTTTTATTACATTTAATTAAAAAAAATGAAATGAGCATAAATGATATTAAAATAGAAGAGATTATAAGTCAATATCTTGAATATATATCTTTAATGCAAGAATTAGATTTAGAAATAACATCTGAATTTATAGTTATGGCGGCAACTTTAATTGAGATAAAATCTAAGACATTACTTCCAGTTGAGAAAAAAGAAGAAGAAGAGGTAGATTCAGAAAGTTTACAGAAAGATCTTATGAATAAACTTCTAGAATATAAGAAATTTAAAAAAGCATCAGAGTATTTTAAGGAAAAAGATCTTATACATGGCGAAGTATTTACTAAAAAAGCTGAGGTTATTGAAATAATAGATAATATAGAAATTGATAAATCATATTTTAAAAATATAACTATGGTAGAATTGTATGAATTATATAAAAAGCTTATTAAAAGTTATAATGAAAAACAAAATACAAATATTATCGAAAAGAAGATTAGTGTTGATAAATATAAAATAAAAGATAAAGTTAATCTTATAAGAGGAAGACTAAAGTTTAATAGTATAATTAGATTTTCAGATTTATCTTATGAATGTGAGTGTAAATTAGAACTAGTTGTTACTTTTCTTGCTATACTTGAAATGATAAAAATCGAAGAAATAAAAGTTTTACAATATGATAATTTTGAAGAAATAATAATAGAAAAGGTGGACAATTATGAATAATATTTCAGAACAATTAGAATTTGAAGAGGCCTCTAATAGAAAAAAGATATTTTCGGTAATAGAATCACTATTATTTGTATCAGGAGAACCACTTTCTTCATCAGATATTTCCAAAATAATAGGATTAAGTACAGATGATACTATAAACTATTTAAAAGAATTAAGTATAAAATATGAAGAAGCAGAAGATAGGGGAATAAAGCTTATTTTATTGAATGGCATGTATCAATTAGTAACTAAGAATGAAAATAGTAATTTTATTCAAAGATTATTGAAGAAAAATGTAAGACAGTCATTATCTCAAGCTTCTCTAGAAAGTCTTGCAATAATTGCATATAAACAGCCAATTACTAGAGTAGAAATTGATGAAATAAGAGGGGTTAAAAGTGATAGCGCGATACAAAGATTAATAGAAAAAAATTTAGTAGAAGAAACAGGTAGATTAGAGGTAGCGGGAAGACCTATTCTATATGGAACTACTGATGAATTTTTAAGACATTTTGCTTTAACAGATATAGATGAGTTACCATCATTAGAATTATATGAAAATTATGAAGAACTATAAAATATGCTCTAGATAACAAAATTATCTAGAGCATATTTTTTAGCTATTTTAAGATTTTTGAGTATTTGAACTATTTTGTGTAGCTGACATCTTAGATTGAGTTTGATTATTTTGAGTACTTTGTGTAGCTTGGGTATTTTGCATATTTGTACTATTTTGAGTGTTTTGCATATTTGTAGCAGTTTGTGTATTTTGTGCTTGATTTCCAGATGTATTTTGTTGTTGAGAATTTTTATCCTTACTTAAAAGATCCTTTAATCTATCCATAACTTGAGGGATAGTATCAATAATTCTATCATATGTATTATTTTGATCAACTTGTAGTAGTCTTACACCACCATTTTGTAGAACTAAAAATGCTACTGGTTTTACTGTTACACCAGAACCAGAACCTCCTCCAAATGGGAATCTTCCATCAGGAGTTGCATTTTCTCTATTTTTAGGGAAATCTGATCCACCAGATGCAAAACCAAATGATACTTTTGATATTGGAATTATATATCCACCATCAGCAGTTTCTATTCCATCACCTATGACTGTATTTACATCTATCATATCTTTTAAATTTTCCATAGTAGTTTTCATTAAATTTTCAATTGGATGTTTGTTTTCCATAATACTCCCTATTAGGGGCACCTCCCTTTTTTTCGATATTTATTAATAATATAAATGCGATATATATAATTTGTGCTAAATTAATATATATTATACTTTCAAACTCGAAATTTAAATTGGAATTATCTGTGAATGATGGTGTTATTGAAATATTACTTTTATTTATTTTTACAAATAACCCCATAACACTTATAAGACTATATACCACAGTATTTATTAATCCATATACTTGTGCCGTTAAGGCACAATCTGATAAAGAATAGTCTGAAATAAGTGTTAAATTTGAAATAGGCTTTATTTTATTATTTCTAAACATCGTTATAAGATTTTCAATATTAAATTTTATATTTATTTTTTTATTTTTCTTTATAGGTGTTTCCTCTTCAATATTTTCTTTATCATATTTTGAATTCAAATTATCATTAACTATATTTTTATCATTTGAATATATCTTAAATTTATATAAGTATATATTCAACTTTTTATTTGAAAAAGTAATCTTCAATCTTATTTTTACTGGTATTATAAATATAAGTATTAATATAATGAGTGCTAGAATCATAGTATATCCCTCCTTTCTTTATTAAGTATGTGCATTTTTAAAAAAATAACTATAAAAAAATTTATACTTATTTATTTAATAGCACAAACTAATGAAAGAGCTTTAAACTAAGGAGGAGAAAAAATGAAAAAATTTATAATATTTTTTTTATTAAGTATACTAATTTTAAATAGTACTTCAGTACTAGCTTTTTCTAAAGATATAACACCAGAAGCTCATTATGCAATAGCTATTGATGGGAAAACAAAAAAGATACTTTATGAGAAGAGGGGCTTTGAAAATGTACCTATGGCAAGTACTACTAAAATGTTAACAGCGTTAATTGCTATAAATTATGGGAATCTAGATGATCAAGTAGAGATATCTAAGAATGCTGCTTCTATTAGAGGATCTAAGGTTGGATATCGAACTGGAGAAAAAATAAGTTTAAGAGAATTAACATGGGGCTTAATGTTTAAATCAGGAAATGACGCTGCAATAGCTATTGCAGAACATTTAGGTGGATCTGTAGAAGGATTTTCTGTTATAATGAATGATTTTGCGAAAATGATAGGTATAATAGATTCTAACTTTCAGTCTCCACATGGACTAGATAGTCAAATGCATTTTTCTTCAGCATATGATTTGGCAGTTCTTGGAGCTAAGGCTATGGAGAATGAAACTTTTAAAGAAATTGTTAGTTCAAAAGAATTACCTAAAAGTACATCAGGATTTTCTAGAGATTATAATAATATAAATAAAATACTTTGGAGAATACCTGGTGCTAATGGTATAAAAACAGGATATACAGGTCAGGCTGGAAAATGTTTAGTTACATCTGTAAATCATAATAATAGAAATATCATTATAGTAGTTTTAAATTGTCCAGAAAGATGGAAAGTAACTGAAAAGATTTATGATTATATAAAAAAAGATTTATAGTTTTTTATAGAGTATCTATATATAGGTACTCTATTTTTTATTAGCTGTTTTTGTAACAAAAAATATATATAAACGATAAGCTATAGTAATAGTATGATTATGGAGAATTTTATGAATTACGAAAATATAGATTGTATAGATTGTGGAACAGAGTTCTGTCCCTGTCATTTAGCGGAAGCAGGGGAATGTATATTATGTTCTCAATTACAAGGAAAATGCTTTTGTGATTGTAAAAATTGGAAGGGTGTTTGTATTTATCAAGAGTTTAAAAATAATAATTTTAAAGCGAAGCCTGGAAGAAAAATCTATGAAGTTAATATAAAAGAAAAAGTTATTCTAGATGAAAATTTATTAAAATTAGTTATTGAATCTCCACATAAACTTGTAATGGACCTTATAGCACCGGGTTCTTTTATATTTATAAGAGGAAATGTAGATAATGAATATTTTGATTTCCCAATATCTATAGAAGAAGCAAATTCTAATGATAATACATTAACTTTATTTATAGAAATACGAGGTATTAAAACAAAGAAAATTGTAAAATTGGGAGTAGGAGATATATTAACTATTAGAGGTCCTTATTTTAATGGTAGCTTTGGAATAAAGAATATAAATGATACTACAAATAGTAAAGCATTAGTTTTAGCTAGAGGGATAGGGATAGCACCAGCTATGCCTGTAATTAATAAATTAATAACATCAAATAATTCTATAAAAGTTATAAATGATATAAAACCATTTAAAGAAGATTATTTAAAAGATAGATTAAGCTCATTGAATATCAGTGCAGAATATCTAAATATTATTAATAAAGGTGAACTTACAGAGGATATAAAAAGCTTAATAAAAAAAGAAATAGATTCAGGGGTAGAGTTAATACATTGTTCGGGAGCGGATATTTTAGCATATAGATTATTAGAATTTTTAGAATCTATAAATAAAATAGATATTAAATTAAGTTGTTCAAATAATTCAAAAATGTGTTGTGGAGAAGGCGTTTGTGGAAGTTGTTCAGCAAGATTTTCAAGTCATAATATAAAGAGATTATGCAAAGTACAATCAGATCCTAAAAATATTTTTGAAGGAAGGAGATTTATATGAAAGTTTTAATTATAGGTGGAGGCTGGGCTGGAGTAGCAGCAGCTATAGAAGCAAAAAAAATAGGAGCAGATGTAGAAATATTTGAAAAAACAGATTTTTTATTAGGACTTGGTAACGTTGGTGGTATAATGAGAAATAACGGAAGATATACTGCGGCAGAAGAGTTGAAAGCAATGGGAGCTGGAGAGTTAATAGATATCTGTGATAAATTAACTAGGCATAAAGACATAGAATTTCCAGGACATAAACATGCTTGGCTTTATGATGCTAATTTAATAGAAGGAGAAGTAGCTAGATATATTAAGGAACTTGGAATAATAGTACATTCTGTGACTAGGATAATAGATATAAAGTTAGAGGATAAAAAAATTATTGGATTAATAGATAGTGAACAAAATTTTTATCCTGGAGATGTATTTATAGAAACAACTGGTTCAACAGGCCCAATGGGAAATTGCTTAAGATATGGTAATGGCTGTGCTATGTGTGTTTTAAGATGTCCATCTTTTGGGCCAAGAATAAGTATTAGCAATAGATGTGGTATAGAAGATATACAAGGTGAAAGAGAAGGAAATGAACTTGGAGCTTTTAGTGGATCTTGTAAATTAGCTAAAGAAACCTTGTCAGAAGAAATACAAAATGAACTAAATACTAAAGGAGTAGTTATATTAAAGATACCTGAAGAGGATATAAATTATGATAAACTTAATAAAAAAGTATGCCAACAATATGCATTAAAAGAATTTGCTGAAAATTTAGTGTTATTAGATACTGGAGATGCTAAACTTATGACAACATATTACCCTTTAGATAAATTAAGAAAAATAAAAGGTCTTGAAAATGCAAAATATATAGATCCTTACGCTGGTGGTAAGGGTAATTCTGTGAGATATTTATCAGTTGCACCAAGAACAAATGATATGAGAGTAAAAGGTGTAGATAATCTTTTTTGTGCTGGAGAAAAATCAGGTTTATTTGTAGGTCATACAGAAGCTATAGTAACCGGTACATTAGCTGGATATAATGCTGTAAGACAAGCGTTAGGTATGCCTCTTCTTATATTACCTTCAGCTATATGTACAGGTGATATAATATCATATGCCAATAGTTTAATGGATTCTAAAGCAGGAAGAATGACTAGATTTACTTTTGCAGGATCAGTCTTTTTTAATAGAATGATTGAAAAAAACTTGTATACAATTGATACTAAAGAAATTGAAAATAGAATTAAGAAATTAAATTTAGAAAATATCTTTTTTACTAAACTTATTTAATCAATAAATAAAAAAATATTCCTCTTTTTAAAAAGAGGAGTATTTTCAATTACTTAGCATTTTTATAAGAATATCTAAAGTAGCTTTATTTTTATGTAGTGCATCTACATAATTTGAAATATGAGTTTTATAATATCTTATTCCTTCATCAGTTATTCTATAAATTTTTTTACTACGCTTATTTACAAACTGATCACCTATCCAATTACTAACTACCAATCCATTTTCCTCTAATGAATAGAGAGTATCATAAATTGTACTTGACGATACTGGAAAAGGTAATGGGGAATTAGCAAATGTTAATTTAAAAGTTTCTAAAACTTTATTCCCGAATATTTCCTGACCTTTAGACAATTCTTTAAGTATATAAAAGCTATATAATTGTTTTGTATTAACTATATTTCTAGGAGCAACCATTCTAGTTCTTGAACTCATAATATCACCTCTTAAATATATTATACATAGTTTATAAAAGTGAGTAAATTAATTTACATAAAAATAAAATGGAACAAAAAAATATATTAAGAATAACATATATTAAGATGTAAAAGAGGTGATATTATGTCAAAGAGAAGAGGATGCTGTTGTCCATGTAATAATTGTTGTAATCCTTGTAATAGAGGCTGTTGTAATCCTTGTGGAGGAAATAACTGCTTTGGAGGAGGATTTGGTTCATCATGTAACCCATTATTATTATTATTTTTATTTGGTGGAATTGGCGGATTCGGAGGAAGATGCGGTAGATTCTTCTAAAAATAGTCTATCTAAAAATAGCAGTAGATATTATCTACTGTTATTTTACTTGAAGAAAAACTTTTAATTAATTACAATTAATATATTAATAATAAATGGAGGAATATAGATGGAAGAGCGACTTCAGAAATATATGGCTAGATGTGGTGTTGCTTCTAGACGTAAATGTGAGGAAATAATAAAAAGTGGAGAAGTTAATGTAAATGGAATAGTTACTACTGAACTTGGTACTAAAATCAATAATAATAATGATATCGTTGAAGTTTATGGTAAAAGAATATATTTAGAAGAAAATAAGATATATATAATGTTAAATAAACCAGAGGGATATATAACTAGTAATAATGATGAAAAAAATAGAAAAACTATTTTAGATTTAGTTAAGGTTAATGAGAGAATTTATTCAATAGGTAGACTTGATTATGATACATCTGGTTTATTATTACTTACTAATGATGGTGATATATATAATAAAGTAATTCATCCTAGAAAAGAAATTGATAAAACATATGTAGCTGTAGTAAAAGGACTATTTACACCAAAAGAAATGGAAAAATTCAAAAATGGAGTTGATATAGGTGGATATATTACAGCTAAAGCTAATATAAGACTATTAGAAAAAAAAGAGAAGGAATGTACTGTAGAAATAAAGATACATGAAGGAAAAAATAGACAAGTTAGAAGGATGTGTTCTGCATTAGGTCATGAAGTTAAAAAGTTAAAGCGTATTTCAATTGGAAATCTAAAATTAAATGATCTAAAAAAGGGACAATGGAGATATCTTACTACAGAAGAAATTATATATTTAAATAACTTATAAGTTAGGAGGTTAATATGTTTAATTATATAAATAGTTTTAATAATATTGTACATAGTATTATAGAAAATAATATTAAAAATAAAAATATAGCAATAGATGCGACACTTGGTAATGGATATGATACAGATTTTTTAAAAGATAGATTTAGTAAAGTGTATAGTTTTGATATACAAGAAAAAGCTGTAAATTCTTATAAAAAGAAGTCTATATATAATGTTGAAGTAATACTAGATAGTCACGAATATTTTAATAAATATATTTCTAATGATATTAAAATAGATTGCATAGTATATAATTTAGGTTATTTACCTGGAAGTGATAAGTCTATAACTACTAAAAGAGAGAGCACTATAAAAAGTATAGAAATTGCTTTAGAATTATTAAATCCAAATGGATTAATTTTAATTGCTATGTATCCTGGACATGAAGAAGGATTAAGGGAGAAAGAAGAAATATTAAAACTTGCAAAAAAATTAAATACTCGTGAATATGGAGTACTATATCAAGAGTTTATAAATAGACCTAATAATCCACCTTGCTTAATTATAATAGAAAAAAATAATTCTTGAAGCTTATGTAAGTAAATGATAGAATTAAAATTAAATAATTCATTTTATTTTAAGGAAGGAAATATTTATGGAAAATAGTCAAGATTTGATGAAGCTAATTCAATTAAAATTCCCTAAACTTAGTAAAGGTCAGAAATTAATAGCAGAGTATATACTTAGTAATTATGATAAAGCGGCATTTATGACAGCAGCTAAGCTAGGAGTAAGTGTTGGAGTAAGTGAATCAACAGTTGTTAGATTTGCTATTGAGCTTGGATTTTCAGGTTATCCTAAATTACAGAAATCATTACAAGAATTAATAAAAAATAAATTAACAACAGTTCAGAGATTAGAGTTATCAAAAGATTTCATAAAAGAAGAAAATCCACTTAAAGGTGTACTTAAAGCTGATATGGAAAACATAAGATCAACACTTGAAAAAATAAACTATGATGATTTTGAGCAGGTAGTAGATGATCTATTTAATGCTAAAAAAATATATATAGTTGGTCTTAGAAGTTCTACATCACTTGCAGAATTTTTAGGATTTTATTTAAGTTTAATTTTAGAAGATGTAAAAGTTGTTTCAAATGGTATGAGCGACTTGTTTGAACAAATGATTAATATTGGTAAAGGAGATGTAGTTATAGGGATAGGTTTTCCAAGATATGCTACAAAGACTATTGATGCTCTAGCTTTTGCTAGAAGTAGAAATGCAAAAGCAATTGCATTAACAGATAGTTTGATTTCTCCATTAGCTACAAATGCGGACTGTACATTAATTGCTCAAAGTAATATGGCTTCATTTGTAGATTCCCTAGTAGCACCTCTTAGTATAATTAATGCTTTAGTTATATCTGTAGGGATGAGAGAAAAAGAAAAGATAACACATACTTTTGAAGATTTAGAAGATATATGGAAAGAATATAATGTATATTCTTACAATAAAAATAATATTGAAAAATAAAGTTAAGCTGTTTATATTATCTATAAGCAGCTTAACTTTATTTGACAAAAATATATTAAGAGTTTATCATAAACTTGTTTTAGATTAATATTAGGAGATGATTATTTGGCTAAAGTAGTAGTGATAGGCGCAGGCCCTGCTGGAATGATGGCAGCAATAAAAGCAGCTGAAAATCATGATGTTATTTTATTAGATAGGAACGATAAAATTGGAAAAAAACTTTATATAACAGGTAAAGGAAGATGTAATATAACAAATTCAAAGGATATAAGTGAATTTTTTGATTATATACCTGGTAATCCACATTTTCTTTATAGTGCTTTATATACATATGATAATAAAATGGTTATAGATTTTTTTGAGGAACTGGGAGTAAAGCTAAAAAGTGAAAGAGGCGGAAGAGTATTCCCTTGTAGTGATAAATCTTCAGATATTATCTCAGCATTTAAAAAAGAATTAAATAAGAAAAAAGTAAAAGTATTACTTAATTCAAAGGTAGTTAATATAATAAAAGATAAAAATAAAGTATATTCTATAGAATTAGAAAATGGCAAAAGCTTAAATGTTGATCATTTAATTGTTTGTACAGGTGGTAAATCTTATCCTAAAACTGGTTCGGATGGCTTTTGCTATTCTTTATTAGAAAATTTAGGTCATAAGATAGTAGATTTAACCCCTTCTTTAGTACCAATAGAAGTGGAAAATGAATATGCAAATATAGTTGTTGGTGTTACACTTAAAAATATTTCTTTTAGTATACTAGATAAAGTAGGGAATAAAGAAAAGGTAATATATCAAAAACAAGGAGAACTTAATTTTACATATTATGGAGTATCAGGGCCTGTTGTATTAAGTGGAAGTAGATATATAGATACAAATAAGAATTTATATATAAATATAGATTTAAAGCCTGCTCTTAATGAGAAAGATTTAGATTTAAGAATCCAAAAAGATTTTAATTTAAATCTCAATTCTGAATTTAAAGATTCTTTAAATAAACTATTTCCGCAAAGATTAATCCCTTTGATAATACAACTATCTGAAATAGATAAAGAGAAGAAAGTTCATTCAATAACAAAAGAAGAAAGAAAAAAATTAGTTGGAATAATAAAAAACTTAAGATTTAAAGTAAAGAAACTTAGAGGAATATCCGAAGCTATTGTAACAGCGGGTGGAGTTTCTACTAAAGAAATAGATCCATCAACAATGAAATCTAAGTTGATAGATAACTTATCATTTGCAGGAGAGGTAATAGATGTTGATGCACTTACAGGAGGCTATAATATACAAATAGCCTTATCAACAGGTTATTTAGCAGGTGAAAATATTTAAAATAGAAAGGGAGTAAATATGAATAATAAAATAAATGTAGCAATAGATGGACCAGCGGGAGCAGGAAAAAGTACAATAGCTAAAATAATAGCTAAAAATTTAGGATTAATGTATATAAATACTGGTGCTATGTATAGAGCAGTAACATTAAAAGCATTAGAATATAAGATATCCTCTTCTGATATTAGTAAGTTAGAGGATTTAATAGATAATATGGAAATACATTTTGATAATGATGATTTAATTCTTAATGGAAAAAATATAAATGATAAACTTACTATGCCAGAAATAACTAAAAATGTTTCAGAATATGCTTCAATTAAGGAAGTTAGAGTTAAATTAGTAGATCTTATGAGAAAGATGTCTAGTAAATTTAATGTTATCATGGATGGTAGAGATATAGGTACTGTTGTATTAAAAGATGCTAAATATAAATTTTTCTTAACAGCTAGTGCGGAAGAAAGAGCTGATAGAAGATATAAGGAACTTTTAGAAAAAGGTTTAAAAGTAGATTATAAAGAAATATTAGATGATATAATAAGAAGAGATGAATATGATTCAACTAGAGAAGTTGATCCTTTAAGAAAGGCAGAGGATGCTTTAGAAATAGATACTACAGGATTAAATATTGAAGAGGTTGTTTTAAAAATTTCATCTTATATAAAATAATAAAATTAAAGGAGTATTTTATATGAAAAGAAAAGTTATTTTAGCCGAAAATGCTGGATTTTGCTTTGGTGTAAAAAGAGCAGTAGATGAAAGTTTAAATGCTAAAAATAAATATAATAAAAAAATTTATACACTTGGTCCATTAATTCATAATAAAGATGTTGTTAAGGACTTAGAAGAGAAAAATATAGAAGCTATAGATTTTGATAATATAGATAAATTAAATAAAGAAGACGTTATTGTAATTCGCTCTCATGGAGTTAAAGAAAATGTAATAGCAACTTTAAATAGTAAAGGGCTCGTTGTTGATAATGCAACATGTCCTTATGTTACTAATATTCATAAAAAGGTTAATGAATATTATAATAAAGGATATCAAATAGTTATTATGGGGGATAAAAATCACCCAGAAGTTATAGGTATTAATGGCTGGTGTAATGATAGTGCTATTATCACAACAGCAGATGATATAGAAAGTGAGTTTCCAAAGAAAGTTTGTCTAGTTTCTCAAACTACTGAAAAAAAAGAGAATTGGAATAAGGTTGTCGCTAGAGTAGCAATGTTTGCTAAAGAACTTGTTGCATTTAATACAATTTGTGCTGCTACAGATGTAAGACAAAGTAGTGCAGAAGAAATCTCAAAGAAAGCAGATATGGTTATTGTTATTGGAGGTAAGAGCAGCTCTAATACAACGAAATTATTTGAAATTTGTAAGAAAAATTGTAAAAACACATATCATATAGAAAATGCTAACGACTTAACAGAAGATATTATAAATTTTGAATGCGAAACTATAGGGGTTACAGCTGGAGCATCAACACCTGATTATATAATAGAAGAAGTAATTAAAATTTTAGAAAATAATTAATTGAATTAGGTCTAGAATTACGGTAAAATTATTCTGTAGTAATCAAAAAAGGAGTATTATGGATATAAAATTACTTACAATTCTAGACTTTTTTTCTTTTAGAAAAGAATTAAAAAAGACTTTAGAAATAGGCATATTGAAGTATATAAAATTACTTATATTAAATAAGTATATTTTTATAGTTACTTATTCTAATGGTTATAATATATTTTGGGAAACTAAAAAAATAAATTCAGGAAAATTTTTAATATATAAGATATATAAGAATAAAAATAAATTAAATAAGACTATAAAGAGTAAAAATTATAGAAAAGATCATTTTATATATATTTGTAATGATAAAGAGTATAACCTAGATAATATAAGTGATTGGGGATTTAAGGAGAGAAATTGTAATTTGTATATGAAAATAAATTTAAAAAATTTTAATATTGATAAGTTAAGTTTTGATGATATTAACTTTGAGAAATTAATACTAGGTTTAAATGATATCGAAAGATGTAATATACAGAATGAAGCATTCTTTAAAGTTAATAGAATCCCTTTAAATTTAAAAGATATAAAATATGAGGTAAGTAGAAATTGTTTCTTAGAGGATTTATCATATTTTATTAAAATGAATGATGAGTATATTGGATATGGTCAGGTTATGGATTTAAATGGAAGATACACTGTAGCTAATTTATGTATTAAAAATAAATTTCAGGGACAAGGATATGGAAAAATTTTATTAAAATATCTATTATTAAAATGTTTTGAGCAAAATATATATGATATTTATATAAAGGTTAGTAGTGATAATACGGTAGCATTATCACTATATAAAAAAATAGGTTTTAAAGTGATTGAGAATCAACATATTTTTGAGATAAAATCTTAGTTATAATACTAAGATTTTATTTTTTTATACAAAGTTATATACAAAAGGTTTCATAAGTTAAAACTTTTTTAAACTTATAATTTGTAAATATATATATTTTATGCTAAATTTTATATATAAGTTGGTTGAAATAGGGGGATTTTAATGTTAAAAAATATTATTGAAGAGAAAACTAATAGAGCTAAAGAAGAAATTAGGATAGAAAAAACTTTTTTTATTGAAACATATGGGTGTCAAATGAATGAAGAGGATTCAGAAAAATTATCAGGTATGTTAAAGGCCATAGATTATATAGAAACAGATAAAAAAGATGATGCTGATATAGTAATACTTAATACTTGTTGTGTAAGAGAAAATGCAGAAAATAAAGTTTTAGGAAACCTAGGAGAGTTAAAAAAGTTAAAGAAAAAAAATCCTAATACTGTTATAGCAATATGTGGATGTATGATGCAACAAAAAGAAATGGCAGATAAGATTTTATTTAAATATCCTTTTGTTGATATTATCTTTGGTACACATAATTCTTATAAGTTTCCTGAATACTTAAATAGAGTTATTCAAGAAAAAATACAAATAAAAGAAATTAAGAATAAAGAAGAAGGTATAATAGAAGGTATACCTATAGATAGAAAAAGTGATATAAAAGCATTTGTTACTATTATGTATGGCTGTAATAATTTTTGTACATATTGTATAGTTCCATATGTAAGAGGAAGAGAACGAAGTAGAAAACCTGAAGAAATAGAGAGAGAAATTATAGATTTAGTTTCAAAAGGTTATAAAGAAATAACGTTACTTGGACAAAATGTTAATTCTTATGGGAAAGGTTTAGATGAGCAAATTAATTTTGCTGAATTACTTAGAAGAATTAATAAGATAGATGGATTAGAAAGAATAAGATTTATGACTTCACATCCTAAAGATATAAGTGATAGCCTTATTAAGGCTATAAAAGAATGTGATAAAGTTTGTGAGCAAATACATTTACCAGTACAAAGTGGATCAAATAAAATTTTAAAGGACATGAATAGACATTATACAAGAGAACAATATTTAGAGATTATAAGAAAAATAAGAAATGAAATACCTGGTGTAAGTATAACAACTGATATAATAGTAGGGTTCCCTGGGGAAAGTGAAAAGGACTTTAATGATACTTTAGAGCTAGTAAAAGAGGTTAAATATGATTCAGCATTTACTTTTATATATTCAAGAAGAAATTATACTCCTGCAGATAGAATGACTAATCAAATAGAGGATAGTATTAAACATAAAAGATTTAATAAACTATTAGAAGTTGTTAATAATAATGCAATTTCAAGTAATTTAACCTATGAAGGACAAATAGTTGAAGTTTTAGTTGAAGGATTAAGTAAAAATAATAATAAAATTTTAAGTGGTAGAATTAGAAATGGTAAACTTATTAACTTTATTGGTGATAAAAGTTTAATAGGAAAGCTTGTAAATATAAAGGTTACAAAAGCAAAAGCTTTTTCTTTATATGGAGAGGTTTTATAATATAATTTTTGGTAGGATAGAAAATATACTCTATCCTATTTTCATATATAAATAGATAAAATTTAATAATTAGTGTAAAATGTATTATTATTATTACTTTTATAAAATGGAGGCGAAAATATGGCGTTAACTCCCATGATGAGACAATATTTAGAAATTAAAGATAGATATAAAGATTGTATATTATTTTTTAGATTAGGAGATTTTTATGAAATGTTCTTTGAAGATGCAAAAACAGCATCTAGAGAATTAGAGCTTGTATTAACAGGTAGAGATTGTGGATTAAAAGAAAGAGCTCCTATGTGTGGGGTACCGTTTCATTCATCTAAAGGATATATATCAAGACTAATAGCCAAAGGATATAAAGTTGCTATATGCGAGCAGGTTGAAGATGTATCAGTAGCTAAAGGAATAGTAAAAAGAGATGTTATAAAAGTTATAACACCTGGTACTTTTGTTGATGAAAATAATGAACAATATATGAATACATATATATCAGTTATAGTTGAAGAAAATGATTTTCTATCAATAGCCTCTTCAGATATATTAACTGGTGAGTTTAAAGTTACTTCATTTAAGAATAATTCATCATTACTTTTAGATGAATTATCTAAAATTTCTCCTAAAGAAATTTTAGTTGATTCTGGTATGTCAGTTGAATTATTAAAAATAATAAAACATAATATACCTGCACTTATAACAACTAGAAATTATGATGAAGATATAGCTACAATAGAGGAGTTGAGAGAAAAATTCACACCACAAGCTATTGAAGAACTAGATACTTACTGTATTAAATCTTCAGGAGTATTATTAAAATATATATTTGATACTCAAAAAATGAATTTATCTAATATAAATGTATTAGAGAGATATTATATAGTTAATTATATGACTATAGATAGTAACTCTAGAAGAAATTTAGAATTAGTAGAAAGTTTAAAGGAAAAGAGTAAAAAAGGAAGTCTTATTTGGGTTATGGATAAGAGTGCTACTTCAATGGGAGGTAGAACATTAAGAAGATGGATAGAAGAGCCTTTAATAGTTAAGACAAAGATAGAGAATAGATTAGAAGCAGTAGAAGAATTAAAAAATAAAGTTTATTTTAATGAAGATTTAAGGGAATTATTAAAAAATATTTATGATATTGAACGTATAGTTGGGAAAATATCTAATCAAAATGTAAATGGTAAAGATTTAAACTCCTTAAAAATATCTTTAGAAAAGGTTCCAGAAATAAAAAAACAATTATCATCTTGCAATTCTAAAATGCTAAAGAATTATTTTGAAAATTTAGATGAATTAGAAGATATTAAGATATTATTAGAAAATTCTATAATAGAAGATCCTGCTCTTACTATAAAAGATGGAAATATAATAAAAAGTGGATATAATGCTGAAGTTGATAGATTAAGAGAAGCTAAATTTAATGGGAAACAATGGATAGCATCTTTAGAAAATAGAGAAAGAGAATTTACTGGGATTAAATCATTAAAGGTTGGTTACAATAAGGTATTTGGATATTATATAGAAATTTCTAAATCTAATTATTCCTCAATACCAGAGGGCCGTTATGTAAGAAAACAGACACTTGCTAATGCTGAAAGATTTATAACTCAAGAATTAAAAAAAATTGAAGAAGAAATTCTTGGTGCAGAGGATAAATTAACTAAATTAGAATATGAATTGTTTATTGATATAAGAAATAAAGTTGAACAAGAAATTTCAAGATTACAAAAGACAGCGAAAATTTTAGGAGAAATAGATGTTTTATCTACATTTGCTTTAATAGCTATAGAAAATAACTATGTTAAGCCTATTATAAATGAAAATGGAGTTATAGATATAAAGGAAGGTAGACATCCAGTTGTAGAAAAAGTGATTGATAAAGGAGAATTTATATCTAATAATACTATAGTTGATGATAAAGATAATCAAATGCTTCTTATAACAGGTCCTAATATGGCTGGTAAGTCAACATATATGAGACAAGTAGCTTTAATAACTATAATGGCTCAACTAGGATCATTTGTTCCAGCTAAAGAGGCTAATATTTCTATATGTGATAAAGTTTTTACAAGAATAGGAGCTTCAGACGATTTAGCAGGTGGTAAATCTACATTTATGGTAGAAATGTGGGAAGTTTCAAATATTCTTAAAAATGCAACTTCTAACAGCTTAGTTCTACTTGATGAAGTAGGAAGAGGAACATCCACATATGATGGACTTAGTATAGCATGGGCAGTTATAGAGTATATTTCTAGTAAAATAAAATGTAAAACTTTATTTGCAACTCACTATCATGAATTAACAAAATTAGAAGGTTTAATAGAAGGAGTTAAAAATTATTCTGTTTCTGTGAAAGAGATAGATGAAAATATAATATTCCTTAGAAAAATAATTAGTGGTGGTGCAGATCAATCATATGGTATTGAGGTTGCTAAACTAGCAGGGGTACCTAATAATGTTATAAATAGAGCTAAAGAGATATTAAGTGGGTTAGAAAATAATTCAGTAGAAATTAAAGTAGAAAAAAAAGAATTAAATAATAATGATATAAAAGAAAAAGTTGAAATGCAAATTGTTCCAAGTGAATTCTCAGAAATAGAAGAGGAAATAGCTATTATTGAAGTAAGTAATTCAAAGAAGGATATTAGTGATCAGGTAAAAGAAAAATCTGATAATTTAGATATTCAATTAGACTTTATGTCCATAGAAAAAGATAATTTAATAAAAGAATTAGCTCAACTAGATATAATGTCTCTTACTCCAATGGATGCTATGAATACATTATATAATTTATGTAAAGATGCAAAAAAAATAAAATAATTTAAGGATGTGGTGTTTTGAATAGAATAAATTTATTAGATCAACACACTTCTAATCAAATAGCAGCAGGAGAGGTAGTAGAGCGTCCCTCTTCTGTTGTTAAAGAATTAGTTGAAAATTCTATTGATGCAGAAAGTAAAAATATAACTATTGAAATTGAAGAAGGAGGTATATCCTTAATAAGAGTTATAGATGATGGAATAGGTATATTAAATGAAGATTTAAAAAAAGCATTTTTACCTCACGCTACATCTAAAATTAATAATATAGAAGATATATATAGAATAAACACATTAGGATTTAGGGGAGAAGCTTTGCCATCTATTTCATCGGTTTCTAAAGTGAATATGAAATCTAAAACATTAGATGAGGATAATGGTTGGGAAATACATATAGAAGGTGGTAAAGTCCTTTATGATGGTGAAATAGGTACTAATCTAGGAACAATAATAGAAGTAAGAGATTTATTTTTTAATATACCAGCAAGAAAGAAATTTTTAAAAACAGCTTCTAGGGAAGCAGCTATGATAAATGATTTAATAGGTAGAATAGCTCTAGCAAATCCCAATATAGCTTTTACACTTTTTAATAATAGAAAGAAAGTTTTACAGACTTATGGTACAGGTAAGCTAATTGACTCTATTAGAAGTATATATAGTAAAAATACAGCAAATGAATTATTATATTTTGAAAATTCAGGTGATACAGTAACTGTCTATGGATATATAGGAAAAGATTCACTTGCTAGAAAATCTAGAAATAATCAAAGTATTTTTGTAAATAAGAGATATATAAAAAATAGAACTCTATCAGTGGCTGTAGAAAATGCATATAAATCTTTTAATACAGGAGATAAGTATCCTTTTTTTGTTTTATTTATAGAAGTTTATCCTGAACTTATAGATGTCAATGTCCATCCAGCTAAATCAGAAATAAAATTTAGAAATGATAAAGAGGTATTTTCTGTTATATTCTCTGCTATACATAAGGTTCTAGGAGATTTTATAAGAAAAGATTTTTCGGGAGATGAGTTTCTAAAAGAAGAGAAAAAACAAGAAGAAGTAACTCAGGTATCTTTTGAAAAAAGATTAGAAGAATTAAATAGATTAGAAGAAAATCTTAAAAATGTTGAAGGGTTATATAAGGAAAGAAAAATAAATATAGATAATATGCCTATAAGTATAGTATCTAATGAAAATTTACAACCCGTAAAGGAAGAATATAAGGACACCCTTAATTATATGGATAATATTAAAGAGAATACTGAATTTGTAAGGGAAGAAAGTAATAAAAATTATGAAACTAGTATTTATGCAGGATATTCAAGAGAAGAAAGTAATATACCTAAATTTCCTATATTAAATATAATAGGACAATATAATAAAACTTATATAATAGCTGAAAAAGAAGCTACGTTATATTTAATAGATCAGCATGCAGCACATGAAAGACTTTTATTTGAGAAATATTTAAAATCTATTGAGGATAATACATTAATAATACAACCTCTTATAGTTCCAATTATTATAGAATTATCTTTAAATGATTATGGATATTATGAAGAAAATAGTGATATTTTCTCTTGTGCAGGATTTAAAGTTGAAAGTTTTGGATTAAGTTCTATAAAACTTAGTGAGGTTCCATATTTCTTAGGTAAACTTGATGCTAAACAATTCTTTTTATCAATTTTAGATAATCTTAAGAATTTAGGAAGTGGTAGGACTGTGGAAGTTAAGTATAATAAAATAGCTAATTTAGCATGTAAGGCAGCTGTAAAAGCAAATGATGAACTTTCAAGAGATGAGATGGAAAAATTATTATACGATTTAAGATATCTAGATGATCCATTTCATTGCCCTCATGGAAGACCTACTATACTAAAGTTTTCTAGTTATGAAATAGATAAAATGTTTAAAAGAATCGTTTAAGGAGAAGAAATTTAATGAATAATAATTTATTAATAATAGCAGGACCAACTGCAGTTGGAAAGACATCCATTTCTATAGAATTAGCAAAAAGATTAAATGGAGAAATAATATCTACTGATTCAATGCAAATTTACAAGTATATGGATATAGGTTCTGCAAAAATTACAAAAGAGGAAATGCAAGGGGTAGTTCATCATCTAATAGATTTTATAGATCCTAAGGATGAATTTAGTGTATCTGAATTTAAAGATTTAGCACTTAAGACTATTGATGATATACAAAGGAGAGGGAAACTTCCTATCTTAGTAGGTGGAACAGGCCTTTATATAAATTCTATAATATGTACTATGAATTTTGCTGAGGGAAATAAAAATGAAGAGTACAGACAAGAACTAATTAAATTAGCTAATGAAAAAGGTAATATATATATACATGGGTTATTGAAAGATATTGATATAGAAAGTTTTAATAATATTCATCCTAATAATCAAAAAAGAGTAATTAGAGCTTTAGAGGTATATAAAGAGACAGGTAGACCATTTAGCTCATTTAAGGAAGAAGAAAGTATATATAAATCTAAATTCAATATTAATTATTATGTTTTAAATTTAGATAGACAAAAACTTTATAATAGGATTAATGATAGAGTAGATATAATGATTGAAAAAGGACTTTTAGATGAAGTTAAATATCTTAAATCACTTGGTTTAAATAGTGATATGCAATCTATGAAAGGCATAGGTTATAAAGAAATTTTAAATTATTTAGATAATAAAATTAGCTTAGAGCAGGCTATAGATGATATAAAACAAGGTAGTAGAAATTATGCTAAACGACAATTAACTTGGTTTAAAAAAGATCCAAGGGCTATATTTATAAATAAAGATGATTTTAAAGATGAAAATGAAATTATCAATATGATAATTAATAATATTAAATAATTACAAAGATAGGCAAATTAATTATGAGATTTGCCTATTTTTGTTTGCTATGCTAATATAATTTATGAAATAGACATAATAAAAGTTACGGGGGTGTTTTTTTGATTAATCAAACAGCTGGTTTATTAAAATCAACTTATAATTTAAAAGATAAAACAATTGATTTATATAATAAAGCTATTAATGATGTTAAAGAAAGCTTTAAAAATTATGATGATATAAGAGAATTTAATCAGTTAAAGGTATTAAAAGCATTTCAAGATGAGAAGGTTTCGGATTCTCATTTTACTAATTCAACAGGATATGGGTATGGAGATATAGGTAGAGATACTTTTGATTTAGTTTACGCTAATATATTTAAATGTGAGAAAGCGTTGGTAAGACCACATTTCGTAAGTGGAACTCATGCTATAGGAGCAGCTTTATTTGGTAACCTTAGACCAGGTAATACAATATTAGCTGCCACGGGAAGTCCGTATGATACATTACATACATTAATAGGAATAAATGAAAATACAAAAAAAGTTGGATCATTAAAAGAATATGGTGTTTCTTATAAACAAGTTGATTTAATAGATGGTAAGATAGATATTGAATCAGTAAAAAAAGCTTTAATTGAAGATAAAAGTATAACTCTAGTACATATGCAAAGATCTACTGGATATGGATGGAGAAATGCGTTTTTAATAGAAGAACTTGAAGAGGCAATAAGAGAAATAAAAGCAGTTAGAAATGATGTAATAGTATTTGTAGATAATTGCTATGGTGAATTTATAGATATTAAAGAGCCTACAGAAGTTGGTGCTGATTTAATGGCAGGATCACTTATCAAAAATATAGGTGGAGGAATTTCACAAACTGGTGGCTATATAGTAGGAAAAGAAGAGTATGTAGATCAAGCGGCATATAGATTAACAGCAGCTGGTATAGGGGCTGAATGTGGTGCAACATTTAATGTAATGAGAGAGTTCTATCAAGGTTTATTCTTAGCTCCTCATATAGCTATGGAAGCTGTTAAAGGAGCAGTTTTATGTTCAAGAATAATGGAATTAGCTGGATTTGAAGTTCTTCCAAAATATAATGATAAAAGAAGTGATATAATTCAAGCTATTAAATTTGGAGATAAAGATAAACTTATACAATTTTGCAAAGGGATACAAAAAGGATCACCTATAGATTCATTTGTAGAATGTGAACCATGGGCAATGCCTGGATATGAAGATGAAGTTATAATGGCTGCTGGTGCATTTATACAAGGATCATCAATAGAATTATCTGCTGATGCTCCAATAAGAGAACCATATATAGCATATCTTCAAGGGGGATTAACTTTTGATCATGCTAAGATAGGTATTTTAATAGCATTAAACAATATAATTGAATAATATAATAAGTGATTAAATTAGGGAGTGACGTTATAGATGAGACTAATAGGAAATATATTATGGTTTATTTTTGGTGGATGTGTTCAAGGATTGCTTTGGGTACTTTTTGGAGTTTTGTGGTCAATTACAATTGTAGGTATTCCAGTTGGAATACAATGTTTTAAATTAGCTAGACTTCAATTTTTCCCATTTGGTAAAGAAGTTGTTACAACTAGTGATAGTTCAGTAAGTTTAATTCTAAATATATTATGGTTTATTTTTGGTGGATTTGGTATGGCTATAACTAATTTAACAACAGCTATTGTTTTAGCAATAACAATAGTAGGTATACCTTTCGCTAAACAATCATTAAAACTTGCAAAACTTTCATTAATGCCATTTGGGAAAGATGTAATATCAAAATAATTTATTTTATAGAGATTATAGTATAAAGTTATAATCTCTATTTTTTGTATAAAAAAGAATATATTATTTTTTAGAAGTTAGATATATTTAGTACACTATATAAGTAATGTAAAATTTAATTAATATTATACGGAGAATTTTTATGAAAAAGAAAATATTTATTATATTAGGGATAATCACTTTAAGTATTATCTTAATAATTTTATATTTATTTTTTAATATAAAAAATAATCATAAAATTATTAAATCAGGAGATTTAGCAACTGATTATAGTGTTAATCAAGCATTAGAGGATATAAAATCTTTAAATTTAAATACTATTAATATACCAATTGTAGTTAATATTCCAGATAAAACATCAAATAATATAACAATTGAAAAATGGAGTTTAGATAGGGCTATAGAGCTTATAAAAAAATTACAAGGAAGTAAAATTAAAATTATTATAGAACCATATCCTTGGATAAAAAATGGTTCTATAAGTGAAACAGAATATAATCCATATAATAAAGAAGAATTTTTTAAAAAATGGAATGATGATATTCTAACACCAATAATAAAGCAAGTTGCTAATCCATATAATGTGTATACTGTTATTGTTGCATCTAATTTTAATTTGCTTGATAAATATGAGGATAATTGGATAAGTACTATACAAAATGTAAGGAAAATTTATAAAGGTAATATTACTTATAAAGTATCGTGGTGGAAAACTGCTATTTGGGATAAAAATGATGATAATAGATTTAAACAAATACTTAATGATAAAGTTTTTAAGTATGTTAATTTTATTAGTATTGCAGCTTATTTTGAGTTAAGTAATAAACAAGTTAATACTGTTAATGAACTAGTTTCTGATTTATATAGTACAACTAGCTATAATAGAAAACAAGATGTTTATAAACAAATTTATCAACTTTATAGAAAATGGAATAAACCTATATATTTTGGTGAACTAGGTTTTCCAAGAAAAGATGGAGCCGCTATGGAACCATGGAATCCGGAGTGTTCTAACATAATAAATGGAGAAGAGCAAGCAAGATGTTTTGAGGCTTATAAAAAGGTATTTGGAAATAAGAGATGGTTTAAGGGATATTCTGTTTTTTCTATCGGTATAAATAATGATACACATCTATTTTACCCATCCCTTGAAAGTAAAAAAGTTATTAAAAATTGGAATTGATTTATTTTTAGAATTCTAATTTTTATAAAAATAAAGTTAATATAAAAAACCTTAGATATTTTATATCTAAGGTTTTTTATTAATATTCTCTATATATACCTACCAATTTACCTAAAATAGAACATTCATTAACTATAATAGGCTCCATTGTTGAATTTTCAGGTTGTAATCTAAAAAAATTCTTTTCCTTATAAAAGGTCTTAATTGTAGCTTCATTATCAATAAGAGCTACTACTATATCACCATTTTGAGCTACATTAGTTTGTTCTATTATTGCTAAATCTCCATCTAATATTCCAGCTTCTATCATACTAGTTCCTAGTACTTTTAATATAAATAAATCTTTATCATGTTTAACATAATTCAATGGTAATTGAAAAGTATCTTCTATATTTTCAGTAGCTAATATAGGTAAACCAGCTGTTACATTTCCTACTATAGGGATATCTAAAATTTCTTTTTTTGAGTTATTTAATTCTAAGATCTCCAATGCTCTTGGTTTAGTTGGATCTCTATAAATAAATCCCTTTTTCTCAAGTCTTTTTAAATGTCCGTGAACTGTTGATGTTGATTTAAGTGAAACAGCAGAACATATTTCTCTTACTGAAGGTGGATATCCTTTTTCAGTAGTATATTTAACTAAAAAATCATAAATTTCTTTTTGCTTTTGACTAATATTTTCAGTCATATTGTACACCTCATATTGTTATTGTGAACATTATAGCATATAATCTACTTTATATCAAACCTGTGTTCGTATACTTAAATAATAGTTTTATTTCTTTATTAATATTTCTTGAATTTAATAAATTAAAATTATATACTAATAATATGTATTACATTACTTAGTATTACTATTTGTAGTACTTTATGAAAGGAGTAGTAGATTGGAAAATAAAGAGTTAAAAGTAAAGTCTTTTAGAGTAGATGAAAATACATTTGCAAAATTTAAAGAAATCGCATCAAAAGAGTTTGGAAATCAATCTCAATGTTTAGAGGCTTTAATTAATATTTACGAAACTGAAGAGGCTAAAACTATATTAATTAATCGTGAATTAGAAATAGAGACTTTCCAGGATTATATAAATAAAATAAATAGATTATTTATAACTTCACTTCAAATGAGTTCTGATGCCGAAGAAAGGGCTAAAGAAGTATTTTTAAAAAAAATAGAAACTAAAGATGGACTTTTAGAAACTTTAAAATCAAAATTAGATGAAAATAAAATAGAAAATAAAAAACTTTTGGAAGAAAATAAAATTTTGATTAATGAAGCTAAAGAACTTAAAACTAAAATTGTAGAATTAGAAGAAAATAAAAACACCTTAACACAATTAGCTAATAGAAACTCAGACTTAGCCGATAGATTAAAGTTGGAATTAGAGGGATTAAAAAAACAATTATCTAAATATAAAGATTTAAAAAAAGAAAATGAGAAATATTTAGATGAATTTAAAGGTTTAAAACAACAAATTGATGGTAAAAATAATATTATAAATGATTTAAAATTAAAAAATGAAAGTTATGAAGAGAGTATAAAAAGTTTAAGAGAAAAGAATGATAATAAAACAAATGAGATAAACTCTTATAAATCTTTATTAGATGGAGTTAGAAGAGAATCTAAAGCCGAAATAGAAGCTATGGAGAGTAAATATAAAGAGGATTATTTAAAGGCTTTAAATGAGCGAGAAATGCTTTTAAAAAGAGAGTATGAATTAGATAAAAAAGAATTAGAATTAAAAATTAGGGAGTTAGAATTAAAAAAATAAAATTTTGAAATTGAATTATAGATTTGATATAATTTAATTCTATTTAATTATAAAGGTGGTTTTGTATATGAGTAGAGATTCGAAAGTGGAAGATTTAAAGGAATATATTGAAGATGAAGAATTAGCAACTAGAGCTATAAATATAGATGCTATCGCAGTTGATGAATTAGAAAGTAACTTTTTATTATCCGAGATAGATACTGATGAAGTTGTTGAAAATGAAAAGATGAATTTTTCTAAATATAATGAATATGAAAAAGAAATTCTAGAATTAGATGAAGAAGAATATTTAGATGCTTTTGAAAATGTAGAGTATTTAGCGGATATAGAAGATTTAGATGAGTTTGATTTAGATGATTCAACGGAAGAATTATTCCCTGGGGTTAGGATATTAAAGAAAAAAGATTAAAAAGCCGTATTAAACGGCTTTTTATTTTATATTAGATAATGGATTTGATTTAACAGCGTCTCTCAAAGTATCATCATCTAAATGTGTATATATTTGAGTTGTAGACACGCTTTCATGGCCTAATATGGCTTGTAAAGTTCTTATATCTACATTACCGTGTTTATACATAAGGGTAGCAGCTGTGTGTCTTAACTTGTGTGGACTATATTTATCATTCATTAGACCTGCATTTCGTATGTGTTTTTTCACTAAATTTTCTACTGTAACTTTATTGATTGCTCTATTTTGTCTAGATATAAATAAGTTATCTCTATCTTCAACAGCTATTTTACTTGAATCTCTGAAGTTAATATAATTTTCTATCGCTTTAATACATGAATCATTTAAATAAATACTTCTTTCTTTATTTCCTTTACCAATTACTTTTAATATATCTCCATTAATTTTACTTATTTTTATACTACAAAGTTCAGAAAGACGTAAACCACAATTTAAAAAGAGGGTTAATATACAATAATCTCTATAATAATTTTTATTGTTTTTATCTAATGAATTCAATAAGTGCTGGCTTTCGTTAAGAGATAAATAAATAGGGTGTCTTTTTTCAATTTTAGGACTCTCTAATTCTGATGCCGGATTCTCGGAAATAACCTTTAACTTTAAGTTTAAAAAATTAAAAAATGATTTTAAAGTTGCTACTTTTCTAGCTTTAGCATGACTATGGTTTAATCTTATATTATCTATATATTTTAAAAATGAATATAAATCTCTTAATTTGATAGTTTTTATAAACTCAATATCTATATCACTGATATCTATTAATTTAATCTCTTTTTCAGGTGATTCTAATCCTTTAAGAATTTTCATAACTCTAAAGAATAATTTGAGATCTGTTTTATAAGCTATTATTGTATTTTTAGATTTACCTTTTATTGTTTCTAAATAATTCAAGAAATCTTCAACAGGTTCTGGGAGTTCATTTTTATATTCCAATATATTAAAGTATGGTTTTTTATTTGTTGATGATTCTTTTATTTTTGTACTTTTCTTTTTTAATCCTAATTCTTTAATCCAAATCTGTATAGAACGTACACTTACTGAATATATCTCAGAAAGTTGTTTTGTACTTAATGAGTTAAGTTCAAAAAGAATAAATAGATCTTCTATAATATCTTCATAAGATTTATTAAGTTTTTTATTTTCATATGCAGTGTATATATCTTTTAATCTCATTTGTTCTTCTTGTGATAAAGTATATTTAAGTAATTTCTTTATATTTGTTGGATATTTTAAATTTGAATATCTATGTTTTTTTTGCACTTTTTAATACCTCTATATATTTCTATATTTCTTTTATTATATCATATAAAAATTTATATTTATCATTTTAAATTATGAAAATGTATGTAAAGTTAGTTATAATGCCGTTTAAATCACTTAAAATTCGTTTAATCTACATTTGTTAAATTGTTATTTAACAAATGTAGATTAAACGAAAAAAATATAAACTTTTCATTTTAAAATCTAATCGATTTTCAGAAATAAATAAGTTTTAAAATTTTATCTTTTGATTTATTTTATTACATAAAGAATTTTAAAATTTATTCCCCTTTCAAATAATACCTCCAAAAAAGATATAAAAATATACAATATTAAGTAATACATATGGTATTACTTAATATTGTATTACGTATTCTTAAAAATTTTTATTATTACATAAATTCAAAAATTCTTCTTCTGATAAAATTTTTATCGATTTTCCAGATTCTAAAATTTCTTTTGTTTTAATTAATTTATTTGTCAAATACTTTGAATTTAAATCTAAATTAGTTATTAATATATCAGTATTGTTAGAAACTCTATTAGATATAAATCCCCCTAAGCATAAAACTTTATTACTAGCCTTAGCCCTAGATAAACTTTTTAAAGGACCTGTAAATACAACAGTTTTTTTTCTAAAAAAATCAGTATCATTTAACTCATCTTTATTTATTAAACTAACTTCTTTAGGAATTATTAAATTAGTCTTTTTTATTTGTGGTTTTATATTTACATTAGAAAGTATTAATCCTGGAGTTATAGACAACTTTTTGCTTATATCTGAAAGTTTATTTATACCCAAATAATTACAAACATCTATAAATATAGATGCAGCTATCATAGAATCATCTCCAGCATTATGGGGTTTAAATTCTATTCCTAGCATTTCAGCTAACGTTATAAGTTTATTATTAGGTAATCCTTTATAAACTATTTTAGAAATATCTACAGTACATAGATATAGACATTTATTAATTTCTAAATCATAATCATTTAAGGTATTAATTAAAACTTCTATATCAAAGTAAGCATTATGAGCTACTATTAGATTATTTTCTAGATATTTTTTTATTATAGGCCATAATTCTTTAAATGTTTTTTCTTTTTCTACATCTTCAGCTGAAATTCCATGTATCCAAATATTCATAGGTTTAAAAATATTTTTTTTAGGTTTAATTAATGTATAAAACTTTTCTACAATTTTATTTCCTCTAACTACTGTAATCCCTAACGAACAAGCGCTATTTCTATTTTCATTAGCGGTTTCAAAATCAATAGCGACAAAATCCATAATATTCTCCTTTGTACTTTAATAATCTATAATAAAAAAGGTATATAGTCATTATAACTATACACCTTTTTTATTATTTATTAAATAATAAGTCTAATACTTTTTCTCCAGCATGTCTATTTATACCTTTGTATGGGAAGCAATGTATATGGATAGCCGGATTAAAATTCATTTCAATAATGGCATGATTTAATTCATTAGCCTCTTCTGATATATTTTGTATCATAATATCTATTCCAGTTATTTTAGCATTAGCTGCTTTAGCTGCTTTAATAGCTACCTCTTTATAAGAATTATGGATTTGATCAGTAAAATCTAAACTATCTCCTCCAGTACTAATATTTGAATTTTCTCTTAAATATATAATTTCATTTTTCTTAGGAATATAATTGAAATCTAAATTTTGTCCATGTAAAAACATTTCTTCTGCTACACCAAGTTTTATTTTTTCAAGAGGTTTTACATACCCTACACCTCTTAAAAAATCTTCGTTCTTTATTTCTACTAATTCTTTAATAGTATTTACTCCATTTCCGGTTACATTAGCTGGAACTCTGTGTAATATTCCTACAATTTCATCATCTATAACTAAAAATCTATATTCCTTACCTGAAATGAATTCTTCTATTAAAATAGAACTATCTTCTGAAAAAGCAATATCTATTCCTTTTTCAAATTCTTCTTTAGTAAATTCATTTTTAAAAATACTTATTCCTAATCCAAAATTGGTTGTTTTAGGTTTTATAACAATAGCTTTATTTTCAAATAATTTAAAATCTAATTTAGCATCTTCAGGTTTTAAATATAATTCACCCTTTGGAACTCTTATATTGTTACTTGAAAGAATTTTCTTAGTAACTTCTTTATTTTCCATAAGTAATGCTGTTATATAAGTATCTTTTGATGTCTTAGTAGCTTGTTTTACATATTCTACTTTATTATCTTTCTTTAAAGAAATAAAGTTTTCATATCTATCAGCTATTTCAAATTTTATCCCTCTTTTAATAGCATCTCTCAAAAGAATTTGAGTTGAAAGTTCCATATCTTCAAATCCTCTTAAACTAAAGATTCTATTATTACTTTCATTTAATGAAAATTTTGCTCTATTAAGATGGAAATCTATAAATGAAGATTTTTTAATCTCACTTATTATTTTATAAGCCTTAGTTTTAGTAGGATCTATAACCTCTTCTTTAGCTTTTTCTAAAATTAATTTTATATCATCATTAAATACTTCAAGATTATCTAACAATGATATAACTTCATTTATCATATCTAAAGATTTAGAAATAAAGTCATTATCTTGACTGAAGTTTGAAACTTCAAATTTTGTATCCATAAATGCCATACTTAGAACAAATGCATGTAGTAACTTAAGTGTATCTAATGAGATTCCAAACTCTGATAAAGGATCTAAATCAAGAATTCTTATTTCTAAATATTCTACTCCATATTTCTTTAAATCTTCAACATTACCTTTACCTGTAATCGCTTTAAGTCTTATAGGACTATAATACTCTTTTTCATTATTTATAGTACCATTATTTATTGCAGTACTTAAATCAGATATATATTCTTCTAAAGAATTATAAGAAACAGAAAAATCTAATGTATTTTTATATCCAAACTTACTATTTCTAAGTGAATTTATATTATTAAAATAATAACCATCTGTTATATTATCTAATTTATCAGCAGAATTAACTAGATCTTTTATATAACTTTCATGAAATACAGGGCTAGCTCCTGTTAAATAAATTAATAACCATTTATATTTAAAGAAATTTTTAGATATATTTAAATAAATTTTATTTTTAAATTCCTTAAAAGTTAATTCTTCTTCAAAATCTTCGTAAAGTTTTTGTAGGAATTCATTCTTAAATGAAAAATTATAATGTATACCGCTTATAAGTTGCTTCTTTCTTCCGTACTTTTCAGCTAGTAATTCCCTGTATTTTTCTTCTACTTCTCCATTAAATTTTGCTATAGGGATAAGTTGTTCTTCTGGTAATATAGGTGGATTACTTTGTGGCCAAAGAACTTCATTTTTTAATTCTGAAGAAACTATATCATTTAAAGCGCCCATAAAATCATATAATTCATTTAAAGTATTACAAGGTGGTGTCACCATTTCTACCTGACTCTCTGAAAAATCTGTTGTTATATAAGGATTATATTTTTTATTACCAAAAACTTCTGGATGATCTGTTAAAGCTAAATTCCCTTGTAAATCAATTCTAAGATTTTCTTTTTCTAAACCAAAGTTACAAAACATTAAAAACTTTTGTAATTTATCATTTTTAATTTTTGTTATTATTTTTTGTTGTAAAGTATTCATTTTATCGACCTCTATATTTTCTATATTAATTTTTCTTAAAAGTATCTATTATTATATAATTATTATTTTTTTAATTTCTTTAAAAATACCACACAAATTTGAATTTCTTTTGAACATTAATATTATTTGGAAACTTTAAATTTAAAAGTAATGAGACTAAACCAACAAGTAGATATAATTTATTATAAATATAAGAAAGTAGATTTATGTATTTAAATAAAATATTTAGGTAATAAAAATAAATTAATTAATTAATTAAGAAAAAAGAAGAGGTTATTTATTTTTTCCTCTTCTTTATAAAATCTAAACTAATACTTCACTTTTCATATTAAGGCATTTTACATTATGTTCTAGTATAGGATTTACATATTCATTTATAAAGTCAATTACTTGGTTTGGTGCTCTACCAATAAACTTTACTGGATCAATAATATTTTGTATTTCTAATTCACTTAATCCAAATCTAGAATCTCCTATTATTCTACTTATTAAATCATTATCTAAACCATCTTTTTTTACTCTTTGAGAAGCTAACATAGAGTGTTCTCTTATAAGTTCATGTAGTTCTTGTCTATCGCCACCTTTTTTTACAGCCTCCATCATAATATTTTCAGTGGCCATAAAAGGAAGTTCAGTTTCTACATGTTTTTTTATTACTTTTTCATATACAACTAAATTTTCAGAGATATTCATATATAAATTTAAAACACCATCTAAAGCTAAGAAGCCTTCGGCGATTGATAATCTTTTATTAGCTGAATCATCTAAAGTTCTTTCAAACCACTGATTAGATGCTGTAATTGCAGGATTTAATGAATCTATAATCACATATCTTGCTAGTGATCCCATTCTTTCGCTCCTCATAGGATTTCTTTTATACGCCATTGCAGAAGAACCTATTTGATGCTTCTCAAAAGGCTCTTCTATTTCTTTAAGATTCTGTAATAATCTTATATCATTAGAAAATTTATAAGCACTTTGAGCTATTTCTGATAATGTATTTAAAATTATAGAATCAACCTTTCTAGAATAAGTTTGTCCTGTTACTGAATAACATTTATCAAATCCCATTTTATTTGCAACTAATTTATCTAACTTCTTCACCTTTTCTTCATCATTATTAAATAAATTCATAAAACTAGCTTGTGTACCAGTTGTCCCCTTCACTCCTCTTAACTTTAATTTTTCTATAACAAAATCTAAGTTTTCAATATCTAAAATCAAGTCTTGCATCCAAAGGCTAGCTCTCTTACCAACTGTTGTTAGTTGAGCTGCTTGATAATGCGTAAATCCCAAAGTAGGCATATCCTTATATTCTAAGGCAAACTTTTTTAAATTATTAATAATAGAAATTAACTTTCCTTTTATTAATAATAATCCTTCTTTCATTAAGATTATATCAGTATTATCACAAACATAACAACTAGTAGCACCAAGGTGTATAATACCTTTAGCTGTTGGACACTGTATACCATAAGCATAAACATGACTCATAACATCATGGCGTACTTCTTTTTCTCTATTAATAGCAATATCGTAATTTATATCATTTATGTATTTTTTTAATTCTTGAATTTGAATATTTGTAATATTTAAGCCTAATTCTTTTTCAGCTTCTGCAAGTGCGACCCATAATTTTCTCCAAGTTGAGAATTTCTTATCTTCAGAAAAAATAAATGACATTTCTTTAGATGAATATCTAGAACTTAATGGATTATCATATAAAACTTTCATTATTAATTACCTCCAGAAAATACAAATTATTGAATTTATTATATCATAATAAGTTTAATAAGTGAACTATTAATAGATAAAAATAATTAATATTCGTATTTATGCGAAAAAATACGAGGGATAAACAAAACTAATTTAAATTTTGTTCGCCATCGTATTTTCTACATATTAATCACCAAAACAAATTCCTATCTGTCTGGCTGCTTTAATTTTCTCATCATTTAAATCAATACGTTTAGTATTTCCTATAACATTTTCTAAGCTAACATACTCTATATTTTGTCCTTTTAAACAAACCATATTTCCAAATAAATTTTCATTAACAAGTTCTGCTGCTTTAACTCCATATCTAGTTGAAAGAATTCTATCATAAGCAGATGTATTTCCACCTCTTTGTAAATGTCCTAATACTGTACTTCTAATTTCATGATTTTTTATTAACTCCTCTAGATCATTTTCAAGCTTACTCGCAATACCTCCAAGTCTGATAGGATCTGGGCTATCTTTTACTATTTTAGATACAATAACTTCACCATCTTTAGGTTTAGCTCCTTCTGCAACTACTATTATAGTAAATTGCTTACCACATTCTTCTCTTTCCTTAACTTTATCTACAATTTTATTAATATCATAAGGTATTTCAGGTATTAAAATCACATCAGCAGAACCTGCTATACCAGAATCAAGAGCTATCCATCCACTATTTCTTCCCATAACTTCAAGTATCATTATTCTATGATGTGATTCAGCAGTTGTGTGTAATCTATCTAATGCTTCACAGGAAATTTCAGTAGCTGTATTAAATCCAAAGGTAGTATCAGTTGCTAATAAATCATTATCTATAGTTTTAGGAACACCTATAACATTTACACCTTTTCTAGAAAAATCCCTTGCAGAAGTTAGTGTTCCATCTCCTCCAATTACTATTAATGCATCAACACCTTCTTTTTTCATATTTTCTATTGCAGTATCAGATACATCTTTTTTAACTAAAGTTCCATTTTCCTCTACTTGATAATCGAATAAATTATCTTTATTAGAACTATGTAAAATAGTTCCTCCTTTATGCAATATTCCAGAAACACTATCGATGTTTAAATTAACATAATCATTATTATATAATCCTCTATATCCAAATTTATATCCTATTACGTCATAATCATATTGTAAAATAGCAGTTCTTGTTACAGCTCTAATTACAGCATTTAATCCTGGACAATCTCCACCACCTGTTAATAAAGCTATTTTCTTTTTTTTATTTAACATAAATAAATCCCCCTTAGCTAATTCATTTAATAAATTAAGAGTATCTTTAACTGTTTTATTTTATTCAAACTATTCCCTGAATATTCTAATAAAGAATCATTTGATATTAAGTTTTTATATTAAATAAAAAAAGCTATTTTACCTAATATATAATATATAAATTAGTAAAACAGCTTTTTAGCTATTAAGATATTATGTTTGTATATAAAAGAACTGTCAATAAAATACCAGCTAATACTCTATAAATAGCAAAAACTTTCATAGGTTTCTTTTTTAAATAAGAAATAAATTTATCTATCACTACTAATGAAACTATAAAAGCAATTATAAATCCTACTATAAGAGAAACCCAATAAGTACTATTCATAATACTATAATCAAACTCTAATAAATCCATAGCTGAAGAGCCTATCATTGCTGGAATTGCTAAGAAAAATGTAAATTCAGTTGCAACAGTTGTTGTAAATCCTGCAACCCAGCCTCCCATTATAGTAGATGCACTTCTTGACATACCTGGCCACATTGCTAAACATTGAAAAATACCAACTATAAATGATTGCTTGTAACTTATATTATCCACACTTTCAATAACTTTTCTTTTATTATTTTTTCTATGCCAACTTTCTATAATTAATAAAAGTAATCCACCTACAATAAAAGCTATACCTACAGCTTTTATATTAAATAAACTCTTTATTTTATCGTAGAATAATAATCCTATTACCATAGCAGGTAAGCTTCCTATAATAACATTAATTCCAAACTTAAATCCAACTTCAGTCTCTTTTTGAACTTTAGTATTTTTAGTCATTAATGCTACCATGTATCTTATAAATTCAACTATTGATGTAAATATTTTTTTTCGATATAACACTACTACAGCTAAAATAGCACCTAGCTGAATAACTACTTCATACATACTAGAAAAATTAAGATTTTGTGATTCTCTAAATCCTATAAGATCTCCAACTAAAATCATATGTCCTGTAGATGATACTGGAACAAATTCTGTTAATCCTTCTACTATGGCAATTATTATAGCTTTTAATACAAATAAAAAATTAATCCCCATATTTTTTTCTCCTCACCATTATATTAAGTTTTGTAACATTTTTATTATACTAAAGAAATATAATATATGTCTATTCGTAATTTATTTGTTAAATAATATTTAATTATTATATAAAAAATAAGAAGAGGATTATATTTAAAAGTATATAACCCTCTTCTTATTTTATTTAACTATATTACTCATAATTTCTTTAGTAACGTTTTCAATATTAGGAACATAACTTTTTAATAATTCTAATTTTCCTTCAATAGTATATGCACCAAGAGTTGCTGGTATCAGAATACTATCTCCCTTATTTATTTCTAATTTATAATTATCTGATGTTATAAAACCATTTCCTTCAACACAAGTAAATACAAAAAATCTTTCTGAATCACTAGTTTCTGTACATTTTGAATTAATATTATATTTTTCTAATGAAAAATACTCACACACATTTATAAAAATTTTTTCAAATCCATCTTTTTTTATTGAAATTCCATTTGAAACTTCACCATTTAAAGAGAAATCTATACAATCCATAGCTTTATCTACATGAATTTCTCTTCCTCTATTATAATCAAAGACTCTATAAGTTGTATCACTATTCTGTTGTATTTCAGCTATAATAACTCCTTCACCAATTGCATGAACTAATCCACTTTTAACAAAAAATACATCACCTTTTTTTACTGGTATTCTATTAAGTAGTTTTTCACAATTCCCATCTATAATTGCTTGTTTAAATTGTTCTTTAGAACATCCATTAGTTCCAACTACTAGGTTTGCACCCTCAAACGCCTCAATAACATACCAAGCTTCTGTCTTACCAAGATCACCTTCTACTTGTATACCATATTCATCATTTGGATGAACTTGTACAGATAATTTATCTTTTGCATTTATTATTTTAACTAATAAAGGAAAGTTATTAGTGTCTATCTTACTTCCTAATAATTCACTTCCATATTTTTTTATTAAATCATTGAATTTTATTCCTTTAAATTCGCCATTTTCAACAATACTCATCCCATTTTTATGACATGCAATATCCCAACTCTCACCTATATTACCATCAGGTAGGTTAGTTCTAAAAGTTTCTAGATCTCTACCTCCCCATATTTTATCAAAGTAAATATTTTTAAATTTAATTGGATACATACTTTTCCCCCTAAAGCTAACTTAAATTTTGATATTTTTTTATTATGTGTATATATTACCAAATTTATACTTATTAGTCTATAGGATTAATATATTGGTAATTTAATATCTTTATGCTATACTATAAATATTGTTTCATTGACTATTTTTATTAGTATTTGTTAATAATTTAAGTAACTCAAATGATATAAGGTGGTGTTTTAAAATAGGTATTAAATCTTTTTTAACAATAATAATAACAAAGTTAACAAAGAGTCTTTCTCAAACTTTGTTTAAAGGTGGAAGTAGTTTTCCTGGAAAGGTTGCTTTAAAATTAGATAAAAATATATTAAAAAAAGTTTCTAAAAATTATAAAGTAATTCTTGTTACAGGTACAAATGGTAAAACAACAACTACCTCAATGATCTATAATATTTTAAAAGAAAATAAATTAAATGTTATTACTAATAATACTGGTGCAAATATGTATACAGGAATTGTTGGAACATTTATTGATAATTATAGATTTTTTGATAATAAACAAAAATATGCAGTTATAGAAGTTGATGAAGCTAATGTTAAATTTATAACTGAACATATAAAGCCAGAGATAATAACAATAACAAATTTATTTAGAGATCAATTAGACAGATATGGTGAAGTTTATACAACTCTTAATAAAATATTAGAGGGAGTACATAAAGTTCCAAATACAACTCTTCTATTAAATGGTGATGAATCATTACTTGGAGATTTAAAAGTAAAAAATCCAGTTAAATACTATGGATTTAATGAATCACCAAATAAAGATAAGAAAATTGATGTTAATGCAGATGCTAAGTTCTGTAAGTTCTGTAAGTCAGCATATGAATATAATTTTATAACTTATAATCATTTAGGAGATTTCTATTGCCCTAATTGTGGATTTAAAAGAGCTCATATTGATTATGCAATGAATGAAATATTAGAGCTTACACCAGAAGGATCTAAAGTGAAATTTAACAATTCAATTTTTACAGTAACTCAATCAGGAGTTTATAATATATATAATGCTCTTTGTGCTTATGGAATTGCAAAAGAATTTAATATAAATGATATTATAATAGAAAATTCATTTACAAAACAAAGCTCAAGTTTTGGACGTCAAGAAACCATTAATATTAATGGAAAAGATGTAAAGATAATTCTTGTTAAAAATCCAGCTGGATATAATCAAGCTTTAGATACTTTATGCTTAAACTCTGGCTCATTTGCAGCTGCATTTCTTGTTAATGATAAATATGCTGATGGAAGAGATGTTTCATGGCTTTGGGATGTTGATTTTGAAAAATTAAGTAAAATGGAAATGAAAGAAATTTTTGTTTCTGGAGTTAGAAGATATGATATGGCTATAAGATTAAAAATAGCTGGTATGGATCCAAAGAAATTTGTTATATCTGAAGAATATGAAAAATTAACCAATGATATTGAAAACTGTAAAGAAAATAAAGTATATGTTCTAGCAACATATACAGCTATGATTGATTTTAGAAAATATCTTCATTCTAAAGGATATATAGAAAAACTTTGGTAGGATAGGAAGGTGTTATTTTATGGAACTTAATATATGTCATCTCTACCCTGATCTATTAAATGTATATGGAGATATGGGGAATATATTAATACTTAAATATAGAGCTGAAGCAAGAGGAATAAATGTTAATATAATAAATGTGTCATTAAATGATAAATTTAATAAAGATGATTATGATATTGTATTCTTTGGTGGTGGACAAGATTACGAACAATCTATAGTTTCAGATGACTTAAAAGCATTAAAAAGAGATTCAATAAAAGATTATATAGAAGAGGAAAAAGTTTTACTTGCTATATGTGGTGGCTATCAATTACTTGGTAATTATTATACTACTCCAGATGGTGAAAAGCTAGAAGGACTTAAAATTTTAGATATCTATACCGAAGCAGGTGATACTCGTTTTATAGGTAATACTGTTATATTTAATGAATATTTAAATCAAATATATGTTGGATTTGAAAATCATTCAGGAAGAACATTCCTAGGAGAAGGATTACAACCACTTGGTAAATGTATTTCAGGTTTCGGGAATAATGGTAAAGATGGATTTGAAGGATGTATCTATAAAAATACTATAGGTACATACTTCCATGGTTCTTTACTTTCTAAGAATCCAGAGCTTGCTGATAGATTACTAACACTTGCTTTAAATAAGAAATATAATAAGGATATAGAATTAGAACCTTTAGATGATACTCTAGAATTAAAAGCTAAAGAATATATAATAAATTTAGCTGAAAAAAAATAAAAAGATAGGTAGATACCTATCTTTTTTTTATTCCTGTAAATTTTATGAAAAAAATTATAATTAGAAATACCAAACAAGTTAAAGCCATATATATAATCCATAAAAATATATCTTTAAAGCTAATACCACTTTTATGAAAAAAGTTATTAATAGTTATATACATATAATGTATTAAAAAAAATACAATTGTTATTCCACCAGAGATTATACAAGCAATAACTCCTTCTTTTATATTTTTTATAATACTAATTATGGAAAGTAATATTAAGGTTACTACAATTACTATATAGATATCAAAAGGCATTTATAAATTACTCCTATTATTAAAAACTAATAATATAATTTTATTTTGTAAATATAATTATTATTACTTTTATATATTAATTTTAAAAAGAGGAATAAATAAATAACTACTAAGTTTTATATAAAATAAGGAAAAAAATATTGATTTAGAATACAAAATATGATAACATATTCTATGTTAGTTATTATGCTGGAGTGGTGGAATGGCAGACACAGTAGACTCAAAATCTACCGAGATTACTCGTACGGGTTCAAGTCCCGTCTTCAGTACCAATAATATTAATACCTTAACGCTTGTAGGAATAATTTCTATAAGCTTTTTTTATTAACAAAAAATACACATAATATAATAAAATACTTAGAAAAGCTATAAGAGCTGCTAAAAACAAATAGTTTAGGGGGAATTATGAACTTTATTGAAAATATTGATTCAAACATAATATTATTTTTCGGATATAAAATACAAAATTCTTTTTTAAATCCTATAATGATATTTTTTACTAAAATAGCAGATATGGGGCTAATATGGATTTTCATTAGCTTTATATTAATTATAAAGAAAAAGTATAGAAAAATAGGAATTACTACGATTACGGCATTAATTATTAATTCTATGCTTGGAGAAGGATTAATAAAAAATATAATTCAAAGACCAAGACCTTTTACTAAGATTAATAATATTAATCTTCTAATACCTGCACCAACTTCTTATTCGTTTCCATCAGGACATACTTCTTCTTCATTTGCATGTGCTATTGTTATAGTATATTATTTAAGGAAATTATTCATCCCTTCAATATCATTAGCTGTAACTATAGCTATTTCTAGATTATATCTTCAAGTGCATTATCCAAGTGATATAATTGGAGGAATACTACTAGGAATAATAAGCGCTACCCTTTCTATTAGATTAATTGATTTTATTTATAATAAGTATATACATAAAAGAACAACTAAATAATTAGTTGTTCTTTTTAATTTTATTATTTACTTTTTTATAATAATCTAATGTTGTTTTTAAAGTTCTAACTACTTCAAAATGATTATTTCCTACCGTAGTTTCACTAGTTAACATAAAACCACTTACATCTTTTTTGACCATATTATATATATCACTAAGTTCATTAACTGTTGGATATAGATCCTTTTTCATTGAATCAAATACATGAGTAGCAATAATTATATCTTTATTTCTTTCTTTTAAGTTATATACTATTTTGTCCTGAATTATCGGTATTGCATACAAAGTACTTTCTGGAACTAGGTCACCTCTAGCAATCACTACTCCATCTAAATTATCTGCTATATCTTTTATATTAATTACAGCCTCTTTTGTTTCAATCTTAGCAAAAAGCTTTGGAATTTTATCTCCCCTTCGTAAAGTTTTAAAAACTTGCTCTTTAAATTTATTACAATCTTCTAATGAAGAACAATATGAATAACATAGAATATCTACTTTTTCATTTAAAGCAAATTGAATATCTTTTTTATCTTTTTCAGTTAGTTCTAAATTTTTTCTAGATATTCCAGGCAAATTACAACCTTTTTCAGCCCTAACCATCCCTTCTTGATTTACAATAGTCTTTATATAATCTTTATCAGAATTTATTACAGTAAATTTCATTGTTCCGTCTTTCATATATATATTTTTAAATTCTGTACTTTTTAATCTTTCGGTTGATATATTAAGAGGAATAAGACTTTTATCTTTTAAAATATTTATATACAAATCCGAATAACTATCCTCTGAACAAAAATATATAATTGATTTTTTCTTGGCATAAAAGGGTTGTTTTAGTTTATCAGAAACTCTTATTTTATGTCCTTGTAAATCCATCAATAAATTAATGTCATGATAATTTTTCCTTATGTATCCTATAACTTTATCTATCTCCTCATAAATTCCATGAGATAAATTAATTCTTATTGTATTTGCTCCGCCTTTTATTATTTTATCTATCGTTTTATTATCACAAGATCTTGGTCCTATAGTTGCAATTAAATACATAGTTACTCCTTATAAACTTACTCTTTTTAACTTATATTATTTTAATCCTATAAATATTACTTCCAAAAGATAATTATAAAATATAAATACGAAATCTTTAGTTCTATAAATAATATACGATTAGTAATTATATAAAGGGGGTGTTTAAAATGAAAAAAATTATATACATTTTTTTATTAACTTTTATAAGTATATTTTTTACTTCTTGTTCAACTTATGAATATATAAATTACTCTAAAAAACCTAATGCAACATATTATCTTGATAAAATGAAGGAGACTAGTGAAAATATAAACTCTATAAGAATAGTAGAAAGTAATTTTTTTAAAGAAATAGAAGTCAATAAAAAAGATTTTAATTTAATTTATGATATGTTAGGAGAGATTAATAAACAAAATATATTGGAAAAATATGAATTAAGTGATAATCCCTTATATAGGATATATATAGACATTTCTACTGATAAGTTTGTTATTGATATTTATGGTGATGATGTAATATCAATATATCCGTGGGATGGAAATTATGCAAAAGAAATATATAGTATTAAAGATTTAGCTTTATCTTTAAAAGCTGAATCTATAGCAAAATATTTATTTGAAAATAAATAATTTATGATTGGAGAAATATAAAATGAATATTAGATTTGCTTGTTTAAATGATTTAGAAAGATGTTTAGAGTTAGATTTACATAAGAAAAAAGAACGAATAAAAAATAAAATAATTAATAATGAAGTTATAGTTTGTAATATAGATAAAGATATAGTAGCCTGTCTTAAAATAGAATATATTTGGACTCATGTACCATTTATAAGTTATATAGTAGTAGATAAAAATTTTAAAAATAAAAATATTTCAAGAAAGTTATTAGATTTTTTAAAAGAATTTTTAAAATCAAGAGGATATAATTATTTGTTAAGCTCTACTATGACAAATGCTATAAGTTCTCAAAATTGGCATATTCATATGGGATTTAAGGAATGTGGTTTTATTTCTTCTGTTAATTCAGGTATTGGCGAGGTTTTTTATATTTTGAAATTTTAATAATCTTTTACGAGGATATTAATTAAGAGTATTAATTGAATAAAAAAGGGAAACAAAATATTTCCCTTTTTTATTTTTTTATAACAATGGTGCAAAAACCCTTAATATTGATCTTATTATTATATTAGACCATTTAATATTTTTACAATCTTCTAGAGTAAATAATTGACTTATTTCTAAAGTATCTAAAAAGTCTTTTTTTATTTCTTTTACAGAATTAGTATTATATAAAAATACACCACATTCAAAATGTAAATATAAACTTCTATAATCCATATTAATTGTTCCAACAGTTCCTATTTTATCATCTGATACAAAGGTTTTTGAATGAATAAATCCATTTGTATATTCATATATCTTAACTCCACCTTCTATTAAATGAGCATAATGTGCTCTTGTCATAGTATGAGCATACCACTTATCTTCAATATGTGGAGTAATTATTCTAACATCTACTCCACTCTTAGCTGCTAATATTAAGGCTGTAACTAATTCATTATCTATTATTAAATAAGGTGTAGTGATATAAATATAATCTTTTGCCTTATTTATCATATTTAAATATACATTTTCTCCAACTGTTTCTCCATCTAAAGGACTATCACCATACGGTTGAACATATCCATCTGACTCAAACTTCTCACTACAATGAATTTTAGGCTTAAATATCTTATAATCTTCTGTTCCAGAATTATTAAAATTCCATGATTGTAAAAACATTAATGTTAAACTCCATACAGCATCTCCTTTTAGATATATTGCTGAATCTTTCCAATGTCCGAATTTAACTATTTTGTTGATATATTCATCTGCAAGATTTATTCCCCCAGTAAATCCAGTATGGCCATCTATAATTGTTATCTTTCTATGATCTCTATTATTCATTCTTAAAGATAATAAAGGGACAAATGGATTAAATACTTCACATTTTATACCTTTAGATTTTAAAAGCTCATTATATTTATATGGTAACTTTTGAAGACATCCAAAATCATCATACATTACCCTTACTTCAACACCTTCCTTTACCTTCTGTTCAAGTACATCTAGTATTGTATTCCACATATATCCTTCATTTATTATAAAGTATTCCATAAATATATAGTGCTCAGCTTTTTTTAATTCTTCAATTAGTTTAGCAAAAAATTCTTCACCTGGAGATAAATATTTTGTTATAGTATTTTTATATACAGGATAAGAAGCATATTCTTCAATATATCTCATCTGATTTGCAACTATCTTATCATCCTTTTCAATCTCTGCAATTAGTGATTCATCAGGCTTAATTAATTTTTCATGCTCTTTATATGCAAATTCTATTTTCTTCTTAAATTTTTTACTAGTTTTATTACCACCAAATATTAAATAAAATAAGCCTCCAAATACAGGTATAATAAGTACCGGTATAGTCCATGCAAGTTTATATGATGGATTATCATTTCTGCTTAATATGTATATTACTACTACTATACTTAATGCTACAAAAAGAATATATAGATACATAAATGATTCACTTAATTCCCAAATAGCAAAAATTAATACACCTAATTGTATTAAAATTAAAATTCCTACAATTACCATTCTACTGAATAAAAATTTTAGTATTTTTCCCATATCTTCTCCTTCGTTATAAACTTATTTATATTATATAGTATACAGCATTTTTAGAATATTTTTAATAAAAAAGGAATTGATTTTAAATTTAAATCAATTCCTTTTAAATATATCTAATTCTCTAATTTAATATCTTTTAATTTAATTACTTTTGTCTTATATTTCACTTTATATCCTAGCCATAATAAAATAAAAATAACTATTCCTGAATACGCTGCTATAAATCCTGATATATTGTCCTGTTGTATATATATGTACCCTTGACCAATTATAACAATTATAAGAGATATGATTGATAAAATAACGCCAAATGGGAATAACTTAGCACGATAAGGTAAATCTTTAATTTTATTTCCTTGAACAACATAAGCTTTTCTAAATCTATAATGACTTAATGATATTCCAAACCAACCAATAAATCCTGATATACTAGATAAAACTATTAACCACATATAAACAGTATCTTCTGCATATATACCTGTTAAAAAACATAACGCAGATATAACTATAGCTAATAAAATTCCATAAATAGGTATACCCTTTTTATTTAATTTTGCAAATATCTTTGGTGCATGCTTATTTTCAGCCATTGAATATAATAGTCTTGATGAAGCATACATATCAGAGTTAGCTGCTGATAATACTGAACTTAATATTATAATATTCATTATAGATGCTGCTCCAGGAATACCTAAATTTTCAAATACTAAAGTAAATATACTTGTATTTACTCCAGCTTGTGAAGGAGGTATTACAGCACCAACTATAAGTATTGTTCCGAGATATAACATATAAATTCTTCTAAATGTCATATTTATAGCTTTAGGAATTTCTTTTTTAGGATTTTCTGATTCACCAGCTGCAACTCCAACTAATTCTGTTCCTACAAAAGATAATCCTGCTATTAAGAAAATATTAAATAAAGATTTAAATCCTCCTATAAATGGTCCTCCATCTAAGAAATAATTTGAAATACCTATTTTTTCTTTTCCTAATATCCCAACTATCATCAATATTCCAATTATTATGAATACAATTACTGTCACAAGTTTTATTGCAGTAAACCAATATTCTGTTATCCCATATAATTTTGAAGATAAAAGATTAAATGCTACTATTAATATTAAAAATATTGCACTTGCAAGTATTGATGATATATGTGGAAACCAAAATTTCATTATCATTGTACCAGCTACCATTTCAGTAGCAATCGCAACTGTTTTATTAAACCAATAATCCCAACTTAGAGCAAATCCTAATGCTGGATCTATAAATCTTGCTCCATAAGAACCAACTGAACCAGAATCAGGTGATAAAGTTGCCATTTCACCTAAACTAGTACATACAAAATAAACTATTATACCCATAAGAGCATAACCTAAGGCAGCATATCCAACACCACCATCTTTTATAGTATTTCCCATAGCTAGAAATATACCGGTACCCATGGCTCCTCCAAGGGCTATCATACTAATTTCTTTTGCCCTTAAACCTTTTTGTAGTTTATCACTACTTTTTCCACTCATGTATATTTCTCCTTTCAAAAATTGTTTTAATTTTGGACTTTAATTTATTAAAAATTAATATTTTATTTATTAATTATAGCATTTTTTAAGTTATATTAAAATTAAACAATAAAAAAATATAAAAAAAGAAAAAAAACAAAAGTTTTTTTTCTTTTTAATTTTTTAAATATATATTTTTTAATATTTTGTTAATAATTCTTTACTATTAAACTAATTCTTCAAGTAACTCAAAGACTCTTTTTTTATAAAGTGGATGTATTTTATATGGTGCAAGTTCGTTCATTGGTTCTAATACAAATCTTCTTAGATGCATTCTTGGATGAGGTAAAATTATTTCTTCATCTTCACTTATAATATCATTATAAAAGATAATATCTAAGTCTAAAGTTCTAGGCCCCCACTTTATTTCTCTTTCTCTTTTTAATTTTTTTTCAATACTCAGTAAAAACCTAATTAATTCTTTTGGAGATAATAATGTTTTTATTTCACATACACCATTTAAAAAATTATCTTGTTCTAAATATCCCCATGGTTCTGTTTCTATTATTTTAGATACCTTTATTATTTCAATATCATCTGAATCATTAATTAATTTAAGTGCTTCATTTATATTTTTTTCTCTGTCTCCAAGATTAGATCCAAATGAAATATAAGATGTATTCCATTGTCTTACTATTTCTATATATACAGTATCTAACGATCTATGAATAGGAGCCCATGGCTTTTTTACTCGTATTAAAACCTTACTTATCAATGAATAAGTTTTTAGGATAAATTCCGCCATCTTTTCTGCTACAGTTTCTATTAAATCATAACTTTCTGATTTAAAATTTTTTTCTAACATATGTACTAATTCACCATAATGAACAGACTTTGTTAAATTACCTGTCTTTCCTGCTTCTCTTACTGAAAGATAAAGCTCTATATCTAAAACAAATTTTTGTCCTAATACTTTTTCTTCATTAAATACGCCATGATTGGCAAAAAGTTCAAAATCCTTTATAACTATTTTATCCATATATCTTCTCCTTATTTTCTTAAAATAGCATCTGTCATAATAGCTGCTCTTTTATTTTCTTTAACATCATGGATTCTAACAAAATCTACACCTTTAGCTATTCCTAAAACTGTTGTTGCTATAGTTCCTTCTAATCTCTCAGTTACTGGTAAATCTAAGGCTAATCCAATCATTGATTTTCTAGATGTTCCTAAAAGTATTGGTAATTTTATCTCTTTTAATTCATCTAGTCTCCTCATAACTTCTAAATTATCTTCATAAGTTTTTGCAAATCCTATACCTGGATCTATCATTATTTTTTCTTTCTTAACTCCTGCATTAATTGCAATATTTATACTTTCATTAATATCATTTATCATCCATTTTATAATATCATCTTCATATACTGGATTTTCTGTATTATGCATTAAACAACAAGCTACATTATACTTTGCTGCAACCTCACTTATATAAGTGCACTTTTTAAATCCCCAAATATCATTTATTAAATCTGCTCCTGCCTTTATAGCTGCTTCAGCTACTTTTCCTTTATATGTATCAATTGATATAGGAATATCAAATCTTGCTTTTATTGCTTTTATTATTGGTACAACTCTTTTAATTTCTTCCTCTTCCTCTACAACTGTATAATTAGGTCTAGTTGATTCTCCACCAATATCTATAATATCTACTCCCTCTGATATCATTTTTTCGACATGACTAAGTGCATTTTCAATAGAATTAAATTTTCCTCCATCGGAAAAAGAATCTGGAGTGAAATTTAAAATCCCCATAATATAAGTTCTTTCACCTATTTTAAACTCTTTATTACCTATAAACATAAAATCCTCCTATATTGATAACATTCTATAAACTTCATTTTTCAATGAATCATTATTCTTAAATACACCTCGATAAGTAGTTGTTACAGTTTTAGTACCAGGTTTTTTAACACCTCTCATAGTCATACACATATGCTCACCTTCTATTACTACCATAACACCTTTTGCATCTAAATATTTGATTATAGCATCAGCTATTTCTTTAGTTAAATTTTCTTGAATTTGAGGTTTTTTAGAATAAATTTCTACAGTTCTAGCTAATTTTGAAAGTCCTGCTACTTTTCCATTAGGTATATATGCTATATGAGCTTTTCCATAGAAAGGTACTAAATGATGTTCACAAACTGAATAATATGTTATATCTTTTTCAAGAACTAAATCATTTGAATCTACAGTAAATGTTTTTGCTAATTCCTCTTCTGCTGTTTTTCCTATACCTGAAAAAATCTCTTCATACATTCTAGCCATTCTATCTGGAGTTTCGATTAACCCTTCTCTTTCTATCTCTTCTCCAATTCCTTCTAATATAAGCCTTACGCCCTCTAATATTTTATTCCTATCCAATTTATAAATCCTCCAATTTTTCTTTATATTTATCTTGTATATTTTTAGTTATATTATTTTTTATATAATTTATATTTTCAATCTCTATAACACTCATTATTCCAATTAAAGAATTAGTTATAAACACTTCATCTGCACTTAGAATTTCTTCTATAGTATAACTACCTTCTTCAACATCAAAATTATTTATTACCCACTCTCTAATTATCCCATTTAAAATTCCATCAGAAATCCTCGGCGTTTTTATAACTCCATCTTTTATAAAGAAAATATTACTCATACTACATTCTGCAATAAAATTTTTTTCATTTAGAAATAAAATTTCATTTTTCCCTATATTTAATGCCTTCTCTCGTTCAATTAAATTCTCTACATATGATATTGATTTAATATAAGATAACATAGATGTAGAATTTCGTCTTACTTTACTTATAGATAATTTAAATCCTTTAATATAATCTTCTTTAGTGTATATTAATTTCCTACTTATTGCTATAGAATTTTTTTCAGTAATTATTATTTTTAATGCACAATTTTTAATATTATTATTTTTTATTAAGGCATTTACTTGATCACAATTAATTTTCTTATCTATATATATTTTTTTTAAAGAATCATTTAATCTTATAATATGTTCTTTTAAAAATACTGCATTATCCTTTATAAGTATTGTTTCAAATACTCCTTTAGAAAACTGTATCCCTGAATCTATGCTTATATATTCATTCTCTAAATCTTTTATATATTTTATCATTATAAAACCCTCATAAGAGCCTTAGCCTTATCTAAGGTCTCTTGATATTCCATTTCTTCATCTGATTCAATTGTTATACCCCCACCTACACCAAAATATGCCTTATCATCTTTTTTTATAATAGTTCGTATAACTATACTAAAATCACAATTCCCCCTAAAATCAAAATATCCTATGCAGCCAGTATACAGTCCCCTTCTTATCTTTTCAAGCTCCTCTATAATTTCCATAGCTCTTATCTTAGGTGTACCTGTAATAGATCCTCCTGGAAAACAATTTTTAATACAATTTACTGCTGTTTCCCCATCATCTAATTCTCCTATTATTGTTGATACTAAATGAAAAACTGTATCATATTCTTCTAATTTAAATAACTCAGTAACCTTAACAGAATTTATCTTACAAACTTTACTTAAGTCATTTCTTTCTAAATCAACAACCATAAGTAGCTCTGATTTATCTTTCTCACTATTTAAAAGTTCAACTTTATTTTTATTATCTTCTATAGCATCTTTTCCTCTAGGTCTTGTTCCTTTTATCGGTCTTGTCTCAACTTTTCTATTTACTATATTTAAAAATCTTTCTGGTGAAGAACTTATTACTTGGATATCCTCTAAATTCATATAACATGAAAAAGGAGCCTTATTTATTTCTCTTAATTTAGAATATATTTTAAATGAATCTTCTTTTGAAATACATTCAAAGCGTTGAGTCATATTTACGATATATATATGTCCTTCTAAAATATAATTTTTTATTTTTCTTAGTGCTTTGATATATTCATCTTTAGTAAAGTTTGGTTTAAATTTATTTAAAGAATCATTATATAGATACTTCTCTTCCTTCTTATTTATAGATTTTATTTTTAATTCTATATTATTTATTGATTTTTCAGGATCATCAAGAATTCCTAAAGCAGTTATATATGTTTTATTCTTCTTAAGATCTTTAATAATTAAATTATCAAAGAATAAAAAATAACTATCTAATATATCGATATCATTTTCTGTATTATTAGGTAAATCCTCTAAAACTCTTCCTATATCATAAGATAAATATCCAATAGCTCCTGATATAAATGGAATATCAACATCAGAATCAAATTTATATTCTTTAATTAATTCATCTAAAATCTTAAAAGGTTCCCCTTCTATTTTTTCATCATCTATAAAACACATATTTCCTAGTGAAGTAAATTTTAAAAACTTATTTATACCTATAAATGAATAATTTGAATACTGACTATCTTCTTTTGAGCTATCTAACAGTATAGTATCCTTTTCATCTTTCCATAATCTATAAATTTCATCTATATTTAAATCGTTGCTTATTTCTTTAATTTTAAAATTCATTTAATTCTCCTTACACATATTTATAAAATTATTTATAATTTCATGTCCAAATTCAGTCATAACAGCTTCAGGATGAAACTGTATAGCCTCTATTTTATATTCTCTATGTCTAACCCCCATTATTACTCCATCTTCAGATAAAGCAGTTATTTCTAACTCTGTAGGTAAAGTATCTTTATCAATTATTAATGAATGGTATCTAGTAACATTAAATTTTTTAGGTATCCCTTTAAATAAGCCCTTTTGATCTGTTTCTACTTTTGATATCTTCCCATGCATTGGAAATTTACATTTAACTATATTGGCTCCAAAATAATATCCTATACATTGATGACCTAAACATACTCCTAATATAGGTATTTTATTTTTAAATGTATTTATTATTTGAATACACTCTAAAGTTTCATTTGGTGATTTAGGACCTGGAGAAATAATAATACCTTCAATATTTTTTTTATCAATTAAATTAAAGTCAATTTTATCTCTACGAACTACTTTAATGTCTTGATTTAATTCCTTAAAATATCTCACTAGATTATACACAAAAGAATCATAATTATCTATCATTAAGAACATCTACACATCTCTCCCTTTAAAATATGTTAAAATAATTATATCAAAAAAAAATAAATATTTAATATATTTAGGGGGTTAATATGCAAATACGTGCAGAATTTCATTGTCATTCTACAGCATCTGATGGAAAAATGTCACCAACAGATGTAATAAGAGCAGCTAAAAGAGAAAATATTAAATCTATAGCTTTAACAGATCATGATACAACAAAAGGCATAGATGAGGCTTATTCTGAAGCTAAAAAATTAGATATTATATTTATTCCTGGTATAGAATTAAGCTGTGATTATAAAGGAGCTACTGTACACCTATTAGGATATTTTAAGGATGATTCTTATAAAAATCCTCAATTTCAAAATTTTTTATTATCTCTAAAAGAAAATAGGATAAATAGAGCTAAAACTATAGTTCTAAACTTAAAAAAATATTTTAATATTAATATAGATTATAAAAAAGTCTTAGATAAAGGTAAGGGCGTTGTAGCTAGACCTCATATAGCACAAACTATAATAGACGCAGGTTATAATTATTCTTGGGATGAAATTTTTGAAAAATTTATAGGTGATGATAGTCCCGCCTATGTTCCTAATCAAAAGTTAGATGTTGGAGATGGTATTAAATTACTGAAAAAATATAATGCTTTAGTAATACTTGCACATCCTAAACTAATAAAAAAAGCTCCTATTAATGAAATCTTAAATTTTGATTTAGATGGTGTAGAAGCTATATATTTTCAAAACACTAAAGAAGAAACTAATTATTATATTTCATACTGTATGAAATATAATCTACTAATTACTTGTGGTTCTGATTGTCATGGCTTATCAAAAGATGATACTAAACATGGATATATTGGTGATATGAATATTTCATCTTATCACTATGAGAAATTTATGGATCTATATAAATCATAAGATAAAAGAATTCATAGTATTACCTATGAATTCTTTTTGTTTTAATTAATTATATATGAGCTATTACTTCAATTTCTATTTTTACATCCTTTGGTAATCTAGAAACTTCTATAGCACTTCTAGCTGGCTTTTCATTAATAAAATATGTCTCATAAATAGAATTCATTTTTTCAAAATCATTCATATTCTTTAAGAACACAGTTGTTTTTATGACATTATTTATATTAGTTCCACCTGCTTCTAATATCTCTTTAATATTCTCAAGAACCTGTTTGGTTTGTTCTTCAATAGACTCTGAAATCTTTCCTGTTTGAGGATTTATTGCGATTTGTCCAGAAGTAAAAATTAAATTTTCTATCCTTACTCCTTGTGAATAAGGTCCAATAGCTCCTGGAGCCTTATCTGTCTTTATTATTTCCTTCATTATATGCCTCCATCTTAGTTAATATTTCATATTCTTATAATTAAATTCTAATATACTGATATCCTAAATACAATATATTTATAAAATGAAGGCTTTATTATTATTTATTAGTATTATCCTTATTGTCTAAATAACCTTTATTACAAATTATACGATTAATTAGTATACCAAGACTAACCAATATTGTTAATATCCTGGTAACTACCCTATCATAATCATCTGGTATTATATTTAACCCTATTCCCTTTAGAACTATTGGTATTAATACAAATATAGAAAACCATACACCATAATTTTTAAATCTAGATAACTCTCTAATCTGTTTATGCACATAAAACCCCCTTATAAAATATAATATTCTATAAGGGGGTTTTTCAATTATATAATTATTCTCTTGATTCAATCATTCTTTTTTCTATAATATCTACTGGATTAGTATTAGACATTAAATTATATCTATAATTAGCAGCAGCTGCTTCTATAATAACTGCAATATTTCTTCCCGGTCTTATAGGTACTCTTAACTTCTTTAATTTAACACCTAATATTTCTTCGTATTCATTGTTGATACCTAATCTATCGTAGTCTCCATCATCTTTCCAATGTTCAAAATGAATCATAATTTTTATATCTTTATATGGTAATATTGAGCTAAGTCCATATAATGCAGATACATCTATTATTCCCATTCCTCTAACCTCTAGCATTCCAAAAGTTATATATGGAGATGTACCTATTAATTCTCCATCAATTTCTTTTATATCTACTGCATCATCAGTGACTAATCTATGTCCTCTTTTTATTAGTTCAAGGGCAGTTTCACTTTTACCTATACCGCTTTCACCTGTTATAAGCATACCTATTCCATAAACATCTACTAAAACCCCATGTAATCTAGTTTCTGGAGCCATCTTATCTGATAAATATAGTGTAAGCTTACTAATAAATTTAGTAGTAATCATATCTGTTCTTACTATCCAAGTTTTATTTTTCTTAGCTGAAGCTAATACATCTTCTTGTATATCTAATCCTCTTGTTATTATAAGACAAGAAATATCAAAAGAGAAAAACTTATTTACTCTTTTTTTTCTTAAGTCTGGAGCCATATCATTTATAAAACTCCATTCTGCTTTTCCTATAACCTGTATTCTTTCAGGAGCAAAATAATTGTAAAATCCAGCAAGTTGAAGTCCAGGTCTATTTATATCTTGGACATCAATAGGAATATTACTATCTCCTTCTTGTATTATCTCTAAATTAAAATCTTTTATAAGTTTTTCTACAGTAACTCCCACTATATATCACCCTTTTAATACTATTTTATTATTTTGAATCTCTTGGCTTTATTTGCTCAAGTTGTATTCTTAAATTATTTTTATATCTATCTATATATTCTCTTCTTAATACTTGTTGTTCTTCTTTTTCTTCATCAGTTAATCCATCAGCTTTACTCTTTTTTGCTAATTCATTTATTCTTGCTGTTAATTTATCTAATTCCATCTTTAATTTCTCCTTTTGTTGTATATTTATAATACCATTCTACCTTATTTTATTACTTATTATCAATATTTAAATATTTTACTATATATTTATTACATTAATTTAAGAGTAAATTCGCTAATATTTTTAAATAAAAAGTATTAAAATATATTTTATTGTAAAAATATGTAATAATTTAAAATAAATAAGTATTTTACAAAAAAATACTGGAGATATATAATATTATTACAGATATATTGACTGATATTTATTTATATAGGGGGATTTTGAATGAATTGCAAAAAATTAAATAATAAAATAAAACATAGAAAGGCTTTATTAAACATTCTTTTACTTTTTTTAAAAAGAACAAATCCTATAGTTATTCTAGTAAGTCAAAATTTAGATTATTTTATCCAATATGAACAAAACTTAAGATTTGCTAAATATTATAAAAATAATAAATCAAATAAAATAGCTTAATTTATATTATAATAGCCATTATATTTATTAATTATAAAAAAGTAAAAATAACTAACTATCTTACTATTTATAAAATAAAAAAACATAATACTTACTAAATATTTAAAGAATTATTCCTAAATAATAACTTTAGAATTATCTTTATCTAAATTAAAAATTAACATATTTATAATAATAAAATAAATACTATGAGCCTAAAAAGGATACTTTTAATATACATTTACTCAAAATTTTCATAAAAATTAATATTATTAATAAAAAGAAGAGCTTTCATTTTTAAATATAAGCTCTTCTCTTTATTATTTTATAATATATCTAAATTATTTTTTATTTCTAAAATAAACTCTTTATAATTTACTATTTTTTTTATTTCACCAATAGCTATACTTGCTAAATCTTTTGTTAAAATACCACATTGAATAGTATTAATTGTTGCCTTTTCTAAATTGTCAGCAAAATTAATAAGTTCATTTAAATTATCAAGCTCTCCCCTTTTTCTTAATGCTCCTGTCCATGCAAAAATTGTAGCTACTGAATTAGTTGATGTTTCTTCACCTTTTAAATATTTATAATAATGTCTTTGGACAGTTCCGTGAGCTGCTTCATATTCATAATATCCTTCTGGAGAGACTAATACTGATTTCATCATTGCTAAAGAGCCAAATGCTGTTGCTATGAAATCTGACATTACATCACCATCATAGTTTTTACATGCCCATATAAAGCCTCCATCTGATCTAACCACCCTAGCTACAGCATCATCTATAAGAGTATAAAAATATTCTATACCAGCTTTATTAAATTTTTTTTTATATTCTTCCTCATATATGTGATTAAATAAGTCTTTAAATCTATGATCATAAACTTTTGAAATAGTATCTTTTGATGAAAACCATAAATCCATTTTCATATTCAAAGCATATTCAAAACAAGATTTAGCAAAACTTTTAATAGAACTATCTGTATTATGCATTCCCATACTAATTCCATCACTATTTTCAAAATTAAATATTTCTATTTCTTTTTTTATATTATTATCATTTTTTATTGTTAAATAAGCTTTATCACCTTTAGTAACTCTAGTTTCTATTCCTTTATAAATATCCCCATAAGCATGTCTAGCAACTATTATAGGCTGCTTCCAATTCACTACTAAAGGTTTTATATTATTAACAATAATCGGCTCTCTAAAGACTGTTCCATCTAATATAGCCCTTATAGTTCCATTAGGACTCCTCCACATATTAGTTAAATTATATTCTTTAACTCTATCCTTATTAGGAGTTATAGTTGCACATTTAACAGCTACTCCATATTTTTTAGTAGCCTCTGCTGCTTCAACTGTTACTTTATCTTTAGTAAGTTCCCTGTTTTCTAAACCTAAATCATAATATACAGATTTATAATCTATATATGGATTTATAAGTTCTTCTTTTATGCAAGACCATAATATTCTAGTCATTTCATCCCCATCCATTTCCACCAATGGATTTAACATCTTTATTTTACTCATCATATCTCCCCCTAAACCTTTTAGGTAAATTATACAATAAATTAATAATATTGGAAATATATATTTATATAAGCAAAAAACCCTTACCTAAAATTAGGTAAGGGTCTGAAATTTCAAACAATTCCCGAAATGCCGTCACACTTATTTATTCATACCTGCGTCTCGCAGGTGGGTTTTATGCAACTTAAACCTGTTATCTTCTTAACAGAAATCAATACTAAGTTGACTCCTATGAAGAGCTCCATCATTAAATATATTATAAATCCCGAATCTTTAATGTAGGTTGAATATATAAGCTTCGCGTACATCTTAGGACATATCTTATGATTTTATTATAACAAAGTTTCTTCAAAAGTCAAGGAAAACATTTACAAACTTTATTTTTTAATGTAGATAATAAAATTTAAACTTCTCCTTACTTCTAATTCTTTATCTATAGGAATTATTTCATTATTTACTGAAGTAAATTCAAATTCCTCTGTAATCTCATCTGATAAATCTATTATATTATCATAAGCTATATCTTGTAAATATGAATTTGCTTCCATAACTTTTTCTTCTAGATCTTCAAATTCTTCTGAATAACTCATTGCAGCATCAATTTCAATTAAATCAAATTTATATTCACCTTTTATAACAATAGTATTATTAATTTCTTCAAATGATTTTATATCTATTTCAAATTCTTCAAAAGTATCTCTTAATTCTTCTTCAAACATAGTTCCCTCTACTAATAAGCTAATTTCTTATAAACTTTTTTTATTTCATTAAATTCCTTATCATCTTCAACTAAATTATATTCTTCACCATTTTCAGTTAAATCTACTCTAAATGCAAACATATCTACTTCTTCTTTATCTTCTAATGGAGAAAGTAATATATATTTTTGTTCTGCTTCTGTATCTTCATTTAAGTATATTTCTGCTACTATTTCAAATTCTACCTTATTTCCTTCTTCATCTCTAAATGCCATTATTTTTCTATCTTCCATTTCTAACTACCTCTCTTTTATTAAATATTAATCTATTAATTTAGATAATTTACCTTTATAAAATATATACTCATAATGTAATGCTCTTGTTAAAACAACATATAGTAATTTTTTATCTAATTCACTTTCAGTATAATTTTTATCATCTAGATTATAAACTATTGAACAATCAAATTCCAATCCTTTTGTTAAATATGATGGAATTACTATTAATTTTAAGTCTAGAGATTTATCATCATTATTTATCATTGTAAAATCATGATTACAGTATTTTTTTAAGTTTTCCTTTAATCTCTTACATTCTTTTAATGTTTTACATATTATTGCAACTGAGCTCTTCCCATCAGAATATACTTTATCAACTATTTTATCTACTTCTAAACAAAATTCTTTTATTTGCTTAAATTCATTTATAGTAGGTATATCCCCATGCCTTAAAACAGGCATTGCTGGCTTTGGATAATTCTCTTGCTTCTTTAAAACTTTATTAGCAAAATCAATAATTTCAACTGTACTTCTATAGCTTTGTGTTAAAGTTTTATATATTGCTTTTTCTTTATATAGATTATCAATTATATCCTCCCAATTACTTATTCCCTTATAAGAATAAATCCCTTGCCCAATATCTCCTACTATAGTTAAGCTTTGTGCTCTACTCATCATAGAAATAACTTCTAGCTGAAGTGGTGAATAATCCTGTGCTTCATCTATAACTATATGTTTAAATATATCCTCTTCTTTTATACCTTCTATTCTGAATTCTAAATATAACATTGCCGCTAAATCATCTGAATCTATTAAGTTATTTTCTTTATTATATTTTAAATTTTCTTTTATATAATCACTTAATTTTTGTGGTATTTTTCTTGAGGTAACCTCATTAAATATCTCCTCATTGATAAAGAATTCATGATATATATTTGTTGTACTTATACCTTTCCAATCCTCAAAATATTTATTAAATTCTTTTTTAGCATTCTTTTTTAATTCAGATTTTTTATTATCTCTTTCATCATATAACTTAATTACTTCTTTTCTTCTCTCAACTTCATCCTCTATCTTCTTTTTTGTTCTTGAAATAGAGTATTCATATTGAAAATCTATTTTATCTAAAACTTCCAATATTTTTTGCCCTAATTTTTTTTCAAAATATCTTTTTATTTCATCTTTTCTTTTATTTATAGGGAAGTTAATTAAATCTTTTAGGAATAGTCTTTTTATTTCTTTTTTATCAAAAAGCTTATATCCATCTACTTCTATATCAGATATATCACTATCATTTCGTTCTAAGATTCTTATATATCTATCTAGTAATAATTTAAATGCAAAAGTCCCTTTTAATTTACTTTCATTCTTTAAATATTTAATTTCTACTTCATCTAAATCTTCAATCATAGAAACTAATTTCTTATCCTTAGTTATTATTTTTCCTTTAATCCCTAATCTTTTTATAGCTAGTTCTTCAAAAGTCATTTGCGGAACCTTATTCACTCCTAGATTAGGTAAAACTTCTGAAATATAATCTAAAAATATCTTATTAGGGGCAACTACTAAAATATCACTTCCGTCTAAAGTATCTTTATATCTATACATTAAATAGGCAAGTCTATGAAGTGCTACTGTAGTTTTTCCTGAACCTGCAGATCCTTGAATAATAATTGGAAAACTTTTATCAGCCCTTATAATATCATTTTGTTCTTTTTGAATAGTAGCAACAACTTCTTTTAATTTATTACCTGTACTTTCTTCTAAATTAAGCTTTAAAAATTCATCTACTAAAGCATTTTCTCCATCATCCTGAGATTTTAAGATAATTTCATTTATTCCTTCATCAAAATATTTTTCTATATTATTTTCTTTATTATATAAAAACTTTCTCTTAAGCTTTAAATCCCCTTCAATTACTCCACCTGGAGCTACATAATATGCATTTCCCTGTGTTCCACTATAATATAAATCTGCTATTGGAGCTCTCCAGTCAATAACTTTTTCTTCTCCTGTTTCAATATTTCCTACACCTATTTTACCTATATAGAAATCTTCTGGATCTTTTCTAAATTCTCTAAAATTTATTTTTGCAAAATAAGGTCTTTCTTTTATTTCTTCATATTCATCTACATTCTTTTTTACTATATTATATAGTTTTCTACTAATCTCTAATTCCTGACTATACGAACCTTTACTTCTCTTTTCTAAGGAAGATATATTTTCTTTTATTTCATTTTCATTTTTTTTGATACGATTTAATTCTAAACCCAACCATTCTTTTGTATCATTTAAATATTGTTTTTCTTCTTCTAAAATTTTAATATCCATAAATACCTCCCTACTACATAAATATTAATTATAATTATTTAAACTTTTTTGTCAATATAATGTAAAACTAGCATATAATCTAAAAGAAGAAATATAAAATTATAGAGGTGATTATATTGAATATAGGTATAAGTAATTCTGAAAATCCTTTAAGTAATTATATATATGATTATTTTAAATTACAAGTAAAACATAATATTTCAATTTTTGATTCAAATATTTATTTAAATAAAGAAAATATAGAAAAGATAATTTTAAGAAATCACTTAGATGCAATTATACATTTAGATCCTATTTTAGATATAGATAAATATGAAAAAAATCCTGATATTATAAAATCAAATATTAAAATTATACAAAACTTAATTAATGCTTGTAAAAATCAAAATATAAAATTTATATATGTATCATCCTTCCATTCATATGGAGAATATAGCAATATCCCTTATGTAGAAAGTGACTCATGTGAACCTATAAATAATTTTGGATTATTTCAATATGAATGTGAAAAAATAATAAAAAAAAATCTAAAAAAATACTTTATCATAAAATCATCATGGATATTTGGTGGTCAAAATTGTTATATAAAGCAAATAATCTCTAATAGTAATACTCCTTTATTTTTTTGTAGTGAACATATAGTAAATCCTACTCATATAAAATTTATATCTAGTACTTTAGGTAACATAATAAATACTAATAAATATGGTGTATACAATTGCGCTTCCCAAAATAGTTGTTCTAAAATGGAACTTAGTAAATTTATTTTTGATTTCATAAATATAAAAAAAGAAATTCTACCTATTCCTAAAGAATTATCTAATAAGCTAACTAGAACAGCTAAAATGGGAGCCATAAATAGCTCTCTTTTAGAAAATACATTTAATATAGAACTCCCTAATTGGAAAGATTCTGTTTGTGATTATATATTGAAAGAACTTTAAATTAAAAAGGGGATATTTAATATATAATCCCCTCTTTATAGCATATTAAATATACTTATCTGCTCTATTTTTCTCTCTTCTATAGAAGAGACAGTAAGTCCTATAAGTCTTATTGGTTTATTTATATTAATTGAATTAAATATATTACATCCTTCAATATATATTTCTTCTGCATTTATAAAAAAATTACTAAAAGTTTTACTTTTAGTATGAGTTTCAAAATTATTATCTCTAATTTTTAAAGTAATAGTTTTTGCCCTTAAATTATTCTTCAAAAGGTCTAATTCTATTTTTTTAGCAAAATCCTTTAAATAACTATTTAATTCTTTTCTATTAAGTGTATCTTCCCTTAACGTTACTTCTCTACCAAATGACTTCCTTTCTCTTACATTTATTACTTCTCTTTCATCAATTCCCCTTATTCTTTTATAAATTTCTTCACCTGCTTTTCCGAAATAATCTTTGAAAAAATGTTTAGGTAAACTATACATATCACCAATAGTATATATCCCTATATTATTTAATTTAATAACAGATTTTTTTCCTAATCCATGTACTTTAGAGATACTTAATGGCGTTAATAATGATACAACATTTTCTTGTGTTATTTCCATAAGTCCATTGGGTTTATTCCAATCTGAAGCTATTTTAGCTAGAAATTTATTATAAGAAATTCCAACTGATATAGTTAATCCAAGTCTATTTTTTATTTCTGATTTAATTAAAAATGCAAATTTTTTAGAGTCTATATTTTTACTAGATATATCTATATACGCTTCATCTATACTAACTTTTTCTATATTATCAGTAAATTCATATAATATAGAAAAAACTTTATTAGAAATTTCTCTATATCTATAAATTCTTACAGGAACAAAAATAGCACTTGGACAAAGTGCTTTAGCTTTATAAGATGGCATAGCAGATCTAACTCCATATTTTCTTGCTTCATACGAACATGTAGTTACAACGCCTCTTTCTGAATCACTTCCTACTATTACAGGCTTACCTTTAAGCTCTGGATTATCAAGTATTTCAATTGATGCAAAAAAAGCATCCATATCAACATGTAATATTTTTCTTTGCATAAATAAAATCCTTTCTTAAAATATTTAAAAATAAAATTAGAGTAAGGATTATCCCTACTCTAATTTTTATTCCTCTTCAAAACTTTCAAAATCTTCTTCTGTTAGTTCAAATAGCTCAGTAGCTAAATCAGTATACATAATACCATTTAAATGATCTATTTCATGTTGAAAACATCTAGCTAAAAGTTCATCTGCTTTATAAACTTTTAATTCTCCATTTTCATTTAAAGCTTGAATTGTAACTTTTTTAGGTCTTTCAACTAAGCCTTCATGCATTACATAACTTAAGCATCCTTCATAATCTACACAAGTCTTCTTTGAGCTTTCTAGTATTTCAGGATTTATTAATACATATTCATTAACCCCATCTTGAAAGTTTATATATATAACTCTTTTATTAACTGCAATTTGTGGAGCTGCAAGACCTATTCCCTCAACTGTTGCTAATGTATCTTTTAAGTCCTTTATTAAGTCTTGAACTTCATCTATATTTTTAACTGGTTCTGATATTTTTCTTAAATGTTCATCACCAAGTTGTACTATTTCTCTAACAGCCATTAAACTTTTCTCCTTCCGAAAGATTATATTAATATACTTATATTAAAACATATTTTAATAAATTTTTCATTATATATTTTTATTATAAATTAAATCTAATATATTTATATTATTTTTTTCAAAATTTCAAGTCCTTTGATTAAATCTTTCTTTTCTATATTTAAAGGAGGTAAAATTCTTAATGTATTATTTCCGGCTGTTAATATTAAAAGACCATTCTCTCTTGCATTAGTAACATATTTATTAATATCTCCCTTTACTTCTATACCAATCATTAAACCTCTTCCACGTATATCTACTATATTATCGCTTTTAAAATTATTTAAATTCTCAAACATAAATTTAGATTTATCATTTATATCTTGTAAAAAACTATCATCAAAAAATTTTTCTAATATTACATTTGCAACATTAGTAACAAATGGATTCCCACCAAAGGTAGATCCATGTTCCCCATAAGATATAACATCCTTTGTCTTCTCGCTACAAAGTATAGCTCCAATAGGAACACCCCCACCTAATCCTTTCGCTAATGTTACTATATCTGGCCTCATATTATAATACTGATAAGCTAAAAAATATCCTGTACGTCCTATCCCAGTTTGAACTTCATCAACAATAAGAAGTATATCCCTCTTTTCACATAAATCTATCAAGTTATTTATAAACTTTTTATCTAAAGGGAAAATTCCACCTTCTCCTTGAATAACTTCAATCATTATTGCACATACAGTATTATCCAAGTTTTCTAAAACACTATTAAAATTATTAGCTTCTGCATATTTAAAACCTTCTGGAAAAGGAAAAAAATATTTATGAAACTTTTCTTGCCCTGTAGCTTTTAAAGTGCTCATAGTTCTTCCATGAAATGACTGTTTTAAAGTAAGAATAGTTCCTCTTTTAGCACCATATTTATCATAACTATATTTTCTAGCTATTTTAATAGCTCCTTCATTACTTTCTGCTCCAGAATTAGAGAAAAAAACTTTATTCATTCCTGATAAATTACATAAATTTTTAGCTGCTAATATAGTATTCTTATTTAAATAATTATTTGAAATATGAAGTAATTTATTTGCTTGCTCACTTATCGCTCGTATAATATCTTTATTTGCATGTCCTAATATATTCACTCCTATTCCTGAAGTAAAATCTAAATATCTATTATTTTTATCATCTATCAGATAAGAGCCTTCCCCTTTTTGGAAAGTTATATCTATAAAATTATACGAATTTATTAAATATTTTTTACTTTCATTAGCATTATAACTCATCTGTATTCCCCTCTTTTTCTATCATAGTCCCAATTCCATTCTCAGAAAAAAGTTCTAATAATATAGTGTGTGGTATCCTTCCATCAATTATATGCGCTTTAATTACACCATTATCTAATGAATCTATACAACATTCTATTTTAGGAATCATACCACCTTTTATAGTTCCGTCTTTTATAAGTTTCTCAAGATTATTTTTATTTATTTTAGATATTATAGTATCATTATCATTTACATCTAATAAAAGTCCTGGAACATCTGTAAGTAATATTATTTTCTCTGCTTTAAGTGCAGATGCTATTTTAGCAGCTGCAATATCTGCATTTACATTATATATTTTCCCATCATTCCCCATAGCAATAGTTGATACTACACTTATATAATTATTCTTCAAAGAATCTTTTATTACTTTTGAATTAATGCTATCAATATCTCCAACATATCCAAGATCAATAGCTGATTCTTTTTTTGAAGTTTTTATCATATTTCCATCTATTCCACATAACCCCACAGCATTACCACCATTATTATTTATAAGAGCTACTAGTTCTTTATTTATTTTGCCAGCTAAAACCATTTGAACAATTTCCATAGTTTCTTCATCAGTATATCTAAGACCATTTATAAATTCTGAGGTTTTTCCTATTTTCTTTAATGCCTTATCTATTTCAGGACCACCACCATGAACTAAAACAACCTTTATACCAACACAACTCATAAGTACAATATCTTTAATTACAGATTCCTTTAAACTTTTATTTTTCATAGCATTTCCGCCATATTTAACTACAATAACTTTATTATTATACTTTTGTATATAAGGTAATGCTTGTATTAGAGTATTTGCTTTATCTAAATTAGTAATTTTCATCTATAGAACCCCTTTCATAAAATTATTTAGAAATAAAAATAATTTTAAGTTCTATAATCTCCATTTATTCTTACATATTCATAACTTAAGTCACAGCCAAAAGCAAAACCTTCTTCCTTACCTTTATTGATATTTATAAGTATACTTATATCATTTTCATCTAAAATTTGTTTTGCCTTATCTTCATCAAAATTTAATGGTAAACCATTTTTAAATACACATATATATCCTTTTGCACTCTCAAAACAAAGTTCAACTTTATTTACATCAAACTCTATTCCACAGTACCCTAATGCACAAAGAATACGTCCCCAATTTGCATCATTACCAAATATAGCTGTTTTAACTAAACTAGAATTAATTACACTTTTTGAGAGTATAACAGCCTCTTCTTCAGTTTTACATCCACTTATTCTACATTCAATTAATTTCGTAGCTCCTTCACCATCTCTTGCAACAAGTTTTGCAAGCTCAACCAATACATAAGTAAGTGAATCTAGAAAATCATAATAATATTTATCTTTTTCAAGTATAGCATCATTTTTTGCTAATCCATTTGCAAGAATTATTACAGTATCATTTGTACTTTGATCTCCATCAACACTTATTCTATTAAAACTTTTATTAACAGCTATATTTAAAGCTTCTTTTAATAAACTTTTATCTATATTTATATCAGTTGTTATAAATCCTAAAGTTGTTGCCATATTAGGATTTATCATTCCAGAACCTTTAGCCATTCCTCCTATAGTCACAGTTTTATCATCTATTTTAAAAGATACTGCGACTTCTTTTTTTATTAAATCAGTTGTCATTATAGCTTCTCTAGCATAAATATTACCTTTTTTAGATAAATTATTAATAAGATTATCAATATTTGATTCTATATATTCAATCTTTAAAGGAACTCCTATAACACCAGTAGATGCAACTAAAACATTATTTTTATCAATATTATATTTTTCCGCTACAAGTTCACTCATATAATAAGCTCTCTTAAGTCCCTCTTCTCCGGTACAAGTATTAGCATTACCACTGTTTATAATAATTGCTTGTGCACTCCCATCACTTAAATGATCCTTACAAACTAATATTGGATTTCCCTTAACTATATTCTGTGTATATACTGCTGCCCCATTTGCTAGTACCTCAGAATATATAAGTGCTAAATCTAACTTTTCTTTTCTTTTTTTTAATCCACAATGTATACCAGAGGCTAAAAATCCTTTAGCTTCTGTAATGCCCCCTTTTAATATCTTCATTACTTATCCTCCCCATTAAAAATTTGAAGATATGAAATCTAGTCCTTCTGACTCATCTATACCAAGTCTAATATTCATATTTTGTATTGCTTGTCCCGCTGCTCCTTTTATCATATTATCAATAACAGAACAAATAATAACTCTATTACATCTATCATCTTTATGAAGTGAAATATGACAATAATTTGTATGAGTAACTGACTTTATTTTAGCAACATTCCCCGCAGTTAATATCTTTACAAACTTTTCATTAATATAAAAATCTGAATAAATATTAAATAATTCTTTCGTACTTATATTCTTACTTAAGTCAAAGTATATTGTAGATAATATCCCTCTATTAATAGGTAGTAGATGTGGAGTAAAACTAACCTTTATATTATCTCCTACTAATTCACTTAACACCTGTTCTATCTCTGGAATATGCCTATGACCTCCCCCAATAGAGTATGCATTAAAATTTTCATTACGCTCTATATAATGAGTTACTTCATTACAATTCTTCCCAGCCCCTGTAATTCCAGATTTTGAATCTATTATTATAGAATCCTTTTTCACCAAATCATTTTTAAGTGCTGGTGCTAAACCTAAAGCTATACTAGTTGGATAACATCCTGGATTGGCTATTATATTAGAATATTTTAATTTAGATCTTCCAAGCTCTGGAATGCAATAAGTAGATTCTTTATGAAGCTTCTTATCCTTAAAATACTTGCCATAGAACTGTTTATAATCTAATTCATCAGCTAATCTAAAGTCTGCTCCTAAATCAATTAATATTTTATTTTTATTTCTAACCTTTAAAGCAATATCTTCACTTAAACCATATGGTAATGCTAAAAATATAATTTCTGATTTATTTATAACTTCTTCTTCGGATTCAAAAACTAAATCTATAACTCCAAAAAAATTCTCATATATTTCAGAAATAATTTTTCCTTCAAAGCTTCTAGAACTAATAGAAGTCAGTTCAACTAATTTATGTCTTGTAAGTAAAGATATAAGTTCTGATCCTACATATCCTGAAGCCCCTATTATACCTACCTTATACAATACTATTCCTCCAATAAATTTTCCTTAATATATATATATTTATTTAATTCCTCCAATCTTTCTTTTGTTTGTATTGAACTAGGTCCACCAATAACTTTTCTATTTTCTACACATAATTCAATATCTATATATTCATAAACATCATTTTGAAAGGATTGTGAAAATTTTCTCATCTCTTCTATGGTAAGTTCTTCTAAAATTTTATTATTTTCTATACAAAAATAAACTAATTCTCCAGTTATTTTATGTGCATCCCTAAAAGCCACACCTTTTTTAACTAAATAATCTGCCAAGTCTGTTGCATTTATAAAACCATCTTTACAAGCATTTTTCATATTTTCTTTTTTTACTTTTAATGTATCTACCATTCCTGAAAATATAGATATACATATTTTTAAAGTATCAATAGAATCAAAAATTAACTCCTTATCTTCTTGCATATCTTTATTGTAAGCTAAAGGTAATGATTTCATCATACTAAGAAGTCCTACTAAATTCCCATAAACTCTTCCACATTTGCCTCTAACAAGCTCCGCAACATCTGGATTCTTTTTTTGTGGCATAATAGATGATCCTGTTGAATATGCATCATCTAATTCGATAAATGAAAATTCAGAAGAACACCATAAAATAACCTCTTCACTAAATCTAGATAGATGCATCATTATTATACTAATATTACTAGCTAGCTCTAAAATAAAATCTCTATCAGATACAGCATCAATACTATTAGTACTTAATCTATTAAACTTCAATAACTCCTTAACCATGACTCTATTTATTGGATAGGTTGTTGTTGCAAGTGCTCCGCTCCCAAGTGGCATAGTATTTACTCTTTTATAACAATCTTCTAATCTTTCATAATCTCTTTTAAACATTTCTGAATATGCTAACAAATGATGTGCAAAAGTTATAGGTTGAGCCCTTTGCATATGAGTATATCCTGGCATAATTGTATTTATATTTTCTTTAATCTTCTTTGATAATACTTTCTGAAATTCAAGTATTAACTTATTAATTTCTAATATTTGTTTCTTTATATACATTCTTGTATCTAATGCTACTTGATCATTTCTACTTCTAGCGGTATGAAGCTTTTTACCTATCTCCCCTATTTCTTGTATCAAAAGAGTCTCTATATTCATGTGTATGTCTTCTTGATTTTTAGAAAAATTAATTTCATTATTCTCTATCTTTTTTAATATATTTTGAAGTCCTTCTACTATAAGATCTCCTTCATCTCCTGATATAATTCCACAATTACTTATCATAATAACATGTGCTATACTACCTTCTATATCTTCTTTATACATTCTAGAATCTATATGAGTTGAGGAATTAAAATCATTTAACTCTTCATTAGTTTCCTTTTGAAATCTACCTGACCACAATTTCACTATTATTCCTCCCTTATTTTCATATCTTAAAATTTATTAAAAATAATTTTTTCTTTTTTTAGAAATAACCTTAGATGGTAAGCCAAATAAATTTATAAATCCTTCTGAATCCTTTTGATTATAAACATTATCTTCATCAAAAGTAGCTATTTCTTCATCATATAATGAATATTCTGAACTTATACCTGCTGTTATTATATTTCCCTTATATAGTTTTAAATTAACTTCACCTGTTACAAATTCTTGAGTCTTATCTATAAAGGCCATTAATGCTTCTCTAAGAGGTGTATACCACTTTCCAAAGTAAACGAGTTCACCTAATTTTTGGCCAACTAAATCTTTATAATGCATAGTATCTCTATCTATAGTTATACTTTCAAGTTCCCTATGTGCATAATAAAGAATTGTTCCTCCTGGTGTTTCATAAACTCCTCTTGACTTCATCCCAACAAGTCTATTTTCAACCAAATCTATAATTCCGATTCCATTTTCTCCTCCAATCTTATTTAATTCTTTAATTAACTCTACAGAAGTATACTCTACATCATTTATTTTTACTGGAATCCCTTTATTAAATGAAATTTTTAGATATATTGGTTTATCTGGAGCTTTTTCAGGAGTAACACCAAGTTCTAAAATATTATCATAATCTGGTTGATTCATAGGATTTTCTAAATCTAATCCTTCATGGCTCAGATGCCATAAGTTTTTATCTTTGCTATAATTAGTTTCACGAGTTACAGGTAAATCTATATTTCTAGCTTTAGCATATTCAATCTCATCATCTCTAGATTTTATATCCCATATTCTCCAAGGAGCTATAATTTTCATATCAGGTGCAAAAGCTTTTATTGCCATTTCAAATCTAACTTGATCATTTCCTTTTCCAGTACAACCGTGAACAATAGCCTCTGCTCCCTCTTTTTTAGCTATTTCAACTAATCTTTTCCCTATTAATGGTCTAGCAAATGCAGTACCTAAAAGATATTTATTTTCATATAAGGCATTAGCTTTAAGACAAGGAAAAATAAATTCTTCTACAAGTTCTTTTTTTAAGTCTTCTATATAAAGTTTACTTGCTCCTGTCTTTATAGCCTTTTTATTTAATGGCTCTAATTCTTTCCCTTGTCCAACATCCCCTGCAACAGCTATAACTTCACAATTATAATTCTCCTTTAACCATGGTATTATTATTGATGTATCCAATCCTCCAGAATATGCTAAAACTACTTTTTTTAAATTATTCATCCTATCACCATCTTCCAAAATTTGTTAATTAAAATTATATTACTAAATTAATAAAAATGCAAGTTTTTTTATTAAAAATGTATATTTTTTTATTTTTATGCATTTTAATAAATATTTATATAATATATATGCATACATATTAATCTATAAATATTTATTAAAATAAAAAAAAGCATCTAATAGATGCTCTTTTTTATGTAAAATATGATATAATCAACAATATTTTTTATTATTTTATAGGTGTTTCTTTATCATTACCTTGATTTAAACAGACTGAAAATATATGACAATGATTATTTCCCCTATTCTGCTTAGGTATACTTTCATACTTTTTTACTAATTCTCTAAGTTCTATATCAAATTGCTTAAATAAGTCTTCATCTATATTCATATCTCTAGATATAATTGATATAGCATTATTTTTACTATTTAAGTTAACTTTTTTCATCAGAGTATCTATTGATTTTTCTTTTGATTTATCATAATACTCATTTACTATATTTAAAATTTGAGATTTATAAATCTTTCTAGTTTGATTTTTTATGTCTTCACCTTCTATTTGGAAATTTTCTGCTGTTAAATAATAATATTTAGCTACTATCCCCTTAACTTCTTTAGTTCTAACAATTTCTACTATCCCAACCTTTTCTAATTTCTTTATATGATAATGAACTTTAGCTGGTACCTCTCCTAAATAATCTGCTATCTCTTTTACAGTAGAAGCTTCTCGTCTATTTCTTAAAAAAGTTAAAATTCTTAGTCTATATGGATCTGAATATGCTTTAATTTGTTCAACAGTTACTAAATTTACAACATCTTTCACTTAAAATCCCCCCAAATAAAATTAGTTATCATTAACTTTATCCAAATTATACCACATTGAAATACTATTTAATATATTCATAATATTAAAATTAAGAATTATTTTTATCTTTTAATATATCAGTACTTTCTTCCAATAACTACTTAGGATTTAAATATAAAAGAACTGCCTCTTTTGAGACAGTTCTTTATTAAGCTCTTTGCTCGATCATAGTCTTAACTTTCATAAGTCTTGTTAAAGCAGATCTCTCATTTTCATCAAGTTTCATTCTTATAAACCTAATAGTTTCTTTTAACTGAGGAATAGTCATATATTCTAAAGCATTAACTCTTCTTCTAGTCTTCTCTATTTCATCAGCCATCAATTGACAGGATTTTTCTACTTCTGCTAATTCTAAAAGCCTTGGTAAAATACTATATAACTTTCCAATGGCATCATCAAGTTCTGCTGATGTATTAGCAAATCCATAAGGATAAATACTCCCCTCATCTCCTTCAAGTTCTCTCTTAAAGTCCATCATAGGAACATTAACACTCATTATATTTTTTCTGCCAACTTCAACTTTAATATTATCTTTAGGATATGATATAGCTTCTTCTAAAAACTCTGAACTCATTCCTGCTCTAGCCATAACAAAATCCTTCAAAGAACTCCCTAGTTCTTCTTCAACTTCTTTTCTTAATTTATTATTAAATTTAACAAGATCTATAAATTGTCTAACAAGTTCATCTTGTTTATCTTTTAATAACTTATGCCCTCTAGTAGCTGTAGATAATCTCTTTTTTAACTTTGAAAGCTCCATTCTAGTAGGATTAACATTTAATCTTTGTGCAGCCATATACTACTCATCCTCTCCTACAGGCATATACTTTTCAAGATATTCATCTCTGATTCTCTTAAGTTCTGTCTTAGGTAATATTTTAAGAAGTTTCCATCCTAGTTCTAATGTATCTTCAATTGATCTATTTGTTGTAAATCCTTGTGATACATATTCTTTTTCAAATGCTTCAGCAAATTTAGCATATGCTTTATCAGCATCTGATAAAGCTGATTCTCCAAGTATAGCAGCAAGTTCTTTAGCTTGTTTACCTTGTGCATATGATGAGAATAATTGGTTCATTGTATCAGCGTGATCCTCTCTTGTCTTTCCTTTACCAATTCCTTTATCTTTAAGTCTTGAAAGTGATGGTAAAACATCAATTGGAGGCATAATACCTTTAGTATAAAGTTCTCTTGATAAAATTATTTGTCCTTCTGTAATATATCCTGTTAAGTCAGGAATTGGATGAGTCTTATCTTCTTCTGGCATTGTAAGTATTGGAATTTGAGTAATTGACCCTTCCTTACCAAGTATTCTTCCTGCTCTTTCATATAATGTTGAAAGGTCAGTATATAGATATCCAGGATATCCTCTTCTTCCAGGAACTTCTTTTCTAGCTGCTGAAACTTCTCTTAAAGCTTCACAGTAATTTGTTATATCAGTCATAATAACAAGTACATGCATTCCCTTTTCATAAGCTAAGAATTCTGCAGCTGTTAAAGCCATTCTTGGTGTTGCTATTCTTTCAATAGCAGGGTCTGAAGCTAAGTTCATAAATAGTACAGAATTATCTATAGCACCTGTTCTTTCAAACTCTTCCACGAAGAATTCTGCTTCTTCAAATGTAATACCAATCGCTGCAAATACAACTGCAAATTTAGTATCTGAATTTAAAACTTGTGCTTGTCTAGCTATTTGAGCAGCTAATTGAGCATGAGGAAGTCCTGCCGCTGAGAAAACAGGTAATTTTTGTCCTCTAACAAGTGTATTTAATCCATCAATAGCAGAAATTCCTGTTTGAATAAATTCTGATGGGAAGTTTCTTGCTACTGGGTTAATAGCTTCACCATTTATATCTAATCTTTGCTCTGGTATAAGTTTTGGACCATTATCTTTAGGTCTACCCATACCATCAAATACTCTTCCTAACATATCTTCTGATACGCCAAGTTCTAAAGGTTTTCCTAAAAATCTAGCTTTAGTTCCCTTAATATTTATTCCTGAAGATCCTTCAAAAATTTGCACCATAGCTTTATCTCCATTTACTTCAAGAACCTTACCTCTTCTCATTTCACCTGTTTGTAATTCTATTTCAACTAACTCATCGTATTTAACACCTTCAACACCTTCAACAGCCATTAAAGGTCCTACAACTTCAGTTACTGTTCTATATTCCTTAAGCATCTAGAACCCCTCCTTCGCTGATTAGCTTATCTACAGCCTCTTTTAATTCGACTAGTGTATTATCTATTTTGTTAATTTCCTCTTCTGGAACATATTTACTTCTAGCTATTCTATCTCTAACTTCAAGTTTTAATATATCTTCTAAATAAACTCCTGCTTCTAAAGCTCTATTTGCTTCATCTTGGAATGCAAGAACTACTTTTAACATCTTATATTGCTTATCAAGTGATGCATAAGTATCAACTTCATGGAAAGCATTTTGTTGTAAATAATCTTCTCTTATTGATTTAGCAACTTCAAGTTTTAATCTATCTGCTTCTGATAAAGCATCTATACCAACAAGTCTAACTATTTCTTGTAAGTTTGCTTCTTCTTGTAATAAAGCCATAGCTTCTGTTCTGATTTTTGACCAATCATCTGCTACATTTTCATCCATCCAATTCCCCATTTTATCTAGGTATAATGAATATGATGATAACCAGTTGATTGAAGGGAAATGTCTCTTATAAGCTAATTGAGCATCAAGTCCCCAGAAAACCTTAACTATTCTAAGTGTTGATTGTGTAACTGGTTCTGATATATCTCCACCTGGAGGTGATACAGCTCCAATAGCAGTTACAGCACCTTCTCTTCCATCTTTACCAAGTGCAATTACTTTTCCAGCTCTTTCATAATAATCAGCAAGTCTTGATCCTAAATATGCTGGATAACCTTCATCACCTGGCATTTCTTCAAGTCTTCCTGACATTTCTCTTAAAGCCTCAGCCCAACGAGAAGTTGAATCAGCCATTATTGAAACTGAATATCCCATATCTCTGAAATATTCTGCTATTGTAATCCCTGTATATATTGAAGCTTCTCTAGCTGCAACTGGCATATTTGATGTGTTAGCTATAAGAACAGTTCTTTTCATAAGACTTTGTCCTGTTTTAGGATCCTTAAGCTCTGGAAATTCATTAAGAACATCTGTCATTTCATTACCACGTTCCCCACATCCAACATAAACAACTATTTCAGCATCTCCCCATTTAGCAATTTGGTGCTGAACAACTGTCTTACCTGCTCCAAAAGGTCCTGGTACTGCAGCAGCTCCACCTTTAGCTACTGGGAAAAATGTATCTACAACTCTTTGTCCTGTTGTCATTGGCTCAATAGGATTTAACTTTTTAGCATATGGTCTTCCTTTTCTTACTGGCCACTTTTGCATTAATTTAACTTCTTTATCTCCATTTGAAGTTTCAATTATTGCAACTACTTCTTCAACAGTAAAGTCTCCTGTTTTAATTTCTTTAACTTTTCCTTCTATTCCATAAGGAACCATTATTTTATGATTTACTACTGGAGTTTCTTGTACAAATCCAACAATATCTCCTGCAGCAACTTCTTCTCCAACTTTAGCAGTTGCTTCAAAAGTCCACTTTTTCTCTCTATTTAATGATTTAACTTCTACACCTCTTGATAAGAAATTACTTCCTGCTGCCTTAAGAAAAGCATCAAGTGGTCTTTGTATTCCATCAAACATTGATTCTATAAGTCCTGGACCTAATTCAACTGAAAGAGGTTCTCCAGTTGTTACAACTGGATCTCCAGGTCCTATTCCTGAAGTTTCTTCATATACCTGTATTGAAGCCTTATCGCCTCTCATTTCAATAATCTCACCGATAAGACCTTTTTCTCCAACTTTTACAACGTCAAATATATTAGCTTCGTCCATTCCCTCAGCTACAACAAGAGGTCCTGCAACTTTTACAATTCTTCCGATTTTCAAGTTATCCAACCTACCTTCCTATAAAATATTAACACCAACTGCTTTTTCTACATTTTCTGAAATTCTTTTTGATCCTATATTTAAAGTTCCTTGATTACTTGGAATTAATATAATCGCAGGAAGTAACTTTTTATTATATCTTTCTATAGTTTCTTCTATATCTTTAGCAACGTGTTCTGTCATAAATATAACTGCATAATCTGTCATTGCAAGTTTATCTACTGTTTTTCTAGCTTCTTCAACTTCAGCTACTGGAAAAACATCTACTCCTAATGCTTTAAAAGCTAGAACTGAGTCTTTATCCCCTACAACTCCAATTTTCTTATACATATGCATCACGCAGCCTTTCTCTTATTACTTCTCCTGCAATATTATTAAGCTTTCCAACCATTATAGTTCTTATTTGCTTAATTTCATTTTCCTTTGCATAGATATAAGCTATAACTGGCATAGCTCCTGATGTTATAAATTTAGCATCTTTCATAATACTCATAATATAGTTATCAATTAATTTTTCAAAAATACTAACTGATCCTGTATTTACATATTCTGAAATTCCTTCTTTAAGGATATTTTCATAATTTGTATGAGCAAGTTTTGTTGAAATATTTTCATTTGCTTCATTTAATAATGATATTAATTTATCTTTATCTATGCTTCCTCCCTGAACTAATACATCCACAAAGAAATCTTTATTTTTTTTCTGTTTTTTAACTCTAAGTAGAGTTTTGATATTTGTTAAATCCGCAAGTGTAGTTGTATATTTTTCAATACCTTTATGATTTATTTCTTTTGTTAAAGATAAAATATACTCAAATTGATATTTATCAATTATAATATCAACTTTTTGAGGATCCTTATTAATTTCAAAATCATTTAATGTTTCTTCAAGACATTTCCTTGTAATCTTATCTAAATCTCTATAATAATTATTTTCTACTGCATATTTAAGCTTAATTAAATCAATAGTTCCTACCGGTATTAGCATGTGGGAAAAATCTTTATTTAAGATTTTTCCCTTTACTAAAACTTTAAGATTATGGTAGTCATATTTAATAGCCATTATATCAATAATTTCTTTTACAGGACACATAGAATATAAAGCTTTATATATATTAATAAGTTCTTTAGATAATACTTCTTCATATAACTCTGCTTTATTTAGATCTGTAAAATGTACACTGTAATCTGTCTCTTGTAACACTTTTAAAGCATCAAGAGGTGATTTACTATCAATCATTCTATCTATTTTAGATTTATCAAGGAGTCTGGTTTCTAATACCCTTAGTCTTGGAAGAACTTGAGTAAATTGCATTTCATTCATCCATTATCCTCCTTAATTGAACATTACCCTCGCAATTTCAAATTCCATTTCTTCTCTTAGAGAATTTACTAAAGAATCAAAAGTATTATTTATTTCTATACCGTTCTTTTCTATTATAAATCCTCCATTGAAGTTTCCTTCTACTTCTGAAAGCTTAAGTTCACCTTTCTTATTTAATGATTTAAGATTTGAATTTAAATCATTAATAAATTCACTATCTAATATCTCTTTTCTCTTTGAGTCAACAATTATATTTTCATCACCAGCAATATCTAAAGTTAAAACCTTACTTTTAATAAACTTTTTAAATTCATCTGCTGACATATCATTTAATTTTTCTTTTGCTGTAATAAAAACTTTTTCTATTACTTCCTGCTTAGCTGAAAGTTTATCATTTCTAACTTTTAGCTGTGCATTAGATAAAATTCTATTTTTTCTTACAATTGATTCTATTTTACTTTTTTCTATTATATCAGCAGCGTCTTTCTTAGCTGATACTATTTTTTTATCAATTATTTTTTTAGATTCTTCATTAGCTTTAGCTAATATAGCATCTCTTTGCACTTCTGAATCTTGCTTGATTTTAGAAGTTATGTGCTGTAAATTTGACATCCCCTTCACTTCTCCAATCTTAAATTAGTTTGTATTATGCTAATGAACTTACACCATTTATTAATAAGAATGATATAACGAATCCTAATAATGCATAAGTTTCAACCATAGCTGCAAAGATAATACCTTTTGTATTATGTTCTGGCTTTTTAGCTAATATTTGAATACCAGCAGCTGCTGCTTTACCTTGAGCAATTCCTGACCAAAGACCTGATATAGCTATTGGTAAACATGCAAATAATAAGTATAAACCTTGTGATAAATTAACACCTGATTGCATTGCATTGAATGCTAAGAATCCTATAACGAAACCATATAAACCTTGTGTACCTGGTAGTAGTTCAAGAACTAAAGCTTTACCAAACTTTTCTGGCTCTTCTGTAACAAGACCTGCTGCAGCTTCTCCTACTATTCCAACACCTTTAGCTGATCCTATTCCTGAAAGACCTACTGCCATAGCTATACCTAAAGCTCCAAATATCATTCCACCATGTTCTGTAAAAAACGTAATCCAATTTGCCATAATTTTAATCCTCCTAAAATTGTCCTTAAATTTATTTTATTTTTCTTTTCTTAAATTTATAAAGTTATCAATTGTTTTAAATGGAGTAAATGCTCGTCCACCACCATCATAGAATTTTGAGAAGAACTCAACATACTGTAATCTAGCTGTATGAACATATGCTCCTAATAATGATAATCCCATATTAAAAACATGAGCTAATATAAATATTAAAGGTGCTGCTATAATAAAGGCTATTCCTTTTGGCAACATTCCTATTATAAGATTTAAAGCTGCTGCTATTGATCCCCCTGCAACTCCTAAAGCCATAAGTCTTGTATATGAAACTAAGTCCCCAACATAACTTGTAACTCCGTAAAGAGCATATGCACCTTGTCCAAGTTTTGCTCCAGTTGTTTTCTCATCTCTTCCTTGAGTAGCAACTATTAATATTGACCCTGTAACTGCTAGAACAATTCCTATTGTTTTTATAACTCCTCCAGCCACTAACATTGCTAAACCTGAAAGTAACATAAGCCATGATCCAACATCATAGAAAGCAAATAAGTATTGCTTATTTCTTATTAACATATACGCCTTTGTTCCAAGCCCAAATAAAATTTGAACTACTCCAAATCCTACTGATATTATAAGTAATTTAGTAGTATCTTGGCTTGGATTTATAAATCCAATTCCTAAATCAAATCCAAAAGCAGTTCCAAATACAAGTCCTGCTATTGCTGTAGACATACTTAACCACATAAAGAACTTAACAAAAGATTTTTTAGACTCATCTAATTTAAATAATTTAAGTGCAAGTAGACATCCTAATAGTAGAATCATACCATAACCAAAATCAGCAACCATCATTCCAAAGAACACCATATAAAATGGAGTTAATATTAGTGTTGGATCAATTTCATCATATTTAGGTAAACTATACATTTCTGTTATTGAACCAAAAACTGCTGCTGGGCCTTTATTTTCAATCTTTATAGGAACATCATCAATTTCTTTTTCTGTAACTTCATCAAAACTTAAATAATAAGTTTCTCCTGCAAGTTCTTTTATAGAATTTTCAATATTTTTATTTTCTACTTTTGGAGCCCAACCTTGAATAATAGATACATTATCAGTGTTTAAGAAATTTTTATTAGCTTGTTTTCTTATTAACATATTTTCATAATACTCATAAGCTAATTCTAAATCTCTTTTCTCACTCACATAAGTAGATAACTCTTCTCTAATTCCATTTTTTTTAGATTCAATTTCCTTAATTTCTTTTTCAAATAAATCTATCAGATTATTTGGAATTTCTTTATACTTTGTCTGGAATGGTGAGTAACCAAATGATTTTAAAAGTTCATCTATTTTTTCACTTTTCTCATTAAGTCCAACTATAAATAAGAATATATCTTGATTATCTTCTGATATTATTTCAATATAAGAATGAATAGATATTCTTTCAACCTCTAATTTAATAGTTTCTTTATACTGTTTAGATATACTTCCTAAAAATGCCTTAGTCATTTTTAATTTATTCAATTCACCTAATGGAGCATCAAATTTTTGCCATGGCTTAAGAACTTCTATTTCGCTCTCAAGTCTAGTTTTTTCATTATCTAGCTTAGCCAATTCAAGCTCCATATCCCTAACCTTTGAATAAACATCTTCCCAGTTACTATTAGTAACTTTTTCTTCTAATTCATTTAAAGTTAAGCTCTCTTTCCCTTCTTTTAAAGCCTTTAATCCTTTAACTTCAGCAACATACTCCTTTAGAAAATTAATAGCTGACCTTGTTTTTGAAACATTTTCTTCAATTATTGAAGTTTCTGTATCAACATCACATTTTTTAAGACTTTCAAAGATTTCATTTTGCTCAAGTACTTTTTCATCTTGTAAGTTAATAAACTCAACTTCTGAATTTCCTTGTAATTTTTCAAGAAGCTTTTCTTTATCAGATTCAAAGGCAAGCAAGGTAAATTTATTCATTTTAACTATTGCCATGAATATTCACAATCCTCTCAATTACTAATTTACTAGCTTCATCAATTTTATCTTTTGATGGAGCTTTTATAGCTTTGCATTGTTCTTCACCTTGCTTAAATAAATCTTCTGCTTCTTTATTACCTTCTGCAATAGATTTATTTATTATCTCTTGTGCTTCTTTCTTCGCTTTCTCTACAATTTGATTATATTCTTCATTACCTTGCAAAGTAGCTTTTGATATTAAATTCTTACTGTCTTTATTAGCTTGTTGCAAAATGTCTTTAGCATTTTGTTCAGCCTTTTGAATTTCACTAATAACTTCTACCGCCAAAATTTCACCACCTTTATCCAGTAAATTTATAATATATAATTTAATACTTAATGTAGTATTAATTAACACATAATCTAATTATTATTATACACAAAATGAATTTTAATTCAATAACTTTTTTGGATATCTATACGCTTTCACCCAATTATTAACACATTGTTTTCTTTTCAGAAACTTTTAATTAATAAATACATATAATTAAGTTACATAATCTTACATTTGTTTCAACTTAACTAATTTACTTATAAATTATTATAAAAATAAATTTACTATAATATATTTAAATTATTTCTTTTTATGGCTTTTATATATATTACTTTATCCCAAATAATTTTTTCTTCTATCTTAAAATATTTATTAAGTAAACTTTGACACTTATCTATATTAAACTCATAAAATGGGTTTAAATTCATAACATTAAAATATTTTTCTTTCCCATTAGGCATTTTAGCTACAACATTATCATGAACAATATCCCCTTTTGCTTTTATTCTATCCCAAATATAAATTTCTCCATCCTCTTTAACGGACTTATATACATCTTTTATAAGTTCTTGAGATTCTAATTTACCTAAAGATCCCAGGGTGAAAAATATAGCAGCACTATCATATAAATGTTGATTATTATCAGAAAAATAATCAACATTTATATTTTTTTTTTCTAAATTATTTGATTTTATTAAGCTATATATAATTCCAGAATTATCACTACTTATATCTAAAACATCACCTTTTAAATTTGCATATTTTAAATTCACTATCAATCTTTTTGGACTAATTCTCATAATATCAACTCCATTTATATGTTAAATTAAGTTTACATATTATAGAATAAAAAATCAAGTATTCCATTAATGGTAAATAAACTTAAATGTACATTTAAAATATATGAAGCTACTAAAATTATTATTAATTATTTTTATTTAATACTTAATTACATAAGATTACTAAATAAAGAATATTTTCTTGTTATGTAGAATACTCTTTATTATTAAGCTTTTCATAAGGTGGTGAATTATGAACAAAGATAATTTTTATAGAAACTCCTTTTTACTTACAGCATCTAATCTTACAACTGGAGTTCTAGGATTTATATTTTCAATATATTTATCTAAACTTCTTGGACCTGAGGGGATGGGCTTATATGGTCTTGTCATGCCAATATATAATTTATTTATATCTTTAATGACTGCAGGGATAGTAGCTTCAATCTCAAAAATAACCGCTGTATATACTACCAAAAATGAATTAAATAATATTTTTAAGACAATGAGAACTGTTGCAAGTTTTAATTTCGTGTGGGCATTTTTAATAGGAATATTAGTATTTATTTTATCTCCTAGTATAGGTGAATTATGGGTTAAGGATGTTAGAACAATAAAAGCTATTATGGTTACTTGTCCTGCAATGGTTTGTATAGCATTATCTAACATATTAAAGGGATTCTTTTATGGTACTTCAAGAATAAAGATACCAGCTTTAATAGATATTTTAGAAAAAGGATTAAGAATTATTATTCTTGTAGTATTGGTATTTATGTTTAAGGCAACAACTTTAGAAACTTTAGTAATGCTAGCTTATATAGCTATATGTATAGGTGAATTCCAAAGTTTAATCCTTCTATATGGATACTTTAAATTTGCAACTAAAGGAATTCCAAGATCTAATTTAAATACTAAACCAAAAAAAGAATTACTTAAAGATATCCTTATAACATCTATCCCACTATGTCTTAATGGTTTCTTAGTAAGTACATTTGGGACAATAGCAACATTAATAGTTCCACAGCGATTAATGTTGGCAGGTTTTCAATATTCTGAAGCATTAGCTTTAATAGGTAAATACTCAGGTATGGCTCTATCTATAGTAACTTTTCCACTTATAATAATAGGTTCACTTAATACTCTATTAATTCCTGATTTATCTCAAAGTGTAAGTAGAAGTGATTATGGATCTGCCTCTAGGAGAATTAAAAATGTCCTTAAACTATCCTTCATTATAGGAATTTGTACAACTTTATTATGTCAAAGTATCCCTAACTCATTAGGAGTATTATTTTTTGGTAGGGATGATTTAGCACTTTATATAAAAGTAGCTTCTATATCAATGCCAATTCTCTTTGCAGCTAACACAATGTTTGGTATATTAAATGGACTTGATAAACCTAAAATAATTCTTAAAAATACTATAATAACTGAGGTAATAGAAATTACTTGTCTCTTCTTTTTGACTGCTATACCTAAGATAAATATTTTAGGCTTTGCAATTACCATGGGTATTGTATCTATTCTAACATTAATATTAAATATGTATGAGGTATATAAGGTTATAAATATAGATATCTCACTAATAAATTTAAGTATATATATTTTAGCTGGAATTTTTGCTTTCTACTTATTTAAAATAGTTGTTCTTAGTACTTCTTGGATGGATTATAGGATTCAAAGTTTAATAATAGCTTTATTAACTATTACATTATTCTTTCTACTTATATCCTCTACTCGCCAAAAAAGAATTATTATAAGAAAAAAATAGGCTGTATATTATATACAGCCTATTTTTATTTCATATATCTTTTTATTCTATTAGGTATCTTATTGTATATCTTTGGAGATAAGGATTGAATATCCTCCTTATTTACAGCTCCCATATAAAGCAACGCTTGAATATAAAGTGCTCCTCCAAATACAACTAAAAGTAAAGTATATAAAATACCTACGAATAGTTCAAGATTTTGTGTTTTTATAAATATATTAATAATCCATCTTAATGCAATTATACCTATACTCATATAGATTGAAGCTATTAAAGGTTTAGAAATTAAACTCATATGTTTAATTTTTATTTTTGTAACTTTTCTAACTTCTGAATTGTTTAAAATAAATACTAAACCAAAATATAATATAAATCCAAAAACAGCCCCATAAATATTTATATTTTTATTTCCTACTAATATGTAGTTAGCAAAATATTTAACAACTAATCCTATAACTAAGGTAGCAACTACAAAATAAAATTTATTAAGAGCTTGTAATATAATATTTTGTACAAAAACTACTGCCATTAAGACTATTGTTATAGAACCTACTACCATCATTAAATACCCTTCTGGACTTCCATATAAATAATTGTATACTTCCTTAGCTAAAACAGCTAAGCCAAACGCTGAAGGAATTGAAAGAAAATAAGTAACTCTTAATGAGAAGTTTATCTTATTCTCCATTTCTTTCCTATCATTTAATACTCTTGCTTTAGATAATGTAGGTAATATTGCAATACATAGAGAAGTTATAAAGACCATTGGTATATTTATAAGTGTTCTCCATTTACCTAATAATCCATAAAGTTCAGTTGCTCTTTCTTGAGTAAATCCTGCAAATATTAACCTAGAATTAACATTTGCCATATCAATTACGTTACCAAAATTCTGTAACCCTGAACTTAAAGTTATAGGTAATCCATAAGTTATCAATACCTTTATTATTTTTTTACCAGATACTCTTTTTACAGAAGCATCTTGTTTCATATCAGCTTCTTTTTCAGGTTTAAATACATAGTAAATATATAAAAGATATATAACAGCTATAACTGCACCAACAGATGTTCCTATTGTTCCACCAGCACTCCCAAGTTGTTCACCATATTTTATTAATATAGCAGCAAATACTAAACTAACGACAACATTTGCAAATTGTTCTAAAACACTTGCTATTGCAACTGGTTGCATTCTATTCCTTCCTTGGAAATAACCTTTATACGTCGCGAGTATAGATGTTGTTAAAATAGCAGGAGATAAAAATGCTAATCCATATGCTATATCAGGGTTACCTGTAAATTTAGCAATTGACGTTGCACCAAACATCATAATTAATGTAAATACAGTTCCTACAACTAATAAAACTGCTCGTGATATTTTAAATGTTCTAACAGCATCTTTATAATTTCCTAATGCAGAAAGTTCAGCAACATATTTAGAAATGGCTGTTTGCATACCAACATTAGTAACTGCATATATAAAAACAAAGATATCATAAACCTTAAAATACATTCCCATTCCTTCATCACCAATTATTCTAGTAAGAATGGGTACATATAAAAGAGATAATAATTTAGCTGCTATACCAGCTAAAGATAAAATAGCAAAACTTTTAGTAGTTGATTGTTCTTGCATAATTTAAATCCCCCCAAAAATAACTAAATTAAAATAAATTTATCAATACTTAAATTACAAATTTAAATACATCTCTTTTAATCTTTTTAAATATTGGAGGTAATGCCTCAGCTATAGTTTTATTTTTTATATACATAAACTTTTCAGGTACATCTTTAAAAATAACTTTATAAGCATATAAGAATTGATAATTTAAACCAAACTTATTTTCAAAAAAAGAATTTAAATCTTTAGCACCATATTTAGGATCTCCTATTATAGGATTTCCAAGGAAAGCTAAATGAGCTCTTAATTGATGACTTCTTCCTGTTATAAGCTCTATTTCTATTAAAGAGAATGCTCCATTACTTTCTAAAGTTTTAATATCCATGGATATCTTTTTAGTATTTTTTCTACTTTCTAAAAATACCTTTGCTTTATTATTACCTTCATCTTTTGTTATAAAAGCTTCATATTTACCATCCTTTATTCTTCCCTTAACTAAAGCACAGTAATATTTTTTAACCTTTCTCTCTCTTATCATTTCATTTAATAATTTAAGAGATTCAAAATTTTTACCAAAGAATACTATTCCAGAAGTATTTCTATCTAATCTATTACAAGGTGCAGGTGTAAATGTAACTTCATTTTCTGGTACATAATCACCTTTCTTAAATAAATATGATAAAACATAATCATTTAAAGTAACAGGACCATCTTTTTCATCTGCATGAACAAGAACTCCTGGCCACTTTTCTACTAAAACCATATTATCATCTTCATATACTATTCTAAGACTTGAAGAATCAACTTGTTTAAATCTTTCTTGTTTTGCCTTTTGCTCTTTCTTGGTATTACTTTGTATATATTTTATAGTTACAATATCCCCTTCTTCTAACGAATATTTTTCTTTTTGTTTACTTCCATTTACTCTTATGTCCCCTTTTCTAAGTCCTTTAAAAATAGCACTTAAAGGTACATCTTTTAAAAGCTTTCTTAAAAACTTATCTAGCCTTTGACCAGCCTCGTTTGAACCAATTTCTATATTCATTTTTTCAACTCCTAATGTTCATTTTAAATAAATTTATCCAGCTTATAGACTAAACTTAATTATTCATTTTGTCAAATAGTTAAATGCATTTAGACATTGTATAGCAATACCTATAGGTATTGCATCTTCATTTATATTAAATCTTGAACTATGTGCAGCATAAGTAGTTTTTTCATCTTTACTTTTTACTCCTAAAAAATAAAATGCTGCTCTTCTTTCCATAGCAAAGTATGCAAAACTTTCTACTCCCATTTTAGGATTCTCTTGTTCTATGACATTACTTTTTCCGATAATCTCTGCTGCTGAATCTCTAACTAATTTACTAACATCATTATCGTTATAAAGAGAAGGGTAGCTCTCTTCAATATCAACCTTACAACTTCCTCCCATTAAAGTAGATACAGTTGTTGCTATGTCATAAACTCTCTTTACAACATATGCCCTATCTTCTTTTGTCATAGTTCGTATAATACCTGTTAATATAACTTCATCTGGTATTACATTTGCAGCTTCACCAGCCTTTATACTTCCAACAGTTATAACAGCTGGATTTATAGGCTTAATTTCTCTACTTACTATTGTTTGTAAATTAGATATTATCTTAGCAGCTATAACTATAGGATCAACACACATATGAGGATATGCACCATGACCTCCTTTTCCATAAACCTTTATAGAAAAAGGATTTGATGCAGCATTAACAACTGAATTTTTAATCATTATTTTACCTACATCTAAAGTTTCCTCAACATGGAGTCCTATAACTATATCAACATTTGGATTATCCAAAACACCTTCTTTTATCATAAATTTTGCTCCACCTACAGTTTCTTCTGCTGGCTCAAAGAGTAATTTAACTATTCCTGAAAATTTATCCTTATATTTATTTAAGATTTTAGCCGTTCCAAGTAAAATTGCTATATGTGCATCATGTCCACAAGCATGCATTTTTCCATTTACCTGTGATTTATATATAATATCATTTTTTTCCAAGATAGGCAAAGCATCTATATCTGCTCTTAATGCAACTACCTTTTTTTTTGATAGTTTATCATCTAAATTTCCTTGTATAATCCCGCATACACCAGTACCTGCTACAGAAGTATATTTTATTCCTTCATCTTCAAGAAATTTTTTTATTAAAGATGAAGTTCTATATTCCTCAAACCCCAATTCCGGATTTTTATGAATATCTCTTCTTATATTAATAATCTCTGCACTTATTTCTTCTGCTTCTTTTTTAAAATTAATCATAATTACCTCTAAATAAATTAATACATTTATAATTATATTAATTTTAGTTTTTAAATAATACTTTAAAGATATATAAATTATTTTTTCTATTTCTTTATATTCTATCCGTTATTTTATTATTTTTTAAATTGATTGTTGTATTTTATATTTTTTAATTTTTATTATTATTTACGAGCATTTTATTTAAGATGTAAAATTAAATAAAAATAATGCTATTTGTTACTTTTTTGATATAAATTATGTTTTAAGCTTTCTTATACTAAAATAAACTATATATTATAAGAGGTAATTGAAATGAAGAAAGATTCATTGGTCATTTATAAATCAAAATATGGAACTACTAAGCAATATGCTTTATGGATTGCTCAAGAACTAGATGCAAATGCAAAAAATTGTGATAATATTACCATAAAAGATTTAGAAGGCTATGATAAAATAATATTTATGGGTTCATTAAACAACATGCATGTTCGTGGTATAACTTTTATAACAGATTATTTAAACGAAATTAAAGCTAAAGAAATATTTATTATTGGAGTAGGTGTTTGTGATTGTAATAAAGATGATATTAAATCTATAATCGAAAAAACACTTAACAAAAATAATAAGAATAAACTAAAATATTTATATCTTAAAGGAGCATTAGATCCTTCAAACTTACATCTAAAGGATAAAACATTAATGTACTTCTATAAGAAAACTATAGAAGCTAAAAAACATCCTAAAAAAAATGAAATAGAATTTTTAGATTGTATAAAAGATCCCAAAAATTGGGTATCTAAAGAAAATATTATTCCCCTTTTAGATGAACTTAGATAAATTTATACTCTAAAAATAAAAATTGACTTTATCATAAAATGATAAAGTCAATTTTTTAATCTATTATAGATATAAGACCTGCCTTACTAACTGTTTTTATATCAAATCTTTTCATAATATTAGTACCAAATATTATAGTTACAACTCCTCTATCAACCTCTTCTACTGTTCCTTCACCATTAACTTTAGATAAAACTCTTTGCCCAACCTTAAATCCACCATCATATTCCAATTTATTACTTACTAAATTCCCATTTAAAATAAATTGTGATACATCTCTAAAAGTACCTTTTAATGATTTAGGAGAATATATTGTTAAATTTTCTATGGCTCTTGTAACTCCTACGTAGAATAATCTTCTTTCCTCTTCTATATTATCAGAGTTTTTATGTGGAAAAATTTCATCAACCGCATTAATTATAAATACATTCTTATACTCAGCACCTTTCACTCCATGAACAGTGCTTAAAATTACTGCATCTATTTCCCTATTCTTAAATTCTTTAAGATTATTTTCAACCTCCTCTATATGTGCTAAGAAGTTTATAATCTTATTAAAATCTTTAGCAGCTACTTTAAATTCCTCTACTATATCTAAAAGCTCTTCAATCTCTTGATTATATTTATCTGCATAATCCTTTAAATGATCTAAATAATCTAAATCACTTAATATAAAATCAATAGCTGCTCTTAAAGTCATTCTATTTAAGTTTAAAATATCTTTATTTAAATCCTCTATTTTTTTCACCTGAAATGGATGAATATCTCCACAACTTAATAATAAATCAAAGCAATTCATAGATTTATTAGATTTTCTAAAATTAACTAAAGCTCCTTTTGAAACATATCTAAAAGGCTTATTAATTATTCTAATAAATGATTCTCTATCTGATGGGTCTATAGATAATTTTAAATATGCTAATATATCTTCACAAATAAAATGTTTAAAGAAATTAAAATCTTTATCTAATAGCTTAAAAGGTATCTTTTCCCTAATAAATCTATCTATAATACTTCTTGATTCCATATTAGTTCTATATATAACTGCGGTTTCCTGATACTTTTGCCCCTTATTTTTATATTCCTTAATCTTCTGTGCTATCTTTTTACTCTGCTCTGCTTCATCATAAGGTACATAAAAATCTATCTTCCCTTCTTCTTTATCAAAAGCTTCTATATCTTTTTTATGTCTATTTATATTTTCATTTATTATAACTTTAGATAAATCTACTATATTCTTTTTACTTCTATAATTAAATTTTAAGTATATCTTATCTCCCCTAGGAAATTCCTCTTCAAAATTAACCATCACTTCTGGATTAGATCCTCTAAATGAATAAATGCACTGATCCTCATCTCCTACACAAAATATATTTTCATTTATAATCTTTAGAAATTCTATTTGTATATCATCACAATCTTGAAACTCATCAACTAAAATATATTTAAATAAAGATCTATAACTTCTTAAAATATTTTTATTATATTCTAATAATTCTATAGTTTTTAATTGCAAATCATCAAAGTCCCATAATCTTTTTTTATCCTTATATTCTTCATATACTCTATAACAGTCTTCAAATATTGTTTTACTTAAGCTTGGTTGAAAGTTAGTATCATACCTTTGTGTAGTTTTTTTCAATGATATATTATTTAAAACTTCTCTTACTTTATCATCACTAACATCTTCTGTTATCTGAGCTAATTGTTTTTTTATAAGCATATACGCTTCAGAAGTACTTATTATTGATACTTCCCCATAATATCTAACTAAAATTTTATAAAACAATCCATGAAAAGTTCCAAAAAAAGGTGTAGTAATATTATTACAGATAGATTTAAATCTACTTCTCATATTTTCAGCAGCTGCTTTTGTAAATGTTAATACTATTATATTCTTAGGATCTACTCCATTATCTATTAAATGTTTAACTCTATTAATTATTACAGTTGTTTTTCCACTTCCAGGTGGCGCAACAACTAAAGTATCTTTACTTAAACATTTTACTGCCTGACTTTGAAACTTATCTAAATTATACATATTCTTCTCCTATCTATATAAATATTCTATAATAAAATTTACTAATAATATTTATATCTACTATTATATAAAAAAGAAAAAAAAAATAAAGAACCAGTTAATATAACCAGTACTTTATTTATTTCGAGAAAATCGCTTAACATCCTCTTTTTCTTCACAATTCTCTTCATCCCCATAATATAATTGAAAAACACATCCCTCTTCCAATTTAGCCATAGGGCATTCTCTATCACATAATTCTATAATCTTCTCTGTAGACCAAAATGGACACTTCTCCATATATATATACCCCCATACCACTTAAAAGTATTTGTTTACATTATATTGTAAAATAATACAAAAATAAAGTCTTTATTCTATATAAGGTAAATTTTTAATAATAATTACACAATTTATGTAATTATTATTATTCTATCAACTCTAAATACTATTTATTTCGTAAATTTTCTCTATGTTCTTCTACAATATTAGGTTTACTGAAAAGAAATCCCTGAAAATAATTATATCCATTTATAAAAGCTTCTTTATATTCCTCAATAGTTTCTACCTTTTCTGCTAAAAGTAATTTACCTAAATTTTTATATTTCTTAACTATTTTTTCTCTATCTGTTTTACTATTCAAAATAAAATCCACTTTAATTATATCTATATAATCTATAACTTTACTTATATCCTTTTCCAAAATAAAATCATCTATCGCTATTATATATCCTCTCTTTTTTAAAGATTTACAAATGTTAACTATTTCTTTATCAAATTCAACATCTTCTAATATTTCTATTATAAATTTTTCCTTATCCAATAAATCTACAATATTATCTAATAAATTTTCTCTTGTAAAATTTATAAAAGCTCTTTTATTATTCAATAAAATATCTAGACCTATATTATTTGAATTATATATTACCTGTTTTGTATAATCGCAATTATCTTCTAACTGAAATATATTCTTTGAATTATTTCTAAATAATAATTCATATGCATATATATTCATTTCTCTATCAAATATAGCTTGTTTTGCTATATAAATATCCATATTTACTCCTTACTAGTCACCTTAAATTTCTTATATATAAATTATATTTATTATATCACTATAAAAAGACTGAGAATATCTCAGTCTATTATCTAGAATTTTTTAGAACTGTTAAATCAATTAGTTCATTTTGGAATGCCTTTAATAAAGCTTTTTCTAAGACTTTTTGTTTATCAAAATTTTCTATATCATTACAAATAGCAAATACTTTATTTTCTTCACCCTTTACATTTTTATAAGTTAAAGTAACATTAGGCTTATCATACTCAACTTTTATTATTTTTATTCCCCAACTTATATTTGCATACTCATCCTCTATAGTTAATTTGCTCATAGCCTTTAATTTTTGCTCTTCCTTAATAGGATCATTAATTATTAGAAGTTCATCTCCTACCCTATATTTAGACATAATTTCGCTGCTTAAATTATTTGAATTTATAGCAACTTCCCCCCTTTTGTTTATATAAATATATTTATAAAAGAAATCGCGTCCTTTTTACTTTATTTTACCATATTATAAATTTTATAACAATTATTTTTTTACAAATAATACTGTAATTATTTTGTTTATTATTTTATTTGATTTTGATATAATTTATAATGAATTATAATTGTTAATAGTTTTTTAATTTATTAATAGTAATTATCATATAATTTTTTTTATTATTTGACATTAATTCTTTAAAGATATAAAATATAATTAATAAACTAAGAAAGGAGATTAGTATGGATAATATAACTAAGGTTTTTAAGGAAAAGAAACTAAAATTAACTCCTCAAAGAATAGCTGTATATAAATTTCTACAAAGTACTTGTGAACACCCTTCTGCTGAGTCAGTTTATAAAGCTTTACAAGCAGATTATCCAACTATGAGTCTTGCTACTGTATATAAAGCATTAAAAACTCTAGTTGAAGTTGGTCTTATTGAAGAAATTAATGTTGGTGAAGGCAACTTCAGATATGATGCTAATATATCTGAACATTCACATATTCAATGTATAAATTGTTCAAAAGTTGAAGATTTAATGGGAATAGACTTTCAATCTATAGATACTCAAGCAGAAAGCTTATCAAAATATAAAATACTAAACCGTAGAGTTTATTTCTATGGATTATGTGAAGATTGTTCAAACAAAACAAACGAATAAAAAAAGCCATATATCCATATATGGCTTTTTTTACATTAAAAATTATTGCTTATCAACTATTCTCTTATTTTTAAAATTATATATTAAGAACTAAATATCATTTAGGAATGTATTTTTTTACTTCTAACTTGGAGATAAAGTGCCTACACCTTTTATCTTTAATATTTTATTTCTCCATTTTTATACATCTCTATAACCTTATCTATAAATTTTGCTTTTTGAGGATTTACAACACTCTTAATACTTAATAACATTTCTATATTTTCATCAACATTAGCTTTACTTTGCATATTATTCATATTATTTGAATGCATATTATTCTGATGCATATTATTTGGATTCATGTTATTTGGGTTCATATTATTTTGATACATACCATTTTGATTATTATTCATAAAACCTCTATTATTTCTATTCATATTTTGCATCATAGACGCTAAGCCAGCCATACCTGGTGGCATATTTCCCATATTAGGAAAACCGCCTTGAAGTCCTCCTCCCATATTTCCTCCTGATAAAAGTGAACTTAAATTATTTATATTAAATCCATCTTTATTCATAGCTGACATCATTTCTGAAAACTTTGAAACATCTATATTATTTGCTTTTAACATATCCATCATTTGGGGATTTAACCCCATATTATTTTGCATATCTTCATCATTTCTTCTATCTCTATGTCTTTTTTTTGACACCTTACTCCCCCCTATAATATTTATGTATATTATATATTTATTTTTTTGGAGGGCTATACGCCCTCCATCCTTACTTTGTAACACTACTTCAGTTACATATACACAAAGTAATAAGATTATCAAATAGCAACAGTTAATTACTTCTCAGAGTCTCAATATAACTCTTAACACTTATAGTAACAACATTATTGCTTCTCACTGCATTAACTTTGGATTATAATTCTTCTAATTAACAGAAGCCTCTATTATTATTGAAGCCATTTCCACATCCACAACAGCAAATTATAATTATCCACCAAATCCACCAGCAGTTATTGTTTCCGCAGTTATCATTTGATCCACAGCAACAGCAATCGCAGCATTCACAACGACGGCGTTTTCTTGACTTACAGCAGCATCTACAGCATGAATTTCCCCAGTTGCTTCCGCCTCCAAAGAATCCGCCTCCATTTCCGCCTCCGCAGCAAGCTAATAATATTAATATTAGCCACCAACAATTGTTGCTTCCATTTCCGCAACCACAGTTTCCAAAGCCACCACAGTTATTAAATCCATTGAATCCACAATTTCCTTCGTTATTTGCTCCATTAAGAATTTCATTTAATTCCATGAGATTTATCCTCCTAGTTTGTATTTTGTTTTTATAGTATATATTATTCTATCTCTATCTTTTTGCTACTATATTTTGTAATATTTTCTTTTCCCTAAAAATATAATAAAAAAATAGAGTGAATCTAAAATTCACTCTATTTTTACTTATTAAATTTCATTCAAATCACTAAATAACTCATCAATCAATTCATCTTTTCCTTTTTTATTTAAAGATGAGAAGAATAATAATTTTTCTTCCTTTGACATTCCTAAAGTTTCTCTTATTAACTTTTCAGCTTTGGCAACTTCATTATTAGATATCTTATCTCTTTTAGTTGATACAACTCTACAATCATATCCATAATGCTTTATCCATTCATACATTAAGATATCATCTGCATTTGGCTTACGTCTACAATCAACTAATAAAACAACTCTTTTAAGTGGGGCTCTATCTACTAAATAATTTTCAATTGTTTGTCCCCAACTTTCTTTTTCTTTCTTTGATACCTTAGCATATCCATACCCTGGAAGGTCAACTAAATAAAACTCATTATTTAAAATAAAGAAATTAATTAATTTAGTTTTACCTGGTGTTTGGCTGACTTTTGCAAGTCCTCTTCTGTTAGTTAATGCATTAATTATTGATGATTTACCGACATTTGATCTACCTACAAAAGCAATTTCAGCTAATCCTGTCTCTGGATATTGATTTTTTCTAACTGCTGATGTAACAAATTCTGAAGTATTAATTTTCATATTTACTCTCCTATATTAGTGCATTTTCTAGCACTGTTTCTATTTCTTTTGCACTTATTATATTAAGACCTGATTTAATATTACTTGGAATATCCTTAAGGTCTTTTTCATTAGCATAAGGTATTATTATTGTCTTTATCCCTACTCTACTTGCTGCTAAACATTTTTCTTTAAGTCCTCCTATAGGTAGTACCTTTCCTGTAAGAGTAATTTCACCTGTCATAGCAACATTATGTTTAACTAATCTACCTGATAGAACTGATACAAGTGCTGTAGTCATTGTGACTCCAGCTGATGGACCGTCTTTTGGTACTGCTCCTTCTGGAACATGTATGTGTATATCTTTATTCTTATAAAAATCTTTATCTTTTATACCAAATTTATCATAATTTGATCTTACAAGAGAATATGCAGCTTTTGCTGATTCTTTCATCACATCACCTAATTTACCTGTAAGCTCAAGCTTTCCTTTTCCATCCATTATGCTAACTTCAACTGGTAATGTATCTCCACCATAAGCAGTCCACGCCATTCCCATAACTACTCCAACTTTATCTTCTCCAAGCTCATCATATGAATAAACTCTAGGCCCTAAATACTTACTTATCATTTTAGTACTTATATTAAGTCTTTCTCTATCTGTTTCTACTAATTGTCTTATAGCTTTTCTTATTAATTTAGCTAATACTCTATTTAAGGATCTTACTCCTGATTCTCTTGTATAATAATTTACTATTTCTTTTATACTTGAATCTGATATTTTTAATTTTTTATCTGATAGATTATGTTCTTTAAATAATTTAGGAATTAAATATTTCTTAGCTATATTAAATTTCTCTTCATATGTATAACCTGAAACTTCTATTATTTCCATTCTATCTAAAAGTGGTGTAGGTATACTATCTAATGAATTAGCTGTTGCTACAAAAGTAACTTCTGATAAATCTAGATTTAATTCTAAATAATGATCTCTAAAGCTTGAATTTTGTTCTGGGTCTAAAACTTCTAAAAGTGCTGAGGCCGGATCTCCTTTATATTCACTAGCCATCTTATCAAGTTCATCTAATAAAAATACTGGATTCATTGTTCCAGCAGTTTTAATAGCTTCTACTACTCTTCCTGGCATAGCTCCAACATATGTTTTTCTATGACCTCTAATTTCAGCCTCATCTTTTATTCCACCAAGTGACATCCTTACAAAATCCTTATTTAAAGAATTTGCTATACTCTTTGCTATAGATGTTTTACCAACTCCAGGTGGGCCAACCAAGCAAATTATTGGACTCTTAAGGTTTTTACTTAGTTTTTTAACTGCAAGATAATCTAAAACTCTTTCCTTAACATCTAATAATCCATAATGTTCTGAATTTAATATCTCTTTAGCTCTTTTTATATCAATTAATTCATTTTTATATTTTCCCCAAGGTAAATCAAATAAAGTATCTAAATATGTTCTAATTACACTACTTTCTTGTCCACTTCCTGAAGCTGCTATTAATCTAGATATTTCATATTTAGCTTTTTCCTTTACATATAAAGGAATTTTCTTATTCTTTAATTTCTTTTGATATTCCTCTACAGCTCTTTTATCTTCATCATCTTCACCAAGTTCTTCTTGTATAATTTTTAATTGCTCTCTTAAATAATACTCTTTTTGGCTCTTATCAGTATTTTTACTTACTTTAGCCTTTATTTTTTTTTCTAAAACAACTATTTCTTTTTCATTTTTTATATGTAAAAGTACTTTTTCTAATCTTTCTTTTACATCTAGAATCTCTAATATTTCTTTTTTATCTTGTTCATCTATAAGAATATATGAACAAACCATATCTACTAGCTTATCTGGATTAGAAGTTTCATTAAAACTACCTATCATCTCTCTTAAAGGTCCTGCAGTTAATTTTAAAAATAATCCAAACTCATCTTTTATCTCTCTTATAAGTGCTACTATTTCTAAATCATCTAAATTTTCTTCTATTACATCCTCGATTTCACCAGAAATAAATTCTTCATTTATATCAAAACTTATAAGTTTAGCTCTTCTAATTCCTTCTACTAGAACTCTCTTTGTTCCATCTGGAAGATTAACTATTTGTTTTATTTCACAAACTGTACCTATAGAAATTAAATCCTCTATTTTAGGTTCTTCTACATCATCATCTTTTTGAGGAATAAGGAAAATATAACTTCCTTTATTCATAGCTTCATTGACTGCTCCAGCTGATAATTTTCTTCCTATATCAAAGTAAGTTATCATACTTGGAAACACAGTCATACCTCTTAGAGGTATCAGAGGTAACTTTATTTTTATGTTTTCCATTTCTCTGCCTCCAACCTATTTTATTTTCTAGTCTTTTACAAGTATACACATAATAATGTCTTTTTTCAACTTTTTAAAATTTGTATGTATAATATCAAAATTAATAAAGAGACTTAGAATTAGATCTAAGCCTCTTTTTAAAATTAAGCAGTTTCTATTGTATTTTTAGTTTTCTTTTCAACTAAAACAGGTCTTTCTTCACCATCTGCAACGACTTCTATTTCAGGTTCTTTTTTTTCTTTTATTGTTTCTTCAGTTATCTTAACCTTTATAATATCTGTTCTTGAAGGAATATCAAACATTATATCAGTCATAACTTCTTCAATAATAGCTCTTAGACCTCTAGCCCCTGTATTTCTCTTAATCGCTTCATTAGCTATAGCAACTAAAGCTTCATCAGTAAATTCAAGAGTTACATTATCAAGTTCAAATAACTTCTTATATTGTTTTACTAATGAATTTTTAGGTTCTTTTAAGATTCTTACTAAAGCATCATTATCTAAAGCTTCAAGAGTTACTATAATAGGAAGTCTTCCTACAAATTCAGGAATAAGTCCAAATTTTAATAAATCTCCTGGCATTAAGTTTTTAAGAAGTTTACCTAAATCTTTTTCTTTCTTAGATTGTATTTCTGCTCCAAATCCCATAGAACTCTTTCTTGTTCTATTTTCTATTGCCTTATCAATACCATCAAAAGCTCCACCACAAATAAATAAAATATTTGAAGTATCAAGTTGTATTAGTTCTTGATGTGGATGTTTTCTTCCTCCTTGAGGTGGTACAGATGCTACAGTACCTTCAAGTATTTTAAGAAGTGCTTGTTGAACACCCTCTCCTGAAACATCTCTTGTTATTGATGGATTTTCAGATTTTCTAGCAACCTTATCTATTTCATCTATATAAATAATTCCCTTTTGAGCTCTTTCAACATCATAATCCGCATTTTGTATAAGTTTTAATAAGATATTTTCAACATCTTCACCTACATATCCAGCTTCTGTTAATGTTGTTGCATCAGCTATTGCAAAAGGAACATTTAAGAATTTTGCAAGAGTTTGGGCAAGTAAAGTTTTACCTGATCCTGTAGGCCCTAAAAGTAGTATATTACTCTTTTGAAGCTCAACATCATCATTTGAGATATTTACGTTTATTCTTTTATAGTGATTATAAACAGCAACTGCTAATGATCTCTTAGCATCATCTTGCCCAACAACATATTGATCTAAATGTTTCTTTATATCTGCTGGCTTTGGTAAATCTTTATTTTCTACTTCTGTTTTTCCATCAAACTCATCTTCTATTATTTCTGAACATAATTCTATACATTCATCACAAATATAGGCTCCTGGTCCTGCAATAAGTCTCTTAACTTGTTCTTGATTCTTACCACAAAAAGAACATTTAAGTTGCTTCTTATCATCATACTTCGCCATTTTTATTCACCCCTATCTTCAAGTCCACTACTATTTTCCTATTTGACTTCTGTCTATAACTTTATCAACTAATCCATATTCTGCTGCTTCTTTAGCATCCATGAAATAGTCTCTTTCAACATCAACTTTTATTTTTTCTAAATCTTTTCCTGTATTTTCACTTAAAATCTTATTTAAGTTTTCTTTTATCTTTAAAATTCTCTTAGCATGTATATCTATATCTGTTGCTTGACCTTGGAATCCACCTAAAGGTTGGTGAATCATTATTTCACTATTTGGAAGAGCAAATCTCTTACCTTTTTGACCAGAAGATAATAAAAATGCTCCCATTGAAGCAGCCATTCCTATACATATAGTTGAAACATCTGGTTTAATATATTGCATTGTATCATAAATTGCCATTCCTGATGTTATTGATCCACCAGGTGAATTTATGTAAAGATATATATCTTTATCTGGATCTTCACTTTCTAAAAATAATAACTGAGCAACAACTAAATTTGCACTTACATCATTTACTTCTCCGCTTAACATTATTATTCTATCTTTTAACAGTCTTGAAAAAATATCATAACTTCTTTCTCCCCTGCTAGTTTGCTCAACAACCATTGGAACTAAACTCATAAAATTCCCTCCTATTTCAAAATTCTAAAATAAATAATTTTAGACTTATAATTATAATATTGCCACACTTAGGGTAATATCATACCTTTTTATTTAATTATATAAAACTTTTAGTAATTTGTTAATCTAAATTATTAAAATAATTGCCAGAAAATATATTCTGGCAATTTTTTATAACTATTAAATTACTATTTTGTTACCTTAGCAGCCTTTACTAATAGATCAACTGTCTTAGTTCTTAATACATCAGCTTCTAAAGCAGCTCTTTGTGTTTGTAATAACATTTCTGCTATTTTATCAGCTTCAGCAGCATACATCTTTGCAACTTCTGTTGCTTTTTCTTTTAATTCTTCTTCTGAAACTTCTACATTTTCAGCCTTAGTAACTTCTGATAATACTAAATCTGTCTTAACTTTTCTTTCAGCATTTTCTTTCATGTAAGATTTCATCTTATCTTCGCTGCTTCCTGTTAATTCATAATATTGATCTAATCCTAAACCTTGGTATGATAATCTTTGTTCAAGACTCTTTATCATATTATCAGTTTCTTTATCTATCATAACTTCTGGTATTTCTACTGTAGCATTATCTACTACTGCATTTATTACAGCTTCTCTTAATTCAGCTTCAGCTCTTGAAGCGCTTGCTTCTTCTGCTTTCTTTGTAAGATCAGCTTTTAATTCTTCAATTGTTTCAAATTCTGAAACTTCTGAAGCAAAATCATTATCTAATTCTGGAAGTTCTCTAACATCTATTCTATTAACAGTAACTTCGAACTTAGCTTCTTTTCCGTTTAATTCTTCTTTTCCATATTGTTCTGGGAATGTAACGATAACGTCTTTACTTTCACCTTTAGCAAGACCTATTAATTGTTCTTCAAAGTTATCTATGAAGCTTCCTGAACCAATTTCTAAAGGATAATCTTTTCCTTCTCCACCTTCGAATGCTTCATCACCTATGAATCCTTTGAAGTCTATAACAGCTAAGTCTCCATTCTCAACTTTTCCATCTTTCTTTTCTTCTACTCTAGCATTCTTTTGTTGTAAAGTTTTAAGTTCCTTTTCAACCATTGTAGCTACATCTTCTGCTTCTGCTTCTTTAACTTCTACACCTTTGTAGTCACCTAATTTAACTTCAGGCATGACTGTTACCTTAGCTTTATAGATGAAATCCTTTCCTTCTCCAACTTCAACTACTTCAATTTCTGGGAAAGCTACTGGGTTTATTGAATTTTCATCAATAGCCTTTTCATAACTTTCTCCTACACATGTTTCTATTGCATCGTTATATAAAACTTCTGCTCCATAGAATTTCTTTACCATTTGTAAAGTAACTTTTCCTTTTCTAAATCCTGGTATGTTGAAATTCTTAGCATTTTTTCTGAATGCCTTTTGAATAGCTTCATCAAATTTTTTAGCTTCTACTTTTATTTCTAACTCAACTAAGTTAGTATCTACTTTTTGCATTTTAACTTCCATTATATATTCCTCCTAATTAGATAGTGGTTATTATCATATTTATTTTTAAAAATAACTAGTAACTTAGATATTATAACATATTATGTCTTTTTTTTTCAAATATTTATTTTCTATTCCTTCTTTATATCAAATATTATTAAAACTAGTTATATTTTTTTGTAATTTATAAAATATTTCTATGTAATAAAATAATACTTTTCTTTATTTTAACATATTTAATAGAATATTTTAACTATATTTATTAATTAAATATATATTTACCATTAACGTTCTCTTATCCTGTTTAGAATTTAACTTTATTCTTTTAAATTATTAAATTATTTTAATTAACTTATATAACTAAATAACTCTATATTATTTTCCAAATATATCCTGATTCAGTATAAAATTTATTTATATATTTTAATTTCCTTTATTATATTAATTCTATCAGAAAAATTACCTTTATTTACGTTATCTATTTTCTAAAATATTTTTATTCCTATATAACAAATAATTTCAAGTATAAATAAACTTCTAGAAAAGAAAAATATAAAATATAATAATATCTTATTTTTCGTAATATTACATATTAAAATATCTAATTTTATTATAATAAAATTTTCTTTTATAAAATTAAACTCATGCATTATATATATAAATTTAGTAACAATTTCTCATTTTTTTATATTAATGACTATTTGATTATATATTGATACTATGTTATGATTAGCTTTGTTTAAAAATTAATACGCGATAAATAAAATTTAATATAAGAAAGAGGAAAAAGAATGATCAACATAAAATTTAAAGATTTAGGCTTAAAGGAAACTTTATTAAAGTCAATAACAGATATGGGGTTTGAAACACCTTCTCAAATCCAAGCCGAAAGTATTCCAATAGCCTTAGAAGGCCATGATATAATTGGTCAAGCACAAACTGGAACTGGTAAAACAGCTGCATTTGGTTGTGCTTTAATAAACAACTTAAAAATAGATAAGAAAAATAAAAATCCTAAAGCCTTAATATTAGCACCTACTAGAGAACTTGCTATACAAGTAAATGATGAACTTGTTAAGCTTGGGAAATATGATAAATTAACTGTACTTCCTATATACGGTGGTCAACCAATAGATAGACAACTAAGAGCCTTAAGACAAGGAGTTGACGTTGTTGTTGGAACACCTGGTAGAGTACTCGACCATATAAGAAGAAAATCATTAGTTCTTTCAGATATAGATTTCTTAGTTCTTGATGAAGCTGATGAAATGTTAAATATGGGATTCATAGATGATCTTGAGGAAATTGTTAAGTCTCTAAAAACAGACAGACAAACTCTTTTATTCTCTGCTACAATGCCATCACAAATAAAAAATCTTGCTAAAAGATATATGAAACCTGATACAAAACATGTTACTATTAAGAAAACTTCATTAACAGTTTCTAAAATCTCTCAAAAATATTTCAAAATAAAACACAGAGACAGATTCGAAACATTATGCAGAGTCATAGATTTTGATATGCCTACTGCTGCTATAATCTTCTGTAAAACAAAAAAAGGTGTTGATGAAGTTGTAGATTCAATGCAATCAAGAGGATACAGCGTTGAAGGAATGCACGGAGATATGACACAAAAACATAGATCATTAACTCTTAAAAAGTTCAAAGAAGGTAATCTTGATTTCTTAGTTGCTACTGATGTTGCTGCTAGAGGAATAGACGTTGAAAGAGTAAGTCACGTATTTAACTATGATTTACCTCAAGATATCGAAAGTTATGTTCATAGAATAGGTAGAACAGGAAGAGCTAACAGAGAAGGTACTGCTTATTCACTTGTTACACCAAAAGAATTATCATTCTTAAAACAAATTCAAAAACATACTAAGAGTGTTATTGATATACAAGAAGTACCTACAGCTCAACAAATATTTGAATCTAAATTTAAGAGTATAGTTGCAGATGTAAAAGAAGAAATTGAAAATAAAGATTTCGAAAAGTTCTCTCCAATAGTTTCAGAACTTGCTACTGAATTTGACTTAGCTGACATAGCTGCTGCTCTTATGAAGATGGCATTCCATAAAGAAAGTAAAGTTGACTATTCAACAGATAAATTAGAATCACCACAGGATGAAGCTCAAACAAGATTATTTATCTCAGTTGGTAAGAGAGATGGTTTAACTCCTAAGCTTCTAGTTAACTTCTTAAAAGATACTGCTAGAATTTCAGCAAAACAAGTTGGAGATATAAACATAATGGATAATTTCTGTTTTGCTAATGTAGATTCTGAAGTTGTTAAATCTCTTATGGATAAATGTATCGGAAAGAAACTTAACAGAAGAAGAGTCAATATAGAAGTCGCTAAAAAGAGAAAATAAACTAAAAAAAGAGAAGCAAAACATTGCTTCTTTTTTATTTATCTATATCTAGCATTTTATCTAAACCATTAGAAATAATATCTCTTAAAACTTCCCCATTATCGTTATATCCCTTTTCCTCTTGTAGAATATCAAATATTCTTTTTATTCTGCCTTCTAAAACCAAAGTTAATCCCTCAACTTCTTTATTATCTGAAGTTTTAAATATTTCTCTAATAATTTTAATTGAATTCTTCAAACATAGCCCTCCTAAAATATCTTAATTTTATAAGTTCTATGTAATAAATATAAAATCCTTTATTTATCTCTATCTTCTTTTCTTACCACAGCAACTTCCACTCCCATTATGCTTTGGACATTCTGAAGCTTTTGTACCACAACATGTTTTAATTAATCCTAATTCTTCTTTTTCATCTATAGTTAAAACTGCTACATTAGTATCATAATCTTCATATTCTACTTCATCAAGCAATTCTTTTTTCTTTATTTCTATCATGAAATACCTCCTAAAAACTATTATTTTAATAAAAGATATTATAAACTCAACTATATTTATAAAATTATTCTATCTATCTTATTATAACATGAATAAAATATAATATTTATCTACATGTAAAAGAAAAAGAAGTTTCCAATAATAATTACTGGAAAACTCCCTTATTTTATGAATATTAAAAATTTATCTTATATAATTCATTGGATTTACATAAGAACCATTATATCTCATTTCTAAATGAAGATGTGGGCCTGTACTATTTCCTGTTGAACCAACAAATGATACAGTTTGTCCTTGACTTACTCTTTGACCTGCACTAACATTTAAACTGCTTGCATGAGCATATAAGCTAGTATAACCATTTCCATGATCAATTATTACCATGTTACCAAATGAACTATTATATCCAGCAGTAGTTACTACTCCTCCAGCTATAGCTTTTATAGGAGTACCTGAACTTGCACCAAAATCTGTTCCTCTATGGAAACTTTGTTTACCTGTGATTGGATGTATTCTTGATCCATAATTAGAAGTGATTACAGCATTAACTGGTTTTATAAACTGTACTGAAGTACTTCCTGAGCTACCTGAGCCTGAATTAGAACTTGATTGATTATTACTACTTGAAGAATTATTACTTCCAGTATTATTATTTGTTACTGGAGGTGTGATTATATTCTTATAATATTCTTCTAAGTTTACATTATCATGTTCATATTTACTTATTTCATCTTGTATAGCTTTTTCTCTATCACTTAAAGCATTATATTCTCTAGTTCTTTCATCCTCTAGAGCCTTTAGCTTTGAAGCTTCTTGTGCATATTCTTGTTCAAGCTTTTCCACTTCTTTTTTTGATTCTTTTACTTTAGCCTGAGATGATTCAATCCCTGCTCTTGTGTTAGTTAAATCTTTTTCTTTATCTTCAAGCTCTTTCTTTTTAGATTCAATTATAGATTTATCGTTTTCAATCTCAGCTATTAGCTCTTGGTCTGTTTTTATTATTATATTTATGTTAGCTATATTACTTAATAAATCACCAATATTTTTAGATTCTATAAGCATATATATCATTTTATCTCCAACATTATTCATATATGTACTTCTAAGTCTTTTATCTAAAATCTCTTGTTTTTTCGCTAATTCTTTTTCTTTTTTTTCTATCTCTTTTTTTACTTGGTCTATTTCCTTTTCTACATCTTTTATTTTATTTGTAAGAGTATCTATTTCACCTTGTAACTTATTTATTTCACTTTCAAACCCTAAAACTTTTTGTCTAGTTTCTGTTAAAAGCTTATTTTGTTCATTAAATTTATTTTTAGCTTCTTCAAGTTTCTTTGCACTTTCTGATTTTTCATCTTTAAGGTCGCTTTTCTTATCTTGTAATTCATCTATTTTATTATTGTTTGATTCAATTTTACCCTTAATTGATTCTTTTGAATCCGCTTTAGCTAATACTGGATTCCCTAATACAGTTGAAGATAATACAGCACTAAGCGTCAGTGCTATAATCTGTTTCTTTTTCATATGTATTCCCCCATTTTATTCTCTATTTTGCTATTATTGTACTATATTTTTCCTAACTTCTTATGTATAATCTGTTAACATTTCAATTGTTCTTCTTTTTTTTACATTTTATTTAAACTTCCTTAATTCTTTAATGCTACATTTCTAAAGAATATTCCTCTTCTATAAATTCTCTATAACTTTTATTAAACTCATTTTTATCAAAAATAATATATCCTATATCACTTTCATCTAAAATACTATAAAAACTTCTATCTATATTAGATATACTAACAACAATTAAATTACTACATTCTTTAAATATACAATAACCAATATAGTACTTTGCTTCACTACTTTCTAGAATAAATTCATCGTTACTAAATACAACTAAATATTTTTCACTATCCTTATAGGCAATACTTATATTTTCACCTATCCTTTGAAAGTTATTAAATCCCTTTTTAAATAAATACTCTTCTGACCAATCTAAGAATTCAACATCTGATAAAGTCTTTAAATTATCTAAGATACTCAAATCTCTATTTATATAATTATAATTATCTATTATTTTATAAAGCTTTATTCCACTTGAAATCAGATTAATACATATAATGATAAGCAATAAAATTTTTAAATTCATAAATATATCCACTTTTCCTATATCATATAAAAGATTCATTAACATCCCCCTCAAATAATATTCTTTCTTTTACTTTTCTAATTTCTTTAATAAAATTTTCCCCTTCTATATACTCTATTTTAAAGTTATGTAAGCTAAAGTCTAATTCATTTTTTGCAGCTTTATCTATTTTCCCATTAGTTAATACAACACCCTTATCAACATTTTTTTTACTCATTTCATAAATAAATGAAATCAAACTTTGCTTATCCATATCATCACTATATTCTTTAGCTTGTTTATAATAAAATAATATTTCCTTTTGATTTTTAACTGTTAATATAAATTCATCAGTTTGAGTAATTACCTCATAATTATTTATTAATAAATATTCTTGTATTAAATCTCTAAATTCATCATAAGTATATAAACTTACAGTATTAAGAACAGGCATACCTATTTTTCTTTTGCTTTTTTCTCTTATCTTTAAAGATCTTTTTAAAAATATATTAAGTATCTTACTTACTAGAATAGAAAATACAAATAAATATATAATATTTTTAAAACTCATAATAACACCTCCTAGCCAAATTATTGTCATCTATCATAGTTTATATACAAAAAAGAACTCTAGGTATACCCTAAAGTTCTTTTTATTTTATTCTATATTTTTAAGATTGAATCCCTCAACATCATCAACTATCCAAGTTCCATCTTCATATCTCATTTTTGTAAAGAAATTCTCATTATAATTTTGACTTTTTAATGGAACTCCAAATATTTCTTTTTTAACATTATAATCTAAGTTAACAACTATATTTGCAATATATTTATTATTTTCATAGCTTATTACACTCTTATCAAAATCTATATTTACTTTATTCACTTTATAGTTATTTTTAAATAAAAATGCATTTTGTTTTATAGTTCCATATATCTTATTTTTCACTTCATCTGTAGCCATAGATATCTTATTTTTATCATCCGCTTCTAAAGCTTCAAATACTGTTTTATAGAATTTATCCATAACTGAATTTATACTTGCTTCAATAGCTGAATTTTTTAAATCTAAGTTTAAATTAATATCTGGAATATCAGTTATTTTAACAATATTACTCGCTATTTCTCCCCAAGGTGTTTTATACTTAATAGCTAAATTATAGCTACCATCAGTAGGAAATGGTCCTACATTTTTAAAATCTTTAACTAGTACACCAGTATCTTTTTCATTTATATATACCTTAGCATCATTAAAATTACTATTTACATTTATATAAGCCCCCTTTAAAGGTATATCAAGCTTAGTTTCTTTAGTTAAATTAATATCTTTTTGCTGCTTTAAAGTAGCGTATTTATCTGTCTTTTCTAATTCTATAGTATACTTTCCTGGAGATATTAAATTAAATTTAGCAGTTTTATTTTTTGATAAAGTTCCTTTCTCTTCTCCATTAATTAATATCTTTGCACCTGCAACATTTGAGCTTAAATCTAACTGTTTAAATTGAACTCCTATATAATATTTTTCTCCTATAAACTTTTTCTCAGCTATAAGCTTAGTTGAATATAAAGTTTTATTATCTTTTAAAGCTGTTTTTATACTATCTATTCTTCCCTTATCTTCAGAATAGAAACTTATGAGAGGTTTTACATCTTCCTGTGTTAATTCCTTATTATTATAATTGACAACCTTTAAAATCTTCGTAAGCTCTTTTGCATTTCCTTTTTCTAAAGCTACACTAAAATCATTTATTATTTTATTCTTATTTGTATTACCACTACCTATTACAAATCCTACAATCATCATAATCGCAATGATTAAGACAAGTGGCACAAATTTAAGATATTTATGTTTTCTTAACATATCAATTTTTCCTTTAGTTTTATGTAAAAACTTTATACTCTTTAAAAACATCTTAAATTTATTAAATTTATTTTTAAACGTAAACTTATATTTAGTATTTTTCCTTTTTTCTTTTAACACTAATTTTGCCTTATTGTATTCTTCTAAAAATTTTTCCTTAAAGGTCACAACTTCTCCCCCTAAATATTTATTATTCTAAAATGTTTATCATCCACTTGTTACATTCCTTACATTTGTAAACTTGTATTCCAAATGGATCAAGAACTGTCCCTTCATATTCTTCTCTTCTACTTCTAACTTCTTCTAAAGTTAAAAAATCATCATCCTCTGTTAAAACCCCTATAATTTCAGCAAATTTATTTTCCTTAGTCTTATTACAACAATCATTTAATTCTGCACATTCTATATCTTCTAATTTTAAATCCTCTTCAAATTCTTTTACTATATCTACCACATCCATATAATCATTTAAATTATCTTGAAATTCTTCTTTTGTAAAACTAACTCCATCTATATTAAATAATTCTTTCATCTTTTTCCTCCTATTATACTTAATAATCTAATTATACTATTATAATATTACATAGTTTTTTATTTAATGTAAATTTATTTGTTCAAATTAATACATATGTTATAATTTAAATAAATTTTATTTGGAGGATTTTAAATGATTTTTGATACACATATGCACAGTGAATTTTCATTTGATTCTGAAATGACTGTAGATGAAATATTAGAAAAGAAAAATAAACTTAATATAGGTATAAGTCTAAGTGAACATATTGACCTTGATTGTCCAAACTTACCTTTAATAGATGTAGATAAGTATTTAGAATTTTATAAACCTTATAGAAATGATAGTTTTCTTGTTGGTATAGAGCTTGGAATGTCTGAATTTTGTATTGAAGAAAATAAATTATTCTTACAAAAGCATCAAGATAAATTTGATATAATAATAGGCTCTATACATACATTAAATAAAAAAGATATCTATAACTTTATAGGACAAGCAGGACTTATAAAAGAAGAGGTTTATAAAAATTATCTAGAAGCTATGCTATTTTCGGTAAAGAAATTTAATTTTTATGATACTTTAGCCCATATAGACTATATCTGTAGATATGCTCAATTTAATGATAAAGAACTTTACTTAGGAGAATATTCAGAGATTATAGATAGTATTTTTAAAGTCTTAATAGAAAAAGATAAATGTCTTGAATTAAATACTAGGAGACTAGATGATCCTAAAGCATTTAACAACATGCTTTCTATATATACTAGATATAAGAATCTTGGTGGAAAATATGTAACATTAGCTTCTGATTCTCATAATAAAGATGATATAGCTAAAAACTTTAAATTTGCTATAGATATATTAAATAAGACTGGATTAAAACCTGCTTATTTTAAAAATAGAAAAAGAATTATATATGATATCTAAAAAAGGAAGGAGATTGTACTCTCCTTCCTTTTTTATTATTTAATAACTTTAACTAATTGATCAAAGATATCTTTATTTTCTTTAAGCTTAGCTTCATTTCCTAAAGCACATATATAATTTTGGTTCATAACGTTCTTGAAAAGTCCTGAGAAGTTCTTTATTGTATCAACATTTGCTGAAAGTATTTCTTCTCTCTCTTTTTTTCTTTGTTCATAACTTATACCACTAAGATATAATGTTGTTGCTACTTCACCTTTTGAACTATTTCCTATAGGTGTATCAAGTTTTCTTACTGTTCCTATTATATACTTTTGCATTTCTCTATTAGACACATCAAAATTATCTAAATAATTTGAAACACCATCATAAGTATCTAGAGTCTCTTTAACCTTAGGATCTCTATAAGATACTATATAACAAGCTCCATCTCTTCTAAAGCTTGAGAATACTCCATAAGCTCCACCTTTAACTCTAACATTATTCCATAAATAATCAAAACCTAAAATAGTTTCAAGTAATGTCATAGCTCCATTATATTTATATCCAGCTTCAATATAGTTTCCACCTTTCCCTACATATTGAACATCACCTTGCATTAATAAAGCTTCATTTTTTACTTTTACTTCAAAATTATAATTATTATAAGTTAATTTATCATCATATAATGAATCTATAAATGGTTTAACAGCTTTTTCAAACTCTTTATATTCATCATCTGTACCTGAAAAACTTATAAGTAAATTATTCTTATTAAATATTAATTTAGATATTTCTTTTAATTCTTTTTCTATTTTAGCAATATCAAAGTTTTCTGAAATATCAACTAGATAGTTATAATATTCAAGACCTGCTAATGATTCTTCATAAGCTCCTTTTGATGAAATATATGATAATATCTTTTTAGATACTATTCTATGTCCTGAATCAAACAGTGAACTTTCTATTCTAGATTTCTTTTCTCCTAAAATTTCTTTTATTCTCTTTTCATCCTTAAGATTTGTATTTAGAAGAACCTCTTTTAAAATTTCAAATACTACTTGTAATTTAGATTCTAAACATTTTAAAGAAACTTCAACATATGGTTTATATTCATTTTGTTTATTTGCATTCGCAATACTACATGGTGAATAAGATATTCCACCAGTATTAATATTTATAAGGTTTGCTAACTTTTCATATGAATAATTTTTGGTTGAACATCTTCCTAAAATATTACTTAAAAATGTAATTCTATTAATAAGCTCCTTATCTACAGCTCTTGAATCAAAATACATATTTACATATGATATTTTATTTGTATGGAAATTATGATGTAAAACCTTAACTCCATCTATTTCTTTTTCAGTAAGAGGTAATTTTTCTGGTTCCTTACTTATATCAGAAAGTTCAATAACTGGTATAGCTTCTAATGCTTTGATATCATCTGGAGTTTCTTGTCTCTTTTTAAGAACCTTACAACTCTCTATTAATTCATCTATTTGCTTATCTGTAAAACTATCTTTTATTTTCTTAAGCTTATCTTCAAGATATTTTTGCTTTTCTTCATTTAATCCTTTTTTAGGATGTAAGCTAACAAGTGAACTATGATTATTATTTAATAAATATTTTTCTATTAAATCTTCAAAATAGTTAGTTGTTAAAGCAGTCTTTATTTTTTCTAAAGCTTTTTCATATTGAATATGAACAAATGGATCTCCTTCATATAACCAACTATCCATCATTTTTAAATAATAGATAAGTCCTTTTGGATATGAACCAAAATCTCCTTCTCTAAGTTCAAACTCTACTCTATTTATTGAAGCTTCAATAAGTTCTTTATCTATTCCATTTTTAACAAGATCATTTAATGTATTCATAACAACATTTTTAAATTCTTGTTCTTGATTCTTCTTAGCATTTTTAACAAATATAGTGAAGCATGGTTGTTTAACTCCATTATCATATTCACCACTTACAGCCTTACCTATTCCTGCTTCTAATAAAGCTTTTTTAATAGGCGCTGCTGTTGTTCTAAGTAAAAGATAAGCAAGAACTTCAAAAGCTAAATACATTTCTCCATCTATAGCATTACCTACTGAGAAGTTTAAACTATAAAGACTCTTATCATCTTCATCCTCTTCTTCACTAATTCCATAGAATAATTCTACTTCTTTCATAGTATCAAATGGAACTTCCACACCTATTTGTGAATTTATTTCTTTTCTTTCAAAATTACTTAAATATTCATCATTTATAAAACTTAATTCTTTCTGAATATCACCATTTCCATATAAGAAGATATATGAATTTGAAGGATGATAATAAGTTCTATGGAAATCTAAAAATTCTTCATATGTTAAATTAGGAATTTCTGCTGGATCTCCTCCTGAAGATACTGCATAAGTAGTAGTTGGATATAAACTTCCAGGTATATTTCTAAATAATAAAGAATCTGGTGAAGAGTATGCTCCCTTCATTTCATTATAAACAACACCATTATACTTTAAATCATCATTTTTATCTTCTATACTATAGTGCCATCCCTCTTGCATAAATATTTCTTTATGTTTATATATATTAGGATATAAGACAGCATCTAAATAAACATCCATTAAATTAAAGAAATCTTTATCATTTCTTGATGCAACAGGATAAACTGTTTTATCTGGATATGTCATAGCATTTAAAAATGTATTAAGAGAACCCTTTAATAATTCAACAAAAGGTTCCTTCATATCAAATTTTCTTGATCCGCATAATACTGAATGTTCTAATATATGTGCAACACCTGTACTATTCTTAGGTGGTGTTCTAAATCCTATTGAGAAAACTTTATTATCATCGTCTGTAAGAACCTTTATAAGTCTAGCTCCTGTTTTTTCATGCTCAAAAAGCACAGCATCAGAATCTATTTCTTTTAACGTTCTTCTTTCTATAAGCTTAAAGCCATTATATATATTTCCAATTTCAAGATTCATTTTCTCAGCTCCTTCTTTTATATAATTTATTTTTCTATAATATATTATATAATATTCTACCATATATAATCATTTATATCCAAACAAGGATTTTTATCTATAAATTTCTTTAAAAAATTCACCTAAATAATAAGGAGGTGCCTTTCTTTAAGACCCCTCCTTAATTAATTATATTAAATATTTTTATTTTTTAGGTGGTTCATAGTAATTATCCATTGTAGATTTTACACTACTTAGAGCATTTTCTACCGCTTGAAGTGAATTTTCTATATTTTTTCTATTCACATCTTTTTCAACTGTTGATAATGCTTTTGTTAAATGTTCTTTTGAATATTCTAAGTCTTCTATACAACATTTTACATTTTCTTTTGCATTTTTCATTTTTCTTCCTCCCGTCTATTGAGATTACAATTATATTATTAGTCTAAGAAACTTTTTAATACATTGTAATTTTAATCACGGAAAGCATTTTATTCTAATTTTGTAATTCAAAATAATTTTTAATTGTTGAATATAAAAACTCCATATTTTGCTCTTTTTTATTTGAAAAATCTGTGGTTAAAGAAAACTGTCCACTAAACCATATAGATAATATCCGAGTAAGAATATCTTCTGTATTTCTAAATTCTTCTTTTAATTTAAATCTACTAATAGTTATATTTATAATATTACTAAATAACTCTTTAGCAATACTGTCAAAATCTTTATCTCCTTTTTTAGAAAGTATTTTTACATCATTTCCAAGTCCATTTCTTGCTTCAGTATCTTCATAAAAAACTCTAACAAATTCTTTTAATATTTCTTTATCTTTTCCCTCTTTTGCTGAAACTTTCTTTAATTTATTAATAGTATTATTCCAACTTTTTAGAAAGACGTCCATATATAGACTTTTCTTATTAGGATAATAGTTATATAAAGTCCCCACCGCTATTCCACATGCTTTAGCTATTGCTTTCATATCTGTACCATGATAACCTTTTTGTGAAAATATATAAGTAGCTTCTACAAATATTTTATTTTCTATATCTCTGATTATCTTTGGCATAGAGCATCTCCTCCTTAAAAATATTTAATTATCTTAGTCTAAATGAAATTACTTTCATTTAAAAATTGCAATTCATTCCAGTAATCATTAATTCAATTATACCTTATAAAATAGGCTATACATTCAGTTTCTTACTTTATTATCATTTTCTTAATATAAAATTTATTTTTAAAATAAAAACAACTTTCAAATATAAATATCTGAAAGTTGCATATCCTTACTTTATAAAATTCCAAAATATCTTGCTACTACATATAAAGTTATAATAATAGCAGCCATAAAACTTAATTTAGTATTTGATTTATTTTTAGCTACCTTATATTCAAAAACTCCCCTTATTAAAAATGCTAATCCAAGTGCTAACCCTAACCATTGATTAACCTCATACCAATTACTTCCTGTCTGAATATAACTATAAAAATAACATAAAATTAATGGAAATATAAAACATCCCATTATACTTCTTATAAATCTAACTTTCCCTTTAATAAGCCTCATACACTAACTCCTTATCATATGTTATTTATATATATATTAACAGAAAAATACTATATAATCAAAATTTTATATAAAAAAATATCTTAATATTTTTATATTAAGACATTTTTCTTTATCCTAAAGTAAAACTTTAGGAACAAAATATAAAAGAATTCCTATTAAAGGTATAGCTATAATATAAAATATAGCTGGTTTTAATCTCACATAATTAACTAACCATGTTAAACTTAAAGCAATTACAAATCCCCATGATACTAATGCTTCACTTTGAACTACTATACCTAAACAACTTAGTATTACTAGGAATAATATAAATTCTACAAAATAGTTTAAGCCTACAGCACAATTAATTAATAAATCTTTTCCTTTGCTTCTCAAAATCTTATTACCACCTTATCAATCTCTTAGTTCCTTATTATATCAAGATTTTATGTTTTTATTGTTACAAAATATTAATATTAAAAACTTACTAAAGTTATTTTTTAATTTAATATTAAGATTCAAACTTTAATTTAAAAATAAACTCTCTAAAATAAAATTGTAAAATACCTATATCTGTCTTATTCTTAGCGAAATCTTCAAATATCATTTTATCATCATAATATAAATCTTTAGACTTCATTTGTATTTTTTGAATATTCATATCTTCTATTCTAAACTCTATATTATCAATATCTTTCTTAGATTTATTGAATATAATCATTCTTTTATTTGTTATAAAGATACTATTATATTTACTTAGCTTAAACTTTCTATCCTCAAACATTTTTCTAGGATATGCAAATAATAAATATTCTTCATCTTCAAACTCTAAAACTTCATTTTGCTTTAAAACTTCTACAATTTCTTTAACTTTAATTTTTTTAAAACTAAGACTTTCTTCTTCAATAAAAACAGACATCTTTTTATTTATAATATCAATTTCTTCATTTATGTCCATGTTATAAATCAATCTTAGAAGCTCATCTATCTCTTCTCTTGGATTCTCTCTAAACTTAATATATTTACATGGAGTAATATCCATATCTAGAGCTAAATCTATTCTTCTAATTTTTTCATCAAACTCTTCTGATAAATATTCTAAATCTGGATTTTTTACAAAGTCCTCTAAAATAAATCCTAAAATTAAACTTTTATAAAAATCTCTCCAACAAGTAAATTCTTTAACTAAAACTGATCCAAATCCTTCTATATACTCCATTACAAGGTCATAAGTTAAATATGAACATATATACCCCTTTTTAGCTATATCTACAGCTTTGCAAATATCTAGAGCTAATACACCATTTTTATTTAAAAGATATCTATATTTAAAAATTAACTTAAAAGATTTTTTATAATATTCTTTTAAATATTCTATATCTCCATCATTCTCCATTTCAGTATCACTTAATCTATAATAATCTAGAAGCGCTTCTGAAAATGTTTTATAATTTTTATTAGTCTTTTCAAAAAAATTATATACATCTAAGACTCTATATAACTTTTCTGACTCTTGTCCTGACATAGATTTATCTAAGTAATTAACTAAAGTTTGTCTACCTTTTATTCCATACTGTTTTTTCAGATTAGTTTTACATTCATCTATATAATTTGTTTTTTTTCTAAATTTCTTTTCCAAGAAATTTCTATCTACACTATAAAAACAATCTAATATTCTTTCTATTCTTTTTTCTTCATTATCTTTTAACTTAAACTTTGTATCAATAGCTATTTCCGTATCTACAGAATATAAGGCATCTGCTATCATTCCTACTCTAAGCTCATACGGATCTAACATTAAAGATTTTTCATATCCCAACATAAGTCTTACCTCACTTCCACAGATAATTATTATACTACCTAAAAATATTTTTTTCTATAAAATATGACATTTATATAATCTATAATTCTAATTTAAATCCATTTTCTTTAAGCCATTGTCTTCTTTCTTTATAATCTGGTAGAATTTCTCTTACCTTATTCCAAAAATCTTTAGAATGATTCTTAAATATAATATGACTCATTTCATGTACAACAAGATAATCAACAATGTCTCTATTGGCCATCATAATCTTCCAATTAAATAAAAGCTTATCATCATAAGTACAACTCCCCCATCTTCTTTTAGCAGATTTAATTGTTATACTTTTATATTGAACACCTAAAATTTCTTTATAATATTCTACTCTACTACTTATATAAATTTTAGCTTCTTTTTTATATAATAATTCTATTTGTTTTTTAATTAATTCTTTATCATAGTTATCTACACCCACTACTATTTTTCTATTATCAAAATCTAGATATGATTTTAATTTTTTATCACATATAACTTCTAAAATATACTTATCAGCTAAGTAATAAAATATTTCTCCTGATTTAAATTCCCTTGTTATAACTAAATTATTTTTTTCTTTAATATATAAAACTTTTTCTAAAATCCAGTCCTTTTTACCTTCTAATAATTCTAAGATTCTTTCTTTTTTAAATCTTTTACTAGATCTAACTATAAATGTTCCTCTTGAAGTAATTTCTATAGATATATTCTTTTTTTCTAAATATATAATTTCTCCTTCAATTTTATTTCCTTCATAATTTAAAACAATTTTCATCCTTATTCCTTCTTTATTCAACATTTTACATAGTTATTACATTTTATCATAATATGTAAGCCTATATAAAATAATATTGTCTTTATGCTATAATATTTACTTGTAGATTAACTAAGGAGTGGTTTTATGTTCATAATTACATTTAAAGCTAAAGGGAACAATATAGATAAAAAAATAGAAGATTTGCAAATAAACGATATATTTAATGTTTACTATGAATCTGCTCTTAATATTTTAAAAGATAATTGGGGCTATGGATATGAAGAAAAACAAGAAGAAATATTAGATTTAAACATAGTTTATGATGATGATAAAAATCTTTTAGATAATTTTATTCAAAAACTAACTAATATATTAGATGATGATAATTATACAGTAAGAGAAGAAAATTATGATTATACTGAAGTAGAATTCCCAGCAGTCGAAATTGATGATACTTGGGTTCTTGCAAATCCTAATGAAGAATTTGAAGGAAAGAAAAAAATAAACTTTATTTCTCAAGGAGCCTTTGGTACTGGTCTTCATGAGACAACAAAAGATTTACTAAAATTAATATTAAGTAGAGACTTTACTAATAAAAAGGTTATGGATATAGGTACTGGCTCTGGAATTCTTGCCATAGCTACAGCTATAAAAGGTGCTCAGAAGGTAACAGCAATTGATATAAGAGATGTTAGAGATGAAGTTGAACTCAATTCTTCTTTAAATAATTTAGATACAATAGAAGTAAAAGTAGGTAATGCTCTTAATAATGAATTTGAAGTAGACCCTTTATATGATTGGATATACATAAATATAGGTGGAGAAGAAACTCAAATGTTCTTAGATTACATAAATCTTCACTTAAAAAAAGATGGTAAACTTTTAGTATCAGGTCTTGTTGAATGGAGCTTTGACTTTGTTAAATCTGAAGTTGAAAAAGCAGGTTATAAAATGATTGAAAAGCTTCAAACTAATGAATGGTGCACAGCTATATTTGATAGAATTTAATAAAAATTCAGAAAATTAAAAGCTTGGATTTAATTTATCCAAGCCTTTCTTTATTAGTTTATTAATTTTTCACCTAATAGACAATCTTTATTTAATATTGATTCTACCTTATTCATAAGTATCTCATTATTAATATTATTTTTTAAAAACTCTCTTAAAAATTCTCTCTCCATAAAAAATATATTTTTAAGTTCCTTATAGATATGTTCATTTTCATCTTCTAAAAAAATACTATCTATTAAATTTTTTAATCCACAATAATATTTAATTTCACAACTACTATCCGTATCATCCTTAAAATAATTATTAAATTTAATTCTAAGTTCATCAAAATTATTCTCTAAAACATTTAAAGATTGATATTCAAACTCCTCTAAAGAATTATAAAAAAAAGAATATTTTCTTATCAATTCTTTACTTGAAGGTATATTATTACTTACAAAGAAATTTAATATTTCCTTATAATCCTGAGCCTTTATAATAACTTCATCATAACTATTTATACCTATTTTAATATAAATAAAGGATGGTAAAATCACATATTTTACAAATCTTATTAATTGAAGCTTATTTGTAAAGAAAAAATATTTTGATATAATTTCATTACTTATATTATTTTTTATATTAAATTTTAAAATACAATCGTTTTCTCTTATGTTCCCAAGTTTCTTTTTATTAATATAATCATTCCAGTAATGTATTTCCCCCATAATACACTTCCTTTCAAAATATATAGTTAATTATTTCCATAATATCATAGAAAAACTTTAAAATTATGACATAATAATTAATATTTATTTTATGGATATTTATATACATTAAACAGTATATGTTTTCATATTTAATATATATAATAATTTTTTCAAATATTTTTTATTTAACTGTATAAATTTTATTTTTACTGTTAATACTTTAAGTGTAACAAAAAAATCCATAATGTTCCAAAATCCAGTACTGTAATAAAAAAAATACACACACTACATTTTTAATCCCCTTTTCAGGTTACGGTACTTCTTAATATATTATTATTAAGACACACACTATTAAAATAGCAAGAATAAAAATTTATTCTTGCTATATTTTTATATAAATTTATAATTTATTAATATTATTTACAGTAATTTTATTGAAATTAAAGCAATTTTAGTTTACTATTAATTTAAACATATAAATCCTTTAATTAAGAGGGAGTAGTCGTAAATATAACATCAACATACTCGGCTAAAAGCCTGGTGTTATATACCATGTATAGGTGACAAGACTTTTAATATACATTTAGAAATTTCTAATATTCTAAATATATATTAAAGGTCTTGTTTTTTTATTATAAATTTATGAAAGGGGTTTTTCATATGAAAAATACTTATAATGAATCAAAAGACAATATAATCAATATCTTAAAAAGTTCTAATAAAACTGGACTCTCAAATTCTGAAGTACTTAAAAGGAGGAAAGAATTTGGATTAAATGAACTTGTAGAAGTAAACAAGAAAAGTTTATTCTATGTATTTTTAGAACAATTTAAAGATTTACTAGTTATTATTTTAATAATTGCAGCTATAATATCATTTTTTACAGGTAATCATGAAAGTACTTTTGTAATATTCTTTGTTATTATACTAAATGCAATACTTGGAACTATTCAACATTCAAAAGCTGATCAATCTCTTAATAGTCTTAAAGCACTCTCCTCTCCTAAAACAAAAGTTTTAAGAGATAGTGAAAAGATAGAAATTGATTCTAATCAAATAGTTCCTGGAGATATTATATTTTTAGAAGCTGGTGATTTTATCCCTGCTGATAGTAGACTTATTGAGAATTTCAGTCTTCAAGTTAATGAAAGTTCCCTTACTGGTGAATCAGAAAGTATAATAAAAAATACTGAAATAATTGAAGGAAATAATATACCAATAGGTGATAGAAAAAATATGGTTTTCTCTGGTAGTCTAGTTACTTATGGTAGAGCTACAGCCATAGTTACTGATACTGGAATGAATACTGAACTTGGAAAAGTTGCAAAACTTCTTAAGGATACAAAGGCCAAAAAGACTCCTCTTCAAGTTAATCTTGATAACTTTAGTAAAAAACTTTCAATTATTATTTTAATAGTTTGTGTACTTGTTTTCTCTTTAAGTGTTTATAGAAATGAACCTATAGTTGACTCATTTATGTTTGCTATTGCTTTAGCTGTTGCTGCTATTCCAGAAGCTCTTAGCTCAATAGTAACTATTGTTCTTTCATTTGGAACACAAAAAATGGCTAAAGAAAATGCTATTATTAGAAAGTTACAAGCTGTTGAAGCCCTTGGAAGTGTTTCTATTATATGTTCTGATAAGACAGGAACTCTTACTCAAAATAAGATGACAACAAAAAAGATATTTGTTGATAATAAAATTTTAAATTCAGAAGACCTTAATCTTAATAAAGAGTTAGAAAATAAGCTTTTAAATATGGCTATTCTTTGTAATGATGCTACTAGCTCAACTGGTTCAGAAATTGGAGACCCTACTGAAGTTGCTTTAGTTAACTTAGGTATAAAACATGGATTTAATGAAATTGATCTAAGAAAAAATAATCCTAGAATATCAGAGATTCCATTTGATTCAGATAGAAAACTTATGAGTACAGTTTATAAAATAAATAATGAAAATACTATAATAACTAAAGGAGCTGTAGATGTTCTTTTAAAAAGAGCAACTCATATAGAGACAAGTAATGGTATAGAAGTTTTCACTGAAGAATTAAAAAATAAAATTGAAAAAGTGAATAAAGACTTCTCCTCTAATGGGCTTCGTGTTCTTAGCTTTGCATACAAAAATATAAATAAAACAACTATTGATTTAAATGATGAAGATAATTTAATCTTTGTTGGCCTTATATCAATGATGGATCCACCTAGAGAAGAATCAGCTATGGCAGTTAAAGAATGTATAGAAGCTGGTATAAAACCTATAATGATTACAGGAGATCATAAAATTACTGCTGCTGCAATAGCTAAAGAAATTGGAATACTTAAAAATATAGATGAAGCTATTGAGGGATCTTATATAGATAATCTAAGTGATGAAGAACTTAAAAAGCTTGTTCCTAATATATCTGTTTATGCTAGAGTTTCTCCAGAGCATAAAATAAGAATAGTTAAAGCTTGGCAAGATCTTGGAAACATAGTAGCTATGACAGGAGATGGAGTTAATGATGCCCCTGCTTTAAAGCAAGCTGATATAGGTGTCGCTATGGGTATAACTGGTTCTGAAGTAGCTAAAGATGCAGCTGCTATGGTTTTAACTGATGATAATTTTAGTACAATTGTAAAAGCTATAGATAATGGAAGAAATATTTATGCTAATATAAAAAAATCTCTTAAATTCTTATTATCTGGTAATACTGCAGCTATTTTATGTGTACTTTATGCTTCTATTTTTGCACTACCAATACCATTTGCAGCAGTTCATCTACTATTTATAAATCTATTAACAGATAGTTTACCAGCTATTGCACTTGGATTTGAGGCTAATGACGAAAATATTATGAAAGAAAAGCCTAGGGATATGCATGAATCTATCCTAACTAAGAAATTTTCATTTGATATTTTAATAGAAGGATCTATAATTGCTTTAGCTACAATGATTGCATTCCATATTGGACTTAATACTGGAAATACTGTAATTGCTAGTACAATGGCCTTTGCTTGTCTTTGTCTTTCAAGATTAGTTCATGGATTTACAAGTAAATCTGAAAATCATGTATTAAATTATAAAACTCTTATTTCTAACAGATTCCTTTGGCTTGCATTTGGTATAGGATTTATACTTCTAAACCTAGTTCTTCTTGTAAGACCTATATTTAATATATTTGAAGTTACTTTTATTGGATATAATAATTTATTTATTATATATGGACTAGCTATAGCACAATTTTCAGTAATTCAACTTTATAAAGTAGTAAGAAATATAATAATGAAATAAATAAAAAAGCCTCAAAATTACTTTGAGGCTTTTTTTATTATATTAATCTTGGAATAAGTCTCCTAATCTTCCTAGAATACTACCTTCACCAACGCTTTCTCCACCTGCTTGTGGTGCTGCTGAAAATACTCTAGCTGCAAGTCTACTAAATGGTAAACTTTGTACCCAAACGTCTCCAGGACCTGTAAGAGTTGCAAAGAAGATTCCTTCACCACCAAATAAAGAATTCTTTATTCCACCAACAAATTGTATATCATAATTTATATCTTTTGTCATAGCAACAAGACATCCTGTATCAATCTTAAGTGTTTGACCTGGCATAAGTGTTCTTCTAACTATTGTTCCACCTGCATGAATAAAGGCCATTCCATCTCCTTCTAACTTTTGAAGTATAAATCCTTCTCCACCAAAGAATCCTGCCCCAAGTTTTCTTCTAAAATCTATACCTACACTTACGCCTTTTGCTGCACATAAAAATGCATCCTTTTGACAAATTATTTTTCCACCAAAATATCTTAAATCTATAGGAATTATTTTACCTGGATATGGTGATGCAAAAGATACAGTTTCTTTATATGAACCATAATTAGTAAAGGCTGTCATAAATAATCCTTCACCTGTTATTACTCTCTTTGCTGCTCCACCAAGCTTTCCAAAGAAACCACCTGATTTTTGACTTCCATCTCCAAATATAGTTTGCATTTGTATTTCATTATCCATCATCATCATAGAACCTGATTCTGCAATAACAGTTTCCCCTGGATCTAATTCTATTTCAACAAATTGCATATCATCCCCATAAAGCTTATAGTCTATTTCATCATTATACATAACACCCATCTCCTTTTTAACACATTAAATTCATTAATAGTATAGTAATATTATTAATAATAATACTACTATATTTACTAAAAGTATATATTTCCACCCTATATTTTTTATGAACTTTTATAAAAAAGACTAGAACCTATATTATAAGTTCTAGTCTTTATATAATTAAGCATATAAAATTAAAAGATATATTGTAGATATAATTATTGAAAGTATCATAAGAGGAAATCCTATCTTAAAATAATCTACAAAAGTAATCTTATATCCATTTTTATTTGATATTCCTGAAAGAACTACATTTGCAGAAGCACCTATAAGTGTTCCATTTCCTCCAAGACATGCTCCAAGTGATATAGCCCACCAAAGTGGTAATACATCTACTCCTTGATGTTTCATAACAAGAACTAAAGGAATTAATGTAGCAACAAAAGGTATATTATCTAAAAATGCTGAAACTAATGCAGATCCCCAAAGCATTATTAATATAAGTACTATAGGATCACTCTTACCATATTTTATAATTAGCTCTGCTAGCATATTGATTACTCCTGTTTCAACTAAACCACCAACCATTATAAATAGCCCTATAAAGAATAAAATTGAACCCCATTCTACATCATTAATTATCTCTGATATACTTGATTTAGAAATTAAAAGTAAAACACAAGCACCTATCATTGCTACAGCACCAGCATTTAATCCTAAAAAGTCACTAAATATAAATCCTAATAAAACAAAAACTATTACTATGAGTCCTTTTATAAGAAGAGCTTTATCTTTTATTTCATCTTTAGGATTAAGAGCTAATATAACTTGCCTATCTTCTTCACTTACCTTCATTTTCTTTCTATTTAAGACATAAATAATTAGAATAGAAATAATTAGTATAACAGAAGTTATAGGGAATAATCTTACTATAAAGTCTGTAAAATTAAGTCCTGCAGCACTACCTATCATAATATTAGGTGGATCACCTATTAAAGTACTTGTTCCTCCAATATTAGATGCAAAAATTTCAGTAATTACAAATGGTATAGGATTTATTTTTAGCATTTTTGTAATTAGAAATGTAACAGGTCCCATAAGTAAAACAGTAGTTACATTATCTAAAACAGCTGAAAATATTGCTGTTAAAATCCCAAGTGCCAAAAGAATATTAAAACTTTTACCTTTACATATCTTTGCTGTAAACATAGCTATGTACTCAAAAAATCCTGTTTGTTTAAATACTGCTACAGTAAGCATCATACCTATAAGTACGGCAATAGTATCAAAATCTACATATCCCATTACTTTTGATAAAGGTATAATTTTAAATGCAACCATAGCTACTGCACCTGTTAAGGCTAATACAGTAATATCAAACATTTCAATAATAATTCCAGCTAAAATAACTAAAAATATTATTATAGCTATAATTTGTTTAGTATCCATAGTTTTTTAAAGTCATATTTTATGACATTTCCTCCTTTGTTATTAACTTATATATTATTATTTTTATATAAATATCTTTATTTAAAATATATAAAATTAACTAACCTAGCTTTATAGAAAATAATAACACTTTTTCTTATAGATTTCAAAAACATTAAATTCACTATTTTTAGTTTACACTTTTTAAATATATTTAATTAATATATTTAAAAATTAAAAAGGATATTCTAAACAGAATATCCCTTTTTTTATTTAAAAATTTCTTTTTTCATTTCATTAAGTAAATCTTTATCCATAGGTTTAACACCTTCTAATTTATACTTAATTCCCATAGTCTCATATTTATTAACCCCTAATACATGATATGGTAAAAGTTCTACTTTTTCAACATTTTTCAAAGTATCAACAAATTCCTTAACTTTTTGTATATTTTCTCTTGAATCTGTTATACCTGGTACAACTACATGCCTTATCCACATCTTAACACCAGATTCTTGACACTCATTTAAAAATTCAAGAGACTTATCTATCTTTTTCCCAACTAGCTTTTCATATTCATCTTTATTTAAATGCTTAATATCAAACATAACAAGATCAGTATATTTAAGAATTTCCTTATAATTTCCAAATCCAACTCCTGCAGTATCTAAAGTTGTATGTATTCCTTCTTCCTTACATAATTTTAATGTTTCTAATAAAAACTCAGGTTGAAGAAGAGGTTCTCCTCCTGAAAATGTTACTCCACCACCAGATGAATTAAAATATGGTTTATATCTTTTTATTTTATCTACAAGTTCTCTCGGAGTATATTCTTGTCCACCTTCTGTAGTCCATGTATCTGGATTATGACAATATGCACATCTTATAGCACACCCTTGCATAAAAGCAACAAATCTAATTCCTGGCCCATCTACAAGTCCCATTGTTTCTATTGAGTGTATTTTTCCTTTTACCATAATAAAAACTCTCCTATCTATATTAAAAAGGAAGGGTATATATACACCCCTCCTTTTTTACTTTAATTAATTTAAACTTATATAGCTTCGTGGAATGTTCTACTTAAAACTTCTTGTTGTTGTTCTCTTGTAAGTCTTGTAAAGTTAACAGCATATCCTGAAACTCTTATTGTTAATGTTGGATACTTTTCTGGATTTTCCATAGCATCAAGTAATGTAGCTCTATTAAATACATTAACATTTAAGTGGTGAGCTCCTTGTGTAAAGTATCCATCTAATAATCCTACTAAGTTTAGTACTCTTGAATCCATATCTTTTCCTAAAGCATCTGGAACTATTGAGAATGTGTTTGATACTCCATCTTCACATACTTCTTGATATGGTATCTTAGCTACTGAGTTTAAGCTTGCTAAAGCTCCATTAGCATCTCTTCCATGCATTGGGTTAGCTCCTGGTGCAAATGCTTCTCCAGCTTTTCTTCCATCTGGTGTTGAACCAGTCTTCTTACCATAAACAACGTTTGATGTTATTGTTAAGATTGAAAGTGTGTGTTTAGCATTTCTGTATAATGGATGCTTCTTAAGATCAGCACTAAATGTTTTAACAAGTTCTACTGCTAAATCATCAACTCTATCATCATCATTTCCATACTTAGGGAAATCTCCTTCGATTTCAAAATCAACAGCTATTCCATTTTCATTTCTTATTGGTTTAACCTTAGCATACTTTATAGCACTTAATGAATCAGCTGCAACTGAAAGTCCAGCTATTCCAAATGCCATTAATCTTTCAACTTCTGTATCATGTAATGCCATTTGTCCAGCTTCATATGCATATTTATCATGCATGTAGTGAATTACATTCATTGTATCTACATATAATTTTGCTACTGAATCTAAAACATTCTTATATGCCTTTTTAACCTTTTCGAAGTCTAATACTTCATCAGTCATTGGCTCTAATCCTTCTATAACAGTCTTACCTGTTTTTTCATCTACTCCACCATTAATTGTGTAAAGTAATGCCTTAGCAAGGTTTGCTCTTGCTCCAAAGAATTGCATTTGCTTACCAATTCTCATAGCTGATACACAACAAGCTATTGAATAGTCATCTCCATATAAAGGTCTCATAACTTCATCATTTTCATATTGAATTGAATCAGTTTTTATTGATATTTCAGCACAGAATTTCTTAAATCCTTCTGGTAATCTATCTGACCATAAAACTGTTAAGTTTGGTTCTGGAGCTGGTCCAAGATTTATTAAAGTATGAAGATATCTAAATGAGTTCTTAGTAACAAGTGATTTACCATTTACCCCCATACCAGCAATTCCTTCTGTTACCCATGTTGGATCTCCTGCAAATAAATCATTATATTCAGGTGTTCTAAGATGTCTTACAAGTCTTAACTTGATTATTAATTGATCTATAAGTTCTTGAGCTTCTGCTTCTGTTAATGTTCCGTTCTTTAAATCTCTTTCTATAAAGATATCTAAGAATGTTGAAGTTCTACCTATTGACATAGCTGCTCCATTATTTTCTTTGATAGCTGCTAAGTATCCAAAGTAAAGAGCTTGTACAGCTTCTCTTGCTGTTGTAGCTGGTTGTGAGATATCAACACCATATTTAGCTGCCATAGCTTTAATTTCACCTAAAGCTCTAATTTGCATGTTAACTTCTTCTCTTTTTCTGATTAATTCATCTAACATATCGCCTTTAAGAGCATCTAAATCTTTCTTCTTTTCTTCTACTAAGAAATCTATTCCGTAAAGAGCAACTCTTCTATAGTCACCAATTATTCTTCCTCTACCATAAGCATCTGGAAGTCCTGTTAAAAGACCTGCTGATCTTGCAGCTCTTGTTTCCTTTGTATAAGCGTCAAATACACCTTGGTTATGAGTTTTTCTATATTCATTGAAATGTTCTTTTATTTCTTCTTTTAATTCAAATCCATATTCTTTTAATGAGTTTTCTACCATTCTCATTCCACCATAAGGGTTAACTATTCTCTTAAGTGGAGCATCTGTTTGAAGTCCAACTACAACTTCATTATCTTTATCGATATATCCAGCTTCATAATTATTTATTCCTGATACTCTATCAGTAGCAACATCAATTATTCCTTTTTGGATTTCTTCAATAATTAAAGCTTTAGCTTTTGCCCATACTGCATCTGTCTTTTCTGTAGTACCTACTAAAAACTCTTTGTCACCTTTATATTCTGTATAGTTTTTTTGTATAAAGTTTCTTACATCTATACTTTCTGTCCATATACCTTGATTGAATCCTTCCCATTGTTTAAACATAACTAAAAAGACCTCCTTAATGTTTTATTATATTGTTAAAAATATAACTACTATATAATCTGGTTATATTCATCTTTACACTAATATTTACATTTATACTATATGTATAGTTTGTAATCTTAAGTGTGAAAATGATAACTTCTCTTTAGCCTTTGTTTCTTAAATCAGATGATATTTTATATAATCTGTTTTCTTCTCTTAGTTAGTTAAATTTCAATAAAATTCAAACTTTATTTACTATAAATGTCAAATTTTACTTTCAAAGCAATTATAACATATCTTTCTTTAATTTAACAAGACAAAATGATATGTAACTATTTACATTAACATTTTTTTCACTAAGTTGCATAGAAAGTAATTTTTATTAGCTTTGATTACATTATATCATAACTTTTTCTTAAACTAAATTAACTGAATATTTTATATTTAAAAACTTTTTGTTTCTAATATGAAATAAAAAAAGAAAAAGATTGCTTTATAAGTAATCTTTTTCTTTTATGAGGAAAACTATTTTATTCATCTCAAAACATTCTTTTAAATATACAGTACCTCTTCTAACAACTTAATTTTTAATGATTATTAAGCTCAAAATTTCTTATCTGTTCAATATCCTTATCTCCTCTTCCAGAAATATTTATAATTACTACCTCCTCTTTCTTAGTATCTGGAATATACTTTATTCCTTGTGCAATAGCATGTGAGCTTTCTATTGCTGGTATTATCCCTTCAAGGCTTGTTAATAACTTAAAAGCATCTATTGCCTCTTTATCTGTTATTGGATAATATTTTGCTCTACCCGTTTTACAAAGATATGAATGTTCTGGTCCAACCCCTGGGTAATCAAGTCCTGCTGATATTGAATAAGCTTCCTTAATCTCATTCTTTTCATTAACAAGACAAAGTGTATTCATTCCATGAACTATAGTTTCAACTCCTTTTGTCATTGTTGCTGCATGTTTTTCTGTCTCTATTCCTTCTCCAGCTGCTTCTACTCCTATAAGTTCAACATTTTTATTTTCTATAAATGCTGCAAAAGCTCCTATTGCATTACTGCCTCCTCCAACACAAGCTATTATCGCTTTAGGTAATTTACCTTCCATCTTTAATATTTGTTCTTTTGCTTCCTCACTTATTATTTTTTGAAATTCCTTTACCATTGTAGGATAAGGATGTGGACCTACTGCTGATCCTAATACATAAAATGAATTATCAACTTCTTGTACATAAGCTTTTAATGCAGCATCTACTGCTTCCTTTAATGTTTTACTTCCATCTATGACAGGAATAACCTTTGCACCTAAAAGCTCCATTTTAAAAACATTAAGTTCTTGTCTTTTTACATCAACCGCTCCCATATAAACTTCACATTCCATTCCCATAAGTGCTGCAACTGTTGCTGTTGCTACACCATGTTGGCCTGCTCCTGTTTCTGCTATTACTTTCTTTTTTCCTAATCTTTTTGCTATAAGCATTTGTCCTATAACATTATTTATTTTATGAGCACCAGTATGATTTAAATCTTCTCTTTTTAAATAAACCTTAGCTCCTCCTAAATACTCAGTTAATCTTTTCGCATAATATAGAGGTGATGGTCTCCCAACATAATTATTTAAATAATACATATATTCACTTTTAAATTCTTCATCATCTTTGTATTTGTAAAATCCCTCTTCTACTTCCTTTAATGCATTCTTAATTTCATCTGATACATATTGTCCACCAAAATTCCCGTAATATCCTTCCATAATTTTAAATCCTCCATTTTAAATTTAGTTAAAATCTTTTGAAGAATAAGTCCATTGGTAGCAAATTTAAAAGATTATTGATATAAAAAAAACACCATCTCCCTTACTTGGGACGATAGTGTCGTGGTGCCACCCAAATTCAACCTCTATAGATATGTAAAATAACTATAGCTGTTCTTCTTCACTCAAATACAGAGCTAATTACTCGATATTCTACCCCTATAACCTGAGGACAGGGCTTAGGCTACTACATTAAAGTTTCACCTTCGCATCTCATGAACCCATTTCACTATAAGAGTTACACTGTGCATCCCACCAAACCACAGCTCGCTAAGCTAACCTACTTATAGATACTTTTTTCAATCAAAGATTTTACTATTTATTTTATTATATTACCATTTAATTACTTTTGCTATATTTAAAATTATTTTTTCATTATATTTTTTATTAATATTTATCCTATTTAATAATTAAATTACATCATAAAATTTTATTTACTAATCAACTTATAAGACATAAATTTTATACGAAATATATCTATTTCTCAAATTTATAAAGTGGCTTTTCTGGTGTATTTAGTAAAGCAAATACATGCCCATCTAATATATAAGGATAATTGAAAATAAGTCCTCCATCCTCACCTAGATATTCCTTACGCTTTCCTTTAGGATATGCAACTATAAAATATATAGGTGAATAAGGTGTTTTAGGAATTCCTATCTCACTATTACTCTTATGATTATAATTATTATTTAACCCCTCATAAGCTCCCATCTGTGCATTAGCAAAAACATCACATTCATCAATTGGAACAATTTTATAAGCTGGATTTTTTATAGTTACCCCATTAAATGAAAATTCTTCCGGTGTCATAATTAATTTATTCTCATTTAACTGTTTTTCTGTTGGAATAATATTTTGATTATATACACTATTCCATTGCACCTCAGTAACAGGATTCCACACACCCATATAATCTGAAATATTTATTGAACTACTAGTTTTATTTTCATTATTTGAATTTATTTGACTTGTACTAGAACTAGAATCATTACTATTTACCTGACTTGAAATATTATCATGGCTTTCTTGATTCACACTAGAAAATTTTTTTGTACTATCTATACTTTGATTATATGTATTATTTATATTTTTAATAGAATTATTATGGCTTTCACTATTATTGTCATAATTACCATTACTATTATTATTAACTACAGCACTATTAGTATTATTAGAATTTTGCTTATCAACATTTATATTAGTATTTAACTTTCCCTTTTCTATAGAATATCCACCAGCTATTACAATACCACCTAAAGCTATAATGGCGACTATTATTGCTAACTTTTTCATTTTTTCATCCTTTGCTCTTTTAATAATTTTATATTTATTAGTATTATTGTAACTTAATACAATTTCCTAAAGTTTACAAAATAGTTAATCACCTTATTGAAATATTAACTAAAAAATACTTTTTAAATTATTCTACACTTTTCAACTATTTATTTACACACACAAATAGTTTGGTAATTATTAAAATATTGCTAAGCAATAACCAATTTTTCTTACATAGTATTTTTTAATACCTTATTATAAAAAATATATATTAAAAACTTATACTATAAAAAGGCTCTGTCCCTTAATAGAACTATTTGAGAGAAACTTAGATAATATTTATACTATTTAAAAATAAAAAGACTATCTCTAAAGGAAATTTTTATTCCACAATGAGATAGTCTTTTTTTATTTCTATTTTATTTTTCTACTTCCTGGTTTAACATATGGTATATTCTCTTTACATAAAGGACAATCTTCAACTTCATATGTTTCAATATCTAACTTTACTGAGCTAAACATAGGATAATCTGTTACCTTAGTTGATGTTCTATCGACTATGCATATTACTGCAACAACTTCTCCACCATGTTCTTCTATAACTTTTGCAGCTTCTTTAAAACTCTTTCCTGTTGTAACAACATCTTCTGTAATTATAACTTTTTGACCTTTTTTTATTTCAAAGCCTCTTCTTAAAGTCATTTCTCCATTTTCTCTTTCAGTAAATATAGCTGGTTTACCAAGTTGTCTTCCTAATTCATAAGCAACTACTACTCCTCCCATTGCTGGTCCTACAACTAAATCACATTCTATATTGCTATCTCTTAATTGATCTGCAACAACTTTTAAAACTTTCTCTGCCTTTTCTGGATGTTGTAATAGTCTAGCACATTGGCAATATCTATTTGAATGCTTTCCTGATGATAATAAAAAGTGTCCTTCTAATAATGCTCCTACTTCCTTTAATGTTTCAATAACCATAATTAAATCCTCCTATTAATTCACTCAATCTATTTTAAAATTATTTTATAATTCCTACTATTTCATTTATATTTTTAATACCTTCTTCTTTACAGAACTTTTCCATACCTTCAATTATCTCAATTCCTGCTGTTGGATTTATAAAACTTACTGTACCTATTTGAATAGCATTTGCCCCAGCCATCATAAATTCTATTGCATCTTCAGCTGTAGATATGCCTCCTAGTCCTATAACTGGTATACTTACAGCATTTGATACTTCATGCACCATTCTAAGAGCAATTGGTTTTACTGCTGGACCTGAAAGTCCTGCAAATTTATTATTAAATATTGGCTTTCTTTTCTTTATATCTATTGCCATTCCTTTTACTGTATTTATAAGTGATATTGAGTCTGCTCCTGCCATTTCACATTGAACTGCCATTTCAACTATATCCTCTGCATTTGGAGATAACTTAACCATAAGAGGTTTTCTTGTTAAAGCCCTTACCTTTGATACAACATCTCTTGCTACATCACTTTTTATTCCAAATGCCATTCCACCTGACTTAACATTAGGACAAGAAATATTTAATTCAATCATATCAATATCTGTTTCATCTAGTATTGATATAGCCTTTTCATAATCTTCTATACATCCTCCACCAACATTAGCTATTATATTAGTATCAAGCTTTCTCATTTTAGGAAGTTCATTTCTTATAAACCCTTCTACTCCTGGATTTTGAAGACCTACTGAATTCATTATTCCTTCTGCAGTTTCATAAATTCTAATTCCATCATTACCAGCTCTTTCATTAAGTGTAAGACCCTTAGAAGATATTCCTCCCAGTTTTGATACATCATAGAAGTTATTGTACTCTTCTCCAAAACCAAATGTACCTGATGCAGCTATTACTGGATTTTTAAAATCTACTCCATTTATATTAACCTTTAACATAAGACTTCCTCCTAAAATTCAATGTCAAGTCCATTAAATACAGGACCATCTTTACATGTTCTCTTATTTCCATCTTTAGTTTTACAAGTACACACTAGACATGCTCCTACTCCACAAGCCATATGTTTTTCCATTGATACATAAATATCTATATTATTTTCTTTTGCTATTTCTACAACTTTTTGCATCATAATTTCTGGTCCGCAACAAAGAATAGTATCATATTTTTTTATATTTTCTACTAATGGTTGAGTAACAAATCCTTTAACCCCATATTTACCTGAATTCGTGCTTATTATGACATCATCAACATATTTTTTTATATCTTCTACTAAATATATTTCATCCCTGAAACCACCATAAAAATCTAAACTTTTAGTACTATTATTAATTTTTAAATTTTTAGCAAGTTCTAATAGAGGGGCTACACCTATTCCTCCACCTACTAAAGCTGTATTACCATACTCTTTTTCGATATCAAAACCATTTCCTAAAGGTCCTATAAGCTTTAAAGCTTCACCTTCTCTAAGAGATTTAAGTTCTTCTGTCCCTTTTCCTACAACAGCATAAACAAATCTTAAAACATCATTTTCAACTTCACAAACACTTATAGGTCTTCCAAGGAAAGCTTTCTCAGATTTAAGCATATAAAATTGACCTGCTTTTACACCTTTTTTATGCTTAAGTTTCATAGAATAAATCCCTGTAGATATTTCTATATTTTCTAAAATAACTGACTTAACATACTCCATTGCCATAGAACTCACACCTCTATCTTTATTATCTAATACTATTTACAGCTTGTCTTATTTCATCTCTCATTTTTATGGCTTCTCTTCTAGCACAAAGTGCAAAGTTTTCTTCATCATTTTGCTCTTTATATGCAAGAAGTATTTTTCTTGATGAATTAACTACTCCGCCATTTCCATTATTAAGATATTTAGCTACATCTTCAGCTTTTCCGCCTTGTGCTCCATAACCTGGTATTAAGAAAAACATCTTTTTAAGATCTTCTCTTATTTTGTTAGCTTCTTTTGTATGTGTACATCCTATTACTGCTCCAATTGCACTATATCCTGATTCTCCAAGTAATGGATCTCCAATATTAGATAACTTTTCGCCTACTATATCATAAATTCTTTTTCCATCTTTACTTTCTATAAACTCTATATCTTCCGCACCTTTATTTGAAGTTCTTACTAATACAAAAGCTCCTTTTTCCCCACTTTCGAAATATGGAATATATGGTTCTATACTATCCATTCCCATATAAGGGCTAAGAGTTATAAAATCTGATTCAAAATCTCCTTCAAAATGAGCTTTAGCATACATTTTAGCTGTTGCAGCTATATCTCCTCTTTTTATATCTGCAATACTTATAGCTTCTTTTTCTCTTAAATATTCTAAGGTTCTCTTATAAGCTAAAAGTCCTTCTATTCCTAAAGCCTCATAATAAGCTATTTGTACTTTATAACAAGCAACTACATCTAAAGTTTCATCTATAATACTTTTATTAAAATTAAATAAAATATCACTTATATTATCAAATTTATCCTTAAATCCTTGTGGTATATAGTCTAGACTTGTATCAAGCCCTAAGCAAACTACTCCATTTTCTTCTACTTTTTTATATAATTTATCTATAATCATGATAATCCCCCTTAAAACTCACCTTTATAAACTATTTTTCCTTCTTTTACAGTTAAAACTACATCTCCATAAAGTTTAACTCCATCAAATGGTGTATTTTTACTTTTAGATACAAGCTTCTTTCTATCAACTATAAATTCTTTATTTAAATCAAGAAGGACAATATCACCATCAAATCCTACTTGTATTTTTCCTTTATTTACTCCAAGCAATTCTCCTGCTCTACCACTCATAAGTGAACTAAGCTTATTAAGACTTATTCCCTCTTCTTTTACAAGCTTTGTATAACATACTGAAAATGCAAGTTCTATACCTGTAAGTCCTGGTGCACCTTTTAGTTTTTCTTCATCTGTATGTGGAGCATGATCTGTTCCTATACAATCCACATAGTTCATTTTAATTCCATGAATTAATGACTTTACATCTTCCTCTTCTCTTATTGGTGGATTAACTCTATAATTATTTATTTTATTATTAAAGAATATATGATGTGGAGTTACCTCACAACTTACTTTAGCTCCTGATTCTTTTCCTTCTCTTATATAATCAATAGCTTCTTTTGTACTAACATGTGACATATGAAGTCTTGCACCTGTAAATTTTGCAAGTTCTACATCTCTCCAAGTCATCATATTTTCTGCAAGTCTCATTGATATTTTTGAAACCTCATGATTTTCAGCATGTGACATAACAATCCAGTTATTTCTCTTTGCCATAAGCATAGCATCATGCATAATCTTTGAATCACAAACTCCTTTTCCATCATCAGTTATAGCTTTTAATGACTTGTCCCCTTCAAAAGCTTCTAAATGACTAAGTGTCTTTCCATCTAAATCTTTAGTTATAGTAATACATTGATATGCATCTACAAGACCTATTTCTCTTGCCTTGTCTTCTACCATATCCTTAATTTCTTTTGTACTAGAAATTGGATTTGTATTACCCATAAGAGTTACAGCTGTATAACCACCTCTTACTGCTGCTTTAGAACCAGTTTCAATATCTTCTTTATAAGTAAATCCTGGATCTCTAAAATGAGCATGAGTATCTATAAATGCTGGCATAAGCACTAATCCTTTACCATCTATAACTTTACAATCTTTAATTATATTATCTGATAACTCTTTAATCTTTCCATTTTCTATATATAAATCACCTTTGAAATTATGACTTTCATCTACTATATTTACATTCTTAATTAATAAATTCATAAACATCCCTCAACCTTCAAAAATTTTTAAAATTTATTTTCTCTCTCACAATAATCACATAGGTACATATCTTTCTTACCTGTCATCTTTGTAAAACTTAATTTTAGATACTTTTCATAATGAGTTATACATTTTGAGTTTGAACAAATTTTTATTTTATTTTCTTTTTGTTGATTTTCCATTTATGCTACCCCCAATAATTTAGCTATTAAAGCCATTCTTACATACATTCCATATCTTGCTTGCTCAAAATATTTAGCTCTACTATCCTCATCTACTTCATAGCTTATCTCATTTACTCTTGGAAGAGGATGCATAACTATCATATCTCTTTTAGCTAATTCCATTTTTTCTTTATTAAGAATATAGACATCCTTCAATCTTTCATATTCATCTTTATCAGCAAATCTTTCTCTTTGAACTCTTGTCATATAAAGAATATCTGCCTTTTTAATGCCTTCTTCTAAATTATTGATTTCTATATATTCAATATTATTTTTTTCTAAAACTTCTGATTTTATATATTCGGGTATTTTTAATTCTTCTGGTGATATTAGTATGAATTTATTATCACTATATCTTGATAAAGCTTTTATTAATGAGTGAACTGTTCTTCCATACTTTAAATCTCCACATAAAGCTATGGTATTTCCACTTAAACTTTCTTTTAGCTTTTTTATAGTTAATAAATCTGTTAAGGTTTGTGTTGGATGCTGATGCCCTCCATCTCCAGCATTAATTACTGGTATATCTGAATACATTGCTGCTACTTTTGCTGCACCTTCTAAAGGATGCCTCATAGCAATTACATCTGCATAGCAACCTACTGTTTGAATTGTATCTCTTAGTGACTCTCCTTTTGAAACTGAACTAGATTGTGAATCAGAAAATCCTATTACTCGACCTCCTAGTCTTAGCATAGCTGATTCAAAAGAAAGTCTAGTTCTTGTACTAGGCTCGTAAAAAAGAGTTCCTAAAATCTTCCCTTTGCATATATCTGCATATTCTTTTGGATTTGAAATTATTTGACTTGCAAGCTCAAAGATTTCATCTAATTGTTTAACTGAAAAATCTTTAGGCTCTATTAAATGTTTTCCTATTAAGCTTTCATTAGGCATTTTACATCACTCCTTTTTAACATCTCTGTGTTAAATTTAAAGAAGATAAGTTATTATTATATGCTATAAAAAAAGGCCTTCCTGGAAAAGGAAGGCTTTACTTACGCACTAAATTTAGATAAAATTTAATATTATCTTAAAATAACTTCCTTATCGACCTCTCTGGATCAAATTAAAGGTTTCTTAAATTGAATTAATTTTATCAGTTTATATAAATTTTGTCAATAATAGATTTTTTATATATTTACATAATATTTTTATAGATTTATAATTTCTCCACTTGATAAATACTCTATTTTATCTTCTAAATTATTTTTTAATCTCTTAAAGGCCATATTCCCAGTACAATGACATGTATAAAATTTTGTTCTTTGAGTAGATAAGTTCATACTAAGCTTATCTATAAATGCATTACTCTCTCTCTTTTTAGAAACTGGGTTATATAAATGAAATCCACTAATAACAAAGTCTAAATCTTTTCCTACTATTTCTTTTGCTTTATCTATAATATTTATTATTCCATTATGAGCACAACCTGCAATTAAAATATACTTGTTATCTTCCTTTAAAATAAGATTTTGTTCGTGTTTAAATAAATCTTGTTTATACTGTCCTTTATCTTTTATAAAAAGTACTTTATTTGACGATGGTATTAAATATTGCTTATTAATATCTGAAAATATACGTATATTATCATCTACAGAGAAATCCTTTCCAGTAAAAATAATCCTATTATTATTTTTTAGCTTTCTATTAAGTCCTACATAATATTTAATAGGACCTATTATCTTAGTATAATATTCATTAAAAGCATTTTTATTAATATATATCTTTGCTTTTTTATTATATTTTAAAAATTCTCTAAGTCCCCCACCATGATCTTTATGACCATGAGATATAATTACAATATCAACATCAGATATATCTATTCCTAGTTTATTTGCATTTTTTATAAATGTTTCATCTGGCCCTAAGTCAAATAAAATATTATAATCCTTAACTTTAATATGTAAACATAAACCATGTCTATTCTTATACTCTTTAGATATAGTATTATTTTCAACTAAAACTGTTACTATCAATTTTATATCCTCCTAACAACTAATATAGAGAAAATACATCTTTTAATTATATAATTCTATTTAGTCTCATATTCTACCTCTAAAATAAAAAAAATAATGAGATGAAGCTACTTTATAGTTTCATCTCATTTTAAACATTAATGCCAATTATTTATTATATTATCCCACATCATCTTACCAGATTTAGCAAGAGTAACTGTTCCATAAACTGAATTCGGAATATTATTTGACATTACAGTGAAAGAAAAAGTTCCTTTATTTAATTTAATAAGCTCTGTATCATTTTCTACACCTTTTTTATCTCCTGTTTTACTAGATATATCGAGCTTAAAATCGTCCTGAAGATATAAGGCAAGCTTATTTTTTTTCTGTTGTCTTGTTAATATATCAATAAGCATAGTTGAATTATTCTCATTTAAGTATGTTGAATTATTTAATATTTTCCATAGTTGACCTAAGTCATATGCAGTTGTTATGTTTTCTATATCATCGTCTTTATTTCTTTCATCAGTTACTTTTCTATTAAGCACTGTATTTTTTAATCCAAGTAATTTAATAGTTTCATTTATTTTATCGATTCCAAGAATATCAATAATTTTATTAGCTGCAGTGTTATCACTTTGTATAAGCATAGCTACTAAGAGTTCAAATATCGTATATTCTCTTTCATTAAATTCATGTATAATCCCTGTACCATAAACTTTATCCTCTTTTTCAATTTTAACCTTATCAAGAAAGCTTAATTCACCATCTTCTTCTTTTTTTATAAGCGCTATAGCTATAGGTAGTTTCATACATCCTGCTGCTGTCATCTTAACGTTTTCATTATAACCGAAAACATATCCACTTCTTAAATCTTCAAAGAAAAAACTATAATTCCCCATTCTGGATCTTAAATAATCTTGTATTTCTTTCATATCAACATCAACTTCCTTTTAATCTATATACTATTGCTTTAAAAACAACTTAGCTTACTATAAATATATTCACTATTTTTTAAAGCTATACTACATTATTAAAATCTATTTTATTAATATATAAAAAAAGACCTATAGATTTCTCTATAGGTCTTAAAAAAAATTAGTCTTCTAAGTTAGCTATTAAGTTAGCTATTTCTTCAGCAGCTAAAGCTTCGTCATCTCCGTTAGCTATAACTGTTACCTTAGCGTCTTTTCCAACAGCTAATGATAAAACACCTATTAAACTCTTAACATTCGCTTTTTTACCATTGAATTCTAAACTTACGTCTGATTTGAATGATGATGCTTTCTTTACTAATAATGTTGCAGGTCTAGCGTGTAAACCTGTTGCATTTTTAACTAAAACCTCTTTAGTTATCATTACACACACCTCTTTACTTCTTATTTGTTATATAAATCTAAGAATTTATATTAATCTATTTAATTATAATAATATTTAGTAAAAATTTCAACCTAAATCGTGATTATACTAAACTGTTTACAAAATTTTTTATTCGTTCAATTCCTGTTATTATATTTTCCTCTGAAGTGGCATAGGATAGTCTAATATAATTATCTTTTCCAAAAGCTACTCCAGGTATAACAACTACATTTTCCTTTTCTAAAAGTTTAGTTGCAAAATCCATTGAGTTTTTTATATTACCCTGGAAATATTTTGAAACATCTATAAAGCAATAAAAAGCTCCTTCCGGATTTATAAAATCAAAGCCTTCTATTCCCTCTATAAGACTTACCATAAGATTTCTTCTTTCTGAAAATATATTTATCATATTCTCAAGTTCTTTTTGCTCTCCAGCTAAAGCTTCTACAGCAGCATATTGAGCTATACTATTAACATTTGAAGTAGTATGACTTTGTATTGTTGTCATAAGTTTTATAACTTCTGAGTTACCTGCTGCATATCCAATTCTCCATCCTGTCATTGCATAAGCCTTTGAAAAGCCATTAATAACAATTGTTCTATTTAATGCATCCTCACTAAGACTAGCAATACTTATATGTTCTTTTTTATCCTTAACATAATTAAGTTTTTCATAAATCTCATCCGAAATTATAAATAAATCATATTTCTTAGCAAATTCTAATATATCTTCAAGTTCTGCTTTACTATATATTGCACCTGTAGGATTATTAGGGCTATTTAATACTATAGCCTTTGTTTTTTTAGTTATACTTTTTTCTAACTCTTCCTTTGTAAACTTAAAAGAATTCTCTTTTTTAGTTTCTACAAATACAGGTTTACCATCTGCTAAACTTATAAGTTCTGGATAACTAACCCAATAAGGTGAAGCTATTATTACTTCATCTCCTGGATTTAAAATAGCTAAAAATACATTGCTAAGGCATTGTTTAGCACCAGTAGACACTATTATATTATTTTCTTCATAATTTAAATTATTATCCTCTTTAAATTTTTTACAAATAAGGCTTCTTAACTCTTTTATACCAGCAGTAGCAGTATATTTACTTTTCCCCTCTTCCATAGCTCTAGCAGCTGCTTGTCTCACATTCTCTGGAGTATTAAAATCTGGTTCTCCTGCTGAAAAACTAATAATATCTAACCCCTTGCTTCTAAGTTCTGTCGCCTTAGCTGTTAAAGCTAATGTAAGTGATGTTGACATGTTTAATGCTTTTTTTGATAACTCCATGTTGTACGCCCCCTTTTAACTTTAAATATACTAAAAATATAGCATTTATAAGTTTAAAAGTAAATATATACTTATATAAAGCAAAAATACATTTTGTATAAAACAAAATGTATTTTCTACTCTAACTCTAACTCTTTAATTCTAATATATTATTTTGCGTAGTCAACTGCACGAGTTTCCCTAATAACATTGACTTTAATTTGTCCTGGATATTCAAGTTGTTCTTCTATATCCTTAACAATATTTCTTGTAAGTTCAATTGCCCCTGCATCATCAACTATATCTGGTCTAACCATTATTCTAATTTCTCTACCTGCTTGAATAGCATATGATTTTTCTACACCTTCATATGAATCTGCTATTTCTTCTAGCTTTTGTAATCTCTTAATATACGCTTCTAAAGTTTCTCTTCTTGCACCAGGTCTAGCTGCTGATATTGCATCTGCAGCTTGAACAAGTATAGCCTCTATGCTTTCCATTTCAACATCACCATGATGTGCTGCTATCGCATTTACTACTATACTAGATTCACCATATTTCTTAGCAAGATCTCCACCTATTACAGCGTGTGGACCTTCATATTCTTGGTCAACAGCCTTACCTATATCATGTAATAAACCAGCTCTCTTAGCAATAGTTGGGTCAAGACCAAGCTCTGAAGCCATGAGACCAGCTAAATATGAAACTTCTATAGAATGCTTAAGAACATTTTGTCCATAACTTGTTCTATATTTAAGTCTACCTAGTAATTTTATGATTTCTGGATGTAAGCCATGTACTCCTGTTTCAAATGTAGCTTGTTCTCCCTCTTCTTTTATGTCATTTTCAACATCTTTAATAGATCTTTCAACCATTTCTTCGATTCTTGCTGGATGTATTCTACCATCTACTATTAATTTTTCTAATGTCATTCTAGCAACTTCTCTTCTTACAGGGTCAAAACTAGAAAGTATTACTGCTTCTGGTGTATCATCAATTATTAAATCAACTCCAGTAAGTGTTTCCAGTGTTCTTATGTTTCTACCTTCTCTACCTATAATTCTACCCTTCATTTCATCATTTGGTAATGCGACTACATGAACGGTTGTTTCTGAAACATGATCTGCTGCACATCTTTGAATAGCAGTTGTGATTATTTCTCTAGATCTCTTATCAGCTTCTTCCTTAGCTTTATTCTCTATTTCCTTAACCATCATAGCTGTTTCATGTTTTATCTCTTTTCTTACTTCTTCAAGTAAGATTTCTCTTGCTACATCAGTTGAAAGATTTGCCACTCTTTCAAGCTCTTCTCTTTGTTTTGTATATAATTGCTGTACACTTTCTTCTAGTTCTTGAACTTCTTGTATCTTCTTATTAAGATTTTCATCTTTTTTCTCTAAAGCTTCACTCTTCTTATCTAAAGATTCTTCTCTTTGAAGAACTCTTCTTTCTAATCTCTGAACTTCATTTCTTCTTTCACGAGATTCCTTTTCAAAATCAGTTCTTAATTTGTGTACTTCTTCTTTAGCTTCTAATATTGCTTCTTTCTTTGTAGCTTCAGCTTCTCTTTTAGCATCTTCTAACTTTAATTTTGCTTCTTTTTCTAGAGACTCAACTTTAGTTTTAGTTGCCTTTTGTATAATTATATATTCTGCAAAGCCCCCCACTACTAAAAGAAGTATCGCTATTATTATCATTTCCATAATTACAAACACCTCCTTGCGTAGGCATATCTATAAAGCAAATTAAGCCATTAAATAAGGTTCATGTTTGTTTATTATTTCACTACTATATTTTTCCACTAAAAAAAATATAGTATTTAATATTATTTTATAGTATTGAAATTCTTATGTCAAGTTAAGCTATTTATTTATATTATACTATTTATATGCTTAATTATATTAAATTTATACATCATATTTATAAAATACTATATAAATATTATATCCTATCTTATTTATTGTAAACAAAAAGGATATCTTATTTAAATAAGATATCCTTTAAACTCACTATTTATCACTATTTATCACAGATCTATTTTTAACAAAATAATCTATACCTGAAATTATTGTTATTATCACTGCTATATATAATGTTATATTTGGTACATAAGCAAAGAAATTCACTAAAAATGTACTTGAATTTATTAAATCTGCAACCCATGGTGTTGTTGCTACATTAGCAACTATTAATAACAGTATTAAAGCAATCATTTGGAATACTGTCTTAAGCTTTCCCCAGTTACTTGCTGCTATAACACGTCCTTCTGAGGCAGCGACAGCTCTAAGTCCTGATACAGCAAATTCTCTTGCTATAATAATTACTGAAATCCAAGCTGGAATTATTCTCATACCTGTTAAAGTAACAAGTGCAGCAGTTACTAATAATTTATCCGCTAGAGGATCCATAAACTTGCCAAAAGTAGTTATTTGATTTCTTGATCTTGCAATATATCCATCAAGCTTATCTGTTATAGATGCAACTACAAATATAATTGTAGCTATTAGTACCCCATATGGCACAATATCTCTAATCATACATATTAAGAATAATGGAACTAATATAATTCTTAATAATGTTAATTTATTTGCTAAATTCATCCTTTACAACTCCCACTAAATCGTAATCTAGTGCTTCTACAATTTCTACATTATAGAAACAACCTATTTTTAGGTTATCCCCATTAACAATTACCTCTCCATCAATCTCAGGGGCCATTTCAAAACTTCTTCCAATATAATAATCATCTTCTTTATGTTCAATAACTACTTTATATTGCTTTCCAATCTTTGAAGCTAAAATTCCTTTTGACACCTCTAACTGCTCAAGCATTATCACTTCTTCTCTTTGCAGTTTTAGCTCTTCTGAAATTTGGTTATCCATAATAGCTGCTGGGGTTCCCTCTTCTTGTGAGTATCTAAACACTCCAACTTTATCTAATTTTATATCCCTTATGAAGTCTTTTAATTCTTTAAAGTCTTCATCTGTTTCTCCTGGAAATCCTACTATTAGTGAAGTTCTTAAAGTTATATTACTTACATTGCTTCTTAATTTTTCAATCTTATCTATTATTTCTTCCTTAGTAGTTTTTCTTCCCATTCTCTTAAGAACATTATTACTAATATGTTGAATTGGTAAATCTAAATACTTACATACTTTATCATTTACTTTTATTTCTTCTATAAGTTTATCATAAATAGCTTCTGGATAACAATATAATATTCTAATCCATTCAATTCCATCTATTTCACTTAATTCTCTTAATAATAAATGTAATGTCTTTTCTCCATATATATCAATTCCATAATTCGTTGTATCTTGTGCAATTAATATTAGTTCTTTTGTTCCTGATTTAGCAAGTCTCCTTGCTTCATGTAATATATTTTCCTTTTTTCTACTTCTAAACTTACCTCTTATCTTTGGAATTATGCAATATGTACAAAAATTATTGCATCCCTCTGCTATTCTAAGATAAGCTGTTGTTTGTTTTGTAGTAATAAGTCTTAAACCTTCATTTATTTTTTCATCTGTATAATTTACTCTTAGTATTTTTTTTGGGTCTTTAATAAATTGTTCTATTAATTCATTTATTTTTTGATAATCATTTACACCTAACATTATATCTATCTCTGGCATAATATCCATAAGTTCTTTTCCATATCTTTGTGTTAAACAACCTGTGGCTATTAACAATTTACAATTATGTTCATCCTTATATTTTGCCATTTCTAATATAGTATTTATTGATTCTTCTTTAGCTTTCTCTATAAATCCACAAGTATTAACAATTATAATATCAGCTTCTTCTGGATTATCAGTTAAATCATATCCTGTCTTAATTCTTCCTAACATGATTTCTGAATCCACCCTATTCTTATCGCATCCTAAACTTATAAGCCCAACTTTGTACTTTTCCAAAATGAATTCCTCCTGAATGTTTAATAAATCATTATATGTTATTAATTTTAAATCGATTTACTAAAATTAACAAGTATTTTTTTGTTAAATATTTTCTAATTCTTCCTTAGTTATTAATACTTGACGAGGTTTACTTCCATCTCTTGGAGAAATAACACCAATGTCCTCTAATTGTTCTATTATTCTAGCAGCTCTATTAAAGCCTATTCTAAGTCTTCTTTGTATAAATGATGCTGATGCCTGTCCTGTTTCAACCACTATTCTTGTAGCCTCATCTAAAAGTTCATCTCTATCATCATCTCCTGAATCTATTTTATCAGAAGCAGCTGAATTCATATGTTGTACTAATTCTTCTTCATAATTATTTTCTACAGTTTGTTTTATATCCTTAACATGATCTACAACCTGTTCTACTTCTTCTTCTGAAATAAATGCTCCTTGAACTCTAAGATTACTTGATTTACCAATCGGATGGAATAGCATATCTCCTCTTCCAAGAAGCTTCTCAGCTCCAGCAGAATCTAATATGGTTCTTGAATCAATTTGGCTTGAAACAGCAAATGAAATTCTTGAAGGTATATTAGCTTTAATAACACCAGTAATAACATCAACAGAAGGTCTTTGAGTTGCTATTACTAAATGCATTCCAGCAGCCCTTGCTTTTTGAGCAAGTCTACATATTGATTCTTCAACATCTCCAGGACAAACCATCATAAGGTCTGCAAGCTCATCAACAATCATTACTATATAAGGAAGCTTATCTTTTACTATTCCTTTATCAGCCATCTTATTATATGAAGCTATATTTCTAGCCCCATTTTCTGCAAACAGATTATATCTTCTATCCATTTCTTTAACCGCCCAATGAAGAGCTCCTGCAGCTTTTTTAGGCTCTGTTACTACTGGAATTAGAAGATGTGGTATTCCATTATAAACACTAAGTTCAACAACTTTTGGATCGACCATAAGAAGTTTAACTTCATCAGGAGAATATTTATATAAAAGACTTACTATAAGAGTATTTATACATACACTTTTACCAGAACCTGTTGCACCAGCTATTAATAAGTGAGGCATAGAACTTATATCTGTTACAACTGGTTTTCCTGATATATCTTTACCAAGAGCACAAACTATAGGTGCCGTACTATTTTTAAATTCATCAGATTCAATTATCTCTCTGAAATATACAGGTGTTTGCTTTTTATTAGGAACTTCTATTCCTATAGCAGCCTTACCCGGAATAGGTGCTTCCATTCTTATTCCACCTGCTGCAAGACCTAAAGCAATGTCATCTGAAAGATTTACTATTTTACTTACTTTTATACCTGCCTTTGGCTGTATTTCAAATCTAGTAACTGATGGACCTTTAGTAACTTCTAAAATATCAGCTTGTACACCAAAACTTAATAAAGTTTCTTCTAACTTGTTTGCATTTCTAATAAGCTCTTTTTTATCTTCACTATTCATTTCTGAATGAGTATTTATATTTAAAAGTTCTGCAGTTGGATAAGAATAACTAGGTTTTTCTTCTTCTTTTTCATCAGAAATTACAGTACTAATTTCCTTATCAACTTCTTCTTTTATATTATCTTCAAGCTTTTTATTTTTCTTTTGAGTTTGATTTATCTCTTCCTCCGCAATAACTGTTATCTCTTTTTCAATAGATTCTACTTTAGGAGTAGGAGTTGGAATATTGATTTTAGGTTCTGGCTTAATTTCTTCTTCCTCTTTAATATTCTCTATATTTTCATCAAACTTTAAGGCCTTTTCAAAAAATGTCTCTTTAGCTCGATTTCTATTAGAATTTATTGTTTGCTCATTATTATAATTACTTCTTCTTTCTTCCTTAGGTTTATAATTAAATCTCGTTTCTTTTTCTTGATTATAATTATTTACTCCTTCAACTTCATTTTCATCATCTAAATCTGCAACAATTTCTAATTCCTCGAAATCATCTTCATCTTCTAACTTTGAGTTATTCATAAAATCTAAGATTTTTAATCTACTCCTAATTTCATCTTTAAAACTATTATCAGGAGTATCTGAAAATGTATCTTCTATACTTGTAGATTGAGTTCTTATAGCTTGTCTTCTTACTTTATTTCTGTTAGCTGAAGTTTTATTAGCTAATTTCCTTCCCTTTGTATGCACTCTACCTACAACACCTTTAATATTATAATTAAATATAAGTATAGAACATATAATGTAAGAAGCTAATATTATTATGTAAAGTCCTATTGTTCCTATAAATTTATATACAGGTAAAACAAGTGCAAAACTAATTATACCACCTTGCATATAATTATCTGATTCTATAATTTTACGAACTGCATCCCCAATATTATTATTTGTATAAATTTCGCTCATATTAATAGTTTGTAAAAATACCATAGTAGTTAATATTATTCCTGTTACACCCCAATATTTTCTTGATAAACTTATCTTTTCTTTTAGAAAATAATGTTTTATAGCAATATAAATAATATATATTGGAATTATAAAGGCTGCTATTCCAAATAACGATACAAATATCTTTTTAGAAGCAATACTTAAATACCCTAATTTATTACTATATAAACTAAACATAAAAATTAATGAACAAGCAACAACTATAATTCCATAAATCTCACTATGTTCATTTTGTTTCTGCTGAGGTTTAGCCTGCCTCTTTCTAGTATTAGTATTAGCATTTGACTTATTAGTACTTCTAGGTTTTCTATTATCTTTTGCAGTTGCCATCCTGCTAAATCACCTCTCTTTTATTCCAAAGTTTCTAAACTCTCTTTTTATCTTCCTATATATTGTAACCTTAAAATGTATGACTATCAAATATTAAAGCTTAAATTAACTTAAAATTCAATATATAGAAAAAAACCATAGTTCTATCCTATGGTTTTTCTTATTAATTTGATTTACTTTTACTATCTATTAATTCATTAAGCTTCTTTAGAGCATCACTTATTCCTCCTGTTGAATTTATAAGTCCACACTCTACAGCTTCACTTCCTATTAATATAGAACCCATATCATTTAATAAATCATTTGTTTTTAACATAAGACTTGTTAATTCTTCTTTTTTTATCTTAGATGTTTTAACAATAAAATCATTTATGCGCTCCTGCATTTTCTCAAAATATCTAAAAGTTTGAGAAACTCCTATAACAAGTCCTGTCATTCTTATAGGATGTATTATCATAGTTGCAGAAGGTGATATAAATGAATAATCAGCTGCTGTTGCAAGTGGAACACCTATTGAATGACCTCCACCTATAACTATCGATACAGTTGGCTTACTAAGACTTCTTATAATTTCAGCAATTGCAAGACCTGCTTCTACATCTCCACCTACTGTATTTAAAACAAATAAAACTCCTTTTATCTTAGAACTTTGCTCAATTTCTATAAGCTGAGGAATCATATGTTCATATTTAGTAGTTTTAGTTTGTGAAGATGCCTCTGCATGACCTTCTATAAGCCCTATTATACTTACAACTTGTATTCTTTCTTCTTCTTCTGTTTTTTCATTTTCATCTTCTGTTTTATCTACAAGACCAACTTCTTTTATTTCTTCTATTTCTTCATTAGTATCATTATCTTTATTTTTATCAAGTTCTTTAGTCATAATTCACCCCTCCTATACTCTCTAAATAGTTTCTACAGGAGTAGCATTATTTATACTTATTTAATTAATAATTTTAAAGAAAAACTTTGTGTAAAGATTTTATAGCTTCTAGAACCTTATCAGTTTCAACAAGACACCATATAGTCATATGTGAATCTGCACTTTGTAATACTTCTATACCTTTAGCATCTAAAGCTGATACCACTTTTGCCATAACCCCTGGTATACCTTTCATCTTAGATCCAACTATAGCTATCTTACTTAAGTTCTCTATTATATTATAATTTATATTATGTTCAGCCATTATACTCTTGAATAAATCTTTTTTATTCTCAGATATTGTAAATACTTTTTCTCTTGGGAAAATATTTATAAGATCTAAACTTATATGTTCTTTTGCAAGTATTTCTAATACAGTCTTGTAAATTTCCTTATTATCTAAGTTTTCATCAAGTTTAATAGATACTTGTATTCTATCTGTTTGATGAGTAATACCTGCTATGACTTTTTCACTTTCCATATCTCCTAAGTTATCAATTGTTGTTCCCTTACATTCTGACATTGTATTTTTAATTACAAGAGGAATATTTCCCTTCATAGCAGCTTCTACAGCTCTTGGGTGTATTACCTTTGCTCCTTGGTCTGCTAATTGGAATACTTCATTATAACTTATCTTGTCTAGAAGTTTTGCATCATTAACTATTCTTGGGTCAGCAGTCATCATACCATCTACATCAGTAAATATTTGAACTTCCTTAGCATCTAAAGCTGCTCCAAGTACTGCTGCTGTTGTATCACTTCCACCTCTTCCAAGGGTAGTAAAGAATCCATCTCTATTCATTCCTTGGAATCCAGCTACAACTGGAACTTTCCCATCACTTATTATCTCTAATATTTTCTTTGCATCAACATCAATTATATCTGCTGATGAGAAATTACTATCTGTTAATATGCCAGCTTGTCCTCCTGTTAGGGGAACTGCTTCTATTCCAGCATTTTTAAGTTCATTACTCATTACTACTGTACTTAAAATTTCTCCACAACACATTAAAATATCTGTTGCCATTTTATTATATTCTTTGAAACCTTCTCCTACTAAAGAAAGTAGAGTATCTGTTGCATATGGATCTCCCTTTCTACCCATTGCTGAAACAACAACAACTGGAGATTCACCATTTTTTATTGCTTCTTTAATTTTACAAACAACCATCTTTCTTCTTTCACTAGTTGAAACTGATGTGCCTCCAAATTTCTGAACTACAATTTCCATTAAATCACGCCCCTATAAGTTTGCTTTTCTTATCATTTCTTGCTCCACATCTAATATAATTGTTTTAGCCCCTATTTTTCTAACATATTCCCAATCAATCTCATAATACTCACCTGAAGAAAAGAACCCAAATTTACCTCCACCTACATTAAGTAAAAGTAATTTTAACTCTCCATTTTCATCAACTATTATATCATTGCTAGCAAGGATGTCATATTTCTCACCATCATTTACATTTATTATTTCATATTTTTCTATTTCACTAAGATATTTTATATTTTCATTCATAATATATCCCTCCTCATTATATTAGATTATGAGGACATATTAAAGTATATGAGTGAAATTTTTTATTTTTCTGTAAAATAAAAAGGCAATTATTCATTGCCCTTTTACTACTTTTCTTCTTTCTTTGATTCAGAGTTTTGAGATTCTTCTTGTAAAACATCTTTTCTTGAAAGATTTACTCTTCCTTGAGCATCAATTTCAGTTACTTTAACTAAAATTTCATCTCCTACTGAAACTACATCTTCAACTTTATTTACTCTTTCAATAGCAAGTTTTGAAATATGAACTAATCCTTCTTTATTTGGTAACACTTCTACAAATGCTCCAAATGCAGCTATCTTAGTAACTTTTCCAAGATATATTTCTCCAACCTTAACTTCCTTAGTTAAACCTTCTATTATTCTTAAAGCTTCCTTAACTCCCTTTGAATCTTCTGAAGATACAAATACTAATCCATCTTCCTTGATATCAATCTTAACACCTGTATCAGCTATAATCTTATTTATAACCTTTCCTCCTGTTCCTATGACATCTCTAATTTTTTCTGGATCTATTTGAAGTGTTGAAGTCTTAGGTGCAAATTCTGAAACTTCTTCTCTTGGTCCTGGAATACATTCATTTATCTTATCAATTATCATTAATCTTGCTTTTCTAGCGTCATCAATTGCTTTTCTGATTATAGTTTTTGATAATCCTGCGATTTTTGTATCAACTTGAATTGATGTTATTCCCTTTACAGTTCCTGCAACCTTAAAGTCCATATCTCCAAAGAAATCTTCTATTCCTTGAATATCTGTTAAAACTTCTTCTTCTGTTAAGTCTTCTGAAGTTATAAGTCCCATTGCAATGCCTGCTGCTGGTCTCTTTATAGGAACCCCTGCATCTAAAAGAGCAAGTGTACTACCACAAACTGATGCTTGTGATGTTGATCCATTTGAACTTAATACTTCTGAAACAAGTCTTATTGTATATGGGAACTCATCTTCTGAAGGAATTAATGGTTCTAAGGCTCTTTCTGCTAAAGCTCCATGACCAATTTCTCTTCTTCCTGGTCCTCTTACAGGTCTTGTTTCTCCAACACTGTATGCTGGGAAGTTATAATGGTGCATATATCTCTTTGATTCAATTTCACCAATACCATCTAATGTTTGAGCTTCTCCAACTCCACCAAGAGTAGCTACAGTCATAACTTGTGTTAATCCTCTTGTAAATAATCCTGTACCATGAGTTCTTGGTAATATGTTAACATCACAACCGATTTCTCTAACTTCATCAAAAGCTCTACCATCTGGTCTTATATGTTCTTTTAATAGCATATTTCTTACAACTTTCTTTTGAAGGTTATAAACTGCTTCTGCTATATCTTCTAGATTATCTTCATATTTTTCATTAAACTCTTCAGCTATTTTTTCCTTAGCTAAATCAACTGCTTCATTTCTCTTATCTTTATCTGTGATATGCATAGCTTCATTTATCATATCAAAAGCAAAATCTCTAACAGCTGCTTCTACTTCTTCATTTATAGTATGAAGTTCTGGAACTATTTTTTCTTTTCCAAACTCTTTCATTACATGTTCTTGGAATTTAACTATATCTTGACAAGCATCAAATCCAAACATTATAGCATCATACATAACATCTTCAGGTATTTCATTTCCACCTGCTTCAATCATCATAACTCTTTCACTTGTAGCACAAACTGTTAATTCCATTTCACTAATAGCTCTTTGTTCTAATGTTGGGTTTATAATAAATTCTCCATCTATTAATCCAACTTGAACAGCTGCAACTGGAGTAGTAAAAGGTATACTTGATAAGCATAATGCTGTTGAAGCCGCATTTATTGCTAATATTTCTGGTAAATTATCTTTTTCTACTGATACTACTGTACAAACTATTTGAACATCATTTCTATATCCACTTGGGAATAATGGTCTTATTGGTCTGTCTATAGCTCTACCATGTAATATAGATTGATCTGAAGGTTTTCCTTCTCTCTTAATAAATCCACCTGGTATTTTTCCAACTGAATATAATCTTTCTTCATAATCTACACTTAATGGGAAGAAGTCTATTCCCTCTCTTGGTTTTGCTGATGCATTTGCATTAGTTAAAATTACAGTATCTCCATAACTCATAAAAATAGCAGCATCTGAAAGCATACCAATCTTTCCAAATTCTACTTTAAATGGTCTTCCGGCCACTTGAATTTCATATGTTTTAGTTTTATTCATACTGAATACCTCCTTTCGGTAATCAACTGGTAAAAATTTATAATTTTAATGTTTTTAAAATAATAGAGCGGAATAAACCCGCTCTACTAAATTTATCTTATATCTTTGAATTATCTTCTTAAACCTAATTCCTTAACTATAGCTCTGTATCTTTCGATATCTTGCTTTGTTAAGTAGTTTAATAAACCTCTTCTTTGTCCAACCATCATTAAAAGACCTCTTCTTGAGTGGTGATCTTTCTTATGTGTTCTTAAGTGATCTGTTAATGAGTTTATTCTTTCTGTTAAAAGTGCGATTTGAACTTCAGCTGATCCTGTGTCACCTTCATGTCTTCCGTACTTTTTGATTAATTCTTCTTTTCTTGCTTTATCCATTGATAAACACCTCCAAAATATTATCCCCAAGTTCCAAGAAAATGGCGTTACCCTAAAATCTTAGGACCAGGTTCTATATGATTATATCAAAACTATATTTTATTGTAAACAAAGTTTTATAAATTTATTTTTATTTTTCTTTCAATTGCAAACTGTTTATCTTTTTCTAATTGAGCCTTTAATTCATCTAAAGAATTAAACTTAACTTGCTCTCTCATCTTTTCTAAAAAATATAATTTTATACTTTTTCCATAAATATCTTCAGAAAAATCTAGTATATAAGTTTCTATAGTTGTATTTTGCCCATTTACAGTGGGATTATTCCCAACTGATGTTATTCCCTTATATATTTTCCCATTATACTCTACATTTGTATAATAAACAGCTTTTTCAGGTATAATCATATCTTCATTTACTTCCAAATTAGCTGTAGGGAATCCTATAGTTCTACCTAACTTTTTACCATCGACTATTTTCCCATTAAGCACAAATTCTCTTCCTAATAATTCATTTGCCATCTCTAATTCTCCATCTTTTATCAGCCTTCTTATCCTACTAGAGCTTACCACATCACTTTCCTCCTGATAAGCCTTCATAACATATAGCTCAAAATTATATTTTTTCTTAAGTTTCTCTAACATAGCTAAATCACCTTTATTTTTGTGACCAAATCTATAATTAAACCCAACAACCAAACCTCTTACATTAAATCTTTCAATAAGTTCCTTTATAAAATCCTCAGGCTCTAAAAGCATCATCTTTTTATCAAAGGTTTCAAGACAAAGAATATCTATTCCTAGATTTTCAATAATTTCTTGTTTCTTTTTATTATTTATAAGAAGCTTAGGAGCAATTGTATTATTAACTACAGTCATAGGATGATTTTTAAAGGTATATACCATACTTAATGCTTTTTTTTCTTTACTAATACTAATAACCTTATTCATAAGAGTTAAATGTCCCTTATGTATCCCATCAAAACTTCCTAATGCTACATACGTACCTTGTTCAAAATTACCTTTAAAAGTTTCATCTATTAAAATCATATATTATTACCCCTCTAATAATAACTTTTCTATTTTAAATCCATTTTTACTTCTTTCCCCAAGTCCTAATAAAATTCCTTCTTCATCATAAACTTTATATAATTTATTCTCTACAACACTTTGTCCGTTATAGATTTTTTTATCCATAACAGACACTCCATTAACTAAAAGCTTTTTAAATTTATTAGCAACAATAAACTTTGAAAAGTCATTTAAAGCCTCATCTATTGATATTAAATAGTCTTTTATATTATCTTCATTTAAATCATCTATATTTACTGACTTTTCTATTGTAAAAGGTCCGTTAGCAATTCTTCTAAGAGCAGTCATAACAGCTCCTACACCAAGCTTTTCCCCTATATCAAAACAAAGACTTCTTATGTAAGTTCCTTTTGAACAGCAAACATCCATTGTTACTTCACCACTATTAATAATTATATTACTTATTGAATATATAGTAATTTTTCTAGCTTCTCTTTCAACTTCAATTCCTTTTCTTGCAAGTTCATAAAGTCTTACCCCATTTTTCTTAAGAGCGGAATACATAGGAGGGACTTGCATTATATCTCCTTTAAAACTATCTATTACTTCTAAGATTTGTTCTGCCTTTATATTACTTGCATCTTTCTGACTTATAACTTTTCCTTCAAGATCATAAGTATCAGTAATTATTCCTAATTTAAAAGTAACTCTATAAGTCTTTTTATTTTCCATTATATAGTCTATTATTTTAGTAGCTTTACCTATACATACAGGTAAAACACCTGAAGCTTCTGGATCAAGTGTTCCTGTATGTCCTACCTTTTTTATCTTACTCATTTTTCTAACTTTCGCAACAACATCAAATGAGCTTTGTCCTGTATTTTTACAAATATTTATTACACCGTTCATTAAACCAACTCTTTTTCTAATTCTTTTATTATAATCTCTCTTGCCTTTTCAACAGTAACACCTTTTATTAATGCCCCTGCAGCTTTAGTGTGGCCACCACCACCAAAACTTTCAGCAATCTTTCTTACATCTAAAGTATCCTTAGATCTAAAGCTAACCTTAACTCCATCTAAACTTTCTTTTAATAATATGCAACCTTCAACACCTTCAACCTTATTTCCAAATGAAACAATATCTCCTGTGTCTTCTTTTTCCATATCTAAAGCTTTTAACATATCAATGGTAATTGTCATAATTACTATTTTATCATTACATACAAGTTCCATATTCTCAAGAACAACACCTGTAAACTTTAATTTATTAAAAGATTTATTATCAAATAATTCTCTGTGAATTGAATCATGAACTATATCCTTATCTAATAAATCGGCAGCCATTTTATGTGTTTTGTCTGTAGTATTAGAATATCTAAATGATCCTGTATCTGTCACTATTCCTGTGTATAAAGTTCTTGCAATATTTTTATCTATATCTATATTCATAAGATTTAATAATTCATAGATAATTTCACAAGTTCCAGCAGCCATAGTATCAACATAGTTTATATCACCATACTTATCATTTGATAAATGGTGATCTATATTGATAACTTTTCCTTTAAAATCTTCTATATCTCCTGCTATTCTTTCATAGTTACCACAATCTAAAACTATAACACAATCTGTTCCTTCAGTTGGTTTTATATTTTCACCTGTTATTTCCTCAATATATGGAAGGAAGCTTAAATTACTTCCAGGTATATCCTTTGAAATAATGTAAGCTTCTTTACCATATTTTCTTAGGCCTTGAAGAAGTGACAAAGCACTTCCTGTGGCATCACCATCTGGAGAAACATGAAATGTTATAGCAAATTTATCAACTGAATTAATAAAATTTATAATTTCATGTAAACTCATTTTTTACTTCTCCTTTATCTTAGCTAATAAAGAATCTATATACATACCCTTTTCAATAGAACTATCTCTTTCTATTAAAATTTCTGGTGTATGTCTTAATTTAACTCTATGTCCTAGTTCTTTTCTAATAAAGCCTGCTGACTTTTTAATAATTTCAAAAGTTTCTTCTTGCTCTTCATTAGATTTACCAAATACACTTAGATATACTTTTGCATATCTAAGGTCTTTAGTAACACTTACTTCAGTAACACTAACCATAGCTGTAATTCTAGGATCCTTTATATCATCTCTGATGATTTTGCTGACTTCTTTTTTTACTTCTTCGTTAATTCTTCCGCCTCTGTAATTTGCCATATTTAATCACCTCGTCTTAAAGTTCTTTTCTTACTATAGCCTCCATAGTATAAGCTTCAATTATATCGCCTTCTTTAATATCATTGTAGTTTTCTATACTTAAACCACATTCATATCCAGCTTTAACTTCTTTAGCATCATCTTTAAATCTCTTAAGTGATGCAAGCTTACCTTCTTTAATAACTATACCGTCTCTAATAATTCTAATATCAGCATTTCTTGTTATCTTACCATCTAAAACATAACATCCTGCTATTGTTCCTATTGCTGAAATTTTGTAAGTTTGTCTGATTTCAACATTTCCAAGAATGACTTCTTTATATATAGGGTCAAGCATACCTATCATTGCTGATTTAACATCTTCAATTGCTTCGTATATTATGCTATATGTTTTAATTGAAACTTCTTCTTTATCTGCTATAGCTACAGCATTTATTGTTGGTCTTACATTAAATCCAATTATTAATGCATTAGATGCAGCTGCTAATGTTACATCTGTTTCTGTTATTGCTCCAACTCCACCATGGATAACTCTTACCTTAACATCTTCAGTACTTAATTTTTCTAATGATGTCTTTATAGCTTCAACTGATCCTTGTACATCAGCTTTAACTATAGCTGATAATTCCTTAACTTTTCCTTCCTTGATTTGACTATATAAGTCTTCAAGTGAAACTCTATTTGAACTATTGAAGTTTTCTTGTCTTTGTTTTGAAACTCTGCTTTCAGCCATTTGTCTAGCAGTCTTTTCATCTTTAACCACTATGAATCTATCACCAGCTGCTGGAACTTCTGAAAGACCTAAAACTTCTACAGGTATTGATGGACCTGCTGATTTTATTTTCTTTCCTTCATCATCAAACATAGCTCTGATTCTTCCATAAGTATTACCAACAAGAATTGAATCTCCTGAATTTAATGTACCATCTTGAACTAAAAGTGAAGCAACTGCTCCTCTTCCTTTGTCAAGTTTAGCTTCAATAACTGTTCCCTTAGCTTTTCTTTGAGGATTTGCAACAAGTTCTTGCATTTCTGATGTTAACACTACCATTTCTAATAATGTTTCCATACCTTCACCTGTTTTAGCTGATACAGGAACTGCTATTATATCTCCGCCCCAATCTTCTACAACTAATCCGTATTCTGTTAACTCTTGTTTAACTCTATCTACATTAGCTCCTTCTCTATCAATTTTATTGATAGCAACTACCATTGGAACTTTAGCCGCTTTACAGTGACTTATAGCTTCTGCTGTTTGTGGCATTATTCCATCATCAGCAGCAACAACTAAAATAACTACATCTGTTACTTGAGCTCCTCTAGCTCTCATAGCTGTGAAAGCTTCGTGACCTGGTGTATCAAGGAATGTTAGCTTTTGATTATTAAAATCTACTGTATAAGCACCTATATGTTGAGTGATACCACCTGCTTCTCCTGAAGCAACCTTTGCTTTTCTGATAGCATCAAGAATTGATGTCTTACCATGGTCAACGTGTCCCATAACTGTTATTATTGGAGGTCTCTTTTCTAATGCCTCTGTATCAATTTCTTCTTCTTCAAATTCTTCAAGAATTTCTTCTTCTTCTTTTTTGTAAGCTTCTACTTCAAACTTTTCAGCAACTTTTGAAGCTATTTCAAAGTTAATTTCTTGGTTAACTCCAGCCATAACACCTTCAAACATTAAAGTTTTTATAACTTCTGCATTAGGTTTGTTAAGTTTTTCTGCTAATTCCTTAACTGTTATTGTTTCTCCGATTTCTATAACTTCAACTTCTAATTCTTCTTCTTCTTGCTCTGCTTTTTTATTCTTTTTCTTTTTCTTTTTCTTAACGTTATTAACTTCTTCTGCTAATTGATCTTCATATTCATCAACTATAGTTTTATCATTTCCTGATAATAACTCTTTTATAAGTTCAGCATCTTCATCTTCAATAACACTCATGTGATTTTTAACTTCTACACTGAACTCCTCCATTAATATTCTTATTAATTCTTTACTTGAAACTTTTAATTCCTTTGCCAATTCATATACTCTGATTTTTGACATATATTCACCCCCGAAAGTATTTATAGTCTTGATTTATATCTCATAAGATAAAAGCTTTTCTGCCATATTCTTATCTATAATCCCTACTATATTTATCTCTTTTTTTCCTATGCTAAATCCTAGTTCTTCTTTAGAAAAACCATCAATGTAAGGTATTTGATACTTCTCACAAAGTTTTACAAACTTAGATTTAGATCTTTCAGATAATTCATTTGAAAATATAATTAAATATATTTTCTTTTTACCTATTACTTCTTCGCATTTATTATATCCATCTAAGATATTACCTGCTCGCTTAGCTAGACCTAAAAAATTTAAAAACTTACTTCTCATTTGTAATCTCTTTTCTTAATCTATCTTGTATTTCTTCGCTTATATTACTAGATAAATTTCTATTTAATCTTCTTGCTTTAAAAGCAGCTTCAAGGCAATTTATATCTTTACAAATATAAGCTCCTCTTCCTGCCATTTTGCCTGTTAAATCTACTGAAATATTATTCTCCTTATCTTTAACAACTCTTATAAGTTCTTTTTTTGGTTTCATTTCTAAGCAACCATTACACATTCTCATTGGAATTTTTTTATTTACCATAAGTATCACCCCTTTAGAGTAATATTATTGTGCTATTTCTTCTGATTGTGACTGACTTTTAATATCTATCTTCCAACCAGTTAATTTAGCTGCTAATCTAACATTTTGACCTTCTTTACCTATTGCTAATGATAATTGTGAATCATCAACAACAACTTTAGCTGCTTTTGCTTCTTCATCAATATCAACATTTATAACCTTAGCTGGGCTTAAAGCATTAGCTATATATTCTTCTGGTTCTTTACTCCATTTTATTATATCAATTTTTTCATTTTTTAGTTCATTTACTATATTTTGAACTCTAACTCCTTTAGGTCCAACACAAGCTCCCATTGGGTCTACTGTTTCATCATTTGAGAATACAGCAATTTTTGTTCTTGAACCAGCTTCTCTTGCTATACTCTTAATTTCAACTATTCCTTCAAATATTTCAGGAACTTCTAATTCAAATAATCTCTTAACAAGACCTGGATGTGTTCTTGATACTAAAACTTGAGGTCCTTTTGTACTATCTCTAACTTCAACTATATAAAGTTTTAACATTTCGTTGAAATCATAGTGTTCTCCTGGCATTTGTTCATTTGGTCCTAAAATAGCTTCTATTTTTCCAAGATCCACAAAAGCATTTACCTTATCTTTTCTTAAAACAATTCCTGTTATAATGTCATGTTCTTTTTCAGCAAACTCATTATATATTATGCTTCTTTCTGATTCTTTAATCTTTTGAATTACCATTTGTTTTGCAAGTTGTGCTGCAACTCTTCCAAAGTTCTTTGGAGTAACTTCAACATCAACAACATCATCAAGTTGTAATATAGGATTTATTTCTTTTGCTTCTTCTAAGCTAATTTCTGTTGAATCATCATAAACTTCTTCTACAATTTCTTTTTGAGCAAAAACTTTTATTGCACCCTTTTTGTCTCTTCTTATTTTTACATTTTGCGCCTGGCTTGAATAATTTTTCTTATACGCTGCTACTATAGCCTCATCTAAAACTTCTAGTAACTCTTCCTCACTAATCCCTTTTTCTTTTACTATCTCAGTTAATGCTCCTAGAAATTCATTGTTCATTTCTATTCCCTCCTAATTATAATTCACTTTCTAGATTAGCTGATTTTATCTTTTCTTTTGGAACCTCTATGTTATTCCCTTCGACCTCAACTATTATCATATCTTCTTTAACTTCTTTTAATATTCCTTCTAACTTTTTAGCCTTTTCTATAGGACTCTTTAGAATTACTTTGATTTTTTTATCTAATACTCTAGTAAAATGATCATCATTATGTAGACTTCTATAAACTCCTGGTGAAGAAACTTCTAAATAATCAACATCAATTTTCTTTTCCATTTCTTTTTCATCAAATATTTCATTTACTCTTCTACTTATTACTTCGCAGTCCTTAAAGTCAACTTTTCCTTCTGGCTTATCTATATACACCCTTAGATAATTGTCTCCATTTTCATTAACATACTCTAAGTAATATAATTCATAATTTAATTCATCAAATACAGGGTTAAAAAGATCAGTAAGTTCTTCTAGTACTTTCTCCTTCATGATATTCTTCCCTCCTTATTCAGTTTTTCAATATTAGTATTCCTAATAAAAGTTGCATTTAAACATATACAAAAACGCAACTTCTTAAAGTTGCGTTTAAACAGAAAGAGCGGGAATTTTGTCCCACTCCTTTCATTCAAGCTATTAGTAAAATACTTCTTTTTTTATAGTATCATATTGTGAATTTTTTTACAAGTTTATTTTTACCTTATTAGAAAAGACTAAGCTGATTTGTTTCTTGAAGACCTTCAAGACAACCATGTAAACTTAAGGTTTCTATAACTGTTTTTGATACTTTAGATCTTATTCTAAGGTCTTCCTTTGAAATAAATTCTCCATCTTTTCTTGCTTCAACAATAGCCTTTGCAGCATTATCTCCAACACCTTGAAGAGCATTTATTGGTGGTCTTATTCCACCATCATCTTCAATTTTAAATTTAACTGCATCTGATTTATAAACATCAACTTTATAAAATTTTAACCCTCTTTTATACATTTCATAAGAAATTTCTAAAATTGTTAACAATCCTTTTTCTTTTTGACTGGCTGAATTTCCAAGAGCATTTATTTCTTTCATTTTTGCTTCTATAACAGCTTCTCCCTTACAAATTAGATCAGCATCAAAATCATCGGCTCTAACCGTAAAGTAAGTTGTATAATAAGCTGCTGGATGATAAACCTTAAAATATGCAATTCTTACTGCCATCATAACATAAGCAACAGCATGGCCTTTAGGGAACATGTATTTTATTCTTTTACATGATTCTATATACCATTCTGGTACTTGATTTTCTTTCATTATAGCTTCATCATCTTCTGAAAGACCTTTACCTTTTCTTACTTTCTCCATTATTGTAAAAGCAGTTTTAGGAGGTAATCCTTTATACATAAGATATACCATAATATCATCTCTTGTTGATATACAATCTTTCAGAGTTGTATACCCTTCTTTTATAAAGTACTGAGCATTATTAAGCCAAACATCTGTACCATGAGAAAGTCCTGATATTCTAACTAAATCAGCAAAACTTCTTGGTTGTGTATCAACAAGCATCTGTCTAACAAACTTAGTCCCAAACTCAGGTAATCCATAACTTCCAACCTCACAACCAAGCTCTTCTTTAGTAACTCCAAGAGCATCAGTTGAAGTAAATAAACTTATAACCTTAGGATCATTAAGTGGTATAGTTTTAGGGTCTAGCCCTGTTAAATCCTGAAGCATTCTAAGAACTGTAGGGTCGTCATGTCCAAGAATATCAAGTTTTAAAAGTCTACCACTTATTGAATGGTAATCAAAATGTGTTGTAATAATATCAGTATTTACATCATCAGCTGGATGTTGTATTGGGCAGAAATTATATATTTCATTATCTCTTGGCACAACCATAATTCCACCTGGGTGCTGTCCTGAAGTTCTTTTTACACCAGTACAACCTATAGTAAGTCTTTCAACTTCTGCCTGTGAAACAATAATCCCTCTTTCATCAAGATATTTTTTAACATATCCATAAGCTGTTTTTTCAGCTACTGTACCTATAGTACCAGCTTTAAAAACAAAACCTTCTCCAAATAAAACTTCTGTATATTTATGAACTACAGCTTGATACTCCCCAGAGAAGTTAAGGTCTATATCTGGTTCTTTATCACCTTCAAATCCTAAGAAAGTTTCAAATGGTATATCATGGCCATCTTTTTTATATTTAATTCCACAATCTGGACAATCTTTATCTGGTAAATCAGCTCCAGAACTTACTGAACCATCCATAAAGAACTCTGATTTTTTACATTTACTACATACATAATGAGGTGGTAATCCATTAACTTCAGTAATATCAGTCATTGTTGCAACAAATGAAGATCCAACAGATCCTCTTGATCCAACAAGATAACCATCTTCTAGAGATTTAGCAACAAGCTTTTGAGCAATAAGATATAAAACTGCATATCCATTATTAATAATAGAATTTAATTCTTTATCTACTCTTTTTTGTACTACCTCTGGTAAAACATCTCCATATATTGAGTGAACTTTATTAAGAGTCATATTTTTAATATCCTCTTCTGCTCCATCAATTTTAGGCGGGAATGTTTCATCAGGTATAGGCTTTATATTTTCAATTTCATCTGCTATTTTATTTGTATTTTCTATAACAACTTCTCTAGCTATTTTTTCACCAAGATATGAGAATTCTTTTAACATCTCTTCTGTTGTTCTATAATATAAAGGTGGCTGATTATCACAATCTCCTCCAAAACCTTGACCTGCCTGTATAATCCTTCTAAATGCTTCATCCTCTGGATTTAAAAAGTGGACATCTCCTGTCGCAACTACAGATTTTCCCATCTCTTTTCCTAAAAGATATATTCTTCTATTTATATCTCTAAGTTCTTCTTCATCTTTTACATTACCTTTTCTTATAAGGTGAGCATTATTTGCTATTGGTTGAATTTCTAAATAATCATAGAATTCGGCTATTTCCTTTAATTCATCTGTTGTCTTACCTTCAAGAACAGCTTTATAAACTTCACCTGCTTCACAAGCTGAACCAATTATTAGCCCTTCTCTCATATCACTTAAAAGTGTTTTAGGTATTCTAGGCTTTCTAAAGAAATATTCTAAATGAGCTTTTGAAACTATTTTATATAGATTTTTAAGTCCTGCTTGAGTTTTAGCTAAAATAATTACATGGCTCATTGGTTGCTTCTTAATATCAACATTAGCTAAAAACTCTTTATTAAGGGTTTTTAAATCAAATATTTCTAGTTCTTCTTTAATCTTTTTAAAGCAGACCATTAATATATCTGCTGTAGCCTTAGCATCATCTACGGCTCTATGGTGATTTTCAAGACTTACTCCTAAATGCTTAGCAACAATATTAAGCTTAACTCTTTTTAATTCTGGATATAAAAATCTAGCAAGTGGAACTGTATCCATTACTTGATTTGGAAGCTCTTTTCCTAAATCTCTTAGATTCTTTTTAATAAATCCAATATCAAAAGCTGCATTATGTGCTACAAGAGTTGCATCTCCAACAAACTCCATAAATTCTGGTAGTACGTCTTCTATTAATTTTTCATTTTTAACCATTTCATCAGTAATACCTGTAAGCTCTATAATAACAGCAGGAATAGTTCTCTCTGGATTTATAAATCTACTAAATCTATCTACTACTTCTCCATCTTTAAGCTTTACAGCACCAATTTCTATAATCTTATCATTTTTATTGGAAAATCCTGTAGTTTCAATATCAAATACTACAAATTCTCCATCTAAATCTCCTTCATCACCATTACTAACTATAGGAGTACCATTATCAACTAAATATCCTTCAACTCCATAAAGTATTTTTACACCACTTTTCTTTCCTGCACTTTGTGCATCTGGAAAGGCCTGAACTACTCCATGGTCAGTTATTGCAACAGCTTTATGACCAAACTGTGCTGCCTTAGAAACAATACTATTTGCTGAACATACTGCATCCATAGCACTCATAGTAGTATGCAGATGAAGTTCAACTCTTTTCTCTTCACTATTATCCATTCTTTCAATTTTCTTCATTTTACATATATCTTTCCCCATAATAACTACTTCTTTTAAGTAGCTATCCATAACTGCTTCACCTCTTACCTTACAATGAAGTCCTTTTTTAATATTTTCAAGAACTGTCTCTGTATCTTTAGGTTTTAAGAAGCACTTAACTGCAATGGAACTTGTATAATCTGTTATGTAGAATGTTAATATTACCTTACCTGCTCTTGTCTCAAATATTTCTGTTTTAAATACATCTCCTGTAATTGCTACATATCCTGATGTTTCATCAATTTCTATAATTGGAGTAGATTCTTGCTTAATATCCCTTCCAAGTATAGTATTTTCATTTTTAGGAGCAGTATCTTTTTTATCATAATAAGATTTAACTTCACGTGTTTTAGCTGCTTCAGGAGCTTTTTTAGTCTTATCACTTTGTCTACTCTTTATTTCATTTAACATAGCTTTTTCAGCCTTAGCCTGCTCTTCTATATAACTATTATCAATAAGTTCTTCATTATAAACAAACTTAAGTTCACAATCCAATCCAAAGACATTTCTAATTATATTAATTATTTGTTTATCTATATCTTTTTTCTTTGCATACTCAATTAAATAATCATATGCTGATTCAAGAACTAAAGAACTTTCATTTAATACCCTATTTGAATTTAAAATCATAGGCTTTAACATTGGATAATTTTTTATTACTTCTCCAACTACTTCAATCCAATAATTTTTAATAAGCTCATCAAGAGTTATATTTGATAAATCAACAAATATGACAAGTTCTATTTTTATATCAAACCCTATTGCTTTTTTTATATACTTTTTTATAAGTTCTTCATGTTCATTACTAATTTTAACTTTACTTTTTATTATAGTCTTAAGTAAATTTCTATTCTTTATAAGTTGAAACTTTTCTATTACAAACTCTAAATCTTCTAGATTTTCATCCTTTTTAAGTGTCGCATTAATTTTTTTTATAAATTCAGCACTCAAAAATAAGCATCTCCTTTTCTAATATCCATAAAACAAAGAGGAGACTCTACTTGAGATCCCCTCTTTATTTTTTTATAACTCTTCTATTAATTTCAGTAGCTCATCAACTAAATCTTTTTCTTTAACCCTCTTAACTACTTTACCTTTTCTAAAGATAATTCCTTCACCTTTACCACCAGCTATTCCTATATCAGCATCTCTTGCTTCTCCTGGTCCGTTAACTATACATCCCATTACAGCAACTTTTATATCTTTTTTATTTCCTTCAAGTCTTGACTCTACTTCATTTGCTATTGATATAAGATCTATTTCTGTTCTTCCACATGTTGGGCAAGATACAAATTTCATTCCTGGTAATAATCCAAAATTCTTTAAAATTTCTTTTCCTACTTTAACCTCTTCAACTGGATCTCCTGTTAAAGATATTCTCATAGTATCACCAATACCTTCTGCAAGTAAAGTACCTATTCCTATAGAAGATTTTATAGTTCCTCTCCATAATGTACCTGCTTCTGTAACTCCTAAATGAAGTGGGTAATCAACTTTTTCTGATGCTAGTCTATAACTATCTATCATTGTTCTTATATCTGAAGATTTTAAAGAAATTACTATATCTCTAAAATCAAGTTCTTCTAAAATTTTAACATGCTCTAAAGCACTTTCAACTAAAGCTTCTGGACAAACTCTTCCATACTTATCTAAAAGTTCTTTTGATAATGATCCTGAGTTAACACCTATTCTTATAGGAATATTCTTTTCTTTACAAGCCTTTACTACAGCTTCAACTCTTTCTCTTTTTCCTATATTACCTGGATTAATTCTTATAGCAGAAATTCCATTTTCTACAGCTTTTAATGCTAATCTGTAATCAAAATGAATATCTGCAACTAATGGTATATTTATTTTTTCTACTATACCTTTTATAGCTTCTGCTGCTTCCATATCTGGAACTGCAACTCTTACTATTTCACATCCAGCTGCTTTTAACTCATTAATTTGAGCAACTGTTGCTTCTACATCTCTAGTATCAGTATTTGTCATAGACTGAATTGTTATCTTTGAGTCTCCTCCAATATATAAATTCCCTACTTTTACTTTTCTAGTTTTCTTTCTTTCCATTATATCCACCTCTATAATTTAACTGGGAAGATTATATCCTTAAGTAAAACTACCGCCATTAAAATCATAAGTAAAGCGAATCCTACTGTATTTATTGCATTCACATATTTTGCTGGTATTTTATTTCTTGTTATTGTTTCTATAAGCAAGATAAATATATGACCACCATCAAGTGCAGGAAATGGTAAAAGATTAAATACTGCAAGCTGAACACTTAAGAATGCTGTTAAATTTACAAGATTCCATACTCCAACTTTAGCCGCTTCTCCTGCCATTCTTATAATAGTTACAGGACCTCCAACATCAGTTTTAAAATCTACATTTCCTGTAAACATCATCTTAAGACTTATAAATGTTTGCTTAACCATAGATATAAGTTCTTTAAACGAATTTTTAAACGAATCTATTATTGATGGATTTTTTATATGTTCACTATAAATACCAACTCTATACACTCCATCCTCTTCAATAGGCTTTATACTCTTTGTTTCTATCTTCCCATTACTTTCAAACTCTATTTCAACTGGATTACCTTTTGCAAGTGCTATTCCCATTATAAGATCATCACCTGTTAAAATCCTATTTCCATCTATCTTAATTAATTTGTCTCCAGATTTAAGTCCAGCTACTGCAGCTGGTGAATTATCTACAACTGACGAAACTACATTTGTTTTAAATCCAAAGTTCATTGCAACGATTGTAAATATTATTAATGCTAAAAGTAAATTCATAAATGCCCCTGCTGCAAAAACTATTATTCTTACTAAAGGCGATTTATTTGAGAGCGCCCTTTTATCTCTAGTGCTTACTTCATCATCATCTGTACTTTCACCATACATCTGTACAAAGCCACCTATAGGTAAGGCTCTTAAACTATAATCAGTTTCACCTATTGCTACAGAAAATATTTGTGGTCCCATCCCTATAGCAAACTCTTCAACCTTTACACCATTAATCTTAGCAGCTATAAAATGTCCAAGTTCATGAACTAATATAAGTAGCCCAAAAGCTACTATAGCAAAAATAATATACACTAATTTTACCCCTCCTAATTACTTATACTTTTCGTATAAATAATTTCTCACTTCATTATCTATATTAATAATATTATCAAGAGTTAATTCTTTATCAGATTTAAATTTATCCATACACTCTTTTATTATTAATTCGATATCTAAATATTTTATTTTTTTATTTAAAAATAAATCAACTGCCACTTCATTAGCACCATTTAAAATAGTTGGCATAAGTCCACCTATTCTCCCTGCTTCATATGCTAAAGCTAAGCATGAAAATACACTCATATCAGGAACTTCAAAGTTTAAAGTACTTATAGTCCTAAAATCAAGTCTTCCCCCTATATTTTCACATCTTGTTGGATAGTTTAAAGCATATTGAATTGGAAGTTTCATATCTGGTACTCCAAGCTGAGCTATAACTGCTCCATCAGTATATTCAACCATTGAATGTATTATTGATTCTGGATGAACAACAACTTCTATATTATCATAATCACAATTAAATAAGTGATGTGCTTCTATTACTTCTAGCCCTTTATTCATAAGAGTTGAAGAATCTATAGATATCTTCTTTCCCATATTCCACTTAGGATGTTTTAAAGCTTTTTCAACAGTTACATCTTTTAACTGATCTTTAGTATATCCTCTAAAAGGACCTCCAGATGCAGTTAAAAGTATTTTATCTAACTTATTATGCTCATTACCTTGTAAGCATTGAAAAATTGCACTATGCTCTGAATCTACTGGTAAGATTTTTACATTATGTTCTTTAGCAAGATTCATAACAATATCACCAGCCACAACTAAAGTCTCTTTATTAGCAAGTGCTATATGCTTTCCTGCCTTTATAGCCTCAATAGTTGGTTTAAGTCCTATCATTCCTACAACTGAAGTAAGAACTATTTCTATCCCTTCTAAAGTGGCAACTTCTATAAGACCTTCCATACCATATACTATTTTGCAGTCTATTTTTTCTTTATATAAAATATCTTTTAATTTTTCATAGGCATCTTTATCAGTAATAGCTATAAGTCCTACATTAAATTCTTTTATAATTTCTAAAGCTAATTTTATATTAGTATGTGCAGAAATAGCCTTTAATTTAAAATCCTCTTTGTGAAATCTTAAAACATCTAAAGTTTGAGTCCCTATAGAACCTGTAACACCTAGTATAGATATTCCTCTCAAATGTAATCCCCCTTTTTGTGTTCAAATTCTATTATTTAAATAAATTTATATTATTTAAATATAAACTATATTTTAAATCATTAAATGATTAAATACAACTTTTGTTGAAATTTATTCATATTCTATTATATATATTTAACAAAATAATTTAAAGAACTAAATAAAATATAAGGCTATTTAGATATTTTATTTATATTATATGTAAAATTTTCAATTAATATTTCTGATTTAAAAATATAAATAAAAAAACACTCCAATATTTGAAGTGTTTTAATATTTATATTTTTAAAACAAGTGTTAAATAGAAATATACTACTACTCCTGAGAATAATATACTATCAAATCTATCTAATATACCACCATGTCCTGGTATTAACTTACTATAGTCTTTTATTCCTGCATATCTTTTTATTGATGAAGCAACTAAGTCACCAAACTGACAAAAGACACCACAAATAAGACCTATAATTATATAATCATATAATGCTATACCTGTAACTTTATCTGATATAAAGTATCCAAATATTCCACAAGCCACAGCAGCCCCTATAATTCCACCTATAGATCCTTCTATAGTTTTCTTTGGACTTACTTTTGGACATAACTTATGTCTACCTAAAGTTTTTCCCGCATAATAGGCTGCTGTATCACAAAACCATGAAGCTAAGAATATTAGCCATACAAGATATTCTCCACCTGCTTTTTTATTTACTAAATATATAAAACTAAATAATACTCCTACATAAATAAATCCAAGCATAGTAATTGAAGCATCTATAAATGTATATTTCACATTTATTATTGGAATACATAAAAGTATACATGTTCCTAAAACTATTATATAGGATAAGGTAGTAAAATTATTATCTGTAAAGTAATATATAGCTAAAAATATATATCCAACGAATATAACTGGAATAATCTTTTTAACCTTAACAGTTTTGTAAAATTCATACATACCAAGAATTGATAATACTATAACTAAGCCTTTTAGGTATAGTCCTCCTAAAAATATAAATATAATGAACGGAGCCATTATAGCTGCTCCTAAATATCTATTGTCTGAATTCATAAATTCACCTCTTAGCTTTGTTTAAACCCCACCAAATCTTCTATCTCTATTTTGATAATCATAAATCGCTGTTCTTAAATCTTCTGCTGTAAAATCTGGCCAATTTATATTTGAATACCAGAATTCAGAATATGCACATTGCCATAAAAGATAATTACTTAATCTTTGTTCTCCACTAGGTCTTATTATTATATCAGGATCTGGCATAGAACAAGTATCTAAGTATTGCGCAAATTTTTCTTCAGTTAAATCTTCTATTTTTAAGCTTTCATCTACTAAACATTTCTTAACAGCTCTTACAATTTCATCTCTTCCACCATAATTAAAAGCTACATTCAGTACAGTTCCAGTATTATCTTTAGTCAATTCTTTCGCACTAGCTATTTCTACTTGACAAAATTCAGGAATTCTAGTTAAATCTCCTATTGTTGTTATTTTAACATTATTTTCATGTAATTCTTTAATTTCTTTTCTTAAAAACTCAACTAAAAGTTTCATTATAGCATTTACTTCTTCTTTTGGTCTCTTCCAATTTTCAGTTGAAAATGCATATAATGTTAGATATTTTACTCCTAAACTATCACATTCCTTAAGAACTTTTCTTATAGTTTCTGCTCCGGCTTTGTGCCCCATAGTTCTTGGAAGACCTCTTTTTTTAGCCCATCTTCCATTACCATCCATAATTACAGCTATATGCTTTGGAATTCTGTCCATATCGAGAGCTAATTCTTCGGTAATATTACCATCTCTTTTACCTTTAAATATACTTATCACTTAGCTACCTCCTCCAAATGTTATAAATACTGTATACTTAATTTAAAATATAAGAAAAACCTGCAAAGAAAGCAGGTTTTAAATTTATATACTCATGATTTCTTTTTCTTTAGCTGCAATCATTTTATCTATTTCTTTTACAAACTTATCTGTTATCTTTTGAACATCATCTTCACCTGATTTTGCATCATCTTCTGTAATTTCATTGTTCTTCTTCATAGCTTTAATCTTATCATTAGCATCTCTTCTTATTGATCTTATAGCTACTTTTGAATCCTCTCCAATTTTCTTAACCTTTTTAACAAGATCTTTTCTTGTTTCTTCTGTTAATTCAGGAATTATTAATCTTATTACTGAACCATCATTTGAAGGGTTCATTCCTAGATCTGATTTTAATATAGCTTTTTCTATATCTTTAAGTGTTGATTTATCCCAAGGTGTGATTGCTATTACTCTTGGTTCTGGTATTGAAACATTTGCAACTTGTGATACTGGACACATGCTTCCATAACATTCAACTTCTACTCTATCAAGCATTTTAGGATTAGCTCTTCCTGCTCTAAGAGTTCCTAAATCTGATTCTAAAACTGAAATTGTCTTAGTCATTTTTTCTTCCATTAACTTAATTACTGATTTCATTCTAAAATAAACCTCCTATTTTTTTGAAACTATTGTTCCTATATTTTCTCCCATTATAGCCTTCTTAATATTTCCACCTTCATCAAGAGCAAAAACTAAAATAGGAATTTCATTATCCATACATAAAGATGTAGCTGTTGAATCCATAACTTGTAGTCCTTGATCTAGAACTTCAATATATGATAATTCATCATATTTCTTAGCATCTTTAAATTTATGTGGATCTTTATCATATACACCATCAACTTTTTTAGCTAAAAGTATAACTTCTGCTTCTATTTCTGCTGCTCTAAGAGCTGCTGTTGTATCTGTTGAGAAATATGGATTTCCTGTTCCTGCTCCAAATATTACAACTCTACCTTTTTCTAAATGTCTCATAGCTCTTCTTCTTATAAAAGGTTCAGCTATTTCTTTCATTTCGATAGCTGTTTGTACTCTTGTATCAACTCCTAATGATTCTAATGAATCTTGAAGTGCTAAAGCATTTATTGAAGTAGCAAGCATTCCCATGTAATCAGCAGTAGTTCTATCCATACCTTCACCGCTTCTACCTCTCCAGATATTTCCGCCTCCAACAACTGCTCCAACTTCAACACCCATATCTACAAGTTCTTTTATTTCTTTAGCAATTCTTAATGCTACATTGAAATCTATTCCAAATCCATTTTCGCCTGCTAAAGCTTCACCTGATAACTTTAACATTACTCTTTTATATTTACAAGCTTCCATTCTAAATTCCTCCAACCGATAAAAATCCTAGTATTAGTTTTTAAAAAAAGAGAACACCAAAGTGTCCTCTTATTGCTTTTTATTTCTTATTTTGCTCCCATTTTAGCAACTTCATCTGCAAAGTTTTCTTCTACCTTTTCGATACCTTCTCCTCTTTCGAATCTAGCGTATCTAACTATTGATATTGGAGCTCCAACTTCTTTTGACTTTTCTTCTAATAACTTAGAAATTGACATGTCTCCATCTTTAACCCATGCTTGATCTAAAAGACATACTTCTTTTAAGTATTTCTTTATTCTTCCTTCAACCATCTTTTCAACTATCTTTTCTGGCTTACCTTCGTTAAGAGCTTGAGCTCTGTAAACTTCTCTTTCAGTTTCTAATGATTTTTGGTCAACATCAGCTTCTGATAAGAATAATGGGTTAGCAGCAGCTACTTGCATACAGATGTCTTTTGCAAGAACGTCTAATACTTCTGATTCTTTTTCACAAGCAAGTTCTAACATAACACCGATTCTTCCAGCTCCGTGGATGTAGTCTTTAACTATTCCATTTTCAACTGAGAACTTTTCAAATCTTCTAAGGCTCATGTTTTCACCGATCTTAGCGATTAATTCTGTTAAAGCTTCTTGTATTGTCTTATCTCCTTCGAAGTTTGCAGCAAGTACTTCTTCAACTGTTGTGAAGTTTCCTTCAGCAACTATCTTAGTTACTTTTTCAGCAAATCCTACGAAGTCTTCATTTATAGCAACGAAATCTGTTTCACAGTTTAATTCGATCATTGCACCGTTCTTCTTATCTTCTGAGATATAAGTTTTGATTATACCTTCAGCAGCAACTCTTCCTGATTTCTTAGCTGCAGCAGCAAGACCTTTTTCTCTTAAAACTTCGATAGCTCTTTCCATATCTCCGTTTGTTTCACTTAGAGCTTTCTTACAGTCCATCATTCCAGCTCCAGTTTTTTCTCTTAATTCTTTAACCATTTTTGCTGTTATCATTAATAAAATCCTCCTAACATTTTAAGGTAAAGGGTACATGGAGCTTGCTCCATCTACCCTAATAAAATATATTATTCAGCTGATGATTCGCCTTGTCTTCCTTCAAGGATACCGTCTGCCATTTTAGCTGCGATTAATTTAACAGCTCTGATAGCATCATCATTTCCTGGGATTACGTAATCAACTTCTTCTGGATCACAGTTTGTATCAACTATAGCTACAACTGGGATTCCTAATATTTTAGCTTCTGATATAGCATTCTTTTCTTTTCTTGTATCAACTACGAACATAGCTCCTATGTTTGAAACGTCAAGGTTTTTGATTCCGCCTAAGTTTCTTTCTAATTTTTCCATTTCAGCCTTTAATTGAATTACTTCTTTCTTAGGTAAAACGTCAAATGTTCCATCTTCTTCCATTTTGTGTAAGTTATCTAATCTAGCAATTCTTGTCTTGATTGTCTTGAAGTTAGTTAACATTCCACCTAACCATCTGTGGTTAACGAAGTGCATGTTTGATCTTATAGCTTCTTCTTTTATAACATCTTGAGCTTGCTTCTTAGTACCAACGAAAAGAATATCTTTTCCTTCTAATGATACTTCCTTTATGAAGTCATAAGCTTCTTCTACTTTTTTCACAGTCTTTTGTAAATCTATTATGTAGATACCATTTCTTTCTGTGAATATATATGGAGCCATTTTAGGGTTCCATCTTCTTGTTTGGTGTCCAAAGTGAACTCCAGCTTCTAATAATTGTTTCATTGAAATTACTGACATTAATTTCTTCCTCCTTGTATGGTTAATCCTCCACTATTCAAATTTTCAAAAAGTTCTTTATTTACATAAAGCACCACTTCTTAAATTGAATAATGTGTGTATTTTATTACCTAAGATAGTATAGCATAGGTAACACAAACTAGCAATAATAAAATAAATTAAATTTTAAAAAAAGATAAAGGATGAAACCTTTATCTTTAAATTTATTTTATCTTCTTTAATTCTGTTAATAATTTTTCATTAAGAACCTTTATATGAGTACCCTTCATACCAAGACTTCTTGACTCTATAACTCCTGCACTTTCAAATTTTCTAAGTGCATTAACTATTACTGATCTTGTTATTCCAACTTTATCTGCTATTTTAGATGCAACAAGTAAACCTTCTGTTCCATTTAATTCTTCAAATATATGCTCTATAGCTTCAAGCTCTGAATAAGATAGAGTCCCAATAGCAAGTTGTACAACTGCCTTTTTTCTAGCTTCTTCTTCAAATTCAATTCTTTCAGCTCTAAGCAGTTCCATTCCTACAACTGTAGCACTATATTCGGATAATACTAAATCATCATTAGTAAATTCTTTTCCAAATCTAGCTAAAAGTAAAGTTCCAAGTCTATCTCCACTTCCTATTATAGGAACTATAGTGGAAATTTTATTTTCCATAGGACATGTACCATATCCTTCAAAAACACATTCCCCATTATTAGGTAAATTAGCTACAGTATCGTGTATTTTAAGTAATGTTTCATTATAAGCGTTTGGAAATCTTTTATCTCTTACTACTTTATCTTTCATTACATTACATTCAAAACTTTTTGAAAAGGTATATCCTAGTATCTTACCTTGTTTATCAACTAGATATACATTACATTCTAATACTTCACTTAATAACTTACAAATATCATCAAATGAAACCATTTCGCTTCCTGATCTTTGTAATATCTTATTCAACATTCTAGTTTTATTAAGTAGCGTCATCTCAAAACTCCTCCTCACACAATACACATAAACACTATTTAATCTTTAACTGTTCAAATATTCTAAAAATAACCAATATTAAATATATCATAGTGTATAAGCGTTTTCAAGCAAGTAAAAAAGAGTTTTTAGAGTGTTCATATTTTATTCTTCTGCTTTATTTTCTTCTTTTATCTCAACTTTTTCTTTACATTCTTTATTACTACATTCTAAGTATTGACCTTTAGCCTTTGAATATTTCTTTAACATATATTCTCCACACTTTGGACACTTAGTATTAGTAGGCTCATTCCAACTTACAAAATTACAGTCTGGATAATTAGAGCATCCGTAGAATTTAGTTCCCTTTTTACTTCTCTTAACTACTACTTCTCCACCACATAAAGGACAATTTGCATCTACCTTTTCTACTATAGGCTTAGTGTTTTGACATTCTGGATATCCAGGACATGCAAGAAAGTCTCCAAATCTTCCATGTTTTATAACCATCATTCTTCCACATTTATCACATGGAACATCACTTACCTTATCTTCAATAACTATTTTAGATATTTCATTTTCAGCTATTTTAATATCTTCTGCAAGAGGAGTAAAGAATTCATCAACAACATCTGTCCATTTAAGAGTTCCTTCTTCAACTGCATCTAGTTTACTTTCCATAGAAGCTGTAAAATCTACATCGACTATTCTCTTAAAATATTCTGACATTATATCATTTACTATTATTCCAAGCTCTGTAGGTGATAAAACTTTCTTTTCTCTATCTACATATTTTCTACCAACTAAAGTTCCTATAGTTGGTACATATGTACTTGGTCTACCTATTCCCTTTTCTTCTAATAGCTTAACGAATGAAGCTTCAGTATATCTACTTGGTGCTTGAGTAAAATGTTGCTTACCTTCAACTGAATCTGCTGGTAACTCTTCATTTTCTTCAAGTACTGGTAACATAACATCTTCTTCATCATCTGAAGTTACATATTCATATATTTTCATAAATCCATCAAAATTAATGTTTGATCCACTTGCCCTTAAAACATAATCACCATTATGAATTTCTATACTATTAGTATTTAATAAACAGTTTTCCATTTGGCTAGCAATGAATCTCTTCCAAATAAGAGTATATAATTTATATTGGTCTCTTGATAAATTTTCCTTTGCTATTTCTGGTGTTATTTCTACATAAGTTGGTCTAATAGCTTCGTGAGCATCTTGTATATTTTTCTTTCCTTTAAATACTCTTTGCTCTTTAGGAACATATTCTTCTCCATAAGTTGAAACTATAAACTCTTTTGCCTTTTGAGCTGCTTCTGCTGATATTCTTACAGAGTCTGTTCTCATATAAGTTATAAGCCCAACTGTACCAAATTTCTTAACTTCAACCCCTTCATAAAGTTGTTGAGCTACTGACATAGTTTTCTTTGTCATAAAATTAAGCTTTTTACTAGCATCTTGTTGAAGTGTACTTGTTGTAAATGGTGCTAAAGGTTTTTTAGCTCTTGTACCCTTCTTAACCTTATCAATAATGTAAGGATTTTCTTTTAATTCTTCTATAATTTTATTGGCATCATTTTCATTTGATATTACAACTTTCTTTTTATTCTTAGTTGCTAACTTAACTGGAAAACTTTTTTTATCCTTTTTAAGCTTTATATCAACTGTCCAATATTCTTCTGGAACAAATTTATTTATTTCTTCTTCTCTATCACAAATCATTTTAAGTGCAGCTGATTGAACCCTTCCTGCACTAAGACCCCATTTAACATTTCTCCATAAAAGAGGGCTTATTTCATATCCAACAAGTCTATCAACAATTCTTCTAGCTTGTTGAGCATCAACTAAATCTTCGTTTATAGCTCTAGGTTTTTTTATAGATTCTTTGACAGCAGTCTTTGTAATTTCATTAAATTCTATTCTACATTTTTCACCTTCAGCAATCTTAAGTACATTTGCTAAATGCCATGAAATTGCTTCCCCTTCTCTATCAGGGTCGGTTGCTAAATAAATTTTATCACTTTTTTTAGCAAGCTTTCTAAGCTTTGTTAAAAGCTCACCTTTTCCTCTAATAGTTATGTATTTTGGTACATAACCTTCTTCTATATTAACTCCTAATTGACTTTTAGGTAGATCTCTTACATGTCCCATTGATGCTTCAACTACATAATTTTTTCCTAGATATTTTTCAATAGTTTTAGCCTTTGCTGGAGACTCAACAATTACTAATTTTTGACCCATAGTAACCTCCGAATTTCGGAGTTTCACCCCCTCTAAGTATTTCGCAATATTTTCTTATAATTATTTCCTGTTAATCCAACTATCTCATTATTGAATTGCATTTCAAATAATAACTCATTAATGATACAACTGTCAACTTTAGTTTGCCTTATTATTTCATCAATATGTCTTGGCTTTTCATCTAAAAGCTTTAAAATTTTTAATTTTAATGAATAATTATTTTCTTTTTTTACTAATTTATACTTCAAATTCAAATTAAAAAATATATTTTCAATATTATTATATATAAGTGCTCCATCATTTATTAAAGCATTACAACCTTTACTTGTTTCAGAAAATATATTTCCTGGTACAGCAAATACAGGTTTGCTTTGACAACAAGCATGATATGCAGTATTAGTTGCTCCACTTTTTAATCCAGCCTCACAAACAATAACTCCTTTAGAAATACCACTTATTATTCTATTTCTTCTCGGAAAATTATATGGTCTTGGACTTTCTCCTGGAAGAAACTCACTAATTATTACTCCATTATTTAACACATTTTTAAACAACACTTTATTAACCTTAGGATATTCAATATCTATTCCACAGCCTAAAACTACTATATTAAAAATATTATTTTCAATAGCCGCTCTATGTGCTATTGAATCTATGCCTATTGCACCACCACTAATTACACCTATATTCTCTTGTCCTCTTAAATCTGAAACTATTTCCTTAGTTGCAAGTTCTCCATAATTACTAGCTTTTCTTGACCCAACTATGGCTATAAAGTTAAGCTTATTTATCATTTTTATATTTCCTTTATAAAAAATACTAAATGGTGGATCATCTATCATTTTTAAATTGATTGGATATCTTTCATCCTCATAAGTTATAAAAGAAAATTCATTATTTTTTAAGCTCTTCTCTATTTCATTGATTTTATCATTATTTAAATTTATTGCAAGTATTTTTTTATAAGCCTTAAGTTTTGAAAATATTTTTTCTCTTAAATTAAATATTTCCTCATAAGTTTTACCAAGCTTCATTATCTCTATTTTTATCTTTGATTCTAATGGTAATACTGTAAACCAAATCTTATATTTATCTATCATTATATAACCTCTCCTCTTATATTTTTTCTATATCCTAATGCCTCATAAATATGGATTTTTTGTATTTCATCTTTATCATCAAGATCTGCAAGAGTCCTAGCAATTTTTATTATCTTATGAAGAACTCTACTACTTACTCCAAAGCTTTTATAAATATTTTCTAAAGTATTATGACATTCTATGTCTAATTTTATATATTTATTTATCTGTTTATAATTAAGCTGTGAATTTCTTCTTATATCTAAATCCTTATATCTTTCTTCCTGTCTTTTTATAGCCTTATTTATTCTTTCTTCAATATTTTTAAAGTAATCACTTTCTATTCTTTTATTGAGATTTTCATAAGAAGTATAATTCACAAAACAAAATAAATCTATTCTATCTTTCATAGCCTTTGATAATTTATTTTCATAACTTTTTATTGCTGCTTCAGAACAACTACACTTTCTTTCCCCCACCTCACTCATATAATTTCCACAAGGACAAGGATTAAAAGCAGCTACTAAAGTAAAATTAGCTGGGTATTGTACACTTCCTATATTTCTTGATATATTTATTTTCCCGACTTCTAATGGCTCTCTAAGACTTTCCACTACTGACTTATCAAACTCTAATAACTCATCTAAAAAAAGAATACCATTATGAGCCATAGATATTTCTCCAAGCTTTAACTCTCTTCCACCACCTATAAGGGCTGTTTTAGTTATTGTATGATGAGGTGTCCTAAAAGGTCTCCTCTCTAATATTCCATTTTCAAGCTCACCTTTTATACTGTATATCTTAGTAATTTCTAATGCTTCTTCAAAAGTTAAACTAGGAAGTAATTCTATTAATGATTTTGCAAGTAATGTTTTTCCTGAACCAGGAGGCCCTTCTAACACTATATTATGTCCACCTGCTGCTGCGACAGCTAAGGCCTTTTTCGCTCCCTCTTGTCCTGCTATACTATGAAAATCACTTGATTTTTCTATATTTGATTTAAATTTTCTTATTTTTTCTGGCTTTAAATGCTTATAATTTAAAAATTCAACAACTTCTTTTAAATTATTTACCGCATAAATATTTATTCCATCTATAATATTACATTCTTCTAGATTATCTCTAGGTATTATTACATTTTTATATCCACTTTCTTTTGCCTTAATTACAGACGATAAAACTCCTTTTACAGATTTTATTTCTCCATTTAAAGATAATTCTCCTAAATATAAAAATTCATCTTTTTCTGAATTGTAAATTTGGTTACTTTCCATAAGAATTGCAAGTGCTATAGCTAAATCAAATCCTGAACCTTTTTTCCTTATATTAGCTGGTGCAAGATTTACAGTAACTCTTCCAAGTGGAAAATTATAAGATGAATTACTTATAGCAGCTCTAACTCTCTCCTTTGATTCCTTTACTGATGTGTCTGCAAGACCAACTATATTAAATGAAGGAAGTCCTTTTGAAATATCTACTTCTATTCTAATAAGAACTCCTTCTATTCCTTCATATGTAGAACTAATTAAAGTAACAGCCATTTTTACTCCTCCTAAATTTTATTCTCTTAAAAATTACTATCCTTTTTACATAAATTTTAAACATTTAAAGTTTAAATAATTTAATTAAAGATAATAATTTAATTAAGATAGGTGATTTAATGAAAAAATATAATAAATTAATAGGAGATTTTGGAGAAGATTTAGCCACAAAATATTTAAAATTGAAAAATTATACTATATTAGATTGTAAATTCAATTCTAACTCAGGTGAAATTGATATAATTGCAAAAGATAAGGATATCTTGGTATTTATAGAAGTTAAAACTCGTTTTTACACTAAATTTGGCTTACCTGTGGAAGCAGTAAATTATATAAAATCTAAAAGAATTATAAATACTGCTAAATATTATCTTTATAAAAATAATATTTATGATTGTTTTATTAGATTTGATATTATAGAAATAATTCTTAGCTCTAATAATTTCTCTGATGCTAAAATTAATCATATCGAAGATGCATTCAGAACATAATAAAAAAGATGATTCTTGCCTAGAATCATCTTTTTACTCTCTTTATTTAATTCTTCCTATACTAGTATTATCAACTTTTTTATTATTTAATTCTTCTATTGGATGACTACCTTCTTGGAACCTATAATCTTCTCCATTTTTAGCTATATAATCTTTAATAACTTTATGGCTAGCAACCTCATCTAAATTAGAATTAATCTTTGATTGATATCTATAAAAATCTGAATCTTTACCTAGATTTGATACATCTGTATAGCTTTCTCTTTTTGCTGTAACATTAGCAGTTTTTATAACTTCTCTTATATATTCCTTATTAGATTTTAATTCAAGTATTTTAGGGAATGTTCCATTTGGTATAACTTGTTGCCAATCTTTATTTTCATATTTTTTAAGAAGCTCTGCAGCCTTATGTAAATGAGCTATTTCTTGAATTAAATTGTGCTCCCAAACTTTTTTTACATTTTCATTTACTTCTGTTTTATAACAAGAATAATATAGATAACATTCTGTATACTCATGCATAAGTAATTCTTCTAACCAAGTACATGTAGTATCTTTTAAGCTAGCATATTGAGAAACATGGTCCTCTTCAACCATACCTATTTCTAAATAGAGCTTTCTTCCTATATCATTTTTATAAAAAGCACCTACATTCATATAATAATTCATAGTTTGCTGCTCAGCAGCTGTTATTATACCTATATTTAATTTTGTTAATAAATCTGTCTTCTTAGAATCTGTATAATTTCTCATTGAATCAAATGGATGTCTATGGTGTGCAATAGTAGGACGAGCTGGCATTATTTCAGTATAATGTCCAACAAGATTTTCTGCTTTAATCCCCTGATCCATTTCTAATAAATCTGCATATCTATAAAGATGGTCAAAATCTTCTAATAACGCAAAATCTAAAGCTGCTCTAACATCTACATCTTTTTCATTTTTAGCAAGAACTGCTGTTAAATCTACAGCTAATTGCTCATAGCTTATTGTTGTCTCAAGAATTGTTTCATCTAAAGGCTTTAAATTACTTATCTTCTTTTGTTGTTGTTGCTCAATTCTTCTTAAACGAGCTATTTCTCTTCTAAGCTCATTGTTAGTACAATGTCTTGAAAATTGATGTGAAAACGCATTTGCTTCAAACTCTGTACCATTCATAAGAATTATACGTGTTTTTGTATAAGGATCTACTTCTTCCTTATTATATTGCTTTGGATAAAGTTCTCCCCAACTTTCAAAAGTTGATTCTAAATCAACTGGTTTTTCCTCAAAGGGATTCATTGTCATATATAACACTCCTTATTTTAAAAATTAAAATGATTATAAACTTAAGTAAATCTATAATGATTTATTTAATTGAAGAACATTTTTTAAGTTAAATCACTTCTAATTAAAACCAATTTAAATCTAGTATTATCCAAATTAAAAAAATTATTCTTTTAAAATAAAAAAGAGCTATTTAAAAATAGCTCTTATATGATAAATTTAACTTTAAAGTGACTATATTTTAGTCGCCACCTCCACCATGACCACCATGTCCTGAAGATTCACCTTCTCCTTCATCTCCTGAACCTACTCCAAAGAATCGTCCGAAACCTCTTGAACCACCGTTAAATCTTGTATTTTCATCATCTGATGCACCATATCTTGATCTACCAATACCTACACTTACTCCTACTCCAGCTTCATTATAATTATTATAATTATTATCATAATTTTCTTGATTTGAAGGATTCACTGAATTATAATATTTAATTAAATTATCTATACTTACATAATAATCATTATACATATTATCTCCAGTTATATATGAATTGTATAAATTTATATACTTATTAAAATTTCTATTAAAGCTATCTCTATCTCTACTATACTCATATAACATCTTAGTATATAAATTTATATCATTCATTTCTATAATAGACATATCATTATCTATCTCTTCTTGTGTAGGATTTCCCTTTATATCTTGTAGCTTTGATACTTGTCCACCCTCTATAGAAACTAATAAAGGTTCAAAAACTTCTGTCTTAGGTCCTTCATTAATTAAATATGCAGTTCCTACACCAACTATAAGTGCTATTAAAACAGCAATTATACCTTTCCTTTTCACAAAATCACCTACTTTTTCTAAAATATATAAATAAGACCTCTATCTATTCTAACTTTTACTTATTAAGTATTCAACATCTAAACATTACAATAAAACAAATTACATCGTTTTCTTACAATACAATGGTCCATATTTTTATATATTTTAAAATTATACTATTATTTATAAATAAAAAGGAGACCCCTATAATTAGAAATCCCCTTTATCTTATATTAAATTTCTTATAAAACTCTTTCTATGAATTTCACAAGGTCCCTTTTCCTTTAAAGCTTCTAAATGATTTTTAGTTCCATAACCTACATTTTTAGCAAAGTCATATCCACTAAACTCTTTATCATATTCTTTCATCAAATTATCTCTATAAACTTTAGCAATTATTGAGGCACAGGCTATTGATGCACTTTTTCTATCACCTTTAATAACTGATTTATTATTCCCTTCAAAATTCTTAATTAAATAACCATCTGAAAGAACCATATATGGTTTTTGCGATAAACCTTCACAGCTATCTATAAATATTTGATTATTACAATATGATATTCCCTTATTATCTATATCATCATGAGTTTTTTCTGCAATACAATAAGAAATAGCTCTTTTCTTAATTTCAGCAGCAAGTCTTTCTCTTTTTTCTTCAGATAATAATTTAGAATCATTTATTTCTAAAATAATATCATCCATATTATCTAAATCTAAAATAACTGCAGCAGCAACAATAGGTCCTGCAAGAGGTCCTCTTCCTACTTCATCGACTCCAGCAACTATCTTGCCCTCACCAAGAGCTTTATCAAACTCATACATTGCTTTAACTCTTTCTATTTCAGCAATATACTTATCTAACTTCTTTTCAAGTCTTTCTCCTAATGAATATACATTCTTTCTTTTATCAAGCTTTAAAATTTCTATTATCTTTTCTAAAGTATTTTTAGTTTCTTTTGATACTTCTATATCTTTTACTTTTTCATTTATAATTTTATATGAATAGTTAGATAAATTTTCTTCTAAATCATGGGCTAAAATATCCATAAAACTCTACTCCTACTTTTCTGGTCTTTCTAGAGAAATCTTCCCTATTGTTCCAGCTCTAAATTCATCTAAGATAATAGCTGATATTCTATTATAATCAATTCTTCCACCTGACATAATACATCCTCTTTTTCTAGCTATATTATCTAGATTTTCAAGAGGATCTTCTGATAATTCAGTAAGCTTATATCTTTCCATAAGATTCTTTGGAGCAACAAGTCCTAGCCTTTCAACTAATTTATATGCAAGCTCTTCTGTATCCATAATTTCATCTTTTATAGCTCCCGTAAATGCAAGGTTGTATCCTACTTCTTCATCTTCAAACTTTGGCCATAAAACTCCTGGTGTATCTAAAAGATCTATATCAATTTTTGTTTTAATCCATTGATTATTCTTAGTTACTCCTGGTCTATCTCCTGTTTTAGCTATAGTATTTCTAGCCATTTTATTTATAAATGTTGACTTACCAACATTAGGTATACCAACAACCATAACTCTAGTTACTATTTTTACAACACCTTTAGATCTTAATCTATCATGCTTTTCTTTTAAAAGCTTATCTAAAGCAGGCTTTATAGCCTTAATTCCTGCTCCTGTTAAGCAGTTTACTTCTAAAACTGTAGTTGTATCATTACTTAAGCTTTCTTTCCATTCTTTTGTTATTTGAGAATTACAAAGATCACTCTTATTAAGTAATATAAGTCTTGGCTTATTACCACATATTTTATCTATTTCTGGATTTTTTGATGACCTAACTATTCTAGCATCTCTAATTTCTATAACAGCGTCAACAAGCTTTAAATTTTCTTGTATCTTTCTTCTAGTTTTGGCCATATGCCCTGGAAACCATTGAATTGTCAATATAAACAACTCCCTTCAAATTAATTTTCCAAATATATATTATCATCTTTTATATAAAATAAAAAACGGGACTATTACTAGCCCCAGTTTTCTATATAATAATTAAATTTAATTATCTAAGCTTTAATTCCTTAACCTTAGCAGCCTTACCTACTCTATCTCTTAAGTAGAATAATCTAGCTCTTCTTACTTTACCTCTTCTTACAACTTCTAACTTTTCAATGATAGGAGCGTTGATTGGGAAAGTTCTTTCAACTCCAACACCTGAAGCTAATCTTCTAACTGTGAAAGTTTCTCTGATTCCACCGTTTTGTCTCTTTATAACTGTTCCTTCGAACATTTGTACTCTGCTCTTGTCACCTTCTGTGATTCTAACATATACTCTAACAGTGTCCCCTATGTGGAATTCTGCTAAATCTGTTCTGATTTGTTCTTGTTCTATTGACTTAATTAATTCGTTCATTGTGCATTCCCTCCTTGATTTCGATAATTGACGCTCTTAAACAAACTTCTTGCCAGAGGAACGCCCGTACTAGCACAAAATTTATTCTATCATATGTTTTATAGCTACGCAACAATTTTCTATTTTTCTTTTAATAGTTTGTAGTCTTCTTTAGATAATTGTAATTTTTTAAATAAATCTGGTCTTCTTTCTTTTGTTATAAGTAGCGATTGCTTTCTTCTCCATTTTCTAATATTCTCATGATGACCTGATATTAAAACATCAGGAACTCTATCACCTTCGAACTCTACAGGTCTTGTATATTGAGGATATTCAAGTGTTCCATCATAAAAAGATTCTTCTTGAAAGCTCTCTTCTTTTCCTAAAACACCAGGTATAAGTCTACATATACTATCTATAACAGGTATGGCAGCCATTTCTCCACCAGTTAAAACAAAATCTCCTAAAGATATCTCCATATCAAAATATTTATAAACTCTTTCATCAATACCTTCATAATGACCACAAACAAAAATTAATTCTTTTTCTTTTGCTAACTCTCCAGCGAGCTTCTGATTAAAAGTTTTACCTCTAGGTCCTAAAAATATAACCTTACCTTTATTATTTTCTTTTACAGCTTTTAAAGCATCTACTACAGGTTGTGGAGCTATAACCATTCCTGCACCTCCACCATATGGTGCATCATCAACTTTTTTATGTTTATTTAAAGTATAATCTCTAATATCTATAGCTTTAATATCTAAAATATTATTCTCCATAGCTCTTCCCATTATACTATGTGAAAATATGTTAAACATATCTGGGAAAAGAGTTAAAATATTAATTTTCATCTTGCCATTCCTCTGAAGGTCTTATAACTACTAATTTATCTTCAACATTTATTTCAAGGACAAATTCCTTAATTACAGGTACTAAAATTTCTTTTTGACCTTTTACCCAATAAACATCATTACTTCCTGTATGTATAACTTCAGCTATTTCACCATACTCAAAATCATTAGTATCTTTTACTTTACATCCAATTAAATCTGCTATAAAGTAAGTATCTTCTGGTAATTCTACTGCATTTTCTCTTGAAACTTCTAAGTAAGGTCTTTTAAATTTATACTTTTCTGCTTCATTCATAGAGTCTATACCTTCAAGTTTTAATATAACTTTGTCTTTTACAAACTTTACATTTTCAACTTTAACTAATTTTTTATTTAAATAAACTTCTTTAAGTTTTTTAAATCTATTTATATCATCAGTAAGTGGCATAACTTTAACGTCCCCTCTTACTCCATGAGTGTTTATTATTTGACCTATTCTTAAAAACTCTTTCATTGTATTCACCTCTTACTCCTTGAATGTATAAAAAGAGCTAGGTCTCCCTAACTCTTATCTATATAATATCTACTTCAACTCTTTTGTTTTCTTTGATTGCAGCTGCTTTAACTACAGTTCTAATTGCCTTGGCAACTTTGCCTTGTTTTCCTATGATCTTTCCAGTATCATTTTCTGATACTTTCAACTTTAGTATGATTGATTGCTCTCCAAATTCTTCAGTTACAAAAACTTCAGATGGAGAATCAACTAATGACTTTGCAATTGTTTCAACTAATTCTTTAATATTCATAGTCTGCTAAGAACTTAGCAGCTCACCTCCTAAGAAATTACTTGTTGATTCCAGCCTTAACAAAAAGTCTCTTAACAACGTCTGTTGGTTGAGCACCGTTTGATAACCACTTTTCAGCCTTTTCAGCATCTATTTTAACTTCAGCTTGTGGCTTAGCGATTGGGTTGTAGTATCCAATTTCTTCGATGAACTTACCATCTCTTGGAGCTCTTGAGTCAGCTACAACTACTCTGTAGAAAGGAGCTTTGTGAGCACCCATTCTTCTTAATCTTATCTTTACTGCCATTTCAAATTCACCTCCTTCAAAAAATATTATTTATATATTACTTCATAAAAGGTATCTTTCCAAATAAGCCCTTTTTACCGCCACCTTTTGTAAGTGACTTAAATTGCTTCATTTGTTTTTTCATCATACCATGACCTTTTATAAGTTTGTTAACATCTGGGATTGATGTTCCTGAACCCTTAGCTACTCTTCTCTTTCTTGAAATAGAGTTCTTTAAGATATCAGGATTTTTTCTTTCTTTATCAGACATAGAGTATATAATGGCTTTAACTTTTTCCATTTCCTTTTCACCTTGTGAAAGGTCTAGTCCTTCTAAATCTTTACTGTTTACTCCTGGTATCATTTCGAATAACTTAGTTATTGGTCCAAGCTTTTTCATTTGCTCCATTGCTTTCAGATAATCATCAAAATTAAATTCTTGATTAGTCATCTTTTTAGCAAGATCTTGAGCTTCTTTTTCATCTATTGCTTCTTGGGCTTTTTCAATAAGAGATAATACATCTCCCATCCCAAGAATTCTTGAGGCCATTCTATCTGGGTGGAATACTTCGATATCATTCATCTTTTCTCCAACCCCTGCGAACTTGATAGGTTTTTCAGTTACTTTTCTTATTGAAAGTGCTGCCCCACCTCTTGTATCACCATCAAGCTTTGTTAAAACTACTCCAGTTACATCAAGACTAGCATTAAATGTTTCTGCTACATTAACAGCATCTTGCCCTGTCATTGAGTCAACAACTAAAAGTATTTCGCTTGGTTTCGCAATCTCTTTAACATCTTTTAATTCTTGCATTAATTCTTCATCAATATGAAGTCTACCTGCTGTATCTATAATTACTACATTATTTCCATTTTCTTTTGCATGAGCTATACCAGCTTTAGCAATATCAACTGCCTTTACCTTATCTCCCATTGAAAAGACTGGAATATCTATTTGCTTTCCAACAACCTCTAATTGTTTAATCGCAGCTGGTCTATAAATATCACAAGCTACTAATAAAGGTTTTTTATTTTGTTTTCTTAGGTATAATGCTAACTTACCAGTCATAGTAGTCTTACCTGCACCTTGTAGCCCAACCATCATTATTACTGTTGTTCCACTTGGTGAATAGTTAAGTTTACTTTCTGATACTCCCATAAGATTAGTTAGCTCTTCATTTACTATCTTTATTACTTGTTGTGCTGGAGTTAAGCTTTCTAATACTTCTTCTCCTACACATTTTTCACTAACAGTTTTAACAAACTCTTTTACAACTTTGAAATTAACGTCAGCTTCTAATAAAGCAAGCTTTACTTCTCTCATGGCTTCTTTTATATCTTTTTCAGTTAGCTTTCCTTTTCCTCTTAATTTCTTAAAAGCATCTTGAAGCTTAGATGACAAATTATCAAAAGCCATGTTCTCACCCTCCTATGCGTTTATAATCTCATCTATATCACTACCTATATTTGCTAAATCTTCATCAGATAAAGCTTTTATCTTAGATAGTTTTTTAAATATTTCTTCTTTTAATTTTACTCTTTGTCTATATTTATCTAATAGTTTGAGTTTTTCCTCATAAGCTGATAATTGCTTTGAACATCTCTTTATCAAATCAAAAGTCGCCTGTCTACTAGTTTCATTTAGCTCTGCTATTTCAGCTAGTGACAAATCTTCATTGTAATAAAGATTCATTATGTTAAGCTGCTTCTCAGTTAGTAAGGAACTATAATAGTCTAATAACATTGATATTTCAAATCTATCTTCCATATAACCACCTTACTCACAAAAAGTATAATATCAAATTTAAAGATAAGTGTCAAGTATTTTTACTTAACACTTATAAATAAAATAAAAATCCCCTAACCCTTTTATTTAAGCCATTTATAAATACTCCTAAAATAAATCATTAAAAAATATTTATAAAATTTCTTTTTATTTTTTATAATAAAGCATCTGCAAAATCTTTCGCATTAAATTCTTGTAAATCTTCAACAGCTTCTCCTACACCAATATATCTTACTGGTATATTTAAAGTTGTCTTAATTGATATTACAACTCCACCTTTAGCTGTTCCATCAAGCTTTGTTAAAATTATTCCATCAATAGGACATGCCTCCATAAATTGTTTTGCTTGTATAACTGCATTTTGACCTGTTGTTGAATCTAAAACAAGTAAAGTTTCTTTCTTGATATCTCCAAGTTCTCTATCTATAATTCTATTTATTTTTGCAAGCTCATCCATAAGATTTTTCTTATTATGAAGTCTTCCTGCTGTATCTACCATTAAAATATCTGTATTTCTAGCTTTAGCAGCTTGAACTGCATCAAAAACTACAGCAGCTGGATCTGAACCCTCTCCTTGTTTAATTAAATCAACACCTGCTCTTTTACTCCAAACATCTAATTGATCTATAGCTGCTGCTCTAAATGTATCAGCTGCTGCAAGCAATACTTTTTTACCTTCAGCCTTATATTTTGCTGAAAGTTTACCTATTGAAGTTGTTTTCCCAACTCCATTAACCCCTATAATAAGCATTACCTTTTTCTCTGATTTATCTGATTCTTCATCTTCTGTTCCTTCTAATAGCATAGCTTCTACTACTTCTTTTAATGCTGGCTTAACCATAGCTACATCATTTATCTTTTCTTTTCTAATCTTAGCTCTTAAATTTTCTATAATTTTCATAGTTGTTTCCATACCAACATCTGAAGTTATAAGAGCTTCTTCTAACTCTTCATATAAATCCTCATCTATTGTTATTGCAAGTTTTAAAGTTTCATTAATCTTATCTGTAAGATTGTCTCTTGTTTTTGTTAATCCTTCTTTTAATTTATTAAATAGTCCTCCAAGCATGGTAAAACTCCTTTTCTATTTTTTATTTAAATCTACTGATACTATCTTAGATATTCCCTTTTCCTCCATAGTAACTCCATACATTATATCAGAAACCTCCATAGTTCCTTTTCTGTGAGTTATAACTATAAATTGTATATTTTCTGAGAATTGTCTTAGAAAATCTGCATATCTTGATACATTTGCATCATCAAGAGCAGCTTCTATTTCATCTAAGATACAGAATGGTGTAGGTTTCATCTTAAGTATACTAAATAATAGGGCTATGGCTGATAAAACTTTTTCTCCACCAGACATAAGATTTATATTTTGTATCTTCTTTCCAGGTGGTTGAACTTTTATTTCTATATCTCCATTTAATTCATCTGAATCATCAAGAATCAGCTTAGCTGTTCCACCTTTAAATAATTCCTTAAAGGTTTCATCAAAATTCTTATTAAGAATATTAAAGTTCTGTCTAAATATAACTCTCATCTTTGAAGTCATTTCTTCTATAATGTTTTCAAGTTCTTCTTTAGCATTTTCAAGATCAGATTTTTCAGTAGTTATAAATCTATACTTATCTGAAAGCTCTCTAAATTCTTCTACTGCATTTACATTTACTGTTCCTAATGAATTTATCTTTGTTTTTAAAGAATATATCTCTGCCTTATGCTTATCAATATCTATAATTTCAGTGAAATTATTCATAGCCTCTCTAACATCTATATTATATTCTTCGTCAAGTTTTGATGATGAATTCTTCTTTTCACTATCTTGTTTTGTATAAAGAATTTCCTGTCTATGAATTTCTTCTTCTTTTTTAGCTATAGATAAAGTCAACTCTTCTACTAAGCTTTCTATTTTTACTAACTTTTCCTTAAGCTTTGCTCTATAAATATCAAAGTCCTTAGTTTTTTCTTCTATCTTTACTAGCTTTTCCTCTTCTATATTTATAAAACTCTTAGCTGAAAGAATATCATCCTTATTTTGAGCTATTGAATTTTCAGCATCTTCATTATAAGAAATAAGCTTTTTAATAGCTACTTCTAATTCACTAAGCTCAGACTTTAATCTTAAAATACTCTTTGATTTATTATCTAAATTTTCTTTAATACTTGCATTAGAAATCTTCATCTTAGTATTTTTTTCTTCAATCTTTGATTTTTTTGAAAGTAATTCTTCTATTTCCTTAGTTAAAATTTCAACTTCAGCCTTATTACTTTCTCCTCTTTCTCTTATCTCTAAAGCTTTTTTCTTTACCTTTTCATATTCTAAACTTAAACTTTCATTATTTGCTTTTTCATTTATAAGTTCTAAGTCTAAGTTTTTAAGAGATGTCTTTATATTAAGTACTTCATCTGAAACCCTACTTACTTCATTCTTTAAATTAATAGATTCAAGTTCATTTTTACGAATATCCGCCTCTATACTTTCTAAATCTGAAATATTTTTTTCTAATTTAGAATTTAATTTTTCTTTTTTAGATTTTAGAGTACTAAGTCCTTCATTTTCTTTAACTATCTCTTTTTCTATATTTTCAAGTTCATTTTTTCTTGAGATAATACCCATATTTTTTTGATAAACACTACCCCCTGTCAAAGCTCCTCCAGCATTAACTACTTCTCCAGCAAGAGTAACAAGTTTATATCTATAAGAACTCTTCTTTGCAAAATTTAAAGCTGAATCTATATCCTTGCAAATAATAGTTCTACCTAAAATATAGTTAATTACATTCTCATACTTATTTTCATATTCAACAAGTTCTGATGCTATTCCAAGATATCCATCTAAATTTTTTAAATTATCTTCTAATACTATCTTCTTTCCCTTAATAATTGATAAAGGTAAAAATGTAGCTCTACCAAGTTTATTATCCTTAAGATAAGAAATCATCTTTTTAGCTATAAACTCATCCTTAGTTATAATATTAGATATAGCTGCCCCAAGACTTATTTCAATAGCAGTTTCATATCCCTTATTTGTACTTAAAATTTCTCCTAAAACTACAGAATCATTTTTATTAATATCAAGTAAACCTTTATCCATATGAGACATTATTTTTTTAACAGATACATTGTATCCCTCATATTGATTTTCAAGTTTATTTAACATTTCCTTATTAGCTTCTAATCTATTTATAATAGAAATATTTTTATTAATATCCTTATCAATAAGTGAAATATCATTTTTAAAATTAGAAATATTAGCTAGATTACTATTTTTAAGCTCTAATAAATTATCTCTTTTATCAGAAATAACTTTTAGATTCCTTTCCATATTATCTCTAGTTATTATGTTAACCTTTAAAGATGCTCTTAATCCTTCAAGTTTAGAATTTATATTTTTAATTTTTTCTACTATATCAGATAGCTTACTTTCAAGTAAAACTTCTCTATTACTATAATTTGAAGACTCTTTTAAAGCTTCAATATCTTTATTCTTAAGCTTTTCTCTAGTTTTTTCTTTATTCTTAATATCTAGATTTATATTTCTTAAGCTTTCTTCAACATCTTTTTGCTTTAATCTTATATCTTCTATTTCTTGCTTCTTAAGTTCAAATTCTTTTTCTGCATTTTTATATTCATTAGTTATCTTTTCTAATTTCTTTTTATTTAGCTTTATATCTTCCCTAGATTTTTTAATACTTTCAGTATAGTTTTTTATTCTTTCTTCTAGTAAACCTATTTCTGCTTTTTTACTTGAAATTTGTTCTTTTTTCTCTAGATAAATTTCTTTTTTATCATTATTATCTTTTTCAATCTTTTCAAGTTCAAATTTTAGATTTTTTAAATTTTCTCTAGCATTTCTTTGCTTTTCTTTTTCTATTTCATTTTCTTTTTCAAGAGCTTTTATATTTATTTCTCTTTTTTCTATTTCATTATTTATATGAATTAAATTATTAACAAGTAAATTAATATCTTTTTCCTTTAATTCATTAGCAAGAACTAAATATTTTTCTGCCTTTTTCTTTTCTTCTTCTAAAGGCCCTAATCGTTCTTCATATGTATAAATAATATCATTTATTCTAGTTAAGTTATCATTAGTATTTTTTAATTTTCTTTCTGCATCACTTTTTCTAGATTTATACTTAACAATTCCAGCAGCTTCTTCTAAAAGTGCTCTTCTATCTTCAGCTTTACCACTTAAGATAGCTTCTATTTTTCCTTGCCCTATAAGTGAATAACCTTCTTTACCTATACCAGTATCCATAAATAAGGTAACTATATCTTTTAATCTGCATGGTGAATTATTTATTAAATACTCACTTTCTCCAGATCTAAATATTCTTCTTGTAACCTTAACTTCATTATATTCTATTGGTAAACTTTTATCACTATTATCTAAAGTAAGAGATACTTGAGCAAGACCTATAGGTTTTCTATACTCTGTTCCTGTAAAAATGATATCTTCCATTTTAGAACCTCTAAGTGTTTTTGCACTTTGTTCTCCAAGAACCCATCTTACAGCATCAGAAACATTACTCTTTCCACTCCCATTTGGACCTACTACTGCAGTTATTCCTTTAGTAAATTTAAGCTCAGTCTTATCTGCAAACGACTTAAATCCTCTTATTTCAAGAGATTTTAAAAACATATACACCAGCTAATCCTAGATTTGCAAACCCAAGTTTAGCTCCTCCTTCCCATTTCATAATTCATAAAAATTAAAATACAACTGGTAATAACATTAATAACATTATTATTGCCATAAAAATAGCCATCCCCTTAGCCATTTTTTCTCTAGTAGCTTTTCTCATTTAATTCACTCCTTACAACTCTATAGAAATATATTATCATAAGTATTTATCTAAATCTATCAAATATATTCCATATAAAATCATAAAAAATCCTAGAGAAAATTTTCCCTAGGATTTCTATAGAATATAGAATTAAATTATATTAATCTTATATTCTTTATCTTCATTCTTTATAAGAACTATCTTCTTATCTAAATTATTATTTATCTTTACAGATAATCTATTCTCATTTAGCTTTTCTCTTATATCTTTAAAGTATCTTTTTTTATTAGCATAAAGCTTAGAAATAGCTCTTTCATTTATTTCTATACTAATATCCTTAGAAAGATTTTTATTATTAATAAGTTCATATATAGAATCATTTAATAAACTACTTTCCACATGCTCTCTAAATGTTGGGTGGAAAGGTCCTGCTACTATATCTTCACCTTCTGCTATATTATCAGTTGCTTGAAGACCTACTCTTATTATATTAACATTATTTTCATGATATATTTTATAAACTTCTTTAGCTATATCTATACATTCATCTAATTCATATGGTTTATATGTTCCTTTTTTATACATATATTCCATAGGAGTATCCTTTATTGTAAGAGCTGGATATATTCTACATATATTTGGTCCCATAGAAACTGATTTTTGTGCTGTTTTTATATCTTTTTCTTTACTATCTCCTGGGAGTCCTAACATAACTTGGTGTCCTAAAGTAAATCCATATTCTTTAATAAGTTTAGAAGCATCTTCCACATGCTTTATAGTATGCCCCCTACTAGATTTTATTAAGACTTCTCCATCTAATGATTGAACTCCAAGTTCTATTATATCAACAGAAAAACTTTTTAGATGATCTAAAATATTTTTATTTATATAATCAGGTCTTGTAGATAATCTTATATATTTTATTTGTCCTTTATCTTTGTACTCTTTAGCTACAGCAAGTAATTCTTGTTGTTTCTTTTTATTTATTGCTGTAAATGTTCCTCCAAAGAAAGATAATTCAATTATAGTATCTTCTTCTTTTTTGATGGTTTCTAGATATTCTTCAACAGTATTTCTAACAAAATCACTGTCAACATTATTCTCCATCTTAAATTTAGGTCCAATTACTTCCTCTGTCTCTTCTCCTGTAATCCTAGCTTGATTACAAAAAGCACAATCATGAGGACATCCTTCATGTGGTACAAAAATAGGAATTATATAATGTTTTTTTCCCATTTATTATCCTCCACTTTAGTTAAAGCTTCTTTTGCTGCATTTTGCTCTGCTTCCTTTTTACTAAATCCTTCTCCTACACCCATAACAACTTTATTAATGTTAACTTGAGTAAAGAACTTTCTTCTATGAGGAGGTCCTTCATGTCTTATAAGCTCATAATTTATGTCTACCTCACCATTTCTTTGAAGAACTTCTTGTAATCTAGTTTTAAAGTCTAATATTATTTCTTCATTTATTGCTTTTCTAATAATATCTCCAAAATGCTTTAGAATAAATTTTTTAGCAAATTCTATACCTTTATCAAGATATATAGCTGCTATAACTGCTTCAACGCAGTCAGCTTGTATAGATATTCTATCTCTTCCACCTGTCAGCTCTTCACCTTTACTCATTCTAATAATCTTACCAAGTTTTAATTTTTTTGCTATCTCATAAAGTGAATTTTCGCATACAATTAAGGCTCTTATTTTAGTAAGTTCTCCTTCTGACTTGTCTTTATAATTATTATATAAGTGTTCAGTTACTGTAAGCTGTAATACAGAATCTCCTAAAAACTCTAGTCTCTCATTGTACTTAACATCCTTATATTGATTAGCAAATGAACTATGAGTCAATGCTGTTATCAATAATCCTTTATTTATGAACTCGACTCCAACAGTCTCTTCAAGTTCCTTAATATTAAATTCTTTCAATTAAACCCTCACTCCTTAAGGTTTATTCTTCAATTTGCTAATGAGTAAATTCAAGAATAAACCTAATACAATTTTATATATACATATATATAACAAAATCCCGCTATTGCGGGACTTAATTATGCTTCGCTATGTGACTTAATGTATTCAACTACATCTGAAACTGTTATAAATTCAGCAGCATCTTCATCTGGAATTTCCATTTCTAATTCTTCTTCTAATGACATAATTAATTCAACTACATCTAGAGAATCTGCTCCTAAATCTTCAACGAAAGTTGATTCCATAGTAATACTTTCTTCGTCTACTGATAATTTATCCGCTATAATTTCTTTTACTTTATCAAATATCATAAATTCACCTCCAAGATCGACCTATATAAATATTATTATATATAATTTAATTCGTCAATATTACAACTCAATATAAATTTAATTAAATTAAATAGAAACTTCTATTTCTTCTTTTATCTTTTCTATCAATTTATTATTGTAAAAAGTTCTTGCTTGTCTAATAGCATTTTTAAAAGCTACCCCATCTGAGCTACCATGTGCTTTTATACAAATACCATCTACTCCAAGAAATGGTGCTCCACCGTATTCTTTATAGTCCATTTTTTTCTTTAAAGATTTAAATGTCCCTGCTAAAAATACTGCCCCAATTTTTGAAATAGTAGAGCTCATAATTTCGTCTTTTATCATTGTTAATATTGTTTTTGCAGTTCCTTCATACATTTTTAATACTGTATTCCCTACAAATCCATCACAAACTAAAACTTCAACATCTCCTGCTGAAACATCTCTTGGTTCTACATTACCTGTGAAATTGATATTTTTTTCTTCTTTAAGAAGTTTATAAGCTTCTTTTGTAAGTTCATTTCCCTTTTCTTCTTCTGCACCTATATTAATAAGTCCAACCTTTGGTTTTTCTACTTTCATTACAGTTTTAAAATATACTTCTCCCATTTTAGCAAACTGTGTTAAATAAGCTGCTTTTGAATCTACATTAGCTCCAGCATCTATTATCATAAATGCTCCATTTTTTCCTGGCATAACAGGTGCTAATGCTGGTCTTTGTATACCTTTGATTCTTCCTACAATTAAAGTTGAACCTGCTAAAAATGCCCCTGTACTTCCTGCTGATAAAACAGCATCACATTCTTTATCTTTAACAAGTTTTAAAGCTTTAACAAGACTTGAATCCTTTTTCTTTTTAAGAGCCATAACTGGTTGTTCATTAGGTGAAATTACTTCAGTAGCATTTATTATTTGTACTCTACTTTTATCGTAATCATATTTTGAGAACTCAGCATTTAGTTCTTCTTCTTTACCTGTTATAACTATTTCTATATCTGAAAATTCTTTTAAGGCATCGACACATCCTTTAACCTCTGCTCTTGGAGAATCATCAGATCCCATTCCATCGATAGCTATTCTCATTAATGCCCCTCCTATTATTTAAAAGAATATAAAGAAAAGAAAGTCCAAAGACTTTCTTTATTATTCTGCATCTGTTGAAACTACTTCTTTACCTTTGTAATATCCACAGCTCTTACATACTCTGTGTGCCATCTTCATTTCATGACATTGTGGGCATTCTACGATTCCAGGTGTCCCTAACTTAAAAGTTTGAGCTCTTCTTGAATCTCTCTTTGCTTTTGACATCTTTCTTGCTGGATTTCCCATTGTTACACCTCCTTATTAATTGAACAAATCTTTTAGCTTTTCAAATCTAATATCTATATTTGAATCATCGCAACGGCACTTCTCTATATTTAAATCAGCACCACATTGTTGACATAAGCCTTTACACTGTTCAACACAAAGTCTTTTTATAGGTAAGGTTGAAATTACGTTACTTACTATTGCATCAGCAACATCTAAAATGTCACCTTCTATTAAAGCAATAGAATCATCTTCTTTATAATTATTTGAAAACTTTTCATCTATATCTGTATTAACATCTATTGAAAAGTTTTTTAAGCATCTTGAACATTCAAGTTCTAGCTTAGTAGTTATATTACCATAAAGAGATACTACATCATCTACCATTTTTAGTTCGCCATCGAACTTTATTGGTTCTAAAATCTTAATTTCTTCCCCTGGAAGTTCAATAATCTCTTGTTCTACTATAAGATCTAACTTTTTACTTCTTTCTTTTTTTGAAGTTAATTCTGAAAATTTAAATTCCATAATTTGCAGCAAACCTTTGTTGCCTGTTCACTCTCCTAAACCTTAATAGTAATTTTGTAAATAACACAAGTATTATTATATAAACTTGCTTTTTAAAAGTCAAGTTATTTTGAAATTATTTATTAAACAAGTTCTAAAGTATCCTTTGCTATCATAAGTTCTTCATTAGTTGCTATAACTAATGCTTCTACTCTTGAATCTTCTGAGCTAATAGTCATTATTTCGCCTCTTGTAGCATTTCTTTCTTGATCAATTTCAATTCCAAGGAATTCAAGTCCATCACATATACTTCTTCTAGCCTCCACTGAATTCTCACCAACTCCAGCTGTAAATACTATAACATCTAATCCAGCCATAGCTACTGCTGCTGTTGCTATTGCTTGCTTAACTTTATAATAGAATATATCTAAAGCAAGTCTTGCTCTATGATTTCCTTTCTCTGCTTCAGCCTCAACATCTCTAAAATCACTGCTTACTCCTGAGATTCCAAGAACTCCAGACTTCTTATTCATAAGATTATTAACTTCATCAGTTGAATAACCAAGCTCACTTATTAAATAAGTTACTATAGCTGGATCTATACTTCCACATCTTGTTCCCATAACTAGACCTTCAAGAGGTGTAAATCCCATTGTAGTTTCTACGCATCTTCCTCTATCTACCGCTGCAATACTAGCTCCATTCCCTAAATGACATGTTACAATTCTTAAATCCTCTATATTTTTACCTAAAGCTTCTGCTGCTTTAGCTGAAACATATTTATGTGATGTTCCATGGAAACCATATTTTCTTATATGATTTTCTTCATATAATTCATAAGGTAATGCATATACATAAGCCTTTTCTGGCATTGTTTGATGGAAAGCAGTATCAAATACAGCTACCATAGGAGTTTTTGGCATTAAAGTTTTACATGCTTCTATTCCAACTATGTTAGGTGGATTATGAAGAGGTGCTAATTTAGCAAACTCTTCTAAATCTTTCATTACTTCATCATTTATAACTACTGAACTAGCATATTTTTCACCACCATGAACAACTCTATGTCCAACAGCATATATCTCATCTAATTCTTTTATAACTCCATAATTTTCATCAACTAATGACGCTAAAACAAGTCTAATAGCTTCTTTATGATTTCTCATCTCTTTTTTTATTACATACTTTTCTTTAGTATCAGCTTTTTGTGTAAGAACAGACCCCTCAATTCCTATTCTTTCAACTAATCCTGAAGCTAATACACTTTCATCTCTCATATCTATTAATTGATATTTTAACGATGAGCTACCACAATTTACTACTAATATATTCATTCAATTTCCTCCTAATTTAATTCTATTTATTTTTTAGCTTGTGCTTGAACTGCTGTTAATGCAACTACACTTACTATATCTTCTGAACTACATCCCCTTGATAAATCATTTATTGGTTTAGCAAACCCTTGACATACAGGCCCTATTGCTTCTGCCTTTGCAAATCTTTGAACTAATTTATATCCTATATTACCTGATTGTAAATCTGGGAATACAAGTACATTAGCCTTTCCTGCAACTTTACTATTTGGAGCTTTTTGACTAGCAACTGACGGAACTATTGCTGCATCTAATTGAAGTTCTCCATCTATATCAAGATCTGGTCTTAATTCTTTTGCAATTTCTGTAGCTTCTCTAACTTTTGATACAAGTTCATGATCAGCACTTCCCATTGTTGAGAATGAAAGCATTGCAACTTTTGGTTCTACATTACAAACAGTCTTAGCTGTATCAGCTGTTGCTATTGCTATTGATGCTAATTGCTCTGCTGTTGGATTCGGATTAACTGCACAATCAGCAAATAATAACATTCCTGAATCCCCATATACTGAGTTTGGTACCATCATTATAAAGAAACTTGAAACTACTGATACTCCTGGTGCTGTCTTTATTATTTGAAGACCTGGTCTTAATAAATCACCAGTTGTATGAACTGCTCCTGATACCATACCATCAGCATTATCTAATTTAACCATCATTGTTGCAAAATATAAAGGATCTCTAACAATTAAATCTGCCTTTTCCATTGTCATTCCCTTATTTTTTCTTAATTCATAAAAAGCTTCTACATATCTTGATAAATCTTCTGATTTATTTGGATCTACTATTTCTATTCCTGTTAAATTAACATTTAATTTTTCTGCTTTATCTCTTATAACTTTTTCATCACCTATCAATATAAGATGAGCTAAATTTTCTTTTTTAATTTTTTCTGAAGCCACAAGTGTTCTTTCTTCATCACCTTCTGGCAAAACAATTCTTTTTATGTCAGCTCTTGCTGCTTCCCATACTTGATTCATAAGTTCCATTTTAAAATCTCCTCTCGTTATATAAACGATTTTCTATTATATTCTAAATTTATTTTTTACACACTTTTATACTCTTATAATATCATATCTTTCCATATAATATAAATAAATAAGTAAATTAAAAATTGTCTGAATATTCAACAATATGTCGACTTTGACATTATTACTCATTTGTAGTAAGGTAAAAACAAAAATTAATTATTTATTAATAAGGGTGATAACAATGAATATAACAGGAATTATTACAGAATATAATCCTTTTCATTTAGGACATGAGTTTCATTTAGAAAATTGTAGAAAAGATACGAAATGTGATGCAGTGATTTGTATAATGAGTGGTAACTTTGTTCAAAGAGGTCTTCCTGCAATTACAGATAAGTGGTCAAGAACAAAAATGGCCTTAGAAGCAGGAATTGATTTAGTTATTGAATTACCAACTATTTATGCAGTATCTTCTGCTGAATATTTTGCTTTTGGTGCTATATCCTTACTCAATTCTCTATCTGTAGTAGATAATATATACTTCGGTTCCGAAGCTGGAGATACTAAACTTATAAAACTCATAGCAAATATTCTAAATGATGAACCAAAAGAATTTAAAATATTTTTAAAAGAAAGTCTTTCTCTTGGTAATCCATACCCTAAGGCGCGAGCTTATAGTCTAAAAAAATATATTTCAGAAGTCTTAAAATTAAATATTAATTTAGAAAATATATCTGAATTTCTAAATAGCTCTAATAATATACTAGGAATAGAATACTGTAAAAGTCTTTTAAAACTTAATAGTCCTATAAAAACATTTACACTCAAACGAGAAGGTTCTAATTATAATAGTAAAGAAATAAATAAAAATAAATTTGCTTCTGCTACTGCAATTAGAGAAAGTATTTATACTAATAACTCTATTAAAGCTACAAAAGAATTTTTGCCTGGTTTTACATATAATATACTGAATTCTAAAAATTCATTTTCAAGCTTAGAATCTATGTTTAATTATATTAAGTATATATTAACATTAGACCCAAGTAAATTAAGCCTAATATCAGATGCATCAGAAGGTTTAGATAATAAAATTTTAAATGAGTTAAAAAATTCTAATAGCTTTGAAGAATTAATATCTAGATGTAAAAGTAAGAGATATACCTACACCAGAATTTCTAGAGTTCTTTGCCAATTATTCTTAGGTTTTGATGAAAACTTAAATAAGCTAAAAAAATCAGAACCTTCTTATATAAGAGTACTTGGGCTTTCTGAAACAGGAGCAAAGATATTAAAAGAGATTAAAAATAATTCTAATATTAATATTATTACTAAAGTCCCTAAAAAAATATCAGATTCTATTTTAGAACTGGATATAAAAGCAACTAATCTTTATTCTCTCTTAAATCCGGATATAAAAATAAATAGTGATTATTTAATTAGTCCTATTATAAAAAAAGATAATAATATGTAAACGCATATAATATAAATACTATATAAGCTAAAAAGGGGGACTTAGCATGTATAGTATTTTTATTTTGATTATACTACTTAGTTTACTTATATTTTTATTATTTAAAGTTTTTAAATTATTACATATAAGAGCAAATGCTTTTATATCTATAATACTTACATTAATTATTATCTATCTTATATTATCTCCTGAAAAATGCATAGAAGCTGCATTAAGTGGTTCTAAACTAATTGTAAATTCTATAATTCCTACCATGTTTCCTTTTATGGTAGTATGTAACTTATTAGTTTATATAGATGGAATTTCTCTTTATTCTAAATTTTTTGGTCCAATTATCTGTAAACCACTAGGACTTAATAAATCTAGTAGTTTTGCAATTATAGCAAGTTATTTATCTGGCTATCCACTTGGAGCTAAATATTCCACTAATATTTACGAAAAAGGATATATTAGTAAAAATGAATTTTCTAGACTTATAAGTATAGCTTCTAATGTTGGACCTTTATTTTTAATAGGTGCTGTTGGTACTAGCCTTCTTGGTAATACAAAACTTGGTTATATTTTATTAATTCCATCATATCTATCAAGCATATTTATAGCACTTATAACTAGAAAAAAAGAAGACTCTAAAGCTCCTAAAACAACTTTAAAATCTTCTAATCAAGTTTTAAATATAGGAGAAGCTATCAGAAAGTCTATAGAAGATGCTTGTCTAACTTTATTAGTGCTTTCTGGTTATATAATTATCTTCTCAGTTATAATATCTATATTTAAAAACTCTAAAATAATAGAATATCTTATTAATTATCTATCAAATATACTTGGAATATCTTCTGTATTCATTGAAAGCTTATTTCTTGGTAGTATAGAATTAACTAATGGATCTAATATAATTAGCAATAGTACTCTTAATTTATCTACTAAACTATCACTAATTTCTTTTTTATGTTCTTTTGGTGGTCTTTCTATAATAGCTCAAACATATTCATTTTTTTATAAATGTAATGTTTCTTTTAAAAGATATTTTTTCTATAAATTTCTTCAAGGAATTATATCTTTTATAATAATGTATACTATAAGCCTATTTCTTCCTGATAGTATAACCACCTTTGCTACTGTTCAAAATAACCATATGTATTCAAACTTAATTCCAGTAATAATATTTATAATTTTAACTGTAATAAGTTTAATTCTTTCTATAATAACAAAAAAAGAATCAAATTTTATTTAGAATTTAAAGGGGCTCTTAGCTCCTTTATATTTTCCCTAATAACTGCTGTTGTTTTATCCATATTCTTTGTAAGTTCTATAGCAAAAGCTTCCATATCCTCTTTCATATGATTTAATAATCTTGAAGTAGTATTTTGAATTTCTTTTTCAACTTCACTAAGAAGTTCATCAGCATATTGTCTAGCATATATCTTTAATTTTCTTGCTTCCTCTTCTGCTGCTGACTCTATCTCATTTGCTATAAGTTTAGCCTTTTGAACTATATCATTGTTATTAACTTGATTTTCTATTATTTCGATACTTTTGCTATTAGCTTCATTTATTCTTTCTTGTGCATAGCTAAGCATCTCATCTTTTCTTTTAGTTATCCATTGTGCTGTTCTGATATCTTTAGGATATTTATTTATAATTTCATCTAAAATTCCTAAGACCTCTTCTCTATCAACCATAACCTTCCCACTTATAGGAACTTTACTTGATTTTTTTATAATTTCATATACAAGTTCTATAAGCTCTAAAGTCTCAATTTTTTCATCTGTCATTTCAGTTTCCCCCTTATACCATAACAATTTTCTCCATTAACTTCTCTTTAACTTCTATAGGAACAAATTTATCAACACTTCCACCAAATTGAGCTATCTGCTTCACAACTGATGAACTAATAGCTGAATATTTTGTTGATGCAACTAAAAATAAAGACTCAAGCTCATTATCTAAAGTCCTATTTATTATAGCCATTTGCATCTCATACTCAAAATCCTTAACAGTTCTTAACCCCTTTAAAATAACAGGATTCTCTTCTTCTTTTGCAAAATCCACTAATAATCCAGTAAAGCTTTTTACCTCAACATTTTTATATTCTTTAGTGGCTTCCTTTATAAGTTCAACTCTTTCTTCTATAGAAAATAAGCCTTTTTTATCTACATTAATAAGTACTGCTACTACAAGCTTATCAAACATCTTTGAACCTCTTTTAATTATGTCAAGATGACCATTAGTAATAGGGTCAAAGCTACCTGGATATATGGCTGTTCGCATTCTCAATTCAAGCCCCCTCTATTTTAATCTATATAGATTTACTATAGTATTACCATACTTTTTAGTTCTAAATAACTCTATATTTTCTGTACCCTCAAATATTTCTTCTGTCGCATCTATTTTAGTAACAATTATTCCATCTTCATGAAGAATCTTCTTATCATCAACTATTTGCATAGCTTCAGGAATTAAATTTTTTAAATATGGTGGATCTATAAATATTAAATCAAATACTTTTCCCTTTGCTGCTAATGACTTTAAAGCCATATATGCATCCATATTTAAAGCTGTACATGTATCTTCAAATTGTAAGTTTTCTATATTTTTCTTTAATATAGGAAAAGTTACTGGACTCTTATCTACTAAATAACATTCCTTTGCGCCTCTACTTGCTGCTTCTAATCCTAAACTACCTGTTCCTGCAAATACATCTACTGCAACAGCATCTGGAATATATCCTTGTATTATATTAAAAATAGCTTCTTTAATTCTATCTAATGTTGGTCTTGTTTCCATTGTTTCAGGTGATAGAATTTTTCTTCCTCTTGCTTTTCCAGAAATTATTCTCATCTATTTCCCTCCTTAGTTTTCTTAAATTATATTTTACCATAACAGTTATGTCCATACAATTGTAAACTTAGTTAAAGCATATATAACTAGTACTTCTCTCTAAATTCTTTGAAATTTCCATACATATCTTTCTGTTAATCTCATTTTCAGTTTTAACTATTTCTTTAGCCTCTTTATTAGCACATTTTAATATATCTATATCTTCAGCTATATCAGATAAAATAAATGCTTCTTCTCCATGCTGTCTCATTCCAAACATTTGTCCTGCACCCCTAAGTTTTAAATCTTCTTCTGAAATATAGAAACCATCATTACTTTCTGTCATTATTTCCATTCTTCTTCTAGTAACATCATTTTTAGTATTTGCAACAAGTATACAATATGATTTATATTCTCCTCTTCCAACTCTACCTCTTAATTGATGAAGTTGTGCTAGCCCAAATCTCTCAGCATTTTCTATAATCATCATACTAGCATTAGGAACATTTACTCCAACTTCTATAACAGTAGTAGATATTATTACTTTCGTTTCATTTGCCTTAAATCTTGATATAATCTCATCTTTTTCTTTTGGCTTCATCTTTCCATGTAGTATTTCAATTTTTATACCTGAAAATACATCATTACTAAGTTCATCATAAAGCTTTTCAACAGAATTTAAATCAAGTTTTTCATTTTCTTCTATAAGAGGTGAAACTATATAAACCTGTCTTCCTTTTTTAATCTCTTCAAGAGCAAGATTATATCCCTTAATTCTTTCCTTATCATCCAAAAGAATAGTATCAACTTTTTTTCTTCCTGGTGGAAGCTCATCTATTATAGAAATATCCAAATCACTATATAAATATAATGAAAGAGTTCTAGGAATAGGTGTAGCTGTCATAACTAAAACATCAGCTCTTTTATTCTTATTAATAAGCTTGCTTCTTTGCTCAACACCAAATCTATGTTGTTCATCTGTTACCATAAATCCTAAATTAGCAAATTCTACATCTTCTTGTATAAGAGCATGTGTTCCAATAACAAGAAGAGGTTCCCCACTTGCTATTCGTTCTTTTATTCTCTTTTTCTCCTTAGCTGTTGTACTTCCAGTTAAAAGTTCTATATTAACGTCAAAATCTTTAAATATTTTTTCTGCTTCTAATTTATGTTGATTTGCAAGTATTTCAGTTGGAGCCATAAGAGCTGTTTGATATCCATTTTTATATACATTAAATAAAGCTATAAGTGCAACTAATGTTTTCCCACTTCCAACATCTCCTTGAACTAACCTATTCATAGGACTTTCTCTCTTTTGATCTAAAAGTATTTCTCTTATTGCCCTAGACTGAGCAGAAGTTAAAGTAAAAGGTAAACTTTCCTTTAAAGCACTGAGCTGTTCTGACATTTTAAAAACTATACCATTAGATTTTTCTTTAATCTGTTTTCTCATCATCACTATTTTCATTGAATATGTAAATAATTCTTGATATTTAAGTCTTGTTATAGCTTCTCTTAAATTTTCTCTGCTATTTGGAAAATGTATATTTCTTATAGCCTTATCTAAAGAACATAATTTATATCTTTTTATCATTTCTTCTGGTAAATTATCTTTAATATCTACTACACTAAGAATATTATTTATAAGCTTTACAAGAACTTTATTATTTATATCACCCTTTAATGGATATATAGGAACTATCTCACTTGTTTTAGCTTCAACACAAGCAACTATCGGATTTATAACCTCCATCCTATCTCCCTTTTTCTTAAAAGTTCCCATAAGGCTATACTCTTCCCCAATAGTAAAATTCTTAATAATATAAGGTTGATTAAACCACTTAGCAACAAGCTTTATATTTTCATGTCTAAATTGAATAGTAGTTAAAGTTTTTCCTGTTTTAGTTCTTATAGTACCTTCACGAGCTACGGCCCTACAATTTATAACTGCTTTTTCTTTATCAAAGTCTGTACTTAAGTCAAGCTCACTATGAACAAAATCATAGTCTCTAGGAAAATATAATAGTAAATCTAAAATAGTAAATATTCCACATCTATTAAGTTTTTCTTTTAATTTTATGCCTACTCCTTTAATAGTAGAAACTTCACTATAAATATCCAAAACTCTACCTCCTAATAATTAAATATAAGAAAAAAGAAGCGATTAAAATCGCTTCTAAAAGAATTATTCTACAGCTATTATAAAGTAGTATAAAGGTTGATCTCCTTTATAGCATTGAATATCAAAATCTTCATACTTTTCTTCTAACTTAGCCGCTAGTTCTTCAACTTTTGCCTCGTCACAATCTGCACCATAGAATATAGTTATAAGTTCTGAATCTTCATCAGTCATTTCATCTATTAATGTTTCTGCAACAGTGTAAGCAGAATCACCAACTTCTTTTATTTTACCTTCTAAAAGACCTAGGATGTTTCCTTCTTTTATTTTGATTCCATCCATTTCAGTATCTCTTACAGCATAAGTAACTGATGCTGATTTAACAATACTCATAGCTTCTTTTAATTCATTTTCATTTTCTTCTACATCTGCTTCTGGATTAAACATTGTTATACATGTAATTCCTTGAGGAACTGTTGTTGTAGGTATAACTCTTATATCCTTTTCTGAAATTTCCGCCGCTTGGTTAGCTGCCATAATAATATTCTTATTATTTGGAAGTATAAAGATATGCTCTGCATTGATCTTATTTATAGCATCTACCATATCTTGAGTACTTGGATTCATAGTTTGACCACCTTCAATTACGTAATCAACTCCAAGATCCTTGAATATATCTGACATCCCTTTACCCATAGCTACTGAAATAAATCCATATTTCTTAGCTTCTGCTTCTACTTCAGTAACAGCTTCTGCTTCAGAATTTAGAGCAAGTATTTCTCTATGCTCTTCTTTCATATTATCTATCTTTATCTTTGATAATTCACCTAATTGTACTGCCATTGATAAAACTTTACCTGGATCATTTGTATGGATATGTGTCTTTATAACATCATCATATCCAACAACAATCATAGAATCTCCCATTGATTCTATACTTCTCTTAAATTCTTCTGCTCTTGAAGCGTCTCCAAGAATTATGAATTCAGTACAATATGCAAATTTTATGTCATCTTCATTAATTGATTCTTGAGCTGAACTTGCATGTGCTTCTGAAGTTCTTGCTACAAAACTTGTATTTACTGCTTCTACTTTAAGGTCATTTCTTAAAGCTTCTAAAATACCTTCTAATATTATTAAAAGACCCATTCCACCTGAGTCTACAACTCCAGCCTTCTTTAAAGCTGGTAACATTTCTGGTGTTTTATCAAGCATTATCTTACATTCTCTAGCTACATCTTCCATTAAAGCTTGTAAGTCTTGTGCACTTGATTTTCTTGCAGTTTCACCTGCTGTTCTAACTATTGTAAGAATTGTTCCTTCTGTAGGTCTCATTACAGCTTTATAAGCTGATGCAGCCCCTTCTTCTAATGCTCTACAAAAATCTGAAACACTAGCTTCCTCTATTCCATCAAAACCTCTTGACATTCCTCTTAAGATTTGTGAAAGAATAACACCTGAATTACCTCTAGCTCCCATTAATGCACCTTTAGCAAGTGTTTTTGAAACTTCTCCAATGTTAGCATTTTTTAATCCTGCTATTTCCTTTACTGCAGCTTTAAATGTCATTGACATATTAGTTCCTGTATCTCCATCAGGTACTGGGAATACATTTAGTGAGTTAACATATTCACTTTGAGCTTCTAATTTATTAGCAGCATTTTGCATCATTGCATAAAAATGTTCCCCACTTATTTTTGTATATTTCATTCTGTTTTACCTCCTAGACTCTTACAGCCTGAACATTCACTGTTATAGCTGATACCTTTAAGCCTGTATAATTTTCAACATTATACTTTACTTTTTGAATTATATTATTAGCTATTACTGATATCTTTGTACCATATTCAACCATAATAAAAAGTTCTATAGCTAGTTTATCATCTTTATGAGTTATCTTAACACCCTTAGATAGATTTTCTACTTTCATTAGTTCCCAAAAGCCTTCTGTCGCACTTTTTGAAACCATACCAACAACTCCATAACATTCCATTGTTGATAATCCTACTATCTTTGATAATACATCATCTGCATAGGCAATATTTCCTTGTTCATTTGAATATCCAATCATGATGATTCCTCCTCAACTATTCCATATAATATATTCTATATTAAATGTTAATATTATTCAAGAATATTATTCACTTATTAAGTTTACCTATATTTTAACATAAAGCAAGTTTTTTTATATTAATTTTATATTTTACTTGCAAAAATCATAATCGCTATGATAGAATATTATTTGTCCTATTGAAGATTTATCTTCAAATAAAGGAGGTGTTTTTAATGTCAAGAAGATGCGAAATATGTGATAAAGGTGTTATCTCAGGAGTACAATACAGTCACTCACATAGACAATCAAAGAGAAAATGGGCTCCAAACGTAAAGAAAATAAAAGCAATCGTTAAGGGAACACCAAGAACTGTAAGTGTATGTACTAGATGTTTAAGATCTGGTAAGGTTCAAAGAGCTATATAGTTTTTTGATAAAAATGCAATTGTGAATAGCAATTGCATTTTTTTGCTTTAAAATAACAAAAGCAAGGATATTTATTAAAATATCCTTGCTTTTTAGCTATGTATTTAGCTTTTTTTCTTATTCTTAAACATCTTTAATATCTTCCCTATAAATTTAGGAAGTTTTATAACAGTTATTTTCACTACCCATCACCCTTCATATATATACTTATTATATATTATGCAACAAGTAGCAAAAATGTTCCTAATCTCTTGAATATATAACTAATAATTTTCCAGAATCAAATGAAACATGCATGTCTCCTAATAAAAATTCATTAGAATTGCATAAGCCTTCAAAAGGATCTAAATCATAACTTTCTAGTTCATACTTTGCATTTTTAATATTAAGATTCCTTACAACAGAGCTATATGCATAAAAAGAAACTATATCCCCTTTATTACCTTCAAGAGAAAAGCTCTTGTCGTTTAAAAATATTTTATTTAAATCATCTATTATATATGCCTTAACCCCTTTTCTTAAACTTATATCAAGAAGTCCTAAATTTCCAAGCATATGATCTATTCTTTTTCCTGTCATACCTAACATTATTATTTCATCTGCATCAAGTCTAAAAGCTCTATTTAATGCAATTTCTGAATCAGTATAATCTTTTTCTTTTGGAAACTTCACAATATTAAAGCTATTTATTTTATCCTTATATTTTTCATTTACAGAATCAAAATCTCCAACAACATAATCAGGAATTACATTATTATCTATAAAAACTTCTACACCTTTATCTATTGCGATAGTCTTATCACAGTACTCTATATATTTTCTAAATAATGTATCACTTGGCCTTTCTCCAGCCGCAACCATAACAACTCTCATTTATAAAGCATCTCTTAACATCTTTATATTTTCTTCTATCTTATCATCTTTAAATACAGCTGATCCTGCAACTATCACATTCGCTCCTGCCTCTACTACATCTTTAATATTTGAAGCACCTATTCCTCCATCAACTTGAATAAGTATATTTTCATTTCCTGCTTCTATGGCCATTTGCTTAACTTGTCTTATCTTTTCTAAAGAATAATCAATAAAACTTTGTCCTCCAAATCCTGGATTAACAGACATAATAAGAACCATATCTAAATTTTTAATTACATGCTTTAATACATCTACTGGAGTTGCTGGATTAACTGCTACTCCAGCAAGTATTCCTTTACTCTTTATATAATTAATAGCCCTATCTAAATGTCTTTCTGCTTCATAATGAATAGTTATTAAATCTGCTCCTGCTTTTACAAATTCATCTATATATCTTGAAGGTTCCTCTATCATAAGATGTACATCAAAAACCATCTTAGTCTCATTTCTTAATGCATTCATAACTGGAAATGCAAAACTTATATTAGGAACAAATCTCCCATCCATAACATCAATATGTAAAAATTCAGCTCCAGCATTTTCTACTCTTTTTACATTATCACCTAAAACCCTAAAATCTGCTGATAAAATTGACGGTGCTATCTTTACCATATTATTTCACTCTCCTATTTAATATCTCTTCTAATCTTTTTATATAAAATTCATATCTTAATTTATTAATATTTCCACTTTCAACATTTTCTTTTACAGCACAAGATGGCTCTTTATAATGATTACATCCTCTAAATTTACATTCATCTTGATACTTATTAAACTCTGGGAAACAATATTTTAATTCATCCTTCTCCATAAAGTTTAAATCTAGAGTTGAGAAACCAGGAGTATCAACAAGATATCCATTTTCTATTTCTATAAGCTCACTATGTCTTGTAGTATGCTTTCCTCTTCCTATTTTTTCACTTACTTCACCTGTTTCCATATGGTCAGTTTTTATAAGTGCATTAAGAAGAGTTGACTTACCAGCTCCTGAAGGCCCACAAAGAACTGTTATATTATTTTCTAATCTTTTTTCTAAATCTTCTAAGCCTCTTTTTTCCTTTGCGTTAATAAATAGAACCTCATAGCCTATTTCTTTAATTGCTTCTTCTATTTCCTTCTTTTCTTCCTCTGAACATAAGTCCTCTTTATTAAGACAAACTATAGCTTCTATGTCATTATACTCACAAAGAACTAAAAATCTATTTAAAAGTTCAAATTGTATATCTGGATTTTTAATTGCAAATACAACAAAAGCTCTAGTTACATTTGATACTGTTGGTCTTATAAGCTCTGAAGTTCTTTCATATATTTTCTCTATTACACCTTTTCCATTCTCTACTATTATATCAACCTTATCTCCAACCATAGGCTTTAAAGAATTATATCTAAACTTTCCTCTAGCTTTACATTCTATTATTCCATCATCTGTTTTTATATAATAAAAACCACCAATGCCTTTTATTATTCTTCCTTCCATACTACCTCCACATTTAAATTATAGAATAGTTTAATTTAAACTTAACTATTTTCTCTACTCTTATAATAAACAGATTTTATAGTATAATGCAAGAAATCCAAGAATATATTCTTGGATTTCTTAAATATCTTATTAAATTTTATTTACAAAATTAATTATTTTTTTGTATTAACTATTCCAAAAGTAGCAGATGACTTATCTGCTATTTTATTTTTATGACTATCTGAAGTTTTAGCTACTGCCTTATCTACATGACTTGTTACATCTGGTTTATCAGTATTAGTATTATCATCTGGCTTAGATTGCTCTCCTTGATTATTACTATCACCAGGAGTAGTAGCATTATTGTCACCGCCAACATTTCCAGAATTATTACCACCATTATTTCCAGAGTTATCAGTATTGCCTGAGTTATTATTACCTTGGTTATTATTATTACCAGCATTATTTACTGGTGGAGCAACATAATCTCCATAATAAGTAATTGTTATTGTTGTACCTTGTGAAACTGTATAACTTCCTGGATTTTGTTCATAAACCACTCCATTCTTATCAGCACTTGGTGCAGCATTACCTTTAACAGCATTGATTTTTAATCCAGCTGCTTGTAATTTAGCTGTTGCATCTGAAACTGATAATCCTGTAACATTTGGAATAGATACCATCTTAACTTCTGGTCCTTGACTTACTATAATATTAACATTTGTTCCTGGAGTAAGTTCTGTACCTGCAGTTGGATTAGTACCTATTATTTCTCCACTTGGTACACTATCACTATATTGCTGTTGTACATCTCCAACATTTAAACCTATATCTGCTAAAGTTTCTTTAGCAACATCTACTGACATTCCTGCAATATTAGGAATTTTAACTTTTTGTTCTCCACCACTTATATAAACTTTAATAACTGTTCCTTTAGGAACTACTTCATTAGCACTTGGTTCTGTTTTAAAAATAGTTCCCTTTGGTGCAGAATTATTTTCTATAAGTTCTTCATATGCTAGATTTGATTCCTTAAGCTTTTCAATACCATTATTCATATTCATTGATACTATATTCGGAACTGCTACCTTTGCATTTGCATTTCCTGCATTTCTATTTGCAAGGAAGACTCCTGCAAAAGCTCCAATAACTACTACTAATATAGCTACAATAACATAAGCAATACTTTTTCCAACTTTTTTTGTAGGTTTGGAACTAGTTATTTCTTGAGTTGAATCATGTCTTTCTTCATACTCATCTTCATCTTCATCCTCATCATAATCATAAGGCTCATAAAGTGTTTGATTTAAATTATTACTATCTATCGCTTCATTAAAGCCTTCAGGCTTTTGAAGTATAGTTGTTTCATCTGCATTTACAGGTTTTTGAAGTATAGTTGTTTCATCCATATTTATAGGAGGAATAATTTTTGTATAATCATCTTCTACTGAATTATTTCCTATCACTACATTTGGATTTTCTCTTATTTTATCTAAATCAGCAGTTAGCTCCTTAACTGTTTGATATCTTTTTATAGGATCCTTTTCTAAACATTTTAGAATTACATTATTTATATTATCAGGTATACTTGGATTTATTTCTTTAGGACTTACTACTTTTTCTTGTATATGTTTTAAAGCTACAGTAACTGGTGAATCCCCTTCAAAAGGAACCTTTCCTACTAACATTTCATACATAACAATTCCTAAAGAATAAATATCCGTTCTATAATCTATATAACCACCTTTAGCTTGCTCAGGAGAAAAATAATGAGCAGATCCCATTATAGTATTAGTATGGGCTATAGTTGATGAATCCATAGACTTTGCTATTCCAAAATCTGTGACTTTAACAGTTCCATCAGCAGTAACTAATATATTATGTGGTTTTATATCTCTATGAATAATGTTATTTTTATGAGCACATTCAAGAGCTGTGCTCACCTTTAGGGCTATTCTAACAGCAACTTCTACTGGCATATTACCCTTTTCTACAATTATTTCTTTTAAAGTTTTTCCTTCAATAAACTCCATAACTATATAGTTAATGCTATCTTGTGTTCCTACATCTAGTACATTTACTATATTAGCATTTGAAAGATTAGCTAACGCCATAGCTTCTCTCTTAAATTTTCCTATTATCTCATCATTTTCTTTAAACGAGTCTTTAAGAATTTTAACAGCTACGGATCTATTAAGCTTAAGGTCTGTTGCTTTATAAACAACAGCCATTCCACCTTCACCAACTTTATTAAGGAGCTTATATCTTTCACCTAATACTTTATACTCCATTTTAATTCTCTCCTCCAAAAACAAGAACTGTTATATTATCTCTACCTCCAGCATTTTTAGCCATATTAACAAGTCTACTACTAGATTCTTGTAAATTATCTGACCATCTTATTTCATTGAATATTTCTTCTGCACTTACTTCATTACTTAGTCCATCTGTACATAAAACAAAATATTCATAGGCATTTAGTGGAACTGTAAATTGATCTACTTCTACTCTTATATTAGTTCCAATAGCTCTTGTTATTATATTTTTTCTTGGATGATTTTTCGCTTCTTCTTCTGAAATACTTCCAGCATCTAAAAGCTCTTGAACAAGTGAATGATCTTTTGTTATTTTATCAATAGCTTCATCTTCTATTCCATAACATAAGCTATCCCCTACATTAACAACTCTTATACATTCATTTGTAACAAGTGCTGCTGTTATTGTAGTTCCCATTCCTGATAAGTTACTTTTTTCTAATGAGTGTTTGTAAATTTTATAATTCACTTCTGCTATAGCCTCTATTAGTATTTCATTATCAGGAATTTCTCCATAATTTTCTTTGATAAAGTTCATTATACCTTCGACAGCCATTTTGCTTGCTACTTCACCTGCATTATGGCCACCCATTCCATCAGCTACAATATATAATTTATAATCTTCACCTGTATAATAATCTCCGTAATCTTCATTGATTTGTCTTACGTTTCCTATATCGCTCACATATCCTATCATAAACAAACCATTCTCCTTTTTACGCCTATTTATTTTTTAATTGTAAATAACTTCTTCTTAATTGTCCACAGGCAGCATCAATATCTGTTCCTTTTTCTTGTCTTACAGTTGCTTCAATACCAAAATCAGCTAAAGTCTTTTTAAAGTTTTCAATATCTTTAGGAGTTGATCTTTTAAATGAATTTTCTTTAATTTCATTTACAGGTATTAAATTGACATGACATAACATTCCTTTAAGAAGTTTACCTAAACTTTTAGCATCTTCAATACTATCATTTACACCACTTACTAAAGCATACTCAAAAGTAACTCTTCTATTTGTTTTTTCTATATAGTAATTACAACTGTCCAAGATTTCTTTTATTGAATACTTATTAGCTATTGGCATAATAGTCTTTCTCTTTTCATCTGATACAGCATGTAATGATATAGCAAGAGTTACTTGCATTTCTTTATCTGCCATTTCATAAATCTTAGGAACTAAACCACAAGTAGATAAAGTTATATGTCTCTTACCTATGTTTAATCCATAATCAGCTGAAACAAGCTCTAAAAATTTCATAACTTCATCATAATTATCAAGTGGTTCACCACTTCCCATTAAAACTATATTAGAAATTCTTTCACCTAACATTTTATGTGAAACTATAACTTCAGATAAAATTTCTCCAGCAGTTAAATTTCTAACTCTTCCTTCAAGAGTAGATGCACAGAATTTACATCCCATTCTACACCCTACTTGAGTAGAAACACAAATAGTATTTCCATGCTTATGTTTCATTATTACACATTCTATTATATTACCATCTTCTAATGCAAGCAAAAATTTTCTTGTTCCATCTATATTTGATTCTAAATTTCCTAATACTTTAGGATAATTTAGCTTAAAATTTTCTTTTAACTTTTGCTTTAAAGATGCAGGTAGATTCTTCATTGAATCAAAATCTTGTGCATCTTTATATATCCAGTCAAAAACTTGCTTTGCTCTAAATTTACTTTCTCCATTTTCAAGCATCCATTCTTGAAGTTCAGAAAGATTAAAGTCTAAAATATTTTTCATTTTCTCCTCCATTAATTTTTCTTAAGTTTTACCATGAAGAATCCATCCATATGTTCATTAGGTAATATTGTAATACTTCCATTGCCATTATATATAATATTATCATTTTTACCTATAAATGAATTTTCTACACTACAATCATTATGTTTTTCTAAGAATGAATCTATTACCTCTTCATTCTCTCTTTTATTTAAAGTACAAGTTGAATAAACAATTTCTCCACCTTTTTTAAGGTAATTCCATGCATTTTCTAAAATTTCTCTTTGAATTTTAACTATATTTTGAAGTTCCCTTGAATTTTTAGTCCATTTAATTTCTGGCTTCTTTCTTATTATCCCAAGACCTGAACAAGGAACATCTAAAAGGATTTTATCTGCAAATTCTACATATTTCCCTTCTAATCTTGTTGCATCCATTATATTTGTTTCAACATTAGTAATTCCAAGTCTCTTAACACTTTCTTCAATAAGAGCTAGTTTATGCTCATGAATATCAAATGCATAAACTTTACCTGTATTCATAAGTATTTCGCTTAGATGAGTTGTCTTACCACCTGGAGCACTACAAAGATCCATTACTGTTTCTCCTTCTGCTGGATTTAAAAGTGGAGCTACAAGCATAGCACTTTCATCTTGAACAGTAATTAATCCTTCTTCATGTAACAAATTCTTTTCTATTGAACTTCCCTTTTTAATGATAATAGCCTCTGGGCAAATATATCCTTCTTCTACATCATAACCATCTGCTTCTAGTTTTTCTAAAACTTCATCATAATCTGCTTTTAAGCTATTTACTCTAACTGTCATTGATGGAGTAGTATTTAGACCTTTTAGGATTTTTTCTGCTACTTCTTCTCCATATTGTCTTATAAATAAATCTACCATCCATTTTTCAAATGAATATTCATAAGCAAGTTTTTCACTACCTCTAAGATTTCCACCAAATTTTCTATCCTTATTTCTTAAGTAATTTCTTAGAACTCCATTTACAAATTTGCTAAGTCCTACTGAAACAGATTTAGAAAGATTAACAGCCTCATTTACTACAGCATAATCAGGAACTCTGTCTAAATATTTCATTTGATAAATTGAACTTCTTAATATATTTAAAACACCTTCATCAATTTTATCAATACTCTTTACGAAATTTTCTAAGATAACATCAATAGTTTTTCTATGCTTTATAGTTCCATAAACTACTTCTGTTATAAGTCCTTTATCTTTAGAATCTATTTTAGGATTACTTAATTTCTTATTTAATTCTATATTTGAATAAGCTCCCCTAAAGAAAACCTCATCTAATATATCAACAATTATTTTTCTTGTATTCATCTTTTACCTCTATTCTAATCATCTCGGTTACTTATAGCTATTAGTCTTAATAATTGAGAAATAGCCATTAGAGTTGCTGCTACATATGTAAGTGCAGCTGCTCCTAAAACTTGTTTTGTTCCTTCAACTTCATCTTCATAAAGTATTCCCATACTTCTTAAATCTTTTATAGCTCTATTTGAAGCATTAAATTCAACTGGTAAAGTAACTAATTGAAATATTACTACTACTACAAATAATAATATACCTATCTTTACAAGAGCAGGGATACTAAATATAATTCCTACAAAAAATAATATCCATGAAATACTACTTGAGAAATTTACTGCTGGAAATATTGAATGTCTAAATCTTAAAGCAGCATAACCTTCATGATCTTGTTGTACATGTCCAAGTTCATGGGCTGCAACTCCTAAAGCTGAAAGTGAAGTTCCATAATAAACATCTTGTGATAATCTAACTACTTTAGCTACTGGATCATAGTGATCACTAAGATTACCTCCCACTACCTCTATTTTCACATCATAAATTCCCGCTTTAGATAAAATCATACTAGCAACTTGTGCTCCTGTATATCCAGATCTACTTGCTACTGTTTTATATCTATTAAAAGTTGAACTCACTTTAAATTGTGCATAAATAGATAATAAAATTGCAGGTATTAATATAATATATGTTGGATCAAAAATTGGAAAAAACATATTAAAACACCTCTCATATTTATTATAGAATTTTTAATTTATTATATAAGTCTCTTACCTTCTTCTATATTATTACCATTTAAGAAATCTTGAACCATTAGAGGCTTTCCATTTGGAAATTGTAATTTCTTTATAATAAGTACTCCATTAGATGTAGCTACTTTTATTCCCTTTTTATTTACTTCTACTATAGTACCTACTTCTTTATCTGATTTACCCTCTTCAAAATCACTTTCATAAATCTTCATAGTTTTATCTTCATATTGTGTTGTAGCTACTGGCCAAGGATTAAGTCCTCTTATATGATTGTGTATAACTTCTGCTGACTTATTCCAATCAATTTTTGCCATTTCCTTATTAAGCATTGGAGCATAACAAGATTCTTCATCATTTTGCTTTATAGGAGTTATTTCTCCCTTTTGCATTTTCTTAATAGTCTCTACTAATAAATTAGCTCCTCTATTCTTTAATTTTTCATATAACTCTCCAGATGTCATATATCTTGTTATTTCAACTTCATCCTTAAGAAGCATATCTCCTGTATCAAGTCCTACATCCATAAGCATAGTTGTATTACCTGCTATTTTTTCTCCATTTATAACACTCCATTGTATTGGAGCTGCACCTCTATACTTTGGAAGAAGTGATCCATGTAAATTAATACATGCATACTTTGGTATATCTAAAACTTCTTTTGGAAGTATTTGTCCAAATGCAACAACTATTATAAAGTCTGGTTCTAAAGATTTTAATGCTTCTACAGCTTCTGGTTCTTTTCTTAAACTATTTGGTTGGAATACTGTTATATTGTTTTCTACAGCTACTTCCTTAACTGGTGACATTGCAAGTTTTTTCCCTCTTCCTTTTGGTCTATCAGGTTGAGTATAAACCGCTTTAACACCAAATTCATCTATTAATGCTTTTAATGATGGTACTGCAAAATCTGGAGTACCCATAAATACTATATTCATTATTTATCCTCCTATTTTAAGTAATCTGTAAATAAAACTCCATTTAAATGATCATTTTCATGTTGAATTGCTCTAGCAAGGAATCCTTCTGCTTCAAGAGTAAATTCTTCTCCATCTTCATTTAAAGCTTTAACTATTATACTGTGAGCTCTTTCAACTTCACCTGTAACTCCTGGTAGGCTTAAACATCCTTCTGCTCCCATTTCTTTTCCCTTTTTTTCTGTTATTTCTGGGTTTATAAAAACTCTAGGTCCAAATCCATCTTGTATATCTACTACAAAAATTCTCTTTAATATTCCCACTTGAGGAGCTGCAAGACCTACACCATTTTCATGATACATAGTTTCTATCATATCTTTTATTATAGTTTTAACTCTTCCTGTTATTTCTTTAACCACTTTACTTTCTTTTCTTAAGATAGGATCCTTATCTAATCTAATTGTTCTTAATGCCATTTCTTCTACCTCCTACATTAAATTATTTGGGTTAATATCCATAGTTACTCTAATTTTATTATATACACCACTAGTTAACTTATAAACCCTATTTTTTATTAAATCTGAATTATAATCATTTATATTACCCTTTATAAGTATTTGCCACCTATAGGTATCTTTTATTTTAGATATTACTGATTGAGTTGCTTCATAAACTATAGTATCTGTTTCATCTTTTAATTCTTCTTTAATTGCAATACATAATTTTTTAGAAAAAGTAATAAGTTCATTTTCAAATTTACTACTTAAATTAATTAACATAAGTTTTGAGAATGGTGGATAATCCATAGCTTTTCTAATCATTATCTCTTCTTTAAAGAATTTATCATAATCTCCTGTTTTAGCATAATTTAAAGAATAATTTTCAGGGCTATATGTCTGTATTATAACTTCCCCTTCTTTATCAGCTCTTCCTGCTCTCCCACTAACCTGAGTTAAAATTTGAAAGCTTCTTTCTGAAGCTCTATAATCAGGAAAATTTATACCAAGATCAGCTGCAAGCACTCCAACTAAAGTTACATTTTCAAAATCAAGCCCTTTAGCTATCATCTGAGTACCTACAAGTATATCTGCCTCTCCATTTTTAAAACTATTATATAATTCTTCATGAGAATTCTTTTTTCTTGTAGTATCTACATCCATTCTTAAAACTCTAGCTTCTGGGAAATAATGCTTGACTGCCATTTCAACTTTTTCTGTTCCTGTACCAAAATGCTTTAAATATTTACTTTTACATTTAGGACAAACTCTATCTATCTTTTTAGTTTTACCACAATAATGACATATTAAAAATCCATTATGATGATATGTCATAGATATATCACAGCTTTCACAACTATAAACAAATCCACAACTTCTACATGAAACAAAACTTGAATATCCTCTTCTATTTAAAAATAAAATAATCTGTTCTTTCTTCGAAAGTTTTTCTTTTATCTTTTTATAAAGAGCTCTACTAAGCATTGCTTTATTACCATCTCTTAATTCTTCCCTCATATCTACAATATCTACCTTAGGAAGATGTTTTCCTCCTATTCGTGTAGTTAGCTCAACTAAATCATAATCTTTTTTTAAAGCTTTATAATAACTATCTAAACTTGGAGTTGCAGAACCTAAAACTACTTTACAATCTTTAAGTCCTTTTATAAACTCACAAACTTCTATTGTATTATATCTTGGACTCATTTCTGATTTATAAGAGCTTTCATGCTCTTCATCAACTATTATAAGCCCTAAGTCCCTAAATGGTAAAAATAAAGCTGACCTTGCTCCTATAACAAGCTTTGCCTCACCATTTCTAACTCTATACCACTCATCATATCTTTCTCCATCAGATAATCTACTATGAAATACTGCTACATCTTTACCAAATCTACCTTTAAATCTTTCTATCATTTGTGGAGTTAAAGATATTTCAGGAACTAGCATTAATGATGTTTTATCTTCAAAAAGCATAGCACTTACAAGATTCATATAAACTTCAGTTTTCCCACTTCCTGTTACACCCTTTAATAAACATACCTTACTAGATTTTAAAATTTTATAATAAGCATTTTCTTGTTCTTCTGTTAATTTCTTTGCTGGATATTTTTCAAATTCTCTATAATTACTTCTATCTACTTTTTGTTCCTTAACAATAGCCGCTCCACTATCTATAAGTTTTTTTATAGTATATGTACTTAATCCAATTTCTTTAGTAAGCTCAGCCCTACTAAAAATACCATCATTTTCTCTTATTTTTTCTAAAGCTTGAATTTGCTTATCAGTCATTCCTTCTACAAATTTATTAAAGAATATAACTTGTTTTACCTTTTCTTTATTTCCACTCATTATTTTAGGTGGAATCATTACTCTTATAGCATCTATATACTTACATAAATATTTTCTTCTTAGAAATTCTACTAAAATAAGACTCTCTCTATTTAAAAGAGGTTCTGGATCACAAACATCTACTATGTATTTATATCTTATATTATCATCTTTCTCTTCCTCGTAAATATTAAAAACAAAACCTTCAATAGTTTTATTACCATTACCAAAAGGAATACGAACTCTATGCCCTAGCTTTAAAATATCTCGGAGATTTTCTCTCACTTTATAGCTAAAGGGTTTATCTATAGTAATAGCATCACTATTTACAACTATATCCGCATATAAATCCATCTTTTATCACCTTTTATACTATTATAACAAAAAGACGCAAAATTAGCGTCTTTTTATTATATCAAAAATATTTTTAGCTACTTCTCGCTTGCTCATTTCTTCAAGATTATAGGTTTCATTTTTTCCAATAATAATAACTTTATTATTATCAGATGCAAAACCAGTCCCTTTCTCTGTGATATCATTAGCAACGATGTAATCTAAATTTTTACTTTCTAATTTTCTACTAGCATTCTCTAGTAAATCATTACTTTCTGCTGCAAAACCAACTAAAATTTGCTCTTTTTTTAGAGTTCCAAGAGTTTTAAGTATATCTCTATCTCTTTCAAGTAATATAGACATATCTCCATCTTGTTTTTTAATTTTAGTAGTACTATATTCCTTTGGTTTATAATCTGCTACAGCAGCTGCTTTGATAACTATATCAGCATTATCAAAATTTGCTAAAACTGCATTGTACATTTCTTCATTTGTATTTATTTTAATGAAGTTTACTCCAAATGGTCTTTTTAAAGAATCTGTTCCAGAGACTAAAGTAACATTTGCCCCTCTATCTCTTGCTTCTTTTGCAATTTCATATCCCATTTTACCAGTAGATTTATTTGTTATAAATCTTACAGGATCAATTTCTGCTCTTGTAGGTCCCGCAGTAACAAGTACATTTTTACCTACTAAATCCTTAGTTTCATAAAGTTTTGATAAAACTTCTTCTACTATTATTTCAGTATCTTGAAGTTTTCCTGCTCCTATATCTCCACATGCCAGTCTACCACTCGCTGGATCTATAAATTCATAGCCATAACTTTTTAGCTTTGAAATATTATCTTGAACTATTCTATTTTCATACATATTTGTATTCATAGCTGGAGCAAAAACAACCTTAGCCTTTGTAGCCATTATAGTTGTAGATAACATATCATCTGCTATACCATTTGCAACTTTTCCAATTATATTAGCAGTTGCAGGTACTATTAACATAAGATCTGCTCTTTGAGCAAGTGATATATGTTGTATTTCCCAAGCTTTTGGCTCTTCAAACATATCTGTAACAACCATATTTTGACTTAGAGATTGAAATGATAATGGAGTCACAAATTCTGTTGCAGATTTTGTCATTATTACTCTCACATCAATATCAACTTTTCTTAATCTACTAATAACATCTAAAGCTTTATAAACTGCAATACCACCTGAAACACCTACTACAACACACTTATTTTTCATGTATCTTATCCTCTATATTCAGGTTCTTCACATTCAACCTTCTCATATGTTACAAAGCCATCATTGATTTCTCTTATAGCTATACTTAAAGGTTTATTTGATTCTACCTCTGCAAACTTTTCTGAACCGTCAATTATTTGTCTTGCTCTTTTTGAACTTGTTATTACTAATGAGTATCTGTTGTCTACTTTCTTTAATAGGTCCACGATTGATGGACTAATCATAGAGTTGTTCATGGATTAAATCCTCCTTTGAATCTAATATTGTTTCTTTTAATCTATCCACTCTGCACTTTTCTGCTAATAAGATAGCTTCTATCTTTTCAACAGCTTTATCTACAGTGTCATTAACTACTGCATAATTATATTTTGATACATAGTTAATTTCTTTATATGCTGACTTAAATCTAGTCATTAAGCTTTCAGGAGTTTCACTACCTCTATTAATAATTCTTTGTTTTAATTCTTCCATTGATGGAGGTAATATAAATATAAATACTCCTTCTTTTGATTTTTCTTTAACTTTTAATGCACCTTGTATATCTATTTCTAATATTACATCTGTTCCAGACTCTAATATTTTTTCAACATTTGATTTTGGAGTACCGTAATAATTTCCATATACTTCTGCATATTCTAAGAAATCATCAGCTTCTACTCTTGCTAAGAAATCTTCTTTCTTTAAGAAATGATAATTTACACCATCAACTTCTCCACATCTAGGATTTCTTGTTGTTGCTGATACTGAAAGAGAAATTTCTTTATGTTTTTCAAGAAGGGCTTTGCAAATAGTGCCTTTGCCTGCTCCTGATGGCCCTGATATAACTATTAAGACACCTCTATTTTTTTCCATTATTCATCAACCTCTTCTACTACTTCTTCTTTAGTTGATAATCTGTGTGCAACAGTTTCAGGTTGAACTGCTGATAAGATAACATGATCTGAATCTGTTATTATAACAGCTCTAGTTCTTCTACCATAAGTAGCATCTATAAGCATTCCTCTATCTCTTGCTTCTTGGATAATTCTTTTTATAGGTGCTGATTCTGGACTTACTATAGCTACTAATCTATTAGCAGATACAATGTTTCCAAAACCTATGTTTATTAATTTTATGCCCATATTATTCCTCCTAAATTTTATTCAATATTTTGAACTTGTTCTCTTATTTTTTCTAAAGTATTTTTTATATCTATAACATTATTAGTTATATCCAAATCAGTTGATTTTGAAGCAATTGTATTTGCTTCTCTATTCATTTCTTGCATTATGAAGTCTAGCTTTCTCCCTATTGGTTCTGAGAGTTCTAAGGTTTCTCTTAAATGTTTAATATGACTCTTAAGTCTTATTATTTCTTCATCAATAGCAGCTTTATCTGCAAATATTGCTACTTCCATAGCTAATCTATTTTCATCCACTTCGATTTTGCCTAAAATATCAGTTAATCTCTCTTCAAGTTTTGATTTATAATTTTCAACTATAAGTGTTGATTTTTCTTCTATCTTACTAACTAGATTTTCAATTTCATTTGATTTTAAGATAATATCTTCTTTTAGCTTATCCCCTTCAAATTCTCTCATTTCTAGCATAGCTTTTAAACTTATATCTAATAAATTACTGATTTCTTCCCAAATCTCATCTAAGCTTTCTTCTTTTTCTTCAATGCTTATAACTTCTGGATGTCTTGAAACTAAAGATAGACTTAAATCATCCTTTAAATCTGAAAACTCATTTTTTAAAACTTTAAGAGCTTCAACATATGTCTTTGCAAAATCTAAATTAAGAGTAGCTACTGAATCACTTTTTCCGTAGTTTTTATAATTTATAAATAAATCAACTTTTCCTCTATTTAAGTATTCTTTGATTTTTCTTCTAATCTTTTCTTCTAAAGGAATCATTGCTTTTGGCATTCTAGTATTTATATCTAAATATCTATGATTAACACTTTTTATTTCTACTGAAAAAACTTTATCTCTTCCTTCTTCACTAGCTGCTCTACCAAAACCTGTCATACTCTTTACCATAACTAAACCTCCTTTATACAATCTTACTCTATTCTACTTTACATTTCTTACAGAGGTCAAGTATTTGTTAACAAAAATTTAACATTTAAAATTAAGTAATTTATTCTAATAAAAAAAGAGATGTCTTAGTTTAAAACATCTCTTTCTTTATTTTTTTATATATTAAAATCCTACTATACTCTCAATAAGTGGCATTGCAAGTTTAAATATAAATACTATTGCAAGCACTATCATTGCTTTAGATATCTTTTTCTTTTTCTCACTAAATATATTATTTAATATATTTAATACAACATATACTAATACACCTACTGTTAATCCATCACCTATGCTATATGTAAGTGGCATTAAAGCTATAACTAAGAATGCTGGAAGACCTTCTGTTATTTCTGAAAAATCTATCTTTAAAACATTTCCAAGCATTAAATATCCTACATATATAAGAGCTGGTGCTGTAGCACAAGATGGTATTGCAACAAATATTGGTGAGAAGAACATAGCTATAAGGAAGAACATTCCTATAAACACTGAAGTTAGACCAGTTCTCCCCCCTTCTTCAACTCCTGTTGCACTTTCTACAAATGCTGTTACAGTTGATGTTCCAAGTAAAGCCCCCGCTGTTGTAGCTATAGCATCTGCCATTAAAGCTTTGCCTGCTCCTGGTAAATTCCCATCCTTATCAAGCATCTTAGCTCTTGAAGATACACCAATTAAAGTTCCAAGAGTATCAAAGAAATCAACGAATAAGAAAGTAATTACTATAATTGCAAAGTTTAAAATATTTTCAACACCTGAAATAAATGAAAAATCTAATTTACCAGCAATAGGAGCTATTGATTCAAATTTAAATATTCCATTTGGTAAATATATACCTAAAGCTGCTGCTCCTTCTCTATTAAATAAAGCATATCCCCAAGCTATTAATGTTGAAATTACTATTCCCCATAATATAGATCCCTTAATCTTTTTCTTCTCAAATATAGCTATTACAATTAGTCCAACTACTGCCACTAATACTGTAGGTGAGAAAAAGTTACCAAGTTCTACAAATGTAGACTTATTAGCTTTTACAAGACCTGCTCCACTAAAACCTATAAATGCTATAAATAATCCTATTCCAACAGTAACTGCATATTTAAGATTAAGTGGTATTGAATTTATTGCAGCTTCACGAATTTTAAATAATGATAAAAGAATAAAAATTATACCTTCAATAAATACTGCTGTAAGAGCTACTTGCCAAGGTATATTCTTAGCTATAACTACTGAATATGCAAAGAATGCATTAAGTCCCATACCTGCTGCAAGTCCAAAAGGCAAGTTAGCATATAGCCCCATAACAAGACATCCTACTGCTGCTGACAAACAAGTAGCTGTTACTAAAGCACCTTGATTCATTCCAGTTTCTCCAAGTATAGATGGGTTAACAGCTATGATATATGCCATTGCTAGAAAACTTGTCATTCCAGCTACAAATTCTCTCTTTACATTAACATTTTCTCCAAAACGACTTAAAAATTTATCCATTGATACCCTCCTAAATAAGTCCCCCTTTAAATCTAAACAAAAAAATAATATTCGTGTTTAAGATTTAAAGTTTTACTCTTTAATTCTCTTCACGAATATTATTATATAACCCAAATATTTTTCAGTCAATAATAACGAATATTATTAACATTTAATTCACTTTTCATCTGTGTATAAATCTTTTTCAAAACTATTTTCTATTTCTTTTAAGTTTTTGTTCGCATTTAATAATAACAATAATTTTATTCTTGCTTTTTGACTTGGCATAGAATCTCCAAATATAACCCCTATATTTTTTAATTGCTTTCCTCCACCTGTATAACCATATGAACCAAAAACTCTTCCTTCAAAACATCTTGATGTTAATATTACTGCGATTCCCTTATTTATTGCTCTTTCGACACCTTCAACCATCATTGGAGGTATATTCCCTCTACCAAGAGCTTCAAGAACTATTCCCTTATATCCTTTTTCTATAGCAAAATCTATAAATTCACTATCTGTACTTGCTGCACATTTTATTATTGCTACTTTTTCTTTTATTTCATTAACCTCTATGTATTCGCTATCTTCCACATTTCTATAAAAAATTACTCTATTATTATCTACTATCCCTATTGGTCCAAAATTAGGAGTTCTAAATGCATTTAAAGCCATAGCATTTGCTTTTGTTACTTCTGCTGCACTATTTAATTCACCATTAAAGCAAATAAGTACGCCTCTCCCTTTAGCCTCCTCTGATGCTGCTGTACATATTGAAGCTGCTAAATTAGCTGGTCCATCATATCCAAGTTCTGAAGAACTTCTCATAGCTCCTGTAAATACTATAGGTTTATCTGTATTTGTTGTTAAATCTACTAAAAATGAAGTTTCCTCTAAAGTATCTGTACCATGAGTAACTACAACTCCATCTATATCTTCTCTTTCCACAAGTTCTGTTATTTTCTTTGATAATTCTAGCATAAAATCAACTGTCACATGAGGACTTGGTAATGATGAAAAATTATGTGATTCAATTTCTGCATAACTCTCTATCCCTGTAACCTTAGCCATTATTTCTTCTCCAGTTAATGTTGGAACTGCTGCTTTTATTTTTTCATCAAGTTTCATAGAAATTGTTCCACCATTAAAAACTACTGCTATTTTCTTCATTTTGTTTACCCTCCGAATATATATATTAAATTTTCAATATTATTTCGTATTTCTATTAAACATTATACTTTATTATTATATTTTTTTCTAGAATCTCCCCTCTTTTAAAATTTATCAAAATAAAAGGATTCATCTAAAAAGATGAATCCTCTCCTAGTTTTATTTAATTACTTTAACATTTATACTTATAGGTTCTTCTACTACTTTTAAAGTCTTTTTATTCTTATCAATAACTTCCTTTATAGCATCTACTCCCTTAAAAACAATAATACTAAATATAGATGCATAAATAACTCCACCTTCAAAAGCACCAAAGCCAAAAGCACTTCCAAGACTATGGCACTCGCTATATATATTATTAAGTATATCCATAAAAATCCCCCTATATATTAATAAAAAAATGGTGTGGAAGTTTTTATCAATCCACAACCATTTAATTGTCTAATAAATAAATCTAACTAAAAACTAGTAAATGAAACAAATTAAGTTTCCATCACCTTCATTAATGATTTTTTGTAATGTTTTTTGCATTTTAACCTGTATTTTTTCAGGCATTTTATATAGTTTATTTTGAAGTCCATCTTTAACAAGAGTTTCAAGAGACTTACCAAAAACATTACTTTGCCATAGCTTTTCTGGATCATTTTCAAATTGTTCGAGTAAAGTCTTAAACACTTCTTGAGTTTCTTTTTCTTTACCCATAATTGGTGAAATTTCTGTTTCAATATCAGCCTTTATCATATGAAGACTTGGTGCACTTGCTTTTAGTTTTATAACATATTCTGAACCTTGTCTATCTATATCAGGCTTTTCAAATTTAATTTCTGAAAGTTGTGGTGAAACAAGTCCATAACCTGTGTTTTTAACATCATTAATAGCATCAGAAACCTTATCATATTCTACTTTAGCTCTATATAAATCCTCAATTAAAGCAAGTAAATCACTTTCATTAGTAAGTTCTGAATCACAAACCTCACTAATTATTTTATAGAATATTCCACTCTTAGGATTCATCTTAACTCTAGCTTCCCCATTACCAAGATTCATTTCACTAATTTCTGTTGCCCCTAAAGCCTCATCATCAGCATATCTATCAAGACATTCCTTGATATCTCTAACTTTATATATGCTTTCACACATATCTCTAACTATGTTCATAAAACTACTCTTTAACCAATGAGTAGAATCTAATTTTTCTATCCATTCTGGCATATCTATATTTATTTCTGTTACATTAAATTCTTTTAGGACTTTATTAAATATAATATTTATATCACTTTCATCCATTCTTGATATATCCATAACTTGAACTGGAACTTTATAATTTTCCTCCATTTGTTTTTTGAGAGCCTTTGTTGATTCTGCTTTTGGTTTTGATGTATTAAGTATTATTATAAATGGCTTATTTATAAGTTTAAGTTCATTTACAACTCTTTCTTCAGCATCAACATAATCCTCTCTATCTATTCCTGTTATACTTCCATCTGTTGTAATCATAAGTCCTATTGTTGAATGGTCTGTAATTACTTTTCTTGTACCAAGCTCTGCTGCATCTTCAAAAGGTATTTCATCTTCAAACCAAGATGTTGTTACCATCTTTGATTCACCATCTTCAAGATATCCAAGAGCTTCCTTGACTATGTATCCAACACAATCCACCATCCTAACATTAAACTTAATTCCTTCCTCTAAATTAATTTCTACTGCACCTTCACTTGGAATAAATTTGGGTTCTGTTGTATGAATAGTTTTTCCTGATCCACTTTGTGGTAACTCATCTTTTAACCTTTCTTTTTTATAAGCATTATCAACATTAGGCAATACCATAAGATCCATAAATCTTTTTATAAAAGTTGACTTTCCAGTTCTTACAGGACCAACAACTCCTACATAGATATCTCCCTGTGTTCTCTCTGCTATATCTTTATATATACTAAATCCTTCCAAAAGTATACCCTCCTATATTTAATTATTATCAATATATATATATTATAAATATCAGAAAAGTATACTATTTTTAAAAATAAAAAAGTAGATATCTTTTAAAGACATCTACTTTTTAAAATTATATAAGCTCACTCTTTTTATCTCTTTGCATTAAAGATGTAACTACTTCCTTAGCTGAAACTCCTTCAAATAAAATCTTATAAAGTGCCTCTGTTATAGGCATTTCTATATCAACTGATTTTTGTAGTTCATGAAAAGCTCTACAAGCCTTAACACCTTCAACTACCATTCCAATTTCCTCTATAGCTTCATCTAAAGTTTTTCCTTGGCCTATTAAGATACCAGCTCTTCTATTTCTTGAATGCATACTAGTACAAGTAACTATTAAATCTCCCATACCAGTTAGTCCATAAAATGTTTCCATTTTACCTCCAAGAGCTATACCTGCCTTTGCTATTTCATACATTCCTCTAGTCATAAGAGCAGCTTTTGAATTATCTCCATAACCTATTCCATCACTAATTCCTGCTGCAAGAGCAATTATATTTTTAACTGCTCCACCTATTTCAACACCAATTAAATCATCATTAGTATATATTCTAAAGTTTTTATCCATGAATAAATCTTGAACCTTTTTTGCATAACTCATATCTCTAGAGCTTGCAACTAAAGTTGTAGGAATTGCTCTTGATACTTCTTCAGCATGACTAGGACCTGATAAAACTACTACTGGATTTAAAGGTAATTCTTCTTCTATTACTTGTGATAATCTAAGATTTGTTCCTTCTTCAATTCCTTTAGCAATACTAATAATAACAACATCATTATCAATCTTATCCTTAAGATTTCTAGCTGCTATTCTTATAATATGTGAAGGAATTGCAAGAACAACATATTTACTTCCTTTTACAGCATCTTCTATATTTTCATAAGCTTTAACTGTCTCTGGAATCTCTAAATCTTTTATATATTTATCATTTTTTTTATTCTCATTAATATCATTAACTACTTCAATATCTCTATCCCAAAGAGAAACTTCGTATCCTTTGTTTCCTAATAATATCGCTAAAGATGTACCAAAACTCCCTGCGCCTATAAAGGTTGTTTTATTCATAAACTATCTACTCCTTTTTTTGTCTATACTCAATCTTAATACCTGTACCTGTAAAATCAAATGCTTCTCTTAATTGATTTTCTAAATATCTTCCATATGAGAAGTGTACACAATTATAATCATTTATAAAGAACACAAATGTTGGAGCTTTTGTAGCTACTTGTGTTGCATAGTAAATTTTTAGTCTCTTAATCCCTACTACTGGTGGTTCCTTCATAAGTACAGCTCTATTTATAACTTCATTAAGAACTCCTGTTCCTATTCTCTTTGAATAGTTGTCATAACACATTTTAGCCATTTCTAAAACTTTATGAACTCTTTGTCCTGTTAGAGCTGATATAAATAGGAATGGTGAATATGATAAGAATTTAAGTTTTGATTTTAAATCAAGCTCATAATTTTTCATTGTCTTATCATCTTTTTCTATAAGATCCCATTTATTAACTATAACAAAAATAGCTTTATGCATTTCATGTGCATATCCTACTATCTTTTCATCTTGTTCAGTTATACCTTCATTAGCATCTATCATAAGAATACATACATCTGCTCTTTCTATCGCTGCATATGTTCTAATAACTGAATATCTTTCTATTTCTTCTTTAACCTTGCTCTTTCTTCTAAGTCCAGCTGTATCTATAAGATTAAACTTTCCTTGTTCTGTTTCAAGGAAACTATCTATCGAATCTCTAGTTGTTCCTGGAACATTACTTACTATAACTCTTTCTTCACCTAAAAGCTTGTTTATTAATGAAGATTTACCTACATTAGGCTTACCTATAAGAGCTATATTAACAATTTCATCATCTTCTTCATCAGCTTCTACTTGATCAAAGTGTTTTACAACTTCATCAAGCATATCTCCAAGTCCAAGTCCTTGTGATGCTGATATTGTTATAGGATCACCAATTCCTAAATTATAGAATTCATACATATTATCTTCATCTTTAAGATTATCTATCTTATTAACAGCAAGAACTACAGGCTTTTTACTCTTTCTAAGCATTCCAGCAACTTCTGAATCAGCAGCTGTCATTCCTTCCTTACCATCAACTATAAATAAGATAACATCAGCCATTTCTATAGCAAGTTGTGCCTGTCTTCTCATTTGCTTTACAATAATATCACTACTTTCAGGTTCTATTCCCCCTGTATCTATCATTGTAAATGGTTTATTAACCCATTCTGACTCTGCATAAACTCTATCTCTTGTAACTCCTGGTGTATCTTCTACTATTGATATTCTTTTTCCAGCTAACTTATTAAATAACGTAGATTTTCCTACATTAGGTCTTCCTACTATCGCAACTATTGGTTTTGCTTTTCCCATATTTACGCCTCCTTATATTGTTCACTTTCATTTTACTCTTTCGTCTAAAAAACATTATGTATCTTTTAATATTTTAAATTAAAATTCCTCTACAAATCCTCTAAAATTCTTTATAAAAAACATAATTATATTTTTTACCATCATTATGTTATATTACATTAATTATAAACTCTAGTCAACTAAATAGACCAATCAAAAGATTTTAAACAATAAAAAAATGTAGTGAAAATCACTACATTTCTTTTAAAACTTTTGGAATTATTATTGTAAACTTAGATCCTTTACCTACTTCACTCCTTAAAGTAATATTCCCTTCAAATGAATTAACTATATGTTTAACTATTGCAAGACCTAATCCTGTTCCACCTGTTTCCCTTGATCTTGCCTTATCTATTCTATAAAATCTTTCAAACACTCTAGTTAAATGCTCCTTAGACATTCCAATACCGTTATCTTCTACTTCTATAACTAAATTATCCTCTTCTTCAAAAAGTCTTAGCCATACAGTAGAATTATCTCCTGAATACTTAACAGCATTATCTACAAGATTTAAAACCATTTGTTTAAATCTATCCTTATTTCCAACTAAAACACAATTTGAATTATTCTCTATATTTACTTCTACATTTCTCTTTTCTGCTTCATTTTCTACTAATATATAAACACTATCTACTATACTATTGACTTCAAATTTTTCTTCTACTTTAACTTCTTTTCTTTCTATATCATATAAAGATAAGATATCTTGTATAAGTCTAGTTAATCTATCTGATTCTTCATCAATTATATCAAGGAATTTATTTCTAGTTTCATCATCTTCAACATATTTTAATGTTTCTGCAAATCCTTTTATAGAAGTTACTGGTGTTTTTAACTCATGAGATACATTTGCAACAAACTCACTCCTCATATTTTCTAGTCTTCTATAATCAGTTATATCTTCTATAACTGCTACAACTCCCATAGCATCAGTTCCTTCTAAAAGTTCAGAAGTTCTTATTCGTATATGTTTTTCTAAAGGTTTATCTATCTTTATCTCAATCTTATCAGCTTTTTCTGCAATTGCCTTAATAACTCTATCATCTTCAATGAGGGTTTCTATCTTTTTACCTTTTATATCATCCTCTTCACCTTCAATTTTAAATATCCTTTTTACATATGGATTTAACATAATAACTCTATGATATTTATCTACAGCTACAACTCCACTTCCCATACTTTTAAGAATAGCAGTAAGCCTACTTTGATTATTAATAAGTTCTTTCATATTTTCTTCAAGCTGATCTGCCATATGATTAAATGATTCACCAAGACTTCCAAGTTCATCATTAGTCATTATTCTAACTCTTTTATGAAAATCACCATGAGCTATTCTTGAAGCTATAAACTGTAAGTCTTTTATTGGATTTATAATACTATTAGTTATTTTAATAGCTATTATAATTCCAAGAATTAATGAAATAATCAAAGCAATTGTATAATATTTTATATCTGTATTTTTAAGTAGTGATCTACCATCAATTATTTCTGAAGTTCTTACTACTGATCCATTTTTTAATAAAGTAGAATAATATATAGTTTCCTCCCCTAGAGTTGTACTAAACCTAACTGACTCACCAAAACCATTTTTCTTTGCAGCTATAAACTCTTCCCTATTAGCATGATTCTCCATACTACTTTCTTTTCCATATGAATCAAATAATACTTTTCCATCACTAGCTATATAAGTTATTCTAAGATTATCCGCCTCAGCAACAGATGATATTTTTGCAAGTCCTTTTATATCTTTAGTTGCATTATCAGAATTATTTTCTAAGAAATAAGTTATAATTTGATTATATTGCTTTAACATTTTCTTTGAATGCTCTATATACCTATAATTAGATATTAAAATATAAAAACTAGTCATTATAATTAAAGAAAACACTATAACAGCTATTGTAGACGTTAATATCTTCTTCTTCATTAGCTCTCCCCCTTATTATTCTTTAATTATTTTGTATATGCAAATGAGAATAATCTTCCTGAACTTTCTTGCTTTCTTCTATAAGAATGTAAATCTATATCTGTAGAGCAATTAGTACATAAATTTAAATCTAAGATATCTTCACTCTTTACAAAATCTTTTAATTGAATTTTTATAGCTTCTTTTAAATCCAACATTCTTAAATCTGCTACAGTTCCACCATACTTATTTACAAACTTCTCTGCAAGTTCTTCACTTACTTCATAGCAACATTTTCCTACACAAGGACCTATTACAACTTTAATATTTTCACAAGAATATTTCTTTCTCATTAGCTCACAAGCTTTTTTACTTATATCAGCAATAGTTCCCTTCCATCCACTATGCACAGCAGCTATAACTTCCTTATCTTTATCATAGATTATCACTGGAACACAATCAGCAGTAAATACTCCTACTATTTCGTTTTTTCTAGATAATATAAGTCCATCAGCCTCACTATCTATACTTTCCTCTTCATCTAAATTAATTAATATATCACTATGAATTTGTTTTGTATAATTAACTTTATTTACTAAAAATATCTTCTTTAACTCATCTAAATTTTTTTGTGTATTTTCTTCTCCGAGCTTATAAGAAATATTATTATATGCTGTTGAAAATACTATATTTATATTTCCATCCTCTATCTTTAAAAATTCTCTTCCATTCTCTATAAATTTATTATACATATTTTTCCCTCCATAATTTAAATAAAAGCATTCATAACTCTATGAATGCTTTTCTATTCTTTCATTAAACTTTTTATTTCTTCCATAAATGTATTTATATCTTTAAACTGCCTATATACAGAAGCAAATCTAACGTAAGATACCTCATCTATTTCTTTTAATCTTTCCATGATTAATTCACCTATGTAATCTGACTTAACTTCTGTTAGCATTTTATTACTTATTTCTTTTTCTATACTTTCTGTAATATCTTCTATTTGTTGTCTAGATATAGGTCTTTTTTGACAAGCTTTTATTAAGCCATTAACTATCTTTTCTTTATTAAAACTTTCTCTAGTTAAATCTTTCTTTATAACTAATATAGGAATATCTTCTATCTTTTCATAAGTTGTATATCTCTTAGAACATTTAAGACATTCTCTTCTTCTTCTAATAGCAGTGTAATCTTCTGCCGATCTAGAATCTACAACTTTGCTTTCTTCATAAAAGCAATATGGACATTTCATTGCTAATCCACACCTTTCTATATATATAGATGTAAATTAATTATACCTTCTTTTTACTATAAATTCTATATATCTCTTAATATTTTTTCCTTTACATCTACAAGAATGCAATCTACGCCAACCTTAACTACATCTTTCCATTCAATTTCAATAACTTCTTGCTTTGCAAACCATGAATTTTTTTCAACTGGTAACAATATAGATAATATCTTATAATTATCACAATCTACTTTAACATCTAAAATAAATCCAAGTTTTTTTCCCTCATTTATATCTATAACTTCTAAATTTCTTAAATCCTTCAAAGAAAATAATCTTTCAGACATAACATTTGTTTCCATAAAAATCCCCCTCTTTTATTAATTAAAATAAAATAGCTCAACATAGAACTATTTTAAATTTTATTCTACATTAAGCTATTTTTTCTATACGTACTTTTTCATATGTTTTAATGCTATTTTCTCAAGTCTTGAAACTTGAGCTTGTGATATTCCGATTTCCTCAGCAACTTCCATTTGAGTTCTACCATTAAAAAATCTCAAAGTTAAAATAAGTTTTTCTCTATCATTAAGCTTTTTCATAGCCTCCTTAATAGAAATATTCTCAAGCCAATTTTTATCTTGACTTTTTGTATCGCTGATTTGATCTACAACATATATGGCATCCCCACCATCATGATATATTGGTTCAAATAATGATACTGGATCTTGAATAGCATCAAGAGCAAATACTACATCTTCTTTTGGAATATCTAATTCCTTAGCAATCTCAGAAACTGTTGGTTCTTTATTATTATCGTTTACTAGTCTATCTCTAACTACCAAAGCTTTATACGCAATATCTCTTAAAGATCTGCTTACCCTTATTGCATTATTATCTCTTAAATACCTTCTTATCTCACCTATTATCATAGGAACAGCATATGTAGAAAACTTGACATTTTGACTTAAATCAAAATTATCTATCGCTTTCATAAGACCAATACATCCAACTTGAAATAAGTCATCAACATTTTCTCCTCTATTATTAAATCTTTGTATAACACTTAATACTAATCTTAAATTTCCTTTTATAAACTTTTCTCTTGATCCATAATCTCCACTATTCATTTTTAAAAGGAGTTCCTTCATTTCTTTTTCTTTAAGTACTGGTAATTTGGATGTATTCACACCACATATTTCTACCTTATTTATCATCATAGTTAAAAATCAACCCCTTCGAAGTAATTACCTAGTGCATTTTAATTATTTCCAAAGAGATCAAAATTTATACAAATCTTAAACCATTTTATTTATTTCTTTTTGTAATCTTTTAATAATTTTCTTCTCAAGCCTTGATATATAAGACTGTGAGATACCTAACATATCTGCAACTTCTTTTTGAGTTTTTTCTTTTGTTCCATAAAGTCCAAACCTAAGTTTTACAATTTCTTTTTCTCTTTCACTCAAGTTTTCCATAGCAACCATTAAAAGTTCCCTATCGACTTCATCCTCTATAAGATTATAAACAATATCATTTTCTGTTCCTAATATATCTGAAAGTAAAAGTTCATTTCCATCCCAATCTATATTAAGAGGTTCATAAAAAGATATCTCTGCTTTAATTTTACTATTTCTTCTTAAATACATAAGTATTTCATTTTCAATACATCTTGATGCATATGTTGCAAGTTTTATATTTTTCTCTGGATTAAATGTATTAACAGCCTTAATAAGACCTATTGTTCCTACAGATATTAAATCTTCTACTCCAACACCTGTATTTTCAAACTTTCTTGCAATATAAACAACTAATCTTAAATTTCTTTCAATCAATACACTTCTTATACTTTCTTCTCCAGAAGCAAGATTACTAACAAGCTTTGCCTCTTCTTCTTTTGTTAGTGGTGGAGGAAGTACATCATTGCCTCCTACATAATAAACTCTTTTAAAGAACACCTTAAGCTTACTAAGTATTCTATTTAATAAACGTTGTATCTTTTCCATATTAACCTCCTATATTACTCCCCTAGATAATAAAGCATTAAAATCTCCATTAGCACTTAGCTTAGTATTACAACAAGCTATTATTGCATCTCTAGTAAATCTCCTTCCCTTTTCATTATTTAAACTTATGTTCTCTACTTTTATTCCCTTCATCTTGCTAGACATTCCATCAACAGTTTTATAAGGTATATAAAAACATTTTGAATCATCTATAAAATATTTATCTATTATATGCTTTTCTAAAATTATTACAGGAAGCATGGTTGCAGGCTCCATTAATTCATTACCTGTATCTAAAAAAGCTTTAGCAGTTATAGTTTGTCCATTTAAATTAAACTCTAAATCATAAATAAAATTACTTACAAATGCTTTATCCTTTAAATATAAATAAATTCTGTAACTCACAATATAAAATATAATCATCGCAAACAATAAATACTTAGTAGAGTAATTATTTATTGTAAAAACTCCAGTTATATTATAAGGATTTTCTGCCATTGCAAATAAAAAACAAAATCCAGAAAAACCTATAGATACTGCAAAAAAGACTGCTACTAATTTAAACATAGCTAAAATCTTGGTTTTACCAGTAACTATATATATCATGATTATTACAACTAAAACTTTTATAAATAAATTAGTAAAAAACTCTAATTCCTTAAAAAGTATTGTTAAAGTATATAAACTTCCCAATATACTAGCTAGTACTATCCTTCTATACTTAAACCTTATCCTACTTAATTGCATAGATATAAGTATTAAAAAAAAGTTTATTAAAAAATTTTCTAATAAAACAACATCTAAGTATACAACCATAGTACCAACTCCTTGTTAACATTATAAAACTTAAATACTTAAAAGTTTGTCGCAATAACTCTTATTAATATAATTTTATTTTTACTTTTTTCTTTTTTTTAGATTATAATACGATATAAAAATATTATTTTTTTATATCAATCTACATATATCTAGATTATTTAATAAATAAAAAGAAACATTATAATACAAAGATGTTGTTTAATGTTCCTTTTTATCTTTTCTTGCTTAATATTAATATTTGAAAACTTTATCTAAAAAAAATAAAACCATCTTATAAAAATAAGATGGTTTTTCATACAATGAATATATTATGTTATCTTCTTGAACCTCTTCTTAAGAAGGCTGGAATACTTAAATCATCTTCTTCCTTAACTTCTTCTTTAGCAGCTGCAACTTCTTCTTTAGCTACAACAGGTTCTTTTTCTATTACTACTTTTTCTTCACTCTTTAACATATTTCTTTGAGTTTCTTTATCAAAGCCAGTAGCAATAACAGTTATTCTTATTTGGTCTTTTAATGATTCATCAATAGCTGTACCAAATATTATGTTAGCATCTGGATCTGCTGATTCTTGAACTATTTCTGAAGCTTCATTTATTTCAAATAAGCTAAGATCAGCTCCACCTGTAATATTTATAAGGACACCAGTTGCTCCTGTTATTGATGTTTCTAATAAAGGTGAACAAATAGCTTCTTCTGCTGCATCTTTCGCTCTTGTATCTCCTGAACCTTTACCAATTCCCATATGAGCTAGTCCTTTATCAACCATAACTGATCTAACGTCAGCAAAATCAAGGTTAATAAGACCTGGGTTAGTAATAAGGTCTGATATACCTTGTACACCTTGTCTTAACACATCATCAGCTTTCTTAAATGAATCTAATAATGTAGTCTTTTTATCAACCATTGATAAAAGTCTTTCATTTGGTATAGTTACTAGAGTATCAACCTTAGCTTTAAGATTTTCAATACCCATTTCTGCATGCTTCATTCTTCTTCTACCTTCGAATGGGAATGGCTTAGTTACAATACCAACTGTTAATATTCCCATTGTCTTAGCAACTTCTGCAACAACTGGAGCAGCACCTGTACCAGTTCCTCCACCCATTCCAGCAGTAATGAAGACCATATCAGCACCCTTTATTGATTCTGTTATTTCTTCTATACTTTCTTCAGCAGCTTTTTTTCCTATTTCAGGATCAGCACCCGCTCCAAGTCCTTTAGTTAATTTATCACCAATTTGAATCTTATGTGTAGCATGTGAAAGCATTAATGCTTGTTTATCAGTATTAATTGCTATAAATTCTACATCCTTAAGACCTTCCATAATCATTCTATTAACGGCATTACTTCCACCGCCACCGCAACCTATTACTTTTATATTAGTGAAATCTTGCATATCCACGTCAAAATCTAACAAAATAATTCCTCCTTTAGAAAATATCCCCTAAAAATCCAAATACTTTAGACAATCCCTTTTTCTTTTCCTTTTTAATTACTTCAGTTTTCTTTTCATCTTCAATCTCATTATTTTTTATATTATTATTATATTCCATAAAAAGTTTTTCTGAAAAATTTTCTTCTTTATATAATAATTTTAACCTATCATATACCTCTTTAACAATAGCAATTGAGACTAATGTTGAAGAATTTTCGAGATTTAACTCATCTTTTGTATATATTGTTATATTTTTTTCCAATATACTTTCAATATAAGCTTGTATATCTTCAAAACAAGTTATTCCATCACCAAAGATTATTATATCCTCTATTTTATCATAAATCCCTGATAATTCTAACTCTTTTTTTACATAGTTTAAAATTTCTTCTATTCTAGCATTTACAACATCATAAAAGAAATCTGCTTCTATTATATTACCATCTGCATCAATCTTTGAAAAATCTCTTCTTAAAGTTATATATGATGAGCTATACTCACATTTAAGTTTTTCAGCTATTTCTTTATCTCTTTCTATTGCAATAGATAAATCATTTGTTATATTTCTTCCACCAAGTGGAACATATCCTAAAGACTTTAATCTATTTTTTGAGAAATAAGCTATTTCTGTCTTATCTGCTCCAACTTCAACTATAACAAGATTTTTGCTAACTGTCTTCTCATCTAAGAAAATTTTTTTTAATGAAGCTATACCTAAAAGAAACCCTTTAATTTCATATCCTAAACCTGAAAAAACTTCTTTTATATCTTCAATTATTTCTTTCTCAGAAACTACAATATCTAAATCGACTTCTAAAGATGATGATTTAATTCTTAATGGATTTTCTACATATCCTTCTTGTTCTGTATAAAACTCATTTATTATCGCATCTGCTATGTACTCATCTTCATTTATTTTTACATTCTTACCATTTAAATAAGCTTTTGATATCTCTTTTGAAGTTATACCTAAATCACTATTTCCTGATAAATGAATTCCTTTATTAGAAATAATTCTTGAACTTTTTGTTCCTAATGATATATATACTGATTTAATACTTTTACCAGTTTTTTCAGAAAGTTTCTTTAAAGCTTCCTTAATACATTCAGCTGCTAATTCTTTATCTTTAATAATACCATTCTCTATACCTTTAGAAAGAACCTCTACACTATCTAAAATTTCAAATTCTGCACTATTATCTCCAGATATAGCAGCAGTTATCTTATTACTGCCTAAATTTAAGGCAACTAAATTACTAAACATATTGTTACCTCCTCTAATCTAAAGTCAAAATTGTATTAACAATGAGATAGGCTGACTAAAATAATTTAGCCAGCTCAATAATTAATATAATATCATTCTACTTAGCATATCTCTATCAACTGAGAAACTTAAGGCTGTATCTGAAGTTATACTCCTATTTTTATAAAGTTCTGCTAAGGCCATATCCATAGTTTTCATTCCATATTTACTTCCAGTTTGTACAGATGACTCTATTTGATGAGTTTTTCCTTCTCTAATTAAATTTTGTATAGCAGGAGTTGATACCATTATCTCAAGTGCTGCTGTTCTACCACCTTCAGTAGTTGGAACTAACTGTTGTGATATAATTCCTTGAAGTACTGTTGATAATTGTACTTTTATCTGCTGTTGTTGATGAGGTGGAAAAACATCTATTATTCTATCTATTGTCTTAGAAGCGCCAATTGTATGAAGTGTTGAGAATACTAAGTGACCCGTTTCAGCTGCTGTAATAGCAATTGATATAGTTTCAAGGTCTCTCATCTCTCCAACTAGAATAACATCTGGATCTTCTCTTAACACAGATTTTAAAGCTCTCTCATAACTTGCAGTATCTTTTCCAACTTCTCTTTGATTTACAATACATTTATTATGTTTATGTAAATATTCTATAGGATCTTCTAATGTAACTATGTGCGCATCCCTTGTCTTATTAATTTCATTTATCATCGCTGCTAGGGTTGTACTTTTACCACTTCCTGTAGGTCCTGTCACTAAAACAAGTCCTCTTTTCTTTTTAGTTAAATCATTTAATATCTGAGGATGTCTTAAATCCTCTAAAGTAGGTATATTAAGACTTATAACTCTTATTGCAAGTGCTGTACTACCTCTTTGTCTAAAAATATTAACCCTAAATCTTCCTGTTCCTAAAATTGAGTATGATGTATCAAATTCACCTGATTCTTGATACTGCTTATAGCTCTCTTCTAAAATTTGTTGTGCAAAACCCTCTGTATCACTTTGAGTGATATACTCATCACCAATTCTTTTTAAGCTACCATTTACTCTTATTGCTGGTTGCATACCCACGGTGAGATGTAAATCAGAGGCTTTTTCTTCGATTGTTATTTTTAACAATTCATCTAAACTAAACATCTACTCCTCCCAATTCTCTTTTTCCCCTATTTATACCCAATACTTTTAGATAAGCAAAATGCTTATCCCATAATCATAGAATAAGCACTTGAAAAGTCTATATGAAATTCATTTGGCTTATTTATAGATATGATTATTCTACATTAGATTATAAACCAAAATTTGATTAAATGCTAGGATTTTAGCTAATTAATAATTAAGATTTATTTTTAGCATTAAACTCCTTAAACAATTTTTTTAAAGCTTTCTTCTCTATTCTAGATACATATGATCTGGAAATCCCTAGAATAAGAGCTATTTCTCTTTGTGTCTTTATCTCTCCATCTAAAAGCCCATATCTCATTTCTATAATTTCTTTCTCTCTTTTATTTAGAGCTTGTTTCATTTTTTTATACAAGGCTTTTACTTGTAAATTATTTTCAACAACTTCAACAACTGGATCTTCTTCACTACTTAAAACATCTATAAGACAAATCTCATTTCCTTCTTTATCAACTCCTATAGGATCTTGAAGATAGACCTCTCCTTTAGTTTTCTTATTATTTCTAAAAAGCATTAATATTTCATTTTCAATACATCTAGCTGCATAAGTAGCAAGTCTTGTCCCTTTTCCCATATTAAAAGAATCTATAGCTTTTATTAGGCCTACTGTTCCTATTGATATTAAATCATCTACTTCTTTATTCGGAAATGAATATTTTTTTACTATATGTGCAACAAGTCTTAGATTTCTTTCTATCAGTATTGCTTTAGCCTCTTCATCACCATCTTTTAATTTTTTGAGATAAAATTCCTCCTCTTTCTCATTGAGTGGCTTTGGGAATGTTGTATTTCCTGTAACATATCCTGTGAAAAAAATATTGCTACTAATCATACTAGCTATATGTTGTAATATAAACACAAGATAATCCTCCTAATAGTGCTTATTAATATAGTATGATTAATAGCTTTTAATTTTGCCTAATTTTCTCTATTTTTTTATAAGTTCTGAAACTATATCACCAAATATAGGAGCTGCTGTATTTCCACCTCCCATTTCTTGACCTTCTTCATTTTTGCCTTTAATATTTGGAACAAATACAACCATATTATAATATTCACCATTTAAATTAAAATAACCTACAAACCAACCATGTGAGCTATCATTGTTTGATTCTGTCGTTCCTGTTTTTCCACCTATCTCTACACCTTCAACGCCAGCTCTTCTACCCGTTCCATCTAATACTGATTCTCTTAATGTATATTTAATTGAATCTGCTTGATGTTTAGATATAGTATCAACAGATTTAGATGAAAAACTTTTTATATTTTTTCCATCCTGACTTTCAACACCTGAAAGTATATATGGTTTTATATATTTACCATCATTAACTATAGTAGACATCATACCAACAACTTGTAAAGGAGTAGCAAGACTTCCTTGCCCTATAGCAGTTATACCTTTTGATCCAGCGCTAGCAGGTACTCCTATACTTTCCATACCAGTTTCTCTATCTAAATTTAGAACACTCTTATAATATCCTTGTGTTTCAGCAAATTTTAATAATTTATCATAACCTACATCTCCGCCAAGTTTTGCAAAAATATTATTGCATGATACTTCCATAGCCCTTTTAACTGATATCTTTCCATGTCTATTACTCTCTTTACATAAAGTTCCTTCACAAACATACTCATCTAAAGGAGTAACATTATTATATTTCATAGCTGCTTCTAAAGTTATTATCTTAAATGTTGAACCTGGTTCAAACCCACTTATTGAACCTGCTCCAGTAACTATATTAGCTTGTTTTTCATCCTTTTGAGCTAAAGCCAAAACTTCTCCAGTACTTCCTTTAACTATAGCAACACCTACATTTTCATAATCCTTATATTCCTCTTTAGATAAAACTCTTCTTACAGCATCTTGATAATCGCTATCTAAAGTTAATCTTATATTTTTATTATTTTTATCTATTTCATATTGTCCTTCTTCATATATACCATCTATATCTTTTTCAAATACTATTTGCGTACTCTTATTATCCTTAGTATATTTAACTATCTGTCCCTCTAAAGAATTTTCATTTTTATCATAATTATCAATATTTTTATAGCCATTAAATCCTTTTTCTTTCATAAGCATATTTTCTATGCTCCAAATGTCCTGATCCTCTTTTTCATCATATTCATATATATATATTCCTTTTAATCCCTCAAGAGATTTAATTCTATTATAAGATTCTTCTGAAACATCATAACTGTACTTACCATATAAATTAATAATCTCTTCAACATTAAAATCTTCCACTTCTTCACTCATAATATAATTAAAGCTTATAAAATTTTCAAGATTTTGATTCATACTATTTAACATAAATGTTCTAGAATCTATCGCTACTTTATATTTTTTTCTATACTCATTTAAATCTTTTCCATTCCTATCTAAAAGTAAATAATTATAGTCTCCTATTTCCTCTTTTTCTATACTATTATTAACTTCTGAACCTGAAACTACAGGATTATATTTATTTTGAACATAAGATAATCTTATTATAAGTACTATTAAAACACCTAATAATACTATTGTTATAATCTTTAATCTCTTTTTTAAAATATATACTTTATTAAACAAAAAAACACCCCTTTCAGCTAAATACTAGCCATCTAAGGGATGTTTTATTCACTATTTAGTTGTTAATACTTGTTTTATCTTTGTAACCATTAAATCAATAGCAACCTTATTTCTTCCACCTTCAGGAATTATAATATCAGCATATTTCTTTGTTGGTTCTGTAAATTGATTATGCATTGGTTTAACAACATTTAAATATTGACTTATAACTGATTCAATAGTTCTTCCTCGTTCATTTATATCTCTTACAAGTCTTCTTATTATTCTAACATCTGCATCTGTATCAACATAGATTTTTATATCTAAAAGCTCTCTTATTCTTGGGTCTTCTAATACTAATATACCTTCTACAATTATAATATCTTTAGGCTCTACTATAACCTTTTTATCACTTCTATTATGAATAGTAAAATCATAAACCGGTTTTTCAATAGCTTTACCAGCTAATAAACTTTGTAAGTTTTCAAGTAAAAGATCATTATCAAACGCATTTGGATGATCATAGTTTGTTTTAGATCTTTCCTCTGGTGATAAATGACTTTGATCCTTATAGTAAGAATCTTGTTCCATCATAGCAATGCATTCTTCTGTGAACTTTGCATATATTTCTTTAGCTATTGTACTTTTTCCTGAACCAGTTCCCCCTGTTATTCCTATTAGTATTGGTCTACTCATTAGCTTTTGCCTCCTTGCTTTTAATAAGCATATCTTTTGCTTCTAATTTCTTTTCACTCTTTATCTTAAAGATCATTTTAGCTTTATTAGCTACATCAATCTTTTCATCATTTTCATCATGCATATCATCTAATTTAACAGTGAAGAAATCACCTTTAGCTCTTAATACTTCTACTTCATCACCTTCAAAGACTCTATTTCTTTGTTCAATGACCGCAATCTTAGTTTCTTCATCGTAAGATAATACTGTACCTATAATATCATAATCTCTAACATAAGCTGATGTTTCATATACTTGAGATTCTGATTTTCCAAAATAGAATCCTGTATGATATTTTCTATGACTTATTTTAAGTAAGATTTCCATCCATTTTGGATTAAACTTATATTCTGCTGGATTTTCCCAATAAGCATCTAAAGCTTCTCTATAAGCTTTAACTATTGAAGCAACATAGAATTCACTCTTCATTCTTCCTTCAATTTTAAGAGAATATATTCCACTTTCAACTATTTCAGGTATATATTCTATCATACATAAATCTTTAGAATTCATGATATATGTTCCATTTTCATCTTCAACTACAGGATAATATTCTCCAGGTCTCTTTTCTTCAACTAAATGATACTTATATCTGCAAGCTTGTGAACAAGCTCCTCTATTAGCATCTCTTCCTGTCATATAGTTTGATATAAGACATCTTCCTGAATATGCCATACACATTGAACCATGAACAAAAGCTTCTAAATCACATTCTTCAGGTAAATTTTCTTTTATTGACTTGATTTCCCTAAAGCTAAGTTCCCTAGCTAAAACTATTCTCTTAACTCCTTGATCATACCAGAACTTTGCAGCTCTCCAATTGACATTATTAGCTTGTGTACTTAAATGTATTTCTAATTCTGGTGCTACTTGTTTTGCAGTAACTATTATTGACGGATCAGCTACAATAATTGCATCAACATTTAATTTAGCTAATCCTTCTATATATTCTTCTAATCCATGTAAGTCTGCATTATGAGGAAATACATTCATAGTTACATAAACTTTTCTTCCTCTTTCATGTGCATATTTTACACCTTCTGCAATTTGTTCATTTGTAAAATTATCAGCAAAAGCTCTAAGGTTAAGTTTGCTTCCACCTATATATACTGCATCTGCACCAAAATCTATAGCTGTTTTAAGTTTTGTTAAATTTCCACCTGGTGCAAGAATTTCTGGTTTTCTCATTTTAGTCTACCTCCTCTTAGTTATAGCAATGCCATCTCCCATTGGTATAACCGTAGTTATAAGATTTTCATCTTTGGATACAAGCTCTAAGTATTCTCTCATTCTCTTGACAATTGTTATTTTTCTTCTTTTAACCAACTCATCTGAAGCTACCATCCCTCTAAATAAAACATTATCTGCTATTATAATACCTTTATCATCTAATAATCTTAAACAATGAGGTAAGAAATGATTATAATGGCCTTTACCAGCATCCATAAAAATAACATCAAATTTTTCATCTAAAGTTTCTAGAATTTCTAAACAATCGCCTTCAAGGATTTCTATCTTATCTTCTAGACCATTCTTTTTTATATTCTGCTTTGCAAACTCAACCATTTGTTCATTTCTTTCAATAGTCTTAATATAGCAATCTCCATTTGCTGCTTTATTCATAAGAATTGCTGAATAACCTATAGCTGTTCCAAGTTCTAAAATTTTCTTTGGTTGTTTTAATGAAATCATAAACTCTAAGAACTTTGCTCCCTCTTTTTGAATTATAGGAACTGAGTTTTTTTCTGCAAAATCCTCTAGTTCCTTAAATTCATTTTTACTTTCTGGGATAAGAGCTCTTAAATATTCTTCCATATATTCAAAGCTTACTCCACTCATTCAAATTAAACTCCTTTTAATTATAGCCTAAATCTTTTTTAGCTTTTAAGAAATCTTCATAATTATTAGTAAAGTAATGTTTATTACCTTCACCTAAAATATAATATAAATAATCTGTCTTAGCTGGCTTTAATGCTGCCTCTATTGACTCTATTCCTGGATTACTTATAGCTCCTACAGGAAGACCTTTTACTACATAAGTGTTGTAAGGTGAATCTACTTTTAAATTCTTAAAGTAAACTTTATCTTGATGATGTCCCATAGCATATAAGACAGTTGCATCTAATTGTAAAGGCATTCCTTTTGCTAATCTATTATATATTACAGAAGAAACTAAATATCTATCCTCTTGAGTATTTGCTTCTTCTTCAATCATTGAAGCTATAGTTATATATTTTTGATAATCTTGTTCAGGTACATTTACTCCTGTTGCCTTTTCAGCTTGTTTCATAACCTCTTGGAATTTATTTAACATCATAGAAATTATGTCATTAGCTGTAGCTGTTTTAGGAATATAGTATGTATCTGGATATAAGAATCCTTCTAGATTATATCTTCTTTCAGGATTTGGTGTTATATAACTTGGAAGCGGATAATTCTTAACTGCATCTAAAAATACATCTTTTTGAACTATTCCATCCTTAGCTAAAGTATCTGCCATTTGTTCTATAGTATACCCTTCTGGGAAAGTTACTTTATAAGAAGCCACAGATCCTTTTACTAACATATCAATAAAACTCTTTAAATCCATATTAGATTCTACTTGATAATTTCCTGGTTTAATATTCTCACTTGAAGAATGAAGTTTTAAATATATCTTAGTAAAAAATGGGCTGCTTAAAAGATTCTTACTTTTCAATTCATCTAACACTGTATTTAATGATTCGCCCTGTTGAACTTTTAAGTCAAATATTTTTTCAGTTGTGTTAAAAGGTTTATTTTCTGTAGAATTATATTTAAAAGCACAAACTCCTAACACTGCTGTACCTATTATAACTACAATAAGTAAGGCAATCATCTTTTTTGACTTCCATACCCCGTTCATGGAATACCTCCTATTATATAGTATAAATAGCCAAAAAATTTTTGGCTATCTACTATATTATAATATTTTTCTACAAATTAATAAACTACTTTCTTGAAGCTCTCTTTCTTTCGTTAGAATCTAAAATTCTCTTTCTCATTCTAACACTTACAGGTGTAACTTCTACAAGTTCATCATGAGCAATGAATTCTAAACATTGTTCTAATGACATTTCTCTATGTGGAACAAGCTTTAAAGCATCATCTGAACCTGAGGCTCTTGTATTTGTAAGTTGTTTTTTCTTACAGATATTAACTTCTAAGTCTTCTGCTCTTGAACATTCTCCAACTACCATACCAGCATAAACTTCTGTTCCTGCTCCTATGAATAATGTACCTCTATCTTGAGCATTGAATAATCCATAAGCTACAGCTGTACCTGATTCAAAAGCAATTATTGAACCTCTACTTCTAGCTGGCATATCACCTTTAACTTTTTCATATCCATCAAATACATGGTTCATGATACCATTTCCCTTTGTATCTGTCATGAATTCATTTCTAAATCCTATTAATCCTCTTGCAGGTATTTTGAACTCAAGTCTTGAGTATCCATTTACTGCAGAAGTCATGTTAACCATTTCTCCCTTTCTTGGTCCTAACTTTTCCATAACAGGTCCCATGAATTCTTCAGGAACATCTATTGTTAAGTGTTCCATTGGTTCAACCTTAACTCCATCAATTTCTTTGAAGATAACATTTGGTTTAGAAACTTGTAATTCAAATCCTTCTCTTCTCATTGTTTCTATAAGTATTGATAAGTGAAGTTCTCCTCTACCACTTACTTCGAAACATTCAGGTGTTATTTCTACAACCTTTAAACTTACGTTAGTTTCAAGTTCCTTCATTAATCTATCTCTTAAATGTCTTGATGTAATGAATTCTCCTTCTTTTCCTGCGAATGGTGAATTATTAACCATAAAGTTCATGCTTAATGTAGGCTCGTCTATTTTAACAAATGGAAGTGCTTCTGGATTAGCAGCATCTGTTATAGTTTCACCTATGTTAACATCTTCTATACCACTGATAGCAACGATATCACCTATTGTAGCTTCTTCAACTTCTTCTCTCTTAAGTCCGTTATATGTATATATGCTTGAAATCTTGAATTTAGTTATATCTCCATTTTCTCTAACTATAGCAGCTTGTTGATTTCTCTTAGCTACCCCTCTTTCAATTCTTCCGATAGCAATCTTTCCTACATATTCACTTGAATCAAGAGTTGTTACAAGCATTTGTAATCCTGCTTCTTTATCTCCAACTGGTGCTGGTACATGTGAAATTATTAATTCAAATAAATCTTTCATGTTATCTTTAGGATTTTCTAAATCTACTGTAGCAATTCCTTCTCTAGCTGATGCATAAGCTATTGGGAAATCTAATTGTTCGTCTGTAGCTCCAAGTTCTAAGAATAATTCAAAAACTTCATCTATAACTTCTTCTGGTCTAGCATCTGGTTTATCTATCTTATTTATAACAACTATAGGTTTTAATCCAAGTTCTAAAGCTTTTCTTAAAACGAATTTAGTTTGAGGCATTGGTCCTTCATATGAATCAACTACTAAAATAACGCTATCTACCATCTTAAGTACACGTTCAACTTCTCCACCGAAATCTGCGTGTCCTGGTGTATCTATAATGTTAATCTTCTTATCACCATAATGAACTGCTGTGTTCTTTGAAAGTATTGTTATTCCTCTTTCTTTTTCAAGATCATTAGAGTCCATAACTCTTTCTTGAACCTTTTCATTTGTTCTAAATATATTACTTTGCTTTAATAGTGCGTCAACTAAAGTAGTCTTACCATGGTCAACGTGAGCAATAATAGCTATATTTCTTATATCTTCTCTTACAAAATTACTCATTGTATTTCCTCCAATTTTTCATTTGCATTTTACTGCATAAAAAATTGGATACTTTTTACAGTACCCAATTTCACTTCTTATTATAAAATTTTAAACTTTTAAAATTAAATTGTCAATATTAAAATATTTTATTAGTAAAAATGCAAATATTTAAACATTAAAATTTCATCTTAAAATTATATTTCCATAATAATAGGTAATATCATAGGTCTTCTCTTTGTCTTTTCATATAAGTATGCTCTTAAAGTATCTCTTATACTTGACTTAATAGTTGCCCAATCTTTAATATTTTTATCTTCACAATCAGCTAAAGCATCCTTAACAGAATTTTTAGCTTCTCCCATAAGATCTTCAGATTCTCTTACATATACAAATCCTCTTGATATAATATCTGGACCTGATGCAATATATCCACTAGCTTTATCTATAGTTACAACAACTATCACTATACCATCTTGTGATAAATGTCTTCTATCTCTTAAAACTATATTTCCAACATCACCAACACCTAATCCATCAACAAATACTTGGCCTGCACTTACAGTTCCATTTTTCTTAATAGAATCTCTTGTAAGTTCTACAACATCACCATTTTCAACGATGATAGTATTTTCTTTTGGCATACCAAGTTCTTGTGCAAGCTCAGCATGTTTCTTTAGATGTCTATATTCTCCGTGAACTGGCACAAAGAATTTAGGATTTACTAGACATTGCATTAATTTTAATTCTTCTTGACATGCATGCCCTGATACGTGAATTCCTTCTGAATGATGATGTATAACTTCAGCACCCTTCTTAGATAATTGATTTATAACTTTTGATACAAGTTTTTCATTACCTGGAATAGGTGTAGCTGAAATTATAACAGTATCTCCTGGTAAAATATTTAACTTTCTGTGTTCTGAAGCAGCCATTCTAGCTAAAGCTGACATTGGCTCTCCTTGGCTTCCAGTTGTTATAATAGCCATTTGATCTGCTGGATACTTATTAATATTATCAATATTAACTAAAGTTCCTTTTTGAATTTGTAAATATCCAAGTTCAACTGCAACTTGAATTATATTTTCCATACTTCTTCCTGAAACAGCAATCTTTCTTCCGTATAATTCTGCTGCTTCAACAATTTGTTGAATTCTATGAATATTTGATGCAAATGTAGCTGTTATAACTCTACCTTTTGCCTTTCCAAATATTCTATTAAGCTTTTCTCCAACTGTTTTTTCTGAAAGAGTATATCCTGGTTTTTCTACATTTGTTGAATCTGATAAAAGTGCAAGAACACCTTTCTTACCAAGTTCTGCAAATCTACCGAAATCCATTCTTTGCCCATCAATAGGTGTATATTCTACCTTAAAGTCTCCAGTATGAAGTATAACCCCCATTGGTGTATGAACAGCTATAGCAACTGAATCTGCTATACTGTGATTTGTTTTTATAAACTCTACTGATACTGAGTTTAATTTGACTATATCTCTTGACTTAACTGTAATTAATTCAGTTGAAGCTAATAGTCCATGTTCTCTTAATTTTGTTTCAAGAATACCTAAAGTTAACTTAGTACCATATACTGGAACATTTAATTGTTTTAATATATATGGTATTGCACCTATGTGGTCTTCATGCCCGTGAGTAATGAAAAGTCCTCTTACTTTACTTGCATTTTTAATTAAATAGGAGATATCAGGTATAACTATGTCAATTCCGTACATATCATCATCTGGAAACTTAAGTCCACAATCCACAACAACTATATCGTCTTTAAATTCAATAGCTGTTATATTTTTTCCTATTTCATTAATTCCACCTAAAGGTATTATTCTTGCCTTTAGTTTTTCGCGTTTCATAATTCCCCTCCTTTGAAAATTTTATATATATGTTTAAAATAAAGGGTTAATATTATTTTTCTTCATTTATCCCTTCATCTTTACATTCTCTACATACTCCGAAAAATTTAACTGAATGATCTTCTATCTTAAATCCGTATTTTACTTCTACTTCATTTTCTAATTCCTCTAAAAGATCATCTTCAACTTCTGAAACCTTACCACATTTATTACAAACTAAGTGGTGGTGTCTATGAGTTTCATTTTCATTAGCAAGCTCATATCTGCTGCATCCATCATTTAAATCTAACTTATATATTACTCCCATTTCTTCTAAAAGTAAAATAGTTCTATATACAGTTGCTAAACCTATTTCAGGACAACCAACTTTAACTAAATCATAGATTTCTTCAGCAGTTAAATGTTTTCTTTCACTTTCAACTATTATATCTACAATAGCTCTTCTTTGTGGAGTAAGTTTATATCCTTTACTCTTAAATTGCTCTTTAAGTACAGTATAATCCTTAGCAGTTAAATGTGTCATCTTATTTCACCGCCTCCTTGATTATTCTTCACTCATTATTGTTGCATATGCTTCTTCTATCATATCTATTTCTGCTTCATTTTCAACAGCTTCTAAACCAAGATTTCCATCTTCGTCTTCAACAACTTTCATAGCTACAACAATATCTTCTTCTTCATCTTCTGGTTGTAATATGAAGTATTCATTTTCTTCTATTTCAAGCTTTGTTATAACTCTAAATGGAACTTCTACTCCATTTTCATCGCTTAAAACAATAGTTTCTAAATTATTTTCCATATTTATCTCTCCTTTTAATATATTTTTTATTTTGATATTCTATCTAAATAGCCTTGTAATATATATGTAGCCGCTATTTTATCAACTATCTTCTTTCTCTTAGCTCTTGATAAATCTGCTTCTAACATGGCTTTATGTGCTGCTACTGTAGTAAGTCTTTCATCCCAAAACTTAATTTCCGGTTCAAAATTTTCTTTTAATTTTTCACAAAATTCGTAAACCATTTCTCCTGATGGTCCTATAGTTCCATTCATATTTTTAGGAAGTCCAGCAACTATAGTATCAACATTATATTCATCATAATATTTTTTAACTTCCGCAACATCTGCTGTAAAATTTTTTCTCTTTATAGTTGTTATTCCTTGAGCAGTCCAACCTAGTGGATCACTTATAGCTACTCCAATTGTTCTACTTCCTATATCGAGTCCTAAAATTCTCATATATAACTCCTTATAATTAAAGAGCGCCCAGAGGGGCACTCTTTTATTTTATTTCAAGATAGGTTTTCATAACCTCTTCAAGAATCTCATCTCTCTCTAGTTTTCTTACTAAAGCTCTTGCCCCGTTGTAATTAGTAATGTAAGTAGGGTCTCCTGATATCAAGTATCCAACTAACTGATTAACCGGGTTGTATCCTTTTTCTTTTAAAGAATTATATACATCTGTTAAAATTGCCTTTGTTAAATTCTCATTATCATTGCTAAAATTAAATTGCATAGTATTTTCCAAATTGTTTCCCATAGTTTCGCTACTAAGTAGCTTCACCCCCTTACAATAAATATAATACTAATATTCTTTTTTAGTATTGACCTTATTTTTTATTTTATTCATTTATATAATAATCTATTTGTTATTCTTATTATAAACTATATTTATGGAATTGTATACTATTTTACTATGTTTTCTAAAACCTCTTTTGCCTTTTCTAAAGCTTTTTCTATATTAGCAGGGTTTTTACCACCGGCTTGAGCCATATCTGGTCTTCCACCACCGCCGCCTCCAACTACTGCAGCTGCTTCTTTAATTATATTTCCACAGTGAACTCCATTTGCAATAGAATTCTTTGTAGCCATAGCAATAAGATTTACTTTTCCATCAATTTCACTTGCAAGAACTACAACTCCAAGGTCTAATTTATTTCTAACCTTATCAGCAAGTTCTCTTAATGAATTTCCATCTATATCTTTAAGTGAAGCTCTTACAAGTTTAACTCCATTAATATCAACAGCATTATTTAATATATCATCTTCTGCTCCTTGAACAAGCTTAGATTTTAATTCATTTATTTCTTTTTCTTTTTCTTTTAATTCTGAAACTTGAGCTTCTATTTTTGAAACTAAGTCTTTTTCATTACATTTTAATATCTTTGAAGCATTCTTTATAAGTTCTGTCTTAGCTTCTACAAATTTTAAAGCTTCTACTCCTGTAACAGCTTCTACTCTTCTGATTCCTGCTGCTATACCTGATTCTGAAACTATTTTAAATAATCCTATTTCTCCAGCATTACTTACATGAGTTCCACCACAAAGTTCTTTTGAGAAGTCTCCTGCTGAAACAACTCTTACTTTATCAGCATACTTTTCATCGAATAATGACATAGCTCCATCTTTTTTAGCTTCATCAAGACTCATTTCTTTAGTAATAACAGTATCAGCCATCATTATTTGTCTATTTACAAGCATTTCAATTTCACGAATTTCTTCTTCTGTTAATCCTGAGAAATGTGTAAAGTCAAATCTTAATTTTTCATTATCAACAAGTGAACCCGCTTGGTGTACATGTTCTCCTAAAACTTTTCTTAAAGCTGCATGTAAGATATGAGTAGCTGTATGGTTTTTACCTATAGCTTTTCTTCTTTCTTTATCAACTTTTAATGTAGCAGTTTCATTTAAAGTAATAATTCCTTCTTCTACTTTAACATAGTGAACAAATTTTCCTCCAACATTTTTCTTACAGTCTACTACTAAAGCTTTACCAGAAGCTGTTTCAATTATTCCTGTATCTCCTACTTGACCACCCATTTCAGCATAGAAAGGTGTTACTTCTGTAACTATGAATCCTTCTGTTCCTTCAGCAAGTTCATCTCTAAAATCTTCATTATCTCCAAGAACTATTATCTTTGATTCAATTTCAAGTTTATCATATCCATCAAAAGCAGTTTCTATTTTAGCATCAATAGTATTTACTGGCCCTTCACTACCCATGTAGCTACTTTCTCCTCTTGCACTTCTAGCTCTTTGTCTTTGAGCTTCCATTTCTTTATTGAAACCTTCTTTATCTATTGAAAGATTTTTTTCTTCGACTATTTCTTCTGTAAGTTCTAGAGGGAATCCATAAGTATCATATAACTTAAATGCTCTTTCTCCTGAAAGTACTTTACTTCCTTCTTTTTCAGTTTCTTCGATATAAGATTTTAAAATATCCATTCCAGCATCTATTGTTTGGTTAAATCTTTCTTCTTCAAGACTTATAACTTTCTTAATATTTTCTTTATTAACCTTAAGATCTGTATAAGCATCTCCATAGTTATCAACTATAGTATCAACTATTTTATCTAAGAATAATCCTTTAACACCTAAAGTTCTTCCATGTCTTGCAGCTCTTCTTAAAAGTCTTCTTAAAACATATCCTCTACCTTCATTACTTGGTCTTACTCCATCAGAAATAAGCATTGTTACACTCTTTACGTGGTCTGTAATAATTCTAAGTGATATATCAGCATTTGCATCTTTTCCGTATTCTGAATTTGTAAGTTCACAAACCTTAGCTAATATAGCCTTAACAACATCAATTTCAAAGATATTATCTACGCCTTGCATTATTGTTGCTATTCTTTCAAGCCCCATTCCTGTATCAATATTCTTTTGATCTAATTCATTATAATTTCCATCTTCGTCTTTATTAAATTGAGTAAATACAAGATTCCAGAATTCAACTATTCTATCATTATCAGCTTCTCTTAAGAATTCTTCTACTGTTTCAACCTTTCCTTCACCTCTATCAAAGTGAATTTCTGTACATGGTCCACAAGGTCCTACTCCAATTTCCCAGAAGTTATCTTCTTTACCAAGTCTGAAAATTCTGCTTGGATCCACATCTGTTGATTTTGTCCAAATATCAAAAGCTTCATCATCTTCATGATATATTGTTACATATAATTTATCCTTTGGTATTTCTAATTCTTTTGTGATAAACTCCCAAGCCCATGGAATTATTTCTTTTTTAAAGTAATCTCCAAATGAGAAGTTTCCAAGCATTTCAAAGAAAGTACCATGTCTTGATGTCTTCCCTACATTTTCAATATCACCTGTTCTAATACACTTTTGACAAGTTGTTATTCTATTTTTAGGAGCTTTTTCAAGTCCTGTGAAATATGGCTTTAATGGTGCCATACCTGCATTTATAAGTAATAAACTATTATCATTTTTTGGTACTAATGAAAATGAGTTTAATCTTAAATGGTCTTTTCCTTCAAAGAAACTTAAATATTTTTCTCTTAATTCATTTGTTCCTGTAAATTTCATAATTGAATCCCTCCATATTTTGTCTATATAAATATAAAAAAGCCTCCATCCCTAGCAAGGGACGAAAGCTGTATTTCCGCGGTACCACCCTAATTATGTATATTACTATACATCACTTAATTGTTAGATTGCTCCAAGGTAGCTTCAATAATTTTTCTAAGAAGTTTTCACCAACCACTTCCTCTCTTAATAGAAAAGATTTATTTACTCATCCTCTTCATTGCTCTCTGTATTCATATTTATAAAAAAATTATAAAAAACTTTTTTATTTATGTCAATAATAAGTACAGCTAAAATAAATAGTAATTAACATCTTCATATATTATTTTTATTACAACACCAAGTGGAACTACTAATATCATACCTATAAGCCCAAATAATTTTTCTCCTATAAGCAAAAGTATTATTACCATAAGAGGATGCATCTTTATACTATTTGCAGTTATTTTAGGTGCTATAACATTTCCCTCTAATTGTTGTATTATAATAAACATAATAAGAACGTATAACATTTTTATAGGCTCATCTAGTAAAGCAATTATCATTGCAGGTATTGCTCCAATAGCTGCTCCAAAGTATGGTACTATATTTAAAATTCCATTAAGCAATGATAATATCAAAATAAATTTTATATCAATTATCATAAGACCAGCAAAAGTCATAAGACCTACTATAACACATAAAAATAATTGTCCTACTATATATTTACCTAATACTTTATCTATATCCCTAGCAATTTTTTTTATTAGAATTCTTTTATCTGAAGAAAAAAGTAAAAGTAATTTATTAGCTATTAAATCTCCATCAGCTAAGAAATAATATGCTATTATAGGTACTATTGCTAAGGCTAAAATATTTTCACTAAATTCTATAACCCAGTTAAATATTCTATCTGTAAACCCAGCAATAATAATATTTATCCTTTCACCAAACTGCTCATTAATAATAGCGTAAAGTTCTTCTTTTCTAATATTTATTTTACTTGTTATAGTAGATACTATCTCCTCAAGTCCCGCTATCAATGATTCAAGGCTTATACTCTCCGTTAAAAGTCCTGGTATAAAAATAGCAATACTCCCCATAAAAAGCAAAATAACTCCAATTATCAATAGGAATGCTAAAAGTCTTTTATTTATATCTACTTTAGATAATATTTTTCTATATATAGGTTTAATTGAATATGCTAGAATAAATGAACTAAGCAGTACAATTAAAGTTTCTCTTATTATGGTACTTTTATAAATTAAAAATATTATAATTACAACAGCTAAAATTATACAAAGATTTTTGATAAGATTTTTTTTATTTTTTATCATAGTCTAACCCCTCCATAAATTATGAGGAATTGAATTAAAATCTATATTATCATTTCCAAAGAAAAGTATATTTTGCTCTCCAAGTATAGTTTCTTTAGGCAAAATAAAATGTTTACCCTTAATAAACTTCTCAAAAAAACCTTTAGATGTTATAAGTGCTTTTATATTAAAGGTATTATCTATAACAATGTCTTCAAGCACTCCTATCATTTCTCCTTTTTTATTTAATATATCGAGATTCTTAATATCCTCATAACTTATACCATCATAATTTTCTAATTCATTTATAACTATCTTTTCTCCAAAACTAATTATATTTTCTATATCTATAAAATTTTTCTTTTTAAAAAGAGTTTTAGGTATCAAAAAACCTATTACTTTTGCTTCAAAATAATCTATAGCAATATCCTCAACTTCTCCAAGTTTTTTCCCCCTTGAATTAAAAACTTCTAAAAATTTTAAATCTTTAACTCTAAACAATAACCTCACCATCTTTCTAGTTGTTAGTATTTGCCTATAATATTTTTTTAATTCAAAGTTTCTTATAAATATTAAAAAATTTTATAATAAAAAAAGTTGTCCTTTTTAAAGACAACTTTTTAATATATTTCTATTTACCATGAACTTCTTCATGAATATAATCTGAATGTTTTCTAACATCCCATGGTTCTAATCCTTGACTTACTCTATAGTCATTTATTGCTTTATGTATAGCTTCTTCTGCTAAAACAGAACAATGCATTTTTACTGGAGGAAGTCCGTCTAAAGCTTCTGCTACTGCTTTATTAGTAAGTTTCCATGCTTCTTCAATTGTTTTTCCCTTAATTAATTCTGTAGCCATACTTGATGAAGCTATTGCTGAACCACATCCATATGTTTCAAAGCTAACATCTTTTATTATATTATCCTCTACATTAAGATAAATTTTCATTATATCGCCACATTTTGCATTTCCAACTTCTCCAATACCATTAGCATTTTCAAGCTCTCCTGTATTTCTTGGATTTCTAAAATGGTCCATAACCTTATCACTATATATCATAACTTTACCCCTAATCTATTTTTTATTTTTCTAAACTTCTTAAATGATCCTTCCAAAGTGGTGAGATATTTCTTAATCTACTTATAATTGCAGGTATTTTTTCTAAAACATAATCTATCTCTTCTTCAGTTGTTCCATCACCAATTGTAAGTCTTAAAGAACCATGAGCAATTTCATGTGGTCTTCCAATAGCTAAAAGTACATGTGATGGTTCTAATGAACCTGATGTACAAGCACTTCCACTTGATGCACAGATTCCTTCAAAATCTAATGATAAAAGAATGCCTTCTCCTTCAATAAATTCAAAACAAACATTGGCATTACCTGGAAGTCTCTTATCTCCCATAGGCCCATTTACTATTGTATTTGGAATTTGCATAAGTCCATCTATAAGCTTATCTCTAAGCTTTGTTAACTTTTGCTTATGTTCTTCTAGATTTTCTGTAGCAAGTTCAACTGCTTTTCCAAGTCCAACTATACCTGGTATATTTTCAGTTCCTGCTCTTCTTGCTCTTTCTTGTGAACCACCATGAACAAGATTTTCTATTCTAACACCTCTTCTTATATATAAGGCTCCTACTCCCTTAGGTCCATAAATTTTATGTCCTGCTAAAGATAATAAATCTATATTCATATCTTTAACATCAATTTCAACATTACCTAAAGCTTGAACAGCATCTGTATGGAATATTACTTTTTTCTCTCTACAGATTGCTCCTATTTCTTTAATTGGTTCAATAGTACCTATTTCATTATTTGCAAACATAACTGATACTAAAATTGTATTTTCCTTAATAGCATCTTTTAACTCATCTATATTTACAAATCCTTCTTTATCTACATCTAAATAAGTTACTTCAAAACCATTCTTTTCTAGATATTCACAAGTATTAAGAATAGCATGGTGCTCTATTTTAGTTGTAATTATGTGATTACCTTTTTTCTTATTTGCCATAGCTACACCTTTTATAGCCCAGTTATCACTTTCAGAACCACCATTTGTGAAGTATATTTCACTTCTTTCAGCATTTATTCCTTTTGCTACCTTTCCTCTTGCTTCATCAATAGCTTTTTGTGTATCTCTTGATATTCCATAAAAAGATGAAGGATTTCCAAACTTTTCTGTAAAATATGGTATCATTTCTTCTAAAACTTCTGGTTTTACATATGTAGTAGCAGCGTGATCCATATAAACTACTTTATCCATATTACTTCACTCCTATATATTTAAGTCTATTTTAATTTTATAGATTGATTTTTAACTTTCATATTATTATAATCATTGACTATATCTTGAAGAGTTACTGAACCTAATACATCATCTATACTAGTTTTTATTTTTTTCCATAAAACTCTAGTAGCACAGGCATCTATATTATTACATGCTGTATTCTCTATACATTCAGCAATTTCAATTGGTCCTTCTAATACATTCATTATATCAGCAACAGTTATATCTTTCGGATCCCTATTTAGTACATATCCTCCTTGAGCCCCTCTTATACTTCTTATAAGTTTAGCCTTTCTAAGTGAACTAAAAAGTTGCTCTAAATAATAATCAGATATATTCTGTCTCTGAGATATAACCTTTATTGATACAGGTTTATCATCATAATGTATTGCTAAATCAACCATAGCCTTAACTCCGTATCTACCTTTTGTTGATAGTTTCATTATTATTTCCCCCAATACCTAGTAATTTACTAAACTTTACACAATAATAATATCAAAGCCTATTATATTAGTCAATTATAAATATCCATTTTTTATCTTATTATGATTTATATTCCTAAAAATGATTTTATAAAAGATACCCCCATATCCCTACTTTCTTTAATATAAAACTTTAAATAATTTCTATAACATAATAATACTTAAACTAATATTATATAGAGTAAATAAAAATATAGGAGGAGTATAAAAAATGGATATATCCCTTAAAATTATAAAGATTTGCCTTTGTAATTATACTAAATTACTAATAGTCTTTAATAAAAATATAAATTATAATCTAGCAAAAAGTAAAATTTTAAATCCTAATAATTATTCTTTAATAAGCAAACATAGTTCACTCCCCCTTAGTTCATTAATAAGTTCTATTTACTGTTACAATAACAATTTTATCTCTTTTAATCTAAAAGATAATTCATATAAAATATTAAAAGAATACAATAAGATTAAATTTGAATCCTCTTATTTAGAAAATAATTCTATACTCCGAATAAATAAACTTTCAATAATCTCCTTTATAGAAAAAGAAAATATCGAAAGTTTATTTGATAATTGTGAAAGTTTTATAGAAGAAAGCTATTCCTTAAAAATAATAAATAATACTATTATTCCCTACTATAGAGTTTATAAAGATGACTTTTATGTATTAGTTAATGAAAATAAATTTTATCCATCAGAAATATTCCATGAAGACGAAAACACTTTACAAATAAATTTTAATAATAAAATTATAAGTAGTCCTTTAGATAAGGTTGTACTATTTACTAAAATGAAGTGTAGATCTATAAATGCTTTAGGTTCTAAATTAAAAGCAAGTGATTCAATAGAAGTAAATAACTTATTAGAAACTACAATTAAAAATATTAGTGTAAATTCTTATATAAATAATACTTTAACTTTAGCTGTAGAATTTACCTCAAAGATACTAAGATATGATTCAAAAGATTTTATAGTCCATATAAATAATAAATTTTATCCATGTACTGGACATTCTTCATTTACTGATAATTTAATAAAACTTACTATAGATAATGTTTTTAATTTAGATTTTCAAAATGATCTTATAACTTTAAAGGTTATAGAAACTTCTTATATATATACTCTTGACTCAAGATATTTACCTATTTCTGATAGTAATTATAAAAAAGCTAAATATTTTTTAGCTTTAAATGGTGAGCTTATCTCTATTCCTGTATTAAATTTATTAAAGCTAAATGTATTCTTTAATAAGAAAATTAAAAATATTACTAAAACTCAAAGCTTTGGATATTTAAATATATCAGATAATAAAGAAATATTGACTTTTTCCATAACTGACATTGGTAAATTACAAATCTATGGAACTGATTTAAATATTTCTAATTCTAATATAGAATACAAGCTTTCAATAAATTCACAATATAATACATTAGAATTTTCTATTGATACTACTAATTTTAATTTTATAGATGAAAATAAAGATAAGATAAAATATATTGACTTTTCACCTTCTGAATATTTATCTAGTGCTGATTCTACTTTAGCTTTAATCAGCTTTGAAGCTCCCATTACTTTTTATACCGAAGATTTTATAAGCTCATCTCCAGATAATTATAATGATTCTTGGACTCTTCTTGGAAAAACCTTAGATAAACGAAGCATTATATTTGTGGATAGCTCATCTCCTACAAGAGATTATGGAAATTTAATTACTCACACTACTTTTTTAAAAGATTTATATATAAAATACACTGATTCAAATGCTAATTATAATTCAATAGATATTAACTTAATAAATATTAAAGCTGATATTGTATATATAAATCTTCCCGATAATTTTAATCTAAATTTATATCATTGTGATTTTAATAATCTAAAATTACTATAGGGGGTACTACACATGAAAAATCTTATAAATATAAAAAATCTATATTCTGATAGAAATAAAATAAGCTTTTCTATCAGTCCTAATATAAATATCAATAAAGCTGATCTGTATTTATATAATAAAAGCTATAAATTTTCTAATGATGATTTTAAGCTTGAAACTGAAAATAATATATATACCATTACTCCCATTTCAGAAATTGAAGACTTCTCTGTAATATCTTTTTTTATAAAAAATGAGAGTATTTTCTCAAATATTATTTATATCTACTACTCTTTATTTGCTGTAAATGATAAATCAATCTGTATAAATCCATTTACTATCTTAAATGCTTATATACCAAAAGAAATTACAAGTAGTTCTTATAATTTAAGCAGCTTAAATTTTAATAATATAAATCTCTATTCTAATTTTGAAAATCTAAATATCTGTAATGAAATAGATAGCTATGCTTCTTTTATAGAACTTATTTCTAGTAATTGTAGTGAAGATATTTATAAATTAAACTTGTATGATAAATTTTTAAATGAAGTACCAGATGGCAAATATACTGTTAAATTATATTTAGAATAAAAAGGTGACGATATGAAAAATTTAATAATAAATAATAGTAAAATAAACAATATAGAAAACTATTCTAAGATACCAGTAAAAATTTCAAATGTAGATTCTATTATAGATAAAATTAATATATATGATACAACTACAATAATTACTGGGCATTACTCATCTGAATTTAATTTTATAAATTCCTGTAATATTTATTTAGTTGATGATTTTATATTAGAAAATAATCAATTAAACCTATTAAACTACAATAATGAAAAAAATCTATTAAATCTATTTGGGATTATAAATTCTTTAGATACTGATTTAATTATAAATTTAGACTCTAATATAATTCCCTCAATTTTTATTAACGCTCCTAATAGTAATAGAACTATAAATTTAAATTGTATTAGTTTAAATTTATCTTCTAAAGAATTTTTTATAAATCATTTTAACACTAAACTTACAGAAAGCTTTTCAAATGAAATTCCACTTAATATTTTAGCTCCAATAAGAGGAAATCTAACAATAGATTCTAATATAAATTTTATAGACTTTATAAATAGTGAAATGATTTCTTTATTTATAGAAGCTGATTCTAAAATTAATTGTTTTAATAATATAAAAAATTCAAGTTTTAAAAGTATTTCTACTGATATAAATAACTTAAAAAAATTATGTAAGTCTACATGTTTCTCACTTCCAATAAAAGCTTTAGTTTATAAAACTAATATTAAAAATAGTATAGGAATAATTAATATACCTAAATGCTTTGATATTTCTAAAATTAAAGGAGCTTCAATAGTTTTAAATAATACTGAATATAATATCTCTAATCATAAATAATCTCTTTGTAGCAAATTATTTTACTTAACATAATATATTGTAGGATTTAATTTAGTTAATCCTATAAGGAGATGTTTATATGTTATTAAAAATAATAGACTCAAATTTAACTAATCTAGCTACTTCTACTTTAACAGTAGTATTAACAGAAAATGATGGAACTACTCCCATTAATGTAACAGGTCAAACTATTCTTCCAACTTGGTTTAAACTTCAAAATTATACAACTGCAACACCTGTTACAGTAACTATTGATTCTGCTGCTATAGGTACAAATCCTACAGCTGGTGAAATTATTTTAACTTTTGATGGTACTGCTTCAGTAGTTCTTGGAGATGTATTAGTTCTTTCTTCTACTAATGTTATACCAACTACTCCTTTTGGTAGAATCTTAAATACAGCTTCTATAGACACAGGTCTTGGAACAATTGATGTTGATGGTACAGACCAATATACTGTAACACCAATAACAAATTCTACAAAGAATAAAAACTATAATTTAAGATTAGATTTTTTAACTGAAGATGGCACACAAATTAATCCTATAGTTATTCCTCTTGCAACTCCTATAACAGTTAATGGATTAACTATCGGTAGTATTGTATTTACAAACCTTAGTGGAACTAATACCTTTAACGCTGATGAACAATTCCAATTTAATACAACTTTCTATTCAAGTAATGATGGAACTGGAGAACCTGTAATCTTTGAAGGCGCTCTTGATGATATACTTTCAGTATCATTTATGCCTGTACCTTAAATTAAATATTTTTACCTTTACTAAATTAGTTAATAAAAAATGAGCTATCTTATATAAGATAGCTCTCCTCTATAAATTAATTTGATTTTACTTTTTTCCAATATGTATTTATAGAACTTTCATATTTATTATTTTGAGGTTTATAATAAACAGTACCTTTTAATTCTTTTGGTAAATATTCTTGCTTTACATAATTATTTTCATAATCATGTGGATACTTATAGCCTCCAACTCCAAGAGATTTTGCCCCATCATAATGAGCATCCCTAATATGCTGCGGCACATCACCCACTCTAATATTTTCTAAATCATTTAAAGCTTTATTTATAGCAAGATAAGAGCTATTTGATTTTGGAAGAGTTGCTAAATATACAACAAGCTCTGATAAAATTATATTGGCTTCTGGAAAACCTACCTTAAGACATAAATCTATTCCACTATTTATAACTGTTAAAGCATTAGGATGAGCCATTCCTATATCTTCTGCTGCAATAACTGCAAGTCTTCTTATTATAGCTTCAAGATTTCCACCTTTAATAAGTCTAGCTAAATAATGAATTGCTGCATCAGGATCACTTCCTCTTATACTTTTCTGAAGTGCACTTAAAAGATTATAATATTCATCTCCTGAAACATCACTTTTTATACTTGATTGATTTAAAGCTTCTACATCCTTTTTATCTATATTAATTTCATCAGCTAATGAACTTTTTATTGCAAGCTCTAAAATAGTATAGGCCTTTCTAACATCACCATTAGATATATCAGAAATATAATCAAGTGTATCTTTAGAAATATTTATTTTATATGACTCATTATTTAATTTATTTACTCCCCTTAAAAGAGCCTTACTTATATCTTCCCTGCTTAAAGAATTAAATTGAAAAATCATACTTCTACTAAGTATAGCCTTATGTATAGAGAAATATGGATTTTCTGTAGTACTCGCAAGAAGTATTATTCTACCATCTTCTATAAATTCAAGTAATGACTGTTGTTGTTTCTTATTAAAATGTTGTATTTCATCAACATAAAGAACAACTCCATTATAATTAATTAAATTATCAAGATTGTTTACAATCTCCTGTATATCCTTTATTGATGCAGTAGTAGCATTTATTTTATAAAATTTCTTCTTAGTATACTTAGACATTATCTGAGCTAAACTAGTCTTTCCTGTTCCTGGTGGACCATAAAATATAGAATTTATAATATTTCCTGATTTCAATAAATTTCTTATAACCTTTCCTTCTGAAAGTATATGTTCTTGTCCTATCATTTCATCTATATCACTAGGTCTCATAGTTTCAGCAAGTGGCTTCAATTCTATCCCTCCTCACTTTAATCTAATATCTATTTTACTATTTAATTAATTTATTTCATAGAAAAATATACTAATCAAAATAAAAAAATAAAGTACACAATTTTATAAAAAATTATGTACTCTATATTTAAAACTTTATTTATAAACTTAAAATTTTATTGTCCTTTTACAATTCCGTATATTAGAGGAATGCTTGGAGCTGTTTCTGATATTTCATAGTTTTCTAATATCTTACTTACTGCCTTTTCTGCTTTTTCCATATCATTTGCATGAACATAAGCAATAACATCTCCTACTTTAACTTCATCTTCTCTCTTCTTAGTTAAAATAATTCCAACAGCTAAATCTATTACGCTATCCTTAGTAGCTCTACCAGCTCCAAGTTCCATAGCAATAAGACCTATGTTTTCTGCATGTATTTTGCTTACTTTACCAGCTCTATCAGCTTTAACTTCAACTACATATTTAGCCTTTGGAAGTTTATCAGTATCATCTATAACTGTTTCATCTCCACCTTGTGCTTTAACAAATTGTTTTAATTTTTCAAGAGCTTTACCTGAACTTATAGTTTCAAGAAGCATTTCTCTTGCTTGTTCTGCTGTTTCCGCCTTTTTAGCAAGAACAACCATATTACTTCCAAGTGTAAGACATAATTCAAATAAATCTTTTGGACCATTTCCTTTTAATGTTTCTATGGCCTCCTTAACTTCTAAAGCATTACCTACTGCATATCCAAGAGGTTGATCCATATCTGAGATTATAGCTATTGTATTTCTACCAACATTAGTACCTATATCAACCATTTCTGTTGCTAAAAGCTTTGCATCTTCAGCATTTTTCATAAATGCTCCATCTCCAACTTTAACATCTAAAACTATAGCATCAGCTCCTGCTGCTATTTTCTTACTCATTATACTTGATGCTATTAAAGACACATTATCAACAGTTGCAGTAACATCTCTTAAAGCATATAACTTTTTATCTGCTGGAGCTAAATCTCCTGTTTGTCCTCCAACTGCAATCTTTAAGCTATTTACATTATCTATAAATTCTCTATTTGTCATTTCAACTGAGAATCCTTTAAAGCTTTCTAATTTATCTATTGTTCCACCTGTATGTCCAAGACCTCTTCCTGACATCTTAGCAACTGGTATATCAAGTGCTGCAACCATTGGTGCTAAAACTAAAGTTGTTGTATCACCTACCCCACCAGTTGAATGTTTATCTACTTTAATACCTTCAATTTCTGATAAATCTAATACATCTCCTGAATTAACCATAGCCATAGTTAAATCTGCTGTTTCTCTTTTATTCATTTTATTGAAAAAAATAGCCATCATTAAAGCTGAAACTTGATAATCAGGGATATTTCCATCTGTATAATTCTTAATGAAATAATCTATCTCCTCTTTAGTTAGCTCTAATCCTTGTCTTTTCTTTAGAATTAAGTCGTACATTCTCATAGCATTTCCTCCAAATTCTGTATGATAACATTTTCATATTTATCTTAATCTTAACAAAAATAATATTATTATTCAAGTTAATATTTTAACATTCAAAATTTGTTAACGATAAAATTTTTCAAATAAAAAAAAGGCTAGATAGCCTTTTTTTATTTTTTATACTTATGCTCTTGGATGTGCCTTTTTATATATACTGTTTATTTTTTCATTATTAATAATTTCATAATACATATCAATATATGTCATTACCTGATTACCAAGTAATTCTTGAACAACTTTTGCATTTGCTCCATTTTGAAGTAAATGAACTGCAAAAGAATGTCTAAATGTATTTAAATTAATATCTTTATTAATATTAGCTAAAACAGAATATTCTTTAACTATTCTCCAAACTCCCTGTCTTGTAATAGGATCTCCGCTCATATTCAAAAATAATTTAGTATTTATTTTTGAAGAGTCTTCTCTTAGTGCTATATACTTCTTTATTGAATCTTTTGCTTCTCTTCCTATAGGTATAAGTCTTTCATATCCCCTATTATCCTTACACTTAACAAAAGACAAATCTAAATTAACATCATCAACTTCTAAAGATATAAGTTCAGATACTTTCATTCCTGTTGCATACATAAGTTCTAAAAGAGCTTTGTCTCTAACACCTTTTTCTGTACTTATGTTAGTACTGTTCATAATTTTGTTTATTTCATCAATACTTAGTACAACAGGTTTCTTTTTTTGAACTCTTTCTCTTTTGATGCTTGTTTCTGGAACATGCTTTAATTTTCCCTCAGCAACTAAAAAGTTATAAAAATTTCTTAAAGATATGATAGTTCTCTGAATAGAAGATGGTGATTTCCCTTTATCGCTAAGATTCTGAATATAAGACATAAGCGGATATCCATCCTCACTAACGACTAAACTTTTTTCTTCAATAAAATCTAAATACATAGATACATCAGTAATATAAGCACTTACAGTATTTTTTCTTTTTCCTATTGATTGTAAGTATACTTCATACTTTTTCACCAAATCTCTCATGCTAACTCCTAACTAAAAATGTTATTACATAATTATTTATATTACAAATATCATACATTAATTACTAATCTTGATAAATTTGGAGAAATATATGTTTCTATTAATATTCCAAAGAAAATTAACACCATTAAAAAGCTTTGAACCATAAAATATTCTTTACCATTTATCTCATTTCTTGCTGAATCTTTTCTTAAACTCTTAAACTTTATAAAAGAACTTTTTATTGATAAAATACTCATCAAAATTAACACAGGAATATAAATTATATTCTGTAATACTAAAGTTGTAAACAATACACCTATTCCCTTTGTACCAAGCACTGTGATAACTAAAGCTAAAGTAAATCCAAGAACATAACCCTTGATAAGATTAATAGCTAAAACAAAAGGAAAGCCTATTAATGTATATCCAAAAACTATAATTAATACACAAGCAGGTATAATAGACTTTATACTACTTAATAAAACAGATACATAATTTATTTCATTTCCCTTAATAAATTTTAAAAAGTTGCTAAAATATCCACCAATCTCAATTTTCCCTACATCACTCATATAATAAACTGTATATGATCCTAGAACTATCCCTATTAAAAAGAATAATAATACCCATAAAAATATTATTCTATTTTCTGATATTATAGATTTAATCTTTTTTAACATCTCCTTCAAAATACCCACTCCCCTTTTGTATATAATATTATTTACATAATAAAATTATTACTACCTCACTAAAATTATGTAAATTAAATAAAAAAATACCCAAGATTTAAATACTAAGTATCTTTAAATCTTGAGTATAACTATATTTATTAACTTCTCTATTCTTTAATTTTAATTTAATAAATAACTTTTATTATTAGTATATATAAACAAAAAAATATATTGTCTACTTCACTTTATCACTAAACCATTCAATTGTTGCTTCTTTAATATCCTTTGAAAGTGTTTTATTATATACTTCATCATATAACCATGCTAATGTTTTTTTACTTAAATATTTTTTCATTTCATTTTCTGCTTCCAACATTACAACTTTTATTAGACAAGGACATTTGGTATCTATTTTAGGTACTTTCTCTTTACTTAATAATATATTATTTTGTCTAATTTCTGCACATTGAAAAAATGATTCATTTCCCTCTACGGCTTCAACTATATCCCAAAATGTTATTTCATCTGCTTTTCTTGCTAATGTATATCCACCTTTTACACCTGGAGCAGATTTTATAATTCCATTTTTACTTAATTTTGCATATACTTTTGATAAATAAGTTTCTGAAATACCTTGAAACTTAGCTAATTCTCTTATTCCTACAGATTTACTTTCTTCTAAATTTACCATATATAATAAACAATGTAGTGCATATTCTACACCTACTGAAAATTTCATTTCTAATACTCCTTTTTATAAAGTCTTCTATGTAATGATATCCCATTATTTACTTGCATTCAAGAGAATCATATTAAATAAGATATATCTATTGACAAAAGGCAAAAAAGATTCTATTCTTAATTATAGACAGTATTTATCCAGGATATAATTTATCTTTAATTAAAATCGAAAGAAGGAATATAAAATGCTTACAGAAAAATTTTATGAAGTATTAAAAAACGAAGGAGTGGTTTCAATAACCTCTTGGGGAATAGATGAACCACATGTAACTAATACTTGGAATTCATATTTAGTTGTAACAGATGATGAAAGAATCTTAATTCCAGCTGCTGGCTTTAATAGTACAGAAGTAGATGTAAATGTAAATAATAGAGTTAAAGTAACTCTTGGTAGTAAAGAAGTCGAAGGATTTAATAATTATCAAGGAACTGGTTTCTTAATTGAAGGAACTGCTAACTTTATTAAATCAGGTAAAGATTTCAATCTTATGAAAGATAAATTCCCATTCTTAACTAGAGTGTTAGAAATAACAGTTACATCATTAAAACAAAGAATTTAACATTAAATAGATTATAATAAACTTAAGCACACTCTCTTGTCCTATAATTAAAGCTATTTATAAGAAAAGATAATATATATTTAACATTAATACTAAATATATTATCTTTTCTTTCTATTCTAAATTTATTTAACTCTTTTAGGCATAAAAAATCACCTCCAAATTTAATTAATTAGAGGTGATTTTTTACTATTTCATTTATTAATAAAGTACATATTATTTACTATAAGATTCTTAATTTTAATTAATCTATATTATTATCTGTTATTTATTTAAATAATAAAAGCATCTAGTTTCTACACTAGATGCTTAAGTTAACTTTTTATATTTATAAAATAATATTACTCTAGATTATCTATAGCATATTGTGCTTCTTCCGCTGTAAATTTTTCACCATGTTGTGATACTAATTGATCATAAATCGCACTTGGAGACATTGCCATAGTTCCTTGATATGTTTTTGCTTTTTTTAATGCATTTGCTTTCCAATCTGCGTTTACATTATCTACAGCATATTGTGCTGCTTCTGCTGAGAATTTTTCTCCATACTCTGATGTTAACTGTTCATATAATCCAGCCTTAGACATTGCCATAGTATTACTATATGTTTTTGCTTTTCTTAATGCAGACTTATATTCAGTTGGAATTTTCTCTTCTACGTCATCTTCTACTAGAATATTACTTTCTGTTTTATTACTTGGGTTAATTTCTTGTTCAATTTTACTTGTTCCACTACTTGCTGTCTTAGAGTCGCTACTACTTGAGTCACCTATTGCTGCAAGTATTATAAAGACTACTATTACTATAAACCAAGGTCTCTTATATATTGCTTTCTTATTCTTTGCTCCACATCCTGGGCAAGATTTAGCATTTGCTGCTATTTCCTTAGAACAGGTTTTACATTGTATCATTTTTGCCATTTTTGAATCCCCTTTTCAGCTGTCACTAATTTATAATTACCAAGGGATATTGTACCATATTAAATACCGTATTTTATAATTATAGATATTTTTTTTCATTACTTTAATTATATCTATACTAATTTAATATTTTTAACATTTTAACTTGATATTTCTTTAAATAAAAAATATTATAAGTAGAAAAAATACCCATATAAATATATCCTCACAACTTAGTAAAAACTTTTATCAAGGTTATTTCTAAGCTAGTAAAAGTAAAATTTACTTTCTTATTTCTTGATATAAAAAGAACACCCCATTAATTTTCATTTAATTAATTGAAGTGTATCTTTATATTTATATTTATATATAATTTATTAGTTTATGTGTATAAATAGCCTCAATTACCATAACTCACAAGCCTAGTAGTTTTCTTATTAGCTTACCTTATTTTTAAGTCTTAATTTATCAGCAACCATAGCTATAAATTCTGAGTTTGTTGGCTTACCCTTATCATTGTGAATTGTATAACCAAATAATTTATTTATAGCTTCTATTTGACCTCTGCCCCATGCAACTTCTATAGCATGTCTTATAGCACGTTCAACTCTACTAGCTGTTGTATTATACTTCTTAGCTATTGAAGGATATAATTCCTTTGTTATCGCTGATAAAAGTTCCATATCATTAACAACCATAGTAATTGCTTCTCTTAGATACATGTATCCCTTAATGTGAGCAGGAACCCCTATTTCATGAATAATATTTGTTATTTCTGATTCTAAATCCATAGGTTGTCTTCTATTACTAACTGGAGCTTCTGTCATCTCAAGTAAAGTTGATTGTCTTGTATTGCTCTCCTCTGATGAAATTGTATTATTAAACATTTGTCTAATTCTCTTTATGAAAACATCCATATCAAATGGTTTAACAACATAATAATCAGCTCCAAGTGTAATAGCTCTTTGAGTTATCTTATCTTGTCCAACTGCTGATAAAACAATTACTCTTGGTATCTTATCTAATTTTGAAGAATTTAATTTTTCTAATACACCAAGTCCATCTAAATGTGGCATAATAATATCTAAAACAACTAAATCTGGTTTCTTTTCTTCTATTAATTCTAAAGCTTCTAAGCCATCATTTGCAATTCCAACAACAACTATATCCCTTTGATTTAATAAATAATCATTTAATATACTACAGAATTCCTTATTATCATCTGCAATTAAAACTGAAATTTTTGAATCATTCATTTATTTTCTCCCCTTACTATATAATCTGCTCATTATTCCATTTATTTACATTATTAACTTCGACAAAAACTATTCAAATCCTTTAATTATTCAAAAAAAAATAAAAAAATATACTAAAAAATATTTTTATAATATTCTTTAGTATATTATAACACATTTTATTCTTTTACTCACTTATTTTAACAAATTTGCATCTTTTAACATCCATTCTATATAAATTCCATATCCAGTATTAGGTTTATTTATCAAAACATGTGTCACAGCTCCTACAATTTTATCATTTTGTATTATAGGACTTCCACTCATACCTTGAACAATACCACCTGTCTTTTCAAGAAGTTCTGGATCTGTTACTTTAATAACCATACTCTTAGGTCCTGGTTTTGATTGCTCTATAACCTTTTCTATATTAATTGTAAAATATCTAGGTCCTTTTTCATCAATTGTTGTTATTATTTGAGCTTCTCCAACCTTAACCTCTTCTTTAGATGCTACTTCATAAGATTTATTTTTTCTTAAAGAACTTCTTTTTTGAACTTCTTCTTTATTCAGAACTCCAAAAATACCACAAATAGTGTTCTTTCCTACTGTTCCTATCTCTTTCTTTTCATTCATAAATAAACCTTTTAACTCACCTGGAGAACCCACTTCTCCTTTTCTAACATTTACAACAGTTGAATTTAAAAGACTTCCACCTTCAACTGTAAGAATCTTATCAGTTTCATTATCAGTGATAGGATGACCTAAAGCACCATAAATACCTGTATTCTCTTCATAGAATGTCATAGTTCCTATACCTGCTGTAGAGTCTCTAACCCAAAGTCCTAATTTACAATTACCTTTACTATCTTTAATTACCTTAACTTTTTTATTTATAAGCTTTCCCTTTCTTTCAATTAAAAGGTCTATCTCATTATTTTCATTTTCTGAAATTCTACTCTTAAGGTCTTTAGAATTATTTATATCCTTATTATTTATTTTTAAAATTATATCCCCAATCTCTACTCCAGATGCTTCAGCAGGACTCTTCAATACTTTCTTATCAGCATCCTCTATATCCGAGAACGCTACGGCTAAGATTCCCTTTGTAGATATTTTAATTCCTACATTCTGACCTCCAGCATATACTTTCATTTTATCTTTTTTACTAAAATATTTGCTTTCACTAGCTGAAACTAGTTCAACATTATCCTTATTAAGGAGAAAATTACCTAAAGCGAATACAGAAGATAAAAGTAAACACATTAAAACAAATTTTTTTATAAAATTTTTCTTTTCGTTCTCTTTTTTCATCTTATCTCCTCCTTTACAATAGTAATTTACCCTTTTTAATTCTTTATATGTTAGAGTAACGTTGTTAGTATATCCAACTTATCTTAAATTATGAGAAAATTTATCATAAAATTAATTTTTTTATTTAATAATATGCATATATACATTAAGCAGATATAAGTATAAAAACAAAAAAGACTGTATCAGAAGCCAATTTAACTTAACTTTTGATAACAGTCTCTTTTTATACTCAATAAAAAAAACATATTTATTAATAGAAATAAAATCTTTAATTTATTTTTAATATCTATCTAGAAAAAACTAATGAATTATCTATATTTATAAAAACTTATATTTCGTATTAAAAAGAATTTTCAAATATAAACTTGACATTTTAATCTATATACTCTAACATTAATACTATATTAACGAATTATTTAAAAATATTTAACATTAATATTCGTATAACAAAGGATGTGTACTAAATGAATTTCTACAATAGCTTTACTAAATTCCAAAAAGTATTTTTTATATTCTTTACTGCTGCTAGTATTATTACTTTCTTACTTCCTTTATCTTTAGGAAGAGATAATTTTTCTAGTGTATTTTCCCCTTTAGGAATAACAGGATTACTATGTACTATTTCAGGAATATTAGTTTCTATATATACATCTAACGCTAATATATATGGCTATATTTGGTGGATTATAAATACTATAACTTTATCAATTATTGCTTTAGTAGGTAGCTTATATGGTCAATTTATCGAAAACTTTTTTATAGTATTACCTCTTATAATCTATGGTTTTATATCATGGAAATCTCATATGTCAAAAGAATCGACAAATAAGATAATAATAAAAACTCTTACAAAAAAACAATGGCTATACTCTATACTAATTTCAATAATATGCTTTATTGTTTATGCTATATTTTTAGATAAATTACCTTTTATTTTATATAAATTATTTAATATCAGAATTTCAGCAGATCCTCAAATATTACTAGATTCTATAACTGCAACTTTAACTATAATGGCTGTATTCTTTACAGGAAAAAGATATGTAGCTCAATGGAATTTCTGGATTGTATCTAATAGCTTAGGATTTATAATGTTTGTAATTCAAACCATACATACTGGAATTATTAATCCATCAATTTTTGTAGGTGATTTATCAAATACTTTATCACTTCTTCAGTATTTAGTTGGATCAATATATGGATATATTATGTGGAAGAGAATGCACAATGAATATAAACATGAATTAGAATTAGCTTATTAAGACTATTCATTTTAAAATTTAATAAAAAATAAAGGGTATCTCTATATTAAAATAAAATTTATCTTAGAGAGCCCTTTTTAATTAAATTATTTATTCTTTTTATTTCTTATTTCTTGTTTTTTAACCTCATTAAGATTAATCATATCTCTTGCATTTAAAAGTGTTCCTTCTGTAAGTTCTACCCCACCTAACATTTTAGCAATCTCAATAACTTTTTCTTCCTCATTAATTTGTCTAACACTTGAAAAAGTTGTATTATCCCTAACTTCCTTAGAAACAAAATAATGATTATCTGACATACTAACAATTTGAGGTAAGTGACTTATGCAAAATACTTGATGTTTTAAAGATATTTCATACATCTTTTCAGCAACACTTTGCCCTATTTGTCCACTTATACCTGTATCTATTTCATCAAATATAACAGTTGGTATATTATCCTTATCTATAAACACAGCTTTCATAGCAAGCATTATTCTTGAAAGCTCACCACCTGAAACTATCTTTTCCATAGGTTTCATTGGCTGACCTGGATTTGTTGATATTAAGAATTGAACTCTATCTTGACCTCTTTGATTGAACTCTTCTGTTAAAACAACTTCAACATCAAACTCACATTTCTCAAGGCCTACATATGAAAGTTCATCCTTAACTCTTGAAGTTAAATACTCTGCAAAAGATTTTCTAATATTATGAAGCTCTAAACTTATTTCTTTTAGAACTTCAATAATTGCAAGTTTTTCTTTATTTAGTTCTTCTATTATTCTTTCTGAATCAAGCATTTCTTCAAGCTGTCTTTCCAAATCTTTTGCATAATTTAATACTGCTTCTTCAGATTCTCCATACTTTCTTTGTATAGTTGAAATCTGATAAATTCTACTATTTATAGATTCTAACTCATTTTCATCATAAACAACACTTGAGTTTTCATCATATATATCTCTAGCAATTTCTTGTAATTCATAATAAACACTGCTAACTCTTGAGTTTATATCTTCTATCTTCTTTGAATGAGCTTCTATAGATGCAAGATCTCTATTAATATCACCAATATAATCTATTATAGATTGTCCATTTAATATAGACTCATTTAGCTTACAATAAGAATTATTTAATGCTAAACTAATTTTTTCAGAATTTGATAGTATATTATATCTCTCAGTAAGTTCTTCTTCTTCACCAACTCGAATATTTGCTGATTTTATTTCTTTTAATTGGAATTCTATGTAATCTATAAGTTTTTGGTTTTTACCTTCTTGGCTTAAATCTGATATTTTCTTTTCTATCTCTTTAAGCTTAGTATACTGCTCTTCATATTTTAATAAATTTTCAGAAAATTTTTCATCACAAAATGAATCTAAATAAAAAATATGATTTTCTCTATTTAATAAATTTTGATTATTATGTTGACCATGTATATCTATAAGCCTACTAGTAATTCTTCTTAAATTATTTAGAACAACTGACTTCCCATTAACTTTACTTATATTTTTTCCATTACTAAAGCTTTCCCTGGATATTATTAAGATATCATCTGCTTCAATATCCATTTCATCTAAAATTTCTTTAACTCTTGTATTATTTTCTATAGAAAATACACCCTCAACAAAAGTCTTATCCTTACCTATTCTTATAAGTTCTTTACTAAACTTACTTCCGAGAACATAATTTATAGAATCTATAAGAATAGATTTACCTGCCCCAGTTTCCCCTGAAAGGATATTAAAGCCTTCTTTAAAATCTAAACTTATACTTTCTATTAAAGCAAAATTTTCTATTGATATTTGTAGAAGCATTTTGCACCTCCAAACTCCATTAATCTACCATTTCTTTTATACGTTTAACAATTTCTATAGCCTTATCATTATCTCTTAATAAAATAAATATAGTATTATCTCCTGCTATAGTCCCAGCTATTTCTCCTAAGTTTAAAGCATCTATGGCCTCAGCTGCTGCACTTGCTGAACCAGTTAATGTTTTTACAACAACCATATTATTTACTGATTCTACGCCTTCAACAGTACTTTTTAAAATATTAGTTAACTTCTCAACAATATTACTGCTTTCATTTTTTATAACTGAATATCTATATCTACCAGTTACATCTTGAGTTTTAATAAGCTTTAATGACTTTATATCTCTTGATACTGTTGCTTGAGTTACATCAAATCCTGAAGCTCTTAACTCTTCTGCAAGTTCATCTTGAGTTTCAATAGCTTTCTTATTTATTATCTCTATGATTTTACAATGCCTCTTTGATTTCATCTAAATACCCCCTTTTATATTTCCGTTCTACAAAAGATTTTTTTTCTTAAAACTTTAAAATATTTTTTTTCTTTGAAAGATATAACTTTAAATTTAACTTCTGATTTTTCTACTGTTATTCTATCATCTTTTTTAAGCTTAATAGATATTTGCCCATCCATAGTTAAATAGATTTCTTCTTCAATAGTTGGTATAATAGTTATTAAACTATTTTCATTTACTATTAAAGGTTTAGAATTTAAATTATGTGAACAAATAGGAACTATAGAAATAATATTAATATCTGGACTAACAAGCGGACCTCCAGCTGATAATGAATAAGCAGTTGATCCAACTGGTGTTGAAACTATTATTCCATCACCATTAAAAGATGTATATTTTTCTTCATTAACATACACATCATATTTAGTCATTCTTGATAAAGTTCCTCTTGCAATAACAACATCATTTAAAGCTCTATTACCTTTAAATTCTTTACCATTAATCTTACATTTAATCATTATTCTTTCTTCAATATTATATTCGCCTTTATTTATATCTTCTAAAGCTTCATCAAGCTCTGAAAATTCTACACTTGATATAAAACCTAAATTTCCTATATTAATCCCTAATATAGGACAATGTATTTTATGAGCATAGTTTCTTGCTGTTCCAAGAAGAGTACCATCTCCTCCAAGAACCATAAGTAAATCAAAAGAATCAAAGTCTTCCTTATTATTTATATCTAAGTGATCCATTACAGAAATTTCATCTGGTCTCAAATACTTGTTGGTCTTTTCAATAACTAATTTTTCAATTTCACCCGTGATATCTTTGCTTTTATTTATTAAAATTCCAACCTTTTTCATATAACCTCTCTTTTCTATAAATCACTATGTGAATTATTAACTACTTCATCTATGATTTCAAAATTAAAATCATCTTGTTTTTCATTTGATTTTCTTAAATAAATTAAATATTCTATATTTCCTTCTGGTCCCTTTATTGGTGAGAAGTCTATATTTAAAATATTTAAATTATTTGAAAGAGCATAATTTACTATTTTCTCTATTACTTCTTTATGAATTTCTGGCTCTCTAACGACACCTTTTTTACCAACCTTGCCTTTTCCAGCTTCAAATTGTGGTTTTATTAAAGCCATAACTTCTCCATCTTCTTTTAAAAGATTCATTACTGCTGGCATTATAGTTGTAAGTGATATAAATGATACATCTATTGATGCAAAATCACATTTATCAGGTACTTGCTCATCTGTTACATATCTAACATTAGTTCTTTCAAGACATACAACTCTAGGATCAGTTCTAAGCTTCCATGCAAATTGACCATATCCAACATCTATTGAATAAACCTTACTTGCTCCATTTTGTAGCATACAATCTGTAAAGCCACCTGTTGAAGCTCCTATATCCATACATATTGAACCATTTATATCAATTCCAAATGAATTTATAGCTTTTTCAAGTTTAAATCCACCTCTACTAACATAAGGTTGCTTTGAACCCTTAAACTCTATATTGGCTTCTATGTCTATTTTTTCACCTGCTTTGTCAACTCTCTTATCATCAACAAATATTTCTCCTGCCATTATGCTTCTTTTAGCTTGCTCTCTAGATTCAAAAAATCCTTTATCAACTAAAATAACATCTAGTCTTTCTTTTTTCTTTGCCACTTTTTATTTTGCTACTTTAAAAATTTAAATTTTTTAAAGTAGCTCCTCCTTTTTCTTTATTCCATTTAAAAATAAGTAAAACTTATAACATCTCTAAAACCTTATTTTTAATTGATTCAGAATCTAAACCATTTTCTCTATATAATATATCAACTTTTCCATGTTCTATAAATTTATCATCATAACCTATATTATCTACTTTTCCATTATAATTATTTCTAATTAAATATGCAGATATACTTTCTCCAAGTCCACCTCTAACTATACCATCCTCTATAGTTAATATCTTTACATTTTTAGAAATTAACTCATCAAGCATAGAATAATCTAATGGTTTTACAAAAGTAGCACTTATAAGTCCTATATTTTTATTATGGCTTAATTTTAATTTATTTATAGCTATTTTTGCATGTTGAACCATTTTACCTGTTGCAATAATAAATAATTCATCATTATCTATTATTTTTTCCCATTTTCCAAGGCTTATATTATTTAAAGGCTCAAGTCCTGTTTCTTCATAATCTCCACCTCTTGGATATCTTAAAGCTACTGGCTTTTTATAGTCTAAAGCCCACTTAAGCATTGGTTTCACTTCACTCATAAGTTTTGGAGATAAAATAGTTATATTAGGAATTAAGTTTAAATATGATATATCAAACATTCCTTGGTGAGTTTCACCATCTTCTCCAACTATTCCAGCTCTATCTATGGCTAATATTACAGGTAACTCTTGTATACATACATCATGTATAAGCTGATCATAAGCTCTTTGAAGAAAAGTTGAATAAACTGCAAAAACAGGTTTTAAGCCTGCTGCTGCCATTCCTGCTGCCATAGTCATAGCATGTTGTTCTGCTATACCTACATCAAACATTCTCTTTGGAAACTTCTTAGAAAAAGCTTTAAGACCTGTCCCATCTGGCATAGCAGCAGTTATTGCTACTATATCTTTATCCTCAGCTGCTAAATCTATCATTGCCTCTCCAAATACTTGTGAATAATTTTGACTTGATAATTTTAGCATTTCACCACTTGAATAGTTAAATGGTCCTACTCCATGGAATTTATTAGGATTTTCTTCTGCAAAATTATATCCTTTTCCTTTTTGTGTTACTGTATGGATAACTACTGGTCCATCTATTTCTTTTGCTACCTTTAAAATTTCATCCACGCTTTTAAAATCATGTCCATCAATTGGTCCAAAATATTTTAGTCCCATATCTTCAAATAACATGCTTGGAACTACAAGTTGTTTTATACTTCCTTTTATCTTTTCTAAAGAATGGGCTACATTTTTACCAAAATCACTTGAATTTAAGCTAGCATTTATACCAGCTTTTAATTTATTATAAGCTTTATCAGATCTTAATTTATTTAAATGAACTGATAATCCACCAACATTCTTTGATATTGACATTTGATTATCATTTAATATAACAATCATCTTAGTTTTATTATATCCTATATCATTTAAAGCTTCTAAAGCCATTCCTCCTGTTAAGGCTCCATCACCTATAACAGCTATTATATTTTCTTTACCACCATGTAAATCTCTAGCTCTTGCCATTCCTATAGCAGCTGATATTGATGTACTACTATGTCCTGTGTCAAAGAAATCATATTTACTCTCTATTCTTTTTGGGAATCCACTAAGCCCCTTATATTGTCTTAAAGTTGAAAACTGATTTTTTCTGTCAGTTAATAATTTATGGACATAACATTGATGCCCTACATCCCAAATGATTTTATCTTCGTCAAAATTAAAATTCTTAAATAGTGCTAAGGTAAGTTCAACAACACCTAAATTTGATGCTAAATGCCCACCTGTTTTAGATATACTATCTATTAAAAATTCCCTAATTTCCTTCGCTAGCTGATTAATTTCTTTATCATTTAAATTTTTTATCTTATATTTCCCTTCAGAATCGTCTAGCATATCTATCATAAAATATCAAATCCTTTTCGCTTAATTTTTTCGTTCAAGTAAAGTTAAAGCTAACTGTTTTAGACTTATGATATTTCCATCTATATTATCTAACAACTCCATACATTCATCTGTCAATTGTTTGCAAAGTTCTTTGCACTTTTCTAAACCATATATTGATATATAATTAGTCTTATGGTTTTCTATATCACTATTAGCAGTTTTTCCAAGTATCTCTGTTGTTTGTGTAACGTCTAATATATCATCTTTTATTTGGAATACAAGCCCTAACTTATCTCCAAACTCACTAAGTTTTTCTAAATCTTTATCACTAGCCCCTGCAATAGTAGCTCCTGCTAATATTGAAACTTTTATTAATTCACCAGTTTTATTTTTATGCATATAATTAAGTTCTTCTAAAGATAGGCTCTTTCCTCTGCCCTCTGCTCTTATATCTACCACTTGACCACCTATCATTCCATCAGCTCCAGCTGCTTCGCTAATAAGTTTTGAAGCTCTTAAGGCATTAGTTCCATTCTTTAGTGAGAAATTCATTAAAATAATCATTGCTTCATTAAGTAATGCATCTCCAGCAAGTATTGCTAAAGCCTCACCATATACAACATGATTAGTAGGTTTCCCCCTTCTTAAAACATCATTATCCATTGCGGGGAGATCATCATGTATAAGTGAATATGTATGTATCATCTCTATTGCCATGGCTACATCTAAAATATCATCTACATTTTCATTATATATTGCATATGAAAGTAGTGTAAGTATAGGTCTTATTCTTTTACCACCTATATTTACACTGTAAGACATAGATTCATATAATTCTTTATTATAACTACCTTTATCTTTAAAGTATCTATCTAATGATACATCTATTTTATCTTTGAGACCTAGTATATCCATTATTCTTCTCCTTCAAAGTTTTGTTCTACTCCATTATTAACTATTTTAATTTTACCTTCAACAGAATTCAACTTTTTATATAATTTATTTAGAAGTTTTACTCCTTCTTCATAATTTTTAATGGATTCATCTAGACTTAATTCGCCTCTTTCCATATGAGTTATGATTTCTTCTAATTTCTCATAAGTTTCTTCATAAGTTTCCACTTTTCTAGCCATATAAATCACCTCTATTTTAAAAATTCAAATTTACCCTTAGCTTTCCCATCTCTCATACCAATTTCTATATTTTTAGTTTCTTTTAAATTTTCTATACTTGTTAAGAGATTACCCTTTTCATCACTTACTACAGAAAATCCTCTATCTAAAACATTTAATGGATTCATACTATTTAATATTTTATTCATAGAGCTTATTTTATCTTTTTCTTTATCTATCCTTTGACTAATAATATCCTCTAAATTCTTAGATAAAATACCTAATTTCTCTTTTTCACGCTCAACAATTATTGATGGTGAATTATTACTTAAAATTTTAGATATATATTCAAGATTTTTATTCTCTCTTTCTATTACTCTATTAATATCTCTTATTAAAATACTCTCCAAATTTTTTAAATGTATTCTTTCTTCTTTTAAAACAGGTACACTAATTTCAGCAGCTGCTGATGGAGTTGCTGCCCTTACATCACTAACAAAATCACAAATAGTAAAATCAGTTTCATGACCTACTGCTGAGATTACAGGTATCTTACTATTAAATATTTCATAAGCAAGTTCTCTACTATTAAAAGCCCATAGCTCTTCTATAGAGCCTCCACCTCTACCTATTATTATAGTTTCAACATTATTTTTATTATTAAAATATCTTATTCCATTTATAAGTGTTTCTTCTGCTAAATTCCCTTGAACTTTTGCTGGATACACAACTATATCTACTAAATTATTCCTTCTTCTAATAACTCTTATAATATCTTTTACAGCTGCTCCTGTAGCAGATGTTATAACACCTACTCTTTTCGGGAATTTAACTATTTTCCTTTTATAAAAATCACTAAATAGGCCTTCTGCCTCTAGTTCTTTTTTCATTTGCTCATATTTTTCAAAAAGCTTTCCAATTCCTACATTATCAATTTCTCTACAATATAACTGATAATTACCTTCTTTCATATAGATTGAAAGTCTTGCCTTAACACTAACTTCCATTCCATTCTCTAAAAGAAAATCTAAATTAACTGCGTCACTTTTAAACATAACGCAGTTAATCTTACTTTCACCATCTTTTAAAGAAAAATATATATGTCCACTTGAATGAAATTTTAAGTTTGAAACTTCACCTTTCACAGATAAATTGTTCATAATAAAATCATTATCTACTACCCTTTTTAAATAATTATTTACTTCTGAAACTGTTAAAGTTTTTAGCTTCATATTATTTCATTCCTTCACAAAGATTTTTAAATAATAACGTCGTGGTTAAAGCTCCAACTCCACCTGGTACAGGTGTTATAAGACTAGCTTTTTCATATACCTCATCATAATTAACATCACCTGTTATCTTACCTTCAAAACGAGTTGTACCTACATCTATGACTACTGCACCTTCTTTTATATATGATCCATCAATAAATTTAGGTTTTCCTATAGCAGCTACAACTATATCTGCTCTTTTAGTTATGTCTCTTAAGTTTTTAGTTCTAGAATGGCATATAGTCACTGTTGCATTTTCATTTAAAAACATTTGAACAAGTGGTTTCCCAACAATATTACTTCTACCTATTATAACAACATTTGCTCCTTCAAGCTCTACATTATAACTCTTTAAAAGAGTTATTACACTATATGGTGTACAAGGTTTATATGTTTCTTCACCCTTATAAAATTTACCAACTGTTTTTTCTGATAAACAATCTAAATCTTTTTCACTACTAATTAAATTAGTAATTTCAGCTTCATTTATATGTTTAGGAAGAGGTAATAAAATCATTATTCCATCAACCTCTTCATTTTTATTTAAGTCTTTAATAATATCTTTTAAAACCGATTCTTCTATATCGCTAGAAAGCTTTAATTTATTAAATTCCACACCAAGACTTTCTGCTATCTTCTCTTGAAAATTTTGATAATAGATTGAGCCTCCATCTTCACCCACTAATATAGATACGATCTTAGGAAGAGTTTTATTATTTTCTTTTCTATCTTTTATAAATACCCTTATTTCTTCTTTTATACCCTCTGCTACTGCTTTTCCATCTATAATCTTCCCCATAAATTCTACTCCTAACTTAGTTTAATGATTTTTTATATATCTTATCTAAAACTCCATTAACAAATGAAACTGACTTTTCATCAGAGAATTCTTTACATAATTCAATAGCTTCGTTTATAGCAACTTTTGCTGGGATATCTTCTTTGTATATTAGTTCATAAACTGCTACTCTAAGTATTGAAAGATTTACCTTAGATATTCTATTTATTTTCCAATTTACTAGATTTTCTGATATTTTTGCATCTAATATATCTTTATTAGTCATGATTCCTATAAGACAGCTCTTTATGTATGTTAAATCTATACCATCTTTTGATATTTCTTCATTTTCCATAAAGCTATCATATACTTCTCCAGCACTTTCCTTGCTAATTTGCATTTGATAAACTAATTGCATTAAATATTCTCTTGATTTTTTTCTATTCATATTCTCCTCCTAGGTTCCATCATTACTCTTATTCATCTTTTTTATTTTATCTTAGTTATTTATATATTATCTTACCCTATTTTGTCAACAAGCAAACACCCTCTGTTTATAGCAGAGGGTGACTTTTATTTTTATTTTATTTCGATTTCTTCTTCGTTCTTTGAAATAATTATATTCTGAACTATAACATTAACAGATTTTACATTTAACCCTGTAATTGCTTCTACTGTTTTCTTAACATTTTCTTGAACTTGCTTAACTATCTCAGGAATATTAACTCCATAAGATACTGCTATTCCAATTTCTATAACTGCGGCATCTGTATCCATACTTACCTTTACAGATTTACCTATATGTTTTTTACCTTTAAGTTTATGTGTTAAACCTTTTGCATCAAAATCTACTACTCCTTCTATTTCAGAAGCTGCAATTGCAGATATAACACCTATTACCTCATCAGAAATTTTAACTATTCCTAAGTTAGTATTCTCTTTATTTATTTGATCCATAAAAGTGAACCCTCCTACTTAGTTTTACCACTAAAACTTGTTAATTATAGATTCATTATATCAAATATAGGTTTACAATACAATTAATTATTTAGCCTCTATTTGTATGTCATATACCTTTGCAACATCTTTAACTATATCTTGAATTTCTAAAGTTTGTTCTTCTTTTAACTTATCTTTTTGGCTTATAATAACTCTTGCCTTATCATCATCTAAAAAGCAAATTACATCTTTATATCCTTTACTCTTTACATTAAGTTCAATTCTATTTTCTAAATTTCTATTATTAGTTTTACTTGTTAATTTTTCTGTAGCATTTTCTTTTTGATCTTTAGAAGTATTATCATCAGCAATTATAGCTTTTAAAGTTTCAACTTCTTTTTGGTCACCTTGTTCTCTAATACTTCTTGTTTCATAAAAATAATCTGATGATGTTTTTGAATCATCTGCTTTCTTTTCTTCATTTTGTTTTCCCGCTTCCTTCATTGCAAGAGCAAAATCTCCATCACTACTATAATTTTTATTTACATTATGAGCTAGTACTCCTACACATAATATACCAATCATAAGAGTAACTAATATCATTGCTTGTTTTGAATTTATACCTTTATTATTCATAATTTATAACCCCTCCAAATTATTTTTAATTCTCTCCTCTAGGAAATACATTTACATCATCTAAACTTATGTCATATAAGCTAGCTACTGCTTTTGTTATTTCATACTTTATCTTACTGTTTTCTGCCCCTTCTGCTACTACTATAACTCCTGTAACCTTTGGTTTCTTAGTTTCTAAAATAAATGGAGAATTTCCTTCATCATCATTTTTCATAACAATTTTCTCTCCACCTGTTGTTTGATCATTAATTCTTTTGCCACCTTCAGTATCTGTTTCTTCTGTTTTACTTTCCTGAGTATTAACATCTGTAGCTGGAATCTTTACTTCACTGCCACCAAATCTTAGCTTAACATCTACTTTACCGACTCCATTTATTTTAGATAAAATACTCCCTAGATCCTTCTCTTGTTTTTCTTCATATTCTACATCTGTAATTTGTGTTTCAGAACCACTATCATCAGTAGCAGTTACATTAACACTATTTTTCTTTTCACTTCTAGTTATATTATTTACATCATTTAAATATGACAAGCAAAGACTTATCAAAATAAGTACAAGAACTGTTCCTAGAAGTATAGTAACTCTTTTATTTTTACCTATCTTTTTTATGAATCCCTCAATTTTCTCGTTATCCATAAACCCTCTACTCCTTTATAACCTTAATATTATCCTCACTAATTTTTACTTCCTTCGCAATAAGCTCCTTTATCTCCTTTACTATAGGTAAATTTTCTTCTTCTTCACCTTCATCACCAATTACTACTTTTTCAACCTTATCTACCTTTTTAGTAGATTTATATTTTATAACCACTTTACTTACTTTAATATCATAAGTATCTAAATCTACCTTTGCATCTAAATCTACTTTAAATTTATAATCCTTAAATTCACTTGCTAGGAGTAATCTAAGATTTTCTTCTAATCTATTTATTATAAAAGACTTACTAGAATCATCTTCATAAATACTATCCTTTTTAGGCTCTTTAACTGATCCTGAAAAATCAAAAACTGTTTCTATTTCCTTTGCTATATCACTGCCACTATTAAAAATTTTAATAATTGGACTTATCATTACAGCAAGCATTATTAATGAAAGTACAAAATTCTGATATTTTTTAAAGCTATTATTAGGTAATACAAGTTCTACTGCTACTATAAAAATTGTTATTGTTGTCAGAGTAAAAACAAACTCCTTTAAATAAACCATCTATTACCCTCCTACTACAAATTTTCCTGCTGATGACATTATAGCTATTAATATAAAAAATATAATACTTATCACTAATACACTTGAAAATAACATGGTCATAGCATCACCTACAGAGCTTATTGCATCTACCATTCTTTTATCAGCTACAGGTTGTATAACTGCTGCTGTTATCCTATAGGAAAACAACATCATTAACATTTTTATAAGTGGATAAACTATTATAGCTATAACAACTATTAGCCCTACAGAACTTATTGCACTTTTTAAAAGTAAAGAATATCCTGCAACAGTACTTATAGCATCTGAAAATGATTTGCCTACAATAGGTATAAAATTATCTACTGCAAATTTAGCAGTTTTAAGAGTAACAGCATCTATTGTACTAGCACTTATTCCTCTTATAGCCATTATCCCTACAAAAACAGTTAACACAAATCCCTGAGCCCACATAGCAATTTGCTTTACAAGTTTGCATATATTACTAATCTTATGTTCAGTAGTTAAGTTATTTACAAATTGAAGGACAAAGAACATAAGTATTAAAGGAAATATAAAATCTATATATATCTTAGGAGTAATAGAAACTACAGCTAAAACTACTGGATCTATAGTTAGTGCTGATGTTATTCCTCCAGCAGTAGATAATAAAAATACTAATACTGGCATTAGAACTGCCATAAAATCAACTAAACTTTGTAATACTGATTTTGCTATATTAAGTCCAAGTAAAAAACTTGATGTAAGCAACATTATTGTTATTGCATAAAAAGCAAAAAATGCTATATTACTTATTGCATCAGAATTAAATGCACTTTGTAGATTTTTAAGAAGAGCACTTAAAAGAGCTATAACTAATACTGATAATAAAAATTTTACAACTAGTCCAACTTCTTTAAACATATAAGAAACTAGACCTTGTACTACTGTAGAAATATTAATAGGTGACTTACCTGTTTCTATAAACTTTTCTACATACTCCTTTACATCCATCCCTTCTATTATTTCACTTTCTAAATTAAGTTCATTTACATATTTATAGAACTTTTTGATACTTTCATCTGACTCTAAACTTTCTTTTGTATCTTCAAAGCTTTGTATCTTATCATTATTTTCTGCTAAAGCTACAACATTGAAACTCATTATTATAATTAAAAAACTAAAGATAACTTTTATTATTTTTTTCCCCATAGAGATTCACCTACATTATCTTTAAAATAGAATTTAAAACTGCTACTAATATTGGTATAGCCAAAACTAATATCATTATTTTAGCTGAAAATTCAACTTTAGATGCTAGTGTTCCAGAACCAGCATCTTTACAAAGCTCTGAGCAGAAAGAAGCTACATATGAAATTCCTAAAATTTTCATTACAACTTCAATGTATACTATATCTACACCTGCTTCATTTGCCATTTCCCTTATAAAAATTAAAACCTGTGAAAGCTGAGGTAACATAAATAAAAATATTCCTATACCAGCAGCTAAAATAATCCCAAATGATACTGAGCTTTTAAACTCTTTTAATACTAAGTAAAAGAATAAAGCAACTAATGCAAAGCTCACAATCTTTAAAATTTCCATAGAATCACCTATAAAGTAAACATAGTTTTTACTGAATTAAATAAATTACTTATTAAAACTACGACCATAGTAAGTATAATAACTATACCTGTTAAATTTATTAGTGTTGCTATTTCACTTTTTCCACTTGCTGATAAAACCTTATCTAAAATAACTAATATTATGCCGATACCTCCAAGCTTAAAAATTAAATCTAAATCCACCATAAAATCCTCCTATCTCCAAAATAATATTTAGACTAAAAAAATAGCTATCATAAATCCAATACCAACACCTAGAGTTTTATAAACCTTACAATTTTTTTTATAATCTAGCTCTGCTTCTTGAATTCTGCGTGATATCTTTTCTTTTGCCAATTTAAATATTTGACCTTGTCCAATTACATCAGTTTCTCCAAGAGATTTTGAGAGATCCAAAAGTATATCTAAATCCTCTTTTTTAACAGATAATTTATCCTTATACTTTTTCATAGAAATATCAAATGCTGAATTAACATCATCTATTTCACCTCTTAATAGCATTTCTGCAACTTCTGTAAACATATCACTAACAGCACCATCAGATTTATTTGCAATATCAGCAATTAATTCTGGTAGAGTCTGATAACTATAAACAATTTCATTCTCCATATCAATAAGATTAACCATTATTTGATTTAGTTCTAAATACCTTTTTCTAAATTCCTCTCCATATAAATATCCAATAGTAGTACATAATATTACTATAAAAACTAATAAAATTATTTTTATCATAAACTCCTCCAATCAAACATTATAAACAGACTCAATAGTACCTATTCCCTTTTTATTGCTTAAAACTATTATCTTTTTTATAAGCTTATTTTGTAATATATCTCTAAAAACAGTTCTACTATAAACATCCTCTACATTATTTCCATGCAGTGTACAGATTATATTTACTCCTGAATTAAAAGCCATAGTAAGCCCTTCTATATCTTTCTTAGTTCCTATCTCATCACAAATAATTAAATCTGGAGCCATAGTCCTTATAGCCATTAAAATACCTTCATCTTTAATGCAGTTATCATATACATCTGTCCTAATTCCAATATTCATTTGTGGAATCCCTCTATATGAAGATGCTATTTCACTTCTTTCATCAATGACAGCTACTCTTTTTCCTTTAAAATTTAAATTAGAATATCCATTAGATATATTTCTAGTAATATCTCTTAATAAAGTTGTCTTACCACACTTAGGTGGAGATACTATTAAGGTATTATTTATGTTCCCTCCATCTAAAATATATTTCATTATCTTATTAGAACAACCTACAATTTCTCTAGCTACTCTTATATTAAGTGAACTTATATATTTTATTGTTTTGACTTTATTGTTCTCTATAATACATTGACCTGATATTCCAACTCTATGCCCACCTTCAATTGTTATGTAGCCCTGTCTTATCTCATCTTCAAAAGCATATAATGAGTAATTACTTATCTTTTGAACTATACTCTTTATATTCTCAGTAGTTACTTTATATGAGCTAATCATTTCTTCTCCTCTAGCAATTATAATCAATGGTTTAAAAGCACTAATTCTTATTTCTTCTATATAATTAGATACAGCTAAACTATTAATTTCATCTACTAATGCTTTAGGTAAAAGCTTTAATATTCTTTCCACTTAACACTCTCCTTTCACCTCTTTAAATTAATACTACTTTACATAAGAAATTATTACTGAAAATAAAAAAAACTCTATATTTTATAGAGTGTTTTTATTAATTAAATAAATAAAAAGGTAGCTATCTATTTTAGATAACTACCTTTATTTTTAACTTACTTTATTTTATTTTCACAATATGGACAGTTTATTCCTTCTTCACTTTTTAGAACTGATTTTTCAACGAATATAGGTTTATCACAATTTGAGCATCTAACTTCAACATACTCATCTTCATATTCTTCTAATTCTTCAAAGCTAAGTTCTTCAAAAACTTCTTCTTGAACTTCTGATAGATCATCATTTATTAATGATAAATCTTCAGCAACACTTTCAAGATTTACTTGAGTTTCTTCTAAATTATTATATAATCCATTTACTATCTCTAGAAGTTTTCTATTAAATACATTATCCATATCTTTATTTTCTTCTAAAATAAGCTTTAATTCATCTAAATTTTTACGAATATTCTCCATCCTATACACTTCCTTATAGTAAATATGCTAAGCTTAATATAAGCTTAGCATAATTTTAGAAATTAAACTATATTCTTTCCATATATTCGTTTGTTCTTGTATCTACTCTGATTGTATCTCCTTGTTCAACAAACATAGGTACTTGAACTACCGCACCTGTTTCAAGAGTTGCTGGTCTTAAAGCATTTGTTGCTGTATTACCTTTAACTGCAGGTTCACATTCAGTAATTAATAATTCAACGAAGTTAGGTGCTTCAACTGAGAAAGCATCTCCTTTGTAGAATTTGATTATTGCTGACATGTTTTCTTTTAAGTACTTTATTGCATTTTCAACTTTTTCATAGTTTAATGGGATTTGTTCATATGTTTCATTATCCATGAAGTAGTATAATTCTCCATCTGAATAAAGGTATTGCATTTCTTTTCTTTCTATAACAGCTTCTTGTAACTTATCTGTTGGGTTGAAAGTTCTATCTACTGCTCCACCTGCTATAACATTTCTAAGTTTTGTTCTTACGAATGCAGCTCCCTTTCCTGGCTTAACGTGTAAAAAGTCTATTACTGTAAACACTTGTCCATCAAGCTCAAAAGTTGTTCCTTTTCTTATATCACCTGCTGATATCATTTAATATCCCTCCAAAATTCAATAATTCATTTATAGTATAACCTGTTAAAATATAATTAATTCAATTAGTTTATATGTAATAAGTTATACTATAAATAATTCTCTGACAATTCCTGTCTTGCATAAAAGCGACAATGTAATTTTATCAAATACTATATCTAAATGCAATTATTTTAACAAACATTATTATACATTTATATTATATAATATTTATTTTTATATGTGACATAATATTTGCTATAAAAATAAATATATATAAATTCCTATATTCTTAAAAAAATAATCTCATTTTCCTCTAATTTATATTTATAATACACTGGGACTTCAATTGCTTTTCCATAATTAAAAGTCTCAATAACAAATACTTCTTTTAATAAATCATATTTTATATTAAACTCTCTATTTTCTATTCTTAATTTATATCTATTAGATTTAACAAAATCATCTGTTAAAGTCTCATTTCCTTCACTTAAGGATTTATCCTTCAGATAATTTTTATAATTCAATAAGAATTCCTCTTGTGGATAATAACTTTTATATTTAGTCAATAAAGTAATTTTAGTACTTAAAATTTTATTTCTTTGAATTTCTTTATTTAAAATAAATAAGGCTATAAACGAAATAAAAGCTAACCATACTAATACTTCTAAAATTACAAATCCTTTTTTACTTTTCATAAACACCTATTCTTTCATATCCATTATTAAATTTAAATTTTATATAAATAAGATTTCCATTTTCCTTTATTTCTATCTCCTTAATTTTATTAGCTAAGATCATCTCTCCAGTATAAGCACTATCCTTAAATCTTTTAAAATATACTACTAGCTTTTGCTCAGATACATTCATTTTTTCTACGCTTATACCATCACTAAGTATACTTTCAATTATTAATGTATCTTTATATTCATAATTTTTATCATCATAATAAGCAGTTACGCCTTCTCTATTTAACTTATCACTTAAAAAATTATCTAATTCAATAAAATTAAGCTCATTTTGAAGATCTATATCATAATTTTTATATGCCTTAATAAAGGATAATCCCATATTCATAACTCCTATTAGTAAAACACCTGCTAAAGCTATATAAATAACTAATTCTAATAATAGATATCCTTTCTTTTTTACCCTATGCATTTATACTTCCTAAAAACTAATTTATCATTAGAATTTTTTGACCTACTATTTCCTATAAAAACATCTAAAGATTCTTCAGTAACATTATCAACTTCAAAATACATATCATCTAATTCTTCTATATCTATAAAATTCTCTAAAGTATTTAACTCTAAAACATCTTTTACTTCATATCTTTTATCTTCATTAAAATTGACCATATCACTATATAAAATATTTTTATCAAATTCTTTAGCTAAAATATAAAATACCTCTGCCTTTTTCATCTCAACACTCGCCTCTCTTTTAATTTTGCTAGCAGTATTTACACAAGATAATGCTACTAAAAGTAAAATACCTGCTATAGCAAAGCCAATTGATACTTCTAAAAGTAAATTCCCCTTATTTTTCAATATAAACTACCCCACTTCTCCAATAGCTTCTTACTTTATAAGTATTTTTATCTTTATCTTTTAAAAGTAAAGTAAAACTATTTACTACTTTCCCATTAGAATTAATATTAATTACTAAATCAGATGTATTGCTTATATTAACAAAATCTAATCTATTTTTCTTATTCCCCTCTAAACTTATATAATTATCTCTAACAATTAAATTTTTAGGAACCTTTTCGTTTTGTGCATCCATTTTATTTTTAACTATAAAAGATTTTATTTCTAACAGTTCTTCATCAATACTAATTTCCTCTTTTTGTTTTTTAAAATTATTACCTGTAAAAAATATAAGAGATATAACTCCAAGAAGAGATAAATATAAAACTAATTCAACTAAAGTAGTTCCTTTTTTTCTATACATAATTCATATACTCATACATAGGGATAAATACTATTAAACTAAGCCCTAAAACTAATATTCCTAAAGCACAAAGAGTTATAGGCTCAATTTTACTAACATAAGACTTTAGGTTATTGTTAAAATTATTCTCTAAAATATTTACAAGATTAGTTGTTGAATTATCTAATTTACCACTTTTCTCTCCACTTAAAATAAAACTTCTTGTTACAGGAGATATAATATCTATACCTGAAATTGAATCTAATATAGATTCACCTCTTCTAAGCTCATTTGTCATTTTTTCTATATAATTTCTAGTACTTCTATCTTCAACTGAATGAATAAGTCTTTCTAAAGCTGAAATTAACGGAACTCCACTAGTTAAAATTAAGTTTAATATATAAATAAAATTTACTTCCTTATAATTTTTTCTTAACTTAAACCTCGCAAAGACATCTTTATCTTTTAAAACTTTTTTTAAGCTTATATAGATTAAAAAGCCTATTAAAATAGATCCTAAAAATAAGATATATACATTTTTGTCTTCAAAAAACTTATTCATACTTATTATAGTTCTAGTTAAAAAGCTTGATTTTACTTGTAATCCTTCGTACATTGAAGCTATTGTTGGTAATATAGTATCTAAGAAAAGTAAAATTACTCCTAGCATTGCAAGACCTATAAACTTGGGATAAAGAAGAGCTGAATTTACTTGCTTTTTTAATTTAGCTTTTTTCTTAAAATGGATAGTCATATTTTTAAGTACATTTTCCATTTGTCCACTTTCTTCTCCTATAAAAAGCATATCTATAAACATACTTGTATATAAATCTCCCTCATCTGAGAATGCTAAGGCTATACTTTCACCTTCCTTTATTCTCTTAACCACTCTTTCTATAGATTCTCTATACGCTTTATTATTTAACCCTATTTCTATAAGCTCCATTGATTTTACAAATTGTAAGCCTGCTGAAATATAACTTTCCATGCTAGTACATACATATAAAATACTTTCATAATCTACTTTTTTTCTTAAATTAATCAATAAGTAACTCTCCATTCTTAAATAGTAAATAATCTTCTATAGATATTTTTCCATCCTTCAAAAGTTCATTTATTGATTCATACATTTCTTTTCCCCATTTATAATTATCAATAAATGTTTTATCTTTATTGACTAAGTCAACAACCTCAGCAACTATAGTTCTGCCCTTATAACCTGTATAATTACATTTTTCACAACCCTTATGTCTATAAAGCTCTTTTATTCCATAAAGATTTAATTTTTTAAACTCTCTTTTATCTATTTTTTCTTTACAATCATCACATAAAACTTTTATAAGTCTTTGTGTTATAACTCCAACTAATGCATCATCTATTAAATATTGATCTACCCCCATATTAAGTAGTCTGTAATAAACTTCTCTACCTGTAGAGGTATGAATAGTTGAAAACACTTTATGTCCAGTTACAGCTGCTCTTATTGCCATTTTAGCTGTTTCTTCATCTCTAACTTCTCCAACCAAAATAACATCTGGATCCTGCCTTAAAATATATTTAAGAGCCTTTGAAAAGCTAAAACCTATCTTTTCATTAACATTACTTTGTATAACCATAGGAATTTCAAACTCAACTGGATCTTCTACTGTACTAATATTTAACTTTTGCTTATCTAAAGAATTAAGACAAGCATATAAAGTAGTGGATTTACCACTACCAGTAGGTCCATTTATAATTATTATTCCTCTTTTTAAGCCTATAAGCTTTTCAAGAGTTTTTCTTTGTTTATCACTAAAATTTAGCTTCTCTATATTATTTAAATTAACATCTTTATAAAGAACTCTTAAAACTAGTTTTTCTCCATTAGTTGTAGGAATACTAGAAACTCTAACATCATAATTATTTTCATCTAAACAAACTGTCATCTTTCCATCTTGTGGCTCTAACTTATTTGCTATATCCATTGCTGAAAGTACTTTTATCCTATTTACAAGTGACAAATAATCTGATATTGAAATTCTTTCTATTAAAATAAGTTCTCCATTAATCCTAAATCTAATATTTGCAAAATCTCTATAGGGTTCTATATGAATATCACTACTTGAACTTTTTACTGCATCCTCTAAAATTTTATCTAATCGCTTTTCAATAAAGTTTCCGTTAAGTAAATCAACTTGTCTATTATCGTAATAAGTTTTTATCATAGAAAGTATTGCTTTTCTTTCACCTTTTTTAAACTTAATTTCCCTAGCAAAAATAAAATTTAAATATAATTGTTTATCATTATTTATCTTGTCAGTATAAGCAACTATTCTATCATCTTCATCTCGTATCATAACTAAATTAAATTTTACAGCCATAGTCTTTGGAATTCTCTTCATAGCTGCTGAATCAATAACTGCTTCTAAATTCATATAATCACCCCTTCAGGATAAATTATTGACAAGCTTATTTAATTCTAAACATAAAAAAGCAAATAAGTTTCCTTATTTGCTCTTTATTAAATATATACCACTTTTATTATCCATAATACTTGTAGATTTCTCTATAGTATCATATTTATAAATCTTCCCATTTACATCAGAGAAATATATTTCTCCATTCTCCTCTATAAGTGAACTTGTTCTTGCAAGACTTTTAGGAAAATCAAAAGTTAATCTTTTTAGCTCTTTAGATTTTAAATCTAAACTATATAAGTTTAAATTTTCATCCTGGGTAGCACTTAAGTAAAGTTTATCTTTATATAAAATACTATCTTCTATATATTTAAATTTACTTGTTAAAATTTCTGCTTTTTTATTACTTACATTAAAACTAATAAGCTTAGATTCTTCATCTATACCTTCAACATAAACAACATTATCTTTATCTAAAACTTCTAAATAACTAATAACTCCACCCATAATCTTCTTTTTAAGAGTATAGGTATCATTTTCTATATTATAAACATATAGCCCACTTTCTTTTTTCTTTATATCAACACCATAAAAAATTATATTTTCATTATCTAAAAATTTAATCATTTCTCCAGAAATTAATATATCATCTCTTAATTTCTTTTTCTCAAAAGTTTTATTATTAATGATATAGTAATCAACACTTATTCCATTTAAACTTGTTTTATATAAAGTATAAGATCCATTACTACTTATTAAAACCATATCTAAATAGCCTTCTACATCTATTGTCTTTTTATTTCCTTTAGATACAATATCCATCTCTTTTTTATTATCTTCAGTAATTCTTGAGAAAATCAAAATATCTTTTGACTCATTAAAAGCTTGTAGATTATCTTTACTTTTAATATCCAAATCAACAAGCTTACCATTATCTAATGTCTTATATTTAATTTCATTATCTTCTATATCTAAAACTAAATTACTTGAAACATCTATATTATCAATATCTTCTACATTTTTTTGTTCTTTACTACATCCATTTAAGGACATCAATCCTAAAGAAATAATAAATAATAATACTATCTTATAACTTTTTTTCATTTTACCTCTCACCTAAATATATTCCTTCGCAAATAAAATTTGCATTTCCCACCATAAATATTATATCATCTCTTAGCTCTGTTTTTATCATTCCTCCTAACAACTTAATATTTATGTCAGAATTAACATAGCCTTTTTTATAAGCCACTAAAGCGGCTGCACAACTTCCTGTTCCACAAGCTAATGTTTCGCCAGCACCTCTTTCATAAGTTCTAAGTTCTATATTCTCTCTATCTATAACTCTACAGAAATTAACATTAGTTCCTTCTAAAAATAATTTGTGTTTTTCTATATATTGTGCTTTCTCTAAATCAAAGTTATCAAATATAACAGTATGGGGTACTCCAAGTAGCAAACTTGTTATTCTAACATTATCATTTCCTATTTTTAAAATATTATCTATTATTGGCTTATCTGAATTTACTGGAATACTCTTTGGATCAAAATCTCCTGCTCCCATATTAACTTTAATTTCTTTTATATTATTATTTACAATTTCTAGTTTAACTGGCTTTACCCCATCACCTGTTAAAATTTTCATTTTATCTTTTCTTACTATTCTTTTTTCATAAACATATTTAGCAAAACATCTAATTCCATTACCGCACATTTTAGCATATGAGCCATCTTTATTTATAATGCACATTTCTATATCTGCTTTATCAGTATCTCTAACAAATAAAACACCATCTGCTCCAATTCCAAAATGTCTATCACAAATTTTTTTACTAAAACTAGATTCATCCCCCTTAAATTTATTATTAAAATCCTCTATAACTATAAAATCATTTCCTACTGCTTCTAATTTAGCAAACTTCATAATATCTCACTCCATTATATTGCCCATAGTTTAGGCAAAGTGTTATACTTATTCTATGCTATTAATGCTAAGAAAGGGATGATTTTATGGCTTTAGATGGTATTTATTTAAATAGTCTAGTATCTGAATTAAGAGAAAATCTTATAGATTCTAAAATAGACAAAATTAATCAACCTGAAAAAGATGAAATAATTTTAACTATAAGAGGTAAGGGCAATAAGAAATTACTTATTTCTTCAAGCTCTACATACCCAAGAATTCATTTTACTAACATAAGCAAAGTAAACCCTTTAAAAGCGCCTACATTTTGTATGGTTCTTAGAAAATATCTTTGCGGTGGTAAAATATTAGATATATATCAAGAAGATTTAGATAGAATAGTAACATTTAAAATAGAAACTAAAGATGAACTCGGATTTGAGAGCATTTATAATTTAATAGTAGAAATAATGGGTAGACATAGTAATATCTCTCTTGTAAGAGAAAGAGATAATAAGATAGTTGAATCTATAAAGCACTTAACTGCTAATAAAAATAGTTATAGAGTTTTATATCCTGGAGTAGATTATGTATATCCTCCTAAATCAACTAAGCTAAACTTATTTAATTTAGATTTTGATAGTTTAAAGAACTTTTTTAAAGATAATCCTATTGAATTTAATGAAAGCTTTTTCTCTAGAATTTTAACAGGGGTTGGTAAAAGCTACTCTGCTGAATTATATAATAAATATTTAAATGAAGTTGATTCAGAAATAGTTTTAGATAAACTATTTAACTTCTTAGAAAATATAAAAGCTACATTATTTGATAATACTAGCTATACTATGTTTTCAAAGGATGGAAGATTATTTGACTTCTACTTTAAAGATTTAGAAATATATAATTCATGTGAAAAAGAAAGCTTAGAAACTAATAGTGAACTTTTAGAAACATTTTATTCTGAAAAAGATAAGCAGGATAGACTTCACGCTAAGAGTGTTGATATTCACAGACTTCTAACAACTAATATAGATCGTTGTCTTAAGAAAATAAAAATCTTAAATGCAACTCTAGAAGATTGTGCTAAAAAAGAAATATATAAAGTAAAAGGAGAGTTATTAACTTCTTATATTTATAGCTTTAAAAAAGGTGATAAATCAGTTAATGTTTTAAATTATTATAATTCAGAAGAAGAAGAATATTTAGATATTGCTCTTGATATTAATAAAACTCCTTCTGAAAATGTTCAGCACTACTTCAAAAGATATAATAAGCTTAAAACTGCTGAAATAGAAGCTTTAAAACAATTAGAGCTTACAAATTCAGAATTAGATTATTTATATTCTGTTGCTACAAACCTTGAAAATGCTGATAACTATGAAGAAATTGAAGATATAAAGAAAGAACTTATAGAATCATCTTATATAAGATTTAGAAGAACTGGTAAACAAAAGAAAGAAAAAATCTCTAAACCACTACATTTTAAATCTTCTGAAGGAATAGATATATATGTAGGTAAAAATAATATTCAAAATGATACACTTACATTAAAGACTTCTGATAAAAGATATACTTGGCTTCATACAAAAGATATTCCTGGTTCTCATGTTGTAATAGCTTCATTTGAATTTTCAGAGCAAACACTTTTAGAAGCTGCAACTCTTGCTGCCTTTTATAGTAAGGCTAAGGACGGAAATAAAGTTCCTGTAGATTATACTTTAATTAAAAATGTTAAAAAACCTTCTGGAGCGAAACCTGGAATGGTTATTTACTCAACAAATAAAACTATCTTAATAGATTCACCGAAATCTATTGATGATATTAATGTAAAAAAAGTGAGCTAGATTAGCTCACTTTTTCTATATTATTTATTGTCTCCAAAATATTGATAATCATAGCATAAAAGTCTACCATTATAAAGCTTTCTATTTTTATCTGCCTTAGCTCCCATAAACTTTTCAAATGCTGGATATGCTGTTAAAACATTAATTTCCCAGCTGCTAAGATCTCTTCTAACTTTACCCATACGTCTATTTATAGCTTCAACTTCTTCTTTTTCACCTAGACGTTCTCCATAAGGTGGGTTAGTAATAATTACTCCATGTTTCTTAGGAGATGAGAAATCTGCAAAATCTCTTCTTTGAAGTTCTATATATTCTTCTACTCCAGCTTTCTTTGTATTATTTCTAGCTGTTCTTAAAACTCTTCCATCTATATCATAACCTATAAGTTTTATAGGGTTTTTCTTTATTGCATTTCTTGCCCCTTCTCTTACTTGATCCCAAAGCTCTTTATCTATGTTTGGCCAAGTTTCACTTACAAATTTTCTATTAAGTCCTGGTGCTATATTATTAGCTATCATAGCAGCTTCTATTAAAATAGTTGCTGAACCACACATTGGATCTATAAGTGGCATTTTTCTATCCCATCTTGATAAAAGAACAAGTGATGCTGCAAGAGTTTCTTTAAGTGGAGCTCCACCTGAATTTTCTCTATATCCTCTTTTATGAAGCCCTTCTCCTGAAGTATCAATAGTTAATGTTACTATATCTTTTAAGATTGCAACTTCTATTTTATAAACTGGACCATCTTCTGGAAACCATTCTGTGTTATAACTTCTTTGCATGCTTTTAACTACAGCTTTTTTAACTATTGATTGACAATCTGGAACACTATATAATTTTGATTTAACTGATTTTCCTACTATATGCATCATTCCATCTTGTGGAACATATTGTGACCAATCTATTTCTGTTGTTCTTTGGAATAATTCCTCAAAACTTTCCGCCTTAAATTCTGCTACCTTAATTAAGACTCTATCTGCTGTTCTAAGCCACATATTAGCTATAGCTATATCCATTTCATCTCCTTCAAAATGAACCTTACCATTTTCAAGTTTTAAATCTTCATATCCTAAAGCTTTTAATTCTTTAGCAGCTATAGATTCTATTCCAAATGTTGTTGTTGCTATTAAATTATAATCCACTATTTCATCTCCTCTTATTGCTCGTAAATCTTAACAGAATCGCTTCCGTCTATTTCTTCTATTTCTACTTTAACTATTTCTTCTTTTGCTGTTGGGATATTCTTTCCAACAAAATCTGCTCTTATAGGTAATTCTTTATGTCCCCTATCAACAAGAACTGCAAGTTGTATAACATTAGGTCTACCATTATCCATAATAGCATCTATAGCAGCTCTTACTGTTCTACAAGTAAATAGAACATCATCAACTATAATTACTTTTTTATTTACAATATCCATACTTAACTTAGTTTCTTTAACTTCTGGAAGATCAGTGACCTTACTTAAATCATCTCTATATAAAGTTATATCTAAACATTCTACAGGAACTTTTTTACCCTCTATTTTTTCTATAAGCTTACTTAATCTTTCTGCTAAAGGATATCCTCTTCTTTTTATTCCAACAAGAACTATATCTTCTATTCCCTTATTTTTCTCAACTATTTCATGAGACATTCTTACAAGGGTTCTTCTTATAGCATTTTCATCTAAAATTGTTGCCTTAATCTTCATAACTTCCTCCAAACTTTCTTATGAGCTCCTTAAAGTATACAGGTAACTCTGAATTAAATTCAACATATTTCTTAGTAGTAGGATGTATAAAACCTAAATTTTTTGCATGTAGTGCTTGACCTGTCTTTAATATTTTTTGTCTCTTTAAGCCATAAACCTCATCACCTAAAAGAGGATGACTTATAAATGACATATGAACTCTTATTTGATGAGTCCTTCCTGTTTCAAGATTACATTTAACAAGAGAACATGAATTATACACTTCTAAAGTTTCATAATGTGTAACTGCTCTTTTTCCATCTTTAACAACAGTAAACTTTAATCTATCTTTAGCATGTCTTCCTATAGGTGCATCTATAGTTCCTCTTTCTTTACCCATTTTACCTTCAACTATAGCAAAATATTCTCTTTTAATGCTATGATCTTTAAATTGCTTTGCTAGCTCTTTATGTGCAAAGTCATTTTTTGCAACAACTAAAACCCCTGATGTATCTTTATCAATTCTATGAACTATTCCAGGTCTTGCAACACCATTAATCCCTGATAAATCATCACAATGGTATAATAATGCATTTACAAGTGTTCCTGTATAATTTCCCACAGCTGGATGTACAACCATTCCTTTTGGCTTATTAACTACAATAATATCCTTATCTTCATAAATAATATCTAAAGGAATATCTTCAGCTTCAACTTTTAATTCTTCAATTTCAGGAATAGATATATTTATCCTATCTCCTTCTTTTAACTTTAACTTTCCTTTTTCATTTTTATCATTTATTAGTACATTTCCATTTTCAAATAAATCTTTGATAAAACTTCTTGATAAGCCTTCTAATTTATCTGATAAATATTTATCAGCTCTTATGCCTTCTCCTTCTTTATCAACTATTATTTCTTTTTCTTCCATTTTTATTACTCCTACTAACAATAAATTTTATAAATAAAAAATCTCACTTCTTATTTTCTAGAAGTGAGATTTCTGTTGAAACTAATTTTCTGCAAAATAGCTTTTGATTTCTCTCATATCATCATCCATCATCATTGTATCATCATTAATGTCTTTGATATTAATTTCTTGAGTTTCTTGTTCTAAAACTCCTACTTCTATACCTTGTATTTCTTGTTCATCAAGATCTTCTGGTTTAGTTACGTTAAAGTTTTTAACGAAGTCTCTTTCTAAATCATCAAAAGTTTCTAATTGGAAATTCATAAAGTTTCTAAACTTTGATCTAAATCTTATAAACTCTTGTTTTATTATATCATAATCATCATTAATTTGAAGTACATCATTATGAGCTTTATCAAGAATCTTTTGAGCTGTATCATTAGCTTTTCTAATAATTCTATCTGCTTCTTCTTGTGCTGTTTTCTTTGATTGCTCTGCTGTTTCTTGAGCAAGTATTAATGTATTTTGTATAGTACTTTCCATTTGACTATGATGATCAAGCTTTTCCTTTATTGTTTCAATTTTTTCTTTTAATCTAGTATTTTCTTTGTATAGAGCTTCATATTCTTCAACTACTCTATCTAAAAACTCATCTACTTCTTCAGGTGCATACCCTCTAAGAGCTTTTTTAAACTCTTTATTATTTATTTCCATTGGTGTTAAATTCATAGTTAACAACCCCCCTAAGCATACTTTAATACTGTAATTTTTAATCTTCCACTTTTAGTAGTTCCAAAAGTCTCTTTTATTCTAAATTTTCCTACTTTTCTTATCGTTATTCTCGAATTATCATCAACTTCATAACTTTTATCTGTCACTTCAATATAATCAACTAAAACAAGTCCTTTAGAAATTAACTCACTTGATTTACTTCTTGAGATATTAGCTAATGCTGCAACTACAGAATCTAATCTTTTAGATGCGGCATTTATAATTTCTTCTTTAAAATCAATTTTTGGAATTTCTAGGGGATAATCTATAACTTTACATTCACAGCTTAATTTTTTTATTTTATGTAGATTATCAACTATAAAAGTTGCTAATTTATCAAAAGTTGCTAAATAGCATATTCCATCTTCTTTTAATATAAGGTCTCCTATTTTATCTCTTTTAATTCCAAGAGCCATAATAGCACCAAGAAAATCTTTATGTTCTACAGTTGAAAACTTAGTATTACATTTAATTTCAACTAATTTTATAGGATACTCATCCCATTCAAACTTATTAAAAGCTATTATTCTCCTATCACAATCCTCAAAAATCCCATATGATTCAATAGATAAATTTTTAGTGGCTAATTTCTCTAAACTTTTCCAAACAGAAGGTGGATAGAACTCTTCTGAATATAAGCCTATCCCCCTACTAGATGATTTTTCATAAAGATTATATAACTTCAAAATTTCTAGATCTGCTTGTTTAGAAAATAAAGCTAAAAATTGCTCTTTATTCATTACTCAAATTATTTCCAGTTGAAAATACCTTTTGAGCTTAATTCTGTTTTTAATTCATTTGTTACGTTAACATTTGATGGTGATAAAATGTAAACTCTATTTTCTATATCATCTAAGTTTCCATCTAAAGCATATGATGCTCCACTAACAAAATCTAATAATCTTCTAGCTACTTTAGTTTCTAAAGCACTTGTATTTATAATAACGATATTTCTATTTCTTAATGAATTACAAATTTCTAATGAATCATCATATGATGTTGGTTTTGTTATAACAACCTTTGCTGATGAAGCTGTATGTATACTTACTACTTTGTTTGAATTGTTAACTGAACTTTGTAAAGGTGTTTTAACAACTGGTTCATAATCTTCTTCAAAATCATCTTCTGCTTCTAAGAATTCATCTTCATATTCTTCCTCTGCTTCAAATCCTAAAAATTCCTTCATTTTTCCTATCATTTTTGGCATAATAAAACCCTCCTAATTTATATAATTTCTTTTTCCAAAAATACCTTCGCCAACCCTAATCAAATTACTTCCTTCATCTATAGCTTCTTCATAATCATGAGTCATTCCCATAGATAAAATCTCCATTGATATATTGTTAAACTCTTGATTTTTTAAAATTTCAAATATCTCTTTTGTTTTTTTAAAATATTTTATATTTTCTTCTTTACTACCTTTAGGGATAATAACCATTAAACCCTTGACTAGTATATTATTACATTTTTCTATCTCTTTAATTATATCATAAATATCTTCTTCTAAAACCCCATATTTTTGACTTTCTCTACCTATATTTAATTGAATTAGAGTATTTGCAACAATATTTTCTTTACTAAATCGTTTTTCTAATTCTTTTACTAGGGAAATACTATCTAAAGAATGAATTAGATGTACTTTACCAACAATATATTTAACTTTATTTTTCTGTAAATGACCAATTAAATGCCATCTTACATCTTTATGAAAGTTTTCATATTTGTCACAAAGTTCCTGAACCTTATTTTCTCCAAAATCTCTAATTCCACATTTATAAGCTTCTTCCAAATCTTTTAAGGGTTTAGTTTTAGATACAGCAATTAGATTCACATAATCAGGTATATAATCCAATAAATTTCTTATATTATCCTTTATATTCATCTTCTTTCACTTCCCTCCTTTTTATTTTATACTATTTCTTAAAAAATTCAATTTTTATTTAAAATTTTTAATCATTTTTAATAATTTTAATATTATTATAATTTATATTTTTTATATAGGAAAATATTTTTAGATTTTTTTCTTCCTCAATACTTACTTGTATTCCTCTAGTCTTCATTTTTGCTAAAACTCCATCACTAGCTAATAATCTATTCTTAATAGTTTCTATATCACCTATCATCTTAATTCTAAAAGGAGCAGGAGTCTTTACTCCATTTATAATTAAAAATTGACCCCCACAATATACAGAACTATTAAATATAACTCTATGATCATTTATCGAAATAGCTTCTGCTCCTGCATATTTTATATCATTTAAAACTTCCGTCATATCATTATCATGTATAGTTCTTTGCATTTGTATAAAACTATCAACCACCTCAGACTCAAAAGCTTTCTTTCCATCTTCTAAAGTTACTATAAGACCTTCTCCCTGTACATCATTTACTCCTAAAATATTGTTATTAGCCTCTAGTTCATCTATTAAACTATCTACTTCAAGTTCATTTTCAGTATTACTTTTTATATTCTTATCTTTTTTTTCTAATAAACTTTCTTTTTCCTTTTTTAAAGCTATTAAATCTGACTGTAATCTAGCTCTTTCCTCATATGCATCTTGATACTCTTTTACACTTAATACAACTTTCTTTGGAAACTTAGTTATATTTATATTAAGTGAAATTAATAACCCCAACATAATTGCAGCAATAAATATAAAAAAATTAGCTTCTGTATTTCTCATCTAATCTTCCACTCTTGCTTTTTCTAAAAGAACTATTCTTATAATTGCAAAATTTTCAAATATTCTTACACCAAAAAATATAACTGCAGCAAAATGTAAAGGCATTCCAAGCTTCTCCCCTATATAAACTAATATTGCTGCAAGAATAGCATTACCAAAAAATCCTGAAATAAATATATCTGTTTTAAAATTTTTTGATAATATAGCTCTTACAGCTCCAAAAACTGAACATAATGAAGCAAGTATAGCTATAGATATATATGGTGAGAACTTATCTGGTATATTACCAGGCCATACAATTCCTAAAACTATACCAACTAAAAGACCTATAAAAACAATCATTTTTTCCCCCTATTACTTTTCACTTACTTTTTCACTCACTTTTTCTAAATACTTATTACTTATAGTATAAGTACTCTTCTCTATTTTTAACTCTTGTTTTTCCTCAATTTTATAATCATAATTTATTAAAGAACCAAATTCCATCTCCCTTGGAAAGGTAATTCCCTTCTTTAAATTTTCAATATTTCCTATAGCTCTTATCTCTATAGATTTAGATGGAGATATCCTAGCATCATCACCAATCCATATAAAATCACTTGCATTTTTAATTCCAGTTTGAGGAGTTATCCTATATCCATTTATAGAAATAGCTTCTGCTCCTGAAAAATTTAATAAGTTTACTAAATGAGTAAGTTCATACTCTCTTATATAATTTACATTTTGACCTATAACTAATGGTGATTTCAAATTAATATAAAGAATAATTCCTGGTCCCTTTACATCCTCTTGTCCTAAAAGCATTCTAGATTTATCTAAATCTTCTTTTGTTTTAACTTCAAGCTCTCCTTCGGCAACAGCTTTTTCCTCTATATTTTTAAGTTCCTCAGATAATAACTTATTTTCTTTTAGAAGATCCTTTTTCTGTTTTTTTAAGCCATCTATTTCTTGTATAATATCTTCTTTATCATATCCATCTAAAGTTGCTTTTTCTTTATCCTGCATAAGCTTTAATTGACTTGTTAACATAAATCCTAAAAGTGTACATACTACTGCAAGAGTTAACTGAGAAGATAATTTTCTCATTCTTTATCCCCCTCTAACAAATCCTTTTTTATATTTCCTTTTATTACTGGTTGATCTATAAAACTAACATCAATATACCCATCTTTTAAATCTATATCCTTATCATTTATTATCTTATAAGCTTTTTCATATTTTTTTTGCAAGTCTTTATCATTTCCCATTATTATTTTTATCTTATCTTTATGTAAAACTATATTATTTGTAGAACTTAAATCTAAACTTGTGAATGTATTTTTATTTTTTTCTGATATAAATTCACTTCCTATTTTATCTGCTAATGCTATTACAGCCTTATTATTAGTTATCGCTTGTCCTACTGTTCTATTTTGTATTTTAACGCCCTTAAGGTCAATAAGAGACATTCCATCTGGATTATTTGATATAGCCATAATTATTAAATCTTTATTTAAGATATAACTTTTATTATTGTCTTTTACTCTATATATCATTTTTCTTTCTTCTATTACGACTTCTAATTCATTAGGTAAAATCCTTTTAATATCTACTGATTTTATATATGGATTTTTTAAAATATCCTCTTGTAACTTATTCTTATCTAGTAAAAATATATTACTTCCTAAAACACTTTTACTTTGAAGTACCTTATTATCCTTAAGTATTTTATTTCCTTTAATATTTATCTTACTAATATTCAAAAAAGGAGCCTTAACAAAAATTAATGTAACTATACAAATAAAACTTATACTACCTAAAATAATTTTCCTTATTTTTTTCTTACGTTCTTTTCTTGCAACATATGCCTGTATTTTTTTATTCATTATAATCCCCTTAATTGTAAAAATTTGATAATGTATAAAATAATAATATCATTTCATTTACATTTTTTCATTAGTTTTTTGTTAAAAATTGTATTAAAGCTTATAAGTTATAATAATTTTAACAATTTATATAAATTTACAATAAAAAAAGAGCTATCTTTTTATCTAAAGATAACTCTTTTTTATTATATTGTTTTTTTACTTTGTCTTGATATATTTAATAAAATACCCATTGCAGAAAGATTTATAACTAAAGATGTTCCTCCATAACTTATAAACGGAAGTGGTACACCTGTTACTGGCATAGATCCACTTACAACTGCTATATTTATAATAGCTTGGAATGCTATTATGGCAGTTATTCCTACTGCAAGAAGTGTTCCATAAACATCTTTTGCAGCTATGGATATTTTAATCCCCCTATATATAAACAATATAAATAATGCAATTATAAAAGTGCAACCTATAAGTCCTAATTCTTCTCCTATTATAGAAAAGATAAAATCATTATGAGGTTCTGGCATATACATAGTCTTTTGTCTTGACTTACCAAGACCAAGCCCTACAACTCCACCTGCACCTAAAGAATAGAATGATTGAATTAATTGATATCCATCCCCAGCAGCATCTTTCCATGGATTTATAAAATTCATAAGTCTTGCTACTCTATATGGTTGAATAAATATACCTAAAACCCCTGCACAAAATCCTGCTAGTCCTAACATTCCCATATGAGTGAGCTTAGCTCCAGCTACAAAAATCATTGATATAGTTACAAACATGATTACTGAAGCTATACTAAGATTATTATGAGCAAGAACAAGTCCAGCAAATAAAACTGCTACTAAAAGTGGACCACCAAATCCTTTAACAGTTTTAATTTTTTCTCCCTTAGTTGAAAGAGCTGATGCAAGATATAAAACTATAGCATACTTTGCAATTTCAGATGGCTGAAATGTCATTGGTCCAAGCTTTATCCATCTTGTAGCACCATTAGCTGAGTGCAAAATTGCTTTAGGTCCAATTAATAATAAAAGTAAGAAAATTATAGCTACAACAAGTGCAGGTATAACCCATTTTTTCCAAATACCATAATCTATTCTAGATAATATAAACATAGCAACGCAGCCAACTATACCAAATGCTAATTGTCTTGTAAAATAATACATTCCATTATTTTCTTTAATCATAGCTTGGTAAAAGCTAGCACTATAAACCATTATGATCCCAATAGTAAGAAGTACTATAATTGTTGAAAACAAAATATAGTCAAAGTTGTCTGTACCATTTTTCTTTAATGATTTCAACCCCATTAAATATTCCTCCTAATTTAAATTTAAATAGATAGGAAACCTATAAAGCAAAGTACAACTGTGATAATTGAGAATATTGATACTATCTTTGTTTCTGTCCAACCTTCTTGTTCAAAGTGATGATGAAGTGGAGCCATTTTAAAGATTCTCTTCTTTCTCAATTTAAATGATCCTACCTGTAATATAACTGATAGTGTTTCTACTACATAGATACCTCCAATAATTACTAATATTATTGGCATCTTTAAGAATAATGCTACAGTAGCTATTGCTCCACCTAAAGCAAGTGATCCTGTATCTCCCATAAATACTCTCGCTGGGAAAGCATTAAATCTTAAGAATCCTAGTAATGAACCTGAAAGAGCAACACAGAATATAGCTAAGCTCATATGGTTTGTCTTATAACTTACTATTGCAAGGAATGTTGAAACTAAAACAGTTATTGATGTTGCAAGTCCATCAAGTCCATCTGTTAAGTTAACAGCATTTGTTACTCCAGCAAAGTAAATTACAACAAGAGGAATATATAAATATCCAAGATTTAAGTTAATACTTGTAAATGGTATATCAATAGTTGTTCCTATATACTCATTAGCATAGTAAGCAAGTCCACCTGAAACTATTAATAATAGAATCATCTTTTGCCAAGCCCTAAGTCCTAAATTATTCTTATGTATAATCTTTAGAATATCATCTAGGAATCCTACAAAACCAAAACCTATAAATGCTAACATTGTTACTATAGCCTCTGATGAATTTTTATTATCAGAGAATAAAACCATTGCTAAACATACAATACTTGCTGATATTATAAATATTAATCCTCCAATTGTTGGAGTTCCAGCTTTCTTTAAGTGACTCTGTGGTCCATCTTCTCTTATATTTTGTCCAAATTTAAGTTTATGTAACATTGGTATAATAATAGGTCCTATTATTGCTGCTACTATAAACCCAAGTATAAGAGTCGTGACTATTTCTGGATTTATTAAATTTTTAATTGTTTCCATTTCTGTTTGCTACTTTTTATTATAAGTAGCTCCACCTCCTTAATATGTGCTTTAAATTATGGCTTTTGTTATTTCTTCAAACTTTAATCCTCTTGAAGCCTTTACTAAAACTATATCATCCTTTTGTATATATGCTTTTAAATCCTCTATTAAAGCTGCTTTACTTTCGTACACTGCACAAGCATCACCAAAACCGTTTTTTATATTTTCTGAAAAGCTTCCAAATACAAATAATTTATCTAGACCTTTTTCTTTAGCATATCTTCCTATTTCATTATGAGCATTAATAGATTCATCACCAAGTTCTCTCATAGTTCCAAGAACTCCTATTTTTCTATTCCCCTTTAATGACATAAGAACATCTATAGCAGATTTTACTGAATCTGGACTAGAATTATAACAGTCATCTAAGATTTTATATCCATTTGCATCTTTTAAATCTAATCTCATTGATGTAACTTCTATATTTTCTATTCCTTTTTGCATATCTTCTACTGAAAGATTTAATTCCTTAGCAATTGCATAAGATAACATAAAGTTTTGAATATTATGCTTTCCTGGCATTGGTAAAGAGAAACTATATTTTTGATTTCCATCTATTATATCAAATTTAGAGCTTAAATTATCTAAGTTAATATTTTCTGCTCTTAAAATTAACTCTTTGTCTATACCTGTCTTAATTAGTTTATATTTTTTATTGTTAACTGTAGATAACATTTTATCATCACCATTAACAACTAAAACATTATCTTTATTAAAGAAATCTGCAATTTCCATTTTAGCTTTTAAAATATTATCTTGTGTTTTTAAATTTTCTATATGTGATAATCCTATATTAGTTATAACAGCCATTTCTGGTCTAGCAATATTAGCAAGGAAGTTTATTTCCTTTAAATTGCTCATTCCCATTTCTAATATAGCAACATCATAGCTACTATCTAACTCTAATATCATTAAAGGTAAACCTATATGATTATTGAAGTTTCCTTTTGTTTTAAATACCTTTAACTTTGAACTTAAAACAGCTGACATTATATCTTTTGTTGAAGTCTTACCTGTTGATCCAGTGACACCAATTACTTTTATTCCAAGCTTATTTCTATAAAAACTAGCTAGATTTGCAAGTGCTTTTTCACCATTTTCAACTTTTATTATTCCTACATTTTCATCTAAATCTTTAATGTCAAATAATACTTCTTCTAAAATAACTAAACTAGCACCTTTATCTATAGCATCTTTAACATATTGATTAGCATCAAAATTTTCACCTTTTAAAGTTATAAATATACTATCTTTTTCAATCTTTCTAGTATCTGTTGAAACCTTTTTTCCTGTATAAACCTTAGGAACTTTTATTGCTTCACCATTTACAGCACTCAATATTTCATCAAAGTTTAATTCTAACATATAGAACACTCCTATTTATCTAATATTTCATATACTACTTTTCTTTCATCAAAATCTATAGTTTCATCTTTTAGTATTTGATATGTTTCATGACCTTTTCCTGCTATAAGAACAACATCACCAGACTCTGCCATATTCATAGCTTTTTCTATAGCATTATATCTATTTACCTCAACTTCATAATTTTTATTATCAAGTGGCTTTATTATGTCCTCAATAATACTCATAGGGTCTTCTGATCTTGGGTTATCTGAAGTTATTATAGCTATTTCTGATAAATCACAAGCTATTTTACCCATTTGAGGTCTCTTGACCTTATCTCTATCTCCACCACAACCTACAACTGTAATTATTCTATTTTTAACAAATCCTCTTACAGTTTTTAAGATATTTTCAAGTCCATCTGGAGTATGTGCATAGTCAATTATTATGCTATAGTCAAGATTTCTATCTTTAGCTACCATTTCACATCTTCCTGGAATAACTATATCACTAATTCCTTCTTTAATAGCTTTAATATCTATTCCTAAATTATAAGTTGATAAAATAGCTCCTAAAGCATTGTGAATATTATATTCTCCTGGGATATTAATATTGAATTCTTCAACATTTCCATCTATCTCTAACTTAAATTCTGAACCATTTTGACTCATTTTAATCTCAAAAGCCTTAAATTCTGAATCTTTTTCTATTGAAAATGCTACTTTTTTAGAATCCATCTTAGCTAAATCTTCTAATACTCTTTGACCATAGTCATCATCTACATTAATTATTGAAGTTTTTGATCTTTCGAAAAGCTTAAATTTAGCATGGTAATAGTTTTCAAAAGTTTTATGGAAATCTAAATGATCTCTTGTTAAATTTGTGAATATACCTGATTCAAATTTTACTCCATAAACTCTATCTAGATCTAAAGAGTGTGATGAAACTTCCATTACACAATATTCTACACCTTCATTAACCATCTTACTAAATAATTCTTGAAGTTCAAATGATTCTGGTGTTGTTCTTTCAGTATCTATTTTTTGACTTCCTATATAGTTAGCTATAGTACCTATAAGTCCAACCTTTTTACCTGCCTTCTCTAAAATAGACTTAATAATAAACGCAGATGTAGTTTTTCCATTTGTTCCTGTTATACCTACTATCTTTAATTTATCTTGTGGTCTTCCAAAGAAGTTTGATGATATCTCTGCAAGTGCCTTTCTAGTATCTTTAACTTTTATAAAAGTTACACCATCTATAAGTTCTACATCATCTTGCACAACTATAGCTGTCGCTCCTTTAGATACTGCGTCTTTTATAAAACTATGTCCATCAACCTTAAATCCTTTTACGCAAACAAATAAGTCTCCCTTATTTACTTTTCTATTGTCATAGCGTACTTTTTCTATGATTATGTTATCATTTCCTTGTATAAGCTCAAAGCTTATGTCTTTTAATAAATCTTTTAAAAGCATACTTTCACTCCTTAAATACTATGCTTAAATTTACAAATTAATTCATAAAAATATTAGCATGCGAATAGCATTCACATGCTAATTTATATAAAAATTAATCTGTCTTTAAATTTAATTGAATGGTCTGTCCCTTTTTAATAACCTCTCCCTCTTTAATGCTTTGCTTAGTAACCAGTCCTTCACCTTCAAAAGTTAGTGTAAGTCCTATTTTCTCAGCAATACTCTCACTCATTTCTTTAGAAAGACCTATAAAATTTGGAACTATAATATCTTTATTATAATTTGAACTACCTCCTGTGTAAAGTTTTATCTCTGAATCCTCATTTACCATATATCCCGCTTTAGGTAACATATCGCTTATATACTCTTCATCACCTTCAATTTTGTACTTTAAGCCTGCTTCCTTTAATATTTCTTTTGCTTCTTTAACTTCAAGTCCTCTAACTTCTGGAACTATTAAATCATTAGTTTTAAGATTAGCATCAAAATATTCTGGTCCTAAATAATTAAATATATCTTCATATACCATTTTTGCAACTGGTGTTGCTATAACTCCACCATAATAAGCTGAACCCTTAGGGTCATCTATTGACACAAATAATGTTATCTTAGGATTGTCTGTTGGAACCATTGATATAAATGAAGCTACATATCCTCCACCATATCCTCCAGTTGCCTTAACTTTTTGTGCAGTACCAGTTTTTCCTCCAATTTGATAACCTTCTACTTGAGATTTTTTTGCTCCCCCTTCAATTACAACTGTTTCTAATATTCTTCTCATTTCTTTTGCAGTTTCTTCACTTATAACTGATTTTTTAGTTTTTGGCTCAAATTTTTTATCTACTATTGTTTCACCACTTTCATTTACATGAGTTACTTCCTTCATTACATGAGGCTGTATAAGTGTTCCACCATTTGCAACTGCATTAAAAGCAGTAAGATATTGAATCATATTTACAGTATTAGTTTGTCCAAAAGATATGGTAGCTAAATCAGTATCTGTAATTTTTTCAGCTTTCTTTACTATTCCTGGTGCTTCCCCTGGTAAATCAACACCTGATTTTGTTCCTAAACCAAATGCCTTTATATATTCAGTTAATTTTTCAGCTCCTAATCTTTGTCCTAAAGTCATAAATCCAACATTACATGAATTCTGAACTATACCTTCAAATGTTAATGGACCATGTCCTGATCTTTTCCAACATCTTATATTTCTATCCCCAACTCTTAGACTACCACCACAATTATAAGTCTCTCCTTTATTAGCTAAACCTTCTTCCATAGCTGCAACAGCTGTTACAACCTTAAATATAGAACCTGGTTCAAAAGTATCTGATACAGTTCTATTTCTCCACATTTTTTGTATTTTTTCATTATCTGTTGCACCTTCGAAGCCTTCAAATCCTTCATATGGGCTATTAAGATCAAATCCTGGTGAATTAACCATTCCAAGTATTTCGCCATTATTAGGATCCATAGCTATAATACTAACTGTAGTAGCTTTATTTTTTTCAAGAGTTTTTTCTGCTGCCTTTTCTAAAAATGATTGTATTTGTGAATCTATAGTTAAAACTACATCCTTACCATCTACTGGTGGAGTAAAGCTAGAAATTATATCTGTTATTGCTGAGCCTTCCTTAGCTATTTCTGTTATTCTAACACCTGGAACTCCTGATAAATCACTATCATACATAAGTTCCACCCCTGTTAGTCCTTTACCATCTGAATTAGTATTACCTATAACATGAGATAAAAAAGATCCTTCTGGATAATATCTTTTTGTATCTGCTGATACCATGACTCCATCTATATTTAATTCCTTAACTTTATCTGCTCTTTCTTTATCAACTCTTCTAGCAACTATAGAACTTTGGGCAGGAGCTCCTGATGGAAGTCTATAATTTAATTTTTTAAGTGCAGTTTCTTTATCCATCTCTAATGCTTCTGAAAGTCTTATTGCTAAATCCTCATTTGTAGTATTATGTTCTTTATTATATTTAGCTACTGTTTTTAAGTCTAAATCTACCCTATATACATTACCACTTATGGCTAGCTCCTTACCGTTTCTATCTAATATTTTTCCACGCTTTGCAGCTATTTTTACATCACTTGTCCATTGTTCAACAGCCATTTTTGAATATTGACCACTTTTAAAAATCATTATATATCCAACACGTACAAGAAGTGCTAAAAGTATACATATAAGTACTGATACTCCTACCATAATTCTTCGTTTTACAGTAGCATTATCATTAAAACTTCTTTTCATAACTTTACCTCCATAATAAAAATAGGGATATACCTAAATTGATATATCCCTAAATAATATGTTAAACACTCTTATTAAATTACTTTAAGTTGAAATTTTATTCTTGAAGTATAAATTTAATTGTATCTCCATTTTTAATAATAGTATCTTTATTAATACTTTGCTTATTAATTACACCCTTATCTTTATCAAATTCACCTTTTAGTCCAATTTTTTTAAGCATCTCTTCAGCCATTTGTTTTGTAAAACCTATCATATTAGGAACCATAATATCTTTATCTATTCTAGAACCTTGTGTAAGCTTTAAAACTATATTTGAATCACTTTTAACCATTGAACCTGGAATAATATCCATCTTTGATACAATATCCCCTTTTCCTTCAAATTTAACATTTATCCCTAATTCCTTTAAAGTTTCTTCAGCTTTAGATTTAGTCATTCCTCTAACTTCTGGAATTATAAATGATTTATTTTTATTATTATCAAAATTAAGAGCTTCTGCTGATTTATTATTAAATATTTTTTCTAATACTTTTTTAACTACTGGACCTCCCATTGCACCTCCTGATGCGGCAGAAGACTTTGGATTCTCAATTTTAACTAATATACTGACCTTTGGATTATTAGCTGGTGCAGTTGCTATAAATGAAGCAATTCTACCTTTTCCATACCCCCCATTAATACTATCAACCATTTGTGCAGTACCAGTTTTCCCACCTACTCTATATTCTTCAAGATAAGCAGATTTTCCTGTACCATGAGTTACTACATTTTCAACCATTGTTCTAATTTGCTTAGATGTTTCTTCACTTATAACTCTTTTTTTAGTAGGTTTAAATACATCATCTATAACATCTGCCCCTTCATCTGTAGTATGAGATATTTCTTTCATGACATGTGGCTCTACTAATAATCCACCATTTACAGTTGCATTAAATGCTGATAATAATTGTAGCATATTAGCTGTATTAGCTTGTCCAAAGGATACTGTAGCTAAATCTACATCTGACATATTTTCAGGATTCATTACAATCCCTTTACTTTCTCCTGGTAAATCAATTCCTGTAAGTTCTCCAAATCCAAACTCTTTAATATACTTATATAATTCATCTTTTCCAAGCTTAAAAGCTACTTCCATAAGTCCAACATTACAAGAATTCTCTAAAATTTGACTAAATGTTTGTGGCCCATGTCCAGCACCATTCCAACAATTTATTCTAGTTCCTAAGATAACTTTATATCCATTACAATAATAAGTTTCACCTTTACCAGCAACTCCTTCTTCAATTGCAGCTGCTAATGTCATAACTTTAAAAGTTGAACCTGGTTCATATGTGTCTGATACTATTCTATCTCTCCACATTTGTTGTATTTTTTCATCATCTGTTTTACCACTAAATTTTTCAAATCCTTCATAAGGTTTATTAGGATCATAATCTGGAGTTGTAGCTGCTGCTAATATTTCACCAGTATTAGGCTCCATAACTAATATATTTACAGATTCAGCTTTATACTCATCCATAGTTTCCTTTGCTATTTTTTCAACAAAATATTGAATTTGCTCATCTATTGTTAAAACTACATTTTTTCCATCTATAGCTGGTGTAAATTCTGATTCTTTAAGTGGTAAGGGATCCTGTCCTTTACTAACTTCAGCTATTCTTACCCCAGGTACTCCTGATAATATTGAATCATATGTAAGTTCTACACCATTAAGTCCCTTAATATCTGAATTAACATTTCCTAATATATATGATGAGAAGTTTCCATTTGGGTAATATCTCTTTGTATCGCTTGAAATTATTATTCCATAATACTTTAAGTCTTTTATTTTATCAGCTACTTCTTTATCAATTCTTCTAGCTAAAATCGCACTAGTTGCTGGATTTCCAGATGGTAATTTAGCATTAAGTTTTGCTAAAACTTCTTTTTTATCTATCTTTAATATACTTGCAAGCTGACTAGCAAGCTTATTTTTTTCCTTCTCTTTCTTTTCTTTTTCACTTAAATCACTATTATCTTTTCTAGCATTTTTTTCATAAGTTTTATTAAGAGTTGTAAGATCTAAATCTACTCTATATACATCTCCACTTATAGCTAGCTCATTTCCATTTCTATCTAAAATTTTTCCTCTTTTAGCTTCTATTCTTATTTCATTTACCCATTGCTCTTCAGCCATTTTGCTATATTTATCAGCTTTAAATACCATTGTATATGTAAGTTTTAAAAAAATAAGTAAAGTAGGTATGCTAAGAATTATTAAAAGCCATCTACATCTATTTGAAATAGCTACCTTTTGTTTTGCAGTATATTTTTCTTTTATTCTATTTTTACTAGCTTTTCTTTTCACACTGTACCCCCATAAAACATTAATTTTAAAATATAAAATTAGGATGCACCTATATAAAGTACACCCACTCATCAAATATTATCTGACTAATTAGATTCCCCTTAAAATTTAGCCATTGTTTTATTTAACTATTTGTAACATATCTTCCTTTTCTGGAAATACCATTCCTAACTTCTCTTTAGCTACTTTTTCTATATTTTCTAATGAAGAATGTTCTAATAGCTTTATTCTTAAATCTTCATTATTTTCTTTCATAATTCTAATATCATTTTTAATTTTAGTTATTTCTTGTTGCTTCTTATAGATTTGACAATCTGTAATTAGAATAATCATTCCGAACACAGCAATAAGTCCTGCTGTTAAAACAGATAACCTTCTTATTTTTTTATCTTTTTCTTGTTTTAATTTAAATTGCTTTTTTCTATATTCTTCTCTTCTTTTGCTTCTATCAATTTTTTTTCTCTTTGGTTGAAGTGTTTGTTTCTCTCTCTCATAATTAGTTTTTTCTACAACCATACCACTTCATCCCCTACTAAAATTAATTCTTCATACCCTTATAATTTCTCTATAACTCTAAGTTTTGCACTTCTACTTCTTGGGTTGTACTCAAGCTCTTCCTCACTAGCTTCTATTGGTTTTCTAGTAATAATCTTTACTATTGGTTTATTATTACATACACATACTGGTAAGCTACTTGGACATGTACATGGATTTGTTAAATCCTTATATGTTTTCTTAACTATTCTGTCTTCTAATGAATGGAAAGTAATTATTGCCATTCTTCCACCCTTATTTAATTTTTCTACCCCATCTTTAATTGTATTTGAAATTATAGCAAGCTCTCTATTAACTTCTATTCTTATAGCTTGGAAAGTTCTCTTTGCAGGATGAGGTCCTTCTCTTCTTGCTTTTGCAGGTATTGCTGATTTTATTATCTCAACTAATTCAAATGTTGTTTCTATCGGTTTTTCTTCTCTAGCTTTAACAATAAAATCTGCTATTCTTTTTGCAAACTTTTCTTCTCCATATTCTTTAATTATTCTAAATAATTGTTCTGCTGTATAAGTATTTATTACTTCATAAGCTGAAAATTCTTCTTCTCTATTCATTCTCATATCAAGTGGAGCATCTTGCATATAGCTAAATCCTCTTTCAGCATTATCAAGTTGATAAGATGAAACTCCAAGGTCTATTAAAATACCATCAACTCCATCTATTTCTAAATTATCTAAAACATTTTTTAAATTTTCAAAATTACTATGAACTAAAGTTGCATTATTAAAATCTTTTAATCTTTCTCCCGCTGCTTTTAAAGCATCCTTATCTTGATCTATTCCTATAAGTCTTCCATTTTCACCCAAGTGTTGTAAAATAACTGATGAATGTCCTGCACCACCCAAAGTACAGTCAACATAAATCCCATCATTTTTTATCTTTAGTCCCTCAATACATTCATTCAAAAGAACTGATATGTGTTTAAAATCCATATTGTTTCTCCTTATATTTAAAATTAAATAGTTTAATATTCTTTATTTTAAATAGAATCTTTAATTCTACTCTATTTTTATCTTTATATACTAAAATATTTTTATAAAAAATTATAAATTTAATTATTTATAACATATATACACTTATTTTTCATATATTAGTAAATTAAGGTTATTAATTGAATTATTTCTTTAATTATAATTTACACTATTTTATACTAACTTTGCAACCATTTTACATAAGTTTACAGCTATTTTACTAAATTTTTATACGATAAATATTAATTTCATTATACAATTAAACAATTAATATACCAATTAACGATTTTTATTTAGTATATTTATGTAAATATCTACGATTTATTTTATTTTTTTGCCACTAACTATCATCTTCTATAAAATAAAGTAAATTTAAGAAGTTATATATCGATAGATAGTATTTAATGTCTTTATACTATGTAGAAAAAATATATATTATAAAATATAAAAATAGAATTTATAATATTTTAATATATTGCATTTTATATACAAAATAAAAAAGACTGTCTTTATAAGACAGTCTCTTTTATTGTAGTAATTTAAATTAAACATTAAATCTAAATTGAACTACATCTCCATCTTTCATTACATAGTCTTTTCCTTCTAATCTGTAAAGACCTTTTTCTTTAGCTGCAGCTTCTGAACCACATGCAACTAAATCATCATATGCTACAACTTCAGCTCTAATAAATCCTCTTTCAATATCTGAGTGAATCTTACTTGCTGCTGCAGGAGCTTTTGTTCCTTCTTTTATTGTCCAAGCTCTAACTTCTTGAACTCCAGCTGTAAGGTAACTTATTAATCCAAGTAATTTATAACTTGCTTGAATTAACTTATCAAGACCTGATTCTTCTAATCCGTACTCTGATAGCATTTCTGCTTTTTCTTCATCTTCAAGCCCTGATAATTCTTCTTCTAATTTAGCTGAAACTATTGTAATTCCTGAATTTTCTGCCTCTGCATACTCTTTAACTTTTTTAACCATGTCATTTTCAAGGTTTCCTGCCATCATATCATCTTCTGATATATTACATGCATAAAGAACTGGTTTTGATGTAATTAAGAAGAATCCTTTTAATAACTTAGCTTCATCTTCATCAACTTCTAATGTTCTAGCTGGTTTATTAAGTTCTAAGTGAGCTTTAACTTTTTCCATTAATGCATATTCAGCCTTAGCTACTTTATCCCCTGATTTAACTGACTTAAGAGTTCTTTCCATTCTTCTTTCAATAACATCTATATCAGCAAAAATAAGTTCAAGGTTTATTGTTTCAATATCTCTTATAGGATCTACTGAACCTTCAACGTGAACAACATTTTCATCATTAAAACATCTAACAACGTGAACTATTGATGATACTTCTCTTATATGTGATAAGAACTTATTTCCAAGTCCTTCACCTTTACTTGCACCTTTAACAAGACCTGCAATATCATAAAATTCAATTGCTGTATATACTTTTCTTTTTGTTCCATACATTTTTTCTAAAACATCTAATCTTTTATCTGGTACACTAACCACTCCAACATTTGGTTCTATAGTACAGAATGGATAGTTTGCTGATTCAGCACCTGCTTTTGTTATAGCATTAAATAATGTACTTTTCCCTACGTTTGGTAAACCAACTATTCCTAACTTCATCTATGTACATTCCTTTCATTTTTAACTTATTCATATACCATAAAATTATACTCTAGCTTCTATTATATTTCAAGCCATGTATATTCTTGGCTATTATGGCATGAATATTTTATATACTCTTAAAGCTTAAAAGCCATACTAATTATTGAGGTGATGTTCATGAAAAAATTTCTTTCACTAATAATGGGCTTATCATTGCTTTTTTCTCCAATAAAGGTTTTGGCTAATGAAAATAAAATAACTAATAATGAATTTAGTTGGTATTATTCATTTGACAAAAATTTAAATAAACTTATGGCACCTAAGGAAACTCCTTATGTAACTGATGATTTAGCTATCTATAAAGGTGATGAAACTCAAAAAGTTTTATATCTAACATTTGATGAAGGTTATGAAAATGGATTTACGCCTAAAATCTTAGAAGTATTGAATAATAATAATGTTCCAGCAGCCTTTTTTGTTACTAAACCTTATATAACTGGTAATCCAGATATAATAAAGAGTATGGTAGATGGTGGACATCTTGTTTGTAATCATACTTCTCGTCATAAATCTATGCCAACACTTGCAAATAAACCTGAATTTAAAGATGAATTTACAAATGTTGAAATAGCCTATAAAGAAGTAACAGGTAAAGATATGCCTAAATATTTTAGACCTCCTATGGGAAGATATAGCCACAAAGCTTTAGTTGAAACTAAAAACTTAGGATATATATCTGTATTTTGGAGCTTTGCTTATAAAGACTGGTTAGTAGATAAGCAACCAAGTAGAGAATATGCAATAAATAAAATAACTTCAAATATACATAATGGTCAAATTTTACTTTTACATGCCTGCTCAAAAACTAATACTGAGATATTAGATGAGGTATTAAAAAAATTAAAAAATGATGGTTATGAATTTAAATCATTAGATCATTTAATGGAAAATAGAAAAACAGGAGAAGCCTTAAACTAAGGCTCTCTTGTTTTTTATAGATAGTTATCAATAACTTTAAATGTTTCTATCTTTAAAATATTATTATTCTCCTCTATAATTCTCATTTTTTTCATAGCTCCAGCCTTAACTTCTTCATCTTTAATAAACTTAAGGTTTGCTTTAACATTTATTAAAGCTGATTCAATTGCTGAATGTAGCATTACTGCTGAAATAGCAGCATCAGAAACTAGATTCTTATTCCCCTTTTCTGCTGCAAATTTTATATTCTCATAGAAATGTAAACTTTCTTCTGCCAGACTAAGAGGTACTACTAAACATTTTAAAGTTCTTTTTTCTATTACATTAGCTCTTTTTCTTTTTTGCTCTTCTGTCTCTTTTGGAAGCTTATATGCATCCATAAGAGCATTAAATGCTTTCTTATCTTTATCTGCAAATTTTAAAGCCTCATTTGCAAATCCTTTTGCCTCTTCTATATTTTGTCCTAAAACTATTTTATCTTCTTCTGAAAGCTCATCAAATATCTTTTTTCCAACTGTCAAACTATAAACCATTGATGATAAAGCTCCTGAAAGAGCTGCTGACATAGCTGCAACTGCTCCACCACCTGGTGCTGGCTTATCTGAAGCTAAGTCATTAATAAAAGTCTTTATATTTATGTCTGCCATTTTTAAATCTTCCATACTTCCCCTCCTAAATATTAAAGATCTTTGAAATATTTCTTTATTTCTTTAACTATTTCATCATCTTTATTTATAGCTTCTGCTAATGCTAAATGCTTTTTAGCATTTTCTATATCATTATTGTGAACATAACTCATTATAAGATTAGTACATATTTCAATATCTTTAGTAGCTTCAAATGCTTTTCTAAAATATTTTATTGCATTATCGTAATCTCCAAGTGATGCATAATTTATTCCTAGCTCATTAACTACTTCAACTATATTATTATCAAGAGCCATACTTTCATTTAAGTAATATATAGCCTTTTCAAAATTACCAAGTCTTCTATAACATGTTCCTATATAGAATCTTATAATAGCATCCTCTTCAAATTTATCTGCAAGAGGTAAAAGTTTTGTTAATGCAACTGTTGGTTCTTCAACTAAAGCCTCTTTACCTTCTTCATATTTTAATGCATCTTCAATTTCTTCATTTAAAGCAGCTATCTCACTAGTTTTTTCTCCACCTTTCGCTACATATTCATTTATATCTATTAGGGCCTTACTTAAATCTTCCTTATCTTTATAAGCTAAACTTGCATATAAATGTGGAAAGGCTTCTAAACTCCAAAGTTCTTTTGCTTTATCTGCAATTTCTAATTGTAAGTCATTATATTCTTTATTATTTTCTCTTAAAGCTTCACATACAAGTAAAGTTTTTTCAAATATATCTTTATCCTCTTTATATTCACATAGCCCTAGTAATAACATAAGAGCTTCTTCAAGTTCTCCTGCTTTAGTCTTTTCAGCTATTATACTTTTTACGCAAAATTCTGCATCATGTATAAGAGGAAGTATTTTCTTATAATCATTATTAAATCTTAAGTTCTTATCTCCTCCTAAAGCAAAAAACATCCCTTCAACAAAATAGTTTATTGGAAGTTTATCTAGCTTATATCCCTTTTTTACATCTTGATTTAGGTATTTAGGATCTATTGGTACATATAACTCTTTTAAATTTAATTCCTTATTATCTGCTCCTAAAGCCTTAAGAAAACCATCTGGATTTAATTCCACAAAAAGTAGAACTGATAATTTATCTTTTGAAAATTGATTAAAATTCAATATTAATTACACTCCTCTTCTAAAAACATAGGTTGCCCCTTAGAGGACAACCTATAATTATTAATTTAATTTTTCATTTATTATTGCCATTACATTCTTTTCAAAGTCTGCACTCTTATTTTCTGCATCTTCTAAACTTCTACCCTTAACTGCTAAGTAAACTTTCATTTTAGGTTCTGTTCCTGAAGGTCTAACAGCAAACCATGAATCATCTTCTAGAACATATTTTAACACATTTGATTTTGGAAGGTCTATAGTTTTTTCTTCCTTTGTAATATTATTAAGCTCTTTGCTTAATTTATAATCTAAAGCTAGATTAACTTTTATTCCATTTACTTCTTCAAGCTTAGTATTTCTAAGAGCTTCTATACAACTTGCTATTTTTTCTTGTCCCTCTTTTCCTTCAAGAGTTACTGAAACTAAACTTTCTTTAAAATATCCATACTTTTCATATAAGTCAATTAAAGCATCATATAAAGTTTTTCCTTGTTCTTTATAATAAAGAGTCATCTCTGCAATCATTTGAGCTGCAACAACAGCATCCTTATCTCTTGCATGAGTTCCTATTAAATAACCATAACTTTCTTCAAATCCAAGAAGATATTTATATTCTAAGCTCTTTTCAAACTCAGTCATCATTTCTCCTATATATTTAAATCCTGTTAATAAATCAAATAACTTAACTCCATAATCATCTGTAATCTTTCTAACAGCTTCTGTTGTAACTATAGTTTTAATTACTGCACCATTCTCTGGTAACTTATTTAATTCTTTTAATGATGAAAGAACATAATGAGTTAATAGTATTCCTGTCTGATTTCCTGTTAATACTTTATATTCTCCATTATTATCTTTAACAACTACACCAATTCTATCACAATCTGGATCTGTTCCAAAAATAACATCTGCTCCTACTTTTTCTGATAATTCTAAAGCAAGCTTAAATACTTTTGGATTCTCTGGATTAGGATATGGTGCTGTTGGGAAATTACCATCTGGTAATTCTTGCTCCTTAACAACATATACATTTTCATAACCAAGTTCTTTTAATACTGTTCTTACTGGTATATTACCTGATCCATGTATAGGTGTATAAACTATCTTTAAATCTTTAGCTTTATTCTTAACTAATTCTTCTCTTATTGTTACCTCTTTTAAATTTTCTATAAATGCTTCATCTACATTTTCAGCTATATAAACTAATAGGCCTTCTTCTATAGCCTTACTTTCATTCATAGTTTTAATCTTTGAATAATCTTCAATTTCATTAACATAATCGATAACTCTTTTTGCAGGTTCATCTGTTAACTGACATCCATTTTCATCATAAGCTTTATATCCATTATATATCTTAGGATTGTGTGATGCTGTAAGTACTATTCCACCTTTACATCCTAAATATCTAACAGCAAATGATAATACTGGTGTAGGTCTTAAACTCTTAAATAAAAATGTTTTTATCCCATTAGCAGCTAAATTAAGTGCAGCTGCTTTTGCAAATACATCAGACATATTTCTTGAATCATAAGCTATTGCTACTGATTTATTTTCTCCATATTCATCATTTAAGAAATTTGAAAAACCTTGTGTAGCTTTTCCAACTGTAATAACATTTAGTCTATTTGTACCTGCTCCTATAATTCCTCTTAGGCCACCTGTACCAAAATCTAATTCTTTATAAAATCTTTCCTCTATCTCTTTTTCATTGTCTTTTATATCTAAAAGCTCTGTTTTTAAATCTTCTGATACTATATCAGAATTTAGCCACTGGTTATATTTCTCTCTATACATTTCCTAATCCTCCCATTCTTTACTATACATAATTATATTATATAAGATTTAAATATAATACCATTTTAAAATTTTATCTTTTTAAGTTTACCATATTTATGAATTATAAAAAGATTAAGATTAAATATTTACCATATCTTAACAAAAAATTAAGCATCTCAAATATGAGATGCTTAAACTCTTTATTAATCTTTTTGCATTTCTAAAGTTCTTTGTTGACCTTCTTCAATAGTTTCTAAAGTTTTTACTTTTTGCTCAAATGTCACACTAGCCATAACAGAATCTAAACTATCCATTATTGAAATTTCTTGACCAAATTCTACATCTGATATCTTAAAATTATCTCCTACTTTAGCTTTTGCAACATCTATTGTTACTGCTTTTGGAATATTCTCAGCTTCACACTTAACTTTTATAGAATCTTTTTGCTTTTGAAGAACAATTCCATTTCTAACAAGATTATCTTCTCCAACAAAATTAACTGGAACATTAGCTGTAACAATTTTACCTTCTTCAACTTGTTGTAAATCAAGATGTATTATCTTTCTATTTATAGGATCTCTTTGTACTTCCTTTATCATAGCTTTATGATTTTCTCCGTTAATATCTACATCTATAAGAGAGTTACATCCTTCTTCAACTATATATCTATCTAACTCTATAGCCCCTATTTCAAAAAGCATATTTTTTATAGCCTTTCCATATAAGATACCTGGAACTTTACCTTCTCTTCTAGTTTTTCTTGCCTCATGATGAGTCTTTTTTTCTCTTATTAAAATATTCAATTTTTCCATAATCAATCCCTCCTGTAATTTATTATTAACAAGAAGGGACCTTTTTATTCATTCTATAAAAGAAAGTTCTTTGATATTATTCAAAGAACTTTCTTTAACTAATAAATTTTATATTTACTTACTAAACATAACTTAAAAATATTTTTTATAATTTTATAAACCTAATAAACTTAATTTTAAGTCTTATTTATATTAATTCTATAGCATCTGGATTTAATTTATAAGTAACATCTTTTCTTTCAACTATTAATTTTATTTTTTCTTTCATTTCTTCACAATCCATAACTTTTCCTAAAAGTTCTCTAGTTGGATTTATAGCATATGGATTTCCTACATTCTTAAACATTGTAAAATCTCCTGATGTATCCCCATAAGCAAAACTTTTTTCAAGATCTATATTATATTTCTCTTCAAGTTCTTTCATTGCCTTTTCTTTACTTCTAGAATCCCACATAGGTACTATTTCTCCGCTATATGTATCATCTTCATTTAATTTATAAAGAGTCCCTCTATAATCATCCATTTGATATTTATTTGCCATCTCTTTAACAAGTTCTATAGGAGAACCTGATATAGCTATAACTATATGACCTTGTTCTTTATGCCATTTAATTCTTTCTCTTGTAAATGTATAAACTCTATCTCCTTTTTGATTTATAACATTACGAGCAATATAATCTACATGATGCTTTTTAAGCCCTTTTATAGTATCAATATAAATATCAACCATCTTTGAAAGATATTCATCATAATCTCCTTGTCTTTGATCCCATCTTATAAAAGCAGGCTTAACTTCGTGATTCCACTTTTCTTCATCAACTAATTCATATTTAACTATTTTCTTAAATACCTCTGTTATAAGTCCTTCTCTATAGATTGTTCCATCTATATCAAAAAATGCTGCTATCTTCTTTTCCATGTTCATTCCTCCTTTGTCTCTATGTTTTTCGATAATTTTTATATATTATACCACTATTCTTAAAAAATTTACAACTTATAAATTTTCTTCACTTATTACCATTATTCCATTATCCTCAAATAACTGTGCTGTAATACCATTTCCTGAAACTAATTTACCACTAAAGCTCCCATCATATACATTACCTTTTCCACAAGAAGGGCTTTTTGCTTTTAAAATTGCTTTTTTTGCCCCTACTTTCTTAGCAAGCTCTAAACTTTTATAAGCACCATCTACAAATTCCTTAGTTACATCCTTTCCACTAATAGAAATAATCCTAGCATTTCCATAAAGAACTTCTTTAGCATTTCCCTGCATTTCGGAAGGCTCCCTAGGTGTACTAAGTCCTCCTAGTTCTTCTGGGCATATAAAATAAGTTTCTTTATCACTTATAAAGTCTAATACCTTATCATTTTTATTATTTCCACCATTATATTTACAATTCTCACCACATAAACAGGCACTAACAATTATCATCTTATCCCTCCTTAAAAAATTATTTTATTATCTAGTATAGGGCTACATTTTTATGAGTTATAACCCTAGTGAACTCTCTCTTATTTCTTAATAATATAATAATGGTGCTATTACTGTAGATAACATTCCACCTAAAGCTAAAATTCCTATTACCACCATTATAGTTTTATGCATTTTCTTTTTCTTCGCTACTCTTTCTTTAAACTCATTTGAATACATATCATTAAAAACATAATAACTCTATTTATAAATAAGGTTATTTGTTTTTATTCACCTCCTTAATCATTAGTTTACTTGTAAAATTCCCTTTTAAAATACATTTTAACATACTTATTTTACAAAATATATACAATTAAAAATCAATAACTTTTCTATTCTTATATAAATTTCTTATTTTTCTTATAAAATATAAATAAAAAGAGCTATCTTTTTACAAGATAAACTCTTTTTAAACTAAATTATTTTAATTCTACTATTGTTACTCCATTTCCACCTTCACCATAAACTCCAAGTCTATGCTTTTTAACATGTGGATGTTTTCTTAACATATCAGCTATAGCACTTCTAAGAACTCCTGTACCTTTACCATGAACTAAAGTCACTTCTCCAAGTCCTGCAATAGCTGCATCATCAAGATATTTATCTGCTACCATAGTAGCTTCTATTGAATCCATTCCTCTTAAATCTACTGATGAACTAACTTGTTTTAGATTTAATTTAGCTTCTCTTTTTCTAATTTTCTTTTCTTGCTTAGTTTCTTTTACTTTTCTAAGTTCCTTAAGCTTTACATTTATCTTCATAATACCTGCTTCAACTTGAACTTCACCTTTATTATCTGGCTCAGATAAAATTATAACCTTTTGATTAATTTTTGGGAGCATTGCTTCCATTCCTGGATAAACTTCTGTAAGTTCTTCCCCCTTATTATCTTCAAGATTTTTTTGAAGACTTTGCTCTGCAGTAGAAATCTTATCTCTAAGTTTTCCTCTTTCTTTTTCTAAAGCTCTTCTAGCTTCACTTGAAACACCAAGTCTTTCAAGCTCTCTCATATTCTTAAGAATATTATCAGCCTCTTCTTTAGCATCATCTAAAATAGCCTTTGATTCTCTTCTCGCTTCTGCATAAGCATTTTCTCTAACCTCTTCTATTCTAGCAAGCTTTTCTTCATATTTTTCTTTCATCATCTTAGCTTGAATTTTATACTTTTCTGCATCTCTAGCATATTCTTCTGCCTTTATACTTTTATCTTGAAGACTTTGTATTAAATCTTCAAATTCTAATGAATCACTATCAATAAGTTTCTTAGATTCAGAAATTAAATCATCTGATAATCCAAGTCTTCTAGAAATTTCAAAAGCATTTGATTTACCAGGAACTCCAATTAAAAGTCTATAAGTTGGTCTTAAAGTTTCTACATTAAATTCAACTGAAGCATTTTCTACCCCTATAGTTCTAAGAGCATAAGCCTTTAGTTCACTATAATGAGTTGTAGCAAGTATTCTTGCCCCTCTATTTCTTAAATTTTCAAGAATTGCTATTGCAAGAGCTGCTCCTTCTGTTGGATCTGTTCCTGCTCCAAGCTCATCAAATAATACAAAACTATCTTTATCAGCTTGTTCCATAATCTTAACTATATTAGTCATATGAGCTGAGAAAGTTGATAAACTTTGTTCTATGCTTTGTTCTTCACCTATATCAGCAAATATTTCTTTAAAGAAAGCAATACTTGAATTTTCTTTAGCTGGAATTAATAATCCTGAAAGCCCCATAAGTTCTATAAGTCCAGTTGCTTTAATTGTAACTGTCTTACCTCCTGTATTAGGTCCTGTTATAACAAGGCTAGTAAATTCTCCACCTAGATAAATATTAGATGCAACAACTTTTTTTCTATCTATAAGTGGATGTCTTGCTTCTATTAAATCTATTCTTCCTTCAGTATTAACACTTGGAAGAATACCATCCATAGAACTTCCATACTTAGCTTTTGCAAATATAAAATCAAGATCTACAATTATATCAAAATTAGTCTTAATTGTAGATATAAATCCATATACAAGAGAAGTAAGTTCTTCAAGAATTCTTTGAATTTCAGCTCTCTCTTGAAGCATAAGTTCTTTAATCTCATTATTTAAATTAACAAGATTCATAGGCTCTATAAATAAAGTTGCTCCTGTTGAACTTTGATCATGTACAAGACCTGGAACAAGTGATTTATACTCTGCCTTAACAGGAATAACATATCTATCTCCCCTCATTGTAAATAATGAATCTTGTAAATATTGAGCATTACTTCTTACTATTGAATTAACCTTATCTCTTATAGATGAATTCTTTTCTTTTAAACTCTTTCTTATTGAATAAAGTTTTTCACTAGCTCTATCGGATATTTCTTCTTCTCCGATTATAGCTCTAAATATAGCATCCTCCACATTTTTGTAAGGAGTAATTCCCATTGCTATATCTTCTAAAATTCTATATCCTTCTTCTTCATCCTTTGTACTTATAAATTCTGAAAATCTTCTTGCAGCTCTAAGCATATTAGCTATTTTTAATAATGCTCCTGCTCCAAGCCCTCCACCTTTTTGAACTCTAACAAGTTCTTCTTTTACATCATAAAGTCCTTCAAATGGTGGATTTCCTTTTTTAATTAAAAGATCTAGAGCTTCTTTTGTTTCTTCTAAATGCTCTATAACATCAAAATGTGAACCATATGGTTCTAACTCTCTTATTTTTTCTTTAGCTGAAGCTGTTATAGCATACTTTTCTATTAACTTTTTAATTTTATCGAATTCTAAAGATACAATAACTTTATTATTCATGCTTCACTCTCCTATTCTACTCCTCTTCTATAATGTCCTTTTGTGAACTTATCTATTTTAAGAGTTTCTCTATTCATTACTGCTAACATTACATTTTTAACTTCATTATAAGATTCATCTACAAAATCTACCCTAAATGATTTTATACCTAAACTTTCTATATCCTTAATTTCTGAAGTTATATTAACAGGAACTGGATTATAAATATGAGCCCTACAGAATATATCTGTTCTAATTATAAACTCTTCATTTATTCTATCCTTTAATCTAAAGTTACTTTCAATACATTGATCATCACAAGTTCTATTAGTAGTTTTCCCCCCAAAAGTACTTCCTATAGGACAATATTCATTTACCATAACTTCAGGTTTTCCATATATAAAGAATTGAGTTCCCTTATTTTCTTTATCTAACATAGATTTAATTTCTTTTCTATTAAGCTCAAGACTTAAGCAAACTCCATCTATATTCTTATTATAGAACTTTAATGATTCTGAGTTAAATATATTTATTTTATACCCCCCTAGAATCTCCATTTCATCTTTATATCTTCTTATAATACCTATATTTCCTGTAGAAAGTCCTGCAATCTTATCTTTAAGTGAATCTATAACTTTACATATAACTTCAAATTCTTCTTTTACTATATTAGGAATTTCTAAATATACTTTACCTTTAAAATCTTCTAAAGTCTTAAATACAGATTTATTTAATGTAGTCTTATTTTTCCCAAATATATCAATAATTATATTTTCAGCACCTAAATCCATTAAAGCTTGTAATTGATCAGCTGTTGATACTCTTGCATAAATTCCTTCTATATTTCTATTTCTATCTGTTTGAACCTCTAGGTTATTTAAAGGTTTTACTGTTTTCTTAAATCTATTTACTTCATAATCTAAAATTTCTTCTAAAATTTCTCTTCTTAGATTATTGATAGCTCCAATAGATAAGAATCCATCCTCAAAATCTTCAAATATTATTTTTTCAATTTTATAAGGTACTTCCCCTGATTTCTTAATATTCTTTTCTACTTTAGTTATATCTAGTGGACTATTAACTGCTTTTTCTACAATATCCCCAGACTTTACATATTTCTTTCCATTATATTCTACACTTATCTCAAATGGCATTCCAACTTTAAATCTAACATTTGCCTCTAATTCTATTTTTCTACCATATCTTTTTTCATATGCTTTCTTTAAAGTTGCTAATAACTTAGTATCTGACATCTTATAGCATTTATCACCTATTCTATACTTTTTAGGATATAATACTACCTTGTCACCTTTTTTAGCAGATTCAACTTCCTTACCATTTAAAGTTATCTTAGTTAAGATAAATCCATTATCTTCTGCTCTTATTCCATCCTTTAAAGATATATCTTCTTCTAATATAGTTTCACAATTCTTGCCTATTTTACCTATATAAACCCCTGTATTTTTAGGATTATTATATGCCATCATATCTTTTCCTGTATTTTTATATAAATAAGCGTTAGAGAATCCTTCTCTATTAAATAATTTTAATAATGTTTTCTTTCTATCATTATTATCTTCTTTCTTTTTAACTCCTAATACTTCATCTATAGCATCTCTATAACTTTGTATTACTCCAGCAACATACTCAGGTTTCTTCATTCTACCTTCTACTTTTAAAGAACTTGTTCCTGTTTTTATTAAGTCTGCAATATTATCTATAGTACACATATCTTTAGGACTTAAAAGATATCCCTTTGTCTCTTTTCTATCAGATTCTCTAATTAAAGTATAAGGTAATCTACAACTTTGAGCACAACGTCCACGATTTCCACTTCTCCCACCTATCATACTACTCATAAGACATTGCCCTGAATATGATACACATAAAGCACCATGAACAAACATTTCTGTTTCTATACCTAAATCCTTTGAAATATATTCTATTTCATTTAATGAAAGTTCTCTTGATAAAACTATTCTTTGGAATCCATTTTCTCTAAAGAATAATGCTCCTTCTGCATTATGTATACTCATTTGTGTTGAAGCATGTAATTCAAGTTCTGGATAAATTCTCTTAGCCTTATTTAAAATCCCAGTATCTTGTATTATTAAAGCATCTACACCTATTCTATATAAAAATCCTACATAATCTATCGCTTCATTAAATTCATTTTCTTTTATTAATGTATTTAAAGTTACATACACCTTAACACCATAACTATGCGCATAGTCTACAGCTTCTTCCATGGTTTTTCTATCAAAATTTGATGCATAAGCTCTAGCTGAAAATTTATCTCCACCTAAATAAATTGCATCTGCACCTTTATTTATTGCAGCGATTAAACTTTCCATTGATCCTGCTGGTGCTAATAATTCTATCTTTTCCATAAAGTTTCACTTCTCCTAATAAAGTTTAAATATTTCTAAAATAACATAATCAATATTTAATTATACACAAACAAAGCCTATAATTCTATATTATAGACTTTGTTTATAATTCTCTTATTTATCCTTTTGAGCTTGCTTATTATTTTTATTGCTTTTTTTATTATTAGCTTTAGCTAATACTGGACTTTTTTTAGCTCTTTCCTTTGCTACTGTTATTTGACTTTCTACTAATTTATTTTCAAGATCTATCATTCTATATTTACAAGATTGCACTTCAAATTTCATCTCTTTATGTGAATCTTTTAATTTTTTATTAGCTGATATAAGTTCTTGTTTTTCTTTTTCCATAATACTTAATTGTTCTTTTAATTTTTTAATTTCTTCCTTTAAAGGTTCTGAATTATCCTTCTTTAATAGAGTTCTAAGCTTAGCTCTTTCTATTTCTAGACTACTTTTTTGTGATAATAATACAGTTTTTGCTTTTTCTAATTCTTTCTTTTCTAATTCTATAATCTTCTTCGCTTCTATAGACTTCTTTAGTTCCGCTTTAATTCCTTCTATTAATTTAGAATTTTTAGCATCTTTACTTGTAATAATATCATTATACTCTATTTTTACATCTTCTAATTCTTGTTTTAAACTTTTATTAACTATTTCTAAATTTTCATAGTTATTTAAAATATCATTTAATTCTTTTTTTGCCTTAAAAGATTCATCCGCTAAGTTTATGGCAGTCAATACAGAAGCTGCTGAAACACTAAGTTTAGTATTCTTTGTAAGGATTTCTTGTAACTTGTCCTCAACATGACCAGCAATACTTTTTAAGTATGCCTCATCTTCTTTTCCTTTCAGCTTATAGTCCATACCATTTATTCTTACAGTGACTGTTGCCATACTACACCTCTTCAAACTAATATAATTTAATATGTACCATATACTTACATAATAAAATTGTTATGTATATTTTAACATATACATAACAATTTTTAAACATTGATTATCTAAGTTGAGCACCTAACTTATGTTCTAAAGCTCTTAATATTTTATCATGAACTTTATTTACAGCTTTATCATCAAGAGTCTTCTTAGGATCTCTATAAACTATTGCATAAGCTATACTCTTCTTACCTTCTGGTATTTGTTCACCTTTATAAACATCGAATAATTCGATTGATTCAACAAGAGGTAATCCAGCTTTCTTTATAGTTTCTTCTATTTCTGCTACTAAAATAGCATCATCAACAAGTAAAGCTATATCTCTTGTAACAGCTGGGAACTTAGCTATTGGTGTATATACCTTTTCTACATTTGCATATTCATATAGTTTATCTAAATCAAGTTCAGCTGTATAGCATAATGTATCAACACCATAATTTTCTGTTACATCTGGATGAACTTCTCCTAAAACTCCAACTTCTACATTTTTTCCAACTGTAAGCATTGCAGTTTTTCCTGGATGGTAACTTGGATTTTCTGATTCTCTCTTAAATGCAAACTTATTAATTCCAAGTGCTTCTAAAAGATTTTCAACTACTCCTTTTAAGTGGAAGTAATCTACATCTCCATAAATTCCGATTGTTAAAATATTTCTTTCCATTGGAAGTTCATTTTCATCTTCATTTGGAAGGTATATTTTTCCCATTTCAAATAATCTAGCATAATTATTACTTCTTGTATAATTTCTTGCTAATGATTCCATCATTGAAGGAAGTATTGATGTTCTCATAACACTAAAATCTTCTCCAAGTGGATTTTTAATTCTAACAACATTTCTAAGCTTTGAATCTTCTGGAAGATTTATAAGATCAAATGCCTTTGTACTTCCGAATGAGTAACTTATTGATTGGTTAAGTCCTGATGCAATCATAGTATTTACTACTAAATCATCAAGTTTTTGCTTAGCATTTTTAGCTTCCTTATTTGTATTTGTTGTGATTATAGTTGTTGGAATATTATTATATCCATATATTCTAGCAACTTCTTCAGCTATATCTTCTTTAATAGCAATATCTATTCTAAATGTAGGAACTGTTATATCTAAGTTTTCTCCATTTATAGTTGTATTTAAATCTAAACTATCAAGACATTTCTTCATTTCTGTAGCTGATAAACTTGTTCCAAGGAATTTATTTATCCAATCTATTTCAACAGACATTTTTCCTTCTTCTTTTTTAGAATTATATATATCTATTGTTCCTTGCATTACTTCACCACAAGCTAATTCTTCTACTAATGCACAAGCTCTATCTATAGCAAGTTGTGCTAAGTTAGGATCAATATCTTTTTCAAATCTTGATGAACTTTCTGTTCTAAGACCAAGTTTCTTTGAATTTACTCTAATATTTGTTCCTTCAAAGTTTGCTGATTCAAAAATAACTTCTGTTGTATCATCTTTTATTCCTGAATTTGCTCCACCCATTATTCCTGCTAAAGCAACAACTTCTGAGCCATCTTTTATAGCAAGTACTGATGAATCTAAAATTCTTTCTTCTTCATCTAAAGTAATGAACTTTTCTCCATCATTTGCTCTTTCTACTACTATATTAGAAGTTTTAAGTTCTCTTCTATCAAATGCATGCATTGGCTGCCCAAGCTCTAACATAACAAAGTTTGTAATATCAACTATATTATTTATAGGTCTAACCCCTGCATCTAGAAGTCTTTCTTGCATCCATGATGGTGATGGAGCTACTTTAACATTTTTAACTCCTCTTGACATATATCTTCTACAAAGTTCATCTTTAACATCAACTTTAATTATATCTTCAATATTTTCAGTATTCTTAGCCTCAAACTTCATGTTTGGCATTCTATAAGTTGTTCCTATTGTAGCAGCTGTTTCTCTAGCCATACCAACAACACTTAAACAATCTGGTCTATTTGATGTTATTTCTAAATCAATTATAGCCTTATTAAGTCCTAAAGCTTCTTTTATATCCATACCTGGAACTGAATCTTGTGGTAATATCATAAGTCCATGTACTGGTTCATCTCCTGCTATTCCTAGCTCTTCTTCTGAACAGAACATACCATTTGATACTATTCCTCTTAATTTACCTTTTTTAATCTTTGTTCCATCTGCAAGAACTGAACCATGTAATGCTACTGGTACAAAATCATTTTCTTTCATATTATCAGCTGCTGTTACTATTTGAAGTAATTCTTCTTCTCCAATATTACATTGACACACTTTTAATTTTTCTGCATCTGGGTGTCCTTCTATTTTTTCTATTTTACATACAACAACATTTTGAATATTGTCTCCTGCTTTAACAACTTCCTCAACCTTTGATCCTGATAATGTTAAAGCATCACCAAGTTCATCAGCTGATATATTTATATCAACATAATCCTTTAGCCAATTAAATGGTACTTTCATATTTTATCCCTCCTAGAATTGATTTAAGAATCTCATATCACTTTCATATAATAATCTGATATCATCTATGCCATATTTAAGCATAACCATTCTATCAACACCAAATCCAAATGCAAATCCACTATAAACTTCTGGATCTATTCCACAATTTCTTAGAACGTCTGGGTGAACCATTCCACAACCTAAAAGTTCTATCCAACCTTCACCCTTACATACTTTACATCCTTCACCTTTACATACAAAGCATGTTGCATCCATTTCTGCTGATGGTTCTGTAAATGGGAAATGGTGTGGTCTAAACTTAGTTTGAACCTTATCTCCAAACATTTTTTGAGCAAATAACTCTAAAGTTCCCTTTAAATCAGCAAAAGTTATATTTTTATCTATAACAAGACCTTCCATTTGGTAGAATATTGGTGAATGAGTTGCATCAACTGCATCTGATCTAAACACCTTTCCTGGAGAAATCATTTTTATAGGTGGAGCTTGTTTTTCCATAACTCTAACTTGAACTGGTGAAGTTTGAGTTCTTAAAACTAAGCTATCATTTATATAGAAAGTATCTTGTTCACTTCTAGCTGGGTGATCCTTTGGTATATTTAAAGCTTCAAAGTTATAATAATCTTTTTCTACTTCTGGACCTTCTTCTACTGAGAATCCCATTGATATAAATATTTCTTTCATATGATCAAGAGTTAATTCAAGTGGATGTTTCTTACCTATTAAGTTCTTCTTACCAGGCATTGAAATATCAATAACTTCACTATTTAATCTATCATTTTTTTCTTTATTTTTGATTTCTGTTAAAACTAAATCAAGTTCTTTTTCTATTTTTTCTCTTACTTCATTTGCAAGTTTACCTACAACAGGTCTTTCTTCCTTTGATAAATCTTTCATTCCTCTTAGTATAGCTGTAAGCTCACCTTTTTTTCCAAGGTATTTAACTCTTATAGCTTCAATAGCTGTGCTATCTTTAGCTGCTTTTAATTCTTCTAAAGCAATATTTTCAATTGCTTGTAATTTTTCTTGCATACTTATTCTCCTTTCAACTATCAGAATTAATTTAATATGTCAAAAAATATAAAAAACCCCATCCCAGAAAGGGACGGGGTATATATTCCGCGGTACCACCCTAATTAGCATAAAAAATGCTCACTTAAGAAAAATAACGGCTTTTTACCGCTAATCGCTACTACTATTTCACAATTAGGACTCCAGAGCGAACTTCCATATACATTCTTTAGAAAGACTTCCAGTCTCGATCTTTCCTCCCTAAAAAGAAATTCCTATATGTACTCTTCTCTTTCACAGTCTATTCAAATTATTCTATTTACTTCACAATTATACATATAAGTTATAAAATATTCAATACTATTTTATTAGATTTTGTCTTATTTTTTCATAAAGCATAACTGAAGTGGCTACTGCTACATTTAATGATTCAGCATTTCCTGGCATTGGTATTTTCACTTTCACATCAGAAATTTCATAAACTTCATCTGAAATACCATTTCCCTCATTTCCAACTGCTATAATAATATTCCCTCTTAAATCTTCTTCAAAAAAGTTATTTTCTCCTTGTAATGAGCTAACAACAAGTTTAAATCCTCTTTCTTTTAAACTCAAAATATTTTCAAAATTTGAATCTTCTATTATAGGTAAATAAAAAATAGAACCCATTGTTGATCTAAGTGTCTTATCATTATATATATCTACAGTTCCTTTTGTAGTTATAATTCCTGCAGCTCCTACTGCATGAGCAGTTCTTATAATTGTTCCCATATTTCCTGGGTCCTGAACTTTATCTGCAAGAATAACTATATCTCCATCACCAAGATTTCTATTTTTCATAGAAACAACTGCCATAACTCCTTGAGGAGTTCCTGTAAAGGAAAGCTCCTTTAAAAGATTGTTTGAAAGAATTATTTGATTTATTTTTTCTTTTCCTTCTAAAAATTCAGAATGTTTTTCCCTAAATTCATCTGTGAAAATTAAATATTTAATCTCTACATCACTTTTAAAAGCTTCATCAACAAATCTAAGTCCTTCTATTAAATAACTTGCAGTTTGCATTCTATATTTTTTTTCTTTTAACTTTTTTAAATCTTTAAATAAAGAGTTATTTTTACTTTCTATAACTACCAAAATAAATTACTCTCCTTTGTTTATTTATATATCTTTATTTTGATATCTTAAGCTCTAATTTATTTAAATCCTCTGATGAACCAATGGCTACTACAATATCACCTTTTTCAATTATATCTTCTGCATATGGAGAAACATTAACATCATCGCCTCTCTTAATAGCAACTACGTTTATTCCATATTCAGCTCTAAGTTTTAATTCAGCAATATTTTTATCCCACCATTCCTCTGGGCTTTCAATTTCTACTATACTGTAATCTGGTGAAAGTTCTATATAATCAAGTATATTAGATGATACAAGGTTATGAGCTACTCTAATTCCCATATCCTTTTCAGGAAGAATTACTCTATCTGCTCCTATTTTATATAAAACTTTAGCATGTAAATCACTATTTCCTTTAGCTATTATATATTTTACACCTTGTTCCTTAACAAGAAGTGTAGCCATAACGCTAGATTGTATATTATCTCCTATTGTAACAACTGCAACATCAAAGTTTCTTATTCCAAGTGTTCTAAGAGATGCTTCATCTGTAGCATCCATTTGAACAGCATGTGTTACATCATCAGCTATCTCTTGAACTATATCTTCATTTTTATCTATAGCTAGAACATCATTACCTAAAGCATAAAGTGTTTTAGCTACTGATGAACCAAATCTTCCAAGACCTATAATAACAAATTGTTTACTAGACATTTAATCTCTCTCCTTTAATTTAACCTATTAATATCTTATCTTCTGGATACTTAATTCCTGATTTTTTATTTTTCTGCGCTTTACTTGTAAGAGCAAGTAAAACAGTCATAGGCCCCACTCTACCAAGATACATAGTTATCATTATTATAATTTTACCTATAGTATTTAAATGTTGTGTTAAACCAAGTGTTAAACCAACAGTTCCATATGCTGATGTTGCCTCATAAAGCATCCACATAAATGGTTCTCCTGGTTGAGTTATAGCCAGTAACATTGTAACTGTTATAACAAGAATAAGTGATAAGAAAAATATGGCGAAAGCTTTATACACAGTTTCTTTTGATATTCTCTTCTTAAATATCTCTACATCTTCTCTACCTTTTATTATAGAAATTAAAGTAACTACAAGTATACCTAATGTAGCTGTTTTTAATCCACCAGCTGTTGATCCAGGTGAACCACCAACAAACATAAGTAATATTGTTAAAAATTTACCTGCTACTGTCATACTATCTGTTGAAATAGTATTCATACCTGCTGTTCTTGGAGTTACTGCTGCAAAGAATGCATTATTTATTTTTTCTCCAAGTGTCATAGGTCCAAGTGTTGCTGGATTATTATATTCAAATAAGAACATAAGTATTGTTCCACCAAATATAAGAACAGCTGTAACAACAAGAACTACTTTTGTATGTAGTGATAATTTTTTTCTTTCTTTATAATTATAAAATTCACTCCATATCATAAATCCAAGTCCACCTATAATTATAAGACCTGAAATTGTATAGATTATAACTGGATTATCTTGATATGATACTAAACTTGAAAATTTACCAGATATAGTTCCCATTAAATCAAATCCCGCATTACAGAATGCTGATATAGATGTCCATATACTATAATAAATACCTTCTCCAAGTCCGAGCTGTGGTATAAATTGTGTTGAAAGAAGTAATGCACCAAGCCCCTCCACTGAAAAAGTAAAAACTAAAATATATCTTAAAAGTTTTATCAATCCTTGAATATCGAATGTATTAAGAGCTTCTTGTAAAAGTAATCTCTCTTTTAAAGTAATCTTTTTTCCTAATAATATTGCAAATAATGTTGTAAAGGACATAAATCCTAAACCACCTATTTGTATCAAAATAATTATTACAGTTCTACCAAAATAATTCCAATGCGTTGCAGTATCTACTGTTATAAGTCCTGTAACACAAACTGCTGATGTAGCTGTAAAAAGTGAATCAACCAAATCTGTACTTTTCCCACTATTTGATGATATGGGTAAACTTAGTATTAATCCCCCAATAAGTATAAGACTAAAAAAACCTAAAGCAAGAATCTGTCCAGGTTTTAGCTTAAACTTTCCTACTATTTTAACATACATATTTACACCTCCAAAAGTTTAATACTAAAAACTCATCACTTTCAGTTTATGTAATTATTATTTTTTATAGCAATTATTTTTGATAGAACTTTCTACCAAAAATAATTGCTATAAAAAAAATGCGACAAAAGTCGCATTCTAATTATTAAGCGTTTAAGTGCTTTTTAGCTAATTCAACTAAATCAGCAAATGCTTTAGGATCATTTATAGCGATTTCTGAAAGCATCTTTCTGTTTATGTCAACTCCAGCTAATTTAATTCCATTCATGAATTTTGAGTATGAAAGATCATTCATTCTTGTAGCAGCATTTATTCTTGCTATCCATAATCTTCTGTAATCTCTCTTCTTTAATCTTCTACCTACGTAAGCATTTCTTAATGCTCTGATAACTGATTCGTTAGCTGTCTTAAATAACTTGCTCTTTCCTGCATAGTAACCTTTTGCAAGCTTTAAAACTTTTTTGTGATTCTTACGAGCATTAACCGCTCTCTTAACTCTTGCCATTTAGCAAACCTCCTACTCTGTTTCTTCTTATAGATATGGTAATAATTTCTTCATGTTCTTTTCTTGTGCAACTGAAACATATCCAGTTTTTCTAAGATTTCTCTTTCTCTTTGAGCTCTTCTTTGTTAAGATATGGCTTCTGAAAGCTTTTCCTCTTTTTAACTTACCTGTTCCTGTTATTTTGAATCTCTTTGCTGCACCTCTATGAGTTTTCATTTTTGGCATAGTATAATCCTCCTCTCAAGTTATGCTTTTTTTGGAGCTAAAATTAAAATCATGTTTCTACCTTCTAATTTAGCAGGTTTTTCGATAACACAAACTTCTTCTAGCTTAGATACAAAATTATCAAGTATCTTATTACCTATAAATGAATGTTCTGCTTCTCTTCCTCTAAATCTAACAGTAATTTTAACTTTATCTCCAGCTGTTAAGAATTTCATAGCATTTTTAGCTTTTATACATATGTCATTCTCTTCGATAGTTGGGCTAACTCTTATCTCTTTAACATTAACAACTTTTTGCTTTTTCTTTGCTTCTTTTTCTTTCTTAGTTTGTTCGTATAAGAACTTTCCATAGTCCATTATTTTGCAAACTGGTGGAACAGCATTTGGTGATATCATCACTAAATCTAATTCCTTTTCTTCAGCCATTCTTAATGCATCTTTTGAAGACATTAATCCTAACTGATCTCCTGTTTCTGAAATAACTCTTATTTCTTTTTCTCTTATACCTTCATTCATTGCGAATTTCTTACTAATTTTTTTCACCTCCGACAGATTTTAGCCAACATAATATATAAATAATAAAAAAGGACGGCGTTAAACGCCGTCCTATTATTATCTCAATTCAATGATGTAATAATCTCACATAACCTTACTAAGCTTAGCCGTAAGGCGAGAAACGGCTGTTTCTTCTTGACATTAGTTATTCTAACATCATAAATTTATATTGTCAACTAATTTTATAAAATATTTATTGTTTTTTCAAAGCTAACCCTTTCCCCAAAAACATTAGATATAGTATTTAAAAATTCTCTATTAGAACAACTTTCCCTATTATATATATTTATATGCTTTGGAGAATTAGTTATGAGACCACTAATTATTATATCTTCAGGATTTATAGCTTTATCTTCTTTATTTTCAACTAAATCATTAATAAACTCCTTAAATATATCATTACCACTTTTATCCTTGATAATATATGCTCCATCATTTTTTATAAATATGTTTACCTCTTCTATTTTGCTATCTTGTATATCAACAAAATATTTTAAAAGATTTATAAACTCATTATATTCTTTTTCCACTAAATAAGATTCAACTACTTTTTCTATTATTTGCTCTATATATGGAAGCATAGTCCTTAATCTAAATCTTATAAATCCATCTATATTTATAAAGTAATCTTCTTGTATAAAATCATTTATCATTGATTGCATAGCACTAATTCTATTAACACAATAAATGCTATCTTCATTTAATATTCTTTCTTGTTGTTTTAAAACTCTATTTACTTTTCTATCTATCTCTAACATTTCACTATGCTTTAAAAAGAAGTAATTTTCAGTAAGGTATTCTAAAAGCTCCTTTTTTCTAAAATTATCTATTATAATATCATATAAAACATTACTAATATATAATATAACCTTTGATTTTACTTCTTCTGAATATTGTGAATCATCACAAAACACTTTAATGAAGTGAGTGTCATTTTCTATAAATTCTGACATACCTATTTTTATATCTTTGTTTTTTAGGATATCCTTAATTCCTTGTATATCTCTTATAAAGTTATGCTCCTCTTTATATGCTATTTTGACTAAAAGCAAATCTCTCACTCCTTCCTTCATATTTAGTATGCTTTAAAATAATTCACCTATACGAAAAAGATATAGTTAATAATCGACAAAATCCTCAAGTTTTAGTAAGATAAATTTATAAAAAATTTATAAAAATAAGGAGGTTTACTAATGAAAACTTGTTTTGTAGACAGTCGTATAAGCGAAGAAGAATTAGACACACTATCTAAAGAAATTTCAAATATAATTAAAGTTCCTAAGTCTCCTTATTTATATGATTCCATTTCTGCACATCCAGATATACAAGTAAATATTATTTCAAATACCAAAATTATCATAGCTTCTAATTCACAGCTTGATATATCATCAAATTCTTTAAATAATATTTCTATATTAAAATCAGAAAAATTACTTAAAGATAAATATCCTGAAAATATATTTTTAAATGCTGTAAATCTTAAAGATTTCTTTATACACAACCTAAAATATACTGATAAGGTACTTTTAGATGAGATAAAAACTAAAAACTTAATAAACATAAAGCAAGGATATGCTAAATGTTCAACAGCAATTGTAAATGATAACGCTCTTATAACATCTGATGTAGGAATATATAAAAGTTTAAAACCTTATCCTATTGACGTACTTTTAATATCATCTGGTGATATAAATCTCCCAGGCCTTCCATATGGTTTTATAGGTGGAAGCTGTGGACTTATAGCTGAAGATAAACTTGCTTTCTTTGGTAATCTAAAGTTTCATAACTACAAAGATGAGATTGAAAAATTCTTATATAAACATAATGTAGAGCCAATATATTTATCAAATTCAAGCCTTATAGATAGAGGTAGTATTTTAAGTATTTACTAATTTAATTAATATATTTTACGTCTTTATAGGTATAAATGTTAATAAAAAAGCATATTAATGTTTTTTCAATCATAAATAAAAAAATCACCTTTTTATAATAATTGCTTATAATAAAGGTAATTTATTAAATAACAAAAAAGAGTTATCTTAAATAAAAGATAACTCTTTTTTTATTATTTTATATTAATTTTTTCGTTGTTTCTACTAATTTAAAACTTTCTTCTTTTATAGTATCTGCACTAGCTGTTAATTCTTCCTGTGCTGCTAACTGACTTTCTAAAAGCTCTGATACTGCTACTATTTCACTTAATATATCCTGAGAATTCTTAGTATTAGTCTTTGAAATATCAGAAATTCTTTCTGTTCTTTCAGTAGAACTATTAATCTTATCTATTATTACATCTGTATCATTAATAGATTCTATTACTTGTGTTGCAAGAATTTCAAAATTATTTTGGGTTAATTCAATATTAGAAATTCCTTCATCAACCATCCCTTTAGTCTCATCAACCTTACTTAATAAAATTTTAAGCTCATTTTCATTTTCTAATAAAATATTACTAGTTTTTATAACTGAGTCTTTACAACTAGAAGCAAGTTTTTTGATTTCATTTGCTACTATCGCAAATCCTTTTCCTGCTTCTCCTGCTCTTGCTGCTTCAATACTAGCATTTAAAGATAATAAATTAGTTCTTTCAGCTATAAATGTTATATCATCTAAAATATCTCTAATCTTTATAAAACTTTCTTGTAAAGATCCAATACAATTAGATACTTCAAGAGTTCTATCACTTATTTCATTTATAGTTATAATAGTATCATCCATGTTTTTACCACCAATCTCTATTCCTTGAGATGTAGCTTTTCCATTTTCCTTAAGCTTATTAGCATTTCTTCTTATCTCATTCATATTACTGTTAAGTTCTATTATAGCTTTATTAAGAATATCCATATTTTCATTTCCATCCTTAACTTTATTACTAACATGATGAGCTATCTTAGTTATATCTTCAGCATTTTTAGTATTACTATCTATAGTATCTTTTAAAATTCCTAAACTATTTACAGTTTCCCCTGTATTACTCTCTATACCTTCAACTATTTCTTTAAGACTCTTAGCCATATCAAGAAAACTATTTTCAAGTTTTCCAAGTTCATCTTTTCTATCTGAATTTTTAAATACTATCTCATTGAATTTACCTTTAGATAGCTTACTACTATCATCCATAATTTTATTTATCACCTTTAATATACTAGCAACCATCATATATATAACGATTGTAATTAAAATAGTTGAAATTACTCCTAAAATAATTACCATTATTCCAATACTATTTAGAGGCTTAAAAAACTCTTGTTCTGTAGCATATAAAACTGCTACTAAATTAGTTCCCTCAATCTTAGCTGCTGAATATAAGTGATGGAATCCATTTATCTCAAACTTAATAAGCATATTATCTGCTTTTAAGATATCTTTTGAAAGATTTTCAAGAACTCCACCATCTACAGTTTTTATATTTTCATTTATATCTCTACCTGGGTGTATTGCATAATTTCCATCAGAATCTAAAATAAACCCATGTCCTGTTTCTGATATTCTAATACTTTCTGATATTTTTTTTAAGTTATCTAAATTAAGTACTGCACCAATATAACCATTATCTATTTTCATAACTGATACTATCCCAGCAGTCTTATTACGCATTCTATAGACATTAGATATTGACTTTTGCATATTTTCTTTATTCTTTATTTCTTTATACCAAGTCTCATTTTTATAATTTATATTTTCACCATATAATTTACTGTTATTATCTATAAAAAAGATTTCTGATATATAGCCATTTTCTTTATAAAACTTTTTCGTATTCTGTATACTTTCATCTATTTCTTCAATTGACTTTCCATAAATATCTCTATAATATGCCTTTTCTAATTCATTATTACTTCTATCTATAAAATTTGCCATTTGATTTTTATAATCAGATAAAACATACTGTACTTCTTTTTTTATATCATCTTCTATAATACTTTTTGAGAAAATATAATTTGCACCACCTATACATATCATGCTTAAGATAGATACAAATAATATATTTACTAATACCCTTACCTTTAAGAACCTTTGATAACGTTTAAATATATTTACTCTATTCAAATGTCTTCCCCCTTATTGTATTTTAAATTACTTCCTTTTTAAATATCGACATTTTTCTAGATATATTTATAGAGTTATCAAATTTTTATATAATTAAATACTAAGAATCATTAAAGCAGTCTTTATAGAAACATTATTTTCTTTAATAAACTCTTTTATTTCACTCTCTTTTATCTTTAATACTTCTATTTCTTCATCATCCTCAGTATTATCTGTAGATATCTCACCTTCTACTAAAGCTTTTACTACTGCAATTGTTTCATCACTCATACCAACTGATGTATAACTTGGCTTTAATAAAATTTCTAGCTCAACAGCATTAAGCCCTGTTTCCTCAAATAATTCTCTTTTAGCTGCTTTTAATATATCCTCACCTTGATCAATAAGCCCTGCTGGAAATTCATAAATAAAATCATTTATAGCTGGTCTAAATTGTTTTAATAAAATAAACTCTCTTTCTTTTGTTATCGGTACTATCATAACTGCATCTGCCTTATTATGATTACGAGTCTTACATGCTAAATCTTTTTCCTCTCTTCTACTCGCAACTAAATATTCCTTTGGATTATTCTTTCTATTAATTAAATTTAATTTATACATTTTTAAAAATTTATAATCTACTAATTTATTTACTGATACTAATTTCATAAAACTCACCTCTTCTTTATCTATAATCTATATTATATAATTCTTAAGCAAAATTAGAAAGATTTTCAAATAAAATTAAGTAAGGAGTCCATCTTAAACAAGATAAACTCCTTACTAATTTTATAATTCTTTAAATGTATAAGATAAGAATTCTAATAGATTTCTTAACTCTTGTCTTTGAACTTCTGGGATTGTTGAAATAGTTGTCTGCTTATCATTAAAAATAATATATTCATTTTCAATCTTTATAAACTTCATATCTTTATGTTTCACAACCCAAGGGTTTCCAAACTTATTCTTACAATAAACAGCTTTACTTGTTAATAAGAATCCTTCTTTTCCTGATTTAAATAAAGTACTATCAAATGCTACTAAAGGAACTTCATTAGATTCAATAGGTGCATATGCTGCTATTGCATTTTTTATTTTAGAATCAATTTTTGATTTTACATCTTGAATCTTAATTAACTTCTTAAGTTCTGTACTAACTTCCCTATTAATAAAGTTAGATATATCTTCTAAACTTCTTCTACTTCCAGTAAACTTTTCAATTAATATGTTACCCTCTAACATCTCTTCAACTGAAAGAGTTCCCTCTTCTATACTTACCTTTTCATAGACGCAACGTTCTTTACCTAAAAGTAACTTATAGGTATTTATAAAATCAATTAAGAACTTGATAAATACATCTATTTGTCTAAATCCAACAAAATCAAATTTAACTTCTTCTAAATCAGTAACTAAGAATATATATGGTCTAAAATATCTTTGACCATTTTTTAAATTACTCTTCTCTCTCCAAATTACCTTATTAATATCTTTTAATAAAATTGCATTTGTCCAATTTGAATGATAAATCGCTTTTGAAGTTAATAAGAATCCTTCTCTATTATTTCTTTTTCTTAAAAGGAATAAATCTTCATCTCTAAGCTTGTCCCTTACTCTACTAAATGTTTTTATAAATACTCCACAAAGAAAATCTTCATCATTTTTACTTAAAAGTTTTTCTTCAAGCATTATACTAGGATACTTTTCAAAAAGCTCCATTGATTTTTCAATAAATTCAATTTCAATTGAATCTTCATTATTTAAAGCCATTTCTGTATTTCCTATTTTACTTTGAATTGCATAGAACTTATTTGTACTAAGCCCACTTTCTTCTTTAAGTTGATTTAATAATATATTTTTCTTTTCTTCTGTTAAATTTAAAATCATAATAGTCTTAGATAACTTAATAATAAAACCTTCTAAATCTTCCTCTTCTATATCACTTAAATCAAGTTCTCCAAACCATCTACCAAATTTAGATATTTCAAGATTCATAGCATATTTAGTATCTATTCTATATTTTTCTTTATATTCAATTATCTTATCTTCTAATAATTGTTGATCTCTTTCATATTCAAGCTCTTCTACCTTTTTCTTAAACATATCTTTTCTTATACCATACTCAACTTTTAGAAAATCCACATCTGAGAAAATCATACCAAAATTATTCATTTCAAGCTCTATAACAATTTCATCCTCAACTATCTTATAAGTATCTCTAAGATTTCTAGCACATTTACTTTTTTCTTCTATACTAAAATCCCTTTCTCTTAAGGCAGCTAAATCTTTTTTGTATAATTGCAATCTTATATCTTCACTAACTTCAGAATAATCAATAGCACTAATTACTTGTCCAAAACTACTTAATTCACATTTTACTATTGTATTAACATCATTAATTTTAAAACGTTTCTTAAGATTATCACAAATTTGTCTAATCTCTATAAATTCTGTATTTTCCTTATCTATTGATTCTAAAGATGATTTATATAATTCAAAATTTAAACTTATAAGCTTATCACTTATTTCTAAACAAGTTTCACCAGCAGAAACTATAAAATTATAAGCCACATCTAAAAGTACTCTATCCTCATTAATATTTGAACTTAAAATTTCAAGCATTCTAAGATGTGCTTCTTCATAATAAGGATACTCTCTTAATGAATCTATTATAAGACTTAAATATCTCTCATATTCTTTTGACTGATTAACAACCTTTGCTGCATTTATATAATTTATTGCTTTTTCTTTTCCATCTATAACACTCTCTAATGTCTGAATATTTTCTTGTATATTAGAATCTATAAAATTCTTAATATTTGATAATGCAAAATTAGTTAAGTTAGTTATAAGTTGAACTAAAATAGCATCTATAGTTTTAAATCCTTTTGATGATTCTTCATTCTTAAAAATTCTCTCTGGCTTACATTCATTAATAACTCTAAATATATAATTAGCAGTCTTTCTTCCTATTATTGTATTTGCCTTTATTGATTCATATTGAACAGCAGCTTTTGGCATCCACTCAAATTCATCTACTAATCCCATATTTAACTCTTCGTTAATTTGATTTATAAAACCAAGATAGTTCTTTATATTTTTAGAACAAAATAAATCATCTAAATTATATTCTGGAATTTTATCTAAATCTATAAATCCATCTTCTTTTATATAAATCATAAATTGTTCTAAGAAATCAGCATAACAATCATAGAAAATTTGTTTTAACCTTTCTTCTGTTATTTCTTCTCTATTAGTTATAGCAAAGATTTCGTTTTCATAAGATATAGAATAAGATAAAAGTAAATTTAAAAATCTTATTTGAACTCGTTCTAAATCATTTCTTTTAGCCCTAGTTAGAATAGTTCTATATTCATTTAATATAGAATCCTTATTATTAAAATCGATATTTACTCTTACTAAATCCTTTTCTTTATTTACTACAGATATTTCCTTATATACATTCTCTCTAGCTTCACTACTTTTTATTACTTCTAAAGGTTTATCTTTAAGTGCAACTACTGATTGTACTGTATTAGACTCCTGATATCTTACTGTCTTACTTTCAACATCTAAAAGATTATTCTTTTGCTCAACATTTGTTGATTTATTGATATATTCTGATATAGCATGCTCTAAACAACGTTTACCATCTTCATCAGTTAAATTCATATCTCTCCAAAACTCTTCAATTTCTTCTTTATCAAATTCATCTAAAACTAGACTCTCATTACTCCCATCATAATTTAAATCTAGGAAATCATTTATGTAATCCAGAACTGCTGTTAATCCCTTATATAGTTCTTGACTAGCATTATTTACCTCTTGTTCAGATAATTCTAAACTTATTCTTTTCTTTTCTAAAAGATTTTTACTTTTTGGATTATGAATTTCGCCCTTAAAATAAAGTCGTTTATAGCTTTCAAGATATTTTTGTAACTTTTTATCCATCTAACTATCACCCTTTTAATATAATTTACAACAATTATTTTACCATATTTTATATACTTTTCATATTAATTTCACTTTTTTTATTTTTATGTAATATTAAGATATTTTTATAAATAAAAAAGCAAGTTAGATTTATCTAACTTGCTTTCTGGAGGCGCCACCCAGATTTGAACTGGGGATAAAGGTTTTGCAGACCTCTGCCTTACCACTTGGCTATAGCGCCTTATATAGTGTGAAATTTAAAAATATCTTTTATTTCCTTCACACTATATACTATGATAATTATAAAAAAATATTACTACTTTTTTTATAAAACTTAATTATTTTTTTCTTCTAATAAAGCACCTATTTCTTCATGTGTAAATTTATAAGATTTATTACAGAAATGACATTTTAATTCTTCTTCTTTTCCATCGTCATAGATTTCTTGTAAATCTTTCTTTCCTATACTTAATAAAGCTCTTTCAACTCTTTCTCTTGAGCAATCACAGCTAAACTTAGGTTCAACACCCTCATCATAAATCTTAAGGTCCATTCCTTCAAAGATATATTCGATTATTTCATTTATAGTTTTACCTTCTGATAACATTGTTGTTACAGGTGGTATTTCTTCTAATCTATATGTTAATAAATCTCCTAAAAGTTCATCTGCACCTGGTAACATTTGAATTATAAATCCACCTGCTGCCTTAATACTTAAATCTCTATCAACTAATACTCCTAAAGCTACTGCTGAAGGTATTTGTTCTGATACTGTATAGTAATAAGCTACGTCCTCAGCTATTTCTCCACTATATATTGGCACTTGTCCTACATATGGATCTTTTAACCCTTGATCCTTTATAACTGTTAATGAACCATTTTTTCCTATAGCTTCTCCAACATTTAATTTTCCATTAGCTACGTTTAAAGGTAGATTAACATTAGGATTTCCTATAAATCCTTTAACTCTACAATCTTCATATGCAGTAACTGTTACTCCTTTTGCATCTCCACCACCATTTATTTGAAGTGTAACAACTTCTTTTTCTGACTTTAAAGTTGATCCCATTAAAACTCCTGCTGTAAGCATTCTACCAAGAGCTGCTGCTGCTGTTGGTGTACATCCATGTACTTTTGTTGCTTCATTAACTAAATTAGTTGTTTGTGCACCTATAATTCTAATCATTCCATCTTTAGCTGTTGCTTTTATTAATTTATCTTTCATCTTAATCCCTCCATCTATTTCTTTAGTATGTATAGTATTCTTTCTGTTTTTTCTTCTACTTCTTTATCACTATATCCATCATTTTTAGATATCATCTTAAATCCAACTTCTTTAAATATACTTTCAATTAACTCTTCAGTATATGCCCTCTCTTCATGAATTTCATTAAATCTTTCATAAACAGTGCCTTCTCTTACAAAGAAAGTTAAATCCATTTCTACTATTTCATCTTCAAATATATTTTCCCACGCATAAAATATATCTTCACTATTATAAGTATATATATTGTTTCCAAGAATTTCTGATAATTTATAATAAGAATTTATATCAAATACAAATACACCATTATCATTTAAATGATTATATACTGATTTAAAATAATCTTTTAAATCTTCATCATCAAGGATATAATTTGTTGAATCTAATACACAACTTATTAAATCAAAGCTTTTATTTAAATTAAGCTCGCACATATCCTGACATATAATCTTTCCTTTTACTTTATTTTCTCTAAGTTTAACTTCTGCTTCTGATAGCATATCAACTGAAAGATCAACAAAATAATTATCCTTAAATTCTTTAGCCACATGAATACCTACATTTCCAGTACCACAAGCTAAATCTAGATAATTATTAAATTCTACATTCTCCCTTTTTGCTATCTTTAAAAGAAAATCAGCTATATCCTTATAGTTTATATCTTCATTTATTAGCTCATCATATACTTTCGCCATTTTATTATAACTACTCATTTCTGATTCCCCCGTTCTTAATGACAAAATAACATTATTATATACATATTATATATTTTTTTATTTTTCGTCAACAATCTTCTTTCTACCTAAGATTTCATCATTGCTAGGTATTCTTCTCTCTTTCTTTCTCTTAGTCATAATCCCCCCTATTCGCCCTGTTTCCTCTGCTGTTAAAGACGCCCAACCATATTCATCTACTTTATCTCTAAGCCCAAGCTCTTCAGCTATTTCATATTTCATTTTTTCCCTTAAAACTTCGGCTGCATTTAATTCTTTATTGCTTTTAATCTTTCCTTTTATAATTTTCTTTAAAGGTGTTTTACTCATAATAAAATCACTCCATTATATATATTCTTTTAATTAATATATATTTTCTCCATTCCAATTTACTATTATTCAAATCATTTAATTTAAAATTTTTATTTTTTTATCAATTAAACTTGATAATGTACTGCACTTTGAACTATATTTAATATATATAATTTAATATATATAATTAAATATATATATTTTTTAGGAGGAGATATTTTGTATAATGTTGCAATAGTCGGCTGTACTGGAAATGTTGGAAGAAAGTTTTTAGAAATTCTTGCTGAAAGAAATTTCCCTATTAAAAATTTATTCCTATATGCATCAAAAAGATCAGCTGGAAAAACAATGAATTTTAAAAATACTGACTATATCGTTGAAGAACTTTGTGAAGATAATATAAAAAATAAAAAAATAGATTTTGCTCTATTTTCAGCAGGTGGAAGTGCAAGCCTTGAATTCTCTCCTGTATTCGTAAAATATGGAGCTACAGTAATAGATAATAGTAGTGCTTGGAGAATGGATCCTAAGGTTCCTCTTGTTGTTCCAGAAGTTAATCCAGAAGATGTAAAATGGAATTCTGGAATAATAGCAAATCCTAACTGTTCTACTATTCAAGCTGTAGTTGCCTTAAAACCATTAAAGGACAAGTTCGGTATAAAAAGAATAGTTTATTCAACTTATCAAGCTGTTTCTGGAGCTGGAATGCAAGGAATACTTGATTTAACAGAAGGACTTAAAGGGGAAGCACCAAAGAAATTCCCTTATCCTATAGCAGGTAATGTTTTACCACATATAGATGTATTTTTAGATAACGGTTATACTAAAGAAGAAATTAAAATGATTGAAGAAACTAAGAAAATTCTTCATGATGATAATTTAAAGATAACAGCTACAACTGTTAGAGTTCCAGTTCTTAATTCACATAGTGAAAGTATAAATATTGAACTAAATTCTGAATTTGAAATTTCAGAAATTGTTGATTCTTTAAGTAATTTTAATGGCTTAACAGTATATGATGATATTAAGAACAATATATATCCTACTGCTCTTGAATGTGATAGCAAAGATAATGTCTTTGTTGGAAGAATAAGAAGAGACTTTAGTGTCGATAATGGAGTTAACCTTTGGGTTGTTGCTGACAATATAAGAAAAGGTGCTGCTCTTAACACAATTCAAATAGCAGAATTACTAATAAAATAATAAATTTTTTGGAGGTATCTTTATGTCAATTTTTAGAGGATCCTGTGTAGCATTAATCACACCATTTACAGAAACAGGAGTTGACTTTGATAAATTAAAACAATTAATAGAATGGCATATCAGTGAAGGAACAGACGCTATATTAGTTTGTGGAACAACTGGTGAAGCTACTACTATGACTCTTGAAGAAAAGAAACAAACAATAGAATTTGTTGTTAAAACAGTTAATAAGAGAGTTCATGTTATGGCTGGTACTGGTTCTAATAACACAAAGGACTCAATAGACATGAGTGTTTGGGCTGAAAGCATAGGAGTTGATTCACTTCTTGTTATTACACCTTACTACAATAAAACATCAAGCAAAGGATTATTTGCTCACTTTGAGGCTGTAAATAATGCTGTTAAAACACCAATAGTTCTTTATAATGTTCCATCAAGAACAAATATGAATATAAGCCCTGAAATGCTTTTAAAACTTTCAAAGCTTAACAATATAGTTGCTATTAAGGAAGCTAGTGGAGATTTCTCACAAATAGTTCAAATGAAAGCTCTTTGCCCTGACATAGATATCTACTCAGGTAATGATGATCAAATAGTTCCATTACTTTCATTAGGTGGATCTGGTGTTATATCAGTACTTGCTAATGTAATACCAAAAGAAACTCATGAAATTTGCCAATTATTCTTTGATGGTAAAGTAAAAGAATCATTAGATATGCAAATTAAATACCTAGATCTTTGTAATAAACTATTTATAGAAACAAACCCTATTCCAGTTAAAACAGCTGTGAACTTAATGGGTATGGAATGTGGACCTTTAAGATTACCACTTTGTGAAATGGAAGATAGTAATCTTGAAAAACTTAAGGCTACATTACAAAATCATAATTTAATAAAATAGGAGATAATTATTATGGTTAAAGTATTACTAAGTGGTTGCCGTGGTAAAATGGGAACTACTATAACAAATATAGCTAAAACAAAATTCGATAATGTTGAAATAGTTGCTGGATTTGATAGAATTGATAGTACAGATGGAGAATTCCCTGTATTCAGTGATATCAATAAATGTGATGTAGATTTTGATGTTATCATCGACTTTTCAAGAGCTGATGCTCTTAAAACTTTAGTAGATTTCGCTACTGCTAAAAATAAACCTCTAATTCTTTGTTCAACAGGATATACAAAAGAAGATTTAGAGCTTATAGATGAAACATCAAAGAAAATTCCTTTATTTAGATCAGCTAATATGAGTATAGGAATAAATGTAGTTAATAATCTTTTAAAGAAGATTGCTCCACTTCTATATGAAAACTTTGATATAGAAATAATAGAAAAGCATCATAACCAAAAAGTAGATGCTCCTAGTGGAACTGCTCTACTTCTTGCTCACAGTATACAAGATTCAATAGAATCAAATACTGAACTTATCTATGGAAGAGAAGGAACTCATAAAAGAGAAAAGGAAGAAATATGCGTTCATACTGTAAGAGGTGGTGGAATCATAGGAGACCACGATGTTATATTTGCAGGTGATGGAGAAGTTATAGAAATTAATCACAAGGCTATTTCAAGAGATGTATTTGCTATTGGAGCTTTAAAAGCTGGAGAATTTATGGCAAACATCACAAAGGCTGGCTTATATAATATGGATGATGTTTTAAATATTCAATTCTAAAACTTTTTCATAATAAAAGGAGTTATCTAAAAATAGATAACTCCTTTTACTTTATTAAAATTCTATACCCTTTCTTTGATTAACACCCTTTTCATAATAATGTTTTACCATCTTCATTTCAGTAACTAAATCTGCTCTTTCAATAAGTTCATCTGAAGCATTTCTTCCTGTAATTACAAGCTCCATATCACTTTTTTTATTATCTATAAGTCTTAGTATATCTTTTGTAGTTAGAAACCCTTCATTTCTAGATACTAAAATTTCATCAAGTATAAGAAGATCATATTTTCTTTCTTTTATCATTTTCATAGCAAAATTATAAGCTTCTCTTGTTTCATCTATATATATTTTTCTTTCTTCTTCATTTAATTCCCATGTAAATTTAGTTGACTTTTGAAATCTAAATGTTTCTATATTATCAAGCTTTTCTATTGAAAATATTTCACCTGTTGGCCTAGCTTTTAAAAATTGAATAATACCGACCCTTAACCCCTCTCCTACTGCTCTTATAGCTAAACCCATAGCAGCTGTTGTCTTTCCTTTTCCATCACCTGTGTAAACCTGTACATATCCTTCCTTTAACATAAATGCTCCTCCAAACTTATATAATATAAATATATTCTTAAAATTATTATCAATTATTTATCTAACTAATATAATAACATATAAAAAATTCTAAATTATATTAAGTTATAATGGAGGGATACTTTAATGAGTTGTAACTTTGATGACCCTTATCAGTTAGCTAAATTTATAAAAGAGGCTAAAAAAACTACTCCAGTAAAAGTATATATAAAAGGAAATCTTAATGAGGAAGACTTTGGTGAAATAGAATGGTATGGTAACAATCATTTTTTTGTAATATTTGGTGAAAGTGAAATAATTTCAAACTTTCTTCTTATAAACCGTTCTAAAATTAATCATTTTGCAATGGAAGTAGATAGAAAAAATTCTGCAATTCCGACTTTAAATCTATTAAATATAGATGCCCGAATAGAACCTGGCGCAATAATTAGAGATACAGTAACTATTGGAAAAGATTCAGTAATTATGATGGGTGCTGTAGTAAATATCGGTGCTCAAATAGGTGGAGAAACTATGATTGATATGAATTCTGTCATAGGTGCTAGAGCAAAAATAGGTAATAGAGTTCATATTGGGGCTGGTGCTGTTATTGCTGGAGTTTTAGAACCTCCTAGTAAAATTCCTTGTGTAATTGACGATGATGTATTAGTAGGTGCAAATGCTGTTATTTTAGAAGGTGTTCATATTGGAAAAGGTTCTGTTGTTGCAGCTGGCTCTGTTGTTGCGTCGGATATTCCTGAATATGTAGTTGCTGCTGGTTCTCCTGCTAAAATAGTAAAAAAAGTAGATTTAAAAACTAAAGAAAAAACTCAAATCTTAAATGATTTAAGAAAATGATTTAATAAAAAAAGGGATACCTTATAGGAATCCCTTCTAAAATTACATTATTTCTTGATCATTACTTTCTACTAAAGCATCTTCTTCACTTACTCTTTCCATTTTAGATATAGATACTTCATATGCTATCTTCTTGATTACTTCTGTATCAGAAACTTTCTTTTGATATTCTCTACTTTGAAGTCTTCCCCAGATTCTTATATTATCTCCTACTTCAAGAGTTTTACAGAATCTTGAGTTTCTTCCCCATGCAATTGTAGGAATATAATCTGATTTATTATAAGCTCTATTTACAGCTAATAATACATCAGCAATTTCTCTTCCAAAAGGAGTTGTTCTATATACAGGATCCTTACAGATAAATCCATCTAAGAAAATTTCATTTGGATTTTTACTTCTTTCTAAGCAATCTTCAATATTTCTAGCAAATACCGTTAATATAAGTTTATTACTTCCATTAACAAATTTATTATAACTTCTTAGTTGTCCTTCAACTAAAATATCTTTTCCTATTTCTAATCCAATTTCAGTTATTAATCTTTCTGAAACTGTTATATTTAACATATCCTTAGAATCACTAAGTCTCATAACTTCTAAATCAAAAGTATAAAATTTTTCTCCATACATTTCGTGACTATATTCTAATTCTGATGCCACTGTTCCCTCTAAGTAAATCTTGTTATTTAACATTAAGTTATCCATGTTAATCTTAACCCCTCTCCCCATTAGTATTTAATATCATTTTATTATTATATATTGGAATTTATTTGTAAACTACCTTGTATTTCCATTATAATACAAATAAAGGTAAACATTCAATAGATTAATGTTAATTTATTTTAAATTGTTTACCGTTTTCATTCACAAAGAAATCGTTTTTATATACTAATTCACCTATTGTCACAAATTTATAACCTTCTGCTTGAAGCTTAGGTATTATTCTTTGTAAATTCGTAGCTGTATATTTTCCATTATTGTGAAATAGGATTATATCACCTGCTTGTATATTCTTCATTACTCTATTATATTCAAAGTCAGCTGAAGTATTTTTCCAGTCTAAACTATCTTTGCTCCATTGGATGGCTTTTAAATTATTTTCATTAACTATTTTGACACCTTCACTTGTAAAGCCTCCACCAGGAAATCTAAAGTAATCACTTCGCTTTCCGGTTATATCATATATTATTTTTTCCGTATTTACAATTTCTTTTTCAATTTGTTTTCTATTTATTTGCAAAAAGTTTGGATGTTGATAACTATGGTTACCAATTTCATGCCCTCTTTTTACAACTTCTAAAAATTTCACCTTATTCCCTTCAGGAAAATTAATCCACTTACCCATTACAAAAAAAGTACTTTTTACATTATATTTATCTAATACATCTAATATGGGATAAAGATAATCTTCTTCACACCAATTCAAGTCAAAAGTTAAAGCAATTTTCTTTTCTTCAGTATCTACACAGAAAATAGGAATCTTATCTGAGTTATCTTTAGGATTTGCAAATACATCTACTTTGCAAATAAAAATACTAAGAAAAATCATTAAATATATTAGATTTTTCTTAATTGAAAAATATTTATTTATTTTCATAATAATGCCTCCACATATCTTTTTGTTTAATATTAAAATTCTTCTTATACTATAAATTATGTGTTATAATTGATTTAAATATTGCATCAAATTTATGGAGGAAAAAGAAATGTATGATAACACTGTAGAACTTGCAGAAAATAAGCTCTTACTTTTATATATAATAAAATCTATAAAGTATAATATATCTAACTCTCAGCTTACAGATATAGTACTAGAGCACAGTTTTATTAATTACTTTACTCTTCAACAATACATAGCTGAATTAGAGAAATCTAATTTTATTAAACTTGAAGAAAAAGATAATAAAGAGTTTGTTCTGCTAACAAGAAAGGGGGATACAGTTCTTTCTTTATTTAAAGACAGATTATCAGAAAGTAAAACTAAATCTATAGATGACTACCTTTTAGATCAATTAGATGAAATAAAAAAAGAGCTTAACATATTTAGTGATTATACGCCTGATAATAATGATTCGTTTTTAGTTAATTTAAAGGCTGTTGAAGGAAATTGTACTCTTTTAGAACTAAATGTTAATGTTGCTTCAAAAGATCAAGCAAAAGAGCTATGTGCTAAGTGGAAAAATAATTCTTCAGAAATTTATAATAAAATTATGGAAGCTTTAATAGAATAATTTTTCCAAAAACAAGGGGGATAAATTTTTGTTTAAAAAAATAAAGTTACATTTGAATTTAATACCTATAATATTAATTACTATAGTATTATTAAAACTCATATTTAGTATAGAAATAATATATAAAGGTTTCTTTAGTAATATTCTTTCTATACTAGCACCATTCTTCTGGGCCTTTGGTATAGCTTACTTACTTAACCCACTAATGTTACTATTCGAAAGAAAATTAAAGCTAAAAAGATCTTTAAGTATATTACTAACTTATTTAATTACAATTTTAGTTATTATATTTTTACTAATTGTAATTATACCTACTATAATACAAAGTCTCACAGATTTAGTTAAAAACCTTTCAACATATATGACCGGTGCTGAAGATTTTATAGGTGATTCTTTAAGTAAGTTTCATGCTTCTTCTCCCGAAGTTGCTCAGCAGGTTGAAAATCATTTAATTCAACTATTTAAAGATTTATCAGAAGCTCTTGCATCATTTGCAGGAACTATAATTGGGCAAACAATAGAATTTACATCATCATTTATTAAATTTGTATTTGGATTTATAATCTCAATATATATGCTTATTGAAAAAGATTCTTTAATTCAATATGTTAAAAAAATTCTTAATGCCTTATTACCATCAGATAAATCAGAATTTGCTATTAAATTTTTAGATGAATCAAATCATGTATTTTCTAAATTTATAGTAGGAAAATTTATAGATTCAGCTATAATAGGTGTATTATGCTATATTGGATTAGCTCTTATGAATGTACCATTTGCTGTTTTAATTTCACTAATAGTAGGAATTACTAATATGATTCCTTACTTCGGGCCTTTTATAGGGATGATTCCAGCATTTATATTAACTCTATTAACAAAACCTAACATGTGTATATGGGTATTAGTATTTATTTTCTTACTTCAACAATTTGATGGTTGGTATCTAGGACCTAAAATTCTTGGAGATAAGGTAGGAGTTTCTCCTTTACTAATTATATTTGCAGTAACTATAGGTGGTGGAATTGGTGGAATTCTTGGAATGTTCTTAAGTGTTCCTTTATTTGCACTAATACGTAACTATGTAAATAGATATCTTGATTATAGATTAAAACAAAAAGAAAAAAGTACTAAGAATTAATTCTTAGTACTTTTTTCTTTTATATTATCTGCATTATAGCAAAATACTGAAATATACTACCAGCCATCACAAATAAATGCCATATAGCATGATTAAACTTCCAATCATCTTTAGCAAAGAATATACACCCAAGTGTATATGAAAGTCCACCTGCTACTAATAATACTATAGTAGAAACTTCTAAATTTGAAATAACATTTTTTATATCTATCACAATAGTCCATCCCATAAGTATATATAACCATGTTGAAAGCTTTGATAATTTATCCATACAAACTGCTTTAAATACTATTCCAATTATAGCTATAAGCCAAATAGCACCCAATATATACCACCCTATTCCTTGTCTTAAAACTATTAATGTGAATGGTGTATATGAACCTGCTATTAATAAAAATATAGTTGAATGATCTATTATTCTAAAAACCTTTTTAGCAGTCCTACCTGGAATACTATGATACAATGTAGAACCTAAATAAAGCATTATTAATGTAAATCCATAAATACTTACACTTACTATTTTATATGGATCTTTTGTAAAAGCTGCCATAACTATAAGAACTACTGTCCCAGCAATAGCTAATAAAAGTCCAAGTCCATGAGTTATCGCATTAGCTATTTCTTCTCCTAGTGTATAAAAATTAAAATTATCATTCATAGTAATTAACTCCTCATATCTCATATAAAATTTACATTTTATCTATATTTAAAATTCTACCACTACCAAAATATTACTACAAGATTTTTATTTTTTATTTATAGTCTTTCTCATATCTCCAATCATATATAAAGAACCACAAATAAGAATTAGATCATTTTCTCCAGCAATAGTAAGTGCTCGCTTATACGCTTCTTCATAATCTAAAATCTTTTCATAAGGTTTACCTATCTCTTCTAGGTATTCTCCCATAACATCTAAGCTTTCTGCTCTTTCACTATGTGGTTCAGTTAAAATTACTACTTTAGCATCTTCTGAAATATCTGTAGTCATCTTTTTAACTTCTTTATCCCCTAAGATACCTAATACTAAAATCATATTTTCATAATCAAAATATTTTGAGATAGAAGCTTTTAAGTTTTTAATTCCATCTACATTATGAGCTCCATCTAATAAAACTGTAGGTTCTTTTCTTAAAACTTCCATTCTCCCTATCCATTTAGTACTGAAAATACCTGCTCTTAATATCTCAGTATCTATCTTTTTATAAATCTTTGAAAATTCATTTATAACATTTACTGCAACTAAAGTATTTTTTACTTGATGTTCTCCAAGGAGTGGTGTAATTATATCAATAACTTCACCTTCAACATCAATACTTATTCTTTGGAAATTATTAACCTTATCAACAATAACATCTTTAATATCATTTACATCAGTCTTTATAAGCTTAACATTCTTTTCATTGCATGTATCTTCTATAACTTTCATAGCTTCATCTACTTGAGGATATGAAATAACAGGAGCATTTTTTATTATTCCACATTTCTCATATGCAATCTCTGCAATTGTTGAACCTAAAATATTCATATGATCAAAACTTATTGAAGTAATAACTGTTAGAACTGGGTCTATTACATTAGTTGCATCAAGTCTTCCTCCAAGTCCAACTTCAATAACTGCAAAATCAACATTTTCTTCTGCAAAATATAAAAACATAAGAGCTGTAATAATTTCAAATTGTGTTGGATTATCAAATCCAGCTTCTATTACATCATCTGTTACCTTTTGTATTTTTGTTATAAGATTTGCTAGCTTTTCCTTTGGTATATTAACTCCATTGATTTGCATTCTTTCTTCAAATTCTTCTAAATAAGGAGAAGTATACATTCCTACTGTATACCCCTCCTCTTTTAGAACTGAAGCAATCATAGCTGTTGTTGAACCTTTTCCGTTAGTTCCAGCAATATGAATACATTTTAATTTTTTTTGTGGATTGCCAAGAAGTTCAAGCATTTTCTCTACTCTTTCAAGGCCGAAGTTCATACCAAATCGTGAAGTGCTAGCTATATATTCCATAGCTTCATTATACTCCATGATTTATTCCTCCAAATTTTATCTTTATTAATTTAATGCTTCTATTCTTTCAAGAACTGCTTCAAGCATTTCTTTATATTTTTCACCCTTAGCTCTTTCTTCTGCAACAACTGCTTCTGGTGCTTTACTTACAAACTTTTCATTAGAAAGTTTCTTTTCAACTCTTAAAATTTCACCTTCTAATTTTTTCTTTTCTCCTGCAAGTCTTTCAAGTTCTTTTTCTCTATCAACAAGGTCTAGAAGTGGTAAAAATAATTCTCCACCCTTAACAACAACTGATACTAAGTTATTTGCTAAATTGTCCTTATTATCTAAGAATTCAACTTCTGAAGCTGATGCAAGTTTTTCAAGATATGCAGCTCCATTTTTGAAAGCATCTTTTGCTTCTTCTGAAGCATAAGCAAATACCTTAGCTTTTCTTGAAGGAGCAACATTCATTCCTGCTCTTAAGTTTCTAAGTGATTTAATAGCTTCCATTACAAAGTCCATATCTTTTTCAGCTTTATCATTTATCATAGCTTCATCACAAACTGGCCATTCTGAAATTACTATTGATTCAGTTTCTTGACTAAGATGTGTGTATATTTCTTCTGTGATAAATGGCATTACTGGGTGTAAAAGCTTAAGTCCTGTATTTAAAACAGTGTAAAGAACATTAAATACTCTTCCCTTATCTGCTTCATTATCTGAATATAATACAGGTTTTACAAGTTCAATATAGTAATCACAGAATTCTGTCCATAAGAAATCATGAACCTTTTGAAGTGCTATTCCAAGTTCATATTTTTCCATATTTTCAGTTACTTCTTTAACTATACTGTTCATTCTTGATAATATCCACTTATCAGCAAGGCTGTAGTCTTTATTATCTTTATATTTATTCATTAATTCTCTATCAAGATTCATCATAACAAATCTTGAAGCATTCCAAATCTTATTTGCGAAGTTTCTTGCTGCTTCAACTCTACCAGGTATATATCTTATATCACTTCCTGGAGCATTTCCTGTTACAAGCATAAATCTTAAAGCATCTGCACCATATTCATCTATAACTTCTAATGGATCTACACCATTTCCAAGAGACTTACTCATCTTTCTACCTTGTTCATCTCTTATAATTCCGTGAATTAAAACTGTTTCAAATGGTGATTCTCCCATATTATGAATTCCTGAGAATATCATTCTAGCAACCCAGAAGAAAATAATGTCATATCCTGTAACAAGAGTTGATGTTGGATAGAAGTATTCTAAATCTTCTGTCTTATTTGGCCATCCAAGTGTTGAGAAAGGCCATAGAGCTGAACTGAACCATGTATCTAAAACATCTTTATCTTGTTCTATATTTGTTGATTCACAGTGTTTACAGCATTTTGGTGTTTCTGTAGCAACTGTTAATTCTCTACAATCATTGCAGTACCATACTGGTATTCTATGACCCCACCATAATTGTCTTGAAATACACCAGTCTTGGATATTTTCCATCCAGTTGAAATATGTCTTTTCAAATCTTTCTGGAACAAATTTTGTTTTCTTTTCTTTAACCACTTCAATAGCTGGTTTTGCAAGTGATTCCATCTTTACATACCATTGCTTTGATATAATTGGTTCAATAACTGTTCCACATCTATCATGTGTTCCAACATTATGTGTATGAGGTTTAACTTTAACAAGTAATCCTTCACTATCTAAATCAGCTACCATAGCTTTTCTAGCTTCATATCTTTCAAGTCCTTGATATTTTCCACCAAGTTCATTAATAACTCCACTATCATCCATAATTCTAATTTGAGGTAATTTATGTCTAAGTCCAACTTCAAAATCGTTAGGGTCGTGTGCTGGTGTTATTTTAACAGCTCCTGTACCAAATTCTAAATCAACATAATCATCAGCAACTACTGGAATTTCTCTATCTGTTAAAGGAAGCTTTAACATTTTTCCTACTAAATGCTTATATCTTTCATCATTTGGATTAACTGCAACTGCTGTATCTCCAAGTAATGTTTCAGGTCTTGTTGTCGCAATTTCAAGGAATTCATCTGATCCAACTACTGGATATTTAATATGCCAGAAGCTACCTTCTTTTTCTTCATATTCAATTTCTGCATCTGAAAGAGCTGTTTGACATTTAGGACACCAGTTAGTAATTCTATTTCCTTGGTATATAAGCCCTTCATTATAAAGCTTAACAAAAACTTCTCTTACAGCAGCACTTAGATTTTCATCCATAGTAAATGCTTCTCTTGAGAAATCTGCTGAGCAACCCATTTTCTTAAGTTGACCTCTTATTGTTTCTCTATATTCTTCTGTCCATTCCCAAACTTTTTCTAAGAATGCTTCTCTTCCCATTTCTTTTTTATAAAGACCTTGCTTTATAAGTTCATTTTCAACTTTAACTTCTGTTGCAATACTTGCATGGTCTTCACCTGGTAACCATAAAGCTTCAAAACCTTGCATTCTCTTAAATCTTATAAGCATATCTTGTAATGTATTATCAAGAGCATGACCTAAGTGAAGCTTACCTGTTATATTTGGTGGTGGCATTATTATTGTATAAGGTTTCTTTGTTTTATCTACTTTAGGAGTAAAGTATTTTTTTTCTTGCCAAGTTCTATAAAGTCTTTCTTCAAATTCTTTAGGATTATAAGTTGTTGAAATATTTTTTTGATCCATATTATCCATTATAGAATTCCTCCCTACTATCAAAATTTATTTACTTAGACTTTTTACAGCCTAGTTATTTACCTATTTTTAGTTAATACCTATAAAATAGCGAAAAAAAATACCTCCATCCATAAAAGGACGAAAGTTTCGCGGTACCACCTTTTTTCCCTCAAAATAAGGGCTCTCTAAACTAACGACTGAAATTGCCGTCTTTAGTTACTTAATTTCACTAAAGAAACTCAAAAGCTACCTTCAAGATATCAAATTTAGAAAATCTTACAGCCTAGGATTTTCCTCTCTAAAAATTCTTCCTATCTCTACTCCTCTTTATCACTGTTTTATAAATATTAATTTCTATATCCTATAATACTATTTAAATATATAAGATGTCAATAAATTTAATAATTAATTCAAAGCCTATTTTAATAGCTTAATTAATATTATTTTAAACTCGACATATTATTATTTTATATAAAGTATATTATAAAGATACATTGTTAATAATATAGGTAATTAATACTATTAGGAGGAATAAAATGAATTATTTTTCAAAGGCTAATGAATTTTATAACAATCAAAACTATTCAATAGCTTTAGATTATTATAATAAAGCTATTGAAAATAATCAGTATGAAGCTCACTCATATTATAATGCCGGTGTTTGTTATATAAAATTGAAAGAATTTGATAAAGCAATTGAAATGATAAAAGAAGCTATAAAATACTGTAAGGAATCAAAATATTTTTTCAATTTAGCATACTGTTACTCAATGCAAAAAGATAATCAAAGCGCTTTAAGATTTTTTAATCTAGCATGGGCTTTAGATAATAATGATAAAGATTGTGAAAAAGCTATAAGGCTAATAACTAAAAAATTAAACAAAGAAATGTTATAAAAATAAGGAGCATGCTATTTTCTAGCATACTCCTTACTTTTTACCATTGTCCTATAACTTTGGCATCTCTATGTGTTTGATCAAAATCTGCATTGTCAAAATAATCTCCTGAACTTGCAAAAGTAGGATCTACTGGTATCCACTTTTTCTCACTTGGTATATAAACTTCATTCCAAGCATGTGGTCCCCATTCTGTTCCTGTATAACCTTCTCCAGAAACTATTCTTACCTGAAGGCCTACTGCTCTTGCCATCGCTACATAAAGGCTAGCAAAATCAAAACAAACTCCTGATTTATTATTAAATGCTTCTATTGCACCTGATTTCATACCTTTTCCATCATTTTCAGTTATCTCATCTGCTTTATTATTATCATAAGATATATTAGCTTCTATCCAGTTGTATATATCTCTAGCTTTTTCTAAATCATTCTTAGCACCTTTAGTAACTTCTCTTGCTGTAGCATTAATCTGTGAATCACTCTTAACAGCTTGTGGTAATGTAACACCATTATAATAAACTATTACATTTTGTTTATTATTTGATCCTGATTCACCATTTTCTGTTACTACTCCATAATCATTAACTTTATTTTTAGTTAAACTAAATGGACTTACAGTATCATCACCTTGTACAAAACTCTCTAAACTCTTAGGAACAAATATAGATTGTCCTTCAATATTAATAATCTTTTGTGAACTAAGTATAACAGCTATTATTAATATAATACTAGCATATGCAAAGGCCGCAGTTATATTTAGAATAATGCCTGTTACACCTGAAATTTTGCTACCATTCATAGACTTATGAGCTTCTACTCTAGAAATCCATGAATCTATAAAAATTCTTCTAAATCCACCTAAGAATGAATTTAAAATTTGATATATTATATAACTAAAGATTGCATAATATGCAACAGTTACTATATATGTAGTTACTACAGGTGAAACTATATATCTCTCAAGTTCTGAGATTAAAATAGATATTCCTTTTTCAATAATTTGTATATTTCTAGCTAAATAATATGTTATATAAATTGATACAAATGAAAGAATAACTCTAGCTCCAAACATAAAGTCTAATACTAAAGCATTCTTATTAAACTTTTTAAAATACGCAATAACAAGAGTTATTAAGAAAATAGCTATTACTAAAATATCTAAATAACTAGCCTTCATAATATCCCTCCTCAAAATCATCATTAGTTACTTTTCTTACTACATCACTAACAAGCTCAAAATTATATCCTTTTCCAACAAGGAATCTATATAGCTTTTGTGATAATTTATATTTATCTGTTTCTCTCTTTTTTAATACTTCATATCTTTTAATAGCTAAATTCATAGCTACTTCACTCTCAATATCCTCTTCCATTTCATTAAAAGCATCTTTTATTAAATTTTCATTTATGCCTTTTCTAATAAGGTCATACTTTATTTTATTAGCTCCTTGAGTTCTTAATCTATCTTTTATATACATTTTTGCATATCTTGCATCATCTAAATAATTGTAATTTTTTAAAAACTCTAAAGCAATATATATAACCTCTTGATCATAACCTTTTTCTAAAAGCTTATCATAAACTTCTTTTTCTGATTTATAATTTCTCTCTATAATTCTAAGAGCTGTTGATTTACATTTTTTTATTTCATCTTCTATAAGAATCCTTTTTATTTTTTCTATATCTATTATCTGATTTGTTTTTAATTTTTCTTTATAAACAAATTCAGCATCACAAGCAAATGTAAATTCACCATCTATATAAATATTAACTCTATCCTTATTTCTTTTTTGTACTTCTATATCTGTAATCTTATTCATAAATTACTCCTCTGACTTTAATATATGAACTGTAGGATTTACTAAATATTTATTAGCAACTCTTGTTATATCCTCCTTCCTTAAAGATTTTAGTTTATCCATATCATTTATAAACTCATCTATAGAAAGTCCCTCTAAACTCTGATTTAAAACATAACTGCAAAGTTCTGAAGAATCTTCTAATGTAGATAATACTGCTGTCTTATGAATCTTTTTCATAAGTTCTAAAGTTTTATCATCGAAACTAATAATATCATTTTTTATATCATATATAGCTTCATCTATAGCTATTTTTGTTTCATCTACTGATTCTTCACTTACTGCTGTGAAAATATTCATCACTCTTATATTACTACTTAAATCTAAACATGTATATACATCATAAGCAAGTCCCCTATTTTCTCTTAGTTCTCTAAATAAAATAGAATTTGAACTTTCACCAAGCTTATGACTTAAAATCTTAAGAGCCATTTCATCATTTTCTTCTATATCACTTAAAGAATATAAATAAGTTATTGTACTTTGCTCTATTTGTTTTTTATAAGTTGTAAATACACCGGGATTATTTTTTTCTTTAATTAAATCAATTTTTTCTGCTGTTTTTCCATTCCAATCTTTAAATGATTCATTTAATATATTAAAAGCTTCTTCATGTTCTAATGGACTTACAATAACAGCAGTTGAATTATCAGGTCTGTAATATTTATTATAAAAATCCAATAAATCTTCGCTAGTAAAACCTGCAACAGTTTCTTCAAGCCCTAAAACATCATATCTTAAAGCTGAGTTTGAAAAAGAAAATTCATTAAGTCTTCTAAAACTTAAATCTTCTACACTATCTTTACTACTTCTTATTTCAGCTAATATAACTCCTTTTTCCTTTTCTAATTCCTTTTCATCCATAGTAGAATTCATAAGCATATCTGCTAGTAACTCTACACCATTTTTAATTTCTTCTACTAAACAGCTAATACTATAAACAGTAGTTGAATTATCTGTATATGCATTATATTCTCCACCTAAATTTTCTAGCTGCTCATTTAATTTTTCATTATCTCTATTTTTAGTTCCTTTGAACATCATATGTTCTAAAAAATGTGATATCCCTTTTTTGGTGATATCTTCAAAAAGTGAACCTATATTAACACCAATATTTACAGCTGCGATATTAGTTTTTCTTTTTATTGTAATTATTTTCATACNCATTTATGCCTTTTCTAATAAGGTCATACTTTATTTTATTAGCTCCTTGAGTTCTTAATCTATCTTTTATATACATTTTTGCATATCTTGCATCATCTAAATAATTGTAATTTTTTAAAAACTCTAAAGCAATATATATAACCTCTTGATCATAACCTTTTTCTAAAAGCTTATCATAAACTTCTTTTTCTGATTTATAATTTCTCTCTATAATTCTAAGAGCTGTTGATTTACATTTTTTTATTTCATCTTCTATAAGAATCCTTTTTATTTTTTCTATATCTATTATCTGATTTGTTTTTAATTTTTCTTTATAAACAAATTCAGCATCACAAGCAAATGTAAATTCACCATCTATATAAATATTAACTCTATCCTTATTTCTTTTTTGTACTTCTATATCTGTAATCTTATTCATAAATTACTCCTCTGACTTTAATATATGAACTGTAGGATTTACTAAATATTTATTAGCAACTCTTGTTATATCCTCCTTCCTTAAAGATTTTAGTTTATCCATATCATTTATAAACTCATCTATAGAAAGTCCCTCTAAACTCTGATTTAAAACATAACTGCAAAGTTCTGAAGAATCTTCTAATGTAGATAATACTGCTGTCTTATGAATCTTTTTCATAAGTTCTAAAGTTTTATCATCGAAACTAATAATATCATTTTTTATATCATATATAGCTTCATCTATAGCTATTTTTGTTTCATCTACTGATTCTTCACTTACTGCTGTGAAAATATTCATCACTCTTATATTACTACTTAAATCTAAACATGTATATACATCATAAGCAAGTCCCCTATTTTCTCTTAGTTCTCTAAATAAAATAGAATTTGAACTTTCACCAAGCTTATGACTTAAAATCTTAAGAGCCATTTCATCATTTTCTTCTATATCACTTAAAGAATATAAATAAGTTATTGTACTTTGCTCTATTTGTTTTTTATAAGTTGTAAATACACCGGGATTATTTTTTTCTTTAATTAAATCAATTTTTTCTGCTGTTTTTCCATTCCAATCTTTAAATGATTCATTTAATATATTAAAAGCTTCTTCATGTTCTAATGGACTTACAATAACAGCAGTTGAATTATCAGGTCTGTAATATTTATTATAAAAATCCAATAAATCTTCGCTAGTAAAACCTGCAACAGTTTCTTCAAGCCCTAAAACATCATATCTTAAAGCTGAGTTTGAAAAAGAAAATTCATTAAGTCTTCTAAAACTTAAATCTTCTACACTATCTTTACTACTTCTTATTTCAGCTAATATAACTCCTTTTTCCTTTTCTAATTCCTTTTCATCCATAGTAGAATTCATAAGCATATCTGCTAGTAACTCTACACCATTTTTAATTTCTTCTACTAAACAGCTAATACTATAAACAGTAGTTGAATTATCTGTATATGCATTATATTCTCCACCTAAATTTTCTAGCTGCTCATTTAATTTTTCATTATCTCTATTTTTAGTTCCTTTGAACATCATATGTTCTAAAAAATGTGATATCCCTTTTTTGGTGATATCTTCAAAAAGTGAACCTATATTAACACCAATATTTACAGCTGCGATATTAGTTTTTCTTTTTATTGTAATTATTTTCATACCATTGTCTAATATATGCTCTTTATTATCAAAATTCCATCTATCCATTAAAACTTCTCCCAATTTCTAATTACTAAATTTCAATTTTCATTGTATAATATTAAATGAGATAAAAGCAATACAATTTTGTGGTGATTATTTAAAATGAGCAAAAATATACTAATCGTTGAAGATGAACTTAGAATAAGAATTCTTTTAAGAGATTACTTTAGGAGAGATGGCTTTAATATAATAGAAGCTGGAGATGGAGAAGAAGCCCTAAAAAATTTTTCTGAAACTAATATAGACTTAGTAGTTTTAGATATAATGATGCCTAAAATAGATGGTTTTGAAGTTTGCAAAACTATACGTTCTGTTTCAAATATACCTATAATTCTTCTAACGGCAAGAGAAGAAGAAGAAGATAAACTATATGGATATGAACTAGGTGCAGATGATTATGTTACTAAACCATTTAGTCCTAAGGTACTTATAGCAAAAGTTAATGCTATTTTAAAAAGAACAGAAAATGACATAATAAATAAGAACATCTCTAATTTTAATGGGTTGAAAATAAACAAATTATCTCATGAAGTTATATTAGATGGTGAAGAGCTTTCATTATCACCAAAAGAATATGATCTACTTCTATATCTAACTTCTAATAAAGGGATTGCATTATCAAGAGATAAAATTTTAGATAATGTTTGGGGATATGATTATTTTGGAGATATAAGAACAGTAGATACAAATATAAAAAGACTTAGAGAAAAACTTTTGCATAAATCTTCATATATAACAACAGTTAGAGGAAGTGGATATAAATTTGAAGTTAAAGATAAAAAATAGTATTTCAAGTAAACTTATACTTATAATATTTGGATTAATGTCTTCCTTAATAATAGGATTTATGATTTTCCAAAGTTTTTTCTTCCAAATGTATTACATAGATAAAAAGAGTGATGATTTACAAAATGCTCTTTTAAAATTTAGATCATTATACCAATACTCAGCTAATACTGATCAAGCACAACTTAATACAGGAATGGCTATATTTGATGCAGAAAACACTGCTAAAATAGCCATTTACTCTACAGATGGAAGAATGAAATATGTTGTTGGACAAGATCATAATCAACAACTTAATGAAAAATTAAATATAATATTTAATAAGCTATATTATGACAAAAGATATACAGATACACTTTTAAATTCTAATAAAGTTATAACAACTGTACTTAAGGATGATTCCACTGAAAATATAGTTTCTATGGCACCATTCTCTTTTCATAGTAAAAGTGATTCAATTCTTATAGCTATTTCTCCACTTAAGCCAATTGAGGAAGCTAGTGCTATAATTAATGACTTTTATAAGGCTATTTTATTAGTACTTATTTTACTTTGCCTTTTACTTTCTTACATATTCTCAAACTTTATTTCTAAACCACTCTTAAAGCTCAATCAAACAGCAAAAAAAATGAGTAGTATGGACTTTTCTGAAAAATGTGAAGTAAAAAGAGATGATGAAATAGGTAATCTAGCTAATACTTTAAATTTCTTATCAAGTAATCTTTCCACTGCTCTTGAAGACTTAAAAATAAAAAATGAATCTTTAGAAAAAGAAATTGAAAAAGAAAGAGAACTTGAAAAATTTAGAAAGAATTTTATAGCTGGTGTTTCCCATGAGCTTAAAACTCCTATTGGAATAATTTCAGGATATGCAGAAGGTCTTAAAGATGGAATTGTAGATGATGAAGCTAAAGATATGTATTTAGATGTAATAATGGATGAAGCTAATAAAATGAATAAACTTGTTTTAGATATGTTAAACTTAACTAAATTAGAATCTGGTAAAACAGAACTTATTATATCTAAATTTTCATTAAAAGATTTAACAGATAATATTTTATATAAGCATGGCTCAAGCTTTGCTGATAAAAATTTAAAATTAAATTATAAGTTTGATGAAAATAATCATTACAATGTGAAAGGTGATTCATTTAAGATTGAACAAGTACTTACTAACTTTGTTACAAATGCTATTAAATATAGTCCAAATGGTGAAAACCTAAATATAAAATTAGAAAATAAAGAAGATAAAATATATTTCTATATAGAAAATACAGGTGTAACTTTATCTGAAGATGATTTAATAAAAATATGGACTCAATTTTATAAGATAGATAATTCTAGAACTAGAGATTCTGGTAGTTCTGGACTTGGACTATCTATTACTAAAAATATCTTAGAACTTCATAAAAGTGATTTTGCTTCAGTAAATACTGATAATGGAGTTATGTTCTATTTCTCTTTAGATAAAGCTTAATTAAATAAATTATTTTATAAAATGCACAATTTAATAATTAAAATTGTGCATTTATTTTTTATAAATATTAATTACTCTATTTAAATAAATTAACTATTATTCCTCCATACTCTGCTATTACACTAGCAAATACTACTGATACAATAGTCATAAGTTTTATAAGAATATTCATAGAAGGTCCTGAAGTATCTTTAAATGGATCACCTACAGTATCTCCCACTACAGATGCTTTATGAGCATCACTACCTTTTCCTCCATGATTTCCTCTTTCAATATATTTTTTAGCATTATCCCAAGCTCCACCAGCATTTGACATAAAAATAGCAACAAGAACTCCTGTACCTACGCCACCTGCTATAGTTCCTGCAAGTGCTTCAGCTCCAAATAAAAATCCCATTCCAAGAGGTATTACTATTGCAAGCACTCCTGGAAGTATCATTTCTTTTAATGATGCCTCTGTTGAAATAGAAACACATTTAGCGTAATCTGGCTTTTCTTTTCCTTCCATAATACCTGGTTTTTCTTTAAATTGTCTTCTTACTTCTTCAACCATTTGTGTAGCAGCTTTTCCAACAGCCTGCATAGTTAATGCTCCAAACAAAAAAGGAAGCATACATCCAACTAATAATCCAACTAAAGTCAAAGGATTAAGTAAATTAATAGAATCTATATTAACAGCACTGGCATATGAAGCAAAAAGAGCAAGAGCTGTAAGAGCTGCTGAACCTATTGCAAATCCTTTTCCTATTGCAGCTGTTGTATTTCCTACTGAATCTAATTTATCAGTTATTTCTCTTACCTCATCTGGGAGTCCAGCCATTTCAGCTATTCCACCTGCATTATCTGCTATTGGACCATAAGCATCTACTGAAATTATAGTTCCAGATGTTGCAAGCATACCTACTGCTGATAAAGATATACCATAAAGTCCCATAGTAGCACTATCAAAGCCGCCCATACTCATATAAGAAATAATAACTGCAATTCCTATAATAATTATAGGGAAAACTGTAGATTTCATTCCAACAGCCAAACCTTGTATTATATTTGTTGCTGCCCCAGTTTCAGATTTATCTGCAATTGATTTAACTGATTTATATTCATCAGAAGTATAAATTTCAGTTATTTTACCTATAATTGCTCCTGTAACTATTCCTATCATTACAGCAATAAAAGCTTTAAAATTACCTAGAAGACTATTACTTAAAATAGCAGATAAAATTATCATTATTCCAAATGCCATATACATTCCAGTATTTAAAATCTTCTGTGGATTATTTCCTTTAGAAAGTTTCACATAAAATATTCCTATTATAGAAGCAACTATTCCGGCAGTTGCTATAAGTATTGGAAATATTAAAGCATTTTTATAATCTACATTAGCACTAACAGCTACTCCAAGAGTAATAGCTGAAATAATTGAACCAACATATGATTCAAAAAGATCTGCTCCCATCCCTGCAATATCACCAACATTATCACCAACATTATCAGCTATAACAGCTGGGTTTCTAGGATCATCTTCTGGTATTCCCACTTCAACTTTCCCAACTATATCAGCTCCAACATCAGCTGCCTTTGTATAAATTCCACCACCAACTCTAGCAAACAAAGCTATTGAAGAAGCACCTAGACCAAATCCTGTTATGTTTTCTATACCTAATTTATCAAGTCCAAATACCATAGCAAGTACTCCAAGGCCTAAAGTTCCAAGTCCTACAACAGCAAGTCCCATAACTGCTCCACCTGAAAAAGCTACTGATAAAGCATCATTTTGACTTTTTCTTGCTCCTTCAGCTGTTCTAACATTTGCCTTAACCCCTATTCTCATTCCTGCATAACCTGCTACAATAGAAAAAACAGCTCCAACCACAAAACTAACTGCTGTTTCCCAAGTTAAGAATATAAATATTATTATAGCTACTAAAACTATGAAGAAAGCTAAATACTTATACTCTCTATTTAAAAATGCCATAGCTCCATTTGATATATTAGTTGATATTTCTTTCATCTCTTCATTTCCAGCATCTTTTTTTAGAATTCCTTTCCCTATAAAAAATGCTATAAGTAAAGTTATAAAAGAAATAACTACTACTGTTACTAAATAAGTCATAATTACCTCCTGCTTAAATCTCTATTAATCATTACACTTTAGGATATGATTATTTATAGATAAAATTTACAAATAAAAAAAGCACTCTAATTTATAGAGAGCTTTTCGAACTTTCCATTATTCTAAAACCATCATAAGTTCATCTTTTTTCACTAATCCATCTGATAAATTTGATTTACTTACAATTTCGCAAATATCCTCATTAGTATAAAGTCCATTATGTTCTACATTATCTAAAATGTTATAACATATAGCTTTTTTATTTACAAAGCAATTTATAAGCTGATCTAAATTATCATCAATAATTGTCTTAATTTCTTCTGTCATCTCTTCATTAATTTTTCTTTTTATTTCAGAAATTACATGTCTTCTAGTAACATTACCTCTACAATCTGAATTCACTACATCCTTAACTTTTACCCAATAAGCATCTGCTTCTCTTTCTTTTATAAATTTAAATTTATATTTAATTCCATCTTTATTAGTTTCTCTTCCACTTAATACATCAAAATAAAGTTCTTTTCCATTATAACTTCCATTTAAAGCTATAAATAAACTTTGAAATCTTTGTTGCCCATCTAAAATTAAAAGCTTTTGAGTATCAGTTATAGGTTCTGCACTACTAATAGTATTTACCCCTTCACTATAAGTACTAACAAATCTTCTATACTTCACTTGTTTCTTTGTCTTTAAAATTAAAAAAAGACCTATAGGATACTCTTTCATAATTAAATTAAAAAATTTCTCTATTTGTTCTTCCTTCCATATAAATTCTCTTTGTACATTTGGTATCCAAAACCCACCTTGCTCAATTGGGTTATTTAAATATGTTAAAGCTTTTTTTATTGATATACTTTTATACCCCATATTTGCCTCCCTTATCTGAATAATACTTAATTATATTCTATGTAATAATATGCCCATATTATGTTATTTTTAGACAAAATAAAGACAAAATTTAAAAATAATTATTTATTTTATATAATTATTTAAGCAAATAAAAAAGAGCTATTTATATTAAATAGCTCTTTTCTATTATATTAACTTATAGGAATCTATTATTTACAGTTACCTTATTTTCTTCAAAAGTATTTTTATTATTTAAATTTTGCTTAAATTGATTACTATCATCTTTTTTAAAACCTTTTAGATTATCTAACTTACTATTTTTCTTACTATTCTTAGGCATAATTAATCACTCCTTTAATTATATCATTTGAATTAATATAATTTTTTATAATAGAAGTTTATACCTAAAACTTTTCTACCTCAATTTGGATCTCTGTTATAAATTCATCTTTTATAGCTGTCTCGTGTATATCAATTTTATATATCTCAATAGGATCATTCTTTATAACTAGATTATTCAAAGCTATATATTCAAATAACTTTGCAAAAATCTCTCTTTTCTTAAAATAATCTCCCTTATAAGAATAGCAAATATAACAACCTTTATCTAAAATCATATTACAGAATTCTTTATCTTCATCATTATCTAAAAAACAAAATACTGATTTATAATAATCATAATCTCCTTCTCTTATTTTATCTAAGGAAAAAATAGAACCTATATTATTATTTCCAAGAATATTAAACTTCCCTTCAAATTTCTCATGTAATTTTTTTATAAGGAAATCTGCCTCTTCATCTTTTCTTATATCTCCATTTAAACGAATAGCTTCTCTTTGTTCTATATATTTAAGTTCAATCTTATCAAAATTAGATTCTAAAATATCAGAATCAATTATCTTAAGCCTATTATTTATCTCATTCTTTCTTCTATTAAAACTTTCTATCTTTTTATCTATAAGCTTAATTTCCTCTGAAAGTATATTTCTAGTAGTTTCTATACTTCTATTATCTATATAATCCTTAATTTTCTTCATTGAAAAATTTAATTCTCTAAGTTCTTTAATAAGATTAAGCTTCCATATATCTGAGATACTATATAGTCTATAAGAATTTTTATCTCTTATAGGATTAAGAATTCCTAGCTTTTCGTAATATATAAGCGAATCCTTCCCTATATTATATATCTTTGATATTTCACCAATTTTATAATATTCCTTCATCTTTCAATCACTCCAAAAATTAAAATTATATTTGACCCTAGTATTATACTATAGTTTAAACTATAACTAAGGATGTGATATTTTGTCTAGTTTAAGTTATAAAAAAACTTTAAGAAAAAAATTTATCAATTATTTATTACCATCAGTGGTAGCTATGTGGGTATTCTCACTTTACACAATAATAGATGGTATATTCGTTGGTAAAGGTGTTGGACCTACAGCACTTGCTGCTGTTAATTTATCCATGCCATTTATAAATTTTATATTTGCAATATCTATATTACTTTCAATAGGAAGTTCTACAGTTATAGCAATATATCTAGGGGAAGAAAAAAAAGAAAAAGCTAATAATATTTTCTCTTTAATAATCAGCTTTTTAGTTTTACTATCTGTTGTAATATTAGTTTTAAGTTATTTAAATCTAAATAACATAGCATTATTTTTAGGTGCAGATATTACTACAATTACTTATGTTAAACAATATCTTGGAATTATAATATTCTTTAATGGCTTTTTCATGGTAGCTTATTATTTAGAAGTTCTATCAAAAACTGATGGATTCCCTTATTTATCTATAATTGGAGTTGCAGTTGCAGCTTTAACTAATATAATTCTGGATTATATTTTTGTAATTAAATTAAATATGGGAATTAGAGGTGCTGCTTTTGCTACTGGGCTCTCTCAAGCATTATCAAGTATTATATTTATCGCTCACTTTTTAAGCAGTAGAGCTAATATAAAATTTACAAAATTTAAAATTGATTTAACCGAAATTAAAAGGATAATCCTTATAGGTTTTCCTGATTTCTTAACAGAGCTTGCTACAGGAATAGTAATCTTACTATTTAATCAAATAATATTAACTAATATAGGTGAAAATGGTGTTGTTGCTTATAGTGTTATAAGTTATGTAAGTACCTTTATTATAATGACAATGATAGGTATAACCCAAGGTATGCAACCATTAACTAGTTTTTATTATGGAAAGAAAGAAAAGAATTCAGTAAACTATATATTAAAATTAAGCCTTATAACTATTTTCATTATTTCAATTATTTCATTCTTAATATCTTATTTATTTACTGGAAGTATAGTCTCAGTATTTATAGATAAAACTAATACTAGCCTATTTACTTTTGCGTGTTCTGTATTTAAAATTTATTCATTCTCATTTATTATTCTTGGATTTAATATTATTATTTCTGGTTTCTGTGCATCTATAGAAAAACCTTTATTTGCAACTATAATATCAATTTCAAGATCTGTTATTACAATAATTATGCTTATACTATTAACTAATTTATTTGGTAGTTCATTTATCTGGATTTCAACTACCTTAGCAGAGTTTATTTGTCTTTTAATATCATTATTAATATTAAAAAAATTATTCTCATATAAATTAGTTTTAAATACTAACTAAAAAAGCTATCTTTACAAGATAGCTTTTTTTAATATTAATTTATTTTATTCTGCAACTGATATATGTTCTAATATATCAATCATCTCTGGAGCTTTATCTTCTCCTGACATAATCACAATATAATCTCCAGCCATAATTTTTGTATTTCCTCTAGGAATAATTTCTTTTTCTCCTCTTCTAATAGATACAATTAAACAACAATCTGGAAGATGTATATCCTTAACTAATTTTCCTTCAATTTCTGAACCTACTTCTACAGGTGTTTCAATTAAAGTTTTATTAGTTGATAATACTTCTGATTTTTTGTATCCTATTTTATCAAGAAGTTTTTCAAGTAAAGTTTCATATATAGGTTCCATCTTTAAAATACCTGATGTTATATAAGAAACTATAACTACAACTGCTAAAGCAAGTAAATGTTCAAATGAACCTGTCATTTCCATTATTAAAACCATACCTGTTATTGGTGCTTTAACTGATGAAGCGAAATTTCCAGCCATAGCAAGTATTATAAAGTTTAAAATAAATATATGTGGAAGTCCCATTACTTGACAGAATATTATTCCAAATATATCACCTACTATTCCCCCAAGAACTAATAATGGTAAGAATATTCCTCCTGGGACTCCTGATCCAAAACAAACTATAGTAAATAAAAACTTAAATACTAATAATACTAATAAGAATAATATAGTATAATGACCATTGGGTAAGCTCATTATAAGTGAATGACCTCCACCTAATAATTCTGGTAATGTTAAAGCTACTATCCCTGTGCAAACAAATGGAATAATTGTTTTTATATAAGTAGGAACTTTCACCATTTTATTATACATAGCTTGCATAATAACTATTCCCTTAGAAAATATAGCTCCACCTATCCCTATAACAATACCAAGTAAAATTAATGCCCAATAGTATTTTAAATCTAATGTAGGCATTGATACTCCAAAATCTAATGATAAACCTGGATTTAATATAGCTTTAAGTACAAAATCAGCAACAAGTGAAGATGTCATCGCTGACATTAATACAAGTGGTGAGAAATTTTTATGAACTTCTTCTAAAGCGAATATAGCTCCAGATAATGGTGCATTAAATGCTGAACTAAGCCCAGCTGATGCACCGGCTGTAATTAAAAACTTTTCCTCAATATTTATTCTCTTGAAAAGTTTACTAAAACCTTGTCCAACAGATGCTCCCATTTGAACTGATGGTCCTTCGCTACCTGCTGATAATCCTGATCCAATAACTATAATTCCGCCTAAAAATTTATAAATAAGAATTTTAAACCAATTCATTTTAAGATTTCTACTTAAAATACCTTCAACCTGAGGAATACCACTTCCTGCTATCATAGGTTCTCTTTTCACCATTTTACCAACAATAAATCCTAAAATTATTAAAATAGCAAAAACAGATACTATACGCCATACATTATTTCCGGCCCAGGAATATATTTCTTTTGCTCTAGAAAAAATCAATTCTGTTAATAGTCTATATAAAACCATAACAAATCCTGCTATTAATCCAATAATAGCACCCTCAAGTATTAATTTATACTTAAGATTTTCTCTACGAGACAACATATTCTGAATCTGTCCATCTTTCAATCCATATCATCTCCTATTTAATTTTTATTCATATTTTATTCCTATTATATTATATTGCTAAATTCATTTAGTCTCAAAAACAAATTTGACCATTTTAGCTTAAATTTAGAGTTTTTCTTATCCTTAAATACTTTTATAAGCTTTTTTTATATTTAATACTTAGTATATTTGTTAACAAACTTAGTATATTTGTTAACAATCTTTTAATTGTTTAAAATGCATTGATTATGCTCTTTTTATGGTATATAATTAATTTATAGTGTTTTACTAGGGATTAAAAATTCTAAAAGTTTGTGTTATTTATAACACCTTTTTATCCCAAATTTACTTAAGAAAAGATTTAGGAGTGATTTGTATGTTAAATAAAAAAACAAATAAAATATCTATAATAGGAGCTGGATTTGTTGGATCAGCATCTGCTTATGCATTAATGATTCAATCATTAGCTTCAGAAATAGTAATTGTTGATATAGATAAGAACAAAGCTGAAGGAGAAGCAATGGATCTTGCTCATGGAGCATCATTCGTTAAATCAGTAAATGTAATTTCAGGAGATTATGAAGATACAAAGGATTCAGATATAGTTGTTATAACAGCAGGAATTGGACAAAAACCAGGAGAAACAAGACTTGATATAATTAATAAAAACCTTAAGGTATTTAATCAAATAATACCTGAGATAGTAAAATATAGTCCAAACTCTATTTTACTTGTTGTATCAAATCCAGTTGATATATTAACTCATATAACTTATAAACTTTCAGGATTCCCTAAAAACAGAGTTATCGGATCAGGTACAGTTCTTGATACATCAAGACTTAAATATATGCTTGGAGACCACTTCAATCTTGATGCAAAGAGCATTAACACATATATCATAGGAGAACATGGAGATTCAGAAATAACAGCTTGGAGCTTAACAGATATAGCTGGAATGCCTATCTCACAATATTGTTCAGATGTATGTGGAGAATGTGATACTGAATTAAAACAAGAAATCCCAGAAAAAGTTAAGAACGCTGCTTATGAAATCATAAATAGAAAAGGATATACAAACTATGCTATCGGATTATCAGTAGCAAGAATAGTTGAAGCTATCTTAAGAGATGAAAATTCAATACTTCCAGTATCATCATTATTCGAAGGACAATATGGAATAAGCGATATCCATTTAGCTATCCCAACAATAATAAATAGAGATGGTGCTAAGAAAGTTCTTGAAATGCCTCTTAATGAAGAAGAAGTTAAGAAACTTAAGGAATCAGCTGATATCTTAAAGACTCACTTAGCTAATTCAGCATTATAATATAAAGTAATTAAAGGTTGTCTCAATAGAGACAACCTCTTTTTATATAAAAAGCTAGTCTACAAAATATTAGACTAGCTTTTTTATTTATTAAAATATTAATCCATATATAAAACAACTGGACAATGATCTGATCCCATTACATCATGATGTATATCAGCATCTTTTATTCTTTCCTTTAATTTTTCTGAAACTAAGAAATAATCAATTCTCCATCCTGAATTATTAGCTCTAGCATTAGCTCTATATGACCACCATGAATATCTTCCTGTTACTTCTGGATAGAAATATCTAAAACTATCTACAAATCCTGAACCTAAAAGAATAGTCATCTTTTCTCTTTCTTCATCTGAAAATCCTGGATTTCCTCTATTAGTTTTAAAATTTTTAAGATCTATTTCTTTATGAGCAACATTTAAATCACCACAAACAACAACTGGTTTTATTTTATCAAGTTTCATAAGATATAATCTAAATTCATCTTCCCAACTCATTCTATACTCAAGTCTCTTAAGTTCTTGTTGCGCATTAGGTGTATAAACTGTCACCATATAAAAATCTTCAAATTCAAGAGTTATAACTCTTCCTTCTTTATCATGTTCTTCTATTCCAATTCCATAACTTACACTTAAAGGTTCTTTCTTTGAAAAAATAGCTGTTCCTGAATAACCTTTTTTCTCTGCATAATTCCAATAATCATGATAACCTTCTAACATTTCTGATAAATCTATTTGACCTTCTTGAAGCTTACTTTCTTGTATACAGAATATATCAGCATCTTGCTCTTTAAAATATTCTATAAACCCTTTTTTAACACAAGCTCTTAAGCCATTTACATTCCATGAAATTAATTTCATTTTATCACCACCTATATATTAACTTATTTTATAACCATATTGATAAAGAATTTTTCTACTCTGCTCTTTTATTTCCTCATTAAATAAAGATTTATATTTATCTTTTAATACTAGTGCTTCAATACTAAGATCTAATTTTCCGTTACTCCAAAGTATTGTAAATACTTTTCTGCCACCATTTTTCTTTAATAACTTTGCTACATAATTTATTAATTCTTCCTCATTCTTAAACTCAGTGAATTCTACATCTAAATCTAAAGCAAAATTACCTATTTCTTTCTTTGAGTTAAGCATATCATAGTAAAATTCTTTATATAAACTTTCCATATTACCTCTCCTAATAATCAAATTATTAATTTAATTATACACTTCTTTTGTTATTTTAAAAATCAAAATATTAAATATTATTAAAATTTAATATGTAAACCATTATATTTTTTCGACTTTTCCTACCTTATTTCCATTCATCTCTATTCTAATACTCTCAATATATATTTTATCCTTTGGTATATCTCTTCCCATTGTCTTTGCATTCTTATCAGTTTCATCTAATATTTGTATTTTATTTATTTTATCTAATACTTCCATACCTGAAACAAGCTTTCCAAATGCTGAATAATTCCCATCTAAAGTATTATTATCGTCTAACATAATAAAAAATTGACTTCCAACTGAATCATTCTCTAGTCCTCTAGCCATGGATAAAACACCTTTTTCATGCTTTATATCATTTATATTAAATCCATTAGCTTTAAACTCACCTTTTATAGAATATCCTGGATCTCCTGTTCCATCACCATTAGGACATCCTCCTTGTAAAACAAAATCTCTAACGACCCTATGTATAGTTAAACCATCATAAAATTTATTATTTGCAAGTTCTATGAAATTATTAACTGTATTAGGAGCCTTATGTGGATATAAGTCAACTTTCAGCTCTCCATACCCCTTTATTTTTATAATAGCCATAGGTAATTTTTCTGGCTTCTCTATTTCAGCTACCTTTCCATTATATCCACTACACGAAATAAAGATTAACATAGAACTTAAAATTAAACTTAAAATTGTAAACTTCTTTTTCATTTTATCCCCCTAAAATAATCTCCACTTGAATTATATACCATTAATAGGAATTATTAAATATAATTTCATCTAATCTCTGATAAAGTTTAATTTTAAATTTATAAATACATATTTTTGAATTATAATTATATATATATATCTAACTAGAATGGAGAGGATAAATTTGTCAACTTTATTAAAAGCAAATGATTTAGTAGCATTTTTTACTTCATCAAATGCTATTTCTAAATTTTCTAAACAAAATATAGAAGCCTTAAGAGAAATCCTAAATAGTTTTGGAATAAATGTTATATATAAAGATAATCTATTTGCAGAGAAAACAGGAAATCCTTTTAATTTTCCCGCAAAAGAAAAAGCTGAATATCTAAATGAACTTTTTGCTAACAAGCAAGTAAAAGCAATTTTTGATTTATCTGGTGGAGATCTATCAAATTCAATTTTAGATTATTTAGATTTTGATATTATAAAATCTAATCCTAAGCTTTTCTTCGGATATAGTGACGTATCTCCAATACTAAATGTAATAAATAATAAATGTGGCTTCCCTACTTTCCACTACCAATTAAGACATTTAATAAATGGTGATTTTAAAGAAAAACAAATTGAAGATTTCAAAAAATCAATAATAGGAAATGATTCTGAATTATTTAATTTTGATTATGAATTTATAAAAGGAGAATCTTTATCTGGAAAAGTTGTTGGTGGAAATATCAGATGTCTTTTAAAACTTGCTGGTACTCCTTATTTACCTGATTTTAAAGATAAAGTACTTTTCCTAGAAAGTTATAGTGGAAATGCTGCTAAAATTTATACTTACCTAACTCAATATAAGCAAATGGGTATTCTAAATGATGTAAAAGGAATTATTCTTGGAACATTTACTGAAATGGATCTTAATAATATTAACCCTACTGTTGAAGAAATGCTTATAGATATACTTGGTGAAGATTCACAAATTCCTATAATAAAAACTAATAACCTAGGTCATGGTTCTGATGCTAAATGTCTTATAATTGGTAAGAACTATAGATTTTAAATAAAAAAAAGACAAACTATTGTTGAAATTAAATTTAGTTTGTCTTTTTTTTACTTTTCAAGTGATAAATTTTAATTAAAAAGTCTATTTTTAGAATTTGTCCACCTTTTTAAGGATTTTTACACTTATTCAGAAAATGTTTTCATGCTATCTTTTAATTAAACGTTTTCTTGGAAATTTTTTCTTATAAAGAATTAAAGACTTAATTTAAGGGGGATTCATATGCCAAATAAAATTTCGCACAAATCAAAAAAAACAATATCATTACTTTTAGCTACATCACTTGGACTAACATTAATCTCATGTTCTTCTGAAGGACTTTCTAAAACTAATTACAAAATTACAGAAGAAGGTAGTGAAGTTTTAATGTTAAATAGTCCTACTTCAAATCATTGGTTCCCATCCGAACTATTATCATGGAATGCAGAGAAAGATCCTAATCTAAAATATAATAAAAGTGTTATTCCTCTTGCTGATAGAGTTGATAAATCAAAGTTAAATACTATTAATAAAACACAAGATAAAGATATGAAGGTTGTAGCAATTTCAATAATGAATGAATCTACAAGTGGAAATCCTTCACGTGGTTCTACTAAGTTTTCATCAAATACATTCTCTTATTGGCAATATATAGATAAACTAGTTTACTGGGGAGGTTCTTCAGGAGAAGGACTTATAGTTCCACCTACTCCAGATGTTATTGACTCAGCTCATAAAAATGGAGTTCCTGTTCTTGGAACAGTATTTTTCCCAATGACAGCTCATGGTGGAAAATTAGAATGGTTAGATGAATTTTTAACTAAAGATAAAAATGGTAACTTCCCAATGGTAGATAAATTAATAGAAGTTGCTAAAACATATGGATTTGATGGTTGGTTTATAAACCAAGAAACAGAAGGAATAGATGAAGCTCCTTTAACTGAAAAACACGCTTCATTAATGCAAGAATTTATAAAAGAATTCAAATCTAAGGCTAAAGATTCATTTGAAATTATGTGGTATGATTCTATGACTAAAGATGGTGAAATGGACTGGCAAAATGGTCTAACAGAAAAAAATGAATATTTCTTAATAGATGGTGATAAAAAGTCTGTTGCAGATAGTATGTTCTTAAATTTCTGGTGGACTAATAAAGAGCTTATAGAAAAAGAACTTCTTAAAAATTCAGATAAAAATGCATCAAAACTTGGTATAGATCCTTATAACTTATATGCAGGTATTGATACTCAAGCAAATGGTACAACAACTCCAGTAAGATGGGACTTACTAGAAAAATCTCCTGGTAAGACATTTACTTCACTTGGATTATATTGTCCAAGCTGGACTTATTTCTCATCAGATTCTGTAGACTCTTTCCAAGATAAAGAAAACAAGTACTGGGTTAATGAACTTGGAAATCCTGCACTTGCAACAACTGCTACTGGTACAAGTTGGAGAGGTATTTCAACATATGCAGTAGAAAAAACTGTTGTGAATAGTTTACCATTCAATACAAACTTCAATATTGGTAATGGATATAATTTCTTTATAGATGGAGAAAAAGTTTCTGAACTTGATTGGAATAATAGAAGTATGGCAGATGTTATGCCAACTTATAGATGGGTATTAGATCAAGAAGGTAATAATTCTCTTACTCCTTCACTTGATTTTGCAAACGCTTACTATGGAGGTAACTCAATAAAGCTTTATGGTAATCTTGAAGCTAATAAAGCATCAACTATTAAACTTTATAGTTCTGATCTTAAATTAACTAAATCAACTAACTTCACTACTACAGCTAAATCAAGCTTAGAATCTAACTTAGATTTAGTATTAGAATTTGAAGATGGAACAAAAGAAGTTATAGAAGCTGATTCTTCTGTAGGAACAGAATGGACTACTCTTTCTTACAAAGTATCTAAATTTGCTGGAAACACAGTTAAATCTATTTCTTATAAAATGTCTTCTAAAGAAAATGCTGATGGTATCATGATAAATCTTGGTAATATAAATATCAGTGATTCAAAAACTAAATTTAAGAAAGCTGATGTTACTAAGGTAAATGTTGAGGATACTAAATTTGAAGAAGATGATACTCTTGCTGGAATAAAGTTAACATGGGAAGCTAATAATGTAGATGATATTAGTCATTATGAAATTTATAGAATAAATGATGATAAATCTAAATCATTCCTTGGTGCTACTCCATCAACTAACTTCTTTATAAATGCTCTTCAAAGAGATGAAGTATCTGATATTACTAATATCGAGGTTGTTGCAGTAAATACTGCTAGTGAGCGTGGTAAGGCAGCTACTACAAGTGTAGAATGGCCAGATAATGATATTCCTAGAGCAAACTTTAGTGTTTCTAAAACTTTAATAGCTCCTGGTGAATCTGTAAAATTTGAAAGTTTAAGTTCTGATGTTACAAAAGAAGTTTCTTGGAGTTTCCCTGGTGCTAAAACTGAAACAAGCACTGAAAAAGCTCCTACTGTAACTTATGATAAAGAAGGAACTTACACTGTTACTTTAACAGCTAAAAATGAAAAAGGCGAAGATGTTAAGACAATGGAAAAGATAATAACAGTTAGCAAAAATGTTACTGGAGAACTTACAAATGTTGCTTTAAATAAATCTACAACTGCTTCATCATTCGTTAATGCTAATGAAGCTCCTGAGTTTGCTGTAGATGGTAAAACAGATACTAAATGGTGTGCTACTGGTAAGGCTCCTCATAGCATAACTATTGATTTAGGTGACATTAAAACTATAAGTGAAATTATAATGTCAAATGCTGAAGCTGGTGGAGAGGCTGAAAATATGAATACAGGTAGCTTCTCTGTTGAAACAAGTTTAGATGGAAAAACTTTTGATACTGTTCTTACAGTAGAAGAAAATACTGCTTCTGTTTCTAAACATGCATTTAAGGCTACTGAAGCTAAATTTGTAAAAGTTAATATTTTAAAACCATCTCAAGGTTCTGATTCTGCTGCAAGAATATATGAAATTGAGCTTAATGGTATAGATGGTAAAATAAAATAAAAATAAAGATGGTGCAATATCTGCACCATCTTATTTTTTATACAAATTTCTTATATAATTCAACTAATGTATAACAAATATTTATAGCACAAAGACTTTGTAATTCTTCTACTACAGCCTTTGAGTATTCAACTAATTTATCATAATCATCTACATCTAAAACTTCTAAATTGAATTCTGCCTTTATAGCATCATTTAAAGCAATTGTTAAATAGTTTATATATACTCTATTTGTTTCATCTTCATAACCATACATAACTTCTGCTGTTCTACATAAAGATTTAATACTAAATCCTAATAAATTATAATCCCCTGTTATTGGAACTGGCTTATATAATTTTTGATACTTATCACTCTTTGAGTTAACAGTTTTCTTAAGCCATCTATTTATTTCTTCTCTGTCTATAATGACATTTTCATTAATCCATTTTGTTGCTTCGTTCATAATTTCACCTCTGTATTATCTTTTGTTAAAAATGAAATTACTTTTATTTTTTATTAAATATTAAAAGTAATTTTTAAACTATTTTACTAAGTTATTTTAATATAGATTAAAACATTTAGCAAATACTTGTAAAACAAAAAATAAATTTTTATTTTACAATTTATCTATCTCTTTTATAAACTACTCACTATAATAAAGTATTTGCAATAAATAACTATAACATTCCTCCATCAACTGTAATTATTTGTCCTGTTACATATGAAGCCTTTTCTGAGCATAAGAAGCTAACAACACTTGCAATCTCTTCTGTATTACCAAATCTATTTAGAGGTATTTCCTCTTCTAAAGCTTCTCTTTCACTTTGATCCATCCATGAATTCATCTCAGTATTTATAACACCAGGAGCTACTGCATTAACTCTTATTCCTGACATAGCCATTTCTTTTGCAAGTGATTTTGTAAATAAATTTATAGCTCCTTTAGTAGTTGAATATAAAACTTCACAAGATGCTCCAACATTACCCCATATAGAAGAAATATTAACTATAGCTCCCCTACTTTCTATTAAATGAGTCATAGCAATCTTACTACAATTTAATACTCCTTTTAAATTTATATCTAAAATATTATTAAGCCCTTCATCAGTAACATCCATAAATAAGCCTACCTCAGATATAGCTGCATTATTTATAAGAAAATCAATTTTTCCAAAGCTTTCTATAGCAGTATTTATAATAGTTTCACAACCTTTTAATTCTCCAACACTAGCTTTAACTAATAATGCATATCCACCTTTTTCTTTAATCTCATTTAAAGTTTTTTCAGCTTCAAAATCATTATTTGTATAATTTAAAACTACATTTGCTCCATTTCTAACCATCTCTAAAGCTATAGCTTTTCCAATCCCTCTAGTTCCACCAGTGATTACAGCAACTTTACCTTTAAAGTCCATTTTCATTCTCCTTTATCTTAAAACATCCTTTATAATTCTTCTTGCATTACCATTGAATATTTTTTCTATTTCAGTAATTGTAAATCCTTCTTTATCTAATGCTTCTGCTAATTTATACATTTGACTAGCATCTTTAATTTCAACTGGATTCTCTATTCCATCAAAATCTGAGCCAAGTCCTATAACATCTATTCCTCCAATATTTCTTATATGCTTTATATGTCTTACCATATCTGATATCATAGCTATTTCATCTTCGCTTTTAGGTTCATTTTCTGCTAAGAATGCACTACAGAAATTAATACCTGTAATTCCACCTTTATCAGCAAGAAGCTTAATCATATCATCAGTTAGATTTCTACTATGCCCTGTTTTTTCTCTAGCATTAGAATGTGAAGCAACTATAGGATATTTAGAATATTTTATACAATCATAAAAACCACCATCAGATAAATGTGAAGTATCTATAATCATTCCTAAATTATTCATCTCTTCTACTACTTCTATTCCCCTAGCTTTTAAGCCTCTATCCTTATAGGTTAACTCATAATTTGGATATCCTAAATCATTTTCAAAGTTCCAAGTTAATGTAATAAGAGAAATTCCTTCTTTTTTAAACTCACGAAGCTTATCTAAATCACCTTTAATTGCATCGCCCTCTTCAATAGTTAAAAATGCTCCTATTTTATTTTCAGACTCTGCTCTTTTTAAATCATCGTAATTTCTACAAAGACTGATTGTATTTTTATTAATTTCTAATTGCTTTTTAAAATTACTAAGCATTTCTTTACAATAAATATAAGAATCATCTACGCAATCTTTTTCTATAAACATAGCAAAAAATTGTGCTAGAGCCTTTCCCTTTTGAAGCTTTTCTATATCTATACATATATCATTCTTATAAAGTTCTGTTCCCTTAGCAAGCATATGCATAGCTGTATCACAATGTAAATCTATAAATTTCATCTCTCTTCACTCCTTTTATATTTAATCTTATTATGCTTTTGTTATATCAGAAAAATCTGCCTTAGACACATTAGCAAGGTCTACTGGTGAAATATCTATTTGTAATCCTATTTTACCAGCTGATACTGTCATTACTTCTAAATCATTTGCAGACATATCAATAACTGTTTTATAGTCCTTCTTCATTCCAACTGGAGAACAACCACCTCTTATATATCCAGTTACCTTATTTATATCTTTAACATGAATCATCTCTACATTTTTTTCCCCAACTGATTTAGCAGCTTTTTTCATATCTAACTCTTCTTCAACTGGTATAACAAAAACATAATAATCCCTACTATGTCCAACACAAACAAGTGTCTTAAAAACTGTTTTTGGATCCTTTCCAACTTTATGTGCTACTGCTACTCCATCTATCTTATTATCACTTGTATCATACTCTCTAACCTCATAATTCACCTTAAATTTATCAAGTATTCTCATAGCATTTGTTTTACCTTTTACCTTCATAATATTCATCCTCCGATTTCTGTGCAATATTTCCCTATAACTATCTTAACTAATTTATTTAAATTTTAATAGCTCTTTCTTTTTTTATCTTGAATAATTAAATACTTAAAATCCAAAACTATTTAAATACTAAATCAAAAATCTCTACCATAATATCAAATTGAAATAAATTTGATATATATCTATATTATACTTATTAAGTATGTCTAAAAATAATATTTTATTATTTATTGTGAAATATTCATATTGATATTAAGTTTTAAATTAGAGGGTGAATAAATGGAAATAAAAAATAATAGACCACTTATAAATGCAGCTAAGATATTTGGTGGTTTAGTAATAGTATTTCTATTAATATTAGGAATACGTGAATTTATGGGTAATTTTAGTCTATCACTTCTTATAGATGGATTTAATAGGCTCTCTATCTATAAAATGATGCTTATTTTTCTTCTTGGAATTATAGCATTCTTTCCTATGTGTTTTTATGATGTACTTATTAAAAGAAAATTAAATCTTAATATATCAAATATAGATATATTAAAGTATGGCTGGATAATTAATGCCATTACTATCATTGCAGGACTTGGTGATACAGCTGGAATAACTCTTAGAAGTTATTTTTATAAAGATGGGGTAAAAGATAAAAAAGTTCTTTTAAAAGAAGTTTCTAGAATATCAATTCTTACTCCTTCTGGATTATCTGTTCTTTGTATTGGATATTTAATTTTTTATGCTGATACTATTACTAGTTTTGGGATAAAGGAAATTGCAACAATTATACTAGCTTTATATATTCCAGCAATATTTATATATGGATTATATAAAAAGAAAAAAACACAAACTAATACTGAGCATATGCATATTTTAGGAGTAGTTTTAATTTCATTTTTAGATTGGGTATTATCAACATTACTCTTCTTCTTTACTTTAAGATTACTAGGCGTTCATATAACATTTGGAGCCTTCTTCCCTATTTATACAAGTGCTATGGTCTTAGGTATGGTAAGTATGCTTCCTGGAGCTGTAGGAGCATTTGATTTAACAATATTAATTGGATTATCTTCAATAGGTATCTCTAAAGAAATAGCATTATTATCAATACTATTATATAGACTTGCATATTATATAATCCCATTAATAATAGCTGCCATTATATTCTCAACAACACTATGGAAAAACCTAAATAAAAGACTTACTGGTCTTCCTAGTATTATACTTAGAAAAACCTCATTCTTTAGCTTAAGAACTCTTGTATATATTTCAGGTGGAGCTTTATTATTATCTACAGCTTTTCCAACTGTATTTTATAAAATACAAGAAATACATTTCTTAAGCGCAGCTACAGAATTACATTTTTCTAAAACTTTAATTATTGTTGTTGGATTCCTTTTAATAATTATGGCAGGTCTATTAAAACATAGAGCTAAGAGTATCTATTATATAACTATAGGTTTTCTAATAGTAGGAAGTATTCTTACTATAATTAAATCATTTAATTATATAGCTACAGGATATCTAATAATAGTTGCTCTTATACTTATACTTAGTAGAAAAGAATTCTATAAAGTAGGATTTGTAATCAGTTGGGAAGATATGATTTTTAACATAGTTTCTATTAGTGTATTCTGGATTATTTACTTAATAGTAGGTTATCTAAATCTTCCTATTGAAAAAGTTACAGTAAAAAGAATATTTATAAATCTTATTCACAATTATAAAAACTTAATAAGTTTAAGTACAATGGGATTTATACTTTCATTAATGTTCCTATTATTGATTTATCTAGTAGGAAAACTACATAATAAACTTCCAGTAGTAACACTCGATGAATGTGAAGATGAAGTTGCAGAGTTCCTTAAACATAATAATGGAACATCATTAACTCATTTAATCTACTTGAAAGATAAATATGTATTTTTCTCCAAAGAAAATAAGGGACTTATTCAATATTCTATATACTCTAATAAATTAATGGTTCTTGGAAATCCTTTAGGAAAAAAAGAACATATAAAAGATCTTATACAAGAATTCTATGATTTTGCAGATTTATATGGATATATACCTATATTCTTTGAAGTAAGTGGTTCAATGCTTGAAATACTACATGAATATGGTTATGAATTTATGAAGCTTGGAGAGGCAGCAATAGTTCACCTAGAAGACTTCACTATAGCTGGGCAAAAAATGCAAAAAGTTAGAACTTGCTGCAATAAAATCACTAAGGCTGGATATAACTTTGATGTAGTTGAAGGACCTTTAAGTCCTGAACTTATAAATGATATGAAAAGAGTATCAGATCAATGGCTTGCTGGAAAAGATGAAATGGGATATTCTATGGGATTCTTTGATGAAGAATATATAAATAGAGCTCCACTTGGATTAGTAAGAGATGATAAGGGAACTTTACAGGCTTTTGTTACAACAATGCCTACATACGGAATAAACAATACTTTCTGTTCTGACCTTATGAGATATTCAAGAGATACTCCAAGAGGAGTTATGGATTATATGTTTGCAAATCTTCTTTTATGGGGAAAAGAAAATGGATATAAATATTTCAACTTTGGAGTTTCTCCATTAGCTAATGTTGGATCATCAAAATATTCATTTTTAAGTGAAAGATTTGCAAGTCAAATTTACTATCATGGAAAAATATTTTATTCATTCCAAGGTCTAAAGAACTTTAAAGGTAAGTATGCACATAGTTGGGAACCTAAATTTTTAGCATATAAAAATAAATTTAGCTTACCTGTTACGATGTTACAAACTACTTTAATAGTTTCAAATTCAAAAAAGAAAACTATAAAAAATAAAAAAATGAGAACATCAAATTAAGATGTTCTCATTTTTATTTATAAATTAATATAAAGGATATTTATCACATAAAGCTTTTACTCTAGCTTTAACATTATCTAAATTACCTTCTCTATTTTCTATAGCTTCATTTATGATTGCAGCAAGCTCTCTCATATCTTCTTCTTGTAAACCTCTAGTTGTAGCTGCTGGTGTTCCAATTCTTACTCCACTAGTAACAAAAGGACTTCTTTGCTCATTTGGAACTGTATTTTTATTTAAAGTAATTCCTACTGAATCTAAAAGATTTTCTACTTCTTTTCCTGTAACATCTTTGTTAGTTAAATCAACTAAAATAAGATGATTATCTGTTCCATTTGAAACTATTTTAAATCCATATTCCTTTAATGAATCACTTAAAACTTTAGCATTATTTATAACCCTTTGTTGATAGTCCTTAAAACTTGGTTGTAGTGCTTCTTTAAAACAAACAGCCTTTCCTGCTATTACATGCATTAATGGACCGCCTTGAATTCCTGGAAATATAGTTTTGTCTAAATCTTTAGCATACTTTTCTTTACAAAGTATTAATCCACCTCTAGGACCTCTTAAAGTTTTATGAGTTGTACTTGTAACAAAATCACAATAAGGAACTGGTGATGGATGTAATCCAGCTGCAACAAGTCCAGCTATATGAGCCATATCAACCATTAAATAAGCTCCTATTTCATCTGCTATCTCTCTAAACTTTTTAAAATCTATAGTTCTTGAATAAGCACTAGCTCCTGCAACTATTAATTTAGGTTTATGCTTAATAGCAAGATTTCTTACATTATCATAATCAATCATTTCTGTTTCACTATCTATTCCATATGAAATGAAGTTATATAACTTTCCTGAAAAGTTAACTGCTGCTCCATGTGTTAAATGTCCCCCTTCACTAAGACTCATTCCTAAAACAGTATCTCCAGGATTAAGTATGGTTAAATAAACTCCCATATTCGCTTGTGAACCTGAATGTGGTTGTACATTTGCATGTTCTGCACCAAAAAGTTCTTTAGCCCTCTCTCTCGCAAGTTCTTCAACCTCATCTACTATATAACAGCCCCCATAGTATCTTTTATTTGGATATCCTTCAGCATATTTATTTGTAAGATATGAACCCATTGCCTCCATAACCGCTTCACTTGTAAAGTTTTCAGAAGCTATTAGTTCTATACCATTTCTTTGTCTTTCTAATTCTTTTGTAACAAGCTCTGCTATTTGTGGATCCGTTTCTTGTAAATTAATAAAATTCATTTAATCACCCCAACTATGTATTTTTACTTTAATATTATTATAATTATATTACTAAACTATTTCAATAATTATTAAACTGCAAATATATATGTATTTTTTTGATTTTTATGATATTATATAATTAATTACTAAATAAAATAACAATTTATTACATAATATTCCTTTTATCGACTATTACCTTAAAAGAAAGATTATGTTTTTTATTATATATATATACTTTTGCAAATGAGAGGTGACCTTAAATATGGATATGGATATCGATACAAATAAAATTTTACGTGTTTCTACTCATGCAGGAAAAATTATTCTTGAAAGTGGTGGAGAAATATATAGAGTTGAAGAAACTATAATTAGAATCTGTAAATCTTTTGACGTTGAATTTGCTGAAAGTTATGTTACTCCAACTGGAATAATGGTTTCGGTATATGATAAAAATAAAGATGCTAAAACATTAATAACTAGAATAAAAGCTAGAAGTAATAATCTTCAAAGAATACATTTAGTTAATGACCTCTCTCGAAGTGTATGTTGCCATAAGTACACACTTGATGAGGTAGAAGAAAAATTAAAAGAAATAGATAATAGCCCTGTCTATTCAGATAAAGCAGTAATTTTCTTCTCTGGACTTGCAGCATCATCACTTACTGTTCTATTTGGTGGTAGTCTTAAAGATTGTATAGCTTCATTTATAATAGGAATATTAATTAGATTATTTATAATAACTGGTGAAAGATTATTATTAAATGGATTTTTTATAAATGCAATTGGAGGAGCTCTTGCAGCCTCTATGGCAATCTTATTTCATAAATTGGGATTTGGAGTTAATATAAATCACGTTATTATAGGCTCTATAATGCTTCTTGTACCTGGTCTTATAATAACTAATGCTATTAGAGATACAATAGCTGGTGATTTAGTCTCAGGTCTCACAAGAGCTGCTGAAGCTACCTTTATCGCTATATCAATAGCTGTTGGTACTGGAGCAGTTATGAGTATATGGGTTAATTATATAGGAGGTACTTTATGATATGGAACAAATACTTATAGAATCTTTTGCTTCTTTTATAGCAGTTTTTGCCTTTGCTTTTATATTCAATATAAGAGGTAAATTTATAACTTGGGCTGCTATCGGAGGTTTCTTAAGCTGGTTTTTCTATAAAGTTGCTCTATTATGGTGTAAAGATGTCAATTTAGCAATGTTTATTTCAGCAATTATATTTAGCTCATATTCAGAACTTCTAGCTAGAAAACTAAAAACTCCTGTTACAGTTTTAGTAGTATGTGGTCTTATGCCTTTAGTACCTGGAAGTGGTATGTATTATACAATGTCTAGTGCTGTTCATGGAGAAACTCTTAATACTTGGAACTTAGCAGTTTCTACTTTATCATCTGCTGGTTCTTTAGCACTTGGAGTTATCTTCGTATCAACAATAACAAGACTTATTCTAAATTTTAAAAATAATACTTATTCAAGGGTTAAAGCTAAATTTGGTCCTAGAACTAAAATTAAAACTAAAAATAATAAAAAAGAAAGCTAAGAATTTTTCTTAGCTTTTCTTATATAATTATTTAATGAAACTATTTAAAGTTTTTATGAGTTCTTGTAATCCTTCATAATTTTCATCTTCTTTATTAATTCCCATACAATTTCTTGCATAGTTTTCTACTATAAGAATTCCTACTTTATTTATAGCTGATCTTATAGCTGATATTTGAGTTAAAACATCCTTTTGACAGACATTCTTCTCCATCATTCCTTGTATACCTTTAACTTGGCCTTCTATACGTCTTAACCTAACTAGTATATCCTTTTTAGCAATTTCTTGCTCTATCTCTTCCTGAGTTAGATCTTGTTCCTTTTCTCCGTTCAAAATTTCACCTCTTTAAATTAATAAATTAATTATTTTTTTCTTTAAGTTTTCTTCTTTCCTTTTTACTCATCCTATTTCTACTATTAGGTGTACCTATTGTAGCTGTTTTCACTTTTTTATTTTTTCTATTCTTCATATAAGATGAAGTGTATTTTTCATAATATTCTTTTCTACCCTCTTCTGTTTCTCTCATCTTTTTGCCCTTTTTATCTAACATATATAGATACAAACAAATGATTCCTAGTATAATTAATATTATAACCCAAGTAAAGCCCTGTGGTAACTCCATAAAATCTCCCCCTTAATACAGATAATATCAATTATACCAAACTAATTTACATAAAATTCAATTTTTTATTAATTTAACAGAAATATAAAAAATAACTTAAATTTCTATATACATTTTAACTTTAAAAGGCTTAAGGCAAGAATTATTTCTTGCAATAAGCCTTCTATCTTATATTAGTTTTCTTCTTTTTTATCTTCTTTAACAAGTGCTATTCCAAGATCTCTAAGTTGATTTTCATCTACTATATTAGGAGCTTCTGTTAAATAACAGAATGCATTTTGGTTTTTAGGGAATGCTATAACATCCTTAATATTTTCTGTTCCTGCTAAGAACATTATCATTCTATCAAGACCAAATGCTAATCCACAGTGTGGAGGTGGCCCAAATTTAAATGCTTCTAATAGGAATCCAAATCTTTCCCATGCTTTTTCCTTAGTGAATCCAAGTACTTCAAACATTCTTTCTTGAAGCTTTGTATCATGAATTCTTATTGAACCTCCACCAAGTTCTTCTCCATTAAGAACAAGGTCATAAGCTTTAGCTCTAACTCTTGCTGGATCTGATTCTAAGTATTGTATATCTTCATCCATTGGCATTGTGAATGGGTGGTGAGCTGCTGTATATCTTCCTTCTTCTTCATCATATTCAAGAAGATCAAATTCTGTAATCCATGTAAAGTTAAACTCATTCTTATCTTTAACAAGATTATATTTTCTTGAAAGTTCTAATCTTAATTCTCCAAGACTCTTAAGAACTACTGAATTTTTATCAGCAACTATTAAGATTATATCTCCTGTTTCAGCATTCATAGCATTAATTACAGCATCCATTTGTTCTTCTGATAAGAACTTAGCTATTGGTGACTTTATTCCTTCTTCTTTTAATTGAATATATGCAAGTCCCTTAGCTTTGAATCCTTTAATAAATTCACCAAGTCTATCAATATCTTTTCTTCCCATTGAAGCTCCACCCTTTAAGCAAAGAGCTCTTACTGAACCTCCAATTTCAAGAGCTGATTTAAATACCATGAAATCAACATCTTTTACAACTTCACTAAGATCTGTAATTTCCATTCCAAATCTTAAATCTGGCTTATCTGAACCATATTTATTCATTGCATCTCTAAATGTCATTCTCTTAATAGGAAGCTCTATATCTATTCCTTTAACTTCTTTAAATACATGCTTTATTAAGCCTTCATTTAAAGCCATTATATCTTCTTGGTCTGCAAATGACATTTCAAGGTCAACTTGAGTAAATTCTGGTTGTCTATTTGCTCTTAAATCTTCATCTCTGAAACATTTAACTATTTGGAAGTATTTATCAAAACCTGACACCATTAATAATTGCTTAAATAATTGAGGTGATTGAGGTAATGCATAAAACATTCCTGGATAATTTCTTGATGGAACAAGATAATCTCTAGCACCTTCTGGTGTTGATTTTGTAAGCATAGGTGTTTCTACTTCTAAGAAACCTTCTTTATCAAGATAATCTCTTATAGCTTTTGTTGTTCTATGTCTTATCTTGAATATTTCTTGCATATCAGGTCTTCTAAGGTCTAAATATCTATGTTTAAGTCTTATTTGTTCTGAAGCATCAAGATTTTCTTTAATGTATATTGGTGGAGTTTCTGATTCTGATAATATTCTTAAATCATCAGCTATTACTTCTACCATACCTGTTGGAATATTATTATTTACTGATTCTCTCTTAACTATTTCTCCAGTAACAGCTACACAGTATTCTGATCTAACTGATTTAGCTTTTGCAAGTAATTCTTCTGTTAATGTATCTTTAAATACAACTTGCACTATTCCTTCTCTATCTCTAAGGTCCATAAATTGAAGACCTCCAAGATTTCTATTTCTTTGTACCCATCCCATTAGAGTAACTTTTTGACCTATGTGGCTTTCTCTTACTTCACCACACATCATTGAACGTTTAAGTCCTTGTAATGTTTCAGCCATTTTAACTTCCTCCTAATTAGCTTTTATTATTCTTAATATTTCCTCTGTATCAGATAGCTTTACATCAAATTTTTCACCATCATCCATTTTCTTAAGCTGTAACTTATCTTCTTCAATTTCTGAGTCACCAATAATAGCAGTAAATCTTGCTCCTACTTTATTAGCATATTTCATTTGAGCCTTAACTCTCTTTCCAAGGTGATCTATTTCAACCTTTAAGCCCATCTTTCTAAGATCATTTGAAAGCTTTATAGCTCTAATTTTTGCTTCTTCACTCATATCTCCTATGAATAAATCAAATCTAGTTGGTTCTTCAATTTCAATTCCTTCTTCTTCAAGTAATAAAAGAAGTCTTTCAAGTCCCATAGCAAATCCAACAGCTGGAGTTTCAGGTCCATCAATTTCTTCAACTAGATGATCATATCTTCCACCACCGCAAACAGTTAATCCATCCTTTATAACTTCAAATACTGTTTTAGTGTAATAGTCAAGTCCTCTAACAATTTGAGAGTCTACTTTGTAATCTACTTCCATAACATCTAGGTATTTCTTTAATGATTCAAAGTGATTTGAACACTCTTCACAAATAAAATCTAAAATTACTGGAGCTGCCTTAACTATTTCTTTACATGTTTCTACTTTACAATCAAGTATTCTTAAAGGATTCTTCTCAAATCTTGTTTGGCAAGTGCTACAAAGATTATCATAATTTTCTTTAAGATAAGCTTTTAATGCTTCATTATACTTTGGTCTACAGTTAGGACACCCTAAACTATTTATGTTAAGAGATAAGCCCTTAACTCCAAAACTATTTAAAGCATTCATAACAAGTGATATAACTTCTGCATCTACTGTTGGCTCTTGTGAACCTAAAACTTCTATTCCATATTGGTGGAATTGTCTTAATCTTCCCTTTTGCATTTTTTCATATCTAAAACAAGGTGTAAAATAAAACATTTTTGTTGGTTGTGCATCAGCATATAAACTATTTTCTACAAAAGCTCTAACAGCTGGTGATGTTCCTTCTGGTTTTAATGTTATACTTCTATGACCTTTATCTTCAAAAGTATACATTTCTTTTTGAACAACATCTGTTGTTTCTCCAACACCTCTATTGAAAAGTTCTGTAGCTTCAAACATTGGAGTTCTTATTTCTCTAATTCCATATTCAGCTGATATTTTTCTTAACTTTTCTTCAATATACTGCCACTTATATGCATCTTGTGGCAACATATCTTTTGTTCCTTTTTGCGCTTTAATCGCCATGGCTTATACCTCCTACATTTTTAATATAAGGTATCTAAAAGAGCTATTTTTCCTTCTATCATTTCATCTGCTCTATTAATATACTCTCTAATATTTTTTAAGTTTGCAAATCTTTCAATACGTCCTTTGCCTTCATCTAGATAAACAACCTTAGAAACAGCATCTGCTCCAAGCGCTATAATTGTTTGAGTGTCTTCTATCATTTGTATATTATAATAGCATTCTTTATCATTTCTTGAATATCCGACATTCTCCATATTTCCAACCATATTTTTTTGTCTATACATATAGTAAGGATTCATATCTAATTCCTCTGCAAGCATTTTGCTTCTCTTATACATCTTATTTAATTCATCTTGCTCTGCTATCGTAATAGTTTGCTTTAAAACTAAATTTTCATATAATCTTGAAGCTCTTTTTATAGATAAACCATGTACTGTTAAACTATCAGGATTTAATTCCTTTATAAGTTTTGCAGTATGTTCTACCTCCTTTATACCTTCATTTGGTAGACCTATGATTATATCCATATTTATGTTATCAAATTCTAGCTTTCTTGCCAAATTAAATTTATCTATTACATCTTGTGAAAGATGACCTCTTCCTATTGATATTAAACTTCTATCATTCATACTTTGAGGATTTATAGAAATTCTAGTAACATCATACTTTTTCATAGTTAAAAGTTTTTCTTCTGTTATAGAATCTGGTCTTCCACATTCAACTGTAAATTCTCTTAAATTCTTTCCAGCTACAAAACTTTTATGAATTTCCTTCATTAGGCTTTCAAATTGCTCATTATTTACTGAAGTTGGTGTTCCACCTCCAAAATAAACATTATCAACAATTAAACCTTTTTTAGCTACATATTCTTCAATAGCCTTTATTTCTTTCTTTAAAGCTACTAGATAATCTTCAACTTCATTATTCTTAGCTTTTCCTATTGGATCTGCTGCAAATGAACAATATAAGCATCTAGTAGGACAGAAAGGCATTCCTACGTATATAGCAATGCTTTTTTGATCTTTGTTTATGTAAGAATTCTCTCTCTTTGCAATCTCTATGCAAAGTTCTGCCTTATCTTTATTTGCTAAATATGCTTCATTAAAATGATTTATTATTTCATCCTCAGTAGCACCCTTCTTTAGCATATCAAGAGCTATTTTACTTGGTCTAATACCAACAAGTGTACCCCATGGATATTCTCTATTAAGAATATTAGAAAGGAATTTAAAAATTCCCCTCTTTAATTCTTGTACTAAATTATCTGTAACAAAATTAAATGTTTCAGATTTTTCATTATTACTAATTTTAAATTCTTTTGACTCATCTATATAAACTTCATAGTCAAAATGATTTTCATTATTTATCTTTATTTCATCAAAAGTATAAAATATATTAAATATTTGATATACATGATATCTATATTTTTCATCATTTAGTTTTATATTAATATACATAATTATCTCCTAGTATATATGGGTTCTGTCTTTTTTCTAATCCTATTGTTGTTGATGGACCATGTCCTGGATAAACTTTAATATCTTCTGGAAGAGTTGCAAGTTTTCTTCTAACTGATGAAACTAATGTTTCAAAACTTCCACCAACAAAATCTGTTCTTCCTATAGTTCCATTAAATAAAGTATCTCCTGTAAATAAACTTTTATCTACTAAAAAACATACACCACCTGGAGTATGTCCTGGTGTTTCAATTACTCTTATAGTCTTATCTGCAAATTTAAAAGTATCTCCTTCTTTTAAGTATCCATCTGGATTTGGAGTACTTCCATAGGTATCTTGGCCTGATTGAATCATATCATTATCATTTGTACTTATATAAAATGGTATATTAAATTTATCCTTAAGTTCAACTACTGCACCAACATGATCCCAATGACCATGTGTAAGTAAAATAAACTTTGGTTTCATTTTCATATTTTCTACTGCATTTGCAAGAATCTGTGCATCTGCACCAGGATCTACTAAAAATCCTTCATTTGTATTTTCATCCATTACAATATAGCAATTTTCTTCAATCATTCCTGTTGGAATTGTTTTTATTATCATATTACTCAACCCCTTAAAACTCTTTTTTACTATCTAGCATAAGTGTTACTGGACCATCATTTTCTATAAAAACTTTCATATCTGCACCAAAAATTCCTGTTTCAACTTTAAGTCCTTCTTCTTTGCACATGTTAACAAAGATATCATATAGCTCTTTTGCTTCCTCTCCTCCAAGAGCTGCCATAAAATTAGGTCTTCTACCCTTTCTACAATCTCCGTAAAGAGTAAATTGTGATACTAATAAAAGCTCTCCTTCTACATCTTTTAATGATAGATTGAGTTTATCATCCTCATCTTCAAAAACTCTAAGATTTAGTATCTTATCTTTAATATATTTAATATCTTCTATAGTATCTTCCTTGCTAATTCCTATAAGAACATTAAAGCCCTTATTTATAGCTCCAACTATTTCACCATCAACTTCAACTCTTGATGATAAAACTCTTTGTACTACAGCTCTCATAAAAATCACATCCTATTTATTTCTTTACTCTATAAACATCATTAGTTCCTTTTATTCTTCTTAGCTTTTTCATAAGCTCTTTTAATTTTTCTAATGAATCTATTTTAACTTTTATAGTAACATTAACTCTAGAATCTTTAGATGTCTTAGCATTTAAAGCAACAAGATTTACTTTGACCTCTGTTATAGCTATCATAACATCTGATAAATATCCCGTTCTATCTTCTGCTATAATTTCAATTTCAGCTTCATATGAACTTCCTTCTGATTTAGTCCAGCTTACATCTACAACTTTTTCATTTCTTACACTTATTATATGCTGGAAGTTACTACAATCCTCTCTATGAACAGAAATGCCTCTTCCCTTAGTTACATAACCTACTATCTTATCTCCTGGAACTGGATTACAGCACTTTGCAAATCTAACCATAAGATTATCAAGTCCTATAACTGTTACTCCTGAATTATTATTAGATTTTCTTTTTTGTTTTTGGCTTTTAGCAATTTGTTCTTCTATCTCACTTTGTGTTTTTTCATGAGTTATTGGCTCTACTTCTTCATCTTTAAGTTTTGAAAGTATAGAATAAGGAGATACTACACCTGTTCCAACTGAACTATATATATCATCTATTCCATTAAAGTTATATTTTTTTAATAACTTATCATATTTTTCCCCTTTAGCAAGATCCATAAAGTTAAGACTTTGCTTCTTACTTTCTTTTTCTATAAGCTCTTTTCCCTTTTCGATATTTTCTTCTCTCTTTATCTTCTTATACCATTGTTTAATTTTACTTCTTGCCTGATTACTCTTAGCAAAATTAATCCATGACATATTAGGACCTTTTGTATTTGCTGAAGTTAAAATTTCAACTATTTCACCTGTTTTTAACTTATAATCGAGAGTTACCATCTTACCATTAACTTTTGCCCCTACACATTTGTTTCCTATATCAGTATGTATTCTATAAGCAAAATCTATTGGTGTTGCTCCTGCTGGAAGATTTATAACCACACCTTTTGGTGTAAATACAAATATTTCATCAGAAAATAAATCAAGTTTAAAACCTTCCATAAACTCTTCTGCATCTGAAGTTTCATTTTGCCATTCAAGTATTTCTCTAAGCCATCCAAGTTTATTTTCAAAAGAAGTCTCTTTAGTTGTTTCTCCTTCTTTATACTTCCAATGAGCAGCAATACCGTATTCAGCAGTTTTATGCATTTCAAATGTTCTTATTTGTATTTCAAAAGTCTTTCCTGAGCTTCCTATTACAGTAGTATGAAGTGATTGGTACATATTAGGCTTAGGCATAGCTATATAATCTTTAAATCTTCCTGGAATAGGTTTATAAATTGTATGAACTATCCCTAAAACTGCATAGCAATCCTTAACTGTATTAACTAATATTCTTATAGCTGTAAGGTCAAATATTTGCTCTATGCTTTTATTTTGAGTAACCATTTTTCTATAAATACTATAAAAATGTTTTGGTCTACCTTCTATATCACATTCAATTCCTGCTTTATCTAAATTACTTTGAATATCTGAAACAATCTCTGAAATATAATTTTCCCTAACAACTCTCTTTTCAGCTATATCTTTTACTAGATTATAATACTCCTCTGGATGTAAATATCTTAAAGATAAATCTTCAAGTTCCCATTTAATTTTAGATATACCAAGTCTATGTGCAAGTGGAGCATATATATCTAATGTTTCTTGTGCCTTAGACTTTTGTTTTTCAGGCTTCATATGCTTTAATGTTCTCATATTATGAAGTCTATCTGCAAGTTTAATAATAATAACTCTTATATCTTTCGCCATTGCTAAAAGCATTTTTCTTACATTATCTGCTTGTTGCTCTTCCTTAGTCTTATACTTAATCTTACCAAGCTTTGTCACACCATCTACTAAATTTGCAACTTCTTCATTAAAATCTAACTTAATATCTTCATAAGTTACTTCAGTATCTTCAATTACATCATGAAGAAGTCCTGCAACTATAGTATTAGTATCCATTCCCATTCCTACTAAAATCATAGCAACATTAACTGGATGCATAATATATGGTTCCCCAGATTCTCTCTTTTGCTCTATATGCGCATTAAAGGCGTAGTCATATGCTTTTGTTATTAAATCTATATCAGCATCTTTACAGCTTTCTTTTACTTTATTAATTAATTGTTCTAGCATTGACATCATCTCCTTTTATCTACTAATTTCACTTAAAACAAAAGCTGGTTAGTTAAACCAGCCCTAATATGATTATAATTATATTATATTTCTATTTGCTTTTCAATAAAATTAAAATTCATAACTAACTAGTGAATTTATCTCGTAGTTACCTACTTTTTCTCTTCCATTCAATCCTGTAAGTTCAACAGCAAATATCATACTTACTACTTCTCCACCAAGGCTTTCAACAAGTTTAGCAACAGCACCTATTGTACCTCCAGTTGCAAGTAAGTCATCAACAAATGCAACTTTTGTTCCTGGTTTAATTAAATCTTTATGGATTTCTAAAGTATCTTTTCCATATTCAAGATCATAATCTATTTTCGCTGTTTCTCCTGGTAATTTTCCTGGCTTTCTAACTGGAATAAATCCTGCTCCTATAGCATATGCTACTGGAACTCCAAATATAAATCCTCTAGCTTCTGGTCCAACAATAAAATCAACTTCTTTATCTTTTAAAAATTCAGCCATTTTATCTATTGATAATTTGAAAGCTTCTTTATCGCCTATTAAAGTTGTAATATCTTTAAAACTTACGCCTTCTTTTGGAAAATTCTCAATAACTCTTATTTTTTCTTTAAAATCCATTTTAATACCCCCGAAACAAAATTTATTTTGAGTTTTTATAATCTTATTTTTTCGTTATGCAAATACTTTGTTATTTGCTCTGCTCTATCATAATCATTAGTCGTTAAAAGTTCAACTATTATCTTGGCATTATCTTTTTCAGAAATTGCTCTATTTCTAGGAGTTAAAGTACTAATTATCTTTTCAATATTCTCTCCATTTAACTCTTTTATATTGTGAAATTTCTTTATAGCAGAAAGTCCCACATTATTAGTCTTATCTAAATAAGATACTCCTTCTTTTAATATTATTCTATTCTCGCCAACATATCCAATTTCCTTTGTTAGCCCACCTATTAATATTAAATCTAAGTATCTATTAATACTTTTCATGTTATAATATATTGCTATCGCTTGCATAAGTTTAAAGATAACTCCACTTTGACTTATATCTTTATATCTATAAAGACTTTTTTCTTCACTCGGATTTATATATATGGAATCGTAATTAGATTTCTTCTTTTTATTTTCTGTTATTATTAAATCAATATCTTTTTTTCTACAAAGTGATTCTACTTCTTTATTCTTTAATCCACAACCAACTGTTATTAAAAGCTTTGTACCTAAAAAAGCAACATCATTATTTAATGCTTCTTCTTCTAAATCATAGCTATTATCTTCTTTTATATTAGCTATGCAGTACTCAACATCTGCATTTAAATATTTGAGAACCAAAAGAAGAGCTGATATGCCAGAGATACAATCAACATCATAACCACCATAAATAAGAATTTTTTCTCTATTATTTATAGCTGCTACCAATCTTTCAATAGCCTTATTCATATTTTTAACATTAAAAGGGTTGTAGCCCGAGATATAATTCGGGGAATATATACTTTCCCAAAACTTATGCATAATTTAACTCCTCCATATTTTTAAAAGAAAACACATTCTATTATAATTTAAAATCCCTTATTTGACAAATAATTTTAGAGAAAAAAAGGGCTTATTTAAAAATAATACAATCAATATAACAATTTTAAAAAAATTTGAAAAAATAAGGAGATATCTTTGACGAGATATCTCCTTAAAATTATGCTATTTCATTCTTAGCCTTTTTTGATTTAGTCTTTCTATTTCTTAATGCACACCATATTGGACTTGCTATAAAGATTGAAGAATAAGCTCCACAAACTATACCCACTATTAATGGGAAAGCAAAATCTCTAACAGTTGGTACAAAGAAGTAAACTGCAACAATTGATACAAGAGTTGTAAGTGTTGTATTTATTGATCTTGTCATTGTTTGTTTTATGCTAGTATTAGCAATCTCTGCTGGAGTTGCTGCTCTCATTTTCTTAGAATTACTTCTTATTCTATCAAAGATAACTATTGTATCATTTATTGAATACCCAACTATTGTTAAAACAGCTGCTATAAATGGTGTATTAACAGTTATTCTAAAGATAGCATATACGCTCACTGTCATTAATACGTCATGTAAAAGAGCTAATATAGCTGCTATACCAAAATCTGCTTCAAATCTGATTATTACGTAAATCAGAACTGCTATTACAGCTACTGCTAAAGCAATTATAGAATCTCTAGTTAATTCTTGACCAACTGAAGCTCCTATTTCATTTTGTGATACTAAAGCATTTGGCTTTAATTTAAATTGTGCCTCAAGAGCCTTAACAATTTCATCAACCTTAGCTGTATCTAAATTACTTGCTTTAATTTCATATTCAGTTGTATTTACAGTATTTGTTATAGCATTGCTTGCATATTTATGAACTATAGTGTCTGCCTCTGCTTTATTAAAGTTTCCACCCATATTTACTACAACTTGAGTTCCACCTTTAAAATCTATCCCAAAGTTTAATCCTTTAGTAAACATAAATCCTAATCCTACAACTATAAGTAATAAGGAAATACTAAACCATATCTTACTTCTTTCAATTATCTTAAGCATTTGGTTTACCTCCTTCAACTTTTACTCCAAATATACGTGGACTTTTTAAAATTCCCATATCGAATAATAAGTTTAAGAAGAACTTTGTTACAAATATTGCTGTAAATAAACTTATTAATATACCTATCATTAAAGTTAGAGCAAATCCTTTTACTGGACCTGATCCAAAGAAGTATAAAACTAATCCTGCTATCATTGTAGTAGTATTTGAATCTAGTATTGATGACATAGCATTACTAAATCCTGATTTTATAGCTGCTTTTATAGATCTACCAAGTTTTAATTCTTCTTTAATTCTTTCAAAAATAAGTACATTAGCGTCAACTGCCATACCTATTGTTAATAAGAATGCTGCTATACCTGGAAGTGTTAATGTTACCTTTACTCCAATATATGTATATAATACTAATAGTATATAAACACTTAGAGCTAAACTTGCTGCAAGTCCTGGCCCTCTATAATAGATAAGTAAGAATAGGAATATTATTATAACTCCCACTGCTCCAGCTTTCATAGCATCTGGTAATGCTGAAGCTCCAAGTTGTGCTCCTACTGTTTGTACTGATACTTCTTTTACTGGAACTGGTAAAGCTCCTGCATTTATTACGCCTGCAACTCTTTGAGCATCTTGTAATGATGAACTTCCTGTTATAGTAGCTTCACCATTTGTTATAGGTTGTTGTACTACTGGACTTGTTAATGTTTGACCGTCCATTTCAATTTTTATGCTTTGACCTACATATTTAGTTGTAGCTTCTGCAAATGCCTTTTTACCAGCATCATTAAATTGAAGTCCTATTATAGGTTTACCAGTCTGGCTATCTATATAAGCAGTTGCTTTAGCAACATCCTTACCTGTTAAAATAACATTTCCATCTGGTCCTAAAAACTCTAGATTTCCTGTTTGTGTAAGAGATTGCACTATACTGTTTGAATCATATTTGCCTGGAATATCAATTCTAACTTTATTAGTCCCTTCTGTTGTTACAACAGTTCCTGCCACTCCTACTTTATCAACTCTTAAAGTTAATAAATCCTTTACTCTTTGTAATTCACTTGGAGTTACGTCATTTTTCTGAATTTCCATTAATACAGAAACTCCACCTTGCAGGTCAAGTCCCTTAGTAATTACCTGTGTAAATGGTTTTACTTGATAATCACCTAATGTAAGGCCTTTAAATCCTGCAAAGGCAAAAATTCCTATTGCTAGAATGGAAACCACAAAAATAACCCAACTTGAAGCTTTATTACCACCTGTTGGTTTAGTTTTTTTCATGGTCTTCCCCCTCTGTAAATTTCTTTATAGATAGAATTATAACCTGTTCAACTTAATTGAGCAAATTTTGGGCAAAATTATATTATTTTACATCTTGATCTGTTCTAGCTTTTAAGGCAATTGCACATTCAATTCTCTTCTTTTGCATTTCACATCCAATTTCATAAGGGCTATGAATATCATCATTGAAATGGAAGTTATTAGCTTGACATCCACCACTACAATAGAATCTTGCCCAACATTTTCTACACTTAGGCTTGTTGTAGATATGTGCTGTTTTAAATTCATTACTCATTTCAGGTTTTTTAATCCCTTCATCTAGTGTACCTAAAATAAAGTCTTTATCTCCTACAAATTGGTGACAAGGATAAATTTCTTCATCTGGAGTAATAGCTACATATTCATGTCCAGCTCCACAACCTGATATTCTCTTATAAACACATGGTCCTCCATTTAAGTCAATATTAAAGTGATAGAATTTAAATGGATTATCCTTTTCTATTCTTCTTCTTAATAATTCTTCATAGATTTTGTCATATTGTTCAAATATAGTTGGAAGATCTTCTCTTCTTATTGATAATGGATGTTCATCTGGTAAAACAACTGGTTCGATTGATACTTCATCAAATCCTTCATTAACTAAGTGCATAACATCATTGTAGAAATCTGTATTTTCTCTTGTAAATGTTCCTCTTGCATAGTAACGTTTATCTTTATCTCTTCTTGCTACCATAGCTTTTATGTTAGGTAAGATTCTCTTATAACTTCCTGAACCATCTATTCTTATTCTTACTTTATCATTTACTTCTGGTCTACCATCTATTGATAATATTATATTACCCATATTTTTATTTAAAAATTCCATTTTTTCTTCATCTAGAAGAGTTGCATTAGTAGTCATTGTAAATCTGATATTTTTTCCTGTCTTAGCTGATAATTCATTTCCATATTCAACAATCTCTTTAACTGTTTTGTATACCATCATTGGTTCTCCACCAAATAAGTCTACTTCTATATTCTTTCTATTTCCTGAATTTTCAACTACGAAGTTTAAAGCTTTTTTAGCTACATCAAGTGACATAGGTTTTCTACATCCCTTATATTCTCCTTCATCAGCAAAGCAATATTTACATCTTAAGTTACAGTCATGTACTATATTAAGACATACAGCTTTTATAAATGATTCTGAATCATCATTCATAGCTATTTCTTCATATAAATCTTCTGAATATAAATCTCCTTCTTTAACTAAGTATTCTAAATCTTCATAAGCTTCTGCTAAATCTTCTTTTGAATACTTGTCCCCTAAACGAGCAATAATTGAATCTAAGCTGTCTAATCTTTCTGTATTTTGAACCATATCATATATTAGCTCGTCTACTTCGTGGAAACTTCCTGAGTTAACATCTACTATATAATTGTATCCACCTTGTCTAAATTTATGAATTAATGCCATAATTGTTCCTCCTATTAGTTCATATAATTATGGCAGCAACCTAATAAGATTACTGCCACATTTATTTTCGTTATTATTAATTATTTTTCCTCGTATTCACAAGCTAAGTTAGCAACTGTAGCTGATGTCTTACAAGCTGATTGGCATGAGTTTGAGCATTCCTTACATCCTGGTTTTGCTAAACTCTTCTTTAAGTTTGATTTATTGATTGTTTTTATATGTTTCATTATCCAATTCCTCCATCCATAAACAATTCATTGATTATTTTACCATACTTTTTAATTAATTTAAAGAATTAAAATAAATCAATTTATCGACTTATTTTTCTATCTTTGAACTAATACCATCTCTTGTTATTTTGAATCTTGTTGTTTCTGATTCTATAATAACATCTTCTGTATTTAACTTTATTATTTTTCCTATTATTCCACCTCTAGTTAATACTCTATCATTAACCTTTAGATCATCTAGCATTTGCTTATATTTCTTTTGTCTTTTCTTTTCTGGTACTACCATTAGTAAGTAGAATACTACAAACATTAATATGATAGGTCCAAACATAACTAACATACTTTGTAAATCCATTACAACCACATCTCCTTATTTTTTTAATTTTATTCTACTCCCCAGCTTTTAAGCTTATTAGCTTTAAATTCTGCAAAGCAGTCATTATCTATAGCTTCTCTTATTTCTTCCATAAGTTTATTATAGAAGTATAAGTTATGAAGAACACATAATCTCATAGCAAGCATTTCTTTAGCCTTAAATAAATGTCTTATATAAGACTTAGTATAATTCTTACATGCTGGACATTGACAATTTTCATCTATAGGTGTTGCATCAAGTTCATACTTTTTGCTCATAACCTTTATAGGTCCATTACTTGTAAATACTTGACCATGTCTACCATTTCTAGCTGGAAGAACGCAATCAAAGAAGTCTACTCCTCTTTCAACAGCTTCTAATATATTAACTGGAGTACCAACACCCATTAAATATATTGGCTTATCTTGTGGAAGATGTGGAACTACAGCATCTATAACTCTATACATATCTTCATGGCTTTCACCAACAGCAAGACCTCCAATAGCATAACCATCTAAATCCATCTTAGCAATTTCTTTAGCATGTTCTATTCTGATATCTTCATATGTTCCACCTTGATTTATACCAAAAAGCATTTGATTTTTATTTATAGTGCTATCTAAAGAATTAAGTCTATCCATTTCAGTCTTACATCTTTTTAACCATCTTGTAGTTCTTGCTACTGATTGTTTTACATATTCTCTAGTAGCAGGATTTTCTATACATTCATCAAAAGCCATAGCTATAGTTGATGCAAGATTACTTTGTATTTGCATACTTTCTTCTGGTCCCATAAATATTTTTTTACCATCTATATGAGAACTAAAGTAAACTCCTTCTTCTTTAATTTTTCTAAGACCTGCTAGAGAAAATACCTGGAATCCACCTGAATCAGTTAAAATTGGTCTATCCCAATTCATAAACTTATGTAATCCTCCCATATCTCTTACTACTGTATCACCAGGTCTTAAATGTAAATGATATGTATTAGATAATTCAACTTGACATTCAATGTCTTTTAAGTCCATTGATGAAACTGCACCTTTAATTGCTGCAAGAGTTCCAACATTCATAAAAACAGGTGTTTGAATAGTTCCATGAACTGTTCTAAACTCTCCTCTTCTTGCATTTCCATCTTTTTTTAATAAAGTATAATTTTCTGACACTTGATTTTCACATCCTTAACTAAATCTTGTTTATACTATCCTAAGATTCCCTCTTATACTTATAACATTTTCCATACAACTAATAAAGCATAATTTTTATTAATAATGAAATTCTTATTATTCTATAAACATAGAATCTCCAAATGAGAAGAATCTATATTTTTCTTCAACAGCTTTATTGTAAGCTCCCATAATAAGATCTTTATTTGCTAAAGCTGAAACTAACATTATAAGAGTTGATTCTGGTAAATGGAAGTTTGTTATAAGAGCATCTACTACTTTAAACTTATATCCTGGATAAATAAATATTGAAGTCCATCCACTAGCTTCTCTTACTCTTCCATTTTCATCTCCAATAGTTTCTAAAGTTCTTGTTGAAGTTGTTCCAACTGGAATTACTCTTCCACCTTGTTCTTTAGTTCTATTTATTAAATCAGCATCTTCTTTACTTAAGTGATAATATTCTGAATGCATAACGTGATTATTAACATCTTCAACCTTAACTGGTCTAAATGTTCCAAGACCAACATGTAAAGTTACATAAGCAATATTAACACCTTTTTCTTTAATCTTTTCTAAAAGTTCAGTTGTAAAATGTAATCCTGCTGTTGGTGCTGCTGCTGATCCTTTTTCTTTTGAATAAACTGTTTGATATCTTTCTTTATCTTCAAGTTTTTCATGAATATATGGAGGAAGTGGCATTTGTCCAAGCTCATCTAAAACTTGTTCAAATATTCCATCATATTTAAATTCTATTATTCTATTTCCTTCTTCTAAGATATCTACTACTACAGCTTTTAGCTTTCCATCTCCAAAAGTGAATTCTGCCCCAATTCTAGCTCTCTTTCCTGGCTTTGCAAGACATTCCCACTTATCTCCTTCAATTCTTTTTAAAAGAAGAAACTCTATTTTTCCACCTGTTTCTGATTTTTCTCCAATTAATCTTGCTGGTAAAACTCTAGTATTATTTAAAACTAAAGTATCACCTTTTCTTAAGTAATCAATAATATCACTAAAATGTTTATGCTCAATTTCCTCATTTTTTCTGTGAACTACCATAAGTCTTGAAGAATCCCTTTTTTCAAGTGGATATTGTGCTATAAGCTCTTCTGGTAAATCAAAATAGAAATCATTAACTTTCATATCTACACCTCTTTAAAATAAAGTACATTGAGCAGCATTTGCCACTCTTTTATTTTTACTTGCATCTCTGCCTAAATGTTTATAAGCTTTTTCTGTTGCCATTCTTCCTCTAGGAGTTCTGACTATAAATCCTTTTTGTAAAAGATATGGCTCATATACATCTTCTATAGTATCAAGCTCTTCTCCTACAAAATAAGAAAGTGTCTCTATTCCTACAGGACCTCCTTTAAAATTATCTATAATGGCTGTTAAAATATTATTATCTACTCTATCAAAACCTTCTTTATCAACATCTAATAGCTCTAAAGCAGTTTTAGCAGCCTGTTCATCTATCATACTATTACATTTAACTTCAGCATAATCTCTAACTCTCTTTAAAAGTCTATTAGCTATTCTTGGAGTTCCTCTTGATCTTCTTGCTATTTCCATAGCTCCTGATTCTGTTATATGACATCCTAATATATCAGCACTTCTTACTATAATTTCTTTTAATTGTTCATTAGTATAATACTCCATTGAACAAAGAACACCGAATCTATCTCTAAGAGGAGCACTAAGCATACCTATTCTAGTAGTAGCCCCTATAAGAGTAAATTTAGGTAAATCAAGTCTTATTGACTTACTAGCTGCTCCTTTACCAATAATAATATCTAAAACATAGTCTTCCATTGCAGGATATAATATTTCTTCAACACTTCTGTTTAATCTATGAATTTCATCAATAAATAAAACATCATTACTATTTAAAGTAGTTAAAATAGCTGCAAGATCTCCTGCCCTTTCAATTGCAGGACCTGAAGTTATTTTTAAATTACCACCAATCTCATTTGCAATAATACTTGCTAAAGTAGTTTTACCTAGTCCTGGTGGACCATATAAAATAACATGATCTAAAGCTTCTCCTCTTCTTTTAGCAGCTTCTACAAATATATTAAGTCTTTCTTTAACTTTATCCTGACCTATATATTCTCCTATTTTTTCTGGTCTTAAACTGTATTCATTATTGGAATCTAATTCAATTTCTCTTGAAGTAACTATTCTTTCATCCAAATTGAAACACCCCTTAACTCATTAAAAGCTTTAAGCTTTCTTTTATTATATTCTCAATAGTGTCTTTTCTATCTACTTTTTCTAATACTTTCTTAGCTTCCTTGTCTGTATATCCAAGAGCAATTAATGCTTCCATAGCTTCTTCTATATTCGCTTCATAGCCTGCTATAACTTCAAGCATTCCCATATCCATTTCTTCACTGCTTGATATAGAACTCATATCTTCTTTCTTAAGTTTATCCTTAAGTTCTAATATAATTCTTTGAGCAGTTTTCTTACCTATACCAGGAGCTCTAGTGATATGTTTTTCATCACCCACAATAATTGCATACTTTAAATTTAGAACTGTACTTATTGATAATAAAGATAAAGCTGCTTTTGCTCCTACTCCATTAATTGAAAGTAAAAGATTAAACATCCTTAATTCATCTTTAGTTCCAAAACCATATAATCCTATAAAGTCTTGTCTAACTATTTGTTCTAAATAAAGTTTTACTTCTTCAGATACTTTTGGCATACTTGCGATAGTATTTCCTGAAGTAAATATTTTATATCCTATGCCATTATTTTCTATAATTACATAATCCTTGTTAATCCCTATAAATTCACCTTTTATATACTCATACATTTTTTAATTCACTCCTAAATTTTAAGGTCTACATAATACTTTAACACGAACAAAAAATATTATCAATAATTCAAAAAAGCAAGAAGCATTCAAAGTCAATACCCTTTAAATACTTCTTGCTTCTTTAACTTACATAAGCTGATAACTCTTCTTCACATTCTTCTCTAGTATCAAATTGTCTACCAAAACTCTTTATTATGTCGCTATCCATTTTAGGTAATGAATATAACTTTTTAACTGATACATCTGATGGTTTTTCTATAAATGCCTTTCCATTTTCATCAGTTTTAAAAATAGCAATATTTCCATCTTTATCTCCTAAATAATATTTATTAGGAGTTAATCCTGTCCCCTCTTCTTTTGTAAATATTATTTTATTATCTTCTGACTTAACTTTACTATAGCCCTTTTCTTTTAACATAGTTTCTAACTCTTTTTCACTTACCTTATCAAGTTTTAATCTTTCCTTAAGTTCACTTACTGTTACTTGATAATATATCTCTTCTATATTTTGTTGATTTTTCTTCATAAACATAATAACAATATCATCTTTTAAAACATTAGTATTTTCTGCATTTGTTTGTTCAACATTTGCATTTACCTTAGCTATTTTGCCAAGATTATAATAATAGCTACCAAGATATACTCCTGAAAATACTATCACAGCTAAAATAATTCCTAGAACTGGTTTAAATTTATTGTCTTTTATTAATTTCTTAAATTCCATATAATCACCTCTTTATTGGTGATTATGGTCATATTAATTACATTTTATACATTAAAAGTAAATTTTAATAACTACATTCAACTATAACTAAATATTTATCTTTATCAGCTTTCTTAATAAGCCTTTTACAATGAATCTTAAACCATTCTTCTCTATCTACATAATCTTCAACACTATACCATTTTCCATCAGAAATTATTGCATAAGTACCAAAGTTCTCTTTTCTATCAGGAAATATAATATCTTTTATTTTTGCATAATTACATTTTTTCTTAATTCCAAAACTCCCCTTAACATTTAAATAAGAATCAAATTTTCCACCTATAGTAAAACATATCATCTTTCCATTTTCATTAGTATAATAACCTATATCACTTTTATCTTCATTATAATAATAACCATATTTAACATCTGCAAATCTCTCTATATTTTTAAATTTTTCTTTTTCTTCCTCACATAATATATTCCAACTATTTTCTATCTCTCTACTAAATTTATTAAACTTTAAATTCTTTTTCTCATCTTTATTTATCTCAAAATATTCTTTAGGATAATAACCTATAAACTCTTTATGAAATGGATAAACTAAGTCATTTACTTCATCTAAATTATCACAAATTACCCCCAAACTAAAACAAGCCATGATATCTCCCCCAAATAATAAACTATATATTAATTATAATTTTACATATTTTGGAAATCAATATCATATACGTATTTTGTTTGTTATTTATACACACTTTTTTCATACTTTTTTCTTCTTTTAACGATAAAAAATTCTTTTTTAGACTTTTTTAGAACAAATTTATATAAAAACATACAAGTTTATATATTTTTTAGCTATTTTAAAAAGTTACTCTTATCTAAGTTGATTTATAAATAAAAGGGAACTACCTAAGTAATTCCCTTTTTTAAATATATTTATTTTTTACTAAAAGCTACTTCACTATAACCACATCTTTTACATAATTCCTCAACTCTTTTTCTAGCTGAGAAACCATCATATATATTTCTTGCACGCTCACTATTTAAAATAGCTTCAATTCCTTCTTCATATATATTACCAAGTGGAATATTACCTTCACCATCTAAGCAGCAAGGAACAACTGTACCATCAACTAAAATTCCAAAATGATCTCTAAGCCCATGGCAGAATCCCCTATCTCCAAGTGGTTTAATATTCATAGCTGGCCATTGGAACTTTTCTGCTCCATTTAAATAAAGCCTATCTCTAAGCTTAACACTTTTATTAGTATCAAGAGCTTCTTTTAAATCTCCTTGAAAATCAAACTGATCCTTTATTTTCTTTACAATCTCTTTATTTAACTTATTATCTCCTTTTAAGCTATAACTATCAAGATTCCATAATCTCATTGAACAAATAATTTCTGTTTTCTTATTTGCTTCTTCAATAAAAGATAAACAATTATCAAAATACTGATCAAATCCTAAGCCATTATCATTAGCTTCAAAACTATGAAGTGAGATATTTATTTGTCTTAAAGCTTTAGCATTTAATAAAACTTCTTTTACCTTAGGTATTAAAGTACCATTTGTAGTTATGTTAACCTTAAATCTATTCTCATAAGCAAGCTCTAAAAATCTTTCTAAATTAGGATTTAAAAGTGGCTCACCCATTAAATGAAAATAAATGAACTTAGTATATGGCTTTATCTCTTCTAATACCTTTTTAAATTCTTCCTCACCTAAAAACTTTTTCTTTCTCTTAGTTTCAGGACAAAAACTACAACTAAGATTACATACATTAGTTATTTCTATATAAACTCTTTTAAACTTATTCATAAAATTACTCCTAAATTCCTATTATGTCTATGGAGTATTATACAGTTCTTCTTATAAAAAATAAACTTTTTAAGATTTAATATAAAAAATAGTTTAATAAGCTTTCTAAATTATTTTATTATCTACTTATAAACTCCTCATATTCAATCTCTAACCTTTTAATTTCATTATTAATTTTATCCTTTAATAGTTCTAAATTTTTGTTGGGTTTAAAATTTATAAACTTTAAGCAATAATCCTCAACTTCATGAATTTCATTTTTATTATAAGTTGATTCTGGACACAATACAAAAACATTATTTACTGGTGTCAGTCTCCTAGAAAAGATATTACTTGATTCACATTCGCTAGAAAAAATATAACTTGATTTACATCCACTCGCATAATCTAATAATTGGGGTGTTATACAATTATTAGATTTGCTGCTATAATTCCATAAATATTTTCTATCCCTATACTTAAACTCAAATATTATACTTCCTATATAAACTTTATTTTTATAAATGTCTAATCTTCCATCAGTTCTATTACTATTTCTAATTGAATATAAAGGATCTTTAAATTTACTTGTTTCTGAATCAGAACGTGGTATAGGAAAATCATAAGTTAAATTCATAATTATATCATTATTTTTAAAAGCAATCCTAGTATTAGATTTTAATTCTGATACTATTAACTTTTTATTATTTATTTCTTGTTCAAAAATCCATCCATCAATAATTTCAAAGTTTAATTCTTCCTTTAAAATTCTACATATTTTTATATAACACCATATCTCGTATAATTTATCGGTTCTCTTCATTTGAAAAGCATATTTGCTATCTAACTCAACACTAAATTTATCCTTTTTAAGTTCTAAATATACTTTATAAATGATACTATATCTAGAATCTTGAAACATTACATATGGTATATCGAAATCATTTTTTTCTGATAAAGAATTATACCATCCTGTTATTTTCAATATATTTATAGAATTTTTCATTTTTTTTGCAATATCATTCATATCACGTAAATATATTATAGCTCTTTCTTCTAAATTTATCTCATTAACTACATTAGAATAACTTCTATACTCTTCTTTTTCTCTAATCTTTTCTCTCTAAAATTAATCTTTCAATTACTTTAATGAATTTAATCAATTCTCCATTTATATAATCTAATATTTTTTTAACGCTTCTCTAAAACATATACAAAACGCTTTTTAACCTTTTATTTTATGATAAAATTTGAAGAACTAAATTAAAAAAGCCTATTTTATAAGTTATTAATTAAAATAAACGCTATAAAACAGGCTTTATTACTTAAACTAATATTCTAGTTATTATTCCCCCTCTTCATTTTTTCCTAATATAATTTAGCGAGGAGGAACAGCTAATTGATTGCTCAATTCTCTTAATACTTTCTTGGTAAGATAGCTTTTATTATCCAGAAATACTCCACCATTATTTCATGAACTCACCTATGGTTTCATTCGTTTTACTAAATCAAATTGAACTGTCCTATTTCGCTTTTCAAGTGCTGAATCAATATAATACTTAGGATTTCTCATAAATTTATCGAAATCTACTAGAGAAATATAACTATCTTTAGCAGAGTCCCATCTTCCTTCTGTGGGACAATATTTATATGCTTTTTTGACATTTAACATATTTTTTCGAACTAAATTTTCAAAATCAGCAATAGTCGTAACATCGTCATCTTCAGCAGAAATAACATAACGTTTAGCTTCTGGTGTATAAAGTGCAATTACTCCATTACTACGATTCCCAGCACGGTCTTCTAATGAATATCGCAATTCATCATAAAGCCAATCATCATAAACATTTTTACTAGACCATGTTTCAAAATCAAAAACTTGCTTTGTATTGTAATTGATTGCATTTGGTGTTAACACAACAATCGTCAGTGAGCAACTTTCAAGTTTTTTATAAAGATATTTTTGAATAGTATCTTCACTCATATTCGAGCGGTCTTCATCTTCAGACCTATTAATTGTGTAGTTTAGCTCGTCCATTTTTTTAACAAGCTTATTTTTATAATATAATCCATCAGAAAATCTAAAGGACACAAACACATTACTAGCCATAAAAACCTCCTTAGTGCTTTAAAATAAAAAGTAAAACTATTGTAATTAATATGACAATCCCATAAGACCATCTAAGAATAGGTCTCATGGCAATACAAATTACTTTTTCTTTAAAAATAGGTGTCATTCCAAAATCAATTTTGTCATCATCTTTTTTTCGCACTTCATCATATAAATTCCTAAACCCACGCTCCAAATACAAATAATAAGCGTCATGGAACCAGAACAAAAGTACAACACCCAAAATTAAAACTAAAATCAGGTAATCTCTTTTAGCAAGCCAATAAGCATACATTGCACCGATTGCAGTAATCGACCATCCTTTGATGATAAATGAGTTAGAACCCATACGAGTGATAACCCCCTGAATCATTTCCAAATGTTTATGTTTATTCTCGTTACCCATCAATCCACATCCTTCCATCTTTCCTCACTAAAGGTAAATTAATTTTTACCAACTCCGTACTCATAAATCTGTTTATTCATCATACACCCTACCAAATAAGTAATCTTTACCACTATTATACTATAATTTGCTATATTTAAAATTAGTAATTAGAAAAAACATAAAAAACAGCGTCCCAAATGTATTGTGATTATTTCCTATTCAATAATATTCTCTAAATTCCCATAATCTTTTTATTCCATATTTTTTAACTTCTTTTCTAATTTTCACATTTTGTTATTTTATAAAAGATAAAAAATACCCCCTGTCAATTTTAACAGGGGCTAAGCTTTCATGCTCCACCAGATTTTTAATGGGGATTTTGACGAAGAACTAATTGGCTTTAACTAAATTTAACCTTTCTATAACTCAGAAATCCCAATTACATCAGTGTAAAAACTTCATTTTTATTTTATGGTTTATTCCTACTCAATAATCGCTGGTGGCTTAGAAATTATATCATACATGATTCTATTAACTCCCTTAACCTCATTAACTATTCTTCTATCCGTTCATTTATCACATTTTATTAACTTATACTTTCTAATTATTTATAAACCAGGTATAAATTCTCTATATAGTATAATTTAGAAATACTTTATTTTTGGTCAATCTTAATCAAAAAAATTAATTGAGTTGTCCATTTTTATCTGTTCTTTTTTAATACCATATTTTATTAAATTATCATACATTTGTTCTTTTTTATTTTCATCATAATAATATACATTCCATATTACTTTACTCCCAATTAATATATTAATCATTTGAAAGTAAGGCATATCAACATCTGCTAAAGAATGTCCAATAACAATTATTTCATCTATATTTTTTTGTTTTAAATCTAATAGTTTAATCATATAACGTTTTACATCTTTATATGTACTTCTATAATAGTTTTCAATGACTTTACTTATACTAACTTCTTTTTCATTAAATATCTCACACGCTTTTTCATATCTTCTTTTTATATCTTGGATTTTTTTATCATTTCCATGACCTATTTTGGGCTCCCCATGATGTTCCCTTAAAGAACCATGTATATGTATAATTTTATCTTCTCTTATTTTATATACATTTTCTAAAACACTTGTATAATTAAAAGTTAAATACATATCATCATTTTCACAATTAATAAATTTAGTTTTTGGTATTACATCACGTATTCTAATACTTCTCACCCAAAGTTTAAGATAATGTGGTAATTTATTTATATATTCAAACTGCTCTGAAAAATAATCCCTTAACGTATCTTCAATTCCAATATCTCCACTTTCTAATCCCATATCTATTGATACTGCATTTTCTATAATAATATCTTCATCTATATTAGCTAAATTCATTTCAAAATCATTCCATAGCATTTCTTTCTTTTCAGCTTCCATAAAATTCGGATAGATATTATAATTACTCTCAAACTCATATAAAAATTCTGGGTAACACACTTCTAAAAAAGTTCTAAAATCCCAATAACTAGTTTTTAAATTATGTCCTATATCAAATCCATTCCCTATAATAAATAATTTCATAACATCCCCCTTTTAAATATTACATTTATCTCGATATTATAAATAAAATTTAACTTCACAACCCCCATACACTATTATACATATTTTAAAACTTAATCCAATGCTTATATATTAATATAATTTCTAATCTTTATATTATACTCAAATTCTTTAAGCATATCATCTAATTTCAACCAAAAACACACCTCCAATCCCCATATAACATGATTATGTATATCGACATTAAAAGTGTGTTATCTTACTTTTGTATATTACAATTGATTATTTCTTCGATTTTTAAAAGTACTTAAAACTTCCTATTCATCCCATCCTTCTGGGAATGCTGCATTGTGGTAAACTTCTTGAACATCATCATCATCTTCAAGAGTATCTAACATCTTTTGGAACTTAGTTGCATCATCTCCATCAATAGCTGTTTCAACATCAGCTATCATAGTTACTGCTGCTTCTAAGAATGAAAGTCCTTCTTTTTCTAAAGCTTCTCTTACTGTTGAGAAATCTTCTGGTGCAGTTGTTACTGTGAATACTTCTTCTTCAGCTGAGAAATCTTCTGCTCCTGCTTCTATAGCAATCATCATTATTTCTTCTTCATCAAGATCTGCTCTTTCAATTATAAGTTGACCTTTCTTTTGGAACATGAATGAAACACAACCTGATGTTCCCATGTTTCCACCACTCTTTGTGAAAGCACTTCTTACATTAGCAACTGATCTGTTTTTATTATCTGTTAATGTTTCAACTATTACTGCAACTCCAGCTGGTCCGTATCCTTCGTAGATTATTGTTTCATAGTTATTTCCTGTACCTTCTCCTGCTGCCTTTTTGATAGCTCTTGTAATGTTATCATTTGGCATATTAGCTGCTTTAGCCTTAGCAACAACGTCTCTAAGTCTTGAGTTTGCTTCAAGGTTTGGTCCACCTTCTTTAGTTGCAACAGCAAGTTCTTTACCTAACTTTGTAAAGATTTTTCCTCTCTTAGCGTCCATTTTACCTTTCTTGGCCGCAATATTTTTCCATTTTGAATGTCCTGCCATTTTAAAATCCTCCTAACGACTATATAAAGAATACTCTATGTAAATTTTTCATTAAATTCTTTAAAATACTACAATATTATATCATAGTCCATTTTCATCTTCAACATAGGTAAATCCCCAAATCTTTAATTAAAATATCCATTTTATTCATCTATATCAAGAAATAATCTAAATCCTTCTTTAAAATATATATCTTCCATATCTTTAGTTATAATTGCTTTTCCATTAGTTGCTTCTGTAACTTCTTTTTCTATATTTTCAATATTAGATTCTTCTGTAAGAATAAACACTTTAACTCCTGTTCCAAATTCTGAATCTTCTATATGCCAATTATTTTGACCACATAAATATTGAATCTTACCATAAAGATCATAATCTATTTCAATAGAAAGTCTAGCACCATTAACCTTTTCTACTATTCCACCAGCTTCTATAGCTATAGCTGCACCTTTTGTATAAGCTCTAGTAAGTCCACCAGCTCCAAGTAAAATTCCACCAAAATATCTTGTAACAACAACTGCACAATCTGTTAATCCATTTTTCTTTATAACTTCAAGTATTGGAATACCTGCTGTCCCCTGAGGCTCTCCATCATCTGAATATCTTTGAATCCCCATATTTTGTCCAACTATATAAGCATAACAATTATGTCTAGCAGTTTTATGCATAGATTTTATTTCACTAACAAATTCTTTTGCTTCCTCTTCTGTTGTAACTCTTTTTACATAACCTATAAATTCTGATTTCTTTTCTTCAAAACTATCTTCTGCTCTATTTTTAATGGTTATATATTTATTCATCATCTCATCCCTTCACTAAGCACTTCATATATATTGTCTATTCCTTGCTTAATCTTATTATAATCAATCTCTGAAAATCCTATCTTAAAACTTTTCTTACCATCTATAGGATTATGATAATACATAATTCCAGGAGTTATTATTGTATTTCTCTCTATTAATTTATAATAAAGCTCCTTTGCTGTAATATCTATATTATCATTAATATTTAAAAATAAATTTAGTCCCCCTTTAGGTTCTACAAAACTAACATAATGTCCAAGTTTTTCTTTTATTAAATCAATTATATATTTATATCTTTTAGAATACTCAAAATTAAGTCTATCTATATGTTCTTTCCAATATCCTTTTTGTATATATAATTCCAAGGCTCTTTGCATAAGACTTGAAGTTGAAATATCACTGCTAGCCTTTGAACTCTCTAAAACATCAGAAAATTCATCAGGAGTTATAAGGTATCCAACTCTTACTCCTGGAAGAAATATTTTTGAAAAACTCTTTATATAAATAACCTTATCTTTATTAAGACTTCTATATGGTATATGCTTTATTTCACTATCATATATAAGCTCTGACATATAGTCATCTTCTAAAATATAAAAATTATATTTCTTAGCAAGTTCTATAATTCTTTTTTTCTTTTCAAGACTACAACTAATCCCTGTAGGATTTTGAAAATAACTCATTGTATATAAACATTTTATCTTATGTTTTTTTAATATTCTTTCAAGGGCATCAACATCAATTCCATCCTCTTGCATATTAACTTCAAAAATATTAGCTTTTCTTAATTTAAAAACAGTTAAAGCTCCTGAATAAGTAGGTTTTTCAACAACTACTCCATCATTAACATTTATTAAAGCCTTTGAAACAATATCTATACCTTGTTGAGCTCCTGATGTTATAAGCATATTATTAAGTAAATTCTCTGAATTCCAAAACTTATTATTTATAGTCTCCCTTAATTTTTTATAACCTTGTGGATCATTATAACTAAGTGCTAAAACTCCATCTCTTGTTAGAACATCATTAAATATCTCCTTTAACTTGTCCACTTCAAAAAAATTAGCACTAGTTATCTCAGAAGTTAAATCTATATAATCTGAAATTCCACCAGAAGTTAAACTTTGAAATATCTCATTATATTCTTTTCTAAAATTTTTTAAAGACTCTCTCTTTTTAACATAGCTTCCACTACCTTGACTCTGATATAAATATCCTTCTTGTGAAAGCTTTTTATATGCTGAGATTATAGTATCCTTATTAACAGATAAAAAATCTGCAAGTGCCCTTATAGTTGGCATCTTTTCTCCATCTTTCATTTCATCATTTATAATAAGTGATTTTATATGCTCAGCAATATCTAAATATTTATGACTATCTTCCTTGAAGCTTAAACAAAATTTTTCATCAATTTGTTTTGTCATATCTATATACTAACTCCTCTGTAAGCTTATCTCCACTTTCTGTTGTACAAACTCTAGTCTTCTTACTTATTCTATCTCGCTCATTTAATTCCTTTAATATTTTATCCATATCTAATGGCATATTTTTAAATTCTTCTTTGCTTTCTATTTCAGTAATACTTAAGAAATTCTTTTCTTCTTTTAGAACTCTAAATAAATATTTAGCAGCCTCATCTATATTATTTTTTAAAAATTCTTCACAATAATCTACCAAATCATTTATAGCTTCAGTTGAGTTTTCCTCAAAAAGTCTATCCATACATTCTTTAAAACTATCATTAAGATTTATAGCCATAGATAAAGTATCACTACTTACTAAATATCCATTAGAATTTAAATATAGTTTTGAAAAGCTTTCTCCAAGCTTCATAGCATTATACATAGCATTATATTTTTTACTATTTTTTATTGCCTTTTCACAAAGACCTATTGATTTTATTAAATCTCCTAAATAAACAAGATTCCACTTTTCTCTATCTATATCACTTAAAAACTTACAAAAATTATATTTATCTATTATATCTGAATCTTTACCAATAACAAGTTTAGAGGATATAAGCTTTCTATGTATTCTACTTCCCCCACCAAAGTTTTCTCTAAAATTTAGGAATTGCTCTTTTGAAAGCAATCTCATATGAACTTCTATACCATGTTTTTCCCCAAATACATCCTTCATATCATCATCTTTTTTATCAAGGATAACAAACATGTCCATATCAGAATTTTTCCAAATATCTCCTGTTATTATACTTCCAAAAACAGTAACTCCCAAAACATTATCATTTTGTTTTAAATCTTCTATCAAAGCATTATAAGCTAATTGATATTCCTTTATAGTTTTTCCCATTTTGCCCCCTCCTATTTAAAATCTATTCTTTCTTATTATAAATATTTTTTTATTTTGTAACAACTTTATTCTATCTAAATAAATCTATCACAATCTGGCATACCACTTTCTTTTAAAAGTCCTCTTAATTCCCAATCAAATAATGCAAGGCCAACCTCAAGTTCATCAAGCATATGATCAGTTATCTTTAAAGCTCTTTTTACATCTTTTTTATTAGCATATATATTTCTATTATAAATATCAGCTACTTCAACAGTACTCCTAGCTGAAGTAGATATAAGAGTAACAATATCTAATGCTGGTTTTACATTTCTCTCATAAAAGTTTTTAAAATTTTCACTTATACCTATAGATTGTATACTTCCTTGTATATTATTTAATCTATCTAAATTACAATTAAGCTGCCTTAACCTTCTATCAAACTCTGTAAATTTATGTTTATATATATTATCATAATCATCACAATCATCGTCGTAATCATCATCTGTGTATGGATCATCATAAATATTATCTTTACTATTTTTATTAAAATTAGTCTTAAGATTAGCATTATTATCTGAACCATTAATTATACACATAGTTTATTCCCCTTTATCTAAAGCTTTAATATAAGTTTATGTTATCTCTCAATAAAAAATCCAAAATTAATTATTAAAGCCTAAATAATTCTTCTCTATTTAATTTAAACTCATAAAATCTATTTAAAAATATATAAAAGGATTGCCTATTTAGACAATCCTTTATAAATTAATTTAATTCAAATTTACTGCACTTATTTTTAACCTCATCATCAACTTGAGCTTTAATATAAGTACCTTCTTCTCTATAATCCTCTTCTAAAATATTTGAAGCTCTATGAAGGTATGCTACTACTTGTTGTTCTGTATATGGAATAATATATTCCTTCTCAACTAAAGTATATGGTAATTTTTCTTCTACTTTATCTAAAAGTTCATCTAGATTTATTCTTTCAAAAGCTGAAATACAAACTATTTCATATCTTTCTTTATATTTCTCCTTTAATTCTTCTAATCTTTCTTCTGAAATAAGATCAATTTTATTTAGAACTAAAAGTGTAGGTTTATCTGTTGCTCCAAGTTCTTCTAAAACATTTTCTACAGCCTCAATTTGATTTTCACATTTATCTGATGAAGCATCAACAACATGACAAAGTAAATCTGAGTAAATAACTTCTTCTAAAGTTGATTTAAAGGCTTCAACAAGTTCATGAGGTAACTTTTGAACAAATCCAACTGTATCTGTAAGAGTTATCCCTCTATTACTTGGAAGAGTTATAGCTCTTGTTGTTGTATCAAGAGTTGCAAATAACATATTTGCCTCAAATACTTTTTCTTTAGCTTGATTATCTCTAGCTGCTGCAATATCACAAAGAGTATTTCTAAGAGTTGATTTACCTGCATTAGTATACCCAACTAATGAAACTTGAGGTATGTTTTGTTTATTTCTTCTTTCTCTTTGAACTTCTCTTGTCTTTCTAATCTTTTTAAGTTCTTTTTGAAGTTCTAATATTTCTTCTCTAATTTTTCTTCTATCTATTTCAAGCTTCTTTTCCCCTGGTCCTTTAGTACCAATTCCTCCACCTGTTCTTGAAAGAACTGTTCCAAGTCCCATAAGTCTTGCTGATCTATATTTAAGCTGTGCAAGTTCTACTTGAATTCTAGCTTCTTTTGTTTTTGCTCTTCTAGCAAATATCTCAAGAATTAAAGTAGTCCTATCTATAACCTTAACTCCTGTTGCACTTTCTAGATTTCTAACTTGTGAACCTGATAGTTCATCATCAAAAATTATAAGGTTTGCTCTTTTTTCTTGTCTTAAGTTTGCGATTTCAAAAACTTTACCCTTTCCTATATAAAAGGCAGTATCAACCTTATTTCTCTTTTGAAATACAGTATCAAGTACTGGTATATCACAAGCATCAGCAAGTTCTTTTAATTCTTTTAAACTTTCTTCTGTATCTGAACCTACTAAAATAGCCTTTTCTGTATCATCTTCTTCTACATCACTAGTTTTTATAATTTCTTCTACATAATTTATCTTATCTAAAACATTAAAGTTTAATGTTTGATCTATTGATAAATGAGGGTATTCTTCACATAAAAGAATATCATTTTGTACAGTACAAAAACCAAGTGAAGCATCTTTTATCTCACCTTCATCTATAGCTATTGCAGCAATTGCATCTAATTTTAACTTAAGTAAAGCTGATGCATCTAAAGCTGAAAGTCTACATATTCCATTTGGATGAGTATGAATAACTCTAACTCCTGAAAGTTTTCTTTCATTAATATCTATTAAAGGAACTTCTACACTAGTTGAATCCCCTATAGCTACATTAATTACTTTTCCTTTTCTACTAATAGCTACGCTTACTTCTTTTTCAATTTCAGCAGTTACTCTTGAGATTATTTGTATTATTTCCTCAGTACAAACACTATACTTTGGAACATTAATATCATATATTTTTTCAAGTTCGTTTAAGATACTATTTCTAATACCTTCTGTTTTTCCATATATCATGCTAAATCACTCCTTTGTGCGCTTTAAAGCCTCTAGATATATTCTTGACAATATTCTATTAATTTTATAATATAAATAACATATTGTAAATAGATTTGCTAACTAAGTAATTCTATCTATTTTAAAATACCAGATAAAATGTGGAGGATTTCATGATGGATAATAAAGAAAGAAATATTCTTCTTACAGAAGAACAAATTCAAAAACAAATAAAAATAGTAGGTGAAAAAATAGCTAATGACTATAAAGATAAACCTATATATGTTTTATCACTATTAAGAGGAAGCTTTATATTCACTGCTGACCTTGTAAGAGCAATTGATGGAAAAACTCAAATAGGATTTATGACTACTTCAAGTTATGGAGATGAAGAAGAAAGTTCAGGTCTTGTTAAAGTAGTTAATGATATTCCTGATAATATAGAAGGTCTTGATGTTCTTATAGTTGACGATATCATAGACACAGGAATTACTATGGACTTTGTTATAGAACATGTAAAAAAACTTGGTGCTAAAACAGTAAAGACTTGTACACTCCTAGATAAACCTTCAAGAAGAAAGAGAGATCTTGCTCCAGACTACTGTTGTTTTGAAATAGAAGATTTATTTGTAGTAGGTTACGGATTAAACTATGGAAAATACTACAGAAACGTTCCTTACATATTTAACTGGGAAAAATAAATTCTGTAAAAAAGAAAGATACTAATTTAAATTTGTATCTTTCTTTTTTTATCTATTATATATGTTAGAATAATATATATATACTTTAGAAAGGATGGTAAATTACTTGGTCTTTTCATATAAAATTATTTTTTCATCTATAATTTCATTATTAGTTTTAAATATAGTTATAATAAATTTTATGAGCAACAGTAAAAACTTTCTCTTTTCTAAAACATTAGTATACCTTGGTTCTCTAATTTATATAGTAGGACTTTGCATTAGCAATAAGATTGTCTTTATCGCAGGACAAACAACTATACTTATAGGTATATCCTTTGGAATTTATGGTTTGTATAGATATATGGTTTCTAATTTACCAGTTATCTTATTTTCTATTACATTTATTATAAGTGAAATTATAGCCCATATTTTTAATATACGTATAATAATGTTTTCTCACAGATTAAGTGGTTTTGATTTTTCAGCAATAGTAAGCCTAGTAATTCCATTAATTATAGGATTTATAAGCAATTATATAATAACTAAAAATAATTTTAAAAAGTAACAATCTTTATTTTAAGGTGGTTACTTTTTTATTTTTCAATATTACTTACTGAATCTTTTACAGGATCATTCCCTATATTAACTCTAGGTATCTCACCTACAATAGTAATATCAGATACTGGTATTTGATGCTTTACTTCTATATCTTTACTATTAAGTGGTAATACTAATTTGAGCTTAGCATTCATATTGATATAAATTATATGTCTAGTTTGATTTATTCCTGCACTTTCAAAAGTAGATTCATAGCTAGTTTCAATTCTTCCTACTGGTTCCATTTTCACTTTTACTTTAGGTCCTATATACGATAAAATATTACTTTTTGTTATATATCCAATTGGCACTTCTACCCCAACTTCTCCTAGCTCTTTCATATCTTTTTGACACTTAGCAGCAAGGCTTGTTGCAAGAGAATTCAACTTTATACTATCAGCCTTAACTAAATTTATTTTTCCATCCTCATCTCTATCAATACTCATTATTTCATCATATGAAAATCCATTTACATAAACATCATTTATATTATTATTTATAATCTCTACAGTTTTTGCTTTCATTTCTGCATCTGCTAACATAAGAACAGTTGGAGCTATAAGCTTATCAAAAGAATAAATAAAAACTCCAAATAATATGATTATTGAAAATAATAGCAAAGTAAGATAAAACCTAAATTTATACTGAATTATATATCTACTTTTTCTCCCCTTTAGATACAATTTGTTCACCTACTTTTCTTTTAGTGTTTATATTCACTATTACCATTAATATGCTATAATAATAAGGAATATTTAGTTTTATTTAAACTGGGGGAAAATTTAATATCAAAAAAAAATGGGGGATTTTAGTTAAAGATTCCATACATTTAACTTAAATTAAATTAGGAGGAAATTATGACTGAAAAAAAAGATACAAATCTAAAAAGAAAACGTCGTAATAAGAAAGTTTCCAAAGGTAGAAAAGGCCTTAAAATATTTTCTATTATAATGCTTTTCCTAGTACTTACAGCCATAGTTACTGCAGCAGGTTACACTTTTGCAATAATCAAAAGTACCGACAATATAAACTTAGCTGAAATACAAAACTTAGCAGAACCAGCTCAATTCTACGGTACGGATGGTCAAAAGATAGATACACTACTTACAGATAAACAACGTTTTAAATTAACATCTGACCAGATACCACAACATTTAAAAGATGCTTATGTTTCAATAGAAGATGAAAGATTTTATTCACATCCAGGTATTGATATAAGAAGAATTGGTGGAGCTATAATTCACGATATTGAATATTTTATAACAAAAAAAGGTGGACTTCATGGTGCATCAACACTTACTCAACAGTTAATAAAAAATACTGTTTTAAATGATGAAGTCAAAATTGAAAGAAAGGTTAAAGAAATTTACTTATCTCTTCAATTAGAAAAACAACTTAGTAAAGATGAAATTTTAACAGCTTATCTTAATACTATTCCTCTTGGAAGCGTAGTATATGGTGTTGAAGCTGCATCTCTTAGATTCTTTAATAAAGGAGCTGATGAATTAAATCTTATTGAATCAGCATATCTTGCAGGAATAACTCAAGCACCTAGCTCATATGATGCTTTTTCAGAAAAAAATCAAAAAGATCCTAGCAGTTATCTTAACAGAACAAAAACAGTTCTTGGTAAGATGTTTGAACTAGGAAAAATTTCACAAGAAGAATATGATAACGCTATAAAAGATATTGATGATGGAAAACTTGTATTCCATTATACTCCTCCATCAAATAGTCTTAAATATGAATGGTTTACTAGAGCTGCTATAGATCAAATCGAAAAAGACCTTCAAAAGAAAGCTGGATATTCAGAAGAAGAAGCTAAAAGACTTTTAAGACAAGGTGGTCTTAAAATTTATACAACAATGGATGAAAAACTTCAAAATGAAGTTCAATCCATTATAGATGATAGAAGTAATCTAGGAGTACCTGGTACTGATACTACTAATGAATACGGAACTCCTCTACTCCAAGCATCAGCTGTAATTAAAGATTATAAAACTGGTGAAATTAAAGCTATGGTAGGTGGAAGAGGTGATCAACCTCCTATGTCACTTAATAGAGCTTATTCTGTATTAAAACCTACAGGTTCAACAACTAAGCCACTATCAGTTTATGCACCAGCAATAGATACAAAAATACTTACTGCTGGAAGTGTAATTGATGATGCTCCATTTGAACCTGATCAAAGAGCAAGACATAATGGCTACTCACCTAATAATGCTAGTCGTACATTTAGTGGAAATATGTCTCTTAGCAACGGACTTGCAGTTTCATCAAATGCTGTTGCAGCTAAAGTTGTTGATAAAATAGGTCTTAATAACGCTGTAGCTTATGGTAAAAAATTTGGTTTAATATACAATAAAAAATCTGAGACTTCTTTAACTGCAGCTGCATTAGGACAATTTAATAATGACCCTCAAGATCCTGATGGAAGTAACCCTTATTATTTAGCTTCTGCTTTTGGAGCTTTTGGAAATAATGGTGTTATGACTGAAGGAATGCTTTATAGAGAAGTAAAAGATTTTACTGGTAAAGTAATATTAAAAGCAAATCCTGAAAAAACTCAAGTTGTTTCTCCACAAACAGCATATATCATGTATGATATGCTTAAAGGACCAGTTCAAGGATTTGCATCTATTGCAAAAGTTCCTAATATCACCACAGTTGGTAAAACAGGAACAACAACTGATAATAAAGATTACTGGTTTAGTGGACTTACACCTTATTATTCTGCTTCAGTTTGGATAGGATATGATTCTCCAACTCCAATGGGTAGCTCAAGTAGTAAGACAGCTGGTAGATTATTCGGTAAAATCATGACAGTTGCCCATAAAGGTTTACAAGATAAACAAATTGAAAACCCTGGTGGAATTTCAAGAGCTTCTGTTTGTTTAGATTCTGGTCTTATACCAACAGCTTTATGTAAATCTGATCCAAGAGGAAGTAGAGTTGCAAGCTATTGGTTTATAAATGGAACTCAACCAAAATCTTATTGTGATGCTCACGTTAGTGTTAAAATAAATAAACTTAATGGAAAACTTGCTAATGATAATACACCTGCAGCATTAGTAGTGAATAAAGTCTTTATTAAAAAGAAATATATTCATAAAGGAACAAATGTTGCTGATTATCAATATTTAGCACCTTCCTCTTCAGATGATATGAGTTCAATTCCTAATATTGATGGCACAGATACTGAAAATCCAGATACTGAAAACTCAGAGGGTGAAAATATAGAAGGTGGAGCAAATGGTGAAACAGACGGAGGAACTACCACTCCTCCAAATACCGGAGATACTGTAACTCCTCCAAATACTGGAGGAACTACTACTCCTAATTCAGGAGGAACTACTACTCCACCGGCAAATAATACAACGCCACCAACTAATAATACATCACCACCAGCTAACAATGCAGTTCCACCAGCTGCTTAGCAATATAAAACAAATTTAATTTTAAAAGAAGCTATTTAAAAGATAGCTTCTTTTTTTGTAAAATATTTAACCCAAATATAAAATTTCTTATTTTATTAAGAAATAATTTTTTTATTCTTAAATTAAAATAACTTTTTTGTATAAATTTTGCTACTATTTTGGTGTTTATATTTAATATTAATTCATATTTATATATTTTAAAATTAATTAATTTTTATTAATTGTAGTTTTTAAGTAACTTTATACCACTTACAACTTTATATTTAGCTATAAGTTGTATTTATTTATGAACTTCCAAGTACTTTTTCTTGCATTATTAATAAAAATATATTAAAATCTTATTATAAAATTAGATAACATAATATTGGAATTTTAATAAGAAGGGGGATTTATATGAATTCATTAAATAATTTAATACTTCAAATTAATGATGTTCTTTGGGGAAAAGTACTTATAATTGCATTATTATCTCTTGGAATATATTTTACTTTTAGAACTAAATTTGTACAATTTAGATATATCAAAGAAATGTTTAGACTACTTGGTGATGGATTTGGTAGTTCAAAAGATAAGGAGAAAAAAGGTGTTTCTTCATTCCAAGCATTTTGTATTAGTACAGCATCAAGAGTTGGTACTGGAAATATTGCAGGAGTTGCTATAGCTGTTGCAGCTGGAGGACCTGGTGCAGTATTTTGGATGTGGCTAATAGCTCTTATCGGTTCAGCATCTAGCTTTGTAGAAAGTACACTTGCTCAAATTTATAAAGTTAAAGATGGAGATAGCTTCAGAGGTGGTCCAGCTTACTATATGGAAAAAGCCTTAGGAAAAAGATGGATGGGATTAATCTTCTCAGTACTTATAACAATTTGTTTCGGATTTATATTTAATGCAGTTCAAGCAAATACAGTTTCTCAAGCATTTGGAGCTGCTTTTGGATTTAAACCATTAGTTGTTGGAATAGCTCTTGCAGTTGTTACTGCTTTTGTTATTTTTGGTGGAGTTAACAGAATAGCTAAAGTTTCAGAAATAATAGTTCCTATTTTTGCTGTTGCTTATATCTTAGTAGCTGTAATAGTTATACTTTTAAATATAAAACATATACCTTCAATATTTTCAGAAATAATCCAAGGTGCTTTTAACTTTAAAGCTGCTGGTGGCGGACTTTTAGGTGCAGCAATTATGCAAGGTGTTAAGAGAGGTTTATTCTCTAATGAAGCTGGTATGGGTAGTGCTCCTAATGCAGCAGCTACTGCTGATACATCACACCCTGTAAAACAAGGTTTAATTCAAACACTTGGAGTATTTACAGATACTCTTGTAATTTGTACATGTACTGCATTTATAATACTTGTTAAGAATCAAGTTAAATTCTCAGCAATATTAGCAGCTAAAGGAATAACAGATCCAACTGGAGTACAACTTACACAATATTCACTTGAATCACATTTAGGTGTATTTGGAACTTACTTTATAGCAATATGTATTTTACTATTTGCTTTTAGTTCAGTTGTAGGTAACTACTACTACGGACAATCAAATATAGAATTTATCTGTGGTAACAATAAATTAATACTTAATGTTTATAGAGTATTAGTTGTAGCTATGGTTATCTTTGGTGCCCTAGCTAAAGTTCAACTTGTTTGGGATTTAGCAGATTTATTTATGGGTCTAATGGCCATATTAAATCTTATAGCAATTGCCCTACTTGGCAATATAGCATTTGCAGCACTTCAAGATTATACTAAGCAAAAGAAACAAGGAATCAAAGAACCTGTATTTAAAGCTTCTACAATTCCTTTAATAAAGAATACTGAACATTGGAAATAAAAAAAGAACTATCTCATTTGAGATAGTTCCTTTTAATTTTCCTATATTAATCTTCTAAATACTACTTCCTTACTAATATCTAAGCTTTCTCTATCTATAATAATCTTAAATATTTCAGGACACCCCTCATCTCTCCACTTTTTCATATAAACAGCTGTAGCTTTCTCATTATAATAAATCTCTTCTTCATACTCATCTGAAAATTCTAGAAAACTAACTACTGATTCTGAATCAAGTTTTATAAACTCATTATTTATATTTCTAATAAGAGGAATAAAAAATTTCATTGGTATTATGTATGGATATTTTTTATTGCTTTTTATAGTTCTACTTTCAAATATCGCCCTTTTTATTATCATATTATCTTTAAGCTTCTCATCTACATTTGCTCTAAATTTTAGAGCTCCTTTATTATCACTTTCTATCTTAATCTCTAACATCTATAAAACCCTCTCTATAAATCTATACTTATATTATAAATCTATTTTTAAAAAATTTAAAATACGATTTTTTTCTTATTTAAATATAAATTTCTACTGTTAAATCCTTTATTTCTATCTATACTTATAGTATTTTATTAATTTATTTGATATTATTGTAAACTTGCCCAAAGCACACTATAATTTGTATATTTATGTTTATTATATGTCTAAAATTTACTATAATATATATATAGATAAATTTAAGGGAGGCTTAATTATGAGATTATCACAACTATTAGAAGAAAAAAGAAAAGCTAAAAAGAGACAAGCTATGGCTAAAACAGCTAAAACTGTTGGTGTTACTGCTGTTGTTGGTGCTTCAATCGGTGCAATTGGAGGAATTCTATTCGCTCCTAAATCAGGAAAAGAAACTAGAGAAGACTTAAAAAATACTGCAATTGATGCTAATAAAAAGTTAAAGGCTAAAACAGAAGAAGCTAAAATTGCGCTTAATGAAAAAATGCAAACTGGAAAAGAAAATATTTCAGAAGCTAATGCAAAAATTAAAAACTATTTAAAAGAAAAGAAAAATAAAGAAGTAGTTACTCCTGCTAATAAAGTAGAAGAAGTTGTAGCTGATGAAAATGCAGTAGAAGAAAAGGCTACTATAGAATAGACTTAATTCTTTTATAGAATTAAGAGGAGGACATAATGATAACAATTAATATATTTGATATATTTTGGGCTATAATAGGAATTCTTGGAGCGATAGCTCTAATCTATTTAATAATTACACTTGTAAATCTTATAAAAGTTTTAAAGAATGTAAATAGCCTAATTGAACAAAATAAAAAAAATCTAGACACTACTCTAGATAATGTAGCACATATATCTGAAAATGCTAAAGATATAAGCGATGTTGTTACTGAAACTACTGCTGATGTTATAGTTGCAAAAGAAAACTTAACTAGTCAGCTTGATACAGTAAAAGATATTATAAATATAATACTTAGTGTATTTAATAAAAAATAAGAATTAGGGTACCTTTTAAAGGTATCCTAATTCTTATTTTTATTAAACCTCTACTATATCAATAACTTTACCACCACATAACTTTTCCATTACATAAATACTTGCATCTAATGTTCCCTTTATACCTTGAGAAAGAATAAACTTTCCATTATCTATAAAAGATTTATTTAATAAATTGTAATTCCAAAGTTCAGTTTTATATCTTTTTATTAATTCGTCTGGTAATATTATTTCCATTCCTTTTAAAAGTGATAACTCCATAAGTATACTAATTGAATCATCCATTGTAACTACAAATTCTGATTTATCTATCATATCTCTTAAAATCTTCTTTGTTTCTTCACTTTCTTTTATTATGTCAACCCCATCAATAAAGATCACAATATTATATTTTTTTCTTACGCTTATAGTACTCTCTATATTAATATTTAAGCCCGAATTAGATTTAACAATCATATCCTTAGAAAGAATATCTATATTAATTAAGTTCTTTTTTTCTTTATTACAACTATTTAAACATTCTGTTATAAAACCTAGCTTAGATAAGCTAAAACCATCAAAAGCTACTATTGCAACTTCTCTTTTTCTAACAAAACTATTTTTGATAAATTCATCTCTAGTTAATTTATAACTACTCGGTCCTATTTTATTAAAGCCTAATTTTTTTAATGTATGCTCCCCTTCTTTTGTCTTAACATTATTATCAATAATGAACTCTCCATAAAACTCATAAAAATAATATTCAAGAAGTAATCTTGTAGCTTCAAGTCCATATCCCTTACCTCTATAAGAATCTTGTATTCTTATATTTAATCTAGCTATTTTATTTGCTGAGTCATATCCATGAAAACTTACCTCCCCCACTGGAGTTCCATCATTTCTGTAAACTATACAATAAAAATTTTTTCCATCAGTTGGATTAATCATCTTCTTATAAAAGGTAATTCTTTTTCTTTCATTTAAATCAAAGGTTCCTCCAACATCTTTCATACTCTCATAATCTGACCAAAGCCTCTTTGTATATTCTAGCTCTTCAAAAGATGGCTTTTTTATATAAACTAAATTCCCTGTTCTTTTATATGCCTCTTTATTACTATTCATAAAATCACATCCATTTAAGATTTTGACATCATATGTTAATTATAGCACATAATTACCATTAAAAGTAAATTTATACCTATATTTATTTAATAATCATAAAAACATATAAAATTGTTACTTAAATTCAATTATTTTGTTTTATTTTTTAAATTTTAATAATATTTTAATATTTTTATTATTGTGTTGATTTTAATCATTTTGTAATTTATAATATTTTTTGTTGTTTTGTTTAGTAAATTTAAACTTAAAGTTTACTAAAACTGAACTCAAATTCGATAATTTAGCATAAGCTAAATTATAAGATACTTAGAGGTGTATTTTGGATATTGGTGAAAAAATTAAAAGAATGAGAATCGGAAAACAATTAACTCAAGAAGAATTAGCAAATAGATGCGAATTATCAAAAGGTTTTATTTCACAACTTGAAAATAATTTAACCTCTCCATCTATTGCAACTCTTATAGATATATTAAATATTCTTGGTTCAAATCTCCAAGAATTTTTTAATGAAGATAAAAATGAGCAAATTCATTTTACAACAGATGATATGTTCGAAAAAGAAGATAAAGATTTAAAATATAAGGTAAAATGGTTAGTTCCAAATGCTCAAAAAAATGAAATGGAACCTATTTTGCTAAGTCTTGATTCATTTGGGAAATATACATTAGAAGAACCTCATGAAGGTGAGGAGTTTGGATATGTCTTAAGTGGAAGCATTTATCTTTATCTTGGTGATAAAAAAGTAAAAGTAAAAAAAGGAGAGAGTTTCTACTTTAAGCCTGTAGCTAATCATTATATTGAAAACGCTGGTAAAAGTGAAGCTAAAATAATTTGGATAGCTACTCCTCCTTCCTTTTAAGGATATAGAAAGAGGTGTTTTTTTTTGAATGATAACATTATTGAATTAAAAAAAATTTCTAAGACATTTGAAGATAATAAAGTTCTTGACAACCTATCTTTAAATATAAAGAAGGACGAGTTTCTAACCCTACTCGGACCTAGTGGTTGTGGTAAAACCACTACTCTTAAAATACTTGCAGGTTTTGAATTTGCAGATAGTGGAGATGTATTTTTTAATGATAAAAAGATAAATGAACTCCCTCCTTATAAAAGAGAGCTTAATACAGTATTTCAAAAATATTCTTTATTTCCTCATATGAATGTATATGAGAATATAGCCTTTGGACTTAAGCTAAAAAAGCTTTCAAAAAATATTATTGATGAAAAAGTAAAAGAAGTATTAAAGTTAGTATCACTTGAAGGATATGAAAAGAGAAATGTAGAGTCATTAAGTGGAGGTCAACAACAAAGAATAGCCATAGCTAGAGCCTTAGTTAATGAGCCTAAAGTTCTTTTACTTGATGAACCTTTAAGTGCTTTAGATTCTAAACTTAGAAAATCTATGCAACTTGAATTAAAAAAGATGCAAAAAAAGCTTGGTATAACTTTTGTATTTGTAACACATGATCAAGAAGAAGCACTTACAATGTCTGATACTATAGTTGTCATGAATAAAGGTAAAATTCAACAAATGGGAACTCCTGAGGATATATATAATGAACCCTCAAATAGATTCGTTGCTGAATTTATAGGAGCTAGTAATATTATAGATGGAGTTATGCTTGAAGATTATAAAGTTAAATTTCATAATATAATCTTTGATTGTGTTGATACTGGCTTTGAAAAAAATGAAGATATCGAAGTAGTTATTAGGCCTGAAGATATTGAAATGTGCCCTGCTGAAAATTGTGAATTTACAGCTACAGTTAAATCAAGTGTATTTAAAGGTGTTCACTATGAAATTGCAGTTGAAGATGGTGATTTAAATTGGATTATCCATAGTACAAAAACTGCAAAGGTTGGTTCTAAAATTGGTATGTACCTTGAACCTGAAAGTATTCACATTATGAGAAAAGGATTAGATGGTGAAGAATATGAACGCTAAAGAAAAAAGATCAATACTTGCTTATCCATATATTGTTTGGTCTATTATCTTTATAGTTATTCCTCTTTTACTAATACTTTTTCTTAGTTTTACAGTAGAAACTGATAATGGTTTTGCTTTTAGTCTTTCAAACTACAAAAAAATAATGGACCCTTTATATGTAGGAGTTTTCTGGTACTCTATTTGGTTAGCATTTTTATCTACAGTTATCTGCCTTTTACTAGGCTATCCTGTTGCTTATATAATTTCTAAATATAATATAAAAACAAGAAATATTCTTATATTACTTTTTATAGTTCCTATGTGGATGAATTTCTTACTTAGAACTTATGCTTGGATGGCTATACTTAGTGAAAATGGTATATTAAATACTATTCTAAACTTTTTCGGATTTCACTCAGTAAAAATGTTATATACAGAAGGTGCTACTCTACTTGGTATGGTATATAATTTCTTACCTTTTATGGTTATACCTATATATACAATACTTGTGAAAATAGATAAAAACCTTATAAATGCTTCTTATGACCTTGGAGCAACAAAAAGTCAAACATTTAGAAAAGTAATTTTACCATTAAGTCTTCCAGGAGTAATGTCTGGAATTACTATGGTATTTATGCCTGCTGTTTCAACTTTTGTAATCTCAAGACTTCTTGGAGGTAGCAAATATCTTTTAGTAGGTAATTTAATAGAACAAGAAATTAACGCAGTTGGTGATTGGAATTTAGGATCTGCAATAGCAATATTTATGATGATACTAATACTTATTTCAATGGCAGTCATGAATAGATATGAAGGAAAATACTCACCAAAGGAGGGAGCAAAATAATGAAAGGAAAACTTTTAAAATTTTTATCTAGATTTTATATATATATAATTTTCATATTTTTATATGCCCCTATACTAACACTAATGGTATTTTCATTTAATGATTCTAAGTCAATGGCTGTTTGGAAAGGTTTTACTTTTAAATGGTATGGCGAACTTCTACAAAATGATAGAATCTTACATGCTTTATATTACACAATTTTAATAGCCTTACTTTCATCTGTTATTTCTACAATAATAGGTACAATTAGTGCAATTGGGATTAATAATATGAGAAAAACTCCAAAAGCAGTACTTCTTAATGTGAATAATCTACCAGTTCTTAATCCTGATATAGTAACTGGTATAGCTCTTATGAGTTTATTTGGATTAATAGGAAAGATTGTTCCTTTAAAAACTGGCTTTTTAACAATGTTACTTGCACATATAACATTTAGTATACCTTATGTTATATTATCAGTATTACCAAAACTTAAACAAACTCCTAAAAACATAATGAATGCAGCCTTAGACCTTGGAGCTAGTCCATATTATGCAATCAGAAAGGTTTTACTTCCACAAATAAAACCTGGAATAGCTGCTGGATTTTTAATGGCATTTACTATGTCTATAGATGACTTTGTTATAAGTTTCTTTACTACAGGACCTGGGGTTTCTAATCTTTCTATAGAAATTTACTCAATGGCTAGGAGAGGTATAAAACCTGAAATTAATGCTCTATCAACTTTAATGTTTATATCAGTATTAATACTTCTTTTAATAGTTAATAAGAAACAATCTTTAGTAGAAGGAGAATAGCTAAATGAAATTAAAAAAACTTATTATTATAGCTTCAATTTTTATTATTGCTATTGCTCTTATAATATCTGGCTATCTATTGTTTAATAAAAATAGTAAAGAAGATTCCAAGAGCTCAAATAGTAATGTACTTTATGTTTATAACTGGGGTGATTATATTGATCCATCCCTAATTAAAAAGTTTGAAAATGAAACAGGTATTACTGTTAAATATGATGTTTATGATACAAACGAAATAATGTATCAAAAATTAAAAAGTGGTAATGTAAAATATGATGTTATCATCCCTTCTGACTATATGGTTCAGAAAATGATACATGAAGACATGCTTGCTAAAATAGATTATTCTAAAATTCCTAATTATAAGTACATAGGTAAAGATTTTAAAAACCTTGCTTATGATCCAAACAATGAATATTCTGTTCCATATACTTGGGGAACAGTTGGAATAATGTATAATAAGAAAATGGTTAAAGAACCAGTAGATAGCTGGAATATTCTTTGGGATAAAAAATATAAAGATAAGGTTATAATGGTTGATAGCCCTAGAGATGCAATAGGAATAGCACTAAAAAAATTAGGATATAGCCTTAACTCTACTAATTCAGAGCAACTACTTCAAGCTAGAAATGAACTTATTAAACAAAAGCAAGAAGGTCTAATAAGAGCTTATATGGTTGATGAAGTAAAAGATGCTATGGTTTCAGGAGAAGCTGCTCTTGCAGTAGTTTGGTCAGGAGATGCTATTACAATGATGGATGCAAATCCTGATCTTGGATTTACTCTTCCAAAAGAAGGCTCAAATAAATGGTTTGATGCTGTAGCAATACCAAAAAATGCTCCAGATAAAGAAAATGCAGAGAAATTTATAAACTTCTTATGTGATCCTGAAAATGCAGCAATAAATGCAGAATATATAGGTTATTCTACTCCAAATGTAGGAGCACTTAAATTATTACCTAAAGATATAACAGATAACCCTGTTGCATATCCATCAGCAGATAAATTAAAAAACTTTGAAGTCTATGTAGATTTAGGAGATAAAAAAAATAAAGAAATAGATCAATATTGGATAGAAGTTAAAGCTTCAAGATAAATAAAAAAAGCACTACAACAGATTTCTGTAATTAGTGCTTTTTTTATTAAAACCAAATAGCCATTTCTCTTTTTGCGCTTTCTACTGAATCAGAAGCGTGAACTGAATTTTCTCTATTTGAAATTGCAAATCTATGTCTTATTGTTCCTTCTGCTGGATTTGTTGTTGATCCATTTAATTCTCTTATTTTAGCTATAGCATTTTCACCTTCTAAAATTAGAGCTACTAATGGACTTCTTCTTATATAAGCTATTAAAGGTTCAAAGTAATCCCTACCTTCATGTTCTTTATAATGTTCAATAGCTTTTTCTTCGCTTACTTGTTCCATTTTTATATTTACTATTTTTAATCCTGCGTTCTCATATATGCTTAGAATACTACCTATTAAATTTCTTTCAACTGCATCTGGCTTTATTAGAACTAAGCTCTTTTCCATTTGTTATCACTCCTTATGATTTATCATTGTCATTATACTCTCTCTTAATATTTAATTCAATTCCTTATCATATTATTCACATTATTCATAAATATATTTTAAAATCGTATTTATTTAATAATTTTGCTATTATTAAAATATAAAATATTTAAGGTAGGTGAAGTTTTTTTGATTAGAATTAAATTAATAGTTAAAGGATTAGTACAAGGTGTTGGCTTTAGATTCTTTACTAAACTTACATCAACTAAGCTTAATATAACAGGATATGTTAAGAATCTAGATAATGGAGATGTTCTTATAGAAGCACAAGGAACTCGTTCTAACTTAGATAAATTAAAAGTTCAACTCTATAAAGGAAATGGATTTTGTAAAGTAGTATCAATTGAAGAAACAAAGTTAGATATTATTCCCTCTGAAAAAAACTTTATATTTTAATTGAAAAAAAGATACTATTTTAAATTAGTATCTTTTTCTTATTTATTATTAACTTTACATATCATCCCAAAGTTGCTCAATATCATCATATGATTCAAAAATATTATCTAACATTTGGTTAATTTCTTCTATTGTCCACAATTTATATCTTTCTATTTTTTCAAGATTAATAATATTTTCATCTTTATTCCCCTTATAAAGAATCTTTTCACTGGCTCTATTTATGTATTCATCAACTATTTTTCCAACACTATTTTCTATCTCAATACTTTTTACTCTTTCATTATTTTCATCTCTAAAATCGACAACCATTCTTGTTGATTCCTTAAGAGTATTTAAAAAATCCTTATGTAAATCCTCAGCATAATTAAACCATATATCATAAGTAGTTTGAAAATTATCTGCGAACTTAAACATAAGTAAAAATAATAAACAATCATTACTTCCTACTATTGAATTTTTTAAAGCAATAATCTCATTATCTCCTATAATATCTATAGTTTTTCTATAATCCTTAACAAAGAATACTGGTATATTTTCTGAGTTTATTGTAACTAAAAGGGGGATTATTGTACCAACTTCTCTGCGATTTAATATGTCATTAACTGTTAAATCATCCATTTTTATCACCACCTAAAACGTCTCACTTTTCATACTAACACATAATAAATACTTTTTCCTTAGTAATGTTTACCAACAAAATATAGCACAATCTAAGAACAATTAAACTCAGATTTGTGCTATATAAATCTATTTAAAGTTTCTTTGACTTTTAAAGTACTCCTGTACTTCCCTATCACTTCTTAAAGTTGGAGAATTATAACTTATAAGATATCCTTTCAAACTCTCATAAAGTGGTAGATTTAAATATTTAAGCTTTACTATCTTTGAATCTAAAGTATTAAATGAAATAGTATCTTCTTCTTTTATGATTTCTCCATCAATTTTAAAACTAACTTCTTCCCCATCTAAAACTGTTTTAAATAAATTTTTACTTTCATCATAGTCGAATTCATAACATATATCACTACTCTTTATTCCTTTTTCCTTATGAATCATTGTATAAAAATATATATTATCTTTTTTATTTAGCATAGCCTCACCCACTTTAAAAAATTTAAACCATTTCATTAATGATTCTATATATTATATATTTTAAAATCTTAGACTATTCCCATTTATAAAATTATTTTATTTATCTCTTAAAAGCATAAAGCTACTAAGGTGTATATTTATAACATATTTAATAAAATAAAATTGAATATTTTACTATATAAATTAAAAGAGCAAGCTTGTTGCTCTTTTTTTATAAATTTAGTTAGGATATTCTCTATCTTATTTTTAATGAATATATTACATATATTATTACAATTTATTACTTTTAATGTCATTTTTATTGTTTTTGTAATATTTTGGTGATATACTATTTTTGTAAAATTAAACTTTTGAAAAGGGGGAGAAAATGTTTAAAAAGAGCTTACTTACTTTAACATTCCTAATTAGTTTTTTAGCTATGACTTTTAATATCTTTCCAGCTACTTATGTAAATGCTAATGAAACTAATAATACTGTAGACTTACCACAAATAGTAGGTAAATCTGCTATAACTATGGATTTAAAAACTGGTGAAATAATATATGCAAAAAATATAGATAGTAAGAACTATCCTGCTAGTATAACAAAACTTATGACAGCTTTAGTTTTTGCAGAAAATGCTAGCAAAGATTCTATTATACCTTATACTGCAAGTGCAAAAAAACAACCTGAATATTCTTTAGAAGCTAATTATGGTCCTATTAATATAGGAGATAAATTAACTGCAAATGATGTAATGAAATCATTATTACTTTTCTCAGCTAATGATGCAGCTTATATGGTTTCTGATTATGTTTCTGGAAGTGATACAGAATTTGCAAATCTTATGAATGATACTGCAAAAAAATTAGGACTTAAAAATACATACTTTAAAAATCCTAATGGTCTTCATGATCCTGAGCATTACACTACAGCTTATGACCTTGCTCTAATGTCAAAGGCTATAATAGAAAATAAGTGGGTTAAAGAAACAATAGCTACTAAGACTTCTCAAATACAATTTTTAGATAGCAAAAAAAGAATTAATATTGAAAATAGAAATAAGTTACTTGGTAAAGACCATAATATAGGCGGTAAAACTGGATTTACAGATCCTGCTGGTAGATGTCTACTTGCTTTTTATGAAAAAGATGACAGACTTTTAGTTGGTATAGTTTTAAATTCAGAATATGGGGCTACAGATACTCAAGTTTTTAAAGATATGAAAGCTATAATGGACTATAGTTTTGCTGCTAAAAAAGTTAACTATAAAAAAGCTGGTGAAGTTATAACTGAAGTTACTGCTACTTATAAAACTTTTGGTTTCTTTGGTAAAAAACAAGATATAAAAATTCCTATTGCTTTAAATGAAGATATAAAACGTTATGATAATTCATTACCTCCAGAAGATTTAAAAATAAATATTGATACAAAAGGAATGAGTGCTTGGGAAATAGCAGGAAATAAAGAACTAAAAACTGCTTTTAAAGAAAAAGATTCTACTATAGCTACTACTTCTAGTGCTAAGATTTCAAACTTTACTATTATAAAACAAAATCTACTTTATTACATAATAAGAATTGGTGGATTTATAGCTGCCATTATAGCTATAATAGTAATTATAAGAAGTATCAATATCTCTAAAAGAAGAAGAAGAAACTTTTACTCTAGAAGAAAAAAACGTATATTTAAATAAAGAGAGCTGTTAAAAACAGTTCTTTTTTTATTGTTACTAAATAAATTATATAAGCCCATACCCTACTAATTGGAGCAATTGGATAAAAAATTATAGATTATAGCCATATAAGTATTTGACACTAGTTTAATATTCTGTTAAAATTTTTTTAAAAGAATGGATATAAAAAGCTATGACAGGAAGAAGTAATTTAAGTATTTTCTTTAAAGCGAGTAAGTTATGGTGGGAGTCTTACAAGAAAACTTTTATGAATAACATCCTTGAGCTTCTAATCGAAAGAACTTTAGTTTTAGTAGACTTAGACGGAGCCTTACCGTTATTTTAGGAGAGTATCGTTTTTTACTGTACTTTTTGAGTAGGCTTATTAATTTAAGCAATTTAGGTGGCACCGCGGAAACCTTTCGCCCTATTTTTATAGGGTGGAAGGTCTTTTTTTATTTAAAATATTAATTTGGAGGTAATTTATTATGATAACTGAAAAAGGACTTATCTTACCAGAAAACTATAAATCAATTTTATCATTAAAAGAAACAGCTATAGCAATAAAACAATTAAAAGACTTTTTTGAAACTGCACTTGCAAAGGAACTAAAACTTACTAGGGTATCTGCTCCTTTATTTGTTCTAAAAAGTTCAGGACTTAATGATGACCTTAGTGGAAAAGAAAGACCTGTAAGATTTGATATGAAGGCAATTGAAGGTTCACAAGTTGATATAGTTCACTCTCTTGCTAAATGGAAAAGAAGTGCCCTAAAAAGATACGGATTTAAATATAATGAAGGTTTATATACAGATATGAATGCTATAAGAAGAGATGAAGATCTTGATAATCTACATTCAATCTACGTTGACCAATGGGATTGGGAAAAAATAATAAAGAAAGAAGAAAGAAATACAGATACACTTCAAAACATAGTTAAAAAAATATTTAATGTTTTTAAACAAACAGAAGAATATATCTGTGGACTTTATCCTTCTATCCCTAAAAATCTTCCTGATGAAATATTCTTTGTAACATCACAAGAACTTGAAGATATGTACCCAAATCTTAGTGGTAAAGAAAGGGAAAATGCTATATGCCGTGAGAAGAAGGCTGTATTTATAAGTTCTATAGGCTACCCTCTACTATCAGGAGAAAAACATGATGGAAGAAGTCCTGATTATGATGATTGGACACTTAATGGAGATATCTTATTCTACTACCCTGTTCTTGATAGGGCTATAGAATTTTCATCAATGGGTATAAGAGTTGATGAAGAAGCTTTAATAAAACAACTTACATTCTCAGATTGTTTAGATAGAAAAAATCTTCCTTTCCATACTCAACTTTTAAATGGTGAACTTCCATATACAGTAGGTGGTGGAATTGGACAATCTAGAATTTGTATGTTTTTCCTTCAAAAAGCTCATATAGGAGAGGTTCAAGCTTCTATCTGGGATGAAGAAATGATGGAACTCTGCAAGCAAAATAATATAGATCTATTATAATATCAAATTATATTTAAATAGGCAAAATTTATATTGTTAATTTTTTGCCTATTTTTTTTAACCCATATAATAAAAACGAGTATTATAAATAAATATCAATCTTGAAGCTTTTATTTATTCATAATACAACGACATACCATATTTTCCACTGATTTTTATGTGTACAAGCCTACATTACACTATACAAATTGGTATAATCATAATAGAATTAGTATGGATATAATTTTTACATAAAATATTTAATTTACTTAAAAACTAGGGAGGAACCAATGAAACTTTTACGTGAAATGCTAATTATACTAGCTATCTATTTTGTAGGACAATTTATTTCTACAGCCTTACATTTACCACTACCTGGTAATATATTAGGAATGATTATTCTACTTATTTTATTATGTACTAAAATCCTTAAAGTTGAACAAGTTGATAATGTTTCAACTTTCTTATTAGATCACCTTGCTTTCTTATTCATACCAGCAGGAGTTGGATTATTAAATGCTCTTGGTTACTTAGAAGGTAATATTACTAAGTTATTAATAATTGTAATTACATCAACAATGGTCATTATGGCTTCAACAGGAATAATAGTTCAATTTGTTATGAAACTTATGAATAAAAATAAAGGAAAGAAGGTAAGTTAGATGAGCAGTATTTTAGATAGTAGTTTATTTAGTATTATGATTTGTATATTTGCTTTTGAAATCGGAATATTAATTAACAAAAAAACAAAGATAGCACTACTTAATCCATTACTAATCGCTATAGCTTTAGTCATTATATATTTATTAACATTTAAAATAAGCTATACAACATTTAATAAAGGTGGACAATTTATAACTGACCTACTTCAACCAGCAACAGTTGTTCTTGCAGTTCCACTTTATAAGCAAATTAACTTATTAAAGAAACACCTAGTTCCTATAATTACAGGAATATTCTTTGGAAGTGGAATAGGTATTATATATATATTCTTCCTAAGTTACTTCTTAAAACTTAATCCTGCTCTTATAAGATCACTTATGCCTAAATCAATAACAACACCTATAGGTATGCAAGTTTCACAATCACTTGGTGGAGTCGTACCAGTAACAGTTGTTGCTATTATTGTAACAGGTATAACAGGAGCAATAGTTTATCCATTTATCTTAAAGATATTTAAAATTAAAAATGAAGTTGCTGTTGGAATAGCTCTTGGAACTTGTTCACATGCTGTTGGAACATCAAAAGCACTTACAATTTCTGAAACAACAGGAGCTATGAGTTCATTATCAATAGGGGTTGCTGGTCTTTCAGTAGTTATTCTTGCACCTCTTTTATATAGTGTATTATCTAGCATAGTTGGATTACACTAAGAAGAAGGGGCTGTCTCATAATACCACAATTTGGAAGAGTGAGACGGTTCCTTTTATTTTAATTGATTTTTATGCATGATAAATAAAGGTATTAGAAATACCCATTTGAATAAATATGAAAAAATGTTAGAATAAGTGCTTTTTTAATCTACCTGTATCTCTTTTGCTAATATAATTAATCATATTATGTGCTAATGAAATTAATAAAAATTGCGTTTCAACGTTTTTTAATCCTCTGTATGAAAACCTTCTAAACTTTCTACTTTCTTTTATCAATGCAAAGACACCTTCAACTTGTATTGATCTGTTTGTCCTAAGTTTAATACCATATTCAGATTTTATGTTTTCATTTGATATTTTTCTCATTAATTGAAATTCTTTATTTACTTGAATTGTTTTATTTCTATTAGTTTTTTTACATAATGATTTAAATTCACAGTTACTACAGTCTTCTGCTTCATAAATATCTACAATATATTCGAAACCACTTTTATTCTTGCGTTTCCCCGTATATTTATAACTTAAAGTTACGTTATTAGCACATATGTATTTATTATCTTTAGGGCTATAAGTCATATTATCAATATTGCTTACTTTGGTTTTGTAATTTCTTTTTTTTCTTATTTCATAATTATTAGGTTTAATATATGATTTATAGTCATTTTCTTTTAGATATCTATAATTTTCTAAACTTTCATAACCTGCATCTGCAATTATATTTTTATATTTATGATATTTAGATGTATCTTCTAGAAATGGAATTAACGTATTAACATCCGTTCTTTCTTGAGAAGCCATAAAATTTACTATATATCCAGAAGCAACTCCTATTTGTATATTGTAAGCCGGTTTTAATTGTCCATTTAGCATGTGATCTTCTTTCATTCTCATAAATGTGGCTTCAGTATCTGTTTTAGAAAAACTATTTCTTTTTCCTAAGATTTTTTCATAAGTGCAATACCTTTCAAGTTTTTCTATATATTCAGTTATTATTTCATATTCTCGTTGAACGGGTGATTTCCGTTTACCCTTGCCATAAACAAATTTAATAGCTTCATTACTTATCATTTCTTTTAAATATTTTTGCAAAATTAATAGGCAATATAAATAATCATCATTAACAGAAACCCCATAAAGTAAAAAGTGATTTTTAATCTTTTCTTGTAATTTTTCCTTAGATTTCTCTATGGACTTTCTCCACACAAAGGAATATTTATTAGCATATGCCTCTATTTTAGTACCATCAATGAAGATATTTTCAAAGTTAATTTCACCAATAGATGAAAGATAATCAACAAACTTACTAAGTATTTTCTTCATAAGTGGAGATACTTTTTTTATAAATCTGCATATTGTATTTCGTGTAGGCGGTTTTAAATTTTTTAATAACCAAATAAAATCTAAATTTCGTTTACACGCATCTTCTATTTTTCTACTAGAATATATCCCTTTTATGTAAGCATAAACTATTAATTTTAGCATAGTAATTGGTTCTACCGCTGGATTTCTACCTTTTTTGTAGAGATTACTTAAATCCTTTCTTATTTTTAAATTATCTATAAAGTAATTTAGCGTCCTCACCATACAATTTTTTTCTAGAATATTTTCTGTATTTATGGTTAAATTTATATCATAGGTTTTGTTTGTTTTTTGCATACTTATATTTTAAACAAAATCTATAAAAAGTCGTTTAAACGCAAAAAAAGGGATTGCCTCTAAAGATGGAATCTAATTCCACTTTGAGACAGTCCCTTTTTATACTTAATATAAATTTCTTACACTAAAATTCCTACTCTTACATAAAAAACTCAACTATAAGCCATAATAGCAATATATGAAAATTTAGGAGGTTAAATAGTTATGAAAATATTTAAAAATATTGCTATAACACTATTAGTAAGCTTTTTACTTATTTCTGTATATTCTATTATAGCTAAAGCTGATTCAAGTAAAAAAAAAGATATTTTATATACGAACTCAAACTTTAGTACCCAGGCTGACAACTTAAATCTAATAGTTAATACAATAAGTACAAATAATAATAATTTAGTTATAGACTCTTATCTATTAAATACTACTTCAAAAGATATTAAATCCATAAAAAATTTCAATCTAACTTTAAAGGATGCTAATGGTGCAGTAGTTACTAAAGAACTATTTCCTAGTATTCCTATAGAAAAACCATTAAAAGCTCTTAATGGGGTTAGAGTTTTACTTACTATTCCATTAAAAGATGTAAATCTAGCTAATAAAGATTTTGTTAATATTAGCTATAACTTTACTTTTGATTACGAAAATTAATTTTTTATATTTTAGGTACGTTAAAGAACGTACCTTTTTATTTTTCTTTATTAACAAGTTCAACACTAGTCTTATCACTATCTCCTAACTGAATATCTACAATTATTTTTTTATCTTTTATTTCATTTTCAATATCACTCTCTTTATAAAGACTTTTTAATGTAAATAGTCCTTGACATTCTCCTGCCTTTATATCAGAAATTAATATATTTTTCTTATCCCCCACTTTTTTTACTATTTTTATTTTTTTATAACTAGCAAGTTCCTTTAAATCTCCTAAATATTTAGCTTCTAACTTACACTTTACTTTTTTCTTCTCTACTCTAGTTAAAGTATAATTACAATCCCACATATCATTTTTAGCACTAAATACACATTTTTCTTGAGAGCTTACAAAATATAATATAAACATTACTACTAGTATATTACTTGCTAATATTATAAAAAATATTTTTTTATTCATAAAATCACACCTATTTTTATTTATATTAATTTATAACTATTCAGAAAATTTAAAAGTCATTCTATTTTTTTACTATTTTATACCTTTTTGTACCTATATTTAAAAATTATAAGTCTTTATGTTAAACTACATAAGTATAAAAATATAAGGAGATTTATCTATGCAAATAATAAAATCATTATTTTATAATAGCAGGTATCTTTGAAATAGGTGGAGGATATCTTATTTGGCTGTGGTTACATGAAGGAAAAAGCCTTTGGTATGGACTCTTAGGTACTCTTTTATTAATAATTTATGGAGTTGTACCTACATTACAACCTCAAACTGATAATTTTAGTAAAGTGTATGCTGCATATGGTGGTATTTTCATTGTTCTATCACTTTTATGGGGATGGAAATTTGATAATATAATTCCTGATAAATTTGATTTAATCGGAGCTTTTGTTGCACTAATAGGAGTTTTAATTATTATGTATGCTCCAAGAGGCTAAAATAATTATTATAAAAACCATTATAAACATTATTATTTATAATGGTTTTTATTTATATATCAAGTTATAATTTACATATATTGTTAGTTAATTTACTAATCTAAAATTATTTTGGTGGTGAAAATTATGGATTATAAAGATATCTTAGCTATAATTATTGTGATTATCGCTATATTTATTTCAGGAAAATTATTCCCTAATACTCCTTTAGCTATTTTAGGAAATAATATTAAACTCTTATTCAGACATAAAAAATAATATCCTAAAAGCTAACTTAGAGCTATATAAACTATACTCTAAGTTTATACATAAATTTCTTATTATATAAAACTTATAGAATAAAGAAATCAGTATATACAAATTTGTACATACCGATTTTTATTACTTTTAATTTCTTGTAGCTATAAATAATGCTCCTGCATCATTAACTAATAAATTGTTCCCAACTACTAAAAATGATACTGGAATACTAGAAGAATCCATATTATTAAGACTAGCTATACTAGGATCTTCTGAACTAGTTGATGCTGATAGTAAAGTAAGATATCCATCTTCAAGACCTAAAGGATTACCTGGTACAGCTCCAGTTAACCCTGGATTTCCATATGCAGGATTACACGGACTTTGTTTTGTCATATAATAATTTGTAATATTATATTTTGTCCCAAAATAATCTATAGAATGTTCACTTATAGTAAATTGTTTTCCTGGAAGATTCTTAATCCCCTCAAAGCCATAAGCTGAACCTCCACCATTATATCCTACAGCTTTTCCTACAGTCCAAGTTCCTATAAACTTAGAAAGCTCTGCACTTGTAAGTGGTGTTGCTTTAACATTTGATTGTGAATTCTTTGGTTGTAAATCAAAGCTTAAAGAGCCTTGATTTTTTATGCTATTATTTGAAGTTTTTGTAGATATTACTTTTTTACTATCAGTATTTTCTGTAGTACTACTACTTCCTTTACTATTATTAGCACTATTACTATCTACACTAGATTTTACATCACTATTACTACTTGATGTATTTAAATTATTAGCAACATCCTGTTGTGTTTTATTGGCTTGTGCTTCAGGCTTTGTATTATTATTATAAATTGCACTACCAACTGTAGATGCTACTTCTCCAGAAGCTGAACTATTTGCTACACTATCAGCAAATGCATAACATGCTCCTCCAATAACAGCTACTGCTATAATTATACCTATAATTGCTTTTTTCATTAATATTTCTCCTATATTTACAAAAATGCTATTTAGAGTATATACCTTACATATTATTTATTCAAATACAGTAAATTGTTAACTATTAAATAAATTCTATTATAGAAATTAATTCTATTAATAAAATAATATAACTTTAATTATTATCTAACAAAAGTAGTTTTTAAGAATTAATTTCTTTAAAATATCTTTTATAATAAATAAAAGATATACAAACTATTATTAATAATCTGTATACCTTCTTAAAATTAAATTATTTAATTTATATAAATTCAATTTTCCAGTTGAAATAACCTGTTTCTTCATTTAATTCATATCTAAAATATGCACTAAATAAATTTCCTTTTTTACTCTTTAAATTTCTAAATCCAACTTTCCCATTTTTAAGTAAAAGAGCAACCATTTCTTTGCTTACCTTTTTACCAAAGGAAGTTATATATTTATCATCTTTCCAAATAGTATATTTGCAACCATTTTTCCAGTTAACACAGCCAAATCCCTTTTCCCCTTCTATTACGGAGTTACCACAAACAGGACACTTACCTATTTCTTCTTTTCCTTCTGGAAGTTCAACTTTAAATTTATGAAGTAATGATCTATCTTCTTTTATAAGTTTTACAGCATTTATAGTAAAGTTCTTTATAAGATTTAAGAAATCTTCTTTTTTAACTTTACCTTTTTCTATATCTGATAAAGTTTTTTCAAGCTTTCCTGTATATTCAAGGTCTAACAGTTCTCTTGCTGGGAAAATTTCTACTATTGTTCTACCAAGTTCTGTTGTTGTTAAACTCTTACCTTTACTTTGTATATATCCTATATCTTTAAGCTTCTTTATAGTTTCAGCTCTAGTTGCTGGCGTTCCTATACTAAATCCACTAAGTATAGCAGCCATCATTTCATCTGAATTTTCTTCTGACACTAAATCATTATTTTCAGAATCTTTATCTATATCTTTATCACTATTTGATTTATCATTTTTCTTAAAGCTCTTTCCACAAGTCTCCATAACTCTAAGAAGAGTTTTTTCTGTATGTAACTTTGGTGGTTTCTTAGTAACTTTATTTACACTAACTTTTATTATATCAAGCATTTCTTTTTCTGATACCATAGGAAGTATAGTATCTTTAGTTTCAATGCTCTCAACTTTTCGCCAGCCTTCTACAAGTTGAACCTTTCCTCTTGATACAAATACTCCTTTTGCCTCTTCTTTATTAACTTTTAAAGTTATCTTAGTTTCTTCAAATTCAGCAACAGGCATAAATTGCATTATAAATCTATTCTTAACTGCAGAATAAACTATCATTTCATCTTTAGAAAGTCCTGAAGGTTTAACATATGTAGGAACTATAGCACTATGGCTTTCTACCTTAGAATTATCAAATACTCTCTTATTTTTAATAAACTTAATCTCATTTTCATATGGAAGATCTCTCTTTAGAGTTTCTAAAACCTTTTTAGTTCTATCAACTAAACTTTCTTCAAGACATATACTACCTGTTCTTGGGTAAGTAATAAATTTCTTTTCATAAAGTGATTGAGCAACTTTTAAAACTTTATCTGAAGTCCATCCTTTATATTTACTTGTTATATGTCCTTGTAAATTTGATAAATTAAATAAAAATGGTGGATATTCTTTTTTCTTTTCTGTTTGCTTCTCTACAACTTCTACTCTTTCAGACTTTATAGCTTTAGCAATCTTATCTAAATATTCCTTTTCCTCAAACTTTTCATCAAGCTTTCCCTCTTTATTAGTTTCATAATAAAGTCCTTCAAATTCTTTATTTTCACTATTTTTAAAACTTGCAAGCATCTTATAATAGCTAGTTGCATTAAAGTTCTCAATTTCTTTATCTCTATCATATATAATTTTTAAAGTTGGAAGAAGTACTCTACCTATATTTAAAATACTATTATCATTAAGCTTATATCTAATAGTAGCTACAGATGTTAAGTTTATTCCTATAATCCAATCTGCCCATTGTCTACCTATCCCAGCATCTTGAAGAGATTTCATTTCTTCATTAGGCTTTAAAGCTTTCATTCCTTTTTCAACTTCTTTAGCTGTCCATTCATTTAAAAGAAGTCTATAAACCGGTTTTCTCTCATTAAAATAAATAAAAAGCTCATCTGAAATAACTTGCCCTTCTCTATCATAGTCAGTAGCAGATATTATTCCATCAACATCATCTCTATCTATTAAAGACTTAATTATATTGATTTGTTTTTCTGCTCCCTTATCTGTAATAGCTCTATTAGCAGAATCTGTTTTTATCTTATACTTAAATTCTTCTGGGATAAAAGGGAACTTTTCCATTCTCCATCCCTTCATATTCTCATCATAATCTTTAGCATCATAAAGTTGTAGAAGATGTCCAAAAGCCCAAGTAACTAAATACTCATTCCCTTCAAAATATCCATCTTTTCTTGACTTTATCTTTAACGCATCTGCTATATTCTTAGCAACAGAAGGTTTTTCAGCTATAATAACTTTCTTCAAAAAATCATCCTCCTAATTATTTAGGCACTACTTTTCACATCTCTTATAGATTATTAGCCAAATTTATATCTATAAGTCAAATATCATACATTTAATTAATAAAACCCACAATATAATATTATATTGTAGGCTTTTGTTCTATATATAATTATAATATAAATTATGTAAAACTCAAAATTTACTAAGGCTACTTTATCTTAAGTCTTATCCTATTTCTCTCCATAGACTCTATATGTCCTGCATTAAATTGTAATTTCTGATTTTTCTTAAGATTTGTAAATGCAACAGCAAGTTTTAAATCTCCATCTATTTTTTCTTTATTGAGACTCCAAATAACTTGATGCTCTTGAATTAAGTCTCCTTCTTCAACTTTAATTTCAAAAGCCTTAGCACTTAAGAACTTAATATCTACACCTATCTTCATAATAATATTTATCCCTTTTTTAGTTTCTAAAATTACAGCCTTATTCTCCTCTAATATTTTCTTTACTTTGAATCTATATATACTTCTTATCTTTTCATCATCAACATAAAAAGCAAAACCATCTCCCATAATTCCTGAAGAAAAAATCCTATTATTTATTTCATCAAATTCAACGAGCTTTCCTTTCGCAGGGGAGAAAAAATTTATATATACATCTTCTACTATCTTATCTTTTTTCTTTTTTACAAGCTCCTCTTTAACTATCTCTTCATCTTTCTTGCTATTGTTTTTTTCACCTTTAAAGAACTTTATCTTATTCTTTTTTATAATAAGTAATGAAGAAAAATAATAAATAGCTGCAAAAACAACACCTAAAACTAATAGTTTTAGAACATTTAAATTTTGCTGTATTAATGAAAAAATAATAAATTCTATAAGTCCACCTGAAAATAAAATTCCTATATTTATATTAAATAAAGCTAAAATAAGAAAGGCTATCGCTGATATTAAACAATAAATTATAAAAATTAAAGGAGAGAAAACTAATAAAAATAGTTCTAAAGGTCTTGATACTCCTAGTAAAAAACATAATATAGCTATAACAATTAATATCTTATCAAAATCATTTTCATCTTTTCTTTTTTTATATATTGCAAGAATTATAAACGGAAGTGAGAACATCTTACAAATATATTCTCCAGCCATATAATGTCCAAATATAAATGACTGCTTTTCAGTAAGTTGTTTAAAAAATACAGCAAAATCTCCCGTAACAATTTGACCAAGATTATTTATATACTCACCTGATATATTTAAAAATGAATTTTCCCAAAGGTATTCAAGCTCAAATGGACTTAAAAGCCTATCTATAAATCCATATATAAATGGTACAAAGATATTTTTACTATTAATTAAGAACTTTGAAAAATTAAAAATAGTTTCTTGAATAATAGGCCAAGCTAATCCAAAAATAACTCCTATAAAACCTGCAATAGCAAAAGAAATAAAAGCAATAACTAGACTTAAAACATAATAATTTCTATCCTTCTTCTTTAGATGCTCTACATATTTACTAATATATATAACCACTATGCTCCAAAATAAAACTAATACTATACCAGTATCTAAGCTTGGAACAGATAAGACCATTTTACACATAGGACTAGCTAAATTATCTAATCCAATATTCGCTACAATAGATATAATCATATTATTAATAATAAATCCAACGACAAATATAATTCCCATTAAAACATCTGCTTTACAAAAATTCATCACAATTGAAAAACCTAAAATTAAAGCAGAATTTTCACATATAATTTTCACTAATGATTCTAAAATAAAAACAAAATAAGTTAAAAAACTCATATAAAAATTGTCAGTATTTAAATATCTAGAAACTATATAAGATATAAATAATATTGATTGTGAAATGCTTAAGATTGCTATAGGGAGCAAAATTGCTTTTCTTAATTCATTCTTAAATTTAATAATCTTAAATTTCACCCTATTCATTCCCTTCATCAAATAATATTTCATCCTTTAAACTTTAGTGTTTCCTTAAGGTATTCAATCTATTTATACTTATATATATTTATTAAAAATTTTATCCAAAATAAAAAAGAGTTATCTATTCTTAGACAACTCCTTATATTAACAAATATTATTTTCTATTAAGAAATTTTTAAATTCTTCTGATTCTCTAACTACTTTTAGTTCTTCATCTTTATAAATATATTTCATAAATCCTTTATATAACTCCACTGCTTTTATTATATCCTTAATAGCTTTTTCCACATTATTATTTAAAGCATAAAAACAACTTCTATTATAAAAAAGAAATTCTGATTCTGGATTATACTGTATTCCTTGTGATAATATTTCTATACCTTTATCTAGATTGCCCTCTTCCTTATAAATAACTGCTAGATTCAGAAAACTACCAGCATGACCAGGATTCTTTTTTATTGATTTTATATACATTGATTTACTTTTATCAATAAGATTTAGTTTCTTATAAATAACTCCCATATTATATAGAGCCATATAATTATCCTTATTTATATCTAAGGCTTTAGAAAACATCCTATAAGCATTATTTATATCATTTTTTTCTTCATATATAGAACCAAGATTCATATTTCCCCAAAAATCATCAGGACAAATCTCTAAAAGTTTCTTATACCAAACTATTGCCTCATCTTTATCACCATTAAGATCTAAAGCATTAGCTAAAAAGAAAATTCCTCTATCATAGACAGGATTAATTTCAACTGCCTTTTTATAATTTTCTATAGCTTTAGGATAATTTTCTTCTTCATCATACATAACAGCAAGACCATAATAGGCTCTTGCCTCATAAGAATTTATACTTATAGCTTTTCTATAATTTTCTTTAGCTTTTTCTATCTCTCCAAGCTCATCATATAATAAGGCTATATTAATGCTAAGATCTACATCTCCCTCTTCGCCTAAAAATTCCTCTGCTCTTAAATAATAATTAAGAGCTCTTATAAACTCTCCAGCATCATGAGCTTTCTCACCTTTATCTATATAATTGTCTATTAATCTATCTTTTTTCTCCATTTTACACCTACTGTTTCTAAATATACTATCTAATATACTCTAAAACATTACATAAGTATAGTTTATCTTAACTAATTACTAGTCTTAAGAAAGTTAATCATATCATCTATAACTTCATCTCTATTAGAGTCATTTAGCATTTCATGTCTTCCATCTTTATATAATTTATAACTAACATCACTAACTCCATTAGCTTTTAAATCCTTTACTAAAGATTTAATCCCCTCACCAAATTCTCCAACTGGATCACTATCACCAGCAAATATATAAAGCTTTGTTGATTTTTTAATCTTAGCAAGCTCTCCATTTTTATGTATTGCTCTTGTTCCTCTCATTAAATCATAATAAAAAGAAGTTGTACATACAAATCCACAATCAGGACTACTTATATATTCATCTACTGATTTTTCATTTGCACAAACCCAGTCAAACTCAGTTCTACTTGGCTTAAATCTATCATTAAAATTACCAAAAATAAGTTTATCCATAAGCTTACTCTTATGTTTTCTTCCTCTAATCTTCATTTCTACCCAAGCTATCATAATTCCAAGAATTGCAATAGACTTCTGTCTTCCATTTGTTCCAGATAATATAACTCTATCTATTTCTTGTCCATACATTTCTAAATATCTTTGACTAACAAATGATCCCATACTGTGTCCAAATAACACAACTTCTATTCCTGTATTTTCTTTTCTAGTATTTTCAATAAGTTCTTTAACATCAGTAACTAACCAATCAAATCCTTCGTTGTCAGCTATATAACCTCTGTTTTCTTCTTCTTTATCAGTAAAGCCATGTCCCCTATGATCATGTGAGTAAACATAATAGCCTTCATTAACTAATCTTTCAGCTACATAATCATATCTTAAAGCAGTTTCTGTCATTCCATGAACTATATAAATAATAGCTTTTGGCTTAAAATCTCCAGTCCACTTATAACAATTTATTTCTTTTCCGTCACTATCTTTAAACTTGAAGTTATCTCTCATTTAAAATCTCCCCCAAAATTTATTGTCATATATATAATTTTACCTTCAAGTATTTTGTTGTCAACTAATCTTACTTTATCTTATAGTTCATAAAATATTTTTCTATTTTTTCTCTCCAATACTTTCCTCTTTTACTATCTATCTTAGTAACTACCCTTAGAAAATATTCAAGCTCTCCCCTTTTTTCAAGTCCCTTCATTAAATGTCTTGGATATGATAATTTCCTACTATAATTTTTCTTTGGATCTATTATCATTACTTTTTTAGTCTCTAGATTATAAAATATATCTTTACATCTTATATCAAGTCTCTTAAATTTTAATCTTTCAAATTCAATAACCATCTTATAAAGTTCACGAGCTAAATCTTCATCTACTTTATTTCTTCTAAGATATTTATCAAGTCTAACTCCAGGAACATAGTCTCTAATTATATAGTTATTACCAACTTCATAAACTTTAGGAAAAAACTTCGAACCATTAACTTTCTTAAGTATATAAGACTCATCTTTCCAAGATCTAGGCCTTCTAAAAAATTTAATAGTCTTTCCATCTTTAAATAAAAAAACTACTCCATTATGTCCTTCACCAATCTTAACTGCCTCTTTAAGAGCATGCTCAAGTTCTTTTGAAACTTCATTTGAACTATAATCAAAATTCTTACTCATATCTTCCCTCAAAATATCGCTTTATTAATTATATGATTTGAAAGTAAAAAAAGACACTACTCATAGCCTTAACTATCAATAGTGTCCTTAAATTCTTCTTATTTATATAGAGCTGTATATATATTTTTATATGCTTCTACTTTTTTAACGTATTTATCTGTTTCTTTAAATGGTATATTATCTATATTTTTGCCATCTGAAGAATATTCATGATTGCTAAGCCACTTTTCAACATTACCCCTACCAGCATTATAAGCTGCTATAACTAGACCTTCATCATGAAATTGTTCATTTAAATTATTTAAATACCAACAAGCAAATTTTATACTAATCTCTGGGTTTAAAAGCATATTGGGTTCAAAATTTTCTTCACCTAATTGCTCTGCTATCCAATTACCAGTAGTATTAGTAATTTGCATAAGACCTTTTGCATTTTTTCTAGATTCTGCACTTTCATCAAAATTACTTTCTGCTTTCATAACAGACATAACAAGCATTGGATTAACATTATATTCCCTGCTATACTTTGCAACATAATTAGTATATTTTAATGGAAATAGCACCCCTTTAACTAAAATCATGCTCCCTTGTAGTATTAAATACGCAAAAGCTATTAAAAATAATAATTTAAATGCTTTTTTCATTTTAAACTCCTAATTTTCATATAATTTTAAAAAATCTATTAAATCATCCACCTGTTCTTTAGTATTTATAAGATTACCATTATTATCAATTATTAAATTAGCATAGTCTCTTTTCTTTTCAAGGCTCCACTGTGAGTTTATTCTGTTAACTGCTTCACTTTGAGTAAGTCTATCACGTTCTTTAAGCCTTTGAATTTGTATAGGTAACTTTATCCACACTAAAACCATCATATCCATTTTCTCATTATATCCATGTTCTATAAGTGTAGCCCCATCTAATATAACAAGCTTTTCACCTTGCTTTTCATATTCACTTAAAGCTTCATCTATAGCATTTTTTATATATGGCATGATAATATCTTCATATTTTTTTCTTTCCTTTGGAAATCTAAAAATATGATTTCCAAATTCTCTTCTTCTAAAATCCCCTCTCCAGTCAAAGAAACCTTCCCCAAAATTAAGTTTAACTTCTTTTAATATATTAGGATTTTTATCTAGAACTTCTCTAGCTATTATATCTGCATCTATAATTTTAAATCCAGCTTCTTTTAACATTAATGAAATAGTGCTCTTACCTGAGCATATTCCGCCAGTAAGCCCTACTTTAATCAACCTATCTTCACCTTCCTATTTTGCATCATACCATGTACTTCCTACGTTAATATCTACATCTAAAGATACGCTAAGATCTATAACATTTTCCATTTCTTCTTTAACTATAGTCTTAACCTCTTCAAGTTCATCATTATAAACATTTAAGATAAGTTCATCATGTACTTGTAATATAAGCTTACTCTTTAGATTTCTTTCGTTTAATTTATTAAATACATTTACCATAGCAAGTTTTATAATATCAGCTGCTGTTCCTTGTATAGGAGCATTCATAGCAAGTCTTTCCCCTAAAGCTTTTACCATCTTATTAGATGCTGATATTTCTGGTATAAATCTTATTCTATTTAACATAGTAGTTACATACCCTTTAGTTTTAGCCTCTTCTAAGACACTATCTATAAATACTTTTATATTAGGGTATCTATCAAAATAAATGTCCATATATTCTTTTGCTTCATTCTTTTTAATATTTAAATCTTTAGCAAGGCTAAAATCACTAATTCCATAAACTATTCCAAAGTTAACAGCCTTAGCCCTACTTCTCATAAGAGGAGTAACATCTTCTATTGCAACATTAAATACTTCTGAAGCAGTTTTTGTATGAATATCTGAATGATGATTAAACGCATCTATCATATTAGCATCATCTGACATATGAGCAAGAATTCTAAGCTCAACTTGTGAATAGTCGGCTGAAAGAATACATTGATTTTCTCCTCTTGCTTTAAATACCTTTCTTATTTCTCTTCCCATCTCATATTTTATAGGAATATTTTGAAGATTAGGTTCAGTTGATGAAAGTCTTCCTGTAGTTGTTATAGTTTGATTAAAGCTTGAATGAATTGCTCCATCTTCATCTATAACTGCTTTAAGCCCTTCAACATATGTTGAATATATTTTTGCTAATTGTCTATAATAGATTATTTTCTCTACTATTGGATGTTTATCAGCTAATTTTTCTAAAACTTCAGCATTTGTTGAATATCCTGTTTTTGTTTTCTTAACAGGAGGTAAATCTAATTTTTCAAATAGAATCTTACCAAGTTGCTTTGGAGAATTAATATTAAATTCTTCATCTGCAAGCTCAAATATTTCTGCTTGAGTCTTATCAAGTTCAGATTTAAACTTAACTGAAAGATCATCTAACATTGATTTATCTACTGTAAATCCTATTTCCTCCATAGATGCTAAAACTCTTGCAAGTGGTTGCTCTATTTCATATAAAAGCTTTTCCATCTTCTTTTCTACTATAGCTTTTTTAAGCTTTAAAGTAAGCTTTGGCATATAGTAAAGTGATACAAGTTCTATATCCTTTTCTTCAAATTCTGGATATTCTTCTAAATATATTTTTACTAAATCTAAAATGGGATATTCTCCCTTTGATGAGTCTAGTAAGTAAGCTGCAAGCTCTATATCAAAATTAATATTTTTAATATCTATATCAAATCTTGATAATATTTTTAGTGCAAGCTTTGAATTATATAATATCTTTTTAGTTTTTTCATCTTCAAAGATTTCCTTAAGTATTGGCTTTGCTTCTGCATCTGAGAATAAATTATCTGATAAAATAGTATCCATAAATAAAACATAATTTTTTTCATTACTATTAATAAATATTTTATCAAACTCAATTGTAGAATACATATGAGCATTTTTACTTGTAAATCTTATAAATAATTCATCTGATAAATTTTCTTTAAGCTCTCTAAGACCTTTTGAATCAGTTATTTCTATTGCTTCTACTTTTAAGTTTTCCTTAGGTTTTTCTTCTATTTCTGTACCAGCAAGCTTTGCAAGCTTTTCTTCTGGTATTCTCATTTCAAGCTTTGTATAAAGCTTTCTAAGTCCATCTATATCATAACTAGTATTTGACTTAATTTCATCTAGGTCAAAATCTATTGGAACATCAACATTAATTGTAGCAAGCTTCTTTGAGAATATTGCTTGTTCACTATATTCTGTTAAGTTTTCTTTTATCTTCTTACCACTAATATTATCTATATTTCTTAATACTTCTTCTATTGAACCATAAGTATTTATAAGCTTATAAGCAGTTTTTTCTCCTATACCTGGAACCCCCGGTATATTATCTGATTTATCTCCCATAAGACCTTTAACATCTATAAATTGTGTAGGAGTAACAGTAAATTCTTCAATCATTCTCTTTGCATCATAACACTCAATTTCTGATACACCTTTTTTAGTGATACAAACTTTAGTATTATCAGTAGCTAATTGAAGAGCATCTTTATCTCCAGTCATTATAAATACCTCTAAGCTTTCTCCTTCTGCATATTTTGCAAGGCTTCCTATAAGGTCATCAGCTTCAAATCCATCCATCTCATAAATAGTTACTGAAAGTTTTTCTAACATATCTTTAACTATTGGAAATTGCTCTGCAAGCTCTGAAGGCATCTTTTTTCTACCTGCTTTATAATCTTTATATTCTAAATGTCTAAAAGTAGGTGCCTTTCTATCAAATGTTGTTACTATATAATCTGGCTTTATATCTTCTTTCATTTTAAATAACATATTTAAAAATCCATAAACTGCATTAGTATGCACACCATCTTTATTACTAAGCGTAGGTATAGCATAAAATGCTCTATTTAATAGACTATTCCCATCCAATATAAGTAGTCTTTCCATTATTTATCCTCCATTTAATTAACACTAGTTAATTATTCTTACCATTTTAATATTTTATTATAATCCTTCTAGAAAATACTTAAATCCATTTCATCTGAAAGATTCTTTAGAATATGTTTTCCTCCGACACTATTACCTTTTGAATCTAGTGCTGGTCCATAAACTCCTATACCCATTCTTCTTGGGACTGATGCCATAATTCCTCCACCTACTCCACTTTTTGCAGGGATTCCTATATGTACAGCAAATTTACCTGAATCATCGTACATTCCACAAGTAACCATTATAGTTTTTACTATTCTACATACATCTCTTGATATAATTCTTTCATCACTCCAAGGAAGAACTCCATCATTTGCAAGCATAGCTCCAAATTTAGCAAGATCTTCTGTTGTTACTTCCATTGAGCATTGCTTGAAATATAAATCTAAAACTTCTTCTACATCACCTTTTAAGAATCCACTACTCTTTAAGAAATAACCAAGTGCTCTATTTCTATCTCCTGTTTCTTTTTCTGATAAATAAACATCTTCATTTATTCCTATATTATCATTACCCATAACTTTTCTTGTAAAAGCTAAAAGTCTTTCAAATTTTTCTTCCTGTGTTTCCCCAGCTATTAAAGATGTAGTAACTATCGCACCTGAATTAACCATAGGATTATAAGGCTTATCACTATCTCTTATTTCTAAATTAACTATACTATTAAAACTATCTCCTGTTGGTTCCACTCCAACTCTTTCAAATACATTTTCTCTTCCATTATCTAAAATAGCGAGCATAAGTGAAATTACCTTTGATATACTTTGTATAGTAAATTTCTTATCAGCCATTCCTGACTTATAAACATCTCCATTTAGTGTAACTACACAAATTCCTAAATCATTCTTATCAGCTTTTGCAAGTTCTGGTATATATGAAGCCACTTGGCCTTCATTAACTACTTCTTTTCCTTTTTCTAAAAAACTATCTAATAATTTATTCAATTTTAAACCCTCTTTTCAATGTCCGCATTTTTAATATATTTTTCCTTAGTTTAAATATATTTTAATACTTATATTATAAACTTAAATTTAATTATTATCTATATATAGTTACTTTACTAGACCTTTCATCATATTTTAAATTAGAAGAACTAACTAGGAGATAAAAATGAGGCTTAATTCAGAGTCAATAAAATATTTAAATAACTGTTCGATAAAAAAATTTATGAGAAATTATGAATTTCTAGGAGAAGGAATTGCAAGAAAAGTATTTGCTTTAGATGACAAATATGTTATTAAAGTTGCTAAAAACGAAGATGGTTACCATCAAAACTTTGTTGAAAGATATGTATATGCAAACTGCTCCGATAGAATTAAACAATATTTATGTCCTATCTACTATTCTAATGATAGGATTATAATCATGGCTAGGGCTATGCCATATAATAAAATTATAAAGAAACAGGGATTTGTTAATCCAGAAAAATTTATAGATGATAAATATATCTTACGTGATTTAAATTACTTAATAAATAATTTTTATCTATATAGAGAAGATATATTTTCTGCTCGTTCTTGGGGAATTATAGATGGGAAATTCTATTTGATTGATTTTGGTTGTACCTCTGATTATGGAGATAGAGTTTATGATGATCTTAAGGAAATCTATTATAAAAATAAGGAAAGACATAGAAAATATTAATAATAGCTTTATTATAGCTTAAACTATCTCTAATAGGTATTAATCTATATTTGTGATAATAATAATTATTTATTATAATAGTAATAATAAATAACTGATATCGATTAAAGAAAGGTGTGATTTTATGATAGAAAACTTTGATTTACTATTAGATAAATATGCAAAACTTGCTGTAAATATAGGTGTTAATGTACAACAAGATCAAATTCTTGTTATAAACTCTCCTATAGAATGTGCTAACTTTACAAGAAAACTTGTAGAAGAAGCTTATAAAAAAGGAGCAAAGGAAGTAGTTGTTCACTGGAGTGATGAAATTACAGGAAAACTAAAATATGAATACTCTCCTTTAGAAGTATTTGAAAATGTTCCTGAGTGGGTTAGAGATTCTAGACTTAGCTATGCTAAGAAAGGAGCTGCTTTCTTAAGTATCTCTGCTTCAGATCCAGAACTTTTAAAGGATGTAGATCCTAAAAAAGTTTCAACATTTAGAAAGGCTTCAAGTATTTCATCAAGAGAATTCAGCGAAATGCTTATGAGTAATCAAAACTCTTGGTCAATAGTTTCAATTCCTACTAAAGGCTGGGCTAAAAAAATATTCCCAGATGTTTCAGTTGAAGAAGCAGTTGAAAAGCTTTGGAATGAAATATTTAAAATAGTTAGAATCGATAAAGAAGATCCTGTTGCTGCTTGGGAAGAACATAAAAATACTTTAAAAGAAAAAATGAATTATTTAAATTCAAAGAGAATTAAGTCCCTTCACTATACAAATAGTCTTGGAACTGATCTTGTTTTAGAACTTCCTAAGAATCATTTATGGCTTGGTGGAGCTGAAGTTAATACTTCAGGAGTTGAATTTATAGCTAATATGCCTACTGAAGAAGTTTTCTCACTTCCTTTAAAAACAGGTGTTAATGGTATAGTATATAGCTCAAAACCTCTTAACTATGCTGGAAATCTTATAGATAACTTCTCATTAACATTTAAAGATGGTAAAGTTGTAGATTTCACAGCTGAAAAAGGTTATGACACATTAAAGCATCTCTTAGATACAGATGAAGGTGCAAGACATTTAGGAGAAGTAGCTTTAGTTCCGCATGATTCTCCTATCTCTAACTCAGGTATTATATTCTTTAATACTTTATATGATGAAAATGCATCATGTCACCTTGCTCTTGGTAAAGCATACTCTGTATGTATTAAAGATGGAGAAAATATGACAGATGAAGAACTTGCAAAAGAAGGTGCAAATGATTCATTAACTCATGTTGACTTTATGATAGGAACAGCTGACTTATCAATAGTTGCTACTTTAGAAAATTCAGAAACAATAAAGATATTCGATAACGGAAACTGGGCTTTCTAATATAATAAATTTAGGCTTAGGAAGAAATAATAAAATTATTTCTTCCTAAGTCTTTTTTATGAAAAATTTGTCTATTATTTTATTAAATTTTCATATATAATATAATTCTATTATATATATTAACAAAAATTTAATAAAAGGAGTATAATAATGAATAAAGATAGGTTACAATCATTTACGGATGCTGTAATTGCTATTATAATGACTATTTTAGTATTAGATTTTAAAGTACCAAGTACAGTAAGTTTAGATGGTCTTTGGGATATGAGATATAAATTTTTAGCTTACTTACTTAGTTTCTTAGTACTTGCTCTTTATTGGATGAATCATCATCATATGCTTCAAATAGCGCAAAAAGTTACTGGGAAGGTTTTATGGGCAAATATTAATTTTCTTTTCTGGACTTCATTACTACCTTTCTCAACTTCATGGCTTGGTGAACATATAAATAGTGTTTATCCAGAAATGTTTTATGGTATTATCTTTACCTTAGGTAATTTTGCGTACTATCTATTACTTAGATCCTTAATGCAAGCAGACGGAAAAGACTCAAAAATATATAAGACATTTCAAAATTATTATAAAATATATATAACTTTAAGCGTGGGTATTTTAGGTGTTATCTTAGCAAATTTCTACCCAATAGTTGGAATAATAACTTACTTTATAATTATAGTGCTTTGGATTATTCCTGAAAAAAGAATAGAAAAGCTTTTTAATGAAATATAAAGTTTTAATAATATTAGTATAGAATAACTATTACTTAAAACAATAAAAATATCCACTCAGATTTTAAATCTAAGTGGATATTTTTTAATTAGATATCTTATTTATAAAATAATTTAATATCTCTTTATTATCACCCTTAAGCTCTATTTTTTTATCTTCCCCTCTATAAATATATCCACCTTTATTAAATCCATTTGCAATTTCTGCCTTTATTTTTTTTATGACATATTTACTGTTTATCTCTTGTTCTCTTAAAAATTCTAATCTTTCTGGATCTTTTCTCCACTCAAACTTTAATTTTTCTATAACATTTAAATAAGCTATTATATATTTTACTTTTAAATCAAGTTCTGCTTTTCTCTTACCATACCAGAAAATTATATTTTCATACTGTTTAGTATTTAAAACATAATAGCCTCTTCTTATATCTCTATCTTCTTTAATGTAACTATCTAGCTTTATCATTCCGCTACCTTGGCTCTGACAAATCTTTCTTCCTTCCACATCAATAGATACTGGAATATTCTCCAAATCTCTATCATTTAATAATTCTTTAAATACCTCTTCTACAGTAGATATTATGAATTCATTTTTTTCTGCTGATGTTACTCTCTTTAAGTGCATAGCTACTCTATTATCTACAATTTTCTTTTCTTCACTTATAACTGAATAACTGCCTGTCCAATCACAATAAATAACTTCATCCTTAACTAAAGTTTCTAAAACCTCATCTATTGCTAAATTTATAGAGACCTCTCCTCTTATAAATGAATATCTTAAATAACTTTTTATATCATCTTTTCTTGATTTCTTAGTTTCTGAGTTTTTAAATAGATATAAAAGTTTTAATAATCTATCTATAAGGTCTTCATGCTCTGAATAAGTCTTTGTTAATCTATTTATTGCTTCAATTTCATCTTCCCTTAAAAGATGTTCTGCAACTCCTAAATAAAGATCAATATTTTGTTCTACTATCTTTTTAACAACTGAATATATGTATGCTTTATATTCCTCATTTGTCTTCATACCCTTATTTAAATTAATATCTCTTGGCATATACAAACGACCATTTGTTGTATATGTTTCTCTTCTTTGTGATAAAGTTTCATCTTTTATTCCCTGAACAAATATTATTTCCTCAAGTTGCTCTTTATTTTCAATAAATCTTTCCATAGCAAAATTTATTTTAACTATTGCTAAAGCGACTTCATTTTCATCTAGTATATCTTTATCTTTTATAAGCTTATAAAAATTATACCAATTTATAAATTCTTCCTCTCTAGTTTTATTTACGTCCAATTTAATTCCTCCATAGTCTTAAAATAATAAATAACTTTCTTTTAATAATTAATCAAATCCATTAGCTATTATGTTATTTCTACATATACTATTATTATATTATACTACTAGACACTATAAAATAAATAATAAAAACTTTTTGTTGAAAAAGCTGTTTCTAAACAATAAATATAGGTGATATCTAATGCTTAACAAAAATCCAGATGATTTTCTGGAAATAAAACAATTATCATTTATTTGCAAGTATAAATTTAATTCTAAATTATCTGAATCTACTATAAGAAATTACTTGTATAAGGATATAAAAAATAAGTCTTTAAAATCTAAGTATATAAATGGACATCATTTTATTATGTGGGGTGACTTCTTAAATTTATTAAACCATGATTATCTAAGACTTGGATTTAGTTATAATCCAATAATAAAAAAATAAAAAGTTATCTCAAAAGAGATAACTTTTTATTTTATAATTTAAACTTATGTATTTCTGATCTAAGATCCATTGCAATTTCTTCTAGATTATCAGTTGAATCACTAAGTCCCTCCATAGTAGCACTTACTTCTTGTGTAGAAGCTGTAACCTGTTCAGTTGCTGCTGCTACTTGTTCTGATATAGATGCAATACCACCTATTTCAGAAACTACAGTATCTTTATTTACATTTATAAAATCAACAAAATTCTTTATTTCAAATGAGCTCTTATTTACTCCATCCATATCAACACAAATCTTATCGAATATCTCTTTAGTTCTTAAAACTGCTTCTTCTTGTTCTTTCATAACAACATTACTTTCTTCAATAGCACCTGTAGCCTTTGAAGATTTAACACTAACTTCATCTACTATTCTCTTAATTTCTTCTGTTGAAGTTTTTGATTGCTCAGCAAGTTTTCTAATTTCTTCTGCAACTACTGCAAATCCTCTTCCAGCCTCTCCAGCTCTAGCAGCCTCAATACTAGCATTTAAAGCAAGTAAATTTGTTTGCTCTGTAATTTGAGATATACTATTTGAAATAACATTAATCTTATTTGTACTTTCAGATACATCTAAAACAACATCATGGAATTCCATAGAATTCTTTTTACTTCTAGTATACTTATCCATTAAAGCTTCTATAACAGCCTTACCTTCTTGTTCAATTATTTTATTAGACTGTTCTGATGACTTACTCATATTATCACTTATAAATGCTATATCGCTAAGTTGTACTGATAGAGCTTCCATTGAGTTAACGCTTTCATGCGCATTATTAGATTGTTCTATAGCTCCTCTTGATATAGATTCTATGGCTTTGGCCACTTCAGATGTAGAAGCTGTTGTTTCTTCTGCCATAGAAGCTATATTTTTAGCTGCTTCAAGGAATATATCTGCATTCTTATCTATATTTCCTATAAGTGCTTTTATACTTTCAATACTTATATTTAAGTCATTTCCTAAAGCTTCAAACTCATCTCCACTTTCTAAATGAACAGTTTCACTAAAATCACCTTCAGCCATATTATTAATTATTTTTCTTAAAGTAACAACACTATTATTAATACTTTTCCCTAAAATATTAGCTAAAATAATACTAACTCCTATAGTTATTAAAATTGAAATTAATACTGTAAGTCTTAAATTTCTCATTGCTTCTTCTATCGATTGATTATTTCTTATAGCATTATTAGTTTGAAAATACATAACTAAAGCAATTGCTATTTGAGCCAGTATTGAAATTCCAAGAACATATAGTTTTACTTTACTTCTAATACTTTTTAAATTCTTTTTGTTTTTCACTTTAGATCCCCCTTACAAATATATCAGCTATTTTAAATTACAATACACTTAGATATATTATCGATATCACAAGTGAAAACTTTAACATTTAAAATAATAAATATATACAAAATAAAAAGAGCTATCTTCTTTTAGATAACTCTTAAACTAAATTCCCTTAACATATTTCTTGCTTACTGCTAAGTTCGAGAAAAAAATTGTTCGTTTCCTCAACAACAACTTTTCTTAGGCCTATTATCCCAACTAAATTAGGAAGAGCCATAAGTCCATTAACTATATCCGCAATAATAAATATAGTTCCAAGTGGTAGAAATGCCCCAATTCCAACCAACATTATATATATTATTCTATAATACTTAACAGATTGTATTCCCATAAGATACTCAATACATCTCTCACCATAATAATTCCATCCTAGTATAGTTGTAAAAGCAAAAAATATAAGCCCTATATTAACTATATAAGTCCCTAAAATTTCTAATGGTAAACCTCTCTGAAATGCTGCAGTTGTCATACCTGCACCTTCTAAACCACTTGCTGAATAAACCCCAGTTACAACAATAACAAGTCCAGTCATTGTGCATATTAAAATAGTATCAAAAAAGGTACCAGTCATTGATATAAGCCCCTGTTTAACTGGTGAATTTGTTTTTGCAGCTGCAGCAGCTATTGGCGCACTACCAAGTCCTGCTTCATTTGAAAAAACACCTCTTCCTACTCCCATTTGAATAGCCATTGTAATTGTTATACCTGTTGCCCCACCAAAAGCCGCTCTTGGATTAAATGCACTTTCTAAAATCAATGAAACAGCCCCTGGTATTTCCTTATAATTAAGTATTAAAACTAATAATACAGCAACAATATATAAGCCTGCCATTAAAGGAACTACCTTTTCAGAAACTTTAGATATTCTCTTTATCCCTCCGAGTGTTACAAGTGCTACTAAAATTGTTACTATAATAGCTGTAACTACTATCGGAACATTAAAGCTAATTTTAGCTGCATCTGCTATAGATTTAACTTGTCCAAAAGTTCCTATACCAAAAAATGCAACTCCTATTCCTAATAATGCAAATATCTTTCCAAGCCATTTGATTCCTAGACCTTTTTCTATATAATACATAGGTCCACCTGACATATTACCTGACTCATCAACTTTTCTATATTTTATAGCAAGAACTCCTTCTGCATATTTTGTAGCCATTCCAAAAAAAGCTGCAATCCACATCCAGAATAATGCTCCAGGTCCTCCTGTTTTAATAGCTGTCGCTACTCCAACTATATTACCTGTTCCTATAGTAGCCGATAAAGCTGTACATAATGCAGCAAAACTTGAAACATCTCCTTTTGCCTTATCTGAAGAAAACTCTTCATCTTTTGAAAAAACATACTTTAAAGCAAGAGGTAATCTAAATACTTGTAAAAGCCCCAATTTCAAAGTTAAATAAATTCCTGTTCCTACTAAAAGTATTAAAAGTGGTGGACCCCAAATAAAAGAACTTATCCCCTTCAGTCCTTCCTCTAGTGAAAATCCTTGTAACAATAAACTAAAACTGAACATAAAAAAACCTCCTTAAATTACTTTAGGAGGGTATACAAAATAGACTAAAATAATATTACTTATTTTAGTATTTTCTATCCCCTGTCCTTTTACCTGAGAGTTTGAGCAAATTTCTTTGCCTTGCTCCTTCGGTGCTCATTTTAAAAATGAGTCTCTCCAGAGGCTCGTCCAACATTGGTCCTTTTACCTGAAAGATTTCCCTCTTCGGTGGATTATAAAAATAATCTCTCTCCCAATGCCTTCATCCGAACTCTATTAAATATTTATTCTTCTCTATAAAGTTTATACTGAGTTTTTTTAAAAATCAAGAATTTTTATAAAAAATTTTTAAAAAGATTTATATTCTATTTCTCATTTCCCCTCTATAAAAGGCTCTTATATTTTCCATCATATCTTCAAATAATCTTGTTCTTGCCTCTAAACTCGCCCAAGCTACATGTGGAGTTAAAAGTAATTTATCTTTCTTTTCTACTTTTAATAAAGCATTATCCGCATGCATAGGTTCATATTCAAATACATCTAAAGCTGCTGCTCCTATTAAATCTTTATCTATAGCTTTTGCAAGATCACTTTCAACAACTATTGGACCTCTTCCTAGATTTAAAAGTACTGCTGAATTTTTCATTTTCTTAAATGCTTCATAATTCATAAGTCCTTTAGTATTTTCATTTAAAGGTGCATGTATTGAGATTACATCTGATTTTTTTAAAAGTTCTTCAAATTCAACTCTTGTAAATTCTGAATCTGAGTTTCTTCCTGATGTTGAATAATATATTACTTCAGCTCCAAATACTTTTGCAAGATTTGCAACCTTCTTACCAATTTGTCCAAGCCCAATTATTCCCCATGTCTTTCCTTCTAAATCAACTATAGATTTATCTAAATGAGTGAATATATCTGACTTTGTATATTCTCCTGATTTAACATAATTATCATAATATGCAAGCTTATTATAGATATTAAATAACATAGCAAAAGTATGTTGAACAACTGTATTAGTTGAATATCCTGCAACATTAGTAACTGCTATATTTCTTGATTTTGCATATTCTATATCTATATTATTATAACCTGTTGCCATTTCACAAATTAATTCTAAATTCTTAGCATCTTTTAAAGTACCTTCATTTAAAACTACTTTATTAGTAATAACTATATTAGCATCTTTAATTCTATCTTTAGCTTCTTCATAAGAACTTAACTCATAAGTTTCTAATTCACCTATTTCAGAAAGCTTATTAAAATTAAATTCTCCCATTGTCTTTGCATCTAAAATAACTATCTTTTTCATTTTTTCACCTCTTTAACTTGTTTTATATAATAATATATTATTCCTCTTAAGAAATAAAAGCAAATTTTTCTATATAAAAAGGTTATCTCTTTAAGAGATAACCTTAAAACTAAGCTGTTTTTCCTTTTTTAAATGCTGCAAAAATATAATGTAAAACTACACCTATAACTACACCTATAGCTAAATTAGATGTTGCAAGAACTATAGCTATTGTTACTATCATAACTATTGTATCTGTTATTGAATTTTTAGGAATTGTATATATTGACTTCCAATTAACTGTTGTTATAGCTATCATAACCATAACTGCAATAACAGCTGCTATAGGTATAATCTTAACGATATCTATAAAGAATACTATATATATCATAAAGAATATTCCAACAAAAAATGTTGAAAGTCTAGTTCTTCCACCAGATTTTGTATTAATTATTGACTGTCCAACTAAAGCACAACCAGCCATTCCTCCAATAAATGCTGTAAGTATATTTCCAAGTCCTTGACCAATACATTCTCTACTCTTATTACTTTCTGTATTTGTCATTTCATCTAAAGTCTTTGCAGTTAATAGACTTTCTACTGATCCTACAATAGCAAGTGATATTGAATACATAAGAATAATACCTATTGTATGTGTATTTATAGCTATTGTTGGCAGTAAAAACTTTGGATATCCAAGCTCTAATCCTTTTAATGTACCTAAATTATATCCATCAACTTTAAATAATAAAGCAATTATTGTAACTACTATTATAGATATAATTGCTGGTGGTATCTTTTTTGTAAGATAAGGGAAAGTGTAAATGACTAATATTCCTATACCAACTAAAATGTACATTACTAATCCTTGACCTTTAAAATAATGTATTTGGTCCACAAATATAAGTATACCAAGTGCATTAACAAATCCATGCATAACTGATTCCGGTATGTATTTAACTAACTTTCCTGCTTTACAGATACCAAAAATTATTTGAAAAACTCCTGTCATTAATGTGACTGGCATTATGTAACTAGTACCATAATTTCTAACAAGTACTGCTAAAACAAGTGCCATTGATCCAGCTGATGCTGATATCATCCCTTTTCTACCACCAAATATTCCTACCATTATTGACATAGATATTACAGATAGAAATGATATGGATGGGTCTACACCTGCTATAAAGGCAAATCCTATAGTTTCTGGAATAAGAACTAGTCCTATAACTAAAACTGATAGTAGATCTGGTCCTATATTAGAAAACCAATCTTCTTTAATCTTACTTAACAAGATTTTCACCTCTTCCTTTGTTTATTTATTTTTTACATAACCTATTTTATCTCAAAACCTACCCTATATCAAAACTTATTTTATACCAAAAATATATAGTTCTTTCTTTAATTCTTCTCCTTTGTTAAATTATATATACATAATAAAAACAAACAATATTTTTAAAATACATTTATATTTAGTTAACAAAAAATACATCTCTTTAATATTTTATTAAAATGTTGTATAATTCACTGTATATAAACTAAAAAGGAGTGAGCTTATGGTTTTAATATTAACATTTACAATCTTTTTATTATTCTTCTTGATGGTAATAAACTTTTTCGCAGTTTTATTTAGATTGACTGGTATGCCTATAGATAAAGCCAGATTTCAAGTTATATCTCTACTTACAAGTACAGGTTATACAACTAGAGAAAGTGAAACTATAGCTCAACACCCTACAAGAAGAAAACTTGCTAGTTGGCTTATGATATTTAGTTATGTAAGTACAGCAACATTCATATCTTTCATAGTAAGAATTATAACAAGCAGTCTTTCAGACACTCGTTCAATGGGAGAATCAATTGCACTTATGCTTTTATTTTTCTTAGGCTTATTTTTAATTCGTAGAAGTATTTTCTTTGGAAAACTACAAAATATAATGGAATCAGTAATTATGAAATCATCAAAATGGCACAGTATTTTTGATGATAGACTTATAAATATTGTACAAAGAAAAGGATATGGTATTTATGAAATATACATAAGTAAAAATAATTACCTTGTTGGAAAAAGTATAATAGATAGTAAACTTAAAGATATTGAAATACAAGTTCTTAGTATAGATAGAGGGGACAAGCTTATAAACTTTCCTTCACCTGACTTTGTTTTTCAAGTTACAGATAAAATAACTGTCTATGGAAATATTAAGAGTATTACAAATACCTTTAAAGAAATAAACGTAAAAAAATAGAGAATAGTCGTTACTATTCTCTATTTTTATTTTTTACATACAAATTCTTTTACTTCTGAAGTTTTTGCAAATTCAAATTTAGATTTATACTCTACCTTTTCAATCTTGCAATTATCTCCTATGATAACTTCATCTCCTGAAATAAACTTACATTCAACATTTTCTATATATATTTTTTTACCTGTAATCTCATTACATCTTAATATATTCTTAGACTTAAACTTATCTAATAAACCTGTCTTCTTTTCTTTGTCTGTAACTATTTCTAAATCATCACATATTATTCCCTTAATACTACTCTTTTCTTTAAAATATACCTTTATATTATCAACTCTAATTTCCCCTGCAATATCTACTGTTCCTAAAAGATCGAAATTATCACCTGTTAAAATTCCCCTTGACGCAAACATACCTCTTAATTTAGCATTAATAAATTTTATATTACCTTTAACTGAAAGATTTCCTTGCACTAAAAGTTCATCACAAATAAGATTTTTATTTAAATTTGATATCCCTTTTGAATTAAATATATATGTCGCAGTCACATCTTTTTCAGCTGTTAAACTACCTGAAACCATTATACTCTCTGCTTCTATATCACCAAATATTGTACCAAGTCCATTTACTTCAAGAACCTCTGTATTTATATTAGATTTAATTTTTCCTATTCCTGAAATATTTATATTTCTATAATCTCCTCCATCTGCAGTTTCAAAAGGCTTAACTTCTAAGTCTTTTAAATCTTCCACTAATAAGCACCTCTTTCTTAAGTCTTCTAAAATTATAAAAAGTATCAGGAAAATTAATTTCCCTGATACTAAATCTATCTACTAGTATGCTATTATTTCGATACCATCTTCTGTAACAAGAATTGTATGCTCTGCTTGAGCTGATAATGATCCATCAGCTGTTCTAGCTACCCAACCATTATCTTCATCAATAGTTACATGATATTTCCCTGTATTAAGCATTGGTTCTATTGTGAATACCATTCCTGGAACTAAGACAACTCCTTCTCCTTCTTCACCTATATGAGGCACAAAAGGTTCCTCATGGAAATGGATTCCTACTCCATGTCCACCAAAGTCTCTAACTATTGAATATCCATTAGCATCAGCTATTTTTTTAATAGCTGCCCCTATATCTCCAAGGTGTCCCCAAGGCTTAACAGCTTCTATACCAGCTTTTAAAGCTTCTTTTGTTACATCAACAAGTTTTTGAGCTTCATCTGAAACTTTTCCTATTGTAAACATTCTTGAAGCATCTGAATAATAACCATTCTTTATTGTTGATACATCAACATTTATGATATCTCCTTCTTTAAGAATTATATCTTCTGATGGAATACCATGACATACTTCATCATTTATTGATGTGCATACGCTCTTTGGGAATCCTTCATAATTTAAAGGAGCTGGAATAGCATCATGTGCTACTGTATAATCATATACAAGCTTATCAATTTCAGCTGTACTCATTCCTGCTTTAATTTCTTTTTCAATTAAATCAAGAACTCCATTATTAACTTCTGCTGAAATTCTTATCCCTTCTATTTGTTCTTCATTTTTAACAAGGTCTCTTCCAGGCATTTCCTCGAAGTTTCTTCTCATATGTTCATATTTTTCATCAAACTCATAGTGGCATTTTTTATATTTTTTACCGCTACCACACCAGCATGAATCATTTCTATTTATCTTCATAAAATTTCACTCTTCTCTCATCAATTAATATATATTTTCAATTATACTACTATGAACAATTTTTTAAAAGTTTATAGACAAATTTATTTTGATTCACAAACATTCTAAAATTCTTTAATCATCTTTATATGTGGAATTCCTGCTTCCATATAACCTTCTCCATATATCTTAAATCCTAATTTTGCATAAAAATCTTTAGCATACTCTTGTGCTGAAATTTTTATCCTTTCTTCTGATAAATTTTCCCTTATATATTCTAAGGCCTTCTTAACTATATCATAGCCTAAATTTTTTCCTCTATACTCTTTTAATACAAGAACTCTTCCTAAAGATATTTCATCATATGCAAGACCAGCTGGAACAATCCTAAGATATGCGATTACTTTATTATCATTTTTCATAAACAAATGATAAGATTCTTTATCATTATCATCTAATTCATGTTCTGATGTAATTTTTTGCTCCATAATAAACACTTCAAATCTAGCTCTAAATATTTCAAATAATTCTTCTGTAGTTAATTCATTAAACTTTTTAATATATATATCCATTTTTCCTCCTCCTCTCTAAAATAAATTAATAAAATTCATTCCTAAAACTTTATTTAATTATATAAAAATATTTACAAATTAAAAAGCTTTATATTATTTGCTATCAAATATAATAAATTATCTTAGTAAATGCTATAATTAAATAATTAAATTTACTTATAAATAAAAAGGATACTTAATATGAAAATAAGAGAATATAAATCAGAAGATTTAGACGAAATCATTAAACTATTTTATATGACTGTTCATTATATTAATTCTAAACATTATACAAAAAAGCAACTTAAAGTTTGGGCTCCACCTATAGATAAAATTCCTAAAAAACTATGGGATGAGTCTCTTCAAAATCACTATACCATTATTGTAGAAGATAATAATAAAATCCTTGGTTTTGGCGATATAGATAATACAGGCTACTTAGATAGACTTTATGTTCATAAGGACTTTCAAAAACAAGGAATTGCATCAATAATTTCTAACAAACTTGAAGAATATGCAAAACAATTAGGCTGTAGCTCTATAACTACTCATGCTTCAATTACAGCAAAACCTTTTTTTGAAAAACGTAGTTATAAAACTATAAAAGAGCAAGAAATAATGCGTAAAAATCAAATTCTTATAAATTATATAATGAAAAAAGATTTATAAAATGTATTAAATTTTTTATATAAGGAAAACATAACTATATATCATATAGATAAGGAGAATTTTTTATGGCTACAGAAACAGGAACAGTAAAATGGTTTGACCCTGAAAAAGGATATGGATTTATAACAAATGAACAAGGAAATGATGTATTTGTTCATCATTCTCAAATACATGATGATAAGCAAGAAAAGAAGCTTAATGAAGGAGATAGCGTAAGCTTTGTTCCAGAAGATGGTAAGAAAGGTCCAATGGCTACAAATGTAGAAAAAATAATGTAAAATAAAAATAGGAAGTAGTTTTTTTACTACTCCCTATTTTTTATATAATTTTTTTGCAAAATATCTTTTATATTGTTTTAGCCAATCATCTAATAATCCAAAGAACTCATATTTTTTTAAATAAAAATTAAATACAGCAAAAAAACATCACAATAAATGTGATGTTTTCTATGGTGCGACTAAGTCTATAAGCCGAGTTCTGTATTTGACAATCATCTATCTAGGCTTAATGTTACCACTAAGCTCAAGCGACACACCCGAGAACAGAGCGAGCAACTCCTAAACGTTCTCCTATTCGGTCTTGCTTCAGGTGGGGTTTACATAGCTATACTGTCACCAGTATACTGGTGCGCTCTTACCGCACCGTTCCATCCTTACCTAGCTAAGCTAGGCGGTTTATTTCTGTTGCACTTTCCTTAGAGTCACCTCCACTGGCCGTTAACCAGCACCCTGCTCTATGAAGCTCGGACTTTCCTCTCCTTATTTCTAAGCAGCGATTGTCTGGCTTACTCGCAATAATTATATTATCATATAAATTAAATCATATCAATGTAAATTTTTGTAATTATCTATAAAAATATAATGCAGCTAATATTAAGCATATCAAAAGACTTATAGGAAAACTAACTATACAAGATAGAATTATAAAAACCAAAAGTCCTACAAGAGCTTTCTTAATAAGCTCTCCCTCCCTACTTTTTGCTGGAGGAATAACTACTTTTTTATTTTTAAATCCTTTTCTAAAATCATTATATAAATTTTTTAGATCTTCCTTAATATCAGAATAAGAAAAATTATTTGATTTATTATATTTTTTTCTACTATAATTTTTGCTTTTTCTATAATTCCTATAACCAATTCCATAAAGCTTATATTTACTATTTAATTTAGCCATATTATGCTCCTTAAAATAACTTTATATATAATATGAGCAATTACGCATATAAGTTTTTAAAATTTAGTCACCAACTCCAAAATCAGTATTTTCAAAAAGAACCTCTATATCTTCATTATCTTTTAAATATGCATATTCTTTTTCAAACCACTTTATAAGTTCTCCATCTCTTTTAAACTTTGTTGTATTTTCAGTCCATATGTTTATAGTTGCTTTAGGAAATTCATTTATAACTATATCCATATCTCTTTTTATCATTTCTTTAGTTTGTCCCTCAATTCCTACAAGAAGACAAATTGAATCATAGTATTTCTTAACTTCATCAATACTATCATATTCTATATTTTTATTTAAAACATTATTTCTAAAATCATCATCAAAAGTTTCAATACCTGTTTTAAATATAACTTCTACTCCATCAAAGAATTCTTTGATTTTATCTAGCCTTTTTCTATAAAGCCAATGTGCTTCAAAATATAATCTTTTAATATTTTTTTCTTTAACTATTCTCTTAATTTCATTTAAATCTTCCTGTGGTATTTCAAATACACTACCTGAATTTATAACTTCAAGTACTCCTTTTTCTCCTGTTATTTGTTCTAAAACAGGCTTGTTTACATTTAATATTTCACATTTGTCTTTTGAATTATCTGAAATATAATCACAGAAAGTACATTTTCCCCAAGCACAAGGAAAACTCTTTAATAATACTATTTCTCTTTCATTTTTACCATTTATAACATTATATCTATCCATATTTTTCACAACCTTATTTTAATCTATTTTTCATTGTGCTACTCATTCTTTTCATTATAATTAATGAAACTCCTGTACAGAATAATTGATTTCCATAGTCAGTCATAAATTGCATTATAACAGCAGCTACTACTGGACTAAATCCTAGATATTTAAGGAATAAATAAACATAAGTTGATGCTGATGGTGTAATTCCTCCATAAACATAAACTGTTATTAATGCACTTGAAGTACTTACAAATATTATTACTATAAGCATAGACCAGAACATCTTTTTCATATCTATCCAGCCTTTTCTGTAAAGTAATGCTATTGCAATTCCATTAAATACTTGTACTACTGCATAATAGAATGATGATGGGTCAAATATTACTCCACATAATAATGAACCAAGTACCCCTACTATTACTCCTTCAGTAGGTCCCATAAGCATTGCTATGAGATTTGTACCTATTGCATCTAAATAAATAGGTATTCTACAGGTCATTGCTATAAATGGTGCTACTACATTAATAGCGATTCCTATAGCCATTACAGCTAATTTAAAGCTTGTTAATTTCTTCATGGTATAACTCCTTTGATATTATTTAACCATAGAAGAACTGCTTAAAATAAAAAATGCCATAACAAAGAAACATACCTCGTTACAGCTACAGTTCCTAGTTTTTTATAGAAGGATGGTTTCGAACTTCTACTAGATATTTATCTAGATTTTATTTATTTTTCATTTAATATTATATCATCTATTTACCAATATTCAATATTTTTAAAAATAAACTAATTTAAATAAAAAAGATATAGTAAACCTATATCTTTTTTAAAATATCTATAACTCTATTTTAAACATTGTTCCATAACCTAGATCACTACTCACAGAGATTTTAGCATTATGTAAGTCTATAATCTTTTTTACTATAGATAAACCAAGTCCACTACCACCAATTGACCTATCACGAGCTTTATCTACCTTATAAAACCTCTCGAATATATGTACTAATTCATCTTTAGGTATTCCGGGACCATTATCTTTTATATAAAATTCTACCTTATCATTCTTATTAATTAAAGATAGACTTATCTCTCCACCACTTTGAGTAAATTTAATACTATTTTGAATTAAATTTATCCATACCTGACTTAAAAGCTCTTTATCTCCTAAAATACTTACCTTTTCAAGATTTAAATCCATATTTATATTTTTATCAATCCATTGTGGCTCTAAGGCTAAAACTACATCCTTTATTTGAGTATCTAATCTATATTCCTTAGCTTCAAAACCATTAGAATCTGATTCAAGTGTAGTAAGCTTAAGTAAGTTTTCACTTAATTTACTTAAACGTGAACTCTCAAGCTCAATAATATTTAAATATTCTAATCTTTTCTCTTCACTTATATTTTTACTTTTAAGGATTTGTGCAAATCCTTTAATTGATGTTAATGGTGACTTTATTTCATGAGATACATTAGATATAAACTCCTGCCTCATCTTTTCCATCTTATCTAAATTAGTACTCATATCATTTATATTTTCTACAAGTTCATAAAAATTTTCATCATCTACAAATTTATTTTTTAATTTAATATTGTACTCACCTTTTGAAATAGACTGTATGGCTTTATTTATAAGACCTATATAATCTTTTATTTTTATATTTAAGAAATATATAAATGCTACTATTAAGATTAATAAAAAAATTAGATTAATAACTGAATTTAATAATTGAAATAAAAAACCCTCTGTTCTTTTTCCAAGGAGATAAAAAATAAAATTACTTATTGTATAACTAAAGTAAGTAAATATTACTGGGAGTATAATTAGAATTAATATACAAGCTATTAATTTAAAAATATTTTTTAAATTCATATGTCCACTTCCTATATATAATTAATTACTTTCCATACGATAACCAAGTCCTCGTATGGTTGTAATTTTAAATGAATGTTTTTCTTTTGGAAATTTATCACGAAGTCTATTTATATGAACATCTAAAGTTCTCTCATTTCCATCAAAATCATATCCCCATATTTCTTCTATTAAAACATCCCTACTTATAGTTTTTCCTAGATTCTCTGCAAGTTTATAAAGAAGTTGAAATTCCTTCAACGCAATATCTATTTTTTCTCCATTAACTTTTATTTCAAAATTCTTTTTGTCCATCCAAAGCTCTCCTACACTTATACTTTGAGATAGATTAATCTTATATCTTTTTAGAAGAGCCTTAATTCTAACATCAAGCTCTTCTAAATCAAATGGTTTAGACATATAATCATCTACTCCAGCACCAAAACCTTTAACTATATCCTGTGTTTCTCCTTTTGCTGTTAACATTAAAATTGGAAAATCATAATCTTTTCTAATTTCCTTACATAAATCTAATCCATTAACTTTAGGCATCATAACATCTACTATTGCTAAATCTATTTTACTCTCATAAACTTTTTCTAAAGCTTCCTGTCCATTACTAGCTCCTTCTACTTCATAAGCAGAATTCTCTAAAAAAACCTTAATTAATTCTCTAATATGATTATCATCATCTACAACAAGTATTTTAATCATTCTTATCTCCTCATTAGTTATATCAAAATATATTATTACTCTTCTTCAACATCAGTAGGAGTATCCTTATTTACCATTAATGCAACTATAGCTCCCAGTGCACATATAATTGTTCCAACTAACATAGCACTGTGCATACCAGCTACAAATGAATTTGCTGTTGCTGTTTTAATTACATTATTAATTTGCTCTGAGGCTCCATTAATTATAGGCGCAACTCCTTGTGTTACTGTTTTTGTTACTATATCACTATTACTAATCTTATCTATTATATTACTTGGTATATTCCCATTTACTAAATATTCATGGAAGTTCTTTGTTGTACTGTTAGCCATAATTACTCCAAGTACTGAAACACCTAAAAGGCCACCTATTTCATGTGATGTATTTTGAAGACTTGAAGCTGCTCCAGCTTGTTTAACACTAGCATTTCCAATTAAAGCATCTGTTGATGCTGGAATTATAATTCCAAGACCAAAACCTAAAATACCTAAAGAAGTACCTAATATCGCATAACTACTATGAACTGTAGTAAATGTAGCTAAGAATAAACCTAATGACATAATAAGTATACTTATTACTAAAGCCCATCTGGGTCTTAAAAATCTAATAATAGGAGCTGAAATTACAGCACTAACTAAAAGACATATTCCAAGAGGTAGAAGTCTTATTCCAGACATAAGTGGTGTAACTCCTTGTATTTGTTCTGTGTATAACATTACATAAAACATTGTCCCTTGAAGTGCAAACATAAATAGCACAGTCATTACTACACCAGCAATTATTGATTTATTCTTAAATAATTCAAGTGGAATACATGGATCTTTAGCTTTTCTTTCAACTAAAATAAATAATATTAAAAATATAGCTGCTACTATTAAAAGTTCTATTACTAAACTAGAATGTATACCTTTCTCTGGGATACTTATTAAACCATATGATAAAGCACCTAAAAATACAGACATAGTTAAGATACCTAAAATATCAAATTTAGTTTCCTTAAATCTTTCAGTTTCTGAAATAAGCATTAAAGCGAGTACTGCTGATATTGCTCCAATAAATACATTAACATAAAATGCCCAGTTCCAATTTAAATAATTTATTATTAATCCACCAATTATAGGCCCTATAGCCACTGTTAAGCCATTAACTGAAGAAAATATACCTATACCTGCTGAAAGCTTCTCCTTAGGCATAACACTACGAATAAGAGCTAAAGCATTTGTACTTATTAAAGCTCCAAAAACACCTTGTATAATACGAAATGCTATAAATAAAACTACTGATGAAGAAAGTCCTATAGCAAGTGATGATAAACCAAAACCAACTATACCTATAGTAAATATAATTTTTCTTCCAAATCTATCTCCAAGTTTTCCTGCTACAATCATAAAGATACCTAAACTTAAAAGATATCCACTAGTAATCCATTGTAATTGTCCCTCTGTTGCATGCATATCCCTAACTATAATAGGGTTAGCTATTGAAACTATTGTACTATCTAAACTAACCATAAGTGAACCAAAGACTATAGCAAGTAATGCTAACCAATAATTCTTACTCATAGTTGAACTTATTTTTTTAGAATTCTCCATTTCTAATTCCTCCTATGTAAACATCTCAATCTTTTGTATGTATACATAGTAAAACTTCTATTTAAACTGAATTTAAATAGAAGTTAAAATTCTAAAAAAATATTTTATAAAAATGAATATGGATCCTCTGACTTTTTAGATATTATAAACTCTACATTTTCTCCCATATCCTTAAGCTCTTTTTCTAATTTCTTATTTACTTCAATAAGAACAGGCCATTCTGATTTAAAATGTCCTATATCAAGTATGCACATACCCATTTCCTTATAATCTGAAACAAAATGGTAAGTTGTATCTCCTGTTATTATAAGCTCTGCTCCTCTTCTTCTTGCAGCTTCAAAAAAGCTTTGACCACTTCCATTAACTATAGCAATCCTTTCAATTTCTCTATCTAAATCACCTGCATATCTTAAATGATCTACATTAAAAGCATTTTTACACTTTTCTATAATTTCTCTTAAAGTTAATTTCTTTTCAAGATTTACCATTCTTCCTATACCAGCATTATTATCAGCTTTATGTTTATCTATAATTTCTTCTGATTTAAAACCTAACATACTAACAATAGTATCATTTATACCTTCTTTAACTGAATCCCAGTTAGTATGTGCTGAATAAAGATTTATATCATTTCTTATAAGTTCTATAATCTTCTTTCCTTGTAAGGTATCTGTTGTTATTGAACTAGGCTTTTTAAATATTAAAGGATGATGAGTTAGAATAAGCTCTACTCCATTTTCTTTTGCCTCTTCTATAACTTCATTAGTACAATCTAAAGCAAGTAAAACCTTTGTTATTTCCTTTTCTCTATCTCCAACCATTAATCCAACATTATCAAAATCTTCTTTAAGATTAGTTGGAGCAATCTTTTCCATTACTTTAATAAAATCATTTAATAGCATTTAATCATCTCCTCTAATACTTTTATCTTTTCCGCAAGTTCTTGTTTCTTAATATTTGCTGATTCTGTATCTTCTTTAATATAAGTAAGCACTTTTTTACTATGTTCAATCTTAGCTTCTATATACTCCTTTAATAAGTCTCCTTTTTTTCTAAGAAGCATTGGGCTTATTTCATAATATATTTTATCTTCAAATTTTAATCTCTCAGCATTTTCATTATATCTAACAGTAAATAATTCATAATATTTACCTTCATCTTTTAATAACTTCTCATCTATTATTTTATACTCATTATTATATAAAAATTCTCTTAATACCTCTGGATTTTGTGCTGGTTGTAAAACCATAAGCTTATAATTTTTAACCTTCTCTATATCAGCAAGAAGAATATCTCTAGTTAGATTTCCTCCCATTCCAGCTATAACTATTCCTTCAACCTCATTTACCTTTAATGGTGCAAGTCCTGGTCCTAAATAACACTTTACCTTATCTTTTAATCCATCAAGTCCTATATTTTTCTTAGCTTTTTCTAAAGGTCCTTTATTTATATCTGAAGCAATAGCTGTTTCACATATTCCATTCTTAACAAGATACATAGGAATATAACCATGATCTGTTCCTATATCAGCTATACTTTTACACCCTTTAACTTCATCTGCTATTGCTTTTAATCTTATACTTAAATCCATTACTTTTCCTCAGCTCTTTCTATAAATAATTAATTAATATTTGTACCTGTATAAAAGAAAATAAAAATGTTGTACTTAAAGGCATATACATATATCTAATAGCAAGTTTTTTATCATACTTAGCTGTAAAATAAGATGCATAGTACATACAAGTTAGAATTATCATATTAAATACTCCATACATCATTTGTTTAAAAGCAAATTGCTTCCCATTTCCCCAAAGAACTACCATAAGATTTGCATTAAAACTTAAAGGCATCTTTTCAGGAAAAATATCAAAGATATACAGTATAAAAGGAAATGCAGTCATTAAGATAACAACTATAGTAGTTATTATTAGTGGATATAAAAATGACTTCTTTTTAAATAATTCTTTACTATTATAATTTTTAATCTTAAATTCTTTTATAGGTACTGATTTATCAAATAAAAAAGTTAATACCTTATCTATCTCTACTGGAGAAATTCCATAAGATAAATTTTCTGTATGAATATAAATAACTTTCTCTGAAGATGTTATAAAAGCTCTAGTTGTTCCTATACCTTCTACAACCATTCTTCCAAAAGCATATCTTTGCTTTCCAATTCCAGATAATTTAAATCCATCTATGTATTTTTCTTTTACAAGTAAACCATTAATTTCATCAAAATTTATTTGTATATTCTTCATTCCCCAAAAGGCATGAATTATTATCTTCTCTTTTTTAATTATATATTTTAAAGTTAAATCTAATAAAATATAATACATACACCATATAGTATATATTATCGTAACTAATCCTATTAATTGTTTTTCTATATAACCATCAACTAATCTAGATAAAAAAATTAATATTCCATCACCAAATAATAAACAAAATACTAATTCAAATACAGCTATTCCCCTCTTACTTTTATACTCACCCATGTTAATCTCCCCCTATTGTAGTATAACATATCAATATATTAGGCTCAAAAAAAAGATTAGTACCAAATGGTACTAATCTAAATAATCTTTTAACTTCTTACTTCTGCTAGGATGTCTTAATTTTCTAAGAGCCTTAGCTTCAATTTGTCTAATTCTTTCTCTTGTAACATTAAATTCTTTTCCAACTTCTTCAAGAGTTCTTGCTCTACCATCATCAAGACCAAATCTTAATCTTAATACTTTTTCTTCTCTAGGTGTAAGAGTATCAAGTACATTTATTAACTGTTCTTTTAATAAAGTGAATGCTGCTGCTTCTGCTGGTGCTAAAGCATCATCATCAGGAATAAAGTCGCCTAAATGTGAATCTTCTTCTTCACCTATTGGTGTTTCTAATGATACAGGTTCTTGAGCAATCTTTAAAATTTCTCTTACCTTATCTACTGGCATATCCATTTGTTTTGATAATTCTTCTGGAAGTGGATCTCTACCTAATTCTTGTAATAATTGTCTTTGAACTCTTATAAGCTTATTAATAGTTTCAACCATATGAACTGGTATTCTAATTGTTCTAGCTTGGTCTGCTATAGCTCTTGTTATTGCCTGTCTTATCCACCATGTAGCATATGTTGAGAATTTGAATCCTTTTCTATAATCAAATTTTTCAACAGCTTTTATAAGTCCAAGATTACCTTCTTGTATAAGGTCTAAGAATAACATTCCTCTACCAACATATCTTTTAGCTATACTTACAACAAGTCTAAGGTTAGCTTCTGCAAGTTTTTTCTTTGCATAAACACTGCCTTCTTCTATCTTATTAGCAAGTTCAATTTCTTCTTCTGATGAAAGAAGTGGAACTTTACCTATTTCTTTAAGGTACATTCTAACAGGGTCATCAATTGCAATACCTTCTGGTATTGAGATTTCTAAATCCTCTTCCTCTTCTTCCTTATTCATTTCACTTATTACTTCGACTCCCATGGATTCAAGTACTTCATAAATCTTTTCAATTTGTTCTGGTGTTAAATCTATTTCATCAAGTTCATCCATTATTTCTTTATAAGTTAATGAACCACTTTTCTTACCTTTATCTACTAACTTCTTAACTATTGCCATTCTGGCATTCTTATCCATCATTTCTATTTTAGCACCTTTACCCTTAACATTTGTTGTTTTATCACTCATGGGTTTGCCTCCTTCCGCTTTAAGAACTATCTACTACTTCTTTAAACTTCTTAGTTTTTCCTGTATTTCCTTTGATTGTTTTAAATATGATAAGGATGCTTCTATATCTCCTAATCTTTCACTATCCTTTAATCTCTTCATTATATTTTCTTGTTCCTTTTTTAGTTTGTGCGTTTTTATATTATATATATAGTCTTTAATTAGAATCTCTACATCTAGATTATCATTTATAGAATTAATTTCTTTTATCATAAGAATTTCTTTTAAGACTTCTGAATCTTCACATCTTAATTCTAAACTCCTATACAAGTCCTTAAATCCATTCTCTGCAACAACTTCTTCAATTAAAGTATATAATTTTTTATATGAATTATCTGTACAATCTTCCACTAAAAAATATTTTTTTACTAGTTCATAAGTTTTTTCATTCATCATGAGACTAAATATATTTCTTGTAGATTTTACATATGCAGGTTCTATATATAATTTTGTTCCATAATATTCCTCATTATTCATATTTTTATTGCTTTTATTTAATATTGTCATTTTTGAGCTTAATAAATCATATAAAGCTTGCTCTTTTATTCCAGTTTCCTCTGATATTTTCTTAATATAAACATCTTTCTCCACTGGATTAATAGTAGCTAGAACTTCAGTAATTCGATTTCCATACTTAACAATATCCTCTTGTTTTGACAGATTAAGTCCTTGTTTTGAAATTGACAATTTATAATCTATAAGCTTTTGAGCTTTATTTACTTGTTCTAAAAACGCTTCTCTCCCATTTAATCTAATAAATTCATCAGGATCTTTTCCTTTAGGAATATTTAAGACTCTTACTTCAAGTCCAACTTCAGTTAAAATATCTAATCCTCTAAGTGTTGCCATCTGTCCTGCTACATCAGCATCATAAGATATTATAACTTTATCAGCATACCTTCTTATAAGTTTAGCCTGTTTTAGTGTCAATGCTGTTCCAAGAGAAGCTACAGCATTAACTATTCCATGTTGATGAAGAGAAATACAGTCCATATACCCCTCCACTACAATAAGACTTCTATCTTTTATACCATTATTCTTTATCGCAAAATTTAAGCCATAAAGGTTAGTTCCTTTATCAAATACTATTGTTTCTGGAGAGTTTAAATATTTTGGCTTAGAATCATCTAATACTCTTCCACCAAAACCTATAACATTGTTATTGACATCAAATACAGGGAATATAACCCTATTTCTAAATCTATCATAAGAAGTTTTTTTCTCATCATTATAAATAACAAGACCTGTTTCTCTTATAACTTCTTCCTTTAGCTTTAGCCCTCTCAAAAACCCAAGTGTTTCTCTCCAACCATCTTTAGCATACCCTATACCAAATGATCTGAGAGTTTGCTCTGTGAGTCCTCTTTTGTAAAAATATTCTTTTATAGAACTATTTTGTTGAATATTAGAAAAATAATATCTTGCAACAGCCTTATTAATATTATGAAGAATTTTTTTCTTCTCTTGCTGTGGATTTCTCTTTCCCTCTTCAAAATTTATTTGAATATTTGCTCTATCTGCTAAATACTTTACAGCTTCAACAAAATTTAAATTTCTGATTTTCATAATAAAGCTAAGAACATTTCCTGCCTCACCACAACCAAAACATTTAAATATTTGCTTATCTTCTGACACACTAAAAGACGGAGATTTTTCATTATGAAACGGACATAAACCTGAAAAATTTCTGCCTGATCTCTTGAGCTTAACATATTCTGATATTACATCTGCAATATCATTTTCTTCTTTTACTCTTTCTATAATTTCCTCTGGAATTTTCAAGAAAACTCCCACCTTACTTTAAAGTTTTTATTGGAACTATTACTAATTCGACATTTATTTTATTTTTCCTCTTTTTTTTTAAAAGTTTTTTTATTTTTATCTATATTTTTGTCTTTTAAAATAATCTTAAACCATTTTATTGAAAAAATACTTTTTTATTTAAATTTATTTGTAGTTATTATACTTTGTAATTAAAAGCTTTTATATGTATTTTTATTTTAATTCTACTAATTTAATATAAATAAAAAAACTATCTAATCTATACTATTCTATACATAATAAAAAAAATCCTTTTATATTATATTTTATTATACTTTTAGGCTTTTATAACAAGTTACTTAATCAAATAAATCTCCTTATTTAGTATAATGCCATCCTCTTAATAATATGTATATATTAGGTAATTTATCTAGGAGGATTTCTATGAGTGATGACAAAAAATTGCTTACTTCTGAAAAAGAACTTTTAAGACTTGCTCGTAACTATGTACTTCCCGAATATAATCTACAAGATTGTAGTATAGAACAAATAAAAATTAAAAATAGTGCAAAGCATAGGGCTGTCTATAAAATCAAATCAGAAGATAAAGAATATTGTTTAAAAAAGGTTTATTATGACGAAAAAAAACTTTTATTTATGTATTCTGCTATGGAATGGTTGTTTAGGGCAGGATTTAAAGTTCCAAGAATACTTGCTACCAGAAATAATAATAGATATGTAAAAATAAATGGCTTACTTTTTATATTAAATTCTTGGGTCCCAGGAAGTAAATGTGATTTTAATAATCTTGAACATCTTAATATAGCTTCAGAAACCTTAGCCCTTATGCATAAATCAGCCAAAGATTTTATTCCCATAAAAGGAAGCCATCTAAAAACTGGGTATGATAATCTCTACATATCCATAAACAAACATTTTAATCAACTTCTTTCTTCATATAATCAAGCAAATAAAAAAAAGGACAAGTTTTCAAGAATATATCTAGATTACTTCCCTCAAAATATAGAACTAGCTAAATTTGCTCTTGAAGTATCAGCTACTATAAATTTTGATAAACTTAGTCGTTCATTATGTCATGGAGACTATGTTAATAAAAATCTTTTATTTAATGATAAAGAAGTTTATATAATTGATTTTGATAAATGTTCTTATGATTATTGTATGTCAGACCTTTCTTATTTTCTAAGAAGACTTCTAAAGCGTGGTGAAACTAAGTGGGATTTTGAAATAGCAAAAAATATTATCTTAAATTATAATAAAGCCAATCCATTAACCCAAGATGATATAAAATATTTAATGGTTTATTTATCATTTCCTCAAAAATACTGGAGAACTTCTAGAGATTATTACTCTAGTATCTCAAAGTGTAATAAATCTGCTTCAAAAAAAATGCTACTTGATACAGTTTTAAAAACTTCTTATCAAGCAGAGCTTGTAGAAAAAATGAAGGATTTTTTCTTAGAAGAATTCAATATTCAATTCCAATAGACTAAAAGGAGCTGTCTCGTAAGAGATAACTCCTTAATTTTTTATCTTCTATTCTTAACTTGTGCTTGTGCAGCTGCAAGTCTAGCTACTGGAACTCTAAATGGTGAACAACTTACATAATTTAATCCCAAATTATGACAGAACTCTATTGAAGATGGATCTCCACCATGTTCTCCACATATTCCAAGCTTTATATTTTCTCTTACTGATTTTCCTTTTTCTACAGCTATCTTCATTAATGAACCAACACCAGTTTGATCTAATTTTGCAAATGGGTCTTGTTCATATATTGCCTTACTATAATAATCATTTAAGAATTTAGCAGCATCATCTCTTGAGAAACCAAATGTCATTTGAGTTAAATCATTTGTACCAAATGAGAAGAATTCTGCTTCCTTAGCAATTTCATCAGCTGTAATAGTCGCTCTTGGTATTTCTATCATTGTACCAACTTTATATTCTATCTTAGTATTATTTTCAGCCATTACTTTATTAGCTGTTTCTACAACTATATTCTTAACATATCTAAGTTCTTTTATTTCACCAATTAAAGGTATCATTATTTCTGGAACTACATCATAGCCTTTATTTTTCTTCACTTCTATAGCTGCTTCAATAACTGCTCTTGTTTGCATTTGTGCAATTTCTGGATATGAAACTGCAAGTCTACATCCTCTATGTCCCATCATTGGGTTGAATTCATGTAAACTATCTATAGTTGCCTTTACTTCTTCTAAGCTTAAATCCATTTCATTAGCTAGATTTTTCATGTCTTCTTCATGAGTTGGTAAGAATTCATGTAATGGTGGATCTAAAAATCTTATAGTAGCTGGTCTACCTTCTAAAGCTTCATAAATTCCAATAAAATCTTCTTTTTGCATTGGAAGTATCTTTGCAAGAGCTGCTTCTCTATGTTCTACATCCTTTGATAAAATCATTTCTCTAACAGCTTTAATTCTATCTTCAGCAAAGAACATATGCTCTGTTCTACAAAGTCCTACCCCTTCTGCTCCAAAGCTTACTGCTTGTCTTGCATCTTTTGGAGTATCAGCATTACTTCTTACTTGTAGCTTTCTTATTTCATCAGCCCAAGACATAAATGTTGCAAAGTAACCACTTATTTCTGGAGTAACAGTCTTAAGTTTTTCTGCATATATATTTCCTGTTGATCCATCTATTGAAATATAATCGTTATCAGTTAAAACCAAATCTCCTATAGTTACTGTCTTTTTATTTTCATCAACTTTTAATTCTCCACATCCAGCAACACAGCAAGTTCCCATTCCTCTAGCTACAACAGCTGCATGAGAAGTCATACCACCTCTTACTGTAAGAATTCCTTCTGCTGCTATCATACCTTCTATATCTTCTGGTGAAGTTTCAAGTCTTACAAGAACAACATTTTCTCCATTTTCTTTTCTAAGCTTTGCTTCATCTGCTGTAAATGCTATTTTACCACAAGCTGCTCCTGGTGATGCTGGTAAGCCTTTTGCTACAACTTCTATTTTTTTCATTGATTCTAAATCAAATGCTGGATGCAATAAAGTATCAAGTTGTTTTGGTTCAACTTTTAAGATAGCTTCTTCTTTAGTTAACATTCCTTCTTCAACTAAATCTACAGCTATTTTAAGTGCTGATTGAGCTGTTCTCTTACCATTTCTAGTTTGTAAGAAATAAAGTTTTCCTTCTTCTATAGTAAACTCCATGTCTTGCATATCTCTATAATGATTTTCAAGTTTATTAACTATTGCTATAAACTCGTCATAAATAGTTTTATTTTGCTTTTCTAATTCTGAAATAGATTTAGGTGTTCTTATACCAGCAACAACATCTTCACCTTGCGCATTCATAAGATATTCTCCATAAATACCCTTATCCCCATTTGCTGGGTTTCTTGAAAATGCAACTCCTGTACCTGAAGTTTCTCCTTTATTACCAAATACCATTTGTTGAACGTTTACTGCTGTTCCCCAAGCACTAGGTATATCATTAAGTCTTCTATAAACTATAGCTCTTGGATTATTCCATGATCTAAATACAGCTTTTATTGCTTCTATAAGTTGAACTTTAGGGTCTGAAGGAAAATCTTCTCCCTTTTCTCTTTTATATACTTCTTTAAACTTACCTACTAATTCTTTTAAATCATCAGCTGTTAAATCAGTATCAACCTGTACACCTTTTTCTTCTTTCATTTCATCTAGTAAATCTTCGAATAATCTTTTTTCTATTCCCATTACAACATCTGAGAACATTTGAATAAATCTTCTATATGAATCATAAGCAAATCTTGGATTATTAACTAACTTAGCCATAGCTTCTGTAGCTTCATCATTTAAACCTAAATTTAATACAGTATCCATCATTCCTGGCATTGAAACTCTAGCTCCTGATCTTACAGAAACAAGTAAAGGATCAGTCATTGAGCCAAATTTTTTTCCTGTTTCTTCTTCTAATGCTTGTAATTTAAAATAAATTTGATCGATAACTTCTTCAGATATCTTTTTCCCATCTTCATAATACTTATTACATGCCTCAGTAGTTACTGTAAAACCTTGTGGAACAGGTATACCTAAATTAGTCATTTCAGCTAAATTAGCTCCTTTTCCACCTAATAAATTTTTCATGCTTGTATTACCTTCTTTAAAAAGATATACATATTGCTTTTTATCCATTCTCATACCCTCCGTTTTACCTAGAATTTAATATTTTTAAAGACTCGCTCACAGATTATGTAAGTAAGCCTATACTAATACTATTCTATTAAACGGAAAAATATTTATTCTATTTTGCCTAATTTAACAAATAATTTAGTTATATTTGTTTTAGATACCTTACCTATTATTTTTAAGTATACCTCACCATCATCATTCTTCATTTCTTCAACTACTGGTATAGAATCAATTTCATGATTTATTATTTTACTTGCTACTTCAAATGCACTATCTTCAACATTTGCTGAAATTATGTTAGGCATTCTTGTCATTATAACACCTACTGGTACTTTATATATATCTGTTCCTCCAATAGCAACTTTTAAGAAATCTTTTCTTGAAACTGCTCCTGTTAATTGACCGTTATTTTCAACAAAAATAGTTCCTACATCTTTTAAAAATAAGTAAACTATAGCATCATGAACCATTGTATCTTCTGATATAACACTTGGTTTTGACATTATATCTCCAACTTTTATATTACTTAATTTTTCTAACACTAAATTATTAGATGATTTTTCTGAACATACATAACCTACTTTAGGTTTTGCACTTAGCATACCTATCATTGTAAGCACTGCTAAATCTGGTCTTAAAGCTGCTCTAGTAACTCCTAACTTTGATGCTAAAGCTTCTGATGTTATAGGTGCCTCTTCCTTAACTAATTTAACTATTTCTTCTTGCCTTGGTGTTAGCTTCACTTTATCTACCTTCTTTCCCGAAAATTTAAGAGGAATGCTAATTTATAAATGAATACATAAACTAATCCCTAGTCTAAAAATCCAACAAACCATAAACTAACTATTCCTCTACCAATAATCCTCTCTATTTTTGTTTATCTATATCTTCAAAATTTACTGTATATGAAAAACTTGAACTATTATCTAGTTCTTTAGATTTTTTATTAAAACTTGGTTTCTTAATTGATTTAATACTATTAACTATAGCTAAATCTTTTTCTTCAGTTTTGTTATTTGATTTGAACATCCCAGTCTTATTTTTAAACATATCTGTTGCAGTATTTGCAAAACCTTTTGTTTTTTCCTTTAAATCTGAAGCTGTGCTTTTAATTATTTTATTTACAACCTCTACTGATCCATCAGTTTTTGTAATTTCTATAACAACATTACTTGCTACTGCTGCTACTGCTAATACAGCTAATACAGGTGGTAATAAAACTGCTATAACACCAGCTGCTATACCTGCATTTACTGGAATATCCCCAATTACTTTATCATCTTTTTTAATTTTAATTCTTGAAACATTACCTTTTTCAACTAATGATAATATCCACTTTTTTAAATCTTCTATTGATTCTTGTTTTTTAGCTTCTTCTTCATTTAAAGCATCCATTTGGGCTTTAAATTCTTCTCTTTGCTTATTTTCTATATAAATTATAGCTTCTAATACATCTCCATTTGAAAGTTCTAACGCCTCTTTTGCATCTTTATAAGTAACAGATGTTCTTTCTATAATTTGATCCACCTTTTCAAGTGTAATATTTTCCATGAACTATCACTCCTTTATAAATTTCAACATATCTAAACTTTTAGGTCTTCTTGTATAATTAGATGAAATTATTGAAGAAGTAATTTTAAAAATTTCTTCTTTCATTTCATCTGTTAAACTTACTCTATAAACCTTGTCTAAAGTAGTATTATTTAAAAATCTTAGTGCATTAAATGAACCTTTACTTAGATATATACCATGTTCTTTTGGACAATTTTCACAAACTCCCCCATGATAAGATAGGCTTATATAATTAGATGTTTGCAGTTTCTTTTTACAAAAGACACAATTCCCAAAATCTAAGCCATATCCTGTTGCTCTTAAAAGCTTTAATTCAAAAGCTCTTGTTAAAAGTTCATAATCTAAAGCGTCAGTATCTAAAAGATAAATGGCTGTTACAAACTGCTTATACAGTTCATAATTAGCATCTTCATCTTCTGTAGAAATATCTATAAGTTCACAAAGGTATGAAGAATAGGTTAACTTTTCAAGATTATTTAAAAGACCTTGAAAAGAATTTCTAAGCTTCCCCTCTGATAATCTACACATACCCTTACCTTTAAAGAATAAATAGTCTCCATAACAAAGAGGTAATGTGACTGAAAATAAATTATTTTTACTTCTTTTCGCACCTTTTGCAATAGCTGATATTTTTCCAAACTTCTCAGTATATATCCAAACTAATTTATCATTCTCTTTGTAATCAAGGGATTTTATAATAATTCCGCTTGTTTTTAAAAGTCCCAAACGAAATCCTCCTATCTTAAACTATTTATTCTTATATCCAAGTTCTCTTAATAGAGTATTGTTATCTCTCCACTCTTTTCTTACTTTAACCCAGATTTTGATATTAACTCTTGCTCTTAGGAATCTTTCTATTTCATATCTAGCAGTTTCACCTATCTTTTTAAGAGTCTGACCATTCTTACCTATAATAATTCCTTTATGTGAATCTTTTTCACATATTAGGTCTACTTCTATATTATATTTTCCATTCTTATCTTGTTTCATTTGAATAATATCAACAGCTATACCATGAGGAACTTCTTCACTTAAAGTTCTTAAGGCCTTTTCTCTTACTATTTCTGATACAACAAACTTTTCTTGTACATCTGTTATCATATCATCTGGGTAATATTTAGGTCCTTCTGGCATATATTTTACCATAAGCTCTACAAGCTTATCTGTATTTTTTCCCTTTATAGCTGATATAGGTATTATTTCAGCAAAATCAAATTCCTTAGAATATTTAACTAAAGTTTGTGCAACCTTATCTTGAGTTGCTTCATCTATTTTATTTAATATAAATATAACAGGTGCTTTTTGAGCCTTTAATTGTTCTATTATATATTTATCGCCTCTTCCAAGGTCACCTTCTGGTGTAGTTAAGAATAATACAAGATCTACTTCTTTTATAGAATCTTTAGCACTATTAACCATATATTCACCAAGTTTATGTTTTGGTTTATGAATCCCTGGTGTATCAACGAAAACTATTTGATAATCGTCTCCTGTTAATATTGTTTGTATATTATTTCTTGTTGTTTGTGGTTTATTTGAAACTATTGAAAGTTTCTCACCCATAAATAAATTTAATAAAGTAGATTTTCCAACATTAGGTCTACCTACTATTGTTACATATCCTGATTTGAACATTCAAATCCTCCTTATTTATCTAAATCTGTTTTTGAAAATGCTCCTGGCATCATTTCTTTAAGTGTTGTTTCTATATAATCATTTTCTGACTTAACAATATAAATTTTCATATCCATATCTTTAGCAAACTCTAACATAACCTGTCTGCATATTCCACAAGGGTAAGTAAAATTATTTAAATCCCCAATTAAAGCTATAGCTTCTAAATTTCTAGCTCCATTTGATACGGCATTAAATATAGCAGTTCTTTCCGCACAGTTTGTTGCTCCAAATGATGCATTTTCTACATTACATCCTGTATATATGTTTCCATCTTCAAATAAGGCAGCCGCTCCTACTTTAAAATTTGAATATGGACAATAAGCCTTTTCTCTTGCTTCAATAGCTAACTTTATTAATTTTTCCTTCATCTTTAATGCCTCCCAAATTTCTATAAAAGTATAATATACCCTATTTATTTAAATAGGGTATATTAATTATAGCATTATTTTATTATTTAATAAATTTTTTTAACTTAAAATTATTTATTTTAGCTAAAAATTTCAAATATAATAAGTGTTACTGAAATACCTAAGATAGCTCCTGCAACTACTTCTTTTAATGAATGGACTTTTGAATCAACTCTACTTTGCGCTGTTATAAAGGCCATAAAGTAACTAAGCATAAATATTATTGCCTCTCCTGATATTATTGATATACAAGTAGCAATAGAAAAAGCAATTGCACTATGTCCTGATGGCATTCCACCTTTTAAAGGAGTTCCCTCTCCCCATATAGCTTTAGCTATAATAGTAAGCATTGCTACTATCATAATCACTATAAAAATAAGATAGTAATCACTATTCTTAATTTTTATTGCAAGACTATATGTTACTTCAGAAAGTTTATCCCCAAAGACTACATAACCAACAAAAATAGCATTTATTGCAGTAACTAATACTGCACCAGCTGCTGTATCTTTAGCAATCTTAACTAAAGGATGATAATGATTATTACTAAGATCAACAGCACTTTCTATTGCTGTATTTACAAGCTCTGCTGCTATAACCATTGCTATACAAATAGTTAAGGCTATCATTTCTTCCTTACTTATATCATATAATAAACTAGATATAAGAACTATTAAAGCTATACCAAAATGAATTTTCATATTTCTTTGAGTTCTAAGAGCATATAATATTCCATTAATTGCATAGTTAAAACTATCTAAAAGTTTTTTCACCTTAACCTCACCATACCTTAATCATTTCTAGTTAATTTAAGCTTTGATAAAATATCTTCTTCCCTTGCTCTCATAACTTTTTTCTCTTCTTCTTCCATATGGTCATAACCTAATAGGTGTAATACTGAATGAACAACTAAATAAGAGCATTCTCTATTAAATGAATGATTAAATTCAACTCTTTGTTCTTCAGCTCTTTCTAATGATAAAACTATATCTCCAAGAATTAGTTCTTCCCCATCAAAATAAGTTTTATCCATTTCTTTTCCTGTATAAACATCTTTATATACTTTTCCATTAGGATAATCAAGCATTGGAAAAGATAGAACATCAGTTGCTCTATCTATATTTCTTGTTTCATTATTTATTTCTTTTATTTGTTCATTATCAACAAAAACTAAAGAAACTTCACATTTTTTATCTACTTTTTCTTCACTTAAAGCAAATTCAATAGCATTTTTTAAAATCTCTTCAAAATTACTATCAACTTTAAATTTATCTTGTCTATTATCTACATAAATCAATTTTATTTCTCCTCTTTTGGATATTCAATTCTTTGATGATATATTCCATTTAAAGCTTTTAAGAAACATTTTCTGATATCTTCTATATCTTTAAGAGTTAATTCACAGTCATTTAATTGTCCTGAATCAAGCTTATCTTTTATGATATTATTTATCATAGTTTCTATCTTTTCAGGTGTATGGCCTTTTATTGACCTTACAGCTGCCTCACAAGAATCAGATAACATAAGTATTCCTTCTTCTTTTGATCTTGGAGTTGGACCTGGATACTTAAAATCTTCTTCCTTAACTGAATCTGGATCATCAGAATTATTTTTAGTATTTAAATAGAAATACTTAACTAAAGTATCTCCATGATGGGTAACTATAAATCTTTGTATATCATTTGGTATATTATGTTCTCTAGCCATATCCATACCGTCTTTAACATGAGATATTATAATCTTTGCGCTAAGTTTATCAGATATTTTATCATGAGGATTCTCATTTCCTATTTGATTTTCTTTAAAGAAATAAGGTCTCTTTGTCTTACCTATATCATGATAATAAGCTCCTATTCTAACTAATAATGAATTTGCTCCTATTTCTTCTGCTGCAAGCTCTGCAAGATTTGCTACAAGCACACTATGATGATATGTTCCTGGAGCTTCTATTAATAATTTTTTTAGAAGAGGATTATTAGGATTAGATAATTCTAATAACTTAACTGTTGTCACTATATTAAATGTAGCTTCAAAGAATGGCAGTATACCTACTGCTAAAACTCCTGATAAAACTCCACCTAAGAGAATATACCCAGCATTAACAACAATCTCCATAAAATTATTTGTAACTATAGTTCCTATTGCAAGACTTATCGCACTTGTAACAATCGCTGGAATTATAGCAGCAACTAATATATCATTTCTTTGTTGCATTCTTTTTAAGATTATTGCTCCAAGTACTGAACTTATAATTGCAATTACAATAATTGTAGAATTAAAGTTTGTTGCCCCAGCTATTAATATTACATTTAAAGTACTTATAACTAATGATAATTTATAGTTAGTTAAAAGCGTTAATAACATTGGTGCTGTTACAAATGGTATTAAAAATGGTGAAAACATCGATGTTATTCTAGCTATTAAAATAGACATAACATTTATTATGCTTATTAATACTAGCTTTGAAAAATCATCAAATATTTTTCTATGATATTTTCTTATATATCCATATTGTATTGCTAAAACAAGAGCAACTAATCCAGCAATCGCTATATAAATATAGAAATCTGTCTTAGAAGTATTTAAAAGTCCTAATTCACCTAAAATCTCTAATTGCTGTTTTGTTACTGGTTCACCTTCATTAGCTACTATTTGGCCTTTTTTAATAACTGTTGGTGCAAGATTTTTAAGAACTGCATTTATTTCTTCCTCTGTCTTTTCTTTATCATAGAAGAAATTAGGCTTAATAAGTGCTAAATCTATCTTATAAATAATTTCTTGCAATGTCTTATTAAAAGTATTATCCACTATAGTATCCATAGCTCTTTGCCTAGCATCTGCTAGAGTATCATACTTTATATTTGATGGATTATCAGTACTATTTTTATTATCGCCAATAGGATTTGAATATGCAGCATTTAATGATTGAGTCACCATCTTCTGTAAACTCTCTAATTGATTTTTATCCAAGTCAAATATAGCCTCATATTGACTATTAGTTAAGTTAAACTCTTTATAATTAGTTAAACTATTAATTTTACTAGCTGAACTTTCATTAACTTTAGCCAAATTATTAAGCTCTATAAAGAAGTTAGTAACAGTTGACTCAGCATCCTTTTGTATATCTGTTTTTAAAGTATACTGTTTATCAACTTTTTCTATAGCATCTTTACGTCTTGCTTCTGTTTGTATCTGATCGACTATTTCCCTATTAGCCTTTATATTAGCCCTAGGTATATCTCCTACCTTTAAATTATATTTTTTACTAATAAGAACAGTCATTAAAACTAAACATATTATAATAAAAGTTCCTGTAAATAAAATTATTCTATTTGAATCACTTAATATACCTCTGGCTCTTGATAAATATTTTTTCAAGTCTACTTCACCTTCTCCTCCTTTGATATATTATTAGATAAGTTAATTAAAAAGATACTATGTCTTGTTCTACTACAAATAAAACCTTTAATAATATCTTCCCATCACCAATATCTTCTGTACTCTTCTTTTTATCAACTATTACAGCCTGCCTACTTATTTCTTTTACAGTAGCCTTCTCTAGCTTAGCTATAGCTTCTTCAATTATAGCCTCTTCACTTTTGTTTATCTTTTCTACTTTTTTCTCATGATAAACATTTTTCTTTATAATTTTTCCCTTATGTTCTATTTTATCATAACTCTTGAAATCTTTCTTTGCCTTTTTAAGATAAATTTTCTTTCCAAACAAATCTAAATATATTTCTTCATCTGTTTCATTAGTATAAACTTCCTCTTCTCCACTAACTTTAAGCTCTACAATTTTTTCATATAAAGTATCTGCTATTACAACTCCCTCTGGTATAACTTTCTTACTTTCACTAACTCCATCTGTCTCAAGATCAGATATTATTTCTTCTCCCTTTATAAGTACATCTCCTTTTTTTACTGGATCTCCATCCTTTACTGCTGCAGTTCCTGAAGAAGTATAAATTCTTTTTACAACTCCATCCATTTTAGCTACTTTCTCCGAACCTATATCTTCTTCCTTCTTTTCTCTAATATTTGTAGCTTTTTTTTCTTCAAATTTAACCATAAGAGTAGAACCTTCTATTCTAACATTAATCCACATTATTCCATCCATATTTTTTTCTACTTTTTTCTCAATATCATAAACATCTATACTTGACTTTCTTATTCCTGGGCTAATCCCTATTCCCTTTAAATAACTCCTAACCTCATATGGTGGCAGATAATTTTTACTTTCTATATTAATTCTCCATATAAATTTAGACATTCCAAATAAAATCAAACTAAATAAACATGCTCCTACAACTAAAGCTATACTCTTTTTTGCAGCAATAAAAAAACTAAGAAGCTTGCCATTAGATTTTATTTTTATCTTCCCCCCCATACTCTTAACAAACTTCTTAATAGCCTTATAATCCTTATATCTAATATCAAATCTTATAGTAACAGCATCTATCTTTCTTAAATTACGAATTTCAAAAGAGTTGTTCCTCATCAAATTTAAAATATGTTCAACCTTAAAAACTTTTACTTCAACACTTATAATAGCATTACCTAAAAACATAATATTCATTTTATTTTCCCCCCTCATATTCTAATGATTTTAAATCACCTTCAATTATGAGAGTCTCTCCACCCATAAATAATAAGTTAAAATTATCACCTAATATTTTTAAAACTCCAACCTTAGTTTTTAGCTTAATTTCTTGCTTATCAAAAATTATAATTCCCTTATGATTCTCTATTCTTATCTCATTTCTTCCTATTATCTCTATCTTTGGAAATGATAAAACAATATCTTTAGGTATATCTAATTTTTCTAACTTACTTTCTTTATTTCTTTCTAATCTACTCATAAATATTCTCCTTATAATTAATCCCCTAATAATTTATGAGTAAAATATCCTGTTTATTACATATAACATAATATTGAAAATTTAAGATAAAAAAAAAGAATCCGCTTTTCAGCGAATTCTCTACTTATTTAAATACTCTTTTACTAATTGACTGACATGTTTTCCGTCTGCTTTACCAACAGTTACTGGTCTAATCTTAGACATCAGTTTACCCATGTCTTTAATGTTATTTGCTCCAATTTCCACTGCTGCGTTTTCAATTATGCTTTTTATTTCTTCTTCACTTAACTGCTGAGGAAGGTAGTTTAACAAAATTTCGATCTCAGCTTTACTTTGATCAACTAAATCTTGTCTATTTCCCTTTTCGAATTCAAGCATAGCTTCTCTTCTTTGCTTGACTTCTTTTGCTAAGATTTCTATAACTTTTTCATCCTCAAGCTTAACACCCTCATTTTTTTCAACAAGGAGTATAGCTGACTTAGCAGTACTTAAAACATTAGACTTAAATTTGTCTCTATCCTTTAAAGCCTGCTTCCAGTCTTCTTGAAGTTTATCTTTAATAGTTGGCATTTAAATACCTTCTTTCAAAAGATTATTTATAATTTATAAAACTTTTAAATTAAAAACTACTTGAACTTTCTCTTTCTTGCAGCTTCTGATTTTTTCTTTCTCTTAACACTTGGCTTTTCATAGTGTTCTCTTTTTCTTACTTCTGAAAGCACTCCTGCTCTAGCACATTGTCTCTTAAATCTTCTTAGTGCTTGTTCTAATGATTCATTTTCTTTAACTCTGATTTCTGACATTCTTTTTCCCTCCCTCCGCTAGCGTAAATTATAGATTAATTCACAGCCGTGGGCTAAATAACACACGCTATATTATACTATAATTATTTTATAAGTGTCAATAATTTATAAAACTTTTATATTTTTTATCCTGCTGGCCAATGAAGCTTACGTCCACCAATAATATGGAAATGTAAGTGACCTACAGTTTGACCACCATCTTCTCCACAATTAGTAATAACTCTATAACCTGTATCTGCTATATTTAACTCCTGTACTATTTTATTAATACTCTTAAATATATGTGAAATTATATCTGCATTTTCTTCATTTATTTCATTAACACTAGCTATATGAGCTTTAGGAATAACTAAAAAATGTACTGGTGCTGATGGCTCTATATCATAGAAAGCTAAGACCTTATCATCTTCATATATTTTTTTGCTTGGAATTTCTCCAGCTATTATTTTGCAAAAAATACAATCTGTCATCTTTTCACCTCCTACTAATAAAATTTCTAAATATAGTATAACACTTCTTATATATTATTTATACTAATTCACCTATAGCAATTTCATTTTTACTATCAATTATTTTTACTTTTCTTATTTTACCTATAATATCCTCATCTGTCTTCAATTCTACAGCAAGGTAATTTTCTGAATATCCTCCAACAACACCTTGGTGATTATATTCAAATAAAACTTCCATTTCTTTTCCTATAGAATTCTTAGCAAATTCTTTTTCATTTCTATCATTAAGTTCTATAAGCTTCTTACTTCTTTCTTCTTTAACATTTCCATCAATTTGATTTTCCATAGTAGCAGCTCTTGTTCCTTTTCTAGGACTATACTTAAAGATATGCATCTTTGTAAGTTTAATTCTATCTAAGAAATTATAAGTTTCATTAAACTCTTCATCTGTTTCTCCTGGGAATCCAACAATTACATCAGTAGTAATAGAAACATTTTCTATCTTATCTCTAAGCATATTTACAGTAGCTTCATAATCTTCTGCTGTATATCTTCTATTCATTCTCTTTAAAGTAGCTGTACATCCACTTTGAAGTGAAAGGTGGAATTGCGGACAAAGTTTCTTAAGCTTCATAATTCTTCCAATAGCTTCTTCTGTAAAGAAATTAGGTTCTATTGATCCAATTCTAACTCTTTCTATTCCATCTATATCTTCTATTTGTTCTAATATATCTATTAATGTTATCTTTTCATCTAAGTCATAACCAAATGAAGCTATATGTATTCCTGATAAAACTACTTCTTGGAAACCATCCTTTGCAAGTGTATTTATTTCTTCTATAACTCTTTTTGGATTCTTTGAACAAATTGATCCTCTAGTATATGGAATTATGCAATAACTACAGAATCTATTACATCCATCTTGTATTTTTAAGAAAGCTCTAATATTTCCTTGATATTGTTCAACATTAAGTTCTTCAAATACTTTATTTCTAAGAACTGCGCCAACTTTAACTTGTTGCTTTCCTTCTTCTCTAGCTTTATTTACATAATAGACAATATCCCCTTTATTTCTTGTTCCAAGAACAACATCAACCCCCTCAATAGCTTCAACTTCCTTTGAAGCTATTTGAGAATAACAACCTACAACAGCTATAATAGCTTTATCATTTTGTCTTCTAGCCTTACTTATAAGTTGTCTTGATTTCTTATCCCCCATATTAGTTACAGAACAAGTATTTATTACATAAACATCTGCAACTTCTCCATAATCAACAACTTCATAATCTTCTTTTACAAATTTCTCAATCATTGCTTCTGATTCATATTTATTTACCCTACATCCTAAAGTAGAAAAAGCAACCTTCATTCCTAATTTCCTCCTAAATCTCCAAACTCATATTGTAATAAACTTGAGCAAGTGAATCCAGCTGTTTCAGTTCTTAAGATTCTAGGTCCTAAAGTTACTATATGAGCATCAATATTCTTTAGCATCTCAATTTCTTCTTCTTCAAATCCACCTTCTGGTCCTATTACAACAGCTATCTTTTGTATATCCTTATCTCCTATAGCTCTTGCCATACTTTTTACTCCATATCCTGTAGCATTTTCATATGGTACAACTATAAGATCCATTTCCTTCATTTCACTTAAAGCCTCATCAAAACTTATAGGCTCTAAAATTTTTGCTATATGACTTCTCTTACTTTGTTTTGAAGCCTCTAAAGCTATTTTATTTAATCTATCAAGTTTTTTAAATTCACCTTTTAATTTAACATCAACTCTACTAGTTATAACTGGTATAAACTCTTTTATTCCAAGTTCAACTCCCTTTTGAACAATTAAATCCATCTTTGAAGCCTTTGGCATACCTTGGAATAAATAAATTTCAAGATTACTTTCATTATTAGTATCAAACTTTTCAAGTATCTTAACAATAACTTCTTGTTTATTAACTTCCTCTATCTCTCCTAGAAACTCTTCTCCACAAAGATTATTAATAGCAACTTTCTCTCCCTTAGTTACTCTTAAAACCTTATATATATGCTTAACATCATCACCACGAATTACAGCATGTGTATCTGTAAAAAGTTCTGCAGGAGTAAAAAACTTATGCATATTATTTCTCCTTTAAACTATTTTAATTTAGCAACTATACAGTTCCATTCTCCATCTTTATTAGCTTCTATAATTTCAAATCCTTGTTCTTCAAGTTTATTTAAAACCATATCTCTCTTATCATGGATAATTCCTGATGAAATAAATAAACCACCTTGTTTTAATACCTTCTTGACATCATCAGTTAAAATACATATTATTTCAGCTAAAATATTAGCCACAACAAGATCTGCCTTACCTTCAACAACATCAACAAGATTTCCATATATAACTTCTATATTATCTACATTATTATGTCCTACATTTTCTTTTGCTGCTTCTACTGCTACTGGATCTAAGTCAACCCCTACAACATGTTTTGCATTAAGCTTTGATGCAACAAGAGCTAATATACCTGAACCTGTTCCAATGTCGAATACTGTTGAATCTTCTTGAACATACTTTTCTAAAGCTTCTGCACACATTCTTGTGGTTTCATGTGTTCCTGTTCCAAAAGCCATACCTGGATCAAGTTCTACTATTAATTCATTATCTTTAACTTCATAATCTTCCCAAATAGGTTTAACAACTATTCTATTACCTATCTTTGTTGGTTTATAGTACTTCTTCCAATTATTTGCCCAGTCTTCTTCCTTCATTGCTTCCGTTAAGACTTTACCTTCTCCAATATCTATTCCCCAGTCCTTAATTTCTGCTATCTTTTCTTCTATATATTTAATAGTTTCTTCTATATTTTCTGTTTCTGCAAAATAAGCCTTTACTACAGCTACTTTACCTTTATGTTCAAATATATTTAAATCTGCAAAATCCCATGTTAAAGGTCCTTGTTCTCTTCCTAAAACATCATTAGGGTCTTCAATTGCAACTCCCTTACAATCTAATCCATAGAATATTCCTGATATAGGTTCTAAAGCCTCACTTTTTGTTATAACTTGTATTTCAATCCAATTACCTTCCATATGTATCAATTCCTTTCTTTATATAAAGTCCATCTTAATTGTACCTTAAACTTGCTAGTATAATTATAACCTCTTAACTCATAATTTAAAATAATATTTTATATTATTAAATAAAAAGCTTAAAATATGAAATATATTTTTTACAAAAAAATAAAAGGAGCCCTAGCCCCTTTTATTTTTCAGATTATTTCTTTTTGAATCTATCTCCTAATTCATCAAAGAAACCTTTTTTCTTTGTCACAGCTTCTTCTGTTTCTTCACCTAAAGTATTCATAAATACTTTAAGAGCTTCTTGTTGTTCTTTATTTAAATTCTTAGGAACTTCTACTATTATATTAACGTATTGGTTTCCTCTCATTGTTGAATTTATTCTTGGAACACCTTTACCCTTTAATCTAAATCTTGTTCCTGGTTGTGTTCCTGCTGGAACTGTATATTTAACATTACCATCTATTGTTGGAACTGTTATTTCTGCACCAAGAGCTGCTTTTGTCATTGACATCTTATAATCGTAGTAAATATCTGATCCTTCTCTCTTAAATATCTTAGAAGGTGCAACATTTACTCTTACATATAAATCTCCTGCTGGGCCACCCTTTAATCCATGTTCTCCTTGACCTCTTAATGTAAGTATGTTTCCTGTATCAACCCCTGCTGGAATATTAACAGTAATCTTTCTTGATTTTCTAACTCTTCCCTTGCCTCTACAATCAGTACATGGAGTTTCTACAATTTCTCCTGTTCCGTTACATTCATCACAAGCGCTTGTTGAAACAAAACTTCCAAGAGGTGTTTGTCTTTGAACTCTAATTTGTCCAGATCCTCCACACTTAGAACATGTCTTCTTACTTGTTCCAGGTTTTGCACCTGATCCACTACATGTTTCACAATTTTCTTCTCTTGTTATATTAAATTGCTTTTCAACACCTGACATAGCCTCTTCAAAAGTTATATTTAAACTATATTCAAGATCTCCACCTCTTATTGGTCCATTATTTCTTCTACTTGAGCCGCCTCCAAAGCCGCCTCCAAAGAAACTTTCAAATATATCACCGAATCCACCCATGTCACCCATGTCGAATCCACCAAAGCCACCAAATCCACCAGCTCCACCACCGAAGCCACCATCCATACCAGCATGACCAAATTGATCATACTTAGCTTTTTCTTCTGGATTTGAAAGTACTTGATATGCTTCATTTATTTCTTTAAATTTTTCTTCTGCTTCTTTATCACCCTTATTTTTATCAGGGTGATATTTAACTGCTAATTTTCTAAACGCTCTTTTGATTTCATCATCTGAAGCCCCTTTTTCTAATCCTAAGACTTCATAAAAATCTCTTTTAGCCATTTTTACACCACCTATAAATTTTCTATTTACTATTTATTAATATATTATCCTTACTTAGAAAAAGGGAAGACTTTAGCCTTCCCTTTAAATTCTTTTTAATTATACCAAAGCTTTAAAACTTTTTGTAGTTTTTATATTACTTATCTTCGTCAACCTTGAAGTCTGCATCTACAACGTTATCGTCTTCTTTTTTAGCTTCGCTTGTTTGAGCACCTTCTGCTGCAGCTTCTGGATTTTGTTGATATAACTTAGCTGAGATTGCATAGAATTCTTGTTGTAATTCTTCCATTGCCTTCTTAATAGCTTCTAAATCTTCTCCATCTTTAACAGCCTTTAATGCTTCCATTTTAGCTTCAACCTTTGATTTATCTTCTGCTTCTAACTTGTCACCAAGTTCCTTTATAGCATCTTCTGTTTGATAAATAACTTGTTCTGCATTATTCTTAATTTCTATTGATTCTTTTCTCTTCTTATCTTCTTCAGCAAATTTTTCTGCTTCCTTAACAGCCTTATCTATTTCTTCTTCTGATAAGTTTGTTGAAGCTGTTATTGTGATATTAGCTTCTTTATTTGTAGCCTTATCTATTGCTGATACCTTAACTATACCGTTAGCATCTATATCAAATGAAACTTCTATTTGAGGAACTCCTCTTCTTGCTGGAGCAATTCCACTAAGTGTGAATCTTCCTAATGACTTATTATCTGCAGCCATTTCTCTTTCACCTTGAACAATATTAATTTCAACTGATGTTTGGTTATCTGCTGCTGTTGAGAATATTTGACTCTTTCTTGTAGGTATTGTTGTATTTCTTTCGATTAACTTAGTTGCAACTCCACCTAATGTTTCAATACCAAGGCTAAGTGGTGTAACATCAAGTAATAAGATTCCTTCAACGCTTGAATCTCCAGCTAAAACTCCAGCTTGGATTCCAGCACCCATTGCAACAACTTCATCTGGGTTAACTCCCTTTGAAGGTTCTTTTCCTGTGAACTTCTTAACAGCTTCTTGAACTGCTGGTATTCTTGTTGATCCACCAACTAAGATAACCTTATCTATATCACTTAAGTTTACGTTTCCGCTACTTAAAGCTGTCTTCATTATTTCTATTGTCTTTTGAACTAAATCACTTGTCATATCATCAAACTTAGCTCTTGTAAGTGTCATATCAACGTGCTTTGGACCTGTAGCATCTGCTGTTATGAATGGTAAGTTGATCATTGTTTGTGAAGCTGATGATAATTCAATCTTAGCTTTTTCTGCTGCTTCTTTTAATCTTTGAAGAGCCATTTTATCTTGTCTTAAATCAATTCCATTTTGAGCTTTGAAATCTTCTGCGATATAATCTATTATTCTTTGGTCAAAGTCATCTCCACCAAGTCTAGCATCACCATTTGTTGATACAACTTCGAATACTCCATCACCAAGGTCTAATATTGAAACGTCGAATGTTCCACCACCTAGGTCATATACTAAAATCTTGTGAGCATCATCCATTTTATCTAAACCATATGATAAAGCTGCTGCTGTTGGTTCGTTGATAATTCTTAATACTTCAAGTCCTGCTATTTTACCAGCATCCTTTGTTGCTTGTCTTTCAGCATCATTAAAGTAAGCTGGAACTGTGATAACTGCTTGAGTTACTTTTTCTCCAAGATAAGCTTCTGCATCAGCTTTTAATTTTTGAAGTATTATTGCTGATATTTCTTGTGGTGTATATTCTTTACCATCTATATTTACTTTATAATCTGTTCCCATATGTCTCTTTATTGAGATTATTGTCTTATCTGGGTTTGTTATTGCTTGTCTTTTAGCAATTTGTCCTACTAATCTTTCTCCATCATTTTGGAATGATACTACTGAAGGAGTAGTTCTTGAACCTTCTGCATTAGTAATAACTACTGGTTCTCCACCTTCCATAACTGATACACATGAATTTGTTGTTCCTAAATCTATTCCAATTATTTTACTCATATTAATTTCCTCCTCAAATTTAAAATCTTAAATTAATTATTTATTTTAAATTAGTAGCTATATTAGTTTGCTACCTTTACCATTGTAAATCTAATTACCTTGTCACCTTTTTTATATCCCTTTTGGAATACTTCTGCAACTTGGTTAGCATCAAAATTTTCATCTTGAATATGCATTACTGCTTGATGTAAGTTTGGATCAAAACCATTTTCAGTTTCAATTTCTTCAACACCTAGTTTTTCTAGAGCATCAATAAATTGCTTTATTGTCATTTCAACTCCTGTTTTATAAGCTTCTACTGAGCTATTTTCAACAGAAATTGCTCTTTCTAAATTATCAAGAACAGGTAACATCTTTACAAGAACATCTTCACACGCATCTGTGTAAATTCTTTCTTTTTCTTTTTCTGTTCTTTTTCTGTAGTTTTCATATTCAGCACTTAATCTTAAAAGTCTATCTTTATAAGCCTCAAGCTCATTTTCCATTCTTTTACTCTTGTCTTTAAATAACATAAACTCTTTCTTTAAATCCTTCAATTCATCTTCTTTAAGACTTTCTTCATTTGATTCAGTAGATTCACTCACTACTTCCTCTTCTGAAGTTTCTACAGTTTCATCTATCTTTACTTCTTCTTCATTTACTATTTCATCTTTTTTTTCTTGATCCATAGCTTTATTAACACCTCAATTCTAATTATATTATTAACTAAATATCATCATTTAAAGTTTCATTTAATTCTTTCATAACTTTATCCATGATACTTAGAACTTTTGAATAATTAATTCTTCTAGGTCCTATAAGAGCTATAGTTCCTAAATCTCTACCACCAATTGAATAGCTGGCTGATATAACTGAACATTCTTTAGCTTCAGGAATAAAGTTTTCATCTCCTATTTTTATAGTAATGCCATCACTAGAATCTATAAGGCTTGTTATATAATCCTTATTATGAAGTAGTGCTAACATTTCTTTTGCTTTTTCAATGTCGTTATATTCTGGATACTTAAATATATTAGTGGTTCCTTCCATAATTAATTCTTCTGCACTCTTGCTTTTTAAACATTCATATAAAGCAGGTAGAATTGCATTAAATATATGGTCATAACCTTCTAAGTACTTCTTGACATTATTTATAACTTCAAGATTAATTTCTTCTATAGATAAATTTTGTAAACATTTTGTTAGTACAAAAGCTATCTGACTTAAAGTTTGAAGATCTGGGATTTCTCCCTTCACTTTAACTAATTTATTCTTAATAATGCCATTATCCATAACCATTACACATAAGATACTATCATGTTCTACTTGTACTAACTGTATAGATGTTATGAAACTTTTCTTTATAGATGGTGGATTAACCACACAAGTAAGTTCTGTAAGTTCTGAAAGTAAACTACTTACTTCATGAATTAATGAATTTATTTCTGTTTCACGCTCATGCGTTTCTAACATACTATTTCTAATTCGTAATTCATCTTCTACACTTACTCTCTCATATTCCATTATTCTATCTACATATAGTCTATATCCTTTACTTGATGGTACTCTCCCAGCTGAAGTATGTGGTTGCTCTAAAAGCCCCATCTCTTCTAAGTCAGCCATTTCATTTCTGATTGTAGCTGGACTTACACCAAGATCATATTTTTTAGCGATAGTTCTAGAACCAACTGGTTCTCCTGTAGAAATATAATCATTTATAATAGCTTGAAGAATTCTAAGCTTTCTTTCATCTATCATTTATAACTATCACCTCTTTTATTAGCACTCATTAACCTTGAGTGCTAACGACTATATTTATAATATATAACTTTACCATATATTCGTCAATTTTAATTTTCACTTATTAAATTCAGAATTTCTTCAAAATATTAAATTATCTTTTATTTATTCTATATTACTACTATTTATAACACTTTAAATTATATTTCTAATAAGAAGTCTGCCATAATTATATTTGAATATTCAATCCCCTTTACTGTTAGCTTTATTCTCCTATCTTCTCTTATAATTAAACCTTCTTTTATATGTTTAGAGATAATATCTTCATAAATCTCATCTATTGATTTATTAAATCTATTTTTGAATTCTTCTTCACTAATTCCATCTATTTTTCCAAGTCCCATAAACATAAACTCTTCTATATTTTCATTTTGTGTATTAATATGATTTTCTACTTCTACTGGCTCATTTTTAAAAATCCTTGATATATAATCTTCTACTTCTAAAATATTTGTAATTCGTCTTCCATTAATATGTGAACTAGCAGCACTACCTACTCCAATCCATTCTTTCATTTCCCAGTAAGCAATATTATGTCTACTTTCTAAATTTTCTCTACTATAATTAGATATTTCATATTGCTTCATTCCACTACTTTCTAAAATTTCTTTAGCTATATAATACATTTCTCTTTTAATCTCTTCATTAGGAAGTTCTACTTTGCCTTGTTCATACAATTTATCAAGTACAGTTCCCTCTTCAATAATTAAACTATATGTTGAAATGTGTTCTGGCTTTAAACTAGATATAAGTTCTAAACTTTCTTTCCAATCATTTAATTTTTGTCCTGGAAGAGCAAACATTAAATCTACATTAATATTATTAAAACCACACTCTCTAGCTAAATTAAACTCCTCTTTAAAAACCTCGTAGCTATAATTTCTTCCTATATCTCTAAGTAAAGTATTCTGAATAGCTTGAAGTTTTATGGATAATCTATTTACTCCATATTTTTTCATGATATCTAGCTTTTCTTTTGTTATACTTCCAGGAGTACACTCAATAGTAAATTCTAAATTATCTGATAAATTTAACTCATTTATTTTCTTAAATATAATTTCAAGTTCTTCAGCTTCTAGTAAACTTGGAGTTCCACCCCCAATAAATATTGTATCTATAAAATATTTATTTAAATTTTTATCATCTATTTCTTTATTTAAAGCATCAATATATTGTCCCTTTAAACTATCCTTTCCTATAAATGATGAAAAATCACAATAATAATACTTCTGCTCACAAAATGGGATATGTATATATAATGATATATTTTTCATGTAATATCCTACTCCCTAATTCATTTTATTTTAAAATTAATTTATTTTTGATGATATTATTCTATTTCTAATAATAAATCAGCCATAACTACATTAGAATATTCAATCCCTTTTGCTGTTAACTTTATTCTATTATCCTCTCGTATAATTAAACCTTGTTCTATATATTTAAATATAATATCTTTATAAATCTCATCTATAGATTTATTAAATCTATTTTTAAATTCCTCTTCACTAACCCCATCTATTTTTCTAAGTCCCATAAACATAAATTCTTCTATATTTTCTTTTTCTGTATTCATATGATTTTCTGCTTCTGGTGACTTATTTTCAGAAATTCTTGATATATATTCTTCTATTTCTGAAACATTTGTAATTCTATTCCCATCAATATACGAACTAGCAGCACTACCTACTCCTATCCATTCCTTCATATCCCAGTAAGCTAAATTATGTCTACACTCTAAATTTTCTCTACTATAATTAGATATCTCATATTGCTTCATTCCATTACTCTCTAAAATATCTTTAGCCATATGATACATTTCTCTTTCAATATCTTCATTTGGAAGTTTTAAATTCCCTTGCTCATACATTCTACTAAAAGGAGTTCCATCTTCAATAATTAAACTATATGCTGAAATATGTTCTGGTTTTAAACTAGATATAAGCTCTAAACTTTCTTTCCATTCATTTAATTTTTGTCCTGGAAGAGCAAACATTAAATCTACATTAATATTATTAAATCCACATTCTCTTGCTAGATTAAAATTTTCTTTAAAAACTTCATAACTATGAATTCTTCCTATATCTCTAAGTAAAGTATTTTGAACAGCTTGAAGCCCCATAGATAATCTATTTACTCCATACTTTTTCATAACATTTAACTTTTCTTTTGTTATACTTCCTGGATTACATTCAACAGTAAATTCTAAATCATCTGAGAAATTTAACTCATTTACTTTTCTAAGCATAATTTCAAGCTCTCTAGCTTCTAATGAACTGGGAGTTCCACCTCCAATAAAAATTGTATCTATAATATAATTTTTTAAATTCTTATTATCTATTTCTTTATTCAAAGCTTCAACATATTGCCCTTTTAATCCTCCCTTTCCTGCAAATGATGGAAAGTCGCAATAATAACACTTTTGATCACAAAATGGTATATGTATATATAATGATATATTTTTCATGTAATATCCTGCTCCCTAATTTATTTAAATTTATTTTCATTAATATTAGCCAAGCTAATAACTACATTTAATATATAACAACTATATATATTTGTCACTTTTCAGAAAAACCTCCTAATACATATAGTTTCTTTTTAAGTTAAAATTTAAACATATTTTTTATAGGTAATTTATTATAAAAATATATAATCTTCTTATTAAATAAGATAAAAAATAAAAGAGGCTCTTCTTAATTAAAGAGAGCCTCCTTTACTTAATATTAAAAGTATTATTAATTTATTTGCTGAAAATCTACATTAATAATATTATGATTTATGTTATGTCTAGAAACCTTTAATATTTTTGCTTCAATCTTTTCTTCTCCCAATTCAAGTTCAATAGGCTTATTAAAGCCAAAGTCATTTATATATTTATCCATATCTGTTCCACAAAGTGATATAGGAATAATTTCTTTATCATTTTTTCTTAAAGTACCTGTAGCTATATTATTTCTTCTAAGTTTTTTACATTTTATACTTACATCTCTTAATTCTAATTTCACAAACATCCCTCACTAAAATAAATATTTTTTAATAATATATTTATAAGGAATTATATTTAGAACTACTTTACAGAATAAATTTTAGTAAAAAAGAAGCTTACTATATATAATAGTAAACTTCTTTTTAATTAATCTATTTTCAATACTGCCATAAATGCTTCTTGTGGAACTTCGACTGAGCCAAGTTGTCTCATTCTCTTCTTTCCTTCTTTTTGCTTTTCTAAAAGCTTTTTCTTTCTTGAAATATCTCCACCATAACATTTAGCAAGAACATCTTTTCTCATAGCTTTAACTGTTTCTCTAGCTATAATCTTATTTCCGATTGCTGCTTGAATTGGAACTTCAAACATTTGTCTTGGTATTATTTCTTTAAGCTTTTCTGTTATAGCTCTACCTTTTTGATATGCTCCACTTTCTGGAACTATCATTGATAATGCGTCAACTGAATCTCCATTAAGAAGAATATCTAATTTAACAAGAACTGATTCTTCATAACCTTTTAATTCATAATCAAGAGATGCATATCCTCTTGTTTTTGATTTAAGAGTATCAAAGAAATCATAAACAATTTCATTAAGAGGCATGTCATAATCTATAACAACTCTTGTTTCTTCAATATATCTCATATCGATATATCTACCTCTCTTTTGTTGGCAAAGTTCCATAACTGCACCTGTATATTCTGAAGGTGTAATTATTGATGCCTTAACCATTGGTTCTTCCATAAATGCTATTTCTGAACGATCTGGAAGATTTGTTGGGTTTGTTAAATCAAACTTTTCTCCATCTGTCTTAGTTACCTTATAAATAACTGATGGTGCTGTTGTGATGATATCTAAATTAAATTCTCTTTCTATTCTTTCTTGCATGATTTCCATATGAAGAAGTCCTAAGAATCCACATCTAAATCCAAATCCTAAAGCTATTGATGTTTCTGGTTCAAATGTAAGGGCTGCATCATTAATTTGAAGTTTTTCTAATGCTTCTCTAAGTTCTTCATACTTAGCTCCATCAACTGGATATATACCTGAGAATACCATTGGCATAGCTGGTTTATATCCTGGTAAAACTTCTTTTGTTGGATTATTTGCGTCAGTAACAGTATCACCAACTCTAGCATCTTTAACATTTTTAATTGATGCTGTTATATATCCAACTTCTCCAGCTTCAAGTTCTTGAACTGGCATCATTCCTGGTGTAAATACTCCAACTTCTGTAACTTCGTATTCTTTACCTGTTGCCATAAGTCTTATTTTTGTTCCAACTTTAACTTTTCCATCACGAATTCTTACATAACAAACTACACCTTTGTAACTATCATAATAAGAATCAAAAATTAAAGCTTTAAGTGGAGCCTCTTTATCTCCTGTAGGTGCTGGAACCTTTTCTACTATTTCTTCTAAAACATCTTCTATATTTAATCCTGTTTTAGCTGAAATAAGAGGACATTCTGATGCTTCTACTCCAATAACATCTTCTATTTCTGCTCTTATTTCTTCTGGTCTAGCACTTGGTAAATCAACTTTATTGATTACAGGTACTATTTCTAAATCATTATCTAAAGCTAAATAACAGTTTGCAAGTGTTTGAGCTTGAATTCCTTGAGTAGCATCAACTACTAAGATTGCTCCTTCACACGCTGCAAGACTTCTTGATACTTCATATGTAAAATCGACATGTCCTGGAGTATCAATAAGATTTAATATATATTCTTCTCCATTTTCTCTTTTATATATAAGTCTAGCTGCTTGTGACTTGATTGTTATTCCTCTTTCTTTTTCAAGTTCCATAGTATCTAGAACTTGTTGTTCCATTTCTCTTTCAGTTAATGTTCCTGTTTTTTCAAGGAGCCTATCTGCAAGTGTTGATTTACCGTGGTCAATATGTGCAACTATTGAAAAATTTCTAATAAATTTCTTTTTATCCATATTCAATCTGTTCCTTTGTCTAAATTTGAACAGCGTTCACCCCCATTGTAAAATAAGTCAAGATAGATTATACCATAACTTAGAATAGAAATGTTAATATTATGGCTAGTTTTTAATAGATAATATCATATGCTAATTCATCTACTTTTTTTATTGCACTATCTATTGTATCCATTATATTAACTATTACTCGTCCAGCAATAGTTTCATTTAAATCAATTTTATAATTTCCAAAAACAACTACAAACTTTTTACCTATATCATAAGTTTTTATAAAACTATTATCCTTACTAAGTTTTTTCAAATCTAAACCTGTTTTTTCTTTTATATCTTTATAATTAACATTTGTTATTTCATATTTATTACTATTAAAAGCCTCAGTTGCAGCTATATTTACTTTAAAAAATCCCCATACTCCCATTGTAAGTGAAAAAACAACTGCAATTACTGCTATAAATCTTTTAAACAAATAAGAACACCCCCTAAATATACTATCTATAAGAGTGTCCTTATTTACCATATTTATTCAATTTATAATGGATTTTATTGAGTTTCTCCATTTTGTCTTGCATATAATTCTTCTGCTATAAGTCTTGCTATATATTTAGCTGAATTTTGAGCCTCTTGTGGAGTACTCTTTTCTGCTCCAACTTCTATAAGTGTTGAATTTAAAAGAATATGCTGATTATATTTTGCACTTCCCCTATTTACAGTTCTTATTCCTCTTGTAAGTCCCGGGAATATTTCTTGAGATTTTTTATACATTCTTTGATTCATTGCATGAGTAGATTCAAAATTTTCACTATTTCTAGTATCTACAAACATAATCTTTGAAAGAGCTTCTCCATTTAGCTCTGTTGTTACAATAGATTTATTTGCATTTGTACCTATACCATCTCTATGCAAATCTATAACCATATCAAAACTTCCATATTTATCAGCATACTTTTGCACTGTTTCTCTTGATCTATAATAACTTTCCTGATAAAAAGTTGAGTGGTTTGTCTTATCATGAATTGTTGATATTCCATAATACTCTTCAAGCTCTTTAGCAATTAATTCTCCAACTCCAATAACATTCTTATCGGAGTCAGGACTAAAATCTCTTGGTTGTGAATATCCTTCATCAGTATGAGTACTATAGATTAAAACTCTTGGCTTTGATTGATCCAATGTTTGAACTATATTAGGATTTCTAACACCTTCAACCTTTATATTACTAGGTTTTTCTGATTTATCTATACTAGTATTATCTAAAACAAAAGAATCTATATCATCTTTAGCATTAGTTTCATTATCTGCTAACATATTATATTCATTAAAACCTGGTAGTTCATAAGCTAATATATTTTCAGGATTTATTTTATCTACTCCTAATGTCTCTATAACAATACTACTTATAGTAAGACTACTTTCTTCATACGCTTCCTCATCATAATACGTTCCTTCTATAAGTGGCATTCCTGCATTAATTAACTGTATGTATGCTAGTCCACCTTTAACATCTCTTTGTAAAGCTATTTTAATAAACCTCCCCATAAATATAAGAGTTACAATTAGAAACAGAACTAATCCCACGGGAAATTCCTTTTTTCTCTTGCTACTTTTTCTTAGTACCACAAAATATCCCCTCCTCTATATAAAATTTATATGTAAAGCAGGGGAATATTATGTTACCTAATTTAAAAAACTATTTATATCTTCTAACAACATATCAGGTTGAAGTGCAACATTAAGTCCTTCTGAAACTAATTTAGAAATAGAGTCTATTATATCATCAACTTCTTTTGGAGTTACCATAAGATTTCCTACATAAGGATTTAATAATTCTCTTATCATTTTAGATTTTTCATATCTATCTATATTTTTTAGCATATTATAAAATCCCTTGCTCTCATCAGCATTTTCAATCATTTCATCAATTACTAAGTCAATAGCATCACTAGCTATTGTTGCAGCATCTACGACTGTTGGAACTCCTATAGCTATAACTGGAACACCCATATTTTCTTTATTTATTTTCATTCTATTATTTCCAACACCTGCTCCTGGTTCTATTCCTGTATCTGTTATTTGTATAGAATTTGCAACTCTTTCTAATTTTCTAGAAGCTAATGCATCTATACAAATTATTTGAGATGGTTTTATTTTTTCAATCAAAGATTTTATTATTTCTCCTGATTCTATTCCTGTTGTTCCTAAAACCCCTGGAGCAATAGCACATACTGGTCTTACTTCATCACCAAAATGCTCTGGTATTAATTTCTTTAAATGCCTTGTAACCATTAATCCTTTAACAACCTTTGGACCTAAAGCATCTGGAGTTACTCCTTCATTTCCAAGTCCAACAACTAAAGTAACATCATGCTCTTTAATTTTAATCATTTGTTGAATACTAGATGCTATAAGATGTGATGCCTGAGTTTTAATATCTGCATCATAATGAACTTCTGATGGCATATCTATTGTTATATAACGCCCTATACCTTTTCCGATCTTTTTTTCTCCATCTTCATTTATGATATCTACAGTTGTAACTTTTATCTCATCTATAATTTCTTCCTTGGCAATTACACCATCTATTTCCCTTTTAAATTTTTTCTCATAAAGTTCTCTTTTTTCCAAGGCCATATCAGTTCTTACATTATCCATAAAAAAACACCTACTTTAATTTTTTTGTTATAAATATATCCTGTCCTTTTAATTTAATAATTATGTCCTTTTAATTTTAAAAACACTTGAACTTATATTTTTTAGATGTTATAATTACCTTTGTTAAATAATGAACTCGTGTGTAGTTTCCCCAAACTTCACATATGGTTAAAAATTAAAGGGGGTGAACTAGAATGGCAAATATTAAATCAGCTAAGAAAAGAATTAAAGTAACTGCAACTAAGACTTTAAGAAACAAAATGCTTAAGTCAGCACTTAAGACTTCAATCAAGAAGTTTGAAGTAGCAGTTGAAGCTAATAACGTAGAAGAAGCTAAGGTTCTTTACACAGCCGCTGCTAGATCATTAGATATGGCTGCTAGCAAGGGTATAGTACATAAGAACATGGCTGCTAGAAAGAAATCAAGATTAGCAAGCAAGTTAAATGCTATGGCTTAATTGTATTGGTGTTAGAAATCTAACACCTTCTTTTTATTAAGATGTGCTTGCACTCTTAATAAAAAAGAAGTGCTCTCTATGAGGCACTTCTTTTTTTATACTAAAATATTTATAAGCATAATCTCCATCTCTGTTCTTTTATCAAGATGTGATTTACTCTTTAATCTTTTTTCTGTTTCTAAACTAATATTCAATGCTTTCTTTATAGCATTTTCATTAAATCTTTTACTTTGTCCAATTAATTTTTCAACTATAAATATTGGTAATTTAAGTTCTTTCACAAAGTCATCTACTCTTAAACCATTATTAAGTCCTACCTTAATTGTATAAAGCCTCTGAAATTGTCCTTGTATAAGTCTTAATATAGGGAATACATCCTCTCCTTTATTAAAAAGCTCATTCATAAGATCTATAGCTTTATTTGGCTTCTTAATTGATATTAAATCTATTAAATCAAATATATCATCTTCACTATTTGATTGTTTCATAATATCAATATCAGCTCTTGTTATATCTCTATCCTGTGCATAATTAACAAGCTTATCTACTTCTTTTTCAATAATATCAAAATTATTATGAGCTATTTCACAGAAATATTTAAGTTCTATTTTCCCTATTGATTTACCTTTAGATTTAAATATTTCTTCTACTCTATTATAAAATCTAGCACCTTTTAATTTGTCTATTGATACTATAGTACATCCTTTTTTATCAAGATCTAATAATTTTTTAAATTTATTAGCCCTTTCTCTTTTATCATTTAAAAGAACATAAGCTATAATAACAGTAGTTTCTGGTGGTGTTTCAAAATATGATTTAGCTTTTTCATAAAAACTTTTTGAGTCATTATCACATTTATCTCTTAAAAAATTTGCTCTAGATACTACAACTGCTCTTTTCTCTGCCATAAAAGGTAAGGTTTCACAAGCATTCATAAATGTATCATAATCTAAGCCTACTGCATCAAATTTTACTGAATTTAAATCTTTAAAGTTTAAGTCAATAGATTTTTCCATTATCTTGTCTATGGCTTCCTTTATTAGCACCTCATCTAAACCACAAAGTATATATGCATTATTTAGTTTGTTTGCCTTTAAATCAGCCTCTAATCTATCTAAATCTATCACCTTTACTGACCTCTTTCATCTATATAAATTTCATTAAACATTATAACTACTTTCTCATCTTCATTTAGTAAGTCAATTATATCATAATTATCATTGCTTAACATTATAAAAGAGCCTTTTATCTTAGGATTTACATATATATTAAAATTATTTCTTAAATTTAACATGATATCTTTCTTTAAAACTTTAACTTTATTTATGGCATTTTCCTTTTTTATTTTGTTTATAAATATATCTGAATCATTTGAAGTATAAGCTACTTTTTTAAATCCATTTTCAATAATTAGCGCATTATTCCATGTATCTTCATATAGATAAAGCTTTGTAAATAAGCTAAATTCAGACATAAATATCACAAAAATTAGCATGCAACATAAAACAAAAAACTTCTTATTTAAATAACCTTTATATATAGAACTAAAAATAATTAATATAATAGTATAAATAACTGCGTAGATCTCTTCACAGTAAAATATATCTAAGGAATAATATTGTAAATATTCCACTAAAAAATTAAATATCTTAAAAGCTATAGATAACAATGAATAAAACCATAAAATACTTACATTAAGTAAAAACATAATTAATGAAACTATACCTAAAGGTAAAAGTAAATATATTAAAGGGGTTAAAACAAAACTTCCAAGTGCAAAATTCATAGTAAAACTCTTAAAAACAAATATCATAAATGGATATATAAAAACTTGAGCTGCTAAACTCATACTAAGAGAAGTATTTATATACTTTGGTAAGAAATAAAACACTCTTTGAAAGACTTTATTAAATAATAATATCCCAAGAGTAGCTAAATAACTTAAATCAAATCCTATATCAAGTAGGTAATATGGTTTTACTAAAAGAATTAATATTGCAGATAAACTAAGTGCAGCTATTGAATTATAGTTTTTCTTCACTTTAAAAGACATTTCTAAAACTACTAAAGTTATATAAGCTCTTAAAGCAGATGCTGTGAGTCCTGTTAAAACTACATAAAAAAATACTAAAGCAAGTGATATTTCTTTTTTTATAAATTTCTTTAAAATACTGTATATAAAAACTATATGAAATCCTGATATACAAATTAGATGTATTACTCCTATATCTTTTAACTTTTCCTTATCTTCATATTCTAAATAATCCTTATCTCCAAATACTAAGGCAGTTGCCATAGCTGCATTTTTTTCACCAATATATGATTTTAAATTATTATAGTACTTATCATTTATTTGTCTAAGTTTAAAAATAAAATCTTCCTTTGTTTTTAAAATATCTTTTACAAAAATATGTCCTACTCTACCACTTTGTATATCTATATCTTTTTTAAATTTTCCATTAGCATAAATAAGTTTATTTTCATCTAACTTTTGTTTTGAATAAATATAAAATTTTCTTCCATTAACTATCCCTAAATAATGATCCTTATATGTATCAGTTATTCTTATCTTAAAATTATCCTGCCTATTTTGATAAAAGTTATAATAAAAATACGAGCTTAAAAAACCAATAAAAACAAAGCTTAATAAAATACAAAAATACTTTCTATTATAAGTAATTAAATATATAGTAATAAAGGATATAGTAAATATAACCATACCCTTTATATTAATATTTAAAAGCATAAAATTTATTAAGCCTATCATAATTGCAAAGCATATATATATTAAAGGCTTTTTAACTTCTAATTTATCTATCTTCCTCACCAAATCACCCTAGTAAGGATTTTATCCATTTTTTATGAATAAATTCATAGATTATAAAAATAGTAAAAATAATTAATAGTATACTAAGTTTGTTAATTATATTACTTAAATCTTTTAAATAATATATTGTACTAATTATTAATAATCCACTATTTAATGAAGCTATAATTTTTAATACTTTACTCATACTTTTAAAGTTCTTAACTTCAAGTAATTTTTCAATAACAAATTTAAAATATAAAAGAGAGAATCCAATTATAGAAACCTTAATATCTTCTTTAAAGATTATCATGGCAAATACAATAATACCAAGCCCTAAACCATCTTTTAATAGAATCTCTTTAGTATTAAAATTACTATTCCTATTAGGATTAAAAATATCCATTAATCCAATTAAAGCTACTAAAATAATATTAAATATATAGAACATTAAAAATCTAATACTTGATTCATTAAATACTAGATAACTAATTATAATTAAGCTTAATTCCATAAATAGCACTCTCTTAAAGAAGTTTAAAGCACACTCTTTTTTATAAGCTAAATCTTTACTAACATTCATTATTTCTATAAATTTTTCTAAAATATTCTCTCTTATATATACATCAGATATATCTCTTAAAAGCTTTGCAGGTTTTCTACCTTTACTTATTCCTATATCAGACAAAGAAATACTTGGAATATCAGCTAAACTTTCCCCTATACTTGAGATTTTATATGATTCTGCAAATAAAGATATTATTTTAGTTTTTATTTCTGGAGTTATCTTACACAATATTTTAACTCTAGATAAAATATTTATAAGTTCCTTTTTATCTAAAGATAAAATTTCAATCCCTGATATTACTTCATCCATTCCTTTAGTTAAACCTAAAGATATTCCAAGTCTATTTGCTACAATCTTATTATCCTCCGTTATTAAAATAGGATGTACTTTTTGAGATTTAATATCTCTAATTAAATCAATAACCATATCCTTGATAGGATTTTCAAATCCTATAATTCCAACAAAAACAAGATTACTTTCTATATTTTCATCTTCACTTGGTTCATATGTAAAACTTCTATATGCAAAGCCTCTAGTTATTAAAGCTTTATTAGATATATTAAAATCTATCATTCTTATTTTCTCTATATCATTTATAGTAATTTCTCTTTCTATTCCATCAATCATTATAAACTTACATTTTTCTAAAAGCTCATCTACATTTCCTATAACATTTGCCCTATATTGAGACTTAGCTTTATTAACACTTGTACTAACTCCCTTATCAACATCATATGTAATATTAAAAATACGTGGATATTTAGAATTTATAGTAGTTTTAAAAATTCTTTTCTCAGTAGCAAAATTCATTAAAGCTATATCTACTAATTCACCTTCATATCTATTTTCTTCCCTTATAAATTTAGCTTCATTATTTAAAAGTGCTATATCTAAAATCCTATTTATGTTTATATCATTTAAATCTATACTATCAATCTTATCTATTAACTTTTCTGAAGTATATAGAGTTTTAACTCTCATTTCCTCTTCTGCTATTGATCCTATCTTATCTAAAAATACTACATTTATGTCTTTTGCATAATCTAGAATCATCATATTATTTATATCTATATCTTTCTTTGTGAAATCATATCTTTTTACTAATTTAAATATATAAAGAAGATTAATAAATCTTACACTAGCAATTAAAAACCACATATTTGAAATAACCACTAATTTATCTTCCCTATTAATAAGTAAAATTCCTATACTTAAAATTAAAGCAAAAATAATAATAGGTTTTTTAAAATTACTAATAGCTTTTTCATTATCTTTAGCTATCTTATTTCTTCTCTCTTTTAATTCCTTAAAATATCTTAAAATCCTTGAAAACTGAGTATTTTCACCAACACTAATAACTACTCCTAGCCCGTCTCCATCTTCTATTCTACTTCCTCTAAAAGCTATATTATTAAAATCAGTTAAAGACTTTGCTCTCTCACTTAACTTAGCACTATATTTTTTAATAGCTAAATCTAAACCTGTTATATTTCTTTCATTTATACCAAGCTTATTACTTTTAATAATTCTAATATCTGCTGGAACAATACTATTTTTATTTAAAATTACTATATCACCAACAACTAACTCTTCAGTTTTTACTATATCCTTAACTCCACCTCTTATAACTTTTATATCAGAATAATTAATATCTGATAAATTTTCTATTTGCTTTTTATAATCATTTATTTCAATATATCTAATTATAAAAATACTTATTAAAATCATAATTAAAATAAAAGTATTTATATATTGTTTAGCTAATATAGTCAAAAATATAGAAAATAAAATTAACCATATAGATTTACTCTTAAGCAAAGTAAAAATACTTTCTTCCTTTTTTATTGAAAAATCTATTTTATTACTTCCAAATTTTTTTGAATTTATCTCTATATTTTTATATGATAACCCTCTCACTTTATCACTATTAAAGCTTCTTATAATCTCATCACAACTTAAACTACAAAATTTCCTCAAACCTGTCCATCCACCATTCTATCTCTTAATTACCAGCTTGATTATATTACTTTTTTTTACTATTGTCACTATATTTTCTATTAAAGTTCTTTAATACAATAAAAAAATACAAACAATTAAATGTCTGTATTTTTCTAATATAATTAAAATTATTTTGTTTTAGGATTAAAAATAAGTGCCATTATATATCCAAAAACTACAGCAGCTGTTATTCCACCAGCTGTTCCAACTGCTCCTCCTGTAAAAGCTCCTAGAAAACCATATTCTCTTACAGCTTTCATTACCCCTTTAGCAAGTGATAATCCAAAACCAGGTATCGGAACTGTAGCTCCTGCTCCACCTAAAAGAGCTAACTTTTGATAAAGTCCTAAAGCTCCTAAAATAGTTCCTATAACAACAAAAGATACTAAAACCTGTGCTGGAGTTAAATTAGCTAAATCAATAAGAAGTTGCCCAATAACACAAATAAGGCCTCCAATTATAAATGCCCATATATATCCACTCATTATTTTTCTTCCTCCTTCATATATTCTATAGCTACTGCATGAGCTATTCCTGGAACACTTTCTCCTTGTAAAGTATAAGAAGGACTAAGTAATGCACCTGTTGATATTATTAAAACTCTTTTAAAATGACCACTTAAAAGTCCTTTATATATATATGAACAACTTATTACAGCTGAGCAACCACAGCCACTTCCACCTGAATGAGTTTTTTGCATTTCTTTATCATAAATGACATCTCCACAATCAATAAATTTTTGTCTTATGTCATATCCATATTCTAATAAAAGTTTTTCAGTCATTTCTTTTCCTATTTTTCCAAGGTCACCAGTTGCTATTAAATCATAATCATCTTGAGATCTACCTGTATCTTTAAAATGTTTATAGATAGTATCCACAGCTGCTGGTGCCATAGCAAGGCCCATATTTTCTGGATCTTTTATACCATAATCTTTTACTTTACCAGTAGTTACATGAGTTACATAAGGGAAATCTCCTTCACTACCTAATAACATTGCACCTGAACCTGTTACAGTCCATTGAGATGGCTCTTTTCTTTGCGCACCATATTCTAAGGGAAATCTAAATTGTCTTTCTGCTGATGAAAAATGTGAAGAAGTTGAAGCTATTGAATATTTAGCATATCCTCCATCAACCATAATAGCTGCAAGCCCCAAAGATTCAGTCATTGTAGAACATGCACCATAAAGTCCTAAAAAAGGTATATTAAAATCTCTAGCCGCAAAATTTGCAGAACCTGTTTGATTAAGTAAGTCTCCTGCAAATAAATAATCTATATCTTCTTCCTTAAGTCCACCTTTTTTTATAGTTTCTTTTATTGCTGTATACATAAGACTTGTTTCAGCCTTTTCAAAACTTTCCTTACCATTTTTATCATCACTAAGAGTAATATCAAAATAATCCCCATATGGTCCTTCTGCCTCTTTTGGTCCAACTACACTAGTAGTTTTTAATATTTTAGGTTTATTAGTTAAAATTATTGTTTGTTCTCCAATTCTTTTAGTTTCCATAAATTAAACCACCACCCCTAGTCTTAATAATATATAATAAATAATCCCTACTACTACAGAACTTGATATCCCATAAACTAAAACTGGTCCAGCAATAGTAAACATTTTTACACCAACACCTGCTATAAAACCTTCACTTTTAAATTCAATAGCTGGTGAAACTATAGCATTAGAAAAACCTGTTATAGGAACTAAGGTTCCAGCCCCTGCTACACTTGCAATCTTATCATATACTCCTATACCAGTTAAAAGAGCTCCTATAAATATCATTATTATAGGTAACCATGTAGCAACTTGCTCTTCTGGAATATTGTAACTAAGTAATATTTTTCTTATAAATTCCCCTACAAGACAAATAACTCCACCAATCCAAAAAGCATTTATACAATTTCTAAATACTTTTGGCTTTGGTTGTATTTCATCTTTAAGTTCATTAAACTTTTTCTCTATCTTCTTCTCACCTTTATCTTGTTTCATAAATCTCACCCTCTTTTCTTAATCTAATTGTATTTAGTATTTATCTTATTAAGATTATTATTCAATTTCACGATTATTTTAATAAAAAAATAGCTCTTAAATAGTTATTACTACTTAAAAGCTATTTTAAAAATAAATATATATGTTTTCTGTCATATCCATATTTAGTCCTCTTTTAATTTATCCTTAATATTAACAAGTATTTTTTTCTCTATTCTTGAAACCTGAACCTGACTTATTCCTAGAAGTTTTGCTACCTCACTCTGAGTTTTATCTTTAAAATATCTAAGCAAAATTATTTTTCTAGATTTATCATCTAAAGTTCTAATAGCTTCTTTTAAAGCTATTTTCTCTATCATATCATCATTCTCTTCTAGATTTTCACTTATTTTATCGATTAATAAAATTGGTGAACCCTCATCTTGATGTATAGTATCATGAAGATAATGCATATTATTTACAGATTCCAAAGCAAATAAAACTTCTTCCTTATCTATTGAAGCATAATCTGCAAGTTCTCCTACAGTAGGCTCTCTACCTAAATCTTTAACAAGAGCTTCTTTATAAAAATATAATTTTTGAGCCATTATTTTTACATTTCTACTAACCTTTATTATTCCATCATCTCTTAAAAACCTTTTAATTTCACCAAGAATCATAGGAACTGCATAAGTAGAAAACTTTACATCATATGAATTATTAAAATTCTGTATAGCTTTAACAAGCCCCATAGAGCCTAATTGAAATATATCTTCATACTCATATCCTCTATTCAAAAATTTCTTACATAATGAAGATACTAATGGAGTATTTATTTCAACTAGCTTATTCATAGCATCTTTATCCCCTTCTTGAGCAAGGGTTATGAGTTCTTTATTCATATCATAATTAGGCTTTTTATTGATATTAGATACTTCCATATTCATTCACCTATTCTAATTCTCTTAGTTTTTTCTTCATTATTACTCTAGTTCCAACTCCACTCTGACTATCTACTTCTAGTCCATCCATAAATGTTTCCATAACAGTAAAGCCCATTCCTGAACGTTCAAGATCTGGCCTTGAAGTATATAATGGTTCTTTGGCAAGCTCTATATTCTCTATACCTTCCCCCTTATCCTCAATTAATATCTCTATTTCTTTACCTTCAATCCTAACTTCTATTGCAACAATCTTACTCTCATCATTTCCATATCCATGTATTATTGAATTAGTAACAGCCTCTGAAACTGCTGTTTTTATATCTGTTAATTCTTCTATAGTTGGATCTAACTGAGCTATAAATGCAGCTACTGATACTCTAGCAAAAGCTTCATTTTCAGACTTTGCTAAAAATTCTATTCTAACCTTATTTTCTTTCATTACTTAATCCCCCGCTCTTTTAAAGATTTTCTACTGCTTCATTAACATTTGGATAAACATTTATTATTTTGAACATACCTGATAAATCAAAAATTCTCTTTATACTAGGATTAACTGAAGCTATAGCAACCTTTCCACCTCTCATAGAAACTCTTTTATATCTCCCAATAATAACTCCTATACCTGAACTATCCATAAAGCTTACAGATGAAAAATCAAAAATAACTTTTTCTATTAATTGTCTATCAATTCTATCATCAATCTTTACTCTCACTTCCTCTGCACTATGATGGTCTAACTCACCTGAAAGCTCTACTATAAGAGTTTTAGCCTTATTTTTAAAATCTATATACATAAGGATTACACCTCCAATTTCAAATAATCTTTTTCCATATTTTAACATATTTATTTTTATGAGTCAACATAATCAATTTATTGTTGCATATATTTATAAGTTATAAAAAAAATAAAATGGATACTTTAAAATTAAAGCATCCATTTTTATCCTACTTATATTTTGCTAATTCTATATTTATAGCCGTAGCGATATTTTCTAAAGTATTATTATTTCCACTCATTAAAATTTCCATAGCATCACTTATATCTCGCATAGTATATATATGAAACTCACCCTTTTCTACTGCTTCCTCAATCTCTTTACAAAGGATAATTTCATTTTTATTACTTTCAGGAATTAAAACTCCTTTACCTATATGAGTATCTAGTACATTACAAATATTAAAGAAACCTTCTATTTTTTCATTTACTCCACCAATAGGTTGCACTTCCCCAAATTGATTTAAAGATCCCGTAACTGCAATAGTCTGTCTTATTGGAATTTTACTTAAAGAAGAAATCATTGCTATAACTTCAGCAACTGATGCACTATCTCCATCCAAACCACCATACATCTGTTCAAAACTTAAATGAAAGTCTACTGGTGTTGTCTCATAATTATTTAAATAATTATTTAAAAATCCCCTTAATATATTTACAGACTTATTATGGATTGCTCCACTCATATTACTTTCTCTTTGGGTATCTATTATTCTTCCAAGACCTTTATAAACAACACAAGTTATTCTTATAGGCTTACCAAAACTTAAATATCCATTATCTATAACAGCAAGCCCATTAACACTACCTATAATATTATCATTTATATTAAGTAGTATTTTTTTATCTAAATACATCTTTTGATACTCAGCCTCTAACGGACTTCTTTTATAAGCTATTTCTCTAATATCACTATCATTTATTTCTACTTTTTTATTTCTTACAGCATGATTACTAGCTAGAATTAAATTTCTTTCTAGCTCATCAACATCCCAAAATATTTTATTTCTATCCTCTGCTTTCCTTGAAAGATATTTTCCTATCTCATTAATTGCCTTATTCGAGAGTGGTAAAATTTGCTTTTCTTTTACAAGGGTATCTATATAATATTTCATAGTTTTCTTAATTTCAGAATCTATTTTGACTAAAGGATTAAATTCAGCTCTTACTCCAAAAATTTTAGCAAAATCCTCATCATTATTATATAAGACATCATAGCTCTTATAATCCCCTATTATAATAACCTTCACATTAATAGGTATTGGCATAGGTTTTAATCCATTTAAAGATAATAATTCTAAATAACCTCTATCATAATCAAAACTTACCCTACCATTTAAAAGAGCTCTTCTTAAATAATAATAACTACTTTGATTTGTTAGTAAAGAATTTAACCTAAGCACAATACAACCTTCATTAGCTTTAAGAAGTGAACCTGCTTTTATTAAAGATACATTTGTTGAGTAAGCTCCATTATGATTTTCATATTCTATACCACCAAAAAGATTATTAATAGATGGGTCTTCTTCAAATATAACTCTAGGATGCTCTACCTTACTATTATCTACTAAAATATTAACTAAATATTTTGAAATAATTTCAGCTATTTTTTCTTCATCATCCTCATATGCCATAGAATATATATCTACAACCTTATCTTCTATACTTTCACAAACATCTAAAAGATATTCTTTAGCCTCATCTAATTCCGCAAACTCTTCTATAATATCTTCCTTTAAGTCCTCAGTTTCTTCTATTATATAAGTTCTAAAAATATCTTTTAATCTATATATAGAAAGGTCCTCCACCTCTTTTAGTTTTTCTAATATGTCCTCAGCTCCATCTTTCAATTTAGCCATTTTTTCAATAAAATCCTCATCTTCACTCTCTAAAATAGTTTCATCTTTTTCATCTTCATCTATAGGAATAAAAGTTAATCCTGCTGTTGTAGCTTTTAACTCAAACCCCTCTTCTTTAGCTGAATCTATCAATTCTTCTATAAAATTATTTCTCTTTCTACTAACATCATCTATTATTTTTTCCTTCTCATCATTTATAGAAGAATTGTAAAAGCTATAAATCTTGCTAGAATACAGCTCTTTTATATTTTCCACCTGCTCTTTTAGTTTTAATCCATAACCATTTTTAACAATTAAAACCTTAGGTTCTCTCTCATTGTCCAAGGTGGCATAGCAAATATCATTAGGCTTTTCTCTTTCAAGCATTATAGTACTTATGCTTTCAACCATTTCTTTTATTTTTTTATTAGAAAAGCTATCTACTAAATAAACATTAAAGCCTTCTTTGTCTATATTTAAAGCTTCCTTTATTGTTTTATAGACATTATTACACTCTAAGATATTCTCTTTATTTAATTTCTCTTCTACTAAAAAACTAGTGTTGTAGATTATTTCTCTTGGAGTTAACTCTCTTTTCATAATTTTCTACTCGAAAAACTAAATCTACTAAAAGATTTTAAGTTTGTTAGAGCAGCTCCCTCCTTTAAAGTAATATACTATATTAATATTCTAATTTATACATTTAGGGAGCATTTTAGTGTAATTTTCTATAATTTTATTTTCGACAAACTTCATAACTAAAGTAATCCTAATTATATTTAATAAAAAAGACTATATCTAAATTAATTTAGATATAGTCTCTAAGTATTTTCTATAAATTAATAATCTGAGCTTGAAACTCCGCCTTCACAAATTGTTATTGATGATGAAGCTCCTATTCTTGTAGCACCATTTTCTATAACTGCTTTAGCATCTTCAAAACTTCTAACTCCACCTGAAGCTTTTACTCCCATATCTGGCCCAACAGTTTCTCTCATTAATTTTATATCTTCTGGAGTTGCTCCTCCTGTTGAGAATCCTGTTGATGTTTTAACAAAATCAGCCCCTGCTTCTTTTGAAAGTTCACAAACCTTAACCTTTTCTTCATCAGTTAAAAGACATGTTTCAATAATAACCTTTGTAAGTGCCTTTCCTTTAGCAGCTTCAACTACTGCTTTAATATCATTTTTTACATATTCATAATCTTTATCTTTAAGTCTTCCGATATTAATTACCATATCAACTTCATCTGCACCTTTAGCTATTGCATCCTTAGTTTCAAAAGCCTTAACTTCTGAAGTATTTGCACCTAAAGGGAAACCTATTACAGTACATACCTTAACTTCACTACCCTTTAGCATCTCTGCCGCTAATTCTACATTAGCTGGATTAATACAAACTGAAGCAAATTTATATTCTAACGCTTCCTTACATATTTTTTCTACTGATTCTCTTGTTGCATCTGCTTTTAATATAGTGTGATCTATCATTGATGCTAATTGTTGTTTGTCCATGTTTCAGCCTCCTATGAGTTAATATATACTATACTTTATTATAAATCAGTTATACTAATTAGTCTACCCTCGTTTAATTAAATTATACTTTATTAACTACTTATTATATTTGTCTACATTTTCTTAATATTTTAAACTTACTTCCTCTAAATTACTTGTTTAAAATAAGTTTTATAAATGTAATCGATATGTTATAATATTAGATATGTTTAATGTTTAACATAAATTGCAATTATTTTTTTATTATATTATTAAGTAAAAAGGAGTATTAGTATGGGATTTAAAGAAAAATTATCCAAATATTACACTGATTCATATTTAGAAAAGTACGGAGATAGATTAACTCAATTTCAAGGAAGTGTTCTTTCAGTTAAATTAGAAGAAAAAACTATACTTTGGATATTCCATAAACTAAGTGTAACTTTAATGGTTAGACCTGATAGAAGCAGAGTTATATCAAAATGTGTTTACAATAAAAATAAATGGTTTAAAAAAGCTACATTTGTTCCAGTAAAACAAGGAAACAATGTTATTATTCAAGGTCTTAAGACTGTTAAGGATGGTAAAGAATTCATAGAAATTAGTAATGTGCTTAATCTGACAATTAAACAAGATTTAGTTCCTGTAGATCATTCACAATTAAAGAAAACTAGACAGCAACAAACAAGAATGAGATAAAAAAAAGAACTGTTTAAAATAGCAAAACTATTTTAAAGCAGTTCTTTTTTCACTCTATTTTTTTCTAACTTTGATAAGCAAATATAAGCTATTTATGAATGCTATTATTGATGAGAAGAAAATTACATAAAGCCAATGCTTAACTCCAAGTGGTACTGTATGGAATATTGATGCAAAGAAAGGAATATATAAAATTGAACATAACATTGTTATAGATACTAATACTGCTCCAACTAAATAAGGATTAGTAAATAGTTTTATTTCAAATATTGAATGCCTTTCTGATCTACATTCAAATACATGTATAAGCTGAGACATTACAAGTGTACTAAGTGCCATTGTTCTACAAGTTGCAATATCCATCTTATAATACATTCCCACTAAGAATGATAATAAAGTACAAATTCCTATTAAAGCTCCTCTTATAACTATCTTTTCAGTTAATCCTCTCGCAAATATACTTTCATTTTTATCTCTAGGTCTCTGATTCATTATATCCATATCAGCTGGGTCTACTCCAAGGGCAATTGCTGGAAGCCCATCTGTTGCAAGATTAACAAATAAGATTTGTATAGGTAACATTGGTATTGGTAGTGAAAATAAACTTGCTAAAAACATTGTTAAAACTTCACCTATATTACAAGATAAAAGATATCTTATAAATTTTCTTATATTATCATAAATACTTCTACCTTCTTCTACAGCTGCAACTATTGTTTGGAAGTTATCATCCATTAATATCATAGCTGATGCTTCCTTAGTTACATCTGTTCCTGATATCCCCATAGCTACCCCGATATCAGCTTCTTTAATTGCTGGAGCATCATTAACTCCATCTCCTGTCATTGCAACTATATTACCATTTTTCTTAAATGCTCTAACTATTCTTAATTTATGAGTAGGTGTTACTCTTGCAAATATTCTAATATTTTCAACTTTTGCTTTAAGTTCTTTATCACTCATTTTTTCTAATTGTTCACCAGTAATAACTTGTGACTCAGAATTAGTTATGCCAAGTTCTCTTCCTATAGCATAAGCAGTGTTTTTATGATCTCCTGTTATCATTACAGGTTTAATTCCTGCAAGTTTACATTTAAGTACAGCATCTTTTACTTCTTTTCTTGGAGGGTCTATTATTCCAACAAATCCTACAAATATAAGATCAGACTCTAAGCTTTCATTTTTTGAAATACCTGATTCTTTATAAGCTCCTCCAATACATCTTAATGCTCTTCTACTCATATTATCCATAGCATCTGCTATTTGCTTTTTCTTTTGGAATGTAAGAAGTTTTACAGTTCCATTTTCAAGTATATGAGTACATTTATCTATTAATCTTTCTGGAGCCCCCTTAACATAGGCTACTTCTCTACCTGCTTCTTTAACTACAACTGACATCATTTTTCTTGATGAATCAAATGGTATATCAAAAACTCTATTTATTCCTGCTGTTATTTTTTCAAGTCTTGCTACATCTTTAAAATAAAGTTTAATAAGTGCTGTTTCTGTTGGATCTCCATGTAAAGCTTTCTCTATATTAGTTTCTGAGAAATCATAACTACAATCATTACAATAAACAAAACTTTTCATAAGCTTATTGTTTTCTGGAACTCCATCTTGATCTACTTTAAAGAATCTTCCATCAACAAAGACTTCTTTAGCAGTCATATTATTTTGAGTAAGTGTTCCTGTTTTATCACTACATATAACAGATGTACATCCTAAAGTTTCAACTGCTGGTAATTTTCTTACTAGAGCTTTTCTATTTAACATTCTTGATACCCCAAGAGCTAATGCAACTGTAACTATAGCTGTAAGTCCTTCTGGAATAGCTGCAACAGCAAGACTTACTCCTAAAAGAAACATATCTCCGATAGGATTTCCTCTTATAACTCCAAGAACTGTAACTAAAGCACAAACAATTAAACAAGCTACAACAAGAACTTTTCCAAGTCCCTCTAACTTTTCTTTTAATGGAGATTTTTCTACTTCTATATTATCAAGCATATTAGCTATTTTACCCATTTCAGTATCCATAGCTATTTGATTAACTTTTAAACAAGCTTTTCCCTTAATTACTGTAGTACCCATAAAAGCATAATTACTACCTCTATTTATACTTTTAGTTACTCCTACTGATTCTCCTGTAAGTATTGATTCATCTATAACAAAATTGTTGCACTCTACAATTTCTCCATCTGCAGGTATTCTATCTCCAGCTTCTAAAATAATAATATCCCCAATAGTTACTTCATTTGCATTAATTACTTTAACATTATTATCTCTAAACACTTTACAAGTTGGTGATGCCATAGATTGAAGTGCATCTAACGATTTTTCAGTTTTAAATTCCTGAATAAAACCTAATATTGCATTTAAAATAACAATTATACAAATAGTTATAGCATCTGCTGTATCTCCCATAATTCCTGATATAACAGTAGCTCCAAGCAAAACCCAAGTTATAAAATCATTAAATTGAGATAAAAATATTCTAATTGGTGATATCTTATTTTTCTTTATAATTTCATTTAATCCATATTGTTTTTGTCTTTTTTCAGCTTCTGCAGTTGTTAATCCTCTTAACATAAGCTTTTCATGTTTTAAATTTTCCACCTTATACTCCCTCCTTATCATTAAACTTCATAAATAATATATGTTATGTATAGCTACATTTAGAACTTATATAAATATTAAAGCTATTAAACTTTACAATTACTTATATAAGCCTTAAAATATTAATAAAGTTATTTATGCAAAGGAGATTTTACAGATGAAAGACGTAATTTATGTAACTGGACATAAGAATCCTGATTCAGATTCTATTTGTGCAGCAATTTCATATGCAGAATTTAAAAATAAAACTCAAGATATTCCTGCAGTTCCAGTAAGACTTGGAAATGTAAGTCAAGAAACTCAATATGCTCTTGACTATTTTAATGTTGAAGCACCTCAATTTATTGAGACTGTTAGACTAAAAGTTGAAGATTTAGATTTTGATAAAATAGAAGCAATACATCCAAATGTTTCAATTAGAAAAGCTTGGACTTTAATGAACGAAAAAAATACAAAGACAATGCCTATAGTTGATGAAGATAATAATTTAGTAGGTTTAGTTGCTACATCAAATATTACAGCTACATATATGGATGTTTTAGATAATAAAATACTTGCAAAGAGTGAAACACCTCTTGAAAATATAGTGGAAACTTTAGATGCAGAAATTCAAAATGTTAATGAAGCAGTTAAATTATTCCCAGGTAAATTAGTAGTTGCTGCTATGCAACCTGAATCACTTACTTCATTTATAGATGCAGGTGATATTGCTATAGTTGGAGATAGACCTGATACAATAGAAACTCTTATAAATCAAAGAGTTTCATTAATAGTTATCGCTGGTGGTCATAAAGCTAACGAAGAATTAATTAAATTAGCTAAGGAAGCTGGTGTTACAATAATATGTACACCTTATGATTCATTTACAACAAGTAAACTTATAGTTCAAAGTTTACCAGTTAAATTCCTTATGACAAGTGAAAACATAATTTCTGTTTCACTTGATGATTTAGTTGATGATGCTAAAAAAGTTATGAGTGAATCAAGACACAGCAGCTACCCTATATTAGATGAAAACAATAAGTTTGCTGGAATGCTTGCTAGATATCACTTAATCACACAACATAAAAAGAAAGTTATCCAAGTAGACCACAATGAAAGAGGCCAATCAGTTGATGGATTAGATGAAGCTCATTTATTAGAAATAATAGACCACCACAGAGTTGCTGATATTCAAACAGGTCACCCAATCTACTTTAGAAATGAACCTGTTGGATGTTGTTCAACAATAGTTGGTAAGAGATTCTTTGAAAATGGTATAACACCATCAAAAGAAGCAGCTGGTCTTATGTGTTCAGCTATTATCTCAGACTCATTACTATTTAAGTCACCTACTTGCACACAAGAAGATAGAGATATGGCAGAAAAACTTGCTAAGATAGCAGGTATTGATTTACAAACTTACGGAAAAGAATTCCTTAAGGCTGGTACTTCATTAAGTGGTAAAACAGTTGAACAAATATTCAACCAAGACTTTAAGCCATTTGTAATCCAAGGAACTAAAGTTGGTGTTGCTCAAGTTAACACAATGGATATTGATGGATTCATGAATGAATTAAAGGACGAAATGCTTGAATACATGCAAAAGAAAGCTGATGAAATAGGAGCTAAAATGACAATGCTTCTATTAACAGATATTATAGAAGAAGGTTCTCAAGTTCTTGTAGCTGGAGAAGATCCTGCAATAGCTGAAGAAGCATTCGGAGTAAAACTTGTAGATAATACAGTATTCCTAAAAGGAGTATTATCAAGAAAGAAACAAGTAGTACCTCCATTAACAAACGCTTTATTAGCAAGATAATCTAAATAAAAAAGCTGTCTAAAAAGACAGCTTTTTTTATTTAGATCTCATATTATTTACCATACTCCACATCTCATCAGCAGTAGTTATACTCTTTGAACCAAGTTGAAAGGCCCTTTGAGTTATTATCATATCTGAAAATTCTTGACCTATATCAACATTTGAAGCCTCAAGCTTTCCTTGATATATAGATGTATCATTTATTTTATTTATCTGCACATTATCTTTAGGAATAAATAAATTTTTTCCTACTGATATATACGGGTCACTTCCATTTGCTGAATATAATGGAACCTTACCTACATTAATAAGTCTTCCATCATATTTTCTAAAAATTTTTCCTTCTGAATCAACTATAAAATTTTTACTATCTAGAGTATCAAACCCCTGATTTTTAAGATTCAAATATTCTTGTGTATATTCAATATCTAATTTATTTCCATTTGAATCAACTATATCCCCATTAATATCTATAATAAATGAACCATCCCTAGTATAAAACTCTTTTCCATATGCATCTGTTACTTTAAACATACCAAGACCATCAATTCCAAGATCTGTTGAAATTCCTGTTTCTAAAAGAGCTCCTTGATAATGTTCTCTACTAGTTTCTCCAGCTATAACCCCTGTTCCAGTAAAAGAACCTTTATTGGTACTCGGATAACCTCTTCCTTCTAATGACTCTTTCAAAGAATCTTTAAAATTAACTTCTACCCTTTTATAGCCATTAGTACTCATATTAGCTATATTATTTGATATTATATCTAATTTTATTTGATTAGCATTCATAGCACTTTGACCATTCCATAAAATTCTATGCATTTTATCCCCTCACTTTATTGTCTATCTTACAGATCCAATTTCATTTGCTGCTTTCCCTAATGTTTCATCAATACTTTGCACTATCTTTTGATTAGTTTCAAAAGCTCTCATAACACTAAGCATATTTACCATCTCATCAACAAGATTCACATTAGATTCTTCTAAAGCTCCTTGTGCTATATATACAACACTATTTAGATTTGGATTTTGTGATGAATATAAGTTTTCTCCTATTTTACTTATATCTTCATCTTTATCAAATGTAGCTGTAGCAATTTTATACACAGCTTCTTCTCCATTTACACTAAGCTCATTTCTATCATTCATAACAAAATTATCAGTCCCAACATAAATAGGTTCTAAATTATTAGTTCTTTTATTTATTCCCATAACATTAAGCCCTGAACTATTTACAAGATAACCATTAGTACTAACTCTAAAACTACCATTTTTAGTATAATAATTTTCATTACCTCTATTTACTATAAAATAGCCCTCATCATCTATTGCAAAGTCAGTAGTTTTATCTGTAGCTTTTAAAATACCTTGCTCTTTTCTAATTGATGTTCCATCTATCTGTACTCCCAGACTAAGTGTTCCAATTCCTTTTGTTACATTATTTTTATTATCTCTATTTTGAATCATAACTTCATCGAAAGATTTTAAATTTACTTCCTCTGCTTTATATCCATTAGTATTGATATTTGCTAGATTACTAGTTATGCTACTTTGCTTTGCTTCAAGACTTATCATTCCTGAAACTGCTGTATATAATCCTCTTATCACTTTTTCACATCCTCACTAAAAATAACCTTACACTCATCTTCATAGTGCATACCATAAATTCTGGCTTTTTGTTCTATTTTAGATTTTGAAACCTCTAAATTATACTGTGAAAAAAACATACTAAAGCTTCCTATTAATATTCCTATACCAACTCCAAATAAAAGCTTTCTATCAGTAAAAGAATCTATAAACTTTTTTCCTATTTGTATAAATCTTTTATTAATAATAATTCCCCCTTACCTATTTGAAGTCTTCTACAAATCTCATCATCCTCTATTCCAAGCTCTATTAAATTTTTAACTTTAAGCACATTAGAAGTATTTTTATTTTCCTTTAACTTATTATCGTCCTTTTTTATTATTTCTTCAGAGTCTTGAGAATTATTATTAATCTTTATATGTACATTTTTATTATCATTATTATAAAAATCTAAATTATTACTGTTTATATGAGCAAGTTTTAAAAGTCTTACCTCTTCCTTTAAATCCACTATTTCTCTTTGCAGTTCTATAATAGTCTCACTTAAATCTTTTCTTATCTTTAGTATTTCAATATCAACTTTATTTGTACTTTGTTCCTTATTAATAAGTATATTTTCAAAATTATTTTTATCTTCACTTTTAATAGCTTTTATATTTATAATAATTAACGCTAAAGCTACTAAAAATAAAATTATAATCATTATCTTCACCCTACAATTCTATCTATATATAACTTATTTCTTTCATAACTTTTTTAAGGTTACTAATAGCTCTACTATGAAGCTGACATACTCTTGATTCTGATACATCAAGTACATTTCCAATTGCTTTTAATGTAAGATTTTCATAATAATATAGGTTCAAAATAGTTCTATCTCTTTCATTAAGCTCATCTATACATCTAGCAAGCATATCAACCTCTTCTTTTCCTTCTAAAATCTTCTCAGGTCTTGGACTTGAAGTATCCTCTAAAACACTATTTATAGTAACTTCATCATCAGTAAAAATTATTGTATCTAAAGAAATCATAGAAATATAATTTATATATCTTTCTATTTCAGAAACTTCTTTATCACTTATCTTTAACTCTTCAGCTATTTCCTTATATGTTGGTTCTCTTAATAATCTTGTTTGAAGAACTTCTAAGGCTTGATTATATTTATTAAGTTTATCCATAGCTCCTTTTGATATAGGACTATTTCTTCTCATTTCATCAATCATAGCTCCCTTTATTCTTATAGAAGCATAAGTAGAAAACTTCATCCCTTTATCAGGGTTAAATTTATTAAAAGCATCCATTAATCCTAACATTCCATAGCCTACTAAATCATCATATTCAATATATCTGCTCTTTCCCATAATTACCTTTCCAGCAATATGTTTTACCAATGGAATATATTTTTCAATAACTATTTTTTTATCTATCCCCTCAAGCTGTGTAAGCATCTAAAAACTCCCCCTTAGATTAGCTCCATCTGTTTTCTCATTATAGAAAATACAAGTTTAATTATTTTTTCTCTAGTTCTTTCCTCGATATCTACAAATTCTATTCCTAAACTATATTGATTGAAGCTTGTCTCTTCTACTCTAATAATTTTTCCTTTTACCATAAATTTGCCATCATCTGTTTTTACAAAGCTTACTATCTCTTCATCTATCTCTAGTTTTTTATTACTCTTAATTTTCATTCCACCACCACTTAAATCTAAGATTAAGGCGTTAAATTCTTCATCTTTTCTAAAACACTTTATTCCTCTTATTGTCTCTACCCTAACATAATTTCTTCTTTGAATTTTCTTAATATCATATGGCTCTGAAAGTCTATATAATCTAATATTCCCCTCAATTTTTCTATCTATAACTTTACAACTAAGCTCATAAACACTACCTTCATTACCATATTTAATTAAATGAATATCATCACCCTTATTTAATATTAAATATTCATTATTATGTAAAGGAATATCTATATAAATTTCATCATCATTAACTGACTGTATCCTACTTTTATAAACTTTATCATCCTCATAAATTTCTATATTATTATTAACCTCTAACTTAAACCTCTTCACCATAGATCCTCCCTAAGAAAATATATAAAATAACTTTTTAAAAAATCCATCAAACCCATTACTCTCTTTATCATTTGTCTTACAAATAGAGTTTGCTATTTTTCTCAAACATTTTGCTGTATCAGAGGAAGGATAATTAATAACCACAGGTATCTGCTGTCTAACAGATTCTACAAGTTTCCTATCTTCAAATATAAATCCTAAATAATCTAACTTAACATTTAAAAACTTTTCACCTACTTTTTTTAACTTGAAATAAGTTTCCCTTGCCTCTTTTTCCGAAAAGCTTCTATTTATAATAATCTTACTTTCAGTTTTCAAATTAAAATGCTTACTTGCTTTCATCAGACTATACGCATCAGTAAGTGAAGTAGGTTCTGGTGTAGTTACAATAAATAATTCATCACAAGCTGCTATTAATCCTAATACTGTTTTACTTACCCCTGCACCAGTATCCATAAGAATATAATCATAATCTTCTAACATAGCTAATGATTTTAAAAATTTATCTCTTTGCTCATCTGAGAATTCTTCTATTTTATTTACAGCACTTCCTCCAGATAAAAGTTTTATCCCTTCTGGTCCATCTTCTATAACATCAATTATATTCATACCATTTAAAACTACATCATAAATATTATGCTTTGGATAAATTCCTAAAAGGACATCATCATTTCCCATTCCTACATCAGCATCAAATACAAGAACCTTTAATCCTTTTTGTCTAAGCAATATCGCAAGGTTTACAACAATATTACTTTTACCAACTCCACCTTTACCTGAGCTTATAGTTATAACTCTAGCCTTTTTATTTTTTATCTCACTAAACTCTAATTTTTTCTTTTCTCTTACTAAGTCCCTTAAAATTGCAGCCTGATCTAGCATAAATACTCTCTCCCTAAAATTTCATTCATAACTTCTTCTGGAGAACATTGTTTTATATCATTTGGAACATTCTGTCCTGTTGTTACAAATCTTATAGGTAATTTACTAATATGAGCAATGTTAAGTAATGTACCAAGTGATATTGTCTCATCTAATTTAGTAATTATGATATCTTTATAAGCTAAGCCCTTATAACCATTTATTATAGAAATTAAATCCTTATTCTTTGTAGTAGCAGAAATAACAAGACTTATATTATCTGGTTCTAATTTTTCAATAAAAGTTTTAAGTTCTGATATTTGCATTATATTTCTACTACTTCTACCAGTAGTATCTATTAAAATAACATCACAATCTTTCATTGAGTCTATAGCAAGTTCCATCTCTTTTAAAGTCATTACAACTTTAAATGGAATATTCATTATCTCAGCATATGTCTTTAATTGCTCTACAGCTCCAATCCTATATGTATCTATTGTTATAAGTCCAACTAATTTATTTTCATTTAAGGATAACTTACCAGCAAGTTTTGCAATAGTAGTAGTCTTTCCAACACCTGTTGGACCAACTAAAACAGTTTTCCCCTTTAAAATAGCTTTCTCTACTTTTATTTTTTGTCTTATTCTTTTCTCTATAACTTGAGTATCCTCTTCCTTTATCCCCTCAAATATTTCCTCAATAGCTTCATCTATAACGTCTTGCTCTTTAAATCTCTGTCTAAGGGAATTTTCATTTTTCACTTCTTTATCTACAAGCTTCTCTACTAAAGATTTTAATTCCTTAAATTCTTTATAAATTTCCTTTTCTTCTTTGTTATTCTGCAAAATTTCTTCTTTTTCTTTAATATTCTCCTTTCTAGAATAAATTTCCTTTTTCATAAGCTCTTTAATAGCATCTAGAGACTCATTATTTTCTTCTTTTTTAACATTGTTATAACTATTGTCTTTTGTTGCTGTTACTTCTATTAATTTATTTGTAAAAAATCCTGCTATCCCAGCTTTTCTAACTTTTCTTTGAGATATAATTACAGCATCATTCCCAAGTTCATATCTAATTCTAGTCATGGCTTCATTCATATTATTTACAATATATTTTTTCACTAACATCTATATAGTCACTACTCCTTCTGCCTTTATTTGAACATCATTTGGGATTTCATTAAGTGAAACAACCATTACATGCGGGAAAATCATTTCTATAAATCTTCTAAATGACGCTCTTATATTAGGTGAAACCAATATAACTGCCTGATTATTATAAAAATAAACTGATTCTATTTTTTCCTTTATAGCATTATAGATTTTTGTACTAGTATCTGGATCAATTACAGGGAATGAACCTTGTATTGATTTTTGAGTATTTGAAGCTATAAGCTGTTCTAAAGAATTATCTAGAGTTATTACTGTTACAGCTCTTTCTTCATCAACTATCTGATTACAAATCATTCTTGATAATGAAAATCTAACGTATTCAGTAAGTACTTCTGTATCTTTAGTATTTCTGGAATTATCAGCAAGTGACTCCATTATAGTTACCATATCTTTTATAGGAACTTTTTCTCTTAATAAGCTTTGTAATACTTTTTGTAATTCTCCTATAGTTAAAAGGTCTGGAATTAATTCTTCAACAACTGCACTATATTTCTCTCTAACATTATCAACTATAATTTTAACTTCTTGTCTTCCAAGTAATTCATATGAATGTGATTTTATAGTCTCTGTAAGATGAGTAACCATAACAGTAGTTGGGTCAACAACTGTTAGACCTCTTATTTCAGCATCTTCTCTTTGATCTTGATTTATCCAGACTGCTGGAAGACCAAATGTTGGTTCCACTGTTTTTATACCACTTATTTCTTCCATATCACCTGTTGGGTCCATTGTTAAAATCATTCCTGGCATAACTTCTGATGAACTTATAACTGTCCCCCTAAGTTTTATTAAATATTCATTAGTCTTAAGCTGTAAATTATCTCTTATTCTTATAGGCTGTACTACTATTCCCATTTCTATTGCACATTGTCTTCTTACAGAAGCTATTCTTTGAAGTAAATCTCCACCAGCACTTTCATCTGCTAATGGAATAAGACCATAACCGATTTCTATTTCAATAGGCTCTACTGATATTAAATCCATAACATTTTCTGGCTCTTTTCTTTCAAGTTCTTCAACTTGTTCAACTTCTTTAGCTATACTTTCTTGTTCTTTCTTTTCTTCATCTTTATAAACAAAATATGCTGATGCACCTGTAAGAACTGATAAAATTAAAAATGGTGCTTTAGGCATATTAGGTACTATTGCTAATGCAAACATTAAAAATGAAGCAAGTGCTAATGCTATTGGAAAAGCTGTAAGTTGTTTAGTTACAACAGTTCCAAAGTTTTCTGATGTTCCAGAACGAGTTACTAAAATACCTGATGCTGTTGAAATTAAAAGTGCAGGTATCTGACTCACAAGCCCATCACCAACTGTTAAATTTACATATGTAGTAGCAGCTTGTCCAAATTCCATATTTAACATAGCTACTCCAATAATAATTCCACCAATAATATTTATTACTGTAACTATTATTCCAGCTATTGCATCTCCTTTTACAAACTTAGAAGCCCCATCCATTGCTCCATAAAAATCTGCTTCAAGCTGCAAATCTCTTCTTCTTATTTTTGCTTCTGCTTCGTTTATAAGGCCTGAATTTAAATCAGCATCTATACTCATCTGTTTACCTGGCATAGCATCTAAAGTAAATCTAGCTGATACTTCTGAAACTCTTCCAGCCCCACTTGTTATAACCATAAACTGAATTATTATAATTATTAAAAATATAATAATTCCAACTACATAATTTCCACCAATAACAAATTCTCCAAAAGCTGAAATAATCGAACCTGCTTCCCCTTCACTTAAAATAAGTCTTGTTGATGAAATATTAAGTCCAAGTCTAAATAAAGTTGTAATAAGTAGTAAGGTTGGAAACACTGATAATTGCAAAACATTTGTCGTAAACATAGTTATAAGTGTTATAACTACTGATATAGTAATATTTAATGCTAAAAGTACATCTAGTACTGGTGATGGAAGTGGGATTATTATCATTAAAATAATTCCTATTACTCCAAATGCAACTAAAACATCTTTATTAGCTTTTATACTAATATTTTTTAAATTCAATATTTTCCCCTCTTTTCTAAGCTGTCCATTTATTTATCAAGCTTATATATAACTGCTAATATCTCAGCTACTGCCTGATACATTTCGACAGGTATATCCTGGTCAATATCAACTGTCTCATACATAAGTCTTGCTAAAGCTCTATTTTCTACAACTGGAACTTTATGTTCTTTAGCAATCTCTTTTATTTTAAGAGCTATATTATCAGCTCCTTTCGCAACAACTTTTGGAACATAGTCTTTTACCCCTTTTTCATATTTCAAAGCTATAGAAATATGAGTTGGGTTAGTTATTACTACTGTTGCATCAGGTACGGCTTGCATCATTCTATTCATTGCTAACTCTCTTTGCTTTTGTTTTCTTTTCCCCTTAATATGAGGGTCCCCTTCTGCTTGTTTTGATTCTTCTTTTATTTCTTGCTTTGTCATCTTCATATCTTTTTGATGCATTTTAAATTGCATAAAATAATCTGCTGCTGCTATAACTATAGAAACTAAAACTATTCTAAAAATTATTCCAACTAATAAAGATTTAAACTCTACACCAAAACTAGGTAAATATAGGCTTCCAAGCTTTATAAGCTTTTCATAATTATTCTTTACAAAATCAAATCCAATATAAGCAAGCAAACTTACTATTAAAATATTTTTTACAAGGTCAATTAACTTTCTTGTAGAAAACATATTTTTCATTCCCTTTATTGGATTTATCTTATCTAATGAAGGTTTAAGCCCTTCTCCACTTGCCATAAAGCCTGTTTGAAGTAAACTTGCAGCAACACCAACTATCATTATAGGCAAAGCTATAGCTAGAAAAAGTGATATAAATTTTGATAAACCAAGTAAAAAATTATTATTTATATCAAATTCACTTAAAGCTTTTCCAAAATCATACGAAAAATAATGTATAAGCAATTTTTTAAAGGATGTCACAATAAAAGAGCCAAAAGCAGTAATAACTAAAAGTATTGTTCCCAGAGTAAGAGCTGTTGATACTTCCTTACTTTTAGGAATCTGACCTTTTTTTCTTGAATCTGCCTTCTTTTTTGGTGTGGCTTCCTCTGTTTTCTCTTCTGAGAAAATAAATATTATTGGGATAGTAGTAAAAATTGATTTAATCAAATCAGGAATCAGATTAATTCCTGAAACTATAACATCTATTATTATTGGTAGTGATATTAAAAAACTTACAATCCCAACTACTATTTTTATAGGCATGCCAAGAACCATTACATTAAGTTGTGGTACACTTCTTGATATAAGACCCATAACTAAATCTGAAACTATTATTATCATCACTAATGGAATTGATATCCTAAGAGCTAAAATAAAATAACTAATAATAGCTTCTATAATAATTCCTGTACTTTGCTGGGATAAAATATTTCCTCCTAGTGGAATAATCTCAAAACTTTCTCTAATCATTCTTATAAGCATGTGGTGACCATCTATTATAAAAAATATAATAATTGCTACCCAATGAGTTACATTAGAAAGTAAAGTTGAATTTGTTTTTGTATTAGGATCATACATGCTTAACATAGATAGACCCATTTGCAAATCTACAAAACTTCCAGCCATACTTATAAAGTGAAACCATATTGATACTGCAAAACCAAGGACTATTCCTGAAATCACTTCATTTAAAATATTTAATATAAGCCCTATATCGCTATTTATATTTAAAATATCTACCCTACTTACTACAGGCATAAGAACAAATGATAATATTAATGCAAATATAACTTTTAATATATTTGAGCTTGAACTTGGAAAAAATACTGGTACAACTATAAAGAAAGCTGAAACTCTTATAAAGATAAAAATTAAAGCTACAATAGATTCTATCTCCATTTGTTGTCCCCCTAATTTGATATAGTTGCTATTATCTTAAAAATCTGTTCTGTAAATTGCATTACTGTATGTAACATCCAAGATCCTAAAAATAATCCTACTGCTGCTATCCCTAAAAGCTTTGGAACAAAAGTTAAAGTCTGCTCCTGTATTTGTGTTGTAGCTTGAATTATACTTATAACAAGACCAAGAACTATAGCAACTCCTAAAAATGGTCCTGAAACTTTTAAAGCTACAAGCATTGCATCTTTTATAATTCCAATAAGCATTGTATCTGTCATTTAATCACCCCAATTACATAAAACTTTGTACTAGAGATTTAACAAGTAAATACCAACCATCTACCATTACAAATAAAATTAATTTAAAAGGTAGAGAAATCATAGCTGGTGGCAGCATAAACATTCCCATAGACATAAGTACACTTGCAACTACCATATCTATAACTAAAAATGGTATATATATTAAGAATCCTATTTCAAATGCAGTTTTAAGCTCACTTATTATAAAAGCTGGAACAACTGTTGTTAAAGGAATATTATCCCTTGTTAATTCTTCCTTATTAATATTAGACATTTCAACAAATAACTCTAAATCTTTTTTTCTAGTTTCCTTTAGCATAAATTCTCGTATTGGTTTTGCTCCTTTTTCTATAGCTTCTTCTTGAGTTATTTTACCTTCCATATAAGGATTTAAAGCATTTTGATTTATATCTCCAACAATTGGTGCCATTATAAAAATTGTTATAAATAAAGCCAATCCAACTAAAATCTGACTAGGTATTGATTGTTGTGCACCTATTGCACTTTTAAAGAATGATAAAACTACTGCTATTCTAGTAAAACAAGTCATCATAATTAAAAATGATGGTAATAAAGTTAATACAGTAAGAAATATCATAAGCTTTATATTAGAAACATACTCTTTTGGTGTCTCCCCTAACGAAATATCAATACTAGCACTAGGATTTGCTACCGCTTTAATATCAGTAAAAAGAATCAATATTAAGCATATTAGTCCTATAACTAAAACTGTCTTTTTCTTTTTCATCTTTTTTCCCTCTTAAATTTCCCAAGAAATTCACCTAAACTATTCTTTATTATAGAAATTCCTTCATTATATTTAAGCCTTATATCATCATTTAATTTTTCCTTATTTTCTTCTATTACTTTTATCTCTTCTTTATTTAAATCCTTTATTTTTTCCATACCCTTTTCACTAGAAAAAATAACAGCTCCCTCTTCACCAAATTTAAAAATATATATACTTTTATTTTTATCTACCTGAGTTTTTTCTATTATTTTTACATACTTACCTTTAGAGAGCACTTTTATTTTACTTTCTCCATTTTTAAGAAGGGCAACTAATACAAGTAATAGCGCCCCTGAAAAAACAATCAATTTAAATATAAAGAAAATATAATCCATTATCTCCATTTGATGTCCCCTTTACTGAATTAATAAACTTTGGAAATATGCATCAGTTATAACCTCTTCAATATTTAATGATTTATTTAAGTTTGCTATAAGTTCTTTTTTGACTACATTTAAATCTGATATTTCTTCTACTGTTTTCCCTTTAAAATAATTAATAGTTGAATCTCTTAAAACAGCTATATTTTTATCTAAATTACCTGCAAACTCTTTATTTTCTGAATTATAATTTAATATAATCTTAGTCTTTATGTATCTTGAACTTCCCGTATCTTTAAGATTAATAACAAAATCTTCTCCTAAATCTAAATGTTCAGTTTTTATCTCCTTTTTCTCACTAGTATTTGTCATATCAAGCTTACCTTCCGCTTTACTTTTATTCACAAAATAAAATCCAGTAAAAGCAACTCCAAATACAAATGACATTGAAACTACAATTATAATTACAAGTTTCATTGTAGATAGCCCTGACACTTCCTTATCTTTTACACCCTTAGCCAAATTGCTCCCTCCTACTTAACTTCATTTTTTTCAGTAACAAATAATATTGAAACCCTTCTATTTGCAGACTTTCCTTCTATTGTTGAATTATCAGCTATAGGCTTATACTCACCATAACCAACTGCTGATAATCTATCTGCTTTAATATTCTTATTTTCAATGAAAAATCTAACAACATTGACAGCCCTTTCAACAGAAAGTTCCCAGTTACTTTTTCCTTTTTTATTTAAAGGAACATTATCTGTATGACCTTCTATTCTTATTTCACCAGAAGTATTATTTATAATTTCTGAAACTTTATTTAAAACATCCTTACTCTTATCTATAAGTTCAGCCTTTCCAGAATCAAACAAAAGACTTTCTCCAAGTTGAAGTTCAACACCTTCCTCTGTTTTATTTAACTTAACATTATCTTCAAGTCCTTTTTCTTCAATATATTTTTTTAGTTCTTTATATGTATAATCCTCTTCATTTTTCTCTATAATATCTTCACCTTCTATAGGAACTTGTCCATCATCCATATTAAAATCTAATATAGAATCACTCTTTTGACCTTGAAGAACTTGTTGAAAAGCATTAGATAAATTTTTAAGTTTTTCTGCATCAACTTCAGCCATTGAATATAAAAGAACAAAAAACGTCATAAGTAATGTCATAGTATCAGCATAACTAGCAAGCCATCCTGGTGATCCTCCACCATTATCGCCTTTATTTCTTCTTTTTTTCCTAGCCATTACTTATTATCTCCTTCTGAAGAATTAAGTTTTTTATTTAAATAAACTAATTTATCTTGAGGTCCTAAATATGTACTAAGCTTTTCTTCAACAACTCTTGGGTTAACACCTGATTGTATAGCTAAAATACCTTCAAGCATCATTTCTCTTATTGCAACTTCTTTTTTACTTTTTGCTGTTAGATTATTTGCAAAAGGTAAAAATATTAAATTAGCTAAAACTGAACCATAAAAAGTAGTAATAAGTGAAATAGACATTCCTGATGCTATAGATTCTGCATCACCTCCAAGGTTTGCAAGCATTTTTATAAGCCCAAGTAATGTACCAACCATACCAAAAGCTGGTGCATACTCCGCCCAAGCTTTTAAAAGATTTATCCCTCTATTATGTCTTGCTTCCATCTGCTCTATTTCTAGCTGCAATATTTCTTCAATAATTTCACCATCTACTCCATCAACCACCATTTGAAGTCCCTTTTTCATGTAACTATCTGAAATTTCATTTATTTCTTCTTCTAATGAAAGCAACCCTTCTTTTCTTGCTTTTGTAGATATAACAGCAAAACTATCTATAAGTTCTATTTCAGAAACTGCTACTTCTTTCATACTCTGAATTATTAACTTTCCGATATTTTTTATATCAGAAATTGAATAAGTAATTAATAAAGCACAGAATGATCCACCAAGTGTTATTGCAAGAGATTGAGTATCCCAAAATATAGAAAGACCTGCTTCACCTAGCATTCCCCAAATAATCATTCCAAAACCACTTACTATACCAAGCAAGGTAAGTACATCTGATTTTTTCATTTATGCATCCCCCTGACATTTAAATTCATTATTCTAAATGAATTCTTTTTTTAAATTCGATTATAGAAGAAATGACCTTATCTATTGACTCATTAACTATATACTTCTTTCCATTACTAAGAGTTAGTACAGTTTCTGGTACAGATTCTATTTTTTCAATATGATTCTCATTTAAATAAAATTCCTTATTATTAAGTCCTACTAGTTTTATCATATCTCCTCCATAAATCAAGCTTGAAGGGCAAAGCCCTTCATAGCTTTAATAAAATTTATCTCTTAAGATTTATAATATCTTGAAGTATTTCATCACCTGTATTTATTATTTTTCCACTTGCTTGGAAAGCTCTAGTTGTAGTTATCATATCTGTAAATTGTTCTGATAAATCAACATTGGACATTTCAACCATACCTTGTACTAATGAAGCAAATCCCTTTGAATTATCTTCTCCTGTTGTTCCTACACCACTTCTAATAGTTGCATTTCCAGAGTTTGCTGAAACTGAATAAAGATTTGAGCCCACTTTAGTTAAACCTTCTGGATTCTTAAAGTTTGCAATTGCTAATTGTCCTACAGCTGCAACTGATCCATCTTCTAAAATACAATTAATAATACCTTGACCATCTATATTAAAAGATTTAACCTTAAGTTCTTTATCAGTACCTGGAATCTTAACTGTCTCTGGTATTCTAAGAGTTTTTAATCCTTCATCATAAGCTTTAACTTCTTGAGTTCCATCAACAAAAGTAATAACTCCATCTTCACCAATACTTTGTACTGGAGTTCCATACATAGTTTCCAATGATTCTGTATTTCCTAAAACTGTTGGTTTTCCTGAAATAGATACCTGTTGATCTATTCCTGATTCTTTAAGAGCTTTATTTATAACATTTTGAACCTCTCTATTTGATGTTGCACCATCTCTTACAAAATTACCATTTATAACTATAAGTTTATCTTTTTCACTTACCTTAGCTGAAGTTTTTGCAGTAGCTGAAATATCTCCCATTACTATTTTGTATCCATTTAAAGAAGCACCTTGTTCAAATTCAAAAGTCATTCCAAATAATTCTTGCTGAACTGGAGCTTTAAATTCTGCTCCCCCATCAATTATTTCTGATTCTGAATCTATATCTATTTTCGCTCTTCCTTCTACTGTAACCCCTGGATTTATTCCCATTTGATCATTGATAAGCTTTTCTAGACTAGTAGCAGAAAGTACTCCATTTTCTAAGAAGTTACCTGATATCTTAACTTCTTTAATTTTTCCTTTATTATCTTTTACTACCTCTACATTTGGTTTATCTGCTTCTATATCAACAACTCTAAACTTAATATCATTAAATTCTTCACCTTTAGGGAACTTTAATTTAAAGCCTCCTATTTCTATTGCCTCAGGAGCTTTTTTCTCTTTTCCTCCTGATATAGTTGCACTAAATCCATCAGTAACATTTGTCATATCTATGCTTAAAGAAATATCATTAAATTTATCATTTATTGCAGCCTCTATTTCTTTAGCTGTAGCAGTTGTTTCATCCCTATATAAAATTTTTATAGTTTTTTCATTTTTATCTACAGTTATATCTGTCTCTTTTGATTTAGTAAATGAAATTTTATATCCATTAAGTGCATTTAATTTTTCTTGCTCTCCAGATGCAGTAAAATCTATAATTACTTTTGTATCATCATCTGGATCTTTTATTGATAATGGAGGATTTCCATTACTCCCTTCTCCTGATGTTGCTTCAAGACCTGATATTTGACTTGGTATACCTATTCCTGTAACAGTTTGATCTATTCCAGCTACTGATAAAGCTGATGTAATAATATCAGCAAGTTCTTCAGCTGTTGTAGCTCCTTTTTCCATAAAGTTTGCATTTAAAGTAATAATCTTTTCATCAGTATTAACCTCTGCTGATGGAAAAACTTTACCTGGAATTTTTGAATCTTGTATATCACCAATTTTAATACTGTATCCATTTAAATTACTTCCCTCAGAAAATTTAAATGTTACTCCCATAAGTGAAACTGAATTAGGAGATGTTGCATCTGAACCACCTTCAACTCTTTCACTTCCTAAATCAGGTAGTTTTGCTGGTTTACCCGTAGCATATACCCTTTGAGAAATTCCTGAAGAAGAAAGTGATTTATTTATTGCGGTTTCTACTGCTTCTGCTGTAAGTGTTGAAGTAGTAGAAAAATCTCCACTTATTTTTATTATTTTACTTCCCTTATCTATCTCAGCATCTGTTACTGTTCCTGGCCCTATTGCTCCTAATACAATCTTATATCCATTTAATTGTGAACCTGGTCCAAACCTAAAATCTAATCCTGCTGTTGAAACATCTACTGGATTTTGTCCTGTTGGTGACATTCCATTATCATCATTAGTTAATGGATAGCCCATTACTCTATATCCATCAGATGTAAGAAGATTTCCTGATTGATCTAAAATAAATGTTCCTGCTCTTGTATACATCATTTCACTAGATCCAGAATTAGTTATAGTATGAGCTCCAGATTTATGACTTAAAGATATATCATTATTTCCAAAGGACTCCGGCCCCTTACTTACCATAAAGAAACCAGCTCCATCTAAAGCTATATCAAGACTTCTTCCTGTTGGTTGTAACATCCCTTGAGTCATAACTGTATCAATACTTGCAAGTTGTACTCCTAGTCCAACTTGTTTTGCATTAACTCCACCTTTATTAGCTGTAGGAGCTGTTGCATCTGATACATTTTGAGAAAGCATCTCTTGAAACTTAACTGTTGATGATTTAAATCCAGTTGTTCCAAGATTTGCTATATTATTTCCGATAACATCTAATTTGGTCTGATTTACTTTCATACCTGATATTCCTGAATACATTGACCTTAACATTCTCTATTCCCCCTAATCTTTCATACCATCAATAATTCTATTTCTGTCGTTCAATAGAATTTAAAGCTTCCATTCCTGGTCCAGCTTTATATAATTACTACACTATCAATATTAGTAAAAACATTTTCTTTCACTCTTTCTTTTTCTACAACGGTTATAATTGTATTATTTTCAACACTAGCAAGTATTGCCATCTCCTTATATACCATAACTGTATTTTTTGAGCCTTTCTCTCTAGCCCTTCTAATCCCATCTCTTAAATTATTGAAATCTTCTTGCTTAAAATTTATAGAGCTTAATCTTTCTACTGCATGTTTTGATAGCTTGTATTCTTTTTTACTCTCAATTTCCTTATCTAAAAAATCCTTAAAAGTATACCCTTCTTTTATAGGAGTTTTATTTTTCTGTAAATTAACTTTCGAGCTAGATTCCCCTATATTCCCAATAGAATAAACTTGTCCATTTATAATTCTATAGCTCATTTACTTCACCCTATTTTTCTTCTGATTTATTAATCTCTTTTAATTCCCCAATCTCAATAACCTTGTCAATAGTTACAGAAATAACTTCATCACTATCTTTTATTTTTACATTAACTTTTATAATTCCATCTTCCTTAAAAGCACCTGTAACTGTTCCAATATAATTTTCATCACTACTATTTTTTTCGCTTAGTTTCACATCTTTTCCTATAAATGAACTAGCAAGTAAAAATGATGTATTACCATTTACATTATTTAAAGCTGGTAATGAATAATCTGGAACTCCTAAAACTGATATTATTGATTCAATAGGAAACTCCTTATAAACATTTTTTCCACTTTCTACAACTTCTACTGAAATACTTGTTTTTCCACCTTCAATATTTACAGCTTTCACTATTCCTGTATAAGGATTACCTTCTGAATCTGCCACATCAACTGAAACACCTTTTCCAACTAAATTTTGATTTGAATAATCAGTCATAGTTTTATTTAAGTTTTGCATCTGTTCCATTGTAGTAAATTGTGCCATTTGAGTTACATATTGTGTTGAATCTTGGTCTCCTGATAAAGGATCTTGATTTCTAAGCTGAGCTGTTAATATCTTAAGAAAAGCTGTTTTATCCATATCCTCTCCAGGCTTTACAATAGGTGTTCCCCTATCAGTAGTATTTTGACCTATAGTTGTTGTTAGCCTTGAATTAATCTCCATCTTTTATCCCCCTATACCATAATGTTTAAAGATGTTATATCCATTTCTTTTTCTAACTCTTCATTAAGTTCTATAAATTCATTTTTAGTAGCTTGATTTTTATTATTTCTCTCATCAGTAAATTTTTCTTTTTCATTAAAGAAACTTGTATCATCTTTATATAAAGAAATCTCAACTTCTGAAATTTTAATATTCTCATTAGATAGATGCTGCTTTATATCTGAAGAATTTATAAGAGCATATGTCTCTTTTTCACTTATATTAATTACAGCTTTCATTTTTTCCCCTTCTGTAATTAACTTAACAGCAATTTCTCCTAAATTTCCTGGATTAACTTTAACTATAAGCTCTTTTATATTATTTAAACTCATATGATTAATCATATTTTTAATATCAGAATTTATAGTAAACTTATTTACTGAAATTTCATTATTAGTTTCACTAAGCTTAGAGAAGTTTTGAATCCTTTGAAGATTTAAATCAAATCTATTCTGATTTTCTGAAGAAATTAATTTTGATAAGAATTTATCTTCTTTAGATAACTCTTCTTTATTATTTTCTTGTGATAAATTCTTGCTATCTAAGTTAAAATTAGTTTCTATATTCATTTCATCTAAATTTACCATACTTTCAGCTTGAACTATATTTGTCTTATTCGATTCAGTAGTAAAATTTTCTTTTATAATATTAAATTTCTCTCTCAATACTTCTAAATCCACTGATATATCTTTATCCTCATTTAATAATTTAGATAAAACTTCTTTTATTGCTAATTTCTCAGATAAATTATCATCCATAGATTCAAACTCATTAAATTCCTTAATCTCTTTAATAAAATTACTAAAGAAATTATTTAACTTACTATCTTTCAAATCTACTAAATTATTATTTTTAATATTGATAGAAGTTAAAATATCTCCTAAAAAATTCTTAAATTCCCCTATATCAAATTTATCTGATAAAATATAACTTTTTATATCTTTTATTAGATTTATATCATACTCTAAATTAGAGAAATCAATATTAACTGTATTTATATCCTGATTATTATTACTAATAAATAAACTCAATAATAAAATTGAACTTTCTAAATTCTCTTCATAGTTATCTTCTATTAACTCTTCTTTTGATTCTTTATTAATTTTATTATGTTCTATTTTTTCTGCTTTTTCATAATCATCTTGATTACAAACTAGCTCTTTAGAATTTCTAAGTTCTTTTAAATCTTGATTAGACTTAGCTTCAAGAACACTAGCAAAGTTCTCACCCTCTTTATTAGAAGTCTTCTTTTCTGGATTGTTTTTTTCTAAAAACTTAGTAATATCTATATTCTTTAATCCTATTTCCACTTAACTCACCCCCTTTCAAGCTTTCTAAAATGCCCGAAAAGAGCTATTTCATCATTTTCTATTTTTTCAACTCTCTCTTGTTCTTTTATAAATTTCTCATACTGCTTTTCACGCAATCTTTCAACTGTTTTTCTCTCTACCTGCTTATTTTTAAGATTAATTCTCTTTTCTTCTACTTCTCGCTCTTTTAAAATTAAATCTTTTTTAGTTCTTTCAATAGCTTTAGTTAGATTCTGTACATAAATTCTCTTAATTTTTTGATATGCAACTGTTTCATTATTAGAAACATAATTATATTTTGTATAATTACTCTTTAACTCTTCTAAAGAATCTCTTATCTCTTCTTTTTCTGCTTCTACTTTTTTAAAGATTCTTGCACTTTCTTCTTCATTTTTTCTTCTAATATCAAGAATCTTTTCTAACTTAAATTCAAACCCTTTTACCATAAGAACTATCTCCTAATTAATTTCTCTAACATACTAACTGATAAATCAAAATCTGCTTTTTCATCAATACTTTGTTTTAAAAAGTTATTAATATCATTATTTAAATCGACAGCCTTATCTAGTTTTCTATTAGAACCTCTTGCATAAGCCCCTATATTTATTAAATCTTCTGATTCTTTATATGTAGCTAGCATATCTCTTGCAAGTGAAGCGGCTTCTTTATGAGTATTTGTTGCAATACTTGGCATAAGTCTTGATACTGAATTAAGAATATCTATAGCTGGATAATGATTTTTATGAGCAAGTTCTCTTGATAAAACTATATGTCCATCAAGTATTCCTCTAACTGTATCAGCTATTGGTTCATTAAAATCATCTCCATCAACAAGAACTGTATAAAAAGCTGTTATTGATCCTTTATCTGATGTTCCAGCTCTCTCCATAAGTTTTGGAAGCATTGCAAAAACTGAAGGAGTATAACCTTTAGTTGCTGGAGGTTCCCCTATTGCTAGTCCAACCTCTCTTTGTGCCATTGCAAATCTTGTAACAGAATCCATCATAAGAATAACTTTTTTACCTTTATCTCTAAAATATTCTGCTATAGCTGTTGCAGTTAAAGCACCTTTTAATCTTACAAGTGCAGATTTATCAGAAGTTGCACATACAATAACTGATTTTTTCATTCCCTCTGGTCCTAAATCCTTCTCTATAAAATCAAGAACCTCTCTCCCTCTTTCACCTATAAGCGCAATAACATTCACATCTGCCTTTGCTTCTCTTGCTATCATCCCAAGAGTTGTACTTTTTCCAACTCCACTTCCTGCAAATATCCCAATTCTTTGACCTTCTCCACAGGTTAGAAAACCATCAATTGCTCTAAGTCCTGTTGGAAGAATTTCTTTTATTCTTTTTCTTCTCATTGGATCAGGTGGTAAATTTTCTAAAGAATAATATTCTCCATCTACTATGCCTTCTCTATCAAAAGGTTCTCCAATACCATCAAGTATTTTTCCAAGCAACTTATCACTACATTTAACAGATAGAGGTTTACCATGAGCAACAACTTTACATCCTGGAGCTATGCCTATAAGTTCACCAAGTGGCATAAGAAGTACTACATTTTCTTTAAATCCAACAACTTCTGATTTAATTGACTCACCTTTATGATTATATATAGTACAAAGCTCTCCAACTGCTGCCTTTATACCTTCAACTTCAATAGTTAATCCTATAAGTCTTTTAACTTTCCCTTCAAAATGATAAGCAGTTAAATTTTTTATCTTACTATTTAATAAAGAGAAATCAATATCTAACATAAAATCAACTCCTTAATAAAATAGTTCTTTCTTTATACTTTCCATCATTTTATCTATTCCAACTTCTACAAGACCACCATCTAAATTAATAAGTGCATTTCCTTCTCTTATCGAATTATCCTCAATAACAAAAATATCTGAAGTTATAGCCGAATTAGTTTTATAATCTTCAACTTCCTCTTCAATTTTTTGCTTATGAATTTTATTACATCTAATAATAAAAGTTTTACTTTCTCTTGATTCTTCTAATACCTTCGAAATAAAATCATTAATCCCATCTTCTCTAACAATTGTCTTTTCTAAAAGATGCTCTGTAATTCCATAAGCTAAATCTATTATTTCTTTTCTTTTTGATTCAAGATATTCTTCATATTGTTTTCTAACATTAGATAAAAGATTATAAGCCTCATTTCTAATTTCTTCAGCTTCTTTTTTTGCTATATCTATATTTGCTTCATAAGCTTCTTTATATCCATCTTCTTTACCGTTACACAATCCTTCTTTATAAGCTTTTTCATAACTTTCTTGCTCAATAAGCTTAGCTTTTTTATATGCTTCTAAAATTATCTTTTCTTTTTCCTGCTTTGCTTTTTCTAAGATAGTATTACTTATATTTGAAAGACTTTCTCTTGTTCTATCTCTTGCAAAATCTTTATTATCTTGATTAAAATTAGTTATTTCTTTATCTATATAGTCAGTTTTTATTTCCTTACTATCTGTAATATCAACACTAGGACTTTTTATAACACTATACGATAATTGCATCTTCTCCACCTCTTGATAATATTATTTCACTAGCTTCTTCTAGACGTCTTATAACTCCAACAATATTTTGCTGTGCTTTTTCAACATCTACAAGTCTTACTGGTCCTAAGAATTCCATATCTTCCTTTAATGAAGCTGCAGCTCTCTTAGATTGGTTTCTAAATATAGTCTCACAAACTTCAAGTGAAGATCCCTTAAGAGCAAGTGCAAGTTCTTTAATATCAATTTCTCTAAGAATTCTTTGAACATATACATCATCAATAGTAATAATATCTTCAAATACAAACATACTACTTTTAACTCTATCAGCAAGCTCTGCATCTTCAATTTCTAATGATTCAGTAATATTTTTTTCAGTAGTTCTATCAACTTGATTTAATATACCAACAAGTGTTTCAACTCCACCAAGTTCTGTAACCTCTGTCTTAACAACAGATGATAATTTATTTTCTAAAACTTTTTCTATTTCTTTTATAATCTCAGGAGAAGTATGACTCATAGTAGCAATTCTATACGATACCTCTGCCTGAACTTCCTCTGGAAGAGCTGACATAATCTGAGCAGCTTTTTCTGCTTGTAAATAACAAAGTATTAAAGCAATAGTTTGGGGATGCTCTCCTGAAATAACATTTAACACCTGACTTGAATCTGCCTTTCTTGCGATTGAAAAAGGTCTACTTTGTTGACTTATCTCAGCTATGCTACTTATTATTTCACTTGCCCTTTGATTACCAAGAGCCTGTGATAACATAGTTCTTGCATAATCAAGCCCTCCTTCTTTTATATAATCACTCGCTCTATTTAACTCTAAAAATTCTTTAAGTATTTCTTCTCTTTGATGTGAGCTAACTGAATTTATATTTGCTATTTCATAAGTTACCTTATGAATTACCTCATCTGGCAAGGCTTTTATTATTCCTGCTGAAGCCTCAGGTCCAAGTGTTATAAAAAGAATTGCAGCCTTTTGCACTCCTGTTAATTTATTTCTGTCTCTAGCCACATTTATCACCTCTCATTTTCATTAAGCCATGATTTTATAACATCTGCTACTTGGTTTGGTTTTTCAATTGCATACTTTTTAACCTCATCTTCAACATGATTTTTCTCATCCTTTATATGAAAATCAATTGGATTAAAGCTTTCAATTGAATTATCATCAACCGCTACATTTAAAATATTTTCTTTATCAACAAGCTCTTCTTTTTTATCTTTTCTTTTATTTCTAAATAATAAAATAGAAATTATTATTACTAATATTAAAGCTACTACTACTGAAGCTACTATTATAGTTAAGAACTTCTTTTTCTTAGCTTCCTTATTCATAGCAGTTATTTGTTTTTCAGCTTCTTCTTTTTGAGTACTATCAAAATTCATACTTACAACAGAAATTTGATCTCCTCTAGCCTGCTTATAACCTATTGCTGTTCCAACAAGTTCTTTGATAGCTTCTGTAGTCTTATTATCTAAATTTCCATCAATAACTACTGAAGCTGTAACTCTTTTTACTTCTCCTGGAGCACTTATAGTCTTAGTTTCTGTCTTCCCAATTTCATATTCAGTATTTTGTTCATTTCTAATATTACTTCCGTTATTTTCACCATCAGCTATATTATTACTCATATTATCATCAACAGGAGCTGTACTTACAGTTCCTCCACTACCACTTGCTTCTTTTATAGTAGTTTGATTTTTTATAACTTTATTTGGATCAACTATAATTTCAGTTTTTTGTTTTGAATCAAAATCTAAATCAACATTTATTTGTGTTTTAATTTTATTAGTTCCTAACACTGGATTTAAAAGCTCATAAACACTTTTTTGTAAAGCCTTTTCATAATCTTGCTCAAGTTTTCTTTGATTAGAAACAGCTTCTCCTGAAGAAACTATATTTTCTCCTTCATCTGTAAATAATCCATCTGATAAAAGCTTCATATTCTGATCTATTACTTCAACATTTTCTCTTGGAATATTAGATACTGATGAAGATATAAGTGATACTATTGATTTTACTTGTGAAACTTCTAAATTCTCACCAGTTTTCAGCTCTATATAAGCTGCAGCACTACCTTCTTCTTGCTCTTTCATAAATACAGTTTCTTCTGGAATAGTTATATGTACTCTAGCATTATTTACCTGAGGGAAACTTTTTATAGTTTTTTCTAATTCTCCCTGTGTCATTCTAAGCTTTTTAATATGAAATTCTTCTGAAGTTATTCCAAATGAACTTGCTTCATCCATTAATTCATATCCAACACTACCTCCATTTAAACTAGGAGCAATTTCTAATCTTAATTTATCTACTTGTTCTTTAGGTACAAGTATAGTATTACCCTCTATTTTCATATCAACTTTTAACTCTTCAAGTTTTTCTGTAACAAGTTTGGCATCCTTAGATTCAAGATCTGTAAATAAAACCTGATATTTATTGCTAAATGAAAAGAATATAAATAAAACAATTCCAATAACTACTGCAATAAGAGATATGATGACACAAATTCTAGCAAGCTTCCCCATAGCTTTAAATTTTTTTATAGTTTTCTTAAGGAATTCCTTAATCTTATTCATCTGCTTCTCCCCTAACTAAATCTAAATCTGAGTTCTACTTATTTCTTGGTATGCTTCAACTAACTTATTTCTCACTTGCATAGCAAGTTGTAGAGATAATTTTGCTTCTTCACCTGCAAGCATAACCTCATGTATACTTACCTCTTCATCTCCTCTAATCATTTTTTGAGTTAATATATCTGACTCTATTTGTTTATTATTAACCTTATCTAAACTATCTTTTAAAATATTAGAGAAACTATTATTACTCTTATCTAAAGACTCTTCTTTATCTACCTTATTTAAAAATAAATTACTATTTATATCCGAAACTTTATTATATGTATTAATTAAACTTGTGTTTATGTTCATTTAAATATTACCTCCCAATCTCTAAAGCCTTCATAAACATAGATTTTGAAGCATTTAATGTATCAACATTAGCTTCGTAACTTCTTGATGCAGCTATCATATCTGCCATTTCATTAAGAATATTAACATTTGGCATAGTAACATATCCTGTCTCTGGATCTGCATCTGGATGACCAGGATCATATTTTTGTCTTAAAGGAGAATCATCATTTACTATTCCTATTGACTTTATCCCATTCATTCCTAAAGCTGAATCTAAATTTTCTTGAAATACTGCTATTTTTCTAACATAAGGCTTTCCATCCTCACCTCTAGTTACAGAACTATTTGCAATATTAGATGCTACTACATCCATTCTAAGTCTTTCTGCTGAAAGTCCACTTGCACTAATTCTCATAGCTGAAAAAATACCATTACTCATATTACTTACCTCCAGTTATAATATAGCTTTTCATAGATAACTTAGAATTAACCTTAGATATAAGCGCATTATAAAGAAGCGTATTTGCTGCTTGATTTGTTTTCTCTATTTCAATATCAACATTATTACCATTAATATTCATTGATGTTTTCTCATCTTTTTCAAGCTTTATACTACCTATAGAACTATTATTTAATTTAACTCTTCCTGTTTTTTTGATATCTTCACTCACATCTCTAAGACTATCTTCAAAACTTACTACATATTTTTTATAATTTTTTGTATTTACATTAGCCATATTATTAGCTATTGCCTTTCCCCTTAATGAAGCTGTATCTAATCCTCTTTTAATAAGCTCATAAGTATAATTACCTGAATCCATATAAACTGACATAAAACCTCACCCTAAAAATTGTTTTTAATTAAAAACTTTACTTATTTTATTTTTAAATACATTTTTACCTTTATAATACATATTATAACTATAAATGGTACAAATTTCTATATAAACCTTCTATATTATTTTATAAATATTCCATATTCATCAAATTTCACTAAAATTAATTAGTAAATACTTTACATCTTTTTAACATTTCTAATTTATTTACATATTATTTTTAATCAATTTAAATTCATTTGCTAAAAAACCTTTCATAAACATTATTTTTTGTTATTAATCACAAAAAATAAAAATATCCTGTCAATATTTATTTACAAATAGACAGGATATCTCTCAATATTTTTTATCTTATTTAATTTTTTCTAAAACTCTTAAGGCATCATTAGGTAAATTATTAGTTTGAGCAAGCATAGCATTTCCTGCTTCCATCAAAACATTAGTCCTAGTAAACTCCATCATCTCTTTTGCTATATCAGCACTCTCAATATTAGATTTTGATCTCTCTAACATAACTTTACTTGATTCATGATTAGAGCTTAAAGATTCAAATGTATTTGCTAAAGCTCCAAACTTACTTCTTGCAGCACTTACACTACTTATAGAAGAATCTATAGCTGAAAGAGCTTTTGTTATATCTCCTTCTTCTATATTTATATCTTTAATAGAATTTCCTTCTTTATCTTTTAATGTATCAGAAGACAGATTATATCTAGGAATATTTATTTTATCCCCTACATTACTACCTGAAGTCATTGCAATAGTAATAGGATTCTCATTATTTTTAACTTCCTCATATCCAAGAAGTTTAACACCATTAAATTCTGTATTATTTGCTATATCATCAATACCAGCTTTAATATTTTCTATTTCTTTCTGAATTAAAACCCTATCTTCATTATTTAAAGAACTATTTCCAGCACTTATTACAAGCTCTCTCATTTTTATAAGAGAAGATGAAATACTATCAATTCCACCATCTGCTGTTTGCATCATTGAAACACCATCCTGAAGATTTTTACTTGCAACACTCAGTGCTCTTATCTGCATTTTTAAACCTTCACTTTGACTAAGTTTATTAGGATTATCTTTAGCTGACATAAGCTTAGTTCCCGATGAAATCCTAGCTAAAGTTGAACTATTTTCTCTAACAGTATTTTGATAATTCCTAAAAACATTTAAAGACATTATATTAGTATGTAATCTCAAACTAAGTCCCCCTATTTTTATACTAATCTCTTTACTTCTTTTCTATAAAACTCCAATCCATAGGAGTTCCCTTTTCTATATCTTTTATAGATTTTTTGCCTAATATATCTTCTATATATTTTGTTTCTAAACCATAACCTGGTCTTATACTTCTTACATTATTATTTGTAAATATTTCGCCCTTTTTTACATCTTTAACTACAAATAAACTTCTTGAATGATTTTTTGATTTCTTTTGTCTTGGAGTTAAATCATAGCTTACTCTACCTAAAGCTTTTTCCACTCTTCTTATTGAAGTAACCATTTCCTTAAACTCATGAGGTTCCATAGAAAATCTACTATCCTTACCACCATCATCTCTTTTTAAAGTTAAATGCTTTTCTATAATTTTAGCGCCCATTGCAGTAGCTGCTATTGCAATATCATTTCCTGAAGTATGATCTGATAAACCTATTGTAGTTCCAAAATTTATCCCCATATTTTTCATAGTATTTAAATTTATATCCTCTACTGGAGCTGGAGATGCAGAAGTACATTTTAATAGAGCAATATCTTTATTCCCCTCACTATAACAAGCTTGCAACGCTTCTTGTATATCTTTAAGTCTTGCTATGCCAGTTGCTATCATAATTGGCTTCCCCTTAGAAGCTACATATTTTATAAATGGAATATCTGTCATTTCAAATGATGATATATTATAGGCCTGTACTCCTATCTCTTCTAGAAAATCAACAGAACTACAATCAAAAGGAGTTGAAAAAAATACTAAGCCTTCTTTTTCTGCTATTTCTTTAAGCTTTATATGCCATTCCCAAGGTGTATAAGATTTTTGATATAGATTATGTAAAGTCTCCTCTTTAAAGATATCTTTTTGTTTAATTTGAAAATATTCATTATCACAATCTAAGGTTATTGTATCTGGAGTATATGTCTGAATCTTGATTGCATCTGCCCCAGCCCATTTAGCTTTCTTTATTATTTCAACTGCTCTATCAAAATCTTGTAGATGATTAGATGACATCTCAGCTATAACAAAACACTTCTCATGTTCACCAATTTTTATACCATCTATTTCAAAATACTTACTCATATATTCACCTACTTTCATATATTTATTTTTTATCCATTAAATTGTTTCATCTTTTAAAGATTTATAACTATTTTAATCTTTAAATATACAACTCTATATTATGTATATTAAAAATTCTTTTATATATAATATATTTCTAACTATTATATATTTAAAATTTAATTATCCTTAACTTAAGATTATATAAATATTAATCTATCCTTCTAAAACTCTAATTTCTTCTACTCTCATTTTTTCTTAAATAAGTATTTCACTTTAAGAAATTTTTCTATATAAACATATCATCGTATTTTTTAAATCTAAACTTTATACTTAGTACTTATAAAAATAAATATATACTTTTAAAATAAAAAAATTGCCTCTATGAAAATTTAATTTTCATAGAAAGCAATTTTAAAAACTAATTTATATTATCTTAACAATGATAATACTCCTTGTGGTTGTTGGTTAGCTTGAGCTAACATTGATTGAGCTGCTTGAACAAGAACATTATTCTTTGATAAGTTCATCATTTCTTTAGCCATATCAACATCTCTAATTCTTGATTCTGCTGCTTGTAAGTTTTCTGCTGAATTATCATTAGTAGCTATAGTGTGCTCTAATCTGTTTTGCATAGCTCCAAGCTTACCTCTTGCTTCTGAAACAGTTTCTATAGCACTATTTATTGTTTCTATAGCACCACTTGCTTTACTGTGGTTTGATACATCAACACCACCTATAGTAAATTTTGAACCATCAGCTAACTTACCTTTTTCAAAGCCTAAATCAGCTTCTTTTACTACCTTCCCACTATCTTTTAATTCTATACTATTTCCATTAGTAGGATCTACTTTTAATGTACCTATTAATTCTCCATCTTTAAGAACATTTGTACCACTTATTTCATAATTACCACTTGCTAAATCCTTAGCGCTAGCCCCAAGTTCATTTTTAACTGTTGCTATGTTATTTTTAACTGTTAATTCACTTCCAGCCTTTAATGTACTTGTTTCAAAATCAGTAGCTACTCCATTTACAGTAAGGGTACCAGCATTTATTGTTCCTACAGTATTCCCCTTAGAATCTAATAAGTTTGCACCGTTTTCACTTACAGTATAAGTTCCATCTTTTAAGTTGCTATCCGCTTTTAAAGTAACAGTATCATCTATTTTAGTTGTAGTAGTTAATCCCAAGCTTGATGAGTTTAACTTATCTATATCTAAGCCTACATTTTGACCACCATTAGCACCAATTTGTAATTTTCCACTAAATGATCCATCTAATAATTTTTGCTTATTAAATTCTGTATCTGTTGAAATTCTATCTATTTCAGTCATTAATTGATTCATTTCTTCTTGAATCTTTGTTCTATCTTCAGCTGTATTTGTATCATTAGCACCTTGAACTGCTAATTCTCTCATTCTTTGAAGCATATTATGAGTTTCATTTAATGCTCCTTCAGCTGTTTGAATCATTGAGATACCATCCTGAGCATTTCTTGAAGCACCTTCAAGCCCTCTGATTTGACCTCTCATTTTTTCTGAAATAGCTAATCCAGCAGCATCATCTCCAGCTCTGTTTATTCTTTGTCCTGATGATAGCTTTTCAATAGCCTTTCCTTGGTTTGTTGTGTTAATTCCCATTTGTCTATGAGCATTCATAGCATTTAAATTGTGATTAATTATCATAATTTATTCCTCCTTGATTTTAAGCTTTGACATCCTTGTCTTGCTTTTATATATTTATTTAAAGTTTTAAACCTTATACTTATATAATCGTTATAAATTCAAATTATTTAGTTTTAATTTTACTTTTTAACATTTTATTTACATTTTAATATTAACAAAAGATAAGTTTCCTACAGACTTAGAATATTTATTATTCATCTGTCTTCTTTTATTTATCTTTAAAAGCTCATTTTTAGCAATATCTCTATTTTGTTTTATCTTTTTTACTAAAAGTTTATCTTGTTTTAAGACTTCTAGTTTTTCTGCATAGTGCTTAAATTCTTCTTTTGAAAATTCAAGATTTTTTATTTTTTCTAAAATCTTATCTCTTTCTAAAAGATAATCCTCTAGTTTTAAAAAATCTTCAGTTTCTAATTCTTTTAAAGCTTTTTGACCTAAATCATTATACTCTCTTATTAATTCTTCTATCATTTATTACCCCACTGATTGTAGAAATTGTGACATTTGCGCATTAGCCTTATTCATAGCAACTTCTAGTCTTGAAAATTGAAGATAATATTTTTCTTCTTGAGCTTTAAGATTCTTAACTAATTTATCTATTGATTTTTGTTTTTCTTCCATTTTCTTAGTCATTTCATTATTTATAGAAGTTACAGTCCCCTCATATCCTGCTCTCTTTGCAAGATATGAATTTGAACTTACTGCTGTATCATATAAAGTATCTTTTAAATTTTCAAATGTTTCTGTAAGTTTTTTTCTTGTCTCTTCACCATCTTGAGTTAAGGCTTGTACAAGTTTATCTTCATCTAACTCAATTTTACCTTTACCAATTCTATAATCTGAATATGGACTTATCCCCATACTACTAAGTTGAGAACCTGATGTATTACTTGATATAGCTCCAAGTAATTTATTTAAAGCAGTTTGTAGGATATCATCTCCTCTTAAAAGACCAATTTTAGTTTTTTGTTCCCAAAGTTTAATCTCTGTTTCGCTCATCTCTTTTTTCTGATCTTCTGTTAAAGGCATATAACTTTTATCTCTTTTTTCTACAAGCTTTGAATTTATCTTATCTATCATTTTGTTATAATCAGTAACAAAGTTTCTTACATTCTCTACTACTGAATCAGTATTATTACTTCCTCTAAGAGAAGTAGTTTTAAATTCTCCATTTTCATCTTTTTCTGAAACTGAGTTTATAGTATATTGAATATTATCTATAGTAAATTGATTACTTTCTTTTTTAACAGTCTCTTTATTTCCATTAGCATCAACTAAATGAACTATAGCATCTGTTGCCTTTTCTTTAGCCTTTTCTAAATTAATTTCATTACCTTGACTACTTATTCCAAGCTCTATATCATTTGCTTCACCAGTTTTAGTACCACTGATTCTTATGTTATTTCCAAGCTCTGAATACTCAACTTTAACTTCTATTTTTTCTTTGTTATCACTATTTTTATTATAAGACTCAATAGAAGAATTAATTGCTTTAGTTAATTCTCTAATATTTATATCTCCGTTTGAATCAATCATTTCATCAGTAATAACTACATTTACACTTTTACCTTTTCCAAGTTCTAAATCAAAAGATTTTACTCCATTAGCATCTACTGTTATAGACTTTAAATCATTTTGACCTAATGTCATTGAACTAGCTTTAGCAAGCTGTTCTACTTGCACATCATATTTACCAGTCTTAGCTCCAGCAAGTCCTTTAGCAGTTACAACTCCTTCATCTGAACTTGTAAATTTAATAGTTTGATAATTACTACTTAAAATCAAATTAGTACTTTTATTAGCATTAGAACTTATATCAAAATATTTCGTATAGATATCTTTCATATCTTTCATAATATCTCTATACAATTCTTGCTTATATTCTATTAAAACTTTATCTTGTTTAGCTCTATCTACCTTAGTTTGATGAGCATTCATCATTTCTTTTACCATTGAATCAGTATCAAGTCCAGTAGCTATTCCACCAAGTCTCATAAAATCAACCCCTTATTAATTTCTATAAAGCTTGTTTTTTACTTATAGCATAAGCTTCATACCACATATCTCTTATCCCCGAAACTAAATCTATAAGCTCATTTGCTTTTGTTATATCTTTTTTTAAATTTGCCTGTGCAGCTGTTTCATTTATAAATCTATAAAGCTCAAATAAATCGTTTGTCCACTCTCCAGCATTTCTATCTAAAGTTGCCATTAGCTCTGAAAAAATATCTTGAACTCTTACTAAACTTTCATGTGCCATCTTAATATTATTTTCTTCTATTCCAAGCTTTCCCCTTTTAGCAAATTTTACAGCTCCATCTACCAGCATTAAAAGTAATTGCTCTCTTGAAGCACAATTTATACTATTATTTTTATAAATATTATGAGCATTTGCATTATACATAGCTGTTCCCCCAATTTATGTTGTTATTTAAAATTTTTTAAAACTTCTAAATCTATATTAATAGCATTATTATTTTCATTTTTTACTTCTTCTACTAGCTCTTTTCTTAATATAGAAACATCATTCGGTGCTTTTATGGCAAGCTTTACTGAGCCATCTTCAATCTTTACAACTGAAATTTCTATATTATCACCTATAACTATTCCCTCATCTTTTTTTCTTGTTAAAACTAACATTTATCTATCCTCCACTAAATAATGCTTTATCTTATAGTTCTCTGTTCTTAAAATTATTTGCTCTGCCTTATTTACTCTTACATTCATAACTATTGGAGCTCTTAAATTACTTGTTATTTTTTTAGGATCTTTATCTAAAGTAACAGTATTTAAAAGTAATACCTCTTCAGGCTTTTTAATCTCTAATCTTCTTATAACATCATCTTCTAGATCTATTTCATAATCTTTTTTAATATCAAAAGGATTCAAAACTACAAAAGCTATATTTTCATCTTCAAGTGAATGTAATAATTTAAACATTGGATTTTCTTTTATCTCTCTTAAAATAAACTTACCTAAATTCTCAAATCCAAGCATTCCTTTTTCAAAGCTTATAATTTCATTATCAGCATAAGATATATCTCCATAATGATTACTTTTTAAAATATTTATATCTTTTTTAAATGAACTATCTACTTTCATATTAATTCTCCTATCTTATATAATCAAGTAATGATGGTTGTATCACTTTTGCAGATGTCTGTAATGATGCCATATATATTGTTTGCATTGTAGCAGACTGCATTGTTTTTTCTGTAAAGTTTATATCTTCATTTGCTGATAAAACCTCTGTTAAATTAAAGTTTTCCTCTTCATTTTTAAGCTGTGCTGATTCCATTCTATTTTGCTTTGCCCCAACTTCCGCTCTAACTTTTAAAAGATTATCTATTGAACTAGTTATATCCTTTAAATTTTCATTAGTTAGCTTCGAACTTTCATCTAAATTCTTTGAAGAAATATTATTTGTTATATCACTTAAAAGAGACATAAGATTTATACTTTCTCGAACACCATCATTAAACTCTAAAATTTGTTTTGAGGTAACATTGTATTCCATAGTAACACCTTTAGATATTTCAACAGATAACTTTTTATCTAACATATCAAGCTGAGCCTTTTCTTTATAACTATCTGTATTTAAATCTATAATCTCTCCATCTTTTCCAGCATAAGAAATAACATTATTACCATTCTCATTTTTTTCTGTTATCACAGGCTTAAAAGTTGCTCTACTTCCTCCAAATATGTATTTACCATCAAAACTAGAATTTAATATTGTTCCTACTTCTTCTATTCTTTGATTAATTTCATCTTTTATAGCATTTTTCTCATCTTCTCCATAAGCAGCATTTCCTGCTGAAACCATAAGTTCTCTTATTCTTTGCATAGTATCAGTAAGTTGTCCAAGTGCTGTATCTGTTGCATCAAGCCAATTAATAGTATCTTTAATATTACTGTTATATTGCTCATTTGCTGATATATCACCATTAAGTTGCATACTTCTAGCTACTATAAAAGGATTATCTGATGGTCTTCTTACTTCTTTTCCTGATGTTAATTGATTTTGTATCTTATTCATTTTATTAAGATTTCTTTGCATATCATTTAAAAAGCTTGAAGTCATCATTCTATTAGTTATTCTCATCTCTCTTCCCCCTTACTCTATATAAGTCCATTAACTACAACATCTAAAAGCTCATTTACAGTTGCTATAACTTTTGCATTAGCATTATATGCATGTTGAAACTGCACAAGATTTATAGTTTCCTCATCTAAAGAAACTCCTGAAACACTATCTCTTTGCATAGCTATATCAAATACTAAACTAACTTGATTTTCTACCATTCTTTGAGCTTCCTGACTTTGAACACCAAGTCTATCTATACTATCTTTATAATAAGCTTCTAAATTCATACCACTAGTATTATTCTCAATCTTCATTCCATTATTAGTTAATCTATTTCCACCCTTATTTAAGTCAAATAAATCTTTTCTACTTTTTATAGATGTTCCTATATCCTGAAATCTAAGCATTGAACTTCTAAGCTGTGCTATTGCAAGAGCTCTTTCACCATCAGTTTCACCATCTATATAGTTATCAGCTGTATAAGGAAAATCTGAATCATGAGTTCTTGTTTTAAGCTTCATAGGATCTTTTAATATTTCCTTATTTATTGTTATATTAGCTGCTGTTATTTCAGATTCCGCTAAAAGAATTTCATCTAAATTAATAATAGTTCCATCTGAACCATATTTAGCTTTTGCTGAATTAACAAAAAGAGGCATAAAATCTTTATCTGGATAAGCTCCTTCTCTAGTTACACTAGTCATTCCTGAATGTATAGCATTAACTGCAAAAGCAATCCCCTTCGCCATTTTATCTAATTGACTTATATAATCATTTATATCTTTTTGTACAGAAATAGCTCCTGCTAGCTCTCCATTTTTAGGAACAAACACTCTTAGCTCACTTGCTCCAATAGTATCTCCATTTCTAATAGCTGAGCCATCTCCCTTAACTGCCATCCCCCTTGAATCAGATAAAAGTACTCTTGAATTTTGTAAGTCAGCAAGCTGTTCATCAGTTACATCTCTTATAGTAAGAGTTTTCATATTTGCCTCATTAGTTGAATCACCAAGTTGATAATATTTTATTTTATAAGTCTTACCTGCTGGGTCAGTTTTATCTTGCTCTATACTATTAATATATGAAAGCCTTGTATAATCACTATTTGGATCTGCATTAACAAAAGGAGGAATTTTACTTGTATCATCAGAACTTTTTAAATTAATTCCATTATTATGAGACTGCTCAACACTAATTCCAAACTTCCTACTTAACTCATCTAAAAGTAAATCTCTTCTATCCATAAGGTCATTTGGATTATTACCTGATACACTTACATTAGTAATTTCTTTATTTAAACTATCTATTTGATTTAATAAAGAATTTATATCATTAACTGAATTTCTTATTTCATCCTGAGCATTTGTTCTAAGTTCCATAAGCCTTTTAGATGTGTGATTTAAAGCATCTGTTAAAGCTAAAGTTTGTTGAACAACAACAGTTCTATTATTAGAACTTTGAGGTTGCTTTGATAACTCTTGCCATGAATCAAAAAATTTACTCATAAGACTTGCTATCCCTGTATCAGAAGGCTCATTAAATACACCTTCTACTTGTTGAAGATATGAACTTCTCATATCATATGTACCATATATAGAATTTTCATTTCTAACTTGATAATCAAGAAAATTATTTCTAACTCTCTCTATTGCCTCAACTTGAGCACCTGTACCTATTTGACCAATTCCCCCTGGAACAGTATTAGGTCTATTAGTAGAAATCTTTGCTCTTTGTTTTGAATATCCATCTGTATTAACATTAGATATATTATGTGAAGTTGTATTTAAACTTTGTTGTGCTGTAAACATTCCACTTTTACTAGTATTTAAAACTGAAAATAAACTCATTTTTCACTCTCCCACTAAAAATTATCTTTTTATTTTTCCATAAGAATTATAAGTTTTAGCATCCCTACTTGGATTTAAAATCATAAGCATTTTATTTGTATATGATAATTGCTGCTTTATTAAAAGAGCATTTGTATCATTCTGAAGCTTTAAAAGTTCTACCTTCTTTTTAGTATCTCTAAATAACTGCTCAAGCTCTTTATCATCAGATTCAAAAACTAATTCTTTTAAATTTCTATCTTTTAAAATATTTCTTTTTTCCATTTCATACTGTGCTATTTCTCTACTTACAGATTGAATCTCCTCTGCAACTACCTCAAGTTCAATAGCATTATTTTTCATAATTAATCTATTTTGTTTATCAAGTAAAGCTAACTGTTTTTCAACAGCAAGCTTCTCCTTATTTATAACTTCTTTTAAGTCTAAAAGCATATTAAAATCTTCCTTCCCTTATACTGCCTAGCATAGCCTTAGCAAGTTTTTTGCTATCTACTTTATAATTCTCATTCTTAATAAGATTTCTTAAATGCTCAATCTTTTGTTTTTCATCTAAAATAGGCTCATCTATAAAACTAATTTGTTTAGCAATATCCGAAATTTCTATACTATCTTTTTTGTTTAAATTCTTTATTTCTTCTTTTTTATCACTTTTATTATTTTTTTCATATATTTTAGCCATACTAAATGATGAGTTACTTGCATTAATTCTCATACTTTAAAACCTCCTAAGAATATGCTATATAACTATTATCGTAAATTAAATTAATATGTTTATAAGTCATATCTAAATTTATAAAAAAAGACTACCTATATATAGGTAGTTCTTTTTTATAAATTATTTTAAACTCTTTATTCTTTCTATACCTGTTGCTATACTTGTAATCCTAACACCAAAGTTTTCATCAATAACTACAACTTCTCCATAAGCTATTTGCTTACCATTAACTAAAATTTCTACAGGTTCTTCTGCAAGTTTATCAAGCTCTATAACTGAACCTACTCCAAGATCTAAAACATCTCTTATTTTCTTTCTAGTCCTTCCAAGAACTACTGAAACTTCTAGGGGTACATCCATTATTAAATCAATATTATTATAAGGAGCATTTTCTTTATTATTATCTAAACTTTCAAATTTAGCCTTACTAACCTGAACCGGTGGTACTTCCTTATAAGCTTCCTCAGGCTCTCTTGTCATAGTTATTTCTTTTGGTGATGTTATTTCATCATATATATTAGCTAAATCAACTGTATCACTTTGAGTACTTTCTATTTGTTGTGGTGTACTATAACTTAATTCTTCTTCACCCATCATAATAGAAATTATTTTCTTTGATGTTTCTATAGGTAATACTTGCATTATTGTACTATCAACTAAATCTGCAATTTTAAGATTAAATGAAATATTAGTGATAATCTCATCATCTTCTATTTCATCTGAAATATCTTCACTAATACTCTCCCATATCTTTGATTTAGGTGGAGATATATTTACTTCTCTTGCAAACATAGTTGCCATTGATGTAGCTGCAGAACCTATCATTTGATTCATAGCCTCTTGTACAGCACTTATCTCAATTTCAGTAAGTTCTGTAGTTTCTACAACTCCATTACCACCCATCATAAGATTAGCTATAACAGCTGCATCAGTTATTTTCATTATAAATATATTTTTACCTACTATCCCTGAAGTATATTGTACTTCTAATAAAATATTAGGTACTGTAAATTTATTTTTAAGTTCTGATATAGTAGTAACGCTTACTACTGGTGTTGTAATATTTACAGGCTGATTTATAACCTGAGAAAGTGCAGTTGAAGCTGAGCCCATTGATATATTTCCAACCTCACCAAGCAAATCTTTATCTTGTACTGAAAAGAATTTTTCTTCTTCATTATTATTGTTATCACTATCTATATTATTACTTCCATTTAGTAAAGCATCTATCTCCTCTTGAGATAAGAATCCATCAGCCATTATCATTGCCCTCCTCTTTAATCACATCTAATATTTCTACACCTTTATTCTTACTTACCACTCCTGGTTTTCCATAATAACAAGCTTTATCCTCTATAAATATCCTAACTGGATCACTTATTAAGTTATCAAGTCTTAATACATCACCTTTGGCCAACTTAAGAAAATCATTAATCATTATAGTACTTCTCCCAAGTTCAACATTAATATCTATTTGGGCTGAATTAAGATGCTTTTTTATTTCTGTTTTATATTCCTCTTTAAATTCTTCCTCATCATTTTCAGACCAATGATTAAGAATTAACTTATCTAATATATGTTCTATACTCATATATGGAATACATAGATTTATCATACTTGTATTATTCCCCATCTCTACTGAAAATGTAACTAAAGCTATAGGCTCATTTGGTGCTAAAGTTTGATTTAAGGCTGGATTTACTTCCATCCCATCATATTCAGGACTTACTTCAATAACTTCATCCCACGCTCTTTTTAAATTTTGTATAACTTCTTTTGCTACCTTCTCAATAATATTTTTATCTATTTCAGTAAAATCCTTAGCTACATATCTTCTTTCACCTTGTCCTCCAAGCAAAATATCAATTATCTGAAAAACAAAGCCTGGATTAAATTCAAATGTTAAAACACCATTTAAAGGCATAAATTTAAAATTTACAAGAATAGTAGGATTAGGTACTGAACGTATAAATTCTTCATAAGTGATTTGTTCTAAAGTTACTAATTTTAATTTAGTATTTTGTCTTGTTATTCCTGTTAAATAATTTGAACAAGTTCTTGAAAAAGTATTATGTAATAACTCTAATGTTCTAATATGATCTTTTGAAAACTTTTGAGGACTTCTAAAGTCATATAATTTAACTTTCTGCCTTTCTTCTTGCTGTTGAAACTCTTCTGCCTCAAACTCACCAGATGATAAGGCAGATAGTAAATTATCAATTTCGCTTTGAGATAATATATCTGCCATTACTCTCCCTCTCATTTCCTCTTAATTTTAGATTAATTTATTTAAGTCTATTATTGTGATTATTCTATTTCCTAATTTTATAATTCCATTAACATATTCTTTTATTTCTTTATTCTCAAGTTTTTGAATATCTTGTTCTTTTATATCTAAAACTTCATTAACTTTATCTACTGATATTGCTATTTCCTCATTTTCAATATCAATAATTATTATATTTTCCTGCTCTTCTTTATCTGAGTTTATATTTAGAAGTAGATTTACATCTATAAGAGATATAATATTACCTCTAAGATTTATAAGACCTTTAATATGAGGAGCTGCTTTTGGAACTCTAGTTACTTTCATAGCATGATTTATATTTTGAACCTTAGAAGTTTCAACTGCAAACTCTTCCTCTCCTAGTCTAAATACTACTATTTGCATAAGCTTTAACTCCTTTATTATAGAGCTTTATTTACAGCCTCTAATACTCTATCTGCTTGGAAAGGCTTAACTATAAAATCTTTAGCTCCTGCTTTAATAGCATCCATAACCATACTTTGTTGTCCCATAGCACTACACATAATAATTTTAGCTGCTGGATCAAATTGTTTTATAGCTTTTACTGCTTCTATTCCATCCATTTCTGGCATTGTAATATCCATTGTTACTACATCTGGTCTTTCTTGCTTGTACATTTCTATTGCCTTTAGCCCATTACTAGCTTCACCAACTACTTCAAAACCATTCTTTGATAATATATCCTTTACCATCATTCTCATAAATGCTGCATCATCAACTATTAATACTCTTGCCATTTTCTATTCCCCCTAAATTATATAAGTCCTATTGATTTAAATATTTTTTGTAATGAATTCTGACTTGGTAGATAATAAAAATCTCCAACCAAATTACAATTATTATCATTTTTTAATATAGTCTTTATTTCTAACATCTTATCTGATTCTTCTATTGAAGCTATAAATGTAGTAGTTATTATAGCTCCAGCAAAATCAAAAGCTACTGCTGGTACTGATGGAACCATATTAAGATTAGTAAACTTTGATATTGCATTCATATATGCTCCCAAGATTATGTTAACTATTTCAGCTAAAACAGATTCACTAATCTCATTAAAGTTATTATCAGTAGTTCCAGTTAATTGCTTTATAATATCAAAAGCAACATCTTCCTCAAATAAAATCAGAAAACTTCCTGGAAGGTCTCCATAAACATTTACTAATACACCAACACAGATATTCTCTAAATTTATTTTTTTATTAAGTTCTTCTATATCTATAAATTTAAAAGAAGGTACATCCATGTCTATTTTTTTATTTAACATCTGTGATAAAGCTGTTGCTGCATTTCCTGCTCCAACATTAAAAACTTCTTTCAGGGCATCAAGTTCCATTTCATTTAATTTTAAAAAATTCATCTCATCTACCTTTTCCTTATATTAAGGCCGCTACATCTAAAATAAGGGTAACCTTACCATTCCCTAAAATAGTAGCTCCTATATATTCATTTAAACTTGATAATGTTTTACCTAAAGGTTTTATAACAATTTCTTGCTGCCCTAAAAGATTATCTGCTAAAAGACCTACTTGTTTGTTACCAACCTTAGCTATTACTATAAATTTTCTCTTGTCATATGATTCTTCTATATTAAAGAATTCATTTAATCTTATAAGTGGTATAACTTTATCCCTATAAATAATAACTTCCTCGGAATCACTAAACTTTACTTCTACTGAATTAAAATCTATTACCCTTTCAATAAATCCTAAAGAAATTGCAAAACTTTCTTCTCCAACCTTAACTAAAAGTGCTTGAATTATTTGTAATGTTAAAGGAAGTTTTATTATGAATATTGAACCTACACCTTCTTCACTAATAAGTTCGACAGTTCCTCCAAGTGATGATATCTTTGTTTTAACAACATCCATACCAACTCCTCTTCCTGAAAGATCTGTAACTTTTTCATTAGTACTAAATCCACTAGAAAATATTAAATTCTTAATTTCTGCTTCACTTAAATTTTCTGTTGGGATCCCTAGTTTTTCAGCCTTCGCTCTAACTTTCTCAACATTAATTCCAGCTCCATCATCAATTACCTTAATAACAGCTTTAGTTCCTTCTTGATAAGCAGTAAGCCTTATAGTTCCTTGAGGATCCTTACCACATTTCACTCTTTTTTCTTTCTCTTCTATACCATGATCTACAGCATTTCTAAGTAAGTGAATAAGCGGCTCTCCTATCTCATCAATTACAGTTCTATCAAGTTCTGTCTCCTGACCTTCAATAATAAAGTTTACTTCTTTATTAAGCTCCATAGAAACATCTCTTATCATTCTTGGAAATCTATTAAATACAACATCTAAAGGTAACATCCTAATCTTCATAACTAAATCCTGAAGATCTGAAGTAGTTCTTGCTACTTCTTCTAAAGTTTCATTTAATTCTAAAGACTTTTGCTCTATAGCTATTTGCTCTAATCTTGTCCTATTTATAACAAGCTCAGAAACCATATTCATAAGTTTATCTAATCTTTCTAAATCAACTCTAACTGATTGATGAGTTGATTTATTCACAGTACTAGATTTTTTCTTTTTAGCTTTTGGAGTTTCCTTTTTTTCTTCTTTTACTATTGGCTTTACTTCTATCTCTTCATCAATTTTAGTTACAGTAATTTCTTTATTAAGACTAGCCTCTTTTTGCTTTATATCAATAATATCAACACTAAAACTTTCTATCTCTGAAATTACTCTTATAACTCCCTCAACCTGTTCCTTATTATTCTCAGTTAATAAAATAAAGCTTATATCAAAATCAAAATTTTCACTTTCAATATCTTCTGTTGATGGATAAGATTTTATTATTTCTCCTATCTCTTCTAAGTCCTTAACAATTAAAAATGTTCTAGCTGATTTTAAAAGAGTTGTTTCGCTAAGTCTTATATTAATCTCAAATGAATTAAATCCCCCATCAACAGCTTGTTTGATTATACTTAACTCATACTCATTTAAATCAAGCTCACTATTATTTGAAACTTCTACATCTTTATTAATACTTTCATCAACTTTTTCTACTGTAGTTGTTACTGCTTCCAACTCTTTAATCATAGATTCTATTTCAAATTCTTCTTCCCCACCAAGTTCAACATCATCAACCATTCTTTCTAAATTATCTAAACATCTAAAAAGTATAGTGACAACATCCTTACTTATTTTTAATTCGCCATCTCTAAACTTAGAAAGTACATCTTCCATCTTATGTGTAAGCTCTGCTATAGCACTAAATCCCATAGTAGCAGCCATCCCCTTAATTGTATGGGCAACTCTAAATATCTGTGCAATCTTATCTATATCATCTGGCTCTTGCTCTAAATCTAATAAGCAATCATTTAATACTTGTAAATTTTCTCTTGATTCCTCAAGGAACATTGATAAATATTGGCTTGTCTCCATCTCTATCCTCCTTTCTAAACTTTTCTATAGATAAATGTAGAATTTTTTCTAAACCCAAGTTCATTTGCATTATATATGCATTCTGTTGCCCCTATAAAAAGCAAACCTCTATCATTAAGTGATTTATTAAATTCTTTATAAATTCTATTTTTAGTTTCTGTATTAAAATAAATAACTACATTTCTACAAAGAATCAAATCAAAATTTTTTCTATACTTATCTAAAATCAAATCAGCTTTTTCAAACTTAACCATTCTTTTTATTTCATCATTTAAAAAATACTTATTATCTATTTTAGTAAAATACTTTAAATATTTTTTATTCATATTCTTAATTTCTAAATCTGAATAAATCCCTTCCTTTGCCTTAGCAAGTATAGTCTGATCTATATCAGTAGCAATAATATTGTAATTTTTTATATTATTCTCTTTTAAAATCATAGCTATTGAATATGGTTCACAGCCTATTGAACAGGCTGCACTCCAAATATTTATTGATTTATCTTTAGAAAAGTACTCTTTTTTTAGTAAATTCTCTAATTCTTCAAATAAATTAGGATTTCTAAAAAACTCTGTAACATTTATAGTTATAAAATCTAAGAATTTTTGTTTTTCTTCTTTATCATTTTCAAGAATATTTATATATTCTCTTAAATCCTTGACTCCAATTCTATTCATAAGATTTTCTATTCTTCTAGTAAGCTGTGCTTGTTTATAAGCATTTAAATCTAATCCAAAATATCTATAAGCCCATCTATAAAAATCTTTAAAATCCATAATCATCACACCTACTTTTTAATAGATTCTACTATGACATCAGCCATAATATCTATATCTAAAGATAAATCTACTGCCCCTGTATTAAAAGCAGCTTTAGGCATTCCATAAATTAAACAACTTTCTTCAGATTGCACTATGCAATACCCGCCTTTATTTTTAACTTCTAAAGTTCCTGCAGCACCATCCTTGCCCATTCCTGTAAGAACTATAGAAAGAAGAGAATCTCTATAGACCTTTGCACAACTTTTAAATAAATTATCAACAGCTGGTCTAACCCCATGAACTGTTTCATCCTTATTTAAAATTATCTTATCTAAATTACTAACTTCCATATGATAATTACCTTTAGCTATATAAACAATATTCTTCCGAATTCTCTCACCATGTTCTGCTTCTTTAACGGTAATATCACTTTTCTTATTTAGACGAGTTACAAATGTCTTTATCATATCCTCAGCCATATGTTGTACAACAAATATAGGAACTCCTATATCTCTTGGTAGCTTAGTTATTATTTCATCTAAGGCTTTTGGTCCTCCTGTAGATGCTCCGATAACTATGGCTCTTATTATTCTTCCCTTTAAATCATTTAAAAGCTTATTAACTTTATCCTCCCTGACTCCATTAATCATTTTAACTCCCCCAAAGCTAAATTTCTTTAATCTTCTTACCTAAAACTTTTATAGTAATCCTTCCAGTATAAGCATCTACAATCATAGTTCTTCCCTTATTTCCTCCAACATCCTTTGATACTATAGGAATAGAAAGCTCCTCTAATTTTTTTTCTACGGCAATGATGTTTCTTTGTCCAATATCACTTAAAGCTCTACTATCTTTAAAGTTAAACATCTGTGCTCCTCCAACAATTTTTGCTTCTAATTTATCAACATAAGCATTTTGCTTTCTTAGTTCCTCTACTAATATTGATATTGCTGTATCAGCATATTTTAGCTTATTCTCATTATTTTTAAATTCATAACTACTAGGTAACATTATATGTACAAGTCCTGCAATTTTATTTTCTCTATCATACAAGGAAATTCCTACACATGAACCAAGCCCTATTGTAAGTATCTTATCTGGTGATTTTACTATTCCACTTTGAGCTATCCCTATTATTTTCTCAATACTCAAATTACCTCACCTACATCAATACCTTTACTTTATCTAGCCCAAAAATCTTTTTTCCATCTAGTAATACAATTATTTCTTTATCTTCTTTTATAATTCCCTTAATAGGAGTTCTTTCATTTCTTAATGCTAAAGGGGGTGCCTGTTCTATTAAACTCTCATCTATACTTGCAACCTCAATAACATAATCAACTTTCACTCCAATTCTAAGATTCTCGTTTATTATTACAATTATCTTCTCATCTTTTAAACTCTCAACTTCCTCCATATCAAAAATCTTATATAGATTGATAACTGTTAAAGTTCCACCCTCATATTCAACAATTCCATCAACATAAAATTCTGAATCAATAAGCCTAGTTATCTTATTACAAGAAACTATTCTTTCAACTTCTTCTATATCTAAAGCATATTTTTGAGAATTTAAATTAAATATTAAAACTTTACATTGCTTCATAATTAAACTCCTTATAAGCTCAAGCTTTAAATAAATTTAATCTACAACTTGAATCATAAATTTTTATATAACATTTTTACTATCGTTTACTTTGAATAAAACTTAATATAATAAATTTATATTTTTTGTTAATTGACATATTTATAATTAAAAATAAAAAGAGTTATCTCATTCATTTGAGATAACTCTTTCTATATTTAAAATACTATTTAGCTATATTTTCTTCGTAGTATTTTGTTACTTCATTAAATTCTTCTTCTTCTGGAACTTCAAGTTCCCCTTCTTCGCCTACTTCTTTGAATAAGTAAACTGCTTCTTCTTCTGGGTTGAATACTAAAGCATATCCATTTTCTTTATATTCAAAAGCATCAACAATTTCACATGTAACTGTTGTTCCATCTTCTTTTTCTAAATCTACAACCATTGTTTCGTAATGTTCATGGTCATGATCATGATCGTGTCCACATCCACATCCTTCTTCACCGTGCTTATGACCGTGTCCTCCACAGCATCCTTCTTCACCATGATTATGATCGTGTCCACCACAACATTCTTTTAATTCTTTATCTGACATTATTGTTTCCTCCCTTGTGGAAATATTATATTCTCATTTTACCCTTAAATTGAATTTATTAAAAGCTTTTTAACAAAATTTATTATTTTTTATTCTATTATTATTAAAAATCAGGTATTTTACTGGTAATTTATATAATAAAAATTTAAATTATAGTATAAAAAAGAGATGTCTAAAAATTAGACATCCCTTTTATTTATAATTATTTACCAGCAAGTTTCTTGTAGTTTTCTAATCTTTCCATTGCATCTCTTTCTGTCTTAGCAAATAATTCATCCGCAAAATCTGGATAAGCCTTTGCAAGTGATGCATATCTTACTTCACCCATTAAGAATTCCTTAAAGTCAAGCTTTGGTTCTTTTGAATCTAAGCTAAATGGATTCTTTCCACTATCCTTAAGTGTTGGGTTGTATCTGTATAATGCCCAATATCCTGATTCAACAGCTCTTTGAGCTTCTAAATGAGCATTACCCATACCAAGCTTAATTCCGTGGCTTATACATGGTGAGTAAGCAATGATTAATGATGGACCTGGGTATGCTTCTGCTTCTGAGATTGCCTTAAGAACTTGGTTCTTATCTGCTCCCATTGCAACTTGAGCTACATAAACATATCCATAACTCATTGCCATCATTCCAAGATCTTTCTTCTTAGTATTCTTACCTGAAGCAGCAAACTTAGCTATTGCAGCAGCTGGTGTTGACTTAGAACTTTGACCACCTGTATTTGAGTATATTTCTGTATCAAATACTAATATATTAACATCTTCTCCTGAAGCTAGAACATGGTCAACTCCACCGTATCCGATATCATAAGCCCATCCATCTCCTCCGAAGATCCATTGTGATCTCTTAATTAGGTAATCTTTTTCTTCTAAGATTTCTTTAGCTATTTCACTATTTTCTGATTGAAGAACAGCTATTACATTTTCAGCTCTATCTCTAGTTCCTTCTCCATTATTAAGGTTTGCAATCCAATCTTCTAATATAGCCTTAGAATCTTCTGCTACACCTTCTTCAATAAGATCTCTAACTCTATTTGCAAGTCTTTCTCTTATTGCAGTTGTTCCAAGGAACATACCAAGTCCAAATTCAGCATTATCTTCAAATAATGAGTTTGCCCATGCTGGACCTTGTCCTTTATGATTCTTTGTATATGGTGTTGAAGGAGCTGATCCACCCCAAATTGATGAACATCCAGTTGCATTAGCAATCATCATTCTATCTCCATATAATTGAGTTACAAGCTTAGCATATGGAGTTTCTCCACATCCTGCACAAGCTCCTGAGAACTCGATTAATGGTTTTTCGAATTGACTTCCCTTAACTGTTGTTTTCTTTAATGGGTTTTCCTTAGGTGAAACTTCATCTACACAATAATCCCAAACCTTAGCTTGTTCTGCTTGGCTTGCTTGTGGTTTCATAACTAAAGCCTTATCCTTAGCTGGACAAACTTGAGCACAGTTTCCACAACCTGTACAGTCAAGTGGACTTATTGTAATTGAGAAGTGCATTGGTTCTGCTGACTTAATTCCCTTAGCAGCTACTGACTTTGTATCAGCTGGTGCATTGTTCTTTTCTTCTTCTGTCATTAGAACTGGTCTAATTGTAGCGTGAGGACAAACGTATGCACATTGGTTACATTGGATACAATTATCTGAGATCCATTCTGGTATATTTATACCGATACCTCTCTTTTCATATGCAGCTGTTCCCGCTTCGAAAGTACCATCTTCCATTCCGTCAAATGCTGAAACTGGAAGCTTGTCTCCTTCTAATCTATTCATAGGTTCAACTATATCTGTAATAAATCTTGGTTTAGCCTTAGCTTCCACTACTGTTTCTTTATCAACAGCATTCTTCCAGCTTTCTGGAACTGTTATTTCAACTATTGCTTCAATTCCCTTATCTATAGCCTCGTTGTTCATATCAACAACTTTTTGTCCCTTCTTACCATAAGAAGTTTCAACTGCTTGTTTAAGATATTTAATAGCTTCTTCAACTGGTATAATATTAGCAAGTTTAAAGAATGCTGATTGCATTATCATATTAATTCTTCCACCAAGTCCTACTTCTTGTGCTATCTTAACAGCATTTACTGTGTAGAACTTAATATTATTTTCTGCTAAATATCTCTTATATGAAGCTGGTAATTTTTCTTCAATTTGTTCTGGTGTCCAAATTGTATTTAATAAGAATACTCCACCCTTCTTAAGACCATCTAAAACTGAATAAGTTTTTACATATGATTGATTATGACAAGCTATAAAATCAGCCTTATTTATTAAATATGGTGATTTAATTTGATCTTTACCAAATCTTAAGTGAGAAATTGTTATTCCACCTGATTTCTTTGAATCATATGAGAAATATCCTTGAGCATACATATCTGTATGGTCCCCAATGATTTTAATAGCACTCTTATTAGCACCAACTGTTCCATCTGATCCAAGTCCCCAGAATTTACATGCTTTTGTTCCTTCTGGTGTTGTATCAATATCATGTGCACCCTTTGGTTCTTCAAGAGATGTATTTGTTACATCATCAATTATTGATATTGTAAATCCATCTTTAGGAGTTTCATTATTTAGATTTTCATAAACTGCCATAATGTGAGCTGGAAGTGTATCCTTTGATCCTAAACCATATCTTCCTCCAACTATTACAGGAGCATTTTCTTGTCCATAGAATGCATTTTTAACATCTAGGTATAATGGTTCTCCTGATGAACCAGGTTCTTTTGTTCTATCTAAAACAGCTATCTTCTTAGCTGTGCTTGGTATTGCTTTTCTTAATCTTTCTACTGAGAATGGTCTAAATAATCTTACTTTAACAAGACCAACTTTTTCTCCCTTAGCATTTAAGTAATCAATTGTTTCTTCTATAAGGTCAGTAACTGATCCCATAGCAACTATAATTCTTTCTGCATCTTCTGCTCCATAGTAATCAAAACAATTATATTCTCTACCTGTAAGTTTCTTAATTTCCTTCATGTATCCTTCAACAATTTCAGGTACATCATTATAGAACTTATTTACAGATTCTCTTGTTTGGAAATAGATATCTGGATTTTGAGCTGTTCCCCTTGTTACAGGGTTATTTGGATTTAATGCTCTAGATCTAAATTCATCTACCATGTTCATATCTAACATATTTTTAAGTTCATCATATTCTATAACTTCAATCTTTTGGATTTCATGTGATGTTCTGAATCCATCAAAGAAATTAACAAATGGTATTCTTGATTTAAGTGATGCTAAATGTGCTACTGCTGCAAGATCCATAACTTCTTGTACTGAACCTTCTGCAAGCATTGCAAAACCAGTTGCTCTAGCAGCCATTACGTCTTGTTGATCTCCAAAGATACTTAAAGATGATGTTGCTAAAGCTCTCGCTGAAACGTGGAATACGCAAGGTAATAATTCACCTGCTATTTTATACATGTTAGGAAGCATTAATAATAATCCTTGTGAAGCTGTAAATGTTGTTGTTAAAGCGCCTGCTTGTAAAGATCCATGTACTGCACCAGCTGCTCCTGCTTCTGATTGCATTTCAACAACTTTAACTGTTTGTCCAAATACATTCTTTCTTCCTTTTGCACTCCATTCATCAACATATTCTGCCATTGGTGATGATGGTGTTATTGGGTATATAGCTGCCACATCAGTAAATGCATAAGCTATATGTGCTGCGGCTGTATTACCGTCCATGGTCTTCATTAATCTTTTTCCCATTAAAATTCTCCTCTTTTCCTAAAAATTTATTTCAATACTAAATAAAATATAACAAGTTTAATAGGTCACCTATATATCTATTATATTATATCAAGTTTAGATGCATATTACATTATAAATTATAAATATTCACAAATAATTATCAATAAATAATAATTATTAAATAAAATTTATAACTTACAAATGATAATTCAACTTTTACTATACTAAATATATAACTTAGTAATATGTTTTATCAAACACTAAATTCCTTTAAATTACAGTATATTTTTAGCATTTACTGTAATTATTTTACTTATACTTGATTTTATATTATAAATACTTAATATCCCTTGAGTAATTTTATTTAATAATTGACTTAATAATATTAATAATATTATCAATACCATTACTCATATTACTCTTTTCCATATTTTTTATATAAGTTTCTCTATTATTATATAGACTCTTTAAATTGCTTTCTAAAACTTCTTTAGTAAGCTCTTCTTCTTCTATAACTATAGAATATCCTGATTTCTTAAATGATTTAGCGTTTAAAACTTGGTCTCCTCTTGATGCTCTTGCTGAAAGAGGGATTAAAATATGAGGTTTCTTTAATGCTAAAAGCTCAAATATAGCATTTGCACCTGCTCTTGAAACAACAACATCTGCATATGCCATTAAATGTGGTAGCTCTTCTGATATATATTCAAATTGAAGATAACCTTCTCTTCCCTTTAAGCTTTCATCTAAATTGTTCTTACCACAAAGATGAATTATATTAAAGCCAATTAATAAATTATTAAGATTATCCCTTATAGAATCATTAATAACCTTTGAACCTAAGCTTCCCCCTATTATTAATAATACAGGTTTATTCTTTGCAAAATTACAGAATCTTCTTCCTTCTTCTTTACTTCCATGTAAAAGGTCTTCTCTTATTGGTGTACCTGTTAACACACCTTTATCACCTTTCACATACTTTAAGCTTTCTGGGAAAGTAACACATAATTTATCACAGAAAGGTGCAGCTATTTTATTAGCAAGCCCTGGTGTAAAATCTGATTCATGAGATACTACTGGTATCTTTTTAAGTGATGCTGCCATTAGAACAGGAACTGTTACAAATCCACCTTTAGAAAATACTACATCTGGTTTTTCTTTTGTAAGTATTCTAAGAGCATCTCCAACTCCCTTTACAACTTTAAATGGATCAGTAAAGTTTTTAACATCAAAATATCTTCTAAGCTTACCTGATGATATTGAATAATAAGGGATTCCTTCTTTTTTTATTATTTCTCTTTCAATCCCATCTTTACTTCCTATATACTTTATCTCAAATCCAAGTTCCCTAAGTTTTGGTACTAAAGCAAGGTTTGGAGTAACATGTCCTGCTGATCCTCCACCTGTCATAATTATTTTATACTTACTCAATATATATTCATCTCCTTATATTTTTTTCATACTATTAATCAATTTATTTATTACATATACCTACAAAATTCTATCATCTTTCAGAATCCTTATAAATTATATATCATATTCTCTCAAATGCAACAATAATATAGAAATAATAAATTTTCAACACTTAAAATTTAAATTAATTTCAATATATATCTATTCACAAACTTATACTGAAAGTCTTAGATTACTTATAATGATTTGTGTTGAAACATTACCTCTAAATTCATTAATTGAAGGTTTGTATATTATATCTATCTTAAATCTTACTGAACCACCAGCACTAGCTCTTTCAAAAGCTCCTATTCCAAATTTATCATCAAACGTTATTTGAAATTCATCAGCCATATTAAACCATAAAGCTGGAATTCTCTTATTTGTATTTGGATCTAAACAAGCAAACTTTAAATGAGTTTTTTCTGTTCCCATTGTTTGAATCCCTGTTACTAATACTGATTTTGCTGCAAGAACTGGACTAGGATTAGACTTCCCAAAGGGTTCTAATTTTTCTATTTTTGAAACTAAATCAACAGTTACTTGATTTAAAAGTACAGGTGCATCTATTCTTACTTTAGGAACTACATCCTCATCTGTTAATTCACAAATATCATTAAGCATTTTTCTTATCTTGGGTAAATTTTCTTCTTTTGCTGAAAGTCCTGCTGCCATTGGGTGCCCACCAAACTTCTCCATAAGAGATTTACATTTTGATAATTCCTTAAACATATCATATCCCTCTATTGATCTTGCAGAACCTTTTGGCATATCTTTTCCCTTTGTCATAACTATTGTCGGAAGATTGTATCTTTCTTTCACTCTTCCAGCAACTATTCCAGCAATGCTCTCATGTATATTAGAATTATAAACTAGTATAACCTTATCATTATAAAGTTTTTCTTTCTCTATTTGTTCTATAACTTCTTCAACACTTCTCTCAGTGAGCTCTTTTCTTCTTTCATTAAGTTCAACAAGTTCCTTTGCAAGTTCTTCTGCTCTTAATTTATTTTCAGTAACTAACAACTCAACTGCAAGACTTGCTGTTTCAAGTCTTCCTGTTGCATTTATACAAGGCCCTATTACAAATCCTAAATGATAAGCAGTTACTTTTTTATCCTCTAGATTACAAGCTTTCTTTAAGGCATTAATACCTATATTATTACTGTTATTTAATAATTCTAATCCTCTTTTAACTATTATTCTATTCTCATCTTTTAAATCAACAATGTCACAAACTGTAGCTATTGCACAAAACTCTATAAGCTTCATAGCCTTATCCATGTCCATATTCATTTCTTTATATAGAGCCAAAATAAATTTAAATGCTATTCCAGCACCACATAAATATTTGAATTTATAATTACAATCACTTTGATGAGGATTTACAACTGCATATGCACTTGGAACCATAAATTCTTTTTCACCATTTTCTTTCTCCACAAGTTGAATATCATGATGGTCAGTAAGGATAACATCCATTCCTAAATTCATAGCAAGTTCTATTTCTTCAAAGGCTGCTATACCATTGTCACAAGTTATTATTAACTGTGTCCCCTCTTCTTTTAAAATCTTTACCCTATCACAATTCATTCCATACCCTTCACTTTCTCTATCAGGAATATGAAAATTAAAATCTGCACCACATTCTTTTAAACCTTTATATAAAATAGTTGTACTAATAACACCATCACAGTCATAGTATAGTATCTTTTAATCATGTCTAACACTCTTAAATCTTGATATTATAAGCCTTCCCACTTATTTTTATATTTTTATATCATGTAGACATAAATTTTTTCAGATTACTCTATCAACTAAACTAATCATATATATTCTACATTAAAAATAATATATTAAAATAGGCTCTTAAATATTAATTCTTCCTCTAAATACATCTTTTAATTCTAATAACTGCCATTCCTCTGTTATACCAATTTCACTAACTGTTGAAATTACCGACGCTAATATTATATTACCTTCTTTTAAATTCATTTTTTTAATTTTATCAACTTGAGGTAAGGTCAAATCTACTACAGCCACTAATCCTCCTTCTAAGTCATATAATGTCATTTCTTTAAAAATATCACTTTCTACATCTATTTCTAATATTTTATATAATGATGTTAGAACCAATCTATTTATAGATGGCTCTATTTGCAAATCAATATTTTCTTTCTTCTTTATTAAATTTCTGTATTTATATTTAAACTCTTCAAATGACATTTTATTTTCCCCCAGTATCCTCTGAGGTACTTCCATTGTGTTTAATTCATTAAAATCCAATATTTCTTTTAATACTTTTTTATATTCTACCAATATTGCTTTAGCATTAGAATATAACTCTATTTCATCTAACTTTTTAAAATTATCATTATAATGAATACAATCATTACGTATAATTCTTATTTTATTTAAACTTCTAAAGGTTGTATCACTAATTATCTTCTTCTTTTTTAGATTTCTCAATCTTTTATCTTGAGTAAGAGTATCCTTTATAGTATTATTTTTAGCATAAATATATTTTGTTACTTCTTCACTTGCTATTCCTACAATTGCGATAGTACCCGTATAATATCCAAAACAAAATAAACATTCGGCTTCTTTTAGTAATTCTAAAAATTTTTCTTCAATTAAGCAACAACCTATATCTTCAAGTTCATACCATCTTGTAACTATTTCATCTATATTATTAGAAATACGCTGTCTTATTAAATTTCCTAGTACTTTTTTATCCCGCTCTATATATTCACTTCTTCTACCTTCCTCAATATCTAAATAATTATTTTTTATAAAATCTATATACATAAAATCTCCTTACTATAAAAAAGCATGCTACCTTTGTAACATGCTCTTATTAATATTATTTAACATTAATCTACATACCTCATTCCCATAAACCTATCTTCATCATTATCTTTACCCAAGAATGCTACTACTTTCTTTTCATCTATTAACTTCTCAATATCATTTCTATTTAACTCATCTCTATTTAACGTAATAAAATATTGTCCTCTTTTATTAGTACTCATGATATCATCTATGTATTGAATTAAATTATACTTTGCACATTTATCATCTGGCTTTACATATGATCCATCATGTATTAATAAAACTAAATCTTTTTTTTGTTTAATTCTTTCAACTAACCAACATATATCAAACATATTAATTTTCATATAACTTCTACCATGAGAATTTTCATCTATTATACTACATTGAATTTTAATTCTTCCCGTTGTATCTCTTTTGTTAGTTCCACTAATGAATTCAAATTGTAAAATTCCATCTTCCCCATATGTTTTCTTAACTATTTTATTAAATTCATTTTCACTATTATCAACTTTTTCTTTGAAAGTTTTAAATAATTCATTATAACTATAAGTTTCTTTAATTATTTTTTCTTTTAAATTATTTATTTCTTCAACCAACGTTTCTCTCATAGAATATTGTTCTATTTTATATCTTAAATCTGATAACTCCTGATTTTTTTCATTAATTTTATCTAGTATTATGTTAATGTCTTCCACAATAGATGTGCTTTTTAATGCTGATGTTCTCTTCTCTATTTTCTGTTCTAATTCAATTTTTCGTTTCTCCAATTCACCTAACAACCCATTTATTTCCATTATCTTCTCATTAAAATATCTTCCTCTACTATTAACCATAAATTCATAATAGTTTGTAATTTCATCTTTATTTCTTTTTATCTTATCAGGAAAATATCCAATCATTTGATTATAGAAGTTTTCAACATCATCAAGTTCTCTAATTTTATCAACATTTTCTTTAAGATCTTCTATTGTTACTTGATATTGCTCAACCATATTATTTAATTTTATTATACTTTCGTTTGTTTTATTTAATTCTAATTTTACTTTTCTATATTCCTCTTTTTCTAATTCTAAATTATCCTTAACATTAACTGATGTTGCAATATCTTTGAATTTCTTTACTTCATCAGATATTTGCTTTTCTTTTATTCTTATTTCTGTTATATCGTCACTCATGGATTCTATAAGTTTTAATTTCTTTTCCTTCTCATCTTGATCACTTTTCAATTTGTTTATCTCATTTTCAGCGGTAAAGTTAATTCCGAACAAAAAGGATAATATTTCAAATGCTTTAGTTGCATTTCTTCTTAACAGAGTTATATTGGCAAACCCTTCCTTCTCATCCCTAATAATATATTCTCTTATAGATGCAAAACTTGGTGAATCACTTGGTTCATCTTTAAGGAATAATATTTCCACTTCACTTTTATACTCTTTATCTTTATAAGATTTCCAATTATCTAAGTTAAAAGTTATTCCTCCTCCTATTTTTATAAACCCATTATTTTTTTCTTTTATCCTTCTACCTAGATATATATTATCTTTTTCTTTTTGTATAGTTAAAATAAACATAATATCTAAATCATTCAATTTTTTTCTATTTTGAAAATCCTTAGGGATTTTACTTCCTAATAAGTAACTCATACTTTGTACCATAGAGGATTTTCCTGCACCATTACCCTTTTCACTTTTACTCCCTAAAATTATATTTAATCCATACTCATTAAAATCATATTCTTTAAGTACTTTTTCATCTCTTAAAGAATATATTTTAAAATTTTTTAAAATCATCCTATCCTCCTTACAAGGTTATCACTTAAATCTGTCAATCCTATCGAGAAAAGAAAAGTCATTGCTAAAAATAATAATCTTTCTAAATTTAGACTTAACTCTATTTCATTTATCTTAGAATACCTCTCAAATAATTTATCTACACTTATGGGTCTTTCAATTAATTTATATAATTTCATTGCAATATAAGGTATATTTTCATCCACAGATTGATATTTATTTATACTAAAACAATCTATCAAGCAACTAACCTCCTCTCTATTAATAAAACAATATATTCCCATTGGGTTATAAATTCTACTTTCTATCATTGTATATAGTACATTTATCAATACTCCAATAAATTATAGTTCTGAAATATTGCTCTAACTCTAATCTAGGAATACTAATCATTTCTTCATATTCATCACATAATATATCAATCATTTTATCTATTATTTCATCTCCATTTTCGCAAATTGAAAATGCTTTTCTATATACACTACGAATAACCCCTGGAATTACTGTCTTTTTATCATAAGAAATATATGATGGATCTTTAAAAATATTATTTATTACACCAAAGTATTCAACATTATTATCAAACTCCATTTGAAAATCTAAAGTACACCTCATTTTCTCAAATTTTTCTTCTACATCAACTGCCTTGGTATTTTCACCTTCTTCATTATACTCTTGTATGTTTTTACAAAAATCCAATAAAAACTTTTGAAACTTACTTCCTACTACATTAACTTTTAGTATGTCATCTATTCTCTTATCTATAGAATTAGGGATCTCAATAATTCCTTTTTCCTTAATTTCAACTAATCTATCCAAATCAAAATTTATTCCATCGCCATCAATCATCTTCCTAGATATATTATTACTTTCACACCATTTATTTAAATCTTTATCCCAACAATAATATTTAATATTACATTTATAAGATTCTAAATTTATTTCTCCAATAATAAATGATGGATCAGCATAATCATCAACCATACCAGCACCACATACAAAAGAATGAATACTTCTGCATTGATCACTATATATTTTATATTTAGATTTGTGCATATGTCCACAAAGATATAAGTCAATTCCGTAATCATCAAACATTTGAATTATTTTCTCACGCTCGCTCTCATCAAAGCATTCAATACTATGATGTCCTATCGCTATTTTAGGCTTATTTGATTCTTTGATACTTCTTAACACCTTAAATAATTTATCTAAATTAATACTTAAAGTCCCCTCCTCATTCTCTAGACCTGAAATGAGACATGTATTCAGACTCACTATAATACAATCATCAAACTCACTAATAAAATGTAATTCATTCCATTTTTCTTTTTTCCCTAGCAATTTCTCATAAAACTCAAAAAAACTTTTGTAATCATTAATCAAAAAATCTTGTATTTCTTGAGCACATTTAGAAACAATTTCTGATACCTTTTCTTCTGAGTTTAATAATCCCTTTATGGTATTTGTTCTTAGTGTCCCCCTTGGGAAATCATGGTTTCCCGGAACTATAATCACATTCTTTTTATCTACTCCAGTAAAATTCATGATTTCTTCTATAAACACACTTATTTCACTAAAATTATTTTTAAATTGATACAATAGATCTCCCGTAATAAATATATATTTTATTTCTGTTAATTCTTTTATTTTATCAAGAAGTCTATCTCTAGCCCACTGACTATAATAACCCTCAAAACAATAATGCAAATCTGATAAATGCAACCATTTTAATTTACTCAATTTATCCCCCTACTCACTCTCTATATAATTAACATAATTATAATATTCATAAAAATAGTAAGTATATATCTATACCTACTTAAATTATATAACCAAAACCTTTTTTTAGCAATTTACCCATAAATATTCTATTCTTAAATTTCAATATGCTCATTTATTTAAAAATAGATTTCTTCTATTTTTTACAACTGATTTCTACTTAATAAAATAATTCTATTGCAATATAATCCTCAATTATATTTTTTCACTCCATCTATAATTATTTTATATAACATATTGTATTTGTTACAAAGATATTCTTTGACATCCATTTCTTATTTTATGTATATAGAATTGATTAAATCGGTAGAGTATGATTAGTTGGTCTATTGAGAATAGTATATTGCAAAATTTTTCAAATATTTTAGAGAGAAGAAAAAAAATGATAGGCATTCTTTACTTACATAGAATTTCCTATCATTCTTTAATCTTATCAATATTAATTACTTTTAAATAGATTCAAATTTTAATTTAAATATTTTTTTTAAACCTTCATTCTCTATTTTATCGAAAATTGTATCATATCTTTCTTTTTTTATTTTACATTTTATACATTCTATAATATAAGATTCATTTAAAAAACCATTTTCATTTAAGTATGTCATTAGTACATCAAGTTCTTCTGTATTTTTGATAATAATTCTATTGAATTCTTTACTTAAAGTATTCAATACGCCTATAAAATCCATCACAAAAAATTCTTTATACAACATCGAATCTAATTCAAATACATCTATTTTTAATCTTACATACTCATCTATACTATTACATTTCTTTAAAAAATAATCTGCAAATAAATTTTGAATATTTCTTAATAAATCCGGATAATTAAATTCTTTTAAAATATTTAATGAAAGTTCCGAGTATCTCATGAACATTTTTTCATGTTTGTTTGTATTCATAATAATATTTAAAAAATTACAATAAAATTTACATATTTCATATTTATCATTAGAATGTTCAATATACTGCTCTGCTATTTCAATATTTTTTATAGCACTATCAATATCGCCTAAAACCTTATAGCATAATGATAAATTCTCGTAATTTCTTCCAATGTGAATATTCAGGTTTTCTTCTTTATTGCCAATTAGTAATTCACTCATAATTCCTATATTTTCTTCATGAATTTTAATAGCCAAATCTATATCTTTTTTATATTTTCTGGTGTAAATCGCATTTAAATTTCTTATTTCAAATCCCAATTCATCCTTTTCCTCATAAGTAGTAAGAATTATTTCTATTTTTTGTTTATCAATTTTAGGATTATAACCTATAATTACGTCGGAAAAAGCCAATAAATACTCTATCCATCGTCTATTTTTTAAATTTATTTGCACATTGTCAAATTTACCCAAAAAACTTTTAAGTTCATTCTTCATTCCCCAATAAACCATTTTTTTGGCTACTTTCAAAATATTCTCTATTGCTAAATCATATTTCTCCAATTCATAGTATGCACTTGATAATTGTAAATACAAAAGTAAGTTATCAATTATTGAGTTTAAATTAAATCTCCTCTCATCATTAATCATTGTCAAATAGTAATTATTTATAATATCATTAAGAAAATCTTCCTTTTCATCTTTTTTTATTTTTATATACATTTCTTCTGAGTTACTTAATTCGTATAGATATTTTCGTTTAATTACAATACCATCTTGTTCAAGTTTCTTAAATTCAGAACCAGATCCTATTTTTTCTTTGAAAAACTCCTCTGAAAACCCCATCCATAATAAACTTAAAAATTTAATTTGTTCATTCTCCATGTGCTCACATCCTATGCTGCTAATTCGCCTTCGCTATAAACTTCATAATCACAACATTCTTCATATGAATTACCTAATCCATAATCTAAACTTTCATCAATCTTTTCTATTTTATTTTCTGATTTCATAACATTTACTGATTCAATATTTAACTGTAACAAATTAATAACTCTATCTACATCTTTTTGTAAATGCTTATTACCTAAAAATTCTTTTCCTAAACTAGTTAAATAATAGTATTTAGTTCTACCAATTTTATTTGATTCAAATATTTTTGATTCTACTATCAATTCTTTTTTAAAAAAATTACTTAAATTAGTTGTGCTCATTTCTATATGTTCTGCAATTTCTTTATGAGATGCAAATTTAACACTATTCAAATAAGCCATTATCTTTATTGCTCTAGCATCTTGGGCTAAGATTTGTTCTATCTTTAAATTACTCTCTTCACTCCTCATTAATCTTCTTGCTATATTCTCGTATGCATAAATATATCCTAAATAATAATTTGCATCTTTTTTTACATTACATTCTATTTCTATATCTTCTCTTGCATCTGCGGAATAAAAACATAATTCTTTAAGATCTTCAAAATTCTTCTCCATTAAATTTATAGTAATCATTTTTGCGAATTTTTTACTTAATTTAGAAATTTCTTTCAAACAATTATTTCTATATGCATTTTTAATTTGTTTTATCAAATTTTCCATATAACCAACCTCCTTTTATTATTAGTATTATCATTTTTTAAAGTTTAAAACTAATAAATATAAAATACTTCATTATTACTTCACTAATAGTTCATTTATATATTATATTATAGTATTATCTCTTCTGTGACACAAGCATTATTACTAAATTTAACAATTTTAGCACAAATTTTATTTATACATTCTCTTGTACAATCACTACATTCATTCCTTCTCTTATACATTAGTTCAGACGAATTAATAGGCATTGCCTTATCATCCAACTTTATTGGAACATATATAAATCCTATATTTTCGTTACTTCTAAAAATACAAGTATTACTAATAAAAACAGTAGCCTTATTTTTAGTTCCTAATTGTTTTGCATTCAAATCAAATTTAGTCAAACTGCCTGTGCAAACTGGATTTAACGCGACATTAACCCCTCCAACTGCTAATTTATTATAATATTCCTCATTAACAAAATCTACACATATCGGAGTTGCAACTCTTCCAAATTTATTTATATCAATAATATTTATAATTGCATCTTCTCCATTCATATTTATTCCTTCTCCATTTCCTTTAATTTTCATTTTTGGGTCTGGTCTATGAAGAAATGGATAAACTTTCACTTGCTCTAACAACACCTGTCCCTTATTATTTAAAATATAACACTTATTAGTTTTATTTTCCCAAACACTTCCTGATACAATTAACTCAAAAGGGTTTTTATTTTTTCTTAGATATTTTTGAAGTTCTCTTTTAATCTCTAAAGTAAAAGTCATTTCTGGAAAAATAACTACATTTACTCCTCTTTTACTTAATTCATCCATTATATCTTTAATATGAGTAAAATTTTCTTTATTATTTTTAATATTTATTGTGAATTTTATTCCTTCTTCTTTAATATTTAAATAGTCCTTACTTCCAACAAACGGAACTAACGCAACAGTTATTGAATTTTCTAATTTTGCTATACGATCTAATGTAATTTCAGAAGTTAATCTATTATATTGTATTCTTGTTTCAGTTTCTAACTCCCTCATTATTATTAACTTATCAATAAAACTATCTATAGAGTAACTAATCTCATCATCTGACCTTGGGAAATTGCATTTAGATAAAAATCTTGTAAATATACTCTCTTCCCCCTTATAATATACCTTCCCTATATTCACAGTTTCTTCACTATTAAGCATTTCACATTGAACTACTAATTCGCCATCCGTTTCATCCTCATAGTCTAATTTATAAGCATCTTCATAATTACCAAAAGTATTATTAATCGCTGTTACTAATGCAAATTCATATAATTCTCCATCAACATCCTTCATTTCACTGATTTTATCAATTAAATTCTGTCTATTCTCCTCAAATAATTTATGACAATCATTCTCTTGAAAAAAGCACATAAATTCTCTTACTATGATTTCAAAATTATTTTGTCTTCTTTCAAAAATACTCATAATTCTTCTATTTTTTATAATTATATTATTATAAAATATCAGCAATACATCAAATATATTTTTATATTTATTTGTGGCACTTTCCATATCTAACATTCCTTTTCTAGACTATATTTATATTATCAAATCTTTTTATACCTTATTTCACACAAATATATTATAACCAAGGTTATATCTCTATTGCTTATATAACCTTTTTCTTCTGTATCTAAATTAAACTTTAATAAATAGCAAAATTGCTCATCCATTCTATCTATAATAGCAATATGTTCGTAGTATCTCTGTAGAAAAGTATCTTTATTATAATAATTATTATAAGTTACTACTTCTGCCCACTCCTTTGTAATCTCTTTACATGCCGTATACCTATTCAAAATTCCTCTAATTACAATTTTCTCTCTTACTACTATTTTTCCATCTGTAAAACTGATCCCTTGTACTATCTATTCTTTATTCCATCCTAAATTAGTTATAGCAGGAAGTATATATTTAGTGATGATACTTGTCTCACTTAAACTCTTCTTATTCACTTTATCCCCCCCAATTAAGATTAAAAACACCATAATATTTAAACTATCTATTCTAATTAAATTATACATTATAATTCACAAAAAAGTTATTCTAATCATTAATTATTAATAATTTAAAGGTTGCTAAACTAAATTAGCAACCTTTAAATTTTATTTTCTTATTTTCAAATTATATTTATACTTAAACTCCTGTACTGAATGATTTGCTGTTATGCCTCTTACATTTAATATCTCTAAGAACTTGTCCTCATACTTAGTAGAAAATTCAATAGTTGCTCCCATCGCATCTATTTCTTCCTCTCTTTTTTCCCATTTGGTAAAAAATCGTTTTAACCAATTTTTACTTAACCTTTTTTCTTTATCCTGTATAGCATGAGTTAATTCATGAATTAACATATTTATAATCATATACTTAATCCATTGTTCTCTATAATATTTTAATATATCTTTAGTTATAAACTCCTTATACTCCTCATATCCTTTAGATTTTTCTATATTATTTAGGCATAAATCTATTAGTTTATACATATTCTCACATAATATATATACTTCCTTACTCTGAATGTTATAATATCCATCAATACATGTCCTTAAAAACTTATTTACTATAAAAAGAATACACTCTGCAATAAAAGTAAGTATTTTAAATCTTTTTAATAAATATCTTAAATATTCTATATTGCTCCCAAAAATATTTATATAAATATCTAGTTCTTTATATTTTTCAGGTAATAATTCTAAGCATTCCATTAATTCTTTATCAGATATAATGGATGTATAATTTCTTAATTTCAGTCTCAATAGTCCACACTCCACATTTAAAATTTATTATTTAATAATCTTATAAATATTAATATTCAATAAATCAAAAACTCTTTCCTCAATTGAAATATCTACTTTTATAGCATATTTATTATCTAACTCTTCTTTAACCTTAATCCCCTGTAATACCGATTCATATTCATAACCTATTTTATTTACTGTTAATACCTTCAAGTTCATAAGCCTTTTAAAGTACTCTATCAGGTATTCTAGTGACTTTTCTTCTAAAACATCTTCTAAATCTTTTATCATTTCATCTGAATCTTTAATTATATGTGCTACCCCTACTATTGTATATTCTACATTACTTTTAAAATACCTAAGAATTTCTTTATCTAATTTTCTTAATGTAGTTATTATAGTTCCTTCTCCTGTTTCTATTACTTCTAACTCACCTTCATTAAGCATTTCTTTAATAATACCTTCTATAAATTCTCTATCAACTTCCTCAAACGCCCTAATGAGTTCTTTAATTTTGTTATTCATGCTTATCTCCTCCTAATCATAATCTGTAGTTTCTACTTAAGTGTAACGTGGTCTTTCGCTTAAGTCAGCGCCCTTTTTGCACTCTTGCACAAAAAAGTAAAATCCAGTAAAATTCAAAATAATTTTACTGGATTTCTTTATTATTATTAATCAAACTATAAATTTAATCTATCTTAACTATATATTGTTTTCTTTATTCAACTTCCTTATAACTTCTTCAATCGTCATACCTTTACCATTCATTCTTTCTTTTTCTGCTAAAAGTATTCGTTCTTTTAATTTAAGAATATCTTCTCTTTCTTTAGCGTCATTTTCTAAATAACCGCCCATATTTACCCTCCATTTCCCACAAATCAAAATACTACGTACCATCAACATAACCATTATTAAATCCATTCAACTATAGCATCAGTTGCGTCTTCATCTTCTGTTGGATCTAAAATAACTTTCTCCCCATTAGGTAATATTTTAACAACATCATATTTTCTTATATTTCCATCATAAATAACCAATACAATGCCTGTAAACATGTTAAAGCATCCTGCCGCTCCTAATATATATTCTTCTACTTGTTTAAAATCATTTAATTCTCTTATAAACCATTCTCCTGAATGATTGCAATAAGTAAATATAAGTGGTCCTTTATAATACAGTTCTACATTTTCAAATTTTACATCTTTGTTATCTTTTCTTATAATAGTATAAAATCCACTTATCTCTAATGGCTTTTTACTGTCAATCGTATAATTTTGTAGCATATCTTTTAAAACATATTGTTGTAAAGATTCTTCTTCAGTTGATTTAACAATACTATTAAATAATTCTAAAGTTGTTGTTTGCATCAAATACAATCCCCTCTTGAATAAATTATTGTGAAACCCTATAATTACTTATAACTAATTGAACTTTTTTATTTCCCATATATTCATTAATCTCAGGAAAACAAATTATATCTAAATATACGTGATTAGGTTTTCCATTAAGAACTAAACTATATTCATATTCTCCAACTTCCCACTTCATAGTTTCTTCAAATCCTTCAATATCCCCAAAATATATTCCTTCAATAATCAAATCTCCATCACTTAACTTGAGTTTAAGCACATTCCTATTTTTACCTAGTATCTTTGCATCTAATAATTTTAACTTTTTCATTCCAAAAGTAGGTTTTGGATTTGCTTTTCCATATGGTTCTAATAATGATATTTGATCTATTAACTTATAATTTATTTTATTTAATGATAATCCCATATCTATTTGTACTTTCACCATAATGTCTTCTTCTGTTAATGTAGTAACCTCATTTAATCTTTCCCTAAAAGCATCTATATTCTCAATCGGTATTGACATACCTGCAGCCATAGGATGCCCTCCAAACTTACCTAATAGGTCCTTACACTTTAATAACTCTTCAAACATGTTATATTCCTCTATTGATCTTCCAGATCCTTTAGCGCCATCATGAGCCTTTGTAAGGATAATTGTAGGTAGATTATACTTTTCTCTTATCCTTCCTGCTATTATTCCTGCTATACTTTCATGAATATCATCTAAATATACTACTATGACTTTATTATCTTGCATTTTATTTTCTTCGATTATATGAATAGCCTTATCTACACCTTCTTTAGTTAAATCTTGTCTTTCCTTATTTAAATCATTTAATTTACATGCTAATTCTTTTGCTCTATTAACATCATTACTTAATAATAGTTCTAATGCCCAAAACGCTTGTTCAAGACGTCCTGAGGCATTTATACTTGGTCCTATAACAAATCCCAGAGTATATACAGTAATTGTCTTATCCTTTATACCAGTCTCTTCATATAATGCATTTAATCCTACATTATCTGTATTATTTAACAACTTCAAACCTTTTGTAACTATTATTCTATTTTCATCAACTAAATCTACAACATCACAAACCGTTGCTATTGCAACATATTGTAGCAAATCAATTGCTTCATCTCTGCTAATATTATTAAGTTTATATAATTCTTCTATAAATTTATAGGCTACACCTGCACCACATAATCCTTTGAACTCATATTCACAATCATCTTGTTTAGGATTGATAACTGCTAATGCATCTGGTGTTACATATCTTCTTTCTCCATTTTCTTCAACAAAGGGTATATCATGGTGATCTGTTATTATAACTTCTATCCCTAATTCATTTGCCAACTTAACTTGGTCTATTGCTGCAATACCATTATCACAAGTAATTATAATATCTATTTTTTCATCATAAGCCTTACGAATAATACTCTCATTAATTCCATAGCCTTCTTTTATCCTATCTGGAATATGATATGAAACATTAGCCCCACATCTACTTAATGCCTTATACAACATGAATGAACTCATGACTCCGTCCACGTCATAATCACCTACAATTAATATTTTGTTTTTTTCTTTGATGTGGTAATTTATTCTTAGAACTGCTTTCATTAAATCCTTCATTTTAGAGGCTTCATGTAAATCACTAATATCTGCCTTTAAAAACTTTCTTATATCTTCTGGCTTATATACTCCCCTATTAACCAATAATTTTGCTACAACTTCATCTATACTACATTGTTCTGATATAACCTTATAATTACTTTTTATATTCTTTACCATCCATTTTTCCATATCCATCCTCCCCATTAATCTAATCTTTATTGTATACTTTACTTTTTAATTTTTTTCTGGAAAGTTTACAACATTATTTCTATTATTCATTTTATATTTTTTATTTTCTTTATTAAGTATATCTATTCTTTTCTCTAATTGTTTATTTATATCTAATAATTTCCTTATATCATTATCTTTTGCTTCAATTTTATCCATTAACTTTTGCTCTCTAACATCTCTAATACTAGCCTTGTATAACTTTTCATTTAACTCTGATATATTATCCTTTATTTCTTTATATTTATTTAATAAATTTATTTTCTCTAATTCCTCAATTCTGATATCCATATACTTTTCAAGTAAAGGCTTATTATTATAATATGTTTGTCTAGCAATCTTAATTTCATTTACTATTTTGCTCTTAGTTAATTTTAACTCAATATATTCATTATTTAAAAATAATAATTTATTTTCTACTTCTGATATATATTTTTCAATATCTATTAAATATTTTTTCACATTTTCCTTAACTTCATCTAATTTTACTGAATAATTATTTAATAAAACCTCATTAACCTTTTCTTCTATAAGCATTTCTCAACCTCCATAATAATAGAGTCAACATTTAATATTAGATCTTCCAACTCTTTATACTCACTTAACATATACTCAATACCTTTTTGATTTATTTTATCCTTTAACTGATTTAACTCTGGAATTAATGTTTTGCTAATAAATTTAATCATTTTAGCCTTTTCTAACTCACCCTGATTAGTAAATTCATTTTCTAAGTTATACTCTATTATTTTTAGGAAATCTTTATATCTTTCATAAGATATGTCTACAAATAAAAAACTAGTAAAATAATTAGGACATTCTTCAAATGCACATGAAAATTCGTTATATTTGCATTTCTTACCAAATGCACTTTTTATACAAAATCCATATTTCTTTTCTCTTATAGGTACTTCATCAACTATTTCTTCAATTATTTCATCTAAGTTTTTCGCTACTTCAATATTTCCTTTTTCCAAAAACTCTTTTATTTTTCTTGTAAGTTCTTCACCATTTTCCCCTATAAGGGTGTATTCATCTTTTAATATCGCCTTTACAACTCTTTTAGCAAATGCTCTTTCCTCATCCTTTTCTCTTGCATAATACATAGTCATTTCTCCTGTTAAATGCTGCATATGTTTCATAATCCAATATATATTGACTCCTTGTTCAAAAAGTTCATTACAAACAGATACTCTAAATTGGCATATAGTTGGTATTGAAATAAAATCACTACTCCCATGACTTACCCAATCATTTTTTACCACAACTTCATTACTAGCATGTTTTAAGCGTACCAATTCATCTAAAGTGGTCATACCAATATCATCAAACTCTTTGTTGTATATACCCAGTTTATTTGCAAATCTTATATGAAATTTCTTTACCCAATTTTCTACTGTATTAGTTACAATGACTCCTCCTTTACCATTAGAAAATATATACTGACTTTTATTATCTTCCACCAATTTTACTAGCGTATCATATGCTTTTTCTGCTCTATCAGTCAAATAAGTATATACCCATCGCCCATCTTTATTAGCCGCTTTACCCTTCTCAGACTTAAATGTTCTATGATGTAAATATGCTACACTCTCATTAATGCCGTTAATAACCTTAGTGTTCTTTCTATCCTTTTCTAGATAAATTATATCCTTTTGCCTCATCCCTGTTTGTGTAATGAACAATACTAATGCTGATAAAAGTTTTTCTTCCTTTGTTAATGTATTATCCTCTAAATTTTTCATACTTAATTCAATTGTTCTTAAAAACACTTCTTTGGGAACTTTAGGCTTTTTATTATTTTTAATTTGACATTTCATAAGTTTTGTATCAGACTTTTCTAATAAATCATAATAAATAGAATAATCAACACGATACGAATTAGATATATATACCAATAATTTCTTTAAACTTCTTTTCCTTTTTACTCTTTCATTCTCTGTTTTTATATCTGAGTTAAGATATTCTATATATGCATCTAAATCTGATTTAGTTATCAAATCACAAGATACTATATTTCTATCTTCAAGAAATCTACTTATATTTCTATAAGTATCCATATCTTTTTTTATAGTTGCTACTCTTGAATTGCTAATTATCCTATCCATTAATATTATTTTACAAATTTTCTTAGTCTCTTCTCCAAACTTACTAAAATTACACTTTAAACAGGCTCCTGAATCTGTCTTGATATCTTGCAACTCCCATATATCATCCGATATCCTTATTTCTTGACTTTTATATTTAAACGTATAAACATCATAATTATCAATTATAAATTTTCTTTCTGGCATTCTTTGTAAGGTTAAATCTTCTTTATTCTTTCCCATTTTTTCCCCCCTCTTTATATGAAATTATTGCTCCTAGATATGCGACTAAAAGTCTCTTTATAATTACTAAATGTTCTTTCTCATGCATTATCTTTTCTTCCATTATATCTCTATCAATTTTTTTAATAGCATTTATAAAATATTTTTCTCTATCAATAGTAACCTTAAAATCTCGACATATTAAACATGCTATTCTATCAGTTTTATGAAATTCATTACCACAATATCCACATCCATCTAAAACTAGTCGTTGTTCATTCTTATTAATCTCATATTCATTAACTATTTGACCTAGAAGTTTTATATCCCCTATACATACCTTATACATAGCCTCTAAATATTCCTCTACATCATCATCAACATAGTTTAATGTAGTTTTTATATCCTTATGACCTGTTGCTACTATAGCCTTAAAAAAGTCCCCTTTTTCTCTATAATAACTTACTATCTTAGTCATAAAGGTATTTCTACAATTATTAGAAGTATATTTATGCTTATCAATACCATTATTAACTAAGATATCTTTAAATTTTCTATATACCTCATCCTCTGATATACATCCCATTGCATTTAGCCTGTTTTTTTCTTTTATAAATATTTTTTTAGCCATTTCATCATCACAATTGACTCTAATCTCATTAGTTATTTTTATAGCATATTTTATTAAATTAATAACATACTTTGAGGGATTAACTTCTATGACTCCCCCATTAGAAACCTTACTTTTACTGCTAACAGATGTAATATCCTTTCCTTCAATATAATATTCTCCATCTTTTATAGTATCCTTTATACAGTCTGTCTCTAAGGATAGTATAGAAGATCTCCTTAATGATGTATTTAATTGTAGATGTATTATTATCCCTATTAGTTTTTCATAAACAGTTCCATCTTCTATCATATTCTTTATAGTTACAAATATTTTATCTAATGCCGAATCATCTATTTTCTCTCTATTATTGTTTTTTACTTTTTGACAATATAGATATCTATCTATAAATGGAGATATGTTTATTCCTTTACCTATTATGAAATCAATAAAGGATCTAATCGCCATTTTATATCCATTTATAGTATTATGAGCCATCCCTTTTCCTTCGGCTTGATTTGTGAATTCTAATATATATTCACAAGAAAAATATCTTTCAATCTCATTAATAGATCTTATATTAATATTAGTATATTTGTTTTCAAGTTCATCACAAAATTCAATATATTTTATTATTTTATTGCTACTATCATTAATTGTTTTCAAAACTACTTGGCGTTTCCAACACCATTCCTTTACCAATTCCCTTAATTCAACTGATGCAATACGTGTAAAATCTATTGGAAAATATGTATTCTCATTCTCCAATGTTGCCTTTTCCCTAACATCATTATCTGCCACTATCCATTTATCATACTCCGAAACAGTGTCTATTGAATTTAAGAATACTACTCTATGCCCCTTTATATATAAATCAAAGAAATTATTTTTCATGAAATAATTTCTATCTATTCCTCTTTTTATATCAAAAAATTCTTTGGCATTTTGATCATAATTATTAATAACATATAAATAAAACCACCTCAAACAAGTAATCTGATGCCTATAGTCATTATTCTTAAAAAATTTAATTTGTCTATCTAATGTATCAATATTAAAATCTAATATACCTGTAATGTCATTATTAATTTCTCCTAAACTCTCCTCAAAATACTCTATAAACTTTATAATTCTACTTATAACAACCTTCTGTTCTCTTAAATACACTATAAATTTATGCATAATATCATTGATAACTTGATTTTTCATTTCAATGTAAATAAACTGATCCCCTTTTTTACCTACATTGCATGAGTATATATTCCTAGGATTAGATTCTAAAAAGTAATATTTTTTTATCGATACTTTGGTTGAATAGTTCCTCAATATCTCTATATTATTTTTTATAAAATCTGAATAATTATCTTTAATAACGTTACTTTTATATAAAAATTCAAAACTTTGCAATATATATTTTCCCATTCCTTTATTTTTATCAAGTATAATACATAGTTCTTTCCAATTTAAATCTTCTCTTTTGTAACTCTTAAAAATATCAACAATATTTCTAGCATATTTTTCATCAACATCATTGACCTCTAAAAATTCTTTTATTATAATTCCAACTTCATTAGTCAACATCTTCTATTTTTATCCCCCTATTATCCCATATATCTTCGTTTGCATCATATTCATCTTCATCATTAGGATTTATGTATATCATTACACTTGCTAGTGACGAATGTCTTAATATTCCCATTAAGTCCTGAACAGTATTTCCATTTTTAAGCGCCTTCATTGCACATCCATGCCTTAATCTATGATTTAACGACTTAGATTTTTTCTCTTTATCAATTTTAATATTACATTTTGAATATATATTCTTTAAATATTTATTCCAATTAGTCCTCCTTAATGGTCTAGCATACCTATTTATAAATAAGTAATAATTATCACCCTCATATAAATAAGTAATAATTATCACCCTCAAGAAATGTATTTCCTTCAACTTTATCAGCCTTACAATAATCCTTATAATTCTTTCTTTTTCTTTTATTCATTTTTTCATGATACATATAAATATATTGTTCTAATAAATCATGCAATCTACTATCAATTTTTATTATGTTAAACCCAAAATCTAAACTTAGATACTTCTCCCCTATATACTCATCTTTGTTTACAGGTTTATAAAGACATTTTGCATGTTGATCTTCACTATCACTTATTCTATTTCTTATTATAATGCAGTCATCTTTTATATCCTCTATTGTTAATCCTAGTGCTTCACCTATTCTTAATCCCTTTTGGTACATTAATCTAACCAATATTTCTTCTCTTATTCCATAATCTTTTTTAATACATTTTAATATCCTATCATATTGTTGTTCTGATATATATTTAGGTACTTTTTTGACTTTTATAATACGCTCACTTATTTTATAACAATCTCCTATTTTTTCAAAACTATTCCCCTCTGAACTCTTACTACTTTTAATTTTTTCATTTATATATTTGCAATCTACTCCAATATACTTAAAATATCCTCTATAAATACTTATGTATTTATTAATTGTTTTCGCTTTTCTCTTTTTAATCAAGTCAGTATCTATAACTACTCCCTTCTTAGATGTTCCATATAGAAACTTTTTCAATATGTTCATTTCATCTTTTTCTAAATTATTTATTTTGAAATCGTATACTTCCAAAAATGAATATAACTTGACTAAGGCAGTTGCTGTCAATGTTCTAGTATTAATCGAACTCTCTTTTAACTCGTTAATAATGTATTTATAAGCATCTCTTATAACCTTCCTATTAGAATCATATACCAATATATACTTTTCATTATTATAGTCTACTAGTTGAGATTCTACCTCTACTGTTCTTATAACATTTCTTTTCCCATCTGCTATAATACTAATCTCATATTTACTCTTACTTCCCTTGATTACTTCTTTTACATCCATAGTTACTCCTTATAAATAAAATAAGATTAAAATTAATTACTAAATTAACTTTAATCTTTAATATATTATTTATATAAATATAACGCGTTGCTTTATCTATAGCAACCTTTAATTAGACATAATTAAAGGTTACTATACGTCATAATCACCATAAATAGTTATTTTTTCTCCCTTTTCTATGGCATTTTTCATTCTAATAACAGCTTTTTTCATATCCTTCATATCTAAAGGATTTAAAAAATCTTCTATATCACCATTTAAAAATTTTTTTGCTTCTTCAACAGTTTCTATTTCTCTATTTAAAAGAATTTTTGCTGTTAACTCATCTATTGAAAGCTCAGTCATAAATTCTTTAACCTTATCTTTATTAGTTCCCTCTCTTTTTAAAAACCAATTCTCTTTTCTCATAATTCCTCCTTTATTATTGTAATATCATTAAGACCTTATCTTTAAATACCTTATCTATTAAAGCTTCTATATCATTTACAGTTATAATCTGATCAAACTTTAATTCTTCAAAAAGAATATTATATCTATTATACAATATTTCATAAATAGCAGTTCTATTAGCAGCAACTATAGCTCTTTCTATATCTAAAGATAACTTTAATTTATATCTTTTTATTAAAGTATTTATCATTTTTTGATCTAAAATCTTGGATATAGACTTAATCTTCTTTAATATATCATTGATACTATTTATTACAAGTTCTCTATTTTTCTTTGATGTATTTACTATAATCTTAAAAATTCTTATTCCTTTTTCCCATTTAACTTCACTATACACCTCATAAGCAAGACCTTTTTTAGTTCTTATTTCATCATATAAAAGCGAACTCACACCTTCCCCTAGAAACATATTAAATATTCTTAGTCTAGTTATTTCTTCTATACTTAGAGAGGATATATCAAAAGCTAACTGAATCTTACAAGTATCTCCTAAATTCTGATTCTTTATATAAGTACCATTTTTTATTTCTTTTCTATCAAAATCTAAATTATTAACTTCTTTCTTTTCTAATTCTCCAAAATTTTTATACACAATTTCTCTAACTTCTTCATAAGATAATGAACTTATCACAGATATAACAATATTTTCACTAACGTAGAATTTATTATAAAATTGCTTTATTTGCTCTAAAGTTATTTTAGATATACTTTCTTCCTTAGCTATTATAATTTCTGAAATTCTTTCTTTTGGAAAAGCATTTTCTAAAAGTAAATCCTCACAATATTGTTCTAAATCTTCCTTCCATTCTCTTGACTCTTCCTTTATAACGGAAATTTCTTCATTAAACCCTTCATGATTAAAGCTAGGATTTAAAACTATATTACTATATAAATCAAAGCCCTCTCTAAAATCTTCACTTAGACTAACTCCATAATAAATAACATAAGGAAAATTAGTCATAGCATTATTAAAAGCAAATAACTCATCTAATTTTCTATTTATCTCATCTTCATCATATCTATTTGTTCCTTTAAAAACCATATGCTCTAAGGCATGAGCAACTCCCCTATTTTTATCATTTTCTCTATTTGCCCCTGCCTCTAAAGCTATACAAAATGAGCTTGTTTCGCCCTCTCTATATTTATATAAAAATCTTACTCCATTCTGAAAAATTTCTTTCTTCAAAGCATTTCCTCCACACTACTAATATCTTGAATTAATTATACTACAAAATATAAAAATAAATTTTAATACAAAAAGAGATATAACCCTTAAGCTATATCTCTTTAAAAAATATATTATTCAAATTAGTCTTCGTACATATATTTTCTTGTCATTGGTAAATCATTGTTGATTCCCTTTGAGTATAATGTTTGGTGAATATCTATTCCCCAGTGATGGAATCCAGCTGCACATGAATTTAAGTACATTCTCCACATTCTGATGAATCTTTGATCAAACATTGTTTCTATCTTATCCATATTTGCTTCGAAACCTTCAACCCAACACATTAATGTCTTCATGTAGTGAAGTCTTAAGCTTTCAACATCAATTGTCATGAATCCATGTTCAGCAGCTATTGATAATTCTTCTCTAAGTGTTGGAACATATCCACCTGGGAATATGTAAGTTGTAATCCACTTGTTACCTTGTGTTTCTAATAAGTTTGTTATGTTGTGAAGTAAGAATAATCCACCTTGTTTAAGAACTGCATCAACATTCTTGTAGTATAAAGGAATATTTGCAGCTCCTATATGTTCAGCCATACCAACACTAACTATTCTATCAAATTGAAGTCCGCTCTTTTCTAAATCTCTATAGTCCATTAATTTAACTTCTATTAAATGATCTAAACCTTCTTCTTTAATTCTTTCATTAGCTTTTTTATATTGTTCTTCACTAAGAGTTATTCCTAAACCTTTAACTTTGTAAAGTTTAGCTGCTTCTATTAATAAATAACCCCATCCACATCCGATATCAAGAAGTGATTGACCTTCCTTTAAGTTTAATTTCTTTAATATGTGATGAATCTTATTCATTTGAGCTTCATATAAAGTATCATTTTCTGTTTTGAAATATCCACATGAATAACTCATTGTTTCATCAAGCCATAAGCTATAGAAATCATTTCCTATATCATAGTGACTTGCTATATCTTCTTTAGCTTTTACTTTTGATGTTGGCTTAAGCTTTCCAACTATTTTTAAAAGAGTACTCTTATTGAAGAAACTATTCTTGTTTCTCATCATACTTTCGATTGCTTCTTGTATATTTCCTTCAATATCAATATCTCCGTCCATATAAGCTTCACCTAAAGCTAAACTAGCATCTGCTAATAAATCTTTCTTTGAAGGGAATTTATTTATAACTAAATTAAACTTTGATTCACCTTCTCCAACTTTAACTTCTTCTCCGTCCCAAAATCTTAAAGTGAAAGTTTGATCACTTAAGTTTTTAGTAAATGTTTTTACTAATACCTTATCCATTGCCATCTTAGTCACCTCTTGTGTTTTTTCTATTAAACTTTTTTCTAAATTATTAATCCTTTTAACAATTAGTTCATATTATTTGATTATACTACTTTTTAAGATTAAAAGTTAATCTTTAATTTTCCCATAATCTGAAGCTTTTTTAACTATTTATACTGTCTATGTAAACATAACTTATATTTACTTAATTTTACTCTATATAATAATAAATAAATTAAAATATTAAATAGCCTATAAGAAAAGATATATTTTAAAAATTTTAATTATAATTACATTTAAATTTATTAAAATTAAGTAATTATTTTTATAAATATGTGAATATAAGCAATAATGAGAAATTTATAAAATTCCTAACTATTGCTTATAAAAACTATATCTTATCCGAATTTATAACCTCTTTTTTCTTAAATTCAAATATTTTTTTCTCTTCATTTTTCATTTTTTTATATTTTTCCTTAGAATAAACCTCCATCTTCTTTGCAACTGATTGAGGTGGTATAGAAAATGTCATTGCAGGAGAGAAAACTACATAAACAGTATCACCTTTTTGAATAGCTCCATCTTTGTTTTTTTCATCTTTATTAAAAACTAATTTAGTATCATCTGATATTATAGCCATTACTTGTGTTTTATAAACAGTTGTTGTTCTAATATATCCATCAACTAATACTCTTTCAGGTTTTCCGGTATCTTTATTTACTTCAACCGATTCAACAGTTCCCATAAAAATAGGACAGTCAAACTCAACTTTCTTATCTACATTAGCAACTGGACTAAAATTCATCATAATTAAACTCATAATCATTACTATTTGCTTCAAACTCAATCACTCCTATCTTGTTATCAGCATTAGTATGTCTATTTTATTGAATTTAATTCTCTATTTTTATTCTTATTCTTTATTAAATATAAAAGTATAGCAATACCTATACTTAAAACTAAAGTAGTTATAACTCCTCCCTCTGGACCAAAACTACCTCCATTAACTAAATTATCATTTTGTAATTTAATAATAAACAAACTATCCCCTGTTTCAATTCCACTAACTAAAAATCCAAATATATTCCCTTGAGCAAAATTCCAAGCTGAATGAAGAGCACATATTCCCCAAATACTTTCTTCCTTAATAGCATAAAAGGCTGCAAAAGCTCCAAATAAACTTAAATTTATTAAAGATAAAGTATTTATTCCATTATTCAATAAATGCAAGGCAGAAAAGAAAACAGATGATATAACAATTGCTACAGTTGGATTTATCTTAACCCCAAGTCCCTGAAGCATATACCCTCTCATCATTACCTCCTCTGAAGCTCCTTGAATCATCCATCCTACTATTAACATTAAAAATACAGGTAAATTACTTAGTTTAAAAGAAGTATTAACTAAAATTTTTCCTCCACCAAATAAGCAAATCCCAAGTGCAACTATCGCTATCATAAATATTCCAAATATAAATCCTTTTAAATAATCTGGTATAAGCCTTTTATTTAGCTTAAGTCCTATACTTGATAATTTTCTTTTTTCTTTAAATTTTAAAATTAAAAAATAAGTAAATATTACAATTCCAGTATTTATAGCTAAGTTAACTCCTAGATTATCTATTACAACTTTACTTCCCCCTGGAACTAATATAAAAATTATAGTAAATATAACTGTAGTTATAAGTTCTGCTAAAATGGTAGTAATTATAGGCGAAAGAATTAAAAATATCTTTCCTGATACTTTTCCTTCCTCCCTAGCTAATTTAAATAGTCCTTCCTCATTATTAATTAACATCAAACTCCCCCTTATTCTTCTAAAATTATTTTACCATATTTTTACAAATATTAATCTTATAAATTTTATTTATAAATAAAAAAAGCCATCCCATATGAGATAGCTTTTTTTAATCTATTTATTTCCTAAGTAAAAATTAACAAGCATTCCAGCTCTAATTTCATTAGCTTTTTCAATATAACCAAGTTCTTTTATAATAGCAAGTGAAAACTCTATAGCAGTAGCTGGTCCTCTACTTGTTATGATATTTTCATCTATCACTACTATATCTTCTTTATAAATTACATTTCCAAGCTCTTCTTCATAACATGGATATGATGTAACTTTTCTTCCATTTAATATTCCTGCTTTTGCTAAAACTATTGGCCCAGCACAAATTGAAGCAACTATTTTACCTGTTGCATAATAATCTTTTACAAGTTCTACAACTCTTATATTTTCTTTAAGATTTAAAGCCCCTGGCATTCCTCCAGGAATAACTATTGCATCATAGTTACTTAAGCCCTCATCATCTAAAGATAAATCAGTTTCAACTACAATATTATGTGAGCTTTTAATTTTTTTAGAATTTACTCCACATAAGTCACAAATAACTCCAGCTCTAGTACAAATATCTTTAACAGATAATGCTTCTAAAACTTCAAAGCCTTCTGCTAACATAATTAAAACTTTTTTCATAATAAAGCCCCCTTTATTTTATAGAAACATCCTTTACATAGTCATCTAAAACTACAACTATAACATTATTTCCTCTACCTGCTCTATTTTGTAACTTAAGGTCTTCTATAAGAACTTCTTTTCTTTGTTTTTCCTTTGATACAAGTATAAGCTTTTTATAATTAGAATATTCTGCTTCTTGTCCTTCTATATTCATAACAGTTATACATTTACCAAATATAACTTCATCATCTTTAAGACTTATAGCAGTTACTCCTGTAGCATTTTTACCCATTGTGCTTATTGACTTAGAATCAAATTTTATTACCATACCTTTTCTAGTTACTATAACTGATCTTACTTCTTCTCCATCATTTATATCAACAGATACAAGACTATCATCAGTAGATTTAAACTTAATACAAGGAGTGTTATTAAACTTTTCTTTATAATCTAGAAGCTTAGTCTTTTTAGCTATACCGTTCTTTGTATATAGATAAACATAGGCCTCTTCTCTATTATAACACTCTTCATTTACTGAGAATATATTTATAATTTCTTCTCCTGATTCAAAATTATCTACTAAATCAGAAAGTTTTAATTGCTCTAAACTTTGAACTAAGAATGCTGGGAACTTAAATACATTTCCTTTATTAGAGAAAACAAGTATATCTTCAAATGAACTTGTCTTAACTTTAAAGTAACTGTCACTTGATGGTTTATGATAAATCTTAACATTACCATTTTTATTTATTCCTAAAGTAAACTCTGCATATTCAAATTCTAAAGCTTCTTCTACTTCTACTATCTTATTATCAGAATTTAATGGACATAATTCTTCACCTAAAATATTTCTATCTGTAATTTCAAGTTTTGGTTCTTGAACTACAGCTTCAATACCATTTGAAGTCTTAATATTTAAGAACTTACGCTCACTTTCTGTATTATCTAAGAATACCTTAGCTAAACTATCATCTGCCTTAAGCTTAATAGCTACAAGTTTAGTATAACTTGTTGCAAGCTTATCTAATGAAGTCTTTTTAATTAATCCATTAGCTGTTATAAATTTAAATGATTTATTAGGATCTAAAGCATCTACAGATTCTATTGAAATTATCTTTTCTTTTTCTAAATCTAAGCTCTTTATAATACTGTCTATTCTTTCACCCTTATCTTTCCACTTACCTTCAGGTATATCATAAGCTTTTAATTTATACATATTACCTTTATCAGTAAATATCATAAGAGTTTCTTTAGTATTAGAGCTTATTAAGAATCTTAAGAAATCTCCTTCTCTATAATCAATATCATTTTCATCAACATTTGAACGCTTATATGTTTTTAATGGTATTCTCTTAACAAATCCATCATTTGAGATAGTAGCAATTACATCTTCGGCTATTATAAGCTCTTCAAGGTCAATCTTTGCTTCGCTATCATCTTCAACTATAGCTGTTCTTCTTTCATCAGCAAATTTTTCTGATACTTCCATAAGCTCATTCTTAATTACAGAAAGTAAAACTTTTTCATCAGCCAAGATTTTCTTTAATTCCTTTATCTTCTTTAATAATTCTTTATATTCTTTTTTAAACACATTAATTTCAAGTCCTGTTAATCTATAAAGCATAAGCTCTAAGATAGCATCAGCTTGAATAGTTGTAAATTCATACTTATTAACTAAGTTTTCATGAGCATCTTTCTTAGATTTTGAAGCTCTTATTGTTGCAATAACTTCATCTAAGATATCTAAAAGCTTTATGAAGCCTTCAACAACATGAAATCTTTTTTCAGCTACTTCAAGTTCTTTTTTAGTTCTTCTTATTACAACATCCTTTTGGTGATTTACATAATGATAAATTATAGTCTTAAGTCCCATTGTTTCTGGCTTACCATCTGCAAGGGCAACCATATTAAAACTTACATTACCTTGAAGGTCTGTCTTTTTAAATAAATATTTTAAAACTTTATCTACAGTAACTCTATTTGCTGCTTTTTTAAATTCAATAACTGCTCTTATTCCTGTTCTATCTGATTCATCTCTAATATCTATAATAGGATCTAAAACTTTTGCATGTTTTTTATCAGCAGTCATCTCTGAAATAGTTTGTAAAATCTTAGCCTTATTTTTTCTATAAGGAAATTCTGTTATAACTATTCCAAGTCGGCCATTATCAAGTTCTTCAATAGCTGTTTTAGCTCTTACAGTAACTTTACCTTCTCCAGTTTCATAAGCAGATTTTAATGATTTCTTACCAATCATAACTCCACCTGTTGGAAGGTCTGGTCCTTTAATATATTTCATAAGTTCTTCTGTTGTAATTTCATTATTATCTATATAAGCAAGTGTTCCATCTATAACTTCTTTTAAATTATGAGGTGGAATATTTGTTGCAAGTCCAACTGCAATACCAAATGCTCCATTAACTAATAAATTTGGATATTTAGCTGGTAATACCTTTGGTTCCATTTCAGATTCTGAATAGTTTGGAACCATATCTACAACACCTTTTTCTATATCTCTAAGCATTTCCATTGATATAGGAGCAAGTCTTGCTTCTGTATATCTCATAGCAGCTGCACTATCTCCATCAATTGATCCCCAGTTACCATGCCCATCAATAAGTGGTGCTCTTGTACTAAAGTTTTGTGCTAATATTACCATAGCATCATATACTGAAGTATCACCATGTGGGTGATATTTACCTAGTATGTCCCCAACTATTCTAGCTGATTTATAGTAAGGTTTATCTGGAAAAGCTTTCAGCATATATGATCCATATAAAATTCTTCTATGAACAGGCTTTAATCCATCTCTAACATCTGGTAAAGCTCTTTCTTTCGCTACTTCTACCGCATATGGTAAATAATTCTCTGGCATTACCTCTTCTAAAGGTGATTGTATTATATTATTATCTCTAGGAACAATAAATTTTTTCTTTGCCATATATTTCTCCTCCTATTAAAACTCTCCATACTTGTACATATATTTTTTTCTAGGTTCAACAACATCTCCCATAAGTAAAGATACCATTTTTTCAGCTTTAGCAGCATCTTCAATAGTAACTTGTATTAATGTTCTTGTTTCTGGATTTAAAGTTGTTTCCCAAAGTTGATCTGGATTCATTTCTCCAAGTCCTTTAAATCTTTGAACTAAAGCTCCTTTACCAACTTTTTTCTTAACTGATTCTAATTCTTCATCTGTATAAGCATATTCTGTTTTAGCATTTTTCCCAGTTTTATATACTTTATAAAGAGGTGGCTGAGCAAGATATAAATGTCCTCCTGCTACAAGAGGTCTCATATATCTATAAATATATGTCATCCATAAAGTTCTGATATGATATCCATCAACATCAGCATCACTCATAATTATAATCTTATCGTACTTTAAATCTTTTTCATTATAATTATCTAGAGTACCTGTTCCTATAGCTGTATTGAATATCTTTAACTCTTCTGAAGCTAATACATTTTCAAGCTTTTGCTTTTCTGTATTCATTATCTTACCCTTAGAAGGCATTATTGTTTGGAATCTTCTATCTCTAGCTTGTTTTGCTGAACCTCCAGCAGAATCTCCCTCAACTACTATAAATTCATTAACAGAGCTATCTTTTAAAGTACATACTGCTACTTTACCTGCAAGTGGAGCTGTTCCTTTTCCTATTTTTTTCTTTTCAGCTTCATTAATCTTTTTAATTTTTTCTCTTCTAGCTGCTGCATCTAAAGCATTGTTAATAACCATAGTTGCAATTTTCTTATTATCTTCTATCCATTCTGAAAATCTAGTATAAGCTAAATCATTCATCATAGTATAAGCTTCATTATTTCCAAGCTTAGTTTTAGTTTGACCTTCAAATACAGGATTAGTAATCTTAATTCTAACTATAGCGGTCATACCTTCTCTTATATCATCGCCTTCAAACTCTCTATCCTTTTCTTTAACAAGTCCTAACTTCTTTGCCCATTCCTTAAATGCTCTAGTCATACCTGTTTTAAATCCAGTTTCATGAGTTCCTGCTTCTGTAGTAGGTATATTATTAACATAACTTGCTATATTTTCAGTAGATGAATCTGTAAACTGTAAACAAACTTCCCCATACATTTGAATATCATTTACTACTCTTTCACCTTCAAATAAAATAGGTTCTGGATGAAGAGGTGTCTTACTTTCATTTAAATATTGAATAAAGTCTAAAAGTCCTCTTTCTGAAAAATATTCTTTAACTACTTCTTCATCTTTTCTTCTATCTATAAGTTCAAGTCTCATTCCTTTATTTTGGAATGCTAATTCTTGAAGTCTTTCATCTATAACATCAAATTTAAAATCGCTTGTTGAGAATATATCATTATCAGGTAGGAAAGTAACCTTAGTCCCTGTTTCTTTAGTTTTTCCTATAATATCAAGATTAGTTACTGGAGTTCCTGGCATATCTTTTTTAAGTTCTTTATCATATGCATATTCAAATCTTTCTCTATAAACATTACCATTTTGTTTTACTTCAACTTCTAACCATTTTGATAAAGCATTTACAACAGCAGCTCCAACTCCATGAAGGCCTCCAGAAGTTTTATAATTTTCATTATTAAACTTTCCACCAGTATGGAGTTCTGTAAATACCATCTCAACTCCAGTTTTCTTTTTAGTTGGATGCATTCCAGTAGGAATTCCTCTACCATCATCTATAATAGTTACACTTTTATCTTTATTTAAAATAACTGTTGCTTTAGTTCCATATCCATTAGATATTTCATCTATTGCATTATCTAATATTTCCCATATACAGTGATGTAATCCCTTTGTTCCAGTAGAACCAATATACATACCTGGTCTTACTCTAACTGGCTCTAACTTCTCAAGTGAAGTAAGTGCTGTTACATCATAGTTATTACTTGCTTTATTAACCATTTTTATCCTCCAATGCTCAAATAATTTATTATATCTTTTTAATTACTAACAAACTCATAATTAGTATTTACACAAAAACTAAAATTAAATTCATTTTTATCTTTACATAAGTTATTATAAATATTTTTTATTATAATGTTACATTAGTTCTAAAGCTCATAACTTTATGAGTTTATAACTTTTTATTTATTATGTATAATTAATTTTAATATCTATCAAACATTTAAAAGAATGATAAATGCTAGTAATAGCCCTTATCACTAGATTTTAGTATAATTTTTTTAAAGATTATTGTCAAACATAGGTTCTCATTTTTTTATAAAAAAAATAGACACCCATCGGGTATCTATTTTTACATTTCGTATATTCCAAGTTGTCTTACATGCTTTGTATGTGACCACTCTTTATTATCTTTATTTGCAATTCCTTGCATTGTTATTGGAACCCAAGTTAAAACATATACTGCTGAACCAAGGTATCTTAAAACTTCATCCTTAACTTCTTGTCCTAAGAATTTAACACTTATCATAAAGAATACTATTGCATATACAAGATTAAACATTGTAAGCATTACTTTATCATCAAGTATTGATAGATTTACCACAAAGAATGGTTGTATGAAAGCTACTACTAAGAAAGCTGTCATCATAGAAAGTGTTCTTCCCATTTTTGCTTTATCCTTCATCATCATAACTGCCATAAATCCAATTTCTAATAAGCAAATCATTCCCCAAAGACCATCATAGAATACATAATTTGAGAAGAAATCTCTAAGTGTTGCTATGAATACTGCTGATGCTGCTGAAACTACTAAAGATATAGATAATAATGTTGTCATAAATGGTTGTAAAACATACATAGCGCAGTCAAATGCAACCTTATCTCCATCTTTAATTGCTTTCTTAAACAGTTTTAAAGTATATCTACTTGCAACATCTGCAAATCCTTGCATCCATCTTTTTCTTTGTTTCCATGAATCATTTAAAGTTAATGGTTTTTCATCATAGATAATAGCATCATCTGCTACTCCAACTTTCTTTCCGTTAAGAACTAACTTACATGTAAATTCTAAATCCTCTGTAAGACAAGTTGCTCCCCAACCCATTTCTTTTAAAATATCTGTACTTAAAGCAAATCCTGTTCCTCCAAGTTGTGCTGAAAGACCTATAGCATTTCTTCCATATTGAAGTCTTCTTACTGTTGATCCAAGTGATATATCACAAGATTCTGTTACCCATGAATCCTTAGGATTCTTAGTTTCTATATAACATTGAACCACTTCATATCCTTCACACATTTTAGAATTCATTCTTGTTAAAAATTCTTTATGAACTAAATTATCTGCATCAAATATAGCAATTGCATCATAATTTTTATCCATTTCGAAAATTTTATTGAACATCCATTCTAAGGCAAAACCTTTACCTCTTTTATCTTTATTGAATCTCTCATAGACATTTGCGCCGTGCTCTCTAGCAATATCCGCAGTTGAATCTGTACAGTTATCTGCTATAACAAATACATCATATAATTCTTTTGGATAATCTAGTCTATTAAAACTATCTACAAGGTTACCTATAACAATTTCTTCATTATGTGCTGACACAATAAGTGCAAAACTTTTTTCTGGATTTCTCAAATTATTATCCTTGTCCTTATCTTTTGATAATTTATAGGCTCCTATAAGCCCAATTACAAAATGATAAGCCATCATTGCTAATATAATTAAAGGAAACATAATTGTAACTATCAAAAAGCTTTTTTCCATTTTTGTCACTCCTAAAGTTTAAATTAACCTATAAATATAATATTTTCCATTTTTTATATCATTTCATTCATTGCTAGTATTTATTATATTATTTATTTTGTAAAATATCAAATACTTTGTTTATTTTATACTTAAAATTTATTTTTATTTATAGGTTTATAGAACTCCTGAGATACTTAACATTTTAAATTTAACTCTTAAAAAGGAGTTACAATTTTTTTGTAACCCCTCTTTTATTATAAAACAAAAATCTAACTAAGTTAATAGCTAATTGATGTCATTTTTTATCCAACTCATCATTTCTCTTAGTTCTGAACCTACTTTTTCGATTTGATGATTTTTTTCCATTCTTCTTGTTGCATTAAAATTTGGTCTTCCAACCATATTCTCAACAAGCCAATTTTTAGCGAATGTTCCATCTTGAATTTCAGTTAAAACTTTTTTCATTTCATTTTTTGTATTTTCAGTTATAATTCTTTTACCTACACAATAATCTCCATACTCAGCTGTATCACTTATTGAATATCTCATAGTTTCAAGTCCACCTTGATACATTAAATCTACAATAAGTTTCATTTCATGCATACATTCAAAATAAGCATTTTCAGGGGCATAGCCTGCCTCTACAAGCGTTTCAAATCCAGCTTTAATTAATGCACTAACTCCTCCACATAAAACAGCTTGTTCACCAAAAAGATCTGTTTCTGTTTCATCTTTAAATGTAGTTTCAAGAACTCCAGACCTTGCACCACCAATTCCATTAGTATAAGCAAGCGCTAAATCTTTTGCTTCTCCTGTATAATCTTGATATACAGCTATAAGACAAGGTACTCCTGAACCTTCTGTATAAGTTCTTCTTACCATATGTCCTGGCCCTTTTGGTGCTACCATAAATACATCAACATTTTCTGGTGGAACTATTTGTGTGTAGTGAATATTAAATCCATGCGCAAATGCTAATGCCTTTCCTTCTGTTAAATAAGGAGCTATTTCTTTATTATACATTTCTCTTTGTTTTTCATCTGGAATTAGAATCATTATTACATCATTATTTTTAACAGCATCACTTACTGTTGAAACTTTAAGACCTGATTCTTCAGCCTTTTCCCATGATTTACTGCCTTCATATAAACCTACTGTTACATCTACTCCACTTTCATGAAGATTTAATGCATGAGCATGTCCCTGACTACCATAACCAATAATTGCTACCTTCTTAGATTTTAATAAATTTAAATTTGTATCTTGTTCATAATATAATTTTGCCATAATTATTCCCCCTAATTATTACTTTTATCTTAAATAAAACTTAATTTATTTATCTTCATTATTTTTTAAAATCTATCATTCTATTTACAGCATTAATTAACGCCTCTATACTAGCTTCCATAATATCTCCTGAAAGAGCACTACCTGTAAATACTTCACCATTATCAATAATTTTAACTGCAACTTCTCCTAATGCATCATCACCATCTGTTACAGATCTTATTGTGTAATCTTCTAATTTAATTTCAATTCCTAAAGCTCTTTCGACTGCTTTAAAAGCTGATGCTACTGAACCATCACCAACTGCACTTTCTCTTAAAATATAATCACCTTTTTGAATTTCTACAGTTGTTGTACATATCATCTTATTTCCACTATAAACTTGGAATGATAAAAGTTTATAAGTTTCTTCTATACCTCTAAACTTATTATTTATAATTGCATCAATATCTTTTGAGCTTATATGTTTTTTCTTATCTGTCATCTTCTTAAATTCTATAAACGCTTTATCTAAAGCATCTTTTTCTAACTCTATTCCATTACCTCTTAAATAATTATCAAAAGCATGTCTTCCTGAATGCTTACCAAGAACTATATTATTATTTTCAATCTTTCCAATAGATTCAGGTGTAATTATTTCATAAGTTGTTTTTTCTTTTAATACTCCATCTTGATGTATTCCTGATTCATGAGAAAAAGCATTTTTACCTACTATTGCTTTATTAGGCTGAACATAAACTCCTGTTATAGATGAAACTAAAGTTGAAGTTCTATAAATTTTTGTAGTATCTAAATCTGTATAAACGCCTAAAGATTTACCCTTAGTTTTTATAGCCATAACTATTTCTTCTAAAGCTGCATTACCTGCTCTTTCACCAAGGCCATTAATAGCACATTCTACTTGTGTGGCTCCAGCAACAACTCCACTTAAAGAATTTGCAACTGCCATTCCTAAATCATCATGACAATGAACTGAAAAATCTACATTTTCTGCACCTCGAGTATTTTTAATTATTTCACTTATAAAATTGTGATAATCAGTTGGTAAAGCATATCCAACTGTATCAGGAATATTTATAACTGTAGCTCCTGCTTCTATTACTTTTCCAAAAAGCTCGATTAAAAATTCTTTATCACTTCTATAAGCATCTTCTGCTGAAAATTCAATATCTTCACATAAAGCTTTCGCATATCTAACCATATTTATTGCTTTTTTTAAAACCTCTTCTTTATTCATATTCAATTTATATTTCATATGAATTGGTGAAGTTGCAATAAAAATATGAATTCTTGGCTTTCTAGCTTCTTTCAGTGCCTCATAAGCTTTATCTATATCAGCTTTAACTGCTCTACAAAGTGCAGCTACAGTAGAATTTTTTATTTCTTTTGCAATTGCTTCAACTGCCTCAAAATCACCTTTAGATGACATTGGAAAGCCTGCCTCTATAATATCTACTCCTAATTCTTCTAATCTTTTAGCTATAATAAGTTTTTCCTTCAGATTTAGATTAACTCCAGGTGTTTGTTCCCCATCTCTTAAGGTTGTATCAAAAATCTTTATTTTTCTACTCATATAATCATCCCCCTTAATTAATCTACTTTATTCTTCAATAATATCTGCTATAGGAGCTCCTGGAGCCACCATTGGAAATACTTTTTTATCCTGATTTATAATATAATCAACTAACGTAACCTCTTCACTATTAATAGCTTCTTTTAAAATTTCATAGCTATCATCACCATAATCTACTCTATAACCTTTTCCCCCAAAACTATCTATAAGTTTTAAGAAATCTGTTTTTCTATTAAGTGTAGTTTCTGAATATCTCTTTTCATAAAATAAAGTTTGCCATTGCCTTACCATACCAAGAGTATTATTATTCATAATAATTATTGTTATCCCTAAATTATTTTTAACAGCTGTAGGTATCTCATTACAATTCATACCTAAACTTCCATCACCAGTTATAAGTATTACTTTTTTATCTGGTTTTGCTACTTTTGCTCCAATAGCTGCTCCCATTCCAAATCCCATAGTTCCAAGTCCACCTGAAGTTATACAAGTTCTAGAGTATTTAAATTTATAATTAAGAGCTGTCCACATTTGATGTTGTCCAACATCAGTAACTATTATTGCATCACCATCAGTAATATCATTTAAAATATCAAATAACTCTTCCGGAGTATTTTCTGCCATAACTTTTTTCTCTATATTTTTTAATTCTTTAACTCTTCCAAGCCATTTTTTATTATTTTTTTCTTCAATAACTGGATTTAACCTCATTAAAACTTCTTTTATATCTCCAATAATAGAAGCTTCTGTTTTAATATTTTTATCTATTTCAGCTGGATCTACATCTATATGAATAACCTTACAATCTTTTATATGATTTTTATTAGCAATTACTCTATCACTAAATCTTGCCCCAATACATATAAACAAATCACTTTCTACTGCAAGTAAATTTGAAGCCTTAGTTCCATGCATACCTATCATTCCAGTAAATAATGTAGAATCTGCATTATATGCACTAAGTCCCATAAGTGAAGATGAAACAGGGGCATTTATTTTTTCAGCAAATTCCTTTAATTCTTTTTCAGCAGCAGAACTTATAACTCCACCACCTGCAAATATAAAAGGTCTTTTACTTTCATTAATAAATTCAACTGCTTTATTTAAAGAAGCTTCTGTTATAAATCTTGTACTTCTTTTTATTTCTTTAGGCTTTTTATAATTATATTCTGCATATGCTGCCGTAACATCTTTAGTTATATCAATAAGAACTGGACCTGGTCTTCCTTTTTTAGCTATATAAAATGCTTCCCTAATAACATCTTGTAAATCTTTTATATCTTTTACTATATAATTGTGCTTAGTTATAGGCATTGTAATTCCAGCTATATCAACCTCTTGAAAGCTATCTTTTCCAAGCAAATTTTTTGGCACATTTCCTGTTATAGCAACTAAAGGTATCGAATCCATGTATGCTGTTGCAATACCAGTAACTAGATTAGTTGCACCAGGACCTGAAGTTGCAAGACAAACTCCAACTTTACCTGTTGCTCTTGCATAACCATCAGCAGCATGTGCTGCACCTTGCTCATGACAACTTAAAATATGATTTATCTTATCCTTATTTTTATAAAGAGCATCATATATATTAAGTACTGCACCACCTGGGTAACCAAATATAGTATCAACCCCTTGTTCAACTAAACATCTAACTAATATTTCTGAACCATTTAACATCATAAATATCCCCCCTTTTTTCTACAAATTATTTATAAAATAAAAAACTCTTCCTATTATATATACCTTTATTTTAATATTGCTCCTTCACTTGCTGATGAAACAAGTTTAGAATATCTATATAAATATCCTTCTTTTATTTTAGGCTCTAATAATGTTACGGATTTTCTTCTCTTATTTAATTCTTCATCCGCAACTTTAAGCTCTAACACTCCATTTGGAATATCTATTGAAATAATATCTCCTTCTTCTATAAAAGCAATAACTCCACCTTCAGCTGCTTCTGGAGATATATGACCAATTGCTGCCCCTCTAGTTGCACCTGAAAATCTTCCATCAGTTATTAAAGCAACATCTTTATCAAGTCCCATTCCAGCTATTGCTGAAGTAGCTGAGAGCATTTCTCTCATTCCAGGTCCACCCTTTGGTCCTTCATATCTTATAACTACTACATCACCTTTTTCTATTTTTCCAGTCATAATAGTCCTTAATGATTCTTCCTCTGAATTAAATACTCTTGCTCTACCTTCATGAACTAACATTTCTGGAAGAACCGCTGATTTTTTAACTACAGCTCCATCTGGTGCAATATTACCTCTAAGGATTGCTATTCCACCTGTTTGACTATATGGATTATCAATATTTTTAATAATATTATTATCAAGTACTTTAGCATTTTCTATATTTTTTCCTTGTGTTTCTCCTGTTGCAGTAATTACATCTAAATCTAAAAGGTTTTTCTTACTTAATTCATTCATAACAGCTCCAACTCCACCTGCAACATATAAATCTTCTATATAATGATTTCCTGCTGGTGCAAGCTTGCAAAGATTTGGAATTTTTGAACTCATTTCATTTATAATATCAAGATTCATATCAACTTTAGCTTCATTAGCAATTGCAGTTAAATGAAGAACACTATTACTTGAACAACCAAGTGCCATATCTACTGCAAGTGAATTTTTTATACTTTTTTCATTTATTATATCTCTTGGTTTTATATCTCTTTTTACTAGCTCCATTATTTTCATTCCAGCTTTTTTAGCAAGTCTTATCCTTTCTGAATAAACTGCTGGTATTGTTCCATTTCCAGGTAAAGCTATTCCTAAACTTTCACAAAGACAATTCATAGAATTAGCTGTAAACATACCAGAACAAGATCCACAAGTTGGACAAGCTTTATTTTCTATTTCATTAAGCTCATCAATATTTATTTTGCCTGCCTCATATGAACCTACACTTTCAAATACATCTGAAAGACTAAGGCTTTTATCTCTAACTTTCCCTGCAAGCATTGCTCCACCTGAGATTGCAATAGTTGGTATATTAACTCTTAAAGCTCCCATGATACTACCTGGAACTATTTTGTCGCAATTTGGTATTAAAACAAGTCCATCCAAAGCATGAGCTTTAGCCATGCATTCTATTGAATCTGCTATTATTTCTCTAGTAGCTAGAGAATATTTCATTCCTTCATGCCCCATAGAAATTCCATCGCAAACTCCTATAACAGGAAAAACAAGAGGGGTTCCACCTGCCATAATAATTCCTTTTTTTACAGCCTCAGTTATTTTATCTAAATTTATATGACCAGGTATTATATCATTTTGAGAAGAAACAACTCCTATTATAGGTCTATTAATTTCTTCCTCTGTTAAACCTGTTGCTTTTAATAAAGATCTATGAGGTGCTCTATCTGCTCCTATTTTAATTCTACTACTTATCATATCTTTACCCCCTAAATAGACTCTACAACAAGTCTTCCCATTTCTTTAGTTCTAACTAAATTCATAGAAGCACTATTTATATCTCCTGTTCTATATCCTTGTTCTAAAACATTAACAACTGCATTCTCTATAGTTTTTGCTTCTTCTTCTAAATTGAAGCTATATCTAAGCATCATTGCTGCTGATAAAATTGTTGCTAGTGGATTAGCTATATTTTTACCTGCAATATCAGGAGCACTACCATGTATAGGCTCATACATTCCAAAACTATTTTCACCAAGACTTGCTGATGGTAACATTCCAATAGAACCTGTAATCATTGAAGCTTCATCTGATAAAATATCTCCAAACATATTACTAGTAAGAATCACATCAAATTGCTTTGGATCTCTTACAAGTTGCATTGCTGCATTATCAACATATAAATTATCAAGTTCAACTTCTGGATAATCTTTATGAACATCTTCTACAACTCTTCTCCAAAGTCTTGAACTTTCTAGAATATTTGCCTTATCAACACTTGTAACTTTCTTATTTCTTTTCAAAGCTGTTTCAAAAGCAATTTTTGCAATTCTTCTAATTTCTGATGTTGAATATTGCTCTGTATCTCTTGCAATCTCTTCTCCAGAGCTTTTTATAATTTCTCTTTTTCCAAAATATATTCCACCTGTAAGTTCTCTTACTACACAAATATCTATACCATCGCCAATAATTTCTTCTTTTAATGGAGATGCATTTTTAAGAGATTTATATAATAAAGCTGGTCTTAAATTACAATATAAATTAAGACCTCCTCTCAAACCAAGTAAAGCTTGCTCTGGTCTTACTCCGCCATTTAAATTATCCCATTTAGGTCCACCAACTGCTCCTAAAAGTACAGCATCCATTTTTCTACAAAGTTCTAAAGTATGCTCTGGAAGTGCTTCTCCAGTTATATCAATTGCAACTCCTCCAGCAATAGCCTCATGATATTTAAAAGTATGATTAAACTTAACTGCTATTTTATCTAATACCTTTAAAGCTTCATTAATTACTTCTGGTCCGATTCCATCTCCTTTAATAACCCCAATATTAAAATTCATAATTTTTTCCCCCTTTTATTTCCTATTACTTATTTTGCTGTTTTTTTATTCTCTGAACTAATCCACCACAATTTATTATTTCTTGCATAAACTCTGGGAAAGGCTCTGCTTGATACTCTTCATTTTTAGTAAGATTTTTTATAACTCCTGTAACAAAATTTACTGAAACCTTATCTCCTGACTTTATGGCTTTTGCAGCACTTTCACATTCAAGAATTGGAAGACCTATATTAATTGCATTTCTATAAAATATTCTTGCAAAAGTTTGTGCAATTACACAACTTACTCCACTAGCTTTTATAGCTATAGGCGCATGTTCTCTTGAAGAACCACAGCCAAAATTTTTATCTGCAACTATGATATCTCCTTCTTCTACATTTACTATAAAATCTTTATCTATATCTTCCATACAATGCATTGCAAGTTCTTTTTCTTCAGATGTATTCAAATATCTAGCTGGTATAATTACATCTGTATCAACATTATTTCCGTATTTAAAAACTTTTCCACAAACCTCCATGATAAATCCCCCTTCTTCTTATAAATCTTCTGGTGAAGAAATCTTTCCTGTTATAGCTGATGCTGCTGCGACTGCTGGACTTGCAAGATAAACTTCTGACTCTACATGCCCCATTCTTCCAACAAAATTTCTATTTGTAGTTGAAATAGCTCTTTCACCTGCAGCAAGGATTCCCATATGACCACCAAGACATGGGCCACAAGTAGGTGTAGACACTATTGCCCCTGATTCAACAAATGTCTTCAAAAGTCCCTCTTCCATAGCTTGTAAATAAATTTTTTGAGTTCCTGGTATAATTATTGTTCTTACACCCTTTTTAACTTTTTTTCCTTTTAAAATTTCTGCTGCTTCTCTTAAATCTTGCATTCTACCATTTGTACAAGAACCTATAACTACTTGATCTACATTAATTTCTCCAACATTATCAATAGTTCTTGTGTTATCTGGAAGATGTGGGAAAGCAACTGTTGATTTAATTTTTGATAAATCTATTTCATAAACTTCTGAATAATCTGCATCATCATCAGCTTCAAACACTTCCCATTTCTTATCAGAATGATTTTTCATATATTCTATTGTTAATTCATCAACTGGGAATATCCCATTTTTAGCTCCTGCTTCTATTGCCATATTAGTTATAGTAAATCTTGAATCCATAGAAAGATTTTTTACTCCCTCTCCTGTAAACTCCATTGATTTATATAAAGCACCATCCACACCAATCATTCCAATTATGTGTAAAATAACATCTTTACCACTAACCCATTTATTAGGTTTATTCTTTAAAACAAACTTTATAGCCTCTGGAACTTTAAACCAACATTTACCTGTTGCCATACCTGCTGCCATATCAGTAGAACCTATTCCTGTTGAAAAAGCTCCAAGTGCTCCATAAGTACAAGTATGTGAATCAGCCCCTATAACTACGTCTCCAGCTACAACAAGTCCTTTTTCAGGTAAAAGACAATGTTCTATACCCATTTCACCAATATCAAAAAAGTTATTAACTTCTTTTTCTTTTGAGAAATTTCTAATAAGTTTTACCTGTTCTGCTGATTTGATATCCTTATTTGGAGTAAAATGATCTGGTACTATTGCAACCTTATCACTATGAAAAACTTTCTTAAGTTTTAATTTATGAAACTCTTTCACAGCAACTGGTGTTGTGATATCATTTCCTAAAACTAAATCTAAATTTGCCTCTATAAGCTGTCCTGCTTTAACTTTTTCAAGTCCTGCATGCTTTGCAAGAATTTTTTGTGTCATTGTCATCCCCATAATAAACCCCCCTTTTTATAACTAGAAATACTTTCTTACTTTTCTTTCTATATCTTTTATTAATTTATATTCTATTGAATCAACAAGAGCAATCCAGCTTGCCTGAATAATATCTCTAGAAACTCCAACTGTACTCCAGTTTTCTTTGCCATCTGTTGATTCTATAAGAACTCTAACTCTAGAATCTGTAGCTGCATCTGTATCTAAAACTCTAACCTTATAATCTACAAGTCTTACATCTTTCAGTTCCGGATAAAAAACTTCAAGTGCAGCTCTTAATGCTTTATCTAATGCATTAACAGGTCCATCACCTTCTGCTGCTGTTATTTGATTTTTACCATCTACAGATATATTTACAAAAGCTGTTGAACTATATTTATTTTTAAGCTCTGAATATTGCTCTCCTATAGTTTTAAAGCTATTCAGTTCAAAAAATGGTTCATATTTCCCCATAGTTTTTCTTATTACAAGTTCAACGGTTCCTTCAGCTCCTTCAAATTGATAACCTTCATATTCTAACTCTTTAAGTTTTTGAGTTATTGAAGATACCTCCTCTGCTTCTTTTGATACTGCTGGAAATATCTTTTGAATTTCTTTTAATATAGTTGCTTTACCACTAACCTCTGATACTAAAAATCTTCTTCTATTCCCAACTGATTCTGGTGATATATGTTCATAAGCTGTAGGATTTTTAACTACAGCATCTATATGCATTCCACCTTTATGAGCAAAAGCACAACTACCTATATAAGCTTCTTCATCTCTAATATTTATATTAGAAATTTCAGCTATAAACCTAGCTGTTTTAGTTAAATTTTCTAAATTATAATCTTCCATTAGCTTATATCCCATTTTCAATTTTAAAGTTGGAATTATAGTACTAAGATTAGCATTTCCGCATCTTTCACCTATTCCTAAAAAAGTTCCCTGAATATGAGTAACCCCTGCCTGTACTGCAATTATTGAATTAGCTACTGCCATTGAAATATCATTGTGACAATGTATACCTACATTAATATTAAAATTCTCTTTAACATCTCTTACTATCTTTTCTACTTCACTACAAATACTTCCGCCATTAGTATCGCAAAGAGTTACTGTTATAACTCCAGCATCTATTGCTGTTTTCAAAACTTTTAATGCATATTCTCTATTTGATTTATAGCCATCAAAAAAATGTTCTGCATCAAAAATAACTTTCCTATTATTCTTCACTAAAAATTCTATGGTATCTTTTATCATCAATAAATTTTCTTCAAGGCTTGTCTTTATAATATCTTTAACCTGAAAATCCCAAGCTTTTCCGAATATAACTACAGTTTCTGTTCCTGCTGCCAAAAGATTTTTTACATTTTTATCTTCACTTGCTAAAATTCCTACTCTTCTTGTACTACCAAAAGCAACAATCTTAGCATTATTAAATTTTATCTCTTTAATTTTGTTGAAAAATTCCATATCCTTTGGATTTGAACCTGGATTACCTGCTTCTATATAATCAACACCTAAATCATCTAGGCTCTTGCATATCTTTAATTTATCTTGAAGTGAAAAGCTTATTCCCTGCCCTTGTGCACCATCTCTTAATGTAGAATCAAAAATTTCTATCCTTTTATTCATCTAAAATTCCTCCTTATACCCCAAATTTAATATTTATCTTCAAAATATTCGCCATAAGAAGTAATTTCTTTATCTCCTCTTTCAATTGCAGTGAGCCCTGTTCTTACAATCTCTTTTATTCCATACTCCTGCATTAAATTAATAAGTCCTGTAACTTTACTTTCATCACCAGTAAGCTCAATAGTTAATGACTTATTAGCTATATCAACAATCTTACATCTAAATATCTTAACAACTTCATTTATATGAGCTCTTTGCTGTGCATCTGCATTAACTTTTATAAGAACTAACTCTCTATAAACTGCTTTATCATTTTTAACATTTATTATTCTTATAACATCTTCTAACTTATTTAACTGCTTTATAACCTGATCTAAAACATCATCATTTCCCATAATAGTAATTGTCATTCTAGATATCTTCTCATCTTGAGTTCTTCCTACTGTTAAACTTTCGATATTAAATCCTCTTCTAGAAAATAAACCTGAAATTCTACTTAAAACCCCAAAAGAATTTCTGACTAACACTGATAAAACATGTTTATCCATACAATTGCCCCCTTTATTATTTTTTAATTATATTCAACCCCAAAATAAATATATGTTATTTTTTTACATAATATATTGTGAAAAAAAGTATAAGTCTTTACAAACCTATACTTATTACTTCTATCTTATTAATCTTAAATTTCCTTTATTTATTGATATTTATTTATTATTTGATAAAAATATTACTCTTTTATTCCCATATTGTCAATACTTTCAATAAATTATTATTATTCACATACTAAATATATTATTTTCTAAATTCAAATTAAAAATATTTAATTTTCTATTTTCGGACATACTATATTTATAATCTTCATTTTATATCTTTTGAATAGGACTTTTCTACTTAAAATAATATAAAATTCTACATAAGAAAGGTGGTGAACTGCTACAGATAATTATAATTTGTTAGCAGATAACTATGAAAATAGGTTATGCTTGTATCCCTTTAACAATAAGTGCCCGTACAAGTAAAAAAGTACTTCTTAAAAATTTCTCAGAAGAATCTTTTTTACAAGCTTGTGCCGAAAATATAAGAAATTTAAAAGTAATACTAATTCATAATATAAATAATAATATAAGATTTTTTAGAATAAGTTCTGATATAATCCCACTTGCCTCTCATCCCATAAATACTATAGATTGGCAAACTATATTTAAAACTGAACTAGAAGACATAGGTAATTTTATAAAAGAAAATGATATTAGAGTTTCTATGCACCCAGGGCAATATACAGTGATAAACTCCCCTAACCAAGAGGTAGTAAAAAAATCTATAGCTGATTTAGAATATCATTGTAAATTTCTAAATTCATTAAATATAGACTCATCACATAAAATAATTTTACATATCGGTGGAATATATGGTGATAAAATAACTTCAAAAAATAGATTTATAGAAAACTATAAACTACTTAGTCAGAATATAAAGGAAAGACTTATTATTGAGAATGATGAAAGGAACTATTCAATAGATGATGTTTTAGAAATATCTAGTTTAACAGGAGCTCCTGTTGTTTTTGATAATCTTCATAATGAATCTTATGGTGACAATAATTATACAATTCCAGAGATACTAACTAGAGTTATTAAAACTTGGAAAAATACTAAAGGTATCCCTAAAGTTCATTATAGTCAACAAAGTTATGCTAAGAAAAAAGGTGCTCACTCAAGCACTATATTTGTTAATGAATTTCTTAAATATTATAATGATATAAAAAATTTTGATATTGATGTTATGTTAGAAGTTAAAGATAAAGATATTTCAGCTATAAAATGTATAAATATCTTAGATGAACTCACTGGTAAAGAATTTAATCCTGAATTCCTAATGGATGAATATAAAAAATACAAACTTCTTCTCTTAGAAAGAGGAGAACATTTTTCAAATCATGCTTATGGAATAGCAGCTGTTAATACAGATGTAATTTCTTTTTATAGGGTAATAGATGAAGCTTTAGAAAGTTTTATAAAACCTCTTAGTTTTTCACACTCTCTTAGAACTGCTTTAAAACTTATTGAAAATGATATAAAAGCTTCTGAAAAAAATCATATAGAAAAATTACTTTTAAACAGTAAATTTGAACGTTGTAAGACTTATATGCATGAAGTTGCAATAAGAAATAATGTTGAAAGTATATTATCTACTTATTTCTTCTCTCAAGAATAAAAATATTTAAATATATATCTTATTATGTAATAGGTTAATTTGTAACAATTTGATTTACAAAAAAATATATTGACATTAGATAGAAATATTTTTGGAGGGTTATATGAATCTCATTCCAACTATCTTACTAGTTTTATCCTCTAGTATAGATAGCTTTATAGTGTCAGTAGCCTATGGAACAAAGAATATAAGAATAGGATTTTTCAGTAATTTATTAATAGGTGTTGTTTGTGCTCTTGGAACTTACCTTTCAATGTTATTTGGATCTATATTGATAAACATATTTTCAATAAATACAACTAGTTTCCTTGGAGCATTAATATTATTTCTACTTTCACTTTATTTTATTTATGATTATAGAAAAAATAAAAATGAAAAAAATAATCTTAATATATATAATACTGATGATAATAATCCAACAGATATATTAAAATATCCTGAAATAGCTGATAAAGATAAATCTGGTTCAATAGAAATTAAAGAATCCTTTATGCTAGCCTTAGCACTTACTTTAAATAATTTTGCACTTGGTACAGCTGCTAGTATATCTGGTTTTAATATTTATCTAACAACAATTTTAGCTTTTATATTTTCATTTATACTAATTCCTCTTGGAAGCTATCTTTCCAAAAAAATATTAAGTAAGATTATAGGAGATAAAGGAAGTTTAATATCAGGATTAATAATTCTTATTTTATCATTAATACAATTTTATAATATTATATTTTAAAGATTGAAGATAAATAAAAAGAAGCTATCTAAATTAGATAGCTCCTTTTTTAATTTTTAGCTTTGCTTAATCTTATCTTTTTACCTTTTATAGTAATTTCCTTATATTTTCTTAAAATAGTATTTCCTTTTCCATTTAAGATATCAATATATGAGAAACCATCTTGAACATCAATAATTCCTAAGTCATCTGCTGTTAATTCATTCATATTACTAAATGCACCAACTATATCTAAGACTCTAATCTTTTTCTTTTTACCACCACTTATATGTATTTTAACTACATCTTTATGAATGACATTTTCTTTCTTAGTCTTTCTTTCTTTTATAAGTTCTCTTTGACTTTCCTTAAAGATTTTCTTACCTGCTTTTACCTCTTCATCTGATGGATAAGTTCCATCTGCTACTGTATATCCTATATATTCTTCAACAGCATTCATAAACTTTTCTTCATAAGGAGCTACAAATGTTACAGCATCTCCTTCTTTTCCAGCTCTTCCTGTTCTACCAATTCTATGAACATAACTATCTTGTTCCATTGGAACTTCATAATTTATAACAAGATTTATATGGTCTATATGTATACCTCTAGCAGCAAGGTCTGTAGCTACAAGAACTTTGAATTCTTTATTTTTAAACTTATTCATTACTTCTATACGTTTCTTCTGTTCCATATCACCATGAATTTCATCTACAAGTATGGCTTCTTTCTTTAAAAGTCCTACTAAATCTTTAACTTGACCTTTAGTATTACAGAAAACTATAGCACTTTCAGGGTGTTTACCATAAAGAACTTTCCAAAGCATTTTTAATTTATTTTTAGGTTCAACTTTTAATTTTGTTTCATTTATCTTACCTTCATTAACAAGCTTCGCTTTAACTGATAAGGTTTCTGCATTTTTCATATATTTACTACAAAGCTTTTCTATTTGTTCTGGAATTGTTGCTGAGAATAATGCTGTTGTTCTCTCACTTGGAAGAATATCAAATACTTCTTGAATTTGATCTATAAAGCCCATATTAAGCATTTTATCTCCTTCATCAACTATCATAAGTTTTAATGAATCAAGATTCAAAGTACCTCTTTTTATATGGTCTATAACTCTTCCAGGTGTTCCTACAACAACATGAACTCTTTGTTTAAGCTCCCTTATTTGCTCATTATAAGGTTGCTTTCCAAATATAGCAGCAACTCTAACCTTTTTGATTCTTCCTATATTTCCAATTTCCTCTTTAACTTGAATAGCAAGCTCTCTTGTTGGTACAAGAATTAATGCTTGAACCTCTCTATTTTCAACTTCTACTATTTCACAAGTTGGTATACCAAAAGCAGCAGTTTTACCTGAACCAGTTTTTGATTTAACTATTATATCTTTTTTATCTAATATATATGGAATAGCTTCTCTTTGAACATCTGAAGGCATTGTATAACCTAAATTATCTAAAGCCTTTATGATCTTATCATCTAATCCTAAGTTCTTAAAATTTTTATCCATAGAATCCTCCTATGCGTTTTCTCTAAATTACTATTCCTATTATAACAGATAAATCTAGATTTAGAGACTTAAGCTTCTACTTCTTCTATATTTGTTATAACACTCTTTATCCATTTACCACTCTTTAATCTAAGCATAGTAAATATAAACTTAACTATTTCTTCTATTGAAACTAATAATACAACTTGATAAACTTTTAAATTTAACAACATTGCACCAATAAATGCTAAAGGAACTCCAATAAGCCACATTGTTGAAGACTCAAGCTTTAAAGCATATGATGCATCTCCACCACCTCTAAATGCTCCAACAATAAGAACAATATTTATAATTCTTATAGGTGCTATAAAAGTAAATATATTAAGCATTAAAATAGATGAATTTTTTACTTCCTCTGAAACATTAAATAATCCTATTATTGGTCCTGATAATAATATAACTAAAATTGCTATTACAATCCCCATTAAAAATGATAGACTTGTTATTTTTCTTGTATATTTTTTAGCCTTATCTTCTCTTCCAGAACCTACTTGATTTCCTATTATAACAAGAGATGCACTAGCTAGACTCATACAAAGTACCATAAATAAATTTTGTATATTAGTACATATTTGAACTGATGCCATAGCTTCTGTTCCTATTTGTCCATATGCTATTGAATAAAGGAAATTTCCAAGCCCCCAACATACATCATTTAAAAGTATAGGAATTATTGATTTATAAACTTCAATACTAAATTTCTTATCAAAACTTATAAATTCTTTAAACTTACCATTTAACACTTCATTTCTAGAAGCAACCCATATTAATAATATACATTCAACTACTCTAGCAATTACTGTAGCAATAGCTGCTCCCTTAACTCCCATAGCTGGAATACCAAACTTACCAAAGATAAAAATATAATTTAATACAACATTAGTTAAAACTGCAATAGCACTAATTATCATTGGAGTCTTAGCATCTTCCATACTTCTAAGTACATAAGCTAAACTTAAAGTTACAGCATTTAAGATATAACTAATCACAACTACCTTTAAATAATCATTAACTTGAGCTATAACAACAAGATCATTACTAAATAATCTAGCTATTCCATTTGTATTAAATAAAACTACTAAAGTACCTATTAGTCCAACTACTAATGAACTAATAATTCCAAGACCTACAACCTTTTTTATATTTTTCTTATCTTTCTTTCCCCAAAACTGAGCAACAAAGACACTACATCCTCCTGCTATACCTACCATAAATAATTGAACTAAGAAACTAACTTGATTACCTATTCCAACTGCTGCAACTGGAATATCTCCTAAAGCGCCTACCATTAAAGTATCTGCCATATTAAGAGATGTCATAAGTAAATTTTGAATAACTATTGGTAAAGCTAAAATAAAAAGTGTTTTATAAAATTTCTTATCACTAAACAACTCCTTAAATCTTTCCATCTTAAATGTCCCCCTTTGTGTAAATAATTATAAGCACCCTAAAATTTAGAGTGCTTATCTTATGTTTAATCCCTACTTAAATATAATATTCTATTAAACAATTTTTATCTACTATTTTTATACATTAAGATTTATTATTTAAATTTCTACATCCTTCTTATAATCAATATTAGCAAAACCAAATCCAAATAATTTAAAGAACTCATCTCTAAATCCCTCTACATCAGTTAACTCAAAAACTGTCTCTGAATTTAAAAGAGGCCAAATATCTTTTATCTTTTCTTGAATATCTTCTTCCATTTCAAAATTATCTAATCTTATTCTACCTTCACTATCAAGATTTAATTCTTCATTACCATAAAGTTGTGAAAACATTCTATAAATTTGTTCTATACATCCTTCATGTGTTCCCTTTTTTTTCATAACTTTATAAAGAAGTGATACATATAAAGATACTATTGGAATAGCTGAACTAGCTTGTGTTACTAAAGCTTTATTTACTGAAACATATGATTTACCATTTATATCTTTTAATAAATCATCTATTTTACTAACCGTTGCTTCAAGATGTTTTTTAGCCCTTCCTATTGTTCCTTCTCTATAAATAGGTTCTGTTACATCTGGTCCTATATAACTATAAGCTATAGTTCTTACTCCATCTGATAAAAGATTTTCAGCTTTTAAGGCTTGAATCCAAAGTAACCAATCTTCTCCCCCCATTACTTTTATTGTTCCATCTATTTCTTCCTGTGTTGCCGGCTCAATAGTAACTTCTGTTATTTTTCCTGTATGAAAATCAACTGTTTTACTTTTGAGGGGCTCACCTGTAGTTTTTAAATATGAATTTACAACTTCATCTGTTCCTGGCATTTTTCTTTTAGGTGCAGCAAGTGAATATACTATTAAATCAATAGTTCCCATATCCAATTTAATTTTTTCTATAACTTCACTCTTAGCTTCATTAGAAAAAGCATCTCCATTCATATTTATATATTTTAAATCTCTTTCTTTAAAAAATTCTTTAACAGCTTTTGTATTATAAAAACCAGCAGATCCCGTTCTCTTTTCTGTAGATTCTCTTTCAAAGCTAAGTCCTAAAACATTAGCCTTACAAGCAATTCCTGAAACTATACTAGTTGCAAGTCCATATCCTGCCCCTGCCCCAATTACTAAAACATTTTTAATCTCATTTAAACTATCCTTATTTTCAACATAATCTATTTGCCTTTTAACATTTTCTCTGCATCCACTAGGATGAGCTGTAGTACATATAAATCCTCTAAATTTAGGTTCTACTATCATTTTCTTTCTCCTTAAATCTATATATTCTATAATCAAATATTTTGAATATCAAACTTTTATTATAATATAACATAGATTTATAATAAAAGTAAACTTCATTATATTAGATTAAGGTACTAAGCATTTAAAATTTCTTCCTTAAGTTGATCTACAAGTTCTCTTACTGGTACAATTTTATCTAACCTATAAGCATTGCTTCCACAAAAAACAAGACCTTCATCTATATTTCCATTAACAGAATTAATAAGTGCCTTACTTATACAATAAGGTGTACTCCCTGGATTACATGGGACTAAACAATTATAGCATTTTTTAATTTTGATATTACCAAGCTCTTCAGTTCCTTTAATAAATTTATTTCTTACGCCTCTTCCTGGCATACCTACTGGACTTTTAACTATAACTATATCATCTTTTTTACTCTCTATATAAGCTTTCTTAAATTCATCACTAGCATCACATTCATCTGTTGCCACAAATCTTGTTCCCATTTGAACACCATCAGCACCAAGCTTTAAAAATTTTGCAATATCATTTCCATCAAATATTCCTCCAGCTGCAATAACAGGAATTTTCTTATTATACTTTTCCTCATATTTTTTCTTTTCTTCAATTATTGCCTTTACTTCATCTTCTAGAGAATTTTGATTATTTTCAATCTCTTCTAATTTAAATCCTAAATGCCCACCAGCTTTTGCTCCTTCGACAACTATCATATCTGGAGCAATATTATCATGTTTATCCCATAATCTTAAAATAACTCTAGCTGCTTTTAAAGATGAAACTATAGGAGCTATTTTTATAGAACTTCCTTTAACTAATTGTGGTAATGACTTTGGAAGACCTGCACCAGAAATTATTATATCTGCTCCTGCCTCTATAGAAGCTTTAACATGTTCTGCATATTCAGTAATTGCAACCATTATATTAACTCCTATAATACCTCCATTAGAATATTCCTTTGCTTTTTGTATATGTTTTTTTAATCCTCTTAAATTAGCCTTAAGTTGATTTTTCTCAAAATCTTCTTCTTTAAATCCAGGATGTGCTGCTGAAATTACTCCTATTCCACCTTGACTAGCAACTGCCCCTGCAAGTTTTGATAAAGAAACTCCAACACCCATTCCACCTTGAATTATAGGTAATCTTGCTTTTAAATCACCAATAACTAATGGTTTTATTATCATATAAACCACTTCCTTTTTAATAATATATAATACTTTGATTATCAAAATATTAATTTACATTATAAAACTTAATTTACACTTTTTCAATATATTTCTATTAAATATTATAAACATCTTAAAGTAAATTTAAACTTACTAGAAAAATTTATTTTAATATAAAAAAAGAAGTTATCTCTTTTCGAGATAACTTCTTTAAATTTATTTATTATGCTGCTTCTTCTACATCAGCATTTTTATTTGTTCTCTTTGCTATCTTTGGAAGTATTAATCCAAGTCCGATTAATACAAATGGTGTTGCAAAGTTTGTTATAGTTAACATCCACCATTCTGAGCTAAATGCTTGTGCATCTTTAGGGAACATACCCATGATACATGCAAATGCTGTAAATGCAAAACACCAAATACCGAATATTCTAGCTATCACTCTATTTTTTATAAATTTGTAATCTGATTCAAATTTATTACTCATCTTTGTAAGAGCAATATATGCAAGGAATACCCATAAATATCTTAATGGCATTACTGCTGCATTTAAATCTAGTAACCAGTTGTATAATCCGTTTGTATTACTCATTCCAAGAGCTGGTACAATTATAAGAATTGAAACAAGAACTGCTGTCATCTTATAACCATTTATAGGAGCACCATTTTTATTAACTTTAGTTAATGCCTTTGGAACATATCTATCATCTGTATCTGCTAGTAGAACCTTTAATGGAGCATCTATTGAGAATAGTAATGCTGATACTTGAGCTGCAAAGTTAGCTAAAGCATATAATACTAATAATGTATTTCCTATTCCATAGTAATTTCCAAGGTTTTGGAATGCATAGTAAGCACCGTTCATCTTTAAGTCTGATGGTATATTATTTGAATTAAACATCATACCCATAGCAAATGATCCAAGGAATGCTGTAACAGCAACCATTGCTGCAAGAGCTATCATACCTTTAGCAAATCCTTTTTTCTTATCTTTCATATTATTTACATATGGTGACATTTTTTCTGCTCCACCAACAGCAAATACTAACATAGCAATTGTTGTAAAGTATTTAAAATCAAATGTTGGTATAAATGATTTTAATGTAAGATGTGGTGTAGCCACTTGAACTCCTCTTATTACTGGAGCTGCTATCATTAATAATATATATAATATTGACATTACAAACATAGATATTCCAGCTATAGAACCTATTACTTTAAGTGATGTAACACCTTTTGATGCTATAAATAAGAATACAAAGAATATTATTAATGATAATCCTTGTAATACTAAAGGATTTAAATTATCTATTGTATGTCCATTTTGGAATACTGCCCATCCAAGTGATATCATAATACCTTGAGGTTTTTGTGCTAAATAAGGTATATGTACTACCCAGTATGTCCAACCTGCTAAATATGCAAGTGTTGGTCCCATAGTTTTTCCTATCCATGAGCTAACCCCTGCTTTACCATCTCTAAATGTTGAACCAAGTTCACCAACCATAAGAGCATATGGTACAAAATAAAGTGCTAAAATAAGAATCCATGATGTAATAACTGTTAATCCTTGGTTTGCATAGTTATTAACTACATTTGCAAATCCCCAAACTGATACAAATGCCATTAATCCAAGGTTATACCACATGAGTTTCTTTGAATTATCTTTCCCCATTTTTTTCTCCTCCTAACAAACAAGTGTCCACTATATATACACAAATATATATATTTTCTTTTCATTACTTAATTTATAATTTCTGATTTTTAAAATTTTTATAATCCAATTCTATCATTTTTGATACAATTCGACAACTATTTTTTATTTTTATAGTAATCTTTTTTTTATCTTTTTACTTATAATTTAATATTATTTTCACCAATTTGTTATGATTTAATTTAAATTTATTGTATTTATATTTATAATTCATCTCGTATATGGTTTTCATTAACATATTCATAAAAACACATTTTTTGAAAGTTATATATTTCATATCTTGCATTTTATTTATTTACACTCTAAATTTAACTAAAAAAATACATGAACTAAATTATTCATGTATTTTTATATATTAAAATTATTTATTTTTTAAAAATTACTTTAACTTTAAATAAATCTCCATCTATACTTATATCAAGTTTTCCTCCTTGAAGTTCTACAAGACTATTAGCTATAGATAAACCTAAACCTGACCCTTCAGTATTCCTTGATAAATCTGCTCTCTTAAATCTTTCTTTAAGTTCTGAAACTTCACAATTTAGTTCATATCCTGAAATATTTTTAATCTCAAAAATAACATCCTCACTAGTTTCTCTTAAATCTATATACACTCTTGTATGTTCCATAGAGTATTTTAAAGCATTTCCTATAAGATTCTCAAAAACTCTCCAAGTTCTAGCCCCATCAAGATTTAAAATGATTTTATTACTTGAGATATTAAGCTTAAAGTTTAAGTTTCTCTCATCTATCTTTTCTTTAAACTCGCCCATACTTTGCCTTAAAATAGCAACTATATCAATATCCTCTTTATTAAGTTTTATATTACCTGTTGATGCCTTAGAAGCTTCAAATAAATCTTCTATAAGAACCTTTAATCTTTTTGACTTATTATCAAGAATTTTTATATACTCTTCTTTTTGCTCTTCAGTTAAATTATCTCTTTGAAGTAAATCAACATAATTAATTATTGAAGTTAAAGGAGTCTTTAAATCATGAGATACATTAGTTAAAAGTTCTGACTTCATTCTCTCACTTTTTATCTCATCTTCAATAGCAATTTTAAATCCTTTATTTATATTAGAAAGATTTTCTCTTATATTATTGAAATTTTTTACCTCATTGCTCTTAAACTTTATATTAAATTCTCCTTTAGCTATTTTGCTACTTACCTCTTCTATATCCTTTATATCCTTCATATATCTATAATTTTTATATACTAATATTATGGACATTATTATTGATACTACTATTGTAAATCCTGTCATTATACTATTAAAATACCCATACCAAATATACATACTATTAACAATTTTTATATATATATAATTTAATATTATACATATTATAAGTTGTATAATAAAAAGCTTATTAATTGAAGTGTTTGTAGCTAATATCTTATTTCTAAAAAACTCCTTAGATTTAGATCCTATTTTATATACTCCACTTCTGTCTTTGAGAGCCTTTTTAAAGCCATTTCTTGAGAAGTAAGCTATATCACTTCCAAATAAAATTATAATTATAAATAATCCTATATATAAGACTTTTGATATATTTCTATCTCCAAAACCATTTATAATACTTGATGGAAAGCCTTGCATTATGAATATAAACATTGAATAACTGAAAACCATATATGAGATTTCTATATAAATCTTTCTATAATATTTAAATATTAATTTATCATAAAACTTCATTCCTAATACTATAAACATTAGACATATTAATAATATTATATTGGGAATCATTAAAAAGATAATATCATGCATATCTACATTAAGTTCAGCATCTTTATAAATTTTATAAAATGGATTATGCTTATTTTCAAGATCTTCTACATCAAATTTTATTTGTAAAGCATATATTGGAGATACTCTAGAGTATTTTTCTGCATACTCTATATTTTCTTTTGACGGTCCTTCATCTTTAACTCTATTAAATATAGAATCACTATACTCCTTACTATAATTCTCTATCCCCCAATTAGTTCCCCCAGTAGAATATGTTATTTCAGCCCCATACCCTGTATTCATATATTTTATTAAAATCTTATCTTTATCTTTTTCAATAATCTTTTCAGATTTAATCAATGGTTCATTATATTGATTATCATTTACAGCATTAATCTCAAAATAATATCCAAGATCTTTTTTTATTTTATTTTGCTCTAAAGAATCAATATTTCGTCTTTCTTCAACCTCTTTATCAATCTCTACCAATCTATCTTGATATATTTTTTTTCTTTTACTTTCTTCATCATTATAATATTTTTTAACTCTTTCATATTCTAATTTTATATCCTTATTATTTTTTGACTCTTCATCTAAAGCTTTTTTCAAAGTATCTAATACCATTCGATTTTCATCTTCATACTTTGAAATATCTATAGCATAAAGATTTAAAATTGAAGTATACTCTTCTTCTTTTTGTGTATTTAATTTTTCTAAAGATTTCTCATATTCTTGCCTTGCTTTTTTAATATTATTTTGTTTAATATAAATTATATTTCCTAAATAAGCATCTTTATTATCACTTAACATCTTAGCTCTTATGCTAGGAATCATTACATTTTCAACATCTTTAAGTATTTTTTCTTTAAATGCTGTACTATGTGTAAAATTCCTAATTTTCTCTGTTTTATAAGCTGGATTAATTTTCTTAATAGCTGAAAAAGAATTAACTAAAATTCCAACTATCACTATAAGCAATATTATATTTTTTTTATTTATTAATTTTCTCTTTAACTTATATACTGATTTTAAATTAAATATCTCCCTAAACTTATTCTTGAATTTTATAGCCAATTCCCCACACCACCTTTAAATATCTAGGCTCTCTTGGATTAATCTCTATTTTTTCTCTAATCCTTCTTATATGAACTGTAACTGTATCTGCATTTATTGCAGGTTCATTCCATACCTTTTCATAAATATCTTCTATTGAGAATACTCTTCCCTTATTTCTAATTAAAAGTTCTAATATTCTATACTCTATTGGAGTTATTCTAACTACTTCCCCATCTAATTTGAGTTCTTTATTTTCTATGTTAAGTTCTAGTCCCCCTGCTTTTAAAATCTCATTCTTAACTATTTCTACCTTTGATGAATATCTTGTATATCTTCTAAGCTGTGATTTAACTCTAGCTATAAGTTCTAAAGGATTAAACGGCTTAGTTAAATAATCATCTGCTCCCATATTTAAACCAAGTATTTTATCAGTATCTTCAGATTTTGCTGAAAGCATTATAACTGGCAATTCTCTTTCTTCTCTAATCTTTGATAAAGCTCTAATTCCATCAAGTTTTGGCATCATTATATCTAAAATAATTAAATCTATATCATTATTTTTCTCTAAAATACTAAGTGCTTCTAATCCATCAAAAGCTTTAACTACCTTATATCCCTCACTTGTTAAATAAATTTCTATAGCATTTGTAATTTCAACTTCATCATCCACAACTAAAATCTTATAATCATTCATTTTTATATCCCCCTAAAAAAAACTATTCCAATTATAACACGCCCCTCTGCTAAAAATTATATATTTTTCATTTAATTTACATTTTAATAATACATTTTAAAAATTACATGCTTCTTACTAAATTTCTTACAACTTTCTAAAATTTTTATACAAAAAATAAAAGAGATTGTCTTAATGTACAACAATCTCTTTATAAATTCATATTATTTTATTTCAATCCCATATATAGTTGAGCTTCTACTTGCAACTACAATACTATTATTAAAAATAGCTGGACTAGCTTCTATATTCGCATTTAAATCTACATGATTTAATGTCTTTCCTGTTTCCCCATCTATAAGAAACATCCTACCTGCTGAATCCCCTTGAATTATATAACCATTTCCATCTTTATCATAAAAATCTGTTGGTGATGACCAAGCATAATTATCTAATTCTTTTTCCCATTCTATATCTCCTGTTTTCTTATTTAAAGCAACTAAAAGACCTTTATTAAAACCATTATATCTTGAAAGTGAAAAATAAACCTTATCATCTATTTTATTTTTTCCAACTGCTGGAGTTGAAAGAAGTCCACCATTAACAGGGTCAGAACCTAAAAGTGAAGAGCATTTAAAAGCTTTATCCCAAATAACTTCTCCAGTTACTCCATTAATTTTTTTAAGCTTTGCCTCACCAACTGCTCCTTGGTGATCTACTTCATTTCCTATATAAATATAAGGAACCTTATTTTCTACTTCTACAGTAAGTGTAGCATCTATATCATCAACTCCATCTACTATCCAAACTGGTTTCATAGTATTTATATCTACACATTGAATTTTTCCACTATTATCAGCAAAATAAACTAAATTAGCATAAGCAGCTACTGAATTCTCTATTCCAAGTCTTGAACCCATTCCATAAGTATATTTACTAAGCTCTGGCTTTACTGAAATAGTATTATTTTTTTTATCATAATTAGAATTAAGCTTTATTCTGTATAATATCCCATTTTCTCCACCAACTATCACACTATCAGTATCAGCACTTACAATTGCTGAAGAGTCAAATGCTGGCCAAGATCTTGGAGCATCACTATCTGAACCTGAAAGTTCAAATAATTGACTTCCATCTATAAGACTATATATATTAAATCCAACAACTCCATTTTCATTTATACCTTCTCCAACATATAATAAAGGTAATCCTCTTGGGTCAATGCTAACACTTCCCTTTATAGGATTTCCAACTCTTATTTTCTCTCTTGTTTCTTTTCCAGTTTCCATATCTAAAAAATAAACATTTCCATCAAGTGAAGCATAAATAACTTCAACAGCATCTTTCTTCTTCTTAAATTCTTCACTTACATTCATTTTAGATTTAATTTCACTAGGCCATTTAACTAAAGCAGGTTGTCCAGTCCAACCAGCTCCTCCTCCCCATGAACTACTTGAAGTGAGATATTCCCAATTTATATCTAACTTCTTTTGTTTTATATCACTAACTCCATAAGATGGTGATGTCCTATAATGATTCCCTCTAAAAGTTAAAACTCCTTCAATATCCGTGTACTCATTTTGAAAAAGTATATTATCATTTTTCTCATCTACATTTATTAATTTATAATTAAACTTATCATTAGTAATATGACTAACACTTACTGGTTTAACTTCTTCTATAACTTTCTCTTTTACATCAGTCATTTCTACTTTTTCATCTTTTTTAATAGCTTTAACAGAACTATCTGAACAAGCAACTAATGTTGATATTAATGCTATAACACTAAAAATTTTTCCTAATTTATTTTTTGATATCATAAATCCCCCTAAAAAAACCAATTCAATTCCCAATATTTAATATTATAACATCTTTACATAATCAATTTAACATTTTATGTAAATTTTTTATTTAAAAATATAAATTAATAAAAATAAATAAGCTATCTCGAAAGAGATAGCTTATTTGTACTATTTTAAAATTTCATCTATAATTTTTAATTCTTCAACTGTAAATTCTAAATTCTCAATTGCTTTAACTGATTCTTCTATTTGACTAACCTTACTTGCTCCAACAAGAACAGAAGTTATTTCTTTATTACGAAGTACCCATGATAAAGCCATTTGAGATAATTTTTGACCACGCTTTTTAGCAACTTCATTTAATTTATTAAGCTTTTCTAAAAGTTCTGGTGTTATATCTGAAGAATTTAAAAATGGACTATCTTCTCTTGCAGCTCTTGAATCTGAAGGAATTCCATTTAAATATCTATCTGTAAGCCTTCCTCCTGCTAAAGGTGAAAAAGCTATTCCCCCTATTTTTTCTTCATCTAAAACATCAAGAAGTCCATCTTCAACCCACCTATTTAACATTGAATAACTTGGCTGATGTATAACACATGGAGTTCCAAGCTCTTTAAGAATAGCAAAAGCTTTCTTTGCTTCTTCTGGTCCATAATTTGATATTCCTACATATAAAGCTTTACCTTGTCTAACTATTAAATCAAGAGCTCTCATAGTTTCTTCTAATGGTGTATTGGGATCTGGTCTATGGTGATAAAAAATATCTACATAGTCTAATCCTAATCTTTTTAAACTTTGATCTAAACTTGCAATTAAATATTTCTTTGAACCCCATTCACCATATGGACCTGGCCACATATAATATCCAGCTTTTGTTGAAATAATAAGTTCATCTCTATATAGAGCTAAATCTTCTCTTAAAATTCTTCCGAAGTTTTCTTCAGCTGATCCTGCTGGTGGACCATAATTATTTGCTAAATCAAAATGAGTTATTCCAAGGTCAAAAGCTCTTTTTATTATTGCTCTACTATTTTCAAATTTATCAACATCACCAAAGTTATGCCAAAGTCCTAGTGAAATTACCGGTAACTTAAGACCACTATTTCCACATCTATTATATTTCATTTTTTCATATCTTTTCTCATCTGCTATATATCCCATACCTTTACCCCCAGTAAACAATCTCATATATATACTTATTACACCACTTTATCCCAAATTTAAATATTAAGTTTTGTATAAAGCTATTTAATCTATATATCTATCCTTAAAATATCTTCTCTTATCATTTTCATCTATTTTTCTAATAACTTTACATGGATTACCTCCAGCTACTACATTTGCTGGTATATCTTTTGTAACAACACTTCCCGATGCTATAACAGTTCCATCACCAATATTGACTCCAGCATTAATAGTAACTCCTCCACCAATCCAAACATTATTTCCAATATTTATAGGAAATGCATATTCAAACTCTTTTAATCTTAAATCTACATCAACTGGATGTCCCGCTGCAAATAAATTAACATTAGGTCCGATAAGAACATTATCACCTATTGTAACTCTTGCACAATCTAATATAACTAAATTATAGTTAGAGTAAAAATTTTCTCCTATAGATATGTTGTAACCATAATCACATCTAAATGGTGGCTCTATAAAAAATTTTTCTCCATAACTTCCTAATAATTTTTTTAATAATTCATTTCTTTTCTCCACTTCCTGTGGTCTTAAATTATTAAAATCAAAAATTATTTCTTTAGCAAATTGCCTTTCATTAAATAATTCCTCTCCAAATGAAAAATATAAATCTCCATCTAGCATTTTTTGTTTTTCAGTTTTCATCTAAAATCCCCCCTTATTCTCTATTGTAAATTATACCAATCAATTTTTCTATATCATTTAGTTATACAAATTTAATAAAATTAGTTTATAATTAATAAGAATAATTATTTTTACTAAAGAAAAGGAGTTTGATTATGCCTAGTTTAATATTAGAAGGTGGAACTTTTAGACCTATTTTTAGTGCAGGAATAATGGATGCACTTTTAGATAATGATATTATTTTCCCTTACTGTATTGGTGTATCTGCTGGGATAACAAATGGATATTCTTACATATCAAAACAAAAAGGAAGAAATTTAAAGCTTTTAGCTTATCGTAACGATAAGAGATACGTAAATATTAAAAACTTTCTTAAATGCAAAAGTCTTTTTGGTTTAGATTTTGTATTTGATGAAATTCCAAATAAATTAGTACCATTTGATAACGAAACATTTTTAGATTATGATGGAAAAGTTGTAGTTGGCGTTACTAATGCTAAAACAGGACAAGTTGAATATTTAGATGGAAAACAAATAGATAAACCTTGGACAATTTTAAGAGCAACTTGTGCTATCCCATTAATATTTCCAGCCATAGAATTTAACGGTAAGAAATATTATGATGGAGGTGTAGGAGATCCTATACCTATAAAAAAAGCAGTAGCTGATGGTAATGAAAAACATTTAATAATACTTACCCAACCAAAGGGTTATGTAAAAGAATTAGATAAAAAATCCATATTCCTATTAAATTTATTTAAAAAGAAATTTGGTGCTTTAAAAGATCATGCATTAAATAGACATACTCGTTATAATGAATCAGTAAAATATTGTGAACAACTTGAAAAAGAAGGAAAAGCACTAATACTTAGACCTGCACCAGATCAAGCAATTAATAGCTTTGAAAAGGATGTTAATATATTAAGAGAAGCATATGAAAATGGTTATAAGCTTGCAATAGAAAATTTAGATAAAATAAAATCATTATTTAACTAAAAAAATAGTAACTCCAAATTAACCCTTGGAGTTACTATTTTTTATTATATTTAATCTATTAATCCCTTATAGGCATCTATTTTCCTATAAGCATTTCCCCAAACTTCTTTTTCTCTATAATCTCTTATATCTTCTAAATCAAATTCTGCTATTATAACATCTTCCTTTATATCATCTTCTGAAATAATTTTATTATCTATATAAGCTCCATATTTATCAAAAACAACAGGACTATATGCACATGAGTTCCCCCAACCTTTTTGAGGATAATTAGCCATTGCAACACCAACCATATTTTCAAATGCTCTTGTAGATAATTGATTTATTCTTGCTTGATTCATATCACAAGCATTAGGAACAAGTATTATTTCTGCTCCCTTTAACATTAATAATCTTGCACTCTCTGGAAACTCTCTATCAAAACAAATCATTAAACCAAGCTTTACACCATTAAAATCACAAACCTTAAACTCTTTACCTGATTCAAATAATGCTTCTAAAGAAAAATCACATGTATGAACCTTAGAATACTTCATTAAAATCTCTCCTGTTTTATCAATCATTAAAGCTGTATTTTGTGGCTTATTCTCTGATTTTGAAAGATATGTTATAACAAGTCCTATCTCAAGCTTTTTAGCAATATCTCTAAATGATTTAACATAATTACTATCATCTTTTATAGCTTCATTTAACCATTTCTTTCTTTCATCTTCATGATTTTCATCAAAAGGATCATCAAAAGCTCCATCATATGGTGGATTATATCCATTTGACCACATTTCAGGAAAAAGAACTATATCTGCATTCTTTTCTTTTGCTCTTTTTATATATTTCAATCCTAGCTCTAAATTAGCATCAATATCATTTGCTACTGCTTTTTGTTGAACTAAAGCAACTCTTAATTTATTCATTATAATACCTCTATATTAATTTTACCTTTTTGAATATTTTAAAATAGTAATCCCTTCTCCTACACTATACTCATCTAAATGTAAATTTATCATTGGATTACCTTCAAAAAATAGAGGTCTTCCTTTTCCAAGTATAGTTGGAATAATACCTATTATATATTCATCAATAATATTTTCCTTAATAAAGCTATCTATAAGAACTCCTCCACCAAATAAGAAAATATCTTTCCCCTCTTTTTCTACCTCTCTTTTTATTACCTCGCATATATCATCTTTAACAAAATGAATATTATCATAATCTTTTATATCCTTTGAAGTTACAATATAAACTTTTTTATCTTTAAATTCCTTATGCATATCTTGATCGTAACAGTTCTTTCCCATAACAACTATATCTATATTTTCTAAGAATTCTCTAAAATCAAATTTATTATCCGTATTTAATTTATTATCGCCATCTCCAACTATCCAATCATATCCACCATCATCTGTAGCTATATACCCATCAATACTCATTGCTAAATTTAATATTATTTTTCTTTTCATATTCTCTCCCTTTACTCCCTATTTACCACTTACAAACTTTTTTCTGAATTAAATCAATACTTTTAAATAAAATTATTCCTAAAATACTTATTGCTATTATTCCAGAATACATAGCTTCATAATCAACATTTATCCATGAATTCATAATATAATACCCAATTCCCTTCTTAGTAGCATAATTTTCTGCAAAAAATAAAGCTGCCATACTTGAACCAAGAGCTATTCTAACTGAAGTGAAAAGCTTTGGAAGTGTAGCTGGGATATATATATGTTTTATCATGTTAGTCTTAGATAATTTTAAAGATCTTGCTGATAATAGTAAATCTTTGTCTATATCTTTTGCTGCATCTCTAGTTGTAATAATTATTTGAAAAATCGCTATTGCAATAATAAGAATTATCTTTGAAACATCTCCAAGTCCAAATAAAATCATAAATACAGGTAGAAATGCTATTCTTGGTACTGGGAAGAATAAATATAAAATTGGACTTATAAGTTTGTCTACTTTCTTATTTACTCCTATTAAAATTCCAATTGTATAACCTAAAATAATAGTTATAGTAAGTGCAATAAATAATCTATAACTACTTGCTAAAACATGAGTTAAAAGGATATTTGTTGAACTAAAGAATTCTTTAATTACATCAATTGGATTAGGAATTACAAATGAATCTAATAAGATATGCAATACATACCAAAAAATAAGTATTGTTATTACTGCATATATATATTTATATAAAGCTTTTATCATCTTCATCTGTCTATTCCCTTCCACTTTCTAAATATTCTCTTACTTCATTACATTTATCAAAAAACTCATATGACTTTCTTATATCATGTCTTCCATAGTAAGGATTATCTATTATCTTTTTAATTTTCCCATTACCCATTACAGCTATTTTCTTCCCCAAAACAACAGCCTCTTCAATATTATGAGTTACTATTATATAAGCCATATTATATTTTTCTTGTAATTTACATAATAAATTCTGAAACTTCTCTTTATTTATAGAATCTAAAGCTGATGATGGCTCATCTAAAAGTAATAAATCTGGATTTAAAACTAAAGACCTAGCAACAGCAGCTCTTTGTCTTTCTCCTCCACTAACTTCACTAGGATATTTATCTAAAATATAAGTAATATTTAAATCTTCGGCTATTAAATTTATTTCTTTATTAATATCAACTTTTGAAAACTTTCTTGAAATAAGCCCAAGCTCTATATTTTGCTTAATAGTCTTCCAAGGGAAAAGACTATTATTCTGTAGTATAAGTTCCTTATCTCTAAACTTATCTTTAATCTCTCCACTGCTTATTTTATTAAGCTCTGCTAAGCTTAATAAAAGCGTACTTTTACCACAACCTGACGGACCTATTATTGAAAGCGTTTCACCTTTATCTAAAGAAAAAGAAATACTTTTTAAAATATTTCTTTTTCCATAAGATTTATATAAGTTTTTAACTTCTAACATTAATTAGCAACAAAATCCTTTGATACTATATCATCATAATTGATATTTAATGTCTTCCCTTGTAATTTTTCTGTCCAAACTTTAACTTCGTTTATATAATCAGCTGTTGGAATTCTTGTCTTATGATATGTTGGAAGTACCATTAATTCCTTAACTTTTGGATCTAATCCTAATTTATTAACTAAAACATCCTTAGCTTCATCTGGATTATTAATTATATCTTCAACTGCTCTATTATAAGCTTTATGGAAAGCAGCAACAGTATTTGGATTATTCTCTATAAACTCATCTGAGAATACCATAGCATTAGGTGTAAAATCATCTGGATCTCCATAAACTTTTTTGCCAAGCCCTTTAAGCTGTGCATTTGAAGCCATAGGTTCTGGTAAAACAGCCATATCTATCTTATCAGCCATAAGCATTTGCATTCTTACAGGCATTTCATTTATAAATTCCTTAGTAACATTATAATCTTTTAAGTATTTATCAGCCAAGAAGTTTGTAACACTCACTTCCATTAATCCAACTTTTACATCTTTCTTTTCTTTATAATTCTTTGATAAAACTATTGGGAACATACCATCAGTAGTAGTTGTTATTTTTGCCTTAAGTCCCCCATTAGCATTATTTAAGATTTGAGTCATACTAAGCATTCCACCATCAAGTTCACCTGCTTGAATTGAGCTTTGCTTTGTAGCTCCATTAGTAAATATCTCTAACTCAAGGTTTACTCCTTCTTCTTTAAAATATCCTTTTTCTTCTGCTAAAAGAATTGGAGCTGAATCTGATGCAGACATTACACCAAGTCTAATAGTTTTATTTTCTTCTTTTTTTGCTTCAGTTGTACATCCTCCAACACTAAACATTACTCCAACTATCGCTGCTGTAGCTGCAACTTTTTTAATTACGTTTTTCATTTTTTACCCCTCTGTATTAATATAATCTTATTTTTTCTGCTCTATAGCATTTGTAACCTGTAGCCTTTGTAATATCATTATCACTAATTTTTAATTCAAAAACTTTTTTATCTCCTGATATTTCGATAATATTAATATGATTTTTCATTCTATCACTTTTCATATCATCAATTGGATTACCAAAAATATCTCGAGTTATTCCACCAAAACATATAAGCTTGTTTCCATTTTCAAGTACTCTAATAGCTCCAAGATATGAACAATAAAGCTCACTTCCTCTTTCTTTGCCATATTGCCAAACTTGCTCAACAGTCATTTCATCCTCATTTATCTTATATTCAACTCCACGACTATAATTATTGTGAGCTAAAACAGCATCTTCTAATTTGTAACTTCTAAAATTACCATTATCAAATAAAAGTAAATTACCTTCATTATTTAATACTGGTGTATGTTGAGCATAGCTCCATTCAAAACCTTCCCCCAAAGGTTTTAAAAGATATTTCTTTAGCTCATCATTCCAATCATAATACGGAGCAAGTATCCACTTTATTTCCTCAGTATCTTTATTAAACTTAACAACAGTACTTTGATTTCTCGAAGAAGCTATTATGGAATTACTTTCTTTATCATAAACTAAAGAATTTAAATGTAACCAATCTAAAGGATGGTTTACTGAAATCTTATCAATAACAGTCTTTCTATTAAAATCTAAGATTTTTCTAAAATCCCACTCTTTAATTACCTTTTTACTTTCTCTATCTATTTCAACTAATAAATCTTGCTTAGTATTCTCTCTTTGAGTAATAGCTAGGAAATTTCCATTTTCAAGTTCTATAACATCATGATGTAGGCCATTTTCAATAGGATAGAAATTTATTATCCTACCTACAAAGTCCATCTCAATAAAACCTGCTGCTGTATAAGCTCCACAAATACCACTTGATATTGGTGCATCAACTATGAGGTTCCCATTTCTAAGTTTAAAAAATACATGACATGCTCTACCTGTATATAGCCATCTTACTCTTGCTATATCATCAATAATTGAATATAAATGATTAGTAGTTTTTACTCCAAGAGATTTTCCAAGAGATATAGCTATCATCCCATCTTCCATACCTTCTTTATCACTTTCTAAAAGTTCTAGGCTTGGATACTCTTTTGGTAATTGCTCTGTTCTAATAAAATGAATAACTTTTTCTTCTTCCCCATCTTCATAAATACATTTTACTTCAACCTTATTGTTTTCATCAGGTAGAAGACCTAAAATATTTACTTCATGTTCTACTTTGAAATCTTCTACTTCTAAATTTAAATTATTTGCTATACGTAAACCTAATTTACAAGGCTTATTAGTAGAAAATTTTAAAATAGCAGATAAGGGACATACCCCAAATGGATTTAAACTTATATACGGATCATCAACAGTATAAATTTTTTCTTTATATGAATCATTTATACTTTTAATAATCTTTTTTTGATTTTCTAATAATTCTCTCAAGCTTTTCTCCTTTGTACTTAAATTTTTGGTGTAATATATATTACTCTTTTAAGTTAATTATACTTTGTTAAAATTTAAATTTTGTCGCCTTTTTGTAAATATTATGTAAAAACTTGCATTTATTTTAAATTTAATCAAAAAAATTAGCAATCTAAAGAAAATATTATCGTTTATATCTATAATCTATTTTAAAAATGAGCATATAATTTGCTCATTAAATTCCTTTATGCTATATTATGCCTAATAAGTTGATAATATATAAACTTAAATATAGATATAATTTTAGGGAGAAACTATTATGTTAGATCAAAAAACAATTGAAATCGTAAAAAGTACAGTACCTGTATTAAGAACTCATGGAGTAGAAATCACAAAAGTTTTCTATAAAACTATGTTTGAAAACAATCCTGAAGTTAAAGTATTCTTTAACATGGATAAACAAAAATCAGGAGAACAACCTAAAGCATTAGCTATGTCAATTTTAGCTGCTGCACAAAATATAGACAATCTATCAGCAATTATGCCAGTAGTTAAAAAAATAGGTGAAGTTCACTGTGATCGTCAAATTAAAGCAGAGCACTACCCAATAGTAGGTTCTAATCTTTTAATAGCTATCAAAGAAGTTTTAGGTGATGCAGCAACAGATGAAATCATTAATGCATGGGCTAAGGCTTATGATGAAATTGCTAAGGTATTTATAGAAGTAGAAAAAGAAATTTATGCATCAAGAAATCAATAATGAAAAAAGCTATCTCTTTTGAGATAGCTTTTCTTAATTACTTAGTTAAATATAAATAAAGTAATTTTATTGTATTTTCTATTGCTTTATAATGTGTTCTTTCCATTCCATGAGAAGCATGAACACCTGGTCCTATTAAAGCTCCTCTTATATCATTTCCACCACGAAGTGCTGCTCCAACATCTGAACCATAGAAAGGATATATATCTACAGCAAAATCTAAATTATTTTCTTTACTTAAATTTATAAGATCTGTTGTCATATTATAATCATATGGACCTGTTGAATCTTTTGCACAAATTGATACATCATATTCTGTACATGTTAAATCTTCACCAATACATCCCATATCAACAGCTATAAGCTCTGTTATATCTTCTGGTATATAAGATGAACCATGGCCAACCTCTTCATAAGTTGAAATTATTATCTTTGTTTTATAAGTTGGAACTATCTTTTCACTGCTCATTGCTTCAAGAAGCCCCATTAAAGCTGCAACACTACCTTTATCATCTATAAATCTAGATTTTATAAATCCGCTTTCTGTTATTGTAGTTTTAGGATCTATAAATACAAAATCTCCAGGTGCTATTCCAAGCTTTTCTACATCTTCTTTAGATTTTACAACTTCATCTATTCTTATTTCCATATTTTCAGGATCTCTTTTTTTATCTTTTGCATCTGCATAAACATGAATAGCTGCACTTGTACTTAAAAATGTTCCAGAATACTCTTTTCCATCTCTAGTTCTAATAATACAATATTCACTATCAAGTGTTGGAACTATTGGTCCACCAACTATAGTAAATTTTAAAGTACCATCACTTGTTATTGATCTTACCATTGCTCCAAGAGTATCAACATGAGCTGCAAGTCCTATAACTTTCTCATCACTCTTTCCTTCAATAGTTATAATTCCATTTCCTTTATTAGTTCTTTCAAATTTATATCCAAAAGAATTCACCCAATTTTCAACCATATCCATGATTTCAAAACAGAATCCACTTGGACTATTAAATTCTAAAAGTCTTTTTGCCTTTTCAAGAACATAATTCTTTTTTATTTCTATCATCTTTATCACCTATCTTTTTACTTTATCTGTTTCTGGAAGATCTACCTCTGTTGGGTCAGTATCTTTTTCATTACTTCTCCACTCTTCTTCATCAAGCTCTACATCTGATATTTTATCCACTGGAAGCTTCATATATCTACCATAAGCAGTTACTGCTACATCACCATTTGGAAGTAAAATCTCTCCAGTACCTTCAAATGCTCTTCTACCATCTTTAGTTATTCTACCCACACATCTTAATTCTGTTCCAAGTGGAACTGGCTTTCTATATTTTAATTGAAGTTCTATTGTTACACCCCAAATTTCTGGATCAGTAATACAAATTGCCCTACCTATTGTTTCATCTAAAATAGCTGCTGATATTCCACCATGAGTTCTACCAGGATAACTTTGATGTTCTTCTAGAGTTCTAAAAACTCCTAAAAGCTCTCCATTATCTAATTCATAGAAATCAGTCTTTAAACCAAAACTATTTTCCACTCCACAAACTATACATCTTTTACCTACATTTTGTTTACATGTAACTTTTCTTTTCATTAAGAACATCTCCCTTATATTATTTTATTATCGTTCTGTTCTATATTTTTATATGCTCCTTCAATTATATCACTAGGATAACCAACATACTTTAACAATTTAATTGCATTTTTTGTTTTAAGTACACCTTTTTTAAGCTTATAATCAAAACTAAGTCCATCTTTCTCATCAACTTCTTCACTAAAGTGATAAAATTTATGAGTACTTTCTAAAAGTTCAGTAAGTTCTCTATCATGAGTTGCGACTAAAGAAACTGAATTTCTTTGCTGAATATATTTAAGTATTTCTTCTGATGCTGCTATTCTTTCAACTGGATTAGTTCCTCTAAATATTTCATCTATAACACAGAATACTTTTAGTTCTTTATTTAAATTATTTATTATTCTTAAAATAGATTCTGCTTCTGCAAGATAATAACTCTTTCCTGTTATAACATCATCTTCTGGGCTTATAGAACTTATAATATTTAGAAATGGTGCTTTATATTCTTTTGCATGAACAAAATTAAAGCTTTGAGCAAATATTATATTGATTCCAAGCATTCTTAAAAATGTTGATTTACCAGACATATTAGTTCCTGTAAGAACTATACCTTTATTATCTATCTCTATAGAATTAGTAACTACATCTTCAATTAAAGGATGTGCTCCATCTATAATTTTAAATATATCTTCCTTTATAAACTCAGGAGTTGAAATTTCATATTCAATATCTTCTTTATACGCTGCTACTGAAATAAGTGCATCTATATCTCCTAAAATATCATAAAGCTCTTTTAATTCTTTTTTATACTTATTAGTATTTTCAATTAAGCCATAATAAGAATTTTCTAATCCTAAACTACATTGTCTTACTACATCTATAAATGGCTCTATAATTTCAATATCATGAATACTCCCTGATAAAGTTGAAGTTACTAACTTAAATTTCTTCTCATCTTCTTTAAGTATATCCATTACTTTTTCTAATCTCTTATTATAAGGCTCTATAACTTTATAATTCTTACTTAATAAATATCTACTAGTTTTCATCATTCTTCCTGCATATTGTATAGCTTCATATGGTTTTGTATTTTTAACTCCACTTTCTTTATTACTTATATAAGAATTCATAAAAACTATTCCCACAAAAAGAACTATGAGTTGTGGTCTTATAAAACATAAAGCTATAGATATTAAAGGTAAAACTCTTCCTAAAAAAATATATAAAATTCTCTTCTTTTTGTTACCTTGCCAATCTTGCGACAAAAAATCAATAAATGAAAAATTTCTATCCTTTCCAAGCTTCAAAAATTCTTTTTGTATATCTATTCTCTCTTCAACATTTTTACTAAAGCTTTCTATTTGCTTTGAAATACTCTCTAACTTATCTTTATCATAAATAGGATCTCTTAACATATTATAAAGTTTTGCTTCCCCAGCACTACTATATGTTCTATCTAATTTATCAAATACTTCTTTCATTGATAAATCACTAAAAGTCTGGTCATCAATCTCACCATATTTACCTTTAGTAAAATCCTCATAATACTTTTTTATTCCTACATAATCTCTATCTTTATCAATACTACTAGGCCAATTTACTTTTACATATCTTCTCCACTTTTCATCCCTATTAAACATCCTTCCCACTCCCATTAAATTACATTTTATTTAATGATAACATATTTGAATAAGTTTTTTAAATTTATAACATTTTTTTCATCGTAATCTTATCTTAACTTGAATATCGCTTAAATTCATATTAGAATATACATATGCTTTTAGAAAAAGTTAATTTTTTTTATAAAAAATTAATAATTATCGAAACAGAATATAAGAAAACTTTCAATGGAAAATTTTGAGGAGGAAACAACATTGTATAATTTTAAAGAAATAGCTCCTACTGAAGTTGATAAATTTAATGCAACTCATTCTAAAGGACATATATTTCAAACTTCTTATTGGGCTTCACTAAAAGGAGACTGGCAACATAAATTTATTGGAGGATATGATAGCAATAATGAATTAGTATTAACTGCTACTATTCTTTTAAGAAAGGCTCCACGTGTTAACATATATATGGGATACATACCAAGAGGATTTACTTGTGATTATACAAATAAGCCACTTGTAACTGAATTTACAAATTATCTTAAAGATTTCGCTAAAAAAAATAAAGTTAGCTTTATTACTGTAGACCCTGATATCCATCTTCGTGAAAATGAAGAATTAATGGAAGAAGGAAATAATACAAAAGAATTCTTAAAGAGCTTAGGATATAGAAATACTGATAGTAAGAACTTTGAAGCTATACAACCAAACTTTGTATTCAGACTTCCACTTCCAACAGAAGGAGATAAAACTGATATAAAGAAAATTGTATTTAAGAAGTTCTCAAGTAAAACAAGATATAACATAAAAGTTGCTGAAGAAAGAGGATTAACTGTAGAAGTTTATGATAAAGATACTCTTAATAATGAAGTTATATCAAGATTCCATGAAATCATGGTTACAACAGGTAAGAGAGATAACTTTATAGTAAGAAATAAAGCTTACTTTGAAAACATGATAAATTATTTAGCACCTCATGCTAGACTTTACATGGTTAAATATAGTTATGAGAATGATTTTAATAGATTAAATGAAAAACTTGCAAAACAAGAAGATGAAAAAAATAAGGCTATTAAAAAAGTAGAAGAACAAAAGGTTAAACTTGCTGCTGAAGAAGATGCAGATAAGAGATCAAGAATAGAAAAAAGAATTGCAGACCAAGAAAAGAAGGTTGCAGAAGCAGAAAGACAAATAGAAGGATTTAATAAAAAGCTTGATGAAATCAAACCTTATGAAGGTAAAGAACTTTATCTTTCAGGATCATTATACCTATATTATGGTAATATAGGTTGGTACCTATATGGTGCATCAGATAACCAATTAAGAGATACAATGCCTAACTTTGCAATGCAATGGGCTATGATTGAAGATACAATTGAACTTGGTTGTCCTGTTTATGATTTCAGAGGAGTTTCAGGAGACTTAAATCCAGAAAATCCATTATACGGACTATATAAATTCAAAAAAGGATTCAATGGAAACTTTGTTGAATTTATTGGAGAATTTGATTTAGTTATCAATGGATTTGTATATGGCTTATATAAGAAAGCCTTCCCTGAATTTAAAAAGATAAGAAATAGTTTAATGAATAAGAAACAATAATAAATAAAAAAGAGTTATCTAAAAAGATAACTCTTTATTTTATATTTTGTATAAATTTTGCTAAAAATTCTCTAGTTCTTTTTTCTTTTGGATTTGTAAATATCTCTTGTGAAGTTCCTTGTTCTACTACAAGTCCGCCTTCCATAAATATAATTCTATCTCCAACTTCTTTTGCAAAACTCATTTCATGAGTTACTATTATCATAGTTCTATGCTCTTTTGCTAGATTTTTTATAACATTTAAAACTTCTGCAACAAGCTCTGGGTCTAATGCTGATGTTGGTTCATCAAATAAAATTACTTCTGGATTTATTGCCATTGCCCTTGCTATACTTACTCTTTGTTTTTGACCACCTGATAAAGTTTTAGGATAGGCATCTTTTTTATCTTGAAGCCCAACTTTTGTAAGCATATCTATAGCTATTTTTTCTGCTTCTATCTTACTCATCTTTTTAACTACTATTAAAGCTTCAGTAACATTTTGCATTACTGTTTTATTATTAAATAAGTTATAGCTTTGAAAAACCATTGCAGATTTTTTTCTTAGTTCATTAATATCTTTTTTAGTAACCTTTGTTGCATCTATAGATAAATCTGCAATAGTTATATTCCCCTTGTCAGGAACTTCTAAATAATTAAGGCATCTTAGTAAAGTAGATTTTCCTGAACCTGATGGTCCAAGAATTACTACTACTTCACCTTTCTCCACTTCTAGATTTATATCTTTTAAGACTTCATTATTTTTAAACTTCTTTGCTAAGTTTTCCACTTTTATCATACTAATTCACCTCTTAATATACAGATAATTTTTTCTCTAGTTTTCTTTGTAACCAATTGAAGAATAAAATTATAACCCAATATACTAAGGCTGCTATAACATAAGGTTCAAAGAATCTGTAACTAGCTGCTGCTACCATTTGCGCTTCTGCTAGTATTTCTACAACTCCAAGTGTAAATGCAAGTGATGAACTTTTTACATTATCAACAAATACATTTCCTAATGGTGGAATTGCTATTCTTAATGCTTGTGGAAGAACTATTCTTCTAAGCCCTTGTGCTTTTGTCATTCCTAGTGAATAACATGCTTCCATTTGTCCTTCATCTATCGCATCTATTGCTGATCTTAATACTTCTGCTATATAAGCTGAAGAATTTAAAGCTAGTCCTATTATAGTTGCAATAAATGCTGACATATCTTTAAATGCTGGTATTAATTGTGGAATTCCAAAATATAAAATAAATAATTGAACTAATAATGGTGTACCTCTAAAGAATGATATATACACTTCAACTATTTGTTTTAAACCTTTTATATTATAATATCTTATCACTGCAAGTATAAGTCCTATTATAAGCCCTATTATCATTGAAATAACTGCTATTAATAGTGTAGCCTTTACTCCCTCTAAAACTTTAGGTAAAATTTGCATTGTATACTCTATACTAAAATTACTAGTACTTGAATCTGCTTTATCCTTATTAGCTACTGTATTTATATTTGCTGAATTATCAGTATCTCCAGGTGAAGTTACATTAGTTCCAAGCCATTTTTCTGAGATATTTTTTAATGTTCCATCTGCTCTCATTTCATTGATAGCAGTATTAATTTTTTCTATAAGCTCTTTATTTGCATCAGTTTTTACAAATGGATATGCATTTTCAAGAGATTCTATTGGTTTTCCTACCATTTTTAAAGGAAGATTTTCTTTCTTTATCATCATAGCTGCTGATACTCTATCTATAACAACCGCATCTATTCTTCCCATCATTAATTGATTAAATGCTACATTTGTATCCTGATAAGTTTTTATATTAATATCTTCACCAGAAGATTTAAGAATTTGCTCATAATTACTTCCAAGGTCAACCCCAACAGTTTTTCCTTTAAGTGAACTTAAATCAGTTATACCTTTTTCATCATTTCTGACAACTATCTGAGCTCCTGTATAAACAGTTGGTTCAGTAAAGTAATATTTCTCTTTTCTTTCATTATTAACAGTTATCTGATTAGCTATAGTAGTTGCCTTACCTGAATCAAGTAATCCAAATAATCCACTAAATGAAGCTGTTTTATATTCTACTTTATATCCTATCTTATCAGCTATATGATTCCAAACATCAACTTCAAAGCCCTCTAATTTGTCACCTTCCTTAAATCCAAATGGATAATAAGTACCTGACATGGCTACTGTTATTACTGGTTTATTATTAACATTATTTTTCTTGTTATACTCTTTATATCCTACAAAAGCTAGTACAAATAATAAAATAACTATTATTCCTATCCACCACTTCTTCTTCATGTATATGCCCCCTTTTTGTGATCAAATGATATATAATTATTCAGATAGAAATTATCAACTTTTAATACATAAATATACATATGAATTTTAAAAAATAATATATATATTTTCATTTTATTTAGTTAATTTCTCTCCTCCGAAATAGTTACATAAAAATTAATTATATTTTACAATCGAATTATGAATATGATATGAAATTTTCATTTTAAAATCATATATTTTACCCTTTTGTTATAAAGCAAATAAAAAAAGAGCTATCAAAAGATAACTCTTTTTTTATTTAATATTTTAAATTACTCATATTCATTAAATATAAGAATCTTTCCAACTTCTATATATACTAAAGATAATTGACCTACTAACACAAGTAAATAAGTTATTGCTAGTGTCATACCTGATGATAGATTTGGTATCATTCTTAAGAAATTAAATCCTACCATTATTACAAATGCTACTAACATTAAACCTAATACATTTAATATTACTTTACCATCAGTTGTAAACATTAATCTTACACTTCTTTTAAGTGCAGCAAATACCTTATAGTCTTTAATCATAATTAAAGGAACTATAAATGATATTAAAAGACCTGCTATCGCAGTTACTGCAAATGATAATATTATTGCAAATATTCTTCCTGATGATCCGATATACGCAATTATTAAAACTGATATTATACTCATTAAAAAGCCTGCTATACCTGTTATTATACTTGTTAATATAGCAGCACCTATTAATCTCCACTTCTTTTTCCAAATTGCTTTTAGTGCACTTCTTGTTTTCATCTTTCTACCATGTATTCTTTCATACACTACCATTATTGCACCTGCATCTGTAAAGCTTTGAATTATTAACATAATAAATGCAGCTCCTAAAACAACAGCTATTGAAATTCCTGATAAAGCTTTTTCTCCATAAAAATTACCTATTGATATACCTGCATATGTAAGTGCTCCAGCTAATATTGTTAAAAGAATATAGAATATTATTACTATTTTAAATATTCCCCATAGATTTTTAGCTGTTAAAGAAAATGCATTAAGTATTACATTTCTATTGTTTTTGCTTTCGCCTTTCAACTATTCTCACATCCTGACTTTTATTTTAACCTTTGTTTAATAAATTAATATAAAACTAATTATATCACGAATCTTTATTATAATATGATATTTTTATGTCAAAATCAAAAAATCCAGGGATTTTATCCCCAGATTTCTTAATCATCAAATATTGTTTTAGGTTCAACATCAACTATTAAACTTTCTAAACCATATTTCTCAGCATCAAACTTTATATCCTTACCTAAAAGTTTCTTTATAAGAATTTCTTTTTCTGAATCAAATAACTCTGATTCTCTAATTGCTTCTATAACAGAATCTGTATCATATAATAAAGGATGACCCTCATTTTGACCTATTCTTACAAGTATACCATTTCTCATATCTTCATCTTGAAGATCATAATCTGAAAATTCTTCTTTTTCATGATAATCTCTTACTCTAATTTCATAATAAGTATTTACAAAGGCTCTAGCATATTCTATATCTTCGACACCAGCTACTGTTTTATCTGGCATAATTAATATATAAGCATTTTCTGCTGAAATCATTTTTTTCGCCTCCTTAATATTCTTATACTTTTAGATTGTCCACTTTTAAAGAAAAAATACTTTAAATAAAATCCAAAATAAAAAGAACCTATGAAAGGTTCTTTTATACTTCGTAATCTACCACTACTCTTGATGAAACTACTTGTCTTATAAATACTCCAGCTTCTTTATGCTTTGGATGTACTTGATAATTATCTAAATCTTCTTGTGAATCAAATGTTGAATATAAAACAACATCATATGCTGCTTCTGACTTATTAACATCAATTCCAACTTCTATTTCTTTTATTTCTGATATTTCTGATTTTAAGGCTTCTAAGTCTTTTTTTATCTTAAGAGCATTTTCTTCTTTATTTTCATCTTTTAATTTCCACATTACTATATGTTTAATCACTAATATCTCCACCTTTTATTATTATGCTATAACTTGAGTGTACTAAAATAATTAATAGCTGTCAAAATAACAATTTTATTAAATTCACATCAAATAACATGATATTAGAATTTTATTACCTACATTGAAATATAACAAATGAGCCATCTATCAATCATCTATTATTAATTAATATTTATTATGTAAAGTCTATATTGCAAATTAAAAAGTAGTTTTAGCATATTCCAACAAATATTAATTTAAGTATTGCTAAAAGGTTACAACTAAGATACAATAATGTTAATTGATATTCAATTTCAATTAATATTAAATTTCAATAAATATTAAAATAATATTACTATTTAACAAATATAAAAAATAATGAATATAATACTATAACGAATATAAATAAAATATCACATAAAGGAGGAAATATATGAGTAAAGAACTTTTTGCATTTTCATTAACACTACTAGCTGGTTTAGCAACTGGAATCGGTAGCCTTATAGCTTTAGTTGCTAAAAAAACAAATACAAAATTTTTAGCAGTATCTTTGGGATTTTCAGCTGGTGTAATGATTTATGTATCTATGATAGAAATTTTTGTTAAAGCTCAAACTTCACTAAAAGCTTCTTTAGGAGAGCGTAAAGGTGCATGGGTTACTGTAATAGCTTTTTTTGGTGGAATGCTTCTTATTGCACTTATTGATAAATTAATTCCATCTCATGAAAATCCACATGAACTTAGAAAAGTTGAAGATATGGATGCAGTTGATAATATAGAAGATAATCCAAACTCTTTAAGTTCTAGCAATACTAAAAGTAAACTTCTCAGAATGGGTGTATTTACAGCTCTTGCTATAGGAATACATAACTTTCCTGAAGGGCTCGCTACTTTTATTTCTGGACTACAACAGCCAGAAATTGCACTTCCAATAGCATTTGCTATTGCTATTCACAATATACCAGAAGGTATAGCAGTATCAGTACCCCTATATTATGCAACAGGAGATAGAAAAAAGGCTTTTTGTTATTCATTCCTATCAGGACTTACAGAACCTTTAGGAGCCTTAATTGGTTACACTCTCTTAAGGCCATTTATAAATGATACAACTTTTGGTATTGTTTTTGCAATGGTTGCTGGAATAATGGTATTTATATCATTGGACGAGCTACTTCCATCAGCAAGACAATATGGTGAACACCATTTATCAATTTACGGAATGGTTGCTGGAATGGTTCTTATGGCAGTAAGCTTACTATTATTTATGTAACAAAAAGAATCTATTCAGAAAAACTGAATAGATTCTTTTAATTTATTATCTAACTTTATTTAGCTTAACTATTGTTTCAATATGTGGAGTATGTGGGAACATATCCATAAGTAAAGTCTTTTCAACTTCATATCCATTCATTTCTAGAGCTTCTAAATCAGTTACAAGACTCTTTGGATTACATGAAACATATATAATTTGCTTTGCATTAAACTTTATTACATATTCCATAGCTTTTGGATGTACCCCACCTCTTGGTGGATCTAAAATTATAATATCAGGATTACCCTTCATTGTTTTTATAACTTCTGCTACATCACCAGCTATAAACTTACAGTTATCAAGTCCATTAAGCTTTGCATTTTCATTTGCTGCAACAACAGCCTCTTCAATAAGTTCAACTCCTGTAACCTTTGAAGCCTTACCAGCTGCTATTTGACCTATTGTTCCAGTTCCACAATATAAATCAAATACTTCTTTATTTTCTGCATCTCCCATAAAGTCTCTAACTATACTATAAAGCTTTTCTGCTCCAAGTGAGTTTGTTTGGAAGAATGAGAATGGAGAAATTTTAAACTTAAGACCTAAAAGTTCTTCTGTTATATAATCATCTCCATATAAAACATTAATTTTATCAGCTATAACAGCATCTGAGAATGAATCATTTTCAGTATGTATTATTGATTTTAATGTTCCATCATAATTAAGTGATTTAATAATTTCTGCATACTCTGATAAATCAAAATCTATTTGAGTAGTTGTAACAAGATTAACTAATATTTCTCCTGTCTTTTGAGCTTTTCTAACTACAAGATGTCTAAGGTACCCTTCTCTTGGCATTATCTTATAAAATGGTAGGTTTTGTTTTCTGAAATATTCAACTGTTGCTCTTGATACTTTTGCAAAGTCATCATCTGTTAAACAACATTCATCTATATTAACAATTCCAAATCTCTTTCCAACCATATGCATTCCAAGATTAAGTTCTCCACCTTTTGATTCATCACCAAAAGTATATTCCATCTTATTTCTATAGTTATTTATTTCTGGGCTTCCTTCTATACCAATGAATTCTCCCATTGATCTATTTGCTTCTTCAAAAAGCTTTTTAACTTGAATTTCTTTAAGTTCTAATTGCTTTTCATAAGGGATAACTTGTTGTAGACATCCACCTGATACACCAAAATGATCACAAACTGGAGCTATTTCATATTCAGCTCTTTCTCTTACTTCTGAAACTTTAAGCTCAGCATAGTTTTTTCTCTTTTTGCTTATTCTCCCAAAAACTTTTTGTCCTGGGAATGTATTTTTAGCATATACCTTTAATCCATCAACATATCCTATTCCCTTAGCAGGAAACTCTATATCTTCTATAATAAGCTCTAACTCACTACCTTTTTTCATGCCTTCACCTCTAAAATACTATCTAAATAATCTATTTCCAAATGTAGTCTTAAATCTTGTTCCTTGCATTATTGTAGGATATATAATATTTGTAAGAACATATACTATAAAGAATACTTCTACTCTTTCTGTTATATAATATCCAAATAATCTTGCACATCCATCTATTATTAATAAACTAGCAAATGAACATGCAACTACGATACATTGATCTAAAACTGCACTCATTAATCTAGAAAAGAATCCCTTTTCACCAGTACTCTCATTATTTATTAATTCTCTACTTTCTTGATTACTATTTTCCATTATTGACCCTCCTCAAATTTCAAACGTAGAAATGTCATTTCATTAGTATACTATACAGTTTTATTTATGTAAACCATACTACTCCTCAATACCATCTCTAACTTAGTATATATTTCAATAGTTTACAATTTATTTTTGCCATCTATGTGGCATTTAAATGTTATTTTCTATTTCTCACTATCTAATTAATATTAATTTTTTCCCTAATTTTATTTAAAGTTCCTTCACCTATCCCTGATACATTTTTAAGCTCATCTATAGACTTAAATCCACCATTAGAATCTCTATATTCTATAATAGCCTCAGCTTTTGTATCACCAATACCTGATAAAGTCTTTAATTCATCCTTAGAAGCTGTATTTATATTTATACTATCTCCACTACTTGCTGAACTACCACCTTGGCTTAAAATATTTACCTTACTATTTAGATTCTCCTCTTGTACCTCTGCATCTTTATCATTAATATTTCTTATAACTATACACTCACCATCTGAAAGTAAACTTGCTCTATTTATATTATTTATATTTGCCTCACTAGTTAATCCACCAGCCTTTTCTATAATATCATTCACCCTACTATTTTCAGCTAGGGTATAAACATTTGGCTTTACTACTTCTCCTTTTATCTCAACTACTATATTCTTTCTCTCAGCCTTTTCGTCTTGATTTTTTTCTTCATTAACTGTTTCACTTTTACTACTTATTTTTTTAGTTGACTCCATACCACTATCTCCCTCTTCATTAAACATTTCTAAAACTTCCTTTTGAGAAAACTCCTGTGGCTTTCTCATATTGAAAACAAATAAAAGTACAGACCCTAAAATAGCTAAAAGTACAATAGCTCCTATTATTCTCTCTTTCTTTTTCATAACCCCTCCAAATAAATAAAAATAGTTTAATTGTATTAATTTTTATTTAAATTATTGACAACTTTACATTTTTTTATAGATTTTTTTGAGATATTTTTGTATAATTGCATATTATCAGTATAAATATGCCATATAACTAATTCTTATATAATCATAAAATAAAATACATATCATTCGGGGGTAAAATTTTATGAAAAGATTTTTAAAGATACTATTCTCTTTAACAATATGTTTTACTTTCTTTAACACTGCACTTACTTTTGCTAAAGAAAATGAACCTATTGTCGATGCTGAAGGAATGGTTCTTATTGATGCAACTACTGGTACAATTCTTGCTGAAAAAAATTCTGATAAAAAATTAGCACCAGCATCAACAACAAAAGTTATGACTGCTTTACTAGTACTAGAGAATACTAAGCTTAATGATATTGTAACTGTTGGGAAAAATCCTCCATTTGCAGATGGAAGTTCTATAGCCTTAAAAGAGAATGATCAGTATACTGTTGAAGAACTCCTTTATGCTTTATTACTAGAATCATCTAACGATTCAGCTATGGCACTTGCAGAACATATATCAGGGAGTGAAGAAAAATTTGCTAAGCTTATGAATAAAAGGGCAAAAGAACTTGGAGCTACTAACACTAATTTTGTTAATGCTAGTGGATTATATGATGATAATCATTACACTACAGCAACAGATTTGTCTCTAATAATGAGAGAAGCTATAAAGAATAAAGATTATTTAAGAATAAGTAAAACTATTACATATGAATTACCTGAAAGTAAAGTAGATGGGGCTACTAAATGGGTAAACAATACAACATCAATGATAAATCCTAATAGTTCGAGCTATTATGAACATTTAATTGCAACTAAAACTGGTTATACTGAGCTAGCTAAATGTAGCTTTGTTGCTGCTGCAAAAAAAGGAAATCAGACTCTTATATCTGTACTTTTAAAATCTGAATTAAAAGCAAATAATTTTACAGATACAAAAGCTTTAATGGATTATGGTTTTGATAACTATGGTTTAGTTAAAATAATTAATAAAGGTGATGAAGTTTCAAGTATTGCAGTAAATAATGATACTAAAGTACCATTACTTGCTTCAGATGATGTATATTATCTAACTGAAAACGATTCTACTTCATTTTCAAGAAGTAAAACTATTTCAACAGATGATAATATATCTACCAATATAAAGCTTGAAAATAAAGATTTAAATAATATTACGCTAAAAAAAGGCGAAGAAGTGCTAAATTCAGAAATCTTAGTAAACAATAAAACTATTATACATTTACCTTTATTAAGTGGAGTTGATGTTTCTCCTTCACCTCTAAAAAAATCTATAAACTTTATAAAATCAAATATATTAATAATACTAGCTGTACTGGTATTACTACTGATAATTATATTTATAATTAAAGATAGATTATTTAGAATGCGTTATAGAAAAAGATATAAAAAGATAATATTTAAAAGTAAAAATAGACGAAATAAATTAAGATGGTAGATATTCTACCATCTTTTTTATAATTAAAGTTTTATTTCATTATTTCTAAGCTTATTTATAAGTTCTTTTAAATCATTTGGAAGTTCTGCTCTAAGAGATAACTTTTCTTCACTTCTTGGACTATAAAAATCTAATCCATAAGCATGTAATGCTTGCCTATTTATGTATTGTTCATCATCAAATTCTTTACCATATAGCTCATCTCCAAATATAGGGTGTCCCATACTCTTTAAATGAACTCTAATTTGATGTGTTCTCCCTGTTTCAAGTAAACATTCTACAAGATCTGCTCCATTAAAGCTTTCAATAACTTTATAATGTGTTATACTCTCTTTTCCTCTTTCATCAATAACTCTTTCAATAGTTTCTCCACCTACTCTATATATAGGCTTATTTATAGTACCCTCTTTTTCTACAAAATTCCCATGAACTAAAGCAAGATATCTTTTTTGGAATCTTTCAGTCTTCATTTCAGATGAAAGTTTTGCATGAGCATATTGATTTTTTCCTATAATTATAAGACCAGAAGTATTCATATCAAGTCTACTTACAAGTCTTACTATACAATTTTGACCTGTCTTTTTAAAATAATATAAAATACCATTAGCAAGAGTTCCTGTACTATAATTTTTAGTTGGATGTACAACCATAAAAGGCTGCTTATTTAATACTAAAATATCATCATCCTCATAAACTACTTCAATATCTATATCTTCTGGTTCTATATCTTGACTTTCTTCTCTTTGTAGTTCAACTTCTACAATCTCTCCAGCTGATAAAATATAATTCATAGTAACAGGCTTACCATTTACAAAAACTCTTTTCTCTCTTCCAGCTTTTTTAATAAATCTACTAGATAACTCTAAGCTATCTTTTAAAAGTTCTCTAATTTTCTTTTTATCATAATCATCGTTTATTACAGATTTTAATTTACTCATTTAACTACTCCTTAGCTTAAAATACTATTTTTTCAAATTAATTATTAAATAGTTTCTAGCCTCTAATGTAAGTGGATGTATTACCCCTCTATTATCAATAACAAGCTTAATTGTATTATTAAGTCCCATAAGTACACCTTCATCTAAACTCTTCTTAGAAACTTCTCTAAGCTCATCTACACCTGGATAAATTCTACCTGGCTCAATATAATCAGCAAGATAAACTATTTTCTCAAGTTTTGTCATATCTCTCTTACCTGTACTATGATAATAAACAGAACTAAGTATTTCTTCATCAGTTATATTAAATATACTTTTTCCTAAAATAGATGCAACAAAGCCATGTAATATCTGTGGTGAATTTTCTTCATCCTCAGTTATCTTAAAGCCATTTACTTCTAATATTTCTTTTTGATCTTTTATAGGCATTTCCTTTGCCATATCATGAATAAGAGCTGCTATTTTTGCTCTTTCTGTATCTTCCCCATAAAGTTTTGCAAGTTCAATCGCTGACTGACAAACTCCTAAAGTATGATTATATCTTCTATCACTCAAATGTTCTTTTAAATAATCCTTAATTTTTTCTTCTAACATAACATTCTCCTAAATTAACAATCTCTAAATATTATAACAAAAAATATTAGATAATAGGAACTCTATAAGTATTTAATAAACTAATTAAATTTATACTCTACACTCAAAAATTACTCTTAGCTTATAATATAAAAAGACTGCCCCACTTGAGACAGTCCTATAGATAATATTATTTTCTTTTTGCAACAGGTAATTCTATTTTAGGATTTTTCTTTGATTGCTTATAAATTACAAGCTTACTTCCGATAGCTTGAATTCCTTCGCATCCAATTTCCTCACAAATTATATCTGAAGCTTCTCTAGCTGTTAATCCACTATTTTCTAAAACCTTTATTTTGATAAGCTCTCTTTTTTCTAAAGCTTCTTCTAATTGTTTTAAGAAATTATCTTCTACTCCATTTTTACCAACTTGGAATATAGGATCTAATTTATTTGCTAGTCCTCTTAAAAAAGCTCTTTGCTTTGTTGTTATCATAATAACTCTGCCTCCAATAATTACATTAGATATTCGAATTCATAGTCTTTAAGTCTTACTATGTCTTCGTCTTCTATTCCCATTTCTCTTAATTCATCAAATATACCTTTAGTTGTAAGTACCTTATGAAGATATCTTAATGAATCTGGGTCATTAATGTAAGTAGACATTAATAATCTATCTATAAAGCTTCCTTCAAGTACAAATACATTAACTCCATCTTCAACTATCGGTGTTATTGTATATGTGAAGTTCTTATCTTCTGGTATATATCTTTCATCTTCTTCAATATAAAGATCTGTTACTGGAATTTGATCTAACATCATTGCTACTTCTTTCATAAGTTCATCAACCCCTTGAGATGTAGCTGCTGACATTTTAAATACCTTGTCATATCCCATTGCATTAACTTCTTTCTTGAAGTTTTCAAAGATTTCATCATCGTATAACATATCAATCTTATTAGCAACAACTATTTGTGGTCTATCCCATAACTTTACATTGTAGTTTTTAAGCTCCTCATTGATTTTCTTAAAGTCATCAACTGGATCTCTTCCTTCTATTCCTGAAATATCTACAACATGTATTAAAAGTCTTGTTCTTTCGATATGTCTTAAGAATTCAAGACCTAAACCAACTCCTTCTGATGCTCCTTCAATAATACCTGGAATATCAGCCATAACAAATGGTTTTGTTCCCTTACCGGCAACAACTCCTAAATTAGGTTTTAAAGTTGTGAAGTGATAGTTAGCTATTTTAGGCTTAGCCTTTGTAACTACTGATAATAGTGTTGACTTTCCTACATTCGGGAACCCTAAAAGTCCAACGTCAGCTAAAAGTTTAAGCTCTAACTTTATCATTCTTTCTTCACCTGGCATACCTGGTTCTGAGAAACTTGGCGCCTGTCTTGTAGGTGTACAGAATTTACAGTTACCTCTTCCACCTCTTCCACCTTTACAAACTATGTACTCATCATCTGCATGTGAAAGGTCAACCATTATTTTATTACTTTCTTCATCTCTTACTATTGTTCCCATTGGTACTTCAATAACAAGATCTTTACCATCTTTTCCATAGCATTTTGAACCTTGGCCGTTTTTACCTTCTTCAGCTATGAATTTTCTCTTATATTTTAAATCTAATAATGTTGTTATTTGTGGATTAACTCTTAAAATTATATCTCCACCTTTTCCACCATCTCCACCATCAGGTCCTCCTAATGGGATATATTTTTCTTTTCTAAAAGAGATAGCTCCATTTCCACCATTACCAGATCTGACAAATATTTTGGCTGTATCTATAAACATTTAATCACCTTACCTTACGTCAAATAGGATTTATTTTTATTATTGCCTAGATAGAATCATTTAAATCCTACCTTCAGTTAATTGGTTCTAAAAAAGCACCCTAGTGTCTAGGGTGCTTTTTATTAAAGAATAAAAATTATTCAGCTATTTCTATGTTTACTGGGTAAACAGAAGCTTTTTTCTTATCTCTTCCAAGTCTTTCGTATTTAACAACACCATCTATCTTTGCGAATAGAGTATCATCTCCACCTTTTCCTACGTTAGCACCTGGATGGATTTTTGTTCCTCTTTGTCTAACAAGGATGTTTCCTGCAAGTACGAATTGTCCGTCTGCACATTTAACACCTAATCTCTTTGACTCTGAGTCTCTTCCGTTCTTTGTACTACCCATTCCCTTTTTGTGAGCGAATAATTGAAGGTTCATGATTATCATTTTACTACACCTCCTCTTTTTTAAAATCTATATATTCACAACGTTTCTTATATCCAAAACTTTGTTCTATACTTAGAATTACACTCTCTAAGCTTTTTTCAAAGGTTTTTAATAAAACCTGAGCTTGATTAATTTCTTCATCAGTGAATCCATTTAAATCAAGCTTTAAATATCCATCAGCAATTTCATAGTTTACATTAAGCTTTAACACTTCATCTAAACCAATTAAAGCACTTTGAGCTAATACTGATACAGAATTACATACCATATCATATGCTTCCCCTGCTAAAATCATATCTCTTTCACGAAGAGCATGATTTTTTACTGTAAAGGATATTATGTTATCGTTCTTTGTTTCAATTCTAATCTTAATCATAATAAATTAAGCTTCGATCTTTTCTATAACTAACTTTGTGTATGGTTGTCTGTGACCATTTTTTCTTCTATAGTCTTTCTTTGGTTTGTACTTGAATACAACAACCTTCTTAGCTTTTCCTTGAGCTAAAACTTTAGCAACAACCTTAGCACCTTCAACTACTGGTGTACCAACCTTGATTTCTCCATCCTTTGCAACTGCAAGAACTTCTGTTAATTCAACTGTTGATTCTACTTCAGCATCAAGCTTTTCAACGAATAATACGTCTCCTTCTTGAACTCTGTATTGTTTTCCTCCTGTAGTAACTACTGCGTACATAAAAACACCTCCTCATAACGGTCTCGCCACTTAAGGTACAGTAAAACTGTTTAATAAAAAAAACCTATTCGTGAGCGGTTTACAAAAGAAATTCTATCATAATTGACAGTCCTTGTAAAGCTAATTTTAATATTTTTCAATATTCTTAACTAAGTAATCTTTAACATTTTCTATCTGGTTTTTAAATATAAGAGGTTCTATTTTATAAAAGTCTTCAAACTCTTCAAAACTTAGATAAATATTAAGATTTAAAGCATCTATATCCTTTAAGAATTTAAAGATATCACCTCTTACTTCTTTCTCATATATCTTATTTAATACTATATGGAAATCTCTAATATTATTTTCTAAATCCCATCTTAAAATTTCATTCTTAAGAAGAAGATAAATATATGAAAGTTTTAATACCTTTCCATGTCCACTACATCTATTACAATCTTCTTCTAGGAATTCATAAATACTCTTCCCTCTTCTTGCTCTAGCAATTTGAATAAGTCCAAGCTCTGTAAATTCATAAACCTTAGCTTTTTGCTTATCCCTTGATAATTCATATCTTAAAATATTAAGAATCTTTTCTTTAGCAAGTTCATTATAACTATCAATAAAATCTACTATTATAATACCACTAAGATTTCTAAGCTTAATTTGTCTTGCTATTTCTTTAGCAGCTTCTATATTAGTTATATCAACAGTTGTATCTTTACTTTTAGCTGAGTTATTCTTAGCTGAATTTACATCAATAGTATACATAGCTTCTGTTTTCTCGATAACTATATTCCCACCACATTTTAAATTAACCCTATTATTTCTAAGACTTAAAATAGCCTTTTCTATTCCATAAAAGCTAAACAATGTTCTAATTTCTTTATGTAATTCTAATTTTATTTCCGTATCAATTAATAACTTTTCTATTAACTTAAAATCATCTTCATTATCTAAAACTATCTTCTTAGTTTCTTCGTTAACAAAATCTCTAGTTATTTTATTAATTAAAGCATTATTATCATAAAGTTTTTGAGGCTTTAATTCATATTTTGCTTTCTGCTCTATGCTCTTATATACTTCATAAAGTTCATTAAGCTCTCTTTGAATTTTATATATCCCTACATTTTCTGCCTGTGTTCTTAGAGTTACCCCTACATCACTTGGTTTCTTTAAAAGACTTCTTATCTCTTTTTCAAAAGCATGGTTTTTAATTTTCTTAGATACTGTTATCAGCTTATGTTTAGTTTCTAAGACTATATATTTTCCTGCTAAAGAAAATGAACTTGTAACCTTTGCAGATTTTTTACCTATTTCCTCTTTCATAACTTCTACGATAAATTCTGATCCTGGTTTTAAACTATCAAAATCTTTTTTATCTAAAGACATATAAACTTCTTTTTCATATCCAATATCTAAAAAAGCAGCCTTAATTCCAGGTACTATTCTCTTTACTACAGCTTTATAAAGTTCACCAACTAAAGGTTCTTCTAGTGCCTCTTCTATATAACACTCACTTAATTCACCATTATCCTTAATGGCAACTCTTAATATATTTTCTCTTCTCTCTATAAAAATTTCTCTCATCTTTTCGCCTTCAATCCTTAATATATTCACCTAAAGGAAAACCTCTCCATAAGGTTCTATCTAATTTTTATCATATTAACAAATGAATATTCTTTACAATTAAAACTTTAAATTATTTAAAAAGAAAAAAGAAGTACAAACTAATATACTTCTTTATAATTTCATTTAATTGTATCATAAAACTTTAAATTAACCAATATTCCAATACTATTTTATTTGCTCATTATAATATTCCTCAAGGCTCATATTTCCCTTATTCTTTAGAACATCTACAACCTCATCTTCTCTAATTTCATAAAGCAGTTCCATATTATCATTTAAAATATGAAAAGTATTAAATTTATTTTTCTCAACCATATTAAGAAGTTTAATAAAGTCACCTTTATAATAAACAGATATATCTTTATTATCTATATAAGTATTCTTTTTAAATCTTTTATTCTTTTTAATAATTTGATCTAAAACTATATACATAGTTCTTCCTTTAGTCGTATAAGTAGTATGCAAAATAAAAAGTCCAACTATTAAAATATTTATACTCGCAAAATCTATAGTTATTAAAAAAGCTCCTAATAAAATAAATATCACTGATATACTAAAACTAATACACATAACTATTTTATGTGCTTTCTTATACATAAATATCTTACTTAAAATTGCTCTCAAAATTTTAGCACCATCTAAAGGATAGGCTGGTAAAAGGTTTAATAAGCCTAAAACCATATTAACCTCAAAAATATTTAATAAAAAAACTTCACCATAAAATTTATATAGACAAAAACTTACTCCTCCTGCAATTAAATTAAAAACAGGTCCTGCTAAACATATAATTATCTCATCATTTAAATCAAGACCCTCGTAATCCTCTATCTGAAGTGTTGCCCCTAAAACATGAACCTTAAAATCCAAAATATTATTTCCAAGCTTCTTTGCAATCAAATAATGAAAAAATTCATGTGCTATTATAAATATAAAAGCAAAAACTAACTTTCCTCCCATATCAATAGCAAAAAATACTAGAATTTGTGGAAATACCCACTTACTTATTTTTATCTTTTTCACCTCTAATTAAATAAAATCTAAATATTCCTTTGGACTTACAAATTCTCCATTAGCTTTAAGTTTAAAAACAATATCCTTCTTTGTTTTTATATTTCCTATTCCATCTCCTTTTTTAAGTTTATCTCCTTGTTTACACTCTAAGGACTCTAAATTATAAAAATACCCCTCTAAATTATCACTATATTTTATAACCACCATAAATCCTTCCTTCTTTTCATCAGTATCTTTAACCACTCCATCTTTAGCAAGTAATAACTTTTTATCCTCTAAAGATAATACAATTCCCTCATCACTCTTTGCTTTTATATCAAATCCTTTAAAAGTTGATACTATATCTTTATATGACTCTTTAGAAAGTGTATTAGAACTACTATCATCTTCTACTACACTATCATCAATATTAAATGAGCCAACTTTAGTACTCTCATCATTTTCCTTATCTAACTTAGCTGCCTTTTCTACCTTTTCTTCTAAATTCTTTTTCCCCTCAATCATACTAGCATCTAAAAAATAATCATCATCTCTTTTAAGTTTTGCTACTATATCTAACTTCAATGATGATATATAGTCTTTATAATAGCCATCAGTAGATACTACATCCTTAAAATAAAGATAAACATATTGACCTTTTTCACCAAAATTATATTTACAAATAACTATTCCAGAAAATAGAGCTAATGAAAGAACTGTTGATACTAAAAAAATCCTTGCTAAAATCACTAATAAATTATCATCATTTTTCCTTCTATTATTGTTATTCCCTCTATTTGAACCTCTAATTGTATACTTAACATCATTTAAATTTTCTTCCTGTTTATTTCTAAATATCTTATCACTACCGCCTATATTTCTATAATATTGCTCATAAACCTTATCATATTTTCCCATTTCACATCACCCGTTTATATCTTTTTATTCTAAAATTATAAAAATTCTTAATTAATATATATTTTATTGAATTAAATCTTAGAACTTATTTTACATAAATAAAAAAAGAAGCCATCTCTTACGAGATTGCTTCTTTTCTTAGAATTTTAGTCTTTTCTTTCTCATACTTATGTTTAATACAAGGGCAATACTTGCGTATGTTGTTAGAAGTGAACTTCCTCCATAACTTACAAGTGGTAATGTAATACCTGTAATAGGCATAAGTCCTATAGTCATTCCTATATTTTGTAGAATAGCATATATAAAGTACGAACAAATTCCGACACTTATTACCATTCCAAATATATCTTTTGACTTTCTAGCTGTATTAACCATTCCTGAAAGTAATATGAAGTATAACATTAATAATATTATAGCTCCTATTGTTCCCCAGTGTTCACCAATAACAGTGAAAATAAAGTCTGTTTGTCTTTCTGGAACGAATTCAGCAGCATATCCTCCACCTTGTACATTCATTTCAGGTCCTATTCCAAAGAATCCACCTGACCCTATACCAATCATAGATTGATTAAGTTGTAAGTTTATTCCAAGCTCATCTGTACTTGGATGTAAGAACCCTGAAAGTCTTGCCTTTTGATAATCTTTTATGAAACCTGAGTTCCATACTAGTGCAACTACAACAACCATTGAAACTAGTCCACCTAAGATTACCTTTAAGTTTAAACCTGAACAATAAAAAATTCCTAAAACCATAAAGAAACAAACTAAGGTCATACCCATATCAGGTTGAACAATTATAAGCGCCATAGGAATCATAGCATATAGACACATTAACATAAATGTCTTTAAATTATTTACATTTCCATCTGCTTTCTGCAACTGTTTACCCATCATCATAATCATAGCTATCTTAGCTATTTCAGATGGCTGAATACTAACAGGACCAAGTTCTATCCAACCTCTTGCTCCATTAACAGTAGTTCCTATAAATCTTGTTATAAATAATAGGAAGATAGAGAACCAGTAAAATATTTCTACATAATCATATATAGCTGTATAATCCCATCTTAAAATTACATACATTGCTATAAGTGATATTCCACACCATATTGATTGTTTTAAGGCATATTCTATTCCCCATTGGTTGTAGGTTGCTAGATATATGTTAAATATACCAAATGCAGTGATAAGTAATGTCGCTATCAACATCCCGAAATTCATCTCTCTCCTTAATCTCGGATCTATCTTTAGTCTCTTAAGCATAGATAACCCTCCAAACCTAGTTTAGTTCCTTAAAGAATCCTATCGATAATATAACCTAATTTTAAAATTTTTACAAGGGGAAAAATTTTAAAATTATCTCCCTCTTAGATTTTTTATTGGAATATTTGCTATTAATGAAGGCATTTCTCCATCCATATCAGTTGATTTTGTAACCGCTATATCAATATCCTGATCATCTATATCAACGTATTTTGCTAAAACTTCATAAATTTCTCGTCTTATTTTTTCTAATGTTGTTGGTGATAATTCTCCTCTGTCATGTATAAGTATAAGCTTTAACCTATCCTTAGCTACTTGCTTAGGTGAAGGCTTACTAGAAAAAAATTTAAACAATTATGTCGCCCCCTAATTTCTTCTAAATAATTTTAATATTGAGCTAAAGAATCCTTGACTTTCTGTATTAAGATTTAATATTGGAACTTCTTGTCCATTTATTCTCTTAGCGATATTTGTAAATGCTTTTCCTGCTAATGCATCTTTATTTAAAACTATTGGTTCTCCCTTATTTGTTGAAACTGTAATTCCTTTATCGTCTGGAACTACCCCTAAAAGTTCTACAGATAATATCTCTAATATATCAGGGATATCTAACATGTCTCCCTTTTGTGTCATTTCATAATTTAATCTATTTATAACAACTTTGTGATCATCAAGACCTTTTGCATCAAGCTTTCCTATAACTCTATCAGCATCTCTTACAGATGTTATTTCCGGATTAACAATTACTATAGCCTTGTCAGCTCCTATAATTGCATTTTCAAATCCTTGTTCTATACCAGCTGGACAGTCTATTAAAACATAATCAAAATCTTCTTTAAGTTCATTTATTAATCTTAACATTTGATCTCCGCTTATATCATCCTTATCCTTTGTTTGAGCTGTTGGTAATAAGAATAAACTTGGAAATCTCTTATCCTTTATTAAAGCTTGCTTTGTTCTACATCTATTTTCTATTACATCTATTATTGTATATACTATTCTATTTTCTAATCCCATTAAAACATCAAGATTTCTAAGTCCAGTATCACCATCAATAACAACTACCTTTTTTCCTAGTGATGCAAGTGCTGTACCTATATTAGCAGTTGTAGTAGTTTTACCAACTCCACCTTTTCCTGAAGTTATTACTATAGATTCTCCCATTTTTAATTACCTCCACTATTTTTTATATGTATATTTATTTGGAAGATACGGCTCAACAATTATAGCCCCATCCTTCAATTTAGCTACCTCTGGATAATTAGGTATCTCAAAATCATCTGGTGTAATTGTCATAACTCCAGCTATTGACAATACCTCTGGTTGTAATAGAAAGGCTGATATTATTGCTCTAGTATTCCCATTATTACCAGCAAAAACTCTACCTTTTATACTACCAAAAACTATTATGTTTCCCAGAGCAATAACTTCTGCTCCATGATTTACATCTCCAATTATAACTATGTTCCCAGAGTAACTAACACATTGACCACTCCTAATTGATTTTCTTAAGAATTTAGTCCTTCCCTCATATACTCCTTGAAAAAATTTTTCTTCTTTCTCTTCTTTATCCGCAAAAATACAGTCTTTTATTAATATTTCATCAAACAAAACGTCTTTTAATTTTGACATTTGTCTTTCATTTATATGCTTTAAATCAGCAGTTATAGTTAAAGTAGCTCCTTTATAAAAATGCTTACCTACACTTAGTCTTTCAACTAGAGCCTCTAACATCTCTTCAAAGTCGCCAAATTTATCCATATTTATAATAGCATTTAGACCATCTTTATTACCTTTTATCATTATATTTTTATTTTGCATATTAACTAATAACCTCCAAATAAGCATACAAAATTTTTTTGCTATTTACTAAAAAAATACATTTAAATTTAGCACATATATTTATTATATAAGGTATTTACCAGTTATTAAAGTATTAATTTTAACATATTTTAAATATTTGAAGTATTTCATCTTATTTTAACTTATTTTTACATATTTTTAATTATTTATATATATTTACAGTAAAATTTAGCTATATCTTTTAATTATAGTATTAAATTAATATCTATTTTTAAATTATATTGAATAATATAATTTTTAAATAAAAAAGAACCCCTTGATAGAATTTATACCATAAAATAATTAAAATCAATTCATTTTATATACTAAAAAGTAAAAAGCCCTTATCAATATTGATTTTATTAACCAATCTGATAAAGACCTTATTACTAATTATATTTAATTTTCTTTTTTCTCTTTGTTATCTGTATTCTCTTTATTGTCATTTGAATCATGCTTTATAACTTTATCAATTTCAGTTTCATAGAATATACCTGTATCTTGATAATTCATACTCTCTGGATTTAAAGTATAAGTATATTCCTCACCATTTGCTGTTCTTGGTGTATATCCTGGATATTTTGATTTAATTTCATCTCTCCAATAAGTTTCATAGATAGCTCTTGCAACTATAGCTACTTTTGAGCCTCCATCACTATCATATCCAACAACACACACTGCTATCTCTGGATCTTCTATAGGTGCATATGAAACATAAACACCAAAAGCCTTTCTTCCATACTCCTCTTGATCTGCTTTAAATGTTGCTGTACCAGTTTTACCTGCTGTTTTTATTGGGAAATTAGCAAATGTTCCAATTGCTGTTCCTCCAGCTACATGGTTAACTCTATACATTCCTTCTTTAACTATATCAAGAGTTGATTTACTAACATCAACCTTTCCAATAACTTCTGGCTTAAAATCTTCTACTAACTCACCATCTGCAGTTGTTATTTTATCTACTATACTAACTTTATATCTTGTTCCTCCATTTGCAAGAGTTGCAATAGTACTTGCCATTTGTAATGGGGTAACATTAGTGTCCCCTTGTCCAATAGCTGCATTAGCTAAGTTACCAGCACTAGTAACTTCTTTTCTCACGGTAAAGTGTAACCAATTCCAAAGTTCCTCTGCAACCATCTTATATTGCTTTTTAGCATCAGCATTTTTCTTTTTAATATTATCTTTGTAAATATCAGAAGTATCGTATATATCTTTTAATCTTTTTTCAGCTTCTTTTTTAAACTGAACTTCTGATCCATCATACTCATCTGTAGCAAATTTACCTATCTGTTCTTTAACTAATGTTTTTAAATTTTCCTTAGCTTCTTTTAAATCTTTAGAATCATCAGTTTTCTTTTCAATATCAACCGATACAAATGTATTTCCGCTTCCTCTCATTTGTCCATTTTTCATTCCATCAACCATTTCCCACATAGAGAATGTTTGGAATTTTTCCTTTGATGATTCAACATTATATACATCACTAGCTCTTTCTGCTATTTCAATGCCAGTTCCTGAAATAGAATCTTCTTTATTAGGATCGTTACCAATACCAAATTGCCATGCATATTTAGCTATACTATTTAAAGCTTCTACACTATTTTCATATTTTCTATATAACCTAACAGCTGTCTCATAGAAATATGAGTTACATGACTTTTGAATAGCTCCTCTTACATCAACTACTCCATGGAATCCATTATCTTTTGGAGTTTTAATAAGATTGGGATACTTAATAAATTGATATCCTGATCCTAGAACACTTCCATCATTTATAGTTTCATAAGCTCCCATAACCCCTTCTTCTAAAGCAGCAATAGCTGTTATAGGCTTAAATACTGATCCTGGAGGTATAAGTCCCATAGTAGCATAATTGAACATTGCCTTTGGATATAAATCATTAGGATCCTGTCTTACTCCATTACTATCCTTAGGAAATACTTCATCTAATGTTTTTTTAAGTCCTCTTCTACTTATAAATTCTTTACCAAAGCTTTCAAGATCTGGACTTATTAAATCCTTAGCTTTATCATTATCAACTTTTCCTGTTGCAAACATATTTGGATCATAACTAGGATAACTTGCCATTGCTAAAACTTCTCCTGTTTTAACATTAATAGCAACAGCAGCTCCCCTTGTAGCATTATTCCCCTGTGTCTGTAGATATTTAAGCTGAGTTTCTAACATTTTTTCTGCTGAATATTGTAAATCTTTATCTATTGTTAGATGAACATTTTTCCCTGGAGTAGTTTGCATACTGTAAAGGCTCTCTCTTCTTCTCCCTTCAGCATTAACCTTAACCATATCTCCGCCTTTAGTTCCTTTTAAAATGCTCTCAAAACTTGATTCTATTCCAGCCATACCTATAAGGTCTGTTGATATATCATATCCTCTTTGCTCATATTTATCTTTACTACTGCTTGGAATAGCTCCAACATATCCTAAGAAATGAGCTCCAAGTTGTCCATAAGGATAATATCTAACTGGCTCTAAAGCTATATCTATTCCATTTAAATCATTAAGCTTTTGAGATAATATGAATGCAGTATCTTTTGACATAGTAGGTGCTATTACAACTGGTCTAAAACCTGAAAAACTTTGCATTTTAATAGCATCTTTTATAACCATATAATCTCTTATCTCTTCAAGACTATTTTCTTTTAAAAGGTCGTCTAATAACTTCTTACCATTTTCATAATCACTTAATTCTTTTTGATTATATCTATTTTTAATAGCCTTTCTATAATTAGCATCCTCTTTGCTAGTCATATTTTTATCTCTATCTTTATATTCTGATAATAGTTCTGCCATATCATATTTTTTAACCAAATAATAAAATACTTGTTCTGGTGTGATTTCTAAAAGCTTTTTCTCGATAGTTTCTATTTGTTCATCTGTTAGGTCCTCTGATTGCTTTGGATATAATTCCTTCTTTATTTCATCCTCAAGCCCTCTATCCTTCTTAAATCTTAATTCTGCCGCTCTTATATTGTCTTCATTCTCAAATCCAAAATCAAAAACTATCTTGCCATTTTCATTTATTATTAAATCAAGATCATCATTTATTTGTTCATTATTTTCTTTCATAACCTTAAAGAATAAATTCATAGTTCTATAAAAAGCTTCTTTTGAACTTTCTGTTTCTGTAAATGTAGCAATATACGTTTGCTTATTTGTAGCTAAAACATTACCCTTAGAATCATAAATTTTTCCCCTTGGAGCTTTCTCTGCCATAAACCTCATTGATCTAGTATCTGCTTTTTCTTTAAAATCCTCATGTCTAAAAACCTGTAAGTATATTAATCTAGATATTATAATCATAAAAAGAAATGCCATTATCCCAATTAATGACTTAAATCTATTATTTCTAAACCCCTTATTCTTCCTAATCATGTATCCCCCTAATTTTATCCTTTTTCTACAAACCTCTTATAGATTCTATTATATATTTTTTTTATCAATTATTGGGATATGTCTCAAAATGTATACAAAAAATTAAAAGACTATTAGTTAAGATTTAAATATCTCAACTAATAGTCTTTATTATCAATCATTTATTATTTTAAATACTAATCATTTATAGCTTTTTTATTTGTAGTAGCTTTTGTTTGTGTACTACTACTCTTTCCATTATCACTATCATTTGCACTAGCATTTAATTCTGAACCTTCTCCTGTTATTGCAGGTGACTCATTATCAGTGATGCTTGGTAGTGGTGGATGTAAACTATAGCTATAAGTAGCATTTGTTGATGTAGTTGGTCTATAACTTGGATAATCTTTATTTATTTCATTTCTGAAATATGTTTCATAAATTGCTCTAGCAACTGGAGCACCCCATTCTCCGTGAATACCATTATATATAACAACAGCTACGGCAATTTGTGGGTTCTTTACTGGAGCATATGAAATAAATACTCCCCAAGCTGCTCTACCAAAACTATGCTCATCTTTAATTAATGAGGCTGTTCCTGTCTTACCAGCAGTTGGTATTGGGAAATCTTTATATCCATAACCAAAGTCTATATCTGATGTACCTTGAATTGAGTTATCAACTTCCCACATTCCTCTTTTTATAAGATCTTCATCAGCTGGTGGAATATTAACCTTATCTAATATTTCTGGTTGTACTTTTTCAATAACTTGTCCTGTTGGTGATGTTATCTCACTTACAAGATGAAGTGCATATCTTGTACCACCATTAGCAAGTGTTGCTGCATAATCTGCTATTTGTAAAGGAGTATATTCACTTAACCCTTGTCCAATAGCTGCATATCCAAGCTGAGCTGGTGTTGTTATTGTTGTATACATTGTATATACTATCCATCTATCAATCGCAATTGCTGTTTCTTTAAGATCGCCTTGAACTGTTAATTTTGGATCTTTAGCTATTGCTTCTGCTAAACTCTTTTTAGCACCTGGTGATACATTATAGAAGTTTTGTAAATCTCCTTGAAGTTCAGCTATAAACTTTTGTTGAGCTTCATCACTTCTTATATTTTGGAATCCGATCTTTTCCATTTGATTATCTATATCTTCAAGTAATTTAGCCTTTGCATCTGCAAGGTCCTTTGGATCCTTTGGATTAATTCCAACATTTAATGGAACGAAAGTTATAGATTCTCCAGGTAATTGTCCTTTTGCCATATCAGCAACATATGTCCACTTTGAATAGAAAATAGAGTTCTTCTTAAAATCATCAAAGTTATATGTGTTACCAAAGTTTTCTGGTAATTCAATACCTGTTGATGCTTTTTGATCACTTCCTGGCATTACTCCCATACCAAACTTAGCTGCATATTCAGCTAATATATTAAGAGCTGAAACTGATTGATTGTACTTATAGTACATCTTAGCAGCCATATTAAAGAAGTATGTATTACATGAAACCTCTATAGCTTTTACTATATTAACAACTCCGTGATCGTAGTTATCCTTTGGAAGATCATCACCAAATATATTTGGTTGTGCATCATAATACCAAGGATATGGAGCATCATCAATTGTATATGATGCATCTGTTACTCCTGTTTCAAGAGCAGCAGTTGAGTTAATAAGCTTAAATGTTGATCCTGGTGGAACAAGTCCCATTGTTGCATAGTTAAATAAAGGTTTAGGTAAAACATCATATAAATCTTCTCTAGTTCCATTTGGTTGTAATGGGAACATTTGATTTAATGTTTTATCTATTCCTGATGAATCAATAAATTCTTGACCAAGTTTTGCTACATCAGGATTGAAGTATTTATTAAATACTTTTTGACTAACCTTACCTGTTGCAAAATCATTTGGGTTATAACCTGGTAAACTAGCCATTGCTAATATTCCACCTGTGTGAACATTAACAGCTATAACAGCTCCCATTTTAGCATCTTCACCATATGGTTGAGTTTTTTGTATGAAAGTCATTTGCTGTTGTAATGCTCTTTGCGCTGTATATTCTAAGTTTGTATTAATAGTTAAATGTACGTTATCTCCTGGATAAGCTGGTATTGTATACAATGTTTGTACTTTTTGCCCTTCGGCATTAACTTTAACCATTGTTCCACCAGTTCTACCTCTTAATACATTTTGTTCAGCTGCTTCTATTCCTGCAACCCCTATTAAGTCATTTGATACATTATATCCTTGTTCTTCGTAAGTATTTGCCTCACTAGATGGTATAGCACCAAGATATCCAATAACGTGTGAAGCTAATGTTCCATATGGATAATATCTAACTGGTGTTTCAACTACACTAATTCCCGGCATAGTACTTGCTTCTTGTTCAAAGATAAATGCTACACTCTTTCCTATGTTCTTAGCTATTATTACAGGCTTAAATCCTGAATAACTTTGTAACTTCATAGTATCCTTTATAAGCATAAAGTCTCTTATTTCAGTTAAGCTATAATGTTGTAAAAGAATCTTTGTGATTTCAGCTGCTGGCATCTTTTGATACTCATTATTAAAAGCAGTTTGCTCAGCAGGTGTTAAAGTCTTTCCTATATTAAGCATATTGTAAAGACCATATTGCTTTACTAAATCATCAAAAGTTTCTTGTGGTGTATATGTTAGTAATATTTTGTTTACTTCTGCTGTTTGAGCTGGTGTAAATGTACCATCATTCTTTGGTGCAATTTTATTTTGTATAGGTGCTTCAAGTCCTCTATTATACATAAATCTTATTTTAAGTGAATCATAAACTTTTGGATCTGAACTTTCAGATACTGGGAAATTAAATTCTAACTTTCCTGTTTTAGGATCTATTTGTAGTTGGAATGTATCTTGCAGTTTAGAAAATTCATTATTTTGTTTTAAAAGTTTGAACACTGTATTTATAGTATTATAGAAATCTTTCATACCTGTTTGTGTCTCAGTAAACTCAAGAGTATATTGTTCTTTATTAGTAGCTAATAAATCACCATTTGCACTATAGATTTTACCTCTGGGTGCTGGTTGCTCTATGAACCTAGTAGATCTTATATCTGCTTTAGCTTCAAAGCTTTGATGTTCGAAAACCTGTAGGTATATTAATCTTGCTATCAGTAATGTAAAAACAATAACTGCTATTATGATAAGCAAGGAATATCTATCCGTAGATTTTCGCCTTCTGCGAAATATTTTCATTTCATCACCTGTTTTCCTTAAATTATAATCATTTATAAAACACTAACTTAATTTAAAAAGTTTCCCCCTTTTTAAAATTGTCTTTATAAACAATTAAAACTTATCACCCAAATTTTAATCAAATTTAAAATCTCTAATACTTTTATATTCTTTAATATTACTCACTAAATTCTATCAATTTAGGCATAGTCAATAGTTTAAAATTTGTAAACAATCTTATGACATTATCCTTACTTACACTCTAGCCCCCTTTTTTAAACCTAAAACAATAAAAAACTGATGGGAAACTTCCCATCAGTTTTTAATATTAACTACTTTTAACAATATATTTTTAATCAACTGTACTTAATGTATTTTGTTTTGTAGCTGTATTTGTATTTTTTGTATCTTGTGAAGATTTATTATCCTTATTTGTAGAATTACTATCTACTTTAGAATCCTTAGATTTATCAGTATTAGCTTCTGTATTTGTATCATCTGGCACATTTCCATCTGTAATCTTTGGAATAACAGGATTTAATGTATAATCATATGGTTCTCCTGCCATAGTTGTTGGATGATAATTTGGATAATCCTTCTTTATTTCATCTCTAAAGTATGTTTCATAGATAGCTCTAGCAACTGGTGCACCAAAGTATCCATGTATACCATTATAAATTACAACTGCTACTGCAATTTGAGGATTTTCTACCGGAGCAAATGAAATATAAACTCCCCAAGCTGCTCTTCCGAAGCTATGTTCATCTTCTACAAGAGAAGCTGTACCTGTTTTACCTGCTGTAGGTATTGGGAATCCTTTACCTCCAAATACTGTATAAGCTGTTCCGTGTACCTCGTTATTGACATTATACATACCTTGCTTTATAAGTTTTAAATTTTCTGGAGAGATATTAACTTTATCAATAACTTCAGGTTTAGTTTTTTCTATAACTTGACCTGTTGGTGATGTTATTTCATCTACAAGATGAAGTTTATATCTTGTTCCTCCATTAGCAAGTGTTGCTACATATCCAGCTATTTGAAGTGGTGTAAATTCATTTAACCCTTGACCAATAGCTGCATATCCAAGCTGAGCTGGTGTTGTCATTGTTGTATACATTGTATATGCTACCCATCTATCTATAGCTGTTGCAGTATTATCTAAATCTTGATCTACACTCTTTATTGATGGATTTTTAGCCATAAATTCTGCTACAGATTTTTGAGTTTCTGGAGATACATCATAGAATTGCTTTAATGCTCCCTTTAAATCATTTATAAAGGCTGTTTGAGCATCATTACTTTGTACATCATCTACTCCTATTTTTTCTAGTTGTTTATTAACTATTGTTTTTATATTAGCTTTAGCTTGTGCTACTTCTTTAGAATCTGATGCACTTACTGATATATCAATTGGAGCAAATGGAATATTAACAGCATCAAACTTACCAGCTTTTAAATCAGAAACTAAAGTCCACTTTGAGTAGAAAATAGAATTCTTTTTAAAGTTTTGGAAACTATAAGCATTCCCAAACTTCTCTGGTATTTCTATACCCGTTGATGCTTTTTGACCACTACCTGGTACTGTTCCAAGTCCAAATTCTGCTGCATATTTAGCTATTATATTTAAAGCATCAACAGATTGACCGTATTTATAATAAAGCTTTGCTGCCATAGTGTAGAAATAGTTGTTACATGAAACTTCTACAGCTTTTACTATATCTACAACTCCATGGTCTGCATTATCCTTTGGAAGAGTCTTACCAAATATATTTGGTTCTCCAGTATAATATAAGTTAGGAGAATCTGTTACAGTAAATGCTGCATTTGTTACTCCTGATTCTAATGCTGCTGTTGCAGTAACTGGTTTAAATGTTGAACCCGGTGGAATAAGTCCCATTGTAGCATAGTTAAATAAAGGCTTTGGTAATACATCATATTTATCTGTTCTATTACCATTTGAATCTTCTGGGAACATTTGATCTATAGTCTTATTTAATCCCATAGAAGTAATAAATTGCTGCCCTACAGTTGCTATATCTGGATTAAAGTATTTTTGGAATACTGCATTACTTATTTTTCCACTTGCAAAATCATTTGGGTTATAATTAGGTAAACTAACCATAGCAAGAATAGCTCCTGTATGAACATCAACAGCTATTGCTGCTCCCATTTTAGCATCTTTACCATAAGGTTCATTTTTTTGTATATAGTTCATTTGAGTTTGTAGCATCTTTGTAGCTGCATATTGCATATCTGCATTAATTGTTAAATGAACATTATCACCTGGATAGGCTTGCTTTGTATAAAGATCTTCTATCTTTTGTCCATCTGAGTTTACTTTTATTAAAGTTCCTCCATTTCTACCTCTTAATACATTTTCATATGCAGACTCTATTCCTGAAACACCTATTAAATCAGATGAAATATCATAACCTTGAGATTCATACTTATTAGTTTGATCTGCTGGTATTGCTCCCATATATCCTATAATATGTGAAGCAAGTGATCCATAAGGATAATATCTTACAGGAGTTTTTGCTACATTAATACCTGGAAGTGAACTAAGCTTTTGATAGAATATATAAGCTACATTCTGATCTAAATTAGAAGCTATAGGAATAGGCTTAAATCCTGAATAACTTTGTAACTTCATAGCATCTTTAACTACCATGAATTCTCTAATTTCAGTTAGACTAAAATGTTTTAATAACTCTTGTGTTATTTGAGCTCCAGTCATATTGCTATATGTCTTATTAAAAGCCTTCTGCTCTGCTGGTGTTAAAGTTTTTCCAATATTAAGCATATTATAAAGCTTATATGTTTTAACTAACTCATCAAAAGTTTGCTCTGGTGTATATGATAATAATATTTTATCAGCTTCAGCTTTTTGCTGTGCTGTAAAATTACCATCATTTTTAGGAGCAATCTTATTTTCAACAGGACCTTCAAGTCCTCTATCATACATAAATCTTAATTTTTGAGCATCCCATACTTTTTGATTAGTTTTACTTACTGGAAAATCAAAATATAATTGTCCTGAACTATTTATTTTTAGATTTAAACTATCATCTACCTTATCAAGTTCATTATTAGCCTTTAAGATATTGAATACTGAATTCATAGTATCAAAAAAGCTATTTGAAGCTTTATTACTTTCTGCTGTATAAGTAAGATTATAAACTTCTTTATTTGTAGCCAAAAGATCTCCATCTGAACTATAAATTTTTCCTCTTGGAGCTTGTGTTGGCATAAATCTTGTTGATCTTATATTTGCTTTTGTCTGTAAATCTTTGTACTCAAAAACCTGTAAATAAATCAATCTAGCCAATATAACTAGAAAAAGTGCTAAAGCTATTGCTAAGAGCACTTTGAATCTATTAAAAGGTTCCCTTTTCCTTTTGTTACGTTTTTTCATTTAATCACCTGTTTTTACTAAAATTCCAACCTTTTTTCATTAGATTCTTTCCAGAGATTCTAGATACCCAACCATACATTATCATTGCAATAACAAGGTTGTAAATTGTCATTATAATTATATTTTCTAGAGGAACATCCATATTGAGTATTCTTCCAAAAATAAATATCACTATAAACTTAACTGCTGTTAGCCCTGCAACAGTTGCAACTGGTATCGCGACTCTGTTTTTAATTGTTGTATTACCTATATATGCGGCAATTACACATAATAAAAGATTTGTTAAAGCATTTATTCCAAATACATTAGTAAAATATATATCTTGAAGTATACCTGAAACTGAGCCAAGTATAACTGCATCCCAATAGCCATTTATTGTTGAGAACAGTATTACAAAAACAAATAATAAACTAGGATAAACTCCGCCTATTTTGAAAAACGGCATAAGACTATTATCTACTATGAATAATAATATACATAATAGTATAAGTATGACTCTCTTCATAATTATAGTTCTCCTTTAACTAATATTTTATCTCTCCTCTTGTAGGGTCCTTAGGAACTACTACAACTAATTGTGATAAAGTACTAAAGTTTGCAAATGGCTTTATTACTGCACTCTTTGAAACTTGAACATTATCTGTTTCAACTGAAGTAACTGTTCCTATTCTTATTCCTTGTGGATATATTCCACCAAGTCCTGAAGTAATAATAGTATCCCCAGCTTTTATAGTTGAATTCATTGGTAGATTAAATATTTTAGCCATAGGAGCTTTACTTGCTATGTCTTTATATCCCCTTACTATTCCAGATACTTCACTTGTTTGTTCAACAGTAGCTGCAACAGCTGTATTTTCACTAGCTATAGTTTGAACTTTAGCCCAATTACTATAAACTTCTGTTACTATACCAACAAGTTCATTTCCTGAAATAACTATCATATCCTTTTGAATACCTGAATCTGATCCTCTATCTATAACATAACCATCATAGAAGCTTCCACCTGATTCTCCTATTATGTTAACACCTAAATAATTATATTGTTCATGTCCTTGCTTAAAGTTTAATTCTTTCTTTAAATTTTCATTTTCAGTCTTATAAGTATTATAACCAACTAATTGATTTTGAAGCTCTATATTTTCTTTCTTTAATTGATCATTTTCTTGTTTAACTTGTGAAAAACTAGCAAAGAAATCTATACCACCTTTAATTTTATCGCCTGCCATATATATAACCTTTTGAATTGGATTAAAACCTGCGCCTAAAGCACCAGAGATAAATTTTGAATCTGATTTAGAAGTGTAAATAATCACACCTAAAAATGTAACTGACAGAACTATAACAGTTACTGCCAGTTTACTTTTAAAGAACTTCATCTAAAATTTAGCCTCTTTGTTGTTTAGCTATTAGATCAAATTTATCTAAAGCTTTTCCTGCTCCTAGAGCTACGCAGTCTAATGGTGATTCGGCTATATGAACAGGCATGTGTGTTTCATGATTAATTAAAAGATCTAATCCTCTTAATGCAGCTCCACCACCTGCAAGCATTATCCCTTTATCCATTATATCAGCTGCAAGTTCTGGTGGTGTTTTTTCTAGTGTTGTTTTAATTGATTCAACAATTGCTGAAACTGGTTCTCTTAAAGCATCTCTAATTTGAGCTTCATTTATTTCAACTATCTTAGGAAGACCTGTTACTAAATCTCTTCCCTTGATTTCCATCACTTCATCTTCTTCGCCTTCAACCTTAAAAGCTGATCCTAATTGCATCTTAACTTGTTCTGCTGTTCTTTCACCAATCATTAAGTTATATTCTCTTTTAATGTAGTTGATTATTGCTTGATCAAGCTCATCTCCAGCTACTCTTAATGATTTACTTGTAACAATTCCTCCAAGTGATACAACTGCTACTTCTGTAGTACCGCCTCCGATATCTACTATCATGCTTCCTGTTGGTTCATCTACTGGAAGTCCTGCACCAATTGCAGCAGCCATTGGCTCTTCCATTAATATAACATCTCTTGCTCCAGCTTGCTTAGTAGCTTCTTCAATAGCTCTCTTTTCCACTTCAGTTACACCTGAAGGGAAACAAACAATTATTCTAGGACTTGTGAAAGTACCTTTATTAGTAACTTTATCAATAAATTGTTTAAGTAAAGTTTGTGTAACATCAAAATCTGCTATAACTCCATCCTTTAATGGTCTAATAGCAACAATGTTCCCTGGTGTTCTACCAATCATTTGCTTTGCTTCTGCACCTACTGCTAAAGCCTTTTTAGTTAAATTATTTATAGCAACAACTGATGGCTCTCTTAGTACAATACCTTTTCCTTTAGCAAAAACTAAAGTATTAGCTGTACCTAAGTCTATTCCCATGTCTTTAGTCATTCCTAATCCAAATAAACCCATGTTTATTCCCCTTTCGATTATATAATTCCTTTTTCTTTCAAACTGATGAATTTGTTCCTTCCTAATATAACATGATCCAAGAGTTCGATTCCAATAACCTCTCCACATGTTTTAATTCTCTTAGTTATATTAATGTCTTCAATACTTGGTGTCGGATCTCCTGATGGATGATTATGACATAAAATTATCGAAGCAGCACTTATACTTAAAGCTTCTTTAAATATTTCTCTAGGATGAACTATTGAACTATTTAAACCACCTTTAAATACTTCTTTTATTGATATAACAACATTTTTAGTATTCAAACTAATGAGCTTGACTATTTCTTGCTTCTCTCTAATAAAAGAATCTTCAAAAAGATTTGCTATATCACTTGGTGATTTAATTTTCAAATCCTTCATGTTTTCTCTTTTTGCTCTTCTATAGAGTTCACAAGCCGCAACAATTTGACAAGCTTTCGCCTCTTTGATTCCTTTAACATTCATTAAAGTAATTATTGATGCATTAAAAATCCCTTCGACTCCATTAACAGCTTCTAAAAGCCTTTTTGATAAGTCTAAGACACTTTCACCTTTTTGTCCTGTTCGTAATAATAAAGCTAATAATTCAGAATCACTTAATGTACTTACTCCATAATTAATCAATTTTTCTCTAGGTCTTTCATCTTTTGGAATATCTACTATTTTAAAATTCTGTTTCAATGAAACACTCCTTTTTAAAGAGATTTCCACCGTGGAAAATCCTTAAGGATTTAGCATATTGTATAAAACATTCAATGGAAGTCCCATTACATTATAATAGCACCCATTTATTTTTTCTACAAAAACTGCTGCGAAGCCCTGTATTCCATAGGCCCCTGCTTTATCCATAGGATCACCCGTATCTATGTACTCTTGAATAACTTTATTAGTCAGTTTTCCAAACTTCACTTCTGTTAAGACAGCCTCTTGCTTTAAAGTGTTAGTAGCTGTATCAAGAACACATACTCCAGTGTATACTTTATGATTATTGCCACTTAAACTCTTTAACATACATTCAGCATCTTTTTTGTTCTTAGGTTTTCCTAAAATTTTATTTTCTAACACTACTACCGTATCTGCTGATATAATAATAGAAGTTTTTTCTAACTTATTTGCAACTTCTTTAGCTTTGTTAAAAGCTAAAGTTTTTACATATTCTTCTGGATTTCCATTGAATTCTACAGTTGTTTCATCAAAATTCGACTCAATAATCTTAAAATCCTTTACTATCTTACCTAAAAGTTCTTGTCTTCTTGGTGATTTTGAAGCTAGAATTATATTCATTTTTTGAATCACTCCTAATAAAAATACAGAATAATATTAAAAAACAAAAAAAATAGCCTAATTTTCTATTTCTTTGTCATCTTATATAGTTTAACATTTATTATTTTTATACACAAGTTAAAATAATTCAATGTTAAAAATTTTAATCTCTTTCATTAAAAGGCTACTTTTATTAACCATTTTTTTTATATTTCTATATAAAATTTAAAGAACTCCAAAAAATTAGAGCTCTTAATTTAAAAATTCCTTAATTATTATAATCTATACTCAAAAAGTATTTATTAAAATTTAATTACAACTTAAATTTATTTGTAGTTACTTAAAGTTTCAAAAACCATTTGATAAATAGTTTCAATTCCATTTTTATTTAATTCTTCTGGTAACTTATTTATATTCTCTTTTAATTTACTAAACACCTTATAATTAGTTGCATCTTTTTCATCACTTAATTTATTGGTCCATGTTTTAAATTCTGCTGTTTTTACCTTTGAAACCTCAGCCTCATTTAATTTATTAGTTATATTAAGTAAACCATTTATCATTTCTATTATCTCTTTATCACAAGTATCATCATTATGAACCTGAAATCTTGTTTTTGTATTTTCTACTGATTTACTAGTTAGATTTTCTGACACTTTTATAGCCTTATCATCTTCCCCTATAAATCCAACAACTCTAAACTTATCTCCATCCTTTAATACAGTACTTCCTTGACCAACTTCATTCTTAACTTTCATAGCACTTTCATTATTTGAAAAATATCCATATTGGACCATTGTGTATGTAGTTGTACTTTTTACTTCCTCTTTCTGATTTTCCCCTTTACTTGTAGTCACAGGTGGTGTTTCTGTATTCTTTGGAGTATTATTTTGACTTCCACCTTTATTTGCTTCTGACTGAGTTGTTTTAGCTTTATCTAAAGCTTTAAAATCTTTCGGGAATAATTTAAAAAATATTAAGCTACCTATACCGATTGCTAAAGCTACAACTACTAAAATTAATAGTAATGTTGTTTTCCAATCATCCTTCTTCTTTTTAGATTTAACATCATATCTTGTATACTTCACTAAAATCACCAACCTTAACTTACTTCTCATTTACATATTATTCTTAAGGTCTAATATTTATTACTAATAAATCTACTATTTTTAAAATCTATATATAAACTATAATTGTAACTTTATAAATAAAAAAAGAACTGTCTTTTTAGACAGTTCTTTATATTTATAATTAAATTATTTTACTGCTTTTAATAAAGCTAATAAGAAATCCCATGTTCTTTGTACTGATGAGATACTTACATGTTCATCTGGTGTATGAACATCATACATATTTGGACCAAATGAAATCATATCAAGTCCACCTTCAACTTTTTCTCCAATAAGTCCACATTCAACTCCAGCGTGAATTGCTACAAATTTAACTTCTTCACCTGATAATTCTTTGTATACTTTTGCTGCAACTTCTCTTATTTCTGATTCTGGGCTATATTCCCATGATGGATAACTTGATGATATTTCAAGTCTTGCACCTATAACAGAAGCTACATTTTCAATCTTTTCTGTTAATGCCCATTTTGCACTTTCAACAGCACTTCTTGTAGCACTATCATATTCAACAACCTTATCTGTTGTTGTAACAACACCTATATTTGTTGATGTTTGAACAAGTCCTTCCATATCCATACTCATTGTTTCTACACCATTTGGAATTAATTGAAGTATCATTATAGCTTTCTTTGTTGTTTCCTTTGAGAAAACATCAATTGGCATTTCATCTTCTTCGATTAATTGTAATTCAACATTTGGATCTTGAACTCTAAGTTCATTCTTTAATATAGCATCTAGTTCTTTAACTACTGAATTTAATTTTTCCACATCTTTTTCATCTACTACTATCAAAGCATCTGCCTCTCTTGGAATAGCATTATTCTTTGAACCACCATTTAATAAAGCAAGATTGAAATCTACATCTTTTGAAAGTTTATTTAAAACTCTTCCCATTATCTTATTTGAGTTTCCTCTTTCTTTATTTATTTCCATTCCTGAGTGACCACCTCTTAGGCCTCTAACTCTAATTTCAAATGCTTTCTTTGATTCATCAGCTTTTTCCCAGTCAATATCAAGTAATATCTTACTTCTATTTCCACCAGCACAGCTTACAAGAATTTCTCCTTCAACTTCTGAGTCAACATTCATAAGAATTTTACCTTGTATATTCTTTCCATCAAGAGCTATTGCTCCTGTCATTCCAACTTCTTCGTCTGTTGTTATTAAAAGTTCTAATGCTGGATGTTCATAGTTTCCAGCTAAAAGAGCCATTCCATATGCTACTGCAATTCCGTTATCTGCTCCTAAAGTTGTTCCTGTGGCATAAATATAATCTCCATCAACTCTAAGCTTTATTGGATCTTTTTCAAAATCATGAACTGTATCCTTATTTTTTTCACAAACCATATCCATATGTCCTTGGATAATTACACCTTTAGCATTTTCATAGCCTTTTGATGCTGGCTTTCTAATTATTATATTTAAAGCTTCATCTTGAATTACTTCAAGATTTAAATCTTTAGCAAACTTAACTAAGTGATCACTTATAGCCTTTTCATTTCCTGATCCTCTTGGAATTTGTGATATTTCTTCAAAATACTTAAAAACGTCGTTTGGTTGTAAATTTTTTAAAACTTCCATCTCTCTTCACTCCTGCTTATCTATTTTTTATATTTATTTTAAAATTTAATTTATTTCTTAATCTCTATTAATTATTATCATTATATCAAACTTTTATTATTTAATACAATGACCTCATTTTTAATTTAATCATAATGTAGGGCGATAAAATATAAAAAAGAAGTTATTTTTACTAAAATAACTTCTTTTTACTAATTAAAATTTGAAATCTTTAAAAACATCACCTAAAGTGAAACCATCTTCATCATCATTATATTGTAAGTATTCTGTTGATTTTTCTGAAGCATCTTTTATGCTAAGTGATAACTTTTCATTTTCTGCATCTATTGATAGTATCTTAACTTTAACTTCTTGTCCAAGCTTTAATACATCCTCTGCTGAAGTTATATTTTCATCTGTAATTTCTGAAATATGAACTAAGCCTTCAATTCCATCTTCTATTTCTGCAATAGCACCAACTTGAATAAATCTTACTATCTTAGCATTTACAGTATCTCCAACATTGTGTTCATTTGATACTTTTACCCATGGATTTTCACAAACATCTTTTAATGATAGTTCCATTCTTTCTTTTGCTAAGTCTACACTTCTAATATATACTTCTACTTCATCACCAACTGATAAAATATCTTCAACTCTCTTAACTCTAGTCCAAGCTAAATCATTAATATGAATTAATCCTTCAACTCCGCCAATATTAACAAAAGCTCCGAATTTAAGAATCTTAGTTACTTTACCTTTTCTCTTTTCGCCTTCTTTTATAGTTTTCCAAAGAGCTGTCTTTTCTTTTTTCAGTTCTTCTTCTTCAATAACTCTTCTTGAAATAACAACTTTTCTATTTTCTTTATTGAATTCGATAATCTTTACTTCTAAAGTTTTACCTACTAATTCCTCTAAATTCTCAACTCTTCTAGCTGCACATTGTGAAGCTGGCATAAATACTCTAATTCCTGATATAAAAGCAACTATTCCACCTTTAACAACTTCTTTAAGCTTAACTTGTAGACTCTTTCCTGATTCAAATAATTCTTCAATGTTATCCCAAGCCTTTATAGCATCAGCTCTTTTCTTTGATAATGAAACATTACCTTCTCCATCATCTCCACTTAAAACCATAACATAGATTTCATCATCTACTTTTATTTCATTTATATCAAAATCACTATCATTTGATATTTCATTTCTTGAAACTACTCCATCAGCAAAATGACCTATATTAACTATTATTTCATCATTTCTAACGCTTACAACTTTTCCTTTAACGATTTCTCCCTTATGGAAATTCTTTAGTTCAAAATCATTCATTAAGTCACTCATTGACATATTTTCATTATCCATGATTTTCATCTCCTTATAACACACAATTATTATTGTTATTTCTTCTTTTATTTTACATAAGTATTCTAAATAACTCAAGCTACCTAAAGCTATTCACTGATACGGTAACATATCCTGTTCTCTCTAATTCATTTAAAATATTATTAAGTGGTGAATTTTTATCATACTCAAAATAAGTAACACCATTTTCATCAATATCTGAAATTTTTATAAAATTCATTTCCTTTGTTGGATGTAAAAATAAACTTGCTAAAACATTATTATTCTTATTTTTATTAATTTTATTTACTACTTCCTCACCATTTTCATCTTTTATATATGAAAGAGGAGTTGGAACATATACAGTAAAATCATTCCTTTTACTAATCATAGGTCTAAAGTTCCAATAATATTTATATGGTTCATAACAAATATCAAAATATTCTTCTATTATGGCTTGCTGTTTTCTAGTGGCGTGATAATGTCCACTTTCAAAGAATGAAACAGGTATATTAAGTATTTTTGATATTTTTATAGCTGATTCAACAATATTTCTTGTTTCTTCTTCTGAACTATTAAACTCTTTACTTAAATCACTACCAACTGCACTTGCATATATTCCAGCTTGATGAGTATATCCATGAAGTCCAACTGTTCCTCCTCTAAATATAAGATAATCTAGCATATTTATAAATTGAACATTTGCCATACTTCTATTTTCTAATAAATCATTATCTATTTTTTTACTAGGGTCTTTAAATCTAGAAATCCAAGCTACATTAAACTTAGCTCCTCTTTGATAAAGTAAATCAGCCATTAACTTTGTTTTTTCAATTCCCTCACTTGTAATATACTTATTACCTGCTGATACATCTTCAAGTCTAATTAATGCTGGTTTTCCTGACATCTGCTCTCTATCTCTAGCTTTTATTGAATCTTTATTTTCAAATATATAAATTTTTTTCTCTTCATGATTCCAGTGATCTTTAAGTCCTAACATATTTTCAAAATCATTTAATGATATATAAGTCTTATTATCTATATGTAATGCCTTCCCTAGAACACTATAAGCATGATCATTTAAAGTAAATGCATTATTTTTTAAATCTAAGCTTACATCATTAAATAAATAATTATCTTCTATATTCTTAAATTTTATATTTAATTTATTAAGACCTTCTTCTAAAGGAATATAATATCTTTGATTATTTTCATATATTTTATATTCAAAATCTAATTTTTTTCCGTTATAGATAAATTCTATATCATTAATTTCTTCTATTTTATCTTTATATTCTATACTTACATTTTTTAAATCACTTTTCTTTCTTTTATCAAAACCTTCTTCATAGATAAGCTCTCCATTCTCCACCCTCATATTTTTAAACATGGAAGCTCTAAAATAAATAACAGTACTAGCTGCAACAACTAATATAAACAAAATTACCCATAAACTAATTAAACCAATTTTCTTTTTTAATGATTTCTTCTTTAATTTTATACTTATCCCCCCTATATATCACTTTAATTATATAATAAATTAAAATAATACATATAAGTATATTTTTAACATAATGTTTATAAGTTTTATGAAAAGTTTTTCACCTATGAAGCTTTAAAAATTCTCTCTTGTGAAAACAAAATTATCTTTATCTGATAATTCTTCATTAAATTCATATCCTTCTTCATCAAAGTTCTTTAATTCTTCTACATTTGTTAATCTATTTTTCACCATATAATTAACAAGCATTCCTCTAGCCTTTTTAGCATATATAGTTACTATTTTATAATCAAATCCTCTTCTTTCTTTAAATATAGGAGTAACTACTCTTACTTTTCCTTTAAGCTTTAAAACTTTTGAATATTCATCTGAGGCAAGATTAACTAAAACTCCTTCCTCATCTTTACTTAAATCATCAATTATACTTTCTGTAAGAGTATCTGACCAAAAATCATAAAGATTCTTACTTCCATCAACAGATAATTTAAGTCCCATTTCTAATCTATAAGGCATAAGTCCATCAAGAGGTCTTATACTTCCATAAACAGCTGAAAGTATTCTAAGATGTTTATCACAAAATTCTAAATCCTCTTTATCAAAGTTTTGAGCATCTAAACCTTTATATGCTTCCCCATGAAAAGATAATACTGCTGCTTTTCTCTCACTTCCATCAAAAGGCTTCCAATCTTGATTTCTCATAAAATTTAACTCTCCAAGCTTATCATTAATCTTCATAAGCTTACAAAGCTCTGGTATCTCATATTTTTTAAGCTCATTCATAACTCTTTCTGATTTTTCTAAAAATCTTGGAGTTGTTGTATCTATATCTATTTTTGCTTTACTTTCATCTATTGTCTTTGCTGGTGATAAAATTGCTATCATATCTCTTCCCCTTTATTTTTTTAATTTCGTATACTATAGTTTTTATTTTTGTTAATAATTATAGTATTAATTTAAACTCTTATCAAATTATAGAATGACTGTATCTTCTATTTAATATATAATTGACTATATTATAAAAAACAAAAGGAGCACAATTATGTTAAGTTCTTATTTTAAAAATATAGTTTATATAGATTTAAAAACAAGCAACACAAGTTCTAATGACGGAGAAATCTTAGAACTATCTGCTATAAAATTTACTGACGATAAAATCTTTCATTTTAATAGCCTTATAAAAAATAAGAAAAAAGTATCAAAAACTGCTCTTGAAAAAATAGATAATTTAAAATTAAGTGATTTGAGAAATGCTAAGGATTTAGAAGAAGTAATTGATGATTTTAATTCCTTTATAGGAAACTTTAAATTAATTTCTTATAATACTAGAATAAAAAAAGAATTCTTAGAAATAGCTTTCTTTAATTGTAATAAAGTTATAAAAAATAAATTTCTAGATGCCCTAGAACTTATTGCTCTTTTAGAGCCTTATCATAAAGAATATTCACTAAAATACTTAACTGAAAATATACTATCTAAAGAATTTATAAATAGATCTAACAAAAATATTGAGTATACAATAGAACTTATAAATTTAATCTTAGAAAGAAATGATATTGGTGAATTTATAAGTTTTTATGCTCCACTTCTTAAGGATTGGCCTTGGATAGATTATTTAACATCATTTAACCTTACAGAAGAAATATTTAAATTAAAAGAAGCTTATGTATTTAATGATGACCTTACTGAGCCTACATTTACTTTAGATATAAATAAGAAATGTGAGGAAAGCTTAAAAGATATTGAAAACTTTAAAAAGATAAGTCCTAATTATAAGTTTAGAGAAGCTCAATATAAAGTTATGAAAAATGTTAGAAATACCTTAGATAAAGAATTAATATCTATAATTGAGGCTCCTACTGGAACTGGTAAAAGTATAGCATATCTTCTTCCCTCTATAATAAAAGCTTATTATACTGGTGAGAAAATATTTATATCAACTAATACTAAAGAGCTTCAAAGACAGTTAACTGAAAAAGATATTCCCTTCCTTTTAAATGCATTTGACCTTAATCACAAAGTAGATTTTGTTAATATAAAAGGTAAAGGAAATTACTTATGCCCTGAAGTTATAGATGATATTTTAAATGAAAGTCTTTTAGATCCTACTAGATCTACTCTTGAGAAGTTAGGAATTGCTTTTTTACATAGATATACTTATCAAGGAAAGTACGGAGATTTTGAAGAGATTAATTATTATCTTAAAGAACATTTTAAATTAAATTCTCTTCTTCCATTTTGTAGTGCTGATAGTGATGGTTGTGATATAAATCGTTGTCAAAAAAAATGCTTCTATAAATCAGTTGTAGAGAAACTAAAAGAAAGCTCTATAGTAGTTCTTAATCACTCTCTCCTACTAAAATGGTCTTATGAAGATGAAATAAAAAATGTAATTATAGATGAGGCTCATAATCTTAGCGATTCTATTTTTGATGCTTATGCAGCTACTTTAAATTCAAAAGGAATCAAAGCTCTACTTTTAGAAATTCTAGATTACAATAAAAATAAAGGTTACTTAAACTATGTATGGAAGTTCACTCAAAATAGAAATGCAAACTTTAGAGAATCAATAAGAGATAAAATTAATACTTCATTTAATACAATAGATAAGATATCTTATCTTTCTCTTAATGGACTTCATCTTGAATATGATCTAGATATAACTTTTGATAAGTCATATAAAAATTATGAAACTATAAAACATGAACTATTAGTTTTAAAGGAAGATTTGCTAGATATATATAAAAGTATGCAAAAATTTATAGAAAATAATAACTTAGATGAGCCAAGAATTAAAACTAGAGGAGAAATTCTTATAAAAAAAGTTGATAGACTTAAAGAATACATAGATTTTATAGAACTATATACAGCAGAACATGAACAATCAAATTGCTACGGCTACTTTACTAATAAGAACTCTACTTTTTGGGAGGCCTATATAAAGGATTTAAATTCTGCTTTAATTTTCTTTGAAAAGTTTTTAAATACCCTTTCTAGTTGTAGCTTTTTATCTGCTACACTTAAAAATAGAAATAGCTACACTCAATTTAAGAATTCTCTTGCAATAGATAAGGTAGAACATACCTTCTTAAATGAGGTACTAGATGTAGAAAATACTTTTGATTTACCAAAAAGAAGTATTGCTGTTTCTCTTTTAGATTCACCTAGATATTATGAATCTGACTTTATAAAATATATGGTTAAAACAACTCTAGATATATTAATGAAAGTGCCAGGTAATTTATTAATATTATTTACAAGTAAAAAAAGATTAGATGAGTTCAAAGAAAAAATTTCTATATTCTCTGAATCAGCTAATTTTAAAATCTATACAGGTAAAAGAGATATTAGTAAACTTCAAGATACTTCTGAAAAATCTATTTTACTTGGTTCAAGAGGTTTCTTTGAAGGTATTGATATTCCTGGAGATTCTCTTAGCTGTGTTTTAATGGATAAACTACCAGTTATAAATCCTAGTACCCCTTTATATTCAAAACTTATGGCTAATGGCAAAAGTTTTAATACTATAAATCTACCTAGAGTTATAACAAGCTTTAAACAATGTTTTGGTAGACTTATTAGAACTGAATTTGATTATGGATATTTTATAGTTTTTGATAGTGGAAAAGATAGTAGCCTTTGGTCTAACATCTCAAGAGAATATCCTAAGGTAAGATTTTTAACTCCTAGAAACAGAGAATTCCTCTCTTCTATTGATAATAATTTTATTTACTGGAACACTCTAAACTTTGATATAGTAATTAGTCAAACTATTGAGAAATTAGAAAATAAGCTTAAAGAAAATAAAGTTAATTTATTTGGAGATTCTAATAAACTAATAAAATTTTTAAATGATTTTTATAAAGAAGAACTGCTTAATAGAAAACTAAATCAAAATATTATTTTAGGAGTTAAAAATAAAAAAATACTAGCTATCTATCTCCCTACTGATAAAGAAATAAATCTTTCAAATAAAAAACTAATACTTGAATCTATAAATAAATGTTTTAAAAAATAAAAAGCTATCATATAAGATAGCTTTTTTTATATCACTTTTTCTTTATTTACTTTTTCTTCGCATAAATGTGAATAGCAATACTCAATTATATCACTTCTTTTTATTATTCCTATAAATATCCCCTCATCATCTACTACAGGAACAAAATTTTGAGAAATTGCTAGAGAGATTAAACTATCCATATCTGAATTTATAGAGACACTCTTATGATTCACTCTTCTTTCAACATCTTTTATTTTTATTTCATTAGTATTTTCAAAACTAAGTCCATCTGTATTTTTAAGTTTCCATAACAGATCCCCTTCTGTAAGCGTACCTATATAAACTCCGTTATTATCTATAAGCGGAATTGCTGTATAGCCATGACGTTCCATTCTTTCAATTACTTGACGCATTGTAGCATCTATCTTTTCATGAACAACCTCTATTTTAGGAGTTAGAAAAAAAGCTATATTCATAATATTAACCCATACCTCTTTTTTTATTTTCTAATGATAAAATATCACCATTTTTATTTTATCACATATTGAAGAATTCAAATATTAAATTAATATTTCTTTTTACTCTTAAATTTATATGAATAATTCATATAATCATAATCATCTAAAGAAGTAACTGCATCTTTATATGCAATCCCCCCAGATAAAGTTTTCTTTAAAATAACTTCTTGTAAAAGCTTATTATCACACTTTTTACATCTTCCTAAAGATACAAATCTCCAGCTAAATAAAGCTAGTGGATAATCAACTGAAACCTCCTTATTACATTTAGGACATTTAAAATCTATATCTATTTCTTCAGCGTTATAATTTTTTAAATCTTTCACACGTATAGATGGCATATTATACACATCTTTTACTATATATTCTCTAACAATTCTACCATTATAAAGTCTTTTAAATACTTCAGCTGTATAATCCGCATCATTAAGAGCATCATGTAATTTATTCTTATCAACCTTTATCTTTAATTCTTCTAAGGCTGTTTTAAGACCTAAGACTTTTTTATGTGCTAACATCTTTGTACAATAATATTGAACATCTAAATATTCATCTATCCAATTGATATCTTTATAATTGTGATACTTAGCATTTGATATGATTTCAGCTATATCATCTGTTGCCCAAGAACATACTATATATCCTTCTCCAACAAAGTCTTTTAAACCATTCATAGCCTCTTCAAAGCTAACTCCATTTTTAAGATGCTCATTAGTAATCCCTGTTATTTCAGTTATTTTTGGGTTTAAAACTTTAAAAATACTCGGTTTTACATAAGTCTTATACTCAGCTGTCTTTTTCATAAACTTATCTAATTTAACAGCACCAATTTCAATTATCTCATTTTGAACATTAAGTTGTCTTAATTCTTTGCACTCTTCATAGATATTAGGGTAGTACTTTGTTATATTTTGCATATTATTAAATTCTAAGTCTATTATTATAAATCCCATTTTTTACATCCCCTCACTATTATATCCATATACAATTATGCCATAAATTAGATATTTTTTCATTAATTATCTTTATTTTTAAGTGTACCTAATATGACTCCTAGTATATTTACATCTTTTCCTTCCAACTTTATAGGCTCATACTTTGCGTTAGCAGGCATTAAAAGTGGTTTTTCAGCATTAAGATTTAGTGTCTTTAAAGTCGCACTTCCATTAATAGAAGCTGCGACTATCTCATTGTGATAAGCAGAATTTTGTCTTTTTATAAGAACAAAATCTCCATCTTCAATATTTTTATCTATCATACTATCACCCTTAACTTGAAGCATAAATACTTCCTTCTCAGTTCCTAAAAACTCTTTTGGAATATTCATATTATCTTCAATAAGTTCATTTATCTCTATTGGTGATCCCGCTGCTATTTTACTATAAACAGGTACTTTTAATAATTCATTTTTAATTAATAATTCTTCTTTATCATCTCTATTAAGTATTATTTCATCTAATGTATTTAAAGTATCTATACTAAAATTAAATACTTTATTATGTCTCATATCTATATACTCATAATTTTTTATAGAACTTTGTACTTTATCCTTATTCTTAAACTTATTTTTAAAAGTAAATGTTCTTCCTTTTATATCTCCTGCTATTGTAGAAATATTTCTTCCTTTATCGAGCCATTTATTTTCTTTAGTACTGCTAAGCTTATTTATAATAAATATTAAATTTCCATATTTATTATTTTTTATAGACTGTATAAATTTAAATTCTGCTCTTGTTAAAGATTCACAATCGTCTAAAATTATATGACTATATTTTTGTGCTATTTTTTTTGAATGTTTTATAGCAAATAAAACTTCATCATATTTATCCATATATCCTATTTTATTTAATTCAACACTATAAGTTTCATATAAATCGTATATTTTCTTTCTAGTTTCTGAATTAGTTCTAATATTTTTTCCTCTGCCTCTTCTTGAGATTTCTAAATATTCATTTAAACTAAAAGCTGCTGACTTTATCCATTCTATTTCTTGTAATAAATAATCTAATGATACATTTTCTAAAAATCTACTTAAGCTATTCTCTTTCTTATGTTGATTATATAACTTTTCTAACACTCTTAACTTAATACTTTTTTTAGCATAAACTAAGAACAGCTTATTTTCTCTCATATAAGCTTTTGAATATAACTCTATAAATTGATTTATTCCCTTAACTTCAAACCTCTCCTTATTTGCTGTTGAGAATAAGGAATAAAACTCATCTTGCATCTCAATTTTTGCAGACAAATATATTTCATTAGCTCTTTTAGCTTTATCAGCAGTTGAAGATATAAATAAAACCTTATCATCATTATAAATACAATAATTATTTTCAAAATCAACAGCCTTATATAAAGCCACTGTTGTTTTTCCTGTATCTACTTCACCTTTAATAATATTAATACCTGTCTTCTTACTATTTAAAAACCTTTTTTGATTTTTTTGAAATTCCATACTAACACTCCTTTCCTATAAACTTGTAAAATAATATTTTAAAAAAACCCCAAAGAGATTATATAAACTTAGTCTCTTTGGAGTTTTAAATTAGTAAATCTTTATTACTTATTATTAAAATTTAGTCCAAAGATTTAAAGCTCTTTCAACAAGAGTATTATGTCTTTCTTCTAAACTTTCCATATTCCATTCTTTATTTTTGAATACTTCCTCTGTTATCTTAAATTGACCCTTCTTACTTAAGTATTCTTCAACTTTTTCATCAAATGGCTTATTATTAAGTCTTGTATTCTTTGCTCCTGATATAAGAACTAAGTTACCAAACTTATTAGCCCAATTTCTTCTTTGGTCTGCTTTAAAGTTTCCTACCCAGTATGAATCCTTCGCATTTCTTGGAAGTATATGTTCTATCATTATCTTATTTCCATAATAATCAACTTCAACTCCTGGATTTAATTCTATATCCATTCTTATTAGAACATACTTTGGAACTGTCATTCTTCCCTTACTATAGAAATCAATATCATTTAATGCATTCTTAAAGTAAGCTGATGTTCTTTCTAAATCTGAAATAAATACTTCGCTATTTCTTAATTCTTCTAATGAGCTTGTCTCATCAATTGCCTTAATTATATCATAAACTCTGTTTAATCTATCTGCAAATGAATTTCCATTTACCCAATCAATAACAACTCTCTTTTCAAGAAGCTTAACAAATTCTACAACTGCTTTATCATCATTTTTATACTTTTCTACAAATCTGATAACTGCAGCCATCCACTCTTCATATGGTAAAACTTCAATCATAAGCTTAATTAAATTCTTATAGAAAATAACTGTATTCTTATCTTCTATATCTAAATCGGCATCTACTATATATTTACTATATAATTCTTTAATGCTATGCATATGATTTATAAAGTTTTCTCCTAAATAATCTCTATTATCAACAAAAATATTCTTACTAAATTCTTCATATAATGAAACTTCTGCTTTCTTCTTAAGATTTATAGCTCTCATAAATCCGATAAGCATTTCTAAGTTATCCTTACCAAGATCTAATTCATCATTTTCCCATATTTGAGTAAATTCTGCTCTCTTTTCTTGTGGTATAACTCTTAAGTTTTCACTCTTTAAAAGATCTGCATTTGTAAGAGGTAATCCTCTAGCATTTATAACATTAAATAGTCTAAATGCTGATTCAAATGAATTTGTCTTTATTACTACAAGTACAACCTTTTGTAATAAGTATTTTATAAAGTTATTTAACTTTTCATCTAATATATTTCCATTTTCATCTTTGAAGCTAGCCTTAAATACTTCAAGAGCATTTAACATATTCATTTTAGTTTCTGTTAAATCTTCTCTATCTATTTCATCTATAAGGTTTGTACCATTTTCAGCTAAGACATATTTCTTAAAGAACTCTTCTTCTTTTCCTCTAACTCTAACTCTTATGTTTTCTTTAATTCCCATAAGCTCATTAGCTTCTTGATAGATTAAAGAAGCAAGTACTTTCTTATACTCTTCATTTTGAATCATATCTCTAATTGTTGCTATAAGCATTATTAAAGATGTTAATCTTTGTTGTCCATCTATTACATCATAACGACCCCAACCATCATCTTTATATTCTTTTCCACAAAGAACTATACTTCCTATGAAATAGGGTTCAAAGTTTTCAAACTCTCTTCCACTATTTAAATTAATTGAATCATTTATATCATCAACTAGTTGTTTTAGATTTTCTGTTGTCCATGAATAAGCTCTTTGATAATCTGGAATTTCAAATAAGAACTTAGGGCTTAACAAATCCTTTATGTAATATTCTTTTGCTTTTATATTCTCTGTAAACAACTGTATTCCTCCTACTATTCTGCAATCTTCTTAATTCACAAAAAAAAGCCTTTTAAAAAAGGCTTAATTTTCTATTTATTATGTTAACTATTATATTATTATAGCAGATTTACCTAGCTTTGTCTAAGTGTTTATAATGGTTACACGTATTAGGTATCTATCTCTATACCTGCCATTTTCATAAGATACCTAGCATTTCTTGTTGTTGAAATACCTTTTCTAAGTTTATAATCAAATCTTAGCTTATTATTCTCATAGTATTCTCTAAAGTTATAGTTTATTATTTCACTTTGTTTTTCCTCCATATTACAAAGTTCTAAATCATGAGTAGAAACAAGTCCTATGCTCTTTCCCTTTAAAAGTTGATTTATAAGAACCTCTGCCCCTTCATGTCTATCTAATGAATTAGTTCCTTTAAATATTTCATCTAATAAGAACATAATTCTCTCACCTTTTTTAGCTCCTTCAACTATACTTTTAACTCTTAGTATTTCTGCATAAAATGAAGATATACTTTCATTTAAATTGTCGCCTATTCTCATACAAGTATAGATATTAACTATTGGAAGACTAAACTTCTGAGCCTTAACTCCCAGTCCAAGATAAGATAAGAACATACTAAATCCTATAGTTCTTAAAAATGTACTTTTTCCTGACATATTAGATCCAGTTATAAGTGCAACTCTTTTTTGCTCATCTAATCTAAAACTATTTCTAACACCATTATCAACAATCATAGGATGAACTATTTCCTCTGCTTCAATTATTAAATCATCATTTATTGTAGGTAATGTATATTCTTCATTTGCTAAAACACTTAAACTTTCTAAAGCTTCAAATTCACCTAAAGCATTCATCCACTCTTCAACTTTTTCACCATATTGTTCTTTCCACTTCTCTGCTCTACAAAGAATTTGATAATCCCAATATAGAATTCCATTTAAAACAAAGTAAAAAGCATTTCCCCTATCATTGAGCCAAGAACTCATATTATATAGTTTTTTAAGACTTTTACTTGCTCCTTCACCATTTATAATAGCTCTTTTTATCTGATTAAGCTTATCAGACTTAAACTCTTCATTTTCTAAAATTTCTAGAGCTTTTACATAACCTGAAATCTTATATTTTAGTTCTTCAAATAATTCTAAACCTTCATTAACTTGCTTACCAACTGTACTTATAATAGCAAGATTAATAATAAATATACTTAAAAAGAATAAGAAGTTTATCTTACCACTAAAAGAAAGAATTAATGTAAGTACCGTTATTACAGGTGCAACTATTCTTAACATATAGATTCCACTAGATAAAATATTATGATTTCTTTCTTTAGCCCATTCTATAAGATAATGTTTACTTTTTTCTGTTCTTTTCTTATTACTAATAAGAGCTGATAAGAACCTTTCTCTAAGTTCAACTTTTTTTCCTAATTCCTTTAAAGCTTCCTGAGTTTTATATATTTCATTTTTACTTATATATTCATTTAATAAAAGTTTATTTTTTAAAATTTCTCTTCCATATGGAGTCTTTGTTGCATTAATCCATTGGAAAAATGACTTATCACCAAAAACATCTAAATCTCCCGCAAATTTATGCTTAATATCCAGATACTCTTTTCCTGTATCCTTAAATTCTTTCCACTCACCATTATTTCTTTTAATATCATCAGTATTTAATTGTATTGAATTATTTATCTCTGCTAATAATTCATCTATGCCCTCATGCCATTTAGCTAAAAATATAAATATAACTACTCCAATAACACTTCCAACAGCAGATACAATTTTAAAATTGCTACCAAAATACCAATAAGCTAGAAAGAATATTATCAAAGCAACATCTAATAATCTTAGAAAACTTATAAAATTATATCTATTTTTATATTCTCTAAATTCCTTTTCTTTTTTCTCTATTCTTTCCTTATAAAAATCTATCCTATTAAACATAACTTACCCCCTTCAATAGTTATAGTTTATAGTTTACATAACAAAATTATACCATTAGTTTTTAATATTTTTTGATTTATATAAGTATTTAAAAATTTATTAATAATAAAAAAAGATGCCCTTGTATTAGGACATCTAAATTTAAAATATATTATTTTAAATTATTATATATTGTACTTAAATTATCTTCCATTGTTTGAAGATAAGTTTTATTTCCATTTTGACTTTCTAAACTAGAAATCTTAACAAGTTTTGCTCCAACTTCATTAGCTAATGTTTGAGATACTTTTTCACTTGTTGAGTCAGGCATAAATATTGTTTTTACATTATTAGCCTTACAATATTCTGATATTTGCTTTAAATGTTGTGGAGTTATTTCACCTTCTCCAAATACATCTTCGACGCTTTCTTGCTTTAAGCCAAAATCTCTACATAAATATCCAAAGGCTGCATGACCTGTAACAAAGTTTTTATTTGGCAGGCTAGCAAACTTTTTAGAATATTCATCATATAAACTGTCAAGTTTTGCAGCAAAATTATTATAGTTATTTGTATAATAACTTGCATTAGCAGGGTCAATCTTTATAAGAGCTTCTTCTATAAGCTTTGATTGATTTTTAGCTTCTTTTAGACTTAACCATATATGTGGATCTTGTCTTCCATGATCATGATGGTCATCATCATCTCCATGATTTTCATGCTCATCATGTACTTCTTCTCCATCTTTATCTACTAAAATTACATTAGTATTTTTTGATGTATTTACTACTTCTAAATTTTTATTTTCTATCATAGCAAGAACTTTATCAACCCAATGCTCCATTCCAAGTCCATTATATAAAAATAGCTGTGAGCTATTAAGATGTACTATATCTTTACTCTTTGGTTCAAAATCATGTGGTTCTGCTCCATCTGGAACCATTGATCTAACTATTACCTTATCTCCTCCTATTATTTGAGCAAACTCCTTAAGGGGATAAATACTAGCCATAACCTTTATTTTTCCTTGCTCCGCTGCATCAACTTCATGTTTTTTAGTAATGCCTATAAAGCCTAATATACTCAATATTGCAACTATTGCAGTTGCAAATATTATTTTTCTTTTCATAAAATACTCCTAAAATTCCATTCTACTTGCAAATAATTTGCATCTATGATTATAGGATACTTTTTATCCTTACTATTGTCAATCAATCTATCAATTTAAATTATTAACTTTTTATTAACTTTTTAATCATATTTATTTTTATAAAAAGAAAAGACCACTTAAAAGTTAATAAAATTATCTTTTAAGTAGTCTTCCCTTTAGATAGAAGATTTTAAATTAATTTTTTAAAACTAATCTCTGGTGGTCCATCCATCACAAACACCCTTTCGCAAAATATATTAAATGTTGTAAAATCATTTTTACTCCACTATAATACTTTCGTTAAGGTTACTCGCTTAGGTGACTTTCATATTCTTCTACCATTCTTCTAACCATTTCGCCACCTACAGAACCACATTGTCTTGCACTTAAATCGCCATTATACTCTTTAAATGTTATACCTAAATCATTAGCTACTTCAGCTTTGAATCCTGCTAAACTTGCTTTTGCTTTATTATTCTTTGACATAATGAATCCCTCCTTGGCTATTTGGTCATTTTAGTAGTTAACTAAAAGTTAGAGAAATTATTGTTCTCCGTGCTTACTTTCGTAGTCTTCTACCATTCTTTTAACCATTTCCCCACCTACAGAACCACATTGTCTTGCGCTTAAATCACCGTTGTATTCCTTGAATGATACTCCTAAATCTCTAGCTACTTCAGCTTTAAATCCTGATAAATCTGCTTTTGCTTTATAATTCTTTGACATAATGAATCCCTCCTTGGATATTTGGTTTAAAATTAGTAGGTTTTCAGAAACTTTTTTAATTTCTTTCCCTCCTACACTAATAGAATGCCACATTTATAAAATTTAATTCATAGTAATATTTTCTAATTTTAATTTATAAAAATAAATAAAAAAAAAGAAGATTTAGATTAAATCTAAATCTTCTATCTGGCAGGGGCAGCAGGACTCGAACCCGCAACCAATGGTTTTGGAGACCACTACTCTACCAATTGAGCCATACCCCTTTAATGCGTTTCCGCTTGATTACATAAATTATTATATATGCTATAAAAACAAATTGCAAGTCTTTTTTTAAATTTTTTTAAAATAATTTGTCTTATAATAAAAAAGTCCCATAAACACTTACTTAACACTACTATTACTACCTAAAATTTTTCTAATATAATTGAATACTTCTTATATATATAATAATTATGGTCATAATTAAAACAAAAGCTTTCCTTTTCTTTTTAATAAATATTAGATAGAATATTTAAAGAAGTAATTTACATATTACTGAAAGGAGATATCAATATGGAGTTTATAGTTAATAGTGTTGAAGATACTTTAAATATAGGTAGACAAATAGGTAAACTTGCAGGAAAGGGAGATATAATCTGTTTAACAGGTGACCTTGGAACAGGTAAAACTCATATGAGTAAAGGTATTGCTGAAGGTCTTGGAATTACTGAACATATTACAAGTCCTACTTTTAACATAGTAAATGAATATCACAGTGGAAGACTTAGCTTATACCATTTTGATGTATATAGAGTAGATGATCCTGATGAAATATATGCAATAGGATTTGATGAATATATCTTTGGTGAAGGTGTTAGCTTAATTGAATGGGCTAATTACATAGAAGAACTTATACCAAGAGAATATTTATATATAAATATCAGAAAAATGCCTGAAAAAGGTGAAAACTTTAGAAAAATAACTCTAGAAAGCTACGGTAATTCTTATGATTATATAAAGGAGATTAAAATATGTTAGTTTTAGCAGTAGATTCATCATCAAGCACTGCTACTTGTGCTTTAGTTAAAAATGATCAAATTCTTGGAGAAATAAATTTAAATAGTAAAAAACAACATTCTGTTATTTTAATGGATTTAATAGATAGACTTTTAACAGATTATGATTTAACAATAAAAGATATAGATGCATTTGCCATTTCAGAAGGTCCTGGTTCATTTACAGGTCTTAGAATAGGAATGGCAACAATAAAAGGTTTAGCACTTGGTTCAAAGAAACCTTGTGTTTCAATTTCATCACTTGAAACTTTAGCTTATAATGCTATGACTTTTGATGGAATAATCTGTCCTATAATAGATGCACTTAGAGATAATGTTTATACAAATCTTTATAAAAATGTAAATGGAAAGCTTACATCTATTTCAGAGGCTTCTTGCTCATCTTTAGAAGAGCTTATTTCTACTTTGAATGAAAGAGGAGAAAAAGTTATATTTATAGGAGATGCAACACAAAAACATCAAGCAAGACTTAAAGAAGAAGTTAAGCTTGCAAACTTTGCTCCAATGAACTGTCTATATCCAAAAGCTTCATCACTTGGAGAACTTGCAATAGAAAGACTTACAAATGGACTTACAAATCCTCTTAATGAATTTGTTCCTGTATATCTTAGAAAATCTCAGGCTGAAACTGAATACGAAAAGAGAATGGGGATATAAATTTGTTAGAGTTTAGATTAATGACAACTGATGATATTTCAGATGTTTTAAAAGTAACTTCACAAGCATTTTCTGGTGGCGAAGGCTGGAGTAAATCTACTTTAAATGCAGAGCTTATTAATCATCTTGCACATTGCTTTGTTGTTTTAAAAGATAATGAAATCTGTGGCTTTGCTAACATCTGGATTATTGCTGGAGAAGCAAATATAAATAGTATTACTATTTCACCAAACTTTAGAAGACAAGGACTTGGAAGCTTCCTTATTGAAAATATTATAGAATATTGTAAAGAAAATAACACAACTATAGTAACTCTAGAAGTACGTGAATCTAATATTGCTGCTCAAAATTTATATAAGAAGCATAATTTCAATATTGATGGCGAAAGAAAAAAATACTATAGAGATGGTGAAACAGCTATTTTAATGTCAAATAAAAATATTTAAAAAGGATGTCTCAAAATATTGAGACATCCTTTTGTTTTTTCACTAAATTATCTTTTTTGTTTTATCTTTACTATTATTAACATTTTCTACTTTTTAATCTTTTAGTGTATATATATTTTTTCTATTTGTACTATTCTCCATAGGGGCTACTTTAAACATTGTAGTTGCTAATTTCTTATATAAAATATAAGTTACAACTGAATCTAACACAGCTTTAATAATATTAACAGGTATTATCCCTACTATTATATAGCTTGTTAACTGAGTAGCTGTCATTTTCATTCCATATAGAGGTAATAATATAAAGATATTTGCTAGTATTCCCATAAGCACTATAGCTACTGTTCCTACCAACATTCCTACGATTGCTAATTTTTTAGTATTGCCTTTTTTATAAACAATTGCTGCTGGAACAACAAAAGCTATTCCTATAAGAAAGTTAGCAATTTCTCCTACTCCACCTGTGCTTGTTCCCATTAAAAGCATTTTTAGTACGTTTTTAAGTAACTCTATTACAACTCCTGCTACAGGTCCAAAAGCAAATGCTCCAATTAAAGCTGGTACATCACTTAAATCAATTTGTAACCATGGAAATGCAGGTACTATAGGTACTTCAAACATCATTAAGATAAAAGCTATAGCGCTAAGTATTCCTATCTTAATGTTAATACTAAGTTTTTTACTGGTATTCATTTTTTTATTCCTCCTAGAATTTCACTTCTAAGGCAACAGGTATTAATTTATACTCAACCTTCTATCTATAAAATAAAAAATAACCCCAGTACAGACTTGTACCAGGGCTAAAATATTCTAATAATAAGATTGAGTTATCTATTTTACCTTCTTTCATCCAGACTTTAACTGTCGGCTTTGGAATTTCACCAAATCATGCTAACACTGTAGCTCGTGGGCTTTACCACCGGTGGGGAATTACGCCCCGCCCTGAAGATATTTATTTTTTAATTAAATTATATCTCTACTTATTTAGAAATTCAATAGACTTTTTAGATATTGTAAAATTTTATAATTTTTTAAAATTTAAAAAGGAAGTTATTTTATATAAAATAACTTCCCTTTTATTAATTTTTCATAGTTAATGATATTCTTTTTCTCTTTAAATCTACTTCTAATATAGTAACTTCTATTACATCTCCAAGTGTTACTACATCTAAAGGATGTTTTATAAATCTATTTGCCATTTGACTCTTATGAACAAGTCCATCTTGATGAACTCCAATATCAACAAATGCACCAAAATCAGATACATTTCTTACTGTTCCCATAAGCTTCATTCCAGGTTTTAAATCTTTCATATCTATGACACCAGATTTAAATATAGGCTTTGGTAATTCCTCTCTTGGATCTCTTCCTGGTTTCTTAATTTCCTTTATTATATCATTTAGAGTAGGTTCTCCTATTTCAAGCTCTTTTGCTAAGTTTTTAATTCCTTTTTCTTTAACTCTTTCATCTATATCTATAAGCTTACCTTGCTTTAATTCATCTTTTGTATAATCAAGAATTTCTATAAGCTTTGTTGCATGTTTATATGATTCTGGGTGAACTGCTGTATTATCAAGATATTCTTTACTTTCAGCAACTCTTAAGAATCCTGCACATTGTTCATAGGCTTTTTGCCCAAGTCTTTTAACTTTTAAAAGCTCTTTTCTTGATTTAAATTTACCATTTTCTTCTCTATATTCAACTATATTTTTAGCAATAGTTGAATTAACTCCTGATATATAACTTAAAAGTGCTGGTGTTGCTGTATTAAGGTCTACTCCAACACTATTAACACAGTCCTCTACTATTCCTTTTAATGATTCATCAAGCTTTTTAGCAGTAACATCGTGTTGATATTGTCCTACACCTATTGCTTTTGGCTCTATTTTAACAAGCTCTGCAAGTGGATCTTGAAGTCTTCTTCCTATTGAAATAGCTCCTCTAACAGTTACATCTAAATCTGGATACTCTTCATTTGCTAGCTTAGATGCTGAATAAACTGAGGCACCAGCTTCAGAAACTATTACATAGAATATATCTTTACCTGATTCATCTTTTATTTCTTTTAACATTTCAGCTATAACTTCTTCTGATTCTCTTGAAGCTGTTCCATTACCAAGTGATATAAGCTCAACATTATGTTTATAAATAAGTTCCTTCATTTTTTTAACTGCATCTTTAACCATATTAGCTGAAGTAGTTGGATATACTGTTGTATTTTCAAGGAATTTTCCTGTATCATCAAGAACAGCTATTTTACATCCTGTTCTAAATCCAGGATCATATCCCATAACAACCTTTCCTTTAATAGGTGCTTGCATTAATAATGATTTTAAGTTCGCTTTAAATATATTTATAGCGCCCTCTTCACCTTTATCAGTAAGCTCAGCTCTTATTTCTCTTTCAACTGAAGGATAGATAAGTCTTTTTAATGAATCTTTTATAGATTCCTCTAAATATTTATCTGTTATATTATTTTTCTTAAGTAATCTATTCTTTAAGAAGTTTACTATCTTTTCTTCATCTACTGAAACACTAACAGATAATATTTTTTCTTTTTCACCTCTATTTATAGCAAGTATTCTATGAGATGGAAGAGTTCTTACAGCTTCACTATAATCATAGTACATTTCATAAGGAGTAGTTTCTTCACTCTTTCCTTTAGTTATAACAAGCCCTTCTCTTCTGATTAATTCTCTTATCCATTTTCTAAAATCAGCATTATCAGATATTACTTCACTTACAATATCCATAGCACCCTTTAAAGCATCTTCTATTGATTTTACTTCTTTTTCTTCATCAATATACTTGCTAGCTTCTTTTTCTAAGTCTCCTTTAAATTCTCCTAAAAGAATTAAATCTGCAAGTGGCTTAAGACCTCTTTCAACAGCCATAGTTGCTCTAGTTCTTTTCTTTTGCTTATAAGGTCTATATAAATCTTCAACTTCTGTAAGACTCATAGCATTTTCTATTTTCTTTTTAAGTTCTTCTGTAAGTTTACCTTGCTCTTCTATAAGTCTTATTACATCTTCTTTTCTATCTGATAGATTTCTAAGATAAGTAAGTCTTTCAAGAAAAGTTCTTAATACTTCATCTGTTAGTCCACCTGTTCTCTCTTTTCTATATCTAGCAATGAAAGGAACTGTATTACCTTCATCTAACATTTCTATAACACTTTCAACTTGATTTAAAGAAATACCAAGCTCTTTACTTAAAATAGCATTTATATTTTTCATTAACTTTATTCCACCTTCTCTTTATAAAACAAATCCTCAATTTATAAAACTCTAATATTTAGTTTGAACTTAGATAAGCAACCATGAAGTCATCTAAATCTCCATCCATTACAGCATTAATATTTGTATTTTCTACATTAGTTCTATGATCTTTAACCATTGTATATGGTTGGAAAACATAACTTCTTATTTGACTTCCCCAACCCATATCTTTTAATTCACCTGTAAGATCTTCAATCTTTTCTTTATGAGCTTTTTCCTTAAGTTCAATAAGCTTTGCCTTAAGCATTCCCATAGCAGTATCTTTGTTAGCAAACTGACTTCTTTCACTTTGACACTGAACAACTATTCCTGTTGGAATATGAGTTATTCTTATAGCTGATTCTGTTTTATTAACATGCTGTCCACCAGCTCCACTAGCTCTATATGTGTCTATTTTTAAATCTGCTGGATTTATCTCTATATCCTGATCCTTTGTAAGTTCTGGTAGAACTTCTAATGATGCAAATGATGTTTGTCTTTTACCATTAGCATTAAAAGGAGATATTCTAACAATTCTATGTATTCCTTTTTCAGCTTTTAAATAACCATATGCATATTCACCTTTAACACTTAGAGTTACACTTTTAACTCCAGCCTCATCTCCTGGTTGATAATCAAGCATTTCAACTGAATAACCTTTTTTCTCACACCATCTTGTATACATTCTAAGAAGCATAGATGTCCAATCGTTAGCATCTGCCCCACCAACTCCTGTATGTAGAGTTATAATAGCATTATTTCTGTCATACTCACCTGATAGCATTGTTTCTACTTTTAACTTTTCTACTGCCTTTTGAACAAATCTAATTTCAGAAATAATTTCATTTGCTGTATCTAAGTCGTCTTCATCCATTAATTCTTTTAAAACTTCTATATCTTCTATTTTACTTACTAATGAAGTAAAGCTTTCTATCTTATCTTTTAATCTTTTACTTTCCTGAGTAATTTCTTGAGCTTTATTTATATCATCCCAAAAATCTTTCTCTTGCATCTTAAATTCTAGCTCTTGATTTTGTTTTTCTAAGCTAGGGATGTCAAAGTGAATTCCCCATTTCATTTAAATTTGCTTTTAGCTCTGGAAGTTTACTTAACTTACTTTCAAGTTCTATATTCAAATTAACTCACCCTTTTCTGTATAAATTTCTTATATGATTTATTTATAGTATATCATTTAATATAAAAAACCAAAAATATCTTATCTATAAATATTAAAATAAGGGAGTGTTCTCATAATGAGACACCCCCTCTTAAAAAACTAATTATGCTTCTTTACCACAACAGTTCTTAAATTTCTTTCCACTTCCACATGGACATAAGTCATTTCTACCTGATAATTTAGTTGATCTTACAGGTGTATTTTTAGCTGGCTTGCTACTTCTTTCACCATGGATTTCTTGAGTTTTGCCAACTACATTTTCTCTTTGTATTGATTCTGATTGAATTCTAACATGATAAAGATATTTAACAGTATCTTTTTGAATACTTTCTATCATTTCTTCAAACATATCACTACCTTGTTGTTGATAAGCTCTTACAGGATCTTCTTGCTTATAAGCCATAAGTCCTATACCTTGTTTTAAATGATCCATATTATCTATATGATCCATCCATTTACTATCAACAGTCTTTAGAAGTATAACTCTTTCAATTTCTCTCATTTGTTCTGAGCCAATTACTTCTTCTTTTTGATTATATAAATTATGAGCCTCTTCTAAAAGAATTTGCTCTATTTCTTCTGTATCCTTTTTAGCAAGTTCTTCTGCTGTAAATTGTCCTGCTGGAAGATATATATCTTCTAAGTAGTTTAATAATGTATTTATTGATTCAACATAATTTTCATCTTCATCACTTAAGTGAAGAGCAACAGCTTCTTTAATTATGCTATCAATCATATTCATTATACTTTCCTTAAGATCTTCACCTTCTAAAACTTCTGTTCTTTGCTTATAAATGATTTCTCTTTGTTTATTAATAACATCATCATAGCCAAGTAAGCTCTTTCTTATATCAAAGTTATTACCTTCAACTTTCTTTTGAGCATTTTCAATAGTTCTAGTAACTACACCATTTTCAATAGCTTCATCTTCTCCTAGACCAATCTTATCAGCAATTGAAATAACTCTATCTGAACCAAACAGTCTCATTAAATCATCTTCTAATGATACATAGAATCTTGATTCCCCAACATCTCCTTGACGACCAGCACGCCCTCTTAACTGATTATCTATTCTTCTTGATTCATGTCTTTCTGTTCCTATGATCTTAAGACCACCAACTTCACGAACTCCTTCTCCAAGTCTGATATCAGTACCTCTACCAGCCATATTAGTAGCAATTGTTATGTTACCTAATTCTCCTGACTTAGAAATAATTTCAGCTTCTTGTTCATGATACTTAGCATTTAAGACTTTGTGAGGTATTCTTTTTTTCTTAAGTAAATCTGAAATTATTTCTGACTTTTCGATACTTGTTGTACCTACAAGTATTGGCTGACCAGTTTTATGTGATTCTATAATATCTTCTACTATAGCATTATATTTTCCTCTTTGAGTTTTAAATACTAAATCCTTTTTATCTTGTCTTGCTATTGGTCTATGTGTTGGAATAACAACAACATCAAGTCCATATATATCTCTAAACTCATTTTCTTCTGTTAAAGCTGTACCTGTCATACCTGATAATTTATCATACATTCTAAAGTAATTTTGGAATGTAATTGTAGCAAGTGTTTTTGATTCTCTCTTAACTTCAACACCTTCTTTAGCTTCAATAGCTTGGTGAAGACCATCTGAATATCTTCTACCTTCCATGAGTCTTCCTGTAAATTCATCAACTATGGCAATTTCTCCATCTTTAATCATATAATCTTTATCAAGCTTCATAAGATAGTTAGCTTTAAGAGCTTGAGTGATATAGTGTTGTAATTGCATATTTTCAGCATCCGCATAGTTATCTACATTAAATGCTTTTTCTGCTTCTTCAACCCCTTTATCAGTTAACATAACAGCATGACCTTTTTCATCAACTGTAAAATGTTCTTCCTTCTTAAGTCTCTTAACAAAGAAATCAGCTATTTTATAGAAATCAGTTGATTTATCACCTGCTCCTGAAATAATAAGAGGTGTTCTAGCTTCGTCAATAAGGATTGAGTCAACTTCATCGACTAAACAATAGTTTAGTTTTCTTTGAACTCTCTCTTCTTTGTATATAACCATATTATCTCTTAAGTAATCAAATCCAAACTCATTGTTTGTTCCATATGTTATGTCAGCATTATAAGCTTCTCTTCTTTGTTCATTTGTAAGTCCATGAACAATAACTCCTGTTGTAAGTCCTAAGTATTCATAAATATTTGCCATTATCTCTCTATCTCTTTGTGCAAGATAGTCATTAACTGTAATAACATGAACTCCTTTACCAGTTAAAGCATTTAAATAAGTAGGTAATGTAGCAACTAAAGTTTTACCTTCCCCTGTTTTCATTTCTGCAATTCTTCCTTGATGAAGAACTATACCGCCAATTAATTGTTCTCTATAATGCTTCATATTCATTTGTCTTTTTGCAGCTTCTCTTACAACTGCAAATGCTTCAATTAAAATATCATCTAAAGTTTCACCATTTTTAAGTCTATCTTTAAATTCTTGTGTTTTATTTTTCAATTCATCTTCAGATAATCTTTCCATATCTGGACCTAAGGCATCTATCTTGTCAACCATAGGAATTATATTCTTAACTTGTCTTTCGCTATAACTGCCAAAAATCTTATCAAAGAATCCCATATTCATTCTCCTTAATTCTCTCGTTTATTTATTCATTTATTATAACACTTATACTTAACTATTTTCAATAAAGTTACTTAATTAAGTATTTTTTAAACTTTTTGTATGTACTTTTTTATTTTTTTTAAATACTTATATAACAAAATCTACTTTAATCAATATTTAATAAAATTTCCCTATTTTAATAATAATATTCCTATTTATTAATATCTATTTTTAAAGTAAAATATCAAAATTAAGGAGCTATCTATTAGATAGCTCCTTAAATATATATCTTAAATTAAATTTCTTCTGGATCTATTAAACCGTAGTTTCCATCCTTTCTCTTATAAACAACTTTAATTTCGTTTGTTTCTCCATCTCTATAAACAAAGAAATTATGTCCTATAAGTTCCATTTGTAAAACTGCTTCCTCTTCATCCATAGGTTTTAAATCAAACTTCTTAACTTTTACTATCTTTTTATTATTAACTTCTTCATTTTCTTCATCAGGCATTTCTTCAACCTTTGAATACTTTAAAGAATTATACTCTCCTCTTTTTAACTTAGTTTTATATTTAACTATTTGTCTTTCTAACTTCTCTTCAACTAAATCCACTGATTTATACATATCATCAGTAACTTCCTCAGCTCTAATTGCTATTCCGTTAAATGGGATCAAGACTTCAACTATATGTCTATTTTTTTGAACGCTTAAAGTTACTTTCGCCTCTACATCGTCTATAAAGTATTTTTCTAATTTTGATACTTTCTTCTCAACTGATTCTTTAAGTGCCTCTGTTAATTTAATGTTTCTAGCATGTACTTTTACCTTCATATGCCCAGCCCCTTTCAAAAGACCATTTAATGATTCTTAAATATTTTATACCTTTATTTTACACTTCTTTAAATTCCTATACAAATCGAAAAAAAGCTACCTTCTACAAAATTTTGTTTTCTAATCAAAATTGCTATCTAATACTCCATCATATATATTCTTTAAGTATTTGACATGTAAACCTTTTAAGTGTAAAGTAAAAGTTAAGGGCTTTTTTTATTTTCCTATAAAAAACAAAAAAACCACCAGATTCTATATCTGATAGTTATAAATAAATGCTAGCTGACCTGGTCTTTGACCCCACACTCGCCTGCTGGAGCTTTCGCTACCCAGAATTACCCTCTCACTACTAACCCTCTCGATTTTCTCGGCAGGTCTTACTTCTAAGCCGCACCATGCTCATTAAAACTTTGTTTAACTTACGTGGATCGTTTTGCCTGCGACTGGCATCGACTTTCAACCACAGACCTAGCACATATATTATTATATACTACTTTTCACAACAGTCAATAGTATAATTTCTGATTTATACACTTTTTTTATTGTATTTTGACAAGATTCTAGTGTTGCTCCAGTAGTACTTAGGTCATCTATAAATAAAATCCTCTTATTATTTAAATCTAATTTAACTCCATCATTTACAATAAAAGCATTCTCTACATTTCTTTTTCTCTTACTTGAAGCAAGCTTTTTCTGTTCCTCTACATTTTCTTTCTTTTTAAGTAGATTTACAACTGGTTTATTAAGCTTATCTTTTAGACCTTTTGCTAAAAATAAGCAATGGTCAAAACCTCTTTGTTTTACAACCTTTTTTGTACTAGGAACAAAACTTATATAATCAAATTCTATTTTTTCCTTTTTTATTTTCTCCTCTAAAAGACTAATAAAAAATTCTCCACACTCAAAATTTTTTCTATACTTAAAATCAATTACTAAATTTCTCATTGCAGATGAATAATAAACAGCACTATAAAAACTTAGGTTTTCTATTTTTGATTCCCCATCTATTCGTGGAAGCTGCCTTGAACATTTAGGACAAATAAAATCTGAATCTATTTCACTTTTGCAAATAAGACATTTATCCTCTCTTGGATATATTAGTTCTAACATGCAATTAAATAAATACTTAATTATTTTTCATCCCCCCAAGCAATTTGATTATAAAGTCTTGCCTTACCTCTTGCCCTATCTATATTGATACTTTCTTTTTTACTAAGAAGTATTAACTCCTTTTTTTCTGTTAAAGTTGAATATCTTCCACATAAAAAAACTATCTCTTTATAGTAAAAAAACTTCTTACTGTCATTATATAAAATTACATTTGTATTTCTTATATTATCTATGATACCTTGAATATTACTATTAATAATTATTGTCTTTTTATTTTTATCAAGCTGGGTTAATAAATTATTTGTATTACCCTTAAAAAGAATTACATTCATATCTATAAATTCTTTCTTAAACTCAATAAACTTTCCATATATTCCCTGTTCTTTTTCTTTTTCTACATATATAAGTACATTTTCTCCATTATGATAAAACCATTCTAAATAACTATAAAATATAGATGGTATAGTTCTCCTAAGATCAAATCTACTTACTATAACTCTTGGTTCCTTAAAATGAGTTTCCTTAGTTTGTGTAGTTATAAATATATTAGCTGTATTCTCAAATACAATATCTATTGCAAATATAATAATATTTTTTGTATTCTTATAAATAGAGTTAGCAAGCTCTATAAGTGCTGAAATATTATAATTAGAATAAAAACTAATATCATCTATTATTACAAAATCATATACTTTTGTAATATTCATAAAACTATCAAACAATAAGGTATCACAAGCTAAATTACTATCTAATTTTGATTTTTTAAAGCTTAAATATAATATACTTTTATGCTTATTCTCTTCTATAAACATTTCTATTATTTCTTTAGATTTATAAGGTTCCATAATAACATTAATCAAGTTATTCCCTGAACCTAGAACATTTCTTATAGTTTTTAATCCTTTAAAAATATCGCATAAATAATAATCCTGCTTTATCACTTTAATCCCCCTCTACTCTTCGTTTTCCTCTATCTTCTTTCCATCTTCAAAAGCATCATTTTTTATTATTTCTTTTATTCTCCATTTAAGTGACGAATATCTTTCCATACTTCTAGTATTATCAACCATATACTTAAGAGCTTTAGGGAATCCTGCTATTACTACCATTTGTTTTGCTCTTGTTATACCTGTATATAAAAGATTTCTATTCATAAGGAATGGTGCTCCCATATAAACTGGAATTATAACTACTGGAAATTCACTTCCCTGACTTTTATGTATAGTAATAGCATATGCAAGTTCTAACTCATCAAGAAATACAAAATCATAAACAACTCTTCTTTCATCATCAAAAATAACAGTTAAAGTTTTATCTTCATTATTTATTGATTCTATAAATCCCATATCCCCATTAAAAACTCCCTCACCTTCATTATCACCAATTCCAGCTACTCTAGTCCATTTTAAGGTATAATTATTTTTAATTTGCATAACCTTATCACCTTCTCTAAAAGTGATGTCCCTAAACTCTCTTTCTGTTTTATAAGGTTTCTTCTCATTAAGAACTTCTTGAAGCTTTTGATTTAAATTCATAACTCCAAGATTCCCCTTTTTCATTGGAGCAAGTATTTGTATATCTTTATACTTATCCCAATTCTTATTAAACTTAGGAAGTCTAGTATTTATTAGATCAACAATAGTTTTTACCATCCTATCTTGACTTTCTTCTCTTACAAAGAAAAAGTCTTTTCCTTTTTCATTTAAAATAGGCATTTCACCTTTATTAATTTTATGGGCATTTACAACTATCATACTTTCTTTACCCTGTCTAAAAATTTCACCAAGTCTAACAACCTTAGTAAAATTACTTTCAATTAAATCACTAAGAACATTCCCTGCACCAACTGAAGGTAATTGATCTACGTCTCCAACTATTATAAGCCTAGTACCAACCTTTATAGCCTTTAAAAGATTATTCATAAGAGCTACATCAATCATAGAAGCCTCATCTATAATAACAACATCAGCATCTATTGGCTCTGTATCAGTTTTTTGGAACACTTTTTCTTCTTCATCATCTGATATTCCCATATCTAAAAGTCTATGTATAGTTTTCGCTTCTCTACCTGTTGATTCTGACATTCTCTTGGCTGCTCTACCAGTAGGTGCTCCTAAAACTACCTTCATAGAACACTTTTCAAAAATATCAATTATAGCCTTAATTATAGTAGTCTTACCTGTTCCAGGCCCTCCAGTTATAATTTCTATCCCATTTTGGAAAGCTCCTAGGATAGCCTCTTTTTGTGAAACTGCAAAATTTATCTTATTCTCACTCTCAAACTTTGTAATTAAATCCTCTATATCTACATTTATATTTTGAAAATTACCTATAGCTAAAGTTAAGATTCTATTAGTTATACCAAGCTCACTATAATAATATGGTATAGTAAATACCCCTTCATGATTTTCTAACATTTCAAGTCGTATTCTATTATCAAGACTAGCATTTATAATATTTTGCTCAACTATTTTTCTATCAACACCAAGAACTTCTGAAGCCTCTTTAACTAATTCATCCTTAGGCATATATGTATTTCCAGCAGCACAAAAATTATTTATTATATATTTTAATCCACTTTGAACTCTAAAATCTGAATCTTCTTCTATACCTAATGATTTTGCTATTCTATCAGCAGTTTTAAACCCTATCCCACTTATCTCATCAGATAATGTATAAGGATTCTCCTTAACAACATCTACAGACATAGCTCCATATTTTTTATAAATTTTTAAGCATTGATTTATACTAAGTCCATGCTCTTGTAGAAATATAGAAATATTTTTTAATTCTTTCTGCTCATTATAAGAATCTATGATTATTTCAAGCTTTTTTTTACCTATCCCTTCAATCTCTTTTAACTTATTTATATCATTATCTAATATTTCTAAAGTTTTATCTCCAAACTTAGATACTATTTTTTTTGCAGTTACAGGACCTATTCCATGTATAACTCCTGAAGATAGGTATCTTTCAATCCCTTCAGCTGATGTAGGTAAAATTTCTTCAAATTCTTCTATTTTAAATTGTCTTCCAAATTGAGGATGTGAACCCCACTGACCTCTAATTTTTAAATTCTGACCTTCTTTCAACTGAGGGACCGCTCCAACCGCAGTATGCACTTCATTATTTTGCCTAAACTTTATGACTGTATATCCTGTATCTTCACTTTTAAATACAATACTTTCTACAATACCATTTAATTCGTCCATTTTTAGCTCCTAATAATAATTTTTATTATTATGATTATAACATATTTAATAATTTTAAATCATTTTTATAAATATTAATAAATTGACTAAATTAGTTAAGATGGATTAATATATAAATATAAATATATTTATATAGAATTAGGAGGTTTTTCTATGTTAATTAAAAATTGTAATATCATATATTTAGATAGAATTGAAAATGGCTCTGTTTTAATTGAAAATGGAAAAATAAAAGAAATCAATCCAGCTAACCCTACAGATGATAATGTTATAGATGCAAATGAACTTTATCTTTCACCAGGATTTATAGATGTTCACATCCATGGAGCTGGTGGACATGATACTATGGACGGAACATTTGAAGCAATAAATGAAATTGCTAAAGTTATCGTAAAAAGAGGGACAACTTCATTTACACCAACAACAATGACTGTCGCAGCTGATGATATAAGAAAATCAATGAAAGTTATAAAAGAAGCTAAATTAAACGGAACAGACGGAGCTAATGTACTTGGTGCCCACCTTGAAGGACCATTTATAAACAGTAATGCTATAGGGGCTCAAAACCCAAATTTCTTAATACCTCCATCAATAGAAAACTTCAATAAAATAGTAGGTGATTGCGAAGACGCCGTTACTTCAATAACTCTTGCTCCAGAAGTAGATGGTGCTAAAGAACTTACAAAATATCTATCCTCTAAAGGAATAGTAGTATCAATAGGACATACAAAGGCTAATTATGAACAAGCAATGGAAGGTATTAAATGTGGATGTTCACATGCAACTCACTTATTTAATGCAATGACTCCTCTAGCACATAGAGAACCTGGTGTTGTAGGTGCTGTTCTTGATTCAGATATAACGACAGAAACTATTTCAGATGGAATACACATAGCTTATCCTAGTCTTAGAATTGCTTATAAGGCAAAAGGTACAGATAAAGTATTATTAGTAACTGATGCTATGATGGCTTGTTGTATGCCTGATGGAAAATATAGCCTTGGTGGTCAAGATGTTATAGTTGAAAATGGAGCTGCTAGACTTTTAAATGGAGCTCTTGCTGGTTCAGTCTTAACTCTTGATAATGCTGTAAGAAATGTATATAAAAATTCAGAATACCCACTATATGAAGTAGTTAAAATGGCTTCATACAATGGAGCTAAGTTCTGTAAAGTTGATGATAGAAAAGGTCAAATCAAAGAAGGATTTGATGCTGACCTATTATTATTCGACGAAGATATAAACATAAAATCAGTTTTTGTAAACGGAAAAATAGTTCACCAAAACTAATAAAAAATGCACGATTTAATAATTTAAATCGTGCATTTCTATTTTAAAATTATATTTAAGTTTTAGTTGATATAAAATTTATTTTAATAAATCTTTTATACTAAAGATGCTTCTTTATTTCTTCAACCTTACTTAAGTTTTCCCATGGAAGTTCTACGTCTGTTCTTCCAAAGTGACCGTATGCAGCTGTTTGCTTGTATATTGGTCTTCTTAAGTTTAATTCATTTATGATAGCACCTGGTCTTAAGTCAAATACCTTTTCAACTATTTCTACTATCTTTTCTTCTGATATTTTTCCTGTTCCGAAAGTATCAACAACTATTGAAACTGGTTTAGCAACACCTATAGCATATGCTAATTGGATTTCAGCCTTATCTGCAACTCCAGCTGCAACTAAATTCTTAGCTACCCATCTTGCTGCATAAGCTGCTGATCTATCAACCTTAGTTGAATCTTTTCCTGAGAAAGCTCCACCACCGTGTCTTCCATATCCACCGTATGTATCAACGATGATCTTTCTTCCTGTAAGACCTGCATCTCCTTGAGGTCCTCCAATAACGAATCTTCCTGTTGGGTTGATGAAGTATCTTGTTGAATCATCTAATAATTCAGCTGGCATTACTGCTTTAATTACATGTTCCATTAAATCTTCTCTGATTTGTTCTTGACTTACATCTTCTCCATGTTGTGTTGAGATAACTATTGTATCTATTCTTACTGGCTTATCATTTTCATATTCTACTGTTACTTGAGTCTTACCATCTGGTCTTAAGTATGGAAGTGTTCCATTTTTTCTAACTTCTGATAATCTTCTTGATAATCTGTGAGCCATAGCTATTGGTGCTGGCATAAATTCTGGTGTTTCATTTGTAGCGAAACCAAACATCATTCCTTGGTCTCCAGCTCCTACTGCTTCACTATCATCTTTTTGACCTTCTCTTGATTCAAGAGCTTCGTCAACTCCCATAGCAATATCTCTTGATTGTTCATCTATTGTTGTCATTACTGCACATGTATCACAGTCAAATCCAAACTTAGCTCTATCATATCCGATTTCTTTTATTGTTTTTCTAACAACCTTTGGAATATCAACATAACAATTTGTTGTAATTTCTCCCATAACCATAACTAATCCTGTTGTTACAGCTGTTTCACAAGCAACTCTAGCTTGTGGGTCTTTTTCTAATATAGCATCTAAAACCGCATCTGAAATTTGGTCACATATTTTATCTGGATGTCCTTCTGTTACTGATTCTGATGTAAATAATCTTCTCATTCTTATATCGTTATTTAAATAATAAATTTAAATAACTTCCTCCTCTCATTCATATATTTAAATTTACATAAAAAAATAAGTCTCTTCCTAAGAAGAGACTTGCCTTATAAGCTACTATCTCCTCTTATCTCGCAAAGATATACTTTGCAGGAATTGGCACCGTGGTCTTATATAACTGGTTGCCGGGTTTCATAGGGCCCTGTCCCTCCACCTCTCTGGATAAGAGTTCTATTTTTTTATCTAAACTTTTTTTCGTTACATTGTTTACAAAATGTTATCATTTAAAATTCTAAAAATAAACAGACACTATTTTTATAGTGTCTGTACTGGTGGTGGAAGAAGGATTCGAACCTTCGAAGTCATACGACGACAGATTTACAGTCTGTTCCCTTTGGCCACTCGGGAACTCCACCACATTTGGAGCTGATAATCGGACTTGAACCGATAACCTGCTGATTACAAATCAGCTGCTCTGCCAATTGAGCCATATCAGCATATACTCTGATGTTTATATATTTTAAAATTTAAATGGTGGTGGGAGAAGGATTCGAACCTTCGAAGTCATACGACGACAGATTTACAGTCTGTTCCCTTTGGCCACTCGGGAACCCCACCACATTTGGAGCTGATAATCGGACTTGAACCGATAACCTGCTGATTACAAATCAGCTGCTCTGCCAATTGAGCCATATCAGCATATTATTTTTTAATGTCTTTCAGAGAATCTCTCTGACTGACAAGGATTAGTATATAACTAACAGATACTTATTTCAAGTTAAAATTTCTCCATTTAAACAAATTAAATTTATATTTTTCTTATTTTCTTCTTATTTCTCTCTTTTAATTAATTTTTTATAAACTTTTCTCCTCTAATAAATCTATATTTATATATGGATCTAATATCCCTTTTATTTTATTATACTCTTCATTATTCAATCTTTTTGTTAATATTTCTAAAACATCTAATGCTGCTTCTTCTTCACCATTATTTTTTATAGTATTTATCATTCTAGCATAATCATACATAGATAATTTTTTTACCATCCTTGTTAAAGTTTTTCTATCTTCACTTGTCATCTTAGAAATTATTTTTTCTTTGTCTACCTTAAATATTACTTCTTTTGTTTCATTATCACTTTTATCAATTTGATATTCACTATCAATCTCTTTAATACTATTAATATCTTCTTCTAAAGCTTGCTCCTTAGTTATTGTATTTTTAAACTCAATATCATTATTTTCTTTTTTTATCTTCTCTCCACTATCATTTGATAAATTTTCTTCATTATGATTTTTTGATTCTAGATCACTAATAAAATTATCTAATTCTTTTTCATTAATTATTTTAGAACTATCAGCTAATTTTTCTTCTTTTTTAATTTCTTGATCACTTTTAACCATAATATATCCATCATCATTTCTACTCCCTTTTACCATAAATATAACTAAAATCATAGTTAATAATATAACTAAAATTGATAAATACTTCTTTTTCATATAATCACCTCTTTTACAATATTGACAATATATTCTAAATATATACTAATTCTAATTATAAAATCATTTTTATAATCATATAAATTTATGAAGGGAGGCGAGATTTTGAAGAAAGTAAAGACATACTATAAGGATACTTTATCCTATTTCGAAATTGCACATTTTCTTAAGGATTATATAAATAACTCAATATTTATATGTATAGGGACAGATAAGTGTATTGGTGATTGTCTTGGTCCATTAGTAGGAACTCTTTTAAAAGAAAAAAATTTCCCACTTCCTCTTTATGGAACTTTAGAAGAACCTATACATGCATTGAATATTGATACAGAATTAAAAAAAATTAATAATAATCATCCCAATTCTTTTATAATAGCAATTGATGCTTGTCTTGGTGATAATAAATCTATCGGTGAAATTCATGTTAGAAATGAACCATTAAAGCCAGGTAAAGGTGTTGGTAAAATCTTACCTTCTGTTGGTAATATTTCTATAATAGGTATTGTAGATTCTTCAAGCAAATCAGATCTCTTCTCTAATAGGGCTATTAGACTCAATTTAATAATGGATATTGCTAAAGTAATAAGTAATTCCATTTTAACTTCCTATATATTAAATAAAGAGATACAAAAATAATAAAAGCACTAGAAACAATCTAGTGCTTTTATTATCTATTTAATTAAATTTACCTCTTCTGCATCCATATTTATATTAAGCTTATCAAGTACATCAAGAATTTTTCCTGTTCCCTCTGCAACACAAGTTATTGCATCTTCAGCAACTCTAACTTCAACTCCTGTTTTTGACTCTAGGAATTTATCTAAGCCATATAATAATGCTCCTCCTCCTGTCATAAGTATTCCTTCTTCCATTATGTCAGCAGCAAGTTCTGGTGGTGTTCTTTCTAAAACTGAATGTAAGCTTTCAGCTATAAGTTTAACTGAATCTTCCACTGCTTCTCTTACATGTTCAGTTGAAATAACAGCCTCATCTGGTAAACCTGTTATCATATTTCTTCCCTTTATTGTGAGGCTTTCATCTCTAACGCCTTCCATAGCAGCTCCTACTTTTATTTTAAGTTCTTCTGCTGTTCTTTCACCTATCATTAATTTATAATTATTTCTTATGTATTTTATTATAGCATCATCAAAACTATCTCCTGCTATCTTAAGGGATGATCTAACAACTATTCCACCTAAAGATATAACTGCTATATCACAAGTTCCTCCACCAATATCAACTACCATATGTCCATTTGGTATTGATATATCTATTCCTGCACCTATAGCTGCTGCTAAAGGTTCCTCAACTAAATAAACACTTCTTGCTCCAGAATTTCTTGCTGCATCAATTACAGCTCTTTTTTCAACTTCTGTAGCTTGTGATGGTATACATATCATAACTTTTGGCGCAGCAACTTTACTTTTACCTATACCTTTTTTAATAAAATATTGTAACATTTTTTCTGTTACATCGTAATCTGATATAACACCATTTCTTAATGGACGTATTGCTACTATGTTACCTGGTGTTCTTCCTATCATTTGNTGGTGGTGGGAGAAGGATTCGAACCTTCGAAGTCATACGACGACAGATTTACAGTCTGTTCCCTTTGGCCACTCGGGAACCCCACCACATTTGGAGCTGATAATCGGACTTGAACCGATAACCTGCTGATTACAAATCAGCTGCTCTGCCAATTGAGCCATATCAGCATATTATTTTAAATTTTTAAATGGTGGTCGCAACAGGGCTCGAACCTGTGACCCCCTGCTTGTAAGGCAGGTGCTCTCCCAGCTGAGCTATGCGACCATACTGAGAAAAATGGTGGTGGGAGAAGGATTCGAACCTTCGAAGTCATACGACGACAGATTTACAGTCTGTTCCCTTTGGCCACTCGGGAACCCCACCACATTTGGAGCTGATAATCGGACTTGAACCGATAACCTGCTGATTACAAATCAGCTGCTCTGCCAATTGAGCCATATCAGCATATTATTTTAAATTTTTAAATGGTGGTCGCAACAGGGCTCGAACCTGTGACCCCCTGCTTGTAAGGCAGGTGCTCTCCCAGCTGAGCTATGCGACCATACTGAGAAAAATGGTGGTGGGAGAAGGATTCGAACCTTCGAAGTCATACGACGACAGATTTACAGTCTGTTCCCTTTGGCCACTCGGGAACCCCACCACATTTGGAGCTGATAATCGGACTTGAACCGATAACCTGCTGATTACAAATCAGCTGCTCTGCCAATTGAGCCATATCAGCATATTATTTTAAATTTTTAAATGGTGGTCGCAACAGGGCTCGAACCTGTGACCCCCTGCTTGTAAGGCAGGTGCTCTCCCAGCTGAGCTATGCGACCATACTGAGAAAAATGGTGGTGGGAGAAGGATTCGAACCTTCGAAGTCATACGACGACAGATTTACAGTCTGTTCCCTTTGGCCACTCGGGAACCCCACCACATTTGGAGCTGATAATCGGACTTGAACCGATAACCTGCTGATTACAAATCAGCTGCTCTGCCAATTGAGCCATATCAGCATATTATTTTAAATTTTTAAATGGTGGTCGCAACAGGGCTCGAACCTGTGACCCCCTGCTTGTAAGGCAGGTGCTCTCCCAGCTGAGCTATGCGACCATACTGAGAAAAATGGTGGTGGGAGAAGGATTCGAACCTTCGAAGTCATACGACGACAGATTTACAGTCTGTTCCCTTTGGCCACTCGGGAACCCCACCACATTTGGAGCTGATAATCGGACTTGAACCGATAACCTGCTGATTACAAATCAGCTGCTCTGCCAATTGAGCCATATCAGCATATTATTTTAAATTTTTAAATGGTGGTCGCAACAGGGCTCGAACCTGTGACCCCCTGCTTGTAAGGCAGGTGCTCTCCCAGCTGAGCTATGCGACCATACTGAGAAAAATGGTGGTGGGAGAAGGATTCGAACCTTCGAAGTCATACGACGACAGATTTACAGTCTGTTCCCTTTGGCCACTCGGGAACCCCACCACATTTGGAGCTGATAATCGGACTTGAACCGATAACCTGCTGATTACAAATCAGCTGCTCTGCCAATTGAGCCATATCAGCATATTATTTTTTAATGTCTTTCAGAGAATCTCTCTGACTGACAAGGATTAGTATATAACTAACAGATACTTATTTCAAGTTAAAATTTCTCCATTTAAACAAATTAAATTTATATTTTTCTTATTTTCTTCTTATTTCTCTCTTTTAATTAATTTTTTATAAACTTTTCTCCTCTAATAAATCTATATTTATATATGGATCTAATATCCCTTTTATTTTATTATACTCTTCATTATTCAATCTTTTTGTTAATATTTCTAAAACATCTAATGCTGCTTCTTCTTCACCATTATTTTTTATAGTATTTATCATTCTAGCATAATCATACATAGATAATTTTTTTACCATCCTTGTTAAAGTTTTTCTATCTTCACTTGTCATCTTAGAAATTATTTTTTCTTTGTCTACCTTAAATATTACTTCTTTTGTTTCATTATCACTTTTATCAATTTGATATTCACTATCAATCTCTTTAATACTATTAATATCTTCTTCTAAAGCTTGCTCCTTAGTTATTGTATTTTTAAACTCAATATCATTATTTTCTTTTTTTATCTTCTCTCCACTATCATTTGATAAATTTTCTTCATTATGATTTTTTGATTCTAGATCACTAATAAAATTATCTAATTCTTTTTCATTAATTATTTTAGAACTATCAGCTAATTTTTCTTCTTTTTTAATTTCTTGATCACTTTTAACCATAATATATCCATCATCATTTCTACTCCCTTTTACCATAAATATAACTAAAATCATAGTTAATAATATAACTAAAATTGATAAATACTTCTTTTTCATATAATCACCTCTTTTACAATATTGACAATATATTCTAAATATATACTAATTCTAATTATAAAATCATTTTTATAATCATATAAATTTATGAAGGGAGGCGAGATTTTGAAGAAAGTAAAGACATACTATAAGGATACTTTATCCTATTTCGAAATTGCACATTTTCTTAAGGATTATATAAATAACTCAATATTTATATGTATAGGGACAGATAAGTGTATTGGTGATTGTCTTGGTCCATTAGTAGGAACTCTTTTAAAAGAAAAAAATTTCCCACTTCCTCTTTATGGAACTTTAGAAGAACCTATACATGCATTGAATATTGATACAGAATTAAAAAAAATTAATAATAATCATCCCAATTCTTTTATAATAGCAATTGATGCTTGTCTTGGTGATAATAAATCTATCGGTGAAATTCATGTTAGAAATGAACCATTAAAGCCAGGTAAAGGTGTTGGTAAAATCTTACCTTCTGTTGGTAATATTTCTATAATAGGTATTGTAGATTCTTCAAGCAAATCAGATCTCTTCTCTAATAGGGCTATTAGACTCAATTTAATAATGGATATTGCTAAAGTAATAAGTAATTCCATTTTAACTTCCTATATATTAAATAAAGAGATACAAAAATAATAAAAGCACTAGAAACAATCTAGTGCTTTTATTATCTATTTAATTAAATTTACCTCTTCTGCATCCATATTTATATTAAGCTTATCAAGTACATCAAGAATTTTTCCTGTTCCCTCTGCAACACAAGTTATTGCATCTTCAGCAACTCTAACTTCAACTCCTGTTTTTGACTCTAGGAATTTATCTAAGCCATATAATAATGCTCCTCCTCCTGTCATAAGTATTCCTTCTTCCATTATGTCAGCAGCAAGTTCTGGTGGTGTTCTTTCTAAAACTGAATGTAAGCTTTCAGCTATAAGTTTAACTGAATCTTCCACTGCTTCTCTTACATGTTCAGTTGAAATAACAGCCTCATCTGGTAAACCTGTTATCATATTTCTTCCCTTTATTGTGAGGCTTTCATCTCTAACGCCTTCCATAGCAGCTCCTACTTTTATTTTAAGTTCTTCTGCTGTTCTTTCACCTATCATTAATTTATAATTATTTCTTATGTATTTTATTATAGCATCATCAAAACTATCTCCTGCTATCTTAAGGGATGATCTAACAACTATTCCACCTAAAGATATAACTGCTATATCACAAGTTCCTCCACCAATATCAACTACCATATGTCCATTTGGTATTGATATATCTATTCCTGCACCTATAGCTGCTGCTAAAGGTTCCTCAACTAAATAAACACTTCTTGCTCCAGAATTTCTTGCTGCATCAATTACAGCTCTTTTTTCAACTTCTGTAGCTTGTGATGGTATACATATCATAACTTTTGGCGCAGCAACTTTACTTTTACCTATACCTTTTTTAATAAAATATTGTAACATTTTTTCTGTTACATCGTAATCTGATATAACACCATTTCTTAATGGACGTATTGCTACTATGTTACCTGGTGTTCTTCCTATCATTTGTCTAGCTTCTTCTCCGACTGCTAGAACTTTATTTCTGCTTTTATCTATAGCTACAACTGAAGGCTCTTGAAGTACTACTCCTTTGCCTTTTATATAAACTAGTACTGATGCAGTACCTAAGTCTATACCCATATTAGTTCCACTATTGAAAAACCACATACCCTTACACTCCCCACTATTCTTCATTATCTGCTTTTTTTCTTTTTATTTACTCAAAATATACTATATATTATATACTTTTAGTTTTTCTCATTCAACTATTTTATACTTTAATTTAGTGGCTTTACCACCTCTTATATGTCTTTCAGCTTTATTCAAATCTAATATATTTTTTGCTTCATCTGCTATATTAGGATTTATTTTCGGAAGTCTTTCTGTCATATCTTTGTGTATTGTACTCTTGCTGACACCGAATACCTTAGCAGTTCTTCTAATAGTAGATTTAGAATCTATTATATATTTCGCTACTTCTAGCACTCTTTCTTCAATATAGTCCTTCAAAATAATCATCCTCTTTCTCAAACTCTCTAGAAAACTTCCTAGAATTATTAACCAGCCATAAAGAATGGCTGGTATTTAATTTATTATTTCTTTACTGTTAAGTCTTTAAAAACAGTTAATGGATCTATTGCTTGTTTATCTTTTTCTACATGTAATAAAAGATATTCTTTAGATACTCTATCTGAAGGATTTACTTTAATAGAATTACCTATAGTTCCTAAAACAGTACCTTGTGAAACCTTATCACCTTTTTTAACCTTTAGCTTAAGATCCAAATTTCCGTACATAGTAATTAATCCTTTTGAATCTTTTACCTTAATATAGTTACCTTCTCTTGAATCTCCACTACGAGCATCTATAACTTCTCCATCAGCTACAGCTAAAACTTCTGACCCTTTCTTAGCTTCTATATCAATTCCTTTATATACATTAGCTGACTTACCATCCTTTTCAACTCTTGGTGCTATATTAAATTTTCTTGTTACAACACCATCTTTAACAGGACTTATATATTCTGATTTTGGAGTAGCGTTAGTTGCCACTGCATCATCTTCTTTTTTAGCTTCACTTTTATTTTCTTTATTCTCTTTCTTTTCAGTATCCTTCTTAGAGTCATCCTTAACTAGCTCCGCCCCCTCTAGGGATTTACCTGTTTCCTTTTCTTGAACTGAATTACTAGCTACTGGTTTCTTTATATTATCTTCTGCCTTCTTTCCACCAGTTACTACAGCAACTCCTGCTAATACTATTAAGCAAAGAGTTAAAATTACATAGAAACTCTCTCTCTTTAAAAAGTTTTTAAATTTTTCCATGTCAACACCTCCTTTAAATAGTCTGTCCTATGAAAATAAAAAAATACCTACATTCCTTAAAAACTTTTAGATTAAATACGCTATTTTACTACAAATAAAAACAAAAAAAATCCTATAATCCGCTGATTTACGAATTATAGGATTAAATTTTTAATCTATCATAATATTTTTTATATCCACAACTGAAGATTCAGTAAAATAATGTTTTAATATTTCAGAATAATCTTTTCCGTCCTTAGCCATAGCGTTTGCTCCCCATTGACTCATTCCTACTCCATGTCCATATCCTTTACAAGTAATAGATACCTTATTAGAGAAATCTAAATTAAAATTAGCTGAATTAAGTGAAAATAAAGTTCTGAATTCAGTTCCTTTAATAGTTACATTTCCAAGTTGAATTTGCTTTACACTCCCACCTTCTGTTCTACTAAGAATCTTTACTTGAGAAGCTAAATTACTAGTGCTAAGCCTTGCATTACTATAAGTACTATTTACCTTATAAGCAAAATCACTATTACTAATATCTACATTAGTCTTAGACTTAGGTAAATCTTCTTCACCATTACTTATTACAGATCTTAAATAAGGAACATCCATTCCAAATATCTCACTTCCATTTTCAGTTTTTCCTGAACTTATAGCAAAATACTGAGGATATCTTACTAATAACCCATCATAACTAAGAACCTTAGATTTTGTTTCATTTACAGCCTTTTTAATCTTCTTTTTAAATTTAGCTTTATTACTTCCTGTACTACTTACTCTTTCATCTAAATCCTTATAAACCTGACAATGAACAGTATCACAAATATCAGCACCCTTTTCTTTTGCTTTAGTACATGGTGTTATCATCTTACTAACTACAAAAGTTCTGGCAAGTACTCCTTGGGCTACTAAAGCTTCTTTTTCAAATGATAAAGGCATTTCTGTACTAACTACACCTTCTACATACTCTTCTAAAGGAATACTCTTAACTTCACCAGTATCCATTATCAACACTTTTACTATAGATGTATCAATATCAAGCTCTCTTCCTTTAATTAAATCTATTTTATTACTATTATCTTTACTAATTTCTTCATAACTTCCATTACTGAGATATCCAAAAATAACTGGTATAGAAAATATAATTATAATAACTAGTGCTATAATAATAATTTCTTTAAAATTACTCATAACAAAATTTATAAACTTTCTAAAATTTCTAGAGTCAATTCTTCTCATAATCCCTCCTAAAGCATCAACATTACATTTTATTTATATGTCTATCACTTCACTAGATATTACTAAAAATACAAAAGACTATAAAATTAGCTTAAAACTAATTTTATAGTCTTTATAATAAATATTTCATTAATCATTAATTCTATAAATTTCTGCACCTAATGCTCTAAATTTTTCCTCTATATTAACATATCCCCTATCAATATGATAGATATCACTAATTTTAGTATATCCTTCTGCAACAAGTCCAGCTAAAATTAAAGAAGCACCTGCTCTTAAGTCAGTTGCCTTCACCTCACATCCTGTAAGTTTATTAACTCCTTGTATAATTGCTGAATTACCTCTTATTTTAATATTAGCTCCCATCCTACAAAGTTCTGCTGCATTCATAAACCTATTTTCAAAAACACTTTCTTCTATTACAGAATTTCCTCTAGCTAATGATACTAAACTCATAATTTGTGACTGCATATCTGTAGGATATCCTGGATAAGGCATAGTTTTTATATCTGTAGGTAATATTACATCACTACCTTCAACTACTGCTATTTTAGTTTCATTATCTATGCTTATACTTGTTCCTATTTCCTTTAATTTTTCAATAACTGGTTTAAGATGATTTTCCTCCACACCATTTATCTTAATTTTTGAACATGTTATAGCTGCCGCAACCATAAATGTACCTGCTTCAATCCTATCATATATAGGTGTATACTCTCCTCCACTTAAGGATTTAACACCTTCAATTTCAATATTACCTTTTCCAGCACCTTTAATTTTTGCACCCATACTATTTAAAAAATTAGCTAAATCCTCAATTTCTGGTTCTAAAGCTGGATTAATTATTGTTGTTTTTCCTTCTATAAGAGAGGCAGCCATAATTAAGTTTTCTGTTGCACCTACTGATGGAAAGTCTAAATATATAGTGGAACCTTTTAAATTTTCTCCTATAACTTCTACAAATCCATGTTTTTGAATAACTTTAGCTCCTAGCGCCTCAAATCCTTTTAAGTGCAAATCTATAGGTCTAGTTCCAATATTACATCCTCCAGGTGATGCTAATCTAAATCTCTTATACTTTGCAAGCATTGGCCCCATAATTAAAAAAGAAGCTCTCATTTTTCTAACAAGTTCACTATTAGCAGTATATTTATTAATACTACTAGAATCAATTTTTAAATTATGACTAGGCTCATCCATATTAATATAACAACCAATATCATTTAAAACTTCTGTAAGAACCTTAACATCTTCAAGCTTTGGATAATTTTTTATAACAACTGGATCATCAGCTAATATTGTAGCTGCTATTATTGGTAAGACTGAATTCTTAGCTAAACTTATATTAACTTCTCCACTTAATTTTTGTCCACTTTTTACTACTATCTTTTCCATATCGTCCTCCATTATTCTTCCTAATATACGGTGAATATTACAGGGCTTCCAACAATAATATAATTGTCGTCCTTTTCATAAGTTATAAAAGAGTAATTATATTCTTTCTTATTATAAAGTTTAATTGTACCTGTTACTCCACTTGATATTTTTAAGTTAGTAATTTCTTTAATCTTTGAATTCTCATTCAAAATACTAATTTCTTTATCTATATCAAAATTATTTTTAACTTTAGCCTTTATATAAGAAAAACTCTCTAATTCTCTTTTTGTATTAAAGATAGCCTCTAATTTTTTCTCTATTTCTTCAACTTTAATATTCTCAATAAAGTACTTTATCTCCACCTCTACAAATGAATCTATACCTTTAATTTCTATACTATATTTATCTGTCTTATCATGATAATAAAAATTTTCATTATATATATTAAAATCTGATTCTATTTTAAGTAAAGATTTAATACTTTCTATTTCTTTTTTATAAATTCCATCGTACCTATATTGAATTTTTACTCCCTGCTCTACAACATTAGCCTTATTTCTAACTAGATTATCATATACATCAAAATTACTTTTACTAACTGATCCTAAAAGAGAACTTGCCATTAATATACTAAAAATAAATACAATAAACTTCTTCATATCTTAACACCTCTTTTAAGATTATGGACAAGTTTTTTAAAAGTAATCAAAATATTTTCCTATATTATAAATATATTCCTATGTATTTTTATTTGTGAGCATTATGTGAGCACTATATGTTTAGTTAAAGACTTATTAATAACATAAAAAAAATAGCAGATGCAAATTGCATCCGCTATCCTATTTAGCAAATTTTATTCTTTCTTTAGCTCTTGCTAATGAAAGTTTTGCTCTATTTCTATCTATGTTATATTGATTTGAAGCAAGTCTTTGCTCTGCACGAACTTTTGCTTCTTCTGCTTTCGCTAAATCTATATCTTCTTTTTTATCAATTGAATTAACACAAAGAATAACCTTATCACCCTTTGTTTCAATAACTCCCTCTGAAATGAAATAAGAACTCTTTGTTCCATTTTCATCTACAAGAGTTAGAGTTGATGGGCTAACTATTGATACAAAAGGTTCATAGTTAGCTAATATTTGAAATTCACCATTTGGATTTTTAGCCTTTAATGATGAAACTCTACCTTCGAAGAAAGTTTCTTCTGGTATTGATACTAGTAGGTTAAATGTCTTCATAAATTAACCTCCCTATATTAATCTAACTTTGAAGCTGCTTCTATAACATCATCTATTGATCCTGCATTTAAGAATAATCCTTCTGGTATATCATCATACTTACCTGTTAAGATTTCCTTGAAACTTCTTATAGTTTCTTTTACTGGAACATACTTACCAGGACATCCATTGAATTGTTCAGCAACGTGTAATGGTTGTGAGAAGAACTTTTGAACTCTTCTTGCTCTTGCAACAATTTTCTTATCTTCATCTGATAATTCTTCAATTCCAAGGATAGCAATGATATCTTGTAATTCCTTATATCTTGCAAGTATTTTCTTAACTGCCATAGCTACTTCATAGTGTTCTTCTCCAACTATTCTTGGTTGTAGAACTCTTGATGTTGAAGCTAATGGGTCAACAGCTGGGTAAATACCTATTTCTGTTAATGCTCTTGCTAGAACTGTTGTTGAGTCTAAGTGAGCAAATGTATTAGCTGGTGCTGGGTCAGTTAAGTCGTCAGCTGGTACGTATACAGCTTGAACTGATGTAATTGATCCATTCTTTGTTGAAGTAATTCTTTCTTGTAAAGCACCCATTTCATTAGCAAGTGTTGGTTGGTATCCAACAGCTGATGGAATTCTTCCAAGTAAAGCTGAAACTTCTGATCCAGCTTGTGAGAATCTAAAGATATTATCTATAAATAATAGAACATCTTGACCCTTATCTCTGAAACTTTCTGCCATTGTAAGTCCTGTTAAAGCAACTCTCATTCTTGCTCCAGGTGATTCATTCATTTGTCCAAATACTAATGCAGCCTTATGGATAACTTCTGAATCTGTCATTTCAAGAATAAGGTCCTTACCTTCTCTTGATCTTTCTCCAACTCCAGTAAATACTGATAATCCACCGTGAGCTTTAGCTATATTATGAATAAGTTCTTGTATTAAAACAGTCTTACCAACTCCAGCTCCACCAAATAGACCTGTCTTACCACCTTTTTGATATGGTGCCATTAAGTCAATAACCTTGATTCCTGTTTCAAACATTTCTGGTTTAATTGATTGTTCATAGAATGCTGGTGCTTCTCTATGAATTGGCATTCTAAGTTCTGTTTCAACTTCACCTTTTTCATCTATTGGATTACCAAGTACATCAAATACTCTTCCTAGTACAGCTTCTCCAACAGGAACTGATATAGCTTTTCCTGTATCAACAGCTTCTGTACCTCTTTGTAGTCCTTCTGTTAAATCTATAGCGATTGTTCTTGCTATGTTATCTCCAATATGTTGAGCAACTTCACAAACAAGTGTCTTTCCTTTTAATTCTATGTTAACAGCATTATAGATACTTGGAAGTTTATCTTCGAACTTAATGTCAACAACTGGTCCCATAACTTGAATAACTTTTCCTATATTCTTTGACATATAAACTACCTCCTCTTTTATTATTATTTCTTCTTCTTCTTCATCGCTTCTAGTCCACCGATAATTTCGGCAATTTCTTGTGTAATAGCACCTTGTCTTATTCTGTTGTATTGACCTGTTAAATCTACAGCCATTTGTTCTGCATTATTTGTAGCATTATCCATAGCCATCATTCTAGCACTATGTTCACTAGCCTTTGAATGATATACGGCATTTATAAAATGAGCTTCTAATTGTCTCATTATATATTGTTCTACAGCTTCAGCTGAATTTGGTTCTAAATCAAAGTCTAAATCTGCTACTGGATCTTCTGCTTCTGGTAATACAAATGGAAGTAATCTTTCTTCAACAACTTTTTGACTAGCCGCACTAAAGAATTTAGTATAAACAAGACTTATTTCTCCATATCCTTCATGTAAGAATAATTCAACTATATCTCCAACCATCTCTCTAGCTTCTTTTATAGTAATTCTATCATTAGGATCTTTATACTCTTTAATTACATTAAAATCATATTTACTTGCATAATATCTAGCTCTTTTACCTGATAAAATTGCTGAGATATTTTCACCTTCATATTTACGTGCTAAATAAACAGCTCCGTTACCATTAAATCCACCACATAATCCTGTATCTGATGCTAAGATAATAAATAATTTTTTCTTATATCCATTTTCTTGCATAAAAATATTTCTTTCAGGTGTATCTGCATATTTAAATATTGTATTTCCTGTATGCTTTAAAGCTTCTAAATAAACTTCGTTCTTTTCAAGTCTAACTCTAGCCTTTTTCATCTTTGCAGCTGAAATAAGTGACATAGCCTTAGTAGTCTTCTTTGTAGTTTGAACACCTTTAATTCTATTCTTTAAAGCTAATAATCCTCCTGCTGGCACTAACGTACACCTCCTATCTTAAAAGATGGCATAGCTAAATAGCTATGCTTATCTTAAAAATATTTTTTTGAATTCAACTATTGCCTTCTTTAAGTCTTCTTCAGCTGATTCAATAAGTTTTTCTTCCTTATCTATTGAATCAAGTATATCTCTATGATTATCACTCATAAATTCTAAGAATTCTTTTTCGAATCTAGTTACATCTTCAACTTTTACATCTTCTAAGTATCCGTTAACTCCAGCATATAAAGCTGATACTTGTTGTGAAAGGTCTCTTGGTGTAAATTGTGGTTGCTTTAATAATTCTACAAGTCTCTTACCTTGTTCAATTCTTCTAGCAGTATCCTTATCAAGTTCTGCTCCGAATTGTGAGAATGATTCAAGTTCTCTATATTGTGCAAGGTCAAGTCTTAATCCTTTAGCAACTTGCTTTATACCTTTAGTTTGAGCACTTCCTCCAACTCTTGATACTGAAATACCAACGTTAACAGCTGGTTTTTGTCCTGCATCAAATAATCCTTTTTCTAAGAATATTTGACCATCTGTTATTGAAATAACATTTGTTGAAACATAAGCTGATACGTCTCCTGCTAAAGTTTCAATTATAGGTAAAGCTGTTATTGAACCTCCACCTAATTCATATGAAAGTTTAGCTGCTCTTTCAAGTAATCTTGAATGTATGTAGAATACATCCCCTGGGTAAGCTTCTCTACCTGGTGATCTTCTTAATAATAATGATAATGTTCTATAAGCAACTGCTTGCTTTGATAAATCATCATAAACTATTAATACGTCTTCACCTTTCCACATGAAGTGTTCTGCCATAGCAACTCCTGAATAAGGTGCTATGAATTGTAAAGCTGCTGCTTCTGAAGCTGATGCTGAAACTATTGTTGTATATTCCATTGCTCCTGCTTCTTCTAATATGTTGTATACATTAGCAACTGTTGATTGTTTTTGTCCAATTGCAACATATATACATTTAACATTTTTACCTTTTTGGTTTATTATCGCATCAAGTGTTACAGTAGTTTTACCTGTACCTGCATCACCGATGATAAGTTCTCTTTGTCCTTTTCCTATTGGAATCATAGCATCTATAGCTTTGATTCCTGTTTGCATAGGTTGATGAACTGGAGTTCTTTCAAGAACTGCTGGTGCTTTAGTTTCTATTGGTCTATAACCTTCGTTATTTATAGCACCTTTTCCATCAATAGGATTTCCTAGAGCATCAACAACTCTTCCTAGTATCGCGTCACCAACTGGTACTTCCACTACTCTTCCAGTACTCTTTGCTCTAGCTCCTTGTCTTAAACCTTCTTCAGATCCTAATAATACAACCCCAACATTATCTTCTTCTAAGTTAAGAGCCATACCAACTGCACCATTTTCGAACTCAATAAGTTCTCCTTGCATACAGCTTTTTAGCCCGTCAACTCTAGCAACTCCGTCTCCAACTTGTATTATAGTTCCTGAGTCTATTGTCTTAATTTCCTTTTCATAACCTTTTACGTCATCTTTAAGTTCTGAAGATAAACCTTCTGTCTTAATTTCCATATAGACTCACCACCTTTTAATCTCTATTAAGCATTAAGCCCTTCATTTCTTGGTATTTTGATCTTATAGTTGCATCTATAATTTCATTGTCAATTTCTATATAAAGTCCACCAATAATGCTTTTATCTATTTCTTGCTTTAATAAGATTTTCTTATTAAATTTAGCTTCTAATTTAGCTAATAATTTAGTTAATTGTTCTTCTGTTAATGGAACTACTGTTTTAACAATTCCATTAACAGTTTGATTTGTCGCTGTATTCATATTACATACCTACTTTCTCGATATATTCATCAATAATAGCGCTATGTTTAGCTTCGTCTATTGATCCTTCTACAGCTTTCTTTGATAATACTATTGCAAGGTCAATAACTTGTTCCTTAAGGTTTGCTTGTGCCTTTTCAATATCTATCTTAACTTGTTCATTTGCTTTAATCTTTAAGTTTTCAGCTTCTGCGTGAGCATCTGCAACTATCTTATTGTAGATTTCTTCTGCTGATTTCTTTCTAGCTTCAATAATTTTCTTACCTTCTTCTTGAGCTTCTCTTAAGATTCTTTCATTTTCAGCCTTTAACTTACTTGCTTCTTCTCTGGCTCTATCTGCACTTAATAATTTTTCATTAATTGCATTTTGTCTTTCTTCGATAGCTTTTTTAATTCTATCCCAGAAGAAATGTCTTAAAATAAACACTAAAATAACAAGGTTAATTATAGCCGCTAAAATTGATTGCCATTTAATTTCCATACTTATCCCTCCGTAGTTCACCAATTATATCTCTATAAATATTAATCTTTTGAATTTTAAATTTTGAATTTTGAATTATTTTACTTTAAATTATTTAACAAATAATAAGATTATTGATACTACGAATCCGTAAATAGCTGTAGCTTCTGAAAGACCAGCACCCATGATGAATAAACTTTGGATCTTATCTGATGCTTCTGGTTGTCTTGCTATTGCTTCTGTAGCTTTTCCTGTTGCGATTCCTATACCAATTCCTGCTCCGATACCTGCTAATACTGCAATTCCTGATGCTAATAATGTCATATCCATAATAGATATACCTCCTCAATTTAAATTAATTTTGATTTGTTTATTAATATTGATTTATATATTTGTATTAGTGCTCTGCTAATACTTTAATGTTTATAACTGTTAACATTACAAACACTATCATTTGGATTGTTCCGTCGAATAAATCGAAGAATCCATGAGCTATTATTGGAAGTCCAATTTGTGCTGCCCAAGTAATATGAGCAAGTCCTTCATATATTAACTCAACTGTTATAGAAGCAGCTAACATATTTCCGAATAAACGTAGTGCTAATGATACTGGGAAGATTGCTCTTTCCATTAAGTTAAGAGGTAACATTCCAGCTACAGGACTAGCGTAGCTCTTTAAGTATCCTCCTATTCCATTAACTCTAATTGCATTACCGTGAACTACAAAGAACACTGCTAATGCAAGTCCGATGGTAACGTTTAAATTCTTTGTTGGAGGAGACATTCCTAATAAACCTACATAGTTTAGTAATAATATGTAAATCATCAATGTTCCAACAAATGGTATGAATATTGCGCCTTTTTTCCCCATATTGCCACATACTATTTTTTCTACATATTCATAGAATAATTCTACAAGCGCTTGTTTCTTACTAGGTTTCATCTTCAGTCCTGTTGCTACAATAGCTCCTATAATTATTATAAGTAACATAATAATCCACTGAATGATTAAATAACTTGGTAATACTATTCCGCCTATATTGATAGTAAACATAGGTGCAAAAATATTCATTTAATTCACTCCCTCTCTTTTGAAAAATATTTAGAAAACACTAGTAATGCTCACTTTAGCTTAAACCTTTTCTAGCATAAATGAACATCGCTAACTGATGAAAAATAAACCCTACTAAATAGAATATAAGGTTTACACAGCTCGCCCTAAATAATAATGCTATACCTATTATTATTAGCATTCTTATTATAAAGCTTGCCTGGATAATAAACCCTGATTTTTTTCCTTTAAAAACTCTGTTAATTGTTAAAGCATTAACTGTGAAATTTATAACAGCTATTATATTTCCGACAAAAAATGCCATTGCATAACTAAAATCTATAAAGGAAATAATAAGAGTTGTAACAATAGCTAAGATAATGTCTACCTTAGAAATACTTAAAATCATTTCCTTATTTTTCTTGTCCACCTCTTACCTCCACAGTGATTAATATCCCTTGATATTATATGCTTAAACACTACTTTTTAAAAATCACTTTATAGGTTAAATTCTTTAATATTCGACAATTTTATTAAATTAAATTAAATTTATAAGCAGAAAACTTCTCTTTAGTCATGTTTCCTTTAAATTTCATTAAAAAAGATTTAACTTTTATTTTTTAATTCAATTTTCAGAATATTCAGATTTTTTTATTTTTTATTATATTCTACTATAATGGCTAAAATAAATAATTCTTATCAATTTAATATTTTTTTTGTTAAAATATTATTTATTCAAAATCAAATAATTAATATTACAAAATTCTATCATTTTGAAATTTATGCTCTAACAATAAAATTGAATGTATATTTTTTTATAACTTCATATTTTTATAACTTTTTTTATCATCTTTATTAATTTTTTTGTATTACTTTCTCATTTTTCTAACTTTTTCATAAATTTTTTAACTGTATTACAAAAAAATAAGCCTAAAATTAATATAGGCTTATTTTATACATTATTATATTTTTTATTCAATTTTTAAATTCTAAATTTTTATATTAACTCTACTACTAACGCTGTTCCCATTCCTCCACCAATACATAAAGTAGCTAAACCTCTCTTGGCATCTCTTTTTTGCATTTCATGAAGAAGTGTTACAAGTATTCTTGTTCCTGAAGCTCCAACTGGATGTCCAAGCGCTATAGCTCCACCATTTACATTTACTTTATTCATATCAAATTCTAAATCTTTAGCTACTGCTAAGCTCTGAGCTGCAAAAGCTTCATTTGCTTCAATAAGATCCATATCATTTACTGATAATCCTGTATTTTCTAAAGCTCTCTTAGTTGCTGCAAATGGACCATATCCCATTATTGAAGGATCTACCCCTTTTGAACCATATGATAGAATCTTAGCTATTGGCTTAATGCCTAATTCTTTTGCTTTGTCTGCACTCATAACAACTACTGCTGCTGCTCCATCATTTATTCCTGAAGCATTCCCTGCTGTAACTGTTCCATCTTTCTTAAATGCTGGTCTAAGTTTTGCAAGTTTTTCAGCAGTTGTTCCGAATCTTGGGAATTCATCTTGATCAAATACTATTGGTTCACCCTTTCTTTGAGGAATTACAACAGGAACTATTTCATCTTTAAATCTACCAGCATTAATTGCAACTTCAGCTTTTGCTTGGGATGCTGCTGCAAATTCATCTTGCATTTCTCTAGTTAAATTCCATCTTTCTGCTATATTTTCTGCAGTAATTCCCATATGATAACCTTCAAATGCATCTGTTAGGGCATCATTAACCATTGAATCTATCATTTGACCATTTCCCATTCTTTGTCCATATCTAGCTGTTTTTAAAAGATAAGGTCCTTGTGACATATTTTCCATACCACCAGCAACAACAACATCAACATCTCCTGTTTTAATTAATTGTGCAGCAAGTGATACTGTTCTAAGTCCTGAACCACAAACTTTATTTATAGTCATAGCTGGGACTTCTACAGGAAGACCAGCTTTAACAGCTGCTTGTCTTGCAACATTTTGACCTAGTCCTGCTTGAACAACATTTCCCATTAATACTTCATCAACTTCATTTGAAGCTACTCCTGCTTTATTTAAAGCTTCTTTTATTACTAAAGCTCCAAGATCTACTGCTGGAACATCCTTTAAACTTCCACCAAAACTACCTAAAGCAGTTCTAACTGCACTTACTATTACAACATCTCTCATTTTTTCTCCCCCATTAAAACCCTTTTTGTATTTGAAATACAATTACATTATATCCATATAATGTATATTATTCAAGTGATTTGTTAAAAAAAACACAATTGAATTTAATCATTTTATATATACCAATAAATAGTTTCCTTAAATTTATAAAAATAGAATTATATATAAATTTTATGAATTTTTATTTTTTATAAAATTCATAAAAAAAGACTGTCTATTTTTAGACAGTCTAAATATAAAAATATTATTTGCTTACAAACTCTTCTACTTCTTTATCATTTTTACCATAATACTTAAGTATTGCATCAACTATTCTTTCTGATGCTTTACCATCACCATATGGATTTACAGCCTTACTCATTTTATTGTAGTAAGCTTCATCATTAATTAAAGCATTTGCTTCATTTACTATAACTTCTACATTTGTTCCAACAAGTTTAACAGTACCAGCTTCAACTGCTTCTGGTCTTTCTGTTACTCCTCTTAAAACTAGAACTGGTTTTCCAAGATGAGGTGCTTCTTCTTGTAGTCCACCTGAATCTGTCATAACCATAAAGCATTTATTCATTAAATTATGAGTTTCTTTTGTATCAAGTGGTGATAATAAATGAACTCTTTCTTTGTTACCAAGCTTTGCGTGAACAACATCTTTAACAACTGGATTTAAATGAACAAGATATACTAATTCTACATCTTCATTGTTATCAACTATATTTCCTAAAGCTTCACAAATATTATCAATTCCTTCTCCCCAGTTTTCTCTTCTGTGAGCAGTTACCATAATAACTTTCTTATTTTTAAAATCAATTTTATTAAGCTCTTCTGTTTCAAATACATAATCATCTTCTACTGTATGAGCCATAGCATCTATAACAGTATTTCCTGTTATATATATATCTTCTTCATGTATACCTTCTCTTAATAAGTTATTTTTTGAACCTGGTGTTGGTGAGAAGTGTAAATCTGCTAATGCTCCTGTAAGTTTTCTATTCATTTCTTCTGGGAATGGGAAGTACTTATCAAAAGTTCTAAGTCCTGCTTCTACATGTCCAACTCTTATTTGTTGATAAAATGCTGCAAGACCACTTGAAAATGTTGTTGTTGTATCTCCATGAACTAATATCATATCAGGTTTTTCTTTTGCAAATAGCTCTTCTAATCCTTCAAGAATTCTATTTGTTATACCTGTTAATGATTGTCTTGTTTTCATTATATCAAGATCAAAATCTGGCTTTATTTCAAATAGTTCTAAAACTTGGTCTAACATTTCTCTATGTTGTGCTGTTACACATACTTTTGATTCTATCTCTCCTCTTTTTTCTAATTCCTTAACAAGTGGAGCCATTTTTATAGCTTCTGGTCTTGTTCCGAAAATAGTTAAAATCTTTATCTTATCCATTTTCCTGCCTCCTGCAATTTAATCATAATAAATAGTGGAGTTTTTATTAAACCCCACTATGTAATATTATACACTATTTTGTTCCAAATAATCTATCTCCAGCATCTCCAAGTCCTGGTACAATATATCCATGTTCATTAAGCTTTTCATCAATAGCTCCGACATAAATATCTACATCTGGATGTGCTTCCATAACAGCCTTAACTCCTTCTGGTGAAGAAATTAGACACATAAGTCTTATATATTTTGCTCCCTTTTGCTTTAAAAGAGAAATAGCATCTGCTGCTGAACCCCCTGTTGCAAGCATAGGGTCCACAACTATAACATCTCTATCTGCTATATCTTGAGGTAACTTACAGAAATACTCTACTGGTTGAAGAGTTTCTTCATCTCTGTATAATCCTATATGCCCAACTTTAGCTGCTGGAATTAATTTAAGCATTCCATCAACCATACCAAGTCCTGCTCTTAAAATAGGTACTATAGCCATTTTCTTTCCTGATAAAACTTTTTGTCTAGTTACGCATACAGGAGTTTCAATTTCTACTTCTTCCATTTGTAAATCTCTAGTAACTTCATATGCCATAAGCATTGATACTTCTTCTACAAGTTCTCTAAAATCTTTAGAACCTGTATTCTTATCTCTTATGATTGTTAATTTGTGTAATATTAATGGATGTGCTATTTGTGTAACCTTACTCATTTACTATTCCTCCTAAGACTTTAAATTATTTTGAATATTTTTCTTCTATTGAAGTAATTTTTCCTATTCTTCTTTCATGTCTTCCACCTTCATATTCTCCCCCTAAAAAGGCATCAACAATATCAAGGGCTAATCCAAATCCTACTACTCTTTGACCTAAGGCTAAGATATTTGCATTATTATGTTCTCTTGTTAATCTAGCACTAAATGTATCAGAACAAAGTGCTGCTCTTATTCCTGGAACTTTATTGGCTGCTATAGATATTCCTATACCAGTACCACATATTAATATTCCATAATCATATTCCTTAGATGTTACTGCTTCTGCAACTTTTATTGATATATCAGGGTAATCACATGATTCTTCACTATAAGTTCCGAAATCTTTAAATTCAATTCCCTTTGATTCAAGATGTGCAACTATTTCATTTTTTAATAAAAATCCACCATGGTCGCAACCTACTGCTATCTTCATATATCAAGCCCTCCTATTTAAAATAATATATAAAAAAAAAGAAGTGTAAAATTTTTACCTTCTTTAATTTTCAAAACTAAACTAGTATCCCTTATACATCTATAATATCAAATCCAGAAGATTTTTTTAATCTATTCATTATAGCTATGCCAATCCCTTTTTCTTCAAAAGATTCGCTAAGTATAATATCTACTCCTGCATCATCAAAACTTCTAAGAGCTTCAAATAAAGATTTAGCTATAGTTTCTGGCTTTGATCTTTTACCAAGACTTATAACAAAAGTATCTTTATAAAAATCTTTTGTTTCATCGGTTGCCATAATTCCTACTTTTAAATCTTCATCTTTGTAATTATGCAACATCTCGCCAATTTTTTCAAGTACTTTTTCTTGTTCTCCTCTAATTATTCTTACTTTTGCTTTTGGAGAATAATGAGTATACTTCATTCCTGGCGCTTTAGGCTTTAAATTATTTGAAACCTTTTCCTCTAGTAAAGCTTTATCTATATATATTTTTTCATCTACTTCTCTAAGATCTTCAAGTGTTAATCCACCTGGTCTTAAAATACATGGAGGATTTACTGTTAAATCTACAATTGTAGACTCAACTCCGACTTCACTTCTTTCTCCACCAAGTATATAATCAATTTTTCCATCAAGATCTTCAATGCATCTTTCCATATCAGTTGGACTAGGTCTTCCTGAAATATTTGCTGAAGGAGCAGCTATTGGTTTTCCTGATCTTTTAATAAGTTCTAGTGCTATTTCACTATCTGGCATTCTAATTCCTATACTATCTAAATTTGCTGATGTAGTAGCTGGAATTATACTTTTTTTCTTTAAGATCATAGTCAAAGGACCTGGCCAGAATTTATCCATAAGCTTTACTGCAAGCTCTGGTATTTCTTCTACATATTCTGATATATCCTTTGATGCTACATGAACTATTAAAGGATTATCTTGAGGTCTTCCTTTAGCCTTAAATATTTTTATTACAGCTTCTGGGTCTAAAGCATTTGCTCCAAGTCCATAAACTGTTTCTGTTGGAAATGCTACAACTCCACCATCTTTAATTATCTTTGCAGCTTCATCTAAAAATTTACTATCTTTATTTATATCTTCTATGTAAGCTTTTTTAGTTTCCATATTTATCACCTCTTTTTAGAGTCTTTAAATTCTTTTTGTGATCTTGCAATTTTTATATTTTCTATTGCATCTTCTGTGAATACAGCAGTAACACAACTTCTGTAAAGATCATCTAATAAATAGAATTTACTTAACCCTCCATTTTTTATCACTGTGTAAAAATAATTTGTATCAGGATACATTGTTTTAAGTCTTTTATACTCTTTAGCTGCCATAGGATATTTACTTACAAAGCTTTTTCCTATTAATCTAAAGTTTCTATTCCCTATTCTAGTATTAGTCACTAAAACAATTTCTATATCATCTAATTTATTTTCTGTATGTACTAATTTAATTTTATCACACATTGTTTTTCTAAATGGCTTAAATAAACTTTGTTTTACATTTAAAATATTTCCTTCACAAGTATATTTAAGAGTCATTCTTTCCTTCATAATAACCATACAAGCTACTATTGCTACTTCAAGCAGGATAAGAATTAGAATAAACAATTTATTAATAGCAAAACCAAAAACAGCTATAGGTAATAGTATAAAAATAAAAATCATAACTACATTAAATCTGCTATAGGATGCATTTTGCTTCTTAACAGCTTTGTCTATAAACATTTTAAGTTCTCCTTCATCTTATATTCATTATACCAAAACACCAATTTATAATATGATTAAAGCCCTACATTTTCATGTAAGGCTTCAAAAGGATTAAAACTCTGTATTACCCATTTTTTTCATTCTTTGAGCTTGATCTTCAGTTATAAGAGCATTAATAACTTCATCAATATCTCCATTTAAGAATGAATCTAATTTATAAAGAGTTAACTTTATTCTGTGGTCAGTTATTCTTCCTTGAGGATAATTATATGTTCTTATCTTCTCACTTCTGTCTCCTGATCCAACTTGGCTTCTTCTGTCCTCAGCTATTTCTTCATTTCTTTCTCTTTCAGCAATATCATATAATCTAGCTCTTAAAACCTTCATAGCTTTTTCTTTGTTCTTAAGCTGTGATTTTTCGTCTTGACATGATACTACAAGTCCACTTGGTAAGTGAGTAATTCTAACAGCTGAGTCAGTTGTATTAACACATTGTCCACCGTTACCTGAAGCTCTAAATACATCTATCTTAATATCTTTATCGTTGATTTCAATTTCAACATCATCAACTTCTGGTAAAACAGCTACTGTAGCAGTTGATGTATGAATTCTTCCTGAACTTTCTGTATCTGGTACTCTTTGTACTCTGTGTACTCCACTTTCATACTTAAGCTTTGAATATGCTCCGTCACCTTTAATCATAAATACAACTTCTTTGAAACCTCCAATATCAGTTTCATTTACACTCATAAGCTCTATTTTCCATCTGTTAGTTTCTGCATATCTTGTATACATTCTAAATAAATTAGCTGCAAATAGTGCTGCTTCATCTCCACCAGCCCCTGCTCTAATTTCTACGAATACGTTCTTATCATCGTTAGGGTCCTTTGGTAGAAGTAAAATTTGTATTTGTTCTTCTATTTTAGACTTATTTTCTGTTAATTCTTTAATTTCAGCTTGAATCATTTCCTTCATTTCTGGATCTGATTCTTCAGATAATATTTCCTTACTTCCTTCTAATTCTTCTAAAGTATTTCTATATTCTCTATATTTATTAACTATAACTTCTAAATCAGCATGCTCTTTACAAAGTTTTCTCCACTCATTTTGATTTGCCATAATTGATGGGTCACTTATTTTAACTGACAGCTCATCATATTTATTTTCAATAAAATTTAATCTATCAAGCATTTTCTATCACTCCGTAATATAGATTTTCATATTTTTTTATTATAACATAGTCTTCTTATGTTATTCAATAGGTAGTTTACCAATGACCACTCTGTCAAGTCCTGCTAAATCTTTAATTACATGAATATTTTCAAATCCACTTTCCTTCATAAGATTACTTACATCTTCACCTTGGTCATGTCCTATTTCAAAGGCTAAAATTTTCTTTCCCTTTAGTAAATTTACACTATCTTTTATTATTTTTCTATAAAATATAAGTCCATCATCTCCACCTGAAAGTGCTAAATGTGGCTCATAATTTTTTACATCTTCCATAAGAGTATCTATTACTTCTTCTCTTATATAAGGTGGGTTTGATGCAATTATATCGTATTTTTTATCTTCAACTGATTTAAATAAATCACTATGAATAAACTTCGCTCTATTACTCAAATCTAGTTTTTCTATATTTATTTTTGTTACAAGCTCTGGTTTTTCATCTATATCTAGTAAATCTACTTTAATATTTTTTCTAAACATAGCAAGTGATAAACCTATAGCTCCACTTCCACAACAAAGATCACATATTTCTAGACTTTCATCTTCATCTATATTTTTTAATACTTCCTCTACAAGTACTTCTGTATCACCTCTAGGTATTAAAACACCATCTTTTACAGTAAAATCTATTCCCATAAACTCTGTTTTCTCTAAGATGTACCCCATTGGATATTTACTTTCTCTTTTTCTTACTAATTCTAAAAACTCTTTTTCTTTTTCTTCTAATATTCTTTCAAATGAATTTGTCATAAGCCATAACTTATCTTTTTTAAGCACATGTGCAAGTAAAAGATTTGCATCTAAAATATATGTTTCTATATTAGCATTCTTAAGAATTGTATTAGCTTCATTTAAAAGTTCTCTTACTGTTTTTTCTATTCTTAATCCCTCCGATTTTTTTAATGCTAATATCGCTACCTCTAACTCCTTATCATCAGGTTCTCTTGTAGTTAAAAGTTGTAACTTCAAGCCTGGTAATGCAAGTGTTCTTGCAAAAAAATTATTAGTTCTATCAAGCCAATTTATTAATTCATAAGATATACTAATCATAAATGGGATAAGGATTATTTTAAATAAAATCCTATATAAAATAGAATCGTATGGTAAAAATATAAACACTAAATTACTATTTACTATAATATTAAATATTAAATTTGTTCCGCATCTAGGATGAAGTCTTTTTTCCTTTCTAACATTTTCTATTGTAAGTTTTTTAGATTTCTCATAGCAAAATATCGTTTTATGTTCTGCACCATGATACCTAAATGTTTGCTCCATATCATCATTCTTACCAATAATAAGTAAATATATAAGTAAGATACTAATACTTAGAGATGATTCTATAGCTGAAAGTAAAATACTATTATAAGTATACTCTCTTAATATATAAGTAACCAAACTAGGTAATACAATAAATACAAAACTAATCAATATAAAAACTAAAGTTTCTATCATCATTAACACAATTTCTCTTTTGCTTTTCTTTGTATATTTTGCAATCTTAGAAATAAACCCATCCTTTGATATGTCCTCTTTTATTTCATCCCATAAATTAAAAGTATCAACTCCTGATTTAAGAGAATTAATAAAAGCAAAAATTCCTCTAAAAAAAGGAAAAGACCTAAAGCCTTTCTCATTATCACTTATAAATAATCTTTTAAGCCTTAAATCTATACTGCCATCTTTATTTCTTATAGCTGTAGCAATTCCTCTTTTGCCTTTCATAGCAACTCCATTTAAAATTGCTTGTCCCCCAACTTGGCATTTACTCATTTAATTTCCCCTTTTTAAAATTTAGCCTCTATGCTTAAAATAACATTGTGCACATAAAGATTCATACTCAATATTATCAACTAAATCTATAGCTACTTGTTCCCCTTCAAATATATATTGACCATTTATTTTTCTTCCATTTAAAATAGCTTTTCTTCCACAAGTACAAATTGTTTTCATCTCTTCTATACTGTGTGCTAATAAAAGAAGTCTTTCACTTCCTTCAAATCCATTCATTTGGAAATCAGTTCTAAGTCCATAACAAATTACTGGTATATCTTTTTTTACTGCAATTTCAAATAATTGATCAATATGTTCTTTTTTTAAAAATTGAACTTCATCTACTATTATACAATGAAATTCTCTATTCCCCATAAAATCTTCTAATTTATTAATTATATTGTCATTACTGTCAATTAATACATCTACTGTTCTTTCTACTCCAAGTCTTGAAACTACTTTATTACCACCTTTTTTATCTGTAGCTGGCTTAATTAAAATAACGTTCATGCCTCTTTCTTCATAGTTGTGTGCTACTTGCATTAAGTGAGTTGATTTCCCTGAATTCATAGCACCATATCTAAAATATAATTTACTCATATTAGCTCTCCCTCTCCACATTAAACTAACTTCAAAAATTCTTTACCTTAACGATTATAACTTAAAAGTGCCTCTTTTTAAACTATTGACCATTCAAAATCACTATGCTATACTTTATTTTGGTTGTGACAAGTTCACAGATTAGATCTAAAAAAGATAATTAAAGAGGTGAAAATAATGAGAGAAGGCATACATCCAGAATACCACAACAACACAGTGGTTAAGTGTGCATGTGGAAACACATTCGAAACTGGTTCAGTTAAAGAAGAATTAAGAGTTGAAATATGTGCTAAATGCCACCCATTCTACACAGGTAAGCAAAAGCTTGTTGATGTTGGGGGAAGAGTTGACAAGTTCAACAAGAGATTCAACCTTAAGTAATATTTTAAAATATTATTATAAAATGGGAAAGATTTATCTTTCCCATTTTTTTCTTAACAAAAATTTTAATAATTATATAATCTGTAATATTTATATGGTATTATATTAATTATATTTAGATGAAAGAGTGAATTTTATGCGCAAAATTTTAATTTTAACTACCGCTACAGGTGAAGGGCATAATCAAGCTGCAAAATCTTTAAAAGAAATATTAAAAAATAAATATGATGATGTTGAGATTTTTGATTTTTTACAAGAAACTAAAGCCACTAATGATTTTATAGTTGGTGGATATGAATTAACAGCTAAAGTTTTCCCAGCTATTTATGGAATTTGTTATAAAATGAGTGATTTAAGATTTATTAATAGATTTTTAGAAAACTTTTCGAGGAACCCTAGAAATAAAACTTTAGAACATATAAATAATTATAAGCCTGATATAATAGCTTGTACTCATCCACTAGCTGTTTGTATCTTAGGAGCTTTAACAAGAAAAGGATTAATAAATGTTCCTACTGTTTCAATAATTACTGATTTCAGACCTCACTATACTTATTTTAGTAAAGAAATTAGTGCTTATATAACAGGTAGCAAATTTTCAAAAAAAGAACTTATTTCACTTGGTATAAATGAAAATAAAATTTTCCCAGTTGGTATACCAGTAAATCAAAAATTTTATCATAGATACGATTTTGCTAAAGAAGAAAAGGATTATTTTAATATATTATTAATGGGTGGAAGTATGGGCCTTTCTGGTCTCTCATCTGTTTTAAAAGAGATAGTTCTAAATAAACATAAACTGAACATTACCATTGTTTGTGGTAAAAATGAAGAATTGAAAAAGAAGTTAGAAACAAAATATGAGGATAGTAAATTTCCTAATAAACATATTAAGATATTAGGCTTTACTAATACAATTTCAGAACTTATGGATTCTATGGATCTTATAATTACAAAACCAGGTGGATTAACTACAACAGAATCAATACATAAATCATTACCTATGTTAATTCCTTTTGTGATTCCCGGACAAGAAACAGAGAATGCAAAATTCCTTTGTGATGAAAATGCAGCTATTAGAGTTAAACATACAAAAGATATTAATGCTGCACTAGATAATCTTTTAGATAATCCAGCTAAATTAAAGGAATTAAAAGATAATATGCAAAGATTATCAGAACCTTATTCAATAATAGATACAATAAGAATATTTGATGATTTATGCAAAAAGAGCCCTTCTAAATAGACGGGCTCTTTTATTATTTATTATCCTTTTGATTAGATAATTCTTTATACATTTCTATAAACTTTTCATTATTCTTAGTCTTAGATAATATATTTATTAACTTTTCAGTTATCTTATCTGAATTTTCTTCTTTATACATATTTCTCCTAATAGAATAAGCAATTTCTCTCTCATCCTTTGTTAGAAGAAGATTTTCTTTTCTAGTACCTGATTTATATATATCAATAGCTGGGAATATTCTTCTTTCTTGAAGTTTTCTATCTAAATGCACTTCCATATTACCAGTACCTTTAAATTCTTCAAAAATCATATCATCCATTCTACTACCTGTTTCAACTAAAGCTGTCGCAAGTATTGTAAGACTTCCACCCTCTTCTACATTTCTAGCTGCTCCAAAGAATTTTTTAGGCATTACTAAAGCTCCAGGGTCAAGTCCTCCTGATAAAGTTCTACCTGTTGGTGTAATAGTTAAATTATATGCTCTTGAAAGTCTAGTAAGAGAATCCATAAGAATAACAACATCTTTTCCTTGCTCTACCATTCTCTTCGCTCTTTCTAACACCATTCTTGATACTTTAGCATGATTTTGTGGTTCTTCATCAAATGTTGAATAAATAACTTCTCCATCAATACTTCTCTTCATATCTGTAACTTCTTCTGGTCTTTCATCTATTAAAAGAACTATAAGAACTACATCTGGATGATTCTTTATAATATTTTGAGCTATCTTTTTTAATAAAGTAGTTTTACCAGCCTTTGGTGGTGCTACAATAATACCTCTTTGACCTTTACCTATAGGACAAATTATATCCATAAGTCTTGAACTAAGATCTGAGCTTTCACCTGTTTCTAATCTTAATCTTTGATTTGGATAAATAGGAGTTAAATGTTCAAAATGCTTTCTTCTAATAGCCATTTCTGGTCTATCTCCATTTATTTTTTCAACATATAAAAGAGCTTTAAACTTTTCTCCTTCTTTAGCTTCTCTAACCTTACCTTCAACTTCATCTCCAGTTTTAAGATTAAATCTTCTTATTTGTGATGGAGAAACATATATGTCTCCTTCTCCTGTTAAATAGTTTTGACATCTTAAGAAACCAAAATTATTTTGTTCTAAAATTTCAAGAACACCTTTTGAACTATTAGATGTACTAACCATTGTTCTAAATTTTTCTTTTTTTTCAACATCTTCAGGTTCATTAGAAGTTGAATTCACAGTGTTATTATAATTATTGTTATAACTAGCATTGTTGTTATATCTATTATAATTATTACTTCTATTTTGATAATTTACCTCTGTATTATCAGAAGTATTTTCATTTCTCTTAGGAGAAATTTTTTCTCTTAAGATAACTCCATCCTTTTCTATTTCTTTGCTTAAATCTGTTGAATTACTAGAATCCTCTACTTCCTTTACTTCTAATATAGCTTCTATTAATTCACTTTTTTTCTTTTTAGATATATTTTTAATACCGAGTTCTTTTGCTATGTCTTTTAACTCGACTAATGTCATCTTATCGTAAGCTTGCACCGAGAAGCCACCTCCTAATATAATTGTGTGTAAAAAATCTGGGGATAATTTAAAGAAATGTTTATTAAAAGATTTTATGTATTTTAAATATACTGAATATACTAATTTAAAATATAAACTAATTATAATACTTATTCTACCTAGCTTACAAGAACTTTATTATATTTCTCCTAATAAATAACAAAGTTTAAATTAGTCCTCTAAAACTTTTATTCCAAGTTTTAAGTTTGTCTTAATTGGTTTTTCTGTTGCTACACTTAATTCATAGTCTATAACAGCTTTTCCACCCTTTTCATTCACAAACATATCAAGTGATTTGGTCTTTACTCTTAACTCTAACATACCATATGGTGTATTATAAAGACAAATATTATTCCCTTCCTTTTCAAACACCATTACAGTTTCAGTACTTCCCTTTCTTTCTAAAGTTAACTTACCATCTTCAATGATTATAGAAGTTGTTGTTCCTTCCATTCCTGAAATTTCACTTTCTTCATAAATAACTTTAAAACCATTTTCTAATATATGAAACTCACCTGGAGTTACTACTTCTACTGTCTGATCATCATTATTTATTTGTACACTTGATATAGATACAACTGCCTTTTTTTTCATAAATTCACCTCTAAGTATAATAATTTATTAAGCATAGACTATATTCAAAATAAACACTATTATTTTGAGAAAACTTCTCCTAGCTTAAATCTAAATTTTATTTTACTATTTTCCTTATCTGTTATCAAATCATATTCTTCATCTGTAAGAACACCTTCTAATTTTTCTTTACTCTCATCATAGCTTATTTGTCCTTTAGTCATATCAACAAAACATAATGGAGGAAACATAACACACCACCAATTTTGTCCCTTAGCTTCTCCTATAAGGATTCTAAACGCTTCATATTCACCTTCTGGTAAAGTTATATTACCATATGTCTTTACTGGAAAGTTCTCTCTTTTTAACTCTGTTCTAACACTATAATTATATCCCTCTTCTTTTATAACTTTTTCTGCAATTTCTATAACCTTATCTTGATTATTCTTTAAAATTTCTCTTGATTCATCAAGTGATTTTGATTTATCTAAAATTGGTGACATATATTTTATAACTTCATCTCTTACCTTGAATTTAAGCTCTTGATCTTCATCTGAATCACTATTTGCCAAAACATGAAATCTTATTATCTTATTACTTATATCATTTATCATCTGATCTGCTTGTACACCTTTATTATTTGTAAAACTAAAAGCTCCTATTATTAATCCTAAACCTATTATTCCTAAAATTATTTTTTTCATATAAAAAACACCCCCTGATAGCTATATGATAGCCAGGAAATGTTAATTATATACATCATATTAAAATTAAATTGTTCTAGTTATAAATATTTCACTATATTTATATTTTTCTTTCATTTTTTCATATGCTCTTTGTGCTGTAAGCATATCTTCAAAAAATCCAAATACTGTTGGACCACTTCCACTCATCATAGAACCAGTAGCTCCATTTAACACTAACTCTTCTTTTATTTCTCTTATAACCTTATACTTTCTTATAGTTACGTTTTCTAAAACATTTTTCATCTTATTTGAAACGGATACTATATCATTATCATTCATATGTTTTATTATATCTTCTATATCAACATGTCTATGAATCTTATTTATGTCTAAAGCTTTATAAACATCTTTAGTTGATACTCCAAAATTAGGTTTAACAATAACAAGTATTTTATCTCTAAAACGCTTAAGCTTTGTTATTTTTTCACCTATTCCCTCGCAAAGTGCTGTTCCACCTTCTATACAATACGGAACATCTGCACCTATCTTAACAGCTAATTTCTCAAGTTCTTTTTTACTAGCATTAATATTAAATACTTTATTCATAAGAAATAAAACTGCCGCCGCATCTGTACTTCCCCCTGCCATCCCAGCAGCTACAGGTATGTTCTTCTTTATACTAATATCCACTCCAGATTTTATTTTAAATTTATCAATAAAAAGTTGTGCTGCTTTATAAGCTAAATTTCTTTCATCCGTAGGTAAATAATATTTATTAGTAGTAATCCTTATCTTACCTAGATAATTTTTTCTTACTTCGATTAGGTCATATATATCAACCGTCTGCATAATCATTCTTAATAAATGATATCCATCATCTCTCTTGCCAACAGCATCTAAGGCGATATTAATCTTTGCATATGCTTTCCTCTTCATTTATTCTTCAACCTTTCTAGATATAACGTTAACTATTTTGTTTAAACTAATTATAATATTTTATATTTAAAACTCCAAGAAAAAATAAATTAAGGAATAGAAAATTTTTTTCTATTCCTTAATTTATCTAAGCTCTTTCTTGCTTTTTTTGTTTAAGTTCATTTAATTTATTTAAAACTTTTTTATGATCTTCGAAGAATAATATGATAGTATCTCCAATCTTACTTTCATTAAATGCTCTCTCTAAAGCTTCTGCTTCATCTAAAACAGTACTTACACCATCACTATTTTTTCTGCTTTCTAATACACCTTTAAGTATAAGATCTGCTACTTCATTTTCTTTTCTACCTCTTTTATCTACATCTTCTTTTATAAATACTTTATCAAAATTCTCCCCTGAAATTTTTCCTATTTCAATAATACTTTGATTAGTTCTATCTCCCGGGACACCTATAATACCTGTTATACTTTCTTTCCCCATATCTTTAAGTGAATCTATTATCATTCTATATCCTTCAGCATTATGACCATAATCAAAAATTATATCTCTTCCATCTACATTATAAAGATTAAATCTACCTGAATTAAATTTTTCATCACTCTTAAATTCTAAAAATCCTTTTGATATCATTACATAATCTATTCCCATACCAACTAAAGCTGCACAGGCTGCTAAAGAATTATAAATATTATGCTTTAACTTACCGTTCATAGTTAAAGGCATATATCTTACATCACAAATCTTATAAACCTTATTTCTATTTTCAACAATAATAAAATTATCCTCTTCATAGACTACAGGATAACCTTTAGCTCTATTCTCCTGAATATATTTATTATTCTTATCCCTTGAAAATACAATAGTTTTAGCTCTAGCTCTTTTTAAGAATAATTCACAATATTTATCATCACCATTTACAACAGCATAACCATCTTTTTTTACTGCTTCTACTACAAGAGATTTTACAAATCCTAATTCCTCCATAGTATTTATCCCATCTACACCTAAATGATCTTCTGTAAGATTAGTTATTACTCCTACATCTGCTACATCATAGGCTAAGCCTTTTTTAACTATTCCACCTCTTGCTGTTTCAAGAACTGCAACATCTACATCTTTATTCATAAGTACTGACATAGCACTATCAAAGCCAGTATCATCACCTTTATGAATAAATTTATTACCAACAACTACGCCATCAGTAGATGTCATTCCTACAGTATATCCAATTAAAGATATTACATATGAAATTAATCTAGTAGTTGTTGTTTTTCCATTAGTTCCAGTAACAGATATAATAGGTATATTAGAAACATCACCTTTATACATGGTATCTAATATATTTTTTGCAACTTCTCTTCTTTTACCATCAGTAGGAAATTCATGCATTCTTATGCCTGGAGCTGCATTTATTTCTATAATAACACCATAATCATCTAAAGATTTTGCTATATTATTAGTTGAAATATCTATACCACATATATCTAAGCCTATAGCCTTTGCTGCTCTTTCACAAATATCTATATTTTCCTGGCTTATAATATCAGTACAATCTTCTGCAAGCCCTCCTGTTGATATATTAGCATTTCCTCTTAAATAAACTTTTTCTCCTTTAGCTGGAACAGTATTCAAAGTTTTCTTATGTCTACTTAAAACTTGATCAAGCTCTTTATCTAATTTAATTTTAGTTAATGGCTTTTCATGGTCATCACCTCTTAAATCATCATTATTAAGCTCATCTATAAGTTTCTTTATTGTTTTTACTCCATCTCCCTTTACATATGGTGGAGTTCTTAAAGATACAGCAACAACTTTATAATCTACTACACATACTCTGTAATCTTTACCTTCAACATATTCTTCCACTAGTATATCCTCTGTTTTTTCTCTTAAATCTTTATAAGCCTTTAAAAGTTCTACTTCATTTGTTATATTTACTACTACACCTGTACCATGACAACCAAACTGTGGTTTTAAAACTACTGGATAAGATATTTTTTCTGCACATTTTAATAAACTAACAGTATCATTAACTTTATAACCTCTCGCTACTGGAATACTGTTCATTTCTAATATTCTTTTAGACAAAAGTTTATCTGACGCTATATCAGCAGCTATACATTTAGTGTTACTACCAATAGTGGCTCCAAATACCTTTGATTTTTTACCATATCCTATTTGATATATTCCTGAACCTAAGTGAGTAACTGGAAGCCCTCTACTTATAGCCTCATTATAAATAGCTTCAGTAGATGGTCCCATCATTTCTGATTTCATTATTTCTTTTATGATATCTAGTCTTGCCTCTAAATTTATCTCTACTTTTGCAATAAGGGAATTAATTAAATCAACTGCTAGCCTTACTATAGCTAAGCCTACATTTTCATATTGATATTGAAAAATAAGATAATATCTATCACCTTCTATTTCTCTAGCTTTTCCATAAGCTACATCAATTCCTAATCTATTTTGAAGTGCTATAACTATATGTTCACAAATATGAGCAAGATAGGTTCCTTCTACAAGCCTTATATAGAAACCATGTTCTTCATCTATACCACATCTATGTTCATAAAGTTCTGGTATAAATTTTATTAAATTTTCATTAAAGCCATCTATATCTTTACTAGGCTTTTCACAGAATCCTTCTAGGTCAACATCTATTCTCATAACCTTTTTGTGGGAATAGATATTTCTCCCTTTAAAAATTCTTTGACTTACTATCTTCATCTTTTAAATTTTCCTCCTCAAAAGGCATCTTTGTTACTAGATCATATTTTTTTCCTGATATTAAAACATGCAAAACAATATTAAAAATACTTATTAATTCATTCTGACTTTGTTCTGAAATATTGCTATAAGTTAAATTTCTACCATCTACTATATAGATAGCTCCTGAGCCAATAACTTTTAACATATTTTTATTATCTATTACTATTGCAGTATCTTCGTCTATTCCTATACCAATATTTTGTGGATTTTGAGCCACAGCTGTTAAAAGTCTTCCTATTCTTCCTCTCTGAGCAAAATGTTGATCAATTACAACATCATTTAATAATCCAAGCCCTTTAGACATCTCTATATGAGATTTACTTGGAGATTCTTCATCTTGCCCATAAACAACCATAGTTTCACTAACCACTGAAGCTCCAGCTGAAGTACCAACATAAATAGTACCATTCTCAAATTGATTTCTAAGCTCAACATATAAAGGAGTACCTCCTAATATGCTAGTAATTCTTAACTGGTCGCCACCAGTAAAGAATATAACTTTAGCTTCCTTAACTAAATCAATTCTACCTTCATCTGAACATTCATCTCTATCGTTTATATTAAGTTCTTTAATATTTTTTACACCTAAGTCAGTAAAAACTTTAAAATATTTTTTTATTACTGCTTTAGGTTCTTCACTAGCTACTGTAGCAATTAATAGCATTTCTTTATCTTTAATAAGATTTGCTACATAAGTTAAAATTGTTTTTTCTCCTTCTTTATCTTCTGCTCCTCCTATAATTATTAACTTGTCATAATTTATATCTTCCATTAAGCTCACCTCTTAAATACGCATTTTTTATTTTAACCACTTCTAAATGATTTATTCATTTATACTATAAATAAAAAAAGAGCTATCTAACTTTAGATAACTCTTTCTTTTAAAACTTATATTTTAAACTCTAGCTCTTCCCGGAATTAATAGTTTAGTTCCAATTTCTAATTGGCTATTTAAATCAAGACCATTAAGACTAGCTATATTACTCATAGTAGTTTTATATTTCTTAGCAAGATTCCAAAGACTATCCCCTGCTTGTACTACATAAATTATAACTGAAGCTTTCTTTTCTGGAACTTCTGCTTCTTCATCTTCTACTATATTTTTTACATATTCTTTAGAAGTTTCATAATTTGCTTTTCCTTCAACTGAAATTATAGCTTTAACTGCTATTGTACCTGCTTCTATGCCAGCTTGAATACTTTCTAATGTACCCTTTACATCGATAGGCATATCATCTTTTAATCCTTCTATATCAATAGTTGCAGTAAAAGGTAAATCAGCTGTTTTATTTCCATATCCTATTTCTTCATTACTACTCTTATATAAAGTATTTACTCTAATAAGTCCTTCTACTTCTATCATTCCATTTTTGACTTCAGCATCCATGGAAATTATATCACCTGTAACACTCATAACTTGAGTAGGCTCTTCATCATTTTCTAAACGTATGTTATCTTTAGCAAGAGTTTCTGTACTACCCTTTCCAAACATAATTTTAAGATTAGTTGTTTCTTTATCTATATCAAGTTCCTTAAGTGGAGAATATGCATCTTCCATAATTTCTATATCTTCTAAACTAGATACCTTAGCTGCTAAGTCAACTGAAAAATCTAAATCAATAATTCTACTTTCACCTAAATCATCTTGAGAAACCTTATAATCAGCATTACTTAAAGTAAATCTGTAATCACAATTCATATCTGAATTAATATTTTCTAAATCTGCTGAATCTGCTATAAATACATCATCTTCTAATGCATATAATTCTCTTGATTCTGGTGATTTATAAAGTAAATTCACTTTTGCATAACAAGAATATTGAATTCTTCCATCTAATAATTTAACTTCTTTTTTATGAAGTATAACATCAAACTTAAGTATTTTTTCTATTTGAGGTTTATCCATAGTAACTTTTAATTGATTTTTAACTTTCATATTAAAATTTTTATTAAAAAGAATTTTTTCTATACTATCTATTTTCTTTCTAACTTGTATGTCTTCTCTACCCTCAACACTCTTAACAAACTCTATTGTCTCTTCCTTATAAACTTCACATTTTGATCTAAAGTAAGCTTCTACATTTATTTTCCTTTCATTTATAAGTACTGTATTAATATGTTCTAGTTCACACTCCACATTGCAGAACATTCCCTGTTCAGCACCTACTATGTCTATAAAGTTTGATAACTTAGCTTTATAAACCACATCATTTGCAGCTCTTCCCTCATCTTCATCTGATAAATAAATTATGCTATAAGTAATATCAGCATCTACTAAAACCTTTCCTGTTTGAACTTCAATATTATTAATCTTTTTTCTAACATCTACTGATAATATTTTTTTTACATCAGGATGTGTATCTGGAATAAGATATTCATCTCTTAGCACATCATCTGTTGAATTTCTTCCAACTTCTCTTTGTAAGTCTATATTTTCTTTTATAAAATCTAAATTAGCCATATTTTACCTCCTATATTATACCTACTATAATATATAAAACTAATATGAAATAAATACCACTTTTTTTGAAAAAAGTTTTATATCTTTTATATTTTTGAAAATATAGTATATATCTTCACTGTTTATTTATTAAATTTTGTCGAATTATCTTTATTTTTTATCGAATTTGGTTGACACAAGTCGTAAAATATCGTATTATAAAGATGGTTATTGACCATATAACCTCTCATAAATTCTCAATACCCTTTTATACCATAGTTGAAAGATGGAAACCCACCATCTTTCTTTTTTTTGCAAAAAAAAACTCCTATTTATAGGAGCTTTTATTGTCTATGCTTCAAAGTCTAATTGTACTGTATTTGTTAACACATCAGAATAACTGTATGTTACTGTCCTTTGGGTGTCTTTTTGTAGTCTAACTACAAAAATACTTGGATAAACACTTTCTAAAACGCCTTCGTTTACCAAGATTCTTTTTCTTCCGCCATTAGCCTTTAACATGACCTTTTGTCCTACATGCTCTTCAAGGTTTCTTTTTATAGAAGATAATGTTATTTTCTTCTCCATATGAAACACCCTCTTTCTTATTTTATTATATATTATAAATGGCAAATTGTCAAATAAATCCATTATTTTATCACCAAATTAATATATTTGTCAATATATTTTTTAAAAATTTTATTATTTCTTTTCTATTATTAACAAATAACAAAGATTTTATTCAAAAGGATCACTTCCATAAAAGACCACGAATCACTCTATCCCTTATACATAAGGAGATTTAGGATATCCTTCTCTATATTTACCTCTAGTTTGAAGACCACCTATTCCTTTTATACCTGTTATAGTATTTTCAATGACATCTGTTATTGATACAACTTTATCTATTCTAGTATAAGCAACTTTTTCACATATAAAAACTGGATCAAGACAATGTATAAGCACTCTACTAGGTGAACTAGCATAATTTGCACCAGCATCTAAAATAGCTTCATAACATGACTGGCATGCCCCTGCAAATATAACAAGTTCATCATAGCTACTATTATATTCTCTTAAAACTCTAACAGCATCTATAAAATATTTAGAATTTCTATAATTATTAACATCTAAAAAATCATTGGCATTTTTATACATCCCATCGTGTCCTGTTAAAACAATTATATCCGGCTTAACTTCCTTTACTATACTTAAAATTTCTTTAGCTTGATTCTTTTCTGGTATAGCCCTACCTTCAGCATCTAGTTTTAACTGCTTATAAACTTTTAAACAATTATCTAAGTATTCTCTATCTCCATCTATATGAAGTATCTTACCTGGCCTACCAAAAATAAGCTCATCTTTTTTTTCAATTTTAGGGGACTTAGTTTTCTCTTTTTTTAATGGTTCACCATCAGTTCTTTGTAGAATAGCACTTTTTATAGCACCATTAACCCTTGCATTAAATAATTTATCTTTATTAGCTTCAAAATCTCCATCTACCTCTTCTAAATCTTCTGCCTTTGAATCTGCAATTATTCTTATACTAAGTCCCTTTAAAACATAATAAACTCCTATATCCTCATCTTCTCTAATATCTATTATTTTAAAAACAATATCTTTCTTATAGGACTTTCTTACTACATAGTCGCCTACTTTCATTAATAAAACTCCTTATTTAAAGCTTCCCATATATATTATGACTTTTTACTTACTCTTGTTAATAAACTACAAAATATTTAATATACATACTTTATTTATTTTTATAAAAATAAATACACAATTATTAAGTAGCTACTTAATAATTGTGTATTTCCCATTTATAAACTTAAAATTTAATTCTAACTTACTCACAGCAAGACATTCTATTCTTTTAAATCATACTCTTGTTTAAAGTCTTCAATAAATTTCATATAATCATCTTGCTCATTTATTATATTTTGAATCTTCTTAGTAAATGTATTAGCTCCCCAGCTAACCTCATTATAATAATGCCTATTTGCTAATCTCCAATATCTTTGTGGAAATAATAAAAATGCTAATAAAACCTTATATTCTCTATCCTCTAAAGGTGAAACTTCATTATATGAATTTATAATTTCTTTTGCAAAATTAATATCCCAATCAACTTTCTTTAGAACCTTTATCATAAAATTAGATATATCAAAAACTCTAATTTCTCTCTTACAATAATCAAAATCTAATACATGTAATTTTTCATCTTTATCAATTATAATATTATGATATGTGTAATCATGGTGACAAAAGTTCTTATCTATTTCACTTTTTTCACAAAGAGCTTCATATTCTGATTCTTTTAAAACATTAGCAGCCCTAATAGCTAAATCCCTATAAAAATCTACTGTTTTTATATAAGTTAAATCAAAGTTTTGCTTCATATTCTTTTTTCTTGCCATATCTCTCATTTTTGCAAGTGCTTTAATTCTTTTATCCATAAGATGTGGCCATCTTCCTAAATCACTCTTAAGTTTTGAATTTTCAGGTGGGTCATATCCTTTACTAGCCTCATGAAGTAAAGCTAAGTTTCTTGCAGCAAGCTTAACTTCATCTATGTTATGAAAGTCACACTCTCTTCCTTCGATCCACTGTGATAAGGTATATAAGTCCTCATTTACTAAAGCATATGGTTCCTTATCTATGTTTAAATAATATCTATCCACATTAGAAAACCCATTTTTAATTAAATGTTCTTTTGCTCCACATACAAAAAGTAATTTTTGTGGCCCATAGTTTATCCTTTTAAGACATCTTTCTCCTTTGTCAGTATTTAAATAATAAATTCCTTTACTTGGTTTAATCTTTTCAATTCTAAGATTAAACTGTCTTTCTATTTCAAATTCCCTCATCATAATTACTCACCCCCGTATATTTATATGTTAAAGTCCTTTTATTTATTAACAAATTTTATCTAATAATAATATAATAGAATATAGCTATACTGAAAGGATATGTTATGGATATAACAATAGATGGTAGAGCCTCTAATTGGTATAGAGGAACAGGCATAGGAAACTATACTTATCAATTGATTAATAACATAAATCAAGTCGATTTCATTAATAAATATACTATTTATATCTCTAAAAACTCCAATTTGGATTTAAAATTAAAAAAGAATTTTTGTTTAAAACATTCAGATAGAAAGATAAGCAATAATTTTTGGGAAGATATAAAATCTCCTAACAAAATAAATTATGCCAATACCAATATCTATCATATACCTCAGAATGGAATAGGCTTAGATTCTGACTCAGATATCCCAAAAGTAATAACTCTTCATGATATTATACCTTTAAAGCTACCTAAGACAGTTAGTGAAAATTATCTAAAAATATTTAATGATCAGTTACCTTCTATTCTAAAAAATATTGATGGGATAATAACTGTTTCTAATTACTCTAAAGAAGATATTCATAAAACACTTTCATTTCCTAAAGAAAAAATATTTGTTACTTACCTTGCTGCTGAAGAACAATATAAACCACTTAATAAAAAATATTGCAAAGCCTTTCTAAAAGAGAATTATAATATTTCTGATAATTATATCCTCTATGTAGGTGGATTCAGCCCTAGAAAAAATATTCTAGGATTAATAGAAGCCTTTAGTACTGCTTTGCCTAAATTACCTAGTTCTACAAAGCTTGTTGTTTTAGGAAGAAAGGGAAACTCTTATGAATTATATAAATCTAAAGTACATGAACTTAATTTAGAATCTAAAGTAATCTTTCCTGGATTTATACCAACAGATCATATGCCAATTTTCTATAACTCTGCTTTAATGCTTGTCTACCCATCATTTTATGAAGGATTTGGACTTCCTCCAATAGAAGCTATGGCATCTGGAACTCCTGTTATTTCATCTAATTTGACTTCTATACCAGAAGTAGTTGGAGATTCTAGTATATCTGTAAATCCAGCAGATATAGATGAAATATCAAAAGCAATTATAGAACTTACTTCAAATACAGAACTTAGAAATTCACTAATAAAAAGTGGTCTTATACAAGCATCCAAATTTAATTGGAAAAATACTGCCTTTGAAACAATAAATTCTTATAGCTCTATCTTAAATAATTTACCATAATTATACAATATATGTATTATTATATCAATTATCATAAAATTAAACGTTTGAAATACTTATAAAAATAAGAATTTCAAACGTTTTTCTATTTATTATCTATCTTCTCAATTAAATTTGCCTTTTCTTTTTTATACAAAACTTTTGTAGTAAGTTTATCTAAATAACTTTCAAAGCTCCATTTTTTTAAAGATAAATAATAATTTTTGCTTATAGTATAAAAATCACTAGGATACTTAAGAAGAATATATAATATTTCTTTTTCTTCATCAGTTATTTTACTAACACTTGAATAATCACAAATTATCTTATTATAAATATCATAATCAAAACCATATCTTTTTAATGTCTTAATTATAAAATTATAAATATCCATTACTCTTATATCTACATTTGAATAATCGAAATCTATAAAATAAACCTCTTCATCTTTAACCATTATATTATGATATGCTAAATCATTATGACAAACACAAATATAATCCTTATTTTTGCACATTTCTTTATAACTACTTTTTTTCAAAAGCTCTATTGCCTCATTCATAAGTTCTAAATTATAATCTACATTTTCTAAAAATAATTTATCAAAATTATTTTTAATCTCTTTTATATTTGCTATAGACTTAAACTTTATTAGATTTTGTTTTTCATCTTCAAATCTTTCTAACAGTCCACCAAGTGATATATTGCTCTTTTCATTTTCATTTAAAATATCTAAAGCTCCAAGTCCTGCTTTATGCATCAGTGCTATTGCTTTTGAAACATTTCCCAAATCTATTGGATTAGTTAAATTACACTCTACTCCTTCTATAAGATCTAAAAGAATATATTTATTATCCTTCCAATAAACTGAATACTTATCATCAGCAAATTTATGAATCGTAAGGACTCTTGGATATTTTTCTTTAACATAAGTAAGAAGCTTCACTATAAAGCTTAACTTTTCATCTGAATAATTAATCATCTTTAAAATCTTTCTTCCATCATCACAATCCAAAACAAAGATATTCCTTGTTGGCCAAAGATCATTTATATTTAATGAAAGCTCATTAAAGAAATTAGTATCTAAATCATACTTACAAAGATATTTTGCATCTCTATATCTTATCTTAGCCATAAATTCCTCCTTAAAACTTATCCTTATATTCCATTTCAAATATCTTAATCATATTACTAATACTATCTATGTCTTTAAAATCATTTATATAACAATCTGACGAATACTTCATAAAATTATATGGATACTTTATTATAGAGTCTATATATCTAGAACTAAGCTCCCCCAGCCCCTCTTCTTCTAAAAATATATTTTTTAGTTTTTCATAGTTGATAAGTTCTTCCTTTCTATTAAGTCTTAGCATAAGTCTTATAAAGTCATCTTCTATCATTCCAAACCTTATCTTAGTAAAAGTCTTTATATAAACCTTATCCTCTTCAAATGCAAATCCATTCATACTAGCTCTACCTATAATTATCTCTGAATCACCAACTGATCTTCTTATAAGACTTATAAATTCATCATCACTAATTTTATTAAGACTACCCTCTGCCATCTCTATAAATTTTCCACAATCTATATTCAGTTCATCCCTAAAAAGAATTGTTCTTCTAAGTAAAAGCTTATAGTCCTCTCTTATCTTTCCAATATCACTATTAAGTCCTAGCATATAATCTCTTTTCTTCTTAGCTCTTTTGTGAAACTCAGCTAAAATCCTTATAGAATCTTCTTCACTATAGCTAATTTTTTTCTTTTTATTAATCACAAAGATACCTTGTTTATTTAAAAATCTCTCTAGTAAATCTTCTCTTCTCATAAAATTATTTATCTCCTTCCCTCTAAGGAGTTTATAAATTCTTGCCTATTTTCTCTATCATCTATATAAGAATTTAATCTTCCTAAAAACCTTTCTTCAGTCCAAGGTAACTGCTCCCAATAATATTGAAGCCCAACTTGCCAATAAGCCTGTGGAAACTCTATAAATCCAAGCATAATTTTTTCTTCTTCTTTACTTACCTCTTCAGAATATGAGTTTTTAATAAAATCAAATCTTTCAAGACTCCACTTTCCATCCTTCATAGCTCTAACTAAAAGACTACTTAAATCATGCAAATGAGAATCTAAAATACAATAATCATAATCAATTATATTTCCTACTCCATCCTTACCAATAAGTACATTATGATTAGCATAATCATGATGACAAAAACCTAAAGATTTTAGTTCATTTTGCATATAATTTATATAATTACTTTCTTTAATATGATTAATTGAACTTTCTACCCTTTTAAGCTCATCATCCATAACGCCTAAATATTTTATATCAAATTCAGATTTATAAAACTTTTGACCTATTCTCTTTTTAAAATCTAGGATTTCCTTTGCTCTAGTCTCAAAAACTCTAATCCAAGTCCCCCACCCAATTCTTGGTCTCATATTATCATTTAAAATAAATCCCTTACTACATATATGTAGTTTTCTTAGCCTATTTGCTGCTTCCTTTAAATCATAATCATTATCATAATCTGCTTCTCTAGCATCAATCCATTTAGTTAAATAGGCATATTTTTCTTCTAATTTTATATATTTTTTATTATCAGAAGTTAATATAATTTTTGGAGTGTTTGTAAAGCCATTACACTCTAAATGATTAATAGCAGAAATTATAAAATTAAAATGTTCAAAATCATAATTTATAACCTTTAAACAAAAATCTATAAAACCAGACTTTATTCTATAAACATTTTTTCTTTTTATAACATCTTCTACTTTTATATTATAGTTATCTTCTACTAACTTTTTGATTAATTCAAAATCCATAAGATAACCTCCAAAATATAATTTATTTTATTATATGTGCTCTTTTTATAGCTTGTTACATTCACATTTGTAACTAAGCTCTAATACTATTAATTATATAAGTAAGATTGGAAGTGAATTTAACTTATGAAAATACTTATTGATTCAAGAGGTGCTAGTTTTTATAGAGGTACTGGTATAGGTACTTATACCCATAATTTTTTAAAAACATTAATTAATATAGATAAAAAAAATGATTACCACCTCTTTTGTTCTGGACCTGATCATAATGATTACAAATCTGATAATACAAATATCATTATGAGCTCCAAAAAACATAAAACATTTTTTGAAGAATTTTATATGCCTACTTATGCAACTGATAATAAAGTAGATATATACCATGTACCTCAAAACGGTATGGGAATTCAACATAGTCCTGACTCTACATTAAATATAGCAACAATACATGACTTAATTCCTTATATACTTCCTGAAACAACAGGAAAAAGATACTTGAAAAATTTTTTAAGATATATGCCCGAAATAATAGAAAAATCTGATGGTATCTTAACAGTCTCAGAATACTCAAAAAAAGATATATTAAGGTTTTTCCCAAGCTTCCCAGCTGAAAGAATTTTTGTAACTCCTCTTGCAGCTAATTTACAATATAAACCTTTAGATAAAGAAAAAGATTTAATAAATGTACAAAATAGATTTAACTTTACAGGTAACTTTATTATGTATATAGGTGGCTTTAGCCCTAGAAAAAATGTTCAAGGGTTATTAGAAAGCTTTAATAAGATATATAAAAACTTTAATGAAGATATAAAACTTTTAATAGTTGGTGGACTTCGTGATGAAGGAATACGTCTTAAAAATTTAAGCCAGACTTTTGAATTTAAAGATAAAATAATTTTTACAGGTTTTATTGAAGAAGATTATCTACCTACACTATATAGAGCTTGTAGCTTATTTGTATACCCATCATTTTATGAAGGATTTGGTTTACCACCTTTAGAATCTATGAGCTGTGGAACTCCTGTATTAGCATCTAATGTAACTTCTATCCCTGAAGTTGTTCTAAATTCTGACTTATTATTTAATCCTTATAATAATACTGAATTTGAAACAAGACTTATAAACTTTATAAATAACATAAATCTAAGAGATCAATATTCAAAGGAAGCTCTAGAAATAGCAAATAACTTCTCATGGAAAAAGACATCTGAGCTTACACTAAAAGCTTATGAGGAAATATATAAAATGGGCAAAAAAATTTAATAATAATAAAAAGGAACTGAATAAACAAATCAGTTCCTTTTATTAATTAACTATGGCATAAATATAAGTATCCATATACTCCCTAGTATTAATATTATAAATATATTTTTTTCTAAGTCCTTCTTCTTCAAAACCTAAAGACTTACATAAATTAATTGAGCTAATATTTTTGATATAGATATTAGCCTCAACTCTTTTTAAATTATATTTTGAAAAAAGCTCATCTAATAATACTTTTATACATTCTTTCATTATACCTTTTCTCATACATTCTTTTTTTATTATATAATTAATCTCAACTTTTCTATCAGGAATTGATATATCACTTATTCCGATTATACCTATAATATCTTTACTTACTCTATCTTCTATTCCCCAAGTAACTCTTTCCTCAAGTTCATATTCGTATTTCAATTGCTTAATAAGTCTTATGGCATCTATTCTCTTTCTAATATGAGGAACATTATTATACTTATAAATATCTTTATTATTATAAATTTTAATAACATCACTATAATTATTTTCTTTTATATCTCTTAATAAATATTTATCCATTTTAATAATAGGAAAATCAATAAATAAATCTAATATTCTATTCCTTTGTAAATAAAAATTATTCATCCACTTCACCATATAATATCATATTCACTACTAATATATAATTCTTATTCCTATCTTCTCCTATAAATTAAAAAAATATATTTATTTAATTAAAAATCTAAGTTTGAAATAAAAAGACCCTACTTACTTTAAATATAAGTAGAGTCTTTTTTATTATAATGACCAGTTATTATTAAATTTACCTGTCATAAATCTTGTATCAAGTATTAATTACTTATTGCTTGTTGTTGAAGCTGTTGTATTATCTTGATTTGTTGAAGTTGCTGATGTATTATTTGCAACTGATTGTGATTGATCAGCTTTCTTATCTTGATGATTTTCAGCTGATGCTGTTTTATCTTCGTGATTTACAGCTGGTGCTGTTTTGTCTTCGTGATTTACAGCTGGTGCTGTTTTATCTTCGTGATTTACAGCTGGCTTTGTTTGGTCAGCTGGTTTTACTGCTGGCTTTGTTTGGTCAGCTGGTTTTACTGTTGGCTTTGTTTGATCAGCTGGTTTTACAGCTGGCTTTGTTTGATCAGCTGGTTTTACTGCTGGCTTTGTTTGATCAGCTGGTTTTACTGCTGGCTTTGTTTGGTCAGCTGGTTTTACTGCTGGCTTTGTTTGGTCAGCTGGTTTTACTGCTGGCTTTGTTTGATCAGCTGGTTTTACTGCTGGCTTTGTTTGATCAGCTGGTTTTACTGCTGGCTTTGTTTG
>NZ_LT594785.1:720712-749602 GCF_900091705.1 Clostridium mediterraneense | reverse complement strand
TTGTTTGGTCAGCTGGTTTTACTGTTGGCTTTGTTTGATCAGCTGGTTTTACAGCTGGCTTTGTTTGATCAGCTGGTTTTACTGCTGGCTTTGTTTGATCAGCTGGTTTTACTGCTGGCTTTGTTTGATCAGCTGGTTTTACTGCTGGCTTTGTTTGGTCAGCTGGTTTTACTGCTGGCTTTGTTTGATCAGCTGGTTTTACTGCTGGCTTTGTTTGGTCAGCTGGTTTTACTGCTTCTGGTGCCTTTGATGATAAGTATTGTGATTCTACATATCCTGTTACTCCATCAACTTTTACCTTAGTCCACTTTCCTGATTGTGAAAGAACTTCTACTTTATTTCCTTCAAATAATGTTTTTAGGTTATCTGAAGTTACTGCGTCTTTTGCTTTTACATATACTGATTTACAGTTAACATATGCATATACTTCTTTTGATTCATTGTGTTCTGGTGCTGGTTCTTTTGATGATAAGTATTGTGATTCTACATATCCTGTTACTCCATCAACTTTTACCTTAGTCCATTTTCCTGATTGTGAAAGAACTTCTACCTTATTTCCTCTTATTAATAATCCTAAATTCTTTGAGCTAGTATTTGCTTCTGATTTAAGATATACTGACTTACAGTTAACATATTCATATACTGTCTTTTGTTGTTGTTCATTCTTGATTTGACCTTCAATATCTTTTATCTTATTTTCAACATTCTTTATCTCATTCTTAATTTGTGGAATTTCATTTTCTATTTTACTTGCTGAAGCCTTATCCTTTTGTAGTTGGTTCTTCATATTATCTAATTTATTATTTAAATCTTTTAACTTACTCTTTTGTTCACTTAATTGTTTTTGTAAGCTTTGTATTTTTGTTGTTCCATTTGTATTTGATGTTGAACCTGTTCCATTGTTTTGTGTTGCTCCACTTGTACTTGATGATGAACTTGTTCCACTATTTTGTGTTGTTCCACTTACGCTTGATGATGAACCTGTTCCATTATTTTGTACTGTCCCACTTCCATTTGATGTTGAACCTGTTGAACTACTTGATGTTGAATTTGATGTAACATTTGAAGTTGTGAAGTTTCCACATTCTAAGTATTCACCAAATATATATCCTTTAACTCCGTTTACAGATACTCTGAACCAATCTCCAGCTTTACCTGTAACTCTAACTTGTGTTCCATTTGTTAATGTTGTTTCTACCTTAGCTCCCATTGATGGTGCTGTTCTAACATTTACAACTGATGATACATTTATTACTTGTGCATTTCTATTCATTCTAACAACATTATTTGCACTAGCATCTATTATATCGTAAACATTAGCTTTATTTATATATCCTACAGCTCCTGTTTCTTCAACTTGAACTTTAATAAGATTTCCTTGTTGTCCTAAGATGTGTAGCATTTCTCCAACTGAAACATATCCTGATACTGCTTTAGCTTGTGTATTTGAATATAAAACTAAATTTCCGTTCCCGTTAATTACGCATGCATATCCTGATACATTTGTATTTGCTAATAAATTAACATCTTGTACTTGTGTTGTACTTGATGATACTTGGTGAGCTGATTCAGCTTTAGCAATTCCTGCTCCTCCAAAGATTAATGTTGTTGCTGCTAATAATCCTATAATTTTTCTTTTGTTCATAATTTTCTCCTCCAAACTATGCCTATGTAAATTTCATAATTTTTCTAAAAATCCTTATAGTAAAATTTTATAGCAGCTTGATTAATTTGTAAAATAACTATTAATTTGTTATTCATACCTAAATAATATAAATAGTAAATATTCTTCCTATAGATAAAAAAACATTCACTAACTTTATAAAATAGTAGCTATTTTATCAATACAATATTTTGAAATATAGGAATATGATAAAAAATTTTTTTGTTCATAAACTTTCCTCAATTCAAAAAAACAATAATAAAGTATTAACTTTATTAATATTTCATTAATTTCATTAATTAAAATCAATTTTAATTTTTATATTAATTTACATAAAATGGATAAAATCAAATATAAAATTATATTTTTTATTTACTCTCCATCTATTTTATTACTTTTATTTACATAAATTAGTTATTTAAGATATTTTATTTTTATTTAAAACTATAAAAATAAAAAAGACTATTATGGAAATAGTCTTTTTTTATTGTCTATAAAATTCTATTATATTTTATTATCAAAATAATCTTTAAATTGAGGTAAATAATCCTTATGAGCTTCTAATAATTCATCTAAAACAACTTTAGCAACCTTATCTGAAGTTGTTAATGGATTTGTTGTTAATGCTAATAATGCTTTTCCATAATCCCCTTCAATCGCTGCTTCTATTGTTAATCTCTCAAATGTTTTTATTTCTTGTATAAGTCCATTAATACCTATAGGTAATTCACCAATATTTAAAGGTTTTGGACCATCCTTAGTAATTATACTTGAAATCTCAACAACTGAATCATTTGGTATACCTTGAATAGCTCCATTGTTTCTCACATCAACTGCTTGAATATCTCTTGTATCATTATAGATAGAAGTTATTAATCTACAAGCTGCATCACTATAATATGCTCCTCCCCTCTTTTCAAGTTGTGGAGGCTTTATTGAAAGGTTTGGATCTTTATAAAGTTCAAATAATTCTTTTTCAACTTTCTTAACTACCTCAGCTCTAGCTTGACCTTTTTTAAATTCTTCAATCTCATCATTAAGCATTTCTTGTTTTTGATAATAATACTTGTGATATGGACAAGGCATTACTCCTAAGGCTTCTATAAATTCAGGTACCCAATTAAAATCTTTAACATTTTTAACTATTTGACCAAGTCTGCCTTCACTAATTCCTTTTACAACTTCCTTTGTAACATTTTCACCATCTACATACATATTTAGTCCATAAACCATATGATTAAGACCAGCAAAATCTACTCTCACTCTACTATGATCTACATTCATAATACTAGCAACAGCTTTTTCCATTCCTATTGGAACATTACAAAGGCCTATAACTTTTTTATTTCTACCATATCTCACTATAGCTTCTGTCACCATTCCAGCTGGATTAGTAAAATTTATCATCCAGGCATTAGGACAAAGTTCTGACATATCTTTATCTATATCTAAAAGTACTGGAATAGTTCTAAATGCTTTAAGCATCCCACCAGCACCATTAGTCTCTTGACCAAGCATGCCATGTTTAAGTGGTATACTCTCATCTTTAACTCTAGCATCTAAAAGACCAACCCTTATTTGAGTAGTTACAAAATCAGCATCTACTAAAGCTTCTCTTCTATTAAAACTTAAGTGAACTTGCATAGGAATTCCTGCTTTTTCAACCATTCTCTTTGCTAAATTTCCTACTATCTCTAGTTTTTCTCTACCCTCTTCAATATCAACAAGCCATAATTCTCTTACAGGAAGTTTATCATATCTTTTTATAAATCCTTCTACTAGTTCTGGAGTATATGATGATCCACCACCAATAGTGACTATCTTTATACCATTTTTCATAGTTCTCCTACCCTTTTAAATTAATTACTTTTTAGTTTTAAATCCAAACTTGCTCCAAGGTTTTATATAATCAAGTAAAAATACTTCTTCTTCAACTATATGCCCAACAACATTTGTCTTTCCATGATTTTTCATATCTTTTAATGCAACTTGAAGTTCTCCAGCATATCTTGAATAAAGATCTGAATCTATTAAAATATCTCCCCTTTTTATATCAGGAGTATTATATGCTGGGAATGCTGTTCCTTTATATTTAACTCTACTTTGAGTACTTCTAGCCATATATTCCGAATTATCTCCTCTATTAAAGTGGAATTCATCTAAAACTATTGTCTTTTCAATATCTCTAATTTCATCATTTAATTCCACAGTAAATTCAAGCATTTCTTTATTTAATTCACTAAGAGCTTTTAATTCTTCTTCTGAAGCAAAAGAATTAGCTATAATAACATCATCAATAAGTCCTGTTGCAAATAAATGTTTAGCTTGTACAGTTATTGGAAGTTCTCTATGTTCTTCTAAAGTACAAAGCCCTTCTGATACTGGCCATGGACCATATTTTGCTGTAGGTGAATTAACAAAAGCAGCTGTTCTAATTCCAAGCTCTTTAAATTGCTTACTACATTTAATAAAGTGCTCATATGATAGTCCAGTATATACATGTGGATAGAAATTATGACATCCATAAATATTTTCAAGATTTGCTTCATATGAAAGTATATTATCTACATACTTAGTTCCATTACTTACATTAAGCTCTATTTTTAATCCATGTTTATTAAATGACATTATTGACTCTTCATTTCCACTAAAGCCCATATCTAATCTTATTCCTGAAAGACCCATATTCTTAAATACAGATAAATCTGTTATTGAAGCATTAAGCTTCTTAAATACTGTTGGATCTAAATCTGCAATAACTTCCATTCCCTTTTTATTAGCAACATCAACCATTTCCTTAAATTCTGCTACTATTTCTCCTACTTCTTTATCAGCAGCTGATAAAAGACAAGTAAAAATTCTTTTAAAACCATACTTTGCAGCAAGTTCTATATATTTTATGTTCTCCTCAATTGATGTATGATTTGGATATACTGATATTCCTAATCTTTTCATTAATAAATCCCCCTAAATTATTGTATTATAATTTTTTCTTATATATATAATATGCACCCTTAGCAGGTGAAACATCTTCATCTATAAATGAAACAATATCTACTTTTTCTTTTAAATAACTTTCAAACGAATTTCTAAGTATTTGAGACTTTTTAATAACTCCCCCAACAAGACCTACAGAACATTTTTCAAATCCAAGCTTTGAATACACTTGTCTAGTGCATTCCGCTAAATCTCTTCCTTCTTTTCTCATAATATTACAAGCTTTTTTATTACCATTTTCAGCAAACTGTGAAACTATTGGCGCAAGTTTTGCAATCTCATCTTTACTAGATGAATATACAAATCCTACTATCTCATCTACCTTAGTAAATCCTAAAGTTTTTAATATAGCTTTTGACATATCTCCAAGCTCTAAATCATTATCATGTTCATATATCATTTGCTTTAAACTATCAATTGAAATTTTATAAGCAGACCCCTCATCTCCTAAAAGATGTCCCCATCCACCTGATTTCCATTGTCTTTCTCCATTAATTCCAAAAGAAATTGAACCTGTACCTGCTATTGTTAATATTCCATCTTCACCTTTAAGTAAAGCCTTTAAAGCAAGTTCACTATCATTCATTACAATAGATTCTACTTCTAATTCTCTTTTAAGAGTTTCATAAACTATCTTAGCATTATCTCCGATTTCACAACCTGCAAGTCCTAAATATAAGCCTTTAAAATTACTTCTTCCAAGCTCATCAAATATTCCTCTTACCCCATTTATAATATTACTAAGAGCCTCTTCTTTTCCATTTCCTAAATGTCCAAAGCCAGTTAAAACTGAAAGTATTTTATTACCTTCTAAATCATAAGCTACAGTTTCTGTCTTAGTTCCTCCACCATCAACACCTATAACATAATCCATAATATATAACCCCCTATTAAATTAGATAAGTTTATACATATCTATACAATAAACTCTAATGGTATCCACTAGAGTTTATTATAAAAATATACTATTAAGATATTCTTGAATATAATTCAACTATTTCAGTAGCAAGATCTTTAACTGTAATAGATGTCATTAAATGATCTTGCGCATGCACTAATAATAGTGATACTTCTGCCTTATTTCCAGCAGCCTCATTTTGTATTAGATTTGTTTGTGAATGATGAGCTTCACCTAATTGTTCTGCTGCTTTATTTATTAAAGCTTTTGCTTCTTCAATTTTTCCTTCTTTAGCAAGTTGAATTCCTTCCATACAAAAACTTCTAGCTTCTCCACTATACATTATTAAATTCATAATTATTTCTTCCATAAAAAAACTCCCCTTTTTACCATAAATTTATTGTTTATTTTCCATTAAATCTAAAGCATATTTAAGTACCTTATCACCATTCATAGTTCCATAATCAACAGTACTTATAACACTAACGGGTACTCCTTCTAAACTAAATCTATCTTTTAATTTATTAAATAAAAATCTTACTTGTGGTCCTAATAATAAAACATCAAAGTCTCTATCATAATCATTTAATTCCGATTCAGCTACTGCATTAATAGTACAATCTATTCCTAGCTCTTTTGCTGATACCTTCATTTTAGAAACAAGTAAAGAAGTAGACATCCCTGCTGAACAAACTAATAATATTTTCTTCATCCCCATTCCTCCTAAATATTATTAATCTTATTTATATACTATTATTAAAAGCAATTTTCATGCCAATTAAAAATTGCTATTTATTTTCTAGATAATCACTCAAAACTTACTATAAAATCTAATTTTTATATACATTTTTTAAATTTAATTCTATACTTTCGTAGAAAAAAATATATACACATATATACACATAAAAAATAAATCTTACTTAAATAACAAAAAGAGTAACCCATATCATGAGTTACTCCTTTTTAAATCTATAAATTAAGAAGCAGTTAATTTAAGACTTACATTAATCTTTTTACCATCTCTAAGCACTGTTAGATTAACTACATCATTTTCTTTTGCTTTTGATTTAAGTTCATTTAATTCTGCTACTGTTTTTACTCTTGTTCCATTATACTCTGTGATAAGATCTCCAATTTTTAATCCTGCTTTTTCTGCTGGACTAAATTCACTTATTCCTTGAATATAAATACCTTCTTCTAAGTTATTCCTTTTAGCTGTTTCCTCATTAACATCTCTAGCAGTAATACCTATATTTAATATTGGTTTAGATAAAGAATCTAACTTTTCTTTTACTACATTTATAGGTATAGAGAATCCAATTCCTTCAATTTCTTCTCCAACTTTTTTAGCAGTATTTATTCCTATAACTTCACCATTAGCATTTATAAGAGGACCTCCACTATTTCCAGGATTTATAGCTGCATCAGTTTGTATAAATTCCTCAACGTTATCCTTTGATCCACTTATGCTAAGTTTTCTATTAGGTGAACTAATAATTCCCTTAGTAATAGTTTCACTAAATTCTTTTCCTAAAGGATTTCCTATTGCTATAACATCTTCACCTGCAACAGCTTTAGATGAATCACCAAGCTTTGCTACACCTGGCATTTTTATATTATCAGTTATTTGAAGAACTGCTATATCAGCATTTGCATCATAATTAACAACCTTCGCATTCACTTCTTTACCATCACTTAAAATAACTTTAACTTCTTGAGCTCCATTAATTACATGATAATTAGTTACCACGCGTCCTTCTTCACTTATTATAAAACCTGAACCTATACCATCCTGTTCTCTTATAGCATTAAAATAAGTATCTTTAACTAAACTCTTTGTTGAAACTCCTACAACTGCTGGAGAAACCATTTTAACAACTTCTGCTGTAGTCATAGTACCATCATTTTTAAATTTAGGAGCCTCTTCAACATCTTTAGAAACTGTAGTCTCTTCCTTGGTATTATCTTTCATTGCTGAGTAAACCCCAAATCCTCCAAGACCTCCACCAATTAAAGAACAAGTTAAAGCTATAGCTACTGTACCTAAAGCACCTTTTCTAGAGATTTTTTTCTTTACATCATAGTCTTTTTGATTATTTGGCTCTTCATATTGATTATAATCATCATCTTGAACATCTTCTACTTTATAATCATCATTTTCTATACCAAAATAAACATTATTTTCATTTCTCTTATCATCTCTATTGTTAAACTCTCCCATAATTACCTCCTAAATTTCCTTTAATATAATGATAATAAATCAATATGGCATATATATGGCACAAATATTTACATTTTGTTAAGAGTTTAAACTTTTTTTGTCTAAATTATTATTAATTATATATTTTACTGATTCTAATAATAATTCTGGTTTTTCCAAAGGAATTATTTCTGAATCCATATTACTATCTATAACTTTAGTTAAGTTTTCATTTCCAAGTTCTTTAAGTTTAATCTGAGCTTCTTTATTATTCTCAGTAGTAATTAATACGTAAGGAATATTTTTAAACATTCCCTTTTCTTGACTATTACTTGATTTATTTAATATATTTTCAAGTTCTCCATAACAAGCTTTATTAAATTTACTTGATCCTCTTAACATATTATAGTTATTATAATCTTCTTCAGATAAATACTTTTCTAAATTCTTTGGTTTATTTAGACCTATATACTTATCAATTAAGCTATTTACTCCTAAATATGAACCATATACTTCAAATTTCTTTTTAAGCTTATCTTTCTTAAAGGAATTATAATATTTATTATTGCCTAAATACTCTTCATTTATAGGCGATATTAGAATTACTCCTTCGACAAGTTCTGGATAAAGTTTAGCGAAATTTGTCACAACAGTTGATCCATATCCATTTCCAACAAATATATAAGGTCCACTTAAACCTACCTTCCTTAAAATTAGTTTAAGCTTTTTAGCCTGTTCTTCTGGAGTTAAAGTTTCAGAAAAATCAGACATACCAAACCCTGCTCTATCATAAGCAAATGTTTTAAGTCCGTATTCCTCTTCTATAACTTCTCTAGTTTTATTCCATTCATCTATTCCCATTCCACTATTAGATTCAAATATAATAGTAGGACTTTCTTTCCCATTCAAACTATAATAAAACTTTTTATTATCAATACTCACATACTTATTATTAAAAACCAACTTTTTACTATTGCTACTATTTATTAATAATTGTGCTATGCCCCCTACAGAAAATATTAATAATATAACAACTAAAACTATTTTAAATATATTCTTAAACTTCTTCTTTTTACTAGGCTTTTTACCTATAAAACTATTTGAATATGAAATAAAACTCATTATTTAATTTTTCCCCCATTTATTAAATTCTATCTTTCCCCAAGTCTTAAATTAGGTTTTGCATTTATATCCATCTTTGCAGTCTTACCTTTTAATAATTCAAAATAAGCTGCACTACCTATCATAGCTGCATTATCTGTACATAAAATTGGTTCTGGGAATAATATCTTTATTCCTTCTTTTCCCGCTTCTCTTATAAGATTTTCTCTTAATGCTGAATTTGATGCAACTCCCCCTGCTATTGCTATCTTATCAACATTTCTGCTTCTACATGTTTTAAGAACATTATCGGTTAATACTTCAACTACTGCTCTTTGGAAACTTGCTGCAACATCTGCTTTATTTACTTCTTCATTTTTCATTTCAGCTTTATTTAAATAATTAAGAACTGCTGATTTAACTCCACTAAATGAAAAATCTAAACTATTATCAGAAAAACTTGCTTTAGGGAACTTAATAGCTGAGCTATCTCCTTCTTTTGCTAATTTATCTATTTTAGGACCACCTGGATATCCAAGCCCTAAAGCTCTAGCAACTTTATCAAATGCTTCTCCTGCAGCATCATCCCTTGTTTCCCCTATGATTTCATAATCACCATGATCCTTAGTATGAACTATAAAAGTATGTCCTCCTGAAACTACTAAACATATGAAAGGAGGTTCTAAATCTTTATGTGCTATAAAATTAGCTGATATATGTCCTTCTATATGATTAACACCTATTAAAGGCTTTCCTGTTGAATATGCTAATCCTTTAGCATATTGAAGACCAACAAGAAGTGCTCCAACAAGTCCTGGACCATAAGTTACCCCTATAGCATCAATATCATCTAAAGTCATATTAGCTTTTTCTAAAGCTTCTTCAACTACTCCATTTATAACTTCAATATGCATTCTTGAAGCTACTTCAGGAACAACTCCTCCAAATTTTTTATGAGTATCTATTTGTGATGAAATTACATTTGATAAAACTTCTCTTCCATTAACAACTACAGCAGCAGCTGTTTCATCACAACTACTCTCAATTGCTAAAATTACTTTTCTCTCCATTATTTATTACCTCGTCTATATTAAAATCATTTACTATATATTAAATTTATTGTCATTAAGTATTATACTTTATAGCTTTGCCACATTCAATAAACTCTAGTACAATATTAATATTGCCTTATTGTTTAATTAACAAAGTAGGCAATACTTAAAAGTATTTTTACATTTAGGAGGTTTTTATGACAATACCATATGCAAAAGTAATTGTTAAAGGTTCACCTATAACTAAATCAAATTTTAAATTACATAATTCTAAAGGAAGAGCTATTCTCCCTTCTAACACTGGTAAAGCTTATGATAAATATGCAAATTATGAAGAAGAAATATCATATGAAGCTAGAATACAAAATCCTAATATAGTTTTAGAAGAGTCTTTAATTGCAGTTCTTAAAGTATACTATAAGAGTTCTAAAAGACATCCTGATACAAGTAATATAACTAAGAGTATTTTTGATGGAATCGAAAAAAGTGGAATTATACTAAATGATGTACAAATAAGAAAAATAATAATTGAAGAATTTTATGACAAAGATTGTCCCCGTTTTGAGCTTGAACTATTTGGAGAAAGCTATTACAATTTTGATTATGCTATAAATAAAAATAGCGAACCTAAAGAGAAGATTTTGTATAACCCAAAAAGCAAAAGTACTATATCTCAAAACAAAAAAGATACAAAAACAAAAGAGGACAAGTTATCTGATTTAAATAAAGATATAAAGATATGTGACTTATGTAAAAAAGAATTAAAAGCAGGAGAGTTTTTTACTGCTAACAAAGGAACGACAACAATATGTAAAAAATGTCTAACTAAAACATTTTAATGACAGAAAGGTAGTGTAAAAAATATGAACATAACATGTATTGGAGATTCCCTAACAAAAGGATACGGTGTTGCTAGAGAATATGCTTGGGTTACTAAGCTTGGAGAAGCTCTAAATTGTCCTGTAAATAATAAAGGTGTTGTAGGAGATACTACAGCAGGTATACTTTCAAGATTTACAAGAGATGTTGTAAATAATCAATCAACTCATGTAATTTTAATGGCTGGTTCAAATGATTCAATCGTTGGAAGAAGTCCTAGAATTATATTTAATAACATAAAGAAACTTATAGATGAAGCAGCAGCTAATAATATAACTACAATTGTACTTGGTGCTCCTAAAATACATATAGAACTTGCATCTCAATTATGGGATAAAAGAATCGATTATGAAAAATCAAATGAAATAATTAATGGCTTAAACACTCTATTAAAAGAATACTGTTTAGCTCAAAATATAACTTTCTTAAACCTTGCTACTTTAATTCCAGTAGATACTATTTACTATACTGATGGAATTCACTTAAGTACACAAGGAAATGAATTAATATTTAATAAAGTAAAGGATAAATTAGCCTAGGCTAATTTATCCCTTTTTAAATTTCATTACAATATTTAACTACAATCTCTCCAACTTCTTTTCCTTGCTTAGCACATCTATGAGCTCTACAATATCCTTTTACTACACCACCAGCCGCAAATATACCTTCTACATTAGTATTAAAATTCTCATCAATCTCTATACCAAGATCTTCATTAACATTTAATCCTATCATATCCCCAAGTTTTTTATCTGGTAAATAATTCACTGATATTAATAAAGAATCACACTCTATATTTTCCAAAACTGCTAATTGTTCTTCATTATGATCTTCAATCTTAGAAACTGATACTTCCTCTATTCTTTCATTTCCCATAACTTCACTAACCCTATATCCAAACATAACAGGAATATTAAAGTCTTTTACTATTTTTCTTGAACTTTCCTCTTTAGCTCTAAGATCTGTATTACTTTCTATAATGGCTCTAATATTTGCACCTTCAACTATTAATCTTCTAGCAACAAGAAGTGTACTATCACTACTTCCTAAAATAACTATATTCTTACCCGGTAAATATCCTTGATTATTAATAAACTTATGTGCTACACCAACAGTATAAACCCCTGCAAACTTATTAAGAGGAATACTTATATTTCCTGAAAATAGCTCTCTAATACCAGTTGCAATAATAATAGCCTTTGCACTTACTTCAATAACTCCCTCTTTTGGATTAACATAAGAAATAATTTTTTCTTTAGTTATAGAAATAACAGTAGTTTCTAATCTAAAATCAATATCAAGATCATGAACCAAATCTACAAATTTTTGAGAATATTCACTTCCTGTCATAACAGTCTCATTATCATTATCTATAAATCCAAAATGTATACATTGATTTAAAGTTCCACCAAGTTGCTCTTCTCTCTCTAAAAGAAGTATTTTCATATTCTTATCTTGTTTTTTAATTTCTATAGCAGCTGACATCCCAGCAGGACCTGCTCCTATAATAATTACATCATAATCCATAATTACGCCCTTTCTAAGTAAATAATATTACCTACAAACTAAACTTCTATATTAATAAATATTATTTCTAAAAATATAAAAGTCTAAGTATATCTTATATACTTAGACTTTTATTATCCTATTTATATTCTAGTATTATTTTTTTCTTTGTTCAACTGATTTATTCCAAAGACTAACAAAATCTCCTGTTGCCCATTCAGCCATAACAGAAATATCACCCTTATCTATTGGAATGGTCATTAATGGTTTTTCATCAATATCACCATTAGAAAGATCATACACCTTTAAACTATTATCATTCATAATAACAATAAAGTTTCCATTAGGTGAACTAAATGCATCATTAGCATTTGGCTCTATCTCCTTAAGTTTATTCCAACTAACAGGCAGTGAATCATAATTTACTAAAGTTCCTACTGGAGAAATATCTATATCAAAAGGTAAATCACTTACACCTAATGTTTTAGAATTAAGCATTCCATCTAAAACCCATCTAGCATTTTTCCTAAACATAGTTATATCACTCATATTTTGTTCCTGTAAATTATACTGTTCAAGAACTGAACTTGATTTACTTGCAATAAATTTTTCTCTACTATTAATATAAGCATTTTGTCCTTTAGTTCCAAATAAGCTTACCATATCAAGACTCTTATTACTATCAATACTATCTACTGGAATAATTCTATAATCATCAAATGAACTATTAAAATTATTGTTATTATAATACTCAAGACCTATATAATCTTTACCTACAAAAGTAATTTCTCTTCTGATTGTATTTGGAACTACACTACTCTGAACTATAGATTTACCATTCTTATTTTCACTGCTAACAGTTAAAATATTAACTGGCTTCTTATCTTGATAAGAATCAACCATATTAATTTCAGAGAATCCTCCATTAATTCTTGGTAAAAGAAGTCCATTTAAGAAAATAGGTTCTTGTAACTTTCCATTTATCATACTAATCCATACAGTCTTATATACAGCATTTTTTATCTTTCCATCAGATCCTAAAGTAGCAGGTTCTTTTAGTCCTATAAGGACTCCTGTATCTTGCATCTTTTTCTTATAAGCATATTCCTTAGATGTTTTATCATTAGCAGCCTTAATTTCATTCTCATCAAGATTAGTTGAAATTCTCTTAACCTGTAATAAGTCACCCACTGCATAAATATAACCCTCTTTATCATTCTTTAAAATAAAATCTAAATAAAGATTTGTATTATTTGAAATAGTAATTATATTCATGAAACCATCATCTAAAGGCACTCCATTTACTACACTATCAAAAGCTGGTGGTAGATAATTTTTCTTAATTACCCTCTTAAACTTAAACTTAGGGTTATCTATTTCTAAATCACCAGCAATAGCAACGTCTCTAGATATAGTAATCATTGGTTTTTGTATATCCTGAATCTTTTTCAATTGACTATCTTCACCAATAGTATACTGTGCTGTTACTTCCCAAGTCCCATCTATATCTAACGGTTTTGATGTAGGTGCCATTATTTTATTTTCTTCAAGTTGATCGCTTTTAAAACAACTTGTTAAAGCAAATGCAACTACCAAAGTAAAAAATAAAACTACTACTTTTTTCATGCTTGAAATCCTTTCATACTTCTATTCCTCAATCTCATCAAATTTAGGAAGAGTTATAGAAATTTTTGTTCCAACACCAAGTTCACTTTCAATATCGAAAGTTCCCTTATGTAATTTTATTATTTCATCACAAATTGATAATCCTATACCATTTTGTGATTTTGAGTTCTTTCCTTTAAAGAACTTTTCTTTAACCTTTGGAAGCTCTTCTTTGCTTATACCACATCCATTATCTTCAACAATCATAACTGCACTATCTTCTTGATTTTTTAAAGTAAGAGAGATTGTTCCACCTTCATCAGTAAACTTAAATGCATTATCTATAAGATTAATAAATACTTGTTTTAATCTATCTCTATCTCCATTGATAAATACATCTTGATTACATTTACTAATTTTAAATTCTTTATTTTCTCTAACAGCTCTTGGTTCCATATACATCTTAAGATATTGAGTAAAATCATTAAGCTCCATTTCCTCTTTCTTAAGCTTTATTCTTCCACTAACAAACTTAGAGAAATCAAGTAATTCTTCAACCATATGGCTAAGTCTATCAGCTTCTTTTTCAATAATATTGAAACCTTGCTTTAAAGTTTCTTTATCAGTATTATCATTATTTAAAATAATAGCCCATCCTTTAATTGAAGTTAAAGGAGTTCTAAGTTCATGAGATATTGATGATATAAAATCATTCTTTAATTCTTCTCTCTTCTTAATTTCATCAGCCATAAAATTAAGAGTATATGCAAGCTTTCCAATTTCATCTTCTGTCTCTATTTTATTTTTTGCATTGAGATTTCCTTTAGCTATTTCTTCTGATGTTTCAGTCAAAGTCCTTAAAGGATTTACTATACCATTAGCAAGGAAATAACTTATACCTATTCCAATAATAAGAACAGCAATTCCTATTATTATAAATACAGCAGCAAATTTTAGAATAAAATTATTTATTCCTTCTAAAGAAGTTATATATCTAACTGCTCCAACTATTTTACCTTTACTCTCTAAGGGATACGAAATAGCCATTACTTTTTCATCACTATATTCAACGTGTCCAACCCATTCTCCTACTCCACCTTCTAATGCTTTTTTAACATCAGAAGGCTCAGGACCATGTTTATCTACACCAAGCGAATCCATAAGTAGTACTCCATTATTATTATAAATTTGTACTTGTGCATCAGTTTGCTGCCAGAATATATCTTTATCCTCATAAACATTATATTCTAAAGAATTTTCATATAAATATTTATCATAAAAATCAGCAGCTATTTTGATTTGGCTCTTAAGTATATCTTCAGTTCCTTGATAATAATATCTAGTAATAAATATTAAAAACATAACTGACACTATAAGTATGGTTACAGAAACAACTAAAACGAAGCTCTTAACTAACCTACTTTTTATACTTTTCATCTACATACCTCTATCTCTTCCATCTATATCCTGTTCCCCATATAGTTTCTATGTATTTTGGTTTTGAAGGTACTTCTTCTATCTTTGCTCTAAGTCTTCTTATATTAACGTCAACTATCTTAGGATCTCCAAAGAAGTCAATTCCCCAAACTAAATTTAAAAGCTCATCTCTAGTAAATGCCTTACCTGGATTTTGTAAAAATATCTTCATAAGTAAGAATTCTTTTGGAGTTACATCTATTTCTACATCATTTTTAAATAAACTTTGTGAATATAGATCTAATAAGAATTCTTCTGACTTAATTGTATTTTCATCTTCTATCTTATAATCTTCAAGTCTTCTAATTAAAGCCTTAACTCTTAATGTAATTTCTAATGGATTAAAAGGCTTAACAACATAGTCATCAGCACCATATTGAAGTCCCATTATCTTATCCATATCTTCTCCTTTTGCAGTTAACATTATTATTCCTATGTTAGGGAACTTTTCTCTTAATTGTTGACATACTGTAAATCCATCTATTCCAGGAAGCATAACATCAAGTATAGCTATATCTGGTTTTTCAATAGCAGCTCTTCTTATTCCTTCTTCACCGTTTTCACATTCAATAACAGTAAACTTTTCTCTTTGGAAGTTTATCTTTAAAAATCCTCTTATACTTTCTTCATCTTCTACTAATAAAATCTTCATATTCTTTAATCCTCCGTAACAATTATATACATATATTATATATCATAATTCAATATTATAAAAATAATTAATATAAATAAAATAGAAAGTAATCTTTTACCTCCTATTCTCAATAAAATTTATTAATTAAATCTATTATTTCTACTCTAAAGTAATTGTAAACAAAGCTAAATTCAAATATTCCCCATGATTATTATATAACAAAATATAAAAGGTCTAAATAACAAACTAATTACATTAATATTATTATATTACAAAATTTTTTTATTATTTTTAATATATCTTTTAATTTATACTTTACTAAAGCTTAATCTATATATTATAGATTAATATTATAATTATATAATAAAATAAAAAATCTATATGAAATCAATTAAGATATCATATAGATCTAAAAATTTGGCTCCAGAAGTGGGACTCGAACCCACAACCTCTCGGTTAACAGCCGATTGCTCCACCATTGAGCTATTCCGGATTATTATTTTATTATTCTTAAATTACATATAAATTATATTTATTCTTTTTTTGGTCAAGCCCTCGTTCTATTAGTATCAGTCAGCTAAACATGTTACCATGCGTACACCTCTGACCTATCAACCTCCTGTTCTCGAAGGGAACTTACTAGCTTACGCTATGGGAAATCTCATCTTGAGGGGGGCTTCATACTTAGATGCTTTCAGTATTTATCCCTTCCCGACTTAGCTACCCAGCTATGCTCTTGGCAGAACAACTGGTGCACCAGAGGTCAGTCCATCCCGGTCCTCTCGTACTAAGGACAGCTCCTCTCAAATTTCCTACGCCCGCGACGGATAGGGACCGAACTGTCTCACGACGTTCTGAACCCAGCTCGCGTGCCGCTTTAATGGGCGAACAGCCCAACCCTTGGGACCTACTTCAGCCCCAGGATGCGACGAGCCGACATCGAGGTGCCAAACCTCCCCGTCGATGTGAACTCTTGGGGGAGATCAGCCTGTTATCCCCGAGGTAGCTTTTATCCGTTGAGCGATGGCCCTCCCACGAGGTACCACCGGATCACTAAGCCCGACTTTCGTCCCTGCTCGACCTGTATGTCTCGCAGTCAGGCTCCCTTATGCCTTTGCACTCTACGAACGATTTCCGACCGTTCTGAGGGAACCTTTGGGCGCCTCCGTTACTTTTTAGGAGGCGACCGCCCCAGTCAAACTGCCCACCTAACAATGTCCTGTGACCAGATTCATGGCCGCCAGTTAGAACTTCAGTAATGTCAGGGTGGTATCCCAAGGACGACTCCACCAAGTCTGACGACCTAGTTTCTCAGTCTCCCACCTATCCTGTACAGACAATACCAAAATTCAATGCTAAGCTACAGTAAAGCTCTACGGGGTCTTTCCGTCCAATCGCGGGTAACGAGCATCTTCACTCGTACTACAACTTCGCCGGATTCACAGTTGAGACAGTGCCCAATTCATTACGCCATTCGTGCGGGTCAGAACTTACCTGACAAGGAATTTCGCTACCTTAGGACCGTTATAGTTACGGCCGCCGTTTACTGGGGCTTAAGTTCATACCTTCGCTTGCGCTAAGCATTCCCCTTAACCTTCCAGCACCGGGCAGGCGTCAGCCCCTATACATCAGCTTACGCTTTAGCAGAGACCTGTGTTTTTGCTAAACAGTTGATTGGGCCTATTCTCTGCGGCCTACTCTCGTAGGCACCCCTTCTCCCGAAGTTACGGGGTCAATTTGCCGAGTTCCTTAACTGTGATTCATCCGCCGGCCTTAGGATTCTCTCCTCACCTACCTGTGTCGGTTTGCGGTACGGGCACTACTTCTCTCTCTAGATGCTTTTCTCGGCAGCGTAGAATCAGATACTTCGGTTCCGNCCCGAAGGAAACTTCATCGCTCGACTTGCATGTGTTAGGCACGCCGCCAGCGTTCATCCTGAGCCAGGATCAAACTCTCAATTTAAAAGTTTAATCTTAAGCTTAAAACATAAAAAGAATTGCTGGTTTACTTAATTTCTTCTGTTTAATTTTCAAAGACCTTTTAACAAGTTGCCTTTAAACAACTTATTCAGTTTAACAGCTTTTTAATGTTATGTCAATAACTTTTTTATCTTCTAAAAAATTTATTTTCTAAATTCTTTGTCGTTTTATGTCGTGTCATTAACGTATCTTATTCTAACATAATAAAATAGTTGATAAAATTATATTATTCATTTTATTAGAACTTATATTTATAATTCTTTATTTTTCTACACTTTTCTATGTAATTATTTTATCGATACACTAGGTGAAGTTTATTTGTTTTAAAACATTTTTAATGAAATTAACTAGCAAATTAATTAGTTATTATACATTGTAAATTAAAAATATAATTATCTACTTTAAACTTAAGTCTACCTTCTATTGGTATATTAAATTTCTATATAGCAAAAAAGTACTTGTATTACTACAAGTACTTTTTACCTTATATAGACCTGGCAACCACCTACTCTCCCACACAGCTGCCCGTGCAGTACCATCGGCCTCTAAAAGCTTAACCTTCGTGTTCGGAATGGGAACGGGTGTTACCTTAAAGAGCATCATCACCAGATTTTTGAGAAATTATTCTCTAAAAATTACACATATATATTTACCTTTTTCTTTTTGGTCAAGCCCTCGTTCTATTAGTATCAGTCAGCTAAACATGTTACCATGCGTACACCTCTGACCTATCAACCTCCTGTTCTCGAAGGGAACTTACTAGCTTACGCTATGGGAAATCTCATCTTGAGGGGGGCTTCATACTTAGATGCTTTCAGTATTTATCCCTTCCCGACTTAGCTACCCAGCTATGCTCTTGGCAGAACAACTGGTGCACCAGAGGTCAGTCCATCCCGGTCCTCTCGTACTAAGGACAGCTCCTCTCAAATTTCCTACGCCCGCGACGGATAGGGACCGAACTGTCTCACGACGTTCTGAACCCAGCTCGCGTGCCGCTTTAATGGGCGAACAGCCCAACCCTTGGGACCTACTTCAGCCCCAGGATGCGACGAGCCGACATCGAGGTGCCAAACCTCCCCGTCGATGTGAACTCTTGGGGGAGATCAGCCTGTTATCCCCGAGGTAGCTTTTATCCGTTGAGCGATGGCCCTCCCACGAGGTACCACCGGATCACTAAGCCCGACTTTCGTCCCTGCTCGACCTGTATGTCTCGCAGTCAGGCTCCCTTATGCCTTTGCACTCTACGAACGATTTCCGACCGTTCTGAGGGAACCTTTGGGCGCCTCCGTTACTTTTTAGGAGGCGACCGCCCCAGTCAAACTGCCCACCTAACAATGTCCTGTGACCAGATTCATGGCCGCCAGTTAGAACTTCAGTAATGTCAGGGTGGTATCCCAAGGAGGACTCCACCAAGTCTGACGACCTGGTTTCTCAGTCTCCCACCTATCCTGTACAGACAATACCAAAATTCAATGCTAAGCTACAGTAAAGCTCTACGGGGTCTTTCCGTCCAATCGCGGGTAACGAGCATCTTCACTCGTACTACAACTTCGCCGGATTCACAGTTGAGACAGTGCCCAATTCATTACGCCATTCGTGCGGGTCAGAACTTACCTGACAAGGAATTTCGCTACCTTAGGACCGTTATAGTTACGGCCGCCGTTTACTGGGGCTTAAGTTCATACCTTCGCTTGCGCTAAGCATTCCCCTTAACCTTCCAGCACCGGGCAGGCGTCAGCCCCTATACATCAGCTTACGCTTTAGCAGAGACCTGTGTTTTTGCTAAACAGTTGATTGGGCCTATTCTCTGCGGCCTACTCTCGTAGGCACCCCTTCTCCCGAAGTTACGGGGTCAATTTGCCGAGTTCCTTAACTGTGATTCATCCGCCGGCCTTAGGATTCTCTCCTCACCTACCTGTGTCGGTTTGCGGTACGGGCACTACTTCTCTCTCTAGATGCTTTTCTCGGCAGCGTAGAATCAGATACTTCGGTTCCGTAGAACCTTCCCCATCACGCCTCAGAATTGCCATGGCGGATTTGCCTACCATGACTCCCTAAACGCTTAGACTAGCATATCCAACAGCTAGCACATCCTATCTTCCTGCGTCACACCATCGATAATAACGATTGTAGTGGTACTGGAATATCAACCAGTTGTCCATCGCTTACGCCTTTCGGCCTCAGCTTAGGTCCCGACTAACCCTCAGCGGACGAGCCTTCCTGAGGAAACCTTGGGTTTTCGGCCTGTGGGATTCTCACCCACATCTCGCTACTAATGCCAACATTCTCACTCGTAATCAGTCCACCGCTCCTTACGGTACGACTTCAGCCCGATTACGACGCTCCCCTACCAATTGAATAAATTCAATTCCGTAGCTTCGGTGGTAAGTTTTAGCCCCGAACATTTTCGGCGCAGGATCTCTTGACTAGTGAGCTATTACGCACTCTTTAAATGAGTGGCTGCTTCTGAGCCAACATCCTAGTTGTCTTAGAAATCCCACATCCTTTTCCACTTAACTTACACTTTGGGACCTTAGCTGACGATCTGGGCTGTTTCCCTTTCGACCATGGATCTTATCATTCACAGTCTGACTGCCGGAGTAAAAGTATATGGCATTCGGAGTTTGATAAGGTTCGGTAAGCGCTATGCCCCCTAGCCCATTCAGTGCTCTACCTCCATTACTCAATGTTCCGACGCTAGCCCTAAAGCTATTTCGGGGAGAACCAGCTATATCCGAGTTCGATTGGAATTTCTCCGCTATCCACAAGTCATCCCATACTTTTTCAACAGTAACGTGGTTCGGTCCTCCACGAAGTTTTACCTTCGCTTCAACCTGCTCATGGATAGGTCACCCGGTTTCGGGTCTACGGCATGCAACTAGTCGCCCTATTCAGACTTGGTTTCCCTTCGGCTCCGTACCTTAAGTACTTAACCTCGCTACATACCGTAACTCGTTGGCTCGTTCTACAAAAAGCACATCATCGCGCTCATAAGGCGCTTTGATCGGTTGTGGACATACGGTTTCAGGTTCTATTTCACTCCCCTCCCGGGGTTCTTTTCACCTTTCCCTCACGGTACTGCTTCACTATCGGTCATCAAGTAGTATTTAGTCTTGGGAGGTGGTCCTCCCTGCTTCCCACAAGGTTCCTCGTGTCTCGTGGTACTCTGGATTATAACTCGTTATTTGTTCGTTTAACCTACAGGACTATTACCTCCTACGGTAGAGCTTTCCAACTCTCTTCGGTTACAAACTCTTAACTTTGATGTTATATCCTCAACCCCAGAAACAAGTTTCTGGTTTGGACTCTTTCCTTTTCGCTCGCCGCTACTAAGAAAATCGATTTTTCTTTCTCTTCCTCTAGGTACTTAGATGTTTCAGTTCCCTAGGTGTTCCCTCCTTAAGCTATGTATTCACTTAAGGATACATGGGGTTACCCATGTGAGTTTCCTCATTCGGAGATCTCCGGATCTCAGGCTATTTGCGCCTACCCGAAGCTTATCGCAGCTTATCACGTCCTTCATCGGCTCTTGATGCCAAGGCATTCACCGTACGCCCTTTGTAGCTTGACCTATTAGTCAATTACGGATTATTTTTATATCTCGTAAATTTACAAAGAATTATATTTAAATTAGTTTTTCAACTAATTCGGCTTCATTATATATGTGTAATTTTCAAAGAACAATTTTGAGTAACCAAAAGGTTTCTCAAAATTAAACAGAGAATTAAGTAGCATTCTTTTTGCTTTTATTTTTTGTCTTTCTAGTTATCCTAGAAAGTTAATTCCTTAGAAAGGAGGTGATCCAGCCGCAGGTTCTCCTACGGCTACCTTGTTACGACTTCACCCCAATCGCTGACCCTACCTTAGGCCGCTGCCTCCTTGCGGTTAGCTCACGGACGTTGGGTATTGCCAACTCTCATGGTGTGACGGGCGGTGTGTACAAGACCCGGGAACGTATTCACCGCGACATTCTGATTCGCGATTACTAGCAACTCCGGCTTCATGAAGGCGAGTTTCAGCCTTCAATCCGAACTGGGACAGGTTTTGTGGGATTTGCTCCACCTCACGGTCTTGCGTCTCTCTGTACCTGCCATTGTAGCACGTGTGTAGCCCTACACATAAGGGGCATGATGATTTGACGTCGTCCCCACCTTCCTCCTGGTTAACCCAGGCAGTCTCGCTAGAGTGCTCAACTTAATGGTAGCAACTAACAATAGGGGTTGCGCTCGTTGCGGGACTTAACCCAACATCTCACGACACGAGCTGACGACAACCATGCACCACCTGTCACCTTGTCTCCGAAGAGATTTCCCCGATTAAGGGTAATGCAAGGGATGTCAAGTGTAGGTAAGGTTCTTCGCGTTGCTTCGAATTAAACCACATGCTCCGCTGCTTGTGCGGGTCCCCGTCAATTCCTTTGAGTTTTAATCTTGCGACCGTACTCCCCAGGCGGAATACTTAATGCGTTAGCGGCGGCACAGAGGTATCGAAACCCCTACACCTAGTATTCATCGTTTACGGCGTGGACTACCAGGGTATCTAATCCTGTTCGCTCCCCACGCTTTCGAGCCTCAGCGTCAGTTACAGTCCAGAGAGTCGCCTTCGCCACTGGTGTTCTTCCTAATCTCTACGCATTTCACCGCTACACTAGGAATTCCACTCTCCTCTCCTGCACTCTAGATACTCAGTTTGGAATGCAGTACTCGGGTTGAGCCCAAGTATTTCACATCCCACTTAAGTATCCGCCTACGCTCCCTTTACGCCCAATAAATCCGGATAACGCTCGCCACCTACGTATTACCGCGGCTGCTGGCACGTAGTTAGCCGTGGCTTCCTCCTTAGGTACTGTCATTATCATCCCTAAAGACAGAGCTTTACGATCCGAAGACCTTCATCGCTCACGCGGCGTTGCTGCATCAGAGTTTCCTCCATTGTGCAATATTCCCCACTGCTGCCTCCCGTAGGAGTCTGGGCCGTGTCTCAGTCCCAATGTGGCCGATCACCCTCTCAGGTCGGCTACGCATCGTCGTCTTGGTAGGCCGTTACCCCACCAACTAACTAATGCGACGCGGGTCCATCTCATAGCGGATTGCTCCTTTGATTATCAAGTGATGCCACTCGATAATATTATGCGGTATTAATCTTCCTTTCGGAAGGCTATTCCCCTCTATGAGGCAGGTTACCCACGTGTTACTCACCCGTCCGCCGCTAATCCGTTCCCCGAAGGAAACTTCATCGCTCGACTTGCATGTGTTAGGCACGCCGCCAGCGTTCATCCTGAGCCAGGATCAAACTCTCAATTTAAAAGTTTAATCTTAAGCTTAAAACATAAAAAGAATTGCTGGTTTACTTAATTTCTTCTGTTTAATTTTCAAAGACCTTTTAACAAGTTGCCTTTAAACAACTTATTCAGTTTAACAGCTTTTTAATGTTATGTCAATAACTTTTTTATCTTCTAAAAAATTTATTTTCTAAATTCTTTGTCGTTTTATGTCGTGTCATTAACGTATCTTATTCTAACATAATAAAATAGTTGATAAAATTATATTATTCATTTTATTAGAACTTATATTTATAATTCTTTATTTTTCTACACTTTTCTATGTAATTATTTTATCGATACACTAGGTGAAGTTTATTTGTTTTAAAACATTTTTAATGAAATTAACTAGCAAATTAATTAGTTATTATACATTGTAAATTAAAAATATAATTATCTACTTTAAACTTAAGTCTACCTTCTATTGGTATATTAAATTTCTATATAGCAAAAAAGTACTTGTATTACTACAAGTACTTTTTACCTTATTAAGACCTGGCAACCACCTACTCTCCCACACAGCTGCCCGTGCAGTACCATCGGCCTCTAAAAGCTTAACCTTCGTGTTCGGAATGGGAACGGGTGTTACCTTAAAGAGCATCATCACCAGATTTTTGAGAAATTATTCTCTAAAAATTACACATATATATTTACCTTTTTCTTTTTGGTCAAGCCCTCGTTCTATTAGTATCAGTCAGCTAAACATGTTACCATGCGTACACCTCTGACCTATCAACCTCCTGTTCTCGAAGGGAACTTACTAGCTTACGCTATGGGAAATCTCATCTTGAGGGGGGCTTCATACTTAGATGCTTTCAGTATTTATCCCTTCCCGACTTAGCTACCCAGCTATGCTCTTGGCAGAACAACTGGTGCACCAGAGGTCAGTCCATCCCGGTCCTCTCGTACTAAGGACAGCTCCTCTCAAATTTCCTACGCCCGCGACGGATAGGGACCGAACTGTCTCACGACGTTCTGAACCCAGCTCGCGTGCCGCTTTAATGGGCGAACAGCCCAACCCTTGGGACCTACTTCAGCCCCAGGATGCGACGAGCCGACATCGAGGTGCCAAACCTCCCCGTCGATGTGAACTCTTGGGGGAGATCAGCCTGTTATCCCCGAGGTAGCTTTTATCCGTTGAGCGATGGCCCTCCCACGAGGTACCACCGGATCACTAAGCCCGACTTTCGTCCCTGCTCGACCTGTATGTCTCGCAGTCAGGCTCCCTTATGCCTTTGCACTCTACGAACGATTTCCGACCGTTCTGAGGGAACCTTTGGGCGCCTCCGTTACTTTTTAGGAGGCGACCGCCCCAGTCAAACTGCCCACCTAACAATGTCCTGTGACCAGATTCATGGCCGCCAGTTAGAACTTCAGTAATGTCAGGGTGGTATCCCAAGGATGACTCCACTAAGTCTGACGACCTAGTTTCTCAGTCTCCCACCTATCCTGTACAGACAATACCAAAATTCAATGCTAAGCTACAGTAAAGCTCTACGGGGTCTTTCCGTCCAATCGCGGGTAACGAGCATCTTCACTCGTACTACAACTTCGCCGGATTCACAGTTGAGACAGTGCCCAATTCATTACGCCATTCGTGCGGGTCAGAACTTACCTGACAAGGAATTTCGCTACCTTAGGACCGTTATAGTTACGGCCGCCGTTTACTGGGGCTTAAGTTCATACCTTCGCTTGCGCTAAGCATTCCCCTTAACCTTCCAGCACCGGGCAGGCGTCAGCCCCTATACATCAGCTTACGCTTTAGCAGAGACCTGTGTTTTTGCTAAACAGTTGATTGGGCCTATTCTCTGCGGCCTACTCTCGTAGGCACCCCTTCTCCCGAAGTTACGGGGTCAATTTGCCGAGTTCCTTAACTGTGATTCATCCGCCGGCCTTAGGATTCTCTCCTCACCTACCTGTGTCGGTTTGCGGTACGGGCACTACTTCTCTCTCTAGATGCTTTTCTCGGCAGCGTAGAATCAGATACTTCGGTTCCGTAGAACCTTCCCCATCACGCCTCAGAATTGCCATGGCGGATTTGCCTACCATGACTCCCTAAACGCTTAGACTAGCATATCCAACAGCTAGCACATCCTATCTTCCTGCGTCACACCATCGATAATAACGATTGTAGTGGTACTGGAATATCAACCAGTTGTCCATCGCTTACGCCTTTCGGCCTCAGCTTAGGTCCCGACTAACCCTCAGCGGACGAGCCTTCCTGAGGAAACCTTGGGTTTTCGGCCTGTGGGATTCTCACCCACATCTCGCTACTAATGCCAACATTCTCACTCGTAATCAGTCCACCGCTCCTTACGGTACGACTTCAGCCCGATTACGACGCTCCCCTACCAATTGAATAAATTCAATTCCGTAGCTTCGGTGGTAAGTTTTAGCCCCGAACATTTTCGGCGCAGGATCTCTTGACTAGTGAGCTATTACGCACTCTTTAAATGAGTGGCTGCTTCTGAGCCAACATCCTAGTTGTCTTAGAAATCCCACATCCTTTTCCACTTAACTTACACTTTGGGACCTTAGCTGACGATCTGGGCTGTTTCCCTTTCGACCATGGATCTTATCATTCACAGTCTGACTGCCGGAGTAAAAGTATATGGCATTCGGAGTTTGATAAGGTTCGGTAAGCGCTATGCCCCCTAGCCCATTCAGTGCTCTACCTCCATTACTCAATGTTCCGACGCTAGCCCTAAAGCTATTTCGGGGAGAACCAGCTATATCCGAGTTCGATTGGAATTTCTCCGCTATCCACAAGTCATCCCATACTTTTTCAACAGTAACGTGGTTCGGTCCTCCACGAAGTTTTACCTTCGCTTCAACCTGCTCATGGATAGGTCACCCGGTTTCGGGTCTACGGCATGCAACTAGTCGCCCTATTCAGACTTGGTTTCCCTTCGGCTCCGTACCTTAAGTACTTAACCTCGCTACATACCGTAACTCGTTGGCTCGTTCTACAAAAAGCACATCATCGCGCTCATAAGGCGCTTTGATCGGTTGTGGACATACGGTTTCAGGTTCTATTTCACTCCCCTCCCGGGGTTCTTTTCACCTTTCCCTCACGGTACTGCTTCACTATCGGTCATCAAGTAGTATTTAGTCTTGGGAGGTGGTCCTCCCTGCTTCCCACAAGGTTCCTCGTGTCTCGTGGTACTCTGGATTATAACTCGTTATTTGTTCGTTTAACCTACAGGACTATTACCTCCTACGGTAGAGCTTTCCAACTCTCTTCGGTTACAAACTCTTAACTTTGATGTTATATCCTCAACCCCAGAAACAAGTTTCTGGTTTGGACTCTTTCCTTTTCGCTCGCCGCTACTAAGAAAATCGATTTTTCTTTCTCTTCCTCTAGGTACTTAGATGTTTCAGTTCCCTAGGTGTTCCCTCCTTAAGCTATGTATTCACTTAAGGATACATGGGGTTACCCATGTGAGTTTCCTCATTCGGAGATCTCCGGATCTCAGGCTATTTGCGCCTACCCGAAGCTTATCGCAGCTTATCACGTCCTTCATCGGCTCTTGATGCCAAGGCATTCACCGTACGCCCTTTGTAGCTTGACCTATTAGTCAATTACGGATTATTTTTATATCTCGTAAATTTACAAAGAATATAGTAAATTAGATTAGTTTAAACTAATTTGACTTTATTATAATTTATATGTAATTTTAAAAGAACAATATGGTGGGTCTAAGTGGACTCGAACCACCGACCTCACGCTTATCAGGCGTGCGCTCTAACCACCTGAGCTATAGACCCATATTGATAAATGGTGGAGGTAAGGAGATTCGAACTCCTGACCCCTTGCGTGCAAGGCAAGTGCTCTCCCAACTGAGCTATACCCCCATCTTAAAGGATTAAGTCCTTCAAAATTAAACAGAAAATTAAGTAGCATTCTTGTTGTTTTTTTATTTTTGTCTTTCTAGTTATCCTAANATTACGGATTATTTTTATATCTCGTAAATTTACAAAGAATTATATTTAAATTAGTTTTTCAACTAATTCGGCTTCATTATATATGTGTAATTTTCAAAGAACAATTTTGAGTAACCAAAAGGTTTCTCAAAATTAAACAGAGAATTAAGTAGCATTCTTTTTGCTTTTATTTTTTGTCTTTCTAGTTATCCTAGAAAGTTAATTCCTTAGAAAGGAGGTGATCCAGCCGCAGGTTCTCCTACGGCTACCTTGTTACGACTTCACCCCAATCGCTGACCCTACCTTAGGCCGCTGCCTCCTTGCGGTTAGCTCACGGACGTTGGGTATTGCCAACTCTCATGGTGTGACGGGCGGTGTGTACAAGACCCGGGAACGTATTCACCGCGACATTCTGATTCGCGATTACTAGCAACTCCGGCTTCATGAAGGCGAGTTTCAGCCTTCAATCCGAACTGGGACAGGTTTTATGGGATTTGCTCCACCTCACGGTCTTGCTTCTCTCTGTACCTGCCATTGTAGCACGTGTGTAGCCCTACACATAAGGGGCATGATGATTTGACGTCGTCCCCACCTTCCTCCTGGTTAACCCAGGCAGTCTCGCTAGAGTGCTCAACTTAATGGTAGCAACTAACAATAGGGGTTGCGCTCGTTGCGGGACTTAACCCAACATCTCACGACACGAGCTGACGACAACCATGCACCACCTGTCACCTTGTCTCCGAAGAGATTTCCCCGATTAAGGGTAATGCAAGGGATGTCAAGTGTAGGTAAGGTTCTTCGCGTTGCTTCGAATTAAACCACATGCTCCGCTGCTTGTGCGGGTCCCCGTCAATTCCTTTGAGTTTTAATCTTGCGACCGTACTCCCCAGGCGGAATACTTAATGCGTTAGCGGCGGCACAGAGGTATCGAAACCCCTACACCTAGTATTCATCGTTTACGGCGTGGACTACCAGGGTATCTAATCCTGTTCGCTCCCCACGCTTTCGAGCCTCAGCGTCAGTTACAGTCCAGAGAGTCGCCTTCGCCACTGGTGTTCTTCCTAATCTCTACGCATTTCACCGCTACACTAGGAATTCCACTCTCCTCTCCTGCACTCTAGATACTCAGTTTGGAATGCAGTACTCGGGTTGAGCCCAAGTATTTCACATCCCACTTAAGTATCCGCCTACGCTCCCTTTACGCCCAATAAATCCGGATAACGCTCGCCACCTACGTATTACCGCGGCTGCTGGCACGTAGTTAGCCGTGGCTTCCTCCTTAGGTACTGTCATTATCATCCCTAAAGACAGAGCTTTACGATCCGAAGACCTTCATCGCTCACGCGGCGTTGCTGCATCAGAGTTTCCTCCATTGTGCAATATTCCCCACTGCTGCCTCCCGTAGGAGTCTGGGCCGTGTCTCAGTCCCAATGTGGCCGATCACCCTCTCAGGTCGGCTACGCATCGTCGTCTTGGTAGGCCGTTACCCCACCAACTAACTAATGCGACGCGGGTCCATCTCATAGCGGATTGCTCCTTTGATTATCAAGTGATGCCACTCGATAATATTATGCGGTATTAATCTTCCTTTCGGAAGGCTATTCCCCTCTATGAGGCAGGTTACCCACGTGTTACTCACCCGTCCGCCGCTAATCC
>NZ_LT594785.1:715369-717869 GCF_900091705.1 Clostridium mediterraneense | reverse complement strand
CAATAAATCCGGATAACGCTCGCCACCTACGTATTACCGCGGCTGCTGGCACGTAGTTAGCCGTGGCTTCCTCCTTAGGTACTGTCATTATCATCCCTAAAGACAGAGCTTTACGATCCGAAGACCTTCATCGCTCACGCGGCGTTGCTGCATCAGAGTTTCCTCCATTGTGCAATATTCCCCACTGCTGCCTCCCGTAGGAGTCTGGGCCGTGTCTCAGTCCCAATGTGGCCGATCACCCTCTCAGGTCGGCTACGCATCGTCGTCTTGGTAGGCCGTTACCCCACCAACTAACTAATGCGACGCGGGTCCATCTCATAGCGGATTGCTCCTTTGATTATCAAGTGATGCCACTCGATAATATTATGCGGTATTAATCTTCCTTTCGGAAGGCTATTCCCCTCTATGAGGCAGGTTACCCACGTGTTACTCACCCGTCCGCCGCTAATCCATTTCCCGAAGGAAACTTCATCGCTCGACTTGCATGTGTTAGGCACGCCGCCAGCGTTCATCCTGAGCCAGGATCAAACTCTCAATTTAAAAGTTTAATCTTAAGCTTAAAACATAAAAAGAATTGCTGGTTTACTTAATTTCTTCTGTTTAATTTTCAAAGACCTTTTATTTGTTGCTTCAAGCAACTCTTATATTCTATCATCATTCCTTACTACTTGTCAACAACAATTTAAAATTTATTTTTAAGCTTGTTATTTAACTTGTTCGCTCCTGACGACAAAAACTATTCTACCACCTTCAAACTTTAACACCTTTTTAAAATTAATTAAATTTAAAATTTATCTTTATTATTCATCAATATTCTTCTTTATTCTAAATAATTCTTAGTATGATACTCTTGGAAATGTTTAAATATATTTTATTTAAATATAAAACTTTTATACCTTTAACTAAAGAGAATCCCCCTTAAAATAAATTATGCTAAGGGGGATTCTCTTTAGTTAAGTTATACTTTAAAACCAATTAAAATTTTAATATTATATATAAAATATTCTATTTATGTAAGGTACATAATTAAATTATAATATTGGTCTTATAAATATTTCTTCAATTATTATTTATCATCTTTTTTTAATAAATCTCTTATTTCTTGAAGTAATACTATTTGTTCATCAACTTGAACTTCTTCAACTTCTTTTTGTTTTCTATTAAATTGAGATACTAACTTTATACATACAAATATTGAAAATGCTATAATTAAGAAATTGATAACACTTTGTATAAAACTACCTACATTTAGAGTTATTGCTGGATGTTTTCCACTTGCTTCTTTTAAAATAATTTTTAAATATGTAAAGTTCACCCCACCAGTTAAAATCCCTACTAAAGGCATGATAATATCATTTACTAGTGATTTTACTATTGCACTAAATGCTCCTCCAATAACTACCCCAATAGCTAGATCTACTACATTACCTTTTGTTGCGAATTCTTTAAATTCTTTTATAAAATTCTTCATTTTTTCTCCTTTGTAATTTTACTAAAATATTCATTGTCTAAACCTTACATTAATAGAATATTGATAGAACATTTATTAATATATAACATTTTCAACTTTATATCAATCAATTTAATATATTATATTTATCATAATCTATTAAATATAATTAGCCTAATCTAATAAATAAGATTTTATTCTTTATTAAATTAATACACTCTCATAAAAAATAAATTAAAATTACCATAAGCTTTTTACAATACTATTTTTAGCTACATTACTTTTAATAAAATTTTATTAATATTAGCTTATTATTATTTACTTACTTATTACTTATTAAGTGTATGTTTACTAAATTAAGATTAATATCTACTTAAATAACTTTTCTCTTCATATCTTTTTATAATTTAAAATAATAAACTTTTTAAAATATATTTATAGTATTATTTTATATAAGTAAAAACACTAAGTTTAAGATTTATAAACCTAGTGTTTTCAATACTTTATGGTACATCTAGTGAGATTCGAACTCACGACCTCTGGATTCGAAGTCCATCACTCTATCCAACTGAGCTATAGATGCTTATTATTACTATATTATATCATAATATATATTAAATAAAAAAAGATAACAATTAATTGTTATCTTTTACTTATGGAGCGGGTAGCGAGAATCGAACTCGCCTATTCAGCTTGGAAGGCTGACGTTCTACCAATGAACTATACCCGCATATTGGAGCGAGAGACGGGACTCGAACCCGCAACATCCACCTTGGCAAGGTGGCGCTCTACCATTGAGCCACTCCCGCATTTTTAAGTTGGTGCAGATGAAGGGAGTCGAACCCCCACATCGTAAGATACTAGATCCTAAGTCTAGCGCGTCTGCCAATTCCGCCACATCTGCAAATTGGTGACTCGCCGGGGAATCGGACCCCGGACACCGTGATTAAAAGTCACGTGCTCTACCGACTGAGCTAGCGAATCACATGGCTGGGATAACAGGATTTGAACCTGTGAATGACGGAGTCAAAGTCCGTTGCCTTACCGCTT
>NZ_LT594785.1:627256-712950 GCF_900091705.1 Clostridium mediterraneense | reverse complement strand
ACCCCGGACACCGTGATTAAAAGTCACGTGCTCTACCGACTGAGCTAGCGAATCACATGGCTGGGATAACAGGATTTGAACCTGTGAATGACGGAGTCAAAGTCCGTTGCCTTACCGCTTGGCTATACCCCAACAATATAATAACTTTTTAATGGGGTGAGAGACGAGACTCGAACTCGCGACACCCAGAGCCACAACCTGGTGCTCTACCAACTGAACTACTCCCACCATATGGTGTACCTTTAGGGATTCGAACCCCAGGCCCACGCCTTAGAAGGGCGTTGCTCTATCCAGCTGAGCTAAAGATACACGTTATAGTTATTATTATGTTAAATTTTATAAAAAATTTATGGAGCGGGTAGCGAGAATCGAACTCGCCTATTCAGCTTGGAAGGCTGACGTTCTACCAATGAACTATACCCGCATATTGGTCGGGGTGACAGGGCTTGAACCTGCGACCTCATGCTCCCAAAGCACGCGCGCTCCCATCTGCGCCACACCCCGATATGGTGTACCTTTAGGGATTCGAACCCCAGACCCACGCCTTAGAAGGGCGTTGCTCTATCCAGCTGAGCTAAAGATACACATTATTTTTTTATTGCTTTTCCCTTGCAACGTTAATCAGTTTAACACAACTGATTTTGTTTGTCAAGAACTTTTTTGAAAAAGTTTTTGGAGCGGGTAGCGAGAATCGAACTCGCCTATTCAGCTTGGAAGGCTGACGTTCTACCAATGAACTATACCCGCATACTGGTCGGGGTGACAGGGCTTGAACCTGCGACCTCATGCTCCCAAAGCACGCGCGCTCCCATCTGCGCCACACCCCGATATGCTAAATAGCTTATCAAAACTTCTTCTTTAAGTTTCTCGTTTGTGTCGTTCTCTCTTGACGACAATAGTTATTCTACACTATACAAATTATTAAGTCAACACTTTTTTTAAATTTTTTTTATTTTTTTATACAAGCTTATGTAAAGCCAGTAAATAAGCCATTAGCAATAATTATTTATTTATAAATTCATTATATAAATAGATTATATTAAATAATATTTTAAATTTATTTTATCATTTTCTATTTCTAAATATCCTATTGAATTACTTCCATCCCTAGCTAAAGATGCACTTCCTGGATTAAATATATAAGTTCCTTCTTCTTCAATTAATAATTTTCTATGTGTATGTCCAAAGAAAACACAATTTGCTCCAAGTTCTAATGCTCTATAATAAATTTTACTTACATCATAATTAACACCATAATTATGACCATGTGTTAATAAAAACTTCTTTCCTTTTAGTTCTACTAATAATTCCTCCTCTCCACTACTATCATAATCACAGTTTCCCTTAACCATATATACTTTTCCTTTGAATTTTTCTTGTATATATCTAGCATCTGCTATATTATCTCCTAAATGAAAAATTGCATCTGAATTTTTACTTAATTCTAAAACCTTGTTTAATGTATTTATATCATTATGTGTATCACTTACTACTGTTATAATCATTTTATTAACTCTCCTTTTAATATTTAAAGAGTATCCCTTCCCTAATAAAATTTATAAAAAGATACCCTTATACTGTATTTTTATAATATTTCTTTTATTTTTTCTCTTAATTGTTTAAGTGCTCTACCTCTATGACTTATTAAATTTTTTTCTTCACTACTCATTTGTGCAAAAGTTTTTTTATATTCTGGTACATAGAATAATGGATCATATCCAAACCCTTCATCACCACTTAATTCTTCTGTTATTATTCCTTCAGATTCACCACGAACTACAATTTCTTTATCTTCTGATGAAATTAATGTAACAACACATACGAACTTAGCAGTTCTTTCTTCCATTGGAACACCTTTTAATTCTGATATTAATTTTTCATTATTTCTTTGATTATTACAGTCTTCTCCTGAGTATCTTGCTGAATACACTCCTGGTGCTCCATTTAAATAATCAACTTCAAGACCTGAATCATCTGACATTACTATAAATTCTTTTTCTCCCTTTGATTTTAAATATTCTACTATCTCACTAGCTTTTTTTCTTGAGTTAGCCTCAAAAGTATCTCCATTTTCTTCTACTTCTATATTTATATTCTCATCTTTAAGAGAAACTATTTCTAAATCTATATCCTTTAATATTTCTTTTATCTCTTTAACTTTATTCTTATTGTTACTTGCAATTATAAACTTTCTCACCTTCTAATCTCCTCTCTTTAATATATATGCTTTAATAATTAAATTTTACTTTACTATAATTAAATATTTTACTCTAATTATACTCTCATTAATTATATTATTAAATGCTTATATCCTCTATTTTTAGCATTTTGCATGGTAATATTTTATTACTATTTTCATATTAATAGTATATGAATTATTTTATGAGGTGAATAGATTGAAATATATAGGTTCTTTCTTTAGGATGAATTCTATCTCCGCAAAAGAAATTGAATCACAGCTACTTTTTTTTAGTCGTGAATCAGTTAAACATCTAGTTCTTGATTCTAGATGCGGGGTTCCTATATCTCAAAAAACACTAAAAAAAAGCTTTGAATCTAGACAATACAATAATATAAAAGAACTTAACCCTATAATGGCTATATATAAAAAAGCCAAACCAAATATTTATTATTCTAAACATAGTAAAACTTGGGATGAAACAACTTTTAAAAAAGAAATTCTTATTTCATCAAATGCTCTTATGACCTTAAACCTTTTAAAACTAGCTTCTTATTATAAAAATTTTAAAGATATTGATGATGATTTATATAACCTTTCACTAACATATATAAAACTTGCTAAGATACAGCTAGATTTTTATTATAAGAACTTAAGAAATACTGAAGGATTCTTTGTAGATAAAAAAAATATTTCTTCTTCAAATAATAGCTATCCAGAACTTGTAGATAAATCTTCTAGTTTTTCTTTTTCTGATCAAGCTTATATGATGCTTGCTTATTACTTATATTCAACAATGACTACAGATACTAATGAATCTAGAAACTTTAAAAATTTCTCTTTTGAAATACTAGATATGTTTGATAACAGAAAAGAATTCCTATATGATGAATCATTTGAGGAATGCTGTCATATTTGCTTTGTATTTAATATTATGTATGAACTATCCCAAAATACTAAATGTAAAAACCTACTTTTAGATATGTCTGATTTTATTTTATCTAGATATCAAGATAACGCTGTTGATACAAAAAATCTTAATTTAACAACAATGACATCTTTAAATTTATATCTTTCATATAGAAATACTAAGATGCTTGTTTTTAAAGAAGCTTTTATGGATATATGTAAATACTTCAAAACTATATATAATGATGAATTATCTACATTTATAAAGCCTGGTGATAAAAAGGACGTTAAATATTACAACATAGAGCTTATATTATACTTAGTAAATCTTTTACTCTACAATAGAGAAGATGATAGTGATAAAGAAAACGATAAATTAATTTCTGAATTCTTTAAAAATTCAATTGTTAATTCTTCTATAATTACTAGTTTCCCTGACCCACCAACACTTGACTCTTCAGAAAGATATAAGCACTTTTCATTAAGATCAACAGATCTATTAGATGATTTAATGTTTAATATGCCAGAAACTAATAATCCTAGTTCAACATTACTTGCTCCTGTATATTTAAAAAATACTGTTTATTCTAAAAAGAAGAGAACATTCTCATCAAGCAAAACTAGCTTCGAAAGTTTTCCTAATCTTTTTGTAGATTTTCTTATAATATGTTTATTTAATGATGATTATATAAACTTTATTTGTCCTATTCCTCTTGATGAAGATACAAAAAAAGAAAGAAACTCTAAAAAACCAGATAGAATATATCGTGAGGAAATAATTGAAGATATAGTTGAGGATTTAACTGAAGAAAAACTTGAAAAAGTACCTAAGGAAATTATTAAAGAAACTCCTCAAAATATTCCTAAGAAATCTTTAAAAACTAATTCTAAGAAAAATCATAAAAAAGCTAGTGCTATAGATACTCTTATGAATAGTGATGAAGAAGTTGATGTTGATACTATTGTAGCAACTGATGCTAAAGTTGAAGATAATATAATTAAGGTTGAAATTTTAAATGATGAAAAGGATAGTAAAGAGATAAAAGAGGATTCATTAGCTAAAAAAGAATAAATAAAAAGTAAAGGTAGATGCTTAAAAGCTCTACCTTTTTATTTTTAACCTATATAAAGCATTTTTTTTAGAATTATATTTCCATTAGCATCTATATAAACATTTTTTAAATTATCTGATTTGCTCCATAAATTATTTTCATTATATAAAGAGAATATTGAGTAATCAAAATCCCTATAATATCGTTCTATAGATTTTATAGTATCATTTATATTTTCCTCTTCTAGGTTTACTTCACCTAAAAATATATTAAAATTACCCGCCTTTAAGGCTTCTTCTAATTCATCTTTATTATAAAACTTATATGAAACATTAATTTTATATTTTTCTAACTCTGCTTTTATAAATTCAGCTAACTTTTTATTTTCAAAACTATCTTTTGCTATTATTCTAAGATTATCTTTTGTAAGATTAGGAATTCCCTTAAGGTATTTACTACTCATTTCAAAATTTTTATTTTTTGTTTCTTCACTATAAACTTGTTTATTTTCTTTTTTATAAAAAACACTCTCTTCTACTTCTGCTTTGGTTATAGGTCTAATATCAACAGTTGCAAAATTATTTTTAGGTAAATAACTTTCCATTATACTCATACTTAATGCAATATATATACCCTTTCTAAAATCTAGATACTGGCTAAGACCTTTAGTAGAATTAAATACCATGTATTCAAGTCTTGAAGATTCAAAATTATATGTATTACTTCTAAGACTACTTTCTTCAAAGACTGTATATGGTGGGTTATATGCTAAATCAACCTTATTAGTACTAAGTCTTGCAAAATCTTTAATATTATCTTTGCTTTTTACAATCTTTATATTTTTAGCACCACTAAACTTTAAACTATATTCCTTGTTTTTAGTTAGACTTATAGAATCATTATTATCAATTTTAGAAATTACATATGGTCCTGAATATCTAATATTTCTATAACTATTAATATAATTTGCTAATTCATCTTCTGGATTTCTAAGTCTATATTCAGGCTTAGTTAACTTCTTTAAAAAATCAGGATCTTTTCTATTTAAATTTATATTTAAATGTCTTTCATCTTTAGCTACAATCCCTACGTCCTTAAAAGTTGATTCTCCATTTCTATATTTCTCTACTCCATAAATACTATATAGTTCATCAGTTGTATAATTATTATTATCTTTAGATAATAGATACTCAAAATATTTTTCAAAGTCTTTTGCTGTTATTTTACTTCCATCACTCCAATAAATATCTTTTCTAATTAAGAAACTATATTTAATTCCATCATCACTAACATTCCATCCCTCAGCCAAAGCAGGTGCTATTACTCCATTTTCAGTTACTTCGATTAATCCTTCAAATAAAGATGCAATTATATCCTCTTCTCTAGTTTTTATATAACTAGATGGACTTAGAGTTGTTGGAATATCTGTAGTTGTATAAACCATTTCTCTATCATTACTTCCTATTTTTGAAACTGGTGCTACTGGAGTTATTTTTGAACATCCTGCAACAGTAAATAAAATAATAAAAAGAATACTGAGAAATTTTAAAATTCTATATCTTTTCATAATTTAACTCCCATTTAATTAGTACTATTTATAATGATTAACATATTTAATGATTTTAATTCATATTTAAGCTAAAGCATTAAATTTTCATTTATTTACATTTAATAAATAGAAGTGTTATAATTTATTTAATACTTTTTAGGAGGTAAATTATGACTATCGCAGTACAAATAATTGCTATATTATTTATGGTTACTTTAATGTTTATAGGTATTTGGACATTTGTTATTGCTAATAAGGCTTATAAGCAAGTTAAATATAAAAATTACTTACTTGAAAAGATTGCAAATCGTCTTTCTATAATAACTGAAGCTGTATATGATGATAAAAATACAATTAAAAAATTTAATAAAAAGCTTTCTGAAGAAGAGGAAGTAAGAAAAGATATTGAAGATATATTAGTTAAAGAAAATAAACTAGACGAAAACTCTTCAAATCAAAATTCTAGTTTAGATGAAGATACTATATCTAATGATGATATTGAAGAAATGAAAAATATTTCTGATGAAGTTGTAGAAAATAATTCTCAAACAGAAGATAATACTAAAAAATAAAAAGAACTATCCCTTTTATGGGGTAGTTCTTTTTTATTAAAATCCTATTTTTTAAATTCTATCTAATTAATATTTCTTCTCCAACGATATTTCTAAGAATATCTATTTTTAAATCAAAATCAAGTTTTTCAAGTACTTCAATAGTTACTTCTTCTATTGCAGAAATTTCTCCTTTATTAAAATTTTCTACAATTTCAGGTCTTTGATCTAAAATATCATTTACAAACTTTTTTATAAGCTCTTCTTGTTTATCGTCTATCTTATTACAACAACCATCCTCCGTAGGGATAATACACTCGTCCTGATTTTCAGATGTATTGTCTTTTACTTGATCCAAACTCATGTGATCTTCTCCTTAATTAAAAAAATATAAAAACCATAAATTTATTAAATCATTTTCTCAAACTCTTCTTCTGTAAGTATTTTTATTCCCAGTTCTACTGCTTTATCATATTTTGACCCTGCTGCTTCACCAGCTATGACATAATCAGTTTTTTTACTTACACTTCCTGAAACTTTTGCTCCAAGACTTTCAAGTTTATTTTTTATTTCTGTTCTTGAATAATTTTTAAGTGATCCTGTTGCTACCACAGTTTTATTGTTAAACACACTTTCAGTAGTTTCAGTCTCTTCATAACTTGGATTTACTCCAATATTTAAAAGTTCATCTATTACTGAAACTATTCTTTCTTCTTTAAAGAAATTAATAATACAAGCTGCTACAATATCCCCAACATCAGGAACTTTAACTAAATCCTCAAATTTTGCATTTTTAATATTTTCTAAAGTTTTAAATTCTTTTACTATATCCTTAGCAGTCTTAACACCTACATTAGGAATACTAAGTGCGTAAATAAATGCTGCTAAATCACACTCTTTACTTTTTTCAATAGCATCTAATAAGTTCTGAGCCTTTTTAGGACCAAATTTATCTAGGTCTAAAAGTTTTTCATACTCTAGCTTATATAAATCTGATATTGATTTTATATTTAACTTTTCAAATAATTGTTCTGCTGTTCTTTCAGAAAACCCTTCTATATTCATAGCATTTCTTGATGAATAATGCACTATTGTTTTTACTAACTGTGATTTACATCCTAAAGTATTATCACAGAATATATGAACTCCATCTTGATGTAACTCACTTCCACATGATGGACAATGTGTTGGTGGAATAATTTCTTCTGCATCTTCAAGACTTGATTCAACTACTCCCATAATTTCAGGAATAACATCATTACTTCTTCTTACAAATACTTCTGCTCCAAGCTTAACGCCTTTTCTCTTAATATCATCCATATTATTAAGTGTTACTCTTTTAACTGTTACTCCAGCAAGTTCAACTGGTTCAATTATAGCTGTTGGTGAAACTCTTCCACTCTTACCTATGTTCCATTCTACATCTATAAGCTTTGATGTTGTTTCTTGAGCTTCAAACTTATATGCAATAGCCCATTTAGGAGCCTTAACTGTGTATCCTAAAAGTTCTCTAGTTCTTATATCATCTATTGCTATAACAAGTCCATCAATATCATAATTTAAATCAAATCTTATATCTTCTATATATTTAATCTCATTTTCTATATCGCTAATAGAATAACAAACCTTAATATAATCATCCATTGGGAAACCTTTTTCTTTTATGAAATTTAACATCTCTTCATAAGTTTTAAAAGGCTGACCTTCTTTATATCCTATATCATAGAAAAATGCTGATAATCCTCTTTTAGCTGTTTCTGCTACATTTAAATTTCTAAGAGCACCTGCTGCTCCATTTCTTAAATTCTTAAGAGGTACTGCTGCTGTACTATTATATTTTTCAAATGCTTCTGTTGTCATTACAGCCTCACCATGTATTTCTAAGAAATTATTTGAATTTATCTTTAATGGAATTGATTTTATTGTCTTAACTTGTGCTGTTACATCTTCTCCAATTTCACCATTTCCTCTAGTTGCACCTGTTACCATTATCCCTTTATCATCATATGAAAGATTAACTGTAAGACCATCAAATTTTTTAGTAACTATATATTTAAGCTCTGGCAATTTTTCTGTTGCATTATTATTATATTCATTTATAAATTTTAAGTTCCTTTTATGCCAATCCTCTATTTCTTTAATAGTTTGAGCTTTTCCAAGGCTCCAAAGAGCTGCTTTATGTTTATATTTCTTAAATTCTGATAAGACTACATCTCCTACTCTTTGAGTTGGTGAATATGGCAATCTATAATTTAATTCTTTTTCTAAAGTTGTAAGCTCATCATACTTTTTATCATACTCCTGATCTGTAACAGAAGGATTTGCTAAAGTATAATACTCATAAGCATATCTATTTAATTCAGTTACTAGCTCTTCTATTCTCTTTTTCTTATCCATACTTACTCCTTTAATTCTAATCTTTAAACTTAACTATATTATAACCCTTAATTTATATTTAAATAAGCCCCCATAAAAAATGGAGGCTTATCATAAAAACTAAACTAAATCTAAATGAGCAAAGCTTAGCATTAAATGTTTTACTCCTTGGCTATCAAAAGCTATTGTAAGCTTAATATCATCTCCAACTTTTGAAGTTGTAATTATTGTACCTATTCCAAACTTACTATGCTTTACCTTTTGTCCCATCTTAGCAGTTTCAGCAGTAAGTGCCTTTTCACTTTCATTGCCTCCACTAAGTATATCATCTAACTTTCTAGTTGCTTTTTCTCTATTAATACTATTGCTACCATATGAAAAACTACTTGTTAATCCATGTGGATTATTGCTTCTAGATGTAAAAGTTGATTTGAAACTTGAGTCATTTCTTAAAGAATTCGCCTTCTTCTCTGGATATTCCTTTAAATCCATAGGTATTTCTCTAATAAAATCTGATTGTGGATAAGACACTGTCTTACCAAATACCATTCTTGTTTCAGCTGATGTCATATAAAGTTTTTCTTCAGCTCTTGTTATACCAACATAACAAAGTCTTCTTGCTTCTTCCATCTCACTTTCTTTTTCCATAGCTTTTGCATTTGGGAATATTCCATTCTCCATACCAACCATAAATACCACTGGGAACTCTAATCCTTTAGCACTATGTATTGTCATAAGAGTTACATAATTACTATCCTCTTCCATATTATCTGTATCTTGAACTAAAGCAACTTTTTCTAAATATGTTGCAAGATTTCTCTCCTCTTCTGGAGTAGTTTTCTCAAAATCAACAGCATCAGAAACAAGTTCCTTAAGATTTTCTATTCTACTTTCATCTTCTAATAACTTAGAATTCTTTAAAGCATCTATATAACCTGAATGTTCTAAAACATATTCTATAAGTTCAGATACACTTAATGATTCTGCCATTATCTTTATATCTTCCATCATATCAACAAATCTAATTATAGGATTTTTACCTCTTGATGTAAGACTAGGTATATTTTCTACTGATAATAAAGCATCATAAAAATCTAAATCATACATTGCTGCATATTCATCAACTTTATCAATAGTTGTATTACCTATACTTCTCTTTGGAACATTTATAATTCTTTTTAAGGCTATATCATCTTGTGGATTCACTATAACTTTTAAATATGAAAGGATATCTTTAATTTCTTTTCTATCATAGAATTTAAGTCCACCAAAAATTCTATATGGAATACCCGCTCTTCTTAAACTTTCTTCAAATGTACGAGATTGAGCATTTGTTCTATAAAGAATTGCAAAATCTTTATAATTCCAAGATGTCTCTCCCCCTCTAAGTTTTTCAATTTCACCTGCAACAAAAGCAGCTTCCATCTTATCTGAAAAACTTCTTTCTATAGTAATTTTATTACCTGCTTCTTTTTCAGTTCTTAAAACCTTAGATTTTCTCTCTAAATTATTTTTTATAACTCTATTAGCAGCTTCAAGAATATTTCCTTTAGATCTATAGTTTTGCTCAAGTTTTACAACCTTAGCATCTGGATAATCTTTTTCAAAATCAAGAATATTCTTAATATCTGCTCCTCTCCATGCATAAATACATTGGTCATCATCACCAACAACACAGATGTTTTTATTTTTATCAGCAAGCATTCTTGCAAATTCATATTGAGCTTTATTAGTATCTTGATACTCATCTATCATTATGTATTTAAATTTATTTTGATAAAATTCTAAAACTTCTTCTGAAGTTCTAAATAACTCAACAGTTTTTCCTATTAAATCATCAAAATCTAAAGCGTTATTACTCTTAAGTCTTTTTTGATATAACTCATAAGCATTTGCTATTTTTTCTTTTCTATAATTTCCTTCTACTTCTCTTCTATACGCAGAAGGGCTTTGAAGATTATCTTTAGCTTTACCTATGCTTCCTAAAATCTCATTATCTGATATATCTTTTTCATTAATCTCTAATTCCTTCATTATATGTTTAATTAGAGTTTTTTGATCTGAAGAATCATAAATAGTAAAATCTTTTTTATATCCTATTTTATCTATTTCTCTTCTTAAAATTCTTACGCAAGTTGAGTGGAATGTAGATATCCACATTCTATCAGCATCATCACCAACTAAAGCTTTAACTCTTTCTCTCATCTCTGCTGCTGCCTTATTAGTAAATGTAATTGCTAATATATTATAAGGTCTTATATCTAAATCTTTAAGCATATGAGCTATTCTATGAGTTAATACTCTTGTTTTTCCTGATCCTGCTCCTGCAAGTATTAAAACTTGACCATCTATAGTTGTTGCAGCTTCATATTGTTCTTTATTAAGTAAGCTTTTTAAATCCACAAGACCAACTCCTTCTTTTACTATTCTATATTTATCTATTATAACATAATAATTTTTTACCATATATCATTATAATTTTTCTTAATTTATAAATCATTTTTATAAATAAAATAAGCCCTAATATATAAGATATAAAACTAAATATCGCATATATTAAGGCTTAAAATAAAAACGCAACCCTTGGGGCCAGGTTGCGTCTTAGCAATAAGCAATAAATAAAAAGGGGGCTATTTATCCTTTTATTTATCCTTGCATTAACATTATATTAAAAAGGATTTCTAAATGCAAGTGATTTAAATTATTTTTTGTAATTTATTACCTCTAAATTTTCTACTTATTACCAACTTTTTAATTAGATTAAAAATCTTTGCATAATAAATCTAATTCTTCTTGAGTAAGCTCTCTATACTCACCTTCATTTAAAGATTCATCTATATCAATATTACCAAATTTAATTCTTCTTAAATATTCAACTTTCTTCCCTCTAGCCTCAAACATTCTTTTAACTTGATGGAATTTACCTTCTTGAATAGTAACTTCAACTTTTGACATATCACCTAAGTTTTCAATAACCTTAAGCTTTGCTGGCATACACTTATATCCATCATCAATAGTAATACCATTTTCAAATGCTTTTATATCACTTTCATCAACTTCAGCATTTATATGTGCAAAATAAACTTTATTTACCCCTGACTTAGGAGAAATTAACTTATGGTTTAATTCACCATCATTAGTTAGAAGTAATAAACCAACTGTATCTTTATCAAGTCTACCAACTGGGAAAGGTTCAAAAACTTGATGCTCTGGATAAAGTAAATCTACCACTGTTTCCTCTCTATTATCAAAAGTAGCTGAAATAACTCCTGCTGGCTTATTCATTATAAGATATATAAATTCTCTATAAACTACTTCTTCATCACCAACAAAAATAGAATCTTCATAAGGATTAACCTTCATATTATTGTCTTTAACAACAACACCATTAACTGTTACTAAACCTTGTTTAACAACCTTTTTTATTTCTTTTCTAGTTCCATATCCTAAATTTGAAAGTATTTTATCTAATCTTTCCAAAACTTCTTCCTCCTAAAACTAAACATTTATGCTCTATATCATTTTTACATTATACCAAAAAGAGAGCAAATCCCAAAAATAATTTAGATTTACTCCCGTACAATTAAACTCTATCTCTATAATATTTTAAAACCTTCGGAACATAATTTTGTGTTTCCTTTGGCATTTTATACAAATCACTAGCAGATTTAACTCCTCTTCTTTCCATAGTTCCTGGCCCTCCATTATAAGCCATAAGAGCCATTTCAAGATTTCCATTATATCTATCAAGATAATTTCTTAGGAGTTTTGCTCCACCATTAATATTTTGTTCTATATCATATCCATTACTTATACCTAAAAAACTAAAATTAGCAGGCATTATCTGCATCAGTCCTTGTGCTCCTGCTGATGAAGTAACACTAGGATTAAAATTAGATTCAGCTTTTATAATTGCTCTAATAATCCCCTTATCAATTCTATATTTTTTAGAAGCATTTTCAATAGCTACATTTATTCTTTGTTCTGTTAAAGTAATATTATTGTTACTCTCAATCTTAGTTTCTACATTAATATTACTTTCTACATTAACTTTATTTTCCTGAGAAGTTAAACTTGGATTTAAAGGCTTTAAGATTACCTCATTATTCTCTTCTTTCTTTAAATCACTTAGATTACTACTTTCTGTAGAATTATTACTATTAGTCATTGAAGATAAAACTGAATGCATCACAATATCAAAAATAGGTGAACTTTCCTTACTGCTACTCTTCATCTGACTTAATAGCATAAATGCTGCTATTTGTTCTGAACCTAAACCCTCTATCTTCATAAATTTTCTCCCCTTAAATTCTGTCTATTCTTCTACTCTAAATTCAAAAATACCATAGTCCTCATAAGCACATTTCTTATAATGACTTTTAGCAAGAACTAAAACTCTATAATCCCCTTCTGCAAAAGGTCTAAATAAATAATATTTCTTTCTACTATATCTTTGTCTTAATTCCCAGTTTCCATTTTTCATTATATAGAATTCATAGCAAGTCCCTTTTCCACCTTCACTATTAACATTAAAACTAATCTCTTCATTAATCTTAAATAATGTTTTATTAGCAAATACAGTTGTATTTGTTATAGGTGGTGCTTCATTTACATAAAACTTAACCTCTCTTTTACTATCAAATCCAACTAAACACTTAACATTTTTCACATATATCTGAACAACATATTTACCTGGACATTTTGGTGTAACTATAAGCTTTTCCACATTAGCAAAATCTGTTTCCTCAACAATATGTCCATTAATAGTAGTCACATATCTCATAAGAGTCTCACTAGTATTAGTAACAATAGGTTCAATATTTATATGATCACCAACAAGGAAATAATCTTTAGCTGGAACTAAAATATGGTCTATCTTTGCTTCATTATATAATTTAACTTCTAGATGAACTAAACTATGAGTATCATATTCTTTATGAGAGTACTTGTCCTTAACTTTTATACTAACATCATAAAATCCTGATTCCTCTGGAATAAACTCTGCCCAGTTATAATCCCTATATTCAGTTTCATGTACAACTCTACCATCTTTAATAAATTCAAAAGCATATTTAATAGATTCTACTCTATCAGTATCAACACTTACTTTAATTGGTTTACCAACTAAATGAACTCCATTATGGTCCATATTTATATTAGTTATTCTAATTGTTTTTCTAACATCTGCTTCTATTATAAAGTTAATACTTGCTTCTAATTCATAATCATCAGGACAACTTTCATCCTTAACCCAAAGTACTATTTTATAATATCCTTCACTTTTTGCATTCCAAACAAAATTATTATCTTTTCTATACCCTGATTCCTCAAAATGAGGTCCTTCTATTTTGAATCTATATCTAAGGTCTTTTCCTCCTGTAACTATAGCTTTAATATTTATATCATCACCAACCACAGCTGGAGAAATAACATCAGTTGTTAAACTTTTAAGATTTATATCTCTATATGGTTTGATTTTATAAACCATAAGTGCTCTATCATCAAATTCTCTTGTGGAGTACATATCTCTTATGTAACACATAAGCTTATATTCACCACTTTCATTTTCAGTAAAGCTAACCATATTTCTTGATGAATAATCCTGTATACAAATAGTACTTCCATCTGGATTTACTTTAACAAATTTATAAAGACCTGTTCTATCATCCTCAAAATTTGCATCTACCTTAAATATAAGTTCTTCTCCACAAAGAAGTTCACCTGCTAAACACTGAAAATTAACAACTTCAACATTAGCTATATTATTAACTGTAAAGTTTAAAGTTTCATAATCATCAAAATTATTATTTGAATTTGGCTGCTTACACTCAATTAAAATTTCAAAATTACCAGGTTCATTTGCAGTAAAATTAAGTTTATTATCTGGAGTATAATCTCTTATTAATCTCCAGCCTTCATTTGAACTAATAAAATATCTATACATAACAAGCGCTTTATTAGTATCAACTGATATTTCTATTTTTTCTCCTATTTCAAAGACATCTTTATTTATATCTACATCTCTAATTAGACTTTCATCATTTATTCCCACAGTTACACTTCTGGATGCTTTATAATCAAAGGATTTTACTGAATTAAGCTTTTTCGCTTCAGCTATTATATGATAATTTCCTTTTTGAATAGGATTCCAAAAGAATTCATCACAATCTACAAACTCCTCATCTAAAGCTTCCCATACTCCCTCTCTTCCTATAAGTATTTTATAAAGTAATTTTTCATTTGTATTATTTTCTACTTTTATATCAAAAACATCTCTATCATCAACTTGTCTACTGAAAAGATCTATATATATATCATCCATATTAAACACCCCTGCCAATATTCTCTACCATTCGCATACCTCTACTCAAATTATACAACTTCTGCCATATTATGTAAACATAATTTAGACCTTTTCAATATCAAATTTTTTAGATAAATTTATGAATAATATAATTAAAAATACACATAATAAATTTAGTGTTAAGACCTAACACTATAAATCTCCTAATTTTATTATATCCATATAATCAAACCATTAAAATAGAAGTCTCAGGTTTAACCTGAGATTTCTATTTTTCTTGATTAATTACTTTCTTAATTGTATTATACAAATTTATATCATCTTCTTTTTTTCTTTTACTAGCATTTTTACCTCTTAATCCAGCCTTTCTAGCTTTTTGAGATAAATGTCTTTCAAATAATAATCTTTCTATATTATCATTACTAAAAATCATACCTTTAGGAGAAATAGCATAAGCTTTCTTTCCTAAAGCAAGAGCAGCTACACCAAAATCTTGAGATATAACAATATCTCCTTCTTTAGTATCATTAATTACATACATATCAACTGATTGAAATCCAGCATCTACTCTTTTTACTTCACCATAGTTTAAGTTAATATTATGATCTATAGTTGAATAAACTAACAAATCAATATTTTCTTCCTTTGCTACTTTTTCAATATAAGAAATACCTGGACACCCATCTCCATCAACTATAATTCTCATAAAATTCACCTCTTTTATTATCCTATATTAATAAGGAAGCAAATTCAATCCTTCTTATTAATATTTGTTTTATGATAAAAATTATTTAAAACTAAAAAATATTACAAATAAAAATTTATTTATTAAATATATAATACTCCAAATTTAAAAATAGTAAATAAAATTTTTATCTACAAACAAAAAAAGATACCTTTAATAAGGTATCCTTTTAAAATATTATAATCTTTTTTCAAGTTCAGCTTTCATATCTTCAAATCCTGGCTTACCAAGTAAAGCAAACATATTCTTCTTATATGCTTCAACTCCTGGTTGGTCAAATGGATTTACTCCAAGTAAATATCCACTTATTCCACAAGCCTTTTCAAAGAAGTATACCATCTTACCAAAGTAGTAAGGTGTAAGTTCTGGAACATTAACTATAAGATTTGGAACTCCTCCATCATTATGAGCAAGTAATGTTCCTTCAAAAGCTTTCTTATTTACAAAGTCCATTGTTTTACCAGCTAAGAAGTTAAGTCCATCAGCATTATCTTCTGTTGCTTCTATAGTAACTTCATATCTTGGCTTTTCTACATTTATAATTGTTTCAAATATATTTCTGCTACCTTCTTGAATATATTGACCCATTGAGTGTAAATCTGTTGAGAAGTTAACTGATGCTGGGAATAATGATTTTCCATCCTTACCTTCTGATTCACCATATAATTGTTTCCACCATTCTCCGAAGTATTGAAGATTTGGTTCATAGTTAACTAAGATTTCAATAGCTTTTCCTTTATTGTATAAAGCATTTCTTGCTGCTGCATACTTATAACAATCGTTTTCTAAAACATTAGGATTTGAGTATTCTTCTCTTGCATCACTAGCACCCTTCATCATTTCATCTATATCAATTCCAGCTGCTGCTATTGGAAGTAATCCAACTGCTGTTAATACTGAGAATCTTCCTCCAACATTATCAGGAACTACAAATTGTTCATATCCTTCTTGAACAGCTAAACCTTTTAATGCTCCCTTAGCTGCATCTGTTGTTGCATATATTCTCTTCTTAGCTTCTTCTTTTCCATATTTCTTTTCAATATAGTCTTTTAATATTCTAAAAGCTATTGCAGGTTCTGTAGTAGTACCTGATTTTGAAATAATATTAAGACTTATATCTTTTCCTTCTATTGCTTGTAATAAATCATGCATATATGTTGAACTTATATTATTACCTACATAGAATATTTTTGGTGCTTTTCTATTATTGTTATCTAAAGCATTATGGAAATTACTACTTAACATTTCTATAGCTGCTCTAGCTCCAAGATATGATCCACCTATTCCTATAACTATTAAAACATCTGAATCACTCTTAATTTTTTCTGCTGCACTCTTTATTCTAGCAAATTCTTCTTTATCATAATTAACTGGTAAGTCAACCCATCCTAAAAAGTCACTTCCAGCTCCTGTTCCCTCATGTAATTTTTTATGTGCCATCTCTACTGCTTCTTGCATATACTTTATTTCATGTTCACCTAAAAAGCTAGTAGCCTTTGATAAATCAAGCTTTAATGTATTCATATACTAAAACCTCCAACCCTTTCGTATTGTACTATAAGATATAATTATATTTTATCATATAAAATAATTTAATAACAATTTAACATTTATATTCTATCTCCTTATTTTATACCAATTTATATACTATAAATATTTATTTCTCTACATAACTTATTATTACTTTAATTTTGTATGTAAATGTTTAAATTCTAAACAAAAAAGAAGCTACCCTTTAAAAAGGTAACTTCTTATATTTTTTATTCTACATCTGCTTTATCAAAGAATACAAATCCAAGTTGAGAAACTCTAACTCCCTTAACATTCTTTTGAATTGATTTTGGTTGTGTATAATAGTATAAAGGAATTATTGGCATATCAGTTAATAATATTTCTTCAGCATCCTTTAATAATTGATCTCTCTTAGCAGAATCAACTTCTACCTTTGCCTTAGTTATAAGCTCATCATATTTAGGATTACTATATCCTGCATCATTTGTTCCAGTTCCTGTAACAAATAAATCTAAGAAAGTCATAGGATCTACATAGTCTCCAACCCAACCATGTCTAGCAATTTGATAATTCTTATTATTTCTTGTTGATTGGAATACTTTCCATTCTTCATTCTTAAGTTCAACATTAACACCAATCTTTTTCCACATACCTTGAATAGCTTGAGCTATTTCACTGTGTGCACCTTCTGTATTAAACATTAAAGTAATTGTTGGAAGACCCTTTCCATCTGGATAGCCAGCCTTTGCTAATAATTTTTTAGCTTCTTCTACATTACCTTTAGCTGGGAAGTATTCTTTTTTACTAAATACATTTCCTTGTGAATCCTTAACACTTTCTGGTACAAAGCTAGTAGCTGGAACTTGTTCTCCTTTAGTAACATTTTTAACAATAGCTTCTCTATCAATAGCAAGATTTAAAGCCTTAGTAACATCTGGATTTCTTAAAGCTTCAGGACTCATACTATTTCCTGTAACGTTTATTGAGTAATAATAAGTTCCAAGTTGAGGATAAATTTTACCTACACCTTCTTTAACTGCTCCTGCAATTTCAGCTGATGGTATAGTATCAACCATATGAATTTCTCCTGCTTTAAATGATGAATAAGCTGAATTTTCATCTGCTATCATTCTCATTTCTAAAGTATCAAGTTTTACAGAATCCTTATTCCAATAATTTTCATTCTTTTCATAAACTAAAGCATCTTTTTGTCTCCATTCTTTTAATTGGAAAGGCCCATTTGAGATATATGTTTCTGGTTTTGTTGCCCAAGATTCATTACCTTCAACAATATCTTTTCTTACAGGCATATAAGTTGGAAATGCCATAAGTTCTGGGAAATATGGTGTAGGATTTTCAAGAGTTACTTCTAAAGTCTTTTCATCAATAACCTTGATTCCTAAATCCTTAGCATCACCTTTCTTTTTATTAAAAGCTTCTGCCCCTTTAATATAATAAAGTTGATAAGCATATGCTGACCCTGTCTTAGGATCTAATGCTCTTTGCCATGCATAAGCAAAATCATCAGCTGTAACAGCTTTACCATCTGACCATTTAGCATTATCTCTTAAATGGAAAGTATACACTAGCTTATCTTCTGATAAATCATATTTTTCAGCCACTCCTGGTTCTGCCTTATCCTCAGCATTCAATCTCATAAGTCCTTCAAATGAATTTTCTATAGCTGTTCCTGCTTGAACCTCTTCATTTAATGCTGGATCAAGAGTTTTTGGATCTGCCCCCATATTATAAATTAACTTCTTCCCCTCTTTTCCAGCAGATGCTGAGCTTGCATCACTGCCACAAGCTGCTAAACTTGCTCCTATTGCTACAGTCATAGCAATAGCACAAAATTTCTTTAATTTTGTAAATTTCATAATTTGCCCCCCTTAAATTATTTATATTAAATATTGCTAACGCAACTTAATACCGATATTATTCAAATAGATGACAAGCAACAAAATGCTCTTTCTCTACTTCTTTAAGTTGTGGTGTAACTTTACCACAGATATCCATAGCATATTTACATCTTCCTTTAAATCTACACCCTTCTGGTGGATCTATAGGTGATGGAATATCTCCATCTAAAACTATTCTTTTATTATTTTTAGCTATATCTGGATCTGGAATAGGAACTGCTGATAAAAGTGCCTTTGTATATGGATGTTTTGGCTCTAAATAAACATTGTCACTTGGCCCCTTTTCAACCATTTTTCCAAGATACATTACTCCTATATGAGTTGATATATGTTTTACCATGCAAAGATCATGTGCTATAAAAAGATAAGTAAGCCCCATTTCTTCTTGTAACTCTTCTAGCATATTTATAACCTGAGCCTGAATTGAAACATCTAGTGCTGATATAGGTTCATCACAAATAATTATTTCTGGTTCAACAGCAAGAGCTCTTGCAATACCAATTCTTTGTCTTTGCCCACCTGAAAATTCATGAGCATATCTATTTATATGATCACCACTAAGTCCAACCTTGAAAAGTAAATCTCTTATTCTATTTGTTCTTTCTTCACCTTTATAAAGACCATGGATATCAATTGCCTCACCAATTATATCTCCAACTGTCATTCTTGGGTTAAGTGAAGCATATGGATCTTGGAAAATCATTTGTATTTTTCTTCTTAAAGGAACCATTTCTTTTTCTGAAAGATTAGTAATATCTTTTCCTTTATAAATTATATTTCCATATGTTGGTTCATATAACTTCAAAATAGTTCTTCCTGTAGTTGTTTTTCCACAACCTGATTCACCAACAAGTCCTAAAGTTTCACCTTTTTTAATTGAAAATGAAACATCATCAACTGCTTTAACGTAACTTGGCTTTTTAAATAAGCCTTTTTTAACAGGAAAGAACTTACTTAAATTATTTATTTCTAAAATAACCTCTCTATTTTCCATCTATTCTTCCCCCTTTACTAAAGGACTCTCAACTTTTGGTGCATTTCTATGACATAGCCAACAAGCTGTCTTTTGATTTTCACCAGTTTCAAAATATGGTGGCATCTTTTCTAAACATACTTTCATAGCATAATCACATCTTGCTGCAAATGGGCAGCCTGCAGGTGGTTTCAGTAAATCTGGTGGTTGTCCATCTATTGGCTTTAGTTTTTCTTTAGTAATTGATTTTGGATTTGGAACACTATTTAAAAGTCCCCAAGTATATGGATGTTTTGCTCTATAGAAAATATCTTCTGTTGTTCCTTTTTCTATAATTACTCCACCATACATTACATTAATTCTTGTACAAAGATCTGCAACAACCCCAAGATCATGAGTAATAAGAATAATTGATGTATTTAATTTATCTTTTAAATTCTTCATTAAGTCAAGAATTTGTGCTTGTATAGTAACATCAAGAGCTGTTGTAGGCTCATCAGCAACTATAAGCTTTGGATTACAAATAAGACTTATAGCTATCATAACTCTTTGTCTCATTCCACCTGAAAATTCATGAGGATATTGCTTCATTCTTTTCTCAGGACTTGGTATACCAACAAGTGTTAACATTTCTATAGCTCTTTTTTTAGCTTCACTTTTTGGTATATTCTCATGCTTTATAAGATGTTCTGTAAGTTGAGTACCTATATTTAAAACTGGATTTAAAGAAGTCATAGGATCTTGGAAAATCATAGCCATCTCTTTTCCTCTAATTGACTCCATTTGTTTTTCTGTATATTTTGATAAATCTTTACCCTCAAACTCAATTGAACCTTCTATTATCTTTCCGTTATCTGATAAAAGTCTCATAACTGACATCATAGTTACAGATTTTCCACAACCTGATTCTCCAACTACTCCAACAGCTTCTCCACTTTCTACATCAAAACTTACTCCTCTAACTGACTTTACCTCACCTATATGTGTTTCAAAGGAGGTTTTTAAATTTTTAACTTCCAATAATTTTGCCATATGTCCTCCTCCTATCTCTTATTTTTAGGATCAAGTGCTTCTGTAAGTCCATCACCAAATAAATTAAATGCAAGTATTATAATACAAATCATAAGTGATGGGAAAAGCAATTGATATGGATATATAGTAAGTACCTTTTGAGCATCATTTGCAAGTGTTCCAAGTGATGCAAGAGGTGGATTAATACCAAGTCCTATAAATCCTAAGAATGCTTCTGTAAATATAGCTTGTGGTATTAATAATGTCATTGTTACTATGATTGAACTAATACAGTTTGGTATAAGATGTCTAAATAATATTCTTATTTTTGAAGCTCCAAGTGCTTTTGCTGCTAAAACAAATTCTTGTTGTTTCAATTGAAGAACTTCACCTCTTACTATTCTGGCCATATTAATCCAATATGAAATACAAAGTGATAGAACTATAGTTCCAAGTCCACTCTTCCCCTCACCTGGTTTCATAAATATAGACATGAAAATAATAACGTAAATTGTTAAAGGTATTGAATATAGAACATCTACTATTCTCATCATAAAATTATCAATTCTACCACCAGCAAAACCTGATATTGCACCATAAATTACACCTATAATAATATTGATAACTGCTGCTGATATACCTATTATTAATGAATATCTAGCACCATACATAACTCTAACTAAAATATCTCTACCCAAATGATCTGTACCAAACCAATGAGTTGCACTTGGAGATTGATTTACTATTTCAAGATTATTTTCATCATATGCAAACTTTGAAAAACTAGGTACAAATACTGCTGCAAGTATTACTAAAATTATAATTATTAATGATATTAAAGCTACTTTATTTGATTTAAGCCTTCTCCATGCATCTTTCCAATAACCAACACTAGGTCTAACTATTGCATCAATATCTTTCTCTTCCTTAGATAAAGGAGTAAATGCATCTTCACTTAAAACAATATTATCTAAATATTCTTTTGTCTTTTCAGCCATAATAAAACTCCTTTCTAACCTTCTAACTTAATTCTTGGATCTATAATTCCATATAAAATATCAACTATTAAATTACAAACTATTATTAAAGTACAATAGAAAACTGTAATTCCAAGAAGTGCTGAATAATCTCTATTAGTAACTGATAAAACAAATTCATTTCCTAGTCCAGGAATAGCAAATATCTTTTCAACTACAAAGCTTCCTGTAAGTATTCCTGCTGTTAGAGTTCCAAGATAAGTTACTATTGGAATTAAAGCATTTCTTAAAGCATGTTTTACTATTATTATTTTTTTACTAAGTCCTTTAGCCCTTGCTGTTCTTATAAAATCTGATTGTAGAATATCAGCAAGTCTACTTCTTGTAAGTCTTGTTATAAATGCGATAGAGCTTCCTGCTAAAGCTAAGACAGGCATAATATAATTCTCTGCTCCATAGAATCCTGTTGCTGGAAGTATTCTCAGCTTAAGTGTAAATACATATATAAGCGTGGTTCCTATTACAAAACTAGGTATAGTTATTCCTAAAGTGGATATAATCATACATATCTTATCAGGCCACTTTCCAGCCTTTAATGCTGCAATAATTCCAAGAAGAACACCAACTACAACTGAAACTACTATTGTAACTCCACCAAGCTTTGCTGATGTTGGGAATGAATAAGCTATATTCTCATTTACACTTCTTCCTTTAAACACCATTGATTCTCCCATATCACCTTTTAATAAATTTCCCATATACATTGTATATTGTTTTGATAAAGGTTGGTCTAATCCATACTTCTCATTTAAATTAGCCTTTATTTCTGGTGTCATTTTTTCACCATCAAAAGGTCCCCCTGGCATAAGCCTAATTAAAAAGAATGTAACTGTCACAACTGCAAAAATAGTTACAAGACTTATTAAAATCCTTTTAAATATGTATTTTGCCATATTTATCGCCCCCATTTTAATTTTTTATTTTTATTCTTTAATAACTTTACATTTTTTCATCAGTAAATAACACTTGTATTCGACAGAAATACACATAAAGGTATAAATATAAGCTAAGATATAACCCCTGACTCCTAGCTTCATAAAAATATACTTTAATTTCTCTCTTGTTTATTATTATGATAATTATACTATAAATTACTTTAATTGTAAATAATTCTTTTTATTAACAAATTAATAATATAAGATTTTTTTTATTACAAAATTCATAATTCAAAAACTCTTTTAAGTAAAATAAAACACTTATGTTAATCGACTACATAACTTACTTTATTAAAATATTTTTATCATTAAAATTTTTTTATTATAATTATTTTTTACCATAAAAAATAAAAGCAGTGTCATACACTACTTTTATGTTAATTGAATCTCTTTAGTCAAAGATTCTATATCTATTCCATTTTTATAGCTCCTAACTCCTAGCCCTAAAATAATCCAATAAATTGGAGCTACTTGAATAACACTTATATTAAAGAAGCTCTGAACTAAATATCCAAATATAATAATTATAAATATCTTTGATATTTTATCTCTCTTTTTAAATAAATTAACTAATATACTTATTACTAAGCCTAAATAAGAAACTAAAGTTAAAAGCCCCCCTGTTGCCCAATATTCTAAAAATTCATTATGAGCTTTATCTGGATATATTCTATGACTTAAAATCATACTATATACATCCTCTGGAACATCTCTTACTAACCTTAAATGTAGAGTATCTGGCCCTGTCCCTAATATAGGATTCTTTTTTATTGATTTTAAAGTCATAATCCATATACTAACTCTATTAGATCCAACACTCTTAATTTCCTTTTTATCATTACTTGATATTTTTTCAATATCACTAACTATAGTCTTACTTCTTTTTATAATCTTATTTTCAGAACTAAAATTTATAACTAAAAAAGCTGCACTAAAACAAATTAATATAATTCCTGCTCTTTTTAATCTTTGTTTATCTTTTATAATAAATAAAAATCCTAATGCAGACATAGCCAAAAATCCTACCCACACACCTCTAGTTTGTCCACTAAGTATGCCAGAAAAAATTATAGTTGAATAAATTAAATATCTATTATTTTTATAAAAAATAAATGCTCCCATAGAAATAGCTTCAAAAATTAAAAGATATGTAGAAAGAAAATTTCTATTTCCTATAAAACCAAATTCAGATAAACCAACTAAACTTCCTTTCAAAAATTTAAAAACAGGATCTATCCCATATAATTGTAATACTGTATATATAGCCATAAAACTAGCAACTATACAAATAAACTCTATAATTTTTTTATTTATTATTATGTATTTTGTTGAAGCTATAAATAAGAGAAAATATACTCCATAAATAAGAAGACCTTCATATCTATTTTTATTTCCTAATAAAGCATTCATAATATCTATTCCAAATAAAGTTGAAAATAATAAAGCTAAAAACATTACTAATATTAATCTTGTTTCTATATTTTCTTTGAATAACTTTTTTATATCTTCCTTTTTAAATGATACTTGTGTTTTAAATGATTTTTTTAAACTCTTAAAATTATCTTTTATAAGAACAATTAAAAGAAGTACTCCCATAACATAAGTGAAAATTACTTTTCCCATTAAATAATTAGGATTCAAATTTTTAACTATAATAAATGGCATAATTATTACCATTGAATATATTATAAAATTTATTACTTCCCTATTTGAAAAATCTCTTTTAAAAATCCCATTAAATTTTTCTAACATAAATAACTCCTCACCACCACCATAAATTATAACATATTTTACTTTTATTCCTATAAATTCTATTAAAATTCTACATTCTCTCCTAATCTCATAAAAAATAAAGGAGCTATCTATAATAGATAACTCCTTAATTATTTTATAAATTAAGCTTTAACTTTATTAAGTTCTTGTTTAATTGCATCTGATACAAATTGTACATTTGTTCCTACTATAACTTGAATTGAAGTATCACTTAATCTTACTACTCCTCTTGCTCCAAGAGATTTAAGTTTTGCTTCATTAACATTTTTAGATGTTCCTATTTCAAGTCTTAGTCTTGTTATACAGTTATCAACTGTCTTAATATTCTCTTGTCCACCTAATGCATTTATATATTCTACAGCAATAGCTTTCATATCTGAACTTGCTGAAATCTTAGTATTTTCTACAAATTCATCATCATCATCTTCTCTACCTGGTGTAGGTACATTAAATCTCTTAATTAAGAATAAGAATACAAAGAAATAAAGTGCTGCAATTCCAAGACCTATAGGAATTATCATTAAAGGTTTTGTTGCTAAATTAAAGTTAAGAGCATAATCTATAAATCCTGCTGAGAATCCAAAACCATGCAGAACTCCTAATGCTGAAGTAACAGCCATTGAAATACCACTTATAATTGCATGAGCTACTAATAATACTGGTGATAGGAATATAAACATAAATTCTATTGGTTCTGTTATACCAGTTAAGAAACTTGTAAATGCTAAACTAGCAAGCATACCAGCAACTGCTTTTCTTTTTTCTTTTTTAGCAGCAAAATAGATTGCAAGTGTTACTGCTGGAAGACCAAACATCATTACTGGGAAGAACCCTGCCATATAAGTACCCGCTGTTGGATCTCCTGCAAAAAATCTATTTAAATCTCCTGCTTTTCCATTGAAATCACCAAGTGTAAACCAGAAATATGAATTAAGAACATGATGAAGTCCCATAGGAATCAAGAATCTATTTAATAATGCAAACAGTCCAGCTCCTACTGCTCCTAATCCAACAACTGAAGCCCCTACTGCATTAATTCCACCTTGTATTGATTTCCATGTGAATCCAAATACTACTGCAAGGATTACACAACATAAAGCTGTCATTATAGGTACTAATCTTCTACCTCCAAAGAATCCTAAGAATTCTGGAAGCTTTTTATTTTTAAATTTATTATAACAATATCCAGCTATGATACCTGCTATTATTCCACCAAAACTATCAAATTTCAATGTAGATGAGAGTTCTTCTCCATATTGAAGAGTCCATATAAATCTACTTGCTTTTTCAAGAACTAAATAACCAACAGCTCCTGAAAGTCCTGCTGCTCCATTACCATCATCTGAAAGCCCAATTGCTACACCTATAGCAAATATTAAAGGTAAATTATCAAATAAAGCACTACCAGCTGCTGATAAGAATCCAAAGTATTCAGGTAAATGGAAGAATTGAATTATATCGTCTTGTCCAAGTCTCAAAAGTAATGCTGCTACCGGAAGGGTTGCTATTGGTAACATAAGAGATTTACCAATCCTCTGTAAGAAATTTATTACTTTCTTTCCCATTATAAATCCTCCTTTTATTTTTAAGCTTTGATTAAGTGCAACAAAAAATACTAATAATTACAATAAAAAAAGCCGAAAGATATATAGTAAACATATAGTTCACTAAAATCTTTCAGCTAATGCCCAATTTAAATGGTTACACGCTTCAAAACTTTTAAATTATTAAACTTAAACTTGATGATTTAATGATAACATTTTCATTTTACAATTTCAACCATATTTTTATATTTTTACATTTAATTAAAAATATTAATAGATAGTTAACTTTTAAAAGTTTTATATTACTTTATTCAAAATTTTAGACCTAAATTTAAAATATTTTATCTTATATAATTATTAATTTCCATTCCCTCTTTTATTTTATATCAAAAGAAAAAGCCCTAATAGATTAATCTACTAGAGCTTTTCTTAGAAAATTCTTTTAATTTAATTCATTCGTTTTTTAATTCATTCACTTATTTAAAATTCATTAATTATCAGTCATTTAAATTTATTGTTTCATTCGTTAGCCATTTTTTATTAGTAAATTCGTTTATTTAATCTAAACTTATATCTAAAATTTCAAAATTATTATTCTAATTTATAGTATTATTCCCACTCAATTGTTGCTGGTGGTTTTGAAGTTACATCATAGACTATTCTATTTACTCCTGGAACTTCATTTACTATTCTTCTTGATACTGTTTCTAATACATCATAAGGTATTGGGAACCAGTTTGATGTCATTCCATCTGTTGACTTAACTGCTCTAAGTCCTACTGTATGACAATATGTTCTTGCATCTCCCATAACTCCAACTGATTGTATATTAGGAAGTACAGCAAAGTATTGCCATATTGTTTCATCAAGATTTGCATTTGCAACTTCTTCTCTAAAGATAGCATCAGCTTCTCTTACTACTTCAAGTTTTTCAGGTGTTACTTCACCTAAAACTCTAATAGCAAGACCTGGTCCTGGGAATGGCTGTCTCCACACTAATTTATGTGGGATTCCTAATTCTTCACCAACTGCTCTAACTTCATCTTTAAATAATTCTCTTAAAGGTTCAATTAAGCTGAATTCCATATCTTCTGGAAGTCCACCAACATTGTGGTGACTCTTAATAACTGCTGAAGTATCTGTTCCACTTTCAACTACATCTGGATAAATAGTACCTTGAACTAAGAATTTGATATCTCCAAGCTTATTTGCTTCTTCTTCAAATACTCTAATGAATTCTTCACCAATTATTTTTCTCTTCTTTTCAGGTTCAGAAACTCCTTTTAATTTTCCAAGGAATCTATCTTTTGCATTTACTCTTATTAAGTTCATATCAAACTTTTCTTTAAATACCTTTTCAACTTGGTCTCCTTCATCTTTTCTAAGTAAACCATGATCAACAAAGATACAAGTAAGTTGCTTTCCAACTGCCTTATGAACCATAAGTGCTGCAACTGATGAATCTACTCCACCTGATAAAGCACAGATAAGTTTTTTATCTCCAACAATTTCTTTAATTTCTTGGATTTTTGATTCAGCAAATGAAGCCATACTCCATGAGCTTTCTAAATCACATATATTATGAACAAAGTTAGAAAGAAGCTTCTTTCCAAATGGAGTATGTTCTACTTCTGGGTGGAATTGAACTCCATATAATTTCTTTTCTGTATTTTCAATAGCAGCCATTGGACAATCTTTAGTTTTTCCTATTACTTTAAATCCTTCTGGTGCTTTTTCTACATAATCAACATGAGTCATCCAACATTCTTCATTTGAATTAATACCTTCAAATAAGGCTGAAGAACCATCAAGCTCAATAGCAGTTTTTCCATGTTCTCCATTAGGAGCTGTTGAAACTTTTCCTCCTAAAGTATGAGCCATTAATTGTTCTCCATAACAAATTCCAAGTACAGGAACTCCAAGTTCATAAATAGATTTATCTATTTGTGGTGAATCTTCTCCATAAACTGAATTTGGTCCACCAGTAAAAATAATTCCTTTAGGATTTCTTGCTTTTATTTTTTCTACTCCATAAGTGTAAGGAACTATTTCACAATAAACTCCACACTCTCTAACTCTTCTTGCTATAAGTTGACCATATTGTCCACCAAAGTCAACTATTAAAACTAAATCCTTCATATGAACTCCTCCGTAACTAATTTATTTAATCTAAATAAAGATTATTGATTTACACTATAGTTTGGTGCTTCTTTTGTTATATTAATATCATGAGGATGACTTTCTCTAAATCCAGCAGCTGTTTGTATAACAAATGTAGATTTTTCATATAAATCATCAAGTGTTGGTGATCCAAGGTAACCCATTCCTGATCTTATCCCTCCAAGAAGTTGGAATATAGTATCTGAAACTGAGCCCTTAAATGCTATTCTTCCTTCTACTCCTTCTGGAACAAATTTCTTAGTTCCATTTTGGAAGTATCTATCACTTGATCCTTTAGCCATAGCTCCAAGTGAACCCATTCCTCTATAAACTTTATAACTTCTTCCTTGATAAATTTCCATTTCTCCTGGTGCTTCTTCACATCCAGCAAATAATGAACCCATCATAGCAACGCTAGCTCCTGCTGCAAGTGCTTTAACTATATCTCCTGAATATTTAAGTCCTCCATCAGCTATAACTGGAACTCCATATTTCTTTCCTTCTTCTGCGCAATCCATAACTGCTGTAAGTTGAGGAACCCCAACTCCTGCAACAACTCTTGTTGTACAAATTGATCCAGGTCCTATACCAACTTTAACACAGTCAGCACCTGCTTCTATTAAATCTCTTGTAGCTTCAGCTGTAGCAACATTACCTGCTATAACTTGAAGATCTGGGTAAGCAGCCTTAATTTTTTTAACTCCATTAATAACTCCCATTGAATGTCCATGAGCTGTATCAAGAGTAACAACGTCTACTCCAGCTTCAACTAAAGCCTTAACTCTTTCCATCATATCGTTAGTAATACCAACTGATGCTCCACATAAAAGTCTACCCTTTTCATCTTTAGCTGAGTTTGGATATGCTTTAGCTTTTTCTATATCTTTTATAGTAATAAGTCCTGTAAGATTTCCTTCTGCATCTACTAATGGAAGTTTTTCAACCTTATGTTTCTTTAAGATTTCTAAAGCTTCTTCTACCTTAGTTCCTTCTGGTGCAGTAAATAAAGGACTCTTTGTCATAACTTCTTTAACAGCTTTTGTGTAATCTGTTTCAAAAACAATATCTCTATTTGTAAGAATACCAACAAGTTTTTTTCCTTCTGTTATTGGAACACCTGATATTCTGTATTTAGCCATAAGTTCTAAAGCTTCTGCTATTGTATTATTTTCTGATAAGAATATTGGATCTGTTATAACTCCATTTTCTTGTCTCTTAACTCTATCTACTTCTTGTGCTTGTTGTTCTATTGTCATATTTTTGTGGATTATTCCTATTCCACCTTCTCTAGCCATAGCTATTGCCATCTTAGATTCTGTAACTGTATCCATACTTGCACTCATTAAAGGTATATTTAATGAAATCTTCTTTGTTAACTTAGTTTTTAAACTAACCTCATTTGGTAATATTTCTGATTTGTTTGGTACTAATAATAAATCATCGAATGTATATGCTTGTTTTAATATTTTTGCCATTTTGACCCCTCCATTAATTAACCTCATTACTATTTTGAATATTTTCTTGCATAAATTTTATATTTTAGAATTTTTTCTTTCATTTTAATTTAATTTTATATATTTACAAAAATTAGGTGAACTTATAAAAAAAGACATATTATTCTCTAAAGTGAGATAATATGCCTTTGATAAAATCAAGTATATTAAATCACTCATAGAGGAGAATTTAACGGTTCTCCGTAGATACACTTTGCCATATTCAAAGCTTATACGAGTCTTTTCTGCTTTTTTAGTTCGTCGATTTTTATTAATTATAAAATATAGAATAAAGCTTGTCAACACACTTTAGATAAATTTTTAACTATTTATTAAATGATTTTTTTCTTTCATATTTTATATATCATGAAATATTTTATTCATACATATAATAAAAGCAATACCTCATATGAGATATTGCCTCTTCTCTTCCTTCATTTTAAAAAAATAATAAAACAAAAATATTTTATCTACTTAATTATCTTTACTAGAAATGTTCTGGTTTATCTACTATCTTAATTTTTATAGTATCTTCTAAGCTTTTACTATCATCAGTTAATTTTATCCCAACATCTGTAGTTGCATTAATATCTCCTATATCTTTTATATAATAATCAACTACTACAATATATTCATTTCCTGGTGTAATCTCATTAGAATTAGAAGCTATCATTTTACCATCTTGGTAATTATAAATCTTCACTTCTTTATCTTCTATAAATTTTTCATCTATATACTTATCCACAAATACATTAGTATTAGCTGTAACATGAAAAGCTAAAGCAAAGGTATTATCTTTAGATAGTTCTACTAAATCATTATTATCGATTTCTTGTATTATATTGCCTGACTTCCTACCTGTGTAAAAACCTCTACGTTTTATATCAAAAGGTGATGTTCTCTCTACATTTCTTACTAATATATTATCTTGGTTGAAAATCACCTCTTCATCTTTCATAGATATTCTATCTGCTTTATAGCTAACAGTTATATTATCATTATGGGCTAAGTCTATAACTCCGCTCCCACTAAGTGTTATTGGTATATTTACTACTTGTTCTGTTTTGATTGGTTCAAAAATAATATTTCCCTCTTCATCTTCTATAATATTTCCATTCTCATCTTTTTTAATATTATAATAGAAAGACATATCATAATCTTCATTTGCTTCACCAAACAATTTTATATCATCAGATTTTAAATCTATATTTAAACTACCATCAACTTTAAAATCAGCATTGAGTTCCTTTGCTATATTTATAAAATCATCTGAATATGGATTTTTAATATTAATTGCATTTCCTCCAAGTTTGCTAACAATATCAGTTGCATCAGTTTGCCCCTCTACTAATCCATAGTTTACTCCTACCCATTTAATATCATTATCTGTTTCTACTATTATCTGATCAGCTATATTATTTGCATACTCAGTAGCTCCTTCTAGTCCTGATTTAATTTTGCCCTTCTCTTTATCTAACTCTACAACAAACTCTCCATCATTTTCTGTATAATAAATAGGATTTCCTGAAGATATTAAAATTACTGTAGCTTCATAAGAAGAATCTTTATTTGCTAAATTAGAAGCTTTTTTAATAGCATCACCAAGATTACCATTCTGCTCTGATACTTCTAAAGCTTGTATATTATTAACAAGCTCATTTACTGAATAAAACTCTAAGCCATTTGATTCAATAACTTTTGCTTCTTTTCCATAGGAAATTAAAGCTGTCTCAATATTATCTGTTTCATCTAATAAAGACTGCATTCCCATTATTATAGAATCTTTTGCAATTTCATTATTAGCAGACTTATCATCTAAAACACTTTCTTCTATAACATATATAACTCTTTTCTTTTTACTAAACAGCTTATCCATTTCTCCATCATAATCTACACCTGGTGCTAATTTAAGTTGACCTGCTTGTACATTATATTGAAGACTAAGCATCTCACCTGAATTTATTTGCTCTGGAATACCATTATCTAAACCTGAGATATTACTTGGAGTATAAATTAAATTATCAATTTTTATATCAAGACTTCTTCTATTATCATCAAAAGATAAATCAATATTCTCAACTTTGTTTCCAGCTACATCTGTATAATTAAGCTTTAAATTTTTCTCAATAGATAATTCACCCTTATAAACTCCATTACCATTTGCTAAATATGTTAATCTAACAAGCTTTGGCTCTGCTGTAATCTTATCTCCACTCTTTTTATAATCAAAATCTTTAAGCTTAATCTTCCCATTTTTAATATCCACTTCACTCTTCTTACCATCTTCACTAGCAGAAATTAATGAAAAAGCTGCTTCATTTGCATAACTTAAATATATATCTTGCTTATCATAAGCTTCAGACTTTATTTCTCCAGCTTGAATTTCAACATCAACATTGAATTTCATTCCATTAATAACATTAATATTTTTAGTTCTAACTACAGCTTTCATATTTGGAGTAGCTTCTCCAGCAATAACATTACCAAACTTACTAATAGCACTAATTCCTATACCTATCCCAAGCAAAGCAATAAATCCAATAATAATTTTTTTCTTAAAACTCATACTCTCTCCCCCTGTATTTTTAAGAGGTAATTATCTTGCATTCCTTAAATTAAGTTCCATTACATGACCATATTCTATTTTCTTATTATAATAATCTTTTTCTAAAGTAATTTTTAAACCTACATTCTTCTCATCTTTCAACTTATCTTCATCATAGCTATATTCAGTTAATAAGCTCTTATTTGTTAATTCAACTTTTTGTATATTTTCACTAATAGTCTGAACCTTCTTCCACTTAGAACTATCAGCTACATCCTCATCTTTTTTAATAGCTAATAGTTCTAATTTATTTCCATCTACCTTATACTTTATCTTAACTATATCAGTAAAAGCAGTCTTTCCTTTTAGCTCACTTGGTCCAACAAGATTAAAAGTAATCTCTTTTAAATTATTAGTAGTAGCATCCTTTTCTACCTTAAAAATATTTTTAGCCTGTAAAAGATTATCCATCATACTCTCTGTAATCATAGTTCCCTGATGTTGAAGCTTCTGTCTTATATCAAGTTCCAAAGACTTTCTTTGAGTTAAATTAACAAAAGAAAAAACTAAATATGTTATTATCCCCATAAGCCCAAGTACAATAACTAGCTCTAAAAGAGTGAGTCCCTTTTTCTTTTTTAATTTCTTATTCACCATATAATCACCCTTTGTTTAACACTATTTAATTAACTGCCATTTCTCTCTCTTAATAAGATCAGAAATTTCTATAGCTTCTTTTACCTCTATATTCTCAGTTGAACCAAATATACTTCCACCAATTCCTGATAAAATCCCATTACTACCTAATGAGTACTTAAATAATTCATTTATTAATCCTTTTGATGATGGTACTGAATAATTACCAATATGTGTACCTACTGCAGGAGTAGAAACTACTGTATCACCAGCAGTTAAAATCATAGAATAATTATTATGTGTTTCTGTTTTAAATTCTACATCTCCTTTAGATATAATTAAAACTGGATTTATAAGCAAACCAAATGGAGAATTCTCAAAATAATAAGTTATTGTTGAACCATCATCTTCAATATCCCCCGCCTTTGAATGCCCATTATTAACTTGTTCAATTTTTAGCTTTTTATCAGTTGCATTAAGAATTAAATTTATTTTTTGATCTCTTAAATCAGTTGGCCCTGAAAGTCCTGGTTCTTTTCCAAGCTCACTATTTTCATCTGGATTTTTTTCACTTTCAGCGATAATATCCTTTATAGTTACTTTACTTTGTAAATGTAAAAATCCATCTTTTTTAATTTTTATAGTATTATTAAAAGTAAGCTTACAAGTATCACATGTTTTACAATGTGTATCTTGTTGTTTACAATTTCCTGTAGCATCATAATTGGGACAATCCTTGCATTTTCCATACTCCTTTATTATCTTAGCCATTCCAAACCAATCAAATGAATCTTCAACACTAGCTTTAACTTCTTTCTTTTCAAAATCATCACTACTTACATTTTTATCATTTCCCATATTAAAAACTTCTGTAACATATTCTTTTTGCTTTTCTTTTACAATATCCATATTAATATTTTTATTAGGTCCAATAACATTACCTTTAGCTAAAACAGCAGCTGTATTATATATATTAAGAGCTTGAATACCATTAGAAAAAGTATTTTCTCTATCTGTTAATGGCTTTTTAAGTACTAAATCTGCTTTTTTAAATATATCTAATTCATTTCCAGCTTGATCTGTATCTATTATATGAACCTTTCCCTTTTCATCATAACTATATATATAGTCATCATATCTTACAGTATAAGGACTAGATATCCCATTTATAACTACTGATTGCCCTGTTTGATAAGGTTTAGTTAAATCTAAATAAGAACTTCCTAAAATATACATATCATTTCCTATATTAATATTAGAACCTTGACCAAAATCATTAGAATTAATTATCATAGAACTTGATCTTTCCGATTCATCAAGCTTATCTCCTGTAGTTACATTATTTTGATAATTATTGATATCATTAATAGCATATAAATTTTTCATATTTAACTTACTACTCTTAGAGTTATAAACAAAATCATTATATAAATAAACATCTAATGAATTACCAAATAAATTGGAATTATTCTCAGTATTAACAACTAAGTTTTTTGCAAATATTTTATGTGCTCCTGTTCCATTAGTTCCTATATTAAGATTTACATCTGATACTTCTAAATTTGATGCTGTTGCTATATTCCCATCCCAAGTTATATTAGGGTTTTTATAAATATCACTCCCAGACTTAAGAACCATTCCATTTTTATATTTATCTTCTATATGATTATCTGATTTAGTTTCTCTTCCTTTTACCCATATATCACCTAACACACTTACAGTTCCACCCGCTCTTAGTTCATAGTTTCCATCTACTGCAAATATATAATCAAATATATCAGGTGAACTTGAATCAGCTTTAGAAATAGCTTTTCCATGATCAGGTATATCAATATTAAATTTAACTGCAACTCTTCTAGTTTTTGAGTTTTTCTTATACTCTGATTCTAACTCTAATCTAAAACCTTTAATAAGAGCCATAGTATCTTCTGATAGTGTTACAGGATATACAAGCTCTTGATAATTACTTTTATCAATATCTGTTGTATAGTAAAGTTTAACATTTTCTATTGAAACATCTTTTCTATTAAATTTTTTATAATATTCATTAATACCAATTTCCTCTATTAATGGTTTGTATTCATACTCTCCACTAATTAAAGTAGGATTATCATATAAAGGTAGTTTTGTTGATTTTCCACCTTCGATAATAAATTTATTAAAACTCTTCTTAAATTCCTTATTTTTCTCATCTACATCTAAACTACTAGAAACAGCTTTATTAGAAGTTTCTATATTAGCTTTTAAATAATCTTGTAATACTTTTTCACTTATTTCTAGACCTGAATCTGCTCCATAGAATCCTTCAACTCTATTATTAGAATCAACTCTTAGCTTATATCCTGAGGTAGTCATTGCTAAAAGAGAGACTATAAGCACAGATAATATAGCCATCATAGCAACAACCACTAACAAAGAAGCACCTTTTTTCTTTCTTCTTTTATTAATCATTTCATCCCCCAATTTAATTTTTTACTACAAACTCACTAACTGTCTCTTCTCTAACATTATCTTTTTTAAGATTTAATTTAATAGTATATAATCCTTTGTTCTTTCTTTGACTCTTGCTAAAGTATCTTATATTATGTGTTATATCTATATCACCTTTTATAGTTTTATTTTTCTCAAATGAATCTTGTAATTTTCCATTTCCCCCAGGATTACTCCCTGTAGCTATATCTACATCACTAAACTTATTTTGAATAAAATAAATCTTTGGAGTATTAGATGAATTGATACTTCCAGATATATAATCTAAAGAATTACTTTTTTCTAAATGTAAGCTAATTAATTTATCATCAGGTCTTACCTCTTTTACATAAACAGCAGCTTCTTTAATATCTTTATAAGTCCCATCTGCTCTATCATTTTTTACTTTCAAATCATTATCTTTATCAAAAATAAGTTCAAGTAATTTATCTCCATTTAATTCTTGAACTGTAGCTAAGTTTAAATTTTCTGCATCTGATATATGTTCATCTATAGTTTTCTTAGTTGAAGCATCATAAGAATATCTTATTGAATTGTTATCAATATAAAATAAAATATCAACCTGTTTTTTTGCATACTCATCACTTTGTTCATTTATTTCACCAGCATCTATTTGCTTTGAAATACTTCCACTAAGCTCTATATCACCAATATTACCTGAGATACTAAACTTTGTTTTATCTAAAGGACTTTCCTCTTTTATTTTAATTTGATCTGACTTTACCCCAACTCTCATAGTCATCTCTTTAACATCTCCTAAATTTCGAAGTTTTTCGATAATTTCCTGGGAAATTTGTTTAGATTCTTGTTTTGTTTCAGCCATCTTATTAGATGTAACTGATGTTAATAATGAAGACGCTAAAGGAATCATAACTATTCCTATGATTCCTAATGCCATAACTAATTCTAAAAGTGTATAACCCTTTTTTCTTTTCATATTAATACCTACTTAAAATTATTTACTTATATAATAAACATTTCCCTCAGTTCTCATCTTAATTCTTGGATTTTGCTTATCATCATCTTTAATTTCAACTTCTACTTTTTTATCAGTATTATTTTTAACATTTAATTTTACTGCAACCATATCATCTGTAGTTTTTCTTTTAGCTGAATTAACAAGCATTTTTAAATTCCCCTTAGAATTACATTCAATTCCATTACCTGTTGTTGGATAGACCTCATCTCCTAATTTATATTTAACATAATAAGTACCACTTACCTTAGTAAATTCAACTGTTGCTTCTACTACTTTATTTTCGTCTTGATATAAGAATCCTTTTTTAGAAATTCCATTACTCTTACCAAGAGTCACAGCTGCCATATCTGAATTAGAAGGTCTTACTGTCATTGAAATTGAGTAATCTTCTTCTTCCTCTTCTTCATAACTTGCAGTATCTATATCTTCATCTTCATCAGAATTATCTGCTTTCTTAGTTGTAATACTAGAAATAGAACTAGTGTAAAAATCATCAAATGGATTTTTCTTTCCCTTAGTTCCTTCAGCTTTCCAATCATAATATTTATCAAAATCACCATCTATTCTTGGAGCTGAATAAAATTCCATGCTAAGACTTCCTGAAACTTCTCCATTACCACTTGGAGCAATACTTATATCTGGTATAGCAACAAGATATTTATAATCTTCAACAAGTTTTATAAACTTTAAGACATTTTCATATCTTCCAGTAAAACTTGCTGTAACTTTCATTTGCTGAACATTAATAGATGTTTCTTCTTTTGCTTTTTCATCTTTTTTCTTTGCAGCTGTTTCTTCTTCTTTTTTATACTCTATAGCTTGATCCTTAGGCATTTTTTTATTATATTCATCTATTAAAGAATCTAAGCTATTTGTAATTTCTTTTTCCTCTTCTTTTGATGTGAAATATTCTGAGATAGGTGCATATGTTGGCTGTGTATAACTAAAATTTATATTTATATTTGCTTTTGTTCTAAGCTCACTTAATTCTTTTATAAGCTTTGGTTGCCATAAATCTGGATATATATTCTTTGAAACCTCTTCTATGCTTAGATTTAATTTTTTTATATCCTTTTCATTTTGTGGTGTAAGTGCTATCTTTGTCTTTTTATCATTATAATCAGTTTCTAAAGTTTCTAATTCTAATTTCTTATCTTCTATTAGCTTTGCTTGAGGAGTATATGCAAACTGGTAATATGAATAACCTACACCTATAGCTAATACAATTGATAATATAATCTTCTCTCTTTCACTAATTTTCATAATAACTCTCCTCTAAAACACAAGTAATTGAAAAACTAAATTCTTCTGGGCTTCCAAAATCTGAACTTATAGATGGTATAAATGATTCCTTAATAATAGGAAGCTTGTCTAAATTATATTTAAAATCAGCTGCTTGTTTATCAGAACTTGATGTTACATTCATAGTTATTGTTCCACCTTGAATTGAAAGACTCTTTAAATTAACTCCATTTGGAACTGCAGAATTTAATTTATTTATAATATCCATTTGAATCATTGATCTACCAACAATTCCATCACTAACAGAAATTAAAGCTGTATTATACCCAGATAATAAGCCTTTCTTCAATGATACTTCTTGACTATATTGATACTGCTCTACAAACTTAGCATCATTTAAACTAGCATTAACACTTTCTATTTCACTCTTTAAATTCATAATTTGAAATGAATTATATCCTAATGTTGCTGCAACTCCTATTGTAAGTATAGCTATGACTCCTGTAATTACTGTTCTTGAATTACTTATTTCCTCTTGTTTTATATAGGGAGTAAAAAAATTAATATCTCTCATTCTTCTTCCCCTCTCTAAAATCTTATTATTGTTCCAAGAGTACTTATAAACTGGTCAATACTATGAATATTTACCCTTTTATCTAACTGCACTCCATCAAAACTTTTTATTTTCTCTGTCTCTATATTAAGTCTTTCTTGAATAAATTCTGAAACACCTCTAAGTCTTGATCCACCACCATAAAGATAGATTTTTTCAATTCTTTTTTGCTCTTTATTATTATAGAACTGAATAATTCTCTCTATTTCATCAATCCAACCATTAACAACATCTCTAATAGCCTTGTTTATATCTTTTTCAACTCCAACAAGTTCATCTGCCATAAGGTTACACTTTTCAATCTTTTCACTTTCAGCATCTTCTATTGTCATACCGATTTTAAAAGCTATTTTTTTATCTATTTCACTTCCTCCACCAGAAAGAAGTCTCATAAACTCAAGCTTTTTATTATTAATTATTGATGTATTAAATGATTCTGCTCCCATATCTATAAATAAGTACACTTTTTCTTTATCAATCTCTTTACCATTGATAGTATTAATATGTTTAAAAACTTTTTGAAGCGAATTATTAGTAACATCTAAAGAACAAGGCTTATATTTACTACCTAATCCTTCAATTATAGTAAGATAATTTTCTATAAGTTTGTTTGGATAAGCAATAACAAGAACCTTCATCTTCTTAACTCCATCTTCTTCAAATCTACCTGCATCAGTAAACTGAATCTTATAATCCTCAAGATTAATAAGAAGATATTGCTTAATCTCATTCTCAACTAACATCTGTCTTTCCTTTGGACTTATCTCATCACTATCTAAAATAGTAATCTCTCTACTAATAACATTATTAGAAATTCCAGTAAAAGATATATTCTTCGTAGAAATATGTCTCTTAGATAATGTATTCTTAAGAACAGCAGCTATATTAGGAAGATTATGAAGTTCTCCACTACTACTCGTTTCCTTAGGTGCTTCAATCTTAACAGCAGAATTTACATGTATAACATCTTTCTTCTTCTTTGCTTCAATAAGCTTAATATATTTACTACCTATTTCTATAGAAACAAGCTTAACATCCTTAATCTTAGGAAGCTTTTTTATCTTCTTTTTCTTAGGAATTTCCTTACTTGTATCTATTTCTTTACTATTAATACCTACTGATGCAGTAGGATCTAATTTAGTTGACATTTCATCACCTCTAAATTCCCCTTAAACTTTTAATAACCTTGTAAATTAAGAAATCAAACTTCTTTTAAAAAAACACCTTAAAATCCTTATTTTAAGGTGTCTTTTATTAATTATGGTGTTGTTGTAACTGTAACATCTCCATTTGCATCAACTGTTACTTCATATTTTTCTTTTCCATTCACTTGTGGATCTTCAACTTCTTTTATCATCTCATTAAAATTATCTGACTTTACTCCGCTACCTCCAGTTACAGTTACTGATGCGCCTTGTATTTCTAATTTAACCTCTCCTCCAGTAGTAGTTGGTACTGTTATATCCTCATTAGCTATTGCCATTAATGTTATCTTTTCAATTTGTTCCATTGTTCTTGCATCAGCTTTTTCTAAAGAATCATTTCTAACCTTTGTAAAATTTGGTATAGCTATTAATGCTATTATTGCTAATACTGCTAATACTATTACAAGTTCTATTAGTGTAAATCCCTTTTTCTTTCTTTTCTTATTTAACTTATTAATCATACTATCCTCCAATATTATTTAAGTTTTACTTAGTGTTAGTAATAGAAGTATTATCTGAATAAGTAACTACAACACTTCCATCATCTTTTACTGTTATCTTGTATGCAGTTTTACCATTTACTTGTGGTTTCTTTATTTCTTGAATCATACTTGTATATGATTCCTTTCCTTTAGATGAAAACATTTTAGAATCACTAGGTGTTCCAAGTGTCTTATCTCCATTAATATTAATACTAAAAGAACCACTCTCCGGCACTATTATATCTTGATTCGCAATTGCCATTAATGTTATTTTTTCTATTTGTTCTCCTGATCTCATATCAGCTTTTGTTAATGAATCATTTCTAACCTTTGTAAAATTAGGTATTGCTATAAGTGCTATTATCGCTAGAACTGCTAGAACAATAACAAGTTCTATTAGTGTAAATCCTTTTTTCTTTCTTTTTTTGTTAAGAATGTTTGTCATAAAAAAACTTCCCCCTTATTTTTGTTTATTTAAATTTTTATATATTCTAAAGAGCTTTTGCTCATATAGACAAATTTTTATTATGTTAAGCAATTGTATGGTACATTTCAAACATTGGAGTTAATACTGAAATTATTAAGAATCCAACTATTATCCCCATCACAACTAACATTATTGGTTCTATTATTGAAGTTATAGCTTCAATTGCTCTATCTAGTTCATCATCATAGAAATCAGCTGTTTTTGATAAGATATCATCTAGTGATCCAGATTCTTCACCTATCTTAACCATTGAGCTTAGCATTAATGGGAATACTCCAGTATCTTTTATTGGTTGAGCAAGTCCTTCTCCCTTTAATACTCTTTCTTTCACTGATTTAATTTCATTTTCTGCAAATTTATTTCCAAGAACTCCACCAACAACTTCTAAGGCATTTATAACTGTTACCCCTGCTGAAAGAACTGTTGCTAAACTTCTTGTAAATCTTGATACTACAACTTTTTGATTTAATTCCTTAAATGGTGAATATCTTAATTTATAAATATTATAATTTCTAATTCCACTTTCAACTTTTGTTGTATAGAACCAGAATCCACTACTTATAGCTGCTACAAGAGCAATTACTATATACCAACGTTCTCTAAGGAAATCACTAATAGCTAAAGTAAGCTTAGTTGTCCAAGGAAGCTCTGCTCCTGAACTTTCAAACATTTCAATAAACATTGGCATTACAAATACTAAAATGATTGTCATTACTGCAACTGTTACTAAAGATAAAATAACTGGATATATCATTGCATTTTTAATTTTTCCATTAAGCTTATGTTGCTTTTCATAATAAACAGCCATTCTAGCCATAATTGAATCAAGAGTACCACTCATTTCTCCAACCTCTACCATGCTTATAAGAAGAGATGGAAAATAATCTTCATGTTTTCCCATAGCTACTGATAAAGCTTCACCCTTTTTAATATCTTCATCAATTACTGATAAAACTATCTTTAATTTTTTATTTGGCAATTGTTCAGCAAGCATATTAACAGAAGCATTTATAGTAACCCCAGCTTCTAGCATAGTTGAAAACTGCCTACAAAAGATTGCTATATCTCTAAGCTTTACCTTGCTTACAAAATCAAATTTTATCTCTGCTGATTGCTGATTTTCTTCAACATTCAAAGGCATCATATTATTTGACTTGAGCATTGCATATACATCTTCAATTGAATCTGCTTCGAAATTTTTATACTCTTTAATTTCTCCAACACTACTCATAGCTCTATAATTAAACTTTGGCATCTTTTCTCCCTCCTTTTAAAATAAAAATTTATTCTAAGAACATAAGTGAAATTAACTCACTAATACTTGTTAAACCTTGAAGAACTAATTCCTGACAGCTCATAGCTAAAGTCTTCATGCCTTTTTTAACTGCTAAGTCTTTTAAAACATCTGAATTTTTAGTTGTTATTATAAGATCCTTAAGCTCTCTATCAACTTGTAAAACCTCATAAACACCTATTCTCCCTTTATAACCAAGTTGTCCACAAGCTACACAACCTTTACCTCTACTTAAAATTACATCTTCCTCCAAACTTAAACCAAGTATTTCTTTCTCATGATCACTAGCTTGATATTCTTCCTTACAGCTTGGACATATCTTTCTAACAAGCCTTTGAGCAATAACTCCTTTTATAGCTGTTGCTGCAAGATAAGGTTCAACTCCCATATCTACTAATCTTAAAATAGATGAAGCAGCATCATTTGTATGTAATGTACTTAAAACTAAGTGACCTGTAATCGCAGCTCTAACCCCTATTTGTGCTGTTTCACTATCTCTCATCTCCCCAATCATTATTATGTCAGGGTCTTGTCTTAACATAGACCTAAGTCCTGCTGCAAAAGTAAGACCAGCTTTTGAATTAACATGAACTTGATTTATACCTTCAACAGTATATTCAACAGGGTCTTCTATAGTAGTAATATTTTTCTTACCATCATTAAGCTCAGCTAAAACAGTATATAAAGTAGTAGATTTACCACTTCCAGTTGGCCCAGTAACAAGTATTATTCCATATGGAGAGGATACTATATCATCAAGTTTTTTTAGCATCTCTTTACTCATTCCAAGCTTTTCTTTCCCAATTTTATAATTACTTTTATCAAGTATTCTTATAACTACCTTCTCTCCAGTAATTAAAGGAATACTAGAAACTCTCATATCAACAGGAACTCCATCAATAGTAGTAACAATTCTTCCGTCCTGAGGAATCCTTCTCTCTGCTATATTCATATCAGCTAGTATCTTAATTCTTGTAATTATTGCACTTAATGCATCAATATCTATATTAAGAATTTCTTTTAACATCCCATCTATTCTATATCTAACTCTTATAACTTCCTCATAAGGCTCAATATGAATATCTGATACTTTTCTTTTAATAGCATCAGTTAATATCTGATCTACCATTTTAACTGCTGGTGCATTCTTAATATCATCAATCTCATCATCTTTTTTCTTTTTATTAACTTGTTTTTCTTTTGAAAGCTCTTTTGCTGCACTTTGAACATTTCTTCCTGAATAATATCTCTCAACAGTTGTTTCAATATCCTCTTTTCTTGCTATGTACGCCTCAATATCTAGACCTGTTGTAAAATTAATATCATCAATTGCAAAAATATTTAAAGGATCTGCAAATGCTATCTTTATCTTATTCTCCTTATGATTAATACCAAAAGGAAAGACTATATGTCTTTTACAAATAGATTCATTTAAAAGCTTTGTAACTTCTTTATCAACTATCAACATACTTAGGTCAACTCTCTCTATACCTAACTGTTGCTCTAAAGTCGACATTATATCATCCTCTGTTACAAGCCCTTCTTCTATTAATATCTCCCCTATTCTTCTCCCAGTATTTCTTTGTATTTCTAATGCTGACTGTAATTGAAGATTTGTTATCTTTTTATGCTCTATTAATAAGTCACCAATTCTTACTCTTTTTCTCGCCATCATATCCCTCTTAAATTCACATTTCAAACTATTATTTTACATAATTTATAATTTTATACTTTTATTGTATTGTTATATGACATAAAAAACAATAATTATCGTTTGTTTAATATCGACATTAAAATTAAAAATTATATATATAATTATTAATAAAATTAATTCCTAAATTAAACATTACATAAATACCTATAGCTAGACTTGGTCCAAAAGGTATATAATCTGTTTTCTTCTTTTTTCTTAATAAAATTAAACTTACTCCTAAAATTCCACCTATAATAAATGAGAATAAAAGCATAAAAATACTAAGTTTCCATCCTATAAAAACTCCTCCTAGGACAGCAATCTCTATATCCCCCTCACCCATAGCTCCTGTTAAATAACATATTCCAGCTATAACTACAAAACAGATTAATCCTCCAAGCAAAGCATAAAATAAATTAATAAAATAACTACCTATACTTATAGCTCCATTAAAACTCTCAATAACTGCAAAAATTATTCCTAAAATAATAGCAGGTATTGTAGTAACTGCATAAACATCCGTAGTATCATAATCTATAAGTGCTATAACTATTAAAAAGAAGGTTAATATTGAATATTTAAAAAACAAATATGTTAAACCAAAATTCAAATATATTATGCTAATTAAAATCCCTGTAAAAATTTCAACAAGTAAATATCTTATACTAACCTTTGAATTACAGTATCTACACTTTCCTTTTAAGAAAAGATAACTAAAAATAGGTATTAAATCTTTTATAGCAAGTCTCTTATTACATGTTCCACAACTAGATGGCGGACTTACCACTGATTTTTCTGCTGGAATTCTATAAATACAAACATTTAAAAAGCTTCCAATTACCACTGCAAATACAAAAACAATAAAAACCATATGCCACCTCCTCTAAAATTCTACTTTTATCTACATATTTGTATACACCTATTACTTTTATTTGTTAATTTTACATTTTATTCTATTTAATATTACACTATATTATCGTTCAATTCCATAGTTTAATTTATATTTTTTACTAAGATTTAATATATTTTTTAAATTTATTATATTTTTTTAATTTAATAATGTTTTCTATTTAATTTTTAATATAAATAAAAATAAGAAGAGTCTATTTTCATAAATATATAAACCCTTCTTACACTTTAACTAGAAATATTTATTTAAATTTTATAAAAAAAATAAAGAGATATCTAAAAAGATATCTCCTTATTTTTATTTGTTAATACATTCCTTCCATTCCAGGTGCTCCTTGTGGAAGTCCTGCATCTTTTTGTGGAATATCAACTACTGCTGCTTCTGTTGTTAAGAATGTAGCTGCTACTGAAGCTGCATTTTGAAGAGCTGATCTAGTAACCTTAGTTGGATCAACTATACCTGCTACTACCATATTTGTATATTTTCCATTTAAAGCATCATAACCTACTCCAGCTTCTGAATCTTTAATTTTTTCTATTATTACTGAACCTTCAACTCCAGCATTAAATGCTATTTGTCTCATTGGTTCTTCTAAAGCTCTAACTACTATATTTATTCCAACTTGCTTATCAGAATTTTCAGAAGATAACTTTTTAACAGAATTTATAACATTAATATAAGCTGTTCCACCACCAGCAACTATTCCTTCTTCAACAGCTGCTTTTGTAGCATTAAGAGCATCTTCTATTCTAAGTTTTCTTTCCTTAAGTTCTGTTTCTGTTGCTGCTCCCACTTTAATAACAGCAACTCCACCTGCAAGTTTCGCAAGTCTTTCTTTAAGCTTTTCTTTATCAAACTCTGATGTTGCTTCTTCAAGTTGATTTTTTATTTGAACTATTCTATTTTGAATATCTTCAGAATTTCCTCTTCCATTAACAATTACAGTATTTTCTTTTGTAACTTTGATACTTTCTGCTTGACCAAGCATATCTATAGTAACATCTTTTAAATCAATACCTAATTCTTCTGATAAAACTGTTCCTCCAGTTAAAATAGCTATATCACGAAGCATATCCTTTCTTCTATCACCAAATCCAGGTGCTTTAACTGCTACACAAGTGAATGAACCTCTAAGCTTATTAACAACAAGAGTTGCTATAGCTTCTCCTTCAACATCTTCTGCAACTATAAGAAGTTTTCTTCCTACTTGAACTATTTGTTCAAGAACAGGTAAAATTTCTTGTATGTTATTTATCTTTTTATCTGTAATTAAGATATATGGATTTTCTAAAACAGCTTCCATCTTTTCAGCATCTGTTACCATATAAGCTGATAAGTATCCTCTATCAAATTGCATACCTTCTACAACATCAAGTTCTGTTCCCATTGTCTTTGATTCTTCAACAGTAATAACACCTTCTGTTCCTACCTTTTCCATAGCTCCAGCAATAAGCTCTCCTATAGATGTATCTCCAGCTGAAACTGCTGCAACTCTTGCTATATCATCTCTACCTTCAACTGGTTTTGAAATAGCTTTAATTTCTTCTACAGCTTTTTCAACAGCCATATTAATTCCTGTTCTAACAAGCATAGGATTTGCTCCAGCTGTTACATTTTTAAGTCCTTCTCTAATAATAGCTTGAGCTAAAAGAGTAGCTGTAGTAGTTCCATCTCCTGCAACATCATTTGTTTTAGTAGCTACTTCCTTAACTAATTGAGCTCCCATATTTTCATATGGATCTTCAAGTTCAATTTCTCTAGCTATAGATACTCCATCATTTGTTATTAATGGAGTTCCAAATTTTTTGTCTAAAACAACATTTCTCCCTTTTGGTCCAAGTGTTACTTTAACTGTATTAGCAAGTTTATCAACACCTGCTTGCATTGCTCTTCTTGCATCTTCACCAAACATTAATGATTTTGCCATAATAAACTCCTTCCTCTCCTACTTATTCAACTATTGCTAGTATATCTTCTTCTTTTAATATTATATATTCTTCACCATCAAGTTTTACTTCTGACCCTATATATTGTGGGAATAAAACTTTATCCCCTACCTTAACTTGCATTTCATGTTTAATTCCATCAACAACTTCTCCAGGCCCCACAGCCTTAACTATTGCATATTGTGGTCTCTCCTTAGCTGTTCCTGTTAAAAGTATTCCACTTTTTGTTTTTTCTTCAGCCTCTACTCTCTTGATAACTACTCTGTTTCCAAGTGGTTTAATATTCACTTAAAACCCCTCCTTATAATTACTTATATAGTTAATCTTATTCATCAATTTAGCACTCTATTCCTTTGAGTGCTAACATTACTATTATAATATTAGAAATATTAAATAATTTCAATAATAAACTTTCCTTTTTTACCTTATATTATAACCAATAAATACCATTTATATTAATTAAATTATAATCTCTTTAAATTCCTCTAAATATCTTTGTTTTAAATCTATATTTATTTATTATAACTCTAATGATATATTTTCACAATTTTAGGCAATAATCAAAATATACTTATCTAAGAAAGAAAGGATTTAACTATGTCAAAATATATAAAAAACTTTAGCTTAGCTATATTAGGATTTATATTTCTACTATGTACCAATATAATAATAATCTTTAATAGTAATTTTATCTTTAAATACTTTACCATATTTAATAATACTTCATCTAAACTTTCTATGGGACTTAACAATATTCTAACAGACTATAACAATATAATAAGCTATTTAAGAAATCCTTTGATATACAAGCTAGAATTTAATAACTTCACCCTAAGTGATACTGCTGCAATTCATTTTTTTGAAGTAAAAAAAATCTTTTTCACACTACATCTAATAGCATTTATAATTTTACTTCTATTCTTTACATTAATGATTAACAGAAAATTTTTCAGCAACCACACTATTTTAAAAACAAATTTAAATAATGAAAGATATCAAATAAAAAAATATTTTAACTCAATAGTAATATCAATAATACTTATATCTGTAATATTTATTTTCTTAGACTTCTCTACCCTATTTAATAAATTTCACTCTATAGTATTCAATAATGACTATTGGATGTTCAGCTCAGTTAATGACTCAATAATAAATATTCTTCCTGAAAACTTCTTTATGATTTGTGTAATATCTGTTCTATTACTATTATTAATAGAAACATTACTAATAAATAAATTAATAAGAAAAAGATAGTGAAGATTACTCCTCACTATCTTTTTTAAGTTTATCAATATGTTTTCTACTATAAAAGAAAGCTATCGCAAATACAATTGCAAAAACTATAACAAAACCTATTAAAACATCCATATTCTTCATAGATATTTGATCCCCAAAGAAACAAGACATAAATACCCCCGGAATTCTACCTACTGTTGATATAACTAAAAACTCTTTTAAAGTTAAATCAGAAATACCACTAATATAACCTAATACATCCTTTGGTAATCCAGGGATAACATAAAGAATAAACATTATTGTTGCAGGTTTATTATGATTTTCCTTACCATTTTTCTTATGTTTACTTGATTCCAATTTATTTATGATCCAATGAGTTTTTTCACTGGCAATCTTCTTTACAAAAGGTTTTCCAAGCTTTCTACCTATACTGAAAGTTATTAAACTACCTATTATTGAACCAGTCATACATAAAATAAAAGCTAAAAGAGGTCCAAAAATATATCCACCAGCAATTTGTACTATTTCTCCTGGAATAATAAATACAACTATTTGAATTACTTGTATCAAAATAAATACTAAGAAACTATAGCTTCCATAGCTCAGTACTATTCTTTTAACATTTTCAACATCATCTAGAACATGCCATAGTCTTTGTATATCACCCATAAAAGGTATTGCTGCTATAATAACAGCAATAACAATAACCGCAGCTATTATGTACTTTTTCTTATTACTCATAAAGTCACTCCCTTCTAAATTAAAAGGTTATTTTTAATTCTACCAAAATCTTTTATTCACCTTATAAATTTTTATGTTATTATTTCATCTTTAAATTCATACAATATTAGTTTATATAATATTATAATAAATTATTTATGTATATATTTCATTTTTATTTCAATATTTATTACATCCTTTTTATAAGTATATAATCCTTATATTAAGATAATTTTAAATACATTTTAGTTATTAAATTTAAAATTATAAAATAAATAAATCTAATAATAAAATAAATGCATGTTTTATAAGTTAAACTTTTTAAAATCATACATTTATTATTTATAAAAATATATCGTTATATATTTTTATAACTTTATACTATTTTCTCTAGCATAATAGAATAAATACTGTTGAGCTGCTCCTGATAGCTCTTTAAATTTATCTCTAGCAAACTTTCTTATTTTAGGTAATGATGCTTCTTCTGCATTATAAAAATACATCATTGCTCTCCTTACCCAAATATCAACTGGAAAAGCTGAATGTTTTTCCATTGAGAATAACATAATACAATCAGCAACTTTTGATCCTATCCCCATATAATTTTGAAGAGCTTTATGACATTCATCATCACTTAAATTCATTATTCTTTCTAAGTCATACATTTTAATAAACTCTTCTTTTTCTTCTACCTCTAATTTGCCTTGTCTTATTAGTTCTGCCTTATTAATTTTATTTACTGTATCAACTATATACTTACTTCTAAATGAACCTCCAATTTCTTTTATTTCATCTAATGTAGCTTTAGCTAACACTTCTTTTCTAGGAAAAGTATAATATTCTTTGCCTTTATATATTATTTTATTTCCCCATCTTTCACATATATTATTGATAGTCTTACTTATAACAGGAATACTATTTCTAGCTGATATAATAAATGAAACTACAAGTTCAAAAGGTTCTTGATTTAATATTCTTATTCCATATCCATATTCAACAGATTTTCTTAAAATTTCATCCTTAGAAAGTTCTTCTTTTATCTTTGAATAATCTGTCTCTAAATCAAAATATCTAAGCCAAATATTTTTAAAATCTTCTTCATTTGTATTATGTAAAATAACATCATTATCTATTTGCTCTACTTCTAAAACTCTTTCATAAGCTACTCCAATATATCTATTATCAGCTTCCTTTTTCCATCTAAAACATTGGCCAGACTCACAAATCTGTTTTATATTAAAATCTTTAATATCCTTAAGGATAACTTTATTCTCTAAAAACTCAATATGTTTAAAATTCATCCCTTATAACACCTCCATAATTATTATTAGTTAACTATTATTAGCAACTAATTTAATTTTATACTAGAACTATAACTTTATAAATAATTATTTATAAAAAAAGAGATGTCTCAAATGAGGCATCTCTTTTTCTTATATCAAAAGTTTAGATTATTCATCAATACTGAATGATTCATGTAAGATTGTCTTATCTAATCCTTCTTTTTCTGTTTCTTCTGAAACTCTTATCTTACCTGTCATATCAACAAGTTTGATAATTATGAATGTTACTATGAATGAGTAAACTGATACTAATACAACTCCGAATAATTGTACTAAGAATTGGTGTACTCCAGCGTGAACTCCATTGATAGCTGATTGAGCGAATACACCGATTAATATTGAACCGATACATCCTCCCATTCCGTGTGTTCCCCATACGTCAAGAGCATCGTCCCAACCCATCTTCTTAGCGAATTTAACACATAAGAAGCACCAGATTGCTGCGATTATACCAATTGCTACAGCTGCTAATGGTGAAACATATCCAGCTGCTGGTGTTATTGTTGCAAGTCCAGCGATTGATCCTGTAACTGCTTCAACAAATGATAAGTGTTTTTCTTCGAAGTATGTGATAATCATCCATACTACCATAGCTACAGCTGCTGCGATTGCTGTGTTAGCAAATGCTACTGCTGCAAGTTCGTTAGCTCCAAGAACTCCACCTGAGTTGAATCCATACCATCCGAACCATAGAAGACCTGTTCCTAAAGCAACCATTCCTAAGTTTCCGTGCTTTCCAACATATTTTCTCTTTCCTAAGAAGATAATACATGCTAAAGCTCCAAATCCAGCTGTTGCGTGGATAACAGTTCCTCCAGCGAAGTCAACGAATCCCATTTTAGCTAAGAATCCGTTACCCCATACCCAGTGAGCTACTGGGAAGTAGATAAAGATCATCCAAAGAATAAGTATCTTAACATAAGCACCAAACTTCATTCTGTTAGCAAACGCACCTGTTGCTAATGGGAATGTAATAACTGCAAACATTAATTGATACATAAAGTATAATAAGAACGGAATATGTCCGCCATATGTTGCATTAGTTAATAATGTAACATCTTTAAATGCGAAAAATTGTGCTGGATTACCTATAATTCCTGCTCCTGAAACAGAGTCACCGAATACTAAGCTAAATCCACCAAAGATCCACATTATAGTTACTATAGCAAAAGCTACAAATGATTGTAACATTATAGTAACTGAGTTTTTCTTCTCTACAAGTCCACCGTAGAAGAAGGCAAGTCCTGGTGTCATTAAGGCAACAAGAGCTGTTGATATTACCATAAATGTTGTATCCCCAGCGTTAACTGGCATTGGATGTACTGGTAACATTTAGATCACTCCTTTTTTTCTTTTGTTGCATTAAAAAGCTATCTAACACACTAAATATGTATAATTTCTTAATCCTAAACCCTAAATAGCTTTTTAATCCAAAATATATTTTGACTTCTAAGTATTACCTTTAGAGAGATCTAATATTTTATTTTTAACTTCCAATTATATATTATAACCTTCCTCAAGTAAATACTTTTTGGCCTTTCATATATAGATTTTACAACATATTTCGACTTTTTTCAATTAAATTTAACAACTTTAAACACTTTTAAATGTTTAACTATTTATCTAATACTTTACTAGTATTTTTAAATGTTTGTTTTTAGCTTATTGATATTTTGTTCGCTCTTTAATAAATTTGTTATTAAATTTACAATTCAATCTTTAATAAAGCCAAAGAAATAATCTAAAATTTACTTATTATATTGGAATTTCACCTCTAAACATATCATTTGTTATTATAAAATAAATATTCTAGTAGAAATTTTCCATAAAAAAATGCCTAGCTAAATAGCTAGGCATTTTTTATCTTTTTCCTAATTCTAATTCTATGGAACCAAACTTTTCTTTTCTTATATGATTTACACAAACAAATATAGCTTTTTCTAAGTGTTGTGTTAAGTTTCCTAAAGCTCTAAGAACAAATCCATTTACTTCTAACTTACTTATTCCAACTTTTATATCTAAATCTAATTCTTTGATTTTTTCTCTTAAAGTAGCTATAAGTTCATCATCAACCATATCATCAATAACAATAAGTGAACTATAGTTATTATATTCTTCCATAAATCCTAATGAGTCCATTCTATCAGCTCTTGGATCTAATTTAAGGTTATCTAATAATACTGGTTTATCATCTATATATAGTCTTAACTTCATTTGTACATTACTATATTTAAATTTTCCACCATCTGGTGACCATCCTGATGTTATACCATCAGTATATACTAATGATGCACTATCCTTCATTCGGATTTCTGTTTCTTGTCTAAACATAGCATCCTTATATAAAATTACACTATCTGTAATAAATTCTAAATTTGAATTATCTTCTAATATAATTTCATTTTTTTGATATGAAGGTAAATCATTTTCACATTTATATATCTTTGTAGCTGCTTGAGTTGTTACAACAGCTCTTGCATTTTCCTTTAGATGTACATATGTTCTAAATCTTTCATTTTCAACATATCCTCCACCTAATTGCATTAAATAATAACAAGGAATTTTTTCTGAATCTAAGTGTAAAGCTCTAGCAAGCTTTGCTATACCTGTGAAATATGATTTTTCAGTATAATTTTTACCATCTCTATTAGCTATAACTAATTCACTATTAGCTGCATATTCATTTTGATTATTTGCAGTAGTCATATCTTATGAAATTCCTTCTAATAAGCAGTTTTTCTTAATCCAATTTTGAACTTGTTCTATTCCTGAATCAGTTTTTAAGTTTGTGAATATGAAACTATCTTCGTTTCTAAATACTAATGTATCTTTTCTCATTATATCTAAGTCAGCACCTACATATGGAGCTAAGTCAACCTTATTTATGATAAATAAGTCACTCTTTATCATACCTTGACCTGCTTTTCTTGGTATTTTTTCTCCTTGTGCAACGTCTATTATGTACATTGAGAAATCTACTAAATCTGGGCTGAATGTAGCAGCAAGATTATCTCCACCACTTTCAACAAATATAAGATCTAAATCATTGAATTTGTGCTTTAATTCTTCAATTGCAGCAAAGTTCATTGAAGCATCTTCTCTTATTGCTGTGTGAGGGCATCCCCCTGTTTCTACACCTATAATTTTTTCTGCTGGTAAAACAGAATTCTTAACCATAAACTTAGCATCTTCTTTTGTATAGATATCATTTGTTATAACTGCACAGTTATACTCATCATTCATAGCTCTTGTTAATCTCTCTATTAATAAAGTTTTTCCTGCACCAACAGGTCCACCTACTCCTATTACAACTGGTCTCATTTTAAGACACTTCCTTTCAAATTTACAATTTAAACAAATTATTAAGACATAAATAATCTAAATATTTGTGTTTCGTGTTTTATTTGTGCCATTTCTAAACCTGGAACATTCGCACCAAAATCATCTTCTGTTAAAGTTGATATGTAAGAATATAATCTTTCAAAATCATCTGAAAACTCTTTAAGAACTAATTGACCATCTTTTTGACCAAGTGGTATTGTTCTAACTGCATTTTGTACTAATGTAGATACTGTTGCATACATATGGTACATTGTAGCTCTCTTTAATGGTACTTCTAATTTATGCATTAATATTGCAAAAGCTATAGCTGGATGTCCATAAGCCTCTTTATTTTTAATTTTTCTACTATATTCTTCTAATAAATCTGATTCATGTAAATCTAAAAGAAGTTCACACATTCTTCTAGCAACAAGTTTACCAGCGTTTCTAGTTTCCATAGCAACACTTTGTACTGTTATCCATGTATCAAGTTCCCATATTTTGTCTATAGTATTATTATCAATACTTTCATAAACAAATCTTATAGCCAAAGCATCATTTTGACTAAATGAATCTTTTAAGAAAGCTTTTATCCATATTTTTAATGTTTCTGCACTATTAACTTTTCCAGTTCTTAGATAGTTTTCCATTCCATATGAATGGTTGAATGATCCCACTGGGAAGTTAGAATCACATAATTGCATCATATTTAAAATTTCTAATATATTAACATCATTATTATACATGTTTATGACCGAACTCGACATGCCTAAACGCCTTTTCAAGCGTAACATGCTCTCTTGAATATTTTATAGCTTCTTGTTTTAATAAATCTTCAACTAGTTTATCATATTCTAAAATCATCATACCGTCTCTAAATTGAGCTGGTAAATGTCTATTTCCTAAATTATGTGCAATTCTTCCCATTTCTGTTATAGTTTCTGGCTTAATTATTAGTACGTCATCTGATTTAACACTAACAACAACCATGTTCTTTTCATCTTTGTATAGGATATCTCCATCCTTTAATACTTCACCTTTATCTATTGAAATACCATATTCATGACCATGATCTGAAACAACTCTATTGATTCTCTTTAAAAGTTCATCACTTCTTAAGTATAGTTTTTCAACATGTAATCCTTGAGTATCAATATCATCATTTATATTTCCTAAAATTTTATTTAATATCATAGTAAAATACCTCCTACATCAATTATCTTTATTATAAACATCTGGCATAGTTTTATACAAAACTATGCCAGATAGATTATCTATTAGAATAAGAAGTACTTTTGTGTCATTGGAAGTTCTGTAGCAGGTTCAGCTACTATTGGTTCTCCGTCAACACTAACGATGTATGTTTGTGGATCTACTTCTATCTTAGGAGTAGCATCGTTAAGTTTCATGTCCTTCTTAGTAAGGTTTCTAATTCCCTTAACTGGTAATACTTCTCTTTCAAGACCTAATTCTTCCTTGATTCCGTTTTCCCATGCAAGTTTTGAAACGAATGTTATACATGATTGAGCAATTCCTTTTCCTTCTGCATAGTACATCTTTCTTAAGATTCTTGGTTGAATTGTTGGGATTGAAGCATTTGGATCACCTGAAACAGCCATAGAAATAAGACCCTTCTTGATTATCATTTCTGGCTTAACTCCGAAGAATTGTGGTGTCCATAATACTAAGTCAGCATACTTACCAACTTCAACTGATCCGATGTATTCTCCTACACCTTGAGCGATAGCTGGGTTGATTGTGTACTTAGCAACATATCTCTTGATTCTGTTGTTATCGTTATATTCGCTGTCTCCTTCTAAAGGTCCTCTTAGGTTCTTCATGTGGTGAGCAACTTGCCATGTTCTTGTAACAACTTCTCCGATTCTTCCCATAGCGATAGCATCTGAACTTGTCATACTTATTACACCCATATCGTGTAATACGTCTTCAGCTTCGATTGTTTGGTGTCTGATTCTTGAATCAGCAAATGCTACGTCTTCTGGTATTTTTGGATCTAAGTGGTGACATACCATTAACATATCTAAGTGTTCTGCTATTGTGTTATGTGTGTATGGTAATGTTGGACTTGTTGAAGCTGGTAATACGTTGTTGTATTGAGCAGCCTTTATGATGTCAGGTGCGTGTCCACCACCTGCTCCTTCTGTATGGAATGTGTGGATACATCTTCCTGCTATAGCATCTATTGTATCTTCTAAGAATCCATATTCATTTAATGTATCTGTGTGGATTGATACTTGTATATCATACTTATCAGCCATTTCTAAAGCCTTATCGATACATCCTCTTGTTGCACCCCAGTCTTCGTGAACCTTGAATCCAGCTGCTCCAGCTGCAATTTGTTCTACTCCTGGTGCATCATCGTGTGCTCCAGCTTTAGCTAATATACCTATGTTTACTGGTAAATGTTCAGCTGCTTCTAACATTCTCTTGATGTTGAATGGTCCTGGTGTTGCTGTAACAGCGTTTGATCCGTCTGCTGGACCTGTTCCACCACCGAATAATGTTGTGATACCACCTTGTAAACCTACAGTTACTTCATCTGGGTTGATGTAGTGAACGTGTGTATCTATACCACCAGCTGTTATGATGAATCCTTCTCCAGCTAATGCTTCTGTAGCAACCCCTACTATAAAGTCTACATCATCCATGATGTCTGGGTTACCACCTTTACCGATAGCCATGATTTTTCCATCTCTGATACCGATATCTGCTTTGTATATTCCTGTGTAGTCTATGATTGTAGCTCCTGAAATAATTAAATCAGCTACTAATGGGTTGTTTCTTGATTCTGTTATGTTAACTCCCATACCAGCTCTAAGTGTCTTACCACCACCGAACTTACATTCATCTCCATGCTTTGTTAAATCTTTTTCTATTTGTGCAAATAAGTTTGTATCTGCAAGTCTGAAACTGTCTCCTACTGTTGGTCCGAACATATCAACATATGATTTTCTATTCATTTCAAAACTCATGACATTGACCTCCTCTTTATATATTTTAAATTATTTATCTAATGGTCCGTTAACCTTATCATTTAATCCAAATATTCTTCTTGAACCTTGGATATCTATTAAAGATACTTCTTTTTCATCACCTGGTTCAAATCTTACAGCTGTACCTGATGGTATATCTAATCTCTTACCGTATGCTGCTTCTCTATCGAATTCTAACTTTGTGTTAACTTCTGCAAAGTGATAGTGTGATCCTACTTGAACTGGTCTATCTCCTGTATTTACAACTCTTAGTTTAATACTTGTTGTACCTTCGTTCATTACTACCTTTTCATCTTTTAAAATGTATTCTCCTGGTATCATCATTGAAACCTCCTTTTTTTTAAAATTATTGTATTGGATCGTGAACTGTTACAAGCTTTGTTCCATCTGGGAATGTAACTTCAACTTGAATTGAGTGAATCATTTCTGGAACACCTTCCATAACTTCTTCAGCCTTAATTAATTCTCTTCCTTCTGACATTAATTGTTCAACAGTTTTACCGTCTCTAGCACCTTCTGTTATAAAATCAGTGATTATAGCTACTGATTCAGGGTAATTAAGTTTTAATCCTCTGTCTCTTCTTCTCTTAGCTACATCAGCTGCAACAACCATCATAAGTCTTTCTTGCTCTCTTAATGTAAACTTCATTGATTATTCCTCCTTTTTAAATTCATTAACTCAACAATAACTTAAAAAAACATAATTTAAAATTGAATTACTAAATTATAAAAAAATTTAAGTTCTAAATTAATTCAAAAATAGTTTATCCAAAAGAAATATTATTATTCTTTTAAATTATCGATTATTAATATAATTTAACCCAACTCAAATTTTGAATTAGTTTATGAATAAATAATACCTTTTTGTATTAAATTCGTCAAATTTCGATTGTTTTTATTTTATTATTTAAATAGGTCTCATAATTTTAACTTTTTATTTAAATTTAGCTTTTTTAATAAAAGATAATATTTATTACTAGGAATTGATAAACAATATATAAATTTCACCTTTATTTAAAATATTCTGCTAGTGTTATTATTTATCTTTTTACAACAAAAAACTATCATTTTATAACAAAAAAACAGACTTTTTATAATATAAAAAATCTGTTTTTTATAATCATTATTTCTTTTACAAGAAAGTATTTCCATTACCTATTTTTAATATATTTATCTATACCTATTGCAGCTTTTTTTCCTGCTCCCATTGCTAAAATAACAGTTGCTGCTCCAGTAACTGCATCGCCCCCTGCAAATACTCCTTCTTTTGATGTCGCTCCACTTTCTTCATCTGCTACAAGACACTCCCACTTATTTGTTTCAAGACCTTTAGTTGTAGAGCTTATTAGAGGATTTGGTGATGTCCCAAGAGACATAATTACATTATCAATATCCATAATAAATTCTGACCCTTCAACAGGTACTGGTCTTCTTCTCCCTGAACTATCAGCCTCTCCAAGCTCCATTTTGATACACTTCATTCCTTTAACCCAACCATTTTCATCTTCTATAATTTCAATTGGATTAGTTAAAACATCAAATATTACTCCCTCTTCTTTAGCATGATGTACTTCTTCTTTTCTTGCTGGTAATTCTTCTTCACTTCTTCTATAAATTATATGAACTTCTGCTCCAAGTCTTAAAGCAGTTCTTGCAGCATCCATAGCAACATTTCCCCCACCAACAACTGCAACTTTTTTACCTATTTTAACAGGAGTATCATATTCATTTTTATATGCTTTCATAAGGTTATTTCTTGTTAAAAATTCATTTGCTGAAAATACTCCATTTGCATTTTCACCTTTTATACCCATAAACTTTGGAAGTCCAGCACCTGATCCAATAAATACTGCTTCAAAACCTTCTTCTTCTAAAAGTTCATCAATTGTAACTGTTCTTCCTACTATAACATTAGTCTCTATTTTAACTCCTAATTTCTTCACATTTTCTATTTCAGCCTTTACTACTGAATCTTTAGGTAATCTAAATTCTGGTATACCATAAACTAAAACTCCACCCGCTTCGTGTAAAGCTTCAAATATTGTAACATCATATCCCATCTTTGCAAGATCCCCAGCACAAGTAAGTCCAGCTGGTCCACTTCCTACTACTGCTACTTTTTTATTATTTTTATTAATTTCTATATCAAGCTCTATATTATTTTCTCTAACGTAATCTGCAACAAATTTTTCTAACTTACCAATAGCAACAGCTTCTCCTTTTATGCCTAAGACACATTTCCCTTCACATTGAACTTCTTGTGGACATACTCTGCCACATACTGCTGGAAGAGCTGATGCTTTAGCTATTACTTCTGCTGCCTCTTTTATATTTCCATCTTTAAGATTTTTTATAAAACCTGGTATATCAATAGCTACTGGGCAATTTCCTACACATTTAGGATTTTTACAGTTTAAACATCTTCTAGCTTCATTTATTGCTAAGTCTAAATCATATCCAAGACAAACTTCTTTAAAATTATTAGCTCTTACCTTAGCTTCTTGTTCTCTAACAGGAGTTCTATTTAAATTTACAGCCATTAATTTTCACCTCCACAGTTTCCACATCCACCATGATGAGTATCACCTTCAGCTTCTTTAAGTATTTTTCTTCCTTCTTCAGTCTTATAAATTTGTTGTCTTCTCATAGCTTCATCAAAGTTAACTAAATGCCCATCAAATTCTGGTCCATCAACACAAGCAAACTTAACTTCATTTCCTACAGTTACTCTACAAGCTCCACACATACCAGTTCCATCAACCATTATAGGATTAAGACTCGCTATAGTAGGAATATTTAATTTTTTAGTAAGAAGACAAACAAATTTCATCATTATCATAGGTCCTATAGTTACTACTAAATCATATTTTTTACCTTCATTAATAACTAAGTCTTCTATTAAATTAGTTACAAGTCCCTTTTTACCATAAGAACCATCATCCGTCGCTATATATAAATTACCTGCAACCTCTCTCATTTCATTTTCTAAAATAAGCATATTTTTATTTTTTGCTCCAACTATAACATCAGCTTTTACCCCATTTTTATTTAACCATTTAACTTGTGGATAAACTGGTGCTGTTCCAACTCCGCCTGCTACAAATAATATTTTTTTATTTTTTAAATCTTCTAAATTTTCATCAATAAGCTCTGATTGTCTACCTAAAGGTCCTACAAAATCTTTAAATTCATCACCAACTTCAAGTTCTTGCATCCTTTTAGTTGATTCACCTATTGTTTGAAAAACTATACTGACAGTTCCTTCCCCTTTATCATAATCACAAATAGTTAATGGGATTCTCTCTCCCGTTTCATTAATCTTAACAATTACAAACTGACCTGGATTAGCAGATTTAGCTACTCTTGGAGCTAAAATATCCATAAGATATATATTTTGTGCTAACTCTTGCTTTTTAGTAATTTTAAACACCTTAATTCCCCCTATATTTATAATTAATTAAAATTATACATTTTTTACATTTTTTATTCAATATTGATATCACAAATATATTAAAGGCATCAAGAGAAAACTCTTAATGCCAAAACTTTAAAAATCTACTTTTGTTCCATAGAACGTAGCTTCATATAATTTTTTCATTTCTTCTTTATTAATAGTCCTTGGGTTGGATGCTGTACAAGCATCTGAAACTGCTCTTTCAGCAATTAATTCTACTTTAGCTTTAAACTCATCTTCATTAATTCCAAATTCCTTTATAGTTTCTGGAATATTCATCTTAACATTCATATCTTTTATCATAGCTGTTAATGAATCAACTAACTCTTCATCAGTATTACCTTTTAATTCTAATCTTTTTGCTATCTTTGCATATCTATCCATACAAGCTTTTTTATTAAAGTCTATAACATATGGTAGATATATTGCATTAGCACAACCATGTGGTATATGTTTTAATTCATTTTCTTCTTTACCTTCTTCATGGAATACAGCTCCTGATTTATGAGCCATACTATGTGTAATTCCTAATAAAGCATTTGAGAATGCCATTCCAGCAAGACATTGAGCATAATGCATATTTTCTCTTGCTTTCATATCTCCATTATAAGAATCAATTAAATTATCTCTTATAATTTCTATAGCTTCCATAGCTAAAGGATCTGAAAATGCAGAATGTAATCCAGCAACATAAGCTTCTATAGCATGAGTTAAAGCATCCATACCTGTATTAGCAACTAATTTTTGTGGCATTGTTTCTGCAAGTTCTGGGTCTACAATTGCTATATCTGGAGTTATATTATAATCAGCTAAAGGATATTTAATTCCTGTTTTATAATCAGTTATAACAGAAAATGCTGTTACTTCTGTTGCTGTACCTGAAGTTGATGGTATAGCAAGAAATTTTGCTTTATTTCTAAGCTTTGGAATAGTAAATGGATCCTTTATATCATCAAAAGTTTTTTCTGGATGTTCATAAAATACCCACATAGCTTTTGCAGCATCTATTGGTGATCCTCCTCCCATAGCTATAATCCAATCTGGATTAAATTCACTCATAACTTTAGCACCATTAAAAACTGTTTCAACTGATGGATCTTGTTCTACGCCATCAATTATCTTTGTTTCTATATTTGCTTCTTCTAAGTAATTTAACACCTTATCTAGGAAGCCAAATCTTTTCATTGAACCTCCGCCAATAACTATAACAGCCTTTTTTCCTTCTAAAGTCTTTAATTGTTCTAATGAGCCTTTCTCAAAAAATATATCTCTTGGTAAAGTAAATCTCTTCATAAATCAACCCTCTTAAACATAATTTTTTTCACATTAATTATTCTATTTCATTATATATATATCCTCTTTAATATAAAATTTTATTCAATTTATCCAAAATTTTAAAATTTTTTACTATTTTTTATAAAGATTTATGATTATGATAAGATTTTTTAATTATTATAAACATAAAAAATAAATTAAAAGGACTGTTTCATTTATCTGAAACAGTCCTAATTATTTAAACTTAATTATTTTTTCTCTATTCCAAGTCCCCTAAGAATTCCATTAAACCAGCGTTTAAGTATAACTCTATAGAAGAAGAATGCTAATATAACACTTATTGTTCCAATAATAGCTCCACCTATAACATCTGATGGATAGTGAACTAATAAGTACACTCTTGAAAATGCTATAGCTACTGCAAGTGCATATGCTGGTATTGCCCATGCTCTAAAGTAATAAGCTATTATAAATGCCCCTACAAATGCTGATGATGCATGTCCTGAAGGGAATGAATAAGAATGTGGCACAGGCCCTATTACATGTAGACCTGGAAGTGTCATAAATGGTCTTGGTCTCTTAACTATGTGTTTTAAAACTTCTACTAAAACAAAGTTTATTGATGATCCAAAGAACATCATAAATCCTGCTTTTCTATATTTTTTTGTTATTAAGAATATTAATCCTAATACTAACCATATAAGACCATCTGTTCCTATTCTAGTAATCCATAGCATTATAGTATTCAAAACTGGTGTATGCATATCTTGAAATGTATACATAATGCTACTATGAGTTGCTGCATCCATATTGTTTCCTCCCAAATTTCTCTTTTGTTTAAACCTTTAATGAATTTTCACTTATTGTCTATAAGTATATTATATTATTTTTAACAGCTTGTCTATATTGTTAATATAAAATCTAAACTTTTAACAAAAAATACTTTTCCTTTTATTAAATACTGTTTAAAGTACTATAAAATCCTTCGTTATCCATAAGCATTTCATGTGTTCCTTGTTCGATTATTCCCTCTTTACCAATAACAACTATTTCATCAGCATTTCTAATAGTAGATAATCTATGAGCAACTATTAATGTTGTTCTATTTTTACTTAAGTCTTCTAATGATTTTTGTATTTCACCTTCAGTAATATTATCAAGTGCAGATGTTGCTTCATCTAATATTAATATTGAAGGATTCTTTAAGAATACTCTAGCTATAGATATTCTTTGCTTTTGTCCTCCTGAAAGCTTAACTCCTCTTTCACCAATATAAGTATCATATCCATCTTCAAGAGACATAACAAAATCATGAAGACAAGCCTTCTTTGCCGCTTCTATAATTTCTTCATCAGTAGCTCCTAATTTTCCATACTCTATATTTTCTCTTATAGTTCCAGTAAATAAAAATACATCTTGTTGAACTATACCTATATTATTTCTAAGTGATTCAAGAGTTACATCCTTAACACTAATTCCATCAATTTTTATATCTCCACTATCAAATTCATAGAATCTAGGAATTAAATTACATAAAGTAGTTTTTCCTCCACCAGAAGATCCAACTAAAGCAATTTTCTTTCCTGCTTCTATTTTTAAATTAAAATCTTTGAGAATATCATTAACTCCATCATAATTAAAACTTAAATCTTCTATTGTTATTTCACCCTTAACATTTTTAAGCTCTTTTGCTGTTCTTTTTTCTTCTTCCTCTGATTCAGTAACTATCTCATTTAATCTTTGGAATCCTGTCATACCATCTTGTAACATCTCATTAAAGTTTATAAGTTTTCTAATAGGTTGTAAAAACATCTTAATATATAATATATAGGCTACAAAATCACCAATATTTATTCTTCCAATGTAAGTAAAGTATCCTCCACCTATTAAAACAATTAATTCTAATAAATCTATAAATAAAAACATTCCTGAGAAATATTCAGCCATAGTTTTATAAGCCTTTATTCTCGCAAGCTTAAATACATTATTACAATCCTCAAATCTATCTATCTCATATTCAGCATTTGAGAAAGATTTTGTTACTTTAATTCCAGATATACTATTTTCTATTCTTGCATTAACTTCACCTGTTTTGATTCTAGTATCTCTAAAAGCACTTATCATTTTCTTTCTTTGTCTTAAAGTAAAGAAAATCCCTATTGGTAAAATTGCAAAAATAATTAAAGTAAGCTCTATATTTATAGAAAGTAAAATTCCAAAAGAACCTAATATAAGTACTATTGATATAAATAAATCTTCTGGTCCATGATGCGCAAGTTCTGATATTTCATTTAAATCATTTATAATTCTAGACATTATAACACCAGTCTTATTATCATCAAAATACTTATTAGGTAGTTTTTGAAGCTTCACAAAGATATCTTTTCTCATCTCCCCTTGCATTCTAACCCCTAAAATATGCCCTTGATACTGCATAAAATAATTAAGTCCTGCCTTAAATATAAATATAAAAAATAAAATTATTGAAAATACCCATAATAATCTTAGATTTTTATTAGGTATTACATCATTCATAATATTTCTTGTAAGCATAGGATAAACTAAATCGCATAAAGCCATAAGAAACGCAGCCAAAATATCTAATATGAATAATTTTTTATGTGGTTTATAATATTTTATAAATTCCTTAATCATATTTTCCCCCTTAGTTTGATTAATCTTATATAAATTATAACCTAACATGTAATGATTATCAATTTTAACAAATAATAGTTATCAAGTATTTAAAATTTGATTGTAATATTTAATTATATGCTATACCTTACTAATTAAAAATAATATCTTCTATATAATAAATAAAAGAAGCTATCTTTCACTGATAGCTTCTATAATACTTCAATCTAATTTAACTTTACCTAATTTTTATTTAGCGTAATTGTGGAATCCTCTTCCTGATTTTCTTCCAAGCCATCCAGCTCTAACATACTTTCTTAAAAGACTGTGTGCTCTATATTTACTATCTCCTGTTTCTTTATATAAAACATCCATGATAGCAAGACATACATCAAGTCCTATTAAATCCCCTAAAGCTAAAGGTCCCATTGGATGATTAGCACCAAGTTTCATAGCTGTATCAATATCTTCTTCTGAAGCTATTCCTTCAGCTAATATTCCAGCGGCTTCATTTATCATAGGAATAAGAATTCTATTAACTACAAATCCAGGAGCTTCTGCAACTTCTACTGGTGACTTACCGATATTTTCAGAAACTTCTTTAACAGCATCAAAAGTTTCTTTTGATGTTGCCATACCATTTATGATTTCAACAAGTTTCATAACTGGAGCTGGATTAAAGAAATGCATTCCAATTACTTTATCTGGTCTATTTGTCGCTGATGCAACTTCTGTTATTGATAATGATGATGTATTTGAAGCAAGTATTGTTTCTGGTTTACAAATTTTATCTAACTCTGAGAAAATAGATTTCTTTATATCCATATTTTCAACAGCAGCTTCAATAACTAAATCACAATCTTTAGCCATTTCCATATCTACTGTTCCTGAAATTCTTGAAAGCATATCATTTTTAGCTTCTTCTGTTATCTTTTCTTTAGAAACAAGTCTTGTAAGGCTCTTTTCAATTCCAGCTATTCCTCTATCAACAAATTCTTGTTTTATATCTCTAACAATAACTTCATATCCTTTTTGAGCAAAAGCTTGAACTATGCCTGCTCCCATTGTTCCAGCACCAAGTACAAAAATCTTCTTCATTCTCAATACCCCCAAATATTTTTAGAAAAGAGTTTAAACTCAAACTCTTTTCTTATATTAATTTTGTTTTATACCATAATCAAAATTTGAATAAATTCTACATTGCTTCTTTAATATTTTTAAGTTGACTAATAAGCTCTGGTACTACTTTTGAAACTTCTCCTACTATCGCATAATCAGCAACTTTCATTATAGGTGCAGATTCATCTTTATTTATAGCTATAATTAAATCTGAATCCTGCATTCCAGCAACGTGCTGAATAGCTCCTGAAATACCACAAGCTATATAAATATTAGGTCTAACAGTTTTACCAGTTTGTCCAACTTGATAATCTTTATCTACCCAACCTTTTTCTATAGCTGCTCTTGAAGCTGCAATTGAACCACCAAACTCATCTGCAAGAGCTTTTAACATATCAAAGTTTTCTTTTGATCCAACTCCTCTTCCACCAGCAACAAGAACTCTAGCTTCTGAAATATCTTTTATATCTTTATTTTCTTTTACTACTTTAACTATCTTAGTTCTAATATCTGAATCCTTTAGATTTACTTGAATAGTTGAAACAGTATATCCATTATTATTAGCAGGAAGCTTTGAGAAAACTCCTGGTCTTACTGTTGCCATTTGTGGCCTATGATCTGGACAAGCTATTGTAGCCATTAAGTTTCCACCAAATGCTGGTCTTGTAGCAAGAAGATCACCAGTTTCAACATCTACATCTAAACTTGTACAATCAGCTGTAAGTCCTGTTGAAAGTCTTGCAGCTACTCTAGGCCCTAAATCTCTACCTATAAATGTAGCTCCTATGAAAAATATTCCTGGTTTTATATCATTTAAAACTTCACAAATAGCTGTTGTATATCCATCTGTTGTATAGTCTTTAAGTAATGGATTATCTACAACTAAAACTTCATCTGCTCCATATTCTCCAAGAATTTTACCCATTCCTTGAATTTCATGTCCTAAAACTAAAGCTATTAGCTTTGTTCCTAGCTTATCTGCAAGTTTTCTTCCTTCACCTAAAATTTCTAAAGAAACTTTTTGCATAACCCCTTCTCTTTGTTCAGCGAATACGCAAACTCCATTATAATCTGCTAAATTCATAATAAATTCTCCCCCTTAAACTAGATATAGTGTTTTTCTTTTAATTTTGCCATAATATAAGTTACTGCTTCATCTGCTGACTTATTTATTATTTCTCCTGAACTCTTAGCTTCCTTAGTCATTGATTTCTTAACCTTTGTAGGTGATCCTTTAAGTCCAAGTTCTGCTTTATCAACATCTATATCATCAGCTGTCCAAGTTATTATTTCCTTATTTGCTGTTGCAAAAATATACTTAGCATGCATATATCTTGGTTCATTTAACTCTTTAATTGCTGTTAAAAGAACTTTCCCTTCAACTTTTATAAGTTCATATCCATTTTCTAATGCTCTATTTATTAATAATCCATCTTCCTCAACTTTAACATCTTGAACATATGTTACTTGAGGAATTCCTAAATGTTCTGCTATTTCTGGCCCAACTTGAGCTGTATCTCCATCTATAGCTTGTCTTCCGGCAAAAATTATATCATAATCTAATTTCTTTATAGCTCCAGCTAAAGCTTTTGATGTTGCAAGTGTATCAGCTCCAGCAAATGCTCTATCAGTAATTAATATTGCTTCATCCGCTCCCATACATAAAGCTTCTCTTAAAGCATCCTTTGCTTGAAGTGGTCCCATACTAATTACAGTTATTTTTGCTCCATATTCATCTTTTAAACATAATGCTGCTTCTAAAGCATGTTTATCTTCCGGATTAATAATTGATGGAACTCCATTTCTAATTAATGTTCCTGTTACAGGATCTATCTTAACAGCTGTTGTATCTGGTACTTGTTTTAAACAAACTACTATATTCATATTTTAATCCCCCTAAATTATCTTAACAGACTTCCTGAAATAACCATCTTTTGAACTTCTGATGTTCCTTCATAAATTTCAGTTATTTTTGCATCTCTCATCATTCTTTCAATAGGATATTCTTTAGTATAGCCATATCCTCCAAATATTTGAACAGCCTTAGTTGTTACATCCATAGCTACTTCTGCTGCATATAATTTAGCCCTTGCTGCTTCAACTGAATATGGAAGTCCTTTTTCTTTAAGCCACGCTGCCTTATAAACTAAATTTCTAGCTGCTTCAACTTTAACATCCATATCTGCCATCATCCATTGAAGACCTTGGAATGCTGAAAGTGATCTTCCAAATTGTTTTCTTTCCTTTGTATAATTTACTGCTTCTTCTAAAGCTCCAGCTGCTATTCCTAGTGCTTGAGCTGCTATACCAATTCTACCTCCATCAAGAGTTTTCATTGCTATACCAAAGCCTTTTCCAAGCTTACCAATTAAGTTTTCTTTTGGAACTATACAATTTTCCATTATTATTTCAGTTGTAGACGAAGCTCTAATACCCATTTTTTGTTCAACCTTACCAACTGATAATCCTGGGAATTCTTTTTCAACTATAAAAGCTGATATTCCTCTAGTTCCTTGGCTCTTATCTGTCATAGCAAAAATTATAAATGTATCTGCTACTCCACCATTTGTTATAAATATCTTACTTCCATTTAGAATATAATTATCTCCTTCTAATCTAGCAACAGTTTGTTGACCTGCTGCATCTGTACCCGCACCTGGTTCTGTAAGGCAAAAAGCTCCTAGTTTTTCGCCCTTTGCAAGTGGAGTTAAGTACTTAGCTTTTTGAGCAGCATTACCAAATTGGTCTATTAATGATGCACATAAAGATGTATGAGCTGAAAGAATAACTCCAGTTGTTCCACATACTTTTGATAATTCTTCAACAGCTATTATATATGACAATGTATCACCATTTGCTCCACCAAACTCGTCTGAAAAAGGAATTCCCATTAAGCCAAGCTTGGCCATTTTTTTCACATTTTCCATAGGAAATCTTTCTGTTTCATCTATTTCAGCAGCTATAGGTTTAACCTCATTTATAGCAAAATCTCTAACCATTTGTCTCATTAATTTTTGCTCTGCAGTTAATTCAAAATTCATTAATTTAGCCTCCCCTTATTTTCAATACCCTTATTTATTTTTAAAATTCTTTTCTCTTCTTTCAATAAAAGCTGACATTCCTTCTTTTTGATCTTCTGTATCAAAACATTTACCAAAATCATTAGCTTCTATAACTATTGCACTATCTATATCTACTTGTGTTCCTCTATTGATAGCATCCTTACAAAGCTTAACAGCTATTGGAGCATTTATAGATATCATATCAGCAAGCTTTTTAGCTTCTTCCATTAATAACTCTGGAGATACAACTTTATTAATAAGTCCTATTCTAAGAGCTTCATCAGCTTTAACTATTCTACCTGTATAAATCATTTCTTTTGCTACACCTGTTCCAACAAGTCTTGGAAGTCTTTGAGTACCGCCAAAGCCTGGAGTAATTCCAAGTCCAGCTTCTGGTTGAGCAAATTTTGCTTTTTCACTAGCTATTCTTATATCACAAGCCATAGCAAGCTCACAGCCTCCACCTAATGCAAATCCAGAAATAGCTGCAATTACTGGTTTATCTAAATTTTCAAGTCTTCTAAAAACTTTATTTCCTAAAAGACCAAATTCTTTGCCTTGTTCTTCATTAAGATTTTTCATTTCAGATATATCTGCTCCTGCCACAAATGATTTATCACCTGCACCTCTTAAAATTACTGCATATATATCACTTTCATTTTCAAGCTGTTCTAATGCTTTATCTAAATCTTGTAAAGTCTCTGAGTTTAATGCATTTAAAGCCTTAGGTCTATTAATAGTCAAAATAGCTATGTTCCCTTCTTTTTCAAGAAGAACATTATTAAATTCCATTTTTCTCCCCCTTAATACCTTTCTCTTTTATACCCAAAGTTATTTGTTATAAACTTAACAAATTGCAAAAAAAATAATTGAAGTTTAGATAAACTTCAATTAAATTATAAGTGCTATTAATTGTATTTGCAATATATTTTTGGATATTTTAGTATTTTTATCCAAATATTTTTTTATTAATTATTTTTTTCGTTTAATAAGTACACTAAAGTTAAAAGACTTTCACTTAAATGAACATTTTCTACTGTAACGTCATCTGGAGTATTTAAATCTATAGGAGCAAAGTTCCAAATTCCTTTAACACCTTTACTTATTAATTTATCTGCTACCTTTTGCGCATTAACTTTAGGAACACATATTATACCAATATCAATTTGATTTCTTTCTAAGAAACCTTCTAATTCATCTATATCTTGTATAGCAACATCTCTTATTTGTATTCCTAAAAGCTTAGGATTTGCATCAAAAATACCTTCTATAGTAAATCCAAGCTTTCTAAATTGATTATAATTTGCTATCGCTTGTCCAATGTTTCCAGCTCCTATTATTACAGCTCTATATTCTCTACTTAACCCTAAAATATTACTAATTTCATTATATAATGCCTTTACATTATATCCATATCCTTGTTGTCCAAAATCTCCAAAACAATTTAAATCTTGACGAATTTGTGATGCTGTAAATCCAATCTTTTCACTTAATTCTTTTGAAGAAATTCTATCTACATCGTTATTCATTAATTCATTTAGATATCTATGGTATTTTGGTAGTCTCTTTATAACCGCCATAGATATTAGCTTTTTCTTTTCCACTGTGGCACCTCTCTTTTTTATCTTGTTAAATATATAACACATTATTTATATATTATCATAATTTAAACACATATTTAAATAACTTTTTAATATTGATTTAATGAATATATATCAAATATAAAATAAGGCTCATACAAAGCGATATATCGCAATGTACAAGCCTCATTAAGATAAATAGTATAACTGTTATACCCTCTACCTGAACGTATTCTTATATACTGATTATATTTAAAGTTAATTAAAATGTCAATAAAATTTCGTCAAATTTTTTAACTTTTTTAAAATAAAAGTAAACTTTTGACTATTTTTTTATTTTTTATTTATTAAAACTCTCATTGAATTTAATATTGCTAAAATAGCAACCCCAACGTCTGCGAAAACTGCTTCCCACATTGTTGCAAATCCAAATGCTGCAAGTAATAATACTATAAACTTAATTCCAAGTGCAAAGATAATATTTTGCCATACAATAACTCTTGTTCTCTTAGCTATCTTAATTGCTTGAATAATCTTACTTGGTTCATCTTTCATAATAACAACATCAGCTGCTTCTATGGCCGCATCTGAACCAACACCACCCATAGCAATTCCGATATCAGCTCTTGCAAGTACTGGAGCGTCATTAATACCGTCTCCAACAAATATTACATTATCTTTTTCACCTTTATTTGATAATATTTTTTCAAGTTCTGTTACCTTATCTTGAGGTAATAATTCTGCATGAACTTCATCAAGTTCTAAGTTCTTAGCAACAGCTTCTCCTGCTTTCTTATTATCTCCTGTAAGCATAACAGTCTTAATTCCAAGTGATCTTAATCCCTTGATTGTTTCCTTAGAATCACTCTTTACCATATCTCCGATTAATATGCTTCCTGCATAATTACCATCGATAGCAAAGTGTACAACTGTTCCAAGTTCATCTGTTTCTTTAAACTTAATATTATTTTCACTCATAAGTTTTGCATTACCTGCAAATACTTTAGCTCCATCTAATTTAAGTGAAACACCTCTACCAGCTATTTCTTCATAATCTGAAATAGAGTCTTTATTTATTTCACCTTTATACTCAGCCACTATTGACTTAGCAATTGGGTGATTTGATAAATATTCACTGTGAGCAGCTATTTTTATTAACTCTTCATTTGAATAATTCTTTGCATTTATCTTAAGAACTTTGAACTTACCTTCTGTAAGTGTTCCTGTTTTATCGAATACTACTGTCTTAACATTATTTAATGCTTCTAGGTAGTTTCCACCTTTAACAAGGATACCATTCTTTGAAGCTGAACCAATTCCACCAAAGAATCCTAATGGGATTGAAACAACTAAAGCACATGGACATGAAACAACTAAGAATACAAGTGCTCTCTTTAACCATTCAATAAATGTTGCATCTGGAAGTACTAATGGTGGTACTATAGCTAAGAATACTGCTATTCCAACAATTACTGGTGTATAGTATCTTGAGAACTTAGTTACAAATTTTTCTGTTGGAGCTTTCTTGTTTCCTGCATTTTCAACAAGCTCTAATATCTTAGAAAGAGTTGATTCCTTAAAATCATTAGTAACTCTTAATTTGATAACTCCATTTAAATTAATACATCCTGCTAAAACTTCATCATTATTTTTTATTGATCTTGGAAGTGATTCACCTGTTAATGCTGATGTATCAACACTTCCGCTACCTTCAATAACAATACCATCTAAAGGAACTCTTTCACCAGCTCTAACAGTTATGATTTCTCCAACTTTAACTGCATATGGTGAGATAGTTGATTCCTTTCCATCTCTAATAACTCTAGCAAAATCAGGTTTAATATTCATAAGTGAGCTAATTGACTTTCTTGAGTTATTAACTGCATATCCTTGGAACATTTCACCTATTTCATAGAACATGATAACTGCAACTGCTTCTGAATGTTCACCTATTGCAAAAGCACCTATACTTGCAATCATCATTAAGAAGTTTTCATCAAATATATTCTTAGCTCTAACTATATTCTTAAGAGCTTTTAGAACTGTTGGATATCCTAAAATAATATAACTTATTATAAATATAATATTACTAATAGTATCTGAGAAACCAGCCCATTCAGCTATTCCAAATAATACAACACCTATAATAAATCTTGTTATATTATAAGCTGAAAATCCTGATTCAACCTTTTCTTCTTTCTTTTCTGTTGATACTGGTGCATCATCATAAACTACTTCTTCTTTAACTTCACTAACCACTACATCTGGTTCAAGTTTTCTTACTATTTCTTTAACATCAGCTTTAACTTTTTCATAGTCCTTAGCATCATTAAGATCTATAACTATTACTTTAGTTGCAAAGTTTAAGTTTGCTTCTTTTACTTCTGGAAGTTTTGCTGTTCCTTCCTCTATCTTCCCTGCACACCCTGCACAATCAAGACCTGTTAAATTAAGCTTAAGTGTTTTTGATGCTTCTACTGATTTACTTTCTCTTTCATATTTAACAACTACATCTGGTTCAAGCTTTTTAGTAATTTCTTTAACTTTTTCGTATACTTCCATATCAGATTGTCCATCTTTAAGCTCTACAAACATAGACATATTTGTGAAATTAAGATTAGCTTCTTTTACTTCTGGAAGCTTACCTGTCTTTTCTTCTATCTTACCTGCACACCCTGCACAGAAAAGATTTTCAAATGTTATCTTCATTTCATTTGTTAAGCATGAATTATCAGCACATACACTTACATTACTTTCTTTAACCTTATCTCTTTTTACTACAACGTCTGGCTCTAATTTTCTAACTATTTCTTTAATAGTAGTAACAACTTCTTCTTCATTAGTGCCATTCTCTAATTGAAAGACCAAAGCTTTAGTAGCGAAGTTTAAACTTGCTTCTTTTACTTCTGGAAGTTTATCAGTCTTTTCTTCTATCTTAGCTGCACACCCTGCACAATCTAAGCCCTCTAAATAAAGTTTAACTTCATTCATAAAAATAGCCATCCTTTCCTAAAATTTATTTAATCATTTCTCTAAAAATCTATTCCTTAATATGATTTAGACCTTCATTAAATATTCTCTTAATATGATCGTCATCTAGTGAATAATACACTACTTTTCCTTCTCTTCTGTATTTTACAAGTCTAGCTTGTTTTAAAACTCTTAATTGATGTGATACAGCTGATTGACTTATTCCAAGTATTATTCCAATATCACACACACACATTTCTGCTTGGAATAATGAATATAAAATTTTTATTCTTGTACTATCTCCAAAAACCTTAAATAATTCGGCTAAATCATATAGTACTTCATCATCTGGTAAATCTGTTTGAACTTTATCTACTACCTCTTGATGAATTGCTTTCACCTCGCAGCTTTCTAAAATTTTATCTTCTTTTTTATTCATAGCAAAAATCCCCTTTCCATTATCATATGAACAACTGCTCATATGTTCACTTTTATTATATGCTAATTGAAAGTACATTGTCAATTATTTCTTTATACTTTTTATAATTTTTCTATAGTACTCTAGAAATTATATAAACATTTATTATTTTTCTCTTATCTTATGTAAATATAATAAAAAAAGTTATCCTTTTTTAGGATAACTTTTTCTTCTCAAAATATTTATCTATACTATCTAAAATTCCATCATTTCCAACAACTAAAATAACATCAGATTTTTCAAAAATAAGATGAGGACCTGGAGAAATAATTAATTCACCATTTCTTCTTATCCCAATAATAGTCGCCCCTGTATTTTGCCAGAACTTAGCTTCTGAAATACTCTTTCCTATAATATCTGAATCATCTGGTATCTCAACTTCTATAGGAGTTAAAGGATTTGTATATCTTAATTTATTTGAATAATCTACTATTTTTTGTATCATACAATTTATATTATTTTCAATTTGTTGCTTTTCTTCAAATAATTTATTTATATTTTGCTTTAAAGTAGTTACACTTTCAATAGAGTGAAATCTTTCAATAAATTCATAAGCATTTTCCTTAGAAACTATCTTTACCCCACTGCCTCTACTTGAACGTACAACATCCATATCTTCTAAAAGTTTAATTGCCTTTCTAACTGTCTCTGGTGAAACATTATAATTACTTGCTAAAGTTGATCTACCTGAAATTTTTTCTCCGACTTTAACATCTTCATTATAAATTCTACCTGCTAAATCTAAAGCAATTTGCTTATAGACAGGTTCTGTTGTCGTTTTATTTTCCATCTTACTCCCTCACTCTCTCATATTTATTAATACTATTTTACCTTTTTTTATCATACGCTTTCAAGTTATTTGCTATCAACATTAAAATAAACCACCTTCGTATATAATAACATACAAAAGTGGCTTACCTAATTACGATATTCCTATTGAATTTACTAGTCTTCCTCCAATACTACTATTGAATTCTATACAATCAATTATATAATCAACAACACTGTTGCATACATAACTTGAAAATACTAAGTCATTAACAAAAGAGCTATCTTCTCTATAAAATTCATGAGCTCTTAATATAAACTCTTCTATATTATAAAAACCAAATACCTTAGCTCTTTCTCTAGGTAATTTAAATTCTTTTGCAAAGTTGGATAAATCTTTTTCATACTTAACATGTTTATTCATACTATGCTTGAATTCCCATCTTTCACTATGTGGAATACAGAAAAAGTCACATAAAAAATGACATACAACTCCAAGTTCTTGACTAAAGCTAACTATTTCAGGTAGTTTTCTTATCTCATTATCAGATAAAGAACTAAGAACCTTTATCTTGTCCATAACCATATCAAAAGATTCATCCATATAATGTTTTTTTAATTTATATTTAGATACCATGTCTGGCTTTATATTTCCATAAAGAAAATTTCTATAACTTACTACTCTCTTTTCCTTGAGATTCAAATTTGAATATATATGTTTCGCCATAACAATATGGGTATTTGCCATCATAATGTGCATCTCCAGTCAAATTTATTTAAAGAGAATAAATATATCTAAAAGCTTAATATATATATGTTTGTATATTAGAACATAGTTCTATACTTAAAGAAGAATCTTCTAAAGTCTTCTTATATGAACATAAAAATTCATTAAGCTCTATATCTTGAAGGTCAATATCTTTAGAACTCTTTATAAGTACATTATTCCCTTCTAAGTATATTTCTATATCATTCTTTTCATTCTTTATTCTATAAGTAGTTACTGTTTTGCTTGAAAGTCTAGTTTTGTACTTTTCTTGGAAGCCCATAACTTTTCTCATATCTTCATAAGCTTTTGAATTCATACCAGTCATTGTTGCTGGATCAATTCCCATTCCTTTAAGCTGTCCATCTATATCATCCATGCTTACTCCATATCTACTAAGCATTTCTTTTTGAATGTTAACAAACTTTTCTTCTGAAATATTGTTCTCTTGCATATATGAAGTAATTTCCTTTGTGAACTGCATCATATTCATTTTACCTTCAGCCATTTTAAAATAAAGATTATATATATAATTTTCAAAGTCATTAATATCTTTATCTCTAACCTTTTCTTTTAATTTACTGAAATCTACAATCTTGTCGTCCATTTTCCATTCCTCCTAGTTTTCCAGAGAATTTATTCACTATATATTTTACCACAAAAGAATTTCTTTTTGTTATTAGCTAAATTTTTAATTTCATACTTCTTTACTAAGAATATTAAATATCTACTTTATCATATATAGTTTTAAAATATTATTAATCATAATATTTTATCTCAATATATAAATAAAAACTAAATAAATCTTCCTATATTTAATATATACCAAAAATTATTATTTTATAGCTTAACTTTTACCTTTATCCAAATAAATAACACTTCTATTAGTGATATATCAATTAAATTAAATATTTTCTAAAGTTTAAATCTTAATTAACATACAAAAAAGGAAAAAAGCTGCTATACAGCCCTTCTCCTTTTATTACAAATAGTCTTTATAATCATCTATTTTATTTATCTTTGATAATAAATGCTTTATTTCTTGGTCTTTATTTTTATCCATCAATAAAAGCACATCACCAGTATCAACTACTACAAGATCTTTAAGTCCAAAGCCTATAACTAGCCTCTCCCTACCAAAGATACAACAATTTTCTGAATCATCTAAGTAAACATTTTTACTAACTGCGTTCGTATCATTTGTTTGTAGAAATCTACTTAGTGCTTTAAAACTTCCTATATCATCCCAAGAAAAATCACATTTTATCACTGCTGCTCTTCTAGTTTTTTGCATTACTCCAAAATCTATAGAAATTCCATCAACTAATGAATATTGATTTTTTATTATCTCTTCTTCATCTTCTAAGCCTATATGCCTATATATTTCACTTAAACATTTATAAAGAGTTGGAATATATTTTTCTATTTCCCTAAGAATCACATCTGCTCTAAAAACAAACATACCACTATTCCAGAGATAAGTTCCTTTTAATATAAAATCTTTTGCAACTTCAAGATTAGGTTTTTCAGTAAACCTTGCCACTTTATAAGTTGGTATTACACCATTTATTCTCTCACCCATCTCAATATAACCATATCCCATTTCTGGTCTGGTAGGTTCTATTCCCATAGTGACTATAAGTTTTTTCTTATCAGCTATAGTCACTGCTTGTTTTACGGTTTCAAGGTAATTTTCATCCTCTTTAATATAATGATCTGAAGGCAAAACAACCATTACTGCATCCTTATCTTTCTTTAAAAGCTTAATTGCAGCAAGACCTATGCAGGTCGCAGTTTCTTTATTAGCTGGTTCAGTAAATATATTTTCTGAATTTATATTTGAAAGCTCTTCCTTAACCTTTTCTTCGTAATCTTTATTTGTGATAACGTAAATATTCTCATTCGGAATAAGTGGACTTACCCTTTCCACTGTATTAGCTAAGAAACTCTTATTATTCAATATTTTCAAAAACTGCTTAGGTTCTTTGCTCCTTGAAAGAGGATATAGTCTTGTGCCCTTTCCTCCAGCTAGAATTAATGAATAAAGCACCCCTGCCTTCAACTCCATAACTTGCTTATACTTCATTCTATGAACTTAAATTTTACAGTGTGCTATTTTTATCTTTATTTATTCTTATTTTTCTTAACAAAATAAAAATAGAGTAAGCTTCTATATAAAATCTTACCCTATTCAATCTGATTAATATCTATTTCTAATCATTATAAAATTTGCTCTATCTCCCCTATGAATATCTAATGAATACTCAAAAGCTTGTCCATTATCTAAATAAACTGTTGATTCATTTAATAAAAGTGCTGAACCAACTTCACAATTTAATATTTCAGCTAAATTAGCATCTGCCTCTTTTGCTGTAACATTATCAGTTGATTGTTGTATCTTATAACCAAGGTCATTTTCAATATATGAATAAATCGATGACTTTATTATTTTCTCACTTAAACCTCTAACGTATTTCTCTATAAAATAACTTTTTTCTAAAACATATGGTTCATCTTCTACTATTCTAAGTCTCTCAACATAATAAATTATATCGCCTTCTTTGCAATATAATTTTTCTGATAAATCCTTATCAGCTGCAATAATTTTAAAATCTAACATCTTACTTTCAATCTTTTTATTATGTAAATACTGTGTTAGTCCAAACGTTCTAGCAGCTCCTGAATAACTTTTTCTATTTACATCTTTTTTAACGTAATTTCCACTTCCTTGAATTCTATAAAGCCAACCGTGATCAATAAGCTTTTCTAAAGCTTTCCTAATGGTCATTCTACTTACATCATATTTTGCACATAGCTGCATTTCAGTTGGAAGCTTATCCCCTTCTTTATATACACCACCATGAATTTTTCTTTCAAGATCAGATGCTATTTTCAAAGCCTTCGACATAATACCCCTCCGCATTACCTAAAAATATATATAATGTTAATCTATTACATATAATTCTAAAACGAAAAAGTTACTTTGTCTATACATTTATTACTTTATTTGTAAAATACACATTTTATTTACTTTAGATATCATTTTAAAATTTTCTTTGCTAGAGATAATTTATCCTTAAATGGTGCATATCTAAGTGGCATATCAAACCAAGTTGCTCTATTTAAAACTGATTTCTTATGAGAAAATGTTGTAAAGCTCTCTTTTCCATGATAACTTCCTATCCCACTATTACCAACGCCTCCGAAAGGTAAGAAAGCAGATGATACATGCATTAAAGTATCATTAATTGTAACTCCACCCGCAGTTGTATGTTTTAAAATATAATTAATCTTATCTCTACTTTCTGAGAAATAATATAAAGCAAGTGGCTTTTCTCTATCACTTACAATTTCTATAACATCATTTATATCCTCAAATTCTAATACTGGGAATAAAGGTCCAAAAATTTCACTTTGCATAACATCATCATTCCAATTAACATTTGATAATACAGTTGGCTCTATATAAAGATCTTCTTTTTCACTATTTCCACCAAAATAAATTTTTTCTTTGTTTATATAACTAATTACCCTTTCAAACTCTCTTTCATTAACCATTCTTGGATAATCTTCTGAAAATCTTGTATTCTCTCCATATTGAATTTTTATTTCATCAGCTAAGGTTTGTAAAAACTTATCTTTTATACTTTTATGAACATAAATATAATCTGGTGCAACACAAGTTTGACCTGAATTTATAAGCTTTCCCCAAACTATTCTTCTAGCTGCAAGTCTTAATTTTGCATCACTATCAACTATACAAGGACTCTTTCCTCCAAGTTCTAAAGTTATAGGAATAAGATTGTCTGCTGCTGCTCTCATAATAATTTTTCCTACTGTAACACTTCCAGTAAAGAAAATATAATCATACTTAAACTTTAAAAGTTCCTCTACTACTTCTTTACCTTTTTCAGGATTTACATATGCTATGTAATTCTCATCAAAAGTTTCCTCTATTATTTCTTTAATTATATTAGTAGTTTCCATTACTGATTCTGATGGTTTAATCATAGCTGTATTCCCAGCACTTATAGCTCCAACAAGTGGTGAAAAATTAAGCTGAAATGGATAATTAAAAGGTCCTATAATAAGAACAGTTCCATAAGGTTCATAATAAATATAACTCTTAGCAGGAAGAACTGCTAAAGGACTTTTTACCTTTTGTTTTTTACTCCATCTTCTAAGAGATTTTATACTTAAATTTATTTCTTCATATACCATAGAAACTTCTGTTATATATCCCTCAAATCTTGATTTTCTAAGATCTTTATTTAAGGCCTCTAAAATTTTATCTTCTTTTCTTTTAATAACTTCTTTTAACTTTCTTAATTGTTCTATTCTAAAATCTATATCTAAAGTTTTTCCTGTTTTAAAAAACTGTTTCTGCTTATCAAAAATTTCTTTATTAATACTCATAAAAATCACCCTCTCAATCTACTAAATAAATTATAACACCCAAAACTTATTTATTTATATCATAATAATAACTTAAACTAAACAAAAAAGGCTTATCCTTTCAGACAAGCCTAATAAATTAATAAATTTTTATCTTTAATCCATTTTCAATTTTTGCTTTAGGAATTAAAAATTCTCTAATTCCTGATGAATATGGTGCTATTTCATAAAGTTGAAAATAAACAACTATTCCCTCATCAGAAATATAAAAATCTTGATTATCCTTTATTCCCTTAAAATCTTTACCATCATTAAAATAAATTTCTTTATCTTTACTTATTTCCTTAGTTATTACTTCATTCATTATCTTCTTATAATCAAAATCATCTTTAAATAACTCTTTTAAATTTAAATTTTTTCCTGTCATCATATTAAAATTATAAGGATATAAAGTAGTAATCCCATGTGCTCCACCAGTATATTGATAATAAGTTATAGGAATACTAAGTATATCATTCTTATTATATGCAACTTTAAAAATACTATACAAATCAAATTTTCTTCCTGTCTCTTTAACATCATCATGTTTTGCAAGGTCTGTTAGATCATTCACCCAATTTTCAGTATGTTTATTTATTTTATCGGTCAATTGTTTTCCTATTCCATCACTTGTTTTTATAATAGGAACTTTTACATTTACTTCTATATATTGATCCTTTCTATTAATTTGTTTTTCATTTATCTCAACATTAGAAGCTAATGCAAAAATATTAAAATTTATAATAAGGCTAAAGAAAGTCAAAAATAATAATACAGCTTTTTTCATTTTTTTCTCCTTTTCAAATACTTATTTTACTCTTAGTATCTCTCTACCTTATATAAATATGTAGCTTTCTAAACATCAAAAAAATTTTAATAATAAAAAAGTTATCCACATCTCCTTGTGGATACTGTGGATAACTTCCATTTTTTAACTATTTTCCAGTATATTTTATTGATAAATTAAAGTTTCCCTGTGGATAACTTTTAATTTTTCCTAATTTTAAAGCTAAATTAACTTTACAATTAAAATTCTATTTTTCTCTAAATCTTTTATTTATTTTTGACTTATTTCTATTTGATTTAATTCTATCTTTATCTCTACTAAAAGATTTTTTACTACTATTCTTTACATTAAAACTAGTTTTCTTTTTACTCTTAGGTTTATCTCTTTGATTTACTCCATCTCTAGGTCTTAAACTTTGATCTGATGCTTCTTCTGTACTAACTGATTCTTTAGTTAATCTATTTATTTCATCAAGTTCTTTTTTAGTAATATATCTCCACTCACCAATTGCAAGTCCTTTAAGAGTAATATTCATAATTCTTATTCTTTCAAGCTTTTTAACCTCATATCCAAAGTAACCACTCATTCTTCTAATTTGTCTATTTAAGCCTTGAGTTAAAATTATTCTAAAAACATATTTACTCTCTTTAGTTATCTTACACTTTTTTGTTACAGTCCCCAAAATCGGAACTCCATTAGACATCCCTTTAATAAAACTATCAGTTATAGGCTTATCAACTGTAACTAAATATTCTTTTTCATGATTGTTCCCAGCTCTTAAAATTTTATTAACTATATCACCATCATTAGTTAAATAAATAAGACCTTGTGAATCCTTATCAAGTCTACCTATTGGAAATATTCTTTTTTCATGTCCAATAAAATCTACTATATTACCTTTTACATGTTTTTCTGTTGTACATGTTATACCAACTGGTTTATTTAAAGCAATATAAACAAGTTCTTCTTCCTCCATAATAGGCTTATTATCAACTGTTACTTTTTGACCCTTCTTAACTTTTGATCCCATAGTAGCAACTTTTCCATCAATTTTAACTCTACCTGCTTCAATAAGTGCATCTGCTTCTCTTCTTGAAGCAAATCCACTCTCTCCTATATATTTATTTAATCTTATTTCTTCTCTTGAAGACTTATCTGCCTGAATATAATCTTTATTTAATCCTTTGTTATTATTTTTTTTTAAATTCACTTTTATTTCTCCTTTGGTTTTTGCTTTTCTGGAGACATAGTTTCCTCTTGTCCTGAATTATTAATTAAAAGAGAAAATACTCTTTCTTTTTTATCCTTATCATTATATTGATTTTTAACAAGAGAATTTGTTTCCGTTAATTCCTGAAAATTAATCTTATCACCTGTTACAGCTACATTTATAACTCCATTCTCTGGAACCATCGAATTATCATCTATGTACTCTAAAATATTATGTATCGCTGTATCTAGCTTTTTATTTTCTAATTTCATATTTTCTATAAGCTCTTTTCCCTTTTCACTAGGTGAATTAGCATCCACTACTCTATTAAACTTATTTACATCAAGTTTAATCTCAGAGGTAGTTCTTATAACTATTTTACTATCTGAAAGCCTATATATAAATGATAATCCACAATAAATACAAATTAAAATTAAACTAACACCAATAACATTTGGCATATATGCAGAAAATCCACTAAACTTTTTAGAAATTATTTCTTCTCCAAGAATTGAATTATCTATATATCTAACTCTTATAACTTCCCCTTGCCTAGTTAAAATAATTATTGATTTATGATGAAGCCCTATAGTAATCCCCTTAAAAAGACCTTGCCTTTCCTGTTCACCAACAACTTTTAATAATTTTACATCTTCTGATTGTCTAGGTTTTATATTTAAATATTTAACTATTTGAGAATATCTTTTATCAGAAAATAAAATTACATATAACTCTAAATAATCTTCATATTTTCTTAGAAATTCAATTCTTGCACCTGTCTCCTCACCAATTCTTATTAATGGAAGCTTTTTATGTCTTCTATAAGTATCTAAAATTTCTGGTTCATCCTTTACAAACATAGCTATATTAAGTATTATATTTCTTCTATTTTCATTAATCTCAACTTGTGAAATATTATGTAACTTTATACCGTTCTTTCTATAAGTTCTTCTTAATAGCTTTATTTCTTTTAATAACTCATCTTCATTTATATCTTTATTATGTTTTTTATTGTTCGAGAAAATATATTTATCCCTCTGGAATTCAAAGTTCTCCATCTTAGCCCCCTAAAACTTTAAAAATTTCTTAACAACTTAATAAAAACTTCAATTTTTTCAAATTATTTCTACAACAATAAATTATATCATATATATATCATAATTAAAGAAAGATTCTCTATTAAATGATATAATATATTTAAATAATAAATAGATAAATACAATTATATAAGGAGAATTTTTATGAGAATAGGATTAGGCTATGATGTACATAAATTAGTCAAAAATAGAGACCTAATTATAGGTGGAGTTAAAATACCATTTGAAAAAGGACTTCTTGGACACTCAGATGCTGATGTACTTTTACATGCAATTTCTGATTCTTTGCTTGGAGCTGCAGCCCTTGGTGATATAGGAAAACACTTCCCAGATACTGATGAAAAATTTAAAGGAGCAGACAGCTTAGTCTTACTAACTGAAGTTGGTAAACTTATAAAATCTAAAGGCTATAAAATAGGTAATATTGATGCAACTATAATAGCTCAACAACCTAAAATGAGACCTCATATAGATTCTATGAGAGCAAATATCGCAAAAGCTTTAGATATAGACATAGATTGTGTAAATGTAAAAGCTACAACTGAAGAAGGTCTTGGATTTACAGGTTCAATGGAAGGTATTTCATCTCAAAGCATAGCATTATTATTATAGAAATATATTAATTCAATATAAAATTAAAATGCACGATTTTATTTAAATCGTGCATTTTCTATAGGATATATTAAAATTTAAAAACTAACTAACTAACTCTTTATTTACTTTTAAAACTTTTCTTTTTGAAAATATAGTTATAAATATTACTGCACTAACCCCCATTAAATAAGGATAGAATAAATATTTCATTATTTCAAAAGGAGCAAGTCCTGCAAGTGATGCAGCAGTTAAAAGTTGTGCTCCATATGGTATTAAACCTTGGAATACACAAGAAAACATATCAAGTATTCCTGCTACTCTCTTTGGATCTAAGTCATATTTATCAGAAATATCTTTAGCTATTGGCCCTACAGTAACTATTGCTATTGTATTATTTGCAGTAGCTATATCTATAATACTAACTAAAACACCAATTCCTATTTCTGCACCCATTTTAGTTTTTATTTTACTAGTCACAGCATTAAGTATAAATTCTATACCACCATTTACTTTAATTAATTCAACAATTCCTCCTATTATAAGTGAAATTATTATAAGCTCACTCATTCCTGAAATACCTGTTGATATTGAACTAAATAAACTTCTTAAATCCATTGAGCCTGTCATAAATCCAATTATAGCTGCAAGTCCTATTCCACCACTTAAAACTATAATTACATTTACTCCTGCTAAAGCTGAAATAAGTATTACAAGATAAGGAACAACTTTTATTAAACTATAATCATATGCTTGTGATGAAATTTGTGCTCCTGAACCTAAAATAACATATAAAACTATTGATATTAAAGCTGCTGGAAGCACTACTTTAAAATTCATTCTAAATTTATCTCTCATATTACAACCTTGAGTTCTAGTTGCCGCTATTGTTGTATCTGAAATAATTGATAAATTATCACCAAACATAGCTCCACCAACAACTGCTCCCACTATAAGAGGCAAAGATAATGTTGTTTTCTCTGCTATTGCTGTAGCTATTGGAACTATAGCAGCTATTGTCCCCATTGAAGTACCTAATGATATTGCTATAAAACCTGATATAACAAATACTCCAGCTACAAGAACTCCTTTTGGAAGTACAGTAAGACCTAGGTTAACTGTTGATTCTACTGCTCCCATTGAACTAGCAACCTTTGCAAAAGCTCCTGCTAAAATAAATATTAAACACATTAATATAATATTACTATTTCCTGCACCTTTACAAAAATGCTCTAAACTTTTTTCAAAGCCTATTTTTCTATTCATAAATAAAGCTACTATAGCAGCTAAAAGTCCTGGAACTAATATAGATACTGCATAAAAATCATCTAAAATTAATGACATACCTAAATAAGATACTACAAAAACTATTAATGGTAATAGTGCTAACGCACTTCCTTTTTGTTTTTTCATAATTTGCATCCCCCTTCATTTAGAGACTTTCTATTATCATTTGTTTTTATCTAAAAACTCTCCGTAGTCTAATTCTTACATAAATAAAAAAAACTCCTGTTTTTAGACAGAAGTTAATACTCAAAACGCTTAGTAATCTTCTTATCTATCAGTCTTCTAATAACTGCTGGAATTAGCACCGTTCTAAATTTAGATATAATTAACCTAAATATATTGGTTGCCGGGTTTCATAGGGCCAGTCCCTCCACCACTCTGGATAAGATAATAAAAAGTTCTTAATTTAATTTTAATGATATTTTACTATTAATTTTTTTACAATACAATGCTTAACTTTCTAAATTAATATTTTTTTAACAATTGGGGTAATACTTTTTCTAAAAGTATTCCTTCCTTGGAATTATAATCATATTTGGCACTCTCAGCTATAGATAATCCAATAAATTCACTAGCTTTTTTAGCTGCTTCTTGTATATTTACTCCATTTAAAATTTCACCTATTAAAATAGAAGCAAAAAAGTCACCAGTTCCAGGATAATATTTATTAACTTTTTCTACTGATATCCTTATAAGTTTTTCTGTTTTTCTATCATAACTTATAGTATCTATATAATTACTTCCTTTTTTACTTGGGACACTTGTTATAACAACATTATCAATTCCTAAATCTGCAAGCTTTATCGCCCATATATCAACTTCCTCAAAATCAAATATATCATTATAATCTTTTCCTAATAAAAAAGCTGCTTCTGTTATATTAGGAGTTATAATATCAGCTTCTAAGATTAAATCTCTCATTGCTTCCACCATATCTACTCCTATATTACTATAAAGCTTACCTTCATCAGCCATTACAGGATCTATAACTACTAGTTTATTTCTTGATTTAAAATCTTTTATTATATCTTTTATTAATTTTACTTGTGATGCATTTGATAAATAACCTGTATAAATACAATCAAACTCTAAATTTAATTCTTTCCAATGATTCTTTGCATTATCTATAAAATTACTTAAATCAACTTGCTCTGGTTTTCCATAACCACCAGTATGAGTAGATAAGATAGCTGTTGGAAGTGGACATACTTGAACTCCCATTATAGATAAAGTAGGAATTATTGTTGTCAATGAAGCTCTTCCATAACAAGATATATCATGAATAGCCATAACTTTTTTAATTTGATACATTTTTATTCCTTCTCTCTTTTTAAATAAATTAATTATATACCTTTATTTTCCACCAATCAATTGTATGGATACAAAACAATATTAAACGAACAAAAAAAAGCAGTATATTTTACTGCTTTAATGGTACACCATCTGGGACTCGAACCCAGGGCACCCTGATTAAGAGTCAGGTGCTCTAACCAACTGAGCTAATGGTGCATATTATTTATTTTTTAAAAAATGGTACACCATCTGGGACTCGAACCCAGGGCACCCTGATTAAGAGTCAGGTGCTCTAACCAACTGAGCTAATGGTGCATATTATATTTTTTAAAAAAGTGGTACACCATCTGGGACTCGAACCCAGGGCACCCTGATTAAGAGTCAGGTGCTCTAACCAACTGAGCTAATGGTGCATATTATTTAAATGGAGCGGGTAGCGAGAATCGAACTCGCCTATTCAGCTTGGAAGGCTGACGTTCTACCAATGAACTATACCCGCAGGTATTATAAATTTATTATTTTTTGTGGAGCGGGTAGCGAGAATCGAACTCGCCTATTCAGCTTGGAAGGCTGACGTTCTACCAATGAACTATACCCGCAAGGTATTATAAATTTATTATTTTTTTATGGAGCGGGTAGCGAGAATCGAACTCGCCTATTCAGCTTGGAAGGCTGACGTTCTACCAATGAACTATACCCGCAAGGTATTAT
>NZ_LT594785.1:549504-624546 GCF_900091705.1 Clostridium mediterraneense | reverse complement strand
AGGGCACCCTGATTAAGAGTCAGGTGCTCTAACCAACTGAGCTAATGGTGCATATTATTTAAATGGAGCGGGTAGCGAGAATCGAACTCGCCTATTCAGCTTGGAAGGCTGACGTTCTACCAATGAACTATACCCGCAGGTATTATAAATTTATTATTTTTTGNTTAAATCCATTGAGCCTGTCATAAATCCAATTATAGCTGCAAGTCCTATTCCACCACTTAAAACTATAATTACATTTACTCCTGCTAAAGCTGAAATAAGTATTACAAGATAAGGAACAACTTTTATTAAACTATAATCATATGCTTGTGATGAAATTTGTGCTCCTGAACCTAAAATAACATATAAAACTATTGATATTAAAGCTGCTGGAAGCACTACTTTAAAATTCATTCTAAATTTATCTCTCATATTACAACCTTGAGTTCTAGTTGCCGCTATTGTTGTATCTGAAATAATTGATAAATTATCACCAAACATAGCTCCACCAACAACTGCTCCCACTATAAGAGGCAAAGATAATGTTGTTTTCTCTGCTATTGCTGTAGCTATTGGAACTATAGCAGCTATTGTCCCCATTGAAGTACCTAATGATATTGCTATAAAACCTGATATAACAAATACTCCAGCTACAAGAACTCCTTTTGGAAGTACAGTAAGACCTAGGTTAACTGTTGATTCTACTGCTCCCATTGAACTAGCAACCTTTGCAAAAGCTCCTGCTAAAATAAATATTAAACACATTAATATAATATTACTATTTCCTGCACCTTTACAAAAATGCTCTAAACTTTTTTCAAAGCCTATTTTTCTATTCATAAATAAAGCTACTATAGCAGCTAAAAGTCCTGGAACTAATATAGATACTGCATAAAAATCATCTAAAATTAATGACATACCTAAATAAGATACTACAAAAACTATTAATGGTAATAGTGCTAACGCACTTCCTTTTTGTTTTTTCATAATTTGCATCCCCCTTCATTTAGAGACTTTCTATTATCATTTGTTTTTATCTAAAAACTCTCCGTAGTCTAATTCTTACATAAATAAAAAAAACTCCTGTTTTTAGACAGAAGTTAATACTCAAAACGCTTAGTAATCTTCTTATCTATCAGTCTTCTAATAACTGCTGGAATTAGCACCGTTCTAAATTTAGATATAATTAACCTAAATATATTGGTTGCCGGGTTTCATAGGGCCAGTCCCTCCACCACTCTGGATAAGATAATAAAAAGTTCTTAATTTAATTTTAATGATATTTTACTATTAATTTTTTTACAATACAATGCTTAACTTTCTAAATTAATATTTTTTTAACAATTGGGGTAATACTTTTTCTAAAAGTATTCCTTCCTTGGAATTATAATCATATTTGGCACTCTCAGCTATAGATAATCCAATAAATTCACTAGCTTTTTTAGCTGCTTCTTGTATATTTACTCCATTTAAAATTTCACCTATTAAAATAGAAGCAAAAAAGTCACCAGTTCCAGGATAATATTTATTAACTTTTTCTACTGATATCCTTATAAGTTTTTCTGTTTTTCTATCATAACTTATAGTATCTATATAATTACTTCCTTTTTTACTTGGGACACTTGTTATAACAACATTATCAATTCCTAAATCTGCAAGCTTTATCGCCCATATATCAACTTCCTCAAAATCAAATATATCATTATAATCTTTTCCTAATAAAAAAGCTGCTTCTGTTATATTAGGAGTTATAATATCAGCTTCTAAGATTAAATCTCTCATTGCTTCCACCATATCTACTCCTATATTACTATAAAGCTTACCTTCATCAGCCATTACAGGATCTATAACTACTAGTTTATTTCTTGATTTAAAATCTTTTATTATATCTTTTATTAATTTTACTTGTGATGCATTTGATAAATAACCTGTATAAATACAATCAAACTCTAAATTTAATTCTTTCCAATGATTCTTTGCATTATCTATAAAATTACTTAAATCAACTTGCTCTGGTTTTCCATAACCACCAGTATGAGTAGATAAGATAGCTGTTGGAAGTGGACATACTTGAACTCCCATTATAGATAAAGTAGGAATTATTGTTGTCAATGAAGCTCTTCCATAACAAGATATATCATGAATAGCCATAACTTTTTTAATTTGATACATTTTTATTCCTTCTCTCTTTTTAAATAAATTAATTATATACCTTTATTTTCCACCAATCAATTGTATGGATACAAAACAATATTAAACGAACAAAAAAAAGCAGTATATTTTACTGCTTTAATGGTACACCATCTGGGACTCGAACCCAGGGCACCCTGATTAAGAGTCAGGTGCTCTAACCAACTGAGCTAATGGTGCATATTATTTATTTTTTAAAAAATGGTACACCATCTGGGACTCGAACCCAGGGCACCCTGATTAAGAGTCAGGTGCTCTAACCAACTGAGCTAATGGTGCATATTATATTTTTTAAAAAAGTGGTACACCATCTGGGACTCGAACCCAGGGCACCCTGATTAAGAGTCAGGTGCTCTAACCAACTGAGCTAATGGTGCATATTATTTAAATGGAGCGGGTAGCGAGAATCGAACTCGCCTATTCAGCTTGGAAGGCTGACGTTCTACCAATGAACTATACCCGCAAATTGGCTGGGATAACAGGATTTGAACCTGTGAATGACGGAGTCAAAGTCCGTTGCCTTACCGCTTGGCTATACCCCAACTTATGGTGTACCTTTAGGGATTCGAACCCCAGACCCACGCCTTAGAAGGGCGTTGCTCTATCCAGCTGAGCTAAAGATACATAACTATTTTGTCGTTAGATTATTAAATTACTTGTCGTGGTGAGGTATTTTTTTGTTTCGCTCTCAACCACAAAAATTATTATATGCTATAAGAGTACAAGTGTCAACACTTTTTTTAAAAAAATTTAAATATATTATAATGATATTCACAAAGCCTGATAAATACTAGTGTTTGTCTACTTTTAAATTATATGTTATCTTAAAATAAAGATTATTTTTTTAGGAGGTTATCATTTTGTATTGCGAAATTTGTGGTAAAAAAGCTGATATACATCATATCATTCATAGAAATGAAGGCGGATTAGATTTCAATTTAAACTTCAAATATCTTTGTGCATTACATCATAGAGGATCTACTGGCCCCCATAAAAATAAATTAACTGACTTAAAATATAAATTAGAACTTCAAAATAACCTCTACTCTACCCTAACTAAAAAATATTACCCTTTAAAAGAAATAATAGATATATTAGGACTTTCAAATGGAAGTGCTAAAAAATTAAAAAATAAACTATCTATATATAAAGAGGGATATAAAAGGGAAGATATAATTTTATTTCTTATGTGTAATAAAAGATATTCTGAAGAATTTATTGAAGATTTTATTTTAAATGAACTTATAATAAAATCCGAGATACTATAAATTAAATAATAAATTAGAATTTTTCTATTTTGAAATATATTATGTATAGTTTTAATATAAATATTTTAACTATACATTTTTTTATATAATAACTAAAGTTTAAATATTAAAATAAAAAAAGCTCTCATTACTATTAAAGTAATAAGAACTTAAAGTCTCTGATGGTGCAGATGAAGGGAGTCGAACCCTTACGTCCTATGCGGACACTAGATCCTTAGTCTAGCGCGTCTGCCAATTCCGCCACATCTGCTCGATAAAATTATTATATATCAAATAAAAATAAATTTCAATACCTTTTTTGAAAAAAGTTTTCAATTAATTTATTTTTATTTAACATAAGCTAAATTTAATAATTACTTATTTCTTTTCCCAGCTTTTACTTTTTGCTTTTATTATAATATAGTAAAGAATATTTTTAACACTACTTTACTATAATTTATCTATATTATATATTAGAAATAATTTTATTATTTAAAGTAAGATATGCATTAAAATTTTAAAATATAAAAAATAGGTCTTTTTATATTTTATTATATTGACACTAATAATCTAAAGTTTTATAATTTATCTTAAATAATCAAAACGATGATGAGACGAGTAAGCTTTGATAAATCTTCAGAGAGGAAATACATTAGCTGTGAGTATTTTCAGATGGAATTAGCCGAAAACTACCTCGGAGTGACTCTAATCCAGTCCGTATTAACTGCGTTAAAGTTTTTTAAGTGGTATGGTTAATTTTTAATTATGCAAATTGGGTGGAACCACGGGAATTCGAACTCTCGTCCCTTTTCTTTAAATAGAAAAGAGACGGGGGCTTTTTTATTTTATAGATTTTTTACCCCGTAGAATAATTATATATACGAAAGGAGTTTTTTTAATGATTAAAATCACTTTAAAAGACGGTTCAATTAAAGAAGTAAAAAAAGGAAGTTCTATTCTAGACATAGCAAATGAAATTAGTGCTGGACTTGCAAGAAATGCTATGTGTGGAATGGTAAACGGAGAAGTTAAAGATTTAAGATTCGAAGTTTCAGAAGATTGTAATCTTGAAATATGCACATGGGATTCACAAGAAGGTAAGGATGCTTTCAGACATACAAGTTCTCACATTCTTGCTTATGCAGTAAAAAGATTATTCCCAGAAGCAAAACTTGCTATAGGACCTGCAATAGAAAATGGATTCTACTATGATTTTGATAAAGATGGATCATTCTCAAATGAAGATTTAGAAAAATTAGAAAAAGAAATGGCTGCTATTGTTAAGGAAAATCCAGAAATATCATACTTTGTTCTTCCAAGAGCAGAAGCTTTAGAACTTGTTAAGGATGAACCTTATAAAGTTGAGCTTATAAATGATTTACCTGAAGATGAAGTTATTTCATTCTATAAAATAGGAGATTTCACAGATCTTTGTGCTGGACCTCACTTAATGTCAGTAAAATCAATTAAAGCTATAAAATTATTAAGAGCTACAGGAGCTTACTGGAGAGGTAACGAAGATAATAAAATGCTTTCAAGAATTTACGGAACTACTTTCCCTAAAAAAGCTGAACTTGAAGCTTACTTAGAAGCTGTTGAAGAAGCAAAGAAAAGAGATCATAACAAACTTGGAAGAGAACTTGGAATATTTACAACAAATGAAGCTGTTGGTCAAGGACTTCCATTATTAATGCCTAAAGGAGCTAAGATAGTTCAAGTTCTTCAAAGATGGATTGAAGATGAAGAAGAAAAAAGAGGTTACCAAATAACAAAAACTCCTTTAATGGCTAAGAGTGACCTTTACAAGATTTCAGGACACTGGGATCACTATAAAGATGGTATGTTTGTACTTGGAGATGAAGAAAAAGATGATGAAGTATTTGCTCTAAGACCTATGACATGTCCATTCCAATATCAAATATATAATGCAACACAACACAGTTATAGAGATTTACCTGTAAGATTTGCAGAAACTTCTACTCTATTCAGAAATGAAGCTTCAGGAGAAATGCATGGACTTATCAGAGTAAGACAATTTACTTTAGCTGATGGACATATTGTATGTACACCTGAACAATTAGAAGATGAATTTAGAGAAGCTGTTGATTTAGTTCAACATGTTATGAAAACTCTTGGAATTGAAAATGATATAACTTACAGATTCTCAAAGTGGGATGCTAACGATACTCACAAGTATATCAACAACCCAGAAGCTTGGGAAACAACTCAAAACTTAATGAGAGAAATGTTAAATCACTTAAATATCGATTTTAAAGAAGCTGATGGTGAAGCTGCTTTCTACGGTCCAAAACTTGATGTTCAATTCAAGAACGTTCATGGAAAAGAAGATACAATCATCACAGTTCAAGTTGACTTTGCTTTAGCAGAAAGATTTGACATGTCATATATCGATAAGAATGGTGAAAAGAAGAGACCTTACATTGTTCACAGAAGTTCAATCGGATGTTATGAAAGAACACTTGCTATGCTTATTGAAAAATATGCAGGAGCACTTCCAACATGGATAGCACCAGTTCAAGCTAAAGTTCTTCCATTATCAGATAAATATGCTGATTATGCTGATAGCGTTGTTCAAAAACTTAGAAATAATGGTATCAGAGTTGAAGTTGACCATAGATCAGAAAAACTTGGTTATAAGATAAGAGAAGCTAGACTTGAAAGAGTTCCTTACATCTTAGTTGTTGGAGAACAAGAAGAAGCTAAGGGCGAAGTTTCAGTTAGAAGCAGAAAGAATGGAGATGAAGGTTCAATGGCCTTTGAAACATTCCTTTCAAACATCAAATCAGTTATAGATAATAAAGAAAACTAATTCTTTAAAATAAAATCTCCAAGCAGTTAAATATCTGCTTGGAGATTTTCTATTAAACTCTAACGTATCTTAAAGGTTTTTTCTGAATATTTATATATTATAAAATATGAAATTGGAATAAATAAAATTGCCACTATTATTGATATTTTAGCTATAGCATCTCCAATTGAATCATTTTGCCAAGCCATATAACATATAAGATAAACAATCCAATTAATTATTTTAAACATAGGTCCTTTTACCTTTGCATCTGTTGTATATGGTTGGAATATATAATACATAAATAAATTGAATATCGCAAAGAAACTAGCTAGGACAAAAACAGTTATAATTATTGGTACTATTAAAATTAAATCTTTCGCATGTCCCATTAATATAGTTATCCATATATATCCTAAACTTATTACACTTGCAGGAAGTAAATTTAATACTATAATTTTCTTCATTCTGATTGAGAAATTTTTTGTTATGACTCCAGCTTCCCTATAATAACCGTATCTTAATAAATAAATATCACAATTATAAAATAAAGCCTTACAAATATCTTGAGATGTAGATATAAAATACATAATTATTAATAATACTTTAGGTGAATCTAACATCATATCCCAAATTGTATTCTTTAAATTATTAGGGCTTAGATAAACAGTTATAGTTAATATACCAATAGCTGCTACTATAATATATATTCTATTTCTCAAAGCATTTCTAACTAACTTTTTATGACGATCAAAAAATATACTATTTAAATAATCATATCCTTCTTTGTTATCATATTTAGTTGTGTATATATCTGATTCTTTAATACTCTTTTCATCTATCTTAATTCCTACAGTTGCTCCCCCACTAGTCTTTTGAATAAATGAATTTAATTTTTCTATTGATTCTTTAGCTAGAATAGTATAATTTTTATATCTTAAAATATAAATAAGACTTGGAATAGCTAATAAAATAAGTACCATAAAAACTATTAACTCTAATTTAGAATTAATTAATAATATCCATTCAGCTTTTAAAGCTAAAATACCATAAGTAGGAATAAGTAATAAAAGCATATATGTTTTTATCTTATTTTTAGTTATTAATGTACTTGCTACCCCAATACATCTTGAAGCTATAAGACCTATAATTATTAATAAAGTCTTCTTTCCAAAGCCAAAAACTAATAAAAATATAGAAAAACTAATTATATCCACTAATAAGTTTCTCACAAAAGAACTTAAATAACATTTTCTTTGATCCACATGCATAAATTCAATTAACATACTTTCTCTTTTGTCTATATGATACATAGCTGAGTTAATTACAGAACCAATAATAAAACTAAGGCAAAATATTAAATATAATATCAATGTTTGCTTTGATGTATCTCCTTGTACTAAATTTAATTTATTACTAACTAAGTTTACTGGTAATAATATCATTACAAAGAAAAACAGAATATTCATAGCTAACTCAAATAACCATCTAAATATATATATAATTATAGCAATTATTTTCTTTATATTAGTTTTTTCATAAAGTGATTCTGGTATATACTTACCTATCACAGGTAATTTTCTTAAATAATAGATATATACATTTGCATTTTCTACAGCTATTATAGTCTCTCTTGCAAAAAAGCTTTTAAACATGCTCTGTCTCCTTTAATATCTCCATTATTTTATCTTCAAAATCATCCTTATGTATTTCTTCTGAATCTATTGATTCTAACTCTCCATTATTTAATATAACAATCTCATCACAAAGATCTGTTGCTAATTGTAAGATATGAGTAGAAAAAATAAGTATATGATTCTGTCTCATTTCTTTTAATAATTGTTTTATTTCATGTGCAACTACTACATCAAAAGATGTTAAAGGTTCATCTAGTAATATTACTGGTGGTTTGGTTATTAAGAAACAAAGCATCTGTATTTTATTTTTCATTCCATATGAATACCCTTTAATTAACCTATGTCTATCTTCCTTATTAATTTTGATAATATCAAAATACTCATCAATACCTTTTAAATCTTTAATTGTCTTTTTATTAATATCTATAAAAAATTTTATAAACTCATAACCTGTTAAAAAGTCTGGAAGCATTGGATTAGAATAAACAAAGCCAATCTTAGAAAAATCTAATATATTCTTCTCTTCCTCAATAAGCTTTATACTTCCACTCTCATAAGTAATTTCATTACTAATACAATTAAATAATGTAGTCTTACCAGCTCCATTCCTACCTAATAAACCATATATTTTACCTTTTTCAAAAATAAAGCTAGCATCTTTTAATACCTGTTTCTTTTCAAAGATCTTATTAATATTCTCTAAAACTAATCTCATAAATTCTCCACCCTCACCCTAATATTAATACATTTTTTCCTTATATATACATATATTAGATTTTTTATATAAGTTAGTCAATTGAATTTTAAATATATAATAATGTTTTTATTTAATTTACACTTAGTTTAAGTTTTGATTATATTCATATTGTATACTCTAAATAACAGATGAGATTACTTAACAAAGGAGGAAAATATTCATGAATCTTATAGTTGTAGCTCTTTGGGCTGGTGTTTCAGGATATTACGCTAATAAAAAAGGTTTAAATTTCATACTTTGGGCAGGAGTTGGAGCACTATTAGGAGTATATGGTTTCCTACTTTGTGTTGGATACGCTTCTTACGCAGCAGCTAAAGGTAAAACAACAACTAGTATGAATGTAAATAATTTTAATTTTGATAAGATAAAAAATATATTTAAAAAATAGATAAGTTAAATAAGCTGTTTGTGTTAACTTCACAAACAGCTTATTTTTTGTCTTTCAAAATATATTATTAATAAGTAAGATAAAATACTCTATAATTATCTAAAATAAATTTTTTAACTTGTTTATCTAAACTATCATCATTATTTATCTTATATAACTCATCTGAAAGCTTAATAGCTTTATTTACATCTTTTTTATCACCAAGTTCATTTACTCCAGTTGTATATAATTTAATTAACATTTGCAAAGTAAATTCATTATTCTTATCTTTTTTATACTCCTCTTCATAATAAGAAAGAACTTTATCATATCTATCTTCCTTCATAGATTTTAATACTTCACTTGGATAATTAATCTCTAAACTCTTAGCGTTAACTTCTGATTCTCCAATGAAATAATTATTTTTAACATCACTATTTACTCTTCTTAGATAGTATTCATTCTCTAAACTATTAGCACCTTGTTTAACAAATATTTTATAAAAATTAATTTCACTTTTACTATCTTGCTTAAATATCTCTAAAGGATTTTCAAAATTCCCATTACTATCAGATTTAAGAATAATTTTTTCTTTATTAGCTTCCATTGAATAGAACTTAAAATTCTTATTATTAAAGTCTCTTTCATCTATATTTAAATTATTATCCTTATTTCTCTCTATACTTATATATTTAGAAACAAAAAATTTCTGTGATAAATCTTCACCTCTTAGTTCTATTGCTTTTTGTCTTGGAATTAAGATTGATAATTCATAAAGCCCCTCTGGAATATTATTAAATTCAAAACTTCCATCATCTTTTAAGTAACAAAAACTCTGAATATCCTCAAATGTTTTTCTTGCCCCTAGTAAAGATGTCTTATATGCATCTTTACTAAGTATCATTAACGAACCATTCATTGGAATATTGTTAAAAGTAAACTTTCCTTTTAGATTCCCCCTAAACTCATCTGATATTAAATTACTGTTATATTTCTTAAATACAATACCATTGCTATCCTCACTACTATTTTCTAATTCAGATACTATGTTATCTACATTAATATAATCAATTTCTTTTAATATATTTTCAATCTTCAAATAATCAAATCCATCTTTATCATTACGTATTACTCTATAAGGTGCATCAGAATATTCTATAAACTTTTTATAATCTCCTTTTAATAGATAAGCATCTCGTATATATTTTTCACCATTAACTTTATTAAATGATTGTATCGCCTTATCATACTCCTGTATCTTTAAATTCATAATACCTTCTGCTAAAAATACTAAATCCTTCATCTTATTATTTTTACAATTATCTATAAGCTTAAAGGCTGAATTCATCTCACCTTTTAAATAATATAAATTAATAAGTGAATATAAATTTTCATAATACTGATCACTTTCTTCCCCTTTTTCTAAAGCTTTTTTATGATACTTTATTGCTTCATCTATATTAAACTTATCTAAATCATCTTTATAATAACCATAATTACCATAGGCATCTATAGCAAAGTATTGGTTCTTAGAATCATACTTATTTTTTGCCATTAAATAATAAGCTGAATCTTCAAATGGTGATATCTTAGGCATATTAACGTATAAATTTAAGGCTGCTTGTACACTATTACTATAAGGTAGCTTTAATGGTGATTTACTCTCACTTTGCTTATAAGCTATATTTGAAACAATAATAATACCATTGGGAATTATAACTAAAATCATAAATCCTATAATTAGTATTCTTCTTAAGACCCTCCATTTCCTATCTTCATCTTTATTCTTATTATTTAATTCCTCTTTTCTTCTAATAAAAAGATATCCTATAGCTAGAGCTATAATAACTATTATGCTTCCCCCTCCATCTAAGTCATTTACAACTCTCACTGTTAAATAAATAAGTGTAACACTAAAACCTATTAAAGCTACTATTGTACGCATTATACCTTCCGTATATCTCAAAATAAATGCTATCCACATAATAATTGAATATGTTATTAGAGGGCTATTATGAGAATAAATATTTGAATTTATCACTACTATATAAACTACTATTGTAATTAAAGAAAAAAATATTTTAAGTTTAATACTAAGATCCTTAAACTTTTTATCTTTAAACTTTTCTTGAAATCTTTTTGTTGAAGAAATAAAATTGAGCCCAGAAACTATTAAAAACATGGCCATTACAACTCTTGAGCTAGTTGAATTAAGTACAATTATAAATATTAAAATTACTACATATAACAATAAATAAAATACAGATTTTTTAAATCCTATAAACTCTCTAATATTTTTTATAAAGCTAAATTCTTTTAAAAATTTCATATAATAAATTCCTTACCTTTTTATTTTGTATTCCAAGTCATTCTCACTATTATATTTAAGTATCGTATTAATTATATTTATATAAATACCTCTATTTAAAAATTATATAAATCCCAATAAAAAAAGACTGCCTTTATAAGACAGTCCTTAATTTAATCTATTAGGTTTTTATAAAATTTAATTGCATCTTCTCTCCAATTAAAATTTATTCCCTCATCTATATTATCATTTATAAAATAGCCCCTTGGTTTATTTATCTTCAAGCCCTTTTTAATATCTCTTAGGTACTCATTCTTTAAGGTATCTTTATCATATTCTATATGCCCCAATATATAATAATCATTAAATTCACCTTTTAAAAGAAAGTCTTCTCCCTCTTGTGTTTTTGCTATCTGTTTTAGCTTATTGCATTTATCTAAATCTTCTTTTACTAAAGAAGTATGCCTTGAATGTGGTGCTTTAAAACCTCCTTCTATCCCACTTAAAATTTTATCCCCATTTAAAATTTCATGTGAGAATAATCCAAATATCTTTTCGTTCTTTAATCTCTTTCTTATAGAATAAAAATGGTTTAAAGCTACCTGTGCTCCCCAACAGATATATAAAGATTTTTCTATATTTAATTTTGTGTAATCTAAAACTTCTCTAAGTTCATCTATATAATCAACTTCATTAAATTCTAATTTTTCTAAAGGAGCTCCTGTTACTATAAGCAAATCTAAACTTTCCTTAACTTCACTAAAACTCCTATAATTATTTACTATATACTCATAAGGTATATTTTTAGGCTTATAACTATCAAGTCTAATAAATTCTACTTTTAATTCTTTTCTAGTTTCACACAATAATCTTAATATTTGAGTTTCTGTTTCACATTTTGTAGGCATTAAATTTAAGACACCAATAGTCTTAATATCTTGTTTATCCTCTACAACTTTTATATCAAAGTCTTTTGATAGAGGTAATATTCCATTTAAATTCTTAGAAAGATATATAGTCATTTTTAATCTTCTAACTTCTCAAAAGCTTGCTTAAAATCTTCTATTATATCTTCTATACATTCTATGCCTACTGAAACTCTTATTAAATCTGGTAAAACTCCTGCTGCAATTTGTTCTTCTTCACTTAATTGACTATGTGTTGTACTAGCTGGATGTAATAAAGATGTTCTTACATCTCCAAGATGAACTACAAGTGCTGTAAGTTTTAATGCTTTAGTAAATTTCTTAGCAGCTTCAACTCCACCCTTTATTCCAAAAGTTAACATTCCAGAAGCTCCTTTTGGTAATATTTCTTTTACCTTATTAAAATCTCTTTGTGTTTCAAGAAGAGGATAACTTACCCAAGAAACTTTATCATGGTTTTGAAGATATCTAGCAAGACTTAAAGCATTATAGCTATGTCTTTCCATTCTAAGATGTAATGTTTCTAATCCAAGATTAGTTAAAAAAGCATTTTGTGGACTTTGTGCACAACCAAGATCTCTAAGAAGAGTTACTCTAAGTTTTGTAATATATGCAGCCTCATTAAATGTATCTACATATCTAAGACCATGATAACTAGGATCTGGATCAACTAAATTTGAAAATCTTCCATTCTCCCAATCAAAATTACCTCCATCTACTATAATTCCACCAAGTGCAGTAGCATGTCCATCTGAATATTTAGAAGTTGAATGAACCACTATATTTGCTCCAAGTTCAAATGGTCTACAAAGATATGGTGTTGCTATAGTATTATCTACAACTAAAGGAACTCCTGCTTCTTTTGCTATTTCAGCAAAATGAGGTATGTCTAAAACATTAAGCCCTGGATTACCTATTGTTTCTCCATAAATTAATTTAGTATTTTCATCTACATATTTTAAAAGTTCACTCTTTGATATATCTGGACTTACAAATCTTGTTTCTATCCCAAAATTCTTAAGATTTATATTAAATAAATTAAATGTTCCTCCATATAAAGTAGATGTAGAAATTATATTATCTCCTGCTTTGCAAAGATTAAGTACTGCAAGTAAAATTGCTGACTGACCTGAAGAAACAGCAACAGCGCCAACTCCTCCTTCAAGCTCTGTAAACTTATTTTCAAGTGCTGATACAGTAGGATTACTTATTCTAGTATATAAATGTCCCTCCTCTTTTAAATTAAAAAGATTTGCTAGTGTATCTGGATCATCATATTTATATGTCGTACTTTGACATATTGGAAGAACTCTTGGTTCTCCTGCTTTTGGAGAATATCCTCCTTGTACACAAACTGTTCCTCTATTATAATTTTTACTCATAAAAAAGCCCCCTTTATTTTTTAGGTGGCCAATTATCTAAGGGCAACATACTAATTTAGATTGAATTAAATAAAAAAACTATTTCAATCTAAGCGAGATTGAAATAGTCAAAACTTCTATAAAAACAATCTCTTTTATCTCTCAGGAAATCTAAAGCTTACACACTTTATATAAATTTCCTTGCAGGATTTAGCACAATTCTAACTTATAAAGTTAGCTGTTGCTAGGCTTCATAGGGCCAGTCCCTCCACCTTTCTTGATAAAAGACCTTTATTAAATTCTTATTTATAAATTCATTATATTATAGCTAACCTAAATTTGCAACCATTATTTTCCAAATATATTTTTTATAAACAATCTATAATTTTATTATTACTAATTATCTTATCTACTCCCTGATCATAATCTTGTGGATAAGTATTTTCTACTATTTGATAATCATAGCAAAGTGCCACCTTTTTAGATTTTGGATAAGATTTAAAGAATTTATCATAGTATCCTCCACCATATCCTACCCTTTTACCTGATAGTTCAAAAGCTAGTCCTGGTACTATTGTTAAATCTACTAAGTCACTTATATTTTCAGCTTCAAAACTTGGCTCTAATATTCCAAAAGGCCCTTTTTGATTTAAATCATCAAATGAATCTATTCTTAAAGCTTCCATTCTCTTAGGATTCTTAAAAACCTTAGGAACTGCTACTACTTTTTTATCTTCAAATAATCTTTTTATTATTTCTATAGTATTTATCTCATCTCCCATACTAACATAAACAAAAATAACTTTAGAATTTTTATATTCGTCAGTATTAAAAAGTTTTTCTCTAAGTTCCGTATCTTTATTTAACTTTTCTTCTTTATCCATGTTTCTTCTTATTTCACTAATACTTTGTCTTAAATATTGTTTATTCATAATCTGCCTCCTAAGAATTAATTTCTCTTTAAAAGCTCTCTAAGTCTTACAAGTGGCATAGGTTTATAAAAGAAATATCCTTGAATATAATCACAATCTAATTCTTTAAGCATTCTTGCTTGTTTATAATCTTCAACTCCCTCTGCTACTACTGTAACATCTAAAGTCTTAGAAACATCTATTATATATCTTACTAAATTTTTATTCTTTTCACCACTTACAATAAAACTTCTATCTATTTTAATAGTATCTATCTTAAACTCTTTTAGATATTTTATTGAACTATATCCAGTCCCAAAATCATCAATTGCTATAGAAACTCCTAAATTACTTATATCTTCAAACTTCTGAATCACATCCTTAGAATTAAAAAGTCCTATCCCCTCTGTAAGCTCTAATTCTAAGTTTCTTGCTGGCATTGAATTTTCAGAAAGTACTGATTTAATTTTTTGCACAAATCTTTTTTGTAAAAATTGAATAGGCGAAACATTCACAGCTACTGATAAATTTATCCCAAGTTCATCATTAAGCTGTTTAATTTCTCTAACAGCCTTATTTAATATCCATTCACCTAAAGTAATTATATATCCAGTATCCTCAGCAATTTTTATAAATGAACCTGGTGATATATATCCATGCTCATTATCAAACCACCTAACAAGAGCTTCAACCCCATCTATCGTATTAGTCCTTAAATTAACCTTAGGTTGATAATGAATATGTATTTCTCCTCTTTTAAGAGCCTTTTCAACCATCTCTATACTTATATCTTTTTTGTTACTCTTTACAAAAACCTCATAACTATTTTTTTGTCTCTCTTTTACCCTAGTCATTGCAAGATATGCATTATTTATCATAACTGAAGCACTTTTTTCTTTCTTACCTTTTACACAAACCCCAATACTTGCAGATACAAATCCACCTTTAGTTGTATTTTTAATAGAGTTTATTTTTTCAAGTAAGCCCTCAATGTAGGTATTTACATCTTCTATTGCATCATCCTCTTTTAGTAGAACAGCAAATTCATCTCCTCCAATTCTTGCTACTATATTATTTGTAGTAACATAAGAACTAAGCTCCTGAGCTACCTTCTTTAATATTTCATCACCTTTACTATAACCATAATTATTATTAAAATAAGAAAATCCATCTAAATTTATATAAGCTAATACTAATTTTTTATCTTTATTTATTTCTATTTCTCTATCTAATTCTTTAATTAAAGTTCCTCTATTTATAAGTCCTGTTAAATTATCATATTTAGTATAATAATTTAATCTATCCTTGTATTGATGTATCGAATTAATCATTTCATCAATATTATCTTGATTGTTAAACCACTCTTTATCATTAATCTCAGTATTGGGATTTTCAATAAGTTCACTTTCTATTTGCTTAATCTTAGATACAAATTGCTTATTAAGCCATTTAAACAATACAATAAATCCTATTATTATTAATACACAATATATAAAGAAAACCTTAACCATTATTGTTGATACTACTTCCTTAATTTCAAGACCAAGCTTCTCAGCTTCTACAATATTACTTTCTTTAAATAATTCATTTATTTCTACTTTTCTTTCTATCTTATAAAAAGTATATTTAATTAATATAGATGAACCAACCATAAAAAAAATAATAAATAACATTACCCCAATTAAAATATTACTTTTTCTTTTCACCTTATTATTCTGCATTCAACTACGCCCCTTAAAAAATTTTAACCTTTACACAACATTTTATCACAGAATATTACATTTTTGTATATTTCAATAAAATTATATATTCATACTTTAAATATTATAATTATTAAAAATAAAAAATCTTATATTCTACTTACTAAACTAGATAAAGATTCTTCTCTTCATAAAAGAGCCTCTTAAAATAAAAAAAGAATGCCTATAAAAGACATCCTCTTTTTATATATTACATATTAGCTAAATCTGCTGATGGTCCAAACATCTCATAATTTATACAATCATCTTCAACACCCATAGCTTTAATAGTATCAAATACATGTTTCATAAATCCTAATGGTCCACAGAAATAGAATTCCCCATTACTTGGTAAATTTTCTTGTATCCATTCCTTAGTAGCAAATCCTTCTACATCATAATCTACTCCAATTTTATCTGATTCTAATGGAGTTTGGTAGAATACTGCTGTTCTAAGATTACTATTATTTTTAGCAAGTTCTCTTAATTCTTCTTTAAATGTATGAGCAGTAGTATTTAAAACTGCTTGGACAAATATTACTTCTCTTCCTTCATCTAAAGCTTTATAAAGCATTGACATAACAGGAGTAACTCCTATTCCACCACTTAATAAAACTAAAGGCTTCTTCTTATCTTCTTTTAGATAAAATTCTCCAAGTGGATTTGTAATATCAATTATATCTCCAGCATTAACATTTTCATGTAAGTATCTTGATATAATCCCCTTATCTTCTCTTTTTACACTTATTCTATAAAAATCTTCACCTGGTTTCATTGATAAACTATATTGACGAACTTGATCTGCATTTTCCCCACTCTTTATTGGCTTAACAGATATAAATTGTCCTGCTTTATGTGTTTTTACTTTAGATCCATTAACAGGTTTTAAGTAAAATGATGTTACAACGTCATTTTCTTTTTGCTTTTTAACTACTTCAAATTTTCTATATGCAAAATCATCTTCATCATGATTTTTATCATTATTAAAATATCTATTTAATAATCCTTCAAAAGCTTTTCCATGTCTTGCTTCATCTTTACACATTTCATGAACTGTATCATGTATAGCATCAAGATTTAATTGTTTAGCAAGTGTAGCTAATTCTTTCTTTCCTTCGCATGCACCATGTTCTGCTGCAACTCTTGCTTCAAGATTAGCTCTTGTATCAGCAACAACAACTTCACCTAATAATTCAGCAAATTTTGCTGCATGTTCTGCTTCCTCAAATGCAATTCTCTTATAAGCTTCAGCTACTTCAGGGTATCCTTCCCTATCAGCTTGTCTTGACATTGCAATATACATTCCTACTTCTGTACATTCACCTATAAAATTAGCTTGTAAACCTTCTACAATTCTTGCATCTACATCTTTAGCTACTCCAATTACATGTTCATCTGCATAAGCCATTCCTTGAACTTGCTCTACAAACTTTTCTGGACCTACTCCACAGATTGGGCACTTTTCTGGTATTTCTCCCTCAGCAATATATCCACACACTGTACAAACATATCTTTTCATTTTAAATTCCTCCAATTCAAATTCCTAAAAATTAAATAAACTTTATTTATTACTTTTATCTACTATAAAAATATTAACTAAACTTTATTTAAAATCATTCTTTGAATATATTATAAAGTAATAATAATTATTTATAAATAATTATTATTACTTAATTTAATTAATATATATATAATAAACATCATTTTTTGTAAAAAATATTATTAAAAACAATATTTTGTATAATATTATTATCTCATTTTTAAATAACTAAAAAAAGTGCTATCTAAAAATATTATAAATTTAATAAAAAAATAACTACCTTATAAAGGTAGTTATTTTTTTGAAAGCTATTTAACTTTACTTTCTATTAAAGCAGCAAGATTATTTGCCATTTTATCAATTTCTTCTTGGTTTTCACCTTCTAGCATAACTCTTACTAGTGGTTCTGTACCTGAAGGTCTTATAAGAACTCTTCCTGCTCCTTCTAAAGCTTCTTCTATTTTTTTAATTTCTGATTTAATTTCTTCATCTATTTCATGAATGTTTTTCATTGAGTTAGGAACCTTAGCATTTACTAATACTTGTGGTAATACCTTCATAACTTTTGCAAGTTCTGATAAGCTCTTGTTTGATTCCTTAACTATTGTTGAAATTTGAAGTGCTGTTGCAAGTCCATCACCTGTAGTATTATGTGATAATAAGATTATGTGTCCTGATTGTTCTCCACCAATTGAATATCCATTTTCAACCATATTTTCAAGAACATATCTATCTCCAACCTTAGTTGTAACAACATTTATTCCTTCTTTTTTACATGCAAGCATAAGTCCTAAATTACTCATTACTGTTACTACTAAAGTATCATCTTTTAATTGACCTTTTTCTTTTAAATATTTAGCTGTTATTGTTAATAAGAAATCTCCATCAACAAGCTTTCCATTTTCATCTACTGCTAAACATCTATCAGCGTCTCCATCAAAAGCAAAACCTAAATTACATTTATTTTCTTTAACAAACTTCATAAGTTCTTCTGGATGTGTTGATCCACAATTTTCATTTATATTTGTTCCATCTGGTGTATTGTTAATTACACAAACTTCTGCTCCTAATTCTTTAAAAGCTTTTTCTGCTACTGAATATGCTGCTCCATTTGCACAATCTAAAGCAATTTTAAGTCCTTCTAATGATGTATTAACAACATTCTTTGAGAATTCAATATAATGTTCTTCTGCTTTCTCATCTATTGTTTCTCTTCCTAGGTCAGCTCCAACTGGTGAAGGAACCCCTTCAAATCCGCTTTCTATTACTTCTTGTATTTTATCTTCTAATTCATCTGATAATTTATATCCATTTGCATTAAAGAATTTAATTCCGTTATATTCTACTGGATTGTGTGATGCTGAAATCATTACTCCTGCATCTGCGCCATATTTCTTTGTTAAATATGCAACTGCAGGTGTTGGTATAACTCCTATAACAACAGCTTCTGCTCCAACTGATAATATTCCTGCTACTAAAGCTGATTCAAGCATATCTCCTGATATTCTTGTGTCTTTTGCAACTAATATTTTAGGTTTGTGAGCTGCTTGTGTTAAAACATATGCACCTGCTCTACCTAAATTATAAGCTAATTCTGCTGTTAATTCTGTGTTAGCTATTCCTCTAACTCCATCTGTACCGAATAATCTTTGCATTTTGCCACCTCTAAAATTCTATCTACTTTATTAATATTCTCTTTAGTAATATTTTTCTAACTAATTTTAAAATATATTTTATGCATTTAAATATAAACTATTGAAGTTTTCTTGTCAATTGTCATAATATCTAGCATAGTCGCTTATAAACCTAAAATTAAAAATAACTTTATATTTTTTTTCAAATTTATATTATATTTAAAATTTAAAAGCATAATATTAAGTAAATTAGTGATTTATTAAAATAAAATAGCATTAGTAGTACTTTATAGTAGACATAAAATTTATAGACAATTAGAATAGTATTATAAGCGTAATTTGAAAGGGGATTCAAAATGGGAACAAAAAAGAATAAATCTTTTAAACAATACATAAAAGATAATAGCAACAACACAGACTATGCATTTGGTGCAGAGTTAGAAAATTACGATAGAGAAAGCGTAGAAAAAAGAAGAGCTGTAATCAAAGAAATTATTACTCTTGCAGAAACATCAGAAAACTGGAAAGATGCAAGTACTAAATTCTATGAATTATTAGAAAACTTCAAGGAAATACCTTGCTCTGATCCAGTAGAACTTCCAAAGCTTAATGATGAACTAAATGAAGCTAGACAATTATTCTACGATAAGAGAAAAGAATTCTATGCAAAGTCAGAAGAAAGATTCAAAGAAAATGCTGTTAAGAAGCATGAGGTTTTAGATAAATTAGCAGAACTTCACTATACAAGTGAAAATCTTAGAGATATAGATATGGCTATAAAAGCTTTAAGTGATGAATTCTTTAATATTGGATTTGTTGGTAAAGAAGAAAATGATTCAATCTTTAAGAAATTCAATGAACTTAAGAATAACTTAAGAGCAGAAAGAAAGAACTCATTAAGTGATCTTAAAGAAAACTTTGATGAAAAGAGAGCTAAGAAAAAACAAATCATTGCAGAACTTGCTGGACTTGTTAACAATAAAAACTGGAAAGATGCAACTGTTAAATTCAATGCTCTTTGTGAAGAATTCAAAGAAATCGGATTCTCAGGAAAAGAAGAAAATGATGAAATATCAGAAGCATACAAGAATGCTAAGACAGCTTTCTTTAATGAAAGACAAAAATTCTTTGATGAAGTTAAAGCTAACAACTTAGTTCATATAGAAAAGAGAAAAGAATTAATCAATGAAGTTAAGGCTCTTTATGAAAATGAAAGTTGGAAAGAAGCTTCAGAAAAAGTTAAAGCTATAAGCGAAGAATTCTTCAAAGTTGGATTCTGTGGAAAAGATGTTAATGAAGATTTAATAAATGAATTTAAAGAAGTTCGTGACGGATTCTATGCCTTAAGACAAGAATACTTCGATAAAATAAATTCTTCAAAGAATGAAAAACAATTAGAATTCTTAAACAAGCTTGCTGGAAATAAAAAGGATTTCATAGAAAAGCTTAGAGGATTTATTTCAAATGATAATGAAAGACTTGAAGATTTCAAAGGTAGACTTTTATCAGTAAAACCTGGTGATAAAGCTGAAGAAATTATTGAAAACTATCAAAATATCATAGAAGATATTAAAACAAGAATAGCTAATAATAAGGCTAAACTTAAAGAAGTTCAAGATGAATTATTTAACGTTAATAAGCAAATAAATGAAATTAAAGATAAATAAAAATAAGGGCTGTCTCTTTTGAAACAGCCCTTATTTTATTGTAAGAAAAGTTTTATTAATTCTTACAACAACTCAAGATATTCTAGTCTTTTTTCCCTTCAAATCTATATCCTACTCCATATACAGTAATTATATACTTAGGTTTTTTATTATCAGCTTCTATTTTGCCTCTTAAATTCTTAACGTGAGTATCTATAACTCTATCATAACTTTCATTTTCTTCCCCAAGAGCTGCTAATAAAAGTTGTTCTCTACTATATACAATCTTAGGAGTTTTTGCTAATATTAATAATATTTTATATTCAGTTGCTGTTAAAGGAACTAGTTCCCCATCTAATAGAACTTCATGACTTTTAGTTTTTATAACTAACTTTTCATTATCAAAACTTAAAACTTCTTTTTCGGCACATCTTTCAGTTCTTTTTAAAACAGCTTTAACTCTAGCAACTATTTCTTTAGAATAAAAAGGCTTCGCTACATAATCATCAGCGCCCATTTCAAATCCTCTTAATCTATCATTAGAATCATTTTTTGAACTAACTACGATTATTGGAACATCTGACTTTTCTCTTATTGCTTCACATACCTCTTGCCCATTCATATCAGGTAAAATTAAATCTAAAAGAATTAAAGATATTTTATTATTATTAAATATTTCTAAAGCATCAGTTCCATTACTCGCTTTAAAAACTTTAAAGTTTTCTTTTAATAAATCTTGTTCTAATTCTTCAACAACTTCGGCCTCATTATCTATAATAAGTATACTCAATTCTTTCACCTCTTTTTTAATAGATCTACTAACACTTTATCCTCATTACCACAAATTAATATATATTATCTAATGTACATATAAAATTTTACTATAAAATCTAATACATTTTCTTACAAATAACTAAATAAACTATCCTATTATCTAATTTGCCTTATTTAACCTATCTAGAACTATATTATAACCATCACTTCCATATGTTAAAGCTCTATTAACCCTGCTTATTGTCGCAGTTGATGCCCCTGTAACTTCAGCAATTTCTATGTATGTCTTTTTTTCATCTAACATCTTTGCAACTTGCAATCTTTGAGCTAATGATTTTAATTCATTTATGGTTGAAACATCTTCAAAAAATCTATAACATTCTTCTTCATTCTTTAAAGTAAGTATAGCCTTAAATAAATAATCTAGTTCATCTGACTTTATTTTTGATATAAACTCACTCATATTGTTATACCTCCAAAAGTTGAATTAATAAATCCTTTACTACTTTATAATAATAAAGGATTTTATGCATAAAGTGAATAGATAAAATTCACATATTATTATTCTACAAATAAAATTTCACTTTTTCTTTTAGTATTACTACAAATATTTCTTGTAGGAGTAAGCCATATCTCTCCTGTTCCTTCATATACTTTATACTCTTTATGATTTATCTCTTTAAAATTACCTCTTCTAAAGATAATATCATTTTTAAAAACCTTAATAGTATTTTTATTCAATCTTTGCCTTAGGATTTCTTTCTCTGATACTGGAACTTCTATAACTACAATTCCATTACCACAAAGTAAAAGTTCATCCTCACCTTCATAATCTATATTTACCTCAGATTCACATACCCAAAAACTATCCTCTTTTATAATAATCTCATCATCTTCAAGACCTATAATAACAAAATCTTTTAAAGATGTATCAAGCATAATCTCTCCACTTCCACTATAAATAGGATATATGCTCTCTTCTTCCTCTTCATCTTCCGTTAATGAAAATATCTTTTTTGCAAAACTAGTTTCTTTATATATTTCATATTTACTTATCTGCCCTTTTAAATAAAATAATTTATCTTCTCTCACCTTAACCATAGAATCATCTAGATTAATCTTAAGTTGTTTTAATTTTTTATTTTCTCCTAAATTCTCATAAGAAAGTATTTTAAAAAAAGAATCACTTCGTACTTCCAATAAAGTATTTAATTCTTTTCTTGGACTTAATGAAGTCTTCATATAAAATCCCACCTTTTATTTCTGAAAGTTCATCATTTTATATTCTATAAATACTACATACTTACCTTTTTTATCTTTCATATAACTCATTTAAACTTTTAATTTTAGATATTAACTCTTCATCTAAAACATCCTTTTTAATTCTCCAACTCCAGTTATTGCCTAGCTTAGATGGAAAATTCATTCTTCCAGTACTTCCTACTAATAAAAAGTCTTGTATTTGAGCCATAGCTATCTTCCCAGTACTTGCCCAAGCTGTTCTTATAAGCCCCCAATTTATATCTTCATCCTCTCTAAGATTAATATATTTTTTAATATATTTTTTCTCATAATCATTAGTCTCATTATCAAACCAAGCTTTTACAGTATTATTATCATGTGTTGATGTATATACCAATAAATCTTCACAATAATTATGAGGTAAATGTTCATTTTTACTTCCACCACCAAAAGCAAATTCTAGAACTTTCATCCCCATAAAACCTGTTTCTTTTTTTAATTGCCTTACTTCATCAGTTATTACTCCTAAATCTTCTGCTATTATATTCACGTCTCCAAGTTCTTCTTTAATAACTCTAAATAAATTAAAACCTGGTCCTTTTATCCACTTACCTTTTTTTGCATTTTTAGCTTTTCCATCAACTTCCCAAAAAGACTCAAATCCTCTAAAATGATCTATTCTAATAAAATCATAAAGTTTAGAACTTTCTTTTATCCTTTTTATCCACCACTTATAATTATCTTTTTTCATGTATTCCCAATTATAAATAGGATTTCCCCAAAGTTGCCCTTCTTCTGAAAAAGCATCTGGTGGGCAACCTGACTGCTTATCTAGATTCATATCCTTATCATATTTAAACATATAAGGCTTACTCCAAGCATCTGCACTATCATCTGCAATATATATAGGAATATCTCCTATTATCTTTATTCCTAATTCATTAACATATAACTTTAAATTATACCATTGTTTAAAAAACTCATACTGAATAAAACACCAGTAATTTATCTCGTCATCTAATTCCTGTTTTATCTTTTTAATACTTGCCTTATCTCTAAACTTATATTCACTATCCCATTCTTTCCAAGAACTTAAATTAAACTTTTGTTTAATAGCCATATAAAGAGCATAATCTTCAATCCACTCTTTATTTTCATCCCTAAATTGTTTTATTTTAGAATATATATTATTCTTTGCATTCTCATATGCCTTTCTAAGTACCTTGTATCTAGTATTAAATATTTTCTCATAATCTACTTTATCTTCATTACTTCCATAATCCAAATTTTTATAATCACTCTCATCTAAAAGATTATCCATTTCTAATAATTTAAAATCTATAAAATATGGATTCCCTGCAAAAGCTGAAAAACTCTGATATGGTGAATCTCCATAAGAAGTCTGTCCTAAGGGAAGTATTTGCCAAAACTTTAATCCAGCTTCACTAAGAAAATCTGCAAACTTAAAAGCCTCTTCCCCAAAAGTTCCTATACCATAATCACTAGCTAATGATGAAATATGCATTATAACTCCACTACTTCTATCCATTGTCTCTCCTAAAAAAATTCTTATTAGATTATATGAAAAAATAAATAAATTTAGCTCATTTACTTAATTAATATTAATAAATTACATACATTTTTATTTTTTGAGCATAATAAAAGTATTGTTTGAACTATTTATTGTTGTTCCTTTCTGAATTATAATAAAAGGCTGCTTTTTTATTAAAGCAGCCAATTTTTTTATATAAGAATTTCTTTTAATTTATCACCAATAAGATTATCTATACTATCAATAAGTTCTCTTATACTATTATCATCATCAATACTTGTTCCACTTTCTAAAATAGATACTGGTTTCCCAGAACAGCAATTTCTAACTAAAGCATAGACATTTACATGCATATCAATATTTTTAAACTCTTCATACTTTAAATTTTCTTTATCAATACTTACAGTAAAATCTCTTACTCCATTATTAATCTTAATATCAAGTCCCTTATATCTTTTTGAAGAAACTTCTGCTAAAATAGCTTTCATTATTTCACCCCTAAATTAATTATTTTGTTTTACTTTATAGCTATGATGTAATAATTCATGAGCTTTTCCTTTTCCAAACTCACCCATATACTTTTCATACATTTCTATTATTGAAGGATTATCATGAGCTTTTCTCTTTTCTAAAGTATTAGCATCCTGATTATATAAAACAGAAGCTCTTAAAGTTTTAATATCAATTTTACTTCTTTGTTCTGCTGATAAATGAGGTTGTCCACCACCATTTACACAACCACCTTGGCAACCCATAACTTCTATGAAATGATATCCTTCATTTACTTTACCAGAATTCATAAAATCAAATAAATTAGAAGCTCCATTAACTACAGCAACTTTATATTCATTTCCATCAATCTCTACCTTAGCTTCTTTTATTCCATTTAAGCCTCTAACTGCTTTATATTCTATATCTGTAAGATGTTCACCCTCGATAAAATCTTTAAGTGATCTAAGGCTTGCTTCCATAACTCCACCTGTTGCTCCAAAAATTGCACCAGCACCTGAATATAGTCCCATAGCAGGGTCAGCCACTCCATTTTCAAGATTTGCAAATTTAATTTTTCTAGCTTTAATCATTTTTGCAAGTTCTCTTGTTGTTATAACAGCATCTATATCTCTATTTCCATTAGTTTGCATATCTGGTCTATCAGCTTCAAACTTTTTAGATGTACAAGGCATTATTGTTACAGTAAATATATCTTCAGCTTTTATTCCAGAAATTTCAGGATAATATGTTTTTGTTGCTGTACCAAATATTTGTTGTGGTGATTTAGTTGTTGATAAATTAGGAATTAATTCTGGATAATAATTTTCAACCTGTCTAACCCATGAAGGACAACATGAAGTAAACATAGGGAAAGGCCCATTATTCTTTATTCTAGCTGCTAATTCAGTAGCCTCTTCTACTATTGTCATATCAGCACCAAAGTTTATATCAAATATTTTATCAAAACCTATTTCTCTAAGTGCTGTATATAATTTTCCTGTTGTATCAACTCCATATCCCATATTAAAAAGTTCACCCATAGCAGTTCTTACCGATGGAGCCATAGCAACTATAACATGCTTATTTGGATCATTTAAAGCTTCTTCAACTCTATCAATATGTGATTTTTCCTTAAGAGCATCAACAGGACATGCTATTACACATTGTCCACATAATAAACAATTAGTATCATCAAAACATTTAAGTTCTTCTGGTCCTACTATTCTTCCACCATCAACTCTATGGAATTTAATTGAATTGGTTTTTGTTTTAACTCTACATGCAGCAACACATCTTCCACATACAACACATTTACTTCTATCTAAAACTATAGATTTACTTCTTTCATCTACAAACTCACTTTTATCTTCTACTTTAAAAGGTTTTGAAGCTCTAGCCTTAGTTTTTATCACAAGTTTTAAAAATTCACAATTTTCTTTTCTTCCACAAGGGCCACACTTAAATTCATGTTTGTCTAAAAGAGCTGAAACTGTTGATTTTATTTCATTAGTAACTCTTTCTGTATTAGTTCTTATAACCATTCCATCTTTAGCTTTAATAGCACAAGCTCTTGCTAATTTTTCTTGACCTTCTATTTCAACTAGGCAGACTCCACATTGTCCAATATTATTACAATCTTCTAAAAAACAAAGAGTTGGAATATCTATTCCATTCTCCTTAGCTAACTTCAAAATAGATTGTACTCCTTCAAATTCTATTACTTTATCATTAATAGTTATTTTATTCAATTAAATCCCCCCCAAATATTAATCTACTCATCTTAATAATGTTATATTACCATATATTACTTTAATTATAAATAAAGCCTATAAATAGATATAATAAGCTATCCCTTATTTGAGATAGCTTATTGAATTTAATTATATAATTTTACCTCTTCTTCTGAATTTAAAACTCTTAAAGCACCTTCTGCTAATGCAAGCATTTCATCTTCTCCTCCATAAACAGTTATTGGTGCAATCCATCCAACATTTTCTTTTATTTCAGAAACAACCATTTTACTATAAGCTATTCCACCAGTTAAAATTATTCCATCAACTTTTCCTTTTAAAACAACTGATTGTGCTCCTATATATTTGCATATTTGATATATGAAAGCATCATAAGTAGCTTTAGCTTCTTTATCACCATTAGTAATTCTCTTTTCAATCTCTCTTTGGTCATTAAGACCTAAATAAGCAACATATCCACCTTTTCCAACAATCTTACTATAAATTTCATTTTGTGTATATTTACCACTAAAGCATAATTTAATTAAATCACCAACTGGAACTGCTCCTGCTCTTTCTGGTGAAAATGGACCATCACCATCTAAAGCATTATTTACATCAACAACTCTTCCATATTTATGAGCTCCAACTGATACTCCACCACCCATATGAACAACTATAAGATTTAGATGTTCATATTTCTTTCCAAATTCCTTTGCATATCTTTTTGCAACCGCTTTTTGATTTAAAGCATGAAACTTACTCTTTCTAGGTATTTCAGGGCATCCAGATATTCTTGCAACATCTTCAAGCTCATCAACAACTACAGGGTCAACTATAAAAGCTCTCCCCCCTACTGAGTCTGCTATTTCTCTTGCAAGAATACCTCCAAGATTTGAAGCATGAGCTCCTTGAACTCCAACTTTTAAATCATTTACCATACTGTCATTAACTTCATATGTTCCACCTTCTATAGGTTTTAACATCCCCCCTCTTCCAACAGCAACATTTATATCTTTAATATTAAAATTCTTTTTAGCTAATATATCTAATATTAAATCTTTTCTAAATCCTAATTGATCAGAAATAGTATCATACTTTTGTATTTCTTCAGTTTGATGTCTTAAAGTTTCTTCAAATATTTCCTTTTTATCTTCAAATACTGAAATTTTTGTTGATGTAGAACCTGGATTTATAACTAATAATTTATATGGCATTTAAATTCTCCCCCTTGAAATTAAGAATTCTGTGCTACAAGTGCTGCAAGCGCTATTGAATTAACTTTTACTTCAAAACTATCTGCTCTTGATGTTAAAATTACAGGAGCTGAAGTTCCAACTAATAAACCACCATTTCTAGTCTTTGATAACATAGTTAAAGTTTTATACATAACATTAGCTGTTTCTATATTAGGTAAAAGAACTATATCTGCTTTTCCTGCAACTTCTCCTGAAACTCCTTTATGTTCTGCTGCTTCTGTTGAAATAGCATTATCTAAAGCAAAAGGTCCATCAACAATACAATTTTTTATTTGTCCTCTATCACTCATCTTAGCAAGAAGTGCTGCATCTATAGTAGCTTGCATATCTTGATTAACAACTTCAACTGCACAAACTGCCGCAACTTTTGGATTATTAATTCCACAAGCATTTGCTACCTTTACTGAATTATTTACTATTTGAACTTTTGCCTTTAAATCTGGATATGTGTTAAATGCTGCATCTGTAAGCATTAATAATCTTTCATACCCTTCTATATCAAAAACAGCCACATGAGACATAAGCTTTCCTGTTCTTAAACCAACTTCTTTATTTAAAACACTTCTTAAAAAAGTAGCTGTATCTACAAGGCCTTTCATGACCATATCAGCTTTTCCTGATGAAACAATCCTTACAGCTTCTAAAGCTGCTTTCTTAGTATTCGGTTCATTTACTATTTCAAAATTATCTAAGTCTAAGTCAATTTCTGCTGCTATATTTTTTATTTCTGCTTCATCCCCAACTAATACAGCATCAACTATTCCTCTTTTTGTTGCTTCCTTTAATGCTTCTAATACTGGTTTGTCCTGAGCTACTGCAACAGAAAGTTTTTTCTTTTCTACTTCCTTTAGCTTTGCAAATAAATCATCAAAATTTTTACTCATCATTACACCCCTCAAAATTAAAAAGTTCATATCACTATACTAAACATAGTAAACTTATCTCTTATACCCTTTTTAATTTTATCAAATTAATCCTTTTTTATCAAATATTAACATTTATTTTATTGAATATAAAATTTTATAATCTATTTTAAAGTATTTTCCTAAAATTTCTTTATTATTCAAAAATAAAAAAAGAGCTATCTCTATTAAGATAACTCTTTTTGTAATTAAACTAATGGTGCGTATTTTTCCATAATCTTTTCAGCTACTCTTATACCATCAACAGCTGCTGAAATAATTCCACCTGCAAAGCCAGCACCTTCTCCTGTTGGATAAAGTCCTGCAAGTGTTATACTTTCAAATCTTTCATCTCTCTTCATAGTTACAGGAGCTGAAGTTCTAGCTTCTATTCCTGTCATAACACTATCCTTATCTCCAAAACCTTTAATCTTTCTATCAAAATCAGGTATTGCTTCTTTAATAGCTGCAATTACATATGGAGGTAAACATTCTCTTAAATCTCTAAATACATAGTTTGGAGCTACTGAAGGTGTTATTCTTCCAAGCTTTGTTGAAACTCTATCTTCTAAGAAATCTCCAACTAATTGAACAGGTATTTTATAATTTGAACCACCTAATTTATAAGCAAGTTCTTCATATTTTCTTTGGAACATCATACCTGCAAGTGGATGATCTGAACCATAATCTTCTGGTCCTACTGTAACAACTAAAGCTGAATTAGCATTTTCTTTATCTCTAGCATGATAACTCATTCCATTTACACAAAGTCTGCCTTCTTCTGAAGCTGCTCCAACAACAACTCCTCCTGGACACATACAAAATGAATAAACCGCTCTTTTTAATTCTTTACTTTGATATGTAAGTCTATATTCAGCTGCTTTTAATTTTGGATGATTAGCAAATTCTCCATATTGGTTAGCATTAATCTCTTTTTGAGGATGTTCTATTCTAACTCCAATAGCAAATGGTTTTGCTGTCATAAATACATCTTCTTTATACAGCATTTCATAAGTATCTCTTGAACTATGTCCAATAGCTAGAACAACATTATCTGCTTCTATTTCTTTTCCATTTACTATAATACTCTTAATTCTTCCATTTTCTTTAGTTAAACCTTCAAATCTTGAGTTAAAATTAACTTCACCACCAAGTGAAATAATTTCTTCTCTAATATTTTTAACTACACCTTTTAATATATCAGTTCCAACATGAGGTTTTCCTCTATATAAAATATCTTCTGGGGCCCCATGTTCTACTAAAGTTTTAAGTATGTATTCACATCTATTATCTTTAATTCTTGTAGTAAGCTTTCCATCTGAAAAAGTTCCTGCTCCACCTTCTCCAAATTGAACATTAGATTCTTTGTTTAAAATACCAGTTTCCCAAAACTTATCCACAGTCTTACTTCTGTTATCCACATCTTCTCCTCTTTCATACACAACTGGCTTATAGCCTTTTCTAGCAAGAAGTAACGCTGAGAATAAACCTGCTGGTCCCATTCCTATAACTACAGGTCTTGTTTTTAATTTTTCTTCACCATATACAAAATCATCTGTATAACTAGCATTTTCTATTCTAACACTAGGGTCTTTTAGCTTATTTACTAAAGCTTCCTCATCTTTCATTTCTATATCTATAGCATAATTAAATTTTAAATCATTTTTCTTTCTTGCATCTAAAGATTCTTTAACTATCTTAAAATCACCTATTTTATTTTCAGGCATTCTTAATTTTTTAGCTATTTTTTTCTTTAGAACTTCATCTCCTTCTTGAATAGAAAGAGTTATATTATTTATTCTAATTGTCATAAACTACCTCCTAATTTATATCCTTAGTAGATTCACTGCTTATTATTATAACATCATTTATCCATTCTAAAAAAAAATAATCCTTGAAAAATTTAAATATATATCCAAGGATTATTTTAATTATTTTATTTAAATATTAAGTAGTCTTTTTATCATTTGATGAAGTAGCTTTTTTTGCGCTTGCTGTTGGTTTTACTGGATTCTTAATCTCAGGTTTTGTCTCATTATCTGTTCCATCTGGATTATTTTCTGGTGGAGTTGGCTCTACTGGCTTTACTATTGGAGTAACAGTAACTCCTACTGCCGCTGGTAGAGTTTGATTTACCTTTACATTAGTATAAGGATTATTTATAACTAAGTTTACATCTCCACTACTTGTAAGTTCTGAAACATTTACCTGACAAGTAATTTTACTTGGATCAACAGCTTCTAAATCTTTTTCTGAACCTGTTAAAATAACCTCTACACTACTTTGTGAAAGTGCATACTTATAATTTTCATTTTCTCCAATCATTTCTATAGGTACAGATATTGTTTTGCTCATAGCTTTATTTACATTAATTCTAACATTTATAGTATTACTTCCTGATAAATTAATTACACCTGCTGGTAACTTAAGTTTAACTGGAATATCAGTACTTCCTGTTATGTTAGATAAATTAATTGGCTCTGTACTAATTGATGTTATAGGTGCAGCTCCTTTTTGATTTGTTACAATTTCTATTGAAGGTACACTAGGTATTATGCTCTTTAAACTTATACCATTAGGTAATTCCCCTGTTGTTTCAACCTTTATTGGAACTGTTGTACCTTTTTCCACATTAATTAAAGCATTTGCTGTTGCTGGATTTATAGTCACTCCATTAACCACTTGATTTGCTGAATTTAAAGCTATTATTGGTAGATTTAAAACTTCTGCACTATTAACATTATCAACTTGTTCTCTTATAACAAGCTTTGTAACCTCATTGACAAGACTTTCAGGTCCTTCTACAACTGCCGTTGCTGGGCTTATATTTACTTTTTTAACATAAGTACCTGCTGAATTCTTAACATTTATTTCTGAATAAATGGGCATAGTCTTCTTTTCTAAGGCTTCTAATTTAATTTTTACAAGTGGATAATTATTTTGTATTACAACTCCATTTGGTGCACTTGCAATCTCAACTGGAATATTATTTTCTCCAGCAGTTAATCCATAAGCACCTAAATCTGCAAATAATTTAAACTGTGATTTATTTATCTTATAAATTTGTGAAGAAGGTCCTTCAACTTTAAGACTTACTGTTATATCTTGATTTGGAGCTAAGGCTAATCCATATTGTGATAATATTTGAGAACCAACTATTTCAACTGGAATATTTGCAACTACTATTTCCCTTTTTGGATTTTCAATATTATTTACATATAACCAAAGTCCAAATGAAAGTAAAATACATATTACCTTTATTAATATTTCTTTCTTCTTAGCTTTGTTACCCATTCTTCTACCCTTCCTTTGAGTGATCTGCTTCCTTTATCTCTTCTATTTCTCATTATTCTTAGAAGCATATTTTTAAGCTTTTCTTTATCATAGTTTTTTGTAAGCCTTCCTTTAACAGCTAATGATATATTACCTGTTTCTTCTGACACAACAATTATAAGAGCATCTGATGCTTCTGAAAGCCCTATAGCAGCTCTATGTCTTGTTCCTAGAAGCTTATCTATATTTAAATTATTAGTTAAAGGTAAAACGCAACCAGCTGCAACTATTCTATCGTAGCTTATAATCATTGCCCCATCGTGAAGAGGAGTATTTTTAACAAATATATTTTCTATTAAAGAATCAGTAATTACAGCATCTATTTGTGTACCTGTTTTGACAAAATCATCTAGGCCCGTTTTTTGTTCTAATGCTATTAAAGCACCTGTTTTTGTAGCTGCCATATTAGATACTGCTTCTACAAGTTCATCAACCACATGCTCAAGCTCTTCATCATCAGCTAAAATATGTAAATCGTTGAATGTACTACTTCCTATATGTTCTAAAGCTTTTCTTATCTCTGGTTGGAAGATAATAACCATAGATAAAACCCCTATTGTAAGTGTTTTTGTAAGAATAAAATTCAATGTATTTAATCTTAAAAAATGACTTATAGGTATTAATAACAAAATAAGAAGAATTCCCTTTAAAAGTTGTTCTGCTCTTGTTTCTTGTATTAATTTATAACCTTTATAGAAGATATATGCAACTACTAATATGTCTATAATAGCCCATATTGAGATGCTGCTTTTTGTAATATTAAATAAAAACTCCAATTCCTGCATCATTTTCACCTCTTTGCGATACTATTTATAATTATACACTAAAAATCTTTTAAAAAATATAACTCAATATTCATATTTACATAATTTATTGTAATTAAAATTACTTCCCTTTCATATATTTAAATAAACAATTTACATAGGAGGGAAAAATGAATACTAAAAAATTTAAAAGCTTTATTTCTAATCCATTCACAATAACTTTTCTACTACTTATATCACTACTTGTAATACTAACAATAAAAACTATTATTAAACCAAATAGCTTTAAAGAACTTAAAAATATAAGTAATGAAGTAAACTCCATAAATATACAAACAAGTAATAAAAATAATATAGATGCCAAAAGTTTCATTGAATCTTTTGATAAAAATATCTCTAAACTAGATACTTTAATTCAAGAAACAAATAACATTAAAGTTTCAGATGATTTAAAAGAGCAAAAAGCACTTCTAATAAGTAGTATTAATAAAAATATAGAATTTTATAAAAATATAATATATACTCTTGAAAATATCAATAGTCCTTCATTAATAGAAAATAATAAAAAAGTACTAAAATCCAAGAGTGAGCTAGAAGATTCCTTTAAAAAGCTTAAAAATTATGAAATTGAACTTAATTTAAAAGATGATAAAAAAACACTAATCTCAAAATCTTTAAACTATATAAATGAGCTTATTAAGTTAAATAGAGATAGTGACATAACATTACATCAGAACGCAAGTTTTAAAACAAATATTGATTATATCTATACTGAATTTGCTCCTCTTAATGAAGACCTATTTGAAATAATAAAGTTAGTTAAAGAAGATAATAGAACTCTTGAGCCTGTTTTAAAATCTGTTAACGAAAAAATAGAGGAATTTAATAAATTAAATATAGAACTTCATTCTTTATCAATTCCTGATGGATATCAAGATTATTTTCAAGCAATGCTTGATATATTTAATAACTATGAAATTTATATAAATCAAATGAGAGATTACTTAATTTCTGAGGTGAGTAAAAATCCTAAAAAAGACTTATATAACAAGGCTAAGACCTCCTATAAAACTCTAAATAAGTCAATAATATCATTCCAAAAATTATCAACTAAATACAATTAAAAGCACAAAAAAACTAATTTAGGTATTAAAAGATTCTTTTTGGTTACACTACTCAAGGTACAGAGTTACAAAAGGAGGTTTCTATGAAAACAAAATATTATTTTAGTTTTTTCTTAACCTGTAGCTTACTAATTATCACTAATTTTATTAGCCCTAAGGCTAATGGACAAGAAATCGGAACTTTTAATGCAGCAAACAAAATCGAGAATATAAATAAACCAAGTTCAATAGAAAAATTAATTCCTACTTATCTGGAACCAACATACTCAACTAAAGATTTATATCTTGAGCATGAATCGGTAGTTCAAGTATTTAAGAGCAATAATAAATCTATAGAACTTTCTCAAAATGATATAAATCTTATGGCAAAGATTGTTTATGCCGAAAGTAAGGGTGAACCTTATAAAGGTAAGGTTGCTGTTGCTTCTGTTATTTTAAACAGAGTAATCGACCCTAATTTTCCAAATACAGTTGAAGGTGTTATTAAACAAAAAAATGCTTTCTCTTGTGTAGTAAATGGAGAAATTAATGTTGTCCCCAATAGTGATAGTTATAACGCTGTTATGGAGGCCATTAGAGGTAATGATCCTACTAATAAGGCACTATATTATTATAATCCAGCCATAGCTACTTGCACCTGGATGAAAGGTGTAGAAAAGAAAAACGTAAAAAATATCGGAAGACATGTATTTTTCGAAATTTAAAAAAAGTAGGAGCTTTAATGCTCCTACTTTTTTTATTAATCTATATATTTTTCTATAGTAGACCTTAAATCATCTTTTTTTCTAAAACCAACAAGTCTTTCTTTAAGCTCTCCATCTTTAAAAAGCATTAAAGTAGGTATACTTGTCACATTATAATCATCTAGTACATCTGATTCTTCATTAATATCTACTTTTACAAATTTAACTTCTTTTAATTCATTCCTTAGTTCATCTAATATTGGAGATGTAAGTTTACAAGGTTCACACCAATTTGCCCAAAAATCTACTAAAACTGTCCCTTTACTTTCTAGAACCTCTTTTTCAAAACCACTATATTTATGTTTCATAATATATAAACCTCCTAATCTATCCATATAATCTTCTGTAATATTTCAAACCATTAATTAAATTATTTATTCAAAAGTTCCTTTTACAATATTAACTCCATCTTTTTTAAGAACTTTTCCTCTTGCTATTACTCCATCAATTTCAAGCTCTTCTTTAGTTAAAATAACTAAATCTGCATCCTTACCTTTTTGAATTTCACCTTTATCTGAAAGTCCTAAAACACTAGCTACATTAGATGTTATAACTTTTAAGCCATCTTCTAGTGATATACCTTTGTCTATAGCATATTTTACCTCTCTAAATAAAGTTCCAACAGAACATACTCCAAGACCAATTAAATTTCCATCATCATCAAATACTGGGTCACTTCCATTACCATCAGATGAAAAAGTTATATTTTCTATAGGAACATTATTATTTAAAAGATAAACTAGTCCTTCTCCAGCTCTAAATTCATCTTCTGTTATATATTTTGGGTTTCCTGAAGTAGTAAGGTCTATAACTCCATCTAATTTTGTAAGTTTTATCCCCTCTTCCATAAGTTTTCTACTTCTATTAACATGAGTTGGTAGTACTTGTCTTGCTGGTATCTCAGTTTCTTCTAGCATCTTAAAGATATAATTCATCTTTCTTGCACCTTCGCCTAAATGTATATTAACAACACCAGATTTTCCTGATAAAAGTCCACCAACTCTAGCTTGAGCTATTTGGTTAACAAATTCTTGATAAGTACCTTGTGAACTTCTATGATCTGATAAAGCTATTTCTCCGAGTCCTATAATATTTTTTACAAGAGTTATATCTTCTTTAACTGACCCCATTAAAGTTTTCTTTACCGGAAATTCATATGAACCTGTATAACAATAACAGCTAACTCCTTCTTCTTCTAATCCATAAACTTTTGCTAAAAGAGTTCTCATATCTCTACATATTCCATCTGTACCTATACAGCCCACTAAAGAAGTAATACCCGCATTTATTATCTCACTTAATTGTAATTCTGGAGTTCTAGTTTTAAAACTACCTTCTCCTCCTCCACCAATAATATGCACATGAGAATCAACAAACCCAGGTACTACTATTTTTCCACTTGCATCAATTACTTCAATATCTATAAATTTATCTGGTATATTAACATTTTCATAAATTCCTTCTATTTTATCATTAGCTATAATTATATCCCTAACTCCAAGATACTTTGGACTATAAACTTCTGCTCCTTTTATAATTTTTATCATAAACTCACTTCCTAGCTTTAGTTATTTAATATAGATTCTATTTTTTCATTGTTATATATAGAATCATCAAATTGATCTCTAAGCCTTCTAGCAAATTTTTTGCTTTTTTCTTTATCCCTAGACTCATTTAAAGTAGCAAGCTTATATAAAACTTCCGCTAAATACCCCTCCTCTTCATTATTATTTTCTTTTGAATAAGCTTCATAATACTTAATAGCATTTTCATTATCTTTTAACTTTTCATAAGACACTGCAAGCATATAAGTTATATGCTTCTTTAAATAATTTTCCTCAGAATAATCATAGGCTTTTAAGAATCTCTCTTTAGCTTCCCCAAAATTCTTAGATTTAAATTGCTTTACACCTTTATGATAAAAATATTCTGCTCCATTTGAACTTATAAGAGTTTTAGCTTCTTCATAAACTTTTTTCTCTTCTTTTGATAAATTTTCTTTTTCAGCTAATAAAATAAGTTTCTCTATATCTTCATACCCTTTATCGCTTATAGCAATTTTAAGCTCCTCAATATCAAAAACTTTCTTTTCTACTTCTTCTTTTTTAGGCTCTTCTTTTTTAACTACTTCTTGCTTCTTATCTTCCTTCTTAGCTATTACTGTCTCAGTTGTTTTTTTACTATTACCATCAATAACTCCTATAGAATTTATTAATACTCCACCCATAATAATTCCAACAACTGTTGCTGAACCTATTATAATTTTCTTTTTATTAAGTGGCTTTTTTTCCACCCTATAATATTCACCTTGTTTATTTACTATCTCTAAATTTTCTTTAGCTACTTTATTCTTACTATCCATTTCTAAAACTTTTACTATATTTTCTCTTGCCATAGTAAAATTTCTTTGCTTTATATAGCAATATGATAAAGCATTCCTTACATTTATTATGTTAAAGTCACTTACACTTGCTTCTTTTAAAAGCTTTACTGCTTCTCTAATCTTCACTTCTTTTATCTTAATTAAAGCAGTTCTATACTTTTTTTCATTCTCATTAAGTACATCTTCCTTATAAGCTTTTATATATGATTTTGCTATATCATCATCATTAAAATCAACATTTATCTGCCAAGTAGCCTCTGCATCTTTTCCTTTTCCTATTAAATAGAAAATCATTCCTTTTAGATTAAGAGCTGCTGAATTTTTCATATTTATAGCTATAGCCTCTTCTAAGACTTTTAAAGCTTTTTCTAAATCTCCATTATGAAAATATTTCACTGCTTTCTCATAAACTTTTTTAGACTCCTTCATAACTACACCTCTTTTTCACCTCTACACCTTAATACAATAATTATAGCAACTCCTTTGCGTATAAAATCTATTTTTGTAAAAATTAACTATTTGTTAAAATAAAAAAGGAGACTTCATCTCTAATACGACAAAGTTCTCCTTAATTCTGTATTTTTCTTATTTATCAAACAGTATAGACTTTCCAAGAGCTAACACTTCTCTTGTATAATAAAGAGGTATAACAGACGGTGGAGTTTTAGTCCCTTCCATATAAACTTCACCATATCCAAGTCTTTTAGCTAAAAAATAACTTCTTAAACAATGGAATGAGTTAGTAAAAACTCTAACCTTAACTTCATCTATAAATTTACCTGTTTTACTTTCTATTATATCTTTAGAATACTTAAAATTTTCAAAGGTTGAAGTTGATTTATCTTCTAAAATTATTCTTTCTTCAGAAATACCATGATTAACTAAATATCTCTTCATTGCTTCTGCTTCAGAAATTAATTCATCATCTCCCTTACCACCTGATAAAAGTATATATTCTCCATCATCATTCTCTTTTAAATATTTTATAGTTCCATCAAGTCTACTTTTAAGACTTTTTGAGACTTGATCACCATCAAGCCCTGCTCCTAGAACCATAATAATATCCGATTTATCTTTAGTCTTAGTCATTGCAAATATCACCATGCTTCCCTCTACAAAAATAAAGAAACTTAAACATACTGAAAAAAATATGATAACTCTTTTTTTAAATTTATAAAATTCATCTCTATATCTTCTATATTCATATCTTTTCTCTAAAAAATAAAGTGATACAAATGTACTTCCTATCAATAAAAATACAGAATCAAATAATGTAACACCCTGAAGAAATAAAAGAAATACATAATATATTATAAAAATAGCCCCTACAACTAAACTCCACTTTTTACTTTCCTTCACCTAATCACCTAATTCACAAAAATCTTATATGTTTAATAGTATACCACATTTTTACATATATTTTCTGAATCTAGTCTACTTTTTTATCTTCTGTAAATAGACAAATTTAATTCTTCTTTTTAAATATATATCTAAATATGTAATTATAAATAAAAGGTTGTCCTAAAAGGACAACCTTTCATATATTATTCTTGTTCCATTATTATTTTCTTAGCTGTAAGCATTGATGTTGCACTCATTGAGAATTCATCTAAACCATATTCAACAAGTGTTGGGATAGCTGCTTCATCTCCAGCCATTTCTCCACACATTCCAACCCACTTACCATGTTTGTGAGCTCCATCTATTGTCATCTTTATTAATCTTAATACAGCTGGGTGCATTGGATTATAAAGGTATGATACTTTTTCACTCATTCTATCTGCTGCTAATGTATATTGGATTAAGTCATTTGTTCCTATTGAGAAGAAATCAACATGCTTTGCAAGTTCATCAGCCATAACTGCCGCTGCTGGAATTTCAACCATGATACCCCATTGAATATCTTCTGAAACCTTAATTCCTTCAGCTAATAATTCTTGTTTACATTCTTCAACTACAGCTTTAGCTGCTTCAAATTCTTCAAGCCCTGAAATCATTGGGAACATTACTGCAAGCTTTCCATAAACAGAAGCTCTTAATAAAGCTCTTAATTGAACCTTAAAGATTTCTTTTCTATCAAGACATAATCTAATAGCTCTATATCCTAAGAATGGATTCATTTCTTCTGGTAATGGTAAGTATGGAAGTGTTTTATCTCCTCCGATATCAAGAGTTCTAATAACTACTTGTCTACCTTCTGCTTTTTCTAAAACATACTTATAAGCTTCATATTGTTCTTCTTCTGTTGGAGCATTATCTCTATCCATATATAAGAATTCTGTTCTGAATAATCCAACTCCATCTCCACCGTTAGCCATAACTTGATCTATATCTTCTGGCTTACCAATGTTTCCACAAACTTCTACTCTTTTACCTGATTTAGTAACTGTTTTAACAGTTATTAATTTCTTTAATTCTTCTTGTTCAGCTTTAAAAGCTTCTTTCTTAGCTATATATTCATTAACTACTTCTTCACTTGGATTAATGATAGCTAAGCCTTCTATACCATCAACAATTATTGTATCTCCATCTTTAACAGATGTTGTAATATCTCCAATACCAACTACAGCTGGAATTTCTAATGTTCTAGCCATAATAGCTGAGTGAGATGTTCTACCACCTATATTTGTTAAGAATCCAACAACTTTGCTTCTATCTAATTGTGCTGTATCTGATGGTGTTAAGTCATGAGCTACAACTACTGTATTTTCTTTAGCATTTTCAAATGGATTAACTGAAACTCCAGCAGCATTAGCAATGATTCTGTTAGATACATCCTTTAAGTCAGCTGCTCTTTCTCTCATATAATCATTATCCATTGATTCAAATATCATAACAAATGTATTTCTTGTATTTTCAATAGCTTTTAAAACATTTAATTGTTCTGTTTCAATAGCCATGTCCATAGCCCCTGCAAATTCTGGATCATCTAATAATGTTAAGTGAGCTTCGAATACTTCTGCTTCTTCAGCACCCATTTCCTTAGCTGCTTTTTCTTTGATTACTTGTAATTGAGCTTTTGATGCTTCTAAAGCTTTAGCAAGTTTAGCTTTTTCTGCCTCTATATCTGTAATCTTTTCATCAGTTATAATAACTTCCTCATGTTTTTGAATTAGAACTGTTCCTATAGCATATCCTTTTGAAGCTGCAATACCTTTTTTCATTATGTAACTCCTCCTTAAACTTATCTTTAAATTTTACTAATACCTTAAATTATTTATAAAAAAAACTTTTAATTTTTAATCTATTTATTACACTATTTATAATTAGCAATTTATATGCCAAATTATATTTAGTTTTTCTGTTGTTAATATAGTTTACATATAATTTTTCTTTTTAACATTTTATATTAACTATATTATGTTTCTACCCTAAATTATATGTTGTCTAAATCCATTTATTCCCACTCATTTCTATTTGTTATTTATTTATCTTAAACTTAATTTACCTTTTATCTAATTTTGATAAAATTTATCAGATAATTGCTTTATTATTGATATTTTTTATCATATAATTAATATATTGATATATTTTATCAATATATTAATTTATTAATTATAAATGTAGGAGGTTTTATGTATTATCAAAATATAAAAATAACAACCCCTTCCGGCCTTCATACAAGATTTTCAGCAATGATTGTCAATAAGGCTTCTGAAATTACTTCAAAATATAAAATTAATTTATATGTAAAAAAAGAAAATTATACTGATTGGTTGGGCATTAGTATGCTTGGTCTACTTGCTCTTAAAGTAAATACAAATGAAATTTTAAGCATTGGTTGCAAAGATGTTGGAATGATTTCAAAACTTGCAATTCAATCTTTAATTGAATATATAGATACTTATATAAACTCTTATCCTGATACTATGCCTAAAATAGATAAGTTTATAGATGAAAGTACTATAGCTAATGAACAAGTTTTTGATGAATTACCTATCGGTGTACTAGCAATAGATATGAATGAAAATATAACTAAAGTTAATAATCACGCTTTAAATATTTTAGGGACTTCTTTTTCTGATACTATAGGTAAGCCAATAAAAAAATTAATCCCTAATTCAAAACTAGGAAATATATTAAAAACTAAAAATAAGGAATTTGGTGAAATTCTTTATATAAATAATAGAACTACTATAGTAAATAGGTCTCCTCTTTTTTCACATGATGAACTTATTGGAGCTATTGCTGTTATACAAGATATTTCTGATATAGTTGGTCTTAAAGAAATAAATGAGAAATTTACTAAAATACTTGAAAGCTCTAATGATCTAATCTGCTTTGTTGACGAAAATGGAAAAATAAATTATGTTAACCCTGCATATATAGAACACTTCCCTAATCAAAGTAAAAACATAATAGGTAAAGATATTTTCTCTATTTCGCCTAATGGATATAGAGCTAAAGCCTTTAGAGATAAAAAAGTATTAGATAATATACTTCATACTAAAGATGGTATAGATATAATTTCTAAAATAGACCCTATATTTATAGATAATAAATTTAAAGGAGTTATATCTACTTCTAGACCTATTACTGAACTTAAAGAACTTATAGATAAATTAGAACGTTCTGAGGAAGAACTTAATTTCTATAAGGAAGAATTTTTAAAGAGTATTAGTTCTGATTCATCATTTGATGAGATAATTGGATCTAAAACTAGTCTTAAAGATATTATGTATATATGTCAAAAAGCAGCTAAAAGTATTTCAACTATTTTAGTTAGAGGTGAAAGTGGTACAGGTAAAGAACTTATAGCTAGATTTATTCATACTAATAGCAATAGAAGAGATATGCCTTTTGTTAAAGTTAACTGTGCTGCTATTCCTGAAAATTTATTAGAAAGTGAATTATTTGGTTATGAAAAAGGAGCTTTTACAGGTGCTAATAAATCTAAACCTGGAAAATTTGAAATAGCTAATGGTGGTACTATATTCTTAGATGAAATTGGTGATATGCCACTTTCTATGCAAGTAAAACTTCTTCGTACCCTTCAAGAACGTGAAATTGAAAGTCTTGGTGGCCTTGCTCCTAAGAAAATAGATGTTAGAGTTATAGCTGCTACAAACAGAAACTTAGAAGAAATGATAATAAATAATGAATTTAGAGAAGACTTATATTATAGATTAAATGTATTATCAGTTCTTCTACCTTCATTAAAAGATAGAAAAACTGATATTCCTATTCTTGTGGAACATTTTATTAAAAAGTTGAATGTTAAACTTGGTACTTCTATAAAATCAATAGATAGCAAAGCACTATCTATTCTTTTGGAATATAACTTCCCAGGTAATATCAGAGAGCTTGAAAATATAATGGAAAGAGCTATGAATCTTTGTATAACTAACATAATATCTACTCAAGATTTACCTCCTTATCTTCTTCCAAAAACAGAATTATCTAATGATATCTTAAAGCTAGATGAAGATAATATTCTACCTTTTGAAGAATATGAAAAGAGAATAATCTCTGCTGCTCTAAAAAAATATAAATCATTTAATAAAACAGGAAAAGCTTTAGGTCTTACACATAGAACTATATCTTTAAAGTGTAAAAAGTATGGAATAAGACTTGATGAAGATATCTAAATAAAAAAGGAGCTGTCTATTTAAAACAGCTCCTTTCTTTTAAAAACAAATCTTATCCTCTGCTTTTCTACAGTCCTCTTCATTTATCTCTTTTAACTTTTTAATATCCTTAATGCCTTCTTTATCAACTCTTACACATTGTTCCTTAATCATTTCATCAAAAAATTCTTGTATAAACTCACCATTTCTATTATCATACTTTTCATCATCTAATATATCTTCAAAGAATTCCTCAATATCATCATAAGCTTCTTTTGAAATACTATAATCATTTACTTCACTAAGTCTATTTAAATAGTCCATCATTTCATCAACTGAGTAATCAAAGAAATCTATTCCTTTTTCAATTAAATTTTCTAATTCTTTTTCACTATGAAGCATAGTTTCAATTAATTCCTCTTCTCCTGAAAATACAACTATAAAATGTCCATTAGTATAATCTACAAGTTCTAATATATTATCAATAGCTGCCTTACAACTTATAATTTCTTCTATATCTTCTGCTGAATTAGAATATAAATTATTTAAATATACTAAGCCCCCACCATAATTGTCCATACTCTTTTCAATTTCTGAATTATCTTCACCTTCAAGTACTTTTATTAAATCTCTTTTTATAAAGCTATATTCAGGAATAAGTCCTAGAGTATAATATATTTTAGCTAATATTTTTGCTACTTCTTCTTTTCCAAGACCTACATTTCCTTCAAATACATAAATATAAGGTATTTGCATACTTCTAAGACCAACTCTTTGTCTTAGGATTTGAACCTTTAAATAGCTTATAAGCCTCTTTATATCATCCTTCACTTCATTTAAAGCTATCATAGGCTCAAGTTCATATTTAATTATATTATCAAGTGTATCTTCTATATATTTATTAATTCCAAGAGGTTTACCCTTAAAGAATGTTCCCTCAAATATTTTTTCTTGATTACTATTTAAAAGTTTTCCTTCTCCCCATTGTAAATCTTCTTTCCACTTACCATCATAAATTATATTTCCCTCTATATCATAGCTAGTTCCTTTTCCATTCCTTTTACCTTCTTTAAACTCACCTTCATATACCTTTTTACCTTGAATATCAAATAGAACCCCTTTTCCATCAAATAATCCTTTTTTTATATCTCCTTCATATATAACATAATCATTATAATAAATCTTTCCTTTTCCATTTTTGATTTCATAGGTATAATTCTTTTTAGACATTAAATCATCGTAATTTATATTAACCTCATCTTTATTACTCTCTTCCTTAATATCTATATCTTGCTTATCATATTTTTCTTCTTCATTTTCTATATAATCATCATCCTGCTTATCATCATCTTCACTATAATTCTCTTCTTTATCTTTTTCATCATAATAGTTATCATCTTGCTTATTATATTCATCAGAATTATTATCACCTTTTTCTGACTCTAAATCATCCTGCTCATCATAAGCCTTTTTTATATTTTCTTCATAAACTTCTTCTACAGTTTCTTGTTTTATAAATTTAGATTCATCAAAATCCTCTTCTGAAAAATATTGATTATTAATCTCATATATTTCTTCACTATTTTCAATATATTTTTGTCTATCCCCTACATCATTTATACATTCTGACTCATTATATTCATCTACTCTATGTTCATCCGCTAAACAATCTTTATCATTACTATTTATTTTTTCATCCTTATATATATTGCCATTTCTAAATTCTCCAGTGTATTCTAAAATACCATCTTTATTATACAAACTACCTTCTCCATTCTTTAAATCTTCCTTCCACTCCCCTTTGTATTCTAAGGTACCATTTTTATAATAACTCTTTCCTTCTCCTGATTTTTGGCTCATCTCAAATTGACCTTCATATTCTTTATCCCCACTTTCAAAATAAAGAACACCTTGTCCACTAGCTTTACCTTTATTCCAAGTCCCTTCATAAAATTTTGCTCCACCCTCATAAAATAAAACCCCAACTCCATGAGGTTTATCTTCTTTCCATTCTCCAACATATTTTGTTTTTCCTGAAGGATAATATAAAGTTCCAAGCCCTGATCTATAATTTCCTTCAAATTCTCCCTCATAAATAGCCTTAGAATTTTTACCATATATTATTTTATAAACGCTCACTAATTAACACCTCTAATAAAATTCCTATTACTTCTTTATATTTATAATTTTATGAAAGTGTTAAACTTTCTATGTAAAAATAAAAAAGTATTAGTATGTTATTTCATACTAATACTTTTAAAAACTATTTATTTAAAGCTTCTTTCCATTGTTCTTCTTTAAATCCAACAAGAACTTTATCACCTAATACAAGTAATGGTCTTTTTACAAGCATTCCATTAGTTGATAATATATCTAATAATTCTTCTTCTGGAGCTGTCTTTACCTTATCCTTTAATTTTAATTCTCTATACATTATTCCTGATGTATTAAATAATCTATTTAAAGTTAGACCACTCTTTTTATAGAACTCTCTTAATTCTTCTTTGCTAGGATTATCTTCAACTATATGTCTATCATCAAATTCTACATTATTTTCTTCAAGCCATTTTTTTGCTCTTTTACATGTTGTGCATTTTGGGTATTCTAAAAATAAAGCTTTCATACCTTTCACCTCATTATCTTATTAATAATAATTATTATATAACATAATATTTCCATGTACAAGATATAACTTCTATTTTTTAGGAAGTATTACATATGCCTTAAATAAATCACCCTCACATTCTATCCTAAAATCTCCATCATGCATTTCAACTATACTCTTAGCAATAGCTAGTCCTAAACCTGAACCCTCTATATCAGAATTTCTAGACTTATCTCCTCTTGAAAATCTTTCTACTATATCCTTCTCATCAAAATTTAATTCATAAGCAGAAATATTTTTAAATGAAATTTCAGCATAATTTTTTAAATCATTTATTTCAACATAAATTCTAGTATTATCAAGTCCATACTTTAGAGCATTAGTAGCAAGATTTTGAAATACTCTTGATATTCTCATACCATCAACATTTAAATAAAGCTCTTCTACTCCACTAATCTTAAATTCCATATTCTTTTCAGTATTATAATCACTAAGTTCTCCCATACTTTGATGTACAAGTTGAACTATATCTATATCATACTTATCTAGAGTAACTCTACCTGAATTCATTTTAGAAACTTCAAAAAGGTCCTCTATAAGATTTTTAAGTCTATTAGATTTTTTATCTAAAATATCAATATATTCTTTTCTTTCCTGCTCAGTTATATCTTCTCTCTGGATTATATTTACATAATTTATTATTGACGTTAAAGGGGTTTTTAAATCATGTGAAACATTAGAAATTAATTCTGTTTTCATTTTTTCTGAAGCTACACCCTTTTCAATAGATTTCTTATATCCTATCCTTATATCATTAATTCCTTTTCCAAGCCTTTGAATTTGAGGATCATCATTTTCTCTTATCTCTATGTTAAAATCACCTTTTTTAATTGATTCTAAATTAGACATTATAAATTCAATAGCTTCATATCTATAAAGTATTTTCACTCCTACATGTATAACTAAAATTATTGGGACTAAAATAATAGTTACTAACCTTAAATCATTATAAAAATCCTGAAAAATATTAATACCCATTGTTTCAAAAAATGATGTTAAAGCCATAAAACAGACTGCAAAAATTATAATTATCCAAACTACTTTATCTTTTATAAATTGCTCAAAAATTAAATTTCTTTTAAGTAATGTCAGAACTGCATTATATATCTTAAATAAATATCCCCATCTAAAACTATCTTTATATAATTTCCAACCTAATTTCTTTACCATATGAAATTTTTTAAATAAGATTATTAAAACTATTACACTAAAAAATCCACTTATTATAATAGATAAAACTATTGATTTTATTTCACTATTATATAATTCAGCCCTTGAAAAATATATTTCTTCAAACTCATCTGATGTATCTAATCTACTAGCAATTATATTTTCCTCATTATTTAATATATCTAAAATATAATCCGTATCAGAAAAATCATACGCTAAATCATAAAACCATGATTTATTAGAATAAGCTGTATTTGAAACTTTATCAAAAACTACTACTCCTATATCAGATGAAACACCTTGAATCTCTAATAGTGCTTCCTGATTAATATCTAAAATCTCTCTATCTCTAAGAGTTTCTAAATAAGGCTTTTTCTTATGTATTAATCCTGAAATCTCTTTAGCATCAGCTATTAATCTTTCACGCCTATACTGTTCTGCATCAATCAAAGCAAGATTATTAGGTACATAATAATTATTAATATCTCTTCCAAAGAATAATATACTAATAAAAATTGGTATAGATATAATAAGCATTAATAAAATAAAATTTTCAGTACTTCTAGTTCTTAGATTGAAATCTTCAAGCCAAATTTTGAACTTTTTCTTAAGATCAACTTCCTTACTACTTTTGATATTTTCCTCTTCTACATTATTCTCTATCAATTTTGTATCCAATTCCCCATACCACCTTTATATATTCTGGATTCTTGGAATTAGCTTCTATCTTTTCTCTCATTCTTCTTATGTGTACAGTTACAGTATTCTCGCTCTTATAGAAAACTTCTCCCCAAACCTTTTCATATATTTCTTTTATTGAAAATATTCTTCCTTGGTGAGATGCAAGCAAGACTAATATCTTATACTCAGTTGCTGTAAGTTTTATATTTTGTCCTCTAAGAACTACACTCTTCTCAACTGTATCTATAAACATATCTTTTATCTTTATCTTCTGTGATGAATTTTCTATATCTAAAGGCTTATCATATCTTCTAAGCTGAGATTTAACTCTAGCTACAAGTTCTAAATGATTAAATGGTTTTGTTACATAATCATCTGCTCCTATATTAAGTCCTAATATCTTATCTCTATCTTCTGATTTTGCTGAAAGTATTATTATAGGTATATTTTTAGTCTCTCTTATTTTAAGACAAGTTTGTATACCATCAAGTCTTGGCATCATTATATCTAAAATAACTAAATGTATTGGTTCACTTTCTAATTTTTCTAAAGCCTCTATCCCATCATTAGCTTTAATTACTTTTATCCCTTCACTTCTTAAATATATATCAATTGCATCCCTAATTTCTTTTTCATCATCTGCAACTAGTATTGTATATTGTTCCATAGCTCCCCCTATTTCACCTTAATATTTTTAAAATATATTCTATAATCAAAATAGTATCATATAAATTTTACCTATTTATTAAATTTAAATTAATTAAGATAGTAAATCATAATAATTTTAAGTAATTAGGAGGTTTATCACATTAAAATACTGATATATGCTTTTTTCTTTAAATACATAGATATATCAAACTAGCGTATTCTTTGAAATCTTATATAATGTAACTTATTATAGATTTTTAGGAGATTATTTTTATGTATTATCTTAGGAAAAACCGAACTGTAGTTATTGACATTATTACTATAATAATAGGGTGTTTTATAGCTTCTCTTGGAGTTAATATGTTCTTAGTTCACGCTAAACTTCTTAGTGGTGGAGCAACAGGTATAGGACTTATATTCCAATACTTAACTGGAGTGAATTCCGGTATAGTAGTTCTATGTATTAACATACCTTTATTTATTTTAAGTTACTTAAAGCTAGATAAAAAGTTTACTATATATTCTATGGTTGGTACTATTTCATTATCAGCGTCACTTTACATAACATCAAACTTTACAAAAGTACTAGCTACTAATGATACTTTACTTTATTGTATTTATGGTGGTGTACTTTGTGGAATTGGTTATGGATTTGTATTCTCAAGAAGTGGATCAACTGGTGGAACTGATATTATAGCAATGTCTATAAAGAAAAAGTACTCTAATTTCAATATAGGTAAACTTGGACTAATAATAAATCTTATCATTGTTTCTGTTGGTTCAATATTCTTTGGACTTCCAGTAGCACTTTATACATTAATCTCTATGACTATGCAAAGTATATTAATCGATAAGGTTATTAATGGTCTTCAATCTAAAAAGCTTCTTCTTATTCTTACATGTAAAGAACAAGAAGTCATCGATCATATTATTATAGATATGAACAGAGGAGTTACTTCTCTTCAAGCTGAAGGTGAATATACTAAAAAGCACGGAAAAATGTTATATTGCCTTGTAACAACTAGACAAATGATCGAATTAAAAAATAGAATACTAGATATAGACCCTAAAGCATTTATTACAGTAATAGATGTTAATGAAGTAAAAGGTAAGGGTTTTGAATCTATGATTTAATACATAGCTTGGAGTTATCTGAAAAGATAGCTCCTTTTTATTTATATAAATTATCTTTTATTTGAATAAAAAAACACTCTATAAAATATAAATATTATGTAACAATACTTTGGGAGTAATATATGAATTTAAAAGAATTAAAAATAAAAAAAATTTTCTTTATTATAAAAGTAATACTACTTCTTATAATAAGTATTTTAATTATCTATATGATAATTATAAATAACAGATTAGATAAAACAGATTATCCACCTTCTAATGCATTAGAAGTTTCTCCACTAACAGGTAAAGAAAATCTAAATCTTAACCAAGATAAAATAATCTACAATATAGAATATCTTGGCTCTGATATATTTAGTCTACATAAAATATATGAGAATGATATTATATACGAAATTTATGATAAAAAAACTGACTCTCGTAGCTATAAAGCAGCATCAATAAAAAATATAGGTAGTCACAAAGATATAGTTCCTCTTCAATCTAATACTACTAATAACTTTCCTAAGCTGTCCTTTATAAATTACTCTGATAAAAAAAATTTTATATCTGATAATTTTGTAAGTGATGTTTTTATAGAATATGGACCTTTATGCTCAACTGGACTTATATATACTAATGGCCATTATAAATATATAAACTCCGTAACGCAAGAGGATGTACATCAAGATACAAATGAACCATTAAGCTTTGCTAATATAGTAATACAATTTATTAATCCAAAAGATAAAACAAAAGGTGAGGGAATTTTATTTACAGGAGGACTATCTAAAGAAATCGTTTGGAATAATAATGACTTTTATTTTAAAAAAGGAAATAAACCTATGATTCTAAACAAAGGAAATAGTCTTTGGGTTCCTCTTGATATCTCTCTTAAAGATAGAGTTATATATAATAAATAAAGATATAAAAATAAAAATACTTAAATCTATCTTAATAATTATTTTTTAGAAAATAAAAGAATTAATTTATAAAATAAAAAGACATGATTAATAAGTAAAATCATGTCTTTTTATTATTAGAATCTATAAATTTCTAAAGTTTTATACTATTTAGTTTTGTGCTTTTGATTCTGAATTAAAATATATTTCAATTGAATCCGCTAAAACTCCTGCTATCTTATCTTGATATTCTTTAGTTGTAAGTAATCTACACTCTTCTTCATTAGATAAGAATCCACACTCTACTATTACAGATGCTGCATCAATATTATCTCTTAATATTCTAAATTGAGTTCCTGCTGGCTTTGATACTCTATTATTATCTTTATCTATCTTCTCTTTAACATTAGATTGTATAGTATCAGCTAAAAGCTTACTCTTAGTTCCATTAGAACAATACCAAACTTGAGTACCTTTATATTTAGCTTCTGGGAATATATTTTGATGTATGCTAACAAAAGCATCACAATTAGTAGCCTTCTTCATTTTAACTCTATTTTCTAAGTCTTCCCTCTTCTTTTGCTTAACTTTTTGTCCTTCCTTATACAATCCAACATCTGTTTCTCTTGTCATAGTTACTCTATAACCTTTTGCTTCAAGTTTTTGCTTTAATAAAAGAGAAATATCCAAATTAATATTTTTTTCTACAACTCCACTTTTAGAAACAGCTCCCCCATCTATTCCACCATGACCTGGGTCAATTAAAATAACCTTATCTTGATTTGCAAAGACCATTTTATTTGGTATAAATACAAGTAGAATAATTGCTAGGCTCATCATAATAAAACTTTTATTTTTCAACATTTACACCTCTTAACATAAATTTTTAATTCAATATTACTTAGTATTTCTAAAGATATAAAAAATATTAAGATAATTTATAACAAAATAAAATAAAAAGTTATCCACAGGTTATTCTAAAAAATTAACCTGTGGATAACTTACAAAAAATACAACCACAGACAAATATCTGTGGTTGTTACTATTTTATCTACTATTTTGAATTACGCTATCAGCTATATTAGTAGCATGATCACCTATTCTTTCAAAGTTACTTAAAAGATCCATGAATATAGCTCCCTCATAAGCACTACACTTACCTTGGTTTAATCTTGCAATATGATTATTTCTATATTCCTTTTGTTGTGAATCTATTCTTATTTCAATATTATATACTGATTCAGCTCTATCAACATCTCTATTTTCATAAGCTTCTATTGCTGTATCAAGAGATTTTATAGTATCAGCATAAACTGATCTTAATTCTTTTAAAGCTTCCTCTGAATAATCTAACTTCTTAACAGTTCTTTGAAGTGCGAGTTCTGCTATATTTTCTGCATGATCTCCGATTCTCTCAATATCAGTTATAACATGGAATGTTGCAGTAACTATATTCTTTTCTTTATCTGAAATATCACGCTTAGATAGTTTAACTAAATAAGCTGTTATTGATTCTTCTAATACATTTATTATTTCTTCATTTTCATAAACTTTCTTAACTAGTTTCTCATCTTTGTTTTCAAAAGCTTTCATACTAAGTTCTAAGTTATGTTTAGCCTTATTAGCCATTCTTATTGTTTCTTTAATAACTTGTCCAGCTGCGATAACTGGTGTTTCAAGTATTTTATCATCTATATATTTAGGTCCAACTTTTTCTATTTCGTCTTCTCCCTTTACTATAGTATTAACAGCTTTAATTAATAATCCAATGAATGGGAAGATTATTACTGTAGCTCCTATGTTAAATATAGTATGTGCATTTGCTACCTGTCTTGCAACATCTCCATCGCTTAATTTCATAACTGTTGTTGCTATAACCCCTATAAATGGTAAACATATTATAGTTCCAATTACATTAAATAAAAGATGTAAAAGTGCTGCTTTTTTAGCTGTAATACTTGTACCTATACTTGCAAGTAATGCTGTTACACATGTTCCTATGTTACATCCGAATAATATTGGAAGAGCTGCTTTAATATCTATAGCACCTGCTGTTGCAAGTGAAATTAAAATACCTGTTGTTGCTGATGAACTTTGAAGAACTGCTGTCATAGCAAGTCCAACTACAATTCCTATTAACCAATTATCACCTATAGCAACTACCATTCTTGAGAATAATGGAGAATTAGCAAGTGGCTTCATTGATTCACTCATCATTGCCATTCCCATAAATAAAATACCGAATCCAAGTATTATATTACCAAGTTCTCTTCTTTTCTTGGCTTTTGCCGCCATAACTATTGCCGCACCTACAGCAATAAATAAAGGTGCATAATCTGTAAGTTTAAATGCTACTAACTGAGCTGTAATAGTTGTCCCTATATTAGCCCCCATAATAACTCCTGCTGCTTGAGCAAGATTCATAAGTCCTGCATTAACAAAACCAACAACCATAACTGTTGTTGCACTAGAACTTTGTACTACCGCAGTAACAATAGCCCCCACTACTACTGCGATAAAAGGATTTTTAGTAACCTTTTCTAAAATCCCCTTTAATTTATCCCCTGCTGAATTTTCAAGGCCTTCGCCCATTATCTTCATTCCATAAAGAAATAACCCTAATCCTCCAGCAAGCTTCATTATCGTAGATATCGTAAATACTGCATTATCATTCAAGGCATTTTCCTCCACTAATTTAATTTTATCTTAAATTTAATTCCCTTACTAGTTTACAATATATGAATACCTTTGTTAAGTAGTTGTCGCTTAACTTAACCTAAACTTAATACAGCATACAAATATTTCCTTTAATTTGAAAATTAAATTCTTATTTACTAAAATTTTAGCTATATTTTTTATATTTTAATAATTCTCTCACATATATCTACTATTTTTTAACTATTCACGTTTACATTTTATTAATATACTAATTATAAAAATAAAAAAAGAGAGGTAAAAACCTCTCTTGTAAAGTAAGAAGATATTATCTCTTTGAGAATTGTGATGATCTTCTAGCTTTCTTTCTACCGTATTTCTTTCTTTCAACCATTCTTGGGTCTCTTGTTAAGAATCCAGCTTTCTTTAATTCAGGCTTTAAGCTTTCGTCAGCTTTTAATAAAGCTCTTGAGATACCATGTCTGATAGCTCCTGCTTGACCTGTTGTTCCACCACCGTGAACATTAACTAAAACATCGTACTTATCCTTTGTTTCTGTTAATACTAATGGTTGGTTAACGATCATTCTTAAAGTATCTAAACCAAAGTATGTTTCGATTTCTCTGTTATTTATTACAACTTTACCTTCTCCAGGTACTAGTCTTACTCTTGCAACTGATTTTTTTCTTCTTCCAGTTCCCATGTATTGAACCTTTGCCATTTGAATTCCTCCTCCCGAGCTTTATATTAGTACTTTAATTCAAGTACTTGTGGATTTTGTGCTGCGTGTGCGTGTTCTGCACCTCTGTTAACCTTAAGTTTCTTTAACATTTTTCTTCCAAGAACACCTTTAGGTAACATTCTTCTTACAGCTTCTTCGAATACGAATTCAGGTTTCTTTTCTAAAACAACTCTGTATGGAGTTTCTTTTAATCCACCTGGATATAAGCTGTGCTTTCTCATTAATTTTTGATCTAATTTCTTACCTGTTAAAACAACCTTTTCAGCGTTTATAACAATTACGAAATCTCCACAGTCAACGTTTGGTGTAAATGTTGGCTTATTTTTTCCTCTTAATATTGAAGCAACTTGGCTAGCAACTCTTCCTAATGGCTTACCAGCAGCATCAACAACATACCATGATCTTTCAACTTCTTGTGCTTTTGCGATGTATGATTTCATAGTTTTTTCCCTCCCTAGATTTTTCAAATAGTTTTCATTAAATTTAATCGTTCTTATATGTAAAACTTCCACTTTATGCGGACCTTATACACAATCTTCTCTTACAAACAAATACCATTATAATACACGGTTACGGGCGTGTCAACTTATTTCTTTATTTTTAATAAAAAACTTTTTCTAAGCATAATCCCTGTGCTTGCACACATTTTCCAGCCATTTTTCTGTTCTTAGATTCTAATATATTTTTAATTTCAGCTGGCTTTGTTTTACCCCTTCCAACATCAATTAATGTACCAACTATTATTCTAACCATATTATATAAAAATCCATCTGCTGATATATATATTTTGATTTTATCATCTTCTTTTTCTATATGTAAATCTGTAACTGTTCTTACAGAAGTAATAGCAGAGCTACCTAGGCTCTTAAAAGCTTCAAAGTCATGTTTACCTATAAAATATCTACATGCCTCATTCATGTCCTCTAAATTTAATCTTCCTCTATAATGTAGCATATAATTTCTTCCTATAGTTGGTGACTCTCTTCTATTTAATATAGTATAACAATAAGTTTTCCCTGTTGATAAATATCTAGCATGAAAATCTTTATCTACTTCTTCAGATTCTAAGATAATAATATCATCTGGTAACTTTGTATTTATAGCATCTTTAAATCTATCTCCTGGTATTGTAGAGTTAGTATGAAAATTTGCAACATATCCTTTTGCATGGACTCCTGAATCTGTCCTACTACTACCAAACACTTCAACCTCTTCTCCTATAGCTTTTGAAATAGCTTTTTCTAAACATTGTTGAACTGTTCTACCCTTAGGTTGTCTTTGCCATCCACAAAAATCTGTTCCATCATATTCTAGCTTTATTTTTATATTTCTCATTTTTTTCTCCAATCAATCACAAAATAAATTCTAAACTTCAAATAAGAAAAGTGTCTCAAAATTGAAACACTCCTCCTATAAATAAAATCTAAATTATATCCATTCTAAGTAAAACTGTTAAACCTATAAGAATTATAATTGAAATATAGGCAATTAAATCTTTTGCTCCATATTTTAATTTTTTCATTCTAGTTCTTCCATCTCCACCTCTATAGCATCTAGCTTCCATAGCCATTGCTAATTCATCTGCTCTTCTAAATGAGCTAATAAATAATGGTACAAGTAATGGAACTAGGCTTTTAGCTTTTTGAACAATATTTCCTGATTCAAAATCTGCTCCTCTAGCTTTTTGAGCTTTCATTATTTTATCTGTTTCATCAATTAAAGTTGGTATGAATCTTAATGCTATAGTCATCATCATAGCGAGTTCATGTGCTGGGAACTTAACTTTCTTTAATGGATTTAATAAATTCTCAATCCCGTCTGTAAGCTCTATTGGTGATGTTGTAAGTGTTAATAATGATGTACCCATAATAAGTAGTATAAGTCTTAAAATCATGAATATACTTGTTCTTATCCCCTGCGTATATATAGATAAGAACTTCCACTTCCAAACAAGATCACTAGGAGCTCCCTTTATCATAAATAAATTAAATAAAGCTGTAATAACTATAAGAATAAATACAGGCTTTAAACCCTTATATATATACTTAAAAGGTACTTTTGATATAATTATAGCTAAAGCTAAAAATATCGCTATAAAAATGTATCCATATATCTTCTTAACTAAAAATAAATTTATTATAAATAATAAGGTTATCAAAATCTTAGTTCTTGGATCTAATTTATGAGTGAAGGAGTTACCAGGTATATACTGTCCTATAGTAATATCCTTAATCATCTAACCCCTCCTTCTTTTTTATAATTTTTACTAACTCTTGTTTAGCCTCTTCTATTGTAAATATATCATCTGATATATCAAATCCTTTTTTTCTAAGTTCTCTTACTAGATAAGTTACTTGTGGAACCCCAAGTCCTATCTTCTCTAAAGTTTCTACTTCCTTAAATACTTCTCTAACAGTACCATCAAGAGCAACTTCTCCCTTATTCATAACAATTACCCTACTAGCAATTTTAGCTACATCCTCCATACTATGACTAACTAGAATTATAGTCATTTTATATTCCTTATGTAGAATTTTAATCTGTTCTAAAATATCATCTCTTCCTTTAGGATCTAATCCAGCTGTAGGTTCATCTAAAATAAGAACTTTAGGTTCCATAGCTATAACTCCAGCTATAGCTACTCTTCTTTTTTGTCCTCCTGAAAGTTCAAAAGGTGAAAGATTTCTATATTTTTCATAATCAAGCCCTACCATATTCATTGATCTTTTTACTCTTCTAGTAATCTCATCTTGATCAAGCCCCATATTTCTTGGACCATATTCTATATCTTTTTCTATAGTTTCTTCAAATAATTGATATTCTGGATATTGAAAAACTAATCCTACCTTTTTTCTTATTTCACTAAGCTTAATACCTTTATCTCCAAGATCCATACCATCAACTATAATCTTACCTTTATTACCTTTTAAAAGACCATTTAAATGCTGTATTAAAGTTGATTTACCTGATCCAGTATGTCCTATAAGTGCCACAAACTCTCCATCATTAATTGTAATATTAACATTATTTAATGCAACTTTTTCGAAAGGAGATTTAGGCATATATATATGTGTTAAATTTTCTATTTTAATTGACATAATTTCTCCACCATCTCATCTATATTTAATATCTCTGTAGAAATTTCAATTCCCTCTTTTTGTAGTTCATAAGCAAGTTCAGTTACTTGTGGAACATCAAGTCCTATTCTCTTAATCTCTGCTACATTTGAGAAAACTTCCCTTGGTGTACCTTCAAGTTTAATCTCACCTTGATCCATAACTATAACCCTATCTGCTTGTGCTGCTTCATCCATATAATGTGTAATTAAAATTATTGTAATACCTAAATTCTTATTTACATCCTTAATTGTCTCCATTACTTCTTTTCTACCTGAAGGATCAAGCATCGCTGTAGGCTCATCTAATATTATACATTTTGGCATCATAGCTAGTATACCTGCGATAGCTATTCTTTGCTTTTGTCCTCCTGATAATAAGTGTGGTGCATGCTTCCTATATTCATACATTCCAACTTTTTTTAAACTATCATCAACTCTTCTTCTTATTTCATCAGGATCAACACCTAAATTTTCTGGACCAAATGCAACATCTTCTTCAACTATAGTAGCAACTAGTTGATTATCTGGATTTTGAAATACCATTCCAGCTCTACTTCTTATCTCCCAAAGTAAACTATCCTCAACAGTATCCATGCCATCAATAAACATCTTACCTTCTGTAGGTAAAAGTAAAGCATTCATATGCTTTGCTATTGTTGATTTTCCTGAACCATTATGTCCTAATACAACTAGAAATTCACCCTTTTTTACCTCAAGTGAAACTGAATTAACTGCTACCTTTTCTATCTTCTCTTCTTCGTTTATATATTTAAAAGTTAAATTACTAGCTTTAATCATATTCTCTGACAAAAGATACACCTCCTATTTTCTAATTCAAATTCCTAATATAATCATATATTATCTAAATGTTTTTATATATATTGTACGCTAAATATAAGAACCTGTCTTAAAGATATTGTTACAATAAATAATATAATTACGACAATAATTATTAATAGATATAATTCAAAATTTATTTATTATAATTAAATAATATTTATAAATTAATAAAGTTTTTATAAAAAAAATATCTACTTATAAAATAATACTATTAATAGTTTTATTTTGTAAATAGATATAACTTAAATGAATATAAAAATAGGGATTAAGTATAACACTTAATCCCCCAAAACAAATTATACTAATTCAAGTATAACTGTTTCTGCTCCGTCTCCTCTTCTAGGACCTACTTTGTACATTCTTGTGTATCCACCGTTTCTTTCAGCGTACTTTGGAGCTATGTTATCAAATAAATCTTTAACAACATCTTCTTCTGTTACATAAGCTAAAACTTGTCTTCTTGCGTGAAGATCTCCTCTTTTACCAAGAGTTATCATCTTTTCAGCGATGCTTCTTGTTTCCTTTGCTCTAGTTACAGTTGTTTCGATCTTTCCATGCTTTAAAAAGCTTGTTACTAAGTTTCTTAGCATAGCTCTTCTTTGGTCAGTAGGACGACCTAACTTACGATATCCTGCCATTGCTCTACCTCCTAACTTATTCGTCGTTAACTTTTAAATTTAAGCCTAGCTCGATAAGTTTCTTTTCAACTTCTTCAAGTGACTTCTTACCAAGGTTTCTAACCTTCATCATATCATCCATGCTCTTAGCTGCAAGCTCTTGAACAGTGTTGATACCAGCTCTCTTTAAGCAGTTATATGATCTAACTGATAAATCAAGCTCTTCTATAGTCATTTCTAGTGCTTTTTCTTTTTTATCTTCTTCTTTTTCAATCATGATTTCAACATCATTTGTATTATCTGTTAAAGTCATGAATAACTTAAAGTGCTCTATAAGGATTTTTGCTGATAAAGATATAGCTTCTTCTATCTTTATTGTTCCATTAGTCCATACTTCAAGTGTTAACTTGTCATAATCTGTGATTTGACCAACTCTAGTATTTTCTATTGTGAAGTTAACTCTCTTTACAGGAGTATAGATAGAATCTATAGCTATAGCTGATAATGGAAGTTCTTCAGTTTTGTTCTTATTTTGAGTAACATAACCTCTACCTCTATTAACAGTTATCTCCATATATAACTTACCATCTTCATCTAATGTAGCGATATGTAAATCCTTATTTACAACTTCTACATCACCATCTGTTGTTATATCTGCGCCTGTAACCACTCCTGGTCCTTTTGCATCTATATAGATAGTTTTTGGTCCTTCACCTTCCATTGTTAATGCTAAAGCTTTAAGATTTAAGATTATTTCTGTAACATCTTCTTTAACACCAGCAATAGTTGAGAATTCATGAAGAACTGAGTCAATTTTTACAGATGTAGGTGCAACTCCTGGTAAAGAAGAAAGTAATATTCTTCTTAATGCATTCCCAAGAGTAGTTCCATAACCTCTTTCAAGTGGTTCAATGGCAAATTTACCATATGTACCATCTTCATTTGACTCTATACATTGAATAACTGGCTTTTCGATTTCTAACATTCGCAAACCCTCCTTAATATTAAAATGGCAACCTTATTCTGAGGGCAACTGATCCATCTTAAAAAAGTCATTCCTTTAAGATTAATTACTATTTGCTATATAACTCAACGATTAGAGTTTCATTAACTGGAACGTCAATATCTTCTCTTGCTGGCACTGAATTAACTGTACCCTCGAAGTTTTCTAAATTCGCTGATAACCATTGTGGTAAAGCCTTAGGGTTCTCAACAAAAGTCTTGAACTTTTCTGAAGCTCTACTCTTCTCACGAACTGAAATTACATCGTTAACTTCAACTAAGTATGAAGCAATATCAACTTTTTTTCCATTAACTAAGAAATGTCCATGATTAACTAATTGTCTTGCTTCAGCTCTTGATGAACCAAAACCTAGTCTAAACACAACATTATCTAATCTCATTTCTAAGAATCTTAATAGTAATTCACCGGTAACTCCTTTAGCCTTATCAGCTCTTTTATAAGTATTTCTGAATTGGCTTTCAAGAACTCCGTAAATTCTTCTTGCTTTTTGTTTTTCTCTTAATTGTACTCCGTATTCAGAAAGCTTCTTTCTGTTTACCCCATGTTGTCCTGGAGCATAGCTTCTTCTTACGAAAGCACACTTATCTGTGTAGCATCTATCCCCTTTAAGGAATAATTTCATACCCTCTCTTCTGCAAAGTTTACACTTTGCATCAGTATATCTTGCCATATCCTTACACCTCCCGTTATGTTACTATACTCTTCTTCTTTTTGGTGGTCTACAACCGTTGTGTGGAATTGGAGTTACGTCTTTGATTAAAGTAACTTCTAATCCAGCAGCTTGTAAACTTCTTATAGCTGCTTCTCTACCTGCACCTGGTCCTTTTACGTAAACTTCTACGCTCTTTAAACCATGTTCCATTGCTGCTGCTGCTGCTGTTTCAGCTGCCATTTGAGCTGCATATGGTGTACTCTTTCTTGAACCTTTGAAACCAAGGCCACCAGCACTTGCCCATGCTAATGCATTTCCTCTTTCATCAGTTAAAGTAACTATTGAGTTATTGAAAGTTGACTTTATGTGTGCTGCACCATGTTCAACATTCTTTCTGTCTCTTTTTCTTCTAGTCTTTTTAACTTTTTGAGCCATTATGTTTTACCTCCCTAATTATTTCTTCTTGTTTGCTACAGTCTTCTTAGGACCTTTTCTTGTTCTAGCATTTGTCTTAGTTTTTTGTCCTCTTACTGGAAGACCTTTTCTATGTCTCATACCTCTATATGATCCAATTTCTATTAATCTCTTAATGTTTAACTTAACTTCTCTTCTTAAGTCACCTTCAACAGTAAAGTTAGCATTGATATAATTTCTTATTTCGTTAACTTGATCTTCTGTAAGATCTTTGATTCTTACGTCAGCGTCAATTCCTGTTTCTTTAAGGATTTCTTGTGACTTTGATAATCCTATACCATATATATAAGTTAGACCTATCTCAACTCTTTTTTCTCTTGGTAGGTCAACACCTGCTATTCTTGCCATTAATTACACCTCCTGGTTTTGAAATGCTGATTGCTTAATCAATCCTTTATTTTCTTAACTATATTAATTAAATTTTAGGCTAGTAAATTTCTGCTGCAAATAGCATTCAAAACTTACTCACATTAACAGAACGCCTATATAATCATATTTTAGTTTTTAGAAAAAGTCAATAAATTTCCTTTTTCCATAAAACTAAATATTATTAAGGTTATTTAATTCTTAGCCTTGCTTTTGCTTGTGCTTAGGATTTTCACAGATTACCATTACTCTTCCTTTTCTTCTTATAACCTTGCACTTTTCGCAAATAGGCTTAACTGATGGTCTTACTTTCATCGGTAACCCTCCTTATTTTGCTCTCCAAGTTATTCTACCCTTTGTAAGATCATATGGTGAAAGTTCTATTGTTACTTTATCACCAGGTAGAATTCTTATAAAGTTCATTCTTAATTTTCCTGAAATATGAGCATTTATTTCATGCCCACTTTCTAATTTTACTTTAAATGTTGCATTAGGTAATGATTCTAAAACAGTACCTTGCATTTCAATTACATCTTCTTTTGACATAAGGTAATCAAACCTCCTTGACAGTGCCATTAAGCTTTATTAAATTTATTATTAAATATTCACTATATTTATGTGAATGAATTGAATTATTTCGCCATCAATCACACTTGTAAGTATTAATTGTTTAACTTACTTATTGGCAATAATTTAATTATCAAGTATATTATAGAAGTATTACCCTTCTTATCTTACTTTATAACCAATCCTGCCAACTAAGTTATTCAGCTTTCACCCCATTGATTACCCAGTCATAAATCATATATTAAAACATGAATTTATAACTAAGCAATACGCATGAATTATTTTACTAGTGTCAATATCTCTGGTCCATCAGGTAAAATTGCGATTGTATTTTCATAGTGTGCTGATAGAGATCCATCCGCAGTAACTACTGTCCACCCATCACTTAATGTCTTAACATGATGTTTACCGCTATTAACCATCGGCTCAACAGCTAAGGCCATTCCAACCATAAGCTTTGGACCTTTTCCTGGCTTCCCAAAGTTAGGCACATCTGGACTTTCATGAACTTCTCTGCCAATACCATGACCAACAAAGTCTCTTACAATTGAAAATCCTTGTGATTCAGCATATTGTTGTATCTCATGAGATATGTCTGATAATCTATTGCCTACTTTAGCTTTTTCTATACCTTTGAAGAAACTTTCTTCAGTAACTTTTATAAGTTTTTTAGCTTCTTCAGAAACATTTCCTACTGGAAATGTTCTTGCTGCATCTCCATGGAAACCACCGATAAATGCTCCGCAATCAACAGAAATTATATCTCCATCTTTCAGAGTATAACCTCCAGGTATACCGTGAACTACTGTATTATTTATAGATATGCAGACTGAAGCTGGGAAACCATATAATCCTTTAAAAGAAGGTTTCGCTCCATGCTTAGTTATAAATTCTTCAGCTATCTTATCTAACTCTGCAGTTGTAATACCTGGTCTTATATTCTGCTCTAACAAGTTTAAAGTTTTTCCAACTATCTCTCCTGCTTTTCTCATGAGCTCAATTTCTAAATCATTTTTTAATATAATCATTAATTATTGCTCCCTAAGATCTCACAGATACTTTCAAAGACCTCATTAATTGCTTTTGTTCCATCAACAGCTGAAAGTTGATTTTTATTTCTATAAAAATCAATTAATGGTTGTGTTTGTGCTTCATATACATTTAAACGATCTTGAACTATTTCCATAGTATCATCTTTTCTTTGTATAAGATCACTACCACAAACATCACATTTTCCTTCCACAACTGGTGGATTAAACTTCACATGATAACTTGCTCCACATGAAGGACATACTCTTCTTCCTGTCATTCTTTCAACTATAAAGTTTGAAGGAACTTCTATTAAAAGAGCTGTGTCTAGTTTTTCTCCTCTTTCGCTTAGGAACTTATCTAAAGCTTCTGCTTGCTCTACTGTTCTTGGAAAACCATCTAGTAAATATCCTTTTTTACAATCATCCATTGATAATCTATCGTTAACCATGTTGATAGTTACTTCATCAGGAACTAATAAACCTTTATCTATATAGCTTTTAGCTTCTATTCCTAAAGGTGTATTTTCAGAAATATTCTTTCTAAAAATATCTCCTGTTGAAATATGTGGAATTGAATATTTATTACTGATTGATTTAGCCTGTGTTCCCTTACCAGCTCCTGGAGGACCTAATAATACTATTTTCACGGGAAATCATCTCCATAATTTTTCTTATTATTTAAGAAATCCTTTGTAATGTCTCATTGTTAATTGAGTTTCTAATTGTCTCATTATTTCTAATGATACTGAAACCATAATTAATAATGATGTACCTCCAAATTGTATCCCTTTAAAGTTTGTATAATTTGCAATTATAACTGGTAATACAGCTAAAAATGCTGCAAATAAACCACCAAAGAATGATACTCTATTAAGAAGTTTTTCAAGGTAAATTGCTGTTTCTTGACCTGGTCTAATTCCTGGAATAAATCCTGAAGATTTATGCATATTTTCAGCCATTTCTTCTGGTTTAAATGTTATCTGAGTATAGAACCAAGTAAAGAATATAGTTAATAGTGCATAACATATTGGATATAATATTTGTTGTTCATTAAATGGACTCCAATTATTACTTGTAATCCAAATTGCCACACTATTATTAGGAAAGAATCTAGCTATAGTTGAAGGGAATCCCATAACTGACATAGCGAATATAATTGCTATAACAGTTGATCCTATAATACTTAAAGGAATATGAGTATTTTGACCCTTATAAACCTTGCTACCAACTGATTTACCAGCATAATGCACTGGAACTCGTCTTTCCGCTAATGATAGATATATTACACCACAAAGTAATGCAATTGTGAATACTGCAAATAATACTACCTCTACTACATTTGTTTCACCTGTTTTAGTTAAATCAATCATTTGAGCTGCTGTCATAGGTAATCCTGAAATAATATTAGTGAATATTATTAAAGAAATCCCATTTCCTAAGCCTTTAACAGTAAGTTGATCTCCTAACCACATTAAGAAAGTTGAACCAACTACTAATGAAATTATAATAAGTAATACTGTCATTGGATTACTATTGCTAAGTGCTCCACTACTACGTATTAATAAATAACTTCCATAGGACATAATGATTCCAATGAAAATTGATAAATATCTCGTGATATTCTGAATTTTCTTTCTACCATCTTCACCCTCTTTAGATAATTGCTCTAATTGAGGAATAGCAATTGTTAACAATTGCATTATGATTGATGAGTTAATATAAGGAACAACTCCTAAAGCAAAGATACTAAATCTTTGTAGAGCACCTCCTGATATTAAGTTATAAAAACCGAATAGTCCTTCTGATTGTGTTAAACTTTTCAAGCTTTCTGTATTAATTCCAGGAACAGGAATATGACTTCCCATCCTGAAAATTACAACTAAGAATACAGTCCATAATAATCTCTTTTTTAAATCTGGAACTTTCCAGGCATTGCGTAGGGTTGATAGCATACTAATTCACCTCAACTTTTCCTCCAGCTGCAACAACTTTTTCTGCTGCTTGCTTTGAGAACATGCAACCTTTAACAGTTAACTTTTTCTCAATTGATCCATTACCTAAGATTTTAACTCCATCATTTAACTTACTTACTACTCTTCTTTCAAGTAATAATTCTGGAGTAACTTCTGTACCATCTTCAAAAATGTTTAATCTGTTAACATTTATTGTAACAAAGTGCTTTGTGAATGGGTTAGTGAATCCTCTCTTAGGAAGTCTTCTGTATAATGGCATTTGACCCCCTTCGAATCCTGGTCTTACTCCACCACCTGATCTAGCCTTTTGTCCTTTTTCACCTTTTCCAGCATTTCTACCTGTACCTGATCCTGTACCTCTACCTAATCTCTTAGATGATTTAACTGAGCCAGCTGCTGGCTTTAATTCATGAAGTTTCATAGTTATCTACACCTCCTCTATATATAATTATTATATTTCTTCAACATTAAGCATATAGCTAATTTTCTTAACCATACCGTTTATTTGAGGTGTTGCCTCATGTTGTACTGATTTTCCTATTTTCTTAAGTCCAAGGGCATTCGCTGTAGCGATATGGTCTTTTTTTCTACCGATTAGACTCTTAACTAATGTAATCTTTAACATCGCTATCCCTCCTAACCTAATATTTCCTCAACAGATTTTCCTCTTAATTTAGCTATTTGTTCAGCTGTCTTTAAGTTAGCTAATCCATTGATTGTTGCTTTAACCATGTTTCTTGGGTTGTTTGAACCTAATGATTTAGCTCTAACGTTCTTAAGTCCTGCTAATTCGATAACAGCTCTTGCTGGACCTCCAGCGATAACTCCTGTACCTTCTGTAGCTGGCATTATTAGAACATCACCTGTTCCAAACTTTCCGTGTATTTCATGAGGAACTGTTCCATCAACTATGGCAACTTCTACTAAGTTCTTCTTAGCGTCTTCAATTCCTTTTCTGATTGCTTCTGGGATTTCGATTGACTTACCTGTTCCAACACCTATATGTCCGTTTTCATCACCGACAACAACTAAAGCGCTGAATCTGAAGTTTCTACCACCCTTAACAACCTTAGTAACTCTGCTTATATTTACAACTTTTTCTTTAAGTTCTAATGCGCTAGGATCGATTCTCATTGCTTTTTCCCTCCTTATTCCTAGAATTTTAGACCTGCTTCTCTAGCTCCGCTAGCTAAAGCTTCTACTCTTCCGTGATATATGTATCCGCCTCTGTCGAATACAACTTCAGTGATTTCTTTTTCTAATGCCTTCTTAGCAATCATTTCTCCAACTAACTTAGCTGATTCCTTGTTGCTTCCTACTTTATCAAAACCTTTTTCTACGCTTGATGCAGCAGCTAATGTTACGCCATTAACGTCATCTATGATTTGAGCATATATGTTTTTTTCACTTCTATATACAGCAAGTCTTGGTCTTTCTTGAGTTCCGAAAACTTTCTTACGAACTCTTAAGTGACGCTTAGCTCTAGCTTCGTTTTTGTTTGCCTTCTTGAACATAAGATTCACTCCTTTCTAATTATTACTTACCTGTTTTACCTTCTTTTCTTCTTATAACTTCATCAGCATACTTGATACCCTTACCTTTATATGGTTCTGGTTTTCTCCACTTTCTGATATCCGCTGCTACTGCTCCAACCTTTTGCTTGTCGCATCCTGAAATTATTACCTTTGTTGTTCCGTCTACTTTAATTTCAACACCTTCAACAGGTTCTACTTCTACTGGGTGTGAGAAACCTAAGTTCATTACAAGTTTCTTTCCTTGTAATTGTGCTCTATATCCAACCCCGTTTAATTCTAATGTTTTTGAGAAACCTTCGTTTACTCCAACAACCATATTATTTATTAAAGCTCTTGTTAATCCATGTAATGCTCTGTGATCTTTGTTGTCACTTGGTCTTGTAACAACTACTTCGTTATTTTCAACCACGATTTTCATGTCTTTATTCATAGCTTCTGTTAGCTCACCTTTTGGACCTTTTACTGTAACAACGTTCTCTGGTGTTACAGTAATAGTTACTCCAGCAGGTATAGCTATAGGTAATCTACCTATTCTTGACATATTCGCCACCTCCTGTGATTTTGGATCCGTAAAATATTAAAATCATTGCTTCAATCTATTAATCAATCTATTTAAACTTGAATTAAATCAGAAATTACCAAACGTAACAGATAACTTCTCCACCTAATCCTAATTTTCTTGCTTCTCTATCAACAACTAATCCTTGTGATGTTGAAACTAAAGCGATTCCTAATCCGTTTAATACTTTAGGAACTTCATCTTTCTTACAGTAAACTCTTAAACCTGGCTTAGAGATTCTCTTTAATCCAGTTATAACTCTTTCGTTATCTGAGCCATACTTAAGTGATAATCTTAACATAGGAACAACTCCATCGTTGTATTCCTCAACTTCCTTTAAGTATCCTTCTTGTAATAATATATTAACGATTGCCTTCTTAACTGTTGAAGAAGGAACTTCTACTACTTCATGTTTAACAGAATTTGCATTTCTGATACGTGTAAGCAAATCTGCGATAGGATCTGTCATAACCATTATTTTGTGCCTCCTTTCGTTCTATTAAGTATTACCAACTTGCCTTTTTACATCCAGGAATTTCACCTTTATAAGCTAATTCTCTGAAACAGATACGGCAAATACCGAATTTCTTTAATACTGAGTGTGGTCTTCCGCATAATCTACATCTTGTGTATGCTCTTGTTTTGTACTTAGGTTCTTGTTTCCACTTCTCGATCATTGCCTTACGAGCCATCTTAAACCCTCCTTATTATTGAGCAAATGGCATTCCAAGGAATCTTAATAATTCTCTTGCTTCTTCGTCAGTCTTAGCTGTTGTTACGAAGATAATATCCATTCCTCTAACTTTATCGATTTTATCATATTCTATTTCTGGGAATATTAATTGTTCTTTAACTCCCATTGAGTAGTTTCCTCTACCGTCAAATGACTTACTTGAAACTCCTCTAAAGTCTCTAACTCTTGGAAGAGCTATTGTCATTAACTTATCAGCAAATTCATACATTTTAACTTTTCTTAAAGTTACTTTGCATCCTAAAGGCATGTTTTCTCTTATTTTAAAGTTAGCAACTGATTTCTTTGCTCTTGTTAAGATTGGCTTTTGACCTGCTATTAAAGTTAAATCTGCAACTGCTGATTCTAAAACCTTAGCATTATCTTTAGCTTCTCCAACTCCCATATTTATAACGATTTTTTCAAGCTTTGGAACTTCCATAACATTTTTGTATCCGAACTTATCCATCATAGCTTGAACTACTTCTTTTTCATATTTTTCTTGTAGTCTTGGCATCATGTAAAGTACCTCCTTTCAACTTCTAGAATGTTTCTCCACACTTTTTACATACTCTTACTTTTGCGCCATCTTCTAATAGCTTGTGTGCGATTCTTGTAGCCTTCTTGCATTTTTCACAGTAAAGCATAACTTTTGAACTGTTTATAGCAGCTTCCATTTCTACAATTCCGCCTTGCATATTTTGTCTGTTTGGCTTTTGGTGCTTCTTAACTACGTTAACGTCTTTAACTACAACTGTTCCCTTTTTAGGGTTTACTTTAAGAACTTCACCGATTTTGCCTTTATCTTTACCAGATATAACTACGACTTTATCTTGCTTTCTAACATGTACCTTCATCTTAGCACCTCCTAATCCTTAAATTATAGAACTTCTGGTGCTAATGATAAAATCTTATTAAATTCTTTATCTCTTAGCTCCCTAGCAACTGGTCCGAATATACGTGTTCCTCTTGGTTGCTTGTCATCCTTTATTACTACTGCTGCATTTTCGTCAAATTTGATGTATGATCCGTCATTTCTTCTCACACCTCTTACTGATCTAACAATAACAGCTTTTACAACTTCACCTTTTTTAACAACTCCACCTGGTGTTGCAGTTTTAACACTAGCTACTATTACGTCTCCAATGTTTCCGAACTTTCTCTTAGATCCGCCTAATACTCTGATACACATAATTTCCTTTGCACCTGAGTTATCAGCAACTTTTAATCTAGTTTGTTGTTGTATCATGAAATTACCCTCCTTTCAGAATTCAGACGATTACTTAGCCTTTTCTGTAATTTCAACTAGTCTCCATCTCTTATCTTTTGATAATGGTCTAGTTTCCATTATTGAAACCTTATCGCCGATTTTTGCTTCATTATTTTCATCATGAGCTTTGAACTTAGTTGTTCTGTTAACTGTCTTACCGTATAATGGATGTCTTACCTTTGTAGCTACAGCAACAACGATTGTCTTATCCATCTTATCTGAAACAACTATACCTAATCTCTTTTTTCTTAAATTTCTCTCCATAGGTGTTACCTCCTTTCAGGATTTACTATTGAACCTTAAGCTCTTCTTCTCTAATTATTGTCTTAATTTGAGCTATTGATTTTTTCACTTCTCTGATTCTCATTGGGTTCTCTAATTGACCTGTTGCTAATTGGAATCTTAAATTGAATAATTCAGCTTTAAGGTCATTTAATTTAACAATTAAATCTTGAGGATTACTTGTTCTTAGTTCTTTTATCTCTCTAGCCTTCATTATTCTTCACCACCCATTTCCTCAAAATCTCTTCTTGTAACGAACTTAGTCTTTACAGGAAGCTTGTGTGAAGCAAGTCTCATAGCTTCTCTAGCTACTTCTTCAGCTACACCTGATAATTCGAATAATACTCTACCTGGTTTAACTACTGCTACCCAGTATTCTACAGCTCCCTTACCTTTACCCATTCTTGTTTCAGCAGGTGTTGCTGTTATTGGTTTGTCAGGGAATACTTTAATCCAAAGCTTTCCGCCTCTTCTTATATATCTATTAATTGCAATTCTCGCAGATTCTATTTGGTTACTAGTGATCCAACCACAAGTTTTAGCTTGGATACCGAAATCTCCATATGCTAAGAAGTTTCCTCTTGTAGCTTTACCCTTCATTCTACCACGTTGTACCTTACGATGTTTAACTCTTTTAGGCATTAACATGACTATAGTCCTCCTTTCTTAAGCTTACTATGCGTTAGCTTCTTCTACTTTTTCTACTTTTTTTGTTGGAAGAACTTCTCCATTATAAACCCAAACTTTAACTCCGATCTTTCCATATGTTGTGTCTGCTTCAGCAAAACCATATTCTATATCAGCTCTTAATGTTTGTAGTGGAATTGTTCCTTCATGATATTGTTCTGTTCTAGCAATTTCAGCTCCGCCTAATCTTCCTGAACAAGCTATCTTAACACCTTTAACGCCTAATTTCATAGCTCTTTGAATTGATTGTTTCATTGCTCTTCTGAATGAAATTCTCTTTTCTAATTGTAATGCTATGTTTTCTGACATTAATTGTGCGTTTGAATCAGCGTTCTTAACTTCAACAATGTTAATTAAAACATTTCTTTGAGCTACTATATCAGCAACTTTTTTCTTTAAGGCTTCGATTCCTGCTCCGCCTTTTCCTATAACAACACCAGGTTTAGCTGTGTGTATGTTAAGTTTTAATCTTTTTGCTGCTCTTTCAATTTCAATCTTTGAAATTCCAGCTGTGTAAAGTTCTTTCTTTACGAATTTTCTTATTGCTTGGTCTTCAACAAGGTTATCAGCAAAATTCTTCTTACCTGCGTACCATTTTGCATCCCATCCTTTGATGACACCAACTCTTAGTCCATGAGGATTTACTTTTTGACCCACTCTTTTTCCCTCCTTACTATTAAGCTTCTTTAACTACAAGAGTTATGTGGCTTGTTCTCTTATTTATTCTAAACGCTCTTCCTTGTGCACGTGGTCTGAATCTCTTTAATGTTGGTCCTTGACCTACATAAGCTTCAGCAACGATTAACTTAGCGCTGTCTAATTCATTATTGTGTTCTGCATTTGCAACTGCTGATTTAAGTACCTTTTCTATTACTCTAGCAGCATCTCTTGGAGTATATTTTAATATTGCAAAAGCTTCATTTACGTTCTTTCCTCTAATTAAACCAAGAACAACTCCTACTTTCATTGGAGACATTCTTACATATTTAGCTATAGCTCTAGCTTCCATTTAAGGTTCCTCCTTTCTAGGCTGTATTATCTTCTCTTTGATGTTTTTTCTGTATTAACGTGTCCTTTATAAGTTCTTGTTAATACGAATTCACCTAATTTGTGTCCAACCATATCTTCACTTACATAAACAGGAACATGCTTTCTTCCATCATGAACAGCAATTGTGTGTCCTATCATTTGTGGGAATATAGTTGAGCTTCTTGACCAAGTCTTGATAACTTTTTTATCTCCACTTTGGTTCATTTCTTCAATTTTCTTTAAAAGACCAGCTTTTATAAAAGGTCCTTTCTTTATTGATCTACTCACTAGAATTGCCTCCCTTCATATCATTGATTCAAGCGACTATTGCTTGAAGAGAATAATCTTCTCTCTTCAAACTACTTAGCGTTTCTTCTCTTAATGATGAATCTATCTGAATATTTCTTATTCTTTCTAGTCTTGTATCCAAGTGCTGGTTTACCCCATGGAGTAACTGGACTTGGTCTACCTATTGGTGACTTACCTTCTCCACCACCGTGTGGGTGATCGTTAGGGTTCATAACTGATCCTCTTACAGTTGGTCTCCAACCTAAGTGTCTCTTCTTACCAGCTTTACCTATATTAATAATTTCGTGTGTTGTATTTGAAACTGTTCCAATAGTAGCTCTACACTCTATTCTTACATATCTCATTTCACCTGATGGTAATCTTAATGTAGCATAGTTTCCTTCTTTAGCCATTAATTGAGCTGAAGTACCTGCTGATCTTACTAATTGTCCACCCTTACCTGCTTGTAATTCGATATTGTGGATAAATGTACCAACTGGCATGTGCTTTAATTGCATTGCATTACCAACTTTGATATCAGCACCTTCTCCTGATACAACTACATCTCCTACTTTTAATCCAACTGGAGCAAGTATGTATCTCTTTTCCCCATCTGCATATACAACTAATGAAATGTAAGCTGATCTCATTGGATCATATTCAATTGTTGCAACCTTTGCTGGGATGCCATCCTTATTTCTCTTGAAATCTATTATTCTGTATTTTCTCTTAGTTCCACCACCACGGTGTCTTACAGTTATTTTACCTTGAGCATTTCTTCCAGCTTTTCTCTTCATTGAAACAAGAAGTGATTTTTCTGGAACGTCTGTTGTTATTTCTTCGAATGAAGCAACAGTCATTTGTCTTCTCGCAGGTGTTATTGGGTTAAACTTTTTAACTGCCATTATATTCCCTCCTTATTAATCCTTCTCTGGCCTCAGCCACTACCGGTTACTATTATTGCATTCCTTCAAAGAATTCAATAGTATTTCCTTCTGCTAGTGTTACTACTGCCTTCTTGTAGTTAGCTCTCTTCCCGATGTGAACGCCAACTCTCTTAGTTTTTCCTTCAAATCTCATTGTCTTAACATCTTCAACTTTAACATTGAAAACTTCTTGAACAGCGTTCTTTATTTGAACTTTGTTTGCTGACATATGAACAGTGAAAGTGTATTTACCTTCTGCCATAGCTGCCATACTCTTTTCAGTTATAACTGGCTTTCTTATTATATCATGGCTTGTTAATTTCATTATGCGTACACCTCCTCAATCTTGTTTACAGCTTCTTTAGTAATCATTAATTTTTCATACTTTAATAAGTCATAAACGTTTATGTTGTTTAATGGAAGTACTGTAGCTCCTTCAATGTTTCTGAATGATTTATAAACATTTTCGTTTGAGCTTGCAGTGATTATTAAAGCTTTCTTTGCTTCAAAAGCATTTAACATCTTTACAGCTTCCTTAGTTTTTGGAGCAGCGAATTCTAAGTTTTCTAATACGATCATGTTGTTATCAGCAACTTTGCTTGATAAAGCTGATCTCATAGCAACAACTCTCATGCTCTTTGGTAAAGCCTTTCTATAGCTTCTTGGTTTTGGTGCAAATACGATACCACCCTTAATCCATTGTGGTGCTCTTATTGACCCTTGTCTTGCTCTTCCTGTTCCTTTTTGTCTCCAAGGCTTGATTCCTCCACCTCTAACTTCAGATCTAGTCTTAGCTGATTGAGTTCCTTGTCTCTTATTAGCTAATTGAGCAACAACTACTTGATGTAATACTGCTTCGTTTATTTCAGCAGCGAATACTACTTCGTTTAATTGAATATCTTCAACTTTTTGTCCTTCTTTATTAAATAATCCTAATGTAGGCATTTCGTTTCCTCCTTTCTACAGAAATTAAGCCTTAACGCTGTTTCTGATAACTACTGTACTCTTGTTTGGTCCTGGAATTCCACCCTTAATTAAGATGATATTCTTATCAGCCATAACTCTAACAACTTCTAAGTTTAATACAGTTGTGTTAACAGCTCCCATGTGTCCTGGCATTTTCTTATTTTTGAAAGTTCTTGATGGGTCTGATGCAGCTCCCATTGAACCTGGTGCTCTGTGGAACTTAGAACCGTGAGCCATTGGCCCTCTGCTAGCATTCCATCTCTTAATAACACCTTGGAATCCCTTACCTTTTGAAATTCCTGATACGTCAACTTTATCTCCAGCTTCAAATATATCAACTTTTATTTCGTCTCCAACATTGTATGCTGAGATATCATCTAATCTGAATTCTTTAAGAGTTCTTCTTAATGAAACTCCAGCCTTAGCTAAGTGACCTTTCTTTGGTTTGTTTAATAATTTTTCTCTTACTTCACCAAATCCAACTTGTATTGCTTCATATCCATCAGTTTCAACTGTTTTCTTTTGAACAACAACGTTTGAACTTGCTTCTACTACTGTTACAGGAACAACTTTACCATTTTGGTCAAATATTTGTGTCATTCCTATTTTCTTTCCTATTATAGCCTTTTTCATTTAGCTACACCTCCCAAACTTATTAGCGGATTGCTTTCGCATTCATAACAGTTTATTTTTATTTACTTCAATCTTCTATAAAAAATTATAGTTTGATTTCGATATCAACACCAGCTGGTAAGTTTAATCTCATTAGAGCGTCAACTGTCTTAGGTGATGGATTAACGATATCTATTAATCTCTTGTGAGTTCTTATTTCGAATTGTTCTCTTGAGTCTTTGTAGTTATGAACAGCTCTTAGGATTGTTATAACGTCCTTCTCTGTTGGTAGAGGTACTGGACCTGCAACTTTTGCTCCTGTTGACTTAGCTGTTTCAACTATTTTTTCAGCTGATTGATCTAATATTGTATGATCAAAAGCCTTTAATTTGATTCTTATTTTTTGCTTTGACATTTGGTTTCCCTCCTTTTCATGTACGTTTTACTTCTCAACGCACAACAGCATTATTCTGTAAACTGTCCCTGGTGTTTCACATTTTCAAAAACACCAATACAGAACCCCTGTCGTTGGATTCTAGATCCTAACATACTCATCAAGAATTAACCCGGAAGTTCGGCAACCTCTTGATTCATCGCTGTTTGCTTTGCAACTTCTTCATTATACTATGTATATTTTATTTTTTCAAGTATTTTTTCAGTATTTTTTTAGTATCAATTTATTGCTATTTAAATAAAAAAAATTATAATTTTTTATTTAAATTTTACTTAAGATTAGAGTTCTAAGTGTATAATTAAATACTTTCCAAAAGAATAATTAATTATTCTTTTTATCAACAAAAAAGAGAGAGATGAATTTATCATCTCTCTCCTAAGGCCTTTTATGAAGAACTATATTTTGTTTTATTAAAAATTATTGCGCATCTAATATTTAATTTAACTCCATATAGCTTTTTAGTATATACTTTAAAATTCAACTTCTTATATAATAATTAAAATTTAGAATTATTCTACTATTGAAGTAACAACTCCTGAACCTACTGTTCTTCCACCTTCTCTAATAGCGAATCTTAATCCTTCATCCATAGCTACTGGTGTGATTAATTCAACGTTCATATCGATGTGGTCTCCAGGCATAACCATTTCCATTCCTTCTGGTAATTTGATTGATCCTGTAACGTCTGTTGTTCTGAAGTAGAATTGTGGTCTGTATCCATCGAAGAATGGAGTATGTCTTCCACCTTCTTCTTTCTTAAGTACGTATACTTGACCTACGAACTTCTTGTGAGGGTTGATTGATCCTACTTTTGCAAGTACTTGACCTCTTTCGATTTCTGATCTTTGAACACCTCTTAATAATGCTCCAACGTTATCTCCAGCTTGTGCTTCGTCTAATAACTTTCTGAACATTTCGATTCCTGTTACAACTACTTTTCTGCTTTCTTCTGCTAATCCAACGATTTCTACTTCGTCTCCTACGTGAAGAACTCCTCTTTCAACTCTTCCTGTTGCAACTGTTCCTCTACCTGTGATTGTAAATACGTCTTCAACTGGCATTAAGAAATCTTTGTCTGTTGCTCTTTCTGGTGTTGGGATGTAGCTATCTACTGCTTCCATTAATTCTACGATTGGAGCTATTGAAGCTTCATCTGTTGGGTTTTCTAAAGCCTTTAATGCTGAACCCTTGATTACTGGTATATCGTCTCCTGGGAAGTTGTATTCGCTTAATAATTCTCTTACTTCCATTTCAACTAATTCTAATAATTCTTCATCGTCTACCATATCAGCCTTGTTTAAGAATACTACTATGTAGTCAACTCCAACTCTTGATGCTAATAAGATGTGTTCTCTTGTTTGAGGCATTGGACCATCTGCTGCTGAACATACTAAGATAGCTCCATCCATTTGTGCAGCCCCTGTAATCATGTTCTTAACATAGTCTGCGTGTCCTGGACAGTCAACGTGAGCATAGTGTCTGTTTTCTGTTTCATATTCAACGTGTGAACTGTTGATTGTGATTCCTCTTTCTTTTTCTTCTGGTGC
>NZ_LT594785.1:485059-549045 GCF_900091705.1 Clostridium mediterraneense | reverse complement strand
AATAACTTTCTGAACATTTCGATTCCTGTTACAACTACTTTTCTGCTTTCTTCTGCTAATCCAACGATTTCTACTTCGTCTCCTACGTGAAGAACTCCTCTTTCAACTCTTCCTGTTGCAACTGTTCCTCTACCTGTGATTGTAAATACGTCTTCAACTGGCATTAAGAAATCTTTGTCTGTTGCTCTTTCTGGTGTTGGGATGTAGCTATCTACTGCTTCCATTAATTCTACGATTGGAGCTATTGAAGCTTCATCTGTTGGGTTTTCTAAAGCCTTTAATGCTGAACCCTTGATTACTGGTATATCGTCTCCTGGGAAGTTGTATTCGCTTAATAATTCTCTTACTTCCATTTCAACTAATTCTAATAATTCTTCATCGTCTACCATATCAGCCTTGTTTAAGAATACTACTATGTAGTCAACTCCAACTCTTGATGCTAATAAGATGTGTTCTCTTGTTTGAGGCATTGGACCATCTGCTGCTGAACATACTAAGATAGCTCCATCCATTTGTGCAGCCCCTGTAATCATGTTCTTAACATAGTCTGCGTGTCCTGGACAGTCAACGTGAGCATAGTGTCTGTTTTCTGTTTCATATTCAACGTGTGAACTGTTGATTGTGATTCCTCTTTCTTTTTCTTCTGGTGCCTTATCTATTTCATCATATCTGAAAGCTTCAGCTCCACCTTTGTGTGCTAAAACTGTTGTTATAGCAGCTGTTAATGTTGTTTTACCGTGGTCAACGTGACCGATTGTTCCAATATTTACGTGTGGTTTACTTCTTTCGAATTTTGCCTTTGACATCGTAATTCCTCCTTTAAATTCAAATCATATAATTATTTAAAAGCTAATATTTATTATTTAGCTCTCTTTCCTACAACTTCTTCTTGGATACTCTTTGGTACTTCATCATAGTGATCAAATTCCATTGAGTATGTTCCTCTACCTTGAGTTCTTGATCTTAATGTTGTAGCATAACCAAACATTTCTGATAATGGGATGAATGAGTGAACAACTTGTGCTCCTCCTCTAGCTTCCATACCTTCGATTCTACCTCTTCTTGAGTTAACATCTCCAATAACGTCTCCCATGTATTCTTCTGGCATTACTATTTCAACCTTCATTATAGGTTCAAGTAATACTGGGTTAGCCTTACTCATAGCATTCTTAAATGCCATTGATCCAGCAATCTTAAATGCCATTTCTGATGAGTCAACTTCATGGTATGATCCATCATATAGTTTAACCTTGAAGTTTATAACTGGATATCCAGCAATTATACCGCTTTCTGAAGCTTCTTGAATACCGTTATCAACAGCTGGGATATATTCTCTTGGAATTGCTCCTCCTGTGATAGCATTTTCAAATTCATATTCTCCTTCATGTGGTGTAAGAACGATCTTACAGTGACCATATTGTCCCTTACCACCTGATTGCTTAGCATACTTAGCTTCTGCGCTAACTTCGTTTCTGATTGTTTCTTTATAAGCAACTTGAGGTGCTCCAACGTTACATTCAACCTTGAATTCTCTTTGTAATCTATCAGCAATGATATCTAAGTGAAGTTCACCCATACCTGCGATGATTGTTTGACCTGTTTCATGGTCACTCCATGTTTTGAAAGTTGGATCTTCTTCTGCTAACTTAGCTAAAGCTAATCCCATCTTTTCTTGACCAGCTTTTGTCTTTGGCTCGATAGCAACTGAGATAACTGGTTCTGGGAATTCCATGCTTTCTAATATGATTGGTGAGTTTTCAGCACATAAAGTATCACCTGTTGTAGTGTTCTTTAATCCGATGATTGCTCCTAATTCACCTGCTTCTAATGACTCAACTTCTTCTCTTGAGTTAGCGTGCATCTTAACAAGTCTTCCTATTCTTTCTTTCTTACCCTTTGTTGAGTTAAGAACGTATGAACCACTTGTTAATACTCCTGAATATATTCTTGTGAATGCTAACTTACCAACGAATGGGTCTGTAGCAATCTTAAATGCTAATGCTGATAAAGGAGCTTCGTCTGAAGCTTCTCTTGAATCTTCATTTCCATCTAAGTCTGTTCCTGTTACAGCTGGAATATCTAATGGTGATGGTAAGAATTCAACAACACCGTCGATCATTCTTTGAACACCTTTGTTCTTGTATGATGAACCACATATTACAGGTACTATTTCGTTAGCTATAGTAGCTTTTCTTAAAGCTGTCTTTATTTCTTCTACAGTTAACTCTTCCCCTTCTAAATATTTCATCATTAATTCTTCGTCTGTTTCAGCTATAGCATCAATCATCATTGTTCTGTATTCTTCTGCTTGATCTGCTAATTCTGCTGGAATTTCACCTATTTGAACATCTTGACCTAAATCATCGTTGTATATAATAGCAACATTTTCTATTAAGTCGATCATTCCTTTGAATTCTGCTTCTTTTCCTATTGGGATTTGAATAGCTACTGCATTAGCTCTTAATCTATCTCTTACTGTGTTTATACATGTGAAGAAATCTGCTCCTGTAGCATCCATTTTATTTACGTAGATCATTCTAGGAACTCCGTATTTATCTGCCTGTCTCCAAACAGTTTCAGTTTGAGGTTCAACTCCACTCTTAGCATCAAGAACTGTAACAGCTCCATCAAGTACTCTTAATGATCTTTCAACCTCTACTGTAAAGTCTACGTGACCAGGAGTATCGATTATGTTTAACTCATGACCTTTCCATGCGCATGTTGTTGCTGCTGAAGTAATTGTTATACCTCTTTCTTGTTCTTGAACCATCCAGTCCATTGTTGCAGCACCTTCGTGTGTTTCACCTATTTTATGATTTTTACCTGTGTAGAAAAGAATACGCTCTGTTGTTGTTGTTTTACCAGCATCAATGTGAGCCATGATTCCGAAGTTACGGAATTTTTCTAATGGGTATTGTCTTGCCATTTGGAATTTCCTCCTCTCAATTTATAGTGTTTTTAAATTCAACAAAACTGTTTTGGCTTACCAAAACAGCTCTGTTTTTTATATTAGTATCTGTAATGAGCGAATGCCTTATTAGCTTCAGCCATCTTATGAGTATCTTCTCTCTTCTTAACAGCTGCTCCTGTATTATTAGCTGCATCTAATATTTCTGCTGCTAATCTTTCTCTCATATACTTTTCGCCTCTTTTTCCAGCAGCTAAAAGTAACCATCTTAGTCCTAAAGTTTGTCTTCTCTCAGGTCTAACTTCTATTGGTACTTGGTAGTTAGCTCCACCTATTCTTCTAGCTTTAACTTCTAGTAAAGGCATTATGTTGTTTAAAGCTTCTTCAAAAACTTCTATAGCATCTTTACCTGATTTTTCTGCTATTATTTCAAAAGCATCGTAGCATATTTTTTGTGCTACTCCTTTTTTACCATCTTCCATTACTCCGTTTATTAACTTTGTAACAATCTTTGAATTGTATATTGGATCTGGTAATACATCTCTTTTTGCAATATGTCCTTTTCTTGGCACTTTTCTTCCCTCCTTAACATTTTTAATTTAAGTTCATCGGTACTCGACATAACTTCAATTATTTGTCGTAAAGTGCTTGCTCCTAATCTATCTAAACTATTTTTAATCTATCTAAACTTGAAGTCATAGCACTTAAACTAAGTTTAAGCTAAATATTTATTATTTTTGCTTAGGTCTCTTAGCACCGTACTTTGATCTTCCTTGCATTCTGTTAGCTACTCCAGCTGAGTCTAAAGCTCCTCTAACTATGTGGTATCTAACCCCAGGAAGGTCCTTTACTCTTCCACCTCTTATAAGAACAACACTGTGCTCTTGTAAGTTGTGACCTACACCTGGAATGTAAGCTGTTACTTCAAATCCGTTTGTTAATCTAACTCTGGCAACTTTTCTTAAAGCTGAGTTAGGTTTCTTAGGAGTACTTGTTTTAACTACTGTACAAACCCCTCTTTTTTGTGGACACTCTTTAAGTGCTGGTGCAGTTGACTTAGACACTGATGTCTTTCTGCCTTTTCTTACTAATTGGTTAATTGTTGGCATACTTTTCACCTCCTGATTTTATTTATAACTATCTATTTATATTAAGATGTTAACTAATTTATTTAAGTATAAGCGCAACTGATGCTTTAACATCTATATCGCACATAATACCTAAGTTTCTCATGGTATCTATATACTTAATATCTATACCATTTTTATAAGCTAAATTTTCTAAAGAAGATACCAAATCTTTATTAGCATCTAATGCAATATAAAGTATTTTTCCTTTTTTATTTTTAATAGCTTTTGTTGATTGTTTAATACCAATCACCTTGTTACCAAAAAGCTTTTCTACCATAACTTATCACCTTCTATCAAATAAATAGATCTACTCGAAATCACTCGAGCTAAGTAGATAATTTAAATCTAGTAGTACTTTTTGCTATACACACAAAATGTATTTTATCATTTTAAAATAACTCTGTCAATAAATTAAATTTTATTCTTCAATGACATTTACAGCTTCATTTTCTTCTAATGAATTATCTGTATTAAGCTTAACTGATCTGTATTTCATCATACCAGTTCCAGCTGGAATTAATTTACCGATAATAACATTTTCTTTTAGTCCTATAAGTGGATCAATCTTACCCTTTATCGCTGCATCTGTAAGAACTCTTGTTGTTTCTTGGAATGATGCTGCTGATAAGAAACTATCTGTTGCAAGAGCAGCCTTAGTGATTCCAAGTAATACTTGATCTCCTTTAGCTGGTTCTCCACCAAATGCTTCCACTCTTTCATTTTCTTCATAGAAATCAAACATATCAATCATTACACCTGGTAATAGATCTGTGTCTCCTGATTCTGTAACCTTAATCTTTCTTGTCATTTGTCTTACAACAACTTCTAAGTGCTTATCGTTTATATCAACCCCTTGAAGTCTATAAACCTTTTGAACTTCTGAAAGAAGGTACTCTCTTGCACCATCAACACCCTTGATTCCCATAATATCATGTGGGTTAACTGATCCTTCAGTTATTTCATCCCCAGCTTCTATTGCATTTCCATCATGAACTTTTAATCTTGAACCAAATGGTATTTCATATGTGTATTCTTCACCATCTGCTGTAATAACATAAACTGTTTTCTTCTTCTTAGTTTCTTCTACTCTAACTGTACCAGTTACTTCACTTACTATAGCTAATCCCTTAGGTTTTCTAGCTTCGAATAATTCTTCAACTCTAGGAAGCCCTTGCGTAATATCAGCTCCAGCAACCCCTCCTGTATGGAAAGTTCTCATTGTAAGCTGTGTTCCTGGTTCACCAATTGATTGAGCAGCAACTATACCAACAGCTTCACCTATGTTTATCTTATCAGCTGTTGCCATATTCATACCATAACACTTAGAACATACACCAATTTTTGATTTACATCTAAATACAGATCTTATCTTAACTTTTGCAATACCTGTATTAGCTATCTTAGCCGCTAATTCTGATCCCATATAAGTATCTTTAGCTGCTAATAATTCACCTGTTTCAGGATGTAAAACATCTTCTGCTGTATATCTTCCTGTTAATCTTTCTTCTAGTCCTTCTATTGTTTCGCTTCCTTCTTTGATTTCTGATACATACATACCTTCTAATGTACCACAATCTTCTTCTCTAACAATAACATCTTGGCTAACGTCAACAAGTCTTCTTGTTAAGTAACCTGAGTCAGCTGTCTTAAGAGCTGTATCGGCATTACCTTTTCTAGCTCCGTGAGTTGAAATGAAGTATTCTGAAACATCTAACCCTTCTCTAAATGATGCTCTGATTGGAAGTTCAATAATCTTACCTGATGGGTTAGCCATAAGCCCTCTCATACCAGCAAGTTGCTTAATTTGAGACTTAGATCCTCTGGCTCCTGAATCGGCCATCATGAATATTGGGTTAAACTTATCTAGACTGTTCATTAATGCATCAGCTACTTCTTCAGTAGTATTAGTCCATTTCTCGATAACTCTTTCATATCTTTCATCTTCTGAAATAAGACCTCTTCTATACATTTTTTCTATTTTTTCAACAGTTTCATCTGCTTCCTTAAGTAATTCATACTTCTTAGCTGGAACTATCATGTCTGAAGCCGCAACTGTAACAGCTCCTATTGATGAATAATGATATCCTGTTGATTTAATTTTATCTAACATAACTGAAGTTTTTGTTGGTCCATGTTTTAAATAACATTTATCTATTAATTTTCCTAAGCTCTTCTTTGTTATTAGGAAATCAATTTCTAAATTAAACATTTCATTTTCATCTTCTCTATTCACAAAACCTAAATCTTGAGGAATAGCTTCATTGAAGATTATTTTACCAGGTGTTGTTTTAATAATACCTGTCTTTATTTCACCATTAACTTCTCTTGATACTTTAACATTAATCTTAGCATGTAACTCTACTTGTTTTAATTGATATGCCATTATAACTTCATCAAAGTTTGTGAAGTATCTTCCTTCGCCCTTAGAACCATCTTTATCCATTGTTAAGTAATATGATCCTAATACCATATCTTGAGTAGGTACACATACTGGTTTACCATCTGATGGCTTCATTATATTACCTGCTGCTAGCATTAAGAATCTAGCTTCAGCTTGTGCCTCAACTGATAAAGGTACGTGAACAGCCATTTGGTCTCCATCGAAGTCAGCATTATAAGCTGTACATACAAGTGGGTGTAACTTAATAGCTCTTCCTTCTACTAAAACTGGTTGGAATGCTTGAATTCCAAGTCTGTGTAGTGTAGGCGCACGGTTAAGTAATACTGGATGGTCTGCAATAACTTCTTCTAAGACATCCCATACTTGTGGCATTACTCTTTCAACTAATCTCTTAGCGTTTTTAATATTGTGTGATATACCATCTTCAACTAACTTCTTCATAACAAATGGTTTGAATAATTCTAAAGCCATTTCTTTTGGAAGTCCACATTGATACATCTTTAATTCAGGTCCAACAACGATAACAGATCTTCCTGAATAGTCAACTCTCTTACCAAGAAGGTTTTGTCTAAATCTACCTTGCTTACCTTTTAACATATCTGATAATGATTTAAGTGGTCTATTTCCTGGTCCTGTTACAGGTCTTCCTCTTCTGCCATTATCTATTAAAGCATCTACTGCTTCTTGAAGCATTCTCTTTTCATTTCTAACGATTATATCAGGAGCACCTAAATCTAATAACTTCTTTAATCTGTTATTTCTATTTATAACTCTTCTATATAAATCATTTAAATCTGATGTAGCGAATCTTCCTCCATCTAATTGAACCATAGGTCTTAAATCAGGTGGAATAACTGGAATTACATCTACTACCATCCATTCTGGTTTATTACCAGATTTTCTGAATGATTCTACAACTTCAAGTCTTCTAATTATTCTAACTTTCTTTTGTCCTGTACTTTGCTTTAATTCTTCTTTAAGTTCTACTGAACTTCTTTCTAAATCTATTTCAGCTAAAAGTTCTTTAATAGCTTCTGCTCCCATTGCAGCTACAAAGTTTTCTTCACCATATTTATCACAAGCTTCTCTATATTCTTTTTCGTTAAGAAGTTGTTTCTTTAATAATGCAGTTTCCTTTGGATCTATTACTACATATGAAGCAAAATAAAGAATTTTTTCTAAAGATCTTGGTGACATATCCAGGATTAATCCCATTCTTGATGGAATTCCTTTAAAGTACCAAATATGAGAAACTGGTGCTGCAAGTTCAATATGCCCCATTCTTTCTCTTCTAACTTTAGATTTAGTTACTTCAACACCACATCTGTCACAAACTACACCTTTATATCTTACTCTCTTATATTTTCCACAGTGACACTCCCAGTCTTTGATTGGTCCAAAAATTCTTTCACAGAAAAGACCATCTCTTTCTGGCTTTAAAGTTCTATAATTTATTGTTTCAGGCTTCTTAACCTCACCTCTAGACCAACTTCTAATTTGACCTGGAGATGCTAACCCTATTTGTAAAGCATCAAAATTATTTAATTCAAACAAGGGTGTATCCTCCCTTCATATTAATGTGTTAGTAGTTTAATATTCCCCCACTAAATATTTAGTAGGGGAATATTCTTTTTTAGAATATCTTCTACTTATTAAGGTCAGCAGAATTAACCTTTATATTAATTAGTAAATTTTATTCATCAAAGTTATCAATTTCTAGATCAGCACTAAAATCTTCTATATCAAGATTTTCATAATCAACTTCATCTTCAACATCTGATTCTTCAATATAACTATCGTCAACTTCTGGTTCAGCTGTTGGTAAAGTTGCATCTTCTGTTCCTTCCATATTTACTTCTAATACTCCGATTTCTTCTTCTGTTGCTTCTTTAATAGCAACTTCTTCATTTGAGTCATTTAAAACTTTAACATCTAAACATAAAGCTTGAAGTTCTTTTATAAGAACCTTGAATGATTCTGGAACTCCTGGTTCTGGAATATTTTCTCCCTTTACGATAGCTTCATAAGTTTTAACTCTACCTACAACGTCATCTGACTTAACTGTAAGTATTTCTTGTAAAGTATGAGCTGCTCCATAAGCTTCTAAAGCCCAAACTTCCATTTCCCCAAATCTTTGACCACCAAACTGAGCTTTTCCTCCAAGTGGTTGTTGAGTAACTAATGAATATGGTCCAGTTGATCTTGCGTGAATCTTATCATCAACTAAGTGAGCAAGTTTAAGGATATACATTATTCCAACAGTTACACGACTGTCAAACTCTTCACCTGTTCTACCATCTCTAAGTCTTGTCTTACCATCTGCATTATATCCAGCTTGTTCTAAGTGATCTTCAATATCTTTTTCTGTAGCTCCATCAAATACAGGAGTAGCAATATGCCATCCTAATGCACTAGCAGCCCATCCTAAGTGAACTTCAAGTACCTGACCGATGTTCATACGTGATGGAACCCCTAATGGGTTAAGACAGATTTGAAGTGGTCTACCATCTGGTAAGAATGGCATATCTTCTTCAGGTAATACTCTTGAGATAACCCCTTTATTACCATGACGTCCAGCCATCTTATCTCCAACTGATATCTTTCTCTTTTGAGCGATATAACATCTTACAAGTTCATTTACTCCTGGTGATAATTCATCTCCATTTTCTCTTGTAAATACCTTAACATCAACTATTATACCAGCTTCTCCATGAGGTACTCTTAAAGAAGTATCTCTTACTTCTCTAGCTTTTTCACCGAATATAGCTCTTAATAATCTTTCTTCTGCTGTTAATTCAGTTTCCCCCTTTGGAGTAACCTTACCAACAAGAATATCTCCTGATCTTACTTCAGCACCTATTCTGATGATTCCTCTTTCATCTATATCTTTAAGAGCATCTTCACTTACGTTAGGAATATCTCTTGTTATTTCTTCTGGTCCTAACTTAGTATCTCTAGCTTCACATTCATATTCTTCAATATGGATTGATGTAAATACGTCTTCTCTTACTAATTCTTCTGAAATTAGCATAGCATCTTCGTAGTTATATCCTTCCCATGTAATGAATCCCATTCTAATGTTCTTACCTAAAGCAATTTCTCCTAAGTCTGTTGAAGGTCCATCTGATAATACTTGACCTTTAGCAACTTTTTCACCTTTATCAACTATAGGTCTTTGATTTATACATGTACCTTGGTTACTTCTCTTGAACTTAAGAAGTCTGTATACATCAATTCCTCCATCAGAATCTCTCTTGATTCTAATTTCATTTGCGCTTACATAGTCAATTACACCAGCATTTTTAGCTTTTGGTAAAACTCCTGAGTCTACCGCTGCTCTAAATTCTATACCAGTACCAACTATTGGAGCTTGAGGCTTTAATAATGGAACTGCTTGACGTTGCATGTTAGATCCCATAAGTGCTCTAGATGCGTCGTCATTCTCTAAGAATGGAATCATAGCTGTAGCTACTGATACTATCTGTCTTGGAGAAACGTCCATTAAGTCGATATCTTCTTTAGGAACAACAACAACTTCTTCTCTTATTCTTGCTGTAACCTTATTATCTAAGAATCTACCATCTTCACTAATTGGCTCATTAGCTTGAGCTACTAAGTACTTATCTTCTTCATCAGCTGTAAAGTACTTTATTTCATTAGTTACTATACCTGTTGCTTTATCCACAATTCTATATGGTGTTTCAATAAATCCATATTCATTAACTCTAGCATATGTTGCTAATGAGTTGATTAATCCTATGTTTGGTCCTTCTGGAGTTTCAATAGGACACATTCTACCATAGTGAGAATGGTGAACGTCTCTAACTTCGAATCCAGCTCTTTCTCTTGAAAGACCTCCTGGTCCTAAAGCAGATAATCTTCTCTTATGTGTTAATTCTGATAATGGATTTGTTTGGTCCATGAATTGTGATAATTGTGAACTTCCGAAGAATTCTTTAATTGCTGCTGCAACTGGTCTTATATTAATTAATTGTTGAGGTGTTATTGCTTCTTGGTCTTGAATAGTCATTCTTTCCTTAACTACTCTTTCCATTCTTGATAAACCAATTCTAAATTGGTTTTGTAATAACTCACCAACACTTCTTAATCTTCTATTTCCTAAGTGGTCAATATCATCAACTTCACCTATTCCATAAGCAAGACCTATTTCATAACTTATAGTTGCAAAAATATCATCTTTAATGATGTGTTTTGGTATAAGTCTGTTCATATTCTTCTTAAGTTCTTCTTTGATTTCTACTTCATCATCTGAACAGTTATCTAATATTTCCTTAAGAGTTGGATAATGTACTAACTCCCTGATCTTTAAATCTGATATATCAAAGTTTACATACTTATGTATATCTACGAAGTGGTTACCTATTACTCTTATAACTCTATCTTCAACTAATACATTTACTGTGTTTATTCCAGCGTTTTGTATTTCTTCAGCCTTTTCTCTTGTTATCTTTTCTCCTTTAACAACAAGTATTTCTCCTGTTGAAGGATCAATAATATCTTCAGCTGAAATCTTATTAGCAATTCTTAAACCTATTGCTAATTTTTTATTGAATTTATATCTACCAACTTTTGATAGGTCATATCTCTTTGCATCAAAGAATAGAGAATCTATAAGTGAAACAGCACTATCTACTGTAGGTGGTTCACCTGGTCTTAATCTCTTATAAATTTCTAATAAAGCTTCTTCTCTTGTCTTTGTATTATCCTTTTCTATACTTGCCTTAAATCTTTCTTCTTCGCCAAAGTAATCTAGAAGCTCTTGATCACTTCCGAATCCCATAGCTCTTGCAAGTATTGTTATAGGAAGTTTTCTTGTTTTATCTATTCTTACATAGATAATATCATTTGAATCTGTTTCATACTCTAACCATGCACCCCTGTTAGGAATTACTGTGGCTGAGAATAGTTTCTTACCATTCTTATCTACAGTATTACTGTAGTATACACCTGGTGATCTAACTAATTGTGAAACAATTACTCTTTCTGCTCCATTAATTATGAAAGTACCTTGTTCTGTCATTAATGGGAAATCTCCCATAAATACTTCTTGTTCTTTAATTTCGCCTGTTTCTTCATTTTGAAGTCTTACAGTAACTTTTAAAGGAGCTGCATATGTTGCATCTCTCTCTTTACATTCTTCGACTGTATACTTGATATTATCCATATCAAGATTATATCCTACGAATTCTAACACTAAGTTTCCAGTAAAGTTTGCAATTGGATTTATATCTTCAAATACCTCTTGTAAACCTGATTCTAAAAACCAGTGATATGAATCTAGCTGAACCTCAATTAAATTTGGCATTTCAGCAACATCTTTAACTTTAGAAAAGCTCATTCTCGTTCTTTTTCCAACTTGGATAGGATGTACCATCAACATTCACCCCTCGTATAAACTAAAATAACCAAAAGCGGACTTTCCCTAAGGACTTTTGCTTTCGGACTCATACAATATCATCTTTTTAGTATATCCTAAATTATTTTTTTTATTCTAAATAATTAAAAATATACCTCTTTACAATAATAATACATTTAATTATAGTATCATAGCCATCGTTTCCTGTCAACTAACTATAAATTAAAATACTTTGAAAAAAAAAGAGGCACCGTTAAGTACCTCTATATTAAAATCAAATCAGATAAGAATTACTTTAATTCTACTTCTGCTCCAACTTCAGCTAACTTAGCTTTCATATCTTCAGCTTCTTCTTTAGCTACAGCTTCCTTGATTGTCTTAGGAGCTCCGTCAACTATTTCCTTAGCTTCCTTTAATCCTAATCCTGTTAATTCTCTAACAACTTTGATAACTTTGATCTTGCTTGATCCAGCGTTTGTTAATACTACGTCGAATTCTGATTTTTCTTCAGCAGCAGCACCACCTGCAACTGCTCCACCTGCAACTGCTACTGGAGCAGCAGCGCTTACTCCGAATTCTTCTTCACAAGCTGTTACTAATTCGTTTAATTCTAAAACTGTCATATTTTTGATTGCTTCTATTATTTGATCCTTTGTCATGATTCGCACCTCCGAAATTTCTTTCATTTAATTTATTTTTTAATTTATTTACTTAATTATTATTCTGCAGATTCTGAAGCCTCTTTTTGTTCTTTAATTGCATTTAATAAGTATGCAACGTTTGATAATGGAGACTTGATGCTTCCAAGAAGTTTTGCAATAAGAACTTCTTTTGATGGAATTTCTGCAAGCATCTTGATTTTAGCTTCGTCATAGATAGCTCCTTCTATGATACCTGCTTTTAATTCAAGCTTCTTGTTTGATTTAGCAAAGTTATTTAAAACTCTAGCTGGAGCAGTAGCATCTTCATATCCGAATGCCATTGATACTGGTCCTTCTAAGTATTCTTCAAGACCTTCGATCCCTAATTCCTTTGCTGCTAATGTTACTAAAGTATTTTTGTAAACCTTATATTCAACACCAGCTTCTCTTAAGCTCTTTCTTAATTCTGTATCTTGTTCTACTGATAAACCTTGGTAGTTAGCAAGAACAACTGCTTGAGCTTTTTCTAATTTTTCCTTAATTTCAGCAACTTTTGCTTCTTTTAATTGTCTATTATTGTTCACTGTGTCCACCTCCTCACAGTTTAAAACTGCTTAATATATTAAGAAAAGTCTCCCCGTAGACATAGGAAGACTTAATATACAAATCATCCCTCGGTAGGTTGGTCTACGTTACACTTTAACAAGTACCTACTGTCTACGGAAACTTTCATTCACTTTTTCAACAAGTTTTATTATAGTTACTTATCAACAATAAGTCAATAGTAAATTTATACTAGTCTAAAACTTTTGATGGATTTATTTTTGCTCCAGGTCCCATTGTTGCAGAAACTGAAACTGACTTAATGTATTGTCCTTTAGCAGCAGCTGGTTTAGCCTTTACTAAAGCATCCATTAATACCTTGAAGTTTTCAGCTAATTTAGCTTCTCCAAATGATTTCTTTCCTATTGGGCAGTGAACGATAGCAGTTTTATCAACTCTATATTCAACCTTACCTGCTTTAATATCTTCGATAGCTTTTGCTACATCAAATGTAACTGTTCCTGATTTAGGGTTTGGCATTAATCCCTTAGGTCCTAATACTCTACCTAATCTTCCAACTACACCCATCATGTCTGGTGTTGCAACTACAACGTCAAAGTCGAACCAGTTTTCACCTTGGATCTTTTGAACTAATTCATCAGCTCCTACGAAATCTGCTCCTGCTGCTTGAGCTTCGTTTGCTTTATCTCCTTTAGCAAATACTAAAACTCTAACTGTTTTACCTGTTCCGTGTGGAAGTACTACTGCACCTCTAACTTGTTGGTCAGCATGTCTTGGGTCTACACCTAATCTTACGTGTAATTCGATTGTTTCATCGAATTTAGCTTTTGCAGTTTTAACAGCAAGCTCTAAAGCTTCTGCTGGAGTATATAATGCATTCTTATCAACTAATTTTGCACTTTCTACATAATTCTTTCCCATTGTTAATCCTCCTCTGTGGTATTAGCGGTTTTTACCTCCCACTTTTTATGTGGTTCTTATTCTTCTACTGTAACACCCATACTCTTAGCAGTTCCAACAACCATCTTCATAGCTGCTTCTAATGATGCTGCGTTTAAGTCAGGCATTTTAATTTCAGCAATCTTCTTAACTTGATCTTGTGTTAAGTTTCCAACCTTAGTTCTGTTAGGAACTCCTGATCCACTTTCTATTCCTAATTCTTTCTTTATAAGAACAGCTGCTGGTGGAGTCTTTAGTATGAAACTAAATGATCTATCTTGATATACTGTAATTACAACTGGTATTATTAATCCAGCTTTATCTGAAGTTTTTGCGTTGAATTCTTTACAGAACCCCATAATATTAACACCGTGTTGTCCTAAAGCTGGTCCTACTGGTGGTGCTGGTGTCGCTTTCCCTGCAGGTAGTTGTAATTTTATCATCCCTGTTACTTTCTTAGCCATGAGTTATTCCTCCTATACTGTGGTAATTTCGGACTCTTCGCCCTCCCACTTAATTAAGACTTTCGTCTAAACTTTTAATCTAATTTTTCTACTTGGTTAAAATCTAATTCAGCTAATGTTTCTCTTCCGAACATATCAACTAATGCTTTAACCTTATGTTTATCAGGGTATATTTCTTGAATTGTAGCCATGAAGCCACTTATAGCTCCAGAAATAACCTTAACTGATTCTCCTACCTCCAAGTTGATATCAATGAAGCCATCTTGAACTCCCATTGAATCTATCTCTTCATCGGTAAGAGGTACTGGTTTTGATCCAGGTCCTACGAACCCTGTAACTCCTCTAGTATTTCTAACTACATACCAAGAGTCATCTGTCATAACCATTTTAACTAATAAATATCCTGGGAATTTTTTCTTTAAAGTAGTTTTGATCTTACCATCTTTTTCTTCTGTTGTTTCTTCCATAGGAATTTGCATATCCAGAATTAAATGATGAAGATTTCTGTTTTCTATTGTTTTTTCAATAGTAACCTTTACCTTATTTTCATAACCAGAATAAGTGTGTACTACGTACCATTTTGCTGTTTCACTCATATTAAACTTAAGGCGCTTTTAAAGCCTTTAAACCTCCCTTTTTAATTAAAATCTTAATATAAATTCAAAGAGGTTTTTAAATACAAAATCTACGCTACCAACTAAAATTATAGCCGCAATCACTACTACTAAAACAGCAATTATTGACTTTTTAGCTTCTTCTTTGGACGGCCAAGTAATCTTTTTTACTTCTGCCTTAACCTCTCTAAGAAAACGGATTGGACCAGCTGTTTTGGAAGCCATGTCCCTTGTCTTTTCATTTGCAGCCATTTGTTTCACATCCTTAACACCCTATGAGTAATAATATAATTTATATTATATTACTTTGTTTCTCTATGAAGAGTATGTTTCTTACAGAATTTACAATATTTATTCATTTCAATTCTGTTTGGATTATTTTTCTTATTCTTCATTGAGCTGTAATTTCTTTGCTTGCATTCTGTGCATGCTAAAGTTACTTTTACTCTCACGTTCAGCACCTCCAGTTTTTCCTATATCTAAAGCAATTGCTTTGCTCTCTTTGACTTTATTGCATTAATAACACTATCATAAAACTGTATCTATGTCAACAAATCTCGACTATGTAAAGGACTAGGTTATTTAACCCAGTCCTATCCAATTTGAGATTTCAATAGTCTCATTTATTTACTCTTTTAATAGATTACTCTACTATTGAAGTAACAACTCCTGAACCTACTGTTCTTCCACCTTCTCTAATAGCGAATCTTAATCCTTCATCCATAGCTACTGGTGTGATTAATTCAACGTTCATATCGATGTGGTCTCCAGGCATAACCATTTCCATTCCTTCTGGTAATTTGATTGATCCTGTAACGTCTGTTGTTCTGAAGTAGAATTGTGGTCTGTATCCATCGAAGAATGGAGTATGTCTTCCACCTTCTTCTTTCTTAAGTACGTATACTTGACCTACGAACTTCTTGTGAGGGTTGATTGATCCTACTTTTGCAAGTACTTGACCTCTTTCGATTTCTGATCTTTGAACACCTCTTAATAATGCTCCAACGTTATCTCCAGCTTGTGCTTCGTCTAATAACTTTCTGAACATTTCGATTCCTGTTACAACTACTTTTCTGCTTTCTTCTGCTAATCCAACGATTTCTACTTCGTCTCCTACGTGAAGAACTCCTCTTTCAACTCTTCCTGTTGCAACTGTTCCTCTACCTGTGATTGTAAATACGTCTTCAACTGGCATTAAGAAATCTTTGTCTGTTGCTCTTTCTGGTGTTGGGATGTAGCTATCTACTGCTTCCATTAATTCTACGATTGGAGCTATTGAAGCTTCATCTGTTGGGTTTTCTAAAGCCTTTAATGCTGAACCCTTGATTACTGGTATATCGTCTCCTGGGAAGTTGTATTCGCTTAATAATTCTCTTACTTCCATTTCAACTAATTCTAATAATTCTTCATCGTCTACCATATCAGCCTTGTTTAAGAATACTACTATGTAGTCAACTCCAACTCTTGATGCTAATAAGATGTGTTCTCTTGTTTGAGGCATTGGACCATCTGCTGCTGAACATACTAAGATAGCTCCATCCATTTGTGCAGCCCCTGTAATCATGTTCTTAACATAGTCTGCGTGTCCTGGACAGTCAACGTGAGCATAGTGTCTGTTTTCTGTTTCATATTCAACGTGTGAACTGTTGATTGTGATTCCTCTTTCTTTTTCTTCTGGTGCCTTATCTATTTCATCATATCTGAAAGCTTCAGCTCCACCTTTGTGTGCTAAAACTGTTGTTATAGCAGCTGTTAATGTTGTTTTACCGTGGTCAACGTGACCGATTGTTCCAATATTTACGTGTGGTTTACTTCTTTCGAATTTTGCCTTTGACATCGTAATTCCTCCTTTAATTTAAATAAACTTTGCCTAGCGTTTCTATTTTACAATTTTTTGGAGCTCACGACCGGACTTGAACCGGCGACCTCCGCCTTACCAAGGCGACGCTCTACCGACTGAGCCACGTGAGCAACTTAGTGCTTTTTAATTTATTTCTATACTTTAAAAAGTTTACTACTAATCATTATCTTTGTCAATAATATTTCCTAAAACTATTTCTTATTTTTTTCGCTAAAAGATTTCTCTAATTTACGCTTAACTCTTTGTAATGCATTGTCTATGGATTTTGCCTCTCTATCTAGATCAGCAGCTATTTCTTGATAACTTTTACCATCTAAATATGAGTTCAATACTTCCATTTCTAAACTAGATAAAACTTTCTTAATTTGCTTCTCAATATCTGCTACTTCTTCTTGTCCTATAATAACAGCTTCTGGATCATTAATTTTAAGACCAACTATTACATCTAATAAAGTTCTTTCAGATTCATCTTCATAAATAGGTTTATTTAGAGAAACATATGTATTAAGAGGTATATGCTTTTGTCTTGTAGCTGTCTTTATAGCAGTTATTATCTGTCTGGTTATACAAAGTTCTGCAAATGCTTTAAATGAACTTTCTCTATCAATCTTAAAATCTCTTATAGCTTTATAAAGACCTATCATACCCTCTTGATATATGTCTTCTCTATCAGCCCCTATTAAAAAATAAGATTTAGCCTTCGCCCTAACAAATTGCTCATACTTATTTATTATTATTTCTTGAGCAATATTATTTCCAAGTTTAGCTTCTACAACTATCTCTTCTTCTGTTTTATCTAGAAGTTCTTTTTCTAGGACTCCAACATTACCTTTTATCTCCATATAATCCCCCCATTAAAACAAATAAGCTACAGATTAAATCTTAATAAAACATTTATTATAAATCACGTTTTCTAAAATCATCTAATCTTTTTGCTACATCTTCCTCAAGACTATCCATTAAAAGATTTCTATTAATAGCATAATTCCTTTTTGTTTTTTCTCTTATAGCTTCCTCTACCTTAATTACTTCATTATAAAACTCTAAAGAGGGCATTCTATTAGCTCCTCTTTGAAATATTGTTTGTTGTTCTAAATTATCTGAAGTTACAACTAAAACATCATATTTCTTACCTAGTTCATCTACTCTTCTTTCAATATATGAATCTGCTGTTTCTCCACCTTTAGTATAAACAATGCTAACACTTTTGTTTTTACCAACAAACTCTTCTTTTTCCTCACTATTTTTAACTCTATGAGCATCAAATACAATGAAGGACTTACAGTTTTTAAAAGATGAATAATTCTCTATTGTTTCTATTAATTTCTTTCTACTTGTTTCAAGTTCGCTATCATTTATAAGATTTTTTAAGTTTGGCCAACTATTTATTACATTATATGCATCTATAAAAACAATTTTCACAATTAATCACTCTATTTCTACTTTATTATTCTAGATTTTAGAACCTCATACATCATTATACCACCTGCAACTGAAGCATTTAAAGAATTTATTTTTCCAACCATAGGTATTTTAACTAACTTATCACATTTTTTAGCAGTAAGTTTAGACATACCTCTTCCTTCATTCCCTATAATTATCGCACATGCTCCAGAAAAGTTTACATCATAACTATATTCTTGACCTCTGATGTCAGCCCCATAAACCCATACTCCAGCTTCTTTTAACTTATCTATTTCAGCATTTAAATTTGTAACCTTAGCTATCTTCATATGTTCAATAGCTCCTGCTGCTGCTTTGTAAACTGTACCTGTTACTCCAACATTTCTTCTCTTTGGCATTATAATTCCATGAACTCCACAAAGTTCTGCTGTTCTAACTATTGACCCAAGATTATGTGGATCTTCTAATTCATCTAATATAATTATGAAAGGTTTTTCTCCTTTACTTTCAGCAAATTCTAAAATATCTTCTACTGAACTATAGTTGAAAGGTGTAATTTGAGCTATAACACCTTGGTGAGCTCCTGTTTCACTCATTGAATCTAATTTCTTTCTATCAACTTCTTTAACAACAATTCTCTTATCTTTTGCAAGTCCTAATATCTTATTTATTGATCCTTCTGATTTTCCATTTGAAACAAAAATTTGTTCTATTGTTGTTCTATCTGACTTAAGAAGTTCTATAACAGCATTTCTACCTTCAACTAAATCTTCTCTTCCCATTTCTGCTTCCATTCTAGCATTCTTTGCTTGGAATCTTTCTCTTCTTTCCATTTTCTCCATTTCTTTTTGATATCTTCTCATTTGTCTTGCTTTATTTTCTGACTTTGTCATCTTAATCCTCTTTTCTCTATTTATTTTTAATTAATTTATCCTCTAAATACTAACAGTTTATTATTATGACCCCTTAAAACTATTCTAAAATAAAAGTATTAAATTTAATTAGTATCACATTATATATATATCCTAAATCCTGATACTTTTTCAGAATAAAACTAAAAATTTATATTTTAGATAGCAACAGGTATCTTCTTTATCTGTTCACCACTTTGATAATTTTCTAATTGGAAATCATCAACAGTAAAATCGTAAAAATTCTTAACAGCTGGATTTATTATAAGTTTAGGTGCTGGATATGACTCCCTACTAATAAGCTCCTTAACTAAAGGTATATGTCTATCATATATATGTGCATCTGCAATAACATGTACAAGTTCACCAACCTCTAAACCACTTACTTGTGCTAACATATGTACAAGAATAGCATATTGAGCTACATTCCAGTTATTCGCTACTAAAATATCTTGTGATCTTTGATTTAATATAGCATTTAATTTATTGCCAGTAACATTAAAAGTCATACTATATGCACAAGGATATAAATTCATAGCATGTAAATCATCATGATTATACATATTAACTATAATTCTTCTACTATATGGATTGTGCTTTAAATCATATATAACTCTATCAATTTGATCAAATTCACCTTCACTGTATTTATGCTTACGTCCTATTTGATATCCATATGCTTTTCCTATTGAACCATCTTCATCAGCCCAACTATCCCAAATCTTACTGTTAAGGTCATTAACATTATTAGATTTCTTTTGCCATATCCAAAGCATTTCATCAATAGCTGCTTTTAAATTTGTTGGTCTAAGTGTTAATATAGGAAACTCCTCTGAAAGGTCATATCTATTTACTACACAGAATTTCTTGATAGTATGAGCTTCTGCACCATCAGTCCATCTAGCTCTTACAACCTCCCCTTCTGAAGATACTCCATTTTCAAGAATATCTTTACACATATCAATAAAAATCTTATCTGCTTTACTCAAACTAAAAAACCCCTCTCTTTAATCTCTTCTTTCATTAATCTTACTAAATAAAACTAATACTCTTTTACTGCTTTTTCTAATAATTCAATTACTCTCTCTTGTTGATTTGTTAGATATAAATAACCAATTAAAGCTTCCATTCCTGTTGCTGCTCTATAATCTCTAACATTTGCATTTTTAGGAACAGTCGCAGATTTTGTATTTCTTCCCCTTTTAAATATATACAACTCGTCTTCACTTAAAATAGGTTCTAAAATTTGCATTATATCACTTTGTCCTTTAGCTTTAACATACTTTATAGCTTTTGTATGTATTTTGTGTGCTGATAAACCTTGGTTTTCATTAAAAATATAATTTCTAATATAAACCTCATAAACTGCATCACCAATTAAAGCTAATTGAAGAGGATTAAACATTCTAGCCTCTTGCTTTGTGTATTCTTTAAATAACATATTTTCTATCATTATTACTCTCCTTAATAAAAATAGATTTTTCTCTTACTATTTCTATCTAAATTAAATTATATAAGTTAAACATAAATAACTCAACCAATATAAATTTTAAAGTTAAAAGTTATCCACAGCTTTCTCTTTAAAAAGTTATCCACAGAAAAAAACTACCTAAAATAGAAACTTACATCTATTCTAGGTAGTACTAATATATAATTTATAAAAATTCTAAAGTTTTTTCCATCTAACACCTTGTGATGTATCTTCTAAAACTATTCCTCTTGCTTTAAGCTCATCTCTTATTTCATCAGCTCTTGCAAAGTTTCTATCTTTTCTAGCTTGTTGTCTTTCTTCAATTAAAGCTTCTATCTCATCTTCAAGGCTAACCTTTGTTGATTTTTGAAGAATTCCAAGTGGTAATCCAAGCTCTCTTATTAAATCTAAAGCTTTACTTGCAAGTTCTTTTGAACTTTCACTTGTTACATTAGTATTTGTATCTTTTACTAAATCAAAAATAGCTGTTATAGCATCAGCTGTATTAAAGTCATCATCCATTTTTTGAATGTACTTTTGTCTATACTTATCTAAACTTTCTAAATATGTCTTTTCATTTTCATCCATAGATTCTTTTGTTGTTTCATCCATTATATTTTCAAGGTTTGAAACTGCATTATATAATCTTTCTATTGATGATTTAGCTGATTCTAATAAATCTACACTAAAGTTAAGTTGTTGTCTATAGTGTGCTGATAACATTAAGAATCTTATTACATCTGCATCATATTGCTCTAATGTTTCTCTTGCTGTTTTAAAGTTATTAAGTGACTTAGACATCTTTTGATTATTTACATTAACAAAAGCTGAATGTAACCAATAGTTAGCAAAAGGTTTACCTGTTAATGATTCACTTTGTGCAATTTCATTTTCATGGTGAGGGAATGCAAGATCTGATCCTCCAGCATGAATATCAATTGTATCACCTAAAAGTTTTTTTGCCATGCATGAGCATTCAATATGCCAACCTGGTCTACCTTCTCCCCATGGACTTTCCCATGCTGGTTCACCTGGTTTTTTACTCTTCCAAACAGCAAAATCTAATGGATCTTTCTTTCTTTCATCAACATTTATTCTAGCACCTGATTGAAGTTCATCTATATTTTGACCTGATAATTTACCATAGCCTTCAAATGATTTAGTTGAGAAATATACATCTCCATCAACTTCATATGCATATCCTTTTTCTATTAAACCTTCAACGAATTCAATAATTTCATTCATAAATTCTGTTGCTCTTGGATTAACTGTAGCTCTTTCTATGTTTAAACCATCTGCATCTTTATAATACTCTTCTATATATTTATCTCCAAGTTCCTTTACTGTGCAGCCTTCATCATTAGCTTTATTAATCATCTTATCATCTATATCTGTAAAGTTTTGAATAAAGTTAACTTTATATCCTTTATACTCAAGATATCTTCTTATTGTATCAAAAACTATAAAAGTTCTTCCATTCCCTATATGAAAGAAGTTATAGACAGTAGGTCCACAAACATACATTTTAACCTCACCAGGAACTATAGTCTTAAATTCTTCTTTTCTATTATTAAGAGTGTTATATACCTTCATAATTTACCTCCTTATTAATTTTATCTATAGTAAGAAAGAAGCCTAAGGCTCTTTCTTACTATAATATACTATAATAATGAATATTATTTGTTGAATTCATCATTTATTTTTATATAAATTTCATCTAATTTAACTACTTCTGCTTCAGCTGCAGTTCTTAGCTTAAATTCAACTTCACCTTCTGTTATTCCTCTACCAACTGTAATTCTCATTGGAATTCCTAAAAGTTCAGCATCTTTAAATTTAACTCCTGCTCTTTCATTTCTATCATCTAAAAGAACATCAAATCTCATTTTCTTAAGCTTTTCATACATTTCTGTTGCAGCAGTCATTTGTTCTTCATTCTTAGCATTAACAGGAACTACTACTATTTGATATGGTGCAACTTCCATTGGCCATACTATTCCATTTTCATCATTATGTTGTTCAATTATTGAAGCAAGTGTTCTTGTAACACCTATTCCATAACATCCCATTAAAAATGGTTTTGCTTTTCCATTTTCATCTATAAAGTTTGCTCCCATAGCTTCTGAATACTTTGTTCCAAGCTTAAATATATGACCTACTTCTGTACCTCTAGCTATTGTAAGAACTCCATTAGCACAAACTGGACATTTTTCTCCTTCAACTACATTTCTAAAGTCACCTACTGTTCCTTCAAAATCTCTTCCGTAGTTAACATTCTTTAAGTGATATCCTGTTTCATTAGCTCCTACAACAAAGTTGTACATATTAGCAACTTCTTCATCAACTAAAAGTTTATCAACTTTAATTCCAACTGGACCTGCAAATCCTGGTTCTGCACTTGTAGCAGTTCTTACTAAACTATCACTAGCCATTTGTATTTCTAAAGCTCCACCAATAGCATTAGCTACCTTAGTTTCATTTACTTCTCTATCTCCTCTTACTAAAACAGCTACTGTATTTTCGTCAGCTTTTAAAATAATTGTCTTAACAACATCCTTTGTTGAAACATTTAAAGAAGCTGAAACTTCTTCTATTGTTTTTTCAGTAGGAGTAGCTATCTTTTCAATTTCTAACATATCAACTTTTTCAGCTTTTTCTGGTGTTGTTTTAGCTTTTTCCATGTTAGCAGCATAATCACAAGCTGTACAGAATGCTATATCATCTTCTCCAACTTCTGATTTAACCATGAACTCTGCTGAATTTGAACCACCAATTGCACCCGAATCAGCTTCAACACATTTAGCATCAAGTCCACATCTATTAAATATATTTACATATGCATTATGCATCTTATTAAATGCTATATCTAATCCTTCTTGATCTACATCAAAGCTATAAGCATCTTTCATTATAAATTCTCTTGATCTCATAACTCCGAATCTTGGTCTTCTTTCATCTCTATACTTTGTTTGTATTTGATATAAATTTAATGGTAATTGCTTATATGACTTAACTGTATTTCTAACTATATCAGTAAATACTTCTTCATGTGTTGGTCCAAGACAGAATTCTCTACTATTTCTATCTGTTAATCTAAACATTTCTGCTCCATAAGCATCCCATCTACCTGATTCTTTCCAAAGTTCTGAAGGAATTATTGCTGAACATAACAGTTCTTCTGCTCCTGCATTATTCATTTCTTCTCTAATAATCTCTTCAACTTTCTTTAAAGCTTTTAAACCAAATGGCATATAATTATATATACCAGCAGCACTTTTTCTCATAAGTCCTGCTCTTAGCATTAATTTGTGACTTTCAATTTCAGCTTCTGCTGGAACTTCTCTTAAAGTAGAGATTAACATGTTTGACATTTTCATTTTTAAAAACCCTCCTAAAACTTTTAATTAATAAAAAAACTCACCCTAATATATAATTAGGGCGAGTTGTATTCTCGCGGTACCACCTAAATTTGTACTCTAATCATGATAACGGTATAAAAACCGATAGTTTTGCTACACTCCGAAGTAGGTTCAAAACTAAGTTGAAAATCTTACAGCCAAGGATTCTCTCTCTGAATTTTATGTTTCTACTAGTCTTCATCAACGTTTTGCAATATTAAATTCTAACTTTTAAATATTATATATGTTTAATCTATTCATGTCAATAAGCCGCTATGACAGCTTCTGTTCTTTTACAAACGCTTTTGCTAATATTAAATCTTCTTTTGTTGTAATCTTTATATTCTTATAGTCACCTTCATAAAGATATACATTATGACCATATTGCTCAACAACCATAGTATCATCTGTTACTATTTTTTTCTCTCTCTTAACATTCTCATGACATTCTTTGATTAAAGAATATTTAAAACATTGAGGTGTTTGAACAGCAACTAATCTCTCCCTTATAGGTGTATCCTTAGAAAATGAATCTTTATCTTTCACCTTTATTGTATCCTTAGGCATAACTCCTGGAGCAGCAGCTCCATATTCTTTAGCATATCTTATACCATTTTTAATAATCTCATTTGTTACAAAAGCTCTAGCTCCATCATGTATTAAAACTATATCAGCATCTTCAACTGATCTTAATGCATTATACACTGAATCCTGTCTTTCTGCTCCACCCTCAATTATTCTGCTTATATTAAAATTGAATCTATTTTGGATATTAAATTTAAAATAATCTATTTCATCTTTTGGAAGAACTAAAATTATTTCATCAATCTCCTCTACCTCTTCAAATTTCTTAATAGTATAATATATTACTGGTTTATCATCTATTTCTATAAACTGCTTACTAACAGGTGCTCCCATTCTTTTTCCTTTACCACCTGCTAATATAATGGCTATAGTTTTCATATTTTAACTAATCCTTCTTCTTTGCAAAAATCATTCTTCCAGCTGCTGTTTGTAGAACTGAAGTGACATCTACAGTAATTTCTTCACCCATAAACTTTCTTCCGCCTTCAACAACTATCATTGTACCATCATCTAAATACGCAACACCTTGTCCTGATTCCTTACCATCTTTAACAATTGTTATTCTCATTTCTTCACCTGGAAGAACTACTGGTTTAATTGCATTTGCAAGTTCATTGATATTAAGAACAGGAACTCCTTGAACTTCTGCAACTTTATTAAGGTTATAATCATTTGTTAAAACTTTACCATCAAGTTTTTGTGAAAGTTTTAATAGCTTACTATCAACTTCTTGAATATCTGGGAAATCCCCCTCCCAAATTTCAACTTCCATATCTAATTCTTTTTGAATCTTATTAAGTATATCAAGCCCTCTTCTACCTCTTACTCTCTTTAGAGAATCTGAACAATCTGATACATGTCTTAATTCATCTAAAACAAAACTAGGTATTACAAGAGTACCTTCAATAAATCCTGTTTTACATAAGTCAAATATTCTACCATCTATAATAACAGATGTATCTAAAACCTTTGGTGATTTATTTTTTGAAGTTTTAGTTTTCTTATCTTTAGATGAGCTCTTCTTAATTGTTTGGAAGAAACTCACTATTTCATTTCTTCTCTTAACAGATAAATTAACACCTATCACAACAGCTATTATATCCGCAAATATATAAATTATGTTTCCTATAAGAGCACCAACTGTATTACTTACATCATCAAGTAAACTCTTTATAGGTAAACATACTAAAGATGCGATTATTAGTCCACTTATTGCACCAATGGCCCCAAATATAATTTCACTTCCACTAAGTTTTACAACACTTTTTTCAATTGTATCTACTAACTTAGAAATTGCTTTATAAAAGTACGGGGAAATAAAAAAGAATATGATTCCAAAAAATAAAGAAATTATAGTGTAACAAAGTACTTTTACTGTTAAATGTGCAAAGTATGCATTTTCTGTTATATATGAGGTTTTTAATGCTAAATCTGATATAACTGTTCCTAAAAGAACACCTAGCACTGTAAATAAACCTCTAAAAACTTTTTTTATCATAGCTACCACCTCCTATTTTAATTATTAACATGAACAACATATATAATTCATCAATCTGATAGTATTTTCAGTTTGCATGAAATAATTATAACACATGTATCATAATTAGTGTTACCCTAAAAATTAAGACAATCTTACTTTTACTTAAAGTCTAATTCATTAAAATTAGTTAATACCCCCTATGAATTAATAAATATTTGTTTTATATTATACTCAAGTTACAAGTTAGTTTAATAAACAAAACAACCTTAAAATAGGCACTACATTATTCTTAAATAAGGAGTTGAATTTTAATGAAAGATATAATTTTTGATGATTTCCAAAACGCTGTAGCAGGCTCATTACTTCGTCATAAAAGTATTTTAGATATATTAAGTAAATATCAAGATTCTCAATCTAGAGCAACTAGAGCAATTTGTAAAGCTGTAACTTCTTGTGGTTGTATTGAAATTAATGCGTCTAAGCAGTGCTTAAATAATGGTGATGATATATTAGAATTAAAAAAATGCTTAGATTCTCATGTCACAGGAAAGCTTTGTGATAACTGTCGTGAAGTTGTTGAACGTGAACTTGGCAATAATATATTTTATTTAGTTTCTCTTTGTGAAACTCTAGATATAAATTTCTTTGATATTCTTATTAAAGAAAATGAGAAAATTAAAACTTTAGGTGAATTTACTTTTAGATAATATAAAAGGTGTTATGTAGTCTGTTTAGTTTTTCCCTACATAACACCTTTTATTCTTATAAATTAGTTTTATTTAAAGATACTTGTTCTTGTATTCTTCTAAGTCCATTTCTTAAAATTCTAGCTCTTGCTTCACCAATACCATCTACTTGATCTAATTCTTCAGCTGATGCTTCTAATATTTTCTTTAAGCTCTTAAAATGAGTAACTAAATTTTCAATTACTGCTGAAGGTATTCTTGGTACTTTATTAGTAATTCTATACCCTCTAGGAGATACTAAGCTTTCTGTAAGTCCTTTACCTGTATGTCCTAAAACCTTAGCTATTTGTTCTAAATCTATAAGTTCCTCTGAACTTAACTTTTGTAAATCCTTATAGATATTTTCATAATTCAACTTTTCATTAGCATAATCTCTTATAAGAAGAATCCCATCTTGTTCTACATAATTAACAAGTTCATTAAGTTGCATAGATATAAGTCTACCTTCATTTCCAAGTTCTATTATATAGCCCTCAACCTCTTGAACTATTCTCATAACCATTTCCGTTCTTTGAATAGCTGTTGTTACATCAAATAATGTTGCAAGATCTTGAAACTCTAAAATATTTAAATTATTTATAACCCTATCTAAAACTGTTATATACCTTTCTAATGTTTGGACAGCCTGATTAGCCTTAGATAATATAACACTACTTTCTCTTAAAACATATTTAATATCACCTTTATAAACAGAAATCATATTTCTTCTTTGCGATATAGCTATTGATATGCATCCTGTTTGCTTAGCTACTCTTTGTGCTGTTCTATGTCTTGTTCCTGTTTCATAAGTTGCTATTGTTGAATTAGGCATTAACTGTGCATTAGCAAATAAAATTCTCTTTAAATCTGAACTAACAATAAGTGCACCATCCATTTTTGCTAATTCATATATATATGCTGGTGAGTATTGTGAATTAATTGTAAACCCACCATCAACTAACTCTAAAACATCATCACTATCACTAAGAACTATTAGTCCTCCTGTTTTAGCTCTTAAAATATTTTCAAGCCCTTCCCTAAGTGGAGTACCAGGACTTATCATTTTTAATATCTTTTTAAGTTCACTATTCTTTTCTATTCTCATACACTTCACCTATTTTATTTGTAAATCTTTGATATAGCTTCTCTTAATGTGCTTACACCAATAATATTCATCTTAGTTTTCCCTTTTACCTTTTCAAGATTTCTATAAGGTATAACAACATTAACAAACCCCATTTTTTCTGCTTCATTTAAAATTCTATCACAATTAGATATAGGTCTTATTTCTCCTGTAAGTCCAACTTCTCCTAAAACAAGAAGTTTTTCATAAGATGTAGTAACTCCTCTATTAGAAGAAAATAATGATAATGCAATTCCTAAATCCCCAGTTGTACCTTCTATTGAAAGTCCTCCAACTATATTTAGATAAACATCACAATTATAAAAAGGAACTTTTAATTTTTTTTCTAAAACAGCAAGCATAAGGCTAAGTCTTGTATTTTCAAATCCTATAGCTGTTCTTCTTGGCATAACAGCCTTAGTTTCACTTACAAGAGATTGAACCTCAACAAGAATAGGTCTTGTTCCTTCCATAACTCCTATAACAACAGAACCTTCCTGTCCAAAACTTGTATCCTCAAGAAACATTCTTGATGGATCATATATTTGCATTAGTCCTTCTTCTCTCATTTCAAAAACACCAATTTCAGAAGTAGTTCCAAATCTATTTTTCATAGTTCTAAGAATTCTAAAGTCTTCTGTTCTTTCACCTTCAAAAGATAAAACAGTATCAACCATATGTTCTAAAACTCTAGGCCCTGCTAAATCACCTTGCTTAGTAACATGAGCTACAATAAATAAAGGAATATTTTTTCCTTTAGCAATTCTCATCATAACATTTGAACATTCCTTAACTTGAGAAACACTTCCTGGTGCAGAGCTTATGCCTTCTTTATAAACTGTTTGTATAGAGTCTATTATTACAAATACAGGATTAAGCTCATTTATATAAGCCTCTATAACATCTAAATTAGTTTCTGATACTATATATAAGTCATTTGCTGTAACTCCTAATCTATCTCCCCTAATTTTAATCTGCTCTTCAGATTCTTCCCCTGATATATATAAGACCTTTCCATATTTCTTACACATATTATTAGCTGTTTGTAAAAGTAGTGTTGATTTTCCTATTCCAGGTGCTCCTGAAATAAGAGTTAATGAACCTCTAACAAGTCCACCACCTAAAACCCTATTTAATTCTAATATTTCTGTATCATATCTTTCTTTTTCACCGGATTTAATTTCATTTAACTTTCTTAAAGAAGAAAGTTTTTCGCTTATATTAACTAAGGATTTTTTACTTTTTTCTGGTGATTCTTTTATTTCTTCAACCATTGTATTCCATTTTCCACAACTAGAACATCTGCCCATCCATTTTAGTGATTCAAAGCCACATTCTTGACAATGGAAAGTGGTTTTTATCTTAGCCATATTATATCAACTCCATATTTGATATTTTCATTAATTAAACTAATATTATAATAACATATAACTATAATACAATAACAATTTATTTGTAAATATCAATAAATTTAGTTAAAAATAATTAACTTTTTAATTTAAGGTAATATTTAAACAAAATAAAAGGATGTCATATATAGACATCCTTTTTTTTAAACTACTTAGCTAATTTAGCAGCTGCTGCTTCATCAACTATTATAGTAACATCTCTATGCATTTGTAACATTGATGCTGGACAATCTGTTGTGATTTTTCCATTCATCATAGCTTCTACAGCATCAGCCTTTCCTTCTCCACTTGCTATAAGTAATATTCTCTTAGCTTGCATGATTCCACCAAGTCCCATTGTTACAGCTGTCTTTGGAACTTCATCTGCTGATTCAAAGAATCTTGAGTTAGCATCTATTGTATCTTGTGTTAAACCTGTTAAATGAGTTCCTACTACTAAGTGATTATCTGGTTCATTAAAAGCAATGTGTCCATTTCCACCAAGTCCTAATAATTGAAGGTCTATTCCACCAAGTTCTTTAATTCTTTCATCATATTTCTTACATTCTTCTTCAATATTTTCAGCTAGACCACTTGGAACGAATGTCTTATCCTTATTAACATTTATGTGATTGAAAAGATTTGTATTCATAAAGTATCTATAACTTTGTTCATGATCCCCAGCAAGTCCAACATATTCATCTAAGTTTACTGTTGTAACTTTTGAGAAATCAACCTTTCCAGCTTTGTTCATTTCTATTAATTCTTTGTACATTCCAACTGGTGTTCCACCTGTTGCAAGTCCTAAAATAGCTTCTGGCTTTTCATTAACTAATTCAGCCATGAATTCAGCTGCCTTCTTACTCATTTCTTCATAATTTTTAACTATTAATACTTTCATTTTTACATCCCTCTCTTCTTAGAAATATTTATTTCTAAAGTGTACTTGTCTGATCTGTAAACTGCAGACTCTATAAATAAAAGTCTACGCGAATAATTATACACTTTATTATCGATTTTTAACAGAGGTAAATCTACATTAATTTCAAAAAGTTTTCTATATTCTTCATTACATAAGATTGAATTAATAGTAGACTCCGAATGACTAACCCCTTGATTAATACTCTCTAAAAACTTATAAATAGAGTTCTTTAGTTCTTCTCTAGTCAAAGTTTTGCCCAAACTATATGGCATATATATAACCTCATTTGCAATAACTTCATTATCAACAACTCTATTTCTATTTATAAAAAATAACTTATCTTCATTAAATATAGACTTTAATTCTTTTGGGGTATTTATAATTTTAAAATCTAGAATTACATTCTCAAGCTTTTTATCAGCTTCTTTAATTATTTCAGAAAAACTCATTATATTCTTCTGAGTAAATTTACTATCAGATACAAATGTTCCTTTTCCTTTTCTTTTAATAAGTATTCCCTCTTGAACTAATTCAGCAAGAGCTTGTCTTATTGTCATCCTACTAATTCCATAAATCTCTGATAGCTCTCTTTCACTTGATATACATTCACCTTGTTTCCAAATACCAGCTTCAATTTGAGATGATAATATCATTTTTAATTGAATATATGCTGGAACTAGACTCCCCTTATCTATCATAAATTACCCTCCTAATAAAAATTATACTTTTTTACTAGCTAACATGTCTAGACCAGTTAACTTTTATTAACAAATTCTTAACTCAATAAAAAGATACTATTTAAAATAAGTGAATATTTTATCTACTTTATATAGATAATAAAAATAAAGCCCAAGGAGTCAGTAACATGGATATACAAATTAATTTTTTTAAAGACACTAAAATTAATAAAAACCCTTTACGTTGTAAAAACAATATATCTATTTCAAGTATTTTTGATTATAATTCTACTGATATAATAAGTAATTTTATACTTAATGAATACTTAGAGAAAAAATCTCCATCAAAATAACAAAATTCAATATTATAATATATTTAAAGATACATTTCATCATATGTATTTTTCAATACTCATATGATGAATAAATATATAAAATAAATGATTAATAAGAAAATTTCAGGATTCGTAAAATTTACATTAACTATAGAAACAATGAAAACAAAAATACTTATTAAATGTTTTATATATTCTTAGAATCTTACTTGTAGATTTTAACAAATCTGCTATAGACAAAGTTTTAAACTTATAATATAAATATAGTTATAAGAATATAATATAAATATAAAATATGAGGTGATTATAATGATAAAAGTATATAGTACACCAATATGCCCATGGTGTGATAAAGCAAAACAATATTTAAAGAAAATGGATGTAGACTTCACAGAATACAATGTTCAAGAAGATTTACAAGCAAGAGAAGAAATGGTTTCTAAGAGTAAGCAAATGGGAGTTCCTGTTTTAGATATCAACGGAACAATAATTGTTGGATTTGATAAAGAAGCTATAAACGAAGCTTTAAATAACTAATAAAAAAGCCATTTATATTTAAATGGCTTTTTTCTATGTAATAAATTAACTAAAATAAAAACTGTGGATAACTTTTTGAAAAGTTATCCACAGTTTTTATTTTAATGATTCTAAGTATTTAGTAGCTGACAAAGCTGCTATTGTTGCATCTGCAACCGAACTTGATATATTTCTAAAGCATTTTTCTACAACATCACCAGCTGCAAAAACTCCCTCAACATTTGTTCTCATTAACTCATCAACTATTATATATTCATCAGCACTTAAATCTAAATATTTTTTTACATCAAAAACTTTAGGTTTCTTTCCCATATAAGCAAATAACCCATCAAGTTTTAATTTTCTCTCTTTATTTTCTAATATATTCTTTATATAAATACCTTCTAATTTTGTTGATCCATATGCGTCTAATAATTCTGTATTATATAATATTTTTATTTTTTTATTTTCGCTTACTTCCTTAAGTAAATTTCTTTTACCCTTAAGAATATCTGCTTTTCTTATAACATAAACCTTTTTAGCTGTTTGTGCTAAATATAAAGCTTCCTCTAAAGCAAAGTCCCCTTCACCAACTGTTGCAACTACCTTATCTCTATATTTTTCAAGTTCAATTAGTGCACTATAATGTATTCCATTTCCACTAAAAGTAGATTCACTTTTTATAGGAATTTTAATAATATCAACTCCTGTAGTTACAATAACAGTTTTTGCAATATAAATTTCATTTTCAGTCTCAATGATTTTATTATCATCAGTTAAAAATATCTTTTCAATATTATTATAATTAGCAAATTCCCCCCCATCCAGACTAATTTGTTTTTTCATAACATCTAAAATTTCTGGACTTGGTAAAGATATAAATGTAGGACAGTTTCCTAACTCTTCTTCTAATTCTTCTTTATCTTCTATATAATTTTTTTCTAAGACAATAGTTTTTACATTTGCCCTCATAGTATATGTAGCTGCTGTTATTCCAGCAACTCCACCACCTAAAATAAGAACATCAGTATTTACCTTGCTCTTCATAACTATAGCCTCCCTAATCTTAAGTTATTCATAATCTCTCTAATATAACATATTATAAAAAATTTGTTAAGAAAAAATGAATTTTTAGAAAAAAACAATTTTTTTTAATTGTTTTTTTATTTCTTTTAAATAAAAAAATATACTTACAGATAAAAAAAGAGGTTATCTTCTAGATAACCTCTTTTAAACATATATTATTCTATTATATTAACAACAGTTGCCTTAGGTCTTGACATAGCTTCGATTGAATATCTAATACCTTGTGTTCCCATACCTGATGACTTAACTCCTAAGAATGGGAAATGGTCTGGACCTCTTTCTGTCTTATTATTCACTTGAACTGTTCCTACTTCTAATCTCTTAGCAATGTAGAATGCTTCATTTATATCTTGAGTAAATACTGATGATTGTAATCCGTATTCTGATTGGTTAGCTATATCGATAGCTTCTTCTCTACTCTTAACTCTTATTATTGGTAAAACAGGTCCGAATGGTTCTTCCCAAGCAAGATCCATATCTGTTGTTACATTATCATAAAGAGTTGGGTAGATTAAGTTTCCTTCTCTTTGTCCACCAATTACAAGCTTAGCTCCTTTTGCTTCTGCATCTTTCATTAATGATTCAACAAAATCTGCTGCTTTTGAATCTATTAATGGAACTACTGCTGCATCTTCAACTTCTAATGGGTTTCCAACTTTTAATGCCTTAATCTTTTCTGTAACTTTTGCTACAAGTTCATCTGCTACGCTTTCCATGACAAGAACTCTCTTAACAGCTGTACATCTTTGTCCTGAATATGAGAATGCTCCTGCAACTATATTCTTTGCTGTTAATTCTAAATCTGCATCTTCTAATACGATAGCAGCATCTTTTCCACCAAGCTCCATTAGAAGTGGTGTCATTTCTGTTATCTTAGAAATTCTTCTACCAACTTGTGTACTTCCTGTGAAATTAACAAAGTCAACTGCTTCATGAGTTACACAGTAGTCTCCGATTACGCTACCTCTACCTGTTATAGTATTTATAACTCCAGCTGGTACTCCTGCATCTTTAAATACTTCAGCAAGGAATAATCCACTTAAAGCACCTTGGCTAGCTGGCTTGAATACTACTGAGTTTCCTGCCATTAAAGCTGGACCTATTTTTGATGCTGCTAAGTTAACTGGATAGTTAAATGGTGAAATTGCAAGTACAACTCCTAAAGGTTCTCTACTTACGAAAGAAATCTTTCTCTTATTAAATCCTGGGAAACTATCTGAAGGAATACTTTGTCCTTCAATTGATTTTGCAGCATCTGCTGTAAATCTTAAGAAATCAGCTGTTCTTGTAACTTCTGATAATGAACTTTTCTTGTCTTTAGCAATTTCCATTACTAAAATCTTTGCAAGTTCTTCTTTTCTTTCCATTAATATATCTGCTGCTTTATATAATATTTCTGCTCTTTCAGCTATTGTTGTTTCCGCCCAGTACTTTTGTGATTTTTTAGCTGAATCCATTATTAAATCAACATCTTCTTGACTTAATGCTTGAACTGACCCAACTACTGAACCATCTACTGGTGATTTTACTTCTAAAATATCATTAGTTTTTGCTTCGTAGAATTCTCCGTCTACGATATTTTTCATTAATCTACTCATGGTAAACCTCCTTTAGTTTAATTGTAAAGTTTTTAATGCTTCATCTATTTCCGCTTTCTCAAACCCTACAATTACTTTATCATCTATTGTTAAAACTGGAACAGATCTTTGACCTGAGACTCTTAAAACTTCATCTCTAGCTTCTTTTTCATCTGCTACTGTTACTACCTCATATTCTACACCTAATTTTGTTAAATATTTTTTTAACTTATTGCATGGTGCACACCATTCTACTGAATAAACCTTTACCATTCTATATAACACCCCATAATACTAATTTAATTCTGTTTTTTTACTTTCAATATACTCTGCTGCATCAAGTGCTGCTATTGTCCCATCTGAAACAGCTGTTGTAATTTGTCTAAACTCAGTATTTGTAACATCTCCTATTGCATAAACGCCTTCAATATTTGTTCTCTTACGTTTATCAACTTCAATGTATCCATACTCATTTACCTTTACTTGCTCTTTAACAAACTCTGTTCTAGGAGTTCTTCCTATTGAAGAGAATATTGCTTGAAGTTCAAGCTCTTTTTCTTCCCCTGTTTTTACATTTTTTATTAATGCTCTATTTACTAAATTTTCTCCTTCTACATCCACAAGATCCCAGTTATAAAGAACTTCTATCTTATCATTTGATAACATTCTTTCTATAACTGATTTCTCACCATGGAAGAAGTCTTTTCTTCTTATAACGTATACTTTTTTTGCAAGTGTTGATAAGTATAAGGCTTCTTTCTGTGCAGAATTACCTCCACCTACTATTCCAACAACTTCATCTTTATACATAGCTCCATCACATACTGCACAATAATGAACTCCTTTTCCTGAGAACTTTTGTTCATTACTTATTGGTAATAATGTTGGACCTGCACCAGTTGCAATTACTACAACTTTAGGCTTGTATATAAAATCTTCAGTTTCAACTATCTTTTCATCATCTTTAAGATCCATGCTTATAATAGAATCAAATTCTTCTATTTCTGCTCCTGCATCTTCTGCTTGCTCTTGCATTCTAGTAGCAAGTTCTTCTCCAGTTATTGTTTTAAATCCTGGATAATTTTCAATTGCATAAGTTGTCTTTACTTGACCACCTATATATTTATCTTCTAATACTAATACACTTATATTTGCTCTTGCTGCATAAATTGCTGCTGCAAGACCTGCTGGTCCTGAACCAACCACTATCATATCTATATCTTTTACTTGCTTAGACATGCTAAACCTCCTTTGCAAATAAATTAAACTCTAACTCTAACTCTATAATTTAATTTAATTCCAATCCTAATCCAATATACCCCCCAAGGGTATGTCTTGATATTATTATATCACTTTTCTAGCAAAATGCAACAACTTTTTAATAAAATATTTACATAAATAAAAAACCCTCGTTTATAGACTTTCTTAAAACAAGGGCTATAATACATCCAATTATTATTTTCTATTAGATTTTATGCTAATCTATAATAGTATTGTCAGTATTTCCAAAGTTTAAATTCTTTTTTTAAAGTTAAGTTTACCATCTTCAACAATAACATCTATAGAATCTCCACTTTTTATATTTTTAAGTAAAATTTCTTCACTAAGTTTATCTTCTAAATATTTAGTTATAACTCTTTTTAAAGGTCTTGCTCCATACTTTAGATCAGTTCCTTTGCTTACTAGGAACTTTTTACTTTCATCACTAAAATGTAAATGAATTTCTCTATTTCTAAGTTTCTTCTTAGTTTCTTTAAGCATTAAATCTACTATATCTAAAAGATCTTTCTCTAATAACGAACGGAATACAATTATATCATCTATTCTATTTAAAAATTCTGGCTTAAAACTTTTCTTAAGTTCTCCCATTATTTTATTTTTCATCTCTTGATATTCATCATCATTTTTATCATCTTCTATAGAGAATCCAACTCTTGATTGCTTATTAATAGTATGAGCTCCTAAATTTGAAGTCATAATTATAATAGTATTAGCAAAACTAACTACTCTTCCTTTAGAATCTGTAAGTCTACCATCCTCTAACATTTGAAGGAGTATATTAAATACATCTGGATGCGCTTTTTCTAATTCATCTAGAAGAATTACTGAATATGGATTTCTTCTAACTTTCTCTGTTAATTGCCCACCATCTTCATATCCAACATACCCTGGGGGGGATCCTATAAGCTTTGAAACATCTTGTTTTTCCATATATTCAGACATATCTACTCTAATCATATGACTTTCATCCCCAAAAAGGTTACTCGCTAAAGCCTTGCTAAGTTCTGTTTTCCCAACTCCAGTAGGACCTAAGAATATAAATGAACCTGCTGGTCTTTTTTCATCTTTTAATCCAACCCTAGATCTTCTAACAGCCTTTGATATAGCTTCTATGGCTTCTTTTTGTCCTATTACTTTCTTTGATAAGCTATCCTCAAGATTTAAAAGCTTATCTGCTTCTTTTTGAGTAAGCTTTTCAACCGGTATTTTAGTCCACCTAGCTACTATACTAGCAATATCATTTACATCAACTATTTCTTTAACACTATTTTTCTTTAACTTCCACTCTTCTGTTAGACTACCTAATTTTATTCTTAAATTTTTTTCTTCATCCCTAAAGCTTGCTGCCTTCTCAAATTCCTGATTTAAAATTGCTCTATCTTTTTTATTAGTTAAACTAGCAAGTTCTTCTTCAACTTCTTTTAAATATGCTGGTGTTTTAAGACTTTCTATTTTTACTCTTGAAGAGCCTTCATCTATAAGGTCAATAGCTTTATCTGGTAAATACCTATCATTTATATATTTTACTGATAACTCAACCGCTGCTTCTAATGCCTCTTCAGTAATATGAACTTCATGATGGTTTTCATAATTTTCTTTTAAACCTTTTAATATTAAAAGGCTATCCTCTTTACTTGGTTCTCCAACAATAACAGGTTGAAACCTTCTTTCTAAAGCTGTATCTTTTTCTATATGTCTTCTATATTCATCAATAGTAGTAGCTCCTATACATTGAATCTCGCCTCTTGCTAAGGCAGGCTTTAAAATATTTGATGCATCTATTGCTCCTTCTGCCCCACCAGCCCCTACTATAGTATGAATTTCATCAATAAATAAAATTACATCTGGATTCTTTTTTACTTCTTTTATAACATTTTTAAGTCTATCCTCAAACTCTCCTCTATATTTAGCTCCAGCAACCATAGAAGTTAAATCTAAAGAAATTATTGTTTTATTCTTTAAAATTTCTGGAATACTACCATCTATTATTCTTTGTGCTAGCCCTTCTGCTATAGCAGTTTTTCCAACTCCAGGCTCACCAATAAGACAAGGATTATTCTTAGTTCTTCTACAAAGAATTTCTAAAACTCTCTGTGTTTCATCTTCTCTTCCAATAACAGGATCTAATTTATTATCCATAGCCATACCTGTTAAATCAACACCATGCTTTAAAAGAACAGGAATTTCTTTTTTATCTTTTTCTCTTCTCTTTCTCTCATCTATCTTATTCTTATTATCTACTATTGTATACTCAGTACCCATATAATCTTTCAAGTCTTTTTTAAGCTTTATTAAATTAGCATCTAGGTTATTAAGTATTGTATACGCTACGCCTTCTTTATCTTTTATAAGAGTTAATAATATATGCTCAGCTGAAGAATACTGATAGCCAACTTTCTTTGCTTCAAGGATGCTTTCTTCAAGTATTCTTTTAGTTCTAGGTGTTAAAGGACTATCTAACATATTATAGTCAATATCTCCAACTCCTATATAATTTTTAATAAGATTATATACATCTTCAGTAGTTATTCCTATATTAAATAAAAGCTGCCCAGCTTTACATTCAGTATTAAGAATACCAAGCAAAATATGCTCTGTTCCTACATAGCCATGTTTTAATTCCTTAGAAACATTTTTTGCTTCTTCTATTACACACCTCGCCTCTTCTGTAAACCTATCAAAAAACATAAAATTTAAATTCTCCCTTCTATATTTCACTTTTACCCAAAGTCTTTCTTAGAATCCAAGCTCTTTTAATCTTTTCCTCATTCTCTGTAAGTTTCTGACCTACAATTTTATAAATATTATTCTGCTGGATTAAAATACACAGACTGTTTAAATCACTTATAGATAAATTATTTATCATATCCATCTCTACACCTAGTCTTATCATAGATAATAAATCTAGGCTTTCCCTAAATGTTATCTTTCTTGCATTACTTAAAATAGCTTCTGCTCTAAAAATTTTATCTTCAAGTTCTTCTCTATCTGTTTCAAGAAATTTTTTTCTAACATTTTTTTCTTTCATCACTAATTGATAAGTTATAGCTTCAATATCATTTAAAATTTCTTCTTCCCTAACCCCTATTGTCACTTTATTATAAACCCTATAAAGATTTGAAATACCTATATTCTCATTAACATAAATATCCTCTAAACAAAGTCCTACCTGGTTTAACTCATCATTTAGTTGGTTTATGCTCCTTTTTCTATTTAAAATAGGTAAATGTATAACCGAGCTTACTCTAAACGCAGTTCCTAAATTATTTATTGAAGAATTTAAATACCCAAACTTTTCATGAAAGGCTATATCAAAATTTTGTTCAATAAAATCCATAATATATTTTGCCTCTTCATATAGCTCTTTAAATTTTGCTTCATCTGCTCTCAATCTAACAGTTATATGATTTTCACCATTTATCATAATTATTAAATGCTTATCTTCACTTATAACAAAGCTTGAAATATTTTTATTTTTAAATAAGCTAGAACTTACAACTCCTTGCTCAATATACAAACCTATATCCTCTTTAGACTCTTGCCATAAATTAACTTTTTTAAACTTATATTTTTCATTTTTCATAAAAGTTTTTGATATATTTTCTGAAAGCTCTCTCCCTTGATTTATTCCTAATTTAAAAGGAAATACTATAGAATCTAGATTTCTGCTAATTATAATTTCTGAACCAACAATTATATTATTTTGTGTTTTAATAGAATCACTCATCCTCTTCATCCTTATTCTTCAATTTCTTAAATTTTTTAATCTTATCTCTTATAACAGCAGCAACCTCATAATTTTCAAACTCTATAGCATCTTTCAAATCTTCTTCAAGGCACTTTATTTCATAACTATTTTCATCAATTTCACCTCTCATTTTTAAAGCAATTCTACCTATATGCTCAGCACTTCCTTGTGCTTTAATAATCATATCTGTTATAGTTTTTTCAAAACTTTTATAACATTCACTGCATCCTACTCGTCCACTACTTTTAACATCTCTAAAATTAGTTTTACATCTATCACAATTAATAACAGAAGGTAGGATATCATCTTGCTCCTTTTCACTCATATAATCAACTAATCCATTTAGTATCTTATTTATATCGAAATCATCCCCCTCCTTAACTTCACTTTCTATAATCAAATCTCCCATTTCAATAGCACATTTTTCACAAAGCATAAGGTGTTCTTTCTTTCCATTTGCTATTCTTACAAGATGTACACTTGCTTCATTCTTATTACATTTTTCACAAATCATCTAATATACCCCTTTGCTAAATTGCTCTCTTAATATAGTTATTGCCAAAATCAATATTTTAAAACAAAATAAATGTTTAATTTATATAATAAATGTCAATAACTATTAATATGTGCTAGGAGGATATTAATATGATTATTAACTTTATTGGTCATTCATCATTTTTACTAAAAACATCAACAGGAAAAAGAATATTAACAGACCCCTATAATCTTGATATAGGTTATAAAACTTTTGACTCTGAAGTTGACTTAATAACTATAAGTCACCTTCACTTTGATCATTCATGTACTGATAATTTTTCTAAAGAAGTGAAGATAATTAGAGAATGTATAGAATTTGAGAATACTTTTTGTAAAGTAACAGGATTTCAAAGTTATCATGATAATTACAAAGGTCAAAAAAGAGGGGATAATATTATTTTTAAAATAGAGGCAGATAATTTATCAATTTGCCATCTTGGAGACCTTGGGCATATTCTAAATGAAGAAATGATAAAAAGACTAGGTAATATAGATGTATTATTTGTTCCTGTAGGAGAAATATATACTATTGCACTCAAAGACCTAAAAAAAATTATAGAAATGATTTCTCCTAAATACATAATTCCAATGCATTATAAAACAGCTGAATTAAGCTTTACACTAAAACCAATTGATGAGTTTCTTCTTATAATGAAGGAGTATCCTAAAGAAAGACTAGAAACCCTATCCCTATCTAAAGAAGAATTAACTGATGAAATGAGCAAAATAATAATACTTGAGATATTTAAAGATAAATAAAAAAGAAGAGTAATAAGCTAATTACTCTTCTTTTAATATATATTATTCAGCGTTAGGTGCACCTACTGGACAAACACTAGCACAGCTTCCACAATCTATGCATATTTCTGGATCGATCTCGTATTGAGTATCTCCTTCTGATATAGCACCTACTGGGCATTCTGCAGCACAAGCTCCACAGTTTACACATGTATCGTCAATCTTATATGCCATTTTAAATTCCTCCTCCAAATTATTTGTTTAAATTCCCCCTATATTCTAACATATATTTTTTTACTTTAAAAGATATTACAGGAAATAACTATTCTGTGTATTATTTAATTAATAAATTTATGTTATTATAATTTCAAATTTAATATTAAATAGTAATATAACCTAAATTTTCTATAATATCTATTACTTCACACTCATCTATATATAACTTATCATAAATAACAGTAACACTACTTAAAGATTTTTTTATTTCACAAGCAAGTACACCCTCTGCATTAGCCAAGGCTTCTTGTATTTTTAGTTCATCACCTTGTGAATTCATATTACTAATCTTAACAACAACTTTCATCAAAAATTCCCCCTAATCTTTTTTGAAAATCTCCTTTAACATTCTTTTATCTGTTTCATCTGTTAACTCAAGTCTTATATCATTTTCTTCTACATCAGCTTCGTATTTACCTGATATAAGTTTAACTTCATCAATTTTATAATATTCAATAAAATCTTCATCTCTTTTAGCTCTTCTAACTTTAACTTTAACCTGTTCTTTAACTGCACTATTATATAAAACTTCACCTTTTCCATCAACAGTTTCAACAATAGAACCAACCTTAGGAAGTTTCTTTCTTACTTCCTCATAGTTTTCTTGTTCATAATTAAGGCAGCACATAAGTCTACCACATACTCCTGAAATTTTTGTTGGATTAAGAGATAAATTTTGTTCTTTAGCCATCTTTATAGAAACAGATGTAAATTCACCAAGAAAACTTGAGCAACATAAAGGTCTACCACATGGTCCAAGTCCTCCAACAACCTTTGCTTCATCCCTAACTCCTATTTGTCTTAATTCTATTCTAGTCTTAAAAATAGTAGCTAATTCTTTTACAAGATCTCTAAAATCAACTCTACCATCTGCTGTAAAATAGAATATAACTTTATTATTATCAAAAGTATATTCAACATCTATAAGCTTCATATCTAAATTATGCTTTTGTATTTTCTCCTCACAAATAGAAAAAGCATCTTTTTCTTTAGATTTATTAACTAAATGACTATCCTTATCCTCTTCTGTAGCAACTCTTATAACCTTCTTTAATGGTGATATAATTTCACTTTCACTAATTTCTTTGTTATATATTACACATTCACCAAATTCTATTCCTCTTGCTGTTTCAACAACAACATAATCTCCCTTTTTTATATTTAAATCACTAGGATCGAAATAATATATCTTTCCAGCCTTCTTAAATCTAATCCCTACAACTTTTATCATCTTACACCTCCAGCATTCTCCTCATCATACTATTAAAAGTTAAAGTTCTATTAGTATTACTAATTAAATTTAATCTTGTATCGTCTATAATAGCTATAAACTCTTTTAACTTTTTATATGACATAAGCATAGCTAACTCTTTAATTCTATCTATCTGATCACCATTTATAATTAACGCATCATTCGCAACTTCTTTATACACAATAATATCTCTTATAAAGGAAACAAAAGACTCTAAAATCTCATCATTCTTACCAATTAAAATTTTAGTAAGTTCTCCTTTACCTTTTCCATCAAAATAATTTGTATATTCTAATATTTCCTTTTCATTTCCTTTAGAAACTGAAAGTAAAACATCTAAAACAAAAGTCCTAATCTTTGAAAAGCTTTTGTCATTCACAAATTTTTCTATTCTCCCTGGAATCCCTTCACTAAAAGCTATTAATGATTTTTTAGTATCTTCATCTATAAATTTAAAATCTCTATCTATAAATTCTTCTAGCTCTATACTATTTAAAGGAGCTAATTTATGTATTTGACATCTTGATTTTATAGTATCTAAAATCAACTCTAGACTTCTAGTTAAAATGATTATGTAAACTCCATTTGGAGGTTCTTCTATTGTTTTAAGCAAAGCATTTTGCGCTTCGGTAGTAAACTTTTCTCCATTATAAAGAATAACAACCTTTTTATCTCCTTCATAAGGTTTTTTATTTACCTCAGCAACTACATCTCTAACATGTCCTACCTTAAAGGAATTATCAGTTGTCTTATAATTTATAATATCAATATGACTCTCTCTTTCCTCTACTCCAATAATAAGCTCAGCAAATGCTTTTGCTAATAAACTCTTGCCTATTCCATCCTCACCAACAATTAGATGAGCATGAGAAAGTGCATTTTTTTCTTTACTACTAATAAATCTATCTAGTATATATTTATGACCAATTACTTTTCTCAATGCACTTCCTCCTAAAAATTAAAATTTGAAAAATTTATCAACATCTACAACAAAAACTGTTGCCCCTCCTACTTCAACTTCAACAGGATATGGAACATATACTCCATTTGGTTCTGGAATCGCTTCAGGAGTAGGTACAACACCTTTTCTCGCCTCACAATTATCTTTTATAATCTTAATAGCATCGTCTACTTTTTCTTCATCTACTCCAATAAGTAAGGTTGTATTACCAGCCTTCAAAAAGCCTCCTGTTGTTGCGAGCTTAGTAATTGTATAACCTTTTTTACTAAGTTCTTCAATTAAGTCTAAAGAATCTTCATCTTGAACAACAGCAATTATTAATTTCATAATAATTACCTCCTTATTAATTTGTATTATTTGAAACTAAGTAAAAATAATATATTAAAAATTAAAAACATATTTTTTTAGATAGCTACTATTACTATAAAAACACAATATACATTATCTACAATATGAATTATACCATTAATTGAGCAATATTAAACTGTAATACTATAACAAATTAAATAAATATAAAAAAATGGTATCTATCTAATTAAACATAGATACCATCATCATTATCTTTCTATTTCTTCTCTAATAAATCCTTTAATTTCATAAATAACTTTTTCAAGATTATAATTCTCAAAAACTCTTGTTATTTTAGCTTCTTTTAAATTTTCTTCACTAAAATCTTTACTATCAGCTAAGAATCTTCTACAAAGCTCCTCATATTTTGGTATTTGCTGTTCTCTTTCCCTATCTAAAGCTCTTTGCAGTCTAACTCCATCATCAATTCCTATATAAATAGGAATTACATTTTCTTCACCATAATATTTCTTAAAATTCATAAAAGCTTCTAAAGTTATAATAATTAAATAATTATCCTTTTCAAGTTCAATCTGTCCATCATCTATAGTACTATAATACCAATCTCCATAAACTGTATTATAACATCTTGATTCTATAACCTTACCTTGTTTCTCCCAATTATCAAGCTCTTCCTTACTTATAAAATGGTACTCAACACCCTCTGTTTCATTTGATCTTTTTGGTCTTGTTGTGTAAATAACAACTTCTTTTAAATTTTCAGTATTCTCCATACTAAGTCTTTTAAAAATAGTATCCTTTCCACAGCCGCTTTTTCCCATTATACAAAATATTTTTCCCATCTTATCCTCCAGCACTACTAACTATGATTTTATTGCTTAACAACTAAAACTTTTCTATTCTCTACTCCCATAAGAGTAATCTTATCTTCTAAATATTTATTTATAAAACTTATATGTCTTTGCTCAATTTTTTCTCCCATCACTAAAAGAGGTACCCCCGGTGGGTATGGTATTATATTTTCTCCTACCACTCTATCAGTAGCTTTCTCTAAATCTACCCATTCTCTATCCATCTCTAAAACATCAGCTGGGATAATACTCATCTTAGGAATTTCTATATCATAAAATCCTTTTTCCTCTTGTTTTAAAATATTTTTATCACAATTAATTAAAGCATTTTCTAATTTTACAAAATCCTCTTCACAGTTAAAAGGTGATGGAATTAAAATAACATTTCTTTCATCACTCATTTCACACTGAACTTTTTGTTCTCTTAAATAATCTAAAAGCTTATGTCCACTTAAGCCTTCAGATAAATGAAGAACTATTCTACTAGAATCTAGCTCTACATCCTCAAACTCTCTAAAGAATTTTTTATCAATAAGCTTAATATAATCTATGCTTCTTATATTATTCTTGAATCTCTCTATTCTTTCAAGAAGTAAATCATAGTAATTTTCAGCTTTTACTTCTAAAAAATATTTTCCATACTCTAGTGACATCATAAACATATAAGATGGGCTAGTACTAAGAAATACTCCCTTATAAAAATCAACTTTATCTAAAAACTTTTCATTATTAACATGAATATAAGCTGTTTGAGTTAAACTTGGCAAAGTTTTATGTGCACTCATAACAACTATATCAGCCTCAAAATCTTGTGCTGACTTTGGAAGCTTTTTATTAAATCCAAAATGTGCACCATGAGCTGAATCAATTAATACACTAAGCCCATTTTCTTTACACATCTTAATAGTATCTTCTACACCAATACCTATTCCATAATAATAAGGATAAGTTAATACTACTCCCTTTGCCTCTTTATTATTTTTAATTATTCTTTCTAAATCATCTATGTCTATTCCAATAGGAGTCTTAAAATCTTTATGTATTATATTTTTTACAAAAATAGGCTTTAACTTTCTAACAATTATAGCATTCATAATACTCCTATGGCAATTTCTCTCAATAATAACTGTATCTCCTTCATTAAAAGCAGCAAACATCATTATAAGATTACCACTAGTACTTCCATTCACAAGAAAATAAGATTTCTTACTTCTATATAATTTAGTAAGCATATCTTGAGACTCTTTTATAACTCCCTCTGGTTTATGAAGGTTATCAACTCCATCAAATTCTGTTATATCAGCCCTAAGCATTAATTCTCCAAGTCCATCATTAAAAAAGGCTCTACCATATTTATGACCCGGCATAGAAAATGGTGCTATATCTTCATTCATATATTCCTTTAAAACCTTAATTAAAGGTAATTCATCAAAACTATCCATCATAGTCCTCCTAATAAAAACTAATCTATATAAATAACATTAAAATAATCTCTTTAATATCATACTAGATATATTATATCAGAAGTAAATTTCTAAAAATAAGAATAATATTGAAATAAAAAAAGACTAATAGAAAATTAATTCTATTAGCCTTCTTTTCTGAGCTTTCCTACTAAATTACTTTTAATCTTTTCCTTATAAAACTCATAAAATTCTGAATCAATATCTGAATCTATAGCCTTCTGCTCACAACAAGTACAAATTTTTTTATCTAATATTAAAATTCCAGGTGAGCCTGTCTTTCCACAAATTATACATATCTTATCTAATACTTCTTTATTCATAATAAATACCTCCTAAAAAACCCTATATCTGATTATTAACAAATATTTATTTTTCTATACAATAAATATTTTATTTATAATTGCAAAAGATAAGAGAAAGAATAATGGAAGGTGGTGAATTCTTAATAACCTTTAAGATTATTAAGATGCTTTATGAAACAAGAGGCAATTTCCTACTTATCAACAGAAAAAGAAAATCTAATTGAGCTTTCAAAATATATATACAATAATCCAGAAGAAAGCTATAAAGAATTTAAAACTAGTATGTATATAACAGAATTCCTAGAAAAAAGAGGATTTACAATAGAAAAAAACTTTCAAAATATATCAACAGCATTTAAAGCTACTATAGGATCTGGTGAACCAAATCTTTGCTTTATCTGCGAATATGATGCTATAAAAGATAAAGGGCACCTTACAGCACATAATACTTTATGTTCAATACAAGTTGGAGCAGCAATAGCATTATCTAAAGTACTAGAAAAATTAAATAATCCAGCTACAATAACTGTACTTGGCTGTCCTGGTGAATATTTAGGTGGAGTTAAAGAAACTTTTATGCGCCAAGGTGTTTTTGAAGAAATTGATACTATATTTGAAATAAATCCAAATATTATAACATCAGATAACAGAACATCCTGTGCTGTTATCCCCTTAGAAATATCATTCGAAAGTAAAAACTGTAATAAATGTAGCTATTCTTCAGTAGATGCACTACTATTACTATCTAATATATTAAAAATATTAGAAAAATCATTTAACTACAATAATGTTCAAATAGATTACAGTATACCTGAAGCAAATATGCATCCATTTATAAAATCAGATAAAAGTATATTAAGACTGATGTTAAAATCTAAGCAAATAGAAAATATAGAGGGAGTTCAAGATAAAATAAAATCTATAGCTAACTTTATATCTGAACTATTAAATGTAGATAACACCACTTGCTTATATCAACCACCTAGTAAGCCTTTAAAATCAAATAACACATTAAATAGACTGTTTAGTAATAACTTAAAAGAAAGTGGTATTATAAACACTCAAGGAACTATAAACTCACAATGTTCCTTAAATATAGGAAGCATAAGTGAAACTATTCCTACGATATCACCTTTAATATCAATAGTAGATTCAGGAGAATCTATATGTTATGGATCAACTGAATTTTCAAAAGCTAGTATAAAAGATACAGCAAATGAAATTGCATTCAAAACATCTATAGCACTTTTCTGTACAGCTATAGATCTTATAGAAAAACCTGAGTTACTCTCAGAAGCTAAACAAGAACTAAATACAAAATAAAAAAAAGCATCTCCTAATCGAGATGCTTTAATTATTAAACTACTTGTTTATTTACTTGCTTATCAATATTTATCTTTAAATTATTAACCTTATTAACAAACCTATCACTAGCTTGGAAATAAAATTTATAAGTTTTATTATCTTTTTTATATATACAGCATTTTTTAGCTTCGAAGTTTCTACATATATAACTTCTACAGCCTTTAGTAGAAAACTCTTTTATTCTATCTTTATCTTCTCCTAAATATACGATATCCTCTACTTTAATATCTTCAAGTACTTTTTGCTTTTCGCTAATTACTTTATGAATTATTAATTGATCAGCAATAACTGAATATTTATAACTCACTCTACATTTTCTAAATAAAATAGCAAATATCGCTAGAGTCATAAAAATCAATAAAGGATCAGTCACAACTTCAATCTTTGTATTATATAATCTAATATTTCCGATTGCTCTACCTAAGAATATCATAGCGCTACCAAAAATAACACTAGCTATAATAGCATTTGATCTCCTATGACTAATAGTTTCCTTCTGCATAATGCCCATAAGTTTAAAATCCCCCGTAAACTTTTAATTCTTTTTAAAATGTAACACTAAGATTATACTAAGTTTTAATAATTAAATCTAAGCCTTTAAATAGCCAATTAATTTAAAAATCATTTAAATTAAGCTTTCTCTCATACTTAACACACTTAATTACTAATTAGCTTCAAATACCTCAATAAGTCTCTATAAAGCTTATATATCTATAATAATCATTATTTAATAAAAAAATTTCTTTTTAAATTTACAATCTTCAAAATTTATTAGCACTAATTCATCTTACATACAATAATATATTAATTCTAAAAAATATCACTTAAATTTAAAGCCTAAACAATTAATATTATATAAATAATATAACAGTCTCCCTAGACAAATTAGTAAATAAATCTTATACTATCTATCTATAATTTACTATAACTATTATTATATAGTATAATAAACTCATTATTTAATTAAAGTAAATTTCAAATGAAATAATAAACTACGTTATTTATAAATTTTATTAATTCTATTAAGGAGGAAATCTATGATACAAATTTATAAATCAAAATCAGACTCAAAAAAACTAGTATCATTAAGTAATCTAGAGCCTGGTTGTTGGATTAACTTAATAGCGCCAACAGAAGAAGAACTCCTACTTATATCAAAAAAAACAAATGTTCCAATGGATTTCTTAAAATCAGCTTTAGATGATGAAGAAACATCTCGTATAGATATAGAAAATGACATTAGTTTATTTATAATAGATATACCATACACTGATATGGAAGAAAACGCTCTAACTTATGATACATACCCACTTGGTATAATACATACATCAAATGAAATAATTACTGTTTGCCTAAAAAATAGTAAAATAATAAGAGACTTTACATCAAATGAAATAAAAGCATTTGATACTTCTAAAAAAAGTACTCTTACACTTAAAATATTACATAGAATATATACATATTATCTTATATATCTTAGACAAATAGATAAGAAAAGTACTTTAATAGAAGAAGAGTTATATGAATCTATGAGAAATAGAGAACTCTCCTTACTTCATTCTCTAAAGAAATCATTAGTATATTTCTCAACTTCACTTAAATCTAGTAAAGTAACCTTACTTAAAATAGGGAAGTTAGAATTTATGAAAAAATATGAAGACGATGAAGATTTATTAGAAGATGTAATAATAGAACATCAGCAGGCTACTGAGATGACCAACATCTATAACAACATACTTTCTAGTACAATATCATTTTCTGCTTCAATAATATCAAATAACTTTAATAATGTTGCAAAATTCTTAACTTCAATGACAACAGTATTATCATTATTTACTATATCAACAGGAATATATGGAATGAATATACCACTACCAATGGAGCATTATCCACACGCATTTGCAGTACTTATGACTATAACTTCTACTGTAGCTGCAATATCACTATATCTCCTTAATAAAAATGGTATGTTAAAATAAACTATATATCCCAGACTAAAAGGAGGTATACTATATGATTCAAATATTAAAATCTAATCAAAATAGACAATTAGATAAAATAGATTCAATAGAAAATGGCTGTTGGATAAACCTTATAAATCCAACAAAAGAAGAACTAATATTTATTTCAAAAAAGACAAATGTTGAACTTGACTTCTTACAAGCTGCTCTTGATAATGAAGAAACGTCACGTATAGATATAGAAGAAAATTATACATTAATAATACTTGATATACCTTTTATAGAAGATGATGATTCTAATATTGTATATAGTACCTACCCTCTAGGAATCATATACACTAAAGAAGCAATAATCACTATATCATTAAGAGAAAGTCCTATATTAAATGATTTTATTTCTAATAAAATTAGTTCATTTTATACATTTAAAAAATTTAGATTCATTCTACAAATACTATATAGGGTTTCATCTTACTACCTTATATATCTTAGACAAATTGAGAAAAAAAGCTTATTACTTGAAAAAAGACTTAATAAATCAATGAAAAATGAAGAGCTTATAAAACTACATTCATTAGAAAAATCCCTAGTTTATTTTTCAACTTCATTAAAATCTAATCAACTAACATTTGATAAGCTTTTAAAACTAGAAAGAATTCAACAATATGAAGAAGATAAAGATTTACTAGAAGATGTAATTATAGAAAATAATCAGGCCATTGAAATGACAGAAGTATATACAGATATTTTATCAAGTACAATGTCTTATTTTTCATCAATTATCTCTAATAACTTTAACAGAGTTGCTAAGATACTTACATCAGTAACTATAATTTTGACTCTATTCTCAGTTGTTGCAAGTACATATGGAATGAATATAGGACTTCCTCTACAAAATAATCCATATGCATTCGAAATAGTTATGGTGGGAACTTCAATAGTAGCTGTATTAACAATCTTTATACTTTATAAGAAAAATATGCTGTTCTAATAATAAAAAATCTATGCATATAATAATAAAGAAGGGAAGCTAAACTAAGCTTTCCTTCTTTTTATTAAAGGAGGTTTTTTTATATGAATAAATATACTTCTATTGGAGTTATTGGTATTGTTTGTCCTGCTAGTGGTGATACTAATGAAACTATCGACTTGTATATAAATAAGTTCAAAAATCTTGGATTTAATATAAAAGAAGGAAAATATATAAGAAAAAAAAATAATTACCTTAGTGGGAATGATAAAGAAAGAGCTGAAGATATAAATGAAATGTTTAGAGATAATAATGTAAAAGCAATTGTTTGCTTTAGAGGTGGGTATGGATCTATTAGAATGGCTAAATACTTAGATTTAAAAGCTATAAAAAATAATCCTAAACCGTTTTTTGGTTATAGTGATATTACTTTACTATTAAACTATTTAAATAAATCAGCAGGCTTAATAACATATCATGCTCCAATGATAAAATCTAATTTTGAAAATGAGGAAACTCTGCAGTCATTATTAAAATTTCTAACAAATCAAAATAATAGAAATACTATTGAAATAAATTTAAATAAATTTACAAATATAAAATCTTATAGTACTAAAAAAATTTCAGGTAAAATTTCTGGAGGAAACCTATCTATTATCTGTAGTTCATTAAAAACACCTTATGAAATAGATACTGATAATAAAATACTTCTTATTGAAGAAGTCAATGAAGAGCCATATTCAATAGATAGATTATTATCTCAATTAATTTATTCTGGTAAGTTAAAGAAAGTCAAAGGTATATTGATAGGCCATATTACTCCTAAATCTACATTATTAGATAACATTATAAAAGACATTTTGCTTCCACTTAATATCCCACTTATGACAGGAATACCAATTGGACACGACTATCCAAATATAACTTTACCTATTGGTCAAAAATGCTATATAGATTTTAAAGATAAAAAAATATTGATATAAAAATAAAGAACTTCAGTTAATACTGAAGTTCTTATTTGGAGGCGCCACCCGGATTTGAACCGGGGATAAAGGTTTTGCAGACCTCTGCCTTACCACTTGGCTATAGCGCCTTATTAAAATGGTGGCTCGAGCAGGAATCGAACCAGCGACACGAGGATTTTCAGTCCTCTGCTCTACCGACTGAGCTATCGAGCCATATGACCTGGCAACCACCTACTCTCCCACACAGCTTCCCGTGCAGTACCATCGGCCTCTAAAAGCTTAACCTTCGTGTTCGGAATGGGAACGGGTGTTACCTTAAAGAGCATCATCACCAGATAATTAACAAATTAATTGTCACCATCATTTTAATAACAATATTTTAAAGAGTTATTATTCTCTGAAAATTGCATACAAATTTGATATTATACTATATATTTTGGTCAAGCCCTCGTTCTATTAGTATCAGTCAGCTAAACATGTTACCATGCGTACACCTCTGACCTATCAACCTCCTGTTCTCGAAGGGAACTTACTAGCTTACGCTATGGGAAATCTCATCTTGAGGGGGGCTTCATACTTAGATGCTTTCAGTATTTATCCCTTCCCGACTTAGCTACCCAGCTATGCTCTTGGCAGAACAACTGGTGCACCAGAGGTCAGTCCATCCCGGTCCTCTCGTACTAAGGACAGCTCCTCTCAAATTTCCTACGCCCGCGACGGATAGGGACCGAACTGTCTCACGACGTTCTGAACCCAGCTCGCGTGCCGCTTTAATGGGCGAACAGCCCAACCCTTGGGACCTACTTCAGCCCCAGGATGCGACGAGCCGACATCGAGGTGCCAAACCTCCCCGTCGATGTGAACTCTTGGGGGAGATCAGCCTGTTATCCCCGAGGTAGCTTTTATCCGTTGAGCGATGGCCCTCCCACGAGGTACCACCGGATCACTAAGCCCGACTTTCGTCCCTGCTCGACCTGTATGTCTCGCAGTCAGGCTCCCTTATGCCTTTGCACTCTACGAACGATTTCCGACCGTTCTGAGGGAACCTTTGGGCGCCTCCGTTACTTTTTAGGAGGCGACCGCCCCAGTCAAACTGCCCACCTAACAATGTCCTGTGACCAGATTCATGGCCGCCAGTTAGAACTTCAGTAATGTCAGGGTGGTATCCCAAGGATGACTCCACTAAGTCTGACGACCTAGTTTCTCAGTCTCCCACCTATCCTGTACAGACAATACCAAAATTCAATGCTAAGCTACAGTAAAGCTCTACGGGGTCTTTCCGTCCAATCGCGGGTAACGAGCATCTTCACTCGTACTACAACTTCGCCGGATTCACAGTTGAGACAGTGCCCAATTCATTACGCCATTCGTGCGGGTCAGAACTTACCTGACAAGGAATTTCGCTACCTTAGGACCGTTATAGTTACGGCCGCCGTTTACTGGGGCTTAAGTTCATACCTTCGCTTGCGCTAAGCATTCCCCTTAACCTTCCAGCACCGGGCAGGCGTCAGCCCCTATACATCAGCTTACGCTTTAGCAGAGACCTGTGTTTTTGCTAAACAGTTGATTGGGCCTATTCTCTGCGGCCTACTCTCGTAGGCACCCCTTCTCCCGAAGTTACGGGGTCAATTTGCCGAGTTCCTTAACTGTGATTCATCCGCCGGCCTTAGGATTCTCTCCTCACCTACCTGTGTCGGTTTGCGGTACGGGCACTACTTCTCTCTCTAGATGCTTTTCTCGGCAGCGTAGAATCAGATACTTCGGTTCCGTAGAACCTTCCCCATCACGCCTCAGAATTGCCATGGCGGATTTGCCTACCATGACTCCCTAAACGCTTAGACTAGCATATCCAACAGCTAGCACATCCTATCTTCCTGCGTCACACCATCGATAATAACGATTGTAGTGGTACTGGAATATCAACCAGTTGTCCATCGCTTACGCCTTTCGGCCTCAGCTTAGGTCCCGACTAACCCTCAGCGGACGAGCCTTCCTGAGGAAACCTTGGGTTTTCGGCCTGTGGGATTCTCACCCACATCTCGCTACTAATGCCAACATTCTCACTCGTAATCAGTCCACCGCTCCTTACGGTACGACTTCAGCCCGATTACGACGCTCCCCTACCAATTGAATAAATTCAATTCCGTAGCTTCGGTGGTAAGTTTTAGCCCCGAACATTTTCGGCGCAGGATCTCTTGACTAGTGAGCTATTACGCACTCTTTAAATGAGTGGCTGCTTCTGAGCCAACATCCTAGTTGTCTTAGAAATCCCACATCCTTTTCCACTTAACTTACACTTTGGGACCTTAGCTGACGATCTGGGCTGTTTCCCTTTCGACCATGGATCTTATCATTCACAGTCTGACTGCCGGAGTAAAAGTATATGGCATTCGGAGTTTGATAAGGTTCGGTAAGCGCTATGCCCCCTAGCCCATTCAGTGCTCTACCTCCATTACTCAATGTTCCGACGCTAGCCCTAAAGCTATTTCGGGGAGAACCAGCTATATCCGAGTTCGATTGGAATTTCTCCGCTATCCACAAGTCATCCCATACTTTTTCAACAGTAACGTGGTTCGGTCCTCCACGAAGTTTTACCTTCGCTTCAACCTGCTCATGGATAGGTCACCCGGTTTCGGGTCTACGGCATGCAACTAGTCGCCCTATTCAGACTTGGTTTCCCTTCGGCTCCGTACCTTAAGTACTTAACCTCGCTACATACCGTAACTCGTTGGCTCGTTCTACAAAAAGCACATCATCGCGCTCATAAGGCGCTTTGATCGGTTGTGGACATACGGTTTCAGGTTCTATTTCACTCCCCTCCCGGGGTTCTTTTCACCTTTCCCTCACGGTACTGCTTCACTATCGGTCATCAAGTAGTATTTAGTCTTGGGAGGTGGTCCTCCCTGCTTCCCACAAGGTTCCTCGTGTCTCGTGGTACTCTGGATTAGAACTTATTAACTTCCACTTTAATATACAGGACTATTACCTTCTACGGTAGAGCTTTCCAACTCTCTTCTATTAGTTCCTGTTAATACTTATGTTCTATCCANCAAACTGCCCACCTAACAATGTCCTGTGACCAGATTCATGGCCGCCAGTTAGAACTTCAGTAATGTCAGGGTGGTATCCCAAGGATGACTCCACTAAGTCTGACGACCTAGTTTCTCAGTCTCCCACCTATCCTGTACAGACAATACCAAAATTCAATGCTAAGCTACAGTAAAGCTCTACGGGGTCTTTCCGTCCAATCGCGGGTAACGAGCATCTTCACTCGTACTACAACTTCGCCGGATTCACAGTTGAGACAGTGCCCAATTCATTACGCCATTCGTGCGGGTCAGAACTTACCTGACAAGGAATTTCGCTACCTTAGGACCGTTATAGTTACGGCCGCCGTTTACTGGGGCTTAAGTTCATACCTTCGCTTGCGCTAAGCATTCCCCTTAACCTTCCAGCACCGGGCAGGCGTCAGCCCCTATACATCAGCTTACGCTTTAGCAGAGACCTGTGTTTTTGCTAAACAGTTGATTGGGCCTATTCTCTGCGGCCTACTCTCGTAGGCACCCCTTCTCCCGAAGTTACGGGGTCAATTTGCCGAGTTCCTTAACTGTGATTCATCCGCCGGCCTTAGGATTCTCTCCTCACCTACCTGTGTCGGTTTGCGGTACGGGCACTACTTCTCTCTCTAGATGCTTTTCTCGGCAGCGTAGAATCAGATACTTCGGTTCCGTAGAACCTTCCCCATCACGCCTCAGAATTGCCATGGCGGATTTGCCTACCATGACTCCCTAAACGCTTAGACTAGCATATCCAACAGCTAGCACATCCTATCTTCCTGCGTCACACCATCGATAATAACGATTGTAGTGGTACTGGAATATCAACCAGTTGTCCATCGCTTACGCCTTTCGGCCTCAGCTTAGGTCCCGACTAACCCTCAGCGGACGAGCCTTCCTGAGGAAACCTTGGGTTTTCGGCCTGTGGGATTCTCACCCACATCTCGCTACTAATGCCAACATTCTCACTCGTAATCAGTCCACCGCTCCTTACGGTACGACTTCAGCCCGATTACGACGCTCCCCTACCAATTGAATAAATTCAATTCCGTAGCTTCGGTGGTAAGTTTTAGCCCCGAACATTTTCGGCGCAGGATCTCTTGACTAGTGAGCTATTACGCACTCTTTAAATGAGTGGCTGCTTCTGAGCCAACATCCTAGTTGTCTTAGAAATCCCACATCCTTTTCCACTTAACTTACACTTTGGGACCTTAGCTGACGATCTGGGCTGTTTCCCTTTCGACCATGGATCTTATCATTCACAGTCTGACTGCCGGAGTAAAAGTATATGGCATTCGGAGTTTGATAAGGTTCGGTAAGCGCTATGCCCCCTAGCCCATTCAGTGCTCTACCTCCATTACTCAATGTTCCGACGCTAGCCCTAAAGCTATTTCGGGGAGAACCAGCTATATCCGAGTTCGATTGGAATTTCTCCGCTATCCACAAGTCATCCCATACTTTTTCAACAGTAACGTGGTTCGGTCCTCCACGAAGTTTTACCTTCGCTTCAACCTGCTCATGGATAGGTCACCCGGTTTCGGGTCTACGGCATGCAACTAGTCGCCCTATTCAGACTTGGTTTCCCTTCGGCTCCGTACCTTAAGTACTTAACCTCGCTACATACCGTAACTCGTTGGCTCGTTCTACAAAAAGCACATCATCGCGCTCATAAGGCGCTTTGATCGGTTGTGGACATACGGTTTCAGGTTCTATTTCACTCCCCTCCCGGGGTTCTTTTCACCTTTCCCTCACGGTACTGCTTCACTATCGGTCATCAAGTAGTATTTAGTCTTGGGAGGTGGTCCTCCCTGCTTCCCACAAGGTTCCTCGTGTCTCGTGGTACTCTGGATTATAACTCGTTATTTGTTCGTTTAACCTACAGGACTATTACCTCCTACGGTAGAGCTTTCCAACTCTCTTCGGTTACAAACTCTTAACTTTGATGTTATATCCTCAACCCCAGAAACAAGTTTCTGGTTTGGACTCTTTCCTTTTCGCTCGCCGCTACTAAGAAAATCGATTTTTCTTTCTCTTCCTCTAGGTACTTAGATGTTTCAGTTCCCTAGGTGTTCCCTCCTTAAGCTATGTATTCACTTAAGGATACATGGGGTTACCCATGTGAGTTTCCTCATTCGGAGATCTCCGGATCTCAGGCTATTTGCGCCTACCCGAAGCTTATCGCAGCTTATCACGTCCTTCATCGGCTCTTGATGCCAAGGCATTCACCGTACGCCCTTTGTAGCTTGACCTATTAGTCAATTACGGATTATTTTTATATCTCGTAAATTTACAAAGAATTATATTTAAATTAGTTTTTCAACTAATTCGGCTTCATTATATATGTGTAATTTTCAAAGAACAATTTTGAGTAACCAAAAGGTTTCTCAAAATTAAACAGAGAATTAAGTAGCATTCTTTTTGCTTTTATTTTTTGTCTTTCTAGTTATCCTAGAAAGTTAATTCCTTAGAAAGGAGGTGATCCAGCCGCAGGTTCTCCTACGGCTACCTTGTTACGACTTCACCCCAATCGCTGACCCTACCTTAGGCCGCTGCCTCCTTGCGGTTAGCTCACGGACGTTGGGTATTGCCAACTCTCATGGTGTGACGGGCGGTGTGTACAAGACCCGGGAACGTATTCACCGCGACATTCTGATTCGCGATTACTAGCAACTCCGGCTTCATGAAGGCGAGTTTCAGCCTTCAATCCGAACTGGGACAGGTTTTGTGGGATTTGCTCCACCTCACGGTCTTGCGTCTCTCTGTACCTGCCATTGTAGCACGTGTGTAGCCCTACACATAAGGGGCATGATGATTTGACGTCGTCCCCACCTTCCTCCTGGTTAACCCAGGCAGTCTCGCTAGAGTGCTCAACTTAATGGTAGCAACTAACAATAGGGGTTGCGCTCGTTGCGGGACTTAACCCAACATCTCACGACACGAGCTGACGACAACCATGCACCACCTGTCACCTTGTCTCCGAAGAGATTTCCCCGATTAAGGGTAATGCAAGGGATGTCAAGTGTAGGTAAGGTTCTTCGCGTTGCTTCGAATTAAACCACATGCTCCGCTGCTTGTGCGGGTCCCCGTCAATTCCTTTGAGTTTTAATCTTGCGACCGTACTCCCCAGGCGGAATACTTAATGCGTTAGCGGCGGCACAGAGGTATCGAAACCCCTACACCTAGTATTCATCGTTTACGGCGTGGACTACCAGGGTATCTAATCCTGTTCGCTCCCCACGCTTTCGAGCCTCAGCGTCAGTTACAGTCCAGAGAGTCGCCTTCGCCACTGGTGTTCTTCCTAATCTCTACGCATTTCACCGCTACACTAGGAATTCCACTCTCCTCTCCTGCACTCTAGATACTCAGTTTGGAATGCAGTACTCGGGTTGAGCCCAAGTATTTCACATCCCACTTAAGTATCCGCCTACGCTCCCTTTACGCCCAATAAATCCGGATAACGCTCGCCACCTACGTATTACCGCGGCTGCTGGCACGTAGTTAGCCGTGGCTTCCTCCTTAGGTACTGTCATTATCATCCCTAAAGACAGAGCTTTACGATCCGAAGACCTTCATCGCTCACGCGGCGTTGCTGCATCAGAGTTTCCTCCATTGTGCAATATTCCCCACTGCTGCCTCCCGTAGGAGTCTGGGCCGTGTCTCAGTCCCAATGTGGCCGATCACCCTCTCAGGTCGGCTACGCATCGTCGTCTTGGTAGGCCGTTACCCCACCAACTAACTAATGCGACGCGGGTCCATCTCATAGCGGATTGCTCCTTTGATTATCAAGTGATGCCACTCGATAATATTATGCGGTATTAATCTTCCTTTCGGAAGGCTATTCCCCTCTATGAGGCAGGTTACCCACGTGTTACTCACCCGTCCGCCGCTAATCCGTTCCCCGAAGGAAACTTCATCGCTCGACTTGCATGTGTTAGGCACGCCGCCAGCGTTCATCCTGAGCCAGGATCAAACTCTCAATTTAAAAGTTTAATCTTAAGCTTAAAACATAAAAAGAATTGCTGGTTTACTTAATTTCTTCTGTTTAATTTTCAAAGACCTTTTAACAAGTTGCCTTTAAACAACTTATTCAGTTTAACAGCTTTTTAATGTTATGTCAATAACTTTTTTATCTTCTAAAAAATTTATTTTCTAAATTCTTTGTCGTTTTATGTCGTGTCATTAACGTATCTTATTCTAACATAATAAAATAGTTGATAAAATTATATTATTCATTTTATTAGAACTTATATTTATAATTCTTTATTTTTCTACACTTTTCTATGTAATTATTTTATCGATACACTAGGTGAAGTTTATTTGTTTTAAAACATTTTTAATGAAATTAACTAGCAAATTAATTAGTTATTATACATTGTAAATTAAAAATATAATTATCTACTTTAAACTTAAGTCTACCTTCTATTGGTATATTAAATTTCTATATAGCAAAAAAGTACTTGTATTACTACAAGTACTTTTTACCTTATTAAGACCTGGCAACCACCTACTCTCCCACACAGCTGCCCGTGCAGTACCATCGGCCTCTAAAAGCTTAACCTTCGTGTTCGGAATGGGAACGGGTGTTACCTTAAAGAGCATCATCACCAGATTTTTGAGAAATTATTCTCTAAAAATTACACATATATATTTACCTTTTTCTTTTTGGTCAAGCCCTCGTTCTATTAGTATCAGTCAGCTAAACATGTTACCATGCGTACACCTCTGACCTATCAACCTCCTGTTCTCGAAGGGAACTTACTAGCTTACGCTATGGGAAATCTCATCTTGAGGGGGGCTTCATACTTAGATGCTTTCAGTATTTATCCCTTCCCGACTTAGCTACCCAGCTATGCTCTTGGCAGAACAACTGGTGCACCAGAGGTCAGTCCATCCCGGTCCTCTCGTACTAAGGACAGCTCCTCTCAAATTTCCTACGCCCGCGACGGATAGGGACCGAACTGTCTCACGACGTTCTGAACCCAGCTCGCGTGCCGCTTTAATGGGCGAACAGCCCAACCCTTGGGACCTACTTCAGCCCCAGGATGCGACGAGCCGACATCGAGGTGCCAAACCTCCCCGTCGATGTGAACTCTTGGGGGAGATCAGCCTGTTATCCCCGAGGTAGCTTTTATCCGTTGAGCGATGGCCCTCCCACGAGGTACCACCGGATCACTAAGCCCGACTTTCGTCCCTGCTCGACCTGTATGTCTCGCAGTCAGGCTCCCTTATGCCTTTGCACTCTACGAACGATTTCCGACCGTTCTGAGGGAACCTTTGGGCGCCTCCGTTACTTTTTAGGAGGCGACCGCCCCAGTCAAACTGCCCACCTAACAATGTCCTGTGACCAGATTCATGGCCGCCAGTTAGAACTTCAGTAATGTCAGGGTGGTATCCCAAGGATGACTCCACTAAGTCTGACGACCTAGTTTCTCAGTCTCCCACCTATCCTGTACAGACAATACCAAAATTCAATGCTAAGCTACAGTAAAGCTCTACGGGGTCTTTCCGTCCAATCGCGGGTAACGAGCATCTTCACTCGTACTACAACTTCGCCGGATTCACAGTTGAGACAGTGCCCAATTCATTACGCCATTCGTGCGGGTCAGAACTTACCTGACAAGGAATTTCGCTACCTTAGGACCGTTATAGTTACGGCCGCCGTTTACTGGGGCTTAAGTTCATACCTTCGCTTGCGCTAAGCATTCCCCTTAACCTTCCAGCACCGGGCAGGCGTCAGCCCCTATACATCAGCTTACGCTTTAGCAGAGACCTGTGTTTTTGCTAAACAGTTGATTGGGCCTATTCTCTGCGGCCTACTCTCGTAGGCACCCCTTCTCCCGAAGTTACGGGGTCAATTTGCCGAGTTCCTTAACTGTGATTCATCCGCCGGCCTTAGGATTCTCTCCTCACCTACCTGTGTCGGTTTGCGGTACGGGCACTACTTCTCTCTCTAGATGCTTTTCTCGGCAGCGTAGAATCAGATACTTCGGTTCCGTAGAACCTTCCCCATCACGCCTCAGAATTGCCATGGCGGATTTGCCTACCATGACTCCCTAAACGCTTAGACTAGCATATCCAACAGCTAGCACATCCTATCTTCCTGCGTCACACCATCGATAATAACGATTGTAGTGGTACTGGAATATCAACCAGTTGTCCATCGCTTACGCCTTTCGGCCTCAGCTTAGGTCCCGACTAACCCTCAGCGGACGAGCCTTCCTGAGGAAACCTTGGGTTTTCGGCCTGTGGGATTCTCACCCACATCTCGCTACTAATGCCAACATTCTCACTCGTAATCAGTCCACCGCTCCTTACGGTACGACTTCAGCCCGATTACGACGCTCCCCTACCAATTGAATAAATTCAATTCCGTAGCTTCGGTGGTAAGTTTTAGCCCCGAACATTTTCGGCGCAGGATCTCTTGACTAGTGAGCTATTACGCACTCTTTAAATGAGTGGCTGCTTCTGAGCCAACATCCTAGTTGTCTTAGAAATCCCACATCCTTTTCCACTTAACTTACACTTTGGGACCTTAGCTGACGATCTGGGCTGTTTCCCTTTCGACCATGGATCTTATCATTCACAGTCTGACTGCCGGAGTAAAAGTATATGGCATTCGGAGTTTGATAAGGTTCGGTAAGCGCTATGCCCCCTAGCCCATTCAGTGCTCTACCTCCATTACTCAATGTTCCGACGCTAGCCCTAAAGCTATTTCGGGGAGAACCAGCTATATCCGAGTTCGATTGGAATTTCTCCGCTATCCACAAGTCATCCCATACTTTTTCAACAGTAACGTGGTTCGGTCCTCCACGAAGTTTTACCTTCGCTTCAACCTGCTCATGGATAGGTCACCCGGTTTCGGGTCTACGGCATGCAACTAGTCGCCCTATTCAGACTTGGTTTCCCTTCGGCTCCGTACCTTAAGTACTTAACCTCGCTACATACCGTAACTCGTTGGCTCGTTCTACAAAAAGCACATCATCGCGCTCATAAGGCGCTTTGATCGGTTGTGGACATACGGTTTCAGGTTCTATTTCACTCCCCTCCCGGGGTTCTTTTCACCTTTCCCTCACGGTACTGCTTCACTATCGGTCATCAAGTAGTATTTAGTCTTGGGAGGTGGTCCTCCCTGCTTCCCACAAGGTTCCTCGTGTCTCGTGGTACTCTGGATTATAACTCGTTATTTGTTCGTTTAACCTACAGGACTATTACCTCCTACGGTAGAGCTTTCCAACTCTCTTCGGTTACAAACTCTTAACTTTGATGTTATATCCTCAACCCCAGAAACAAGTTTCTGGTTTGGACTCTTTCCTTTTCGCTCGCCGCTACTAAGAAAATCGATTTTTCTTTCTCTTCCTCTAGGTACTTAGATGTTTCAGTTCCCTAGGTGTTCCCTCCTTAAGCTATGTATTCACTTAAGGATACATGGGGTTACCCATGTGAGTTTCCTCATTCGGAGATCTCCGGATCTCAGGCTATTTGCGCCTACCCGAAGCTTATCGCAGCTTATCACGTCCTTCATCGGCTCTTGATGCCAAGGCATTCACCGTACGCCCTTTGTAGCTTGACCTATTAGTCAATTACGGATTATTTTTTATATCTCGTAAATTTACAAAGAATATAGTAAATATAAATTAGTTTAAACTAATTTGGCTTTATCATAATTTATATGCAATTTTAAAAGAACAATATGGTGGGTCTAAGTGGACTCGAACCACCGACCTCACGCTTATCAGGCGTGCGCTCTAACCACCTGAGCTATAGACCCATATTATTAAAAATGGTGGAGGTAAGGAGATTCGAACTCCTGACCCCTTGCGTGCAAGGCAAGTGCTCTCCCAACTGAGCTATACCCCCAAGGACATTATATATTATATATTGAGTGTCGAACTTTGTCAAGTCTTTTTTTAAACTTTTTAACTTGATTAAAATTCTTTAAGACTCTCAAAATTAAACAGAGAATTAAGCAGCATTCTTTTTGCTTTTATTTTTTGTCTTTCTAGTTATCCTAGAAAGTTAATTCCTTAGAAAGGAGGTGATCCAGCCGCAGGTTCTCCTACGGCTACCTTGTTACGACTTCACCCCAATCGCTGACCCTACCTTAGGCCGCTGCCTCCTTGCGGTTAGCTCACGGACGTTGGGTATTGCCAACTCTCATGGTGTGACGGGCGGTGTGTACAAGACCCGGGAACGTATTCACCGCGACATTCTGATTCGCGATTACTAGCAACTCCGGCTTCATGAAGGCGAGTTTCAGCCTTCAATCCGAACTGGGACAGGTTTTGTGGGATTTGCTCCACCTCACGGTCTTGCGTCTCTCTGTACCTGCCATTGTAGCACGTGTGTAGCCCTACACATAAGGGGCATGATGATTTGACGTCGTCCCCACCTTCCTCCTGGTTAACCCAGGCAGTCTCGCTAGAGTGCTCAACTTAATGGTAGCAACTAACAATAGGGGTTGCGCTCGTTGCGGGACTTAACCCAACATCTCACGACACGAGCTGACGACAACCATGCACCACCTGTCACCTTGTCTCCGAAGAGATTTCCCCGATTAAGGGTAATGCAAGGGATGTCAAGTGTAGGTAAGGTTCTTCGCGTTGCTTCGAATTAAACCACATGCTCCGCTGCTTGTGCGGGTCCCCGTCAATTCCTTTGAGTTTTAATCTTGCGACCGTACTCCCCAGGCGGAATACTTAATGCGTTAGCGGCGGCACAGAGGTATCGAAACCCCTACACCTAGTATTCATCGTTTACGGCGTGGACTACCAGGGTATCTAATCCTGTTCGCTCCCCACGCTTTCGAGCCTCAGCGTCAGTTACAGTCCAGAGAGTCGCCTTCGCCACTGGTGTTCTTCCTAATCTCTACGCATTTCACCGCTACACTAGGAATTCCACTCTCCTCTCCTGCACTCTAGATACTCAGTTTGGAATGCAGTACTCGGGTTGAGCCCAAGTATTTCACATCCCACTTAAGTATCCGCCTACGCTCCCTTTACGCCCAATAAATCCGGATAACGCTCGCCACCTACGTATTACCGCGGCTGCTGGCACGTAGTTAGCCGTGGCTTCCTCCTTAGGTACTGTCATTATCATCCCTAAAGACAGAGCTTTACGATCCGAAGACCTTCATCGCTCACGCGGCGTTGCTGCATCAGAGTTTCCTCCATTGTGCAATATTCCCCACTGCTGCCTCCCGTAGGAGTCTGGGCCGTGTCTCAGTCCCAATGTGGCCGATCACCCTCTCAGGTCGGCTACGCATCGTCGTCTTGGTAGGCCGTTACCCCACCAACTAACTAATGCGACGCGGGTCCATCTCATAGCGGATTGCTCCTTTGATTATCAAGTGATGCCACTCGATAATATTATGCGGTATTAATCTTCCTTTCGGAAGGCTATTCCCCTCTATGAGGCAGGTTACCCACGTGTTACTCACCCGTCCGCCGCTAAT
>NZ_LT594785.1:66332-484718 GCF_900091705.1 Clostridium mediterraneense | reverse complement strand
TATATATGTGTAATTTTCAAAGAACAATTTTGAGTAACCAAAAGGTTTCTCAAAATTAAACAGAGAATTAAGTAGCATTCTTTTTGCTTTTATTTTTTGTCTTTCTAGTTATCCTAGAAAGTTAATTCCTTAGAAAGGAGGTGATCCAGCCGCAGGTTCTCCTACGGCTACCTTGTTACGACTTCACCCCAATCGCTGACCCTACCTTAGGCCGCTGCCTCCTTGCGGTTAGCTCACGGACGTTGGGTATTGCCAACTCTCATGGTGTGACGGGCGGTGTGTACAAGACCCGGGAACGTATTCACCGCGACATTCTGATTCGCGATTACTAGCAACTCCGGCTTCATGAAGGCGAGTTTCAGCCTTCAATCCGAACTGGGACAGGTTTTGTGGGATTTGCTCCACCTCACGGTCTTGCGTCTCTCTGTACCTGCCATTGTAGCACGTGTGTAGCCCTACACATAAGGGGCATGATGATTTGACGTCGTCCCCACCTTCCTCCTGGTTAACCCAGGCAGTCTCGCTAGAGTGCTCAACTTAATGGTAGCAACTAACAATAGGGGTTGCGCTCGTTGCGGGACTTAACCCAACATCTCACGACACGAGCTGACGACAACCATGCACCACCTGTCACCTTGTCTCCGAAGAGATTTCCCCGATTAAGGGTAATGCAAGGGATGTCAAGTGTAGGTAAGGTTCTTCGCGTTGCTTCGAATTAAACCACATGCTCCGCTGCTTGTGCGGGTCCCCGTCAATTCCTTTGAGTTTTAATCTTGCGACCGTACTCCCCAGGCGGAATACTTAATGCGTTAGCGGCGGCACAGAGGTATCGAAACCCCTACACCTAGTATTCATCGTTTACGGCGTGGACTACCAGGGTATCTAATCCTGTTCGCTCCCCACGCTTTCGAGCCTCAGCGTCAGTTACAGTCCAGAGAGTCGCCTTCGCCACTGGTGTTCTTCCTAATCTCTACGCATTTCACCGCTACACTAGGAATTCCACTCTCCTCTCCTGCACTCTAGATACTCAGTTTGGAATGCAGTACTCGGGTTGAGCCCAAGTATTTCACATCCCACTTAAGTATCCGCCTACGCTCCCTTTACGCCCAATAAATCCGGATAACGCTCGCCACCTACGTATTACCGCGGCTGCTGGCACGTAGTTAGCCGTGGCTTCCTCCTTAGGTACTGTCATTATCATCCCTAAAGACAGAGCTTTACGATCCGAAGACCTTCATCGCTCACGCGGCGTTGCTGCATCAGAGTTTCCTCCATTGTGCAATATTCCCCACTGCTGCCTCCCGTAGGAGTCTGGGCCGTGTCTCAGTCCCAATGTGGCCGATCACCCTCTCAGGTCGGCTACGCATCGTCGTCTTGGTAGGCCGTTACCCCACCAACTAACTAATGCGACGCGGGTCCATCTCATAGCGGATTGCTCCTTTGATTATCAAGTGATGCCACTCGATAATATTATGCGGTATTAATCTTCCTTTCGGAAGGCTATTCCCCTCTATGAGGCAGGTTACCCACGTGTTACTCACCCGTCCGCCGCTAATCCATTTCCCGAAGGAAACTTCATCGCTCGACTTGCATGTGTTAGGCACGCCGCCAGCGTTCATCCTGAGCCAGGATCAAACTCTCAATTTAAAAGTTTAATCTTAAGCTTAAAACATAAAAAGAATTGCTGGTTTACTTAATTTCTTCTGTTTAATTTTCAAAGACCTTTCAAATCGCATTCAAGCGACTTCTATATGTTATCATTAAGATTTTTTCTTGTCAACACTTTTTTCAAAACTTTTTTTGTTTTGTTTTTCGTGTTGTCTTAACGACAAGATATATCTTATCACCCCTTTAATTTATATCCCGCTTTATATTTATACAGTTTTACGATTTATTTTCACTTTTCTTTATTTTTTTATTCTTTTCTAATATTTTTATATATAGATACTCTAGGATATGTTTTCTTTAATAAACATTAAAAATATATATCTATAACTATAAAAAAGGATTATCCACTCTTGAATAATCCTTTTTTATTAAAAATATTTTGAAAAATATCTTTTTAACGGTATATATATTTATTAGTTTAAGTTATTTACTAACTCTTTAAACTTATTTCCTCTTATCATGAAGTTTTTAAACATATCAAAACTTGCACAGGCTGGTGATAAAGTTACCTTATCTCCCTCTTCTGAAATTTCTCTTGCTTTATTAACAGCTTCTTCTAAGCTATCTACTATATAAGTAGGTATACTTATATTTCTTTCTTCTTCTAACTTTTTAAATGCATCTTGTATTTTATATTTAGTTAAACCAAATAACACTAATGCTTTTATCTTTTCACATCCTTCATTAGCTAAAGGTTCAAAAGGAATTTTTTTATCATATCCACCCGCAAGTAGTATTACTGGTTTTTCAAATGCTTTAAGTCCTGCTACTGTTCTTGTTGGACTTGATGCAATTGAATCATTATAGTAAGAAACACCATCAAGTTCTCTTACAAATTCACATCTATGTTCTACACCACCGAAAGTTTCAGCTATCTTCTTCATAGTTTCTATCTTAACATCATCTTTAACTGCAAGAAATGCTGCTAAATAATTTTCAACATTATGCATTCCCTTTATTATTATATTTTCTTTTTTACATACTTCTTTTCCATCTAAATATAATGCTCCATCTTTATAGTAAGCATCTTCACCTTCTGTTTTAACTGAGCTAAATCTATATACTTTACCCTTAGCTTCTTTATCTAAAGTTTTAGTTATATAGTTTTCATCATTTATTATTAAAATACCATTTTCATCTTGATACTTAAATACATTCTTTTTAGCTTCAACATACTCTTCCATATCTTTATGCATATCTAAATGATTTGGAGTTACATTAGTAACAATAGCTATATCAACAGGACAATCCATTGTCATAAGTTGAAAACTTGATAATTCTAAAACTACTTTATCTTCATCTTTAATTTTTTCTATTTCGGCAAATAATGGAGTTCCTATATTTCCTCCAACCCATGTTGTATATCCTTCTGCTTTTAAAAGTTCTGATGTTATTGTTGTTGTAGTTGTTTTTCCATCACTACCTGTTATAGCAAATATCTTTCCCTTAGTATATCTAACAAACTCCTCTATTTCTGAAGTTATATAAGCTCCCTCTTCTTTTGCTCTAACTAAAGCTTCACAGTCTATTCTCATTGAAGGTGTTTTAAATACAACCTCAAACCCTGTTAGTCTATCTAAATAACCTTCTCCAAGTTCAAGTTTTACACCTTTATCCTTAAATCCTTTTGCTACTTCTCCAAGTTCACTTTCATTTTTCATATCAAAAGCAGTAACTTTTGCTTCTAATTCAACAAGAAAATTAATTAACGGAATATTACTAACACCTATTCCTACAACAGCTACTTTTTTATTTTTTATAAATTCTTTAAACTCATTAAAATCCTTTTTCATCTTAAATATCCTCCAAAACATACTATATGTTTTTAAAACAGTTTACATCTACTAATACTGTCCATTTTTACTATAATTATAACACTCACAAAGAACTTATTCTATAAACTTATATCTACTAACACAAGTTATTTTATCTATATAAAAATATATTTTTAACTCTAATCTTTAATGTAAAAAGTAGAGAATTAAATAAATAATTCTCTACTTCTTCTTATTCATTCCATATTGGAGGCATTTCTCTTTTATGCATATTTCTCTTTTCTTTAATTTCTATCTTTTTAAATAATTCTTCTGATATATTTTTTCCACCTGTTAAAATATAATCATCTATTTCACTATACTTAATTCCCATTTCCTCTTCATCAGTTTGACCTTCCCAAAGTCCTGCTGATGGAGCTTTATCAATTATACTATCTGGAACTCCTAAATATCTTGATAAAATTCTTACCTCTGTTTTTGTTAAATTTCCTATTGGATTAAAATCATGTCCTCCATCTCCCCATTTAGTTGAATATCCAACTGTTCTTTCTGATAGATTTCCTGTACCTCCAACAAGATATCCCATACTTTGACCTAATGCATATAAAGTAGTCATTCTAACTCTAGGTCTTATATTACTAAGAGCAAGTGATCCTAATTCTATCTTTTCTCCCTTATTTGTTACACTAGCTATATTTAAGCTTTTTTCTAAAGCATCAACTGTTGATGTTATATCAACTTCTGTATAATCAATATCAAACTTTTCTATTAATTCAAGTGAATGATCTCTATCTTTAGTTCTATTCATACTATCACCATAAGGCATCATAACAAGTAATAAATTAACTCCTGCTTTTTTGCATAAAGCTGCTACAAGTGAGCAATCTATTCCACCACTCATTCCAAGTATTACGCCATTTGCTTTAGTCTCTTCTACTCTTTCCCTAATAAAAGCTGATATTTTTTCTGCATATACATGTGCATTTTCATTTGTAATTAAAAAGTTTTTCTTCATTTCACCATACCTCCATAAAGATTATTTTTCTTTATATAACTTAAAACCTCTTTATCTATATAAGATTGTACTAATTCTATATTTCCTATATTTTCTCGAATGTAGGTAGAACTAACACTCTTATAAGAAGTATCTTTTAATATTAAGAATTTATCTTGATATTTATTTAGAAGATGATTTTCTTTTATTAACTTAGAAACATCATCCTCTTCTCTTTCTATAACTATAAAATAGAATTCTTCAAGTAAACTTTTGGGATTAGACCAGCTATTAAATTCTTTTATATTATCTGTTCCCATCACAAAAGCTAAATCCTTTTTATATTTTTCTTTTAATATTCTAAGGCTTTCTATTGTATATAATCTTCTGTCTGTATCCATTTCTAAGGTACTTATTTCAATATTAAAATCTTCTAAAACTAATTTATTAGAAATTATTTTTAACATTTCATATCTATAATTACTTTCTATAAGATTTTTTTTCTTATAAGCATCTCCAACAGGCAAATAGATAAGTTTATTAATATCACTTAAGCTTAATATATCTCTGGCAATATTTTCATGTGCTATGGTAGGAGGATTAAAACTCCCACCATAAATAGCTATAATATCTTTATTCATCACCTTTTAACCTTTCTATGAGTGTATCTTTCATCACCCATAGTTTCTTCGATAAGTCTACATAATATTTATGAGGATTTTCAAATCTTCTAACTTCATCCCAAAGTTTATTAACTTCTTCCATACAATAACTTCTTATATCTTTTAAATCAGGAATTTCATAAACTAACTCACCATTTTCAAATATAGGAACTTGTAATTCTTTTGCATAAAAATTAGTAACAGTTTTCTTCTTCCAAGTATGAACTGAATCAAATATTTTATATGGTTTTATTTCATCAATAATTTCATCAGCTACAGTAATAACATCTGCAATTGCTTTATCTGTTTCTTTATCAAATAATCTATATACCTTCTTAAATCCTGGATTTGAAACTTTCTCAGTATTTTCTGAAAGTTTAATTCTTGGTATTATTTCATTATTTTCTTCAACAGCAGCAAGTTTATAAACTCCCCCAAATACAGATTCAGCTTTTGAAGTTATTAATCTTTCACCTACTCCAAATGAATCAATTTTTGCTCCTTGTAATAAAAGGCTCATTATTGTATATTCATCTAATGAATTTGAAGCAATTATCTTACAATCTTCAAGTCCAGCTTCATCTAACATCTTTCTTGCTTTTCTTGAAAGATATGCTATATCTCCACTATCAAGTCTTACACCTTTAAGTCTTTTACCCATGGGTTCTAAAATTTCTTTTGAAATCTTTATAGCATTTGGTATCCCACTTTTTAATACTGAATAGGTATCTACAAGTAAAACACAAGAATCTGGATAATTTTTAGCATAAGTTTTAAATGCTTCATACTCCTCATCAAAAAGTTGAACCCAACTATGAGCCATAGTTCCTGAAACAGGAATTCCAAAATCTTTTCCTGCAATTGTAGTAGCTGTTCCATCTACTCCACCAATATAAGCTGCTCTAGCTCCATAAATTGCTCCATCATATCCTTGAGCTCTTCTTGCACCAAACTCAAGAACTTGTCTGCCTTCTGCTGCTCTTACAATTCTATTGGCTTTTGTAGCTATAAGAGATTGATGATTTACTGTTAAAAGTAACATAGTTTCTATAAGTTGTGCTTCTATTACAGGTGCTTTAACTGTTATTAATGGTTCACCTGGGAAAATTGGTGTTCCTTCAGGAATAGCATATATAGATCCTGTAAATTTAAAATCTGAAAGATATGTTAAAAATTCTTCAGTAAATAAATTTAAGCCCCTTAAATATTCTATATCGCTCTTATTAAAACTTAATTCTTTTATATATTGAATAAGTTGTTCAAGCCCAGCCATTATAGCAAATCCACCTTGTTCTGGAACCTTTCTGAAAAACATATCGAAATATACTATTTTATCTCCTATTCCTTCATTTAGATAAGCATTACTCATTGTAAGCTCATAAAAATCCATTAGCATTCCTAAATTTCTATTTTCTCTTACGTCAAAATTTTTCAAAACATTAACCTCCTAAAGTCTAGATTCCTAAACTTTTTTAATTTATATCCTTAACTATTTGTACTCCATTAGACTTCATTTCAAATAAAGATGTTAGATTCCAAAAATCTCTACTATGAAACTCAGCATCATAAGTTTCTACCATATTTGCTGGTACTATAATTCTCTTCTCCAAGTTTTTCTCATTAAAATAAGTTTTTAAAGATAATGCAAAATTCTTAACGCAAATATCTGTGCAAACTCCAACAACTATAAAGTTCTCTATATTTTTATTGTCCCTTATCTTTTCAAATCCATTAGCATTAAATCCATTTACACTATTTTTCTTGATAAAAATAGTATTTTCATTTGTCATAGCTTCACTTTTTAAAAATTCATCTATTAATTCTTCTTCAATTGTTCCTTCAACGCAATGCCTTGGATAAGACTCAAATTCTACTGAATTCTCATTATGACTATCTATAAAAAATACCTTTTTATAGTCTTTCATCTTCTCATTTAATTTAAGCATTGGTTCTATAACATTTTTAACATCTGGATTTGCTAAAGGACCTTCATTATAAAATCCCTTGACCATATCAACAACTATCAGAGCTGTATTCTCCTTATTTATCCTTAATTCTTCAAATGAAACACTCTCAATTTTGTTTAAATCTTCTTTCATATAAGCTAAAAACTTCTCCATACTCTCCACCTCATTAAATTCTATATATTTAAAATACCTTCCATAATTGCTTCTTTTCTTAATTTAAATAATCTTGAAGGTCTATGAGCCCCTTCTTTTTTAGTTTTATCAGTTTCTTCAACTATTTTACTCACCCATCTTCTAAAATTAGATTTTATAAGTTCCCTACCAAGTAAAATCTCATATACTTGTTGAAGTTCTGTTAAAGTAAATAATTCAGGCAATAAACTAAAAGCTATTGCTGTATATTGAACTTTATTTTTCATTCTTTCAAGTGCATAATCAATTATTTTTAAATGATCAAATGCTAAATCTTCTTTATGATCACATTTCTTGTACTCATATATAACTTCTCTATCAAACGCTTTAATTTTTGTTTTTTCTATTAAATCATATTTTATCTCTATATTTCTTTCTTTATTAAAAAGAGAAAGTCTATAATTATAATGAATCTCACTACAAGATATTTTTTTGCTTCCAAGGCTTTCTTTTTTAACAGAAAACCAAGCAATATCTTCTGCATCTTCATTCATTTTAGATTTTAAATCTTTATTATTCACAAGAGCCATATATGATGTTGATATTATCCTCATTCTTGGATCCCTATTTACATCACCAAATGTATATAGTTGTTCAAAATAAACATTTTCTATATTAGTTTCTTCTTTTAATTTTCTATATACACCATCATTAAGACTTTCATCTATTTTTATGAATCCTCCAGGAATAGCCCACTTATTTATAAATGGATGATCTTTTCTCTTTATTAATAAAATCTGTAGTTCCTTTTCTTTATTTTTTCTATTTAAGGTGTCTTTTTGTTTTTCTCCCAAAGTAAAAAGTACCATATCAACAGTAAGTGAAAGTTTTTCATACTTCTCACTCTTATATCTCTTCAGAAATTCTTCTTCTGTAATTCCATCCTTATTTTTATTTAAGTCCGCTTCTGATACTTTCAACTCATTCACCTCCAGTTATTACTATATAGATATTATCACTTTGATAATATCTATATGATTATTATATGCTGATGCCTCTAAAAATTCAATCAATTAATAAGCAATTTTCCTATTATATATATTTTTTACATTTTATTAACATTTATACTTAAGTTTACTTTTAAATTTATATAAAAAAAGAGGAAAAATCTTTTTTTGATTTTTCCTCTTAAATAGATTATATAAAAATATTAAAATTCTAAGCTCTTAGCGATATATGCTTCAACTTCTGAAATTTGAATTCTTTCTTGTTCCATTGTATCTCTATTTCTTATTGTTACACAGTTATCTTCTAATGTATCAAAATCTACTGTTATACAGAATGGTGTTCCTATTTCATCTTGTCTTCTATATCTCTTTCCGATACTTCCTGTTTCATCATAATCAATATTAAACTTCTTAGCTAAATCTGCATATACTTCATCAGCTTTTTCTGAAAGTTTCTTTGATAATGGAAGAACTGCTGCCTTAAATGGAGCTAAAGCTGGATGTAAGTGTAATACTGTTCTTACATCTGACTTATCTTCTGTACCTATTTCTTCTTCATCATAAGCTTCAGCTAAGAAAGCAAGAGTAACTCTGTCTGCTCCTAATGATGGTTCAATAACATATGGTACATACTTTTCATTTGTTGAAGGATCTAAGTATGTCATATCTTGACCTGAATGTTCTGCATGCTTATTTAAGTCATAGTCTGTTCTATCAGCTATTCCCCAAAGTTCTCCCCAACCAAATGGGAATAAATATTCGATATCTGATGTTGCATTTGAATAGAAGCTAAGTTCTTCTTCTCCATGATCTCTCATTCTTAAGTTTTCTTTATTCATTCCTAAGTTTAATAAGAAGTTCCAGCAATAATCTTTCCAGAATTTGAACCATTCTAAATCTGTTCCTGGTTTACAGAAGAATTCTAATTCCATTTGTTCGAATTCTCTTGTTCTGAATGTGAAGTTTCCTGGTGTTATTTCATTTCTGAATGATTTACCGATTTGAGCTACTCCAAATGGAACTTTCTTTCTTGATGTTCTTTGAGCATTTTTAAAGTTAACAAAAATACCTTGTGCTGTTTCTGGTCTTAAGTAAACTTCATTAGCACTTTCTTCTGTTATACCTTGGTGTGTCTTAAACATTAAGTTAAATTGTCTTATATCTGTATAATTTAATTTTCCACACTTAGGACAAACAATATTATTTTCCTTGATATAATCCATTAATTGTTCATTTGACCACCCATCAGCTGAAGCAACTTCAACACCTTGTTCTGTCATATGATCTTCAACTAATTTATCAGCTCTAAATCTAGCTTTACATTCTTTACAGTCCATAAGTGGATCTGAGAATCCTCCAACGTGACCTGAAGCTCTCCATACTCCTGTATTCATAAGGATTGCTGCATCAAGCCCTACATTATCTTTATATTCTTGAACAAACTTTTTCCACCATGCTTTTTTAACATTATTCTTGAATTCTACTCCAAGTGGACCGTAATCCCATGAGTTTGCAAGACCTCCGTATATTTCTGATCCTGGGAAGATAAATCCTCTATTCTTACATAGAGAAACTAGCTTTTCCATTGTTTTTTCAACTGCCATAATAAATTCCTCCAACTTAATTTATACAAAATTTATTTTACTCCTAAGAGTAATTAAAAATATCTAAAATTTATTTTATGAAATAAAAAAAAGCCTATACATAATAAAGGGACGAAAATATTTTCCGCGGTTCCACCCTTCTTAGCAAAAGCTCAACTTTAAATCATTGTACTCAAAAGCTCCCTTCCTATTAATCTTATGGTAATTTTCAGCTTCCATTACCTCTCTAAAATAAGTTTTAATAGTACTCCTCTTTATCAACGTACTTATTAAGTTTTTAACATTATATAATAATTTTATCAGAAATGTTACATATGTCAATATATTTATAATAAGCATAAATACTAATAAAATTAATATAAATTAATTTATCTTTAAAAGAATAATATTAATAGATGCACAATTTAAGTAAGCTAACAGTTTAATAAATTGTACATCTTGTTTTTAAAACATAATAATAGCAAAATTTATTTCACTATATCATATTATTTTGTTAATTCTTCCATGTTTAACTTTCCAACAAAATCTCCACCATGGTAGCAACGAACTAATTCAATATCAAAGTCTGCTAATTTCTTTATTGATTCCTTAGCTTGTTCTACATCATAGTTATAGAAGTCATTGATTCTTGATAATTTTCCATCTTCAATTGCTAATGTATCACCTGTTATTAATGACTTATCTTCTTTTATGTAAAGACAAATATGTCCTAATGTATGCCCTGGTGTATCTATTGTTTGAATTCCATCAAATAATGGTAAAACATCTCCAGCCTTGAAAGTTTCATCTACATTAATATAAAGTTTTGGGAAGTTTTCACTAAGCATGTTATAGAACCCTAAAGTTCCCTCATCTAAGTTTTCTTTATTAGCTCCTAATTTTTGAAGTTTTAAAGGCATCTTAGCTCCTGAAATATATTCAGCTTCAACATCTGTTGCATAAATTTTAAGATTATCTCCTAATAGATTCTTAAATTCCTTAGCTGTACCTATATGATCGAAATCATGGTGAGTTATTACTAAAGCCTTTAATTTATTTATATCTATATGTTTTTCTATTTCATTTTTAAGAATTTCAAAATGTCCTGGATAAGATGAATCTACTAATACTGCACTTTCTCCATCTGTAATAAGAACAGGGTATACTGTCATCTCATGTCCTGCAGCTACACTTGATGATTTTAAAGTTATTGCTTTTAAATTTGCCATAATATAAGCCTCCATTTCTATTTATAAAAAATATTTAAATTTTGGCTAAACCACTAATTAATCATTTTATTATATATATTATCACCCTAAAATAAAATATCTTTGTATCTAAGTAGTTACAATATTCTTTATTTTGTGGATAATTTATTTATCTTATAAGCTGTGGATAAATTCTTTATAAAAAAACTGTGGATAACTTTATAAAAAGTTATCCACAGTTTTAATATTTTATTAATCACCAAATTTGTCTTACAAAAAACAAAAAAACACCAACAACCACGTTGATGCTACCAAATAAAAAATGGCTCCAGAAGTGGGACTCGAACCCACAACCTCTCGGTTAACAGCCGATTGCTCCACCATTGAGCTATTCCGGAACATTGATTACAATATTATTATATCAAAGTTTTAAAAAATTACAAGCCTTTTTTTTAAACTTTTTTATATTTTTTATTTTATTATATAAAGCTATTTTTAATACTAAATATAAAATGTATACTCTCTATTAATATCTAGAAAAAAAGAAGCTGTCTAAAAAGACAGCTTTCTAATTATCTAAAAATTATTTATGATTTGGCTTCATTGTTGGGAATAGTAAAACATCTCTGATTGAAGCTGAATCTGTTAAGAACATAACCATTCTATCAACTCCGAATCCAAGTCCTCCTGTTGGAGGCATTCCTGTTTCTAAAGCACTCATGAATTCTTCATCTATCATGTAAGCTTCATCATCCCCAAGTTCTCTTTCCTTAGCTTGTTGTTCAAATCTTTCTCTTTGAACTATTGGATCATTTAATTCTGAGTAAGCATTACATACTTCTCTACCAAATACAAATCCTTCAAATCTTTCAGTAAACATTTCGTTTCCTCTCTTCTTCTTTGTAAGAGGTGAAATTTCTACTGGGTAATCTGTAACAAATGTAGGTTGAATCATTTTTTCTTCTGCATATTCTTCATATAATGCATTTAAAACTTCTCCCTTTGTTACATGCTTTAAGTCTTTAGGGAATTCTAATTCTTTTTCTTTAGCAATAGCTTGAGCTTCAGCATCTGTTGCTATTGTATTAAAGTCAATTCCTGCATGTTCTTTAACAGCATCAACCATTGTGATTCTTCTCCATGGTGGTTTAAAGTCAATTTCTGTTCCTTGGTAAGTAACCTTAGTTGTTCCATTAACTTTTTCACAAACATATGCTATTAAGTTTTCCATGATTTCCATCATGTCATTATAGTCAGCATAAGCTTCATATAATTCTATCATTGTAAATTCTGGGTTATGTCTTACTGACATTCCTTCATTTCTGAAGTTTTTACCCATATCATAAACTTTTTCGAATCCAGCAACTATACATCTCTTTAAATATAATTCTGTAGCAATTCTTAGATACATATCTATATCTAAAGTATTGTGATGAGTTATGAATGGTCTAGCAGCTGCTCCACCAGCAATTGGTGAAAGGATTGGTGTTTCAACTTCTATAAATCCTCTAGTATCAAGGTAATTTCTGATTTCCTTAATAATTTGTGCTCTCTTTAAGAAAGTTTCCTTAACTTCTGGGTTTGTTATTATATCAACTTCTCTTTGTCTATATCTTAAGTCTGGATCTTTAAGTCCATTCCACTTTTCTGGTAAAGTCTTAAGTGATTTACATACTAAAGTAATTTCAGTTGGTTTAATTGAAATTTCTCCTCTTTGAGTTTTAGCAACTGTTCCTGTAACTGCTACTATATCTCCTCTATCGTATGTCTTATATGCTTTAAGAGTTTCTTCTCCAACTAAATCAAGTTTGATAAATAATTGAATTTTTCCATCTCTGTCATGAATGTCTGAGAAAATAACTTTTCCTTGACCTCTCTTTGACATAATTCTACCTGCAACAGTAACTTCTTTTCCATCTAACTCTTCAAAGTTATCAATAATTTGTCCTGTTGTATGAGTTCTTTCAACTTTATATACATCAAAAGGATCCTTTCCTTCTGCTTGTAATTGAGCTAACTTTTCTCTTCTTAAAGCATCTTGTTCACTTAAGTCAGCTTCTATTTGATTAATATTCATATCCTCATTTGACATTTAGCATACCTCCGTAATTATCTTCTGATTTCTAAAATTTCAAACTTAGCCACTCCACCAGGAATGTTAGCTTCCACTACATCTCCAACTTTTTTATTTAAAAGAGCTTCCCCAACTGGTGACTCATTTGAAATCTTATTATTCATTGGATCAGCTTCTGCTGAACCTACTATTGTATATTCGACTTCTTCGTCGAAATCATAGTCCATAACTTTTACTATACATCCAACTGAAACTTTATCTGTTGAGATTTCACTTTCATCAACAACTTCAGCATTCTTTAACATAGTTTCAAGTTGAAGTATTCTACCTTCGTTAAAAGCTTGCTCATTTTTAGCTTCATCATATTCTGAGTTTTCACTTAAATCTCCATATCCTAAAGCTACTTTTATTTTTTCTGTTATTTCTTTTCTTTTAACTGTTTTTAAAAATTCTAATTCATCTTCTAATTTCTTAAGACCTTCATAAGTCATTATATGTTTTTTTTCGCTCATATTTTTCTCCCCTTTGAAATATTACTTTTATAATATCATATTTAAAAATATTAATACATATTTGTATCTATTTTTTTAGCATAATTGGAATTTATATCTCCCTAATTTTCAAATAATTATAAAGGGAATATGCTAACCTGTCAATAAGTAAACGTTTTTTCAGTTTAATATATCCGTTTTATTCTATTTATATTCCCAAATAAAAAAATATAAATTTATATTAACATATAACAAATATGTCTAATAAATATTATTCCTATAATCCTTCTTTTATAACAAATTCCTTATAGTTATTTAAAGCTTCTAAAACTGCTTGTGGATCATTTATTGTATTAAGCTTATTTCTCATTTCAGCTGAATTCTTAATTCCCTTTAAATAAGCTCCTGTATGTCTTCTCATTTCTCTAACAGCTCTTTCAGGTCCATTATATTTCATTGCAAGTTCATGATGTCTAATACACATAGCAATTTTTTCTTCAGAAGTTGGAAGAATAACTTCTTCACCTTTTAATTTTTGTTCTATCTGCTTAAATATCCAAGGGTTTCCTATACTCCCTCTAGCCACCATTATGGCATCACAATTTGAGATTTTCTTAAGCTCTAAAGCATCATCAGCAGTAAATACATCTCCATTACCTATAACTGGTATAGAAACTGCTTCTTTAACTTGTCTTATAATATCCCAATCAGCTTTTCCAGTGTACATTTGCTGTCTAGTTCTTCCATGAATAGCTACTGCATCAGCTCCAGCTTCTTCAAGCATCTTTGCAAATTCTACTGCTACTATTTGATCATTATAATAGCCTTTTCTTATTTTAACTGTTACTGGTTTTGTTGCAACCTTTTTAACAGCACTTACAATTTCAAAAGCTAATTTAGGATTAGTAAGAAGTGATGATCCATCATCATTCTTAACAACCTTAGGCGCTGGACACCCCATATTTATATCTATAATGCAAATATCTTCTCTTGGATTGAAGTATTTTTCAGCAGCATAAGCCATTATTTCAGGATCACTCCCAAACATTTGGCAAGCTACTGGTTGTTCTTCTTCAACTATTCTCATTAGTTCCTCAGTTTTTTCATTACCATGATATAATGCTTTTGAACTAACCATTTCAGTATATACCATTCCACAGCCCATTTCTTTACAAAGACCTCTAAATGCTATGTCAGTAACTCCTGCCATTGGTGCTAAGAATACATTACCATCTGGCTGTACATTTCCTATCTTCATAATGTATTACTCCTTATTCTTATCATAAAGAATCTTTAAGCCTTCTAATGTTAATCTAGGTTCTATATTATCTATAACATCTGTTCCATCAGATATTAATTTAGCAAGCCCTCCTGTTGCAATAACATATGGTTCTGCTTCCCCTAAATTCATCATTTCTTTTTTCATTCTTCTTACTATATATTCAACCTGCCCTATGTAACCATAAATAATACCAGCTTGCATACTTGTAACTGTATTTTTGCAAATTAAAGTATTTGGTTTTTCAAGTTCTACTCTTGGAAGCTTGGCTGCTCTTTCATATAAAGCTTCTGATGAAATCTTAATTCCAGGGCATATATTACCACCAAGATAATCTCCTCTTTCAGTTATAGCACAATAAGTTGTTGCTGTACCAAAATCTATTACTATCAATGCTCTCTTATTCTTTTCATAAGCTGCCACAGCATTTACTATTCTATCTGCTCCAACTTCTCTTGGATTATCATATCTTATATTAATTCCTGTCTTAATCCCAGGTCCTATTACTATAGGTTCTTTTTTGAAACATTTTATAACCATGTTTTCTATAGAATGCATAATATTAGGGACAACTGATGATATTATTATTCCTTCTACTTCTTCTGGATTTAAATTACTTTGACTAAATAATTGCATGATTTGTATTGAATATTCATCTGAAGTTTTATTAGCATCAGTAGATATTCTCCAACTAGCTATATAGTCATCATTCTTACTAAGTCCTAATACAATATTTGTATTACCAGCATCGATTAATAAAATCATTTGTACACCACCTTAATATAATTAAAAGCAGCCTTATTTGGCTGCCTGTAAAATACATTTAAATATATAAATATACAATATAATTTTATCAACAAATAGCTATTTGTCAAGCAGATACTCACTATTATAAGGAATTTTTCCTATTTTTTACTTTATTTAAAAACATAAAAAGAAGCTACTATAAACAAAGTAGCTTCTTTTTAACTTCTTAATTTTAAAATTAGAATAATCCTGTAATTTCTCCAGATTCACTAATATCCATTATATTAGCTGCTGGAACCTTTGGAAGCCCTGGCATAGTCATTATATTTCCTGTTTGAACAACTACAAATCCAGCTCCATTTGAAACTCTAACTTCTCTAACTGTTATATTAAATCCTTTTGGTCTTCCTAAAAGCATTGGATTATCTGATAAAGATGATTGGGTCTTTGCCATACATACTGGAACTTTATCCATATTGTACTTTTCTATTTCAGCTATTTGTTTTAAAGCTGCTGGCTCATAATTAACTCCATCTGCTCCATAGATAGTCTTAGCAATTTTAAGTATCTTATCTTTTATACTTTCATTAGTATCATATATAGGTGCAAAGTTAGAAGGTTTATTTTCAATAGTTTCTATAACCTTATTAGCAAGGTCTACTCCACCATCTCCACCTTTTTCCCAAACATCTGCTTCTGAAACCATAACCCCTTTAGCTTCACAGAAGCTCTTAACAAATTCAACTTCTGCTCTTGAATCAGTTATAAATTTATTAATAGCAACAACTACTGGAACTCCAAAGGCTTGAATATTTTCTATTTGCTTTTCTAAGTTTTCTATCCCAACTTTTACTGCATCAACATTTTCTACTGATAATTCATCTTTCTTAACACCACCATGATGTTTTAATGCTCTTATTGTTGCAACTAAAACAACACAATCTGGCTTTAAATCACCATAAACACATTTAATATCAAGGAACTTCTCTGCACCAAGGTCTGCTCCAAATCCAGCTTCAGTTACTGCATAATCAGAAAGTTTTAAAGCCATCTTAGTAGCAACTATTGAATTACAGCCATGAGCAATATTAGCAAATGGTCCTCCATGAATTATTGCTGGTGTATTCTCAAGAGTTTGAACAAGATTTGGTTTTATAGCATCCTTCATAAGAAGAGCCATAGCTCCTGAAACTTCTAAGTCCTTAGCAAATACAGGTTCACCATCTAAATTATAAGCAACTAATATATTACCCATTCTTTCTTTTAAATCTGAAATTCCTGTTGCCATACAAAGTATAGCCATAATTTCTGATGCAACAGTAATCATAAATCCATCTTCTCTAAGGAATCCATTAATTTTACCACCCATACCAACAACTATTTGTCTTAGAGCTCTATCATTCATATCCATAACTCTTTTAAATACAATTCTTCTTGAATCAATATTTAAAGCATTCCCTTGATGAATATGATTATCTATTGCTGCACAAAGAAGATTATTTGCCGCAGTTATAGCATGCATATCTCCTGTAAAATGAAGATTTATATCTTCCATAGGAACAACTTGTGAATATCCACCACCTGCTGCTCCACCTTTTATACCAAAGACTGGTCCTAGAGATGGCTCTCTAAGTGCAATAATTGAATTCTTTCCTATTTTATTAAGAGCCTGCCCTAATCCAACTGTAACAGTTGATTTACCTTCACCTGCAGGTGTTGGGTTTATAGCTGTAACTAAAATAAGTTTCCCATCTTTATTATCTTTATACTTATCAAAAACATCTAGATTTATCTTACATTTATATTTTCCGTATAATTCTATATCATCTTCTGTAAGACCAATTTTCTTACCTATATTAACAATAGGTTCCATCTTAGCACTTTGTGCAATTTCTATATCAGTATTCAAATTTCACACACCCCTTTTATATAAGTTAAAATTATTTCACTTATAATATCATTTAATATCATTATACATATAAATCGTAATAAATAAAATATGTTTTACGAATATTATTTAAAAATAAAGGAATATATTTCGTTTTTATACATCTAGGATATAAAAAAAGAACTATCTTTTATAGATAGCTCTTTTTTATTTTAAGATTCAACATAAATTCTTTCGAATTCGTCTGCATCAATTTTTTCTTTTTCCATTAATACCGCTGCAACAGCATGAAGTTTTAAAATATTTTCTTTTAGAAGTCTTTCAGCAGTTTCATAAGCTTCATCAACTAAAGCTTTAACTTCTTTATCAAGAAGTGCACTAGTTTCTTCACTTATATTTCTTGACTTACCAAATTCTCTGCCAAGGAATACTTCTCCACCTTCATCACCAAATGAAATAGTTCCAACCTTATCGCTCATACCATATTGCATTACCATAGCTCTAGCTATAGAACTTACTCTATCAATATCGTTCTTAGCTCCTGTACTTATGTCATTAAGTATAAGTTTTTCAGCCATTCTTCCTCCAAGTAAACCTGCCATTTCAGATTTTAGCTTAGATTTTGATGTATAACTTCTATCTTCATTTGGAAGATGCATAGTATATCCACCAGCCATTCCTCTAGGAATAATACTGATTTCATGAACTGGATCTGCATTTGGAAGTGATCTCATAACAATAGCGTGACCTGCTTCATGATAAGCTGTAAGCTTTTTATCATGCTCACTTATAACCTTGCTCTTTTTCTCTGGTCCAGCTATAACTCTAGTAATAGCTTCTTCCATATCATCCATATCAATCTTTTGCTTATTTTTTCTAACTGCAAGAAGTGCTGCTTCATTAGTTAGATTTTCTATATCAGCTCCTGTAAAACCTGGTGTTCTCTTCGCAAGAACATTTAAATCTATTGACTTATCTAAAACCTTATTTCTTATATGAACATTTAAGATTTCTTTTCTACCTTCTACATCGGGTGCAGCAACTACTATTTGTCTATCAAATCTACCTGGTCTTAAAAGTGCTGGATCAAGAATATCAGGTCTATTTGTAGCTGCAATCATAATGATTCCTTCATTTGCTCCAAAACCATCCATTTCAACAAGAAGTTGATTTAGTGTTTGCTCTCTTTCATCATGACCACCACCAAGTCCTGCTCCTCTTTTTCTACCAACAGCATCAATTTCATCTATAAAGATTATACATGGAGAATTCTTCTTTGCTTGCTCAAATAAGCTTCTTACTCTTGAAGCCCCAACCCCAACAAACATCTCAACGAAATCTGAACCTGAAATTGAGAAGAATGGTACTCCTGCTTCTCCTGCAACAGCTTTAGCAAGTAAAGTTTTACCTGTTCCTGGGGGACCTACTAAAAGAACCCCTTTAGGTATTCTAGCACCCATATCAATATAGCGTTTAGGATCTTTTAAGAAATCAACTATTTCTTCTAACTCTTCTTTTTCTTCTTTTGCCCCGGCAACATCTTTAAAGTTTACTTTCTGGGTATCAGGATTAGCCATTTTAGCTTTACTTTGCCCAAAATTCATTGCTCCCTTATTAGCTCCGCCACCTTGTGACTGTTGAATGAAAACAAAGAATATCACAACTCCTACAACCATTATTAATCCAGTCATTACTATTTGGAACCACTGAGAGTCATTATTAGGTGCTATATATTTAATATTTACATTCTCACTCTTATATTGCTCTTGTAATGCATTTAATTGATCTTGTGGCACATAAACTTCAAAAGTTTTATTATCTTTTGTTTTACCCTGTATCTCATTTCCACTAACAACTATATTAGTGATTTGATTATCAGCCCACATAGTTTTAAACTTCGTAAAGTCTATAGTATTCCTAGTACTACTTGAATCAAGTATCATATATGATCCAAAAACAATTATACCTATAACTAATAACCAAGTTATCAGTGTCTTAGACATATTTTTCATCTAGGGACCCCCTCTCTTCACATAAATTCTATTTATAATTATTTTTCATAAATTTCCCTTTTCAAACTTCCGATGAATGGTAAATTTCTATAATTTTCAGCATAATCAATTCCATATCCAACTATAAATTCATCTGGAACATCAAATCCACTATACTTAACTTCTACATTTGCTTCTCTTCTAGCTTCTTTATTTAATAAAGCAACTATTTCTATACCTGCTACTTTTCTAGCCTTTAAATAATCTACTAAATAACTAAGAGTTTTTCCTGTATCAACTATATCTTCAACTATTAATATGTGTTTGCCTTCAACATTAGTATCTAAATCTTTTAAAATTCTAACAATACCTGAACTCTTTGTAGACTTTCCATAACTTGAAACTGCCATAAAGTCTATTTCACAAGGAATAGTAATATATTTAATTAAATCAGATGTAAAAACAACTGATCCTTTTAAAATTCCTACTACTAAAAGTTCTTTACCTTGATAGTCTTCACTTATCTTCGCAGCTATTTCTTTTACCTTTGTTTGTATTTGCTCTTCTGAATATAAAACTTCTTTAATATCATTTTTAATGTTAACCATAATATTATTCCTTCCTAACACAACTTATCTTTAAAAGTTTATTATTTTTTTTGCTTATTTTAAATAGTTCACTAGTTCTAACTCCAACAGCCCAGGCAATATCACTATCAAATTCTATAATTGAAACCTTATCTCTCTGTTCTTTAGGAATTTTAGAATTAATGAAAATATCTTTTAATTTCTTTTCTCCCTTAAATCCAAAAGGAATCATTTTATCTCCATTTACCCTAGTTCTTATATTTATAGTTTCAACTCCATCAAAACTAAAATATTTCACATTAGTATCTTTAGAAAAATCTATTTTCCCGTCATTATCAACTATCTCAAACAATAAACTATCAGAATTAAAATCTATGGAAATTTTTTCAGACTTAATTAGATTTTCCACATTTAATTTAAATAATTCATCTTGATTTTGTTTCTTTATAAATTTATCCTTAGCTATATGTATATTGCAATATTCATTAATAGCAATAATTTTATTAGTTAAATCTAATCTTCTACCAGTCTTACCTTTTTGAAGATTTATAACATCATAAATATGCTTCATCTCAAAATTATTAAAAGCTCCAGATACATCCATAAGTGCCTTTCTTATTATTCTAGTTAGAATAGCTTCTTTTTCTAAAAAGGCATTAGCATTTATAACTACACCATCTTTATTACAAATACAAAATTCTTTGTACTTTTCTTCAACTACTCCATCAATAAAATCTGAATCTACACTTGCACTATATGCAAGTCTATTGAGAGTATTAATAATATCACTATTAAAATTATCCTTAATAAAAGGAATCATTTTTAATCTTACTTTATTTCTTGAATATAGCTCCTCTAGATTAGTTTTATCTATTCTAGGATCTAAATTATTTATCTCACAGTAATTTTCGATTTCTTCTCTAGTTAAAGAAAGTATAGGTCTTATATATAATCCATCTCTAATGGGTCTTATTCCTACTAAGCCTTCTAAGCCAGTTCCCCTCATTATTCTCATAATAAGAGTTTCTGCCTGGTCATTAGCATTATGGGCTATAGCTATCTTATTTATACCTATTTTTTCTTTAATTTCATCAAAGAAAGAATATCTTTCATCACGCCCTGCCATTTCCGTGGAAATACTTTTTTCTTTTGCTATCTTTTCTACTTCTACTCTTTTAACAAAGAAATCAACATTTAATGATTCACATAATGATTTAGCGTAATCCTCATCTGCAAATGCTTCATCACCTCTAATAAGATGATTAACATGAGCTGCAAAAACTTCTATATTAAGTTCATCTCTAAGCAAGCAAAGTATATGCAATAAGCAAACAGAATCTGGTCCTCCTGACAAAGCTACTAAAACTTTATCTCCTCTTTGAATCATGGAGTTATCACTTATATATTTCAATACTTTTTTCTTCATAAAATCATACACTCCATTATTTAAATTATACTAATTATTATAACATAATACTAATTTATTGTAAGTAATAAAGCAAAAAAATTAGCTACTTAATCCCCTCTAAATCAGGTTAATAAGTAGCTTTTTTTAACATAATATTATTAATAATTATGCTATACTAAATTACTGTAAATTATATATTTTAGAAACTACAACAGTCATATCATCCTTTGCTTTTCCCTCTGTTATTTCCTTAGCAGCTGATAATATCTCACTTGAAAGTTCCTTAGATGTTCTAGCTCTAGTCTTCTCTAAAAGATTTATAAGCCAAGTATTAGAAAGATCTCCATCTTTAAATAAATCTAAAACTCCATCACTTATTGTTATTATGAAATCCCCACCTTTTAATTGGAAATCAAATTCATCAATATCAGGAGTATCTAAAACACCAAAAGGTAAAGTCTTAGAATCTATAATTTTAACTTTATTACCTCTCTTAATAAAACTTTCCATAGCTCCAACTTTTAAGAACTTAGCTCTTCCATCATAAAGATTTATTTTTTGCATATCTAAAGTTGAAAACTTTTCTTCTTCTGAAAACTTAATACTCATAATTGAATTTATAGTATCTATCGCTGTCTTTTCACTAAAGCCAACTTCTGAAAACTTTTCAACCATTTCTACAGCAATTCTACTTTCTGCACCAGCTCTTGGACCAGTTCCCATCCCATCACATAATAAAATCATATGATGTCCATCCTTAGTCTTACCAAAACTATAAGAATCTCCAGTATATTTTTCTCCATCTTTTGAACATAAAGAAACATGTGAATTAACATGATATCTTGGAGCTTCTTCTATTAAAATTTCACAACAGCTAGTACTTGGATCTATATGACATTCTTCAGCTATACTCATAGTTCTACCTATTGTTTTATTTACAATAGGTAAAATATCTTTAACACAATATTGAAGACCTTCACAATTCTCCATATCAATTTTTATGTTAAGCCTTGATTCCTTATCTGTATAAGCAATAATATCTTTAATTTCAATATTATTTTTTAATAAAGCTTTTCTTATTATTCTCTCTATATCAATAGCAAGATTAACTTCTCCACTAAAATCATTAACTATTTCTCCAATAGTTGCAGACATATTTTTTATATGACTAGATAAAAGTCTTCTTCCCTCACCAAGTCTTTTCTTAAGCATTTCATCTGCTATATGCTTATTAACAAGTTCCTGTGTTTGAGCAATTAAAGCTCCTTCTTTTAAACATTTTTTCTTTAAATGAAGAGGAAATTGATTTTCACCTTCTTCATAAGATTGTATAAGCTCCTTAAATGAACTATAAGTCTCATGCATTTCTCTTTTCCAACAGATCTTTTTATAATCACAATTTTTACATACTCTATCAGCTAAGTTATCCACAAGTGCTTCAGCCTTATTTTTATCCACAAGCTTTTCATTTTCAACCATTGTATTTAAAGTTGTTCCCATGGTATTAAGAACATCTGTAAAATCTGAAAGTCTTCCTGATAATTCATTTTTCATTTTATTAAAATGCTTTTCATTAAACTCATCTTTTTTACTTTCATCATCAAATTCTATTCTAATCTTTTCTATAACTTTTTTAGGTATTAATATAAAAACTGTACTCCCAATAAATAATTCTATAAGCATATTCATATCAAATGACTTAAGATAAAATGCTAAAAGTATATACATTGTATTAAAAGATATATAACTTAAAAATCTTCCACTCTCTCTAAATATAGTTGATATAAGACAGCTCACTCCAAAAACAGCTATATAGAATGTAAGATTTCCTGTTATCATTCCAAAAACTGCACCAAGTATTAACCCTACTGTTGCACCTAAATTTCCTTTGCCTATGTAACTTATAAATAAAACAAAAAATATTGCAATTATATTTCTTATATCTAAGTTAAATATACTTATGTTACCTATTCCGACTATAATTATAGATAAAAGTAATTCTATACTTATTATTTCATCATTATCAAAATAATGTTGAGTTTTAAATTCATTCAAGCATTTAATTCCATAAGATATAATATAGTAAGTTGGAATTAATATACCTGTTATTATTCCTCCAACAACACTGCTTGCTATTAGATCTTTCTTTAAGATCAAAATTCCATAGCCTGTTATTAGTACAAAACTTAATATAAAATTTAAAACAATACTTATCTTATTATTCTTACCTAAAATTACAGTTGTTAATATCATTAATATAGACATAATGATAAAAATAGGTATTTCTTCAATCGTAGGTATTAAAGTTACATATCCTATTATTGATGATGCTAATGCAATTATACCTTCTTTTATACTCAAATTAGCTATCGATATAATAAATACAATACCAAATGGAGCTATAGTTTTAATAAATTCTAGATTTACATCAATATAAACTCTACTTATTAAAAAACTAGCTAGTGCTATAATTATAAGTCTACTATAATTATCCTCACTACTAAAAACACTCTCTTCTTTTATTTTTCTTTGCTTAGATTTTGTAAAACTTTTTATATCTGCTCCATATTGCATGTTTATATCCTCCATTCCCACTTTATAAAAATTATTATAACAATGGTAAATAGAAATATATGTCAATTTATTAGAGTATATTACAATAAAAATAAGACAAATACTATATTGATATTATTTCATTTTACAAATTATTCCTTTTTGTATAAAATTCATCTTTTTTAGTTTTTAATTTTTAGATATTTCTTGTATATTTATGTATTTATTTATCATAAACTTTTTTCTATTACATAAAAAATATATTTACTAAAAGAATATCTAGTAAGTATATTTCTAAAATAAAAAAAGCAATCTATAAAGATTGCTTTTTGGTGCCGAAGACCGGAATCGAACCGGTACGGTGTTTAACCACCGCAGGATTTTAAGTCCTGTGCGTCTGCCAGTTCCGCCACTTCGGCATACTACACAATTATGTTATATATATTATGTGTTTTTTGGTAGCGGGGACAGGACTCGAACCTGTGACCTTTGGGTTATGAGCCCAACGAGCTGCCGACTGCTCCACCCCGCGTTATTAAGTGTAAAATATGTGCTTTAAATGGTGCCGAAGACCGGAATCGAACCGGTACGGTGTTTAACCACCGCAGGATTTTAAGTCCTGTGCGTCTGCCAGTTCCGCCACTTCGGCAGGACATCATTTAAAATGGTAGCGGGAACAGGACTTGAACCTGCGACCCTTCGGGTATGAACCGAATGCTCTAGCCAACTGAGCTATCCCGCCAAATATGTGTGAATTATAAAGTTTGTGGTAGCGGGGACAGGACTCGAACCTGTGACCTTTGGGTTATGAGCCCAACGAGCTGCCGACTGCTCCACCCCGCGTTATTAAATTTAAATGGTGCCGAAGACCGGAATCGAACCGGTACGGTGTTTAACCACCGCAGGATTTTAAGTCCTGTGCGTCTGCCAGTTCCGCCACTTCGGCAGGACATCATTTAAATGGTAGCGGGAACAGGACTTGAACCTGCGACCCTTCGGGTATGAACCGAATGCTCTAGCCAACTGAGCTATCCCGCCATATTATGTTATATTATACAAACCTTATGGTAGCGGGGACAGGACTCGAACCTGTGACCTTTGGGTTATGAGCCCAACGAGCTGCCGACTGCTCCACCCCGCGTTATTTTGGTGCCGAAGACCGGAATCGAACCGGTACGGTGTTTAACCACCGCAGGATTTTAAGTCCTGTGCGTCTGCCAGTTCCGCCACTTCGGCTTATCTTTTGTTTTTGGGTTACTCCCTTAACGACAAGGATTATTATACCGAATATAAATCTTAGTGTCAACACTTTTAAATAGATTTTTTTCTTTTTTTTATTCACTTTTTTCTAAAGTCCGACAAATACTATGTTTAGCTAATAAAAATAACTAAAAAAACTTAATAAAAAGTATATAAATCTTATGTTTTTAATAATTAAATTCGTAATATAATTAAATAAAAATCTTATTTTTAAATAAACTTAATATATTTATTATAAAAAATAAAGGATGCCTAAAACTATGACATCCTTCTAGAAATTATATTAAATTACATTCTTCTCTTTGATCTTGGCTCTTGATTTTTCTTAACATCTTGAAGTCTTTCTTCACTGTCCTTTAAAAACTTTGCCATTATATCTTCAAAGCTTTCAGCAGATTGCTTCTTTCTGTTATTATTTGAGTAATTATTCCCTCTACTATTTCTGTTATTATTTTTTCCCCAGTCTACTTCTGCTGGTTTAACTGATTTTTTCTTAGGTGGCATAGCTTGCTTAATTGATAAGCTTATTTTACCTTTTTCATCTGTACCTAATACTTTAACTTTAACAATATCATTTTCTTTTAAATGTTCATTGATATCCTTAACAAAAGAATCAGCTACTTCAGAAATATGAACTAAACCAGTTTCTCCTTCTACTTCTACAAAAGCTCCGAAGTTTGTTATGTTTGTTACTTTACCTTCTAATATGTTTCCTGTCTCTAAGGCCATTTAAAAAGACTCCTCCTTAAAATAAATCAATATATATTATTATGTTTTAATAATAATAATCTTTTTATGTAATTATTTATCCTTTGAATCAATAATTACTTTTTCACCCTTCTTTATCATTCCAAGCCTCTCTCTTGCCATCTGTTCTATATATGAATCTGACTTAGAATTTTTAAATTCTTCAGTTAACTCAACATTTTTTTGATTAATGTTTTTCATCTGTTGTTCAACTTGAGATTTTTCCTTATTTAATCTTCTATTTGTTATCAATTGCTTTCCAAATGAAAAAACAAATAAAACACTCACCGTAACAATTACTAATTTCCTAGCAGTGAACTTACTTTTCATCTAACTTCCCCCACCCTTAATAATAAGGCTATACCTATATTTTAAACACTGTGAGGAACTTATTCAAGAAAATTCTATTTATTTTGTTACTATATTTTTAAATATATATCTAATATTTTTACCTAATACTCTACAAAACTTGAAAACAAGCCTAGCTACAACATTTTCTACACTTACAACCATCTTAGAAAATATAGCTAAATAAACCATTACTCCAATAAACATAAATAAATATACATAAGCACCTAAAAAACCATAATTAAATACTAATAAGAAAATAAAAATAACAATTGAGATTAAGATCCAAAATAATATATCTTGTATCATACCTAATATTTTAGGAACATTAAAACCTCTTATAAGTCTATAACCATCAAATAAAATTCCAACTAACATACCTGCCAAACAAGAAAATATAACTATATTAAACTGAATTCCTAAAGGTAATAACAAATTACTTCCTCCTTAGAATCTTATTTATAAAATGTAATTTTCTTTTTTTATTTTCTTTTGTATGGTATGACATAGAATTTACATATCCTGATATTATTACATCACCATTTTGAACATCAAGCTTATTAAGCTTTAAATTCTTACCAGTAATATTAAGTCCCCCAAGACTTGTATTAAGACTTATAGCATCATCATCAAAACTAAGCACTTCTAAAACACCTGTTAATGATAATTTTTTTCTATTTTCTAAACTCAAATTGCCTTTATTATTTTCACTTAGGTTTATATTGCCTTTATTACTTTCCATAGCATTTCCCCCTATATTTTTATAGTAAAATATATGAGTTTATGCTATCCTTTATGCTATTTATAATAAATAGTTCTACTCTTTATCTTCTTCACCTTCTAGAATCTCATACATATTTTTAGCATCTTCTTTTTTAACATGCTCTGCTATGTTTATTATTCTAGCTTTTAAAGTTCTGTTTCCAAATAATATTTCTATTATGTCTCCATCTTTTACTTTTGTTGATGGCTTAGCAACTTTATCATTTATATTAACTCTTCCACCTTCACAAGCTTCTTTTGCTACTGTTCTTCTTTTTATAATTCTTGAAACTTTTAAGTATTTATCTAATCTCATAATATCATTCTCCTAAAATACTTATTTAAATATATACAAGTATATATTCAAAAAAAACCCGAGAAATCTCGGGTTTTCATATTAATTAATAAAATTATTTATTAACTCTTTCTTTGAATTCTTTTCCTGCTTTGAAAACTGGTGCTTTTGAAGCTGGGATTTGAATTACTTCTTTAGTTCTTGGGTTTCTTCCTTCTCTTGCTGCTCTTTCTCTTGTTTCGAATGTTCCGAATCCAACAAGTTGAACTTTATCTCCACTTTCTAAAGCTTCTTGAACGCTTTCTATGAAAGCCTTTAATGCTACTTCAGCATCTTTCTTTGTTAATCCAGCTTTGTCAGACATGCTTGTTATTAATTCTGATTTATTCAATTCTACATCCTCCTTAAATTGAGTAATTTACTGTAAAGTATCTTACTGCAATCTTTATACTGCAATATATATAATAATATTATATATTTAAACTTTTGTATAGTACCAAAACTGCTATTTTACAGTATTTAATTAACTTTTTTTTCTCTTTTCTTTTATTTTTGACTATTAAAAGCCAAAATTACTACAAAATTCATTGAATATTAGACATTCTTCTCTTGTTTAACTAGCTCCCAAAGCTCATCCATCTCTTCTAAACCCATATTATCTAAATTCTTATTTTGAGCTATTGCAGCTTCTTCTATAAATGAAAACCTCTTTACAAATTTATTTGTTGTTTTTTCTAGAGCTTCTTCGCAATCAACTTTTAGGAATCTTCCAACATTAACTGCTGAGAAAAGTAAATCCCCTACTTCCTCTTCTATTCTTGACAGATTTCCAGTCTTATATACATCTTTAATTTCATTTAATTCTTCTTCTATTTTAGCCATAGCCTGTTCTACATTTTCAAAATCAAACCCAACCTTCGAAGCTTTCTTTTGAATCTTTGCTGATCTTGTAAGAGCAGGTAAAGCTCTTGCCACTGCATTCATTTCATCAGTTACAGTTTCAAAGCCCTTCTCTTTCTTTTTTCTCTCATCCCAACTATCAAGAACTTCATCTGATGTAATATCTTTTTTTACATCAAAAACATGTGGATGTCTGCCTATCATCTTTTGACAAATACCATCAATAACATCTGATATATCAAATTCATTATTCTCTTTAGCTATTAAGCTATGAAATACTACATGAAGTAAAATATCTCCAAGCTCTTCCTTTAAAGCACTCATATCTTCTTCATTTATAGCATCTAATACTTCATAACATTCTTCAACAAGTTGTCTTTGCATACTCTTATGAGTTTGCTCTCTATCCCAAGGACACCCTTGTGGTGATCTAAGTATTTGAATAATTTCTATTAAGTCATTAAAATCTTTTTTCTCTTTCATAATATACCTCCTACTAAACTAACTTAAATATACTAAAGGAGAAAAAATATTTCCATAAAATATTCTTTCTCCTTTGATTTCTATATAAATTTATGAAATTTTTCTATTATTTATTTTACCCATAGCTCTACCTTTTAAATACTTATAATCAAATACTTTAAGTAACATAATTAACAATAAATATATAATTCCACCTATACAAATTGATATTACACACATTAATGATTGCTTTGGCCAAACTTTAATTAATAAAAGAAAAGAACTCATAGTAACTATAATCATCCCTATACTAGCCATAAGAGGTTTCCATAAAGTTTCTTTTAAATCACTTTTATATTTAATATTAATCTTTATACAAATAACATTAAGTAATCCTATAATCACATAAGATGTTATAGTTGATATAACAGCCCCTTGAATATTAAATTGAGGCATTGGAACAAGTACCATTGTTAGAATTAATTTAGCAACAGACCCTACAAGCATATTTATAACTGGCAAAGTCATTTTACCTATTCCTTGTAAAATAGACGTTGTTATCTGTGTTAAAACTAAAAATGGTATACTAATTGAAAGCCATCTTAATATATCAGCTCCTCCATCTCTCCCTGGAAAAATAGTTGACATTATAGGTTCTGCCATAAAAAACATTCCCATAAAGCAAGGAAGTGATATAACAAAAACAAATTTCATAGCTGTACTTATATTTTTACTCATTTCATAATTATCTTTAGCTGCATTACTTGCAGATATTGCTGGAACTAAAGCACTTCCAATAGCAACTGATAATGTCATAGGTATATGAATAAGCGCTGTTGCCTTTCCTGTTAATTGTGAAAATAACACTGTTGCCTCTTGTCCACTAAATCCAGCCTTTAAAAGTTTTTGTGGAACTAAAATAGCATCTATTATTCCCATTATACTTACAACAGCTGCTCCTATTGCTATAGGTATAGATGCAAAAATAAGTTTTTTAGTTAAAGTACTATATCTAGTCTTACTTCTTGAAATATTCCTAGGCTTTAACTTAAAATATCTAAATATTAAATAAATAGCTGCTAGTCCACCTCCAGCAGTTGCTCCAAATGTTGCTCCTGCTGCTCCATATTCTATACCTTTAGGTAATAATATATAAGCTAGTCCAACTCCAAAAATTACTCTTCCAATTTGCTCTACAAATTGTGAAACTGCTGTTTCATTCATATTTTTATAACCTTGGAAAAATCCTCTTATAGGATTTACAACTGAAATAAATAAGGGGGCTACACTTATTGCTATAATAGAATAATATGCTTTCTTGTCCCAATTAAATAAATCAACTATTTTTTCACCATAAAAACTTAAAACAAATGTAACTGATAATGCTAAAAACATTAAAAGCATAACTGAAATTTTCATTAACTTAAAATTGTCTCCTTCTTTTCCAAGATTATTATTCTCAGATACAAGTTTTGACATAGCTATAGGTATTCCCCCCGCTATTGCTATAAAGAAACTATATAAAGGAAAAACCATTTGATAATATCCTAAACCTTCATCACCCATCATCATAACTAGTGGCCATCTAAAAAAAAGTCCTAAAAACTTACTAACAAGTCCTACCACAGCTAAGATTAAACCACCTTCTATAAAGGTTTGTTTTTTCATATAATACCTCCAAATTTAATTACTAACTATTTATTATTATTGTAAATTTGGAGGCATTATTACTTATTTTATGTATAGTTAAAATTTTAGTAGGATATATTATTGCTCCATTTGCTTTCCTAAAAATGCTGCTGCTGTTTCTACAAGCTTCTTTTCTACTTCTCCAAAAGAGCTTTCATCTTTTGAAAATAATATTACAGTACCTATTGCATCACCTTCAGCAATTATTGGTGCTATTGCTTGTGCTTTATACTTTTCTTCAGGATTATCTTCTGAATAAAGAGGTTCAACCTTACCGTTATTTCCTCCAAGTATTACTGCTTTTCTATTTTCCATTACTCTTTCTAGCTCATCACTAATTTTTCTATCAACGAAATCTTTTTTAGCAACACCACTAACTGAAATAAACATATCATTATCTGAAATTAATACAGAATGACCTGTTGCTTGTTGAAGTGCATCAGCATATTCTTTAGAGAAATCTGTCAATTCTCCTATAGGTGAGTATTTTTTTAATATTACTCCACCTTCTCTATCTGTAAATATTTCTAAAGGATCTCCTTCTCTAATTCTTAGAGTTCTTCTAATTTCCTTTGGTATTACAACTCTTCCTAAATCATCTATACGTCTTACTATTCCTGTAGCCTTCATAAATTATATACCTCCCTTTAGGTTAAATCTTTTCTTTTGTCTACACCCTTATTATTTTTCATATTTCAAATTTTATACACATTGGTTATATTTATATGAATTTATTATTATTTGTCCATTGATGAATTTTTTATAATTATAATAAAAAAAATACCCTTGGAACTTCCAAGAGTATTTTTAAATTTATTTTTTATTTATATTATTGATTTGCTGTTGTTCCTGTTGAAGCTGAATTTGATTCTGCTTGAGTATCTTGTGCTGGTATTGCATAATCTAATTTATTAGTGAATACTTCTACTCCAGCTGCTTTCTTCCACTCTTCAACCTTCGCTTGAAGTGCTTGTGATTTCTTTTGATTTGTTAAGTAATCAATTATTTCTTGTTTTTCATCTGCAAAATTCTTATATGTTGGTTGAAGATTTACTTCACTAGCAAATGCTATATTATAAACTGCACCATTTGGTCCTTCATTTTGAACTACTGCTGATACGTCTCCAGCAGCCTTAAGTCCTTTAACAGCTGTCATAAATGGAGCTTGATATTGTTGAGAATCAAATGGAATAAATCCTAATGCTCCACCATCTGATTTTGATGAGTCTACATTATTTGCTGATGCAATCTTCTTAAATACTGCAAGTTTATCTTCTACACTTGTCATATTTGCTGTTTCACTCTTATATTGAGCTAAAAGCTTATCAGCATCAGCTTTTGAGTTAACTACGATATCATAAACAACTGCTCCTGCTTGCTTAGCAACAAATTGTGATTTATTTTCATTATAATATGTTTGAGCTTCAGCTTCTGTTGCTGGCTTAACATCCTTTGTTACAATATCAGTAAGCTTTTGAACTTGTATTGACTTAGCTAATTGTTGTTTATAAGTTTCTTCTGTTAATCCATTTTGCTTTAAAGCTGCATCAAATGCTTGTTGTCCAGCTTCCTTACTACCTGCTTGCTTTATATATGCATCTAATTGCTTATTATAAGCTTCTTGTATTTCTTCAGGAGTAGCTGTTATTTTTTGTTCTTGTATTTGCTTATCAATAATAGGTTGTAATATTTCATAGTTAAGAACTTCCTCTCTATCTTGTATTACAGCCTTTTTAGCATCAGCATTATCCATTAAGTTTCCTGAATATTGTTGTTCTAATTGTTGATAATATGGAGCCATATATTTTTCAACTTGAGCAACTGTTATATCAGTGTTATAGACCTTACCAACAACAGTTTTTTGTATTGCTGCAGGAGTTTTTTGAATCATTCCAGTTCCTACAGCTACCGCTGCTACTGCTGCGATTACAACTGCAACCCCTACTATTCTCTTTATACTTTTCATTTTAATACCTCGCTTTTTTATACTTTACATAACATAGAAATAAGTATATCAATATTCACAATTTTTTTCAAACTACTTTTTTAAAGTAATCTTGTATTCTACTAGCTTATCAAGCAACTTTTTGAAAACTTGAATTAAGTCTTCTTTTTTCTCATCATCAAATCTATAAGAAAAACTTGGTTTCTCACCAAACTTAAATAAAATATTCTTTTTATAATCCTCAAGTACTTTAACAAGCAATCTTTTATCTGTTCTTTCTCTACTTTGGAATTCAAAAATAATTTCATTTTTTCTTTCCTTAATTTCTTCTATATCTAGAAGCTTTGCCTTGCTTTTAATATAAGCTATATCCATAAGGTTATAAACTGGCTTAGGAATAGTTGAATATCTATCTTCAAGCTCTTCCTTTACATAATTATAATCCTCTTCATTTTCAATAGCAGCAATCTTTTTATAAACTTCTATTTTTTGAATTTCATTATCTATATAACTTGAAGGAATAAATGCATCTAATTTAATATCAACAGTTGTTTCAACAGGTTCTTGCTCAATTTCACCCTTAATAAGCTTAACAGTATCTTCAAGCATTCTACAATATAAATCATAACCTATACTTGCCATATGACCATGTTGTGATGAACCCATCATATTTCCAGCTCCCCTAATTTCAAGATCTCTCATTGCAATCTTAAATCCTGAACCAAGCTCTGTAAAATCTTTTAATGCCTTTAATCTCTTCTCAGCAACTTCTGTTAAAACTTTATCCTTTTGATAAACTAAATAAGCATAAGCTACTCTATTACTTCTTCCAACTCTACCTCTTAATTGATAAAGCTGTGAAAGTCCCATTTTATCAGCATCATAAACAATAAGAGTATTTACATTAGGCATATCAATTCCTGTTTCTATAATAGAAGTACAAATAAGTACATCAGCTTCTTTATTCATAAAATCAATAAGCTCAGTCTCTAATTGTTTTTCTGTCATTTGTCCATGAATAACTCTAGGTGTACATTCTGGAACAAGTTCTTTAATATAGGCAGCTATAGATTGTATATTTTCAACTCTATTATAAACAAAGAATACCTGACCACCTCTATTAATTTCTCTTAAAATTGAATCTCTAATAAGTTGATCATTTTGTTCAACTACATAAGTCTGTATTGGATATCTATCTTCTGGAGGAGTCTCTATTACTGATATATCTCTAACCCCTGTAAGAGACATATGAAGTGTTCTAGGTATAGGTGTAGCACTTAAAGTAAGAACATCTACATTTTTCTTAAGATTTTTTATCTTTTCTTTTTGTGTAACACCAAATCTTTGCTCCTCATCAACAATTAAAAGTCCTAAATCTTTAAAGTTTATATCTTTTGAAACAAGTCTATGAGTTCCTATAAGAATATCAACATTTCCTTCTTTTAAAGCTTGAAGAGTTTGATTTTGCTCTTTTCTTGATTTAAATCTACTAATTACATCTATAGTAATTGGGAAACCAGCAAATCTCTTTTTTAAATTACTATAATGTTGATCTGCAAGAATAGTTGTTGGAACTAAGAAAGCAACTTGTTTTCCATCCATAACTGCTTTAAATGCTGCTCTTATTGCAACTTCAGTTTTTCCATACCCTACATCACCACAAAGTAATCTATCCATTGGTTTATCTGATTCCATATCAGCTTTAATTTCTTCTAATGAAACTAATTGATCTGGTGTTTCTTCATATGGAAACTCATCTTCAAACTGCTTTTGCCATTGAGTATCTTTAGAAAACTTATATCCCTTAACTGTTGCTCTTGCAGCATAAAGTTTAACTAAATCTTTTGCAATATCATTAATAGACTTTCTAACTTTAGCTTTAGCCTTCTGCCACTCATTTCCCCCGAGTTTATTAACCTTAGGACCTTTACCTTCTGAGCCAACATATTTTTGAACAAGGTCTAATTGCTCAACTGGAACATAAAGCTTATCTCCCTTTTGATATTCAATATCTAGATAATCTCTTTTATTACCACCAACATCAATTTGCTTTATTCCTTTGTAAATTCCTATTCCACTATTAACATGTACAACATAATCTCCAGGCTTTAATTCACCAAAGCTCTTAATTTTGGCCATACCTTTTTGCTTTTTATGTTTTTTAGTTGATTTTCTCTTTCCTTCCCCAAAAGCTTCTTTATCTGATATAACACAAAGTTTTAAATCCTTATAATCAAAACCTTTTGCTTGATTACCAAAGGTTACAACTACTTCACCATCATTTATTTCTGAAATTACATCTTTATAATTAGCTTCTATATCTCTATCTCTTAAAACTTCTACAAATCTTTCACCTCTAGGTCTAGTACCTGATAAAACTACAACTTTATAGCCATTTTTCTTTTTCTCTTGTATTTCTTCAATCAGAAGTTCAACCTGACCATTATAATTATGTAAACTAGCTTGATTAAACTCTACACTTTCTCTTGCTTCTAAAAATTTCAAATTTTTCTTTAATGCATTTAAGATAATAACGTCCTGACTTCTAAAACCTTCTTCTACCTCTTCATTTGATAAAACTAATTTATTTTGAGATGGAAGAATATCTCCTCTTTCAAGAAAAGCTTTATAATCCTCAAGAAACTCAAGTAAAACACTATCTACTTTTCCTTTACACCTATCTGATTCATCCATAATAAATAAATAATCATCTAAATAATCAAATAATTTTGATGGTTTATCAAAAAGAAAAGGAATATAACTTTCAATAGTTTCAAAGCTCCATTTTTCTCTAAGACTTTCAATATTATGATTAACAATAGATTTTAACTTATCAGTAAGTTCTGTATTATCTTTATTCTTCTCTAGAACTTTATTTAATTCATCTTCTATTTTCTCTAATGAACTTTTTAATATTTCATTATCTAAAATAATTTCTTTTGCTGGGAAAATATGAACTGAATCTTGTCTTTCAATACTTCTTTGTGACTCAACATTAAAAGTTCTAATAGAATCTATTTCATCTCCAAACAGTTCAATCCTAAAAGGAGTAGCACTATAAGGTGGATAAACATCTAATATTCCTCCTCTTACAGCAAATTCTCCTTTCCCTTCAACAACTTGAGTTCTTTCATACCCACACTCTACAAGCTTTTGTGTAACTGAATTAAGCTCTATCTCTTCTTCTTCAGAAAGAGTAAAGCTATATTTCTTATAAAGTTCAATTGGAGTATACAATGAAACAAAAGATTCAATTGAAGTAACTATTATTTTTTTCTTATTTTTATTTTCCAATATTTCTTTAATTACTTTAAGTCTAGCCCACCTCAAATCACCTGAGATAGCATCAATATTATAAAAAACAATTTCTCTAGTTGGTAAATAGTAAACATCTAAACTATAAAAACTTAAATCTTCATATAAAGTTCTCGCCTCAACATCACTACTTGTTACAATAACCATTGGCCTATCTTCATTTTCATATATAGCATTTATAAGATATGCCCTTCCCGAATCACTAAGTCCATTTACCTCAAAAGGAAAACTTTTTGAATCCAAAGCTTTTTTTAAAACATTAAAATTCTCACTATTAATTAAAGGATCCATAAGTCCATTTAATCTCATTTCTTTAACACCACCATTTCAAAATAAAGAGCTACTTTTCTACTAAAACACCGTTATATTTATTCATAGCACTTTTAACATCGCTCTTTAACATCTCTTCTACAGACTCACAAACTACAGGCATTACCTTTTCCATATGACTCCATTCATCAGCTGAAAATTTACCTAATACATGAGAAACTAAATCATGAGCTGGAGCTCCAACCCCAACTTTAACTCTTGGGAATTTATCTGAACCTAAATTACTTATAATACTCTTAATTCCATTATGTCCACCAGCACTACCTTTTTCTCTAATTCTGATTTTACCTATTTCAAGACTTATATCATCATATATAACAACAACTTCATCTTCACTTAATTTATAGAAATTCATTATTTCTCTTATACTATCTCCACTAAGGTTCATAAAAGTTTGTGGCTTTAATAAAATTACTTTTTTATTATTAATAAACCCTTCCCCATATGCACCTTTAAATTTTATCCTATTTATGTCAATATTATACTTATCTGAAATATAATCTATTATCTCAAATCCTATATTATGTCTTGTTCTATCATATTCCTTCCCTGGATTACCTAAGCCTACTATTAAAAACATTCTTTCTCCTCCGTATCATAAAAATATAAATAAATTATATCAATAATATTGTAATCTGTATAATAAAATAACTTGCCGCATAAAAAGCGACAAGCTATTTTAAATTATTATAAAATTTTTAAACTAATAAGTAAGTTTCATAGGTATTTTCATAGAATTACCATTTCTAATAAGATTAATGTAAACTACATCCCCTACAGATTTAAGTTTAACTATTTTATAAATCTCATTTATATTACTTACTTTAATATTATCAATATCAGTTATGATATCTCCATCTCTAATCCCTGCTTTATAAGCACAACCTTGTTCATCAACCTGATTAATAAGAACTCCCTTATTATGTCCTGTAGCTGATATACCTTCTATTCCTAAGAATACCCTTGATACTCTGCCATCATTAATTAAATCTTTTATAACATTTTGAGCATAGTTTACTCCTACCAAATAACTAAATCCATCTTTATTTTCAATAGTATTTGTATTAATACCTATAACTTGCCCATTTAAATTTACAGTAACTCCACCTACTATAGGTTTACTAATATTTAAATCTGTTTCTAAAACTCCTGTTTTAATAACATTATTATTTTGATCAGTAACATCAATAAGTTTATCTGTATTACTAATAACTCCTATTGTTGCAAGACTTCCGCCCTCTTCACCTGAGTTATTTCCTACCGCTATAGCTATTTGACCCTGATTAATATTATTACTCATCTTAACAGGTACTAATTTATCTACATCAATTTTTAGTATAGCTATATTAGTTATAGTATCCTCACCAACAATAGTTGCTTTAAAACTTTTTCCACTTATATTAGGAACTTCAACATAGATACTTTTAAAATCTTTTATACTTGAATATGCTGTAGCTATATATCCATTTTCTCTAACAACAAAGCCAGTAACCTTAATTCCATCCTTTGAATCTTTACTTTCATTTGTAATAGTAACAAGTGATGGTGTTACATCATTTATAGCTTTTGCTACATTATCAGAATTAGTATTGTTATCAATACTACCAATATCACTTAAATTATTATTCTTAGAACTATTTTCAAGCCATCCACTATCTAAGATATAAACAACCATAGCAGTTGAAATGCAAGCTGCTAATATAATTATTATTAGATATTTTAAAATAGCTTTTAAGATTTTATATTCTTTTTTCTTAACTATTGTAATCTTCCCAATAGGATGATTTTCTGTTTCTGTTGTTGTAGTTCCTTTTTGCTTAATCTTCTTAAGTTTTTCTTTATCCATGTAAGGCTCCTAACTAAAACATTAATCAATCTTGCTTAAAGTAAATGCGAAGATAACACCTTTTCCATCTTCTGAATTTTCTACCCATATCTCTTGATCATGGCTTGTTATTATATTTCTAACTATTGATAAACCAAGTCCTGTACTATATTTATTAGTTCTTGATTTATCTGCTTTATAGAATCTTTCCCAAACTTGTCTAAGTTGCTCTTCACTTAACTGTGGACTATCATTATAAATAGAAACCACTAATTTATTTCCACTCTTAGATTCTGTTTTTATTCTAATATTTCCATTATCAATACAATATTTAATAGCATTATCAATTAAATTAGTTACAACTTGAACTAATCTATCCTTATCTCCTCTTACATTCATATATTCTTCCTCAAGAACAAGATCTACATGTATATTTTTATCTCTTATTTTTGGCTCTAAATTTATTGCTGAAGTCTTTAGAATATAATTTATATCTACCTTACTGAAATTGAACTTTAATTTACCAGCTTGCATTGCTGATATATCTAACAAGTCACTTATAAGTCTTGTTAATCTTTCAATTTCTTCCGAAACTTTTTCTAAATAAAAATGTTCTTTATCAGGTGGTATAATTCCATCTAAAATTCCAGCTATGAACCCCTTAATTGAAGTCATTGGAGATCTAAGCTCATGTGAAACATTTGAAATAAATTCTCTTCTATTCATTTCAACTTGCTCTATAGACTCTGCCATAAGATTAAAATTCTTAGCAAGTTCTCCTATCTCATCATTAGAATTTATTTTAACTCTTTCTTCAACATGACCTTTTGCTATTTTTCTTGATACCTTATTAACTTCTTCGATAGGTTGTAGTATAAATTTACTACATACAGCGTAAATAACTATAGTTAAAATTATTAATGTTAATATAATGAAAAACCATATTATTGAATATATACTATCAAGAACCATATTCATTTCATCAAGAGGTGTCTTAACAATAATTACCCCATTAAAATAATTTTTATAATATAACTTTTGGCTATATACATTATAATCTCCACTATTATAGTCTAACTCATCATTAGTTAAAATACTCTTACCATCTATATCTGTTATTTTTTTGTATTCTAAATTATTATTATCTTTATTAGATACTGCAAATACTACACCTTGACTATCAGTTATTATAATATCTGCATTTAAAAATTGATGACTAAACTGCAAGATAGAATTTAACTGGTCTAAATCCTCTCCATTACTATTTACATAAGAATTAACTGACTTTTCAACTAAAGAACTTACTTCTTTTATTTTCTCTAGTCTATTTTTATAGTAGTATTCCTTTACACTAGCAGATAAAATAAAAGCAATTATGGCAAATATGATACCCACAATTGCCATAACGCTTAATAATAACTTAGGAACTAACCCTCGATTATTCATATTATTTAACCTCGAATTTATATCCTACTCCCCAAACTGTTTCTAATTGCCAATTTTCACCTTTGTTAAGTTTTTCTCTTAATCTCTTGATGTGTACATCAACAGTTCTTGAGTCACCTGGATAATCATATCCCCAAACTTCACAAAGTAATTGTTCTCTAGTAAATACCTTATTTTTGTTGTTTGCTAAATAATATAATAGTTCAAATTCTTTTGGTGGCATCTTAATTTCTTCTTCTCTATAAAGAACCTTATATGAATTTGTATCTATAACAAGTCCTGGGAATGTTAAAATATCTTCCTCTGTCTTGTCTACTGAATATCTTCTCATTACTGCTTTAACTCTAGCCATAACTTCTTTTGGCTCAAAAGGTTTTACAATATAATCATCAGCTCCAATTTCTAAAGCTAGTACTTTATCAAATACTTCTCCTTTAGCTGTAAGCATAACAACTGGAGTATTTCCTTCTCTTCTTATCCATTTTAGAACTTCTACCCCATCTATTCCTGGTAACATAACATCAAGTAACACTAAATTTGGTTTATAAGTTGAAAACACTTCTTGTGCTGATTTTCCATCATTAACAACTTTAACGTCATAATTAGCACTTTCTAGATACATTTTTAAAACTTGGCATATATTTTCATCATCATCTACTACTAAAATCTTTCCTAATAAACCATCCATTGTTCACACACTCCTAATCTTAATAAATAATTAATACAAAACACTAGATACCCTTACTTGTAACTATTTTGTATATTATTTAAACAAAAAAACATATTTTTTTTATTATACCACAAATTTCATCATAATTGGTAAATAAAAAACACCTAGGCCCAAATATAAGCCTAGGTATTTTATAATATTAATTAAAAAATGGATGTTTTATTATAATTTAATTATAAATTTCCATTTATTTTAGTTAAATTCTTCAAATAATCTACTTAATGGTTCATCATCGTAAATTCTTTCAATTGCATTTGCAAGTAAAGGAGCAACTGATAATGATTTGAACTTTTCAAGACCTTCCTTTTCTGGAAGAGCTATAGTATTAAGCATTACAAGTTCTTCTATTGCAGATGCATTAATTCTATCAAATGCTGGGCCTGAAAGTACACCATGTGTACAGCAAGCATATACATTTTTTGCGCCAAGCTCTTTAAGTGCATTAGCAGCATTTGCTATTGTTCCAGCTGTATCTATCATATCGTCTATTAATATACAAACTTTATTTTCTACTTCACCAATTATATTCATAATTTCTGAAACGTTAGCTTTTGGTCTTCTCTTATCTATTATAGCTATTGGTGCATGTAATTTATCAGCAAACTTTCTAGCTCTTGTAACAGAACCTAAGTCTGGTGATACAACAACAACATCATCTCTTTCACCAAGTCCTTTATCTACAAAGTAGTTTGCAAGTATTGGTGATCCTAACATATGATCAACAGGAATATCGAAATATCCTTGTATTTGTGAAGCGTGTAGATCCATTGTTAAAACTCTATCTGCTCCAGCTGCAGTTAATAAATCTGCAACTAATTTTGCTGTTATTGGATCTCTTGATTTAGCTTTTCTGTCTTGTCTAGCATATCCATAGTATGGCATTACCGCAGTTATTCTACCTGCTGATGCTCTTTTAAATGCATCAATCATAATTAATAATTCCATAAGGTTATTATTTACTGGACTACATGTTGATTGAACGATAAATACATCGCAACCTCTTACAGTTTCATCAATATCTACTGATATTTCACCATCACTAAAAGTACCTACCTTAGCTCTACCTAATGGTAATCCTAAACATTCAGCAATTTCTTTTGCAAGCTCAGGGTGAGAGTTACCAGTAAAAATCTTAATATTCTTTAACTGATTTTCCATTGTCGTGAAGACCTCCTTAAAATAATCCCATTTTACATTTGTGTATATTTAAAAAAAGAAAATTTATTTTCTTTTTCTATTAACCCAACCTTCGATATTTGTTTGTCTAGCTCTTGCTATAGCTAAACTTCCTTCAGTAACTTTATCTGTTATAGTAGATCCAGCAGCAATATAACTATTTTGTTCTACTTCAACAGGTGAAACTAAGTTAGTATTACATCCTATAAATGCATTATCTCCAATAATAGTCTTATGTTTCTTTTGACCATCATAGTTAACAACTACTGTTCCACATCCAAAGTTACATTTCTCACCAACTTCTGCATCTCCAATATAAGTTAAATGTGATACCTTTGTATTATTGCCTATAACTGATTTCTTTATTTCTACAAAATCACCTATCTTAACATTATTACCGATTGCTGATTCTGGTCTTATATAAGCAAATGGTCCCACACTTGTATTATCTCCAACTTTACTATCAAGAATAACTGAATTTTCTACCTTAACACCATTTCCTAAAACAGCATTACTTAATCTTGAATTTTGATAAATAACACAATCTTCACCTATAACTGTCTTACCTTCTAAAATAGTTCCAGGATAAATTATTGTATCCATACCAACTTCAACTTCAAGTCCTATATAAGTTGAATTTGGATCTATTATAGTAACTCCATTATCTAAATGCTTTTTATTAATTCTTTTTCTTAAAATTGATTCTACAACTGCAAGTTCTGCTCTTGAATTAACACCAATTGTTTCTTCAAAATCAGTAATCATAGCTCCAACTTTCTTATTATCATTTTTTAACATTTCTATAACATCTGTTATATAATATTCTCCTTGAGCATTGTTATTTGAAAGCTTGTCTAAGCATAATAAAAGACTTTCGATATCAAAACAATACATTCCTGCATTTATTTCCTTAACCTTAAGCTCTTCACTTGAACAATCTTTATGCTCAACAATCTTTTCAACTTCATCATTATTTCTAATTATTCTTCCATATCCTGTTGGATTTTCAATAACTGAAGTAAGTAGTGTAGCAAAATTATTTTCATTTATATGAGTTTCCATTAATTTTGAAACAGTAGCTGCTTCTATTAATGGAGCATCACCTGTAAAAATAGCAACTACGCCTTTTTTACCTTGTAAAAATTCTTTTGCACATTTTACTGCATGACCAGTTCCAAGTTGTTCTTCTTGTAATGAATAACTTACATTTCTTGATGCTGTTTTTTCTTTCACAAGTTCAGCACCTTTTCCAATTATTACATTAACATCCTCTAAACCAGAAGCTCTCATTGTATCTATTACATGATTGACCATTTCTTTGCCACATGCCTTATGTAGTACCTTTGGAAGCTTTGATTTTATTCTTGTACCTTGTCCTGCTGCTAATATTATAGCACATTTATTCATTTTTTCACCTCATTATGATAAAAATTTAGTAAATAGTCTATACTAATTATTTTTTTGATACTTTATTCCATTCGTATTCTTATACTAATTATATTTTAAACAAAGTCTTATTTCAATATGAAAACGAGCATTTACAGTGAATTGTCAAAAAATACACAAAAATTTTTTTCTATATAAAATACTAATTATTTCTAAAAAATTTTAAAAAAAATTAAAGAGGTTACCTATATTTAGATAACCCCTTAACACCCTTTTATACTTCTTCAGTATTTTTTACTTGTTCGTATTCACTAAGAATAGCTGTTTGTATCTTTTCTCTAGTCTCAGTGTTTATTGGATGTGCTATATCCTTGAATTCACCATCTGGTGTCTTTCTACTTGGCATAGCGATAAATAATCCACTTTGACCTTCTATAACTTTAATATCATGAACAACAAATTCATTATCAAAAGTTACTGATACAATAGCTTTCATTTTTCCTTCAGACGCTATTTTTCTGATTCTTACATCTGTAATTTGCATTGACCACACCTCCAGTTGTTGTAATAATTATATAATTCTATCTTTTTTTGTAAATTCCTCTTTTTTTTCTAAGTTTTTTTATTTTTTTTTAAAACTTTTATATTTAAAGAAATTTATAGGTTTTCTATTAGATTTTTTGATGGAATTACCTTTATTCCATTCTCTTCTTCTAACTCTTCAACATCAACAATAGAAATATAATCTTTAACAACTTTATTTGGAGAAAGTTTATTATCAACAAGAACTCCTATACCCACAAGTTCTGAATCAAATTCACGAAGTAAATCTATAATTCCCTTGGCAGTTCCGCCACCTCTCATAAAATCATCTATAAAAATACATTTACTTCCTGTTCTTAAAGCCTTTTTTGAAAGACACATTTGTTGTATTCTTCCTGATGTACCTGATAAATAGTTGATTGATAAAGTTGAACCTTCTGTTACTTTACTATCTCTTCTAGCAACTATCATTTGTACACCTAAATTTTTAGCTACTTCATAAGCTAATGGAATACCTTTAGTTTCAACTGTTATAACATAATCAATACTTTCTTTATCAAAGAAAGATGATAATAATACTCCAGCCTTACTAATAATAGATGGATCAAACATTAAATCTGTAACATATATAAATTTACTTGCTACAAGTCTATTATGTGAACTCATAACCTCACAAAGATTTTCTACAAAACTTAAAGCTTCTTCTTTCCCCATACTTGGAAGAAACTTTATTCCCCCTGCTGCTCCTGCTATAGTTTCAATAGTTCCCATTTCCTTTTTTTCTAAACTTTCTCTAACTATAACTATATCTTCACTTATTGTAGACTTAGCTGCATTTAATAGTTCAGAAAATCTATTTAATCCTATTATTTTATTTGGATTTTCCATAAGTATCTTTGTAATAATTGATACCCTACTATTCCTACTTAATTTTTCCATTTATATCACCTTCAATTTTATACGAATTATTACCTTAATATTTGCCTTAATATTCATATTTTATTCAATATTTTAAGTAATATCAACTAATATTAAAGAATTTAACTATATTTTTACGTTTATTTATTTAAAGTGTGTGTTTTTTTAAATTTGTGTATATAATTAGTATGTGGAATAAAAAAAGGAGTTGATACTTTTGTCTTTTAATTTAGAAAGAGATGTTAATAAAAAAGTTCATTTTATAGGTATAGGTGGAGTTAGCATGAGTGGTCTTGCTGCTATCTTACTTAACGCTGGATACAAAGTTTCAGGTTCTGATTCAAAAGAATCTGCCTTAACAGATAGATTAAAGAAAAGTGGAGCTGAAATTTACATAGGACATAGTGCAGACAATTTAAATAATGTTGACGTAGTGGTCTACACTGCTGCTATTCCTAGTGATAATCCTGAAATAGTTAAAGCTAAAGAAATTAATGCTTTACTTATGGATAGAGCTGAATTTTTAGGCTATCTATTAAAATCACATAAGCTAAATGTTGCTGTTTCTGGAACTCATGGAAAAACAACAACAACATCAATGATTACTCATGTAGCACTTGCTGGAAAGCTTGACCCAACAATATTAGTTGGTGGTGATTTAGATATTATTGATGGAAATTTCAGAGTTGGTAATAGTGATCACTTTATTACAGAAGCTTGTGAATATAAAAAGAGTTTCTTAAGATTCCATCCATTTATAGGAATAATCTTAAATATAGATGCAGACCACTTAGATTTCTATAAAGATATAAATGAAATTGAAGATACATTCTTAGAATTTGCAAGACTTATTCCTAAGGATGGTCAATTAATAGGTAATGCTGATGATGAAAGAGTAAGAAATATACTTTCAAAATGTGAATGTAATGTAATATCATATGGTATTAAAAATGGAGATTTAAAAGCTGAAAATATAACTTTCGATGGAAGAGGCTGTGCAAGCTTTGATGTTTATAATAAAGGAGAAATGTTATTCTCACTTTCATTAAACGTTCCTGGAATGCATAATGTTTCAAATTCACTTTCTGCTATAGCAGTTGGTTTAATATTTGGTTTAAGTGTTGAAGATATAAAAGCAGGTCTTTCTTCATTCGGAGGGGCTCATAAGAGATTTGAATACAAGGGAGAAAAAGATGGTATAACAGTAATTGATGATTATGCTCACCACCCTGTTGAAATTGAAGCTACTCTTAATACTACAAAGAAAATGAATACTAAGAGAACAATATGTGTATTCCAACCTCACACATACACAAGAACAAAAACATTATTTGATGATTTTGCAAAATGTTTCAGTAAAGCTGATGAGTTAGTTCTTATGGATATTTATGCTGCTAGAGAAAAAGATACAGGTCTTGTAAACTCAGTAGAACTTGGAGATGCAATAAGAGCTAATGGAGTAAAATGTACTAATGTTCATTCTCATGAAGAAGCTTTAGAATACGTTAAAAGTATATTAAAGAAAGACGATTTACTTATAACAGTTGGAGCTGGTGATGTAGTAAAAGTTGGAGAAATGTTCTTAGATAATAAATAGGATATAAAAAAGCTAGTATTGTACTAGCTTTTTTTAATTTAAATCTTAACTTAACAAAAATTTAAATAATTCCTAATGGCACTTTTCGAGCATTTTAATAAACTCCCCTTACATTTCTACTTTTTTTGATAATTTATTACTAATTAACTAACTTTATTAATATATTAATTAATATATTAATTTGCATATATTAAAATGTAATGATATGATTATTTTAACAATAAAAACTTTTTTGTAACTGTTTAAAGCTTGATGTAAGCGTTTAACTTCTTATTAAATCTAACTCTTAAATATGTTAACAAAAAAACTTTGTAAATATTTAACTTGATAATTTTGACATATTTTTCATTGTGCTTTTTATCATTAATATTTATAATTAAGGTATCTTATTTAGATAAATAATATATCTTATTAAATTATTTAATGTATATTATTTATTTAAAAATTACACTTAATTTCTCAAACGAATATTTATATAAATTAAGTACAAAATAATATATCAATTTATACAAATTGTGTTTTAGATTTAAAAAATTATATGTGAACTCTAATTTAAAGTTACAAATTATAATTATGAGGTGATTTTATGATTAATAGGGTTATTTGGATCGTTTTAGATTCTGTTGGTATTGGTGCTTTACCTGACGCTGATAAATACGGTGATGTAGGCTCAAATACTTTAGGACACGTTGTAGAATTTAATAACGGATTAAATTTAGAAAATATGCAAAAGCTTGGACTTTCATCAATAGATGGAATAACAAACCTTGATAAGGTTTCTAATCCAATAGGTTCTTTTGCTAGAATAAAGGAATCTTCAAAAGGAAAAGATACTGTAACAGGTCACTGGGAAATGGTTGGAATTGATACACAAGATCCATTCCCAACATATCCTAATGGATTCCCAAAAGAAATAATAGATGAGTTTGAAAAAAGAACTGGAAGAAAGGTTATTGGTAATAAGGTAGCTTCTGGTACTGAAATTCTTAATGAACTTGGTAAGGAACACATGGAAACTGGTGCTTTAATAGTTTATACATCAGCAGATAGTGTTTTCCAAATAGCTGCTCATGAAGAAATAGTTCCATTAGAAGAACTTTATAAATGTTGTGAAATAGCAAGAGAAATGATGAGTAAAATTGCTCGTGTAATTGCTAGACCATTTATCGGTACTGAAGGTAATTTTGTAAGAACTGCAAATAGACATGATTATGCTCTACTTCCACCACACAAGACAACACTTGATATGCTTAAAGATAAAGATTTATCAGTAATGGCTGTTGGTAAAATATCTGATTTATTCTCTGGTCAAGGAGTTACAGATTCTGTTCATACAAAGAGTAATTCAGATGGAGTAGATAAAACTTTAGCATATATGAAAGAAAACAAGAAAGGTTTAATCTTTACAAATCTTGTTGACTTTGATATGAAATGGGGACATAGAAATTTACCTAAAGAATATGGTGAAGGTTTAGAAGAATTTGATAGAAGACTTCCTGAAATCATTGATGCTATGAATGATGATGATGTTCTATTTATAACAGCTGACCATGGTTGTGATCCAACATATCCTGGTACAGACCATACAAGAGAATATGTTCCATTTATTGCTTATGGTAAGCAAATAAAAGAAAATAATAATCTTGGAACAATTGAAGGATTCTTCTCAATGGGTCAAACAATATGTGATATTTTTGATGCTGAAGAAATTCCACATGGAAAGAGCTTTTTACAAGAAATTAAAAAATAATCAATTGATATAAAACTTAAGAGGTGATTATGATGGATTTATCAACAAAAATTAAAGTTGCTGCAGACTATATATTAGAAAAAACTAAATATAAACCAGAACTTGGATTAATACTTGGTTCAGGACTTGGTGCTATAGCTGACACTATTGAAGAAGCTGAATATTATAACTATTCAGATATTCCTGGTTTCCCAGTTTCAACTGTTGAAGGTCATGCAGGAAGATTAGTAATTGGTAAACTTGAAGGTAAAGTAGTTGTAGCTATGCAAGGTAGATTCCACTACTATGAAGGATATGCAATGCAAGAAGTTACTTTCCCAGTAAGAGTTATGAAACTTTTAGGAACTGAAAAATTAATAGTAACTAATGCTGCTGGAGCAGTTAATAAAGATTTCACTCCTGGAGATTTAATGTTAATAACAGATCATATTAATTTATCAGGTGCTAATCCTCTTGTTGGAAGAAATCTTAATGAATTTGGAACTAGATTCCCAGATATGTCAGATGCTTATGATAAAGAACTTAGAAAAAATGTAAAAAATATTGCAGCTGATCTTGGATTAACTCTAAGAGAAGGTGTATATGCAATGTTTAGTGGTCCAACTTATGAAACTCCTGCTGAAATAAGAATGGCTAGAACTATAGGAGCTGATGCTGTTGGTATGTCAACAGTACCAGAAGTTATTGTGGCTAAACACAGTGGTATGAGTGTTATAGGTATTTCATGTATGACAAATATGGCTGCTGGAATTTTAGATCAACCACTTAATCACGAAGAAGTTATGGAAACATCCGAAAGAGTTAGAAAAAGTTTTATACAACTTATGACTAATATAATAAAAAATATTTAAAAATAGTATAGCTGTCCCACTCTTGTTGAGACAGCTATATTAAAATAAATAACCAAAACTAAAATAAACTACGTTGCGAAAAGGGGAGAAACTGTGGATAGATTTACTGGTGTTTTAGGAATTATGGCTATTTTAGGTGTCGCTTACCTACTTTCTGAAAATAAGAAGAAGATAAATTGGCGTTTAGTTATTACAGGAATTGGATTACAAATATTCTTTGCTTTCCTAATCTTAAAAACAGGAATAGGTGCAAAAATATTTGGTGGATTCAATGATATGATTACTAAGCTTTTAGGCTTTACAACTGAGGGAACAAACTTCTTATTCGGACCTCTTAATGATGGCTCAGGCCCATTACCAGCTGGTTCAATATTTGTAATTAATGTATTACCTACATTAATATTCTTCTCATCATTAATGAGTGTTTTATATCACTTAGGTATCATGCAATTTATTATTAAACATGTAGCAAGAGCTTTATCAAAACTACTTAAAACAAGTAGTGCTGAAACAATGAGTGCTGTAGGAAACATTTTCCTTGGACAAACAGAAGCTCCATTATTAATTAAGCCTTATATATCAAAAATGACTCGTTCTGAGATAATGGCTATTATGGTAGGAGGAATGGCAACTGTAGCTGGTGGAGTTATGGCCGGTTATGTTGCTATGGGAATTAGTGCTGGTAATTTACTTGCTGGTTCAATAATGGCAGCTCCTGCTGGATTATTAATTGCTAAAATGTTAATACCTGAAACTGAAACTCCTGAAACTGGAGAAAATTCAGAAGTTGAATTTGAAAAAACACATTCAAGTGTTATAGAAGCTGCTGCTAGTGGTGCTTCAGAAGGTTTAGGACTAGCTTTAAATGTTGCTGCTATGCTTTTAGCTTTCATAGCTTTAATAGCATTAATAAATGCTATGCTTTCAGGAGTAGGTTCATTATTCGGAATGGATTACTTAAGTCTTAACTGGATATTAGGTAAATTATTCACTCCAATTGCTTGGTTACTTGGAATTCCATCAGCTGATTTATCTACTGCTGGAAGTATTCTTGGTCAAAAAATAGCTATAAATGAGTTTGTTGCTTATTCAGAACTTTCAACTCACATAGCTAATGCAACATTACAACCAAAAACAATAATGATCTTAAGTTATGCACTTTGTGGATTTGCTAACTTCTCATCAATCGCTATACAAATAGCTGGTATTGGTGGAATAGCACCTGAAAAGAAAGGTATAATCGCAAAGCTTGGATTTAAGGCTCTTATAGGTGGAGCAATGGCTACATTTATGACAGCATCAATAGCTGGAGTACTATTCTCAGCTTAACATAAAAGAGGAATTGTCTCATATGGGACAACTCCTCTTTTTTTATTTATTCATAAATCCAAAGATTTTTTCTAAATCTTTCTTTGTACTATTATTTATTCTTTCTAAATTTCCACCAAAGCCTATTTCATCTTTACTTTCTTTAAGTCCAATCATAACCTCATCTATATATTCATCTACACCAACCATATCAAATTTAACTTTTGCTCTACCCTCTGGGTTTAAATTAGTATCAACTGCTGGTGGAATTATTTCTATAACTTTGATTCCCTCTTCTTTTAATTGATATCTCAAAGATTTAGTAAATGAATGCATTGCCGCTTTAGTTGCACAGTACATAGGTACTCTAGCTAAAGTCATAAATGCAAGTCCTGAAGATACATTTATTATAACTGGATTATTATTTTTTCTAATAGTTCCAAGTAATAATTGTATTAGATGAATAGGTGCTTCTAAATTAATTTTAAGTTCACTAAAATCATCTAAATCTATATTTTCTTTTGAAAAATCTACATCTCTTTGAATTCCTGCATTATTAACCAAAATATTAAGTTTCTTAAAGTTTTCCTTTATATAATTTGCAAACTCTACTCTCTCTTTTTCATTTCCTAAGTCACAAACTACTGTATGGATTTTAGGATATAATTTTTTAGCCTCATCTAAAGCTTCCTTACTTCTTCCACAAATAATAATTTCATTTTTATCCACAAGCTTTTGAGTTAAAGCTAATCCTATTCCTCTTGATCCACCAGTTATTAATATAGTATTTCCTTCTAAATTCATGACCCTTTTCTCCTTAGTTTAAATATATTTTTATCCTATTCTATTATTGTGAGTTCCTTTGGATATACATTAAGTCTTTGACATCCATCTTCAGTAACCATAACTAAATCTTCAATTCTTACTCCAATATCATCTTTTATATATATTCCTGGCTCAATTGAAAAAATCATTCCAGGTCTTAATATATCTTCATTAACTGAGCTTACATTTCCAAAGTCATGTACTTCTATTCCTATACAGTGACCTGTTCTATGTGTAAAGTATTCTCCATATCCTTTTTCAGTTATATAATCTCTTGCTGCCTTATCAACATCACAGAATCTTATTCCTGGCTTAACTGTCATTATTGCTCTCTTATTAGCTTCTAAAACTGTTTCATAAACTTCTCTATGTTTTTCTGAAACTTCTTTATAGAAGAAAGTTCTTGTCATATCTGAACAATAATTATTATGTCTACATCCCATATCTATAACTATACAATCCCCAGCTTTAAGCTTATTATCTCCTGATACACAATGCGGATCTGCTGCATTGGCTCCATAAGCAACTATTGGAGGGAATGAGAAACCTTGTGTTCCTTTTTGTGCATACTTTTCTCCTAATATTGCACAAATTTCTTTTTCTGTCTTATCACTTGATATACAATCTTTAATTTCTCCCATAACTTCATCATTAATCTTAGATGCTTTAATCATAAGGTCTTTTTCAATTTCATCCTTAACCATTCTTAGATTATCAATTATAGGTGAACCATTAACAAAGCTCTTAGCTCCATTTAGTTCCATAAGTCTTATTAAGAAATGAGCTTTCCAATCCTTATCAATACCTAAAGCTTCATTTTTATCAGTATACTTACTTAATATTTCAACAGCATCCTGTGTATCATCATACCAAACTAAATCTAAACCTTCAGTTTCCTCACAAGGGAATAATTTATTTATTATAAATTTGGCATCTCCATTTTTATTTATATATAAAGCTACCATTCTTTCTCCTGCTGAAATCCACTTACCTGTTAAATAAAATAAGCTTGGAGCTGAAGATATAAGCATTTGTGAAAGATTTTGCTCTTCCATAGCCTTTATTACTTTGGCAAGTCTTTCTTGATTCATTTTTACCCACTCCTTTTAAAATAATATTTATTCTTATTATATCATTCTAAACTACCATATGTATTACAGATAAATCCCAATACTTTCATAAAATTAAATTAACTCTAGACTATTTATATAAATTTCTACACAAAAAATATTAAATGGATTAAATTTTATATTAATTCTTTAATATTAATCTCACCTTTATTTAGCACTAATTTTTTTATCAATCTACTATATATAATAAAAAATGTAATTATTATTCACTAATTAAACCAAATTGTTAATATTTATAAGTTCTAGTGTTTTACAATAAATATTGTTTATTTAAACTTAATAATACAATAATTCCTTTAATATACAATTATTTTTTTAAAATTATTATAGTTATATCACAAAAATAATTTTTTAATTTTATTTATTTAATAATATAAATGCAACACTAATTACCTAAAAATATACTAATACAAAATAAAAAAATTAGAAAAAAATTTAAGGAGATTAAATGAAAAAAATATTTAACATGGCTACTTATAGGCGCAATAATAGTTATACTAGCTATAGCAGGTATCTGTTATTATCATATAAATACTAATACTAATAAAACAGAAGAAAAACCTTATAATGTATCTAAAACTATAGCAAAAATAGATAAGGATAATTATAATACTACTTATTGGTGGCATGCTACAAATTCACAATTATTAGAAAAGTTATCTAGTGAGGCTACAAAATACAATGATTCTCAGATACAATCAATAGTAAATAACTCTAAAGAAATACCTGAAGAATTAATTAGAATGGCAGTTATGCGACCTGAAACAATACCTTATGTGGCTGGATATCCAACAAGAGAAATAAATAAAGTAATTAATATTGAATCTTATTATAAAAAAGGGGAAATCCCTTTGTTTGAACAATTTGATAAACAATGGGGATATGATTATTACGGTACTGAACTTCTTGCCATTAATGGCTGTGGACCTACTTCTTTAGCTATGATCATTGTTGGATTAACTGGAGATACTAAAATTAATCCCAGAATCGTTGCTAACTATAGTGAAAAACATGGTGGTTATGTAAAAAATAAAGGCTCAGACTGGAGCGTTATGGATAAATTATCTACTTACTTTGGTGTAAAAGGAACTATGATTCCATCAAATCAAGTAATAAAATCACTAAAAGAAGGACATCCTGTTATAGTTTCTGAAGGTCCTGGAATATTTACATTGTCAGGGCATTTTATTGTTTTAAGTGGAATTACTTCAGATGGAAAAATTAAAGTAAATGATCCTGATAGTATTAAATATTCAAATAAAACTTGGGACTTCAAAGATATAGAGAAAAGTGCTAATGCATTCTGGAGTTTTAGCAAAATAAATTAATAAAAAATGTACTTAATTTGGTATTTTCAATGTATAATATATAATGAATTTATTATGTATTGGAGGTTATTATGAGATTAGCAATTATATCTGATATACATGGTAATCTATATTCACTTATGAAAGTGCTAGAAGATATAGATTCACAAAATGTAGACTCAATTATTTGTTTAGGTGATTTAGTTGGCTATGGTCCTCATCCTAATGAAGTTATAGCTCTAATAAAAAGAAAAAATATTCTTTGTATAAAAGGTAATTATGATGCAGCTGTTGTTAATAACTCTTTTGAATTTATAAGAAGAACAGCAATAAATGATTTTTCACTTAGTTGGACTATTGAAGAACTTAGAGCTTCAAATAGATTCTATCTTGAAAGCTTACCAAGTGATATTTCTTTATCAGTTTGTGATAAGAAAATTAAATTTGTTCATGGAAGTCCTAGAATGATAAATGAATATCTAGATAATAATTCACCAGAACTTGAAAAAGTTCTTAATGAAATTGAAAAAGATATTCTAATTTGCGGACATACTCATATTCCTTACTTTAAAGAAATAGGAAATAAAATGATAATTAATGATGGAAGTGTTGGAAAACCTAAGAATGGTACACCACATGCTACATATACAATACTAGATATATTTAATGGTGCTACTCCTAAAGTTAATATAAGAACAGTTGAATATGACTATATGAAAATAGTTAAAGATATGCAAATGAAAAACTTCCCACCATTACTTATAGCATCATATCAATCAGGAAAAGAATAAAATAAAAATAGCCTGTCTCAAAAGAGACAGCCCTTTTTATTTTATTATTGCATTAATACTCCAACAACTATAGCTTGTTTTAATAACTCTTTATTTTTCCCGTAATTTTCATAAAATTTTTCAGTTACATCCTCTCCCATCTTCATACCTTGCTCTTTAAAAGCTTTCCATACCCCATTATCCCCTAAATTATATACTGTTCCATCAACTGCTATATAATGTGGACTTCCATTTTCACCATTAAATTTTTTTAATTCTTCTAAAGTAAAACTTTTCATGTTCCTATATTCAATTTTATCTTCTTTAAGTAATTCAAATAACTTTAATATATGTTTTTTATAAAATTCTTTATTTTTAGGATTAGAAATCATATAATCTTTAAGTCTACTAATTTCAAAAAATATGATTAATTCATCTTTCATGTAAGTAACACCCCTATTTAAACACTTTATATATTTTTATGCTGATTATATTGCATTTGTTAAAGAGTTATTGTAGAATTGAATTAATTAAATTATTACAATTACTGTGAAGAGAAGAGTAAATTTAGGATTTTTTTCTAAGCGAGTGAGTTATGGTGAAAGTCTCATAAAAAAACCTTTATTGAAAAACGCCTCTGAGTTTCTAACCGAACAATTAATTTTTAGTAGGCTTAGACGGAGTCAAACCGTTATTGATTGAACAACATTTTAGTGTTGATTAAAGTTGGCTATATCTCTTTATAGCAATTTGGGTGGTACCGCGAATATTCCTTCGTCCCAGAAGAAGGATATCGGGGTTTTTTTTATTTTCAAAAATAATAAACTTATATAATGAAAGTGAGGATTTTTAATTATGAAAGATTCAGTTTTAGTAAAAAGTCTTTATAGAAATACTGAAGACTACACAAACAAAAAAGTAGTTATTTCTGGTTGGATAAGAACTCTTAGAGCATCAAATGCTTTTGGATTCATAGAAGTAAATGACGGTTCATTCTTTAAAAACGTTCAAGTTGTTTTTGCAAGTGATAAACTTTCAAACTATGATGAAATTGCAAAATTACCAATCAGCTCATCAATCAAAGTTATTGGTACTTTAATTGAAACACCCAACACAAAACAACCTTTTGAAATTCAAGCTGATGAAATAATCTTAGAAGGTATGTCAGATTCATCATATCCATTACAAAAGAAGAGACATACATTTGAGTACTTAAGAACTATAGCTCATTTAAGACCAAGAAGTAATGCTTTCTCAGCAGTATTCAGAGTTAGAAGTGTAGCAGCTTACGCTATTCATAAGTTCTTCCAAGAAAGAGGATTTGTTTATACACATACTCCAATCTTAACAAATTCAGATACAGAAGGTGCTGGAGAAATGTTTAGAGTAACAACTCTTGACTTAAATAACCTTCCAAAGACAGAAGAAGGAGCTGTAAACTACAAAGAAGATTTCTTTGGTAAAGAAACAAACCTTACAGTTTCAGGTCAATTAAATGGTGAAGCTTATGCATTAGCATTTAGAAACATCTATACATTCGGACCTACATTCAGAGCTGAAAATTCAAATACAGCAAGACACGCTGCTGAATTCTGGATGATAGAACCTGAAATAGCATTCGCTGATTTACAAGATGATATGGAACTTGCAGAAGATATGCTTAAATATGTTATAAACTACATCATGCAAGAATGTCCTGAAGAATTAGAATTCTTCAATAGTTTCATAGATAAAGGCCTATTAGAAAGATTAAATCACGTTGTATCATCAGACTTTGGTAAAGTTACTTACACAGAAGCTGTTGATATGTTATTAAAATCAGGTAAGAAATTCGAATATCCAGTTAAATGGGGTATAGATCTTCAAACTGAACATGAAAGATATTTAACAGAAGAAGTATTCAAGAGACCAGTATTTGTTACTGACTATCCAAAAGATATTAAAGCATTCTACATGAGATTAAACGAAGATGGTAAGACAGTTGCAGCTATGGACTGTTTAGTTCCAGGAATCGGGGAAATCATAGGTGGAAGCCAAAGAGAAGAAAGATATGAAAAATTAAAAGAAAGAATCACAGAACTTGGACTTAAAGAAGAAGAATACTGGTGGTACTTAGAACTTAGAAAGTTCGGAGAAACTAAACACTCAGGATTCGGTCTAGGATTCGAAAGATTAATCATGTATGTAACAGGTATGGCAAATATCAGAGACGTTATTCCATTCCCAAGAACAACAGGACAATCAGATTTCTAATTAATAAAAATCAGCACTTAATATTAAAAAATTAAGTGTTGATTTTCTTTTCCATTAGTGATATAATTTTTCAGTAAAAAAATATAATTAATTTAAAATAATGTAATATAAGGGAGTAGTTTGCTTACTTTTATATAAGTTCTTAGGTCAACATATTGACTTTCAGTCTGGCCTAAGATTAAAAAACGAGACTTATAGGTATTTTTTTGATACCTATAAATCTCGTTTTTTTTATTTTAAATTAATAAAATACTTGGGAGGAATTTTTTATGTCTTTACTTACTCTAACGCTTACAGGAGTTGGACTAGCTATGGATGCATTTGCAGTATGCGTAGCTAAATCTATTTGTTTTAGGAAGTTTGAATGGAAAAAGTCAATTAAAATGGCTTCAACATTTGGATTCTTTCAATTCTTAATGATTGTTATAGGTTCCTTTATAGGAGGTTTATTCTCATCATTTATTGATAAATATAATACCTTAATTGTATTTATAGTATTTGTCGCGCTTGGTTTAAAATTACTTTATGAATCTCTTACTAAAGCTCCTGAAACATGTGAGGTAGATGAAGTAATAAACTTTAAAGAATTAACTGCTATGGGAATCGCAACTAGTTTAGACGCTTTAGCTATTGGGGTTACATACGCTTCTCTACCAGATTCTATGAAATTACACGCTGGAATCATAATAGGAATTGTAACTTTATTCATCTCAGGTATTGGCTTACTTTTAGGCTACTTACTAGGTATGAAAATTAATAGTAAATACGCTGAAATTTTAGGTTCAGTTGCACTTATACTCCTTGGAGTAAAGGTTCTACTTTAATCTTTTTAGATTAAAATAGAAAAAAGAGATGTCTCTATGAGACACCTCTAAATTTTAAACTATCTTATTTAACTTATCTAAAAAAATTATCTTCTCTTAACAAGTTCATATAGAAGTCTTGCACCTTCACCAGTTCCACCTATTTCTGAATAATCCATAACTGAATCTGTCCATGCTGTTCCAGCTATATCTAAGTGCATCCATGGCTTATCTTGTACGAATTCACCTATAAATAATCCTGCTGTTATTGTTCCTGCAAATCTTCCGCCTGCATTCTTTAAATCAGCAACTTTTGACTTATTAAGTTCTTTATATTCATCAAAGATAGGTAATCTCCACACTTTTTCTCCTGTTGATGCTGAAGCTTCTTCAAGAGATTTGTAGAATTCATCATTATTTGCAAGTACTGCTGTTGTTGTTGTTCCAAGTCCTATAAGAGCTGCTCCTGTAAGAGTTGCAATATCAACTACTGAACTTACATTTTCTTTTTCAATTATATAGTTAACTGCATCTATTAATGTTAATCTTCCTTCTGCATCTGTATTAACTATTTCTATGAACTTCTTACCCATTGATCCAATGATATCACCTGGCTTATAAGCTGCTCCTGAAATAGCATTTTCACAAGCTGCAACAACTGCAATTACATTTTTCTTAAGCTTTCTTTGTGCAATTATGCTCATAGCTCCTATAACTGCTGCTGAACCACCCATATCTGATTTCATTGTTAACATTGAATCTGTTGGTTTAAGTGAGTATCCACCTGTATCAAATGTTAATCCCTTACCTACAAGTCCTTCAATCTTATCTTTATTATCTTCATCTCCAAAGTATCTCATAACTATAAGCTTTGGTTCATGAGCTGATCCTTTTGCAACTGATAAGAATGCTTCCATTCCAAGTTCTTCAATTTCAGCTTTTTCTTTAACAACTACTTCAAATCCATATTTATTTCCTGCTTCTTCAGCCTTTTGAGCTAATAAAGCTGGTGTCATTATGTTAGCAGGTTCATTTACTAAATCTCTTGCAAGGATTGTTCCTTCAACTAAAGCCTTAGATTCTTCTAATGCTTCTGCTGCGTCAGCTAAGCTACCATGTGTATATCTCTTGTCTGAGAAATAAACATTCATAACTTTCTTATCTTTTCTATCACTCTTGAACTTATCAAATTTATAATCTCCAAGTAGAACACCTTCTACGATTCCCTTTATGAAATCGCTAATGCTCATAACTTCGAAATCTGCTAATGATATACGAGCATTTTCACTATTTAACTTTCTAAGTTCTCTAACAGCCTTTGACATAACTTTTCTTACTTTATCAACTGTTAAATCTGCTTCTTTTCCAAGACCTACTGCTAATACATCTTGTAATTCTCCAGTAGCAAGTGTCTTTGTTACTTTAATTAATTCACCAAAAGCAGCTTTAAATTGTCCTTTTTTAACAGCTTGTGTTAATGCAATAGTAACTTCTTGATTTGGAACGCTTATTTCTTGATCTTCAAAGAAAGGGATTACTAATGAATCAACTTGCTTACAGCAAACTTTTTCTAAATTTATATTTATCACGGTTATCACCTCTTATTTTATATTTATATATGAAAATTCTCATATGATATCTATTATTTGTTGTTTTATTTATATATTATTCTATCACTTTAAAATTCTAAATTGTAACAAAAAAAAATTTTTTTTATGATTTTTGAAAAATAATCTACTTCAGGTATATATATTTAGTGAAAGAAAGGAGTGTTGCAAAATGGAAAACACAAATATTTTAAAATCATCACTAATACTAAAATATGAATATGGAGTTGATTCAAAAGGAGAACCTAAAACAGTTACTCAAAAATTTTCAAAAATCAATTCAAAAGTTGAGCTTGAAGCTTTTAAACTTGTAGGAGATGCCCTTGGAGCACTTATAGACTCAGAACAAGTTATTGTTAATCAAGAACAACTTATATCACTTGCTGATATCTAAACAGAATAATCAAAATAAAAGGGGGATTTTATTTATGGCAAAGATATTTACTTTAATTATGAGTTTTAAAAATGAGGAAGGGAAAACTTGTAATATATCATTAAAGAATGTTAAACCTATTTTAAGTGCACAAGATACTAAAGCAGCTATGGATCTTATAATTGAAAAAGATTTATTCGTAACATCAGGTGGAAGCTTAGTTTCTGCAATCTCTGCTGAAATAGTAGAAAAGACAACAACTGAATTAGAAATAGCATAATTTTAAAAGTAGGACTATTAGCAAAATAGTCCTACTTTTTAATACCACTTTCTAAATCCTTTTACATCCTCAGTAAATCCTATTCTTTCATAGAATTTATGAGCTCCTTTTCTATGTCCTGATGATACTAAAAGTGAATAAGCACAATCACTATTAATAGCAAACTCATCGAGTTTCTCCATTAATTTTCTACCTACTCCTTTACCTCTAGCCTCTTCTTTAACTATCACATCTTCAATAGCTAAGAAATATCCACCATCAAGAGCTAGAATCATACAGCATACTCCAAGAACTGAACCTATTATTCTCCCCTCTTCTTTAGCCACCAATAATAGATATTTTTCATCCTTTAGCATCTGCTTATATGTTTCTATTGCTATTTCTACTGAGCCTTCCATATCTGTTAGTTCTTTATATAAATTTAATAACTCTGGAATATCATCTATCTTTAATTTTTCAATAATCATAATTAATCTCCTTTTACTAAAATATATTATTTATTATAGCAAAAGAAATTAAAATTAATCTTCTTTATATTCATCTTTAAACCCATAATCATAAGGATTTATATTTCTGTGCTTCGTACACATATTATAGCACTCATATCTTCCCCCATTAACTACTATCATATATTCATTATATTCTTTATTATTTGTATTATACCAGTTCTTAGCTGAATCAATGGCTTTCTGACGATCAATATTAGAATTCTTCTTAAAGCCCATTAAAATTTCATCAGATATAAAAAATCTTTCTTCACCTTGATGAGTTTTTGTGCACCCTTCTTCACATATCTCATTCTCAGTAATCTCTATACTTGTATTCTTAGATTTTACATCCTCTGCTTTTGTAGCTGTAACACCTATTGAAATTATTGTACTCGCTAAAAGTACTGTTGTTATTACTTTTTTCATATAACCCTCCATAATTTTCCTTTTATAAGTAAATTATACCTTTATTTTACATAATAATAAATTACATAAATATTAATAATATAAAATCATTATATAAATAAGCTCTTAATTGTAAATTCATTTCTATATAATACAATAATAACTAAATTTGTTATATAATTGGTATAAAAATAAACATCAATGGGGGACAACTAGTGGAAAACAAAAAAAGCTTTTGGACAAAAAATAAAAAAATTATTTTAGCTATCTTATTTATTATAATTGGACATTTTTTAATAAATATTTCTTATATCATATATAATGATATAAACCAAAAAAGAACAGAAAAAATTAATAATGAAAAAGAAATACAATATAATATAGACGCTAATAGATTTGATATATTCATACCTAAAGGAGAGTATAAAGCTGTAAAAAGTAAAGCTTTCTCCTATAACTTAGATCAAAATTTTGAAAAAGAATTTAAAGCTCAATCTGAATTACTAACTTTTAATAAAGATATTGATACAAAATATTCAGATTATATAATTACAAAAGATTCTACTTACCTTAAATTAAATATAAATAATGAACAGTATATATTAAAATATCCTGTGCCACTTTCAGATAATCAATTAACTAACTTAAGAGATAGAATACATAAAAACGAAGACTTAAGTGTATTTCCATTTAATGATGGTATATATTGTTTAGTCCAAAGTTCTAATGGTTCCTATATTATAAATACAGAAACAGGTAAAGAAACTACAAATATAGAAGATGATTATGAATCTTTTAAAATAAATATTTATACTGATAAATTAGAATGTGAAAGATATTTAAATGGTGATACCTTTATTTATGATAAGAATAGTGGGTTTGAAGAAAGAATCAAAGTCTTACCACTATCAATTATCGACGTAATTTTTATCACACTAAGTACTGGTACTATCATAGCTATACCTATACTTATAAATCTAATTGTACTTCGTAATATAAAAAATAAACTAATAAAAATATTATCTATACTTCTTACAATTGGTTTTACTATACTTATAATTCTTATATATCTTTTCATTCTTTTTGCAGGATTAATACTTTAAAATAAAAAATGCTTATCATTTTGATAAGCATTTTTCTTGTATTTATAGTAAGACTACCTCACCAGCTTTAAGGCTTTTTGGTACATCTATAATTCTTTGATTACTTGAGCCCTTAAATTTTAAGCCCTCTTCTTTTAAGCTTTCTTCAAATCTTCCGTCAACTAGTACATCTATATTTTCTAGTAAATCTCTAAATTTATTTTGAGCATTACTATTCTCTAATAGATACTCAAATTTATATCCTGTATAGCACCAAATATTAAGATTCATTTTCTTAAATTCTTTAGCCATATATGCAAATTTATCTGCTTGTTCTAATGGATCTCCCCCACTAAATGTAATACCTTTAAGAATAGGATTTTCTTTAACATCATCTATAAGTTCGTCCATATCCCTAAGTTCTCCACCATTAAAATCATGTGTATCTGGATTAAAACATCCCTTACATTTATGTCTACATCCTTGTGAGAAAAATACTCTTCTCATCCCTGGACCATTAACTAAACTCTCGTATGCTATACCTGATAATCTTATCTTTCCGTTCATTTTAACCACCTCTATATCATTATAACAATATTATTATAACAGTGGTTTATTTTAGATAGCGAGATTTTCCACCTCTGTTTCTTCTATAACGTTTTTAATCCACTTTCCTGATTTTAATCTATAAATTTCAAAGAATAATTTAATAAATTCTTCTACACAAATTAAGAAATAAACAGATATTAGAGATAAACCAAATGTAGTTGCTCCTATAAAAGCTGCTGGAACTGAATAAAGCCATATTGTTCCTGCTTGAACGAGCATTGAAAAAGTAGTATCTCCACCACCTCTTAAAACTCCGACAATCATAACAACATTATAAGTTCTGATAGGAGTAAATACTGCTATCAATCTTAAAACATTAATTGTATCTCTTGTTGTTTCAGCACCTATATTAAAAGGTTTCACAATTATAGGTGCAAAAATCCAAAGGAATATACCTATTACCACTCCTACTATTGGTGATAATATTCCTATCTTACCAGCATAATCTTTTGCAACATCTTCCTCATCAGCTCCTATTTTATTAGCTATCATTATTGAAGAAGCAACTGCTATTCCTATACCTATAACCATAAATAAATTACTCAAAGTTGTTGCTATTTGCATTGATGCAACAGCATTTGTTCCTATTCTTGCGTATGATATTGAATAAACCATCATTCCAACAGACCAAATGATTTCATTAGCTATAACTGACCATGAAGTTTTAAAATAGATTTTTATAAATTCAAAATTAAAGTTTATTAATTCCTTTATTTTTGCTGATATTTTATTTTTTCCTATATAAACTCTTATTAAGATATAAGCCATTTCTACAGCTCTCGCTATTGTTGTAGCAAGTGCTGCTCCCATAACTCCCATAGCTTCTACACCTAAATTTCCAAATATAAATACCCAGTTTAAAAAAGCATTACATAATACTCCAATAATACTTGCAACCATTGGAATTCTAGGCTGTTCTGTACTTCTTAATGCTGCTGAATATGCCATTGTAATATTAGTTATTAAATAACTTATAGCTGCTACTCTTAAATATTCTACTCCAAGTTTTACAACTTTAGGATCTTTAGATAGTATCTTCATTATAGACTCTGCTGCAAAGAATGCAGCTATTGCAAAAATTATTGATGCTATAAAACCTATTACAATTGATAAACCCAATACTGTTTTTATTTTATCAACATCTTTTCTTCCCCAATATTGAGCCATAAAAATACTTGCTCCAGCAGTAATACCAGAAATACAAAGCATAAATACAAAGAAGTATTGATTAGCAAGTCCTACTGCTGCTATTGCCTCTTCACCAAGACTTCCAATCATAAGGTTGTCTACTAAATTTAATGATGACATTATGAAATTTTGAATAACTATTGGTATTGCTAAAATCCATAAGGTTTTTAAGAATTTTTTATCTTTAAATATTCCTTTCAAAACTATGTCCCCCTTATTAGTTCTTTCAAAAAAATAAGGCACATGGGTAGTTTTGCCACCCATCTGCCTTTATATTAATCATTCTAATTTTAAAGTATCTACTCCTAAAGTCAACAACTTTAGAATTAATTAACACAAATTTTTTATTTAAAAATTAATTTATAAAAAAATAAAATTTTTATTGACTAAAAAAAAACATAATGGTACTATAAAATCATTAACTGTATATACTGTTTATACACAGTAATAACAGATATATTTTAGTAGAATATCATGATATTAAAAAAATTGAAAAAAATAATAGGATGGGGGTCTAATATGAATATTTACACTACTCTTTTAAAAAAAGAATATGCTTACTCTACATTAAAAAATAAGTCTTTTATATGTCTTCTTATATTTTTAAACTTACTCATTATGTTTGTACCAGTTGTACTTTATATACCTCTAGTAATAGCAGTTCAAGCTTGCTTACTTTTTAGTCTAAAAAAAGAATATGCTTCTAATACAAATGCTCTGAATTTTAGATTACCAGTAAAAAAGTCTCAAATAATAAAATCTAAATATTTATTTGCTTTTATCATAATGATGTCTGGAACATTACTTTCTATTTTTGATTATATGGTATCTATTATTTTAAATAAATTTAATCTAATTTATTTTATAAATTCTCTTGATTATCAATTAAGTTCAATAGTGCTACTAACAGTTTTAAACCTTATTACATTTTCAATATTCATGCCTTTAGATATTTACTTTAAAAAAATTGTTTATCAAGTTGGATATGTAATTTCAATAGCATTAAGTACAACTTTTTATTCTAGATTTAATTCAGTTGTACCTAATATAGTTTTGATAATTTTATTAATAATAGCAATTATTTTATTTGTGATTTCCCTTATAATATCTATAGGAATATACGAAAGAAAACAACTTTTAAATTAAGGAGTTTAAACATGAATATACTAATTTCAAACTCATCTTCAGTTCCTTTATACAAACAAATAAAAACTCAAATAGAAGGTGAAATTCTAAGGGAGAATTTAAATCCTGGTGATCCACTTCCTTCTATAAGAATGCTTGCAAAGGAACTCAAGGTTAGCATAATAACAACAAAAAAGGCTTATGAAGAACTAGAAAGTGAAGGATTTATAGAAACTACTCCAGGTAAAGGAAGCTTCGTTGCTATGAAAAACAGTGATAGACTTCGTGAACTGACTATATCAAAAATTGAAGATAGTCTTACACAAATAATTAAGACTGCAAAGTCTATAAATCTAGAAGAGGAAAATCTTATAGAAATAATTAAAATTCTTTATGAGGAGGTATAACTATGAATGCAGTAGAAATTAAAAATCTAAAAAAACAACTAGGCAACTTTTATTTAGATATAGATAATTTAAAAATTCCTAAAGGTTATATAACTGGCTTTATTGGCCAAAATGGATCTGGTAAAACAACTACTATTAAATTAATTATAGATATGTTACATCCTGATAATGGTCAAATTACTCTATTTAATAAAAAATTAAGAGAAAATGAAGCTGAAATAAAACAAAATTTAGCTTATATAGGTAGTAATTCTGCATTTCCTGAAGATACTAAACTTATAGATATAAAGAAGATGATTGCTCCCTTTTATAAATCATGGGATGAATCACTCTATTCAAAATATATAAAAAAATTTTCTTTAGATGAATCTAAAAAGTTTAAAGATTTATCTTCAGGTAAGAAAAAACAATTTGAGCTTTGTATGGCTCTTTCATATAGACCTAAACTGCTTTTAATGGATGAGCCTACAGTAAATCTTGACCCTATAATAAGAAATGAATTTTTAGATATATTACTTGAAAATATGGAAGATGGTGAAATGAGCGTATTCTACTCTTCTCATATAACAAGTGACCTTGAAAAAGCAGCTGACTTTGTTTATTTTTTAAACAATGGTAAAATAATGCTTAGTGGCGAAAAAGATTTATTACTTGATAATCATAAAATAGTCAAAGGTCCTTTAAATCTACTTGATGATGAAATAAAACAAAATTTTGTTAGTATTAAAACTAATTCATTTGGATTTGAAGCTTTAACTAATGATTATAAAAAAACTTTCAACTTACTTGGAGAAGAAGCTATTTATGAAAAGCCTTCTTTAGAGAGTCTTATGCTTTATTATTTAAACTAAAGAAAAAATACAGGAATAGGAGAATATTATGGTTTTAGAAGTTAAAGGTCTTACTAAAAAATTTAAGAACTTCACAGCAGTAGATGGAATTAGCTTTAGTGTTAATGAAGGCGAAATTCTTGGACTACTAGGTGAAAATGGGGCTGGTAAAACAACAGCACTTAGAATGATAGCTACTATGCTTCAACCATCAGCTGGAACAGCAATAGTCAATGGACATGATGTAAATAAAGATCCTGCTGGAGTTAGGGGAAGCATTGGTATTCTTTTTGGTGGTGATGTTGGAATTTATGACAGACTCACAGCAAGAGAAAATATTATGTATTTTGCACAGCTTGGTGGGCTTTCAAAAAAACAAGCTAATAAAAATATAGAAAAACTTATCAAAGATTTTGAGATGGATAGTTATATAGATAGAGTTGCTGGAAAGTTTTCAAGAGGTATGAAACAAAAAGTTTCTATAGCTAGAAGTATAGTTCATGATCCAAAAGTTATGCTTTTTGATGAACCATGTACTGGACTTGATGTTTCAGCTACAAGATCTGTTCAAAGATTTATTTTAAATTGTAAAAAAGATAATAAGGCAGTAATCTTATCAAGCCACAGCATGTATGAAGTTGAAAAATTATGTGATAGAGTCGCTATAATTCATAAAGGTAAAATAGTCGAAGTAGGAACTATCCCTGAATTAAAAGCTAAATATCAAAATGATGATTTAGAAGAAATCTTCATTCATCTAATTGGAGGTGAGTCAAATGAATAGTATGTCATGGCTTGTCTTTAAAAAAGAAATGCGAGATTTATTCAGAGATAGAAAAGCATTTTTAGGCGCTGTATTATTACCAATATTTATTTTACCATTTATCCTTTACATTATAGGAGGGTCTGCTGCTAGTAATACTAATGCTGTTAAAGATGGACTTAGAATTGCGATAGTTGGAAATCAAAATTCATCACTTGAGCAAGCATTAGAACAAGTTAATGGAATTCAAATTATAAATGTATCTAATCCAGAACAAGCATTAAAAGATAATGAGATTTATCTTTATTTAGATATTCCAAATAACTTTAATTCTGCAATCGCTTCTAAAGATGGTAGTGCTAACTTAAAGATTTATTATGATAATACAAGCCAAAAATCACAAATAGCACTTTCAACACTTGAAGAAGTAATTAGTGGATTTAGTAAACAAACTGTAAGCAACAGATTATCATCACTTGGAGTTGATAATAATTTATTAAACCCTATTAATATAGAACCTGTTGGTGTCGGCATACAAAATGAGAATGAAGCACATTCACTTCAATTAATAGCTATGCTTTTACCTATGTTCGTTTTAGCTTATGCAGCACAAGGTGGAGCTGCAGCTGCAACTGATCTTGCGGCTGGCGAAAAAGAAAGAGGTTCACTTGAACCACTATTAAGTACTAGAGCTAGCAGAAGTTCAATTTTAATTGGTAAACTTGCTGCTATAACACTTATGGGAATCCTATCTACTCTATCTGGTTTTATAGGAGTCCTCGTATCAATGTTTATACCAAATAGTTTATTTATGAATACTGATGGCCTTGCACTTTCACCAAAAGCTATAATAATAATTGCAGCACTTGCTATACTTATTACATTAAGCTTTAGTGCATTACAACTTGCAATAAGTGTATTTGCTAAATCATTCAAGGAAGCTCAAACTTATCTTGGATTCTTAACATTTGCACCTATGATTGTTTCATATGGTACTATGTACCTAGATTCAACAGGATCATCACTATTATTATATAATATCCCAATAATCAACGCAGTTCTTGTTATGAAAGAAGCTATCTTTGGAGTATTTGTTCCAATGCACTTAATCTTAACATTTACTTGGTCAATAGTTTATATAATACTAGCAGTCCTACTTGCAAGATATATGTTCAATAGAGAAGATGCTCTATTTAGAAGTTAATAATTTAATTTTAAAAGTGCCGATAATATCGGCACTTTTTATTTGAAACAAATTTTATATACAAATTAAATTAGCTAAATAAAATAAAAAACATAAGAAAATCAACTAATTCTTTTTTATTATATTAAAATTATTTAATTATCTTTTATATTAAAATTTTAAATTTATACATTAAAATATATCCATATGAGAATAATAAGAGTAATACACTATAATCTTCTCATTGTGTTAATATTATTCCAATATAGTTAATATTGTTGACATTAAATACATATTATTGTAGTCTAAATTCGACAAATAATTATTTTTATGAACTTGTATTAGAGAAATAAATTTTACCAGGAGGTTACAAATGAAAAAATTATTATTAATAGTTCCTGCATTTAATGAGGAAAAGAATCTTCCTGAATTAGTAAACAAAATTAATGAAGTTCAAAATACTATGCCTATAAAGGTAGATACACTTATAATAAATGATTTTTCAACTGATAATACAAAGGAAGTTTTAAAAACTTTAAAAAATGTAAATTTCATAAATTTACCGTGTAACCTAGGCATAGGGGGAGCTGTTCAGACTGGCTATAAATATGCTAAAGAAAATGATTATGATTATGCCATACAAATAGATGGAGATGGTCAACATAATCCTAAGTACATAAAACAAGCTTATGAAGAAATAGAGAAAGGATATAATTTTGTAATAGGGTCTAGATTTATAAATAATCAAGGTTTTCAATCTAGTTTTGTAAGAAGACTTGGAATCAATTTCTTTTATTATTTAATAAGAATCTTAACTAGAGAAAAAATTACAGATGCTACATCTGGCTTTAGATTATGTGATAAAAAGGTTATAGACTTATTTTCTAGATACTACCCTGCAGATTATCCAGAACCAGAAACTCTTATGATTCTAATAAGCAATGGCTTTAAAGTTACTGAAATCCCAGTAATTATGAATGAAAGAGAACATGGTAAATCTTCTATAAATGTAGTTAACTCAATTTACTATATGATAAAAGTTACAACTGCTATATTACTATCATTTTCTCTTAAAAAGAAGGTGAAAAATTGAATGAAATATTCCAAATAATATTAATTATAGCGTCTTGTCTTTTTACGTTATATATAATATCAATAACTAAAAGGTCAAAGCTAACTATTAAGTATTCTATGCTTTGGATAGTACTTGGAATTTTCTTTATTGTACTTAGTATCTGCCCTGGAATAGTTTATAGCGTATCAAGACTATTAAGAATTTATAATCCTGTAAATACTTTATTCCTTGGAATAATATTTATATTAATTCTAATACTCTTCACTCTAAGCGTTGCTATTTCAAAGCTTAGAAATCAAGTAACAAGTCTTTCTCAAGAACTTGGAATACTAAAGAAAAAGGTTGATGAAAGGGACTAATACAATGAAAGAAATTATTTTAGTACTTATAAATTGTATCTTGCTTGTATCAGGGCAACTTTTATGGAAAATAGGGCTTGGTCATGTTTCTCTTGATGGAGCTAAGGCAATAATACTTGCACTATTTAATAAATTTATTTTTAGTGGAATTATTATTTATGGAGTTGCAACTATTTACTGGCTATACATACTAAAAAATTATGATTTAAGTAAGGTTTATCCTCTACAAAGTATGAGCTATATAATCTCATTATTTGCAAGTTACTTTATCTTAAATGAAAAAATAAGCACTAATACAATCATCGGAACAATAATAATACTTATCGGTGTTTTTGTTATTTCAATGAAGTAAGGAGCGTTTATGAATTTAAAAAAATATCTATGGGAAGACGATAAGAAATATCGACTTTTTTTATTTTTAGCAATAGCTATCCTACTTGGAATATCTATTTTTGAAGCTATAAAAAATAATAACTATTTCTATATCGGAAACCCAGTAAAATTAAATAATGATGATGTTAGATATCTACATACAGCTAGATTATTCTTACAAACAGGTCAACTTTATTATTATGGAGTACCTACTGCATTTATAATGCCTTTATTCCCTCTATTTTTAAGTGGAATTATGGCTATCTTTGGTACTGGTGACTCAGGTGTAACAGCAATTAGAATAATACAATGTTTAATGCAAGGTGTTTCTCTTTATTTTGTTTACCTTATTGCAAGAGAATTATTTAATAAAAAAGTAGCTATAATAGCTGCATTCTTATTTGCACTTTATCTACCAGAGGCAGTATCACCAAACTTAATATTAACAGAAGTTTTATTCCAATTCTTATTTATCATAATGCTTTATTTCTCAATAGTAGCTATAAAAGAAAATAAGATGATCTACTATATAATAACTTCAATATTTTGGGCACTTACTTGTCTTACAAGACCAAATGCAGCGATATTCCCTCTATTTATAGTTATCTTCTGGATAGTAAATAAATACACAATAAAAGATATGATTAAATATACTCTTGTGGCTTTTGTTACTTTCACAATTTTCTTCACTCCATGGTGGGTAAGAAATTATAATCTAAAAGGTCACTTTATTTTATTTACAGATTCCTCAGCCAATCCTAAGCTTTTAGGTGCATTTATATTTGATGCTCCTCCAAGTTTTGCAAAGGATATTCCTGCTGAAGATGGCTATGAAAAATTTGAAAATAATAAGTATATGTCTGATGAAGAGCAAAATAATCTTGCTAATTATATAATAGAAACTGGTTTTAAAACTCAACCATTAAAATATACAGCTTGGTATACTCTTGGTAAGACATTCATGCTTTATTGCATCCCTTATTATTGGCGACCAATACTGGGAATAAGTATGGGAGTAATGACTGGAATTCATTGGATTTATATTTTCCTAGCTATATTGGGAATAATATTTATGTTACTGAAAGGTAATAGAAATCGAAATGTAGGAATGCTTTTAACTATATTCACTATGTGTACTGTAGTTTATTGGCCATTTGTTACATTCTCTAGATATGGTTTCCCTAATATGTTTATGCTTATAATAGCTGCTGCTTTTGCAATTGCTTCATTCATAGACAGATAAACTTTTTTAGGAGGAGAGAAATGAAAAAAAAGGTCATTATAGTTTTATTATTACTTTTAGCCATAGGTGTAAGTATCTTTACCTTTATGGAAATAAAACAAAATCATGCATCTAATAATAACATTACTCAAAATTCTAATAAAAATATAAATTCAACTGTAATACCTACACCTGACTTATTACCAATTAAAGCTAAGCCACTTGATAGTTATACAGATGCTGAATTAATAGATTTACTTGATACACTTACAAATAATTTAAAAAATGTATTTATAAATAGTGTTAATCCTGATCAAAACTTATCAGGAAATTATCATTTACTAAAAGCACCTTATCAAACTAAGGAAGCTTTTACTACAGCTTTAGGAAATTATTTAAGTAATGATGTAATCTCTAAATTACAATTTAAAACTGAAAATAATAATACCTATATAAAATTCCCTGATCATATAACACAAAATGATTTAATAAATACATCCATAAAATTTGCTAACATTAAATCCAAAGAGATTAAAAATGGAGCATTAGTTGTTGTGTCTCATGTAAATATAACTTATAAAGGAATTAGCATAGCAAAAAATCTAACTACTGAATTTATTGATTCAGATGGTTATATTAAATTAAATACTAATCCCTTAGATATAAACTTAGGTTTTTAATCCACAATTTAAAAATAAAAAGTTATCCACAGGTAAAAGTTTAAAATTTACCTGTGGATAACTTTTTTATATTACTTATAAACATAATTTTTATTAAAAATTTCTTTATCGGAACTATTATTATATCTTTAAAAGTCTATTCAAACAAGTCTAAATTTTTCTTAAACTCATTATAATAATTTATTGTAAATTGCTTGAACTGTACCGATAAATCAGAAAGATATTTTCCTTTTAAATATGATAAACCAATTTTTCTTTTATTACATTTATCCTTAAGTCGTAGTATCTTAAACTCTTCTAATTCAGGAGTATGGTCCTTTCTATATCTATGCCTAATAGAAATTGGAGCTAAAGCTACCCCTCTATCCAATCTAAGAAGCTGCTCTATCATATTATTATCACCTTCAAAAACTATATTAGGTTCAAAGCCAGCTTGATTATATAATTGCTGAGTTATAAGTCTAAATGCATATGATTCTGTAAGCTCTATAAAATTTTCTTCTGATAATTCTTTTAAATATACATAATCGACATTAGCAAACTTCCCTTTAGCTGGTGCAATAACTACTATTTCTTCTTCTATTAATTCAATAGTCTCTATTTCCGGTATTTCAATAATAGGTGATGTTATTGCAAAATCAACATTCCCATTTTTTAAAGATTCAATAATTACATCTTGAGTATTTATAGATTGAGTCATTTTAATATTGGGATGCTCAATTAAAAAGTCCCTTAAAAGTTCTGTTAAAAATAAAGTCGCATTTACACTTAATGATATATGAGTATTTTTTATACCATAAAGCTCTAAAACCTCATCTTTTGCACTTTCAAGATCTGTTAGTATTCTGCTTACATGCTTTAAATATGCTTCTCCATATTGATTAAGCTCTATCTTCTTTCCTACTCTTCTAAATAGAGGAATTCCTATTTCCTCTTCAAGTTTTTTTATAGTTAAACTTAATGATGGCTGGGATATATGTAATTCATTAGCTGCTTTTGTTATATTCTGATGCTTTGCAACATGTTGAAAATATTTTAATTGAAGTAATTCCATGACTCTATCCTCCACTATATATTTATTTAAATAAATATATATATACAATAATATATATTTCTAATTATATAAAAAAGGTTATATAATACAAGTATAAATTGTTTCAAATTTGTAAATTTTAAAAATAAATATTAAACAAAGGAGATGTAATAATGGATAAACAAAAGAAAAAGTTAAGTCCAATGATTTTATTAGTACTCATAAGTATTTTAGTTTTACCAGCGTTTTATTCATTTACATATTTAAGAGGTTTCTGGAACCCATATCAACAAATGGGTAAAGTTCCTGTAGCTTTCGTAAATATGGACCAGCCAGTAACAAAAGATGGACAAACTATTGATATTGGTAAAAGTGTCGAAGCGAGTTTAAAAGATAACCATAGTGTAAAATGGGAATTTGTAAACTACGATGAAGCAAAAGCAGGAGTTGAAGGTAAGAAATACTATGCTATGGTAGTAATTCCAAAGAACTTCTCATATGATGTTGCAAATGCAATGACTGATGGATTTAAGAAGCCAGTAATTGATGCAACTATAAATCAAGGTAAGAACTATGTGTTCTCAAAGATATTCTCAGCAGTAGCTCAAGGAGTTCAAGGAAATATTTCAAAACAAATTTCTGAAGCTACTTCAATGACTTTAATACAAACATTAGAAAAGGGAGCTAAGCTTGGAAATAACCCTGAATTATTAAAGCAAATTAGTGCTTATATCGCAAACCCAGTACAACTTAACTATACAACTATAAACCCAGTATCATTATACGGTGAAGGGTTAGCTCCTTACTTTATTTGTATAGCATTATGGATGGGAGCAATGTACACTTACTTCGTTGCTTCAAGCCTTGGTAAGAAGTTTAAAGGTAAATTCATGGCTAAATTCTTCAAGGTTTATCTTGCAGGAATAATCATGACAATATTACAAAGTATCGTTATGGGAATAATTTTATGGGCTGTACTTGGATTAAATCCAGTTGCAATGCCACAATTCTTCTTATATAATGCATTAATTTCTATAACATTCTACTCAGTGTTAAATGGATTACATTATATAATAACACCAATAATGAAGGGTTCAGTAATTGTAATGTTCCTATTACAATTAACATCATGTTCTGGATTATACCCAATAGAAACATCACCAGAATTCTTTAAGGCATTACATCCTTGGATACCAATGACTTATGCAGTAAATGGACTTAAGATGACTATTTCAGGTATAAACCATGAAGGACTTGTTCATGACGTATGGATGTTAATATCATTTATAGTAGTTTCATTAATACTTGGATACTTAATGGGAAGAGTAAAAGCTTTATTACTTCATAAAGTAGATACTGATAAATCAGAATTAGTATCAAAGAAAGAAATATCAAACAGATTTGCTTAATAAATAATTTAAAATCCTAGTATAAGCAATATAGTTATTCAAATATTTAATCAACAATAGGATTTAAATAATAAATATAAAAAAAGGTATATCTCAAATTGAGATATACCTTTTTTATATTAACAAGATTTAATTTTTGTATAATTAAGCTTTCCACCCGCCTTAATAATTTCTATTTCTTTTTGTGAAAGCTGAGTTTTAACTCTAAAGCTTCTACCATTTGTAATATTCTTAACTTCTAAAACTCCATCATCTATTTTTTCTAATATATCTGGAATTTCTAAACTATCTAAAAGTCCTATATCATTATAATCTTCTTCATTTTCAAAAATCATAGGAACTATCCCACTATTAATAAGATTAGCTTTATGAATTCTTGCAAATGACTTACATATAACTCCCTTAATCCCAAGATATAAAGGTGCAAGTGCAGCATGTTCTCTACTAGAACCTTGTCCATAATTTTCTCCAGCTACTATAAATCCACCATTATTCTCTTTTGCTCTAGTTGGAAACTCTGTATCAACAGTATTAAAGCAATATTCTGAAAGATAAGGTATATTACTTCTATAAGGAAGAAGTTTTGAATTTGAAGGCATAATATGGTCTGTAGTTATATTATCTTCAACTTTTAAAACAACTTTTCCATTAATACTTTGACTTAAAGCAGTATTAATAGGGAAAGGTTTTATATTAGGTCCCCTTTCAACTTCAACCTCTTCTCCTAGTTTCGCTGGCTCTATTATCATACTATCATCTATTATAAATTTATCTAAACTTATATCATCAAAATCAACTTCAAAGTCTGTTGGATCTGATAAAACTCCCCTAATTGCAGTAACTGCCGCTACTTCAGGACTTACAAGATATACTTTAGCTGATAAAGTTCCACTTCTACCATAGAAATTTCTATTAAAAGTTCTAACAGAAACTCCATTTGTTTTTGGTGATTGTCCCATGCCTATACATGGTCCACAGCCATTTTCAAGAATTCTAGCTCCTGAACTTATAATATCTCCAAGTGCCCCATTTCTAGCAATCATCTCCATAACTTGTCTTGAACCTGGTGCAATAACTAAGCTAACATCATTATGAACTTTTTTGCCCTTAAGAATTTTAGCTACTTTCATTAAATCTTCATATGAAGAATTTGTACAACTTCCTATAGCAACTTGATCTACTTTTATTTCTCCAGCTTCTTTAACTGAACAAACATTATCTGGGCTATGTGGTTTTGCTACCATTGGAACTAGCTTATTTAAATCTACTGTAATTTCTAAATCATAAATTGCATCTTTATCTGCACTTAATTCTTTAAAATCATATTCTCTATTTTGAGCTTTAAAATATTCATATGTTCTTTCATCACTTGGAAATATTGAACTTGTAGCCCCTAGCTCTGCCCCCATATTAGTTATAGTAGCTCTTTGTGGAACTGAAAGAGTTTTTACACCCTCTCCTGTATATTCAAATACTCTACCAACTCCACCTTTGACAGACATTTGTCTTAAAACTTCTAAAATAATATCTTTTGAAGTAACCATTTTTCTCATTTTACCAATAAGATTTACTTTAACTACTTCTGGTGCATTAATATAATAAGCACCACCAGCCATTGCAATAGAAACATCAAGTCCACCCGCTCCTATTGCAAGCATTCCAACTCCTCCTGCTGTTGGAGTATGACTATCTGAACCAATCAAAGTATCTCCAGGTACTGAGAATCTTTCTAAAAATACTTGATGGCAAATTCCATTCCCAGGCTTTGAAAAATAAACCCCATATTTTGATGCAACAGTTTGAATATATCTATGATCATCTGCATTTTCGAATCCTTGTTGAAGCATATTATGATCAATAAAAGCTATACTCTTTTTGGTCTTTACTCTATCTATTCCCATAGCTTCAAGTTGTAAATAAGCCATTGTTCCTGTTGAATCTTGAGTTAATGTTCTATCTATCTTAATTCCTATAGGACTTCCTACTTTAAGCTCACCTTCTACTAAATGCTCTTTTAAAATCTTATAAACTAAATTTAACCCCATAATTATTTCCCCTCTTGAATATCATGATAGATTTGAACTACTTCTTTATCAAAAAGAGTTCTTTTAAGACTTACTGAAAGAGACCTTACTTTCTCTAAAACTCTATTTGCCATTTCAGGACTAAGCTCAATATTATATTCTCTAAATTTATTAACTATAGCTGCTTTTCCTGAATGCTTTCCTATAACTATTTGTCTTTCAAGTCCTATTTCTGCTGGATCAAAAGCTTCATAATTTTTAGGATTTTTTATAGCTCCATCAGCATGTATACCTGATTCATGTCTAAACATATTGTCTCCAACAATAGCTTTCCACTCAGGTAAATCTCTCCCTGCAGCTTTTGACACATATTCTGAAATTTCCTTAAATTTAGTTGTATCATATCCAAGGTCTACTCCATAAACATATTTAAGAGCCATTACAACTTCTTCTAATGCTGCATTACCAGCTCTTTCACCAAGTCCATTAACTGTGACACCTATATGATTAGCACCTCCCATAACTCCTGCTAAAGCTGTTGCAGTACCCATTCCAAAATCATTATGAGTATGCATTTCTATATCAGCCTTTGTCATCTTATAAAGATACTCTATATTTTCTCTTATGCCAAAAGGGTCCATAATACCAACAGTATCACAATATCTAAATCTATCAGCACCAACACTTTTAGCTGCTTCAATAAACTCAACTAAAAAATCTTTATCTGCTCTTGATGCATCCTCTCCATTTACAGAAACATAAAGTCCATTCTTTTTAGCAAATTCAACAGCTTTTTGCATATTATCTAAAACCCATTGTCTAGAAGTTCTAAGTTTATGCTTTATATGAATATCTGAAACTGATATTGAAATTGCTACGGCAGAACATCCACAGTCGATAGATTGCTGTATATCCCCAATCACAGCTCTATTCCATCCCATAATGCTAGCTTTTAAATCTCTTCTACAAATTTCTTTTATTGCCTCTTTTTCATCTCCACCCATAGCTGGAATTCCAACTTCTAGCTGATCAACACCTAAATTACTTAGAGCTTGTGCAATAGTTACCTTTTCATGATTTGCAAAAACAACACCAGCTGTTTGTTCACCATCTCTCAAGGTAGTATCAACAATAAATATTTTCTTATTTAATAAATCACTCATAAATTCTTGCCCCCTTTTGCTTTTATTTTTATCCTATTTTACCATAATATAGAATAACTTTCTATATTATTAATATCACACAATATTAATAAAAAAGTAATTTCTAATATATGTATTAGATGTTATAATTTTATAAAACAAAAAAAGGAGGATAAAAATGAATTTATACAAAATTGAAAGACCTCTTATTTTACTAGAAATAGCCTATTTCTTTATAGCTATAGTCCTTCAAATACCATTTATAGTTAACGTATTAATTGGAGCTATAACATTAACAGTTTTACATTATGCTTTTAAAGATATAATAGGCCTTAGAATTATAGATTATGTTTTTTATTATGCTTCAACTCTAATGGTTATACATCTTAACTTACCACTAGCAATTTTATCAGTTGTAGCTAGTGAATTATTAATTAAGCCTAGAGTAAAGCTTTATGCTCAAAAAACTAGATTTATTTAAAATCAATTAAATTAAATTTTAAGATAAAAAAAGCTATCTCTTCCGAGATAGCCTTTTTTAGATTAAGCTTTCAAGCCACTTTTTAGTTTCTTCATCACAAAAAGCACCTCTAACACTATTAAGATATATCTTTTTGTAATCCTCATAACTAATTTCATTTTGTTCATTTAAATTTTTACATTCTGTTGCTAAATCTATATTAGAAACAGTTCTATTATCTGTACTTAGATTAACTTCAAGTCCTTCATCAAGAAATCTTCTAATTGGATGACTTCCATAATTCTTAACTGCTTTAGTATCTAAATTACTCTTAGGACACATCTCTAAAGTAACTTTATTATCTTTAACAGTATTATAAGCTTTTAAATCATTTTGAATTGCAACAGCATGACCAATTCTTTCTGCTCCTAAAAGCTCTATAGCATCAATAACATTTTGTGAAAAACCAGTTTCTCCAGCATGAACTGTTACTCTAAATCCATATGCTTTAGCCTTATCGAACATTTCCTTATATTTTGGAGCGAAACCTTCGAGTTCAACACCTGCAAGATCTACAGCAACTACTCCTTTACCTATAAATTTCTTAGCTTCTTCTATTAATTTAAAGCCACTTTCTAAATCATGATGTCTCATAATACATATTATTAAATTACTCTTAACACCAAACTTTTCTTCTCCAAGCTTCATTCCATCAAGGACAGCTTGTATAACTTCTTCTGTTGAAAGCCCTTTTTCTTTATGGAATAATGGTGCAAATCTTATTTCTATATATTTAACATTTTCTCTATTAACATCTTCTATTAATTCATAAGCTACTCTTTTTAAATTTTCCTTAGATTGCATAACTGATCCAGTTAAATCAAATCTTCTAAGATAAACATCTAATGACTCACAGTCATCAGGTACTACAAGTAAGTTTTCTAACTCTTCGTAATTATAAGTTTCTAGCTCAATATTATCTTTTTTAGCTAATTCTAAAACTGTATTTGTTCTTAAACAACCATCTAAATGACAGTGTAATTCTATTTTAGGTAATTCATTAAATCTTATCATAGTATCTCCCCTTTTTATTTAAAAATGATTAATCCGAAATTTATTGTTTTTAATTCTATCATAAATCACGAATAAATCAATAGAAAATATTAGTGGTTTGTTCGTGTTTTTTCTAAATAAAATAAAAGCTACATGGTTGTGTCCCCATGTAGCCCTTGTAAGAATAATAATTAAAAGAGTTTAAATATTATCCATGCAATAGTATTTTATGTGAAAAAAACTTTTTTATACATTATAATAAGCTTTTTTATGTGATTCGTTATGAGAAATTCTATCTGCTCTTTCTCCATATTTACCAGGACCAAATCTTTCGTCAAGACTTAAATAACCTGTAACTCTTGAAACTCCTTGAATTTCAGTAGAACCACATTCTGTACATTTACTTTCATTATTTTTTAGATAAGTTCCGCACTTCTTACAGTATCTAATATGGAAGTTAATACCTAAGTAGCTTATATTAGTTTTCTTATAAGCATAATTAAGTATATCCATTATAACTTCACCTGTTGGACAATCATCAACTTCTAGATAACTTATATGTCCAGCATTACAAAGTTTATGATATGGAGCTTCTATATCAATTTTTCTAGTTATTGATATTGGATGATAAACAGGTACATGATAACTATTTGTATAGTACTCTCTATCTGTAACTCCCTTTATAATTCCAAATACTTTTTGGTCTTGTTTGATAAACTTACCTGATAAACCTTCTGCTGGTGTAGCATAACAACTCCAGTTAAGCTGAGTTTCTTTTGAAATTTTATCAGTATATTTTCTAATATGAGTTATTACTCTTTCTCCAAGTTCTCTAGAATTATCATCTTCTCCATGATGCTTTCCTGTTAAAGCTATAAGAGCCTCAGCAAGTCCTATAAAGCCTATTCCATAGCTTCCTTGTTTTAGGATAGGTTCAATTGAATCATCTTGTGAAAGCCCTTCTGAGCCTTTTAAAAGACCTTGACCTGCAACAAAAGGTAAATCTTTAACTCTTAAATTTTTAAGGATACTATATCTATGTAATAATGATTCCTTAGCTGTTTCTAATCTTTCATCTAAAAGTTCAAAGAATTTATCAATATTAGCTTTTGCAAGTATACCTATTCTAGGTAAGTTTATAGTTGTTGGAGCAATATTACCTCTTCCTTTGCAACCTGGCTCACCATTAATATTACTCATGATATATGTTCTACATCCCATTGTAGCTGGCATATATCCTCTATCATAATATTCTTTATTAAAATCAGCATCTATATTCATAAATGTTGGATTCATTCTTTTAGCTGCAACTTCACAAGCTATTTTATATAAATAGTGATATGGATCATTTTCTTCTCTATTTACTCCTTCTTTTACCCTAAATATTATATTAGGGAAAATTGGTTGTTCACCTTTTCCAAGACCTTTTTCATATTCTCTTAAGAAAATTTCACAAACTAATGCTGCATCTTCTGAATTAGGAATTCCAAGATTTATTGAACTAAAAGGTACTTGTGACCCAGCTCTACTATGCATAGTATTAAGGTTATAAACTACACCTTGCATAGCTTGATGAACTCTTTGTCTTAATTTCTTTTCTACTAATTCTTCTAATTTACTTTCATCTATTCCAAGTTCTATATATTCATTTCTTATTTCATCTCTAGTAGGCTTTATAAAAATAGCCATATCATTATCAAAATCAGGATGAGCCTGTCCTCCAAACATATCATTTTGAGTTGATTGAAGTAATATACAACTAAGCTCTGCTGCTGTTTCTATTCTCTTTGGAACATTTAAAGTTCCGTATCCTGTATTAACACCATTTTCTAACACTTCCTTTGTTGGAATGTGAAGACAGTTTATTGTTAAATTATAAGAATCTAAATCATGAAGGTAGATATCTCCATTTTCATGTGCCTTTGCTAAATGTTTTGGCATTGTAGCAAGATTATGCCATTTATTAGATTCTGAAGCTATTCTAAGAAGCTTTGAAGAGAAATTATTTCCTACATTAGCATTATCTCTATCTGTTTCCACTCCAATTTTGCTTATGGCTTTCATTAAATCTGATTTTATTTGTCTTACTCTTGTTCTTTCTGCTCTATAACTTGAGTAATTTGCTGCTATATGTCCATAGCCATTTTTCTTTAATGATTTTTCAACAAGGTTTTGAATTTCTTCAACAGTAATCTCTTGTTGTTCATTCTCATTTATATAACCTAGAACCCCTCTTGCGATTTCTTGTAAATCACAAAGTTCTAATTCTTCTCCTACATCTCTAGCAGATTTTCTTATAGCATTTGCTATTTTTTCAATATCAAAACTGGATTCTCTTCCATCTCTTTTTATAACTTTTGGCACAACTATCTCCTCCTAATTAATTTAGAGCCTCTCAAACTCCTTACTATATATAGTGATATGTAATTATTGTCAATACAATATATAGTGCCTTATTATTATAAACTACTTAATTTTTAATTACTAATTTTATAAAAATACTATTTAACAAACTTAAATTAATTTAAGTCATTTATGCTCTAAATTCCTTTATCTTGTTCAATTTTTTGGAAGTTGACTTTTTCATATAAAACTTATATTATTTCCAAATTTAGTAAGACAAACTTCGACATTCATCATAAATGTTATTGCAAATCATTTGCATTTAATTAATATTCCTGTTATTATTATTTGTACAACAAATGATGAAACAACATAGGAGAAATTTTTATGATTTATTTTTTAATAGCTTTAGCTGCAACTAGCATAGGAGGTCTTGTTGGACTTGGAGGAGACCTTTTAATAATCCCATTTCTACTAACACTTGGTGTCCCTAAAGCACTTATCTCTGTTAATGTGGATTTAACTATGTTTTTTATGAGCTTACTATCAACAATAATATTTGCTAGAAGAAAACAAGGTGATTTTAAAACATCTTTACTATTTGCACTTGGAATAATTCCAGGAGCAAGTTTTGGAGTTTACATAAACAATAATATAACAATACCGGAATTTCATTTATTTTTTATAGTATTACTGGTTCTATTGGGAATCTTAACATTTATAAAGGACAAGCTACCTAAAATAATTCTTCCAAACTACACAAAACCAATTGTAGGCCTTGGAATAGGAATTATATCTGGACTATTTGGAATTGGTGGTGGAGTTATCTTAATCCCTATACTTATAGCATTCTATAGTTTATGTAATAAAAAAGCTGCTGCTACAACAATGTACTTAATATTTATAAGCACAATTATTACAGTTTCAAACTACTATGTTAGAGGATATACTAATTTTACATATGCACTTTACATGATTCCTGGAGCATTAGTAGGATGCAGAATAGGAACTTACTTTAATAAAAAGGTTACTCATAAAACTATAGATATAACCTATAAATTAATTTTAATATTTATTTTAATAAAAGAGTTTATTACTATTTTCTAAAAATATATAAGTCTACCTAATATATAGGTGGGCTTTTTTGTTATATCTCCTTCTATTATTGCTAATAATATGGATAAGGAGATATTTTTTATGAAAAAACAAAAATTTAAATTTATAATAACCACGCTGTTATTAATTTTTTTATTAGTATTTTATAGCATTTTAAAAGATGAACTTAAAATTATAGATACTCTTAAAGCAATCAATTAAATTTTGATTGCTTTTTTATTTTATAGCACCTTATAAAACTATAATATTTGTTAATTTATTAGAATTGTTGAACAATCCTTAAATATTTTCAAAATTTTAAACATTATCACTAGTGATATAGTTATCACTTGTGCTATAATTTTGATTAATTAATACTGGAATGTATTGTTGAAGGGGGAGACTTTAATGCAAAAAATAGCTATATTAACAGATAGTTCATCTGATTTATCAAAAGAGGAAAGAGAACAAAAGGGCATTTTTCTTTTACCTCTTAGAATAATCTATAAAGATAGAGAGTATTTAGATCATCTTGATATATCACCTAGTGAAGTATATGAAACCCTTGATGTAGAAACACCAACAACATCACTTCCAAGCCCAGAATATATGGATAAAATCTTTGATAAAATAGAAGCAGAAGGTTATACTCATGTTATTGGTATATTTATATCAAATTCATTATCAGGAACTATGAATGCTGTTAGACTTCAAATTCAAGAAAGAACTAATTTTGAATATACACTATTTGATAGTGGCATTATTGGATACCCTCTTGGATGTATAGTTTTAAAAGCTTTAGAATTTGCTAAACAAGGCAAATCATTTGAAGAGATATGTGATGCTCTTCCATCAATTAGAGAAAAAACAACTGGTTATTATACATTAAATACTTTAGAATATTTAAGAAAGGGTGGTAGAATAGGAAAAGTAGCTGGAACTATTGGCCAACTACTTCATCTTAAACCAATAATAACTGTTGGTGAAGATGGTGCTTATATCACTATTGATAAGGCAAGAGGAAGAAAACAATCACTAAAGAAAATTAAAGACTTAGCTGATGGGCTTGTGAAAAAAGGAGCTTGTAATCTTTATATCCTACATGGAAACGCAAGGCTTGAAGCAGAAGCTTTAATGCAAAGTTTTATAGGTAATAATAATATTAAAAATTTAGAAATTCGTGAAATTGGTCCTGCTATGGGGGTTCATGCTGGTCCTGGAATGCTTGCTTTTGCTTATCAAAAAGAAATTTAGTATAAGGAATGTTAAAAATGGATATTAAGGCTGAAGAAAAAAAACTTTATGAAGAATATAAAATGAAACTAAATGAATTAAAAAAAGTTCAGAAAGAAAAAGATGCAGTTGGACAAGTCTTTACAAAAGGTCTACTTCCAATATATTTACTTTACATCTTGAGCCTAGGTCCCACTAATGGAAATGACATTGCAAAGCAAATAGGAGCAAGAACCAAGGGTCTTTGGATTCCTAGTACTGGTGGAATTTATCCACAACTAAAAAAACTAGAAAAACAAGGACTTATAATTGGAGCTTGGGATAATCCTGAAAAAAAATTTCAAAAGATTTATACTTTAACTGATGAAGGTTTAAAAGAATTTGAGCATAAAAAAGAACTTCTACAAAATAAGATTGAAGAAGCTCTTAAAGTTTTTACAATCATCTATAATGATTTATATTAAAATTTAATTAGATAATTAAAAAAAGGTGTCTCCTATGAGACACCTTTTTATATTAATATAAAGCTGAGAATAAGCTTGAATATAAAGGATTATCACTTATATATTCTTCTGCTCTACCTTCTTCTAATGCTTCTGTTAAATCTAAATTTATAGGTAATTCTGCGATTAAAGGTAAATCTAAGTACTCTGCATGTTCTTCTGAAGATTTTCTGCTAAATACATTCATCTTTTTGCCACAATCACATTCTATATAAGCCATGTTTTCTACAACACCTCTTACATTAACACCTACTTTATTAGCCATCTTGATTATTTTCTTAACTATCATAGAAACCATATCTTGAGGAGTAGAAACTATTACTAACTCCTTAATTGGATAACTTTGCATTAAAGTTAAATTAACATCACCTGTACCTGGTGGCATATCTATTAAAAGATAATCAAGTTCTTCCCAATTTGTTTCAGTATAAAGTTGATTTAAAACTCTTGTAACAACAGGACCTCTCCAAATAACTGGATCCTCTTCAGCTTCATTAACAAGATTCATTGAAATTACTTTAATTCCACTCTTAGTTACAACTGGTTCAAATTTAAAGCTTTTATCATCAACAGGTGTCATATAAGCTCTTTTATCATGTATACCAAAGATTCTTGGCATTGATGGACCTGTTATATCTGCATCTAAAACTCCTACTTTATATCCATTGCTGGCTAATGTTGTTGCAATTATTCCAGTAACAGTAGATTTACCTACTCCACCTTTTCCACTTGCAACCCCTATTATATTTTTAATATTGCCGTATTTTGGCATTATTTTTTGCATTACGTCACTTGGACATGACTTTCCTGTATTAGCTGATGAACAGCTATTTTTACTAGGGCATCCTGAACAATCTGGCATATGAATTCCCCCTTTTAATTATTCCATGATTGAGGCATTGAATTAAATACCTCTATATTCCAAGAATTTGTAAAATCTCCTTGTACATAATATTGTTTTTCTGAATTATTCAATTTATCATTTATAGTTATGATTGTTTTGAAAGTTTTAGTAGTAAAACCATAATTTTGTACATTTACTATTATATCATATTTACTTCTATCATGGTTCATAGTTTCTATACCTGGTACTATTTGTCTTGCTTGTTCTAAGAAGTTTTGTATATCAACTGATAATAAGAACTTAGTACATAAATAGTCATCAAGTAAATTAACTGCAACTTTTGCGTTACCTTGTGTAAGTTGAGCTTTATCTAATTTTAATACATCTAAAATTGAATCATAGTAAATAGTATTAAAATCTCTTGGCTTTTGAATAAATGATAGGTTTTGGATTATTTCATTATCAAGTCTCTTTGATAAATGGAATACTTGGTCTCCATTATAGAAGTTTCCAGTACTTCCACCAGTTGTTCCAGCAACATAATCATATTTTGATACTTGATTTCCTTCATATATTTCAACTATATAATCTGGTTGTAATTTACTCTTATCACTAGCTGGTACAAGTCTACCAGATGATAAAACCTTATATACATCTTGTATTGCAGTTGGTTCTGTAACAACAATCTTAAATCCTGGGTCTCTTGTACTTTGCATTGCAACCTCAGTTACTACACCTTGTTTGAAATAATTAAAGTAATTATTTCTTAATCCTAGTCTTACTGCTATCTGATTAAACATACTAAAGCCAGTACAAATAGCAATAATAATTATTGCTATAATAGCAACTATTGAAATCTTCTTAATATTCACTTCTACTCTTTCTCCCTTTAAGTTTATCTCTATTTAAAAGAAGTACTCCTGCAATTAATATAAATATTGATATAAATTGAGATGTACTTAATATTCCAATTTCTCCTCTAGGGTCATTTCTTAAAAACTCCACTAGAAATCTTCCTATACTATATATTATTAAATACATAGATGTGGTATCTCCAAGTTTCTTTGATTTTTTCTTACTATACCAAAATAAAAATACAGATAATAAAAAATCAAAGATAAATGAATACACTTGAGTTGGATATAAATGCTCTCCTACTGGTGCTAATCCTCCATATGGAAATACTATGTATAAAGGTCCATTTGTTATGGCTCCATAGCAACATCCTGCTAATAAACATCCAATTCTTCCAAATCCCTGTGCAAGTGCTACTTCAGGTACTAATAAATCAAATACTTCTAAAGTACTCCACTTTTTTTTCTTACTATATAAGAATACACTTACAATACCAAAAATTATAGCACCATATATTACAAAACCGTAACCAAATTGCTCAATTATAATACTTGGATTGCTAGCTATATGTTTAAAATCTGTTAATATGTAAAATACCTTTCCACCTAGTATCCCAAAAATTATAGTAATTATTATCATATTTAAAATATGATCTTCATTATAACCCCTATCCTTAGTTCTTTTCATAAATAACCAAACAGCTATAACTATACCAATAGCAATCATTAGACCATATCCATAAATATTAAAACCTGCAACACTAAATAATATAGACTTCATTCACCCTCCTTACCATATCTTTTCCATATTAATAAAAAGAGAAGCTTTTGGCTCCTCTTCATCTATAAATTATAATACATATCAAATTTTTACACAATAACTATTTAGCCTTCTTAAAGCTCTCTAAAATAAGCTTATACACTGTCTCATAATTATCTTTATACTTATCTTTACTAGCTGAAAAAGTAATTTTAAGCTTTACATTTTCCTCTAAAGAAAAATAGTATGTTTGAGTTAAAAAAGATCTTCCATTAGAAGTTTTTTCATCATATCTTAGTTTTTTAACAGCTGCTTCACCTATCTTATCATCTAAAACACTAATATTGCTTACCTTCTCTGCTTCAAAAGCCTTTTTATCATTACTTATTAACTCATCAATACTTGTTTTTGTATTAATAATTTGAACATAGCCTACTATCCCCATTTCTTTGCTAATAAAGCTATTATTATAGACTATGTAATCATCTGGAGCACTTTTTTCTGCCTTCCAGTTATCAGGAAGCTTATAAATTATATTTCCATCCAAAGCTATATACTCTATCATATCCTCAATATTATTATTAACAAGTGCAACCTTTTGTATATTACTATCGAAAAATTGCTGCATAACTACCATTACTCCCATTAAAAAAACTAAAATTGAAGTAACCATAAGCTGTTTCTTATTCATAAAATCCTCCTCCCTCTACATATTTTTAGAAATACTTTCCTTAAAATATACTAATTTCATTTTGCTATTATGCTTAAATTATTAATTTCTGCACATAATAATATCGCAGCCTTTGAATATTAAATAATTAATACCCTTCAATTTTACTTAATTTAAATAGCACTACATCAATAAAAAAGGTCTAGAGTTCTTCACTCTAGACCTTCTTTTTATTTCATTGGTACTACTACTAAACTATTTTTAAAATCATAGAACATTAGCCAATGTCCTTCATTACTACCTGGTCTTTCTGGAACAAATGTTACAAATCCTGTCTTACCACCATAAGGTTGACTTTGCTTATCCTTACTTCCTGGAACTCCATAAATTATATATTTAACTCTTCCTTTATTATCACATTTAAGCCCAACTAAGAAGTGACCTTTTTTAGATATATATGGATAATAATTAATCATAGGATAATATAAAGTTGTATATTTATTGTAGTTGGATATGTTACACATTTCATCAAAGTTCTTAACTTTAACCTTATACCACTTACATTTTTTAATTTCATGTGTTACTCTTAGTGGCTCAAGCCCATCAACAATACTAGTAAAGAATTCTCCTATAGAACCTCTTAATTCAAAATCATAATCATCGTTTATATCTCCAACCGCATTTCTATATCTTAGTTCTTCAAATTTTTGTTGTAGATCCTTTTCATATTCATCAAATTTATTTTGAGGCTCATTTAATTCAACTTTCTTAGTTAAGGCTGTATCTACTGATTCTAAATCCAAATCTATATCTAATTTTTCACTTATTTCATTCTCATCTCTATATTTACGTTGATTTGGAGGTGTAGCATAATTATCATTATTTAAATCAGCCATACCATCCATATTCATATTTGTAGTACCCATATTCATATTGGCATTTTGATTCATTCCTGTACTGCCCATATTCATATTGGTATTTTGATTCATTCCTGTACTACCCATATTCATATTGGTATTTTGATTCATTCCTGTACTACCCATATTCATATTAGTATTTGGATTCATTCCTGTACTGCCCATATTCATATTAGCATTTGGATTCATTCCTGTATTACCTGTATTCATATTGGTATTTTGATTCATTCCTGTAGTGCCCATGTTCATATTAGCATTTGGATTCATTCCTGTATTACCTGTATTCATATTAGTATTTTGATTCATTCCTGTACTACCCATATTCATACTAGTATTTTGATTCATTCCTGTACTACCCATATTTGTATTCATTTCTTGCATGTTTTGATTAGTTCCAGTTGTTCCTTCCTCTTTAGTCTTATCAACACATACACATTCTACTTTCTTCTCTATATATTGTTTCTTTCCATCATTAACATTTCTAGCTGCACTAACCTTTTTATATTCTTTCCAATTTGTTGTTGGCTGCTCACCATTTAAGAATCCACACATAAGGAAATTATTTTTGCCCCCAACTTCTTTACAAATAGCAGCTCCTACTATTTTTTCAAAGTCTATATCTGTATTTCCTATGTTACGGGCATCATATTCAAGGCTACTTTCAGCCTTCCCTTGTGGTGTTATGTTCATAGTTCCTAAGTCAACTAAAAACTTAGAGTCTTTCTTATTACATATAAGCATCATACGACATTGAGAATATTCTTTTTTAAGATTTTGAGCATAAAATGCAATTTTACAGACATTGTTCTTAACCTCAATTTTAGCATAGCCTGATAGAGGTTTATCTTTTGATACTGAATGGCCTCTTTCATCTTCTTGTAAAATTATAAAACTTCTATATAACTTACTATGTGCCAATATCTTGTTCCTCCGCTTTAAATTATTCATTATATTATATGAGTATATGCTTGTTTTAAGAATATGTTTATAAAATATTCTCTCCAAGCCTTTTTTAATAATATATTTCTTCCTTTAAATTTTTAGAACACATAATAAAAAAATGTTAAGTAAAAAAAATGCTCCTATTTATTTAGAAGCATTTTATATTAAAATTATTGATTTTTCATATAATGATTAATTCTATTTGATAAAGCACAGAATTCTTCTATTGATAGAGTTTCTCCTCTTCTCTTAGGATCTATTCCTGCTTCTTCATAAGCAACAGTTAAAACTTCTTTTGAAAGTCCTAGAGTCTTTGTTGAATTCCATAAAGTCTTTCTTCTCATATTAAATGAATTTCTTATAATATCAAAGAATAGCTTTTCATTATCAGGACTTACTCTTGGAGCATCAAGCTTATCAAGTCTTATAACTATTGAATCAACCTTTGGTCTTGGCATAAAGCATTTTGCTGGAACATTTCTAACTATACTTGTATTACAGTAATATTGAACAAGTAATGATAAAGCACCATATTCCTTACAATTTGGCTCTGCATTTATTCTTTCAGCAACTTCCTTTTGAATCATAATAGTAAGTGACTTAAAATTATATCGATCCTTTAAAAGTTTTGCTATTATTGGTGTTGTTACATAGTATGGAAGGTTCGCAACAAGCTTAACACTCTTCTCATCACCAATAACTTCATTAAAATCTACTTTTAAAGCATCGTTATGTATTAATTGGAACTTTTGATTATCACCAAGCTCTTCCATAAGTATTGGGATAAGGTCATTGTCAAGTTCTATTGCCACAACTCTTTTTGCTCTTTTTAAAATTTGAGCTGTAAGAGTACCAACACCTGGTCCTATTTCTATAACTAAATCTTCTTCATTAACATCTGCTCCATTAACAATATCATTTAAAACAGAATCATCAATTAAGAAGTTTTGACCTAAAGCTTTTGAAAATTTAAAGTCATACTTTTCTACTAGGTCCCTTGTTTTAATATCTTTCATCATTTAAAAATTTCTCCTGTATTATTTTATTTTTTCTTCTACCTTCTTCATAGCAGCAACAAATTCTTCTTTTGTTACTCCATAATTATTAAGTCTACTTAAAAGTTGATTTGCGTTACCATAGCCAATTGAAAGTTCTTTTCCAAGAAGTTCTCTTCTTTCTTTTGCCTTTGGATCAGCTGATAATTTAAAGTAAACTAAATCTGCTATTACAAATTCCTCACGTTTTTCTTCTACAGTTACTTTTGCTTCATTTAAAGCTCTTATAATAACTTCTGGTGAAGCATTTTCTACTCCTATATTTCCATCTTTTGCTCTTGTTCCATCAACTCTTGCTATATAAGCATGTTTAGCTTCTGGAACTCTTTTTCTTATTATACTTCTTATCTTTTCACCTGCAAAATCTGGGTCAGTTAAAACAATAACTCCCTTTCTTTTTTGCGCTTCTTTTATTCTTTCTATAACTTTTTTATTTATGCCAAAGCCACCAACAGCTATTAGCTCTGCATCAATTGCTCTTTTTACAGCTGCTACGTCATCTCTGCCTTCAACTACTATAACTTCTTTTATCAAGGTAATCTCCCTTTCTTAACTATGCTAAAGTTAATAAATAAATATTTTTATCACTTGTTAAACTCATTAGTTAATTAATATCTATATTTTAAATCTTATGTAGAGTCTGTGCAAGTTTTCCAAAATAAAAAGTACTCAAAAAGCTAATACTTTTTGAGTACTTATAAAGCCCTCTATCTTATAAGTCTACCATTGTCCTGGATAAGCTATTATAGTAACTTGTACACTTCTTCTGCCCCAATTAAAACATTCTGATGCAGAATTCATATATAAATCAATTATATTATTTTTAACAGCTCCACCTGTATCTTCAGCTATGGCATATCCATAACCACTAACATAAACTTTACTTCCAAGAGGTATAACTCTTGGATCAACAGCAATTGTGCTTAATCCGCCTGGATTTCTTCTAGGTGTTGTTCCTGTTGCAGTTACACTACCTTGATAATATGCAGTTGCTTGCATTGTCATTGTCTTATTAGATGATGAGCCACTATTTGATACTTGATTACTACTACTTGATGTAGAACTATTTACTGCAACACTGCTTGAATTACCTCTACTTACTGGGGTACTAGCCTTTGCTAAAGCAAGTGTTTGCTTAGTTCCTTGTTCTATTATTTTTTCTTGTGGTTCTACTAATACTTTTTCTGATAATATGTTTTTTCCGACTTCCTTACCATTTTCATAGATTACCTTAGTAGTAATTTCCTTTTCGCCCTTACTACCTGCTTGTACAACTTTTTTAACTGTTTTATCAAGCTTACTATTTTTTCTTACTATGGTTTCAAAGTCTATATCTTCTTTCTCTTTTACTAACTTCTCTTCAACTCTTACAACTTCAATTTTTTGTCCTTTTGCAATTTTAGAATCTAAACCTGGCTCTACTCTATCTTTTTCACCAAGCTTAACTTTTTCTGCTTTTAACATATCTTTTACTGAAGCTTCAGCTGTTTTTATTGTTTTTTCTTTTCCATCAACTAATAAAACTACCTCTCTAGCTTTATTAATTTTAATCACATCATTTCTAGATAATTTTTCATCTAGGCTTGGTGATACTTTATCTTTTTGTCCTAAAACAATTCCTTCTTGCTTTAGAACATCTTGAACAGTCCATTTCAAAGTCGCAGCTTCTACTGGTTTACCATCAACATCAATTGTAATCGTTTTAAGTGATAATCCAACGTAAGCTACTGCTACTATTGCTACTCCTGTCACTATTGATATAAATTTCTTTTTTGGACTGTCAAAGAAGTGGCTTTTTAAGTATTGAAATTTTTTACTCATACCTAATCCTCCTTTGGCATTCTATTTTTGCATTATATACCAATTTTTAAAAAGTGTCAAATTAGTTACAAAATTAGTACTATATAATTACAAAAATTCATTTTTGAGAATAGAATATTTTAAATAGCAAAATATTCTTTTATTTCCCCTTAAAACTAGCTAAAAAAAACTACTCTAACTAGCTCTATCGCTAGTATAGAGCAGTCAAATATGCCAATTACATAAAAAGCAGTTTATATATCCATATCTCTATTACTATTACTACTTTTCACATACTATACTAAATTTCTATAAATTTTACACAATGTTAAATAATTTTTTTGTATTTTCTATAGTCGCTTTACTTACCTCTTCACCTGATATTCCCTTGATTTCAGCTATTTTATCCATTACATATTCAATATATGAAGATTGATTTCTCTTACCTCTCATAGGAACTGGTGCCATATATGGAGCATCTGTTTCAACTAAAATTTTGCTTAAATCAATGTCCTCACAAACTTCTAGAAGTTTTCTAGCATTTTTAAATGTTATAACTCCTGTTATTCCTATGTAATAACCAAGCTTTACACATTCTCTTGCCATCTCAACTGATCCTGAGAAAGAATGAACAACTCCTTTAACATTTGGAAACTCCTTCATAATTTCTAAAGTATCACCATGAGCATCTCTATCATGAATAATTACAGGAAGTGATAATTCTTCTGCAAGCTTTAAATGCTTTCTAAAAACTTCTTTTTGCTCTTCTCTTGATGGGTTATCTTCCCAATAGTAATCAAGTCCTATTTCTCCAATAGCCTTAATCTTATCATGCTTAGCAAGTTCTCTTATTTCATCTATCATTTTATCATCAACATTAAAAGCATCTGTTGGGTGAATTCCTACTGCACCATAAAAAATATCATGCTTTTCACAAAGAGCTATAGTATCCTTAGAACTTTGAACATCTGTCCCACAATTCATTACTCCTATAACACCGTATTCCTTTATTTCTTCTATAACTGAATCTCTGTCTTCATCAAATTGCTCTGCATTATAATGAGCATGTGAATCAAAAATCTTATATCTCAACATAAAAACATCTCCTATTCTAAAATTCTCTTTATTTATATAATATATTTCACAGTATAAACAATATCAACAATTTTTATATTTATAAAAATAAAAGGTACTTTCTTTATTTGAAAATACCCTTTAATTAAATATTATATATCTCTTAAAATTAATAAAGCCATTTTACATATAAAGACTTGAAAGTAATGGAGATAATATTCCAAGTATTCCTCCAAGAACTGCTCCAAGCCAAGTAATAGCACTAAGTTCCTTATTAGCTATTCCAAGAATTATTTTTTCTGCATAATCAACTTCAAATGAATTAATTTGATCTTCAACTATAGCTTCAATATCTACAAGTTCTAAGATTCCATTTAAATCTTTACTTACAAACTTTTCATAATTATCATCTATAAGCTTTGAAATAGTATCTAGAATATTTTTCTTAGTTTCTTCTTCCTTACTTATTTCATAAGATAAGATTTCATTTTTAGCAAGAGCTATTCCTTGCTTTATAATTCTATCAATTTCTTTACTATAAACTAAATCATCTATAATTTTCTTGATGAATACTTCTAATTTTTGAACATAATTTGAATCAAAACTACTTATTAGCTCATCATAAGAATTAAAACTATTAACATAATCTTTTAACTTATTCTTAATAAGCTCAAGATTAGCATCATCTGAAATCATACCAGTAGATTTTTCAATTATAAATTGTGCTATATCTTTATTTAATCCTTCAGGTAATTTTTCTAGAATATCTGAAACTTCTGTTTCTGCAAATTTATCTATATACTCAACTATATAAGAAGCTAATTCATTAACATTATCTTCTTCTGTAAAGTGGTCACTTACTGCTTCTACAAATTTTTCATATATACCGTCAATCATACCTTGAAGCATAAATGCCATAGGCCCTTTAACTATCTTACTTAAAATAGCATTTTTTATTTTATAACTAACTTCTTCTCTTCTTAAAGTATTACAAAGTTCATTTGCTATTATCCATTTGTTATCATAAACAATATTTTCAGTAGCCTGCATTAAATTTTCTGGAACTACATCCTTTATAGATTTTTGACTTTTTGATAAATCTGTGGATAACTTTTCTATATTTTTTTCCACAAGTAAAACAATTTCTTCTTTATTAACTTTTTCAGAAATTGTTTCAATAAGATTCTTTAAATCAAGTTTATCTAAAAATTCCAAAACAATTGTTGGTTCTTCTTTTAATTTATCCTTTAGAATATTTACTATGTATTTCAAAGCTAAATCTTTATTTGATTCATCTTTTAAAAGTAAATTAACTTTACTATATATCTTATCTTCAATTCTTTTTTCTTGCACATTATAATTTTCTTTAAGTATTTTTTTAAGTCTTTGCTCTAATGTACCTTCTTCATTTAATAATTCGCTTACCTTATTTTCTACAGAAACTTTTACTTTCCCCTTAACTTCTTCTGTATTTAGTGAATTACTAATACTTTCAGGATTTATAAGATGCTCTTTTACAGTTTCAGCTATACTTTTAGCTATTCTTGGTTTTTCCTTCGGAATAAGCCCAGGTGTAAAAGGAACCTTAATTCCTCCAATCCTTTTCTCCGTATGTGGTTTAAATAACATCTTAATCGCTAACCAATTCGTAATATATCCAATAATAGCTCCTAAAATTGCTCCTATTATGTATGGCATATTATTTCTACACTTCCTCTCTTTTCTTCCATTTTGTAATTCTTTAAACTTTATTTAATAATACTATTGTATATAATTAAAGTATGTATTACCATAATTAAAGACTATTTTAAATAAATAACAAGAAAGTGGTGGCTTATATGGAGAATTATTTTGAAAATTTAAAGAAGTCTAAACTTTTCTCTAACTTTTCAGATGAAGATATACAAAAGTTAAAGGACTCTAATAATTATTATATTAAATCATATAAGGCTGAAGATGTTCTCTTTATAGAAGAAGAAGATTGTGAACACCTAAGCATAATATTAGATGGAAAAGTTGAACTTCAAAAATTAGATGTTAATGGAAATATACTTATAGTTTCATCTTTTGAAACTGGTAACTCATTTGGTGAAGCACTATTATTTGGTGATAGACACCTATACCCTATGTCAGTAGTAGCTAAAGAAGACTGCACTGTTATACATATTAAAAAGGATTATATATTTGCTTTATGTACAAGTAATCAAGATTTCTTAAAAGAATTACTTAGACTATTCTCAAATAAAGCTCTTATACTTAATTCAAAATTAAAACAAGTTAGTATGAAGTCACTAAGAGAAATGATATCTCATTTCCTAGTAACAAAATATAACCAAACTTCAAATCTAACTATAACAACTCATATGAGTAAAAAAGAATGGGCTGAAAAGCTTGGAGTTAGAAGACCATCTCTATCAAGAGAACTTATAAAGATGAAAAATGAAGGATTAATTGAATATAATAGAAAAGAAATTATTATTAAAGATATTGAAAGATTAGAAGAATTTATTTAATTAAAAATAGTTCACAAAAAATTTATAATTGACACTTAACTGTCATATAAGGATAGTAATATTATATTTGTAACGTAGCTAAAACACTAATTTAATTTTACCCCTTAAATTGAACATCCTCGGGATTCGTCCCCCTTACACCGGTTCCGAGGTATGTTTCTTTTCACCAAGTAGAAGATCTAGGTAACGGAAACCTAGGTCTTTTTTTGTTTTTAAAAATTTAAAAAATATAATTTTATTACATAAAGATTACTTTATCATTACTTTTTATATTTGACACATTTTTGCCATATAGCAGTAGTATATTTATAAATGTAACGTAGCTAAAACACTAATTTAATTTTACCCCTTAAATTAAATATGCTTGGGATTTGTCCCCCTTAAACAGTTCCAAGTATATTTCTTTTCACCAAGAAGACCTAGGTAACGGAACCTAGGTCTTCATTTTTTATTTAGATTTTTCTTTTATTTTTAAGTCTAAACACTTCCTCGGATATCTTTTTTTTATCTATCCTATTAAATAGTAATTCAACTTTACCTACATTAATCTCATCTAAAATTATTGGATTAAAACAAATTTCTTTAATCTCCAAAATTTTTCTTATCCTATCTGCTGTTTTAGGTATTATAGGATTCAAAAGATTTGAAAGATTAGCCACAATAATAGAACAATTATATATTACTTCCTTGCATCTCATTGGATCATTTCTAAAAAGTATCCATGGTTTTTCAGCATCAAAATATTCACTACCTCTAATAGCAAGATTTAAAATACTTTTAGTAGCTTCTCTTAAATTTCCTTTTTCAATAGAACTTGAAACTATTTTATAAGTCTCTTCTATTTGATTTTGAATAGATTTATTTATTCTTTGCTTTTCTAAGTTTCCATTATAATATTTTTCAACAAAGCTCAGACTTCTATTTATAAAATTACCATAGATACCTAGAAGCTCATTATTATGAACATTAATAAAATCCTTCCAAGTAAAATTAGAATTTCTTTTCTCAGCTCCATGTGTTAAAAAATAATATCTTATAGTATCACTATCGTATCTATCAATAATATCATCTAGCCAAATAACCCAATTTCTATTTGTTGAAAATTTCTTTCCTTCAAGATCCATATGTTCAGATGATAATATTCTAATATTAATATTTTCATATCCAAGTCCTGCAACAATAGCTGGAAAAGTTATAGTATGGAAAGGTATATTTTCTTTTCCATGAAGTAGATATAATCTTGAATCTTTACCTCCCCAATAATCCTCAAACTTTTCACCTTTTTCTTCTATACATTTTTTTGTTGCAGTTAAATAAGCCATAACAGCTTCAATCCAAACATAAATCTTTTGATCAGTAAAGCCTTCTATTGGAACATCAATTCCCCATTCTATGTCTCTATTAATAGGCTTGTCTCTAAGCCCTTCATCTAAATATTTCTTACTAAGTTTTAGAGCATTTTCTCTCCAAGATAAATCTTTAGAAACTAATCCTTTTAAATAATCTTCAAATGTGGATAACTTAAAAAATAATTTATCCACAGATTTTTTTATAATCTTTTTCCCACAAACAGTATGGATATTGTTTTCTATAAATCTATCTCCTACGCTTTCATTACAATGCTCACAAAAATCTTCCTCTACATTAAGTTTATAAATATAGCCCCTATTATAAAGAGTCTTAATAAACTCTTTAACATTTTCCTTATGATAATCAGAATCCGTCTTTGTAAAATAATCAAAAGAAAAATCTAATTCTTTAAACTTTTCTTCAAAATCTTTATGAAAATGACTACTCACAACTCTTGGTGATTTATCTAATTCTTTTGCTTTTTTTAATACAAGCTCCCCATGACAGTCTGAACCTGAAATAAAAATAACATTATCACCTTTTGCTCTATGATATCTAGCTATAGCATCACCTGGCATCCATGAAGAAACTCTCCCTATATGTAATAATCCATTTGCATATGGCAAAGCATTTCCTACAATAATATTCATTTTCTTACCCCCAATCTAATTTTAAAAAAGAGCTTTTCAAAGAAATACTTTGAAAAGCTCTAATGTTTATCTTATAAAGTCAATTATCTAACTTGGCTTCCTGTCTTTAATTCTCCTGGATTAACAAGTAATAATTCTGAATCATCTGAAGGTGCTGCTGCAAGAATCATACCTTGTGATAATTCACCTCTTAATGTTACAGGTTTTAAATTAGCAACTAAAACAACATATTTACCAACTAATTCTTCTGGTTTATAGTGCATTGCTATTCCTGAAATTACTTGTCTTTCTTCTCCTGCTAAATCAACTTTTAATTTTAAAAGTTTCTTAGCTTTTTTAACTGGTTCACATTCAAGAACCTTAACAACTCTTAAATCTATTTTTTCAAAATCATCTATTGTAATTTCTTCTTTAATAGGATTTTTTATTACTTCTTCATTAACTTCTGCTTTAGCTTCTGCTAATGCTTTTAATCTTAATTCTTCAAGCTCAGCAAGTTTAGCTTCAACATCAATTCTTGGGAAGATAACTTCTCCTTTTTCAACTTTTACGCCTACTTTTGTTCCATCGAAGCTAGCAAGACTTTCCCAACTAATAACGTCTGTCTTTAATTGTTCATTTATCTTTTCGCTTGTTGATGGTAAGAATGGGGAAACTAAAACTGATGCAAATCTTAATGATTCCATTAAGTTATACATAACTGTTCCAAGTCTTTCTTTCTTTTCTTCATCCTTAGCAAGTATCCAAGGCATTGTTTCATCAATATATTTATTAGCTCTACCTATAAGTTCCCATATGCTTGCAAGAGCTTCTGGAATCTTGTAGTTTTCCATGTAAGCTTCAACTTTCTTTGGAGTTTCAAGAGCTAAATTGATAAGTTCATCATCTATAGCTTCTTTAGCTGTTGGTGCTGGAATAACTCCATCAAAGTATTTGCAAACCATAGCTATTGTTCTTGATAATAAATTACCAAGGTCGTTAGCTAAATCTGAATTTGTCTTTTTAATAAATGTTTCATTATTAAATAATCCATCTGAACCAAATGGTATTTCTCTTAATAGATAATATCTAACTGGGTCTACTCCAAATTCATTTATTAAAACAACTGGGTCTACAACATTTCCTTTTGATTTAGACATTTTTCCACCGTTAACAAGTAACCATCCATGACCAAATACTTGCTTTGGAAGTTCTTCTCCTAAAGCCATTAACATAATTGGCCAGTAAATTGTATGGAATCTTAAAATATCTTTACCTATTAAGTGAACATCAGCAGGCCAGAACTTTTTGAAAAGTTCATCATTTTCTTGACCATAACCTAAAGCAGTTATATAGTTTGATAAAGCATCTATCCAAACATAAGTTACATGATCTGGGTCGAATTCAACTGGAATTCCCCAATTAAAACTTGTTCTTGAAACACATAAATCTTGAAGACCTGGTCTTAAGAAATTATTAAGCATTTCATTCTTTCTTGATTCTGGTTGTATAAAGTGTGGATTATCTTCAATATACTTTATTAATCTATCAGCATATTTACTCATTTTAAAGAAGTAAGCTTCTTCCTTAGCTGGTTCTACATCTCTTCCACAGTCTGGGCACTTTCCATCTACTAATTGATTTTCTGTCCAGAATGATTCACAAGGTGTACAATAAAGTCCTTCATAAACACTCTTATAAATATCACCTTGATCATATAATTTTTTAAATATCTTTTGAACTGTTTTCATATGATAATCATCAGTTGTTCTTATAAATTTATCATATTTAATGTCCATCATGCTCCAAAGGTCTTTTATACCTGCAACTATTTCATCAACATATTCTTTTGGAGTAACATTTTTTTCTTCAGCTTTTCTTTGAATTTTTTGTCCATGTTCATCTGTTCCTGTTAAGAACATAACGTCATATCCTGTTAATCTTTTAAATCTAGCAAGTGCATCAGCAGCTACAGTTGTATAAGTATTTCCTATATGTAACTTTGCTGATGGGTAATAAATAGGTGTTGTAATATAAAATTTCTTACTCATCATCTTATCCTCCTAAATCTTTATATAAAAAAACCTCTATGAGAAAATCCCATAGAGGCGTTAATTACGCGTTACCACTCTAATTCATAGTTCTATCACTAAAACTATCTCAATAAGTAAAAAAATTTTGCACAGATTTGGACAATTGTTTATATTAATACGCATAAATATATTTTTTGGACACACTATGCAAAAATTAATTACTTTAGCAATATAACGGTTGCTCCCGTATTTTCCTAAGAATAAATTCCTCAGAAAACAAGCTCAGAGGCCATCTTCATAAAGTTTCCTGTCTCTGGTTCTCAGCACCCCAGCTCTCTTTTGCACATTTCACTTTACTACTCTTCTCTTCATAGCATTTACATATAAATTATATGCTTTTTAAAGATACAATGTCAATCTATTTTAAATTGTATTTTCTCTTTCTTCAAATATGTCTGTATAATCATTTTCTAATTTTTCTTCTTCAAAATTATCTTCAATATTTTCTTCAATATCCTCTTCTAATTCTTCATCTTCTTCATCAAGATCTTCAAAGAATTCTTGTACTTCTATATTAAATATTTCACCTTTTTCTAAAAGTTCATGCTGAACTGAAAGATTACATCTAGCATCAATAGCTGCAAATAGTAAAAAGGCATAACATACAGTCATAAATATAATTAAAGCAGTTGAAGGTAGTATATTCATAAAGTTAATGATTACTAAACATAATATTAAAAATAATGCTATCATTACAAATATCTTATGTTTAGAACTTTGCTTTTTGATAACCTTATAATATTCTCCCGCTTCAATAGAATTATAATGCTCTTTTTTAATATACATTTTCCAAAGCTTATGAACTAAAAATACAGAAGCATAAACAGCTACTGCTATAGCTAAATATTGAACTATAACTATGTTTAAATTTAGAAAATGTCTTATAATAGCTTCAGCTATTATGATTACATTAAAAGTAAAAATATTTCTTAAGTACTTAATTTGATATTCTATATTTAAATTTTCCTTTTGTTTAGTCTTTTTTAAATTCCAAAGATTCTTTAATAGTTTAAACATAAGAGCTAAATCTAATACTAGAAATATTCCTCTTGATATTCCCTCGGAAATATATAATACAAAAGCCCCAATAGCAAAAGCAGCAAAAATTAAACAATTATAATAATACTCTTCTAATGAACTTCTCGAACTTTCCTTTAATTCAAAATAAGCTTTATTTTTTTCCTTTTCAGTTTCATCCATGCAAAACACCTAATTACCTCCTTTTAGTCCTTCATCCTCTATTTTATCATTAATCTGAATTTTAAATTATAATTTTCTATAAATATTGTTATTTTTCATTAATAATATCAACTCATAAAAATTTAATTAAAACTAATATGATATAATAAAATAAAGTGTAAAGGAGGATATTTATGGATAAATACAAACTCCCAAAAATCGGTGCAAGAAACTTAAAAACAGCCCTAGCTATATTTTTATCAATTATAGTGTTAAAGCTTCTAGGATTTGACTCATCATTTTATGCCTGCATAGCAGCCGTTATTTGTATGGGAGACTCATTTGAAAATTCATTAAAAATGGGCAAAAATAGAATGATTGGAACTTTAATAGGTGGTTGTGTTGGCTTATTCGCTACATTCTTATTATCTTATTACAGTAATTTCTGGTTTGAAACTATACTAATAACTGGACTATCTATAATAGTGATATATATATGTACCTTATTAAATAAGCCAGGTTCTGTATCAATAGCTTGTATAGTTTTTTTAGCTAATTTATTACTAACAAGAGATTACTCAAATTATGTCTATAATATAAGTAGAATATTTGAAACACTTGTAGGGATAGTAATTTCAATAATAATTAACATATATATTTTCCCACCAAAAGATGCAAAAGACGTGAAAGATAAAATAAATCTATTTTAAATAAAAAACCAGCTAATAATAGCTGGTTTTTATATTTATTATAAAGTTTTGATATTCTTATCGCTTATATCTTCATCTACCTTAGCACCTATCTCATCTTTATCAACTCTTTTACCTACAATCATTAAGAAAATCGTTATTACTGCTACTCCCATAATAAGAGTTATCCAAACATTTAAACCAAGTCCTGCTGGTATATATCCAAATAATATTGCAACTACTCCAACAAAAATTGCATAGAATATTTGAGTCTTAACATGGTCTATATGATTACATCCTGCTCCTGTTGATGATAATATAGTTGTATCTGAAATAGGTGAACAGTGATCTCCAAATATTGCTCCTGTAAGAACTGCTGATGTTGAAATTATTACAAGATTCATATCACCACTTGAAATTGTATATGAAAGTGGAATTGCTAGTGGCATTAATATTCCCATAGTCCCATATGCTGTTCCAGTTGCAAAAGCAATTACTGAACCTAAGATAAATATTATAGATGGAAGTATAAATGCTGGTACTGTATTTGATAAAATATCAACTAGATATTGAGCTGTTCCAACTTCCTTAGTAACTGAACTTAAACTCCATGCAAGAAGTAAAATTACTCCTGTAATAACTAATCCCTTCATTCCTTCTATCCAATTTTCTATTGCTTCTGAAAGTGTAAATATCTTTTTTCCAACTGCTAAAGCAATAGTTATAATTGATGATATTAAAGCTGATTGGAATAAAGCAATTGAAGCATCAGCATTTGAGAAAGTTTGTTGTATTGCTGTAAATCCAAATGGTGATTCATTAATAAGTACCTTAAGTGCTGTATCATTTCCAGCCATTATTGTTGAATATCCACTATAATAAAATGCTATAAGTGAAAATACTATTAATGACCCTACTGGTATTATTGCATTCCAAATACTAAGCTTTACACCTTCTTTTGGCTCTAATTCATTTATTACTTCATCAATTTGCTCTTTTGAATGTGAACTTACCTCTTTATTTCTTATCCCTTTTCTAGCATTAAGCTCTGCTTTATACATTGGACCAAACTCTCTAAGAGTTATAGCTGAAATAAGTACAAAAGCTAAGATTAAAATATTATAAAATCTATATGGAATTGTTTGAAGAAATACTCCAAAAGCATCTACAGATTGTCCTATACTATTAAAAGCATCTCCTATAAGTCCAACTTCAAGCCCTATCCATGTTGAAATTATAGCAAGTCCAGCTACTGGAGCTGCTGTTGCATCAATTACAAAAGCAAGTTTTTCTCTTGAAATCTTAAGCTTATCTGCAACTGGTCTCATTATAGGTCCAACTATTAAAGAATTTGCATAATCATCAAAGAAAACTGCAAGTCCAAGTAAGAAAGTAGTAAGCTGACCACTTCTTACTGTCTTTGCTTTTCTAGCTAGAGCTTCAGCTATAGCCTTAGCTCCTCCCATTTTACCAACAAGATGAATTATTCCCCCAATAACTAATACCTGAAGAATAATACCTGCATTCCAAGAATCTGCAAGTGATTCTAAAACTCTATTAACAAAATCCATAAATCCCTGAATCAAAGCTATAAATATATTACTATCTGTAACATAAAGCATTACACATCCAATAATAGTTCCTAAGAATAAGGAAACAACAACATTCTTTGTTATAAAAGCTAAAACTATTGAAACAAGTGGTGGTAGTATAGTCCAAATACCAAACTTATTTGCATTTGCTACTCCAACATTTTCACTAGCAAAAGCTACTGTAGAGAATAATAAAATATTCAAAGTTAACATAGCTGTAAAAATACTAATTCTCTTTTTCATTAATAAAACCTCCTTAAATTTGTGATATGACTTAAAGAGGCAATAAAAAAGAATCCTAGGCGCACACCTAGGATTCTTAAATATATCCAAATATTTAAAACAATCAAAATTAAATAGAAATCCTTCGATGATAGCTCTCCACATACGTGACAGTCCTGCATATATTCTATACAGACCCAGCAATATAAACTTAAAGTATATTTATATAACTTCGGCGATTCTTCCTTTCATTTTACATCTTAGCACTTCTACTCCATAAAACTACTCTTAATAATCGCGCCTCTACCTCTTTAAAAATATTCACTTATTTTATATCTATATTTATACATTAACTGTAAGAAATATGCAATATACTTTCTATATAATTTATAACTTGTTCATATATTTTTACTTATTATTTGACATAAACTCTTCTATATCTTTAACTGACTTTATAATATCTTTAGTTAAAACTTCATTACCATCCTTAGTAATAAGAACATCATCTTCTATTCTTATTCCTATATTTTCTTCTGGTATATAAAGACCTGGTTCTACTGTCCAAACCATTCCTTCTTTAAGTTCTCCCCATCTTTTACCTACATCATGAGTATCTAATCCAAGACTATGTCCTATTGAGTGGAAGTAATATTTTTTATAATCTTTTTCATCTTCTACTAAACCAAGTTCAACACATTTTTTAGCTATCATATCATTAGCTGTATCATTAACTTCTTTCATAGTAATTCCTGGCTTCATCATTTCTATAATTCTTTCATTTACATCAAGAACTGCTTCATATATTTCTTTTTGTCTAGCTGTGAACTTACCGTTTGCAGGGAATGTTCTACTAACATCAGCATTATAATAATTAACTTGTGCACCTAAATCAAAAAGAATTAAATCTCCATCTTGAATTTCTGAATTATTATCTGAGTAATGTAAAATTGCCGCATTCTTTCCTGAACCAGCTATAGTCTTAAATGCAAAATCCTTAACTCCATGTTGTTTTAAATAAAAATCAAAATGAGCTTCTAGAGCATATTCTATCATTCCAGGTTTTGAATTTTTCATTAAAGCTTCAATACCGCCTTTAGTTATTTCTATAGCCTTTCTCATTTCAGAAATCTCTTCATCATTCTTTACAAGTCTAAGTTCTGAAACAAGATTATAGAAATCCTTAATAACTATTTCTGGATATCTTTCTTTTAATTTAACTGCAAATGCTGCTCCTGTTCTTTGATCTTCATCAAAGCCTCTTCTTTCTAAATCAAGATATACATTTTCTATGTCCCCTGATTTTAAAAGAATATTAAGTTGTGATAAGAATCCATCAAGATAAGCTATATCATCAACTCCTGATTTTTCATTAGCTTCTTCAACAGTAAATGTTGCTCCTACCCATTTAGCCATAACTTCATCTATTTCATTTATAAATAAAGTTTCTGATACTTCACCATTGATTTTCTTAATAAGTAAAATATCTTGTTCTTCATCTATTCCTGTTAGATAATAAAAGTTTCTATTTGGTGTAAAAGGAAACTTCTCATCAGCACTCTTATACCTAGCTTCTCCAGCAAAAGCTATAATTACTGAATTATCCTCTATTTTATTAACTAGTCTCTCTCTATTATTTTTAAAAGTAATATTTTTCATAAATACACGCCCCTTTAGCTGTTTATTAATGCTTATTTCCCCAATGTAGCATTAATAAAATTATATCATATCTAGAAAAAATTATATCTTTTGAACAGTTAATTTTATCTTTAAATTAAAAAAGAGCTGTCTAAACATAGACAGCTCCTTTATATTTAATATCATCGAAAGGATGGTGATATTTCTTTATTAAACTCTTTCAACATTTCCTTCATAAGCATTAATATACATTTGCTTGATTTCACTTATTAATGGATATCTTGGGTTAGCTCCTGTACATTGGTCATCAAATGCTTCTTCACTCATTTTATCAAGTGAAGCATAGAATGCTTGTTTACTTACTCCACATTCAGCTATGCTTGCTGGAATTCCAACTTTAGCCTTTAATTCTTCAATAGCCTTAATTAAGTTATCAACCTTTTCATCCTCAGTATTTCCACCAAGATTTAAGTAGTCTGCAATCTTAGCATATCTCCACTTAGCATTTGGATATTTATATTGAGGGAAAGCAGCTTGCTTTCTTGGATTATCAACAGCATTAAACTTAATTGTATGGTTGATTAATACTGCATTAGCTACTCCGTGAGCTATATGATGTTCTGCTCCAAGTTTATGTGCCATTGAGTGACAAACTCCAAGGAAAGCATTTGCAAATGCCATACCAGCCATTGTTGAAGCATGAGCCATTTTTTCTCTAGCCTTAACATCAACTCTACCATTGTTATAAGCATCTGGTAAGTATTTGAATATTAATCTAATAGCTTCTAAAGCTTGACCATTTGTAAATTCTGATGCAAGAACTGAAACATAAGCTTCTATTGCATGAGTTAAAGCATCTATACCTGATGCTGATGTTAATCCCTTAGGCATATTCATCATAAGCTCAGCATCTACTATAGCCATATCTGGAGTTAACTCATAATCTGCTAATGGATATTTAACTCCTGTCTTTTCATCAGTAATAACAGCGAATGGTGTAACTTCTGAACCAGTACCAGCTGATGTTGGTATTGAAATCATCATAGCCTTTTCACCCATTGTTGGGAATTTATAAACTCTCTTTCTAATATCCATAAATCTCATAGCTAAATCATCAAAGTTAACTTCTGGATGTTCATATAATACCCACATAATTTTAGCTGCATCCATTGGTGAACCTCCACCAAGAGCAATAATTGTATCTGGATTATAACTTAACATAGCTTCTGCACCTTTTTTAGCAACAGCAAGTGTTGGATCTGGTGTAACATCACTAAATACTCTGAAATCTACATCTATTTCTTCTAATACTTTTGTTATCTTATCTACATATCCTAAATCTGCAAGAACTCTATCTGTTACGATAAATACTTTCTTTTTCTTTAAATCTTTAAGCTCTCTTAAAGCAACTCCTAATGAACCTGATTTAAAGTAAACTTTTTCTGGAATTCTATACCAAAGCATATTTTCTCTCCTCTCAGCAACACTCTTAACATTTATAAGATGCTTTGGACCAACGTTTTCTGAAACAGAGTTTCCACCCCATGATCCGCAACCAAGTGTTAATGATGGAGCTAGCTTAAAGTTATATAAATCTCCTATAGCACCTTGTGTTGATGGCATGTTTATTATTGTTCTACCTGTTTTCATAGTAGCTCCAAACTTTTCAGCTCTATCCTTTGAAATGTTTGTATCTGTATATAAAACTGATGTATGTCCAAATCCACCAAGTTCAACTAATCTTTCAGCTTTTACTAGAGCTTCATCGAAATCTTTAACTCTATACATACCAAGTACTGGTGATAATTTTTCATGTGAGAATTCTTCTTCTAATTCTACTGATTCAACTTCACCTATTAATACCTTAGCATCTTCTGGAACTTTAACTCCAGCCATTTCAGCTATTTTATATGCTGATTGACCAACTATATTAGCATTTAATGCTCCATTTATTAATATTGTCTTTCTGACCTTGTCCACTTCTTTTCCTTTTAAGAAGTAAGCTCCTCTATCAGCAAACTCTTTTTTAACTTCATCATAGATTGAATCTACAACTAAAACTGTTTGCTCTGAAGCACAAATAACTCCATTATCAAATGTTTTTGAAAGTAAGATTGAACTTACTGCCATTTTTATATGAGCTGTTTCATCAATTATAGCTGGTGTATTACCTGCTCCAACCCCGATAGCTGGTTTACCTGATGAATAAGCTGATTTAACCATTCCTGGCCCGCCTGTTGCAAGTGTAATATCTGCTTCTGCCATTAGCACTTGTGTCATTTCTAATGATCCTTCATCAATCCATCCAATAATTCCTTCTGGAGCTCCAGCCTTAACTGCTGCATCTAAAACAACTTTAGCTGCTGCTATTGTAGCATTCTTAGCTCTTGGGTGAGGTGAGAAAAGTACAGCATTTCTTGTTTTTAATGCTATTAAAGCCTTAAATATTGCTGTTGATGTTGGGTTAGTTGTTGGAATTACTGCAGCAACTACTCCTATTGGCTCAGCAACTTTTGTTATTCCGAATGATTCATCTCTTTCAATCACTCCACAAGTTTTCTCATCTTTATATTTGTTATATATATATTCTGAAGCAAAGTGGTTCTTAACAACCTTATCTTCAACAATTCCCATTCCTGATTCTTCAACTGCTTGTTTAGCAAGTGAAATTCTAGCATTATTAGCTGCCATAGCTGCTGCTCTAAAAATTTCATCTACCTTTTCTTGACTAAACTTAGCATATATTTTTTGAGCTTCCCTAATTTGCTCTAGTCTTAATCTTAGTTCTTCTACATTAGTAACTTTCATAAATACCACCTTAAACCGTAATTATAAATGTGTAAATAATTACGACCAATCCTTTCACAGTTTATTTTTACCATACTTGAAAAACACATTTTTAATTATTTTATTCCCACTAATTTTCTAGTTATGGTTTATTTTCCCTAACATTTGATAATATTTTAACATACATTTTTTTATTTGGTCAATAGTTTTTTGTCGATTTTTTTTTATTCTTATCTATATCTATTCTTTATAGGCTTATATTAGTATTATAATCGTTTTCTTTTGTTAATTTATTATCAAATTTATTTACTTTTAAATAAACTTTTCATATAAATTTTCTAAAAATTAAAAATATATTTTTTTATTATTTTTTTTGTTAATTTATATCTTTTTCATACTTTAAAATCTATAAAATAGCTTATTAAATTATTATAATACTTCTAAACTTTGAATGATTGAGTATTTAATTATAAAAAAGAGTATTTAAAGAATATTTGTAAAATTCAATACTTGAAGTAAATATTTGTATTAATCTATACTTTGTTTTAACTTCCTAAAAAAACTACAATTATCTTGTTATTAAATCTATATTTAATAACGGAATTAATCCAATATTGGCTAATATAAGTGAATAGTATTATAATAGATCACTCACTTTACCGAACTAACTTATATCATTTATATTAGCTTATATAAAATAAACTCTAAATAAAAAAATATTGCTAGGAAAACTTTATGTTATATACAAAAGATGAGAATTTATAAACTTCTAAGCAACCATATTCAGTAATCTTTAAAATAATATGCTACTTCCCTCATTCAAATAGGACAACATCCCATTTGTTCTAAAAATGCATATTATCCTCAAAAATTAATTACTGAATACGGAACAGACATATATCAAGACATAACTTTAATATTCATAAATAGTTTTAACCAAGCAATAGAAGACTTGACTAATTAGTCTTTTCCTAGAATAGGAGCCTATGGCTTCACACAATAAAATAATCCCTTTTATTTATGCAAAAGGAGTTATCTAAAAATTAGATAACTCCTTAATTATTTTAAACTAAAAAAATATATCAACCATAGTAATAGCCATTATAAGTGCTACTATATCAGCCATAACTGCTGCCCACATTGTATGTCTTATTTTTTTAACTCCTACTGCTCCAAAATATATAGTTACTGTATAAAATATAGTTTCTGTAGTTCCCATAAGTACAGATGCTATAAGTCCAGTTCTAGTATCAGGTCCAACTGTATTTAATATATCTGTAAATATTCCAAGTGCTCCGCTACCTGATAATGGCTTTATAAGAACAAGAGATATAAGATCTGTTGGTAAACCAATTAATGAAACTACTGGCTCAAGAAAATTATTCATATATTCTAATAAATTTGCTTCTTTAAATATTCTTACTGCAACTATCATAGCTAAAAGTGCGGGGAATATCTTCATACAAATGCCAAGCCCCTCTTTTGCTCCCTCTAAAAACCATTCATAAACTTTTCCACCTTTAAACATCCCATATATAACAATAACAACTAATATTATTGGTATTAAAGAATTAGCTAAATACTTCATATATTATCCCCCTAAAAATATCTCTGCAATAATTTACATATAATTATCCCACTTATAGCAGCTACTGCTGTTGCAAGAATAGCTGGAAGTACTATAGAAGCTGGTGATTGTGAACCTGCTGCTGCCCTTATAGATATAACAGTTGATGGCATAAATTGAATACAAGCTGCATTCATAACTAAAAATAGAGCCATATCATTAGTAGCCTTACCTTTTTCTCTATTAAGTTTATCAAGTTCCTGCATAGCTTTAAGTCCAAAAGGAGTTGCTGCATTAGCTAATCCAAACATATTAGCTGTTAGATTCATAACTATAGCTCCCATTGCTTCTTCACTCTTTGAAGCTTCTTTAAATAATTTTTTTAAGATAGGTTTTAATATATTGGCTAGCTTTCCTGTAAGCCCACTTTTTTCTGCTATCTTCATAACTCCACACCAAAAACACATTATACCAACTAATGAAATAATAAATTTTGTAGTCCCTTCTGCTGAGTTTATTATTCCTGCAGATATTGCTTCTCCTTGTCCTGTAATAAGTCCGACAATTACTCCAAGTGCTATAATTCCAAACCATATGTAATTAATCATAATTCTCTCCTTAACACTTATTAATTTCTGTATAATATATGCCTTGCATAAAAAAATTAGTAGTGATAACATAAAATTATAGATTTAGTCCTTCTAGTTTCTCTAGAATGTCTTATATCAAAATATTTATGTTAAAGACTTTGCTTAACATAAATTTTATATTGTAAGCTAATTAAGCATAAAGGAGATTTAATTATGAACGAAAACAACTTAAAATTAGCCCAAGAGGATATTGATGCAGCTTTAAAAACAATAGAATCTTTAGAGGAAAGTTTACAAAGTGGAAGTCTTTCAAAAGATGACCTAAAAAATAAGTTTGTATCTTTAACAGAAAAAGTTCACGAACTAGAAGAAGTACTAAAACAAGAAGGTATTCTTTAAAATTATAAGTGTCTTAGCAAAAATAAACCCTGTAGATTTATATATCTACAGGGTTTTTGTATTCAGTATTTCTTGAAAAAATATAACCTACATTACCATTATATTCAACTTTATACCATAAAGCAATTCTTGCTAATACATTTATTGTACTACCTTTTTTTATATTTCCTATTACAGTGGAACCTTTAAATGGATTAGACATTAATTGCATATCTTCTTTTACATATCCTTTAACATTTATTCCATCTAAGTCACCCTCTTGATAATTACTATATAAAATCAAGTTATTTTCATGGGCAGTATTATATGTACTTGGTTCTCTATGAGTTAATAATAATTCATTACGTACTATTCTATTACTTCTTTGTTGAACAGTAGGTAATATAATAATAGTAGCTATAATTGTTCCTGCTACAGTTACAGTAGACATCAGTTTAAATAACATCTTATTATTCATTTGTTTTTTCTCCTATATTAATTTTCTAATTCTATTCTAATTCTAATTTTAGTTTATTAGTAACTATACTTATATTACAAGTCTATAAAAATATTATATATATAAAAAACTGTATATTTATTAATTAATATAAATTTTCAAATAAGGTTTACCTTTATTATTAATAATAAAATACCTATTGTATTTGTAAATTAAAAAATAAAATACCTATCCATTTATTTCTTAATTACTTATAATTTAGAACAAAAAAAGCTTAGCCTTAAAATAAGACTAAGCTTTTATTTTATATAGCATCAGCTACTAATTCAGCCTCTTCTTGTTTATGAAGAAGTTTCATTTCTCTAACTATAAATGCACCTGTAACTATTGATGAAACTAAATCTGCAATAGCTCCAGCAAGCCAAACACCTGTAAGTCCCCAGAAGTTTGGTAAGATAATAAGTAATGGTATTAAAAGTATAACTTGTCTAAGTAAACTTAAAAACATAGCGACTTTAGCTTTACCAACAGCTTGGAAGTAGTTTGAACTTATTATTTGGAATCCTATTATAGGTAACATTGAAAGGAAAATTCTTATTCCTATACTACCTGTTTTAATAAGACTTGGATCATCATTAAATAATTTTATTGCATACTCTGGAAAAACCTGAATTAATACAGCTCCAATAGAACATATAATAGTTGCAACTATTATAGGATATAAAAGTGCTTGTTTAACTCTTATATATTTTTTTGCACCATAATTAAATCCTACTATCGGCTGAGACCCTTGATTCAATCCAAAAATAGGCATTAAAAATATCATTGAAATAGATGATATTATAGCCATTGCTGCAACAGCATCATCTCCACCATTTTTAATTAAAGCTGAATTAGATACAACTTGAACTAAACTAGCTGCAATTTGCATAGCACAAGGTGCCATACCGATAGCAAATATTTTTAAAACTAAAGGTCTCTCAAGCTTTAAGTTTTCTTTTTTTATTTTTAAATTAGATTTACCCTTTGTAAAATAATGAATAATAAATATGGTTGAAACTGCTTGTGATATTACTGTTGCATAAGCAGCACCTGCTATTCCAAGATCAAATACAAAAATAAATATAGGATCTAATACTATATTAGTTATAGCTCCTATAAGCATAGTAACCATAGCTATTTTAGGATTTCCATCAGATCTTATAGTTTGATTTAAAGCAAACCCTGCAACATTAAATATTGTTCCTGCTAATAATATATTTATAAATTGTATAGCATATTTTAAAGTTAATTCACTTGTTCCAAGCATAGATAATATCTTACCTGAAAAAGCTAGACCTAAAACTGTAACTATAGCACTAATTATTATAGTAAGTGTAACAGCATTTCCAAGTAACTTTTCTGCAACTCCTCTTTTTTGAGCTCCAAGTTTTATAGAAATACTTGCAGCTGTACCAACACCAATTAACATCCCGAGTCCCATTACAACATATGTAATAGGCATAGTCATTCCAACACCACTCATAGCTATTGAGCCTATTCCAGGTATTCTTCCTATAAACATTCTATCAACAGTTGTATATAGTGAATTAACCATCATTGCTATTATAGCTGGAAGTGAATACTGTACTAGTAATTTTATCACTGATTGGTTTCCCAATTCTTTTTGTTTATCCATAATATCCCCCTTATGTTAAATCTACAATAAGTATATAGTATAAAGTATTACTTATATTTTTACAATGTATTCCCATAAATATAATATTTTATATAATAATATTCCCAAATAAAAAAACTGTTTCTATACGAAACAGTTCTTTCTTTACTTTATATGAAAAAATCATCTAAACTCTCATCAATATTAAATGAACTTATATATGAAACTATAAATGAAATAAACATACTTAAAACACTAAAACCTATAACCATTAAAACTGGTATGTCCTTAAATAAAATAAAAGGACTAAATACAATAATACTTATAAAGAAAGTAACTAATAATTGTTTCCCAAAATTTAATTTAATCCTACTGTATAAACCTTTTAAAGCAGTTTTAAAATTATAATTATTCTTAGACATTGATATTGCTAATATAATTAGATAATTTAAACAACTACTAAATACTAATAAAATTATTAAATCTAAAAATAAAGTTGTTTTATTATTTAAAGTTAAATTATTAAAACTAGAAAATAATAGCTTAAAGATTACTATAAATAATAAACTTAAAAAATAATGAGATAATAAATTTTTCTTATTAAAATATAGCTTTTCTACACATTCTAATATTTTTTTATCTTCATTATTTACCTTTGAGATGAAATAATCCACACCTACAAAAACCCCAAAATCACCCACGAAAACTACTAAAGAAATTATAACTAAGCCTAATAAAATACTTACTAAAGAATTAAGTAAATTAGAATCTGTTAATACTAAAATAGATTCAAAAAGTAGACTTCCTGATAATATTGGGATTAAAAAAAATAATATACCAATAATAAAAATAATTTTTAGATTTTGTTTCAGAACTTCCTTTCTCAAAACCTCTTATCACCCTCTATATAATTGCTAAGTCTTCTAATATAAACTAGAAGAACACATACATTCATATATACGTTGATACTACTTATAAAATGAGTCTTTTGAAATAAAAGTCTAAGTTCTATCTAACTCTTATTCATTAAAAAGTATTTTTGTTATTTGCAACTGGTAAATTATAAAATAATACTATACTTGCTAAAGTAACTATAGTTGATAAAATCCCCATTGCAATAGCTCCTACCATAGCTACAACTGCATTAGCAGAAGATAAAGTTGTAACTCCAACCATTACTATACCAAGTATTGCTGATAATATAAGAATTTTAGCTGCAACATCAAAAAAATTAATCTTAACTAAGTTAACACTATCTATAATACTTGTTACTATATTTCTACCACCTAAAGTTGCAAGTGGAATTGATACTATAAGCATAATATTAACTATAATTCCTAAAAGACTAAAGAATTGAGCCCCTAGAGTTATTAATAAGTTTTGAACTAAAATTGCCCCTGTTGGTATCATCCAATTTTCTTTTATTGATAAAATAGCCTTGCTCCAAGTAATATAATTTCCTTTAGATCTACTATCTATAAGTTTTATTATCCCAACAGTCAACATTACATTTAAAGCTACTACAATAAAATTAACAATTAATTCTAAATATCCACCCTTTTCAACTATTAACTTAGATATTAAAAAAGGAGCATTAACTATTACAGCCATTATAGTTATATCAGTTATATTTTCTTTGAATATAGCAAAAACTAATTTTAAGAAAGTAGGTATACTCATTTTTCCATTAAAACACTCATTAACAAGTGCTGATGTATTATTCTTCATCCTTATCCCCCTTTTGATTATTATAAAAATATAATATCAAATAATTACTTATTTAATTGATATTATTATGTTTATTTTCATATTATTCTTTCTTTATTAATAAATTTACATAAAACAAAAAGAGTTATCTCATCTTGAGATAACTCATATTTTCTAAATATTAAATTAACAACTGCTTCTTTCAATAAGCTCATATGGAAGTTCATAATAAGCTTCTTCTAATTCTTGTTTATTAAGAAGTTTTATGAGCATTCTCATAGCAACTGAACCCATATCATACATAGGTTGAGCAACTGTTGTTATACTTGGGTAAAAATTCTTAGCTATTTCAATATTATTAAATCCAATAACTGAAACATCTTCTGGAACTCTAATACCTTTTTCTCTTAAAGTATTTATTGCCCCTACTGCTATTTCATCTGACGCACAAACTATAGCATCAAATTTTTGTCCTCTATCTAATAATTCAAGAACGCCTTCTCTACCACTCTTAATTTTTAAATTATTGAAGTAGCAAAGTTCCTTATCATATTTTATATTACTATCTGTTAAAGCTTTTTCATAACCTTCACATCTCATTCCAAAAGCATTTTTTTCACTTTTTTCAATTCCTATAAAAGCTATATTTTTTCTACCCTTTTCAATAAGATATTTAGTTGCATCATAGCTTGCCCTAACATTATCTATACTAACACTTGGAAGCTTTCCTTCTTTATCACTTGTTTCAACAAGAACTGTTTTTATATCAAGTTCATTTATTAAGTCAAGTATTTCGTCTTCTAATGCTGAACTCATATAAAGAATTCCATCAACCATTTTTTCCCTTAAAACTCTTAAATATTCTTTTTCTTTTTCAATATCAAAATCTGAATTACAAAGCATTACATTATATTTATAAATATTTGCAACGTCTTCAGCACCTCTAACTATTTCTGGATATAATTGACTTGATATATCAGGTACAACTATTCCTATTGTTCTAGTTCTTTGTGTTTTTAAACTTCTTGCAACTATATTAGGTCTATAACCTAATTTTTTTATTGCATCTTGAACTTTCTTTTTTGTTTCTTCATTTACAACATCTATGTCATTTAAAACTCTTGATACCGTAGCTATAGAAACTCCCGCTTCTTTCGCAACATCTTTTATTGAAGTCGCCATTATTCTATCATCTCCCACCTATATTATCACTGATATTTATCCATACTTAAACACTATTTTTACATTTTATTTACTACATTAATTATATTCAATAAATTAATGTTTTTCAATACGTTTTCAATTTAGTTACTACTTTAGTAACAACTCTGATTATCTTTTATTAATATCAATTAATTCTATACAAAAAAAGAGTTATCTCTTTTTTAGAGATAACTACTTTTTTATTATGAATCTTATTTCTTTTCAACAAACATTTGAAGTTTTTCACCATTTATTACTGTTTCAACATAATTTACTTCAGCACCATAGATAACTTCTACTGTTAATGTTTCTTTCTTGATATGATCTTCAAACTTCTTAACTACTTCAAGTAACATATCATTATCTGCCACATAAAGAGCTATCTTATCAGCAACTTCAAATCCACTTTCTTTTCTCATGTTTTGAATCTTTGATATTATTTCTCTTACATGACCTTCTTCTCTTAATTCATCTGTGATTGTTGTATCAAGAACTACTCCAACTTCACCTTCACCAGCAAAACCAAATCCTTCAAGACCGCTCATTGTTACAAGTAAGTTTTCTGAATTTAATTCAATTTCTGTTCCATCAACATTTATAACTTCTACTTCACCGTTACCTATCTTTTGAGCAAGTGCCATTTGGTTTCTTGCAGCAATTTCTTTTCTTATTCCAGGAATCATCTTTCCGTAAGCTCTTCCTAAAACAGGTAAGTTAGGTTTGATTTCAAAGTTAACGTATTTAGAAACGTCTGATCCAAATTCAACCTTCTTGATATTAAGCTCATCTCTGATAATTTCTCCATAATATTCTGGAAGCGCAGTAGTTGAGATTAACATTTCTGAAAGCGGTTGTCTGTTCTTGATGTTAGCTGTATTTCTAGCACTTCTTCCAAGCTTAACAATCTTATAAGCAAGATCCATTTCTGCTTCTAATGCTGGATTTATAGCTGATTCATCTACTACAGGCCATTTAGTTAAGTGGATACTTTCTTCTGCATTCTTATCTAATCCTACAACTAAGTTTTGGTAGATTTCTTCTGTAATAAATGGTACAAATGGAGCTGCAACCTTAGCAAGTGTTACAAGTACTCTATATAATGTTACATAAGCACCTATCTTATCATCAGTTAAGTTTTCTGCCCAATATCTAGCTCTATTTCTTCTTACATACCAGTTTGATAATTCATCTGTAAATTCTTCAATCTTAAGAGCTGAATTTGTTATATCATATGAATCAAGTCCTGCTTCAACATCTTTAATTAATGTATTAAGCTTAGACATTATCCATTTATCCATAACATTTTCTGAAACAAAGTCCTTGTATTCTAATGGATTGAACTTATCTATATCTGCATATAAAACATAGAATGAGTAAACATTCCAAAGTGTACTTAAGAACTTTCTTTGAGCTTCTGCAACATCATCTATTGAGAATCTTGTTGGAAGCCATGGAGCACTAGCTGTGTAGAAATGCCATCTTGTTGCATCTGCACCTTGTGAGTTTAATACATCAAATGGATCTACAACATTACCCTTAGATTTTGACATCTTAAGTCCCTTCTTATCAAGAACGTGACCTAAAACTATACAGTTTTCAAATGGGTTTCTATCAAATAAAGCAGTTGATATAGCTACTTGTGTATAGAACCATCCTCTTGTTTGGTCAACAGCTTCTGAAATAAATTGAGCTGGGTAGTTAGCTTCGAATAATTCTTTATTTTCAAATGGATAGTGATGTTGAGCAAATGGCATTGATCCTGAATCGAACCAACAGTCAATAACTTCTTTAACTCTTTCCATTTCTTTTCCACACTTTTCACAATTTAAGTGAACATTATCAATGTATGGTTTGTGTAATTCTATATCATCTGGAACATTAATTCCTTTAGCCTTTAATTCTTCAATACTTCCGATACATTCTCTGTGACCACATTCACATTCCCATATTGGAAGAGGTGTTCCCCAATATCTATCTCTTGAGATACCCCAGTCAATAACATTTTCTAAGAATTTACCAAATCTACCTGTTCTAATGTTATCTGGATACCAGTTTATTTTATCATTGTTCTTTAAAAGATTATCTCTTAAAGTACTCATTGCAATAAACCAACTTTCTCTTGGATAGTAAAGAAGTGGTGTATCACATCTCCAACAATGTGGATATGAGTGCATGTGCTTTTCAGCTTTGAATAATTGATTTCTTTCTTCTAAGTAATCACAAATCTTTTGATCACATTTCTTAACATTCATTCCAGCCCAAGGAGTAACTTCTTCTGTGAATTCACCCTTACCATCAACTAAGTTAATAAATGCTAATCCATTTTGTTTTCCGATTAAATTATCGTCTTCACCATATGCTGGAGCTATATGAACTACCCCTGTACCATCTGATAATGTTACATAATCACCATGTACAACAACAAAAGCTTTTCCTTCTGGTTTGTGGAATGGTAATAATTGTTCATATTCTGTTCCTAAAAGTTCTGAACCTTGGAATTCTCTTATGATTTCATAATCTTCCCCAAGAACTTTTCCTGCAAGATCTTTAGCGAGAACTAATATTTCATCTCCAACCTTAGCTTCAATATATGTGTAAGCCTTATTTATACATAAAGCTACATTTGAAGGTAATGTCCAAGGTGTTGTTGTCCAAGCTAAGATATACTTATTTTCTTCACCCTTAACTTTAAATTTAGCTATTGCTGTAAGATCTTTAACATCCTTGTATCCTTGTGAAACTTCGTGTGATGAAAGTCCTGTACCACATCTTGGACAGTAAGGCATAACTTTATGACCTTTGTATAATAAGTCTTTATCCCATATTTGTTTTAATGCCCACCATACTGATTCTATATATGGATTGTGATAAGTAACATATGGATTTTCCATATCAACCCAGTAACCAATTTGGTTAGTCATCTTTTCCCACATATTCACATATGTGAACACGCTGTTTTTACATTCTTCAACGAACTTCTCTACTCCATATTCTTCGATTTGTTCTTTACCTGAAATTCCAAGCTTCTTTTCTATTTCAAGTTCAACTGGTAGACCATGTGTATCCCATCCAGCTTTTCTTATAACTTTATATCCCTTCATAACCTTAAATCTTGGGATTATATCTTTCATAACTCTTGTTAAAACGTGACCTACGTGAGGTTTTCCGTTAGCTGTTGGAGGTCCATCATAAAATGTGAAATATTCTCCATCTTGATTTAAGTCAAAATTTTTCTTGATTACATTTCTGCTTTCCCAAAATTTTGCAACTTCTTGTTCCATACCTACAAATCCATTTGTAAGTTCAACTTTTTTATACATTTAATTCGCTCCTTTCAGTTTTAACTATTTTTATATTTATAAAATAATCTATAAATTAAAAAATTACTTTATATAAACAAAAAAACCTCATCCAACAGGACGAAGCTTACACTCGTTATACCACCTAAGGCTATAAAGCACCTCTAAAATTAGAAATACTTAAAATTCAAGTACATACATACTCTATCCTTTAACGCTGGATAGCGAGATCGCTTAATAGGTTTTGCCTTTCAGCTTCTAACTCCTAGGTGATATTCCTTAAGAGACTTTGTAATTTTCCAGCAACCAATTACTCTCTATAAAAGCTAATCTTAAGTACTTTTCCTACTCACAGTTTCTTTTTATTCAAATCACCTTATATTTTATACCATTAAAATTAATTTATCAATATACAATTATTTTGATTCTTTAAAATATTTTATTATTAACCTATTTTTTAATTATGCCCTAAAACTCTAATTTATAATATATTTATACTCATTTAATTTTAAAAATCATTTTACATTATATATATACCCAAATACATAATATTTTTATAAAGGAGAAAAATAATGATAAAATATCATGAAAAACTTAAGAGTTTCCCAATAGCCTGCGTCGGAGCAGCTTTAGGATTTATATCTATAAGTAATATTTGGGATATTCATGGAATTCATTTTTTAAAACCACTAGGAATAATCTTTGGATTAATAGCACTTTCTTTAATGTTACTAAAACTAATTTTACATCCAAAACAAGTTTGGAAAGAATTAAACCATCCAGTAGCAGGAAGCTTTTATCCAACAATAGATATGATTTTAATGAGCTTTTGTGTTTATCTTTTACCTTATAATAAACCTTTTGCTAGAATACTTTGGATTATAAGTATCATAATTCATTTTTCAATATTTTTCTTATTCTTTACTTTAAGACTTAAGAATTTTAAATTTAAATCAATTTTACCATCTTGGAATGTTGTCCTTGTTGGATATTGTACTGCTAGTGCTGGAAGTCTTGGAATGGGATTCCCTCATATAGCTGAATTTTTGACATATATAGCATTAATTCTATATATACCATTTTATCCAATACTTATATATAGAATTTACTTTTATAAACCTAAAATTGAGGTATGTGATTGTGCAACAATGGGAATTTTACCTGCTGCATCAAGTCTTGTATTAGCTTCTTATTATACAACTTCAGCTAATCCAAATATTTTAATTCTTCTATTTCTTATAATAACATCAATATTAAATGTTATTTTAATCTACATAGAATTACCTAAATTTTATAAAATGGGATTTATGCCTGGATGTGCTGCTTTTACTTTTCCACTTGCAATAAGTGTAATTGCTATGTGGAAAACTAATATATATGTTTCTAAGTATAGTATATGGTACTCTAATTTATTTAAAGTAATTTCTAATATAGAGCTTATTATTTGTTCAATAGTTGTTCTTTATGTAACTATAAATTTCATAATATTAGGATATAAAGCATTATTTAAACATTAATTTTAAAATAAGTATTTAAGATACTTAATAAATTATATTAATTAATAATTTTTATTGACTATATTTATTTGCTATGGGATAATTGAATAGAAATATGTAACCAACATGTTTCATCCAATTTTGACATTAATAAGCAATTCATAAGTTTGATAATTATAAATAATTCACAAGAAAGTTCAGGAGGACTAATATATGAGTACTGATAACAATTTAAATCAAGAAGTTCTTGATAAAATAACTAAAGTTTGTATATGTAAAGCAGTTTCAAGAAAAACAATTAAAGATGCTATAAAAAATGGCGCTGATACATTTGAAAAAATTCAAGAAGCAACAGGAGCTGGTACAGGTTCATGCAGAGGTATGAGATGTAAAGATAAAATTCTTGAATTAATCGATGATCATAAAGAAGGATTATTCTAATAGAATTTAAATTAACATAGAAAGAACATGAGTTAATTCTCATGTTCTTTTTTTATAATTCAATTTCAAAAAGTTCATCTGTATTTTTCCACGCTAAACAGTGCTTTGGACAACAATTATTTGTTAAAGCCCCAACAGTATATGATTCCTTTACATCAATACTATTATTTTTTATTATTTTATAGCCTTTTAATAAATACTTTATTCGCTCTTTGCTAAGTTGACATAATTCTGATGGCATATCCCCCCATGCTAATATTAAGTAATTTGCACTCATCATAGATTCAAATATTACTTCATCATTCTTTATAAGATTTCCTTTTTCATCATAAAAGCCATCATTTCCTATTAAATATTTTTCTCCATATTCATATAAAATATTTTCTAAACTTGAACATTCATATTCCATAACAGGAAATAAAAAAACTATGTCTACTCTAGATACTCCAATAAACTCTTCATTCTTTTTATGCTTTATATAATTTAGTATTCTTAAAACCATCTTATTGTAACCATCAAACTCAAAAGGCTTTACCCCTCTACTTATAACTAAAAGTCTTTTTCCACCTTTAAAATTTAATGGTATTGATAATTTAAATAATCTTCCATTTTGTACATCTTCTATTTTTTCAATATTATTTTTATCAACAAATTTAGGATACATAAAACTTCCTCTTTCACCTATACTTTATTAAAATACATATTTTTAATTACATAAATGTATTCATATTTTCAATATATTTTCTAAATTCTATTTTGTGACTTTTGTTATCTATAAAAATTAACGATAACTTAGTATCTATATATCAAAAAAATAATAATATAGAGCAAAAAAATTTATAATAGTATAATTATGTATAATAATTTTTTTAGTTCTTTAATTCACATAATATTTAGGGGGTAAATTATATGGAATTTCGTAAATCAATTGAAGCTGATATTGATAGAATAATGATTATAATCAAACAAGCTCAAAATTACTTTAAAGAAAATAATATTGATCAGTGGCAAAATAATTATCCAAATGCTGAAACTATAAGAAATGATATTAAAAATAATGATAGTTATGTTTTAATAAAAGATGGTGAAATTGTTGCAACTACTGCACTTTCTTTTGATGGGGACTCAAATTATGATCATATTTATGACGGTAGCTGGCTTAGTAATAATAAGTTTGCAGTTATTCATAGAATTGCTGTTGATAATAAATATAAAGGTCTTGGATTATCATCAGAAATTATTAAAAAGGCAGAAAAAATGTGTTTAGAAAGAGAGGTACATAGTATTAAAGTTGATACTCATAAAGATAATTTATCTATGCAAAAATTACTTAAGAAGAATAATTTTAAGTACTGCGGTGTAATTTATGTATCTGACGGAACAGCTCGTGTAGCTTTTGAAAAACTCTTATAAAATAAAAAATAGCCCTAGAGTATTCTAAGGCTATTTCTATTTTTATTTATTTTTCTTATTTTCTTCTATTTCAGCTGCAAGTTCGTTTAAGTATTCCCATCTTTCATACTTATGTTGAAGTTCTTCTTCTACAGCTTCTTTTTCCTTCATTAAATCTTGAAGCTTTGAATATTCTGTAGCACTAGCTGCCATAGCATTATCAAGTTCTTCAATTTTCATTTCAAGAGCTTCTATATCTGCATCTATAGTATCAAATTCTTTTTGTTCTTTATAAGAGAACTTCATTTTCTTAGTATCTTTATTATCTTTTCTATCATTAGATTTCTTCACTTTTTCAACTGGTTCTTCAGCTGCTTTAAGTTGTGCATTTTCTATTTCCTTTTTAATTAAATAATCACTATAGTTACCTGTATATTCTCTTACAATACCATTTCCTTCATAAGCAAATATTTTTCTACATACTCTATCAAGGAAATATCTATCATGAGATACAACCATAACTACTCCTGCAAAACTATCTAAATAATCTTCTAGAATTTTAAGAGTTTCAATATCTAAATCATTTGTAGGCTCATCAAGTAAAAGTACATTAGGTCCTCCCATAAGAACTCTTAGCAATTGAAGTCTTCTTCTTTCTCCACCTGAAAGCTTGCCTATAAGTGTATATTGCATTGTTCCATCAAATAAGAACTTTTCACACATTTCACCAGCTGTAATTCTTTCTCCTGTTGCTGTTGGAATATATTCTGCAACTTCTTTGATATAATCAATAGCTCTCATATTAAGATCCATTTCATCACTATCTTGTGAGAAGCAACCTACATTAACTGTTTCACCTTTTACTATTTCACCTGAATCTGGCATAATTCTACCTTCAATCATCTTGATTAAAGTAGATTTACCCATTCCATTATCACCAATGATACCTATTCTATCTTGTTTAACAGTTATATAGTTAAAATCTTTTATTAAAACTTTATCTCCAAAACTCTTTGATATATCATGGAATTCAATTATTTTTTTACCTAATCTACTTCCTGTAACTGATATTTCTATATCTTCATATTCTTTAAAACTTTCAATACTTGTAAGCTCATCAAATCTTTGAAGTCTTGCTTTTTGTTTAGTTGTTCTAGCTTTTGCTCCTCTTCTAACCCAAGCAAGTTCTTTTTTAATAAGGCTTTGTCTTTTAGCTTCCATACTTCTTTCTCTATCTATTCTTTCCATTTTCTTTTCAAGAAACATTGAATAGTTTCCATCATAACTAAATACTCTCCCTCTATCTACTTCAAGAATTCTATTAGTTACTCTATCAAGGAAATATCTATCGTGAGTAATCATAAGAAGAGCACCTTTTCTTGAATTTAAATAATCTTCAAGCCAATTTATAGTTTCATTATCTAAATGGTTAGTAGGCTCATCCATAATTAATAACTCACAAGGAGTAATAAGAGCTGAAGCAAGAGCTATTCTTTTTCTTTGTCCACCAGATAAATTTTTAACCTTAGCAGAAAAATCATTTACTCCAAGCTTTGTTAGAACCATCTTAGCTTCACTTTCTAAATCCCATAGATTTAAAGCATCAACTTTTACTTGTAAATCCATTAATTTTTTATGTAAGTTCTCATCTTCTGGAGACTTATTTATTAACTCTAGCACACTTTCATATTCTCCAAGTATTTTCATCTCATCAGAATTCCCTTTAAATACTTGTTCTAAAACAGTAGCATCTTCATCATAATTTGGTCTTTGTGAAAGATACTCTATTCTTACTCTATTACCTTTAGTAATAACACCTTCATCTGGTTCTAAAACACCTGCTGCAATCTTTAAAAATGTAGATTTACCAGCACCATTGACACCAATTACTCCTATCTTTTCACCTTCGTTAATACCAAGTGATATATTATCTATTAAAACTTTTTCAGAAAAACTCTTAGTTATATTTTCTAAAGTAATCAAATTCATTTAAATCATCCTTTTCTAAAATAATTACTAATTAAATAATAACATATCTCTCAATATATCCTAAAAAAATCTAAATATTTTTTTATAAAAGAATATATATTCTTTTATAAAATGTAACTATATATGATATAATTTAAAAGCAAACATTATATAATTAATAATAATTATTAGTTAATAGGAGGTATTTTAATGGGAACATGGCTTATTTATGCATTACTTGCAGCACTTACAGCAAGTCTTTCAACGATATTTACTAAACTTGGAGTACAAAATTTAAGTTCTTCTCTTGCTGGAACAATCAAAGCAATTATAATGGCAGTATTCTTTATAATAATATCAATTGGAAAAAATGATTTTACAGGTGTAAACATATTTAACTATAAAAAAGATTTAGTATTCCTTGTTTTAACAGGAGTATGTGGAGCTTTATCATGGTTATTCATGAATATAGCTTTAAAATACGGAAAGGTTACTCAAGTAGCTCCAATAGACAAGCTTTCAATAGTTTTAACTGTTATTTTATCAGCTTTAATATTTAAAGAAACCTTATCTATAAAAGCATTTATAGGTGTAATATTTATAGGAGTTGGAGCTATCTTAGTAGCTTTATTCTAATATATAATTAATAAATTTTATCCTACAAAGATTTAAATAAAAAATAAAAGGGAGTATCTCAAATTAGAATATAAATCTAATTTAAGATACTCTCTTTTCCTTAATTTCAGAAAATTAAGCTTAATAATTATATTATTGAACTAATATAATCAGCAGCTCTTATAACATCTTTTTCTGATTCTTCATTTAATGAAAATCTAATTCTTACTGGGAAATAAACATCAATCATACCAGTAGATTTTATTATCTCTGAAGTATTTAAAACATTACCATTTGTAGTGTTTAAATAATCTTGAATTATTTCTATAGGTTCACCACTCCAACCAAATGATCCAAAAGCACCTAAAATCTTATTACTTAAATCTAATTCAGGTAATTTCTTTAATATATCTTCAAGAGAACCTATTAAATCTCCATATAATGTTGAAGTACCAAATAATATTGCATCTGATTCCTTTATTGAAGCTAATATATCTTCTTCACTAGATCTATCTGCATTAAAAATAGTAACTTCAATATCTTCACTTTCTAATTCAGATTTAAATTTATCAGCTATTCTTTTTGTTGCATTTCTCATTGTAGTATAAACTATAGTAGCTTTTTTACCATTCTTAGTTTGTTGGCTAGATTTATCATATATATCAATATATTTTTGAACATTTTCATCTAATATATAACCATGAGATGGAGCAATCATTTCTATATCTAAATCTCTTAAAGCATCAATCAGTGGTCTAACATATTTTCTATGTGGTTCCATTATAAGCTTATAGTAAATTGTAAAATCTTCTGTAATATCTTCCTTTGCCTTACTTGCGAAACATTCTTTTGCAGCAAGATGAGTACTAAAAATATCACAAGGGAATAATATTTTATCTTCTATACAATATGTAATCATTGTTTCTTCAGTATGAAGATAAGGAGTCATTCTAAATAATAATGTTTTTCCTCCTATATCAAGTGTATCTCCATCATTTACTACTATAAACTCTCTATTGTGTAATTTATATAATTCTTTTAAATGATATACAGCTTTTTCACTGCAAACTATCTTAGCATTAGTAGCTCTTCCAGCTAGTCCACCTAATGCACCTGAATGGTCAGGTTCAGTATGATTAATTACTATATAATGTATATCTTTAAAATCTATAGTCTCTTTTACATTATTTAAAAATTCTTTTGTATATATTAAATCTACAGTATCAATAATTGTTGGCTTTTCAGTTTTTAATAAATAACTATTATATGTAGTTCCTTTTTCTAAGGTTAATCTATGAAATGGAACAGGTCTATCATCTATAACCCCTAATGAGTAAACATCCTTTTTTATTTCTATATTCATAAGTGTCCTCCTTACAGAATCTCTTTCTCAAAATCTATAAGTTTAGTTTAAAACATAATAAAATAATTAGATGTGATTAAACGCACATAAGAAAAAAATATATTAAAATTTAGATGATATTATATTTTAAAAATACAAAAAGACTATCCCTAAAGTGGAGTTTTTGTCCACTTTGAGATAGTCTCTTTTTAATTATTTATATATTTTTCAAATACTTCTGAGAAATCCTTTCTAGTAAATAATTCTCTATTATTCACCATCCAACTAAAAGCATACTCATTTATATTTTTAAATTCCATTCCTAATTGAGTTGTATCAGGTCTTATATTAGCAATTGAATTTGCAGCTAATTGTAAACTCTTTTGGCTATCTTCTAGATTAAGTCTATTTTCTCTTTGTATACTACTAATGCTAGTTAAAGCCTTATATAAATCTTTAAGCTGTTCTAATTGATTTTTATCTACATCAATAGAAAACATCTCTTGACCTATAGTAAACTTAATCTCAACATCTAAATCTACAGTTCCAGCTGTTTCTAAACTTACATTACTAATATTATTTAAGTAATAACTATATCTTTTCAAGTTTCTCTTTTTACTCATAGCACTTTGACCATCAACATGAATTAAAGCTCTATCTGTAAAACAATACTCATCTGATTTTGATTTTATTAAGAAAAATATTTTCTCATTATCCTCATGAAAAATATAATCATCAGATTCAACCTTATTATAATCACTAGGTCCTATTATTTTACCTATATCTGATAACCCCAATGCATCTGCAGCTAATCTATTAAACATCAAATCCCACTCCCCTAATTAACTTATTAACTATATCATATTATAAATTTAGCTTATATTCCAATTAATATATTATTAATTTCTTCACTAACTCTAAGTCTTTCTGAATTTACCCACTCTATATCTATTGGAAGATTAAATATCTTTGAGAATGAATAATACATATTTATCTTTTGATAATATATTTCAAGTTCAAATAGATTTTCTGAGAAAATCTGTGGTTTTGTAAGTTCCTCATATTTTAATATAAATAATTCATCTACAAAATTTAAAAATGTAGTCATAAGCTCATCTTGATTTACATCAAAGGCAACTTTTAAAAGATTCCATTCATCTTTATCCTTAAGCTTATACTTACTTATTCTATCAAGAATTAAAAGATATTCTGTAATATCCATCTTTCTATAATAATCAAGCTTTGAACTTCTATCTCTCCAAAGAGCAAGTTTTTCTTTAAGTCTGATATTCTTTATTCTAAGTATAGCTTCTGAAGGTCCTAAAACTGCTGATTTTATAACCATATCTTCTTCTTCTATTCTTTCTTTAATAAATTCTTGCCATCCTTTAATAGTTGCAACATAACCAACTTCATAAATTCCTTTTCTACCAGCTCTACCTGCTATTTGCTTAACTTCTTGTGATTTAAGTTCTCTAAACTCTTCACCATCAAATTTCTTAGTATTTACAAAGACAACTCTTCTTATAGGTAAATTAACTCCCATACCTATCGCATCTGTTGTTATAACTATTTTATTTTCTTTATTTATAAACTGATCATATTGTTTTTTTCTAACTTCAGGAGGTAAATCACCATAAATTATACTTGCTTTTATTCCCTTTTCTGAATAAGCCTTAGCCATTTCTAAAACTTTCTTTTTAGAAAATAGAACAATTGCATCTCCTTCCATTACATCATCAACATTAAAATCTGCCTTTTCAACTTCAAGAGGAGTATTTCTCTTATACTCTTTTATTTCATATTCTTCTCCACAATCCTCTAAAATCTTTATTAAAAGCTTTTTACTATTTAAAGCACCACATATATGAATTTCAGATGCTGGAAGTCCTAAAAGTGCTCTAGTCCAAGCGTCTCCTCTTTGTGAGTCATCAATCATTTGAATTTCATCAATTACAGCAATATCATATTGTTTCTTAATATTTGCCTTTTCAATAGTTGAGCTAACATGAGTTGCTCCTTCTTTAATAACTTCTTCTTCACCAGTAGATAAATTACAGATAACACCCTCATTATTTAATCTCTCAAAGTTTTCAAGAGCTAATATTCTAAGAGGTGATAAATAAACTCCACTTTTAGCTTCTTTAAGTCTTTGCATAGCATTATAAGTCTTTCCTGTATTTGTATCACCAAGATGAATATAAAATTTTCTTTCCATTCTTCTAGCAAGATTATACTCATCTTTTGGATTATCCGGGAAAACAGCTTCAAACTCTTCTGCTATAACTTTAGGAATATGCTGCTTAACAAGTATAGTCATAATTCCTGAATTTATAAGCTTTCTATAATTACCATCTATAACTTCAGCAAGCTTAAACTTACTTCCATTTTTGCTATTATAATCATCTAAAAGTCTTGATGATATATTTTCTAAAAGACCTATATAGTCTAATTTTACTTCATTAAAACCCTTAAAACCTATATTCTCTATTTCATCTAATGTTTGTAGCTTTTTCCTAATAGCAATATCATGTTCTATAAGTGCCTTAGTACCTGAGTTATAAACTATTTCTTCTATCTTCTTAAACTGACTTTGTAATTTTTTAAATTCTCTTTGTGCCGCGTTCCTTTTCATACTTTCCCTCCTCATGAAAAACCTACTAAATTAATTTTAACATTACTTTAGTTTTATACAATCCAAGTAAATTTATAAAAATATTTAAAATAAAAAAAGTTGCCCCCAAAAGGACAACTTTTCTAATCATTATTTATTATAATGCTTGCATCAGTTTGCGCTTCTTCAGTATTTAACCTATCTGTATCTGAATACTTATAAAAATATCCTGCAAAAGCAAATCTATCTGATCTAGCAATCTCTAATTCTTCACAAACATGATTTAAGAATTCAACTTCATCCATATCATAATCTTCATCTACAAGACCAAGTCTTAAAAGTTCGAAATAAACAATTTTTTTCACCTTTGCTGAACTATTTTTAAATAAAGCTATAGCCTCTTCAAGACTCATAGACTCTAATAAATCATCAGCTAGTCCCATTTCTTCACATGCTTCTTCTATTAAAGCCTTTTCCTCTAAATTAATATCATGATCTGCTAAAGCAAATTCTGATACTAAATTTACAAAAGCATTTGCTTCTTTTTTATTTAACGCCGTTAAAAACATATTAAACCCTCCAAGTTTATGTATAAATTCTAATAGATTAATCTTTTGTTATCTATTACTATATATTATACATTCTTAGAAGAGATAAATTAATTAAATATTTATTTCAATTCTCCATCCTTATACTCGACAACTATATCAAACATATCCTTTGTTGAACAATAATCAATATCAGCTTCAAGATTTAAAGATTTTAAAACCTCATAATGAGTAGCACCCTCTATATACTTTCTAATATCTTTATTATTTTCATATATTTCTTTTGCTACCTTTGCAATATCAGTTAAAACAACTTTTTTCTCTTTCATAATCTCTGAAATAATATATCCACCACAAATAAAATCATCAGTTGAAAAAGCACCATTAGTTCCTGCATTAACTAAGATAATATCCATATCTAAACTTATAAGCTTTTTAGCCATAGCCTTAGCATTTAATACAGAAGCTATAAATACTCTTTCACCTTTTGATGATAAAGTTAAAGCTCTTGTTCCATTTGTTGTACTCATAACAACTGTCTTTCCTTCAACTTTATCTTTTGTAAATTCTAGTGGTGAATTAGAAAAATCAAAGCCTTCTATTTTCTTTGCTTGTCTTTCTCCACCAAGAACAACATCTTCTTTTAATTTATTTTTTATATCAAAAGCTTCTTCTATAGTTAATGTTGGTATAACTCTCTTAGCACCATTTCCAATAGCAGTTACCATAACTGAAGTTGCTCTTAACATGTCAATTACAACTATAGCTTTACTACTTAAATCACTTTCTTTAATATGATCAGCAGATATCACAACATCTATTTTCATAACTCTTCCCCATTTCTTAATTTTTAATTAAGCTTTAAAGTTTTTACCTTGATAAAGATTATTATCTTCTAAAGTTTTATCTATAGCATTTAGAATCTCCCATTTTTTAAGACTCCACATAGGTCCTATAAGCATATCTCTTGGAGCATCACCTGTTAATCTATGAACTACCATATCTTCTGGCACTCTTGAAATAGCTTCACAAACTAGGCTAACATATTCATCTTGAGTTAAGAACTTAAGTCTACCCTCTTCATAATCTTTAACCATTCTTGTATTCTTCATTAAATGAAGAAGATGGAACTTAACTCCTCTAACCCCTGTTTTAGCTATATAATCTACTGTTTCAAGCATTTGTTCTCTAGTTTCACCTGGAAGTCCAAAAATAGCATGAACAACAGTATCTATACCTCTTGATTTTAAGCCTTCAATTGCTTTATCAAATACTTCTAAATCATAACCTCTATTAAAAGCTCTAGCTGTTTCATTATGAATAGTTTGAAGTCCTATCTCTACCCAAACATAAAGCTTTTTATTAATTTCTTCTAAAAGGTCTAAAACTTCATCGTCAATACAATCAGGTCTTGTTCCAAGTGCTAAAGCTACAACACCTTCTTTATTTATTGCCTCTTCATATTTTTGTCTCAACTCTTCTACTGGAGCATAAGTATTAGTATATGCTTGGAAATATGCAATATACTTATCACTCTTCCACTTCTTATTCATCATAATTTTAATATTTTCAAACTGTTCGCTAATTGGTTGAATTCTTGAACCTGCAAAGTCTCCTGACCCTCTTGAACTACAAAAAGTACATCCTCCCTTTGCAACCTTTCCATCTCTATTTGGACAAGTAAATCCACCATCTAAACTTATCTTAAAAACTTTTTCTCCAAATTTATTTCTTAGGAAATAGTTTAAGCTATTATACCTTTTATCTCCCCATTTTTTATCTTCGTTCATCTTTTTATCTCACCTTTTCCTCTTTTAATGTATTTATATAAAAATTAAAAATTCTATATGAAAATCAAGGGAATGTCTCTCTTGAGCCATCCCCTTACTTATTATACTATATTTTTTGTACTTTCATATCCTCTAAATCTAAGGAATATGTTCCTATAACTTCTTTTCTTATACCTTCTTTGCCCTCAGCTGCTTTGACATTAAACTTAAGTTTCTCATACTGACAACTTAAATAAGTTATCTCATATTTCTCTGGATCAAATAAATCATCAAAATTTAATTTCACCTTATCTCCAGCATTCTTATATAATTTAAATCTACTTACACCATATTCGTTTTTGTAGCTAATAATATTATATTTGCCATCATTAGAAAAGATTAAATAATCAATATCAATATCCTTAAAAATATCTAATGTTGTTATTTTAGTTGCTATACTTTTTTCAAGAACTTGCTGTAGCCCTGAAGATATACTCATATCTTGACCTGCTGCCTTTGAACTATCTCCTCCTTTATCTGATGAACCACCTGATGGAGGAAGCTGATTAAACTCTAATACTGCAACATAAGATCTATTATCTTCAACAGTTGCTATCATAGCAAACTTTTGCTCAAATGAAAGTCCTATTGCTTTAAAGCTTTTTTTAGGAACCGGAACTCTTCTTATATCACTTGATACACTCTTAATATAAGCCTCACTTGGTATTTCTGAAAGTTTAATCAAAGTATCCATATTCACCTTATCTTTAAATCTAATTCTTACTTGTTGCCCTTGAGCTTCTGCAAATATACTATCTGAACCTGATATCTTACCAATTTGGTATTTATCATCTTCTTTTTTATCTACTCTTATGTAATACTCCTCTAATATCGCCTTCGGTTCAGATTTAACTGCTTTAGCAACATTAAACTTATACATCTCTTTTTTCCCTCTTTGAACAGCATCAAGCAATTGATAAGCAGTTATATTATAAGTACTCTTATCTTGTACTTTAATTGCATCCACAACCTCTGAATCACTAATTCCCTCTAATTCTTTTAAATTATTATGGGCAATAGCATCCATTGCTTCTCTCCCAAGCTCCATTGCTTTTTCACTATCAAAATTAAAATTTTGTGCTACATGATCCTCTTTATCTTTTTTATCACAGGAAACTAAAAATAACATTAAGAAACTTAATAAAATTACTACTATCTTTTTCACATCTATTATCTCCCTATAACTTGCTTTTATATTTTAGTTTTCCAAGATTTTAGAAAACTATTTACTACTTTTATGAATAAACATAATCTCATCTTTGTATATTTATCATATGGAAGATTAAATTTAGGGGGGATTTTTTTGAAAGATGGGAAACAAGTTTTTCAAATAGCAGCTATATTTATTGGGACGATAGTTGGGGCAGGACTTGCTTCTGGTAAAGAAATAGCTAATTTTTTTACTGTATATGGTGTTAGAAGTATCTTTGGAATAATATTTACAGGTCTATTTTACATACTTTTATGTTCGATCATATCAAAAATAAGTATAGAAAATAATCTAAAATCTTATAGTGAAGTAATTTCACTTGTTAGTCCTAACTTCTTGGGAAAAATTACAGGAGTAGTAACAACACTTTACTTAATTTCTAGTGCATCGATAATTCTTGCAGGAAGCGGAGCCCTTATAAATCAGTTTTTTGGAATTCCTAAGATTGTTGGAACATTAATAATGCTTACAATTGCTGCACTTACTTTACTTAGAGGAACAAATGGTTTAGTAGAAATAAATTCTGTAATAGTTCCAACTCTTATTTTTGTAATAGGAACTATTACTATTCTTTATATCTTCTTTTCAGGTGATACTCTAAATCCTATAAAATTATTTGCCCTTGAATCACATAAAGCTAATGGTTGGATTATTTCAACTATTCTCTATGCTGGATATAATGTTCTTTGCTGTTGTGGAGTAATAGTTCCCATAAGTACTAAATACGGAAATAGAAAAACAATGTTTAAAGGAATTGCCCTTGGAGCTATAATTTTAACTCTATTATGTGTATTCATAAATCTTATGCTTATTGTTAATCAGCCTAAAATATATGAATATGAAATTCCTTTACTTTATGTAGCTGATAGATTTGGTAAACCAATTCAAGTAATGTTAATGGCAATAATTCTTGGAGAAATGTTCTCAACAGAAGTTTCAGATGTATTCTCTATAGCTCAAACATTAAAGCAATCATTTAACTTAAACTTTAAAAAGGGAATTTTCTTAGTATTGCTTATAGCACTACCTATATCACAAATAGGATTTTCAAATCTTATAAAAACTCTTTATCCTATTTTTGGTGCACTTAGTTTAGTGTTTATAGTTCAATGTTTTATTTTTTACTTAAAGAAGGGCGAAAAATAAAATTAAAAGGCTGTCTCATCAGAGGCAGCCTTTATCTTTTAATATTTTACTATTGGTACATTCTTAACTAAATCATTTATTACTGGTGGACAGAATATTCCGTTTTCATCTTCATCATAATTATCTGTTAACATTGATCTAGTAAGTTCTGCTAATTTATTTACAGCAACATAAGTGTTTGAAATTGAATACCAAGTTGCATAATCAACTTCTCCAGTTTGAGGTAAATTAAATATTTGTTGATAAGTTTTAACTGCATTAGCTGTTGCAGGTCCAAAATTACCATCAACTGCAACTTTTTGAATTAAAGGATAGTTATTTGAAATTGAATTTAAGTACTCTTGTAGTCTTCTAACATAAATATTATTATATCCAAGCTTTAAGATATATCCTGGAAAAGATTGTGGTATACCTTGAACCTTAGGAGCTGTGACCAAATTAAGATCATATCCAAAATAATGAGTTAAAATTTCATATGGTGAATTTCCTTGGTCTCCAAGATATTTACTTCCCCATTGACTAAGCCAATCAGGACATGTAACTGTAGTTCCATTGCAATATTGAGTTAATAGTGGTTGTTTTTCATTTGGTCTTTGAACAAATGTTGAGAAAATTTGATCAACAACAGCACTTATATTATCATAAATAGTTCTACCATAAACAAAGGCTTGGTCATAAGCTGTTGAATTTGTTATATCAAAATTCTTTCCCTTACCTCTATACCATTCAGTATATATCCTATTAAGTGTAAATGAAATTATACAATATATGTTTGCCCTTATAGTAGAATTTGGCCATGTTGAAAATATTTCTGATGATGCAACATTTTTTATATACTCTGCATAAGGCAGTGTATAATTCGGAGCACTTGTATTATCAGGAGTTCCAGCATGAACTACTACAAATTGAGGTACTACAGGTTCTGGAAGAACAACAGTGCCTGATGGCTTTGGTAAAGGTTTTATTGGGTCTTCAGGTATTTTAGCTGGAAAGTTTCCTACTAGTGTATTTGCTAATATATCTATAACATTAACAGTAGTAGCTCTAGTATTATCTAAAAACTCTAAATTACATTTTTGTATAGCAACTCTATTTGGGTAAACTTGAGCTCCATTTATTTGTAATGGATTGAATCCTTCTCTTTCTACCTTTACATCATATAAATAATAAGGTACATTACCTGGACTTTGTGATGCTGACATATCTGGTGTTTCAAGCTCTATTTCTTCTGTAGTTCCCACAGTATTTGTATATAAAACCTGTTCTTTTTTAGTTTGAGGATCAGTTACTGTTACTTTCGCCTTACCTACAGGCTGTATTGTACTACCACTAAAACATTGACATCTTAATCTTCCTATTCCACTCACTGCTTTAGTCTCCTTTTATATTTTTCTCTTTATCTTATGCTTTTCTCTCTATTTGAGTGATTAAATAATAGGATTCCTAATATATAAACTTCCTATATTAAATTCATTTTTATTATTTACAGCTATAATTCCTGCTTCTTCAGTATCTATATATATTCTTTCATCTTCTCTAAAACCAACCGGACTAGTTCCTATACTCTTATCATTTGATAAAACAGAACCTTTTATATTATCAAATAGCTTTTGCATATTAATAACCCCAAATCCCCATTGTTCATTTGGATATATATCTCCAATTCTTTGATCTGTTCCTCTCATAAGATAAGTTTGTACTTTTCTTGCATACATAGTTACATCATTTTTATTTACTATCCCCCATTGAAGAAGTTGACAACAACATCCTGAAATAACTGCACCTGCAATACTTCCTCCTGTCATCATTGTTTTTCTATTATTAGGAGCTGTTACAATTGCATCTACCCCACCTGCTGCAATAATTGGCGATATTCTACCATCTCTTGTATAACCTCTTCCTGATTGTGAAACAGTAGCATTAATATTTTGATTATAATAAGCAACAGGAATTATATAAGATGATGTTGCTGGAAGTGTCAAGGTTGTATATTGTGTAGGACTTAAAAATCTAGTTTTTGGTTCTAAAAGTTCTCTTTGAACAAGCCATGCATTATAGGTACCATTAACTATATATTCACCTATTAATCCAAAATTCCATATTCCTGGTCTAAGATTTGTTGCCCTTACTACTATTATTTCATCACCTGTATGCTCATCTGGCTCAATAAACATAACATTCATACTACTTCCTTCAAGAACAAAATTTACTACAGTTCCCTCTCTCTTTTTAGGAGTTATATTTCCAACTGCTTCACCAGCTGGAGAAACAATTGAAAGTCCCATTCTATCTGGCCTTGTAATATATATATTCATAAGTAAATCTGTTTGATTTGTATCTACATAAAGTTCTATACTCTTTGTTTCACCTTGTTTATCTATTTTTCCAGCTGTATGATTTTCTGCAAGACCTTGATTGCCTGTTGATGTAACTACAATAAGTCCACTATCTTGTGAAATGTCATCTATATACCTTTCTATAACTGAACTTCCATCATGTGCTCCTATTGTAGTTCCAAGTGGTATAAAAATTACCATTGGTTTTACTAATTGTTTAGCAAGGTCTGATAAATATTTTATTCCAAGAAGAATATCTGTATTTCTATATTGATATTCTGTTTTACCATTAGTTCCAAAATAATTTCTATACTGCTCATTAGCTGTGTGTAATTTAACCATAGCTATAGATGCATCAAAAGCTATACCTTGCTCTGCATTATTACCTCTTCCTGCAATAAGTCCTGCCATAGCAGTTCCATGTCCATTTATATCTCTACTTGGTACTATTGAATATGGGTCTCCTCCATTTAAACTTTCATTTAATGCCCTATTTATATCCTGTTCTTTATATTCAGTTCCAAAAAATATAGTGCTAGGTGTTGGTCCAGTACTAATTCCTTGATCCCATATTCTAATTATATTAGTTGTATTATCAGCTTTTATAAAATCTTTATTTAAATAATCAATTCCTGTATCAATAATTCCGATAATTGTACCATAACCTGTAAGATTTAAATATGGATTATAATGAAATGTATTAGCTTGGGATGCTTCTGCCGGACTTACAGCTTCTAAAGTATAAACCCCACCACTATCTATATAAACTATTTCATCAATTGATAAAAGAATCTGTCTATAATCTTCAACTCTTACAGAAACAATTGCATAATTTCTATCAAGTGCAAAAGCTGAAGCCTTATCATTTATTTTTTCTACAGCTGCAATTAAATCACCTTTATACTGAACTAAAAAATCAACAAATCCAGTGGTTAAATAATGTAGCTTAGTTGTTTTACCATAAACAGTTTGACTATCTATATTAAGATCTACATATCCTTGGGTTGCTGAAAATATAGTTTCTCCAGTTGTTCCTGTTACAGATGTTGCTCCAGTAACTCCTGTTATCATAGTTGGACCAGTTATTCCTGTAATTTGTGTTATTTGATTTAAATTTTGAGTAACACCTGTGGCTTGATTTGTATTAATATTTTCATTAGTTACTCCAGTTGCTCCTGTTACCACATTTAAGCCAGTTACTCCAGTAGATTGTGTTATTTGATTTATATTTTGAGTAACACCTGTGACTTGATTTATAGCATTTCCATTAGTTACTACACCAGCTGGAGAATTAATACTTCCTTGATTTGGACTTATATTTAAACTTTGATTTACATCTGGATTTCCACTAGGATTTAAAATGGGATCAGAATTTACAGACATATTCACATTACTTAAATCTTGATTAGTTATATTTCCTGGTATAGGAGTAGCTCTTTTATCTTTCATATCAATTAATTCATTATTATCTCCACTTGGTGCAAAAACTAATTTTTCCTCTTCTTCATCCTGCCCAGAAGTTAATAACAAACCACCAGTACTTGTATCATTACTTAAAAGACTCATACTATCTGCACCACACATAAATCCATACCCTGATTCTCTTGTAGGATAAACTACATCCATTCTAGTTCTTTTAGCTCCTTTAATTAAATAATATTTTAATCTTTCTCCAAAAACAAAAGCATCATTATTTTTTACAATTCCCCATTGTAAAATAAGTGCACACATACCAGCTACTTGAGGTGCTGCAACTGAAGTTCCTGTCTCCGGAGCAAAACCACCTCCTACATTAGCTGCCATAATATTTTGACCTGGAGCTAACAAATCTGGTTTTCTAATACTTCCTACTCGGTGTATTCCTCTACCTGAAAAAGCAGAATAATTATTTGCAGTAAAATCATAACTTCCAACAGAAATAACCCCATCAACAGTTGCTGGAATTCCTAATGTATTAAAAGGATCTGGTTGCAAAAATTTTGTATCAGGGCTTAAAGCCTCAGCAATAGGTAACCATATATCAAAAATACCATCATATTGATTAATTCTTTTTATATTTACCTGCCATTCTCCCGGATCAATGGTATTTCCATTTGGAATTATATTAATACTTATTTCACCAGCAGCATCAAAAGGTTTAGGACCACTATTATAAATAACACATCTTTGAGCACCAAGATTTAGTCTTTTTGCACCTTCATTAATTGACACTCTTCCAGTTGTTTGTCCTGAAGGTGCAACAACTTCTATAGTTATCTCAGATAGTGGTGGCTTATATAATTGTAAAATCATATTTGTTTCGCCACCTGCTATATTGAAAAAAATTTCATTACTAAGTTCTAAATTAGAACTATAGTGATGTCCTGCTTCACCTTCATTTCCTGCTGCAATAACAATAGCTACTCTTTGAATCTGAGAAAATTCTTGAATATATTTTTCTATAAGACTACTTCCATTATGAGCCCCATCATTCGAACTAAGACTTATATTTACAACAAGAGGCATATTTGATTCATTACTTTTATCAATAAGAAATTTAAGTCCCCTCATAATTTGTGTACTTAAAATAGATGTAAAAGTACCTTTACCTGTAACTTTAACCATAGCTATTGAAGCTTCATAAGCAACACCATAATTATTTCTTCCAAGATTACCACCTCCGGCAGCAACAGATGCTACTGCTGTCCCATGTCCTATAAGGTCTTCTTCTGGAACTATTGATTGTGGATCAGGTGAAGCAAGAGCTTGATCTATTTGCGCTTTATTATATGATGTTGCTGTATAAATATCATATATATATTCAATTCTTGTTTTACCAGTAGAATCAAGAAAAGAAGGATGAGTATAATCTATTCCAGTATCAATAAATCCAATTAAAACTCCTTTTCCACTAAGATTGTATTGCTCCCAAACTCTTGGAATACAACTTGCAGTATTACTTTGTATACCTGTGGTTGTAAATATTTTAGGAAACTCTGCATATTGAACACCTTTTAATTGTGATAACTTTCTAAAGTCACTTCCCTTTATACCTATAATTCCATAGCCCATTCCAAGGTCTTCAAATTTTGCACCTATTTCTTTAGCAGACTCTGCAACTAAAGCTGCATTATTCCCAAATAAAACTACAATTTCTATATAATCATTACTCCCCTGATGCTCATAAATAAACTTTATAACATTATCTATAGTTTCTTGAGGTACTCCACTTATGAAATCCCTATAATAATAACTACTAGTTTCTATGTTAATCACCCCAATTTAAAACTTATTACTCTACTATATATAAAGTATTCAAGTAAGTTGATTTAGTTATTGAAATATTTTGTCCCTTGTGTTAAATTAATTAAGTCATTATCAAATTTATTTATATAAATTTCTTTTTAATACATAATTAATAAGAGCTACCTACTGACAAAAATTAAATCTTATAAATACAAATTTTTAATTTTTGAAGTTGGTAGCCTTTTTTCTTTTCTTATTCACAATTCTAAAAAACAAAAGTTATCCACAGATATGAAATTAAAAAGTTATCCACAGGTTTCACTCTTAAAAGTTATCCACAAGTTTCATAAATCTTATATAAATTTAAATTAGAAAGATATATCTTAAATATTTCTATTTCATCAGTATAAAAATATATAAATAAAAAAAGCTGTGCAGAAATAATATTTATTATTTCTGCACAGCTTTAAAAAATTTATTATAGATTAAATTCTATTCTATAAAGTGTTGCTATTGGAGTTAATTCTTTTATTACAGCAGTTTCAGTCATCATACTTCCACCATTACTTACTAAAAGAACTTTAGAGTTATCAAGTTTTTTAATTTGTCTTACAACTCTTTTTCCTTTATGTTCAACTAAAGCTATAGTATTATTTTCAATTTCTTTGATACTATAACAAAGTGCCATATCACCCTTTTGAATTCTAAATCCAGTCATATCATTTTCTTCTATTTGTATATAGAATACTTTATCTGATGCGTGACCATCAATTTTACTTGAACTCATAGGAAGTTGTCTATGACCTAAAGCTTTATTTAGACCATAATTATATATAGGCACATTCTTTAAGTTTGAACCAAAAGCTTGACTCCACATTTCATTAACTTCTGTTTTTGGCTTTTGATACTTAACTTCTTCTTGTTTTCTAATTTCTGATTTTTCTTTTTCAAGTTCTGCATCAGTAGCAAGCATACTTACATCGTTTAAATCTACTTTTAAAACTTTAGAAATCTTGCTTATTAAAGCTTCATTAATTATCTTTCTTCCAAGTTCAACATCGTTAATAAATTTATCATTAACACCTAGCTTTTTTCCAAGAGCTTTTTGAGTTAAACCTTGAGAAAGTCTAACTTCTTTAATTTTTTCTCCAACTCTATTCTTGTTCATGCATAGCACTTCCTCTATTTGTCTTGAACCATTCACGTTCTTCCATAAGATGTTCAACTAAATAATCAAATTCCCATTCATTTGATGTTACAGTAACTGTTGCAAGAATAGGCTTCTTCTTGATTATTTTCTTAGTAAGTTCAACTATTGTTCTTAATTGAATATCAGGTATATTATTGAAAACAAGAATCTTTTCTCCTTCAATCTTTGTTTCTGAAGCAACTTTTTCTTCTTTTTCAGCAATAAGATCTTTGATTTTCATCTTAGTCATTTCAGGAGTAACTTGTAAAACTTTAAAACGAAGTTTTTCAAGATTTTTAATTTCATCATTATCTAATCCGTAAACTAATATGCACTTTTTAGCTTCCATCTTTCTCTCTCCCTTCTTAATATACTAAATCTATCTTTTAATCTTATATTGTTTTTACTTCTGGAATATCATCAGCATTTTCTACTGTTACTTTTTCCATAACTTGATCTTCGTATGGTCTATCCATTCTATCTGTTTGAGCTGAAACTATCTTGTCAGCAACTTCTATTCCTTCAATAACTTTACCGAATGCTGCATAATCTCCATCTAAGTGTGGAGCATCTGCTACCATAATAAAGAATTGGCTTCCACCTGAGTTTCTTGACATAGCTCTAGCCATTGATAAAACACCTTTTGTGTGCTTTAAGTTGTTATCAAATCCGTTTGATTTAAATTCTCCCATGATTGAATATCCTGGACCACCCATTCCTGTTCCTTCTGGACATCCTCCTTGAATCATGAATCCTGGAATTACTCTGTGGAATATCTTTCCGTCATAAAATCCTTTTTTGATTAAGCTAACAAAGTTAGCAACTGTATTTGGAGCTACTTCTGGATATAACTCTGCTTTAATTACGTCACCTGTGTTCATTTTTATTGTAACTATTGGGTTCATAATAAATTCTCCTTTCAAATATATTAATTTTTATTAAATAAAATTAATATCCTCATTAAACCTATTATATATTATTTTACTTATCATTGAAACATTATACAATAACATATATATTACTTTGTTCAATAAATAAAAAAGTGATGTCATAATGTAGACATCACAGTTTAAAACTATAAATTTATTTATATTTAGCCCTTTTATTTTAGCTACTTATATACCTATTGCTGAAAAGTAGTTCCCCTAACTACTCTTGAATAATCTCTGTAATTTGATAAATTTTTAACACCAATTTTCTTAATTATATTCTCTCTACCATTTCTATATATTAAATCATTGAAAAGACAGCATAGAAATGTTGTTGATACTCTTTCAACACCTTCAAAGTCTAATTCTATATCTTCATCTAAATTATTAGTTATAAACTGTCTAAGAATTATAGCATCTTCATTATTAAATTTAGTACCTAAAAACTCTTTTACCTTTATTATCATATCATTATCCCCTTACCAATGATTATTTATTTTGCTTATTATTTTTATAATTTTCAGAAAATTCTATTTATACTATTATAATAGCAATAAGATTCAAATATGTCAATAATTTCACAAACTTTTTTTAAAATTTTTTTATACTATTAATTTCTTTTACTTTTTTAGTGAATAAAAAAACTAAGCTAAAGTAAAAATATATAAATTTTTAACTATATATCTTTACTCTAAGCTTAGCTTACATATTCCTTATTATTTTTACTTTTCTAAAAGACTATAGCTTAAATCTATTATTTTAGGGTCATCTAATGAATTATAAATTTCAATTTTTCCTGGTTTATCACTTTTATTTAAAAGTCTAATTTCATCAAGTCTTCTTCTCATTTCTTTTGATGTTCCAAGACTACCATCTATAATATCAATATCCTTTCCTACTATTTTTGCAATTGTTTCTCTTACAAAAGGATAGTGTGTGCACCCAAGCACTATAGTCGCTATTTTTTCATCTTTATATACTTCAAACTTCTCTCTTAAGAAGTTTTCTATATTTTCTCCCTCAAGTTCTCCTTTTTCAATAAATTCTACTAGTCCTGGGCAAGGTAATGGAATTATATCCTCTTCTCTCTCTTTAGCTAATCTATCTACAAGCTTATTAAATTTACCTTCAGATAAAGTTCTATTAGTTGCCATTACAACTATCTTACCTTCTTTTTGTGATTGAACAGCTGGTTTTAAAGCTGGCTCTATCCCTACTATAGGAAAACCTTCATATTTCTTTCTAAGTTCTGCAACTATAACTGATGTAGCAGTATTACATGCTACCACTATTCCTTTTACACCTTTTTCTAAAAGAAAATTAACAACATCATATGATAATGCTCTAATTTCATCAGCTGTTTTTACTCCATACGGTGCATTTTTTGAATCTCCGTAATATATGTAATTTTCATTAGGCATAACTTCTAATGCTGCTCTTAATACACTAAGTCCACCTACTCCTGAATCAAAGAAACCTATAGGACTATTTGAATTCATGTTTTCTTCCTTCATATTAATTCTCCTCATAATACTTTCGTTTAAATAAGATATAATTCATCCTAATATAATATACTAAAAATATGAAATTTAATAAATTGACTGTGCTTTAAATCAGTGGTAAAATTTACACAACACGAACCTTAATTACTTATATTTCCATATTATTCGTTTATTAAATATAGAAAGGATGTGAATATAGATACTGCTATTTTATATCTTATTTTGTTATAACGATATATTAATATATTTATTAAATTAACTTTTATTATATTATAGCACTATCTTAAAATTTATGAGAACTGATTTAATATATACTATCCCCAAAGAAAATCATAATGAAAATGATTTAAGAAAAATATTTAAAAATTCCCCTGAAATAAAATTTGTCTCATTAGTTGGTGTAGACTTAGCAGGAAATGATACTGATGAGAAAATACCTATTAAACTATTTCTAGAGTCAATAGATGACTTCCTTTATGGAACTGCAATACAAACTGATGGTTCATCTGTTGTTTTACCTGGAATAGCAACTTTAAATGACGCAAAAGTAGATATGGTAGCTGATATAAATGTTAATTGGTTTGTAGATTATAACTATAATTTCATAGATCCTATAAGTCAAAAACCAGTTGGAACTGTAAGAATACCTTGTTTCCTTATGCATAATAATAAACCTGTTGATTCTAGACATATTTTAAAGGACTCAATAAAACTTTTAGAAGATAAAACTTTAGAATTATTAAAAAACAATCCAGATCTTTTAGAAGATTATGATATAAGTTTTGATGAAATAGACAGTGTTTCATTAACTTCTGCTACAGAACTTGAATTTTGGGTTAAAACTCCTAATGATAGAGCACATATAGAAGAATTAACAACATCTGAAGTTCTTCAAGAACAATATTGGACAAGAACTAAAGGTTCTGTAAGAACTGCTTTAGAAGAATCTCTACTTTTAATGGACTTATATGGATTTGAACCTGAAATGGGACATAAAGAAGTTGGTGGAGTTAAAGCTACTCTAACTAATGATGGTCAATTTGATCACATTATGGAGCAATTAGAAATAGATTGGAAGTTTTCAACTGCATTACAAGCTGCAGATAATGAACTCTTTATTAGAACATTAGTTAAAGAAACATTTAGATCTCATGGTCTTGAAGCTACTTTCCTTGCAAAACCTATTGATGATGTTGCAGGTTGTGGAGAACATACTCACCTTGGTATTTGTATTAAAACTAAAGCTGGAAAATTTATAAACTTATTTAATACTAAAGATAAAAATCATTATCTTAGTAAAATAGGATATGCTGCATTAATGGGAATTCTTAAAAACTATGAAGTATTAAATCCATTTATTTCTTCAACAACAGATGCACTTAAAAGACTTAGTCCTGGATTTGAAGCTCCTATATGTATAGTTACTTCACTTGGTCAATCACCATCTAATCCATCAAGAAATAGAACAATTCTTATTGGACTTATAAGAGACCTTGAAAGCCCAATGGCAACTAGATTTGAGCTTAGATCACCAAATCCATTTACAAACACATATTTATGTATAGCAGTTAGTTATTTAGCTATGCTAGATGGTATAGAATTTGTAGTAAATAATAATATGAGTAAAGATATTCTTCTAAAGGAAATTTCAAAAGCTCCTGGTGATGATGCTATTTATTTAGAAAAAGAAAGAGCCTATAGAAGTGAAGAAGATATTTATGAATTCTTTACCCCTGAGCAAAGAGATATTTATTTTGGTAAAGCACCTGCAACTGTATATGAAGTAGTAAAAATTTTAGATGAGGATATAGAAAAAACTAAAGTTCTAAAGTCATATGGAATATTAGACGATAAACTAATTAATAGTTTTAAGGCTTCTCTATTAAAAAGATGGACAACTGAAATTGCATATAGAATTATACCAAGACATGCAGAATCAATAAGAGGATTTAGTAAACTCCACTCTTCAGAGAGAGCTTTAGATTTAGACATATCTAACTGGGAAGCTATAAATAATTTAAGATTAAAAATTATGAAGGATAGTTATGGAAGTAAAAGCTTATTTACACAAATAAGACTCGCTATAGAAAATAATGATTTACAATTAGTTTCTGACTTACAGGTACAACTTCAAAAAGATATGAAATTACTTAGAAAATCTTATAGAAATTATAGAAGGAACCTACTAGATATTTAGCTAAAAATAATTTCATGAGGTGCTTTAGATGAGACTTGTTCCAATAGAAAGTATAAAAATAAACAGCGTGCTTGCTAGAACAATTTATGATAATGATGGTCGTGCTCTCCTTAAAGAAGGTGTTCATCTTACAGAATCATTATTAAAAAAAGTAAAAGAGCTTAAAATTTATTCACTTTATATAATAGATGAGTATAGCGATAAGGAGATTAATGATGTAATTTCTCCAGAACTTAGACAAAAATCTATTAGACTTGTAAAAGATATATTTAATTATTCTGATGGTATAAAACTTGCTTCTTCAAATGTTTTTGATTTAGATCCTAAAAAAAGACTAAGTATCTTAAAAGAAAAAGAGGCATATATTGATACCTTAAAAAATTTATCTGAAGAAATTTGCCAAAGTATTATAAATAATAAAGATATATCTGTAAGTCTTGTTGATATTAAAAATATGGATAACTATACTTATCAACATTCTGTTAATGTTGCCACCTTATCAGTAGTTATAGGAGTTGGACTAGGTCTTCCTAAAAATAAACTTGTGGACCTTTGTATAGGAGCACTCCTACATGATATAGGTAAAGTATTTGTTGGTAAAAAGATTATTCAAAAACCAGGTAAATTAACCGATGAAGAATTTGAGATTATAAAAACTCATCCTAAGAAAGGCTATGATTATATAAAAGATAATCCAGGCTTAAAGACTAGTTCTAAGATGGTTATACTTCAGCATCATGAAAGAGTAGATGGTACAGGATACCCATCTAACACAAAGGATGATGATATAAATATTCTAGCTAAGATAGTAGCAATAGCTGATGTCTATGATGCTTTAACATCTGATAGACCATATAAAAGAGCTATGTGCCCAAATGATGCTTTTGAATTTATACTATCTAAAGTAAATTCAATGTTTGACATTGAAATTGTAAAAGTTTTTTCTAGAGTGGTAGTTCCTTACCCACCCGGGTCTATTGTTAAGCTTAGTAATTCTAGTTTGGCTGTAGTAGAAAATACAAACTCTGTATATCCACTAAGACCTAAAATCAGAACTATTCAAAATCCTGATGAAAAATTAAATAATATAACTATAGATTTAGCTAAAGAATTATCTTTAGTAATATCATCTATTGAATACAAAGCCTAAATTCAAACGACTATCTCAATAACTCAGAGATAGTCGTTTTTTACTAACACTTTATTTTAAAATTGATAACTTACTTTTTAATTATATTGATATATTGTATAAGATATTTTCTATGATTTTTTAGAAATACTATTTCTATCAAGTATTTCACATGAGTAATATTTACTACCCATGAAAGGATTATTAAAAGCTAGTCTTTTTGCATCTTCATATGTATTGGCTTCAACAATTAAAGATCCACATCTTTTTCTATATGTACCACCCCAAAGAAGATATTTTGATGAATCAAGTTTTAAGTAACTATCTCCATTTTGCTCCCTATACTTTTTCATTTCTTCATCAACTCTATAACTAATTTTTAATAATACATTTGTTCTCATATAAAAACCTCCTATTAACCTTATAATCAATATATATTATGTAAATCAAACTTTTATTCTTAAAAATTTAAATCACATATGAGAACATTCGTTCTATATACAAGATACCAAACAAACGTTCCCCTGTCAACATAAACTCTTATTTTATACCATTTTTCTACAAACACTTTTCGAGTTATATCTTTATTTTTCTCATTATTAGGACGATTATCTATATTTTATATTTAAAAATAAAATAAGCTATCTCATAAGAGATAACTTATTTTCTATGTATATTACCATACGTAGTTATCGTATGTTTTTCTTGGCATCTTTTCAAAGTCATAGGCTCTTAATTCATCTAATGATGAAAGATAAGCTGTTAAACTATCACTTATCATTAAGTTAACTGCCTTATCTGATAAGTTAACAATTATAACTGGTTTCTTTGTTGCATATGCATAACCACATTCCCAAGCTGTTCCACTGTCTGAATAGTTTCCATTTGATATTATTGCAACTACGATGTCAGCTGTATCAATTCCATTTATATCTCCTGCAAATGTAGCGTCTCTCCATTCTTTTGAACCAAATTCTAAATGTTTATTTTGGTTTTCAAATGGTGCAAAAACTTCAAATCCCTTTTCTTCTCTTAATATCTTCTTTACGTTTTCCATTCTTTCGATTTCTACATCATTGAAAAAAGGTGATGCTAAATATACTTTCATGTTAAACTCTCCCTATTCTTCATTTTAACTAAAAACACAATATATTGTTTTTAATTTCTTTCTAAATACTATATATAGTATTATATATAACTTGTCCAATAATAGCAAATATTTTTTTACTTATTTTTCACTAGAATATCTTTTTACAAATCCCATTACAATCCTACTAACAATATATCCAATCATGATACCAACCATATTTACTACTATATCACTAACATCAAATACTCCTCGCTTAAATACATTTTGGAATAGTTCAATATTAAACTCTATAGATAATGCAAAAAGTCCAGCTTCCCATATTTTATACTTTCTAAGTAAATATCCTATAGGAATAAAGAATATCACATTTCCTACTAAATATAATTGATTTCTTACATGATCTAATCCATGCATAAAGTTTAAAGGATTTAATATAATTCCTCTTTGAACTTTTGGTCTAGCAAATAATAAAAGAAACATCGTTCCTGCATATAAACCAAATATAAAAAATTTCAATACTGCTCCTATTTTTCTTCTAAAAATCATTAGAAATACTAGATAGATAAGCATTACCGTAGTAAGTTTAAAGAAATTATATATTATAAATCCTTTCATACCATTAAGATTTATCAATATAAAACTCTCGATACATCTTCTTATTATGACCTTATAAAATACAGCTCCTAATACTACTGATATACCTAATAAAATAAGCTTTATAAAAAAGTTTATTATTAACTCTTTATACTTCATTTACTCTCTCTTTTCTCTCCTTTTCTTAGGTTTTCTAAATGAAAAATAGCCTACATAAACACCTATAATACTAAATATAATATCATTTACATCAAAATAGCCTGACTTTAAAGCATATTGCGATAACTCTATGGTTAAAACTAATAATACCACAAATGCAAAGCTCTTTAATACATTTTCTTTTCTTAAAAGGTAACCAATTGGGAGAAATAACGCTATATTTTTAATTAATATAAAAACATACTCTAATCCTGAAAATGATAATTTATTAAAAGGATTTAATCTAAATCCACTCCCCCCTTTGTTTATAGCAAAATTAATTATAAAAAATAAAATAAAATAATGAGCCCATAAAACATATATAAAGAATTTTGGTAACTTTCTTTCTAAAAGAAAGCTAAGTGATATATATATTAAGACCATACAAGAAGTCATAAAAAATAAAGCTATTAAACTTTCAAATCTGCTATTTGGCACTATTTTATTACTTACAGTTTCCCCTATAAAAAAATATAGTAAATAACCAACCATCAATGAAAATAAACTTACCCAAAATCCATTAAATCTTTCTCTACTTCTAACATTCATAAATATCTACCTCAACTCATATAATAATATTTAAACTATTTTTATTTTACCATTATTTACCAATTTATAGTAGATATTATTATTATCTTTTAATATAATTTTATAAAAATGAAAAAAGGAGTTATGTTTTAAACTCAAAACATAACTCCTTTTTTCTATCCTATAGTTGCAACCATAACTGCTTTTATAGTATGCATCCTATTTTCTGCCTCATCAAAAACTACTGAATTCTTACTTCTAAAAACTTCATCATCAACTTCTCTTATATCGACTCCAAGTTCTTCTTTAGCTTTTCTAGCTACTTCTGTATTAAAATCATGAAAAGCTGGTAAGCAATGCATAAATAAGCAATCTTCATTTTCAGTAAGTTTCATTAAATCTTTAGTTACTTTATAATCTTTTAGAAGATTTACTCTTTCAAGCATTTTATCTTCTTCACCCATTGAGCACCATATATCAGTATAGATAACATCTGCACCCTTTACATCTATAATCTTATCAGTTACCTCTATAACAGCCCCTGTTTCTTTTGAAATCTCATCTACCCTTTTTAAAACATTGATATCAACTTTTAACTCTTTTGGCCCTAATGCTATAAAGTGCATTCCCATTTTGGCAGCTCCATACATTAAAGCATAACTCATATTATTTCTTATATCTCCTACAAATACTACTTTAACCTTATTAAGCGGTTTTACTAACTTTTCTTCAATAGTCATAAAATCAGCAAGTATCTGTGTTGGATGATCAACATCTGTTAATCCATTCCATACTGGAATTCCTGAATATTTTGCTAGAGTATCTACAGTTTCCTTTTTAAATCCTCTAAATTCAATTCCATCATACATTCTTCCTAAAACTTTTGCAGTATCTTCTATACTCTCTTTTTTACCCATTTGAGAGTTTGTTAAAAAAGTTACTCCTGCACCTTCATCCATTGCCCCAACTTCAAAAGCACATCTTGTTCTAGTAGATGTTTTCTCAAATAAAATAACTATGTTTTTTCCCTCTAATAAATTTCCCTTAATACCGGCTCTTTTTTTCCTTTTTAAATCATGAGCTAGGTCTAAAAGATATCTAATTTCCTGAGGTTCAAAATCCAAAAGACTTAAAAAGCTCTTTCCCTTTAAATTTATAGCCACGCTCAGCCCCTCTTTATTTATTGCTTATTGTTATATATATAACAATATTTATAATTATACTCTTTAAAACTAATAATTACAAGTTTTTACTGTATAAATACTACTTTTAATGTATATTATTCATTTTTTTATTTTATTCAAAAGTAACTCCTTTCAATAGTATCAAAAAGAGTTACTTTTGTTTTTATTTTTATTAAATTAATTATTCTATATCTTCAATTACTCAATACCTTTTACTTAAATAGCCTACTCAATTTTTTATCCCTAATATAACTTCTTCTCATATCTTTCAATACAACTCATTTTCATATTCATTCAAATGAGTAAGTTTAAGTACTCAAATTAAGATTTGAACTTTCACTTAAGTTCGACTTACCAAATTAAAATTTGGAGTCTCACTTATGCACTACATCATAGATTTCTAAATCTTCTTTGTGTACTCCTTGTTGTTGTAAATCAACTAATGCCTTTAAAGTATCTAAAGCTGTCATTACACCTATATTTCTTTCGATAGCTGCTCTTCTAATATGGAATCCATCTCTCTTTGAATCATTTCCTTTAGTTGGTGTATTAACAACTAAGTTAATTTCTCCATTTACAACTACATCTAAAATATTTGGTTTTTCTTCAGTAATTTTTCTAACTATTTCTGCTTCTATTCCAGCTTCTTTTAATGAAATTGCTGTTCCCTCTGTTGCTACAAACTCGTAACCTAAACTTGAAAGTCCTTTAGCAATTTGTATAAATTCTTTCTTATCATGATTGTTGATTGTTGCAAGAATCTTTTTACCTTTATCTCCAGTATACATTCCAGCTGCTACAAATCCTTTGTGTAATGCTTCATAGATATTTTTACCTACTCCTAAAACTTCTCCTGTTGATCTCATTTCTGGTCCAAGACTTACTTCAACATTTGGTAGCTTTTGAGTTGAGAATACAGGAACTTTAACTGATACTAAATCAGGTTCTGCATAAACTCCAACTCCATATCCTAAATCTTTAAGCTTTGCTCCAAGCATTATCTTTGTAGCTAAATCTACTATTGGAACTCCACTTACCTTTGAAATATAAGGAACAGTTCTTGATGCTCTTGGATTTACTTCTATAACATATAGGTTACCTTGAAATTCAATAAACTGAATATTTATCATACCCTTTATTCCAATTCTAAGAGCAAGTTTCTTTGTATAATCTAATACATCGGCCTTAATCTTATCTGTTATATTTTGACTTGGATACATTGTTATACTGTCTCCTGAGTGAACTCCAGCTCTTTCTAAATGTTCCATTATTCCAGGTATTAAAACATCTTCACCATCTGATATTGCATCTACTTCTATTTCAGTTCCCATTAAGTACTTATCTATAAGTATTGGATTTTTACTATCTTTTTCAAAAGCATTACTTAAATAGAATCTTAATTCTTTTTCATCATGAGTTATCTCCATTCCTTGTCCACCAAGAACAAATGATGGTCTAACTAGAATTGGATATCCTAATTTTTCTGCTTCTTTTACTCCCTCTTCAACTGACCAAATACCTTTTCCTTTTGGTCTTGCAATTCCAAGCTCTTCTAAAAGCTCATCAAATTGTTCTCTATCTTCAGCAAGATCTATTTGATCTGAAGTTGTTCCAAGTGTCTTTATATTTTTATCCTTTAAGAACTTAGCAAGTTTAATTGATGTTTGCCCTCCAAATTGAAGAATAACTCCATCTGGATTTTCTTTATCAATAATACTTAATATATCTTCTTCTACTAAAGGTTCAAAATATAGCTTATCTGATATATCAAAGTCTGTACTTACCGTTTCAGGGTTATTATTAATTATTATTGTTTCTATACCTTGTGATCTAAGTGATTTAACACAATGAACTGAAGCATAATCAAATTCAACCCCTTGTCCTATTCTAATAGGACCTGAACCTATAACAATAACTTTCTTTTTATCAGAAACTACAACTTCATCATATTCATCATAAGTTGAGTAATAATATGGTGATACAGCATCAAACTCTCCTGCACAAGTATCAACCATCTTATAAACTGGTTTAATACTCCATATATTTCTTAATCTATAGATTTCATCAGTCTTAACACCAATCATATCTCCTATAGCTTTATCAGAAAATCCTTTTTTCTTAAGCTCTAATAACCATTCTTTATTTAAATCATCTACCTTTGAATTAACAAGCTTTTCTTCTTCTCTTACAATACTCTTGAACTTTTCTAAGAAGAATACATCTATTCCTGTTATTCTTGAAACCATATCTATTCTATAATCTCTTCTTAACATTTCTGCTAAAGCAAAGATTCTTTGGTCATCAGGTGTTATAACTTTTTCTCTAAGCTTTTCCATTGAAAGCTTAGCAAACTTTTTATCCTGTAATGAGAATTTTCCTATTTCAAGAGATCTAAGTCCCTTTAAGAATGCTGATTCAAAATTTGAACCTATAGCCATCACTTCTCCTGTTGCCATCATTTTAGTTCCTAAAACTCTATCAGCGCCTTCAAATTTATCAAAAGGCCACTTAGGTATCTTAGCTACTACATAGTCAATAGTAGGCTCACAGCAAGCAAATGTCTTCTTAGTTACTGAGTTAACTATTTCATCTAAAGTGTAACCAAGTGCTATCTTCGTAGCAACTTTAGCTATTGGATATCCTGTTGCTTTTGATGCAAGAGCTGATGAACGTGATACTCTTGGATTAATTTCTATAACTGCGTATTCAAAAGAATTTGGATTTAAAGCAAACTGTACATTACATCCACCTTCTATCTTAACAGCATCTATTATATTCATTGATGCTGTTCTAAGCATTTGAGTTTCTTTGTTAGATAAAGTTTGACAAGGAGCTACAACTATTGAATCCCCTGTATGAATTCCTACAGGGTCAATATTCTCCATATTACATACAGCTATCTTATTTCCCTTTGAATCTCTTATTACTTCATACTCAATTTCTTTCCAACCTTTAACGCTCTTTTCTAAAAGAACTTGTCCTATAGCACTTAATTGAAGACCTAATGAAAGTGTTACTTTAAGTTCATCTTCATTATTAGCTATTCCACCACCAGTTCCTCCAAGTGTATATGCTGGTCTTACTATAACTGGGTAACCTATCTTTTTAGCAAATTCTAAACCTGCTTCTAAATTATGAACTATTTCACTTTGAATAACTGGTTCATTAATATTTTTCATCATATCTCTAAAGAGCTCTCTATCTTCTCCTTCTTTGATTGATTCAATTGATGTACCAATTACTCTTATTCCGTACTTTTCTAAAATTCCTTTTTCATAAAGCTCAACAGCTAAATTTAAACCAGTTTGGCCACCCATTCCTGCAAGAAGTGAGTCAGGTCTTTCTTTCTTTATTACTTTTTCAACATATTCAACAGTTAATGGCTCTAAATAAATTTTATCTGCAACTTCTTTATCAGTCATTATAGTAGCTGGATTAGAGTTCATTAAAACAACTTCTAAACCTTCTTCCTTTAACGTTTGACATGCTTGTGTTCCTGAATAATCAAATTCAGCTGCTTGTCCTATAACTATTGGGCCTGAACCTATAACTAAAACCTTTTTGATATCTTTATTTAATGGCATAAATTTTTCCTCCTAACAACTACTTTAAAAACTCATCAAAAATAAATTCACTATCTCCACTTGGTACAAATTGTACTGAAAGTAAATCTAACTCTTTATGTTTAAGTCCTGCTACTGTGCTATCATTTACATTTTTATAGATAACTTCCATAGCTTCTGGTACCTCTGATACATAATATCCTTGACTTTGTGATGTTATATAAACCCTACCTGTATTTAAATCTTTTACTGGATGATTTGATCCTCTATGACCAAAATCAAGCTTTGAAGTCTTTCCACCCATAGCAATAGCTAAAAGTTGATGTCCAAGTCCTATAGCACTTATTTTCATCTTCTCTGAAAGTTTAGCTATTTCCTTTGATATTTCTTTTATATCTTCTGGATTTCCAGGACCGTTAGATAAAAATACTACGTCTGGATTTATATTTAATATTTCTTCTGCTTTTGTGTTATATGGGAATATTGTTATATCACAACCTCTTTTTATGAAATTAGATAAAACACTATTTTTTATACCTAAATCTAATATAGCTACTTTCTTTTCTGCACCTTCAATTCTATAAGCTTCTTTTGTTGAAACTTCTTTGACTACATCAGCATTTGAAAATCTAGCTATCTTTTCTTCTACTTCACTTAAAGTAAAATCATCTAAAGTTATAAGACCTTTCATAGAACCCTTATTTCTTAAAAGCTTTGTTAAAGCTCTAGTATCTATATCTTCTAAGCCTAAGATCTTATTATGCTTTAAATAATAATCTAATTCTAATTCACATCTGAAATTATTTGGGAATGAACATTTTTCCTTTACTATAAGACCCTTTATTTGAACAGAGTCTGATTCAATATCTTCTAGGTTAATACCATAGTTTCCTATTAAAGGATATGTCATTGTTACGATTTGTCCATGATAAGAAGGGTCTGTTATAACCTCTTGATATCCAGCTATTGATGTTGTAAAAACTACTTCTCCAATAGCCTCCTTTAAATATCCAAAGGCTTTACCCTCAAAAATTGTTCCATCTTCTAATATAAGCTTTGCTTTCATTAATTTAGACCTCCTAATAATTTACTAGAAAAACACACTTTAAAAGGTCTTATCCAACTTAGTTAAATTAAAATTTTAAAAAAAGGTAATAGAGAGATTAAAACTACGCATAATCCCCTATTACCTTTCTATATTAATTGGAATACAAAATCCAAAGCTATTCTCTTTTGAAATGCAATATTGTTGTTAAATTCTTTATTTCTCATTACTATACCTCTTTCTGGCCTCACGGGACCAATTTAAAGTGTATTTTCTAAATCTTACTACATATTGTAAGTTAAAAACCAAAAATAGTCAATACATTTTTAAACAAAAAGGTTCAAGCCCCGAGTATAAATACCCAGGGCTTGAACTAATTTCAACCTATTTACCTACTTCATTGTCCTATTGAAGCAATTTCTATTATTATATATACTCGCCTTTTTGTCAATTATTTTTTGTTATGTTTAGTAGAAATTTTAAATTTAGCAACTATATTTCGATAAAATACCCTAGTTTTTTAACAACTTTGCCACTTATTATAAATATTATTAAATAAACTTATTCCAAGAATAATATAATTTTCTATAAAAAATTTTTGTTATAAAAATAAAAAACAAAGAGCTTATCTATTAAATTTAGATAAACCCTTTATCATGTTGACTAATATTTATTTAAAGATGAATTTCATCTTTTAAACTTTTTATGAATAAGTTCAGCTTGCAAAAATAAATTTTGGAGCTTTACTTATGAAACTCAGCTCATCTTCATTCACTGAGTAAGTTCAGCTTACCAAAACAAGTTTTGGGGCTTCACTTAGAATATTGTGTATTGTTCTTCTTTATCAAATATGTGTAATTTGCTAAAGTCTAATGTATATCTTACTTCATCTCCTGGAGCGTATCCTTCACCTGTAGTTGTTTTAATAATCATATTTCTATTTTCAACTAATAAATAAAGATATGTTTCTGCTCCTAAGTTTTCGGCAACATCAACTTTTCCTGTAAATACTATAGCGCCATCTTTTTCTAAATCTGATTTTTTACAGCTTATATTTTCTGGTCTTATTCCAACTATAACTTCTGCATTTGCATGCTTTGTTCCCTTTATTTTATCAGCCTTATCTTTTGGAAGCTCAATTCTTTCACCAAGCATTTCAAGATAAACTTTTCCACCCTCTTCTATAGTTTTACCATAGAAATTATTCATTTGAGGACTTCCTATAAAGCTAGCTACAAACATATTTGCTGGGTGTTCATATATTTCCTTAGGTGATGCAACTTGTTGAATAACTCCATCTTTCATAACTACTATTCTTGTTCCAAGAGTCATAGCTTCTGTTTGATCGTGAGTTACATATATGAATGTAGTTTTTAACTTATTATAAAGTTTAGCTATTTCTGTTCTCATTTGAACTCTAAGCTTTGCATCTAAGTTTGAAAGAGGCTCATCCATTAAGAAAACTTTTGGATGTCTTACTATAGCTCTTCCCATAGCAACTCTTTGTCTTTGACCTCCTGATAGAGCCTTAGGCTTTCTTTCTAATAAATGTTCCATATCAAGAATCTTAGCTGCTTCTCTAACCTTTTTATCTATTTCTTCTTTTGGAGTTTTTCTAAGCTTTAAACCAAAGGCCATATTATCATATACTGTCATATGTGGATATAAAGCATAGTTTTGGAATACCATAGCTATATCTCTATCCTTAGGCTCTACATCATTCATAACATCATCGCCTATATATAATTCACCATTTGATATATCTTCAAGCCCTGCAATCATTCTTAAAGTTGTTGACTTACCACATCCTGAAGGACCAACTAAAACTATAAATTCCTTATCTTTAATATCTAAATTAAAATTATCAACCGCCTTAACATTTCCATCATATATCTTATCTATATTTTTTAATACTACCTTTGCCATTTTACTCTTCCCCCTAATTTAAATCCCATTAAAAACTCTTGGATTAATTCTTCTGCATATTTCTAACATTTTTCTATCCATAGCAATTTTATAAGCTCTTATTTGATTTTTTTCTTTAACATATAAAACTTTTTTATTTAACTTATTTTCAACATCAATATAAGTATCTATAACTTTACAAGCTTTTTTATCTGCTTCAACTTCAATTATGTTTTTTAACTCTATATTTGCAATTCTTTTTCTTTTCTTTTTATTTAAAATCTTTGTTATAGTTAATTCATCACAAACAAGTTCATATTCATATTCCACAAATTTATTATTTGAGTAAATCAATAATCCTAGATAAATTAAAGCCATAATAATTGATATTACCCAATTTCCAAGACCAAAGACTGCAACTGCAATCAAGAATAATAATAAACTTGATAAAGTATTTACCGTATTTTGATTTGGTCCATAATTTTTAGTTAAAAATTGCTCATAACATTCTTCCATATTTATCGCCTCTATTTACTTTCCACAATTGCTAGAGCTACCGCTCCTAAAACTCCTGCTTTTCCACCAAGCTTTGATGGTACTACCTTACAATGATTACGTATTGTATTTAAACATCTATCTTGCATTTCTTCATCAATGATATCGAAAACTATATCTCCACCATTAATTACTCCACCACCAACAACTATAACATCTGGATCAAAGCTATTTGCTGCATTTGCAACTGCTACTCCAAGATATCCTAAACATTCTCTTAATATACTCTTTGATACCTTGTCCCCATTTTCAGCTTCAGCAAAAACTTCCTTAGCTGTAGGATTTTCATATTTTTTAAGACTTGTTACAACATTACTTGTAATTGCTTCATTTGCAAGTCTCATAATAGCTGTTCCTGAAGCAAGTGTTTCTACACATCCCCTATTTCCACAGCCACATCTTCTACCATCATACTTAATAGTTGTATGACCAAGTTCTAAAGCATTTGATGTACTTCCTCTATATAATTTTCCATTTAAAACAGCTCCTGCTCCAACTCCTGTACTAGTAGTTATGAAAATCATATTTGTTGAACAAGTTCCAGCTCCAAAAGTAAATTCTGCTAGTGTAGCTGCATTAGCATCATTATCTAAATATGTTTTGATTCCAAACTCATTTTCTATATCTTTAACTATTTCATAATTCTTAAATGGTAAGTTTGGTGGTTCAGCAATTATTCCCTTTCTTACATCTAAAGGCCCTGGTGAACCTATTCCTATAGCTTTTACTAATGAAATATTTATATCTCTAGTAACTATTCTTATACTTTCTTTTATTTTTTCTATTATTTGTTCTGGTCCTTTACTCGCTTCTGTTGGTAAGATGAATTCTTCTTTTATTCTTCCTTCTTCATCTGCTAAAGCTGTATATATTTTAGTTCCTCCAAGATCTACTCCAACAAAAAATTGATTGCACATATCTAATTACCTTCCTTTATAAAATTTGCAACAGCACCTATTAAATTAGCATCCTTTTTATGTGTACATGTAAGTACCTGTGGTCTAACCTTTGCGATTTCGACTTTGCTCATTATTTCATCTATTTTTTCGTTAATTCTATCAATAAAATCTTCTCTTTCGCTTATTGCTCCACCAAGTAGAATCATCTCTGGATCGTAAACATATTGAATATTAAATATTCCTATTGCTAAATTCTTATAAAATCTTTCTATAGCTTCTATACAAACTTCATTACCATTTGCTGCTTCTTCAAATATTTTTACTCCATCCCAAGATTCATCATTATAATATTTTCTAACTCTTCTTACGAATGACATTGTTGAAGCAACTTCACTGAAGTTATAAAATTGTCCATCTTCTTCCTCCATTAACATGTAACCAAATTCACCACCATGTAAATGCTTTCCGTGATGTATTTTTCCATTGTTAACTATTGCTCCACCAATTCCTGTACCACAAACTAAGAACATCATATCTGATACACCTTTTGCAGTTCCTGAGAAAACTTCTGCTAAAGCTGCACAATTTGCATCATTTTCTATACTTGCTTTTAATGAAGTTCTTTTTAAAATTTCTTCTTTCCAATTAGGTCCATGTATACAAGGAACTGCACTAGCTCCTCCAACTATTCCTGTTTTTGTATCTACAGCTCCAGGTGAACTTATTGCTACACCTTCAATCTCATATTTTTCTTTCATTGAATTTATCCATTCAACTATATTTCCCATTAAAGCTTCAAATGTTTCTTCAACTTTAACAAAACCTTTTTCTTTTAAATTTCCTTCTCTATCTGAAACAGCAACCTTAATTGATGTTCCTCCAATATCTAAACAAGCTATCATTTAACTTTCCCCCTAAAATCTAATTAATAAAAATAAATTCTTTCTTCCTTTCTTCTAGGCCTTTATTTAGATAATTTATATCTATATTTTTATCATTTACATTTATTGAAATTAGATTAAATTCTCCATTTTTATACTTCATAGTCTTACCATCATCATAATAATGATCCGTCTTTGCATTTTTTCCATAAACCTTATAAGTAAATGTATCTGGTTGGCTTTCAACATTCATATAACTTTCTTTATAAGTTGGTATTATACTTCCTGATTTAATAAAGATTAAAATTTCATCTAAACCACAGCTTAATCTATATCTTTTGCCTCCACTTAATTTTTCACCTGAATCATATCTATACCAATCTCCCTCTGGAAGATAAACTATCTTTTCTCTTTCACTCTCATATAAAACAGGAGCTACTAAAATACTTTCTCCAAACATGAATTCTTCTTTTAGATTCCATACATTTTTATCTCTTGGATACTCCATAACTAATGGTCTAAATACTGGTAAACCTTCTTTATATGATTTATAAAACTCACTATAAATATAAGGTAATAATTCATATCTTAATTTAATAGCTTTCTTTGCTATATTTTCAGCATTTTTACCAAAGGCCCAAGGTTCTTGTCTTCTTGTATACATATTTGAATGATTTCTAAAGATAGGTAAGAATGTTCCAAGTTGCATCCATCTTATAAATAACTCCTCTGTAGTATCTAAGCCAAATCCTCCAACATCATTTCCAACAAAAGAGAATCCACTTATACCTAGATTACAATTCATAGGAATTGACATTCTCATCTGGCTCCAAAGACTCATATTATCGCCAGTCCATACTGATGAATACCTTTGTCCACCTGCATAAGTAGCTCTTGTCATTGAAAACTCTCTCTTATTTCCATCAAGCTCTCTTTGTGCTTCATGTGAACATCTGCTCATTTCCATTCCATATCTATTATGGAATTCACTATGTTCTATAACTCCATCATCTGAATTATGAATACAAGTTTCTAACATAGTTTTATGATCATTATTGAAAACACAAGGCTCATTCATATCATTCCAAATACCATCCATCTCATATTTAGAAATAAAACCCTTTAATTCTGTTTTCCACCATTCTCTACAATTCTTATTTGAGAAATCTGGGAAAGCACTATCTCCAGGCCAAACAGCTCCAACAAATACTTCACCATCTGCTTTAGTTGTAAAATGATTTCCTTCTTTTCCTCTTTTATAAATTTCATACTCTTCATCAACTTTTACTCCTGGGTCTAAAATTGTAATAACTTTAATCCCTTTTTGATGAAGCTCTTCTATCAATTCTTTAGCCTTATCAAAATGAGGAGTCTTAAATGTCATAACTCTAAATCCATCCATATAGTCTATATCTAGATAAACAACATCTATTGGTATTTCTCTATCCTCAAATTCTTTTATAACATCTTTAACTTCTTCTTGAGTGAAATAGCTAAATCTATTTTGTTGATATCCTAAACTCCATAAAGGCGGCATGTCCATTTTTCCTGTTAAGTTTGAATACTCCTTAACTACATCTTTAATATCCTCTCCTAAAATCAGATAATACTGAATTTGTCCTCCAACTGCTCCAAAGAATATTCTATCCTCATATTTTTCTCCCATATCGAAGAAGCTTCTGTGACTATTATCAAAGAACATCCCATAGCAATTGTTTTCGTTAACTCCTACATAAAACGGAATTGTCTTATAATACATTACTGAATCATCATCTGTTTCTGGATCATCAGTATTAAAGTTTTCTGTGTAATAACCTTTTTTATTAAGTTCTCCACCTTTTTCTCCAAGTCCATAATAAGCATGACAATCATTAACCTTTGATATATAAACTGTTCCATCCTCATCTTTAAAACTTGCTTGGAAATCCTGACATATTGTATTTCCATTAGAATCCTTAAATTTTATTTCACCATTAATCTTATTTACTATAGTTATTACTTTTTCTCCTAAGATAACAAGCTTTTCATCTAATTCTGAAACTGTCAGCTTAACATCTTCTATTTGTTTTATAACAGCATTAGTATTTCTTTCTTCTTCAAATTCTTCACCAATAAAGATCTTTACTATAAAATCATTAAAATATAATATTTTAATTTTTTTAGATGAAAAGTAAACTTCTACTGATGAATTATCTAAGTTATAACCTTTGTAACCATTAAGACTACCATTATATCTTTTTAAATCTTTATCTAAAACTTCCCTATAGTTTAATAATTTCATAATATAAACCTCTCTTTTAAATCTTTTAAAGAAGGAGAGATATATCCTTCACTTAAACTGAATAAATATATCTCTCTTCTAATCATAAATATATTTTATTTCTTTGCCCAAGCATCAATTTGTGATTGCATTTCTGCTATTACTTTGTCAAGTCCTTGTTCTTTAAGCTTTTTATTTAGCTTTTCTACATATTCTTTATTATCAACTGAACCACTATATAATGTTGCTTTATATTCTTCTAAAACATTGTTTATAGCAGCTATTTCATTACTTACTTTCTTAGTATCAAACTTAAATCCAAGTGCTGGTGATTCTTTAGCCTTATCATTAAATTCTTTAAATTCATCCCATTTTGTTAATGGTTCATTATGAAGAACATCTGTAATAAATAAGTTTCCAAGTGTGTAGTAACCAACATTATAATCTTTAAGTCCTCTTTCATTTAACTTAATCTGACCTTCCTTAACTCTTTCATAGTGAGTTCCTTCTATTCCATAGTTAATTAAGTTTCTAAGATATTTATCAGTATTTAATAAGTTTAAGAATTCTACTGCTTTTTCAGGATTCTTAGAATTTCTTGATACACCAATCATTGATCCTGTTGTAGAAGCATTAGTAATATAAGCATCCATCATTTGAGTAGCAACAACATCATATTTTAAGCTCTTTGACCATAAAACATCAGCGTAAGGTTGTCCATCACCCTTAGTAACAAATCTCTTAACTGTTTTATCATCTTGTGCTGTAGCAGCATCTGCATTGATATATCCAAGTTTATAGTATCTTGTTAATGTATCTAATGTTGATTTCATTTTTTCTGTTTCAAACATATTCTTTATTGTTAAATCTTTTTGTCCATATTCAACCCCTATTGGATCTACTAATTGGTCAAAGTATTGTGGAGCTGAGAATCCCTTTGTGATATAGAAAGGAACTACATCTGGTTCTTTTTCCTTTATAAGCTTTAACCATGGCTCTAAATCTTCTAAAGTCTTTATATCTTGATATGGTATGTTATATTTATCAACATACTCTTTTGTAAATGCCCACATTGGAGCTGTTGAAATTTCTTTTTGGTTTGGAACTGCATATGTCTTACCATCAACTTTAGCTCCATCCCAGAATCTTTCATCTATAGCAGCTTTCATATCCTTACCTTGATTGTCTAGGTATTGATCTAATTCTAAGAAAGCACCTTTTCTTGCATTTCCTAAATAATCTCCTGCCCATGAACTAACAAATGCTAAATCAAAATTTTCCCCTGTATTCATGATTACTGACATCTTTTGAGTGTAATCACCATAGTCAATAAAGTTCATATCTATATTGACACCTAATTTTTCCTCTAAATATTTATTAGCTTCTGCTTCAACTAATGATAAGTCCTTTGGTTCTTGACCAATTGTGTACCATTTAAGTGTTACAACGCCGTTATTTGACTTTGCTTCACTCTTACCACACCCTGCTAATACACTAGTTGCTAAAAGACCAGTTAGTCCTAAAGCTAATATTTTTTTTAACTTCATATTAACGTCCCCCTCTGTTAAAACTCATTTTGTATCGTTTACATTTTTAATTATATAGTAAATATTGGTACTATTATAGTGTACTTTTTCAATATTTCATTGTATAAATTCACTTTTATAACACTAAAAAAAGAAGATGCCTTTTTCAAGACAACTTCTTTTTATTTATTATTTTAATTTGAACTTTAATGTCTTAATTTCATAAGGCTTAATTGTAAACTCAACCTTATTACCAGTAGCTGTTAACTCTTCTAAATCTCTTTCCATTAAGTTACACTCTTTAATTTCTGCAATTTCTTTGTAGAATTCTAATGTAGCCTTAGTTGATTTATTATGATATTCATACATTCTTATTATTAGGTGGTCTGAATCTTCGGCCTTCTTAATAACTTCTATCATAACATTTTCTTTATCAACTTTTACGAAACTAAGTTCTGAAGAAAGGTCTCCTTCGTGTGCTTCTTCAACCTTTGTTATTAATGGATTATTTAATTCATAAGCAACTTCTGCTGTATTTGCTTCTTTCCATGTTCCTTCATGAGTATAAATTGAGTAAACAAAATTATGAACTTCTTTATCAGCATCTGGATTTGGATCTGTACCTGATTTAAGAAGTGTTAATCTCATATTACCATCTTGAATATCATGTCCATATTTACTGTTGTTAAGAAGTGAAACCCCAAAGTCTCCTTCTGATAAATCAGCCCACTTATGTCCACAAACTTCAAATCTTGCAACATCCCATGATGTATTATTATGAGTTGGTCTTGTAACATTTCCGTATTGGATTTCATAAGTAGCTTCGCTAGTATTGATTTCTATTGGGAATGCTGCCTTTAATAGAACATCATATTCTTTCCAATCAATTACTGAATCAAAGTCTACTCTAGCTATATCATTGTAGATATATATTTTTTGTGTAATTGTTGATTCTAAGAACTTTCTTTCTATCTTTAATGTACTTCTTACAGGTCCTTGTTCAACAACTTCTATACTTTGAACATCATCAACCTTCCACATTTTTTCTTTATAATAAATATCTATATCCCAGTTATCAAAGCACATAGGTTTATCTTCAAATGCTTGAATTTCATTTCCTATTGCACCATCTTTTAATATTTCTCTATTTGTTTTCTTATCTATGAATGAGATAATTTGTCCCTTATCATCAAACTTAATCTTAACAAATTCATTTTCAGCTTCTTTATTTGTTAACTTAACAAACTGAGCATCTGTCTTTGTAGCTTCTACTATCTTAAAGCTCTTATATCCATTTGCAGGTATATCTTTTGCAAAGAATATAGCCTTATTTCCGTCTATATTTTGACATACTATTTCATTACCATCTTCATCAATTACAGCAACATTTGTTATATCACTTGGAACTTCAAAAGTAGCTATATCACTTCTTTCAAATCCTAATGTATTAGTTACAACAACACTTCTATCCTTTAAGTTAATTTTTGAAGCTATGAAATCTGTACCATCTTTAACTATATTATTAGCATTTTCTATTAATTCTTTATATTCAACAGCTGTAACATCATAAACTTCTTTGATTGATGATCCTGGAATAATATCATGGAATTGATTTAATAATACTGTTTCCCATGAATCATTAATATTCTTTTGTGGGTAATCTGTCTTACCTTCTGCTAATGCTAATGAATGAATCTTTTCTGCTGAAGTATAAAGATTTTCACAAACTCTGTTATCTCTCTTATTTCTAGCCATTGATGTATAAGTTCCTCTATGGTATTCAAGATATAATTCTCCAACCCATTTTGGTAACTTATTATTATCCTTAACTTTTTCTTCTAATCTCTTGAAGTAATCAAGTGATGTTCCCATTTTAACTCTAGGAGCTCCTGGAATACCTTTTGCAAGTCTTCTTCCATTTTCAAGCATTTCTAATGTGGCACCACCACCACCATCTCCCCAACCGAAGGAAATTAAAACATCATCGTTTATATTTTTATTTTGGTATCTTCTCCAAGCACCCATAACAGCATCTGGTTGAATATGACCATTGTAAGTTGTAAAATGTGATTCTCTTTCTTGTCCCGGTCCTGTTGTTGTTATAAAGTGAGTTAGAACTTCTGAACCATCAATACCTTTCCACATAAATGTATCATTAGGAATTTTGTTAAATTGGTTCCAAGCAATTTTTGTTGTCATAAAGTAATCAACATCTGATTTCTTTAATATTTGAGGAATTGCTGCTGAGTAACCAAATACATCTGGTAACCAAAGAACTTTATTATCAACATTAAATTCTTCTTTAAAGAATCTCTTTCCGTGAATGATTTGTCTTACAAGTGATTCCCCTGAAGTTACGTTACAATCAGCTTCAAGCCACATTGAACCTTCTGGTTCCCAAACACCCTCTTTAACTTTTTGCTTAACTTTTTCATATATTTTTGGATGATCTTCTTTTAAGAATTTATAAAGTTGAGGTTGTGATGACATAAATATATACTCAGGATATTCTTCCATAAGTTTTAAAACTGTTGAGAAACTTCTTGAAACTTTTTCTCTTGTTTGAGCAACAGTCCAAAGCCATGCAACGTCTATATGAGTATGTCCAACACAAGTAGCAGTAACATCTTCATGTCCACACATTTCTCCATAGAATTTTTCATTTAAGAAATCGTTAGCTACTTTTACACTTTCATCATATTCTTTAGTCTTAGGTCTTCTTAAATCTACTAAATTGATAGCATCATTTAGCATTGTGATCATATCTATTCTTCTTTTATCTTCTTTCTCTAATTCCTTACATACATCTGCAGGAACTTTTAAGTTGAAGTATAATTCTCTTGAAGCCATATCAATAACAACAAGTTTTCCATGTAATGTTGGTTTTTTATCTGATAACATACCAGCATATGCATGTAAATCTATTTCATATTTTTCACCTGCAACAGCATCGTGACTTAAAATAATTTCTCTGTGATTTATATCAACACCTTGGATTTGTTCTCCATTAACATATAAAATAAATTGAGGATTTGTTGCATCCCAACCTTCATCAAAAGTATGGAAGTTTAATGCTATAGTTTGTCCAGCAAATTCTTCTGGTACTACAACTGAGCACTTGAACCAACCATGACAATCTCTTCCTCCCCATAAATCACCTTTTTTGAAATCTCTCCAACCATCTTCTGGAGCATTCTTTATTAAATCAATGTTATGGTAGTTTCCATCTATATATTTATAACCTTCTATTTCAATACTATTTCTGTAAATATTCTTTTCAATTTCTCTACAAGTTTTATCTATTCTTTCTAATAAGTAATGCATGTTTATCTCTCCTTATTTTCCTTAAACATATTTTTTATTCTTTAACTGCTCCAACTGTTAATCCATTTACAAAATATTTTTGGAAGAATGGATAAGCAAATATTATTGGTAAAGTTGTTATAACAACTATAGCCATCTTCGCTGTTTCAGTTGGCATCTTAGATGCTGCTTCTGCAGCACTAGCTCCCATTGTTGATGCATTGTTAACTAAGAATTCCATTGATGTTTCTATTCTTACTAACAGATACTGTAATGGTATTAAACTATTATCATCTATATAAAGCATGGCATTAAACCAGTCATTCCAGTAAGCTAATGTTAGGAATAATCCTACTGTTGCTATACCTGGTAAAGATATAGGAAGTACTATCTTTAAAAATAATTGCCACTCTGTAGCACCATCAATCTTTGCAGATTCAACAATTGATTCTGGAATTGTTGTTTTAAAGAAAGTTCTAAGAATAATGATATTAAATGAGCTAACACATAAAGGTAATATAAGTGCAAGTAAACTATTTTTAAGATTTAAGAAGTTTACCATTACTAAGTATGATGCAACCATACCACCTGAGAATAACATTGGTATAAATATAACCTTTGTGAAAAACTTCTTGTAAGCAAAACTTTTTCTTGATAATGCATAAGCATACATAGTCATTATTGCTAGTCCAAGTAATGTACCACTAATAGTTACAATTATTGTTATTCCATAAGCTTTTAATATTTGGTTACTTGAAGAGAATATATGCTTATAAGCCTCTAAACTCCATTCAGCAGGCCAAAAACTATATCCATTTGTTCTTAATGCATCTTCACTAGTAAATGAAATGATCATTACAAATACAAATGGTATGATACAAGCTGCTGCTAATAATCCAAATAAAATATTTATAGCAATTTGGCTTTTAGTTGATACTTTATTAAATCTATTTTCCTCAGCTTCTGATGAGGTACTATTTTTTTTGAAAATTTTCTTTATCTTGTCCAAAACATTTTCACACCCTTTCACCTAGAAGAAAGCATTCTCTTCGTCAACTTTTCTAACTATTCCGTTTGTTACAAGTATAAGAATCATTCCTACAAATGATTGATATAATGCAGCAGCTGAACTCATTCCTATGTTTCCAAGGTTCATAAGTCCTCTATAAACATAAGTATCTATAACGTTAGTTACAGAATATAAAGCTCCTGAGTTTTTAGGTAATTGATAGAATAGACCAAAATCTGCTCTAAATATTCCACCAACAGCTGTAATAAACATAATAATCATAATTGGTTTAAGTAGAGGAATTGTGATGTGTTTTATTTGTTGCCATTTAGTAGCTCCATCTATAAGTGCAGCTTCATAATAGCTCTTATCTATACCACATATTGATGCTAAATAAACAACTGTTCCATAACCTACACCTTTCCATTGGCTCATTACAATAATTATTAGAGGCCAATATTTAGACTCTGTATACCATGAAACTGGATCTTTACCCATTTTTACTAAAATTTCATTTAAGAATCCTTTATCTGGGCTTAAGAATGAGTATACGCAGTAACTAACTACAACCCATGATAAAAAGTAAGGTAAGAACATTGAAGTTTGATAAAATTTAGATAACTTTTTATTAAATACTTCTTTTAATAAAATCGCTAGTGTTACTGGAAGAACAACTCCCATCACAATAAATACAGCATTGTACATAACAGTATTCTTAGTAATTAACCAAGCATCTGTACTTTGGAATAAGAACTTAAAGTTATCAAACCAAACCCATTCACTTTGGAATAAACTTTCAAAGAATCCTCCATGTATTCTCCAGTCCTTAAATGCAACCAAAACCCCAAACATAGGTAAATATGCAAATACTAAAAACCATACAAGTCCTGGAATTGTTAAGATTAATAGTCCTAAATTACTTTTAAATTTTGATTTCTTTTTTGAATTACCCTTCTTATTAACAACCTTAGATGAATTTTCTACTTTTTCTTTTACTAATACTTCAGTACTCATCTAACCCCTCCCTTCTGTAAACGTTTGTTAAGTTATGAAATAAATATAACATAGTAATATTTTCCTTTATAGGTTAAAATTTTTAGATTTAGTGTACATATTTAAGTTTCATACATTTTTAGCTTACTAATAATGAAAAATATATTTATCCACAGACAAAATAAGCTAAAATACCTGTGAATAAAATAAAAAAGAGCTGTCTTTTTATAAAAGACAACTCTATAATAAATTCTAATAATTTTTCATTTCTCTAAGTGTTGAAGGACATACACCATAATATTTCTTAAACTTTCTATAGAAATAACTTGTATCAGTATATCCAACTTCTTTTGCTATATTATTAATTTTCATATTAGTAGTTAAGATAAGTTCTTTAGCCTTAGTATTCTTAACTTTATTTAAATAATCAGAGAATGAACATCCAACTTCTTTAGTAAAAATCTGACCTAAATATGAACTATTAATATTATATTTAGCTGATAAAGTCTTAAGACTAAGCTCATTTTTATAATCTTCATTAATTAGATTTATAACTTGCTGAACAACTGGACTATATTGGTTAGCATTATTACTAACTATTTTAATTAATTCGCACAACTCGGTAATTAAGAAATTCTCGATATTAACTCTAGTATCTTCATTACATAAATCAACTATTGTACTACTAAGACTTTCTCTAGCATATTTGTTAGATAACTTAAATTCACTAAGAACTTCATCTGTAAGGAATAGAACTTTAATTGAAAAATCATAAATATTCTTAGGTGTTAAATCTTGATTTTCAAAAATATCTTTAATATAAGTTTCTATCTCCTTAGGCTTTTTCTCTATAATAAGCTTATTTATTTCTTCTATTTCTTTCTTAAAATCTTTCTTCTCTTCTTTAATTCCTAATATCTCATCAAAAAATACTATATTTCCATAACCCTTACTTAAAATATGTTTTTTAATTTTTCTACACTCTCTATAACTTTCTGAAATACTCTTTGCACTATCTACTATATTTCCAACTGATATAAAGACATCTATATTTAAATCTTCTTTTATAGTATTTTTTATAAGTTCAAAGTACTCTTTTAAAGATTCTCTACTAATATCAGAACTTAAAGACTTTATAAGAACTATACTTGAATCATAGTTCCTTATAATCTCAAAATTCTTATCTTCATATTCTCTAATAGTGTTATCTATATTTTCAATAACACTTTCTATATCATCAGCCTTAAAAGAAATATTTGAAGCAATATAAGAATTACTATTAAAATCTAAAGTAATTATATCTTTTATATCAATAATTTCATCAATACCAACTCTTCCCCCTAGAAAATCTATTAACTTATTATTTTTTTCTAAAAGACCTTTTTCTTTTTTCTTCTCTTTATTTACCTCTTCTATTATAGATAATAAAGCCTCTTCTAATTCTTCTTCATTAACAGGTTTTAAAATATATGACTTAACTCCCAGTTCTATGGCACTTTTAGCATATGAAAACTCATCATATCCACTTAAAACTATAAACTTTACATCATCATTTAAATCTTTTAAACTTCTTAAAAGTTCAATACCTGTAACCTTTGGCATATTTATATCTGTAATTACTATGTCAACTGGAAGCTCCTTAAACTTTCTTATAGCTTCTTCTCCATTACTAGCTGTATTTACAACTTCTAATCCAAGATTATCCCAATCTATAATATTCTTAAGCCCTTCAACTATTAAATTTTCATCGTCAACTAACATAACCTTAAACACAAATATATCCCCCTATATCTTTGGAATTTTTACTAATATTTTTGTACCTAAATTTATATCCTTAGTAATTAAAACTCCATATTTTTCTCCATATAATGTTTTTATTCTCTCATTAACATTTAATATTCCTATTGATCTTGTATTATGTTTCTTTTCACTAAGCTTCTCATTTATTTCATCTATTTTCTCTATATCAATCCCTTTACCATTATCCTCAATATGAATAAGAATATCTTTATCTTCACTTACTATAGAAATTACAATCATATTATCATCATCTTCAAGCCTAATTCCATGTATTAAGTAGTTTTCAACTAAAGGTTGTAAAATAAATTTTATAACTTTATTTCCTAGTAAATATTCATCACAATATATCTCATAATTAAACTTTTCTTTATATCTAAACTTAAAAAGTTCGAGATACTTCTTACAATAATCAACTTCACTTTTTATAGTTATAATATCCTTCTCTTTAAGCTGACTTCTAAATAAAGTTGCTAGATTATATAGCATTTTTCCAACCTCTTTATTTCCACTACAAATAGCTTTCATCCTTATAACTTCTAAAGTATTATATAAGAAATGTGGATTTATCTGACTTTGAAGTGCTTTCATTTCAGCATTTTTTTGGTTTATCTCAGCTAAATAACTTTTTTCTATATGTTCCTTTAGCCTTTTACACATCTCATTAAAGTTAAATGCTATATAACTAAGCTCATCATTTTCTTCTCCAACATCTATTGATATATCAAAGTTTCCATCTTTAACCTCATCCATGGCCACTATTACTTTATTCATTCTATTATTTAATTTTTTAATTTTTAAATAAATAATTGCTTCAGCCATTATAAATGCAACTAAATCTAGACAAATTAAAGTAACATATACACCTAAAGGTATATTATCAGCTATCCCTTTAGATATTCTACCTATTACAGCTATATCTTCATCTTGATATTTTGCATTTAAATAATTTCCCCCTTTTATACTTAATAGCTCTTTTTTATCAATGATATTTCCATAATAAAAATTATATTCACCATTAGAGTCATATATAGTATTTCTATCTGAATCCACTATAGATACTTTATTATAGCTATCATACTCCTTTACTACATTCTCAACATTACTCATATTAAAGGTTAACATAAGAAGTCCTGCACTATTAAAATTCTCAGTATTATTTATATTTCTTATATAAGTTATAGAATCCTTATGCGGTATTATTTTCTTATCCACATATCGACTATAATCCTTTATCTTTTCATACTTTATTTGGTTCTTTCTATTAAAGGTACTAATCATTTCTCTGCTAAATGATACTATAGCAACACTCTCTAAATTTTCATATGAATTAAATATCTTTTTTATAAAAAGCTCTGTACCGATATTCCCCATATTAGTACTTTCACTTATAGTATCAAGCCTTTGCTTTTTATACTCACTTAAATCCATATTTATAAAATTGAGCATATCAAATAATACATCCTTATGATAATAAATATCATCTATTATCCTATTAGTTGCTGAAAGATCCTCATCAAGTTTTCCAGCTACCTCATTTACCATTTGCTGATTTATGTATAAATTTTTATCCTTTGTACTATCACTAAAATATTTTAAAAAATATATATCTAACGAGACTATAAGCAAGATTATAACAGCAGTATAAACTGTAAAGACTCTTCTATATATATTTTTCTCTCTACTTTTCAAATGACTGCCCCCCTAACAATATCAATTTTTAAGTAGTAATTCTTTTCTTGATAATACCATAATTGACAAAATAAATATTTTTAAATATACTTTATTTTACTACATTTAGATTATTATGTCTTTTATAAGGGGGTTTCATTTTTATGAACAATATCTTTAATTTAGAAAAAATTCTTACTTTTTTCAATTATGTTTTTTGGTTTTTAACACTTAATTTAATATTTATGCTTGTTAATATACCAACAGTATTGTTTTTAATATTTATCGGAATAAGTAAAGTGACTACATATTTACCACTATTCTTAGTTTGCTTAATTCCTTTTGCAGCCTCATTTACTACGTTATTATACTGCATGGGAAAAATCATTAGAAACAAAGACATAAATGTACTTTCAGACTTTATACATGGATTTAAGTCTAATTTTAAAAATTCAACAATCATATGGATAGGTGAACTTATACTAGTTTTCATACTTTATACAAATGTAAACTTTTTCTCAAAAGTTCAAAATAATTTAATTTTCAGCTCACTATTTATAGGTATATTTTTAATACTTATACTTATAACTCCATATATTTTCTTACTAATTAGTAGATTTTCTATGGATATTAAAAGTATTATAAAATCTTCTTTAATACTTTTATTTACTAGACCATTAATAACTATTGCTAATGTACTTTGCTTTATTTTTACTCTAATTTTATTTGAACTTGCAGCTAGTACAACAGTATTATTCATGTCTAGTATAACTGCATTTTTAATCATGTTTTCAAGCCAAGCCTTATTAAAGGAGCTTGAGGAAAAAGCTAAAAAGAGTGTATAAACTATTAATTTACTTAACTTATTATAGAAAGATATATTTATATATTTAAAGGTTTTCACTAATATTATAAAATCTAACATATAACTTAGTTTTTTAGGGGGACTTTTTTATGAATAAGTGCGAAGTAAATAAGATAGATACACTACAAGAAACTATAAAAACTCTAGCTTGTAATCTATCTAATGAAATAGAAAATCCAAAGTTAAGAGAAACTTTTTATAAATGTTTTATAGATACAATGGAAACAACAGTAATCTTAGATGAAGATGGAAACGATACATTTATAATTACTGGAGATATTCCTGCAATGTGGCTTAGAGACTCTACTTCTCAAGTAGAACACTATCTTCCATTTGTAAATGAATATCCTATATTAAAAGATGTATTTAGAGGATTAATTAAAAGACAATTAAAATGTATTGCAATTGATCCATATGCTAATGCTTTTAATAGAACTGCTAACGGTAAAAAATGGGACAATGATATAACAAAGGATAGTCCTTGGGTTTGGGAAAGAAAATATGAAATAGACTCTCTTTGCTATCCTGTTAGATTAATCTATAAATATTGGAAGAAAACTAATGATTCTTCTATCTTTAATGAAGATGTCTTAAATACATTTAAAACAATAATAGAACTTTGGACTGTTGAACAAGATCATTTTAAGAATTCAGATTATACATTCCAAAGATTAAATTGCTCAGAAACAGATACATTATGTAATAATGGACTTGGTAACCCTGTAAAATATACAGGAATGACATGGTCAGGCTTTAGACCTAGTGATGATGCTTGTAAATATGGATATCTTGTACCTGCTAATATGTTTGCTTCTGTAGTACTTGGATACATAGCTGAAATCTGCGAAGAAATTTATTCTAACACTGAAATTAAAGAAAAAGCACTTAAGCTTCAATATCAAATAGATACAGCTATTAAAGAATATGCAATTATTGAACATGAAGAATTTGGACCAATATATGCTTATGAAGTTGATGGATTTGGAAACTATAACTTAATGGATGATGCTAATGTACCTAGTCTTCTTGCTATTCCTTATATAGGTTATAAAGAAATTGATGATCCTATATATCAAAATACAAGAAAATTTATATTAAGCAAAGAAAATCCTTTCTTCTTTGAGGGAAAAGAAGCTAGAGGTATTGGTAGTCCTCATACTCCACATGAATATATTTGGCATATTGCTTTATCAATGCAAGGGCTTACAACTAATGATGAGTCTGAAATAGAAAGTCTTGTAGAAACTTTAATTAGCACAGATGCTGATACAGGTTATATGCATGAAGGCTTCCACTGTGATGATTCAACTAAATTTACTAGAGATTGGTTTGCATGGTCTAACTCACTATTTGCAGATTTTATATATAAAAAATATTTAAATACAAAATAAATCAAAGGTATATATCTGAAAAACTTAAATTCAGATATATACCTTTTTAATATAAAATAAATAATTTATTTTTGTTATCCCTATCTTCTAATTCACTTTTTCAAATTCTCACCATACAATATAGTGTTATAAATTTACTTAGGAGATTTTTATGGAAATTATTTATCCTGTCAATTATTTTAGAGTTCTTGATGACGGTGAAATAGAAGATTTAGAAGAAGGAGAAATTGGAGAATTCGAGATTAATGACGATTATATAGACTTAGAAAGTTCTGATGTATTTAATGAATTTGAAACTGAATCTAAAGCTTACTATGAATATGAAGATTCATATCCTAATTTAGAAAGAGATAACTTTTTAGCAAGAGATGGATTTTATAGAGAAGTATCAGAAGAAGAATTAGATGCTGAAAGACCTGATAACAATAATAATCCTATGAGTAATCAACCTATGAATAAGCAACCTATGAGTAATCAGCCTATGGGTAATCAGCCTATGGGTAATCAATCTAATCAAGGCAAGAATAATCCTTGGCCTTTAAATATGGGACCATTAAACAAACTCCCAATGCCTAACTTTGGAATGCCTTTCCCTGGTCCTATGAAACCAAATATACCACCATTTAATAAGATTCCACCTATGAATGAAATTCCACTTGTTAATTTGGTTCCCCCTTTTAATCAACCTGGTTATCCAAAAAATCTAGGATTACCACCATCAACTATTCCATCAAAATTTAATAAGAATGTTAAAAATATTTCTAATTTAAATTTTAAAGGTGGTCAAGATTGGAGTAATACAGTTAGATTTTGTCTACACAGATTCACTTATATTTGGCAAAGAAATGGCCGTTCTTACTGGGCATTTTTAATAAGTGCTAATAGAAACTTTATAACAGGTTGGAGATGGAACAACTGGAGATGGGTTTTCTTTGGAATTGATATGAGAAGAATTGAAGCATTCTATTGCTAGTATAAAAAAATTTCAAATAAAAAAGAGATGTTTTTAAAACATCTCTTTTTTATATTAAGCTTCTTTTTTTGCTACAGCTGCCTCTTCTGCTGCTCTTATAGCTTCTTCTTGATTTTTAATATCTCTATGAGCTGCTATTCCTACAAATGGAATGTAGATTAATGTATCTATTACTAATAGTATTATTGATAATAATCCACCTTGCCATGAGTTAGTTGCTATTGCACCACTTAAAATTGGAGGTATTGTCCAACTTGCTTGTAATGCTACAATAGGTACAAAATGTAATAAGGTTGCATAATAAGCTACTATAGCATTAAGTAAAGGTACTATTAAGAATGGAACGAAGTATATTGGATCTAAACTTATTGGAAGACCAAATATAACTGGCTCATTAATATTAAATACACCTGGTAAAGCTCCAAGTTTTGCAATTGTAAGTTGAGCTTCACTCTTCTTCTTTCTTGTTCTATTTACTATAAAGATTGCAGCAACTAAACATATTGTAGCTCCAGCTCCACCCATAAATACAAATGAGTTTAAAAATTGATCATTAATAATATGTGTTGGAGCTTTTCCAAGCTTCACCATGTCCATATTATCAATTGTAAGTGGTAATAATACTCCATTAACTATTGGAAGCATCATATTTGAACCATGTAATCCAAAGAACCATAATATTTGAATTACAAATATAAGTACTAATACTCCCCAGAAGCTTCCTACTATACCTTGTAAAGGTGCTTGTACAGCTGAATAAATTGCTGCTGGTATATTTGAATCACCAAATATTGTGTATATTACTTGAATTGTAGCTGCAATTGCTAAAACTATCATTGATGGGAATAATGCTGCAAATGATCTTGCTACTGCTGGTGGAACTCCTGCTGGCATTTTAATAACAAGCTTTGGATTTCCCATTAAATAACTCATTAAGTCTCCAACAATTAATGATACTGCAAGAGCTAATAATAAACCGTTTGTTCCTAAAAACTCAGTTGTCTTAGCTAAATCTCCAAAGAAAATAATAAATGTTCCAACTGCTGTTAAACCAGATGCTAGTCCATCTTTTCCTCTAGATCTAGCAAGATTATATGCGATACTAAATGTAACTAGTAAGCTCATTATTGCATATGAACCATTCCATATTGAGCCGCCCCAGTTTTTCCATCCCTCTCCAAATATATTTTTCATAAATTCTTGGTACCATGGCCAAGAGAAATTGTTTATCAATATTGCAAAGGCTCCTGCCATTATTATAGGAATAATTGCTACGAAACCATCTCTTATAGCTGCAAGATGCTTTTCTGCTCCAATCTTAGCAGCCACAGGAATAAAGTGTTCTTCCATCCAATCGAAGAATTTTTTCATTTGTATTCCTCCTTACTTTTTCACAAGTAATTTTTTTAATTAAATTGATATCCATATTTTATCTAAAAAACTTTTCAACAACATTTTAATATCGTTTTAATAAAATGTAAACTTTTTTATTACGAAATACAAATCACTATTAATTAAAATATTGTTAAATCTTTAAATATTTTTATTAAGATACAAATACTTGTTAATAAATATTTTATACACTTAATCAAAATATTTAAATTTACACTACTTATATAACGCAAATTACATGCCACACTAAGTTTACTTGTTACTTATTTGTAAATCCAGTTAACAAGCCGTTGTTTATTTTAATACTTTTTACACATTTACAGTGTATTTATAATGTAATTTTTAAAACTTACACACTATATATGGAATTTCTATATATTAATGTAGATTCTGTATTTTTAAAAACCTAGAAAGTTTATCCTTTGTGATATTTTTTTAAGTAATCTTTGTATTTTTAATATCTATTAGTCTTTTAGCCCTAATTTATTATTTTGAAATGTACAATCTTTAATAAAATATATACTTTTTATAATTTTACAATTTAATAAAGCAAGAATATACTAAGGTTAAAGATACATTTTATAACAAACATGAGAATTTTAATAAATAATTTAATAATTATTTATTAAAGAATCTATTAATTAAATTCAATAGATTTACTGAGGAGGAATTTATATGAACACAGATCATTTAGTAGAAAAAATACGTGAAGAAGAAGCTAATATATTAGATAAATTCGAAAAGATGGAAGAACTAGAAAAAGAACGCGAAAATTTAAATGCATCTGTTCCTGATGATATAAAAGATAGAAAACTTCGTGATAAAGAACAACATCATCTTGAAAAGATAGAACATAAGCTTGAAAAAAAAGAGCATAAACAAGAGCATAAATTTGAAAAAAAAGCTGAAAAGTTAGAACATAAGCTTGAAAAAATAGAAGAAAAAGTTGAACATAAGCTTGAAAAGAAAGAAGATAAGCTTAATCATAAGCTTGATAAAAGAGAAGAAAAAGAAAGACATCATCTTGAAAAAGTAGAAGCTAAAGAACATTATCGTAACGAAAAGAGAGAAGAAAAAGAAAGACATCATCTACAAAAAGATGAAAATAAATATGAAAAAAAAGTGCATAAACATGAGGAAAAATACGAAAAGTAATTTAAATCTTGATAACTTCTCCATACAATCTTGATTAGTTCTTCACATAATCTTGATTACTTCTACACATTGGTATACTAGAATATAAGCAAATCTAGAGGAGCTAGCTACTAGAGAATAAGAATATATGAAGGAAGAGGTATAAAGCATGAAATTTAATACAAATGATACAGCAATAGTTTTAACAGATCCACAAAACGAATTTTTAAGTAAAAATGGAGCTGGATACAATCTAGTTAAAGATGTTCTAGAAAAAAATAATACTATTGAAAATTTAGTCAAGTTACTTAAAACAGCTAAAGAAAAAGATTATAAAATCTTTATTTCACCACATTACTACTATCCTCATGATCACCAATGGGCTTTTGAAGCTAAAGGCGAAAAAATGATGCATGATATGAATATGTTTGAAAGAAAAGGGCCTTCAGAAGCCGTTGATAAAAACTCTGGTGCTGATATTCTTGAAGTACTAAAGCCATATATTGAAGATGGAAGAACTATTATATCAAGTCCTCATAAAATATTTGGACCACAAACTAATGATTTAGTATTACAATTAAGAAAGCAAAAGATTGATAAAATAATTCTTGGAGGTATGAATGCAAATCTTTGTGTTGAATCTCATTTACGTGATCTTGTAGAACAAGGGTTTGAAGTTTATATAGCAAATGATGCTACAGGTGCTCCTGGATTTGATTCTTTCAATGCAGCTTTAATTAATTTTGAAATGATTTCTAGTGGTTCATATTCAACTGAAGAAATAATCAAGAATTTATAATATACAAAAGATTATCTTATTAGTTTAAGATAATCTTTTTTTCTTAATTAAATAATTTTTATATCTATAAAAAATATCAGTTTTTATTAAAACTATTGTATAAATAATACATTTAATTACATTTAGTATATTCTCCTATAAATATTTTTCATCAAATAACTATATATTGAATAAATATCTATCTATACATATTTTACAAAGATAATTTCAGATAATATACTTTAATTAAAGGATTTTCATTCTAAGCACTTACTAAGGAGGAAGCTAATATGGATAAACAAAAATTAATAAACAAATTAAAAGAAGAAGAAGCTAAATTTGTTGATAAATTTGAAAGATATGAAGAATTTGAAATAAGACGTGAAGAAATAAATTTAGGCCTTCCTCATGACCTTAGAGAAGAACTCGCTGAAAAAAGGGCAGAAGAAAGAGAAAAACACCTAGAAGAGAAAAAAGAAAAAAAACTAGAAAAAGAAGCTAGAAAGGAAGCTAAAAAATTAGCTCAAAAACATGACTTTGAAGATTAAAGATACTTTTAAATATACTAAGAAGTTCTTTAAAAAAAAGGATCCTTTACTAGATTCATTTTCTAAATTAGAACTTGATAGTTTGGAAGAATTAAAAAATGAAGGTGAGTATTTAGCTAATTTACACCATCACAGTCATCTTGAAAAAGAAATTGAATCAGACAAAATTAAATTCGAAGATTAGTTTATTATAAATATAAAAAGAGTTGTCCTAAGACAACTCTTTTTATATATTTTTTTTATCTTTAAGAGTATTTCTAATGTAAAAAAATGATATTACTGAACAAATTAATATATATCCTTCTACAATAAATAAATTACTTATAAGTCCTGTTTGATACATAGCAGGAATAAAATCAACTCCTGCATGAAATAGAATTGCACAGATTAAATAAAATATACTTTTCTCTTTTACTGCTTTGAATACTAATAAAGTTAAGCCTAGTTGTATGAGCAATACAAATCCCCTCTCTAAAGCAGCAAGGATATTAATAAATATTGATGTTTGTTGTAAATTAGAAATTAGAGAACCATCTATACTTACCCCTTTATTAATTAAAATAACTAGTACAATTTGAATTATCATTGTAATAGCATAAACAATAAGTATTTCTAGACCTGCATGACCAAGTCCATAAGCTAAAGCATCATACACTCTATTCTCTTTTTTAAGAATAAATTTAAAGCATACAAATCTAGCTAATTCTTCAAAAATACCAGCCATAAAAGCACCATATAGAACAAATATAAAAGGATTATCTTTTATAAATTTTCCTATAACAATATTTTTATTTAGTAAATAATAATTTATAAAGCCCTCTAAAATAATTACAGCTACAAAAAATGCTATCGCTCCTACCAAAAGTGCTTTATAACTTACTTTATACTTTTTTCTTAAAGTAATAATTAATATACTAGGAATTGCTAAAGTTAGTACTATAGATATAAACATAACAATTATTTTAGCAATACTTATCAATTTGATTCCCCCAAAGTTTACTCCTTAATATATCTTATTCCTATTTGTATAAAAAAATATCCAAGTAGAATAATCTCTACCTGGATATTTTATAATTTATATTAATCTTAAGCTTCTTGGTTTTCAGCTTCCATAGCTAATTCTTGTCTTGTTGCCATTCTTACAAATGGGATGTATATTACAACTGAAACTGCGATACATACTATTGCTACTAAAGCTCCTCTTATTGAGTTTGTTGATAACCAAGCTCCTAATACTGGAGAAGTTGTCCATGAAGCAAGTATTGATACTTTAGGCACAAGACCTATAACTGTAGCTACATATGCTATAGTTCCTGAAACAAGTGGTGCTATAACGAATGGTATAAAGTATGTTGCATTTAATACAAGTGGCATACCGAATATAACTGGCTCATTAATATTGAATGCTCCTGGAGCTGTTCCAAGTTTTGCAATCATCATTTGAGTCTTACTTTGTCTACCTACTAAGTATATAGCTATAATTAATGCGATTGTTGTTCCTGAACCACCCATATTTACAAATGAATCAAGGAATTGGCTGTTTACAATATGTTCTGGAGTTTGTCCAGCTTGTACTGCTGCCATGTTTGCTTGTGTTAATGGTAATAATACTGCACTTATGATTGGTGCTAATATATTTGATCCATGTAATCCAAAGAACCAAAGTAATTGTTGTATTAATATTAAAGCTAACATTCCCCAAACACTACCTACCATATTTTGTAGAGGTGCTTGAATCACTGTAAATAAAGCTTCGTGTATATTTTCTATTCCTACATATCCTAATAATAATTTTACAAGTGCTACTATTGATAATGCTATGATTGATGGGAATAAAGCTGCAAATGATTTTGATACTGCTGGAGGTACTCCTGCTGGCATCTTAATAACAAGCTTTTCATTTCCTGCTAATCTAACAAATATTTCAGTTACTAATAGTGCTACTATAATTGATACAAATAATCCTGATCCACCAAGATATGTTGCTGGAATACTTCCATCTTTATTTGGTGTATATAAAAGCATTGTTGAACCTAATGATAACATTGCTGCTGCAAGTCCATCTTTGCCATACCCTTTTGCTAAGTGATATGCTATTGTACATGAAGCAAGAATTGCCATAATAGCAAGTGATCCTGCCCATATTCCTCCACCAAAATCTTTCCAATTTGATGGTAATAACCAATCCATAAAGTTTTGGTATGGTTTAAAGCCTATGTTATTTATTAATGTTGCAAAGGCTCCAGCCATGATAAGTGGACTTATAGTAACAAATCCATCTCTAATAGCAACTAAGTGTCTTTGTGATCCAACTTTTGCTGCTACTGGAACAAAGTATTTATCCATTAAGTCAAAAAACTTTTTCATCTGTATTTTCCCCCTAAATTAAAATTTTGCTAAAGTTTTTTTATGTCAAATTATTTTTTATTTGCTTTCAAAATATGATTTAAATTGTGGTAAATAATCTTTATGTGCTTCTAATAATTCATCCACTAAAGTTTTAGCAAGTGAATCTGAAGCTACAAGTGGATTTACCGCTAAAGCTAAAACTGCTTTTTCATAATTTCCTTCTACGGCTGCTTCAATTGTTAATCTTTCAAATGTCTTAATTTCTTGAACAAGTCCTTTTACTGCTACTGGTAACTCTCCAATTTTAAGAGGTACTGGACCATTCTTTGTAATGATACATGAAACTTCAACTGTTGAATCTGGATCTATATCTTTAATAGCATCTCCATTTCTAAAATCTACTGGTTGAATATCTTGTGTATCATTATATATTGATGTTATAAGTCTACAAGCTGCATCACTATAGTAAGCGCCTCCTCTTTTTTCAAGTTGAGTTGGCTTAACATTTAGATTTGGATCTTTATATAAGTTGAATAATTCTGCTTCTACACCTTTAACAACTTCTGCTCTTGTTTCACCCTTTGAGAATTCTTTTAATTCTTCTTGTAACATCTTTTCTCTTTGGAAGTAGTACTTATGATATGGACAAGGCATAACTCCTAATCCTCTTATAAACTCTGCATTCCATGAGAAATCTGAAATATTTTTAACTATTTGTCCGATTTCTCCTTTTGCTAAAGCTTCTATTAAATCATTTGTTCTATCTTCACCTTTTACTTTAACCTCTGTTCCAAATACCATGTGGTTAAGTCCTGCAAATATCATTTCTAAATCTTTGTGTTCTACACCTAAAACTTTAGCTGCTGCCATTTCCATTCCTATTGGAACATTACATAATCCAATGTACTTACCATTTTGTCTTGCTCCATATCTATTAAGAGCTTCAGTAACCATTCCTGCTGGATTTGTAAAGTTTATAAGCCAAGCATCTGGACAAAGTTCTGCGATATCCTTTTCAATATCAAGAATAACTGGTATTGTTCTGAAAGCTTTAAACATTCCTCCAGCACCATTCGTTTCTTGTCCTATAACTCCATGACTTAAAGGAATTCTCTCATCTTTTATTCTTGCATCTAAAAGACCTACTCTCATTTGAGTTGTAACAAAGTCTGCTCCTGGCAACGCTTCTCTTCTATCGTAAGTTAAATGAATTTCCATAGGAACTCCAGCTTTTTCTACCATTCTCTTTGCAAGGTTTCCTACAATTTCTAGCTTTTCTCTACCTTCTTCTATATCAACTAACCATAATTCTTTAACTGGTAATTTATCATATCTCTTAATAAATCCTTCAACTAATTCTGGAGTATAACTTGAACCTCCACCAATTGTAACGATCTTTAAACCTTTTTTCATTAACTTTACCTCCTTAAAAATAATAAAGATAATAATTAAAACTCTCTTTTATAATTACACCAATATACTATAGCAATTAGCATGCCAACTTTTATTTTTAAGAAAATTTCATTTGTTTTTTTTCAAAATGGCTTAATCACAGGATTTGTATAGACAAATTTAAAATGCACAGTTTTTTATTTTTTTGCGCCTTATTTTTGCACACTAATAAGTAATTGTACACTTATCTTTCTAAATTTTTAATAATATGAACCATTATTAACAATTTAATTATTTGTGTTAATACTTTAGAAATATTATTTATACAAAATACAAAAATACCCCAAAAAAGCTTACACTCTCCCAGGGTATCCCATATTATACATATATTAAAATAAGCAAATATTATTTTTCTTTCTTAGTAAATCCAAAACTCATCCAAGGTTCAATATAGTCAAGTAAGAATATTTCATCTTCTGCTACTCTTCCAACAACGCTTGTCTTTCCTGAATTTTTCATATCCTTTATAGCAACTTGAAGTTCTCCTGCATATCTTGTATATAAATCTGAGTCAATTAAGATATCTCCTCTTTTTATATCCCTAGTATTTTTAGGAGGGAATTTTTCACCTTTATATTTAACTCTACTTTGAGTACTTCTTATCATATATTCTGAAACATCTCCTCTATTAAAATGATGTTCTTCAAATATAATCTTTTCTTCAAGTTCTGAAGTTTCAGGATAAACTTCTGCATTTAAAGTTATCATTGATTTATTTAATTCACTTAAAGCTTTTAATTCTCTTTCTGAAGCAAAAGCGTTAGCAATGATAACATCATCAATTAATCCTGTTGCAAATAAATGTTTAGCTTGAACTTCTATTGGCATATCTCTATGTTCTTCTAATGTACATAAACCTTCTGATACAGGCCATGGTCCATGTGTTGCATCCTTTGAATTAACAAAAGCTGCTGTTCTTATTCCATATTCCTTAAATTGCTTACTACATTTTATAAAATGATCATATGAAAGTCCTGTATATACATGAGGATAGAAATTATGACATCCATATAGATTTTCTTTATTTGGACTATATGAAAGTATATTATCTAAATATTTAGTTCCATTACTTACATTTAGCTCAATTTTTAATCCGTATTTATTATATGTCATTATTGATTCTTCATGTCCACTAAATCCAGCATCAAGTCTTATACCTGATAAGCCCATTTCTTTAAATACCTTTAAATCTGTTATTGAAGCATTTAAATTTTTGAATACTGTCGGATCAAGGTCTGCTATAACTTCCATACCTTCCTCATTTGCAGCATCAAGCATAACTTTAAATTCTTTTATAAGTTCATCAACAGTTTTATCCTCTGCTGATAATAAACATGTGAAAATTCTTTTAAAGCCATATTTTCCTGCTAAATGTATATATTCTACAACATCCTCCATTTTTGCATGGTTTGGATATACTGATATTCCAAGTCTCTTCATTATAATGTCCCCTCCTAATTTTTTTATCTTATTGTCTTATTAATTAAATTTATTTATTATTTTTCTTATAAATATAATATGCACCCTTAGCTGCTGAAACTTGTGATTCAACAAACTCCACTACATTTATATTCTTTAAAAGATAACTTTCAAAAATATCCCTTACAATTTTGCTCTTTCTTATAACTCCACCTACAAGACCTATTGAACAACTTTCAAATTCAAGCCCTTTAAATGTGTTTTCTGTAGTTTTTGCAAGTGCTAGACCTTCTTTTTCCATTATTTCAATTGCTACTCTATCTCCATTTTCAGCAAACTTTGATACTACTGGAGCTACCTTTGCAACTTCATCTTTAGTTGATGAATAAACAAATCCTATTACATCATCTTCTGAATCAATTCCTATTTCATTCATAATAGCTTCAATAAATTCTGATTTTGGAAGTCTGTTTTCTTTAACAAAAATCATATGCTTAATAGCCTCTATTGAAATTTTATATGCAGAACCTTCATCACCTAAAAGATGACCCCAGCCACCACATCTAAGCCTTTCATCTTTATTAACTCCAAATGATATTGAACCTGTTCCTGCTATTGTTAAAATCCCATCTTCACCTTTTAACATTGCTCTTAAAGCAAGTTCTCCATCATTCATAACAACAGAATCTTTAAAGAACTTATCAGCAACTTCTTTTATTAACTGCTCATTATCACCAGCTTCTGAACCTGCTATACCAAGATAAAGTCCTTTTAAATTTTCTTGTCCATATTCATCTACAAGTTCCTTAATTGAATCATGAATATTGTTTAAAGCTTCTTCCTTATTATTAAGAAGATTAGCAAACCCTTTTAAAGAAGTTTTTAAAACATTTCCGTCTAAATCATAAGCAACAGCTTCTGTTTTTGTTCCACCACCGTCAACACCTATAATATACTGCATTTAAATCCCCACCTTATAATTTGTAGCTAGAAGTAAAGCTCTAATGAAAACATTAGAGCTTTATATATTATTTGTTTTCGATTTTTTCATGTAAATCTACTATTTCTGCTGCTAAATCCTTTAATGTCATTGATGTCATTAAGTGATCTTGTGCATGCACTAATAATAATGATACTTCTGTTTTATTTCCACCAGCTTCACCTTGGATTAAAGCTGTTTGTGATTTATGAGCTTCTGCAAGTTTTTCTGAAGCTTGATTTATAAGTTCTCTAGCTTCTGCTATCTTTCCTTGTTTTGCAAGTGCCATTGCTTCCATTCCGTAGCTTCTAGCTTCTCCACTATGAATGATAAGATTCATGATTATTTCTTCCATTTTACTTCACTTCCCTAACTAATTTAATTTTATCTATATATCTATTAACCGATTAATTCTAAAGCTCTTGTAAGAACCTTTTCACCATTCATTGTTCCGTAAGCTACTGTATCAATAACTTCAACTGGTACGTTCTTACCTTCTGTTAATCCTTTGAACTTTGATAATAAGAATCTAACTTGAGGTCCTAATAATAATACATCAATATCATCAATTTTATTTTGAGCATCTGCTTCTGCAACTGCTTCTATTGAACATTCAATTCCTTTATTTGCTGCTGCTTCTTGCATCTTTGTAACTAATAAACTTGTTGACATACCTGCTGAACATACTAATAATATCTTTTTCATAATTAATTCCTCCTAAAAGTTCATTTCTAAATTTATTTCTTTTTTCTTATGCCTATATATAAAGCAATTTGCATGCCAACTTTTATTTTACACAAAAACTTTTTTTACCCGCCTATAAGCTAGTATTTAAGCCATTTCTATTTTTCTATAAAAATAAAATAATAGTGTGTAATAATATACACACTATTATTGTCTAGACACACTACATAATAATACTATTATTTTTTGCTGAACTATTATTAAGTATCATCTTTACTATATATCCAATTTCATTATCTCCAACATTTACATTGTAAGCTACCTCTAATGGTTTAAGACCTTTCTTAACCATTATAAATGCCTTATTATTTTCTGCCCTATATTCATTAAGATCTGGGAAAGGAGTTTCCTTACCACCTTTCTTTATCTTATCTATAAGGAAACTAATATGCATCAATATTCCAAGTCTTGCATCAAACTCTATAATAATATCTAAATTATTTTCCATATCTCTTATTGCATACCTAATATTTTTGATAAGTTCAAATGAATCTATCTCTTTAAGCTGTGTTTTTAAAGATTCAGCAATTTGAATATAATCAATTTCTCTTTTTACTAACCTATTAAGAACTACTATTCCATCGCCAGTAAATATATCTGCTCCTGAAATAAATGGAATATTTTCAACATACATATTTACAGTTCCTACGATAGCTAATACTTGATAAGTCTTATTTACCTCTTCTAGATTCTTAAGAAATTTTTCTCTATCTAAAATATCCATAGGAATAATATTAAGTCTATCAATATTATTTAACTTATCTTCAAGCACACTTCTAAGTTTTTCTGCTGAACCTTCTCCTGTAAAACAAGTAGTAAGTATAGCAAGGCTTTTTCTTTCTTCTTTTTCTGGTACTGATTTTAAACCATACCTATTAATATTATTACATGCTTCATAAATTGAATTAATATCTCTACCATTAAGAGCTTTTCTTCCAGCTTCAATAACTGCTAAAGTACTTACCATATCAACAGTTTTGACATTAACACCAATCTCTTCTTTTAACATATCACCAAAATTAACAAGTGATCCCATATCAGCAAGAATTATAACCCCCTTGCCCTTATCCATCTTTTTAACCATATCCTTAACTCTTTCAAACATTACCTCAGCTTTCATATCAAGCGGCATATCAAGAGCCTTAACATATTCTTCTCCTATAAGGGTATTAGCAACTTCAACCATACTTGTAGCTGTTGCTCTACCATGCATTATAACTAATACAGCAACTTTTTCTTCATTAACACTATCTAGTTTATCTGTATCAGTTGCAAGGAACATAGTTATATATCCAATTTCATCAAGAGAAATTGAAATATTAAATTTATCCTCTATCATCTTTGCTATTTGCATAGCAACCATAAATTCTTTACTATACTCTTTTCTAACATTATTAAGTCTTGGATGATAAATATCATTTCCATTAAGTATTCTTTCAATGCTACCTTGCATATGAAGAGCTAAACCAAAATAAACTTTTTCATCAAATTCTCTATCAAGAGATTTACTTGCGAATTCTAAAGATTCTTCAACAACATCAACAACTCTAGTATCTACTATTTTAGAAATCTCTTCTTTTCTAAAGTTACCATTAAGTCCACTTATATACTTTCTAAAATAAATATCTATATCATCATTTAAAACATTATCTATTTCATCATTAGTTAAGCCTTGTTTTTTAAGTTCTTCTAATTTATTTTCTATAGTTGAATAAAACTGCTTTATATTTTCAGTTTCATATTTATCTCCATTTTTATCTTTGCAGTTAGTACATTCATCACCACAAATAGTACAAGCATTTTCATCATTATCTGCAAAACAAATTATATCTCCAAAATTGCTAAGTAAAGATTCTACTTCATTTCTCTTATCTTGGATTTTCATTATTCCTCTTTTAACTGAACCCTGAAGATCAGATTGTTCAACAAGAATTATATCCTTCTTTCCACTCTTATAATTTAAGAATGCCTTAGCACAAGAAAGTTGTATATCACTCTTTAATTGACCTATATTATTCTGGCAATCATATAAAAGGAAAGACATTAAAGCATTTTTTCTAAAATAAATATTTTCATTAACCCTTACTGACTCTGCTCTTATAAATTCATTTAAAAGCCCATATCTTTCATTTAAACTTCTTTCTCTAAGTGGAGGAAGAATTATAGTCATGGGAATTCTTCTAGTAAATGTTTGTAATAAATATGATTTTGGATCTTCTGTTGTTGCAGCTATAATCTGTAATTTTGCCTTAACTTGCTTTTCAGTTTCTCCAAGTGGTCTAAAGAATCCCTTATCTATAAATGTAAATAACATTTCTTGTCCTTGAGGGGATAGTCTATGTATTTCATCTAAAAATAATATTCCACCATCAGCTTTCTTTAAGAAACCATCTCTATCTTTATCAGCTCCAGTAAAAGCACCTTTTTTAACACCAAATATTTGAGCCATAACAAGTTGTGGATTATCTGCATAATCAGCACAGTTAAATCTTATAAACGGAGCATTTTCTTTTAAAACTTTAGTTGCTTTTGCAAAATCATACATTGATTCAGCAAACATTGACTTACCTACCCCAGTTTCTCCAAGTATTATAGTATGAAGTCCATTAGGTGGATAAAGTATTGCTGCCTTAGCTTGCTGAATAGCTATTTGAAGCGAGCTATCTGCTCCAACTAGTGAATCTAAACTATTTTTTTGTAAAGTAGCCTTACCCACTTCTTCTCTATCTAAAGTTTTATCTATATTTTCTTCTAAATTTTTAAATCTTGTTCCAGTAGTATATCTAACTGGTCTACCATCTAACTTATCTAATTTATCTTCCTTAAAGAGCTTATTTAAATATCTGCTAACATTTGCCCTATCAAGCCCCATGTATTCACTTAATTCTATAGCTGATACAGCTTTTTCATTTATTTTTTCAAGCTCTATAACAGATTCTAAAACACTATCTATTTTTCTCATTTTAAAATCCTCCATATTATACTTATATATTATTATACATTATTTATTTATACCTGAGTTGTCAAAATTCTTATAACTCTACATTTTTTTCAAAAGTTTTTATAGAAAAATTTTATCTTGTCTAAAAAATATATTTTTTTATACAAAAAAAGAAGTCTATTTTAAAATAAACTTCTTTCTTCTAAACTAATTATTAACTTCTAAATAATACATCTTCTCTATTAAACATATATCTTGCAAGTAAAATTGCTAATACTATATAAACTATTGACCAACCAAATGTTAAAGCTAAATGCATTGAATCATAAACACCAAATATTGCTTCCTTCATAACAAGAACTGCATTTAATATTGGTACATTATATAAAACTAAAGGTGTTCCATTAACATCTAAATACATTGTTGCATATGAAATAATCATAGGTGCAAATGTTAAGAATCCAAGATAAGTTTGAGATTCCTTAAATGATTTAGCAAATACACTTATAGCAAGTTGTAACGCACTAAAACTTAAAGTAATAAGTATAGCAAGTACTACTATTACTACTATTGCCTTTACTTGAAGTGCCATTCCTCCATTAGTCATAAGTAAACTACTTGGTAGAAGCATTGATACTAAAAATCCTATAAAACCAGCTATTGTAGATAAAATTCCCATAACTGTTATAGCTCCAAGTTTTCCTATTAAAATAGAACTTCTACTAGCCTTAGTACTTAATAAAGGTTCAAGTGAACTTCTTTCTTTTTCACCAGCTGCAAGATCAGTAGCTGCTGCTGCTCCCCCTTGTGCTGCATAAATTAAAACAAACATAGGTAATAACATTGCTAAAAATTGCATAGCATGAGCTTCATCTTGATTTTCAATCCCAACTCCAACTGGCTCTATTTTAATTGGGTTTAATAAATTATTATCAACTTTAAGCGTTGATAATCTCTGACTAACCTTTTGATTATTATATTGATTTATTATAGCTTCTATTGTTGAAAGTGCTATTTGCGATTTTTGACTTGTATTATCATAATAAATCTTTAAATTAGCACTACCATCTTTTGAATCTATTTTTGAATCTAAATCATCTGGAATATCTAAATAAAGATAAATTTCTTCACTTTTTAATGCTTCTTTTGTATCTTCTACTTTAACAATTTGAATACTATTATCTTGCTTTAAAACTTTTTCTAAAGATGAATTTTGATTTCCTACTATCGCAATCTTAAGATTTTCTTTAACTGCATTACTACTACTAGCTAAAGAACCTCCTAAAACATACATTATAAGTGGAAATAAAAATATAGGTAATATTACTGCACTTAAAAATGCTTTTCTATCTCTAAAAAGGTCTTTAATCTCCTTTTTAAAAACAAGCCACGACATACTATTCATCTATTTCACCCCCAATTAATTTGATAAATATTTCTTCTAAATCATCACTTTCATATTTATCTTTTAATTCAGGGATAGTTCCAACTTCAACTATCTTACCTTTATGAATTATAGCAACTCTATCACATAATTTTTCAACCTCATACATACTATGGCTTGATAAAACTACTGCTTTATTTTCTTTTTTACAATTTAAAATAAATCTTTGAACCGATCTTGTAGCTGAAACATCAAGTCCTGTACTAGGCTCATCAAAAAGCATAACCTTTGGATTATGAACTATACTTCTAGCAATAGAAACTTTTTGCTTCATCCCTCTTGAGAACTTTCCAGCAACTCTATCTATATAATCTTGCATCTCAAAATCTTTTACTAGTTTTTCTATATTTTTATTAGCTTCTTCTTTTGAAAGTCCGCCAAGCTGTGCAAAATACATAATATTTTCTCTTGCTGTAAGCCTGTCATAAATTCCAACATCTCCACCAAAAAGTATACCAATGCTACCTCTAACGGCTTCTGGCTCCTTATTTATATCATATCCATCAACTATTGCTGTTCCAGCTGATGTTTGAAGCATAGTAGCTATCATTCTAAGTGCTGTTGTCTTTCCAGCTCCATTTTCACCAAGTAATCCTAAGATTTCACCTTCATTAACATGAAAACTAATTCCGTCTACTGCTATAAAGTCTTTAAATTTTTTAGTAAGACCTTTAACCTCTAAAACCATCTTTTACCCCTTTTCATTTAATTTAATACAAATTTCTCAATAACGTGTGCCACACCATCTTCTTCATTAGTCTTAGTAATATAATCTGCTATTTCCTTTATTTTTTCACTAGCATTTCCCATTGCAACACCAAGACCTGCAAATTTTATCATCTCAAAGTCATTTTGCTCATCACCAATACTAACAACTTCTTCTCTCTTTACTCCAAGTTCTTTAATTAACTTTTCTAAACCAAATCCCTTATTACATTCCTTATTCATAATTTCTAAAGTCATTGGTAAGCTTTTTACTAATGCATATCTCTCTTTAATTTCTTCTGGAAGCATTTTTATTTTTTCATCAAGTATTTCTGGCTCTTCAAGCAGTAATACCTTCATTATGTCATCATCTTCTTTTATATCTTTACAGAAATCTATAATTTCTATTTTAGAACCTATATGCTCCCTTTCAAACTTTGTAAATTTATTTTCTTCATTAGCAAAACATAAATCTAAAGTATAAGCCTGTATTTTTAGATTTAATCCCTTGTTAATTTCATTTATAATGTGCAAATCCTTTCCCTTTAAGCCCACACTAGTTATAACTTCTCTAGTATAGCAATTATATGCTGCTCCTCCATTGCAAACTAAAGCATATTCACCTTGCTTATTTAAACCAAGCTCATCTAAAAATCTTTCAATTCCTGAAAAACTTCTACCTGTAGTAATAACAACCTTAACTCCATTTTCAGTAGCTTTATTTATAGCTTGTCTATTCTTCTTAGAAATTTTGCCTTCTTTATTTAATAATGTACCATCCATATCTATTGCTATTAATTTATACATATTTACACACCCCTTTATCTTTCGGTTTTATATAATTATAATCCAAAATTTTCTATTATTCAAACTATAAGGATATTTTATAAATTTCAGAAAATAAAAAAAGCTATCATTAACATAGATAGCTTTTCAAATTATTATCTTATTTGACCATTTCCATAAATAATATATTTAGTAGTTGTAAGCTCTTTAAGTCCCATAGGTCCTCTTGCATGAAGTTTTTGAGTACTAATTCCTATTTCTGCTCCAAATCCGAACTCACTACCATCTGTAAATCTTGTTGATGCATTAACATAAACAGCTGCTGCATCTACTCTTTGTAAGAATTTTTCTGAATTAAAGTAATTTGTTGTTACTATAGCTTCTGAATGACCTGTTCCATGTTCATTTATATGGTCTATTGCCTCTTCAAGACTATCAACAACTTTTACAGAAATAATATAATCAAGGAATTCTGTATAGAAATCTTCTTCTGTTGCATCTAAAACTGAAGGAACTATTTTCTTAGTCTCCTTACATCCTCTTATCTCTACACCTTTTTCTTTTAAAGCTTCAATTGCCATTGGTAAAAATTCTTCAGCTACATCTTTATGAACAAGTAAAGATTCTGCTGCATTACAAACTCCAGGTCTTGAAGTCTTAGCATTAACAATTATATTTTTACCCATCTCCATATCACATTCTGAATCAATATAAATATGACAATTACCTGTTCCTGTTTCTATTACTGGAACCGTAGCATTTTCAACAACTGCTTTAATAAGTCCAGCTCCACCTCTTGGAATAAGAACATCTAAATATTTATTTAATCTCATAAATTTAGAAGCAGTTTCTCTTGATGTATCTTCAATAATTTGCACACAACCTTCTGGAAGTCCAACTTCTAAAATAGCCTCTTTTATAATTTCAACAATTTTAAGATTAGAATTTAAAGCTTCTTTTCCCCCTCTTAAAAATGCTGCATTACCAGTCTTTAAACATAAAGCTGCTGCATCTGCTGTAACATTAGGTCTTGATTCATAAATAATTCCAACAACACCAAGTGGAACTCTTTGAACTCCTATTCTAAGTCCATTCATTCTTTTCTTCATGGAAAGAACTTCTCCAACTGGATCTTCTAAAAGAACTATTTCTTTAACACCACTAGCCATAGCTTCTATTCTTTCCTTAGTAAGCTTTAATCTATCAAGTAAAGATTCCTTTGTTCCTTTTTCTATAGCAATATCAGTATCTTTCTTATTTTCAATAAGAATTTCTTCAGCTCTTTCAACAAGCTTCTTAGCTATATTCTCTAAAGCCTCATTTTTTTTAACTGTTGAACTTATACCAAGTTCATAAGCTGCTTTTTTAGCAAGCTTCCCTTTAATTTCTAATTCACTCATCACTAAATTCTCCCCTTTCCAACAAATAAAGTCCCTTTTCTTTCCCCATCAACTAAGATATCTCTTAATATAGATGGTTCTTCACCATTTGCAAGTATCATATGAATTCCCTTATCAACAACTTTTTCTGCTGCAGAAATCTTAGTTCTCATACCACCAGTTCCAAATGAAGTTCCAGCTCCACCTGCACATGCTTTTATTTCTTCTGTAATCTCATCTATTTCTGATATAAGCTTTGCATTTTCATCTTTTCTTGGATCACCATTATAGAATCCATCAATATCTGATAAGATTATAAGTAAATCTGCATCAACAAGTAAAGAAACAATTGCTGATAAATTATCATTATCACCAAAGTTGCATATATTCTCAATCTCATCAATAGATATAGTATCATTTTCATTTACTATTGGTATAATTCCTTGTTCTAGAAGAGTACCAAATGTATTGCAAACATTATTTCTCATTCTATCATCTTCAATAACATCTCTAGTTAATAGCACTTGTGCTACAACATGTCCATATTCCCCAAAAAATTTACTATATATATTCATCAAATGACATTGCCCAACAGCTGCTGCCGCTTGTTTTCCCTTTGTTGTTTCAGGTCTTTCTTTTAAGCCCAATCTACTGCATCCAACCCCAATTGCTCCTGAAGAAACAAGAACTATCTCTTTGCCCATATTTTGAAGGTCAGATAAAACCCTAGCAAATTTCTCTATTCTCCCAAGATTTATATTCCCATTTTTATGTGTAAGACTTGATGTACCAACCTTAACAACAATTCTTTTAGCTTCTGTTATTTTAACTGACATTTACTTTATAGCCCTCCTTAATCCTTTAATAATTATAATTATTATACACTAAACATATCTATGTTATATATAAGAATTTAAAAATAAAAACTCCTAGATATTCTAGAAGTTTTTATAAACAATTTAACTAGTTATCATTTCTCCACCATTAACATGAATAGTTTCTCCTGTAATATAAGAAGCACCTTGACTTGCTAAAAATACATAGCTCTCAGCAAGCTCAACTGGTTGCCCCGCTCTATTAAAAGGTAAATTATCACTAAACTCTGAAACCTTCTTTTTATCGAATGATGAAACTATTAAAGGAGTCCAAATAGGTCCTGGTGCTACTGCATTTACTCTAATTTGTTTTGGAGCTAAATTCATAGCTAAAGATCTAGTAAAACTTGTTACAGCTCCCTTTGTTGCAGAATAATCTATAAGAGCTTTATTACCTTTATATGCAACTACTGAACTTGTATTTATAATACAAGAATTTTTTTTCATATGAGGAAGTGCTGCTTTTACTAAATGAAAAGAAGCAAAAATATTTGTCTTAAATGTTTTTTCAAGTTGTTCACAGCTTATATCTTCTATTTTATCCTGTGGATATTGTACACCTGCATTATTAACTAAAATATCAACACATCCAAATTGTTTTACTGTTTTATCCACAATTTCTTTGCAATGATTTTCTTCACATATATCGCCACCAATTAAAAGGCATTCGCCACCTCTTTCAATTATTAACTTTTCAGTTTTTTTAGCATCCTCTTCTTCATTTAAATATGCAATAACAACTTTTGCTCCTTCTCTAGCATAAGCAAGTGATACTGCTCTTCCAATTCCACTATCACCTCCAGTAATTATTGCTACCTTATCTTTTAGCCTATCACAAGAATAACTATATTCCCCAGCTTCATAAATAGGTTGTGGGGCCATTTTTTCTTCACTCCCAGGTTGTACATCTTGATGTTGTGCTGGAAACTTATCTGGAAATTTATCTACTATAGTCATAAAAATATTCCTCCTCAATTAATCTTATTACTAATAAGTATTTTCATAAGAACAATATTTTATGTAGATTTAGCTTATAAATTAAAAATGTGTTGTTAGCTAAAAGCCAATCAACACATTTAATTAGATATCTTTCTTTATTAAAACTATAGCAGGTAAAACTATATAAGCTATAATTGCTGCTATAATTCCTAGAATTATTAATGTAATATTCATTACACATCACCTCAACCTCTATTTGATTAGATAATTTTGGGTTGTTTTTAATTTATTAAATAAACTTATTAATAAATTAATGAAATACTATGAGTTAAATAAGTAGCTTATCATCTCATACTTTTCTTACATTTTATTCTCAACATTTAATATAGTCAAATATTTTGTATTTAAATGAAAATATTGTAAAACTATTCAATAAAAAAATAGCATAACCTCATTGGTTATGCTATCTTTATATATTTAATCTTTTAAGCTAAAGATCTTTCTTTATTAGAACTAATGCAGGTAAACCTAAATACGCTACTCCTGCTGCAATAAATCCTAATGTCATTAATATTGGATCCATATTATCACCTCAGTATTTATATTTTAGGCAATTATAGAACACGTCCAAAGCTGTTCATAAATAGTTTCTTTGCAAGTTGGCTTAATAAGAAGTAAGCTACTATTACGAAGAATATGAATATGAAGTACATAGGATTCATATATACCATTCCTACTGCTTTTCCAATAGGTGTATATGGTAAGAACCATCCTATTAATAATGATACAACAATTGACGCATTAAGTTGCCATGATGGATTACTTTGAGTAAATGGTACTTTTTCAGTTCTTAACATATAAAGAACTAAAACTTGAGTAGTAAATCCTTCTATAAACCAACCTGTTTGGAATAAATTAGCTGTTGCAGCTGTTGTGCATCCGTATCCAAACCACATAAGTGTAAATGTTGCTATATCAAATATAGAGTTTGTAGGTCCAAATACTATCATCATTTTACCGATATCTTTAGCATCCCATTTTCTAGGCTTTTCTATAAGCTCTTCATCAACATTATCCCATGGGATAAATACTTGAGTAATATCGTAAACTAAGTTTTGTATTAAAAGTTCTATAGGTAACATAGGTACGAATGGTAAGAAAATACTTGCAAGTAAAACACTTATGGAGTTACCATAGTTTGAACTAGCAGTAATCTTTAGATACTTAGTTGTATTAGCAAAAACTTTTCTTCCTTCAATGATACCTTCTTTTAGTACCATTAAGTCTTTTTCTAAAAGTATTACGTCAGCTGATTCTTTAGCAATATCAACTGCTGTATCAACTGATATTCCTACATCTGCTTCTTTTAAAGCAATAGCATCATTGATACCATCACCCATAAATCCAACAACTTTATCTCCATTCTTAAGTACTCTAACAAGTCTAGCTTTTTGTAATGGATTTAATTTAGCAAATACATTTGTTCTCATAGCTAATTTAAATAATTCAGCATCAGTTAAATCTACTATTTCTGAACCAACAACTATGTTTGTTATTTTAAATCCAACTTGTTCACATACTTTCTTTGTAACAAATTCATTATCTCCAGTTAAGATCTTAACATCAACACCATAGTGTGCAAGAGCTGCTAAAGCTTCTTTTGTAGTTTCCTTTGGTGGATCTAAGAATCCAATGAATCCAACTAAGATCATGTCACTTTCATCAGGTACTCCAAATTTCTTATTAGGGTCTTGATTATCTTTTCTTGCTACCCCAATAACTCTCATACCTTCATTATTAAGTTCTTTAACTTGATTACGTAATTTCTTTATTAATTTTTCATTTAATTCGATAGTTTGTCCATCGACTTCAACATACTTAGAAACTTGAAGCATTTCTTCAAGTGCACCTTTAGTAATAACTTGTGCCATTCCTGTATTTTGGTCTTTTATTATTATTGACATTCTTCTTCTTGTGAAGTCGAAAGTAATTTCATCTAATTTTTCAATCTTACTTCCAAGCTCTTTTTCAAAATTCTTTTCATTACCACAATCTATTATTGCATGGTCAATAACATTTTGTAATCCACTTTGGAAGTAACTATTTATATATCCGTACTTTAATACATCATCACTTGTTTCACCATTAATATTTATATGGCTTTCAACTTTAATTCTATCATCTGTTAAAGTACCAGTTTTATCTGTACATAAGATTTCCATTGAACCAAAGTTTTGGATTGAACTAATCTTCTTAACAACTGTCTTTTTCTTAGACATTTTAACAGCACCTTTTGCAAGGTTTTCTGAAACGATTGTTGGAAGCATGATTGGTGTTAATCCAACTGCAAGTGAAGCTGAGAACATTAATGAATCTAAGAAACTCTTTGTTTGGTACCAGTCTATAACAAGAACTAAAGGAACCATAACAACCATAAATTTTAAAAGCATTTTTGAAACATTCTTAACACTCTTTTCAAAGCTTGTTTCTTCATCTGCTTCCATAAGTGAGCTTTGCATTGCTCCAAAGTAAGTATGTTCTCCTGTACCTATAACAACTGCTGTAGATGTTCCACTAACAACATTTGTTCCAAGTAGACAAATGTTTGTATAATCTCCAATTTCTCTACTATTTGATCTATTGTCACAGTGTTTTTCAACAGGTTCTGATTCACCAGTTAAAGCTGATTGACTTACAAATAAATCCTTACATTCTAATACCCTAAGGTCTGCAGGAACTACATCTCCAGTAGTTAATTTAACAATATCACCTACTGCTAAATCTTTCATATCTATCTTTTCAAAATCTTTTCCGCCTCTTTTAACAAGACAAGTAGTTTTAATAAGACTCTTCAAAGCATCAGCTGCTTTTTCTGACTTATACTCTTGAACAAATGAAATAATTCCACTCGCTAGGATTAAGATAACTATAATTATAATTTGTGACCAACTTTGTTGTGATTTTGGTACAAATACTACGCTAGTTAAGTAAGTAATAATACCGATTATTATTAAAACTAATACAAAGGCATTTGCAAATGATTTAAAGAATTGAACTATTACAGGAACATCCTTTTGTTCTTGAGTATCATTCTTTCCATATTTAGAAATGTTCTTTGCTACTTGGTCATTACTTAACCCATCTCTTGAGCTGTTAAACTTCTTGAAAAGTTCTTCTGTAGAGTTTGCACTATTAGTATGTAAATCTTTAACGACTTTATCAAAGGCTTCTCTGTTAAACTCTTTTTTATTATCCTTCTTCATATGTTTTCTCCCAATCTTTTATTTTTCATATAGTTTTCTGTTTGTAAATTATTTATTACTCAAAATTAAAACATAATTGTCTATATGTAGATTAGGTCAATACTGTAAATTCAAAATATTCAATTTTTAATACTTAAAAGCATAAAATTAATTTGGTTTCTGAAAGTTCAGTATTCACTCCAAACTAAATTACAGCTATTCCAACTGTGAGTAATACTAAACTGACCTGGTACGTCTTCCATGAAACCACCACCTTTATTTTATTCTCCATTCTTTTTGCTGATAATTTATTATCATTTAGAAATTCTAGTGTTGATAACACATTATCAATAAAAAAAATTTAAAGCTCTCCTGTGTTGGCTAAGCCTCTATTTGATAGTAATATACAGCACATAAAATATCAATTACAGAGAAATTACATAAAAAAACATAAAGGTTACATAAAAAATTAATAATAGTAAAAAATAGCTATTAATTTTAAAATTATTAAAAATTAATAGCTATTTTTATTATACTCTTGTAATATACCAATAAATTTTTTTCTATTTTTTCATGGCTTTTGACTGTATCTTTTTTACCATTTTTGAAGTAAAAGTATATGGTAAGATTCTTGAGAAAGCTACTGCAAATTTATTCATAAGCCCCGGAATTATAATAGCTTTTCCATTCATTAAACCATTATAAGCAATTTTTGCAACAAGTTCTGGAGACATAGCAACATCTAAATCGCCTTTTCCTGCTCTTCTACTAAACTCAGTTTTTGTAGCTCCAGGACATAAAGCTGAAACAGTAATATCTCCATAATCTTTAAGTTCTTCTCTCATAGCTTCTGATAAAGATAAAACATAAGCTTTACTAGCATAATAAACAGAAATAAGAGGTCCTGCTTGATAAGAGCCTGTTGATGCAACATTTAATATTTTTCCTTGCTTCTTCTCTTTCATATAACTTGCAGCTAAATAATTAAGTCTTGTAAGAGATTTTATATTTAAATCAATAACCTCTTCATGCTTTTCCCAATCTATATTTGTAAATTCACCATTAAATCCAACACCTGCATTGTTTATAACAATATCTATCTGTGGATAACTTTCTTTAATAGTTATCCACAGCTTTTCTAATAATTCTATTTTAGAAATATCCACAGCGAAAGCTTTTACTTCAACTTTATAAATTTCTTTAAATTCACTTTCTAATTCTTTAAGTTTATTTTCATTTCGACTAACTAAAATAAGATTATAATTTTCTTTTGCAAAAACTGTAGCTAAAGCTAATCCTATTCCACTACTTGCACCAGTTATTAAAATATATTTACTCACTAGACTCACCTAACCCTAAAATTAAATTTCCGTTTTATTTATCACTAAACTTAAATATAAGTTATTTAGACTTAAAAGAAAATAAAATATTGATTTATTAACATAAATATTACTTATAATCTAAAAGTTTAAATAACTTAATATAAAAATATTTCTTTAAAAATTAAATAAGTAAAATAGCAATAATCATCTATTTTTTAACTTTTGAACATATTTCTTTTGGATGATATTATCTGTTAGTAAAATTATCCTAAGGAGAAAATCAAATGAAAAAAATAATAATTTTAGTTGCTGCCATAGTTGTTATAAGTGGTGGAGTAATAGCTTATACATCTGAGCATAAAAATAATGGTTCTAATAATGTAAGTAATATTGAATCTAATAATGAGCAAACAAATTCTACAAACTCATTATCAAATCAAAATTCTAATAATACAAACTCAAGTAGTAATCAATCTAATACTAGTAGTAATTCAAACTCAAATTCAGAATCAAATCAGAATTCTAATAATAATTCTAATAATAAAAACACTACTAAATTAAGTAATACAACTACAGAATCAAATAATTCAAACTCTACACAGATTCTACAAACATATGATGATACTGTTGCTGTTACTATTGGAAATGATAATTCTACATATAAAAACTGTGTTTCTGGATATGCAAAGCCTAATCCAAATAGTCAAGTTAGATCATTATTATCAGACTATGGAGAAACTGAAGTATTAGCTAAATTAGAAAATCAATTTGGAATATGGTATAAAGTTAGCCATTGTGGAACTATTTCTTATGTACCTAAACAAAATATTACTTTTGATACTAAAGAAGCTAAATATGATCTATAAAAAATAGATATTATATTGAATATATTATCCTTTATATAACTTCGTTAATTTACTTTTAAATAACTTAAATTTCAATTTTATATACAAGTTTTCTTTGTTATAATATTGATTGTATCGAGAGATATGGGTGGGAGAGGGAAGAATTAACGAGGTTTTCGAAAGGATGAATAATTTATTTAAATTAAAAGAACACAACTCAAATCTAAGAATTGAACTTATGGCAGGTTTAACTTCTTTCTTTGCAGCAGTTTATATTGTTGTCGTTAATGCCAGTATTTTAAGTGATGGAGGAAAATCAATGCAGCCGCTAATTATAGCGACAGTACTTGCATCAGTAGTTGGTTGTTTGCTAGTTGCCTTTATTAGTAACACTCCACTAATTATTATGCCTGGAATGGGTATAAATGCTCTATTTACTTATACTATTGTACAAACTATGGGACTTAGTTTTGATCAAGCCCTAGGAGCTGTCTTAATTGCAGGTATTTTATTTACCATAGTTGCTCTTACACCTTTATCCAGATTATTAAATGAAGGAATTCCAACTTCACTAAAAACAGCTATTACTGTAGGAATAGGTTTATTTATTACTTTCCTTGGTCTTCAAAAGGCTGGAATAGTAGTAGGAGATAAATCTACTTTAGTTAAGCTTGGTGATCTTTCTAGTCCACACATTCTTGTATTTGTCTTAACTTTAATAGTTATGCTTATACTATTTATAAAAAATGTGCCTGGTAACTTTTTAATAGGAATTATATTTGGAACTATTTTATCTATAGTTCTTGGGGTAAGTTCATTTAGTGGATCTGCTTTTGCTATTCCAAGTTTCAAAGAATATGGTAGTGTATTTATGCATCTAAACTTTTCAAGTATTGGTTCTGTTAACTTCTGGATTGCAACCATCTCACTAACACTTGTTTTAATCTTTGAAAATATAGGATTATTACATGGTCAAGTTAATGGAATGCTTAAAGCACCTGAAAAAAATAAAAAAGCTTTAAGTGCTATTGCACTTTCAACTATAGCTTGTGGAATATTTGGAACAAGTCCTTCTGTTTCAACAGTTGAAGGTCAATCAGGAATAGTAGCTGGTGGTAAAACTGGGCTTACATCAATATTTGCAGCTTTATTTATATTCTTATCATTGTTCTTTATACCATTGATAACTTTAATACCAAATGAAGCAATTGCACCTATCCTTATAATTATCGGTTCACTTATGATGAGTCATATAAAGGATATTGATTTTAATGATTTTTCAGAAGCATTTCCTGCTTTTATAATACTTATATTAATACCTTTAACATATAGTATTGTTGATGGTATGGCATTTGGATTTATACTTTATCCAATAACAAAGATAACTTCAAAGAAATGGAGAGATATTCCTATACCAACTTATGTTGTTGCAGTAATATTCTTAGCCTATTTCTTAATGAACAGCTTATAAAAATAAAAACTATGAAAGCTCTACTCTGCTTTCATAGTTTTTTTACTTCTAAAAATATATTACTAAATCATTTAGTTAAATTACATATAGTAAAATACTATCTAATAAATTTATCACTTTCTAACAAATTTAACCTAAATATATATATGTTATTAATTTATACTTTTTGAAATTATAAGGATTATTTAATATACTAACTAAATGGAAAATTTAACTTAAGGAGAAAACAAATGAAAAAAATAATAATTTTAGTAGTTGCTATTTTAACTATAGGTGCTGGAGCTATGGCTTATGCTTCTTCAAAAGATAGTAATAATACTCAATCTAATAATGAAATAAATACTACTCAAAGTACTAATTCAAATACAAGTTCATCATCTAATAGCAATGAAAACTCTAATACAAATACACAATCAAATAATTCAAGTTCTTCATCAAAGCAAAATTCAAATAATAATTCTGCGTTAGAACAAAATTTAAATAATACTAATTCTAATAATGAATCTAACAGTAAATCATCACCTACTGCTGTAATAAATAAATTTACAACCTCAAAAGTTATAAATCAATACGGCGTAATATCTAATACAAATAAGCCTAATAACTATGATGGATTAGATTGGGAGCCTAATACAGTTAAAGTATTTAGTTGTCCAGATTCTTATTCAAAAGGAATTGGTAATTTGACAGTTGGTACAAAAGTATTTGTTCTCAGTGAGCAAACATTTGAAAAAGCTCCTAAGTACTGGTCAAACTCACAAGTTGGTACATGGGCTGCTATAAAATTTGATAATGGAGCTCGTACAGGATATGTTTATGCATCTACATTAAATATTAACTAATAAAAAAAGAAACTACCTCTATAAAAGTAGTTTCTTTTTTACTGTATCTCTATTTAGATATTTAATTAAGACTTGTTTTTGTTAAATATACATATATCTCATTTGATTTATCAGCTTTTCCATATAAAAACTCTTTATATTTTTCTTCACTAACTTCTGGCATACCTTTTAAAAGCTCATTAAGTTCTTCTCTATTAGAATAAGCTTCTTCTACTCTAATCATATTATAGATATCCATCTCTATATCGTTGTATTTAGTATTTTCTAATAATGTAGCCCAAGCTCTATTATATATTTGAAGTGCAGTTTCATTACTTAATTTAAAATACTTATTATATAATTCTTGAATCTCCTGAAATTTTTCTTGTGGATTTCTATTTAAACAATAATTAGCTGCATTTTCAAGGAATACTAATGCAAATTTAGTAGCTCTATTAAACATCCTATTAAGACTATGTCTAAGTAATACTGTCATCATTCCTTCAGTATCTAGAGCATCATTCCCCCTAAAATCAACATTTACTAACTCACTCACAGCTATATCAATGTTTTCTTTATAGATTCCTTCAAACATTGCTTCTATTACAGCTGATGCCATAATAAATTCATTTTCCATTTCTTCTTTTGTCATAAAGTTACTCATTTATTTTATCCTTTCGTACTAACATCCTCTATATAACTGTATTTCTAATATAATCTTATATTGGATTATTTTATATAACTAATAACTATTATAAAACTATCCTTCAATTTTTTTCAATAAACTATAAGTTTAATTTAGTACCAAAAAATAAAAAAAAGAAACTATTTCTAAGAAATAGTTTCTTTTTTAAATTATTCCCCAAGGAATAACTTAATATCATCTTCAACATCACCGATTCCTGCAATTCCAAAGTTCTCTACAAGAACGTTAGCTACATTTGCTGATAAAAATGCTGGTAATGTTGGTCCTAAATGAATGTTCTTGATTCCAAGGTGTAATAATGAAAGTAATACTATTACTGCCTTTTGTTCGTACCAAGCTATGTTATAGCTTATTGGTAATTCGTTAACATCATCTAATCCGAATATTTCTTGAAGTTTTAATGCTATTAATACTAATGAGTATGAATCATTACATTGTCCAGCATCTAAAACTCTTGGAATTCCTTGAATATCACCAAGGTCTAATTTGTTGTATTTGTACTTAGCACATCCTGATGTTAATATAACTGCATCTTTAGGTAATGCTTTTGCGAAATCTGTGTAGTAGTTTCTTGATTTAGCTCTACCATCACAACCTGACATTACGAAGAATCTTCTGATTGCTCCTGATTTAACTGCATCAACAACTTTATCTGCTAAAGCAAATACTTGCTTGTGAGCAAATCCACCAATGATTTCTCCTCTTTCGATTTCTATTGGAGCTTCACATCTTTTAGCATGTTCTATTAATGCTGAGAAGTCTTTGTTTCCGTTCTCATCCATATCTATATGCTTTAGACCTTCAAATCCAACAGTTCCTGTTGTGTAAACTCTGTCTTTGTAACTATTCTTTGGTGGTACAAGACAGTTTGTTGTCATAAGGATTGGTCCATTAAAGCTTTCGAATTCTGTTGTTTGTTTCCACCAAGCATTTCCGTAGTTTCCTACAAAGTGTTCATACTTCTTAAATGCAGGATAGTAGTTAGCAGGTAACATTTCACTATGTGTATAAACGTCTACTCCTGTTCCTTCTGTTTGCTTTAATAATTGTTCCATATCTTTAAGATCATGTCCTGAAATTAAGATAGCTGGATTGTTTCTAACACCGATATTAACTTTTGTCATTTCTGGGTTACCATAGCTTTCTGTATTAGCTTTGTCTAGAAGTGCCATTCCTGAAACCCCTACTTTACCCATTTCTAAAGCCATTGCTGTTAATTCATCAACTGTTAACTTATCATCTGTTAAAGCTGCAAGCATTCTGTGCATGTCTCTATCAACTTGCTTGTCGTAGTATCCAAGTGCTGATGCATGCTTTAAGTAAGCACAAAGTCCTTTTGCTCCATATGTGATAAGTTCTCTTAAACTTCTTATATCTTCGTTTTCTGTTGAAAGAACTCCTACTTCAGGTGCCTTAGCATCCATTTCTTCTCTTGTTTCACATGTCCATGTTGCATGTTCTGGAAGATTTTCTAGGTTTCCACCTGCTTTTAATACTTCTTTCTTTAATTCTTCTCTTAAAGCTAAACCTTCTTTAATTCTTGCAACGAATATTGATCTATCGAAGTTAGCATTTGTTATTGTTGCAAATAATGATTCAATTATAAATTTATCTACTCTATCATCAGTAACATTAACTTCACTTGCTCTTGTACTTACTACTGAAAGTCCCTTAACTACGAAAACTAATAAATCTTGAAGTCCTGCTAGTTCTGGGCTCTTTCCACATACACCTTGGATTGTACATCCAGTACATCCTGCTGTCTCTTGACATTGAAAACAAAACATTTTCTTCTTCATAATGGATCTCCTTTTTATTATATTAGAATTATATTAGAATTAATTTTTATTGAGTTTAAAGTACATTTGATTTGCACTTTTAAAGGTATAAATAATATTGGTTTTATATTAAAGTGTTATAAGTTTTTTAGTATGTGTATACTATATCATCTTTTTAAATTTATTTCGGTAACCAAAGTTACCTTTTGAAAAAATATTTTTATTTTTGCTCTATGAATATTTATGCAAAAAATCAATTGAATTTATACATTTTTTATTGATTAATAGCAAATTTTTATGTATAATCAGTACATAACATGGTATAAAGTTTAAAGGGGGATATACTAATGGATAATACAAATTTAAATAAATTAGCTAAGAAACGTTACACTACTTTAGAAATTTCAAAATTCTTAATTCCATCACTTATAGGAATTTTACTTTTTATGGTTCCAATAAAAACAAGTGAAGGACTTACTATTCCTGTTGCTTATTTTTCTGGACTAGTAAGCAATTCTTTAGCAGATGAATTACCTTTAATTCTTACAATAATAATTTCAGCTACTGCAATTATATCCGTACTAACAAAAATATTTAAACCAAACTTTATTTTAAAAAGTGAAACATTAAACTCACTATTTAATGTTTCTACACTTTGGTTTGTATCAAGAATTCTTGGAGCAGTCTTTGCTATATGTACATATTTTCAAATAGGACCAGCTTTTATAATAAGTGATGCTACTGCTGGAACTGTACTAAATGGTCTACTTCCAACATTATTTGGAGTATTCTTATTTGCAGGACTTTTACTTCCTCTTCTTTTAAATTTTGGTCTTTTAGAGTTTTGTGGATCTATGCTTACCAAAATAATGAAACCTTTATTTGGACTTCCTGGTAGAGCTTCAGTTGATTGTATAACTTCATGGATAGGAGATGGAACTATTGGTGTTTTACTTACATCTAAACAATATGAACAAGGTTTCTACAATAAAAAAGAAGCTTGTATAATCGGAACAGCTTTTTCAGCAGTTTCAATAACATTTAGTTTTGTTATTATATCTCAAGTTGGACTTCAACATATGTTTGTTCCATTTTATTTAACAATCACTTTAGCTGGAATTATTGCTGCAATAATAATTCCTAGAATCGGACCATTAAAAAAGAAATCAACAGAATGCTATGATGGAGTTACTCATCAATCAACAGAACTTTTACCTGAAGGTCATACATCTTTTAGCTATGGTATTGAACTTGCTGTTGAAAAAGCAGCTAGTACTAAAGGCTTTAAATCTCTTGCTGTTGAAGGAGTAAGAAATGTATTAGATATGTGGATTGGTGTTATTCCAGTAGTTATGGCAATGGGTGGAACTGCTCTTATACTTGCAGAATATACTCCTATTTTCAAAATACTTGGTATTCCATTTATACCACTATTCTGGCTTTTAAATATTCCAAATGCAACAGATGCCGCTGGAACAATACTTGTTGGTTTTGCTGATATGTTCCTTCCATCAGTTATGATTGCTAAAGAAGGAATTCCTGAAATAACTAAGTTTGTAGTTGCCTGTGTTTCAGTAACTCAACTTATATATATGTCCGAGGTAGGAAGTGTTCTTCTTGGTTCATCAATACCAATAAACTTTAAAGAATTATTTATAATCTTTATTCAAAGAACTCTTATAACACTACCAATAATAGCGATAATCGCACATTTATTATTCTAAAAAAGGAGCTATCTAATTATGATAGCTCCTTTTACTTTAATTAAATTCTTCTATTCTTATTAAATTATCTATTTTTTTCATTCCCTTAATTTCATAGATAGTATCTATTGCTGTAATTATATTAACTTCCTTTGTTTCATGTGTTTCAAAAACTAATGTAACATATTGCCCATCTCGTCTTTTTCCTCTTTGTATAACTGACCTTAAACTTACACCATTTACTCCAAAGCTTTTTGTTATATCTCCAAGAACTCCTGGTTCATCTATAACTGTTGCTCTTATATAATATCTACTCTCAACTTCACTCATATCCTTAATTTCTTTTTTCCACAAATTATTTTTAACTACTGGAATATAATTTTCATTTTCAACATTACTTCTTAAAATCGAAATAATATCACTTACAACCGCACTACCTGTTGGTAAATCTCCAGCCCCTTGTCCATAAAACATTAAATCTCCAACTGCATTACCTGTAACAAAAACAGCATTAAAAGCATCATAAACATTAGCAAGAGGATGTGTAGCTGGTATCATAGTTGGATGAACTCTAAGCTCTAAAGCTCCATCCTTTTCTTTAACTGTTGCAAGTAATTTTATTTTTAACCCAAGCTCTTTTGCATATTGTATATCCAAAGAATTTATATGTGTAATCCCTTCTCTATAAACATCTTGAACTTCTATTTTTGTTCCAAATGCAAGTGATGAAAGTATAGCAAGTTTATATTGAGCATCAAAACCTTCAATATCTGATGTTGGATCTGCCTCTGCATACCCCTTATCTTGTGCTTCTTTTAATGCATCTAAAAAGCTAATTCCTTCAAGCTCCATCTTAGTTAAGATATAATTAGTTGTTCCATTTACTATTCCATATAATTTTTCAATCTTATTAGCTGTAAGACTTTCATTTATAGCACTTATTATCGGAATTCCTCCAGCGACACTAGCCTCATAATTAAATTTAACACCCACCTTATCAGCTTCTTCAAAAATTTCATCTCCACTAGTTGCTAAAAGCATTTTATTAGCTGTTACTATATGCTTTCCCCTTTTTATTGCTTCAAGAATATAACTTTTAGCTGGTTCTATTCCTCCCATAAGCTCTACTACTATTCTAATTTCATCATCTTCAATAATATCTTTATAATTTGTAGTTAATATCCCATCTGGAATATGTACTCCCCTAGATTTTTTTAAATCTCTTACAAGTACCTTTTTTATTTCTACCTCATATCCTGAACGTTTTATAATTTCATCTTTATTTTTCTCAAAGATTTTCCAAACTCCACGACCTACATTACCTAGACCTAAAACTGCTATTTTAATTTTTTTCATATTTAATAACCCCCTTTTTTCAAAATACCCCAATATAAATTTCTCTATAAGATATATTATATATGTTAGTTGAATTAATTTCCACTATTTAACAATAATTTAAAGACAAATGTCCTCCAAAGAATTACATTAAAATAAAAAAAGACTACCTCTTTCAAGATAATCTTTCAAAATTTATATAAATGAACCTATAAACACAATCAAAATTAAAATTGGTGTTATATATTTTGAAGTAAATAATATAACGTCTACTAACTTCTTATTATTTAATGTTCCGTTATTAGTAAGCTGATCTACAAAATATTTTTTCTTTATAAAATAACCTGCAAATATTGATATAAGTATTCCGTTAATAGGTAACATAACCATAGATACTGATTTATCATAGAAATCAAAAATACTATATCCAAATAATTTTATTCCTGCTAAAACTGAATCTGGACTAGCTGATAAAGCAGCTAATGCTCCAAATAACATAACAATAATTATATTAATAACTTGAGCTTTTTTTCTACTAATCTTAAATTGTTCTATTAAAGCAGCTGTTAAAACCTCAAAAAGAGAAATCATAGCCATAGTTGCTGCCATTGCTGTTAAAGCAAAGAATAATATTAATAATATATTTCCTCCAGGCATTCCTGCAAAAATAAGAGGTACTGTTTTAAATAAAAGTCCTGGTCCACTCGTTGCTTCTAATCCAAATGAAAATACTGCTGGAAAAATAGCAAGTCCTGCAAGTAAAGAAACCCCTGTATCAGCAAGAACAACTTTTGTACCTGTCGCAGGTAAATTATTATCATCAGTATAATAACTACTATATGTTATCATTGTTCCAGTTCCTACACATAGTTTAAAGAAAGCAAGTCCCATTGCTGAGATAATAACTCCAATATTTATTTTTGAAAAATCAGGTTTTAAAAGAAAACTTACCCCCTCCATGGCTCCTGGTAACATTAAACTTCTAATAGCACATATAATTAAAAGTCCTATAAGAACTGGCATTAAAGTTTTCGTAAGCTTTTCTATTCCACTTTTTACTCCAAACATTAAAATACCACAAGTAACTACTACGGCTACAAGCTGCCAAGTAAGTGAAGCTGTTGCACTTCCACTAGTCTGAGCAAAAATATTAGAAACCTCACTTGCACTCATTCCTGTAAAAATACCTTTTATTGCTTTAAATATGTATGAATAAACCCAACCTGCTACAACTGTATAGAAAAATAAAATAAAGCAAGTTGCTATAATTCCTATAAATCCTATACTCTTAAAAATTTTTTTATCTGTAAAACTAGAAATAACTCCATATATATTTTTTCTCTTACCTCTTCCCATAGAAAATTCTATTAAAAGTACTGGTAAGCCTATAAGAAAAATACATATAAGATATGTAATTATAAATGCTGCTCCACCATTTTCCCCTGTAACATACGGGAACATCCAAATATTACCCAGTCCTACTGCTGAACTAAGTGTAGCTAAAAATACTGCAATCCCTGAAGAGAATTTTTCTCTATCTTTATTTAGTTTTACATCCACTATACTTTCCCCCATTCTTCCTAAAGTTTTATTTTTACATTATATACTAATAAATTGTTTATTTTCAATATTTTTCTTATAAAAGAAAAAAGCTATCTCTAAAAGATAGCTTTTATTTTACTTTATTCTGCTTACTAACACATTCCCATTGTCTATTTTAAATTCTATAATAAGATTTTCAAATTTATTATCACTTACTTTAACTCTTAATCTCAAAACTACTTTATAAGATGAAATACTTCCTAGATTCTCTAGGCTAATAATCTCTATCTTTTGCATACTATAATTCTTTTTTTCATCATATAAATCGACAACTTCTTTATCTATATATGGCTTTAATAAAGATTTTATAACATCTAATTCTAATTTTGAATCTGGTATAAAATCAAAACTATTTTCACCAATATAGTCATCCACTATCCCCCAATTTTCTATTTTATCGTAGTAAGGGAGAGAGGATTTAAAACAAACAATCACATTAGATTGTTTTAAGTAAGCATGTTTGTTTATTAATTTTATATCTGCTTTAAGTATTTGTTTTATACAATCAACTAGGTTTCTTCTAATAATTGCATTTCTAACACCAATACCTGCAGGTCTATTGCACTTATCAAGATGTATATGAAAATATAATATATATTCTCCTTCTGTTACAGCCCATTCCCCTAATATCTCATTTCCTTTTGACGCTAGCTTTTTAAAGTTATATCTTAGTCCTATGCTTAAACTAGCATTTTCATCCTTTGAATCAACAAAAGTATATCTTCTATGGTTTATAGGATCCTCTGTACTAATAGAATCTTTAAAATCTACCTCAAGTTTTAAATCTTGATATTTAGCCAAACCTCTCACCTTCTTTAAATTAATACATTTCATTATATGTATCTTAGTTAGTATTGTGAGTTTTATTAAGTATTCTTAATGTATTTTTAATAATTTGATAAGTAGGGTCATTTGAAAACTCTTTATTAATTATTAAAGAAAAAAAGGCTATCTTAAATAATAAGATAGCCTATAAATATTAACCATATATATTTAAAGAAAACCCTTTATTTAATACCTCTCTTGCGCAAGCTTTAGCTCCATCTAAAGATAAATCTCTATAATTGCCACATTGAATTTCATTAGCTGCTGGAATTTCTTTAGCTTTTAAAACCTCATTTAATGAATATTCTAATGCTTCTTTGACTTCTTTTGCTTCTATATCTCTAAATACACTTAAATAAAATCCTGTTCTACATCCCATAGGTGAAATATCTATTATATTATCAAGCTTTTCTCTAAGATACGTTGCAAGTAAATGTTCAAGAGCATGTATACTTGCTGTTTCAAAATATTCTTTATTAGGCTGAAAAAATCTTAAATCAAATTTAGTGATTTTATCCCCACTTACTCCATCTAAAGTACAACATTTTCTAACATAAGGAGCCTTAACCTTTCTATGGTCTAATTCAAAACTTTCTACTTTATTTTTTACTACTTCCATTTAAATTCCCCTTCCAACTTTAATTTTTGAATCTATATCACTATAAATTCCTATATTATTAAACTTATTTATTTTTGAATTTTTATTTATTGACTTAACTATCGAGCTTATACTTTCTGATATTTTCTTTGCAACATAAGGATTATTCATAGTATATAAATGAATTCCATCTACTCCTGTTGAAATTAAATCAACAATTTGTTCAACTGCATAAGCTATTCCTGCATCTCTTAAAGCAATATTATCATACTCATATTTTTCTACTATTTTCATAAACTTTCTTGGGAATTTTGCTCCACAAAGAGATACTATTCTTTCTATTTGCTTTCTATTAAGAACTGGCATAACACCTGCTTCTATTGGTATATTAATATTTTTTTGTCTTGCCTTATCTAGAAAATCATAAAAGTAATTATTATCAAAAAATAATTGAGATACTAGATGACTCACTCCTGAATCTATTTTCCTCTTAATCATATCTATGTGAGTATCAAGAGTTTCATTCTTATTGTATCCTTCAGGGTAACAAGCTCCTGATATATTAAAGCCACCAAAGTCATCTATATGTTTTGCAAGGTCGCTTGAATACTTATATCTATTAACTGAAATATTTTCTTTTGGTAAATCCCCTCTTAAAGCAAGAATATTCTCTACATTATTTTTTCTTAAGCTTTTTAACACTTCATTTATTTGTTCTTCTGTTGAATTAATACATGTTAAATGTGCTAATGGTTCTATATTATATTTTTCTTTTAAAAGCCCAGCTATTTCAACAGTCCTATTATTATTAGCCTTGCCACCTGCCCCATAGGTAACACTTACAAAGTCTGGATTTAAACTTTTAAGCTCATCTAGTGTTTTATAAATAACATCTATCTTTGAACTTGGCTTTGGTGGAAATACCTCAAAAGATAACACCAATTCTTTTTGATTAAAAATTTCTCTTATATTCATTTTTTAGCCCCCTATTTTAAAATTAATTTTTACCCCAAGAAAATAAAAAAATGCCCAAGGATTATTCCTTAAGCATTCTAATACTCTAATAATACCCTTATCTCTCAGAAAACTGCAGGAATTAGCACCTATAGAAAAAATTTCCTATTGGTTGCTGGGCTTCATAGGGCCAGTCCCTCCACCACTCTTGATAAGTTTTAAATATATTTATTATTTTCTATATAATATATTATTTTACTTTATTTGTAAATATGTTTTTTATTTATTATACTTTTATCTTTCTCTTGAATATTATATTAAAAAAGCATTAGGCTTATCACTTAATATAGGAGGATTTTTATGGACTTAAATCATATACAATCAAGACAGATATTAAACTCTAAAAAAAGAAAATCCAGAAGTAGAAAAACTACTAATAAAATTACTGTACCACTTAATAAAAATAAAGTTATTTACAAAACTCCAATGGGTTCTTCTGGCCCGATTATAGGTGCCTTTCCTGTTATCCTCTCAGAATTTGATGTAAATATTTTTTGTGAACTTAAATATAAATATCCTATTATTTCAATGAAATCAGATGTTAGCACAGTTATCTTAAAACTTTGTAAGTTTAGTTCTGATAATAAAAAAATGTACCTTGAAGGGTATATAGATAAAGGTGTTCAAATTACTCTTGCTGATTCTGCTGAAGATCAAAAAACAACTGTAAAGCTTCCTTTTAAAACAATGATAAATATAAAATACAATAAAGAACCTAATTTTGATACAGATTATAAAAGTCTAGATAAAGACAATAACTCTTTAACTTATTATTTCTCTCCTGCAGATAAAATTTACTGGAGTCACGAATATACAAAAATTACTGAAAAATATGAAGAGTTACATTCCGAGTCCAATGATAAACAAGAATTTGTTAATAAGATAGTTTTAACACTTGGAATGGTAATACTTCAGGACCAAAGAGTATTTATTCCTGAAAGTACTGATGATGCTACAGTTATAGCTGAATTCAATAATTCTAACTCTGAAAATATAACACATATTGATGTTGGCTATGATTCTAAACAAGGCTTAGTTGCTAGGGTGATAAAAAATTAGATTTTATTAAAAACTGTGTCAAAGTATTCTACAGAACATACAATATACTATGCAAACCTAATAATAAAATTTTAATAAACTTATAGATAAAAACGGAGGTAACAAACTTATGAATTTAAATTTCCCTAACGAAAGTGATAGTTATAAGGATGAAGATTGCTACGAAAGTAGAAAATCTAACAAATATGATTGTGACGATTCAAGAGAATATGAATCAAGAAAATCTCGTTCAAGAAGCAGATATTATGATTCAAGAAAATATGAATCAAGAAGTAAATATTATGATGAATCAAGAAAATATGGTTCAAAGGAAAAGAGCTCAAGAAAGTGCAGTTCAAATAATTGTTGCTGTAACTGTTGTGAAAAGAAGGTAAAACCATGTCCACCTATGACATTTGAAGCTTGTTGTGGTTCAACAACAACTCTTCCACCAACAATAACTCCTGGTAATGCACCACTTCCAATTACTCCAATTTCTCTTGTTTGTATCTCATTAGATACAGAATGCTTAAAAGACCCTAAAGTTTTATTAAGATTCGAAGCTCAAATACACGCTAGATTTATAAGTGTTGATACAATTAGAGCAAACTTTGAACTTGTTAAAACTGATGGATGTAAAGAAATTTCATGTGGTACTTTTAGTTTCACATTCCTTCCAGGATCTGCTCCAACTGAAATAGAACAACAATTCTCATTCGATAAGATTGATTGTGGTACTTGTTCAGAATGTACAACTTATTCAGTAAGAGTAACAAATATATCTAATAACCCTGATGATGTTGCTTTCTTCCAAATCGAAAATCCTACACTTACAGCGTTTGCTAAATCTTGCTAATTTATTAACTTAGATATAAATGGTTAATCATTTAATTAAAGGGAGAGTTAAATACACTCTCCCTTTAATTTTTAATTATATTTACTTAAAACTTCATAGTAATCCTCTCTTACTTTAATTCCATCAATATCTTTTCTACTGATATTAACAGTTTCATCAATTACTATATTCTTCTTTAGTTCTTTATCAGTTTCAACTTTTCTTTTTGTGATAACTTCATCCCAAATAAAATAATTTCTTTCTCTAAGCTTATTAGATAATCTCACTATATTTATTAAGTTCTGCTTATCATATCTTTCAGCCTCTAGTTCTTTTAACTTATCAAGAATTCTTTTATAACTACTCTTAATATCTCCAATTATAAATGACTTATATTTTTCTAAAGCCTTTTTTCTCTCATTAGTTCTAGGAAATCTTTCTAGCTTCCATTCAACTACTTTTGATAAATAAAACTCATATTTAGACTCTGTATCTCTTTCTACTTTTATTGGTGAATAAACTCCCTTTTCATCAACTCTAAATAAATTTCTCATATCTGATTCTTCTCTATTTAAGTTACTATCCTCTTCTAACTCTACTTCACTAAAAACTTCTTTTATAAGATTTTCTAAAGCCCAAATTTCACAATCTAAAACTCTTACATCATATAAATACTTAGCTAATGTATATTCATTAATTAGCTTACTAGTTCTCTTATTTGTAAGTCTTACATTCTTAAGATTTAGAACACATATCTCTTCATCGTAGACTTTTATAACATCTTTAATTAGCTTCTGATTCTTAATTTTTGATTTAAGGCTTTTAGATAGCTTACACCAAATTTCATCAGTATTTATATTTCCATTAACAACAAGATTATAATCTCTATATATACAAGCATTCATCATAAGTTTATTCTTAATATTTTGGACAACTCCATTAATTTTCACCTTAACTCCTATATTAAGTTTTTTACTTCCTACTGTTATGCTTGTAACATCACCATAACCTGTTTTAGGTCTTATAAATTTATAATCATCCTCTATTTGCTTTTCTCTAACTCCTATTCTCTTATAATTATAAGAATAATCCCATAAAAGCTTTGACTCTTTATCATCCATAATTTCTTTTAAAATCTCTAAAAGACAAAGAGGTTCAGTTTCTTCATTTTCTAACTTTATAGTCTTCTTACCCTTTTTAAACCTCTTACTTCTATCATTATATAAAAGATCTAAAAATTCTAAAACTTTTCCCTTTTCACTAAATGAATAACAGTTAACAAGAGATTCATAAGCATAAATATCATTACTTATAGCAACTGCAACTTCCATATTATCTATATCATCCTGATAAACATAATATCTAGCAAGACTATAACTAAAATCCTCTATATACTGTCTTTTAAGTACTTTTTTATTACTCTGTATAACTTTACCGTCTATATTTAAATCTTCATCAAAAACTACTATTATATTCTCTTTATTAGTTTGAATACTATTAACAGTATGTTTTCCCCTAATGTTTTTATTAGAATTTACTAAGAAGTATTCCTTATTATCAATCTCAATATTTACTTCTTCACTATTATTAATTCTTCTTACTTCTGATAGAACAACCCTTGAATAATCTTTTATCTCTTCTATATGACTAAGTCTTCCACCATAAGATTTACCTGCTAAATCCTTTAAGAAATCTCTATCATAATAAGCTCCAAAGCCTACTGTATTTATACACACATTTAACTCTTCTAATTTTTCCACCATTTCCAAACAAGATTCTTTTTCTTGAAATTGACTTGAATCAACATTTGAAAAATATCCATCAGTAAAAATAATTATATTGTGTCTTGTTGTTTGTGAATTAAGATCATTTATTATTTCATCAGATTTTACTAAAGCGTTAAATAGTGAACTTCCCTCTCTAGTATAAAGCTCCGTATCTATTTTTTTATAAATTCTGCTCATTCTATATGAAGAATCATCACATCTAATTCCTTCTCCTAAAACAATTAGATTTTCATTTCCTGCATATAAAATTACAGAAACAAAATTATTTTTTTCTTTCTTAAGAGCTCTCAAAGTTTCTTTTACACTTTTACTTAACTTTAAAATCTCATCTTTCATACTTTCGGATATATCAATAAGTAAAATATGATGATTTAATATATCCTTATTATTCTGTCTACTCTCTAAAGAATAAAATTTACATATTTTATTTTTATCCACAGCAATATCAATAGATTTTTGCCCTAAAAATTTAACATTACATTTATCCACAGAAAATCTCCTACTTAATTACTCACAAATTTCTTCACTTATATAAATATATGAAAAGCCTTTTCTTTTAATGTGCTATTTTATTATTTTATTTGAGAAAAAACTACTTATCTTTACATAATTTTTATAACTTTATCTAGAATCTAGTATTATTATTCCAAGTCTTAAAATAAATACTCAAACACTCATAAAATATAAAAAAAGATAGTTACCAAATTAGTAACTATCTTTTTATTTATATCTTATAATCCTGATTCTTTAAACTTTTCTTCCATAAACTCTGTTGACTTATTTACTAAAGGTTTTGCAAATCCCAGTATTAAGAATATTACTGCAAAGATTGCTAAAACTTTAATGTCTGTATTTACCATGCTCCAGTTTGGACCAGCTATTGCTTCTCTAAAACTATCTATTGCATAAGTAAATGGCCATAAGAATTGTAAGTCTCCAAATATTTTTGGATTAGTTTGAATTGGATATATTCCTCCTGAACCTGCTATTTGGAATACCATTATAACTATACATAAAGCTTTTCCGAAGTTTCCAAATAGAGAAACTAATGTGAAGATTATAAATGTAAATACTAATGAGCAAAGCCATGCCATTCCAAGCATCAACCACATATTTGCAGGATTTAATCCTAAGATAAATTTATCTCCTACTGTTACTATTGTTGTTTGGATTAATGATAAGATTACGAATAAAAGTAATTTACCAAAATGCTTTTGCATAAGATTTAGCTTTGTTCCATCTTCAAAATCTTCAGCATGAACAGTGAATAATGAAGTTAGAAGTAATGATCCAACCCATATAGCAAGAACTGTATAGAATGGTGTAAGACCAACTCCAAAATCATATGTTCCATATACATTTTCTTGTTTTACTTCAATAGGTGAAGCTAAGAATGAAGATATTGTTTCTGGATTCTTATTTAGTAATTCAATTAAATTATCTAAACTTTGCTTATCAACTCCATTAACTTTATTTTGGAAAGTAGCAAGTTGACTTGAGAAACTATTTAACTTATCTTTCAATTGATTAGCTTTTTCCACAGCAGTATCACTTGTATTTATACCGAAGTTTGCAAGTGAATTTAATTGTGGAACTATTGATTTACTACTTTCAAGTAATGAATCAGCACTTGTTAATCCTGATGTTAAACTTTGTCCTATTGAATTTATAGCTGGTATTGTATTAGTAGTTATACTATTTGCAGCTGAACTAATTCCTGAAGTTAAGTTATTACTCATATTTGAGATTGACTTTAACTTATCGCCTATAACTTGTGGATTATAATCTGTTGCATTAAGAAGATTTGCTAATCCTTTTAATTGTTCTTGTTGTTGTTCAATCATACCTTTAACATTTTGAAGCTTAGCTATACTTGCTTCAATACTTGGATTGTTAAAGATACTATTTATAGATTGTAGCTTATTAATATTAGCTTGAACTTCACTTATTAATTTATCTGCAACTCCGATTGCACTATTTACAGTTTGCTTTAATTTATCTTTATCAGCTACTGAAGTATTTAGTGTACCTAAAGTTGATAAAAGTTCTTGTAACTGACTATTTACTGATGTTATTTCTGGTACAGCTGAAGTAACACTATTTCCTAGGGAATTAACTGTACCTTGAGTTGAAGAAATTAAGTTTTTGCTTGCTCCAACAACTCCTTGTAATGTATTTATTTGATTTGTTATTTGTGGTAAATCAGTCTTCATAGTACTTAAATAACTTGAAAGACTATCTGCACTCTTACTTGATTGACTTATACTTTGGTCTATTTCAGTAAGTCTTTGATCTGCTGCATTCATAACAGATTTTAATTGGTCTAATACTGGTTTATTAGTTTCTAACTTTTCACCAAGTGTATTAGCCATATTTACAGCTTGCTCATTAACTGCCTTAACAAAATTAGTTTTAATTTGTTTAGCTAATTCAGTCTTGGCAAATCCTGTTATCTTAGTAGCAATTATATTAGTTTTATCATTTACTATATATTTTAATGTAGGTTTTACAGGTGCAGCTGTTGTAAGACTAGCAAGATCTTGTGAAAAATCTTGTGGTATTACTATAAGTGCATAATACTCACCATTCTTTAAACCTTCTTCACCTTGTTGCATAGTAGTAAATTTCCAACCTATACTTTTATTTTGTTGTAATTGGTTTACTACATCATCACCAACATTAAGTATCTTATCTTTTACTATAGTTCCTCTATCTTCATTAATAACACCAACTGGTAAGTTTCCTGTATTTATATAAGGATCCCAGTTAGCTTTTAAACTTATCCAAGCATATAAAGATGGGATAATACAAATTCCTAAAACAATTACTATTGCTGCAGGATTTTTGAATATATTAACTAAGTCTCTTTTTAAAACTTTAAATATTTTTCTCATATCCTCACCTCTATTCTCCTATTCCTGATTCTTCAAACTTCTCTTCGAATTTTGCCATTGGTTTATCTAAAAGTGGTTTTAAGAAGTAACCAAGTAAAACAAATCCTAATGAGAAAGCAAATAGAACTACAAAATCTGTAACAACATGTTTAACAACTACTCCTGCTACAGCTTCTCTAAATCCTTCTACTGCATAAGTAAATGGAGCAATTGGTTGTATTATTCTAAAGAATAAAGGTAAAACTTGAACTGGATATGTTCCTCCAGTACCAGCAAGTTGAATAACCATTAAAACAATAGCTGTTGCTTTTCCCATATTTCCTAGTAATGAAACTAAAGTAAATACTATTATTCCAAATGTAATTCCTGTTGCAATTCCAAATGCTAATAATAGTGGGAAACTTGCTGTTTGAACTCCTAAAATATACTTATCTCCAACTGTAACAATTATTGATTGTATTATTCCAAGAGTAACAAAAGTAAACATCTTTCCAAAATGCTTTTCTCTTATTGAGATATTTTCGCTTCCTTCAAATTCTGGTGGTCTTACTTTTAATAATGATGATAAAAGTAAAGCTCCAACCCATAAACAAAGAACAGTGTATATTGGTGCCATACCTGAACCATAATTGTGAATTGGGAATACTGATTCTTCTTCAACATTAAAAGGTTCTGACATAAAGTTACCCATAACTTCTGGATTACCTTGAAGTAAAGTAATTATGTTATTAAGGTCAGCAGTTGATATATTTCCTAATTGCTTACTTAATTCTGATATAACTCCTCTAAATTGATTTAAAGTTGAATTAATGCTTGTTGCTGTACTTGAAGCAAGTTGTGAACTTGAACTTGCTGATGAAAGAACATCATTCATTTTTTCAACTAATCCATTTGCTTTATTTATAAGCTCTGCTGCTGTTTTTGTTGAACTTGATAATCCACTTCCTATAGTTTGTAAATCACCCTTAGTTGAATTGTTATAAGTTGAAATTACATTCCCAATTCCTGATGAAACATTTCCAAGTCCATTAATTGCAGCATTAAGTGCTGATTCTTTAACTTGACCCGTTTGGTCAATTGCATTACTTGCTAAATCTAATTTACCTTGTTCATCTGATATAGTAGATTGAACATTTGATATAGTATTAATTAAATTTGCAATAGATTGTTTTGGATCAGACTTTTGCATACTTTCTAAGAAAGTTTTAACTCTTCCTAGCATCTCACTTGATTTAGTAAGACTCCCCTTAATACCTGTTATAGTATTTTGAGCTTGTGCTGCTGTGTTTGAACCTGAGTTAAGTGAAGATAACTTTCCTTGAACTCCAGCAATTTCACTTTGAGCTCCTTGTAAATTAAGACCTATATTATTAAATGCTGTACTTAATGTACTGTTTGTATTATCTATTATTTGTCCTGTATTTACTGTTATAGTCTTTACATTATTTAAACTAGCAGTAATTTGTGGTAAAGACATTTTTACTGTATTTAAATAATTATCTAAGTTTGTAGCACCTGTGCTAACACTATTTAAAACATTAGTTATTAAATCCATATTATTATTTACATTAATAACTGAGTCTTTTAACTTTAAGATATTTTGCTCATTTTCTTTAATTTTTCCACCAGCTACATTTAATTTAGAAAAAACTTCCTTATTTACTGTGTCTAAGAAACTAGTTTTTATTTGTGTAACTAAAGTTGATTCTGCTGCATCAGTTATTTTATTAGCAACAGGGTTAACTTTTGTATTAACTTTATATATTATATCTGCCTTTACAGGATTATTTGTTGTTAAACTAGTTAAATTCTTTGAAAAATTGCTTGGTATTTCTATAATTGCATAATATGTACCATTTGCAATACCTGCATTGGCCTGCTCTGCGGTGACAAATTTCCATCCTATCTTATTATTCTGTTTAAGTTGATTTACAACATCATCACCAATATTCATGCTTTTTCCATCAAAAGTAGTACCTGCATCTTCATTAACCACAGCTACTGGTATAGTACTTGTATTTTCGTACGGATCCCAACTAGCTTTTATATTAACCCAAGCATATAAAGATGGAATTATACATATTCCTATTATTATTACTAAAGCTACAGGGTTAGTGAACATACTTTTTATATCCCTTTTATACACTCTAAAAGCATTTTTCATAATTTCACCTCCATGAATTTATATATTTACTTTTCCCAATTACCTATGGGCTATGAATTAAATTTAAATAAACATAAAAATTTTGTCTAAATTAATCTCACTACATCTAAATATATCAAAAATTAGTTTACAAGTAAACTAAAATTAATACTTTTTTTATCTTTTATTTAATAATATTAAAATAAGGTAAAAAGCCATAAAATATGCAATTTATAAGAAATTTATTGATAAAATAATAATTAGTATTAAACATATTTTTCCTGTTAATATTTAATAAATAATGTAAAGTTTTTTATACATAAAAAAAGGAGAATATCTAAAAGATATTCTCCTTAAATAAAATATAAATTAATAAACTTTTTCTCTAGTTGCATCTTCATATTTATCAACTAAACCATTATCAATTTTTTCATTTGGATCTAAATTATTATCATCATTTTTAAATACTAATTTTAATAATATTGGTGTTACTACTGTAGTTACAACAACTACTATAACTACTGGTGCTAAGAATTTATCATTCATAAGCCCTATAGCAATTCCCTTACTTGCTACTATAAGGGCAACTTCACCTCTCGATACCATTCCAGTTCCTATTTGCAATGACTCTTTACTTGAATATTTGCAAACTTTTGCTCCAATAAAGCAACCTAATATCTTAGTAAGTATTGCTACTACTAAAAGAAGAACTGTAAATAATATTACTTCTGAATTCATTCCTGAAAGTATTACCTTTATACCTATACTTGCAAAGAAAATAGGTGATAATAACATATATGATAGAGTTTCAAATCTAGCATTTATATAGCTTGTCTTAGCTGTATTCGAAATTATCAGCCCAGCTATAAAAGCTCCTGTAATATCCGCAACTCCAAAAAATTCTTCAGCAACATATGAGAATATTAGACATAAAGAAAATGCTACAATAACAAATCTTCTTAAGTCTTTTTCATAATTACCTACCCACTTATTAAATATATAATGGAATATAACTCCCATTATCGCAGAGAAAACAAAGAATAAAACTATCTTTATAAGAACTATTTTTATATTTACTGTAGAATCTGCCATACTTGTTATAAGTGTAAGCCCTATAATACCTAGAATATCATCTATTAAAGCTGCACCAAGTATAGTGTTACCAGCTCTAGTATTAAGCTTACCAAGTTCTTTTAAAGTTTCTACAGTTATACTTACTGACGTAGCTGTTAAAATAATCCCTATAAAAACATTTTCTAAAAATGCTTGATACCCTGAACCATCATGGAAGAATATTGAGATAACGAATCCACCAACAAGAGGTAATAAAACTCCCAAAGCTGCTACAATAAACGAAACAAGACCCGTTTTCTTGAGCTCTTTAATATCAGTTTCAAGCCCTGCTGTAAACATTAGAATAATTACACCAAGAGATGCTACCTGTTGTATAAAGTCTGTTTCTTGCAGAACATCTAACATAGCTGGTCCCAAGACTAGTCCTGCAATTAATGCTCCAACAACTTGAGGCATATGCAATTTTTTAGTAATAAGTCCCAGCAATTTTGTACTTAACAAGATAATTGCAATATCTAATAAAAATTTATGTGACACATTATTCACCCCTTACATTAAACCTATATGAATTATATTCCTATTTCCAAATACTATCAATATCCCTTTTAATCCCTTTTAAGGATTATTTTATAATTAACCCTCATCATTACATTTACATTTCTACTTTTCTTTATTTTACCTTTATTTACTTTAAATAACTCCAATTATCATATTTCATTTGTCAATAGTTATTATAAGTTTCTAATTTTATTTATAAAAAAAAATTATTATGTATATAAATAAAAAAATCATTATTTATAAAGACTTTATCTATTAAAATAAAAATACTCCTTAGACATTACTACTCCTAATATCTCCATAATATTAACCATTTTATTCTTCTTGCATAAAAATACAGATATAATTTAATTTTTATACATATATAAATATATTTTTTTTATAAAAAACTAAAAAATATAATAATTACATAACCATTTATATATTAATTTTTCAAATTGATTTAGACACATATTAATAATATATACATTACTAATAAAAGCTGATTTTTACTTGATTTAAAGTAATTTCACCTCTTTGTTTTCACTATATTTTTTTGATAATATTATGAATGTAATTTTAGTAAGTAATTATATAAATCAATTTAATGTTAAAGAGGTAAACTTATGAAGAAAAAAGCTAAAGATTTTACAGTCATAGGATTTATGATTTTCTCATTATTTTTTGGAGCAGGTAATTTAATATTTCCTCCTAAACTAGGACAAAATGTTGGAAATCATTTTTACTTAGGCATAATAGGATTTTGTCTAACAGGTGTATTACTTCCTATGCTAGGTCTACTAACGTGTATGAAATGTAATGGTAACTTTGAAGAACTATGTATAAAGTGTGGAAAGAACTTTACTAAGATATTCTCTATTTGCTTAGTACTTTTACTAGGTCCTTTAATAGCATTACCAAGAGCAGCAGCTATAACTTATTCAATAGCTATAAAGCATAACTTTCCATCTATTAATCTAATAGAATTCCTAATAGTATTTCTATTATTACTATATTTTTTAGTAGTAAAAAAATCAGGAGTTATAGAAATTATAGGTAAGTATTTAACACCTATTCTTTTAATAGTTATTTTTGCAATAATAATAAAAGGTATTATTACTCCTATAAGTGGATTTTCAAGAAATATTATTCCTAATGATTTTTCTTTATCACTACAAGATGGTTATCAAACTATGGATACTATAGGATCTGTACTATTTGCAAGCATCGTAACAGCTTCTATTAAATCAAAAGGATATAAAAATAATGAAGTATTTGGAGTTATATTAAAATCTTCAACTGTAGCAATTATACTTTTATGTGCTGTGTATGGTGGACTTGTATATTTAGGATCTAGAACTGGAAATTTAGCAAACGGTTTTTCAGATTCTGATTTACTTTTATTTATATCAGATTCTACCCTTGGAAAACTTGCTGTTATAGCAATAGAAATAGTTTTAGCTATAGGTTGTTTAGCATCATCTGTTGGACTGTTAGCAGCTAGTGGATCTTTCTTTGTTAGAATTTCTAATAATAAAATTAAATATAATGTAGCTATTGCAGCTATACTTGTTGTAACTGGAATAACTGCTAGTATCGGACTTACAAACATAATCTCAGTTTCAACAGTAGTCTTAAATATAGTTTATCCAGCAACTATTGTTGTTGTTGTCTTAAATATTTTTAGAAAATTTATCGTAAGCCATTTAGTATATAAAATTTGTACATATATAACTTTAATAATAAGCTTTTTAGAAGCCTTTCCTAAACAATTTGGATTTATAACAAGATATCTACCTTTAAGTTCTCAAGGTTTTGGATGGGTGTTGCCATTTATAATAATACTTATACTTAGCAACTATTTCTTAAAGTTTTCAAATTATAAAGTAAATATCAACAAATAATTTAATAATACAAGCTATACAAAATAATAAGATACCTCATTAAAATTAATGAGGTATTTTTTTTAATAAAAAAGAACATATTCATAAACTAAAGTTTATAAATATGTTCAATATTTTAAGTTTTATTATTTAGCCTTTTTTAATTCTGGTTCTTTCTTATCTTTAAATACTAATTTTAGAATGATTGGTGCTACAATAGTAGTAAATACAACCATTATAACAACTGGTGCTAAGAACTGATCTGCCATAAGTCCTACGCTCATTCCATTACTTGCAACAATAAGAGCAACCTCACCTCTTGATACCATTCCTGTACCTACTTGTAATGATTCTCTATTACTGTATCCACATAATTTTGTTCCTAATCCACATCCAATTATCTTTGTTATTATTGCTACAACTATTAATGCTACTGTGAACCAAATCATTTTTGAATCCATTTGACCAAGTTCTAGCTTTAATCCTATACTTGCAAAGAATATTGGTGATAATAGTAAGAATGATAGTGTTTCCATCTTACCATTTATATAATGTGTCTTTTCTGTATTAGATACTATCATACCTGCAATGAATGCTCCTGTAATATCTGCAACTCCAAAATAATGTTCTGCAATATATGCTAAGAATAAGCAAAGTGCAAATGGTATAACAACAAAACGTCTTAAATCTTCTTTACCACGTTTTGCAAACCATAAAACAAATAATTTACGGAATACAAATGCGATTATTGCTGCTACAACAAAGAATGCTACTATTTTGAATAATACCATACCGATACTTACTGATGAATCAGCCATACTTGTTACTATTGTAAGAGCTATGATACCTAAAATATCATCTATTAAAGCTGCTCCAAGTATTGTATTACCAGCTCTTGTACTGATTTTTCCAAGCTCTTTTAAAGTTTCAACTGTAATACTTACAGATGTAGCTGTTAAGATTATTCCTATGAATACATTTTTAAGAACTTTATGTGGTCCTACTCCTTCATGGAATAATGTAGCTATTAAGAATCCACCTAATAAAGGTAGTATAATTCCTAGTATTGCTGCTATAAGTGATGCTTTACCACTTTTCTTTAATTCTGTTACGTCAGCTTCAAGTCCAGCTGCAAACATTAATACTATAACACCTAAAGATGATAACTGTTCAACTAATGGTGAATCTTTTAAAATATTTAAAAATGATGGTCCAAGTATTAGCCCTGCAAGTAATGCACCAACTACTTGTGGCATCTGTAATTTCTTTGTTAATAAACCTAATAATTTAGTACTTATAAGAATTAGGGCTAAGTCAAGTAAAAAGTTGTGTGACATATTATTTTCCCCTTTCAATTTTATCTTTTGTTTTGTTAAAAATAAGATATAAAAAATATCTTTATGTACTAGCTAAATTACTTTTAATCACTCCTCTTTTATTTGTTTTTTATCTTTTGTATTAACTTACATATTTAAGTTTGTCCACTACTATAAAATTTTATGTAAAATATTAAGTATTTCTCTCTGAACAATTTCTAGTATATATCATTTTGTTATCTTTCTCCAGTATTTTTAGTAATTATTTTAATTAATTTAACATTTTATTGTTCATGTTTAAATTAATTCCTTATTATTTTATTTATTTATTAATATTATTAATTATTTATTCATACTTTTGCCGTTTTTTGTATAATAAAAAACCATATAAAGAAAAAATATCTTTTCCCCTTAATATGGTTTCATTCTCTTTAATAAACTAAACTATCTACAATTTATATTAAAAGTTTCCTAAAATTAAATTATAAATCATATTTCCACCTAATAAAGCAAACATTATCCATAATATTATATATCCTATCTTATTAGTCTTAGCTAATTTTTCTCTATCATAATCATTAACCCCTTTATCTCTTATAGCTTCTAAAAATTTTTCTAATTCCTTTTGCTTCTCTCTATTATGAATAATCATTGCTATTGACTTATCTTTTAGCTCTATAATATTTTCATAGTATGGGATAATATCTTCTTTATCATCTCCATCACTACTTGCGAGTCCTGCTGATTGTATATCTTTTATAGAGATAGTTTCTTTATTTAGAAGAAGATAATTAAAATCAAAGCCATAATAAATAAGCTCATCTGCTGTTAAATATAAATAATAATAAGCAACTGATCCATAATAATAGCCCATAGGTCTAACATTTACTCTAAGACTTCTTTCTATTTTTTTATTTGCTAATTCTTCCACCATAGTTTTTTCAACTATCTCTTTCATTACACCAGCATCTTTAACACCATTAATATTTTCTTTTCCAATAGATATAAGATTTCTTTTTATCTTTAAAACCTCTTCTTCTGTAATTGTAAAATTCATTTCTTTATTTCTTTCTTTTAAACCATCTAAAACCTTTCTAGCATTCATTTTTATCTTCTCCTTTTCTAAATCACTAATTTCTACATCTGGTAAATCAATTTTTGAAAAGTCCTCTATTTTATCTAAAAAACTATCATCTTTTTTCATCTTTAACTCCCTCCTCAAAAACCTTACATACTCGCTTTTTCCCTCTAAAAATCCTAAGATTAATAGCATTCTGTGACATATTCATAATCTTTGCTATATTAGATATCTTTTCTTCATAAAAAAATCTCCTCACAAATATTTCTCTATCTATATCCTCCATAGAGTTAATAACATCTTTTAAAATCATTACTTCCTCTCTCTTATCTTGGTTTATAAATATTTCTTGTTTCAAATCATCTATATTAAAATTTTCTTGATGCTTTTCTTCTTTTCTAAGCATATCTATAGCTCTATACTTTGTTATAGTACAAACCCAGTTTCTAAAGTTATCTTCATTCCCTTCAAAATCAGAAACATAACTCCATATTTTCATATATACATCATTTATACATTCATTAGAAAGCTCTCTATTATTTAAAACACTATACGCTACCCTAAACATCAAATTAGAATATCTATCTATAATATAATCTAAAGCTTCTAAGTTTTTTGATTTTAGATATGCTATATAATTTTTAGAATTTATCATCCATATCTCCCCTTAAATTTCTAAAACTTATTCCTTCACTAATATAGACGTAAATAATCTTAAAAACCTTTCATCTCAAATTAAATTTATAAATTGTTAATAATAAAAAATAAAAAACCTGTGGATAACTTCTTTAAAAAGTTATCCACAGGTTTTTACTTTATACTTTAGTATCTATATAGTTCAAATTTATTTTATTGATTTGTACATTATCTTTTCTCTATATTCTATAGGTCATCTATTAATGCCCCAGCCTTTGCATAAGCTGTTGATTTTGCTTCAAAGAAATCTGTTTTAACCATATTAGGATCTGAATATAATTCAACCCATTTAGCTGGATTTTCTAAATTACTTTCATATAATATTTCTAAACCTAAATCTCTAAGTCTTAAGTTTCCTACATACTTGATGTAATTTTCAATAAGTGTTTCATTCATTCCTTGGATTCTGTTACCTATTACATATTTACCCCAAGCAATTTCATTTTCTACACCTATTCTTACCATATCTCTAAGTTCATTTTTGAACTCATCTGTAAATACTTCTGGCATTTCATAAGTAAGTTCTCTAATTATATTTCTAAATAACCATAAATGAGTATTTTCATCTCTATTGATATATCTTATTTCTTGAGATGAACCTGGCATTTTACCCATTCTTTCTAAGTTGTAGAAGAACATAAATCCTGAGTAGAAATAAACTCCTTCTAAAACATAGTTAGCCATTAATGCTTTGATAAAATTATATAAGTTTGGTTCATTTATAAAGTTATTATATAAATCCCCAATAAACTTATTTCTGCTTAAAAGAATTTCATCATCTTTCCATTGATATAATATATCATTTCTCTCTTCTGGAGAACAAATACTATCAAGCATATAGCTATAACTTTGTGAGTGTACTGCTTCTTGGAAAGCTTGAATTGTTAAACATAAATTAACTTCTGAAGCTGTAATATAATTATTTATATTTCCAAGGTTAGCTGTTTGTATTGAATCTAAGAAGATTAAGAATGATAAAATCTTATCGTAAGCTGTTTTTTCATCCTTAGTTAATCTCTTATAATCCTTTAAATCTTGTGATAAATTAATTTCTTCTGGTATCCAGAAATTATTCATCGCCTGTCTATACCAATCTGAAACCCAAGTATATTTCATATTGTTAAAGTCATTAAGATTAGTTGTATTACCATTTACCATTCTCTTCTTTGATACTTCTGTATCACCAAATTCATTAAATAATGCTTTTTTATTTAAATCCATTAAACTCACTCCTTTTTAGTTATTTAAAATATTGAAATCTATACTGAGCAAACTGCACATTCTTCAATTTCTAGAGATTTACTTCTTACATAGTAGATACTCTTCATTCCTTGCTTGCAAGCTTCTATATATAAATTAGCTATTTGTCTCATTGTCATATCAGTTGTTATATAGAAGTTAAATGATTGACCTTGATCTATATGTCTTTGTCTTGTAGCAGCAGCTTTTACTGACCATAATTGATCTATTTCATATGCTGACATATAGTAGTAACCATTATCAATTCTTAGATTTGGAGCTGTTCTTGGAACTATGCTACCTTTCTTTTCTTCTAACCAGAATTTTGATACAACAGGGTCTATTCCTTCTGATGTTCCTGAAATTGTAGCAGTAGAACCATTAGGTGCTATTGCAAATAAATAGCCATTTCTTAGTCCAAATTCTTTTACTTCATTTCTTAGCTCATTCCATCTATCTGAGTTATAATCTCTTAAATCAAAATATTCACCTGTTTGCCAGTCTGAACCTTCAAATAAACTGTAACTTCCTTTTTCCTTTGCAATCTTCATACTTGCTTTAATTGCATAGTAATTTATGTTTTCATATACTTTATCAACAAATTCTATATGTTTATTTGTTTCCCATAAGAATTCATTATTAGTTAGCATATGGTGATAACCTGAAGTTCCAAGTCCTATTGCTCTATATTTTTTATTTGTTATTTCAGCAAAAGGAACTGAATAATAATTTAAATCTATAACATTATCCATAGCTCTTATTTGTGTTTCAACTAACTCTTCTAGTTCTTCTTCTGAATTAACATTAACATTTCCAAGTACTATTGATGAAAGATTACATACAACAAAATCTCCAGCCTTTGTTCTTTCTACAACAATAGTATCTCCATTTTCATCAATTATTTCTGATTTTTGAATTTCTGATGCACTCATATTTTGCATAATTTCTGTACATAAGTTTGATGAATAAATCATTCCCTTATGTTTATTAGGATTCATCTTGTTAACTGTATCTCTATAAAATGCAAATGGTGTTCCTGTTTCTGATGCACTCTTTATTATAAGTCTAACAAGCTCTCTTACTTGCATAACTCTTTTTTCGATTCTATCATCAGCTACACAATCGTAATATCTCTTTTCCCATTCTTCACCGTAGAAATCTTCTAATGAATATCCTTTAACTGTTCTTATTTCATGAGGACACATCATATACCACTCTGATGACATATCTTTTTCAGCAAGTTTCCAGAATAAATCTGGGTAACATATACCAGGGAATATATCATGAGCTTTCTTTCTATCATCTCCATTATTAGTTCTAACTTGTAAGAATTCAGCTACATCTCTATGCCAAATATCAAGCCAAACTGAAACTGAGCCGTTTCTAACACCTAATTGATCAACAGCTACAGCAGTATCATTAAATAGCTTTACCCAAGGAATAATCCCACCTGAAGCACCTTTAAATCCTCTTATTGATGAACCAAGTGCTCTAACTTTTCCTATATAAACACCCATTCCCCCACCGAATTTAGATACTTTAGCAAAATTATCTACTGATTTGTATATTCCATTAAGACTATCATCAACAGTATCTATAAAACATGAACTTAATTGATAAAATGGCTTTCTAGCATTAGACATAGTTGGTGTAGCCATTGTTGCCTTTAATGTACTTAATGAATTATAGAATCTCTTTACCCAGTGTAATCTATTTTCTTTTTTCTCTGGAATCGCAAGGTGCATAGCAATTCCCATAAACATTTGTTGTGGTAATTCCTTTTTCTTTCTATCAAAATTCTCTATTAAATATCTTTCTGATAAAAGCTTTATTCCACTAAAAGTGAAAAGAAAATCTCTCTCTGGCTTTATTTCCTTTTCTAATAGCTCTATCTCCTCTTTAGAGTAATTCTCTAATATATACTTTCCATATAACCCTTCTTCAGTTAACTCCTTTATAAAGCTATAGAAATCGCTATAAACTTCATTGCTATCTATTCCCCTATTCTTAGCAACTTCTTCTCTTAAATTTAAAACATAAATATGAGAAGCTATTTGTTGCCAATTTGGTTCAATTTGAGAAGTTAATTCTAAACTAATTTGCATAATACAATTTCTTATCTCTTTTTCGTTCATATTTGGAGTTATTATATTTTCTAATCTATCAATTAACTTATCTTTTGAATATCTATCTGAATCATCTTTTAGATAGCTCATAGCAGTTTCACACGCTTTTTCTATCATTTTCTCTCCACCCTTCCTAATACAATATGTAGTGTTTTTCAATTTCAAACGTCCAATATAATACTATATATAGTATCTAACTTAATATATTATAATTATCGATTTTATAAAAGTAAAACCAGAATTAAATCATTTTAAAGGAGTTTTTTAATGCTAGACTTCTATTACTTATCTTTTACTCCATATTCATCAACCACTCAATTTTAATTCGACTTTATTTTTATAGTTATTAAAAATTTTAGCAATAAACACTTGGAATTTAAGTCTTAATTAAAATTGCTATAACTTTATTTTTTTATCCTAATATTTTTTAGAAAACTTAAATTTTACTTTTTAAAATTCATTAGATATTCCATAAATCCTGAATCCTCATTTTCTTCTTCTTTAACAATTTTAAATCCAATATTCTTATAAAAATTTACTGCCTTTTCATTTTGTTTGTAGACAGATAAAGATAAACTTTCATATCTATCAATTAAATATTTTATAAGTTTTTTCCCTATACCATTCCCTTGATAATCAATATCTACAAATAAAGCTCCTATATAGTTACCATCAATTAAACTTATAAATCCTTTTATCTTTGTATCCTCTTCATATACAAAAGTTTCTGATGCAGGTATATATGTATCTTTAACTAAATTATAATTAGCTTTCCAATAGCTCTCTTCAATAAATCTGTGCCCATCAATGCTACTCTTTAACCATATCTGCATTATTCTATCTATATCTCTAGACTTAAGTTTTCTTATCATTTATTTCTCCTCCTTAAATTACTTATATAAACAATACAATATTATCCATAATAAAGCTAGAAATAATATATAAACTAAATAGCAACAAAAAAGGGACTGTCTCAAAGTGGAATTAGATTCCATCTTTAGAGGCAATCCCTTTTTTTGCGTTTAAACGACTTTTTATAGATTTTGTTTAAAATATAAGTATGCAAAAAACAAACAAAACCTATGATATAAATTTAACCATAAATACAGAAAATATTCTAGAAAAAAATTGTATGGTGAGGACGCTAAATTACTTTATAGATAATTTAAAAATAAGAAAGGATTTAAGTAATCTCTACAAAAAAGGTAGAAATCCAGCGGTAGAACCAATTACTATGCTAAAATTAATAGTTTATGCTTACATAAAAGGGATATATTCTAGTAGAAAAATAGAAGATGCGTGTAAACGAAATTTAGATTTTATTTGGTTATTAAAAAATTTAAAACCGCCTACACGAAATACAATATGCAGATTTATAAAAAAAGTATCTCCACTTATGAAGAAAATACTTAGTAAGTTTGTTGATTATCTTTCATCTATTGGTGAAATTAACTTTGAAAATATCTTCATTGATGGTACTAAAATAGAGGCATATGCTAATAAATATTCCTTTGTGTGGAGAAAGTCCATAGAGAAATCTAAGGAAAAATTACAAGAAAAGATTAAAAATCACTTTTTACTTTATGGGGTTTCTGTTAATGATGATTATTTATATTGCCTATTAATTTTGCAAAAATATTTAAAAGAAATGATAAGTAATGAAGCTATTAAATTTGTTTATGGCAAGGGTAAACGGAAATCACCCGTTCAACGAGAATATGAAATAATAACTGAATATATAGAAAAACTTGAAAGGTATTGCACTTATGAAAAAATCTTAGGAAAAAGAAATAGTTTTTCTAAAACAGATACTGAAGCCACATTTATGAGAATGAAAGAAGATCACATGCTAAATGGACAATTAAAACCGGCTTACAATATACAAATAGGAGTTGCTTCTGGATATATAGTAAATTTTATGGCTTCTCAAGAAAGAACGGATGTTAATACGTTAATTCCATTTCTAGAAGATACATCTAAATATCATAAATATAAAAATATAATTGCAGATGCAGGTTATGAAAGTTTAGAAAATTATAGATATCTAAAAGAAAATGACTATAAATCATATATTAAACCTAATAATTATGAAATAAGAAAAAAAAGAAATTACAAAACCAAAGTAAGCAATATTGATAATATGACTTATAGCCCTAAAGATAATAAATACATATGTGCTAATAACGTAACTTTAAGTTATAAATATACGGGGAAACGCAAGAATAAAAGTGGTTTCGAATATATTGTAGATATTTATGAAGCAGAAGACTGTAGTAACTGTGAATTTAAATCATTATGTAAAAAAACTAATAGAAATAAAACAATTCAAGTAAATAAAGAATTTCAATTAATGAGAAAAATATCAAATGAAAACATAAAATCTGAATATGGTATTAAACTTAGGACAAACAGATCAATACAAGTTGAAGGTGTCTTTGCATTGATAAAAGAAAGTAGAAAGTTTAGAAGGTTTTCATACAGAGGATTAAAAAACGTTGAAACGCAATTTTTATTAATTTCATTAGCACATAATATGATTAATTATATTAGCAAAAGAGATACAGGTAGATTAAAAAAGCACTTATTCTAACATTTTTTCATATTTATTCAAATGGGTATTTCTAATACCTTTATTTATCATGCATAAAAATAAATTAAAATAAAAGGAACCGTCTCACTCTTCCAAATTGTGGTATTATGAGACAGCCCCTTTTACTAATTTATATTAATTAAAATTCAAGATCCCCAAACTCACCATTTCTATAGTCTTCAAATGCTTGGTATATTTCTTCTCTTGTATTCATAACAAATGGACCTGCTGAAGCTATTGGTTCATTAAGTGGTTCACCACTTAAAACTATAAATGTTGCTTCTTCACCAATTGATTCAACTTTTATTTCTCCATCTACATTATCAAATAATATGAAATCATCAGCCTTGAAGTTTTTATCTTCATTAACTTTTACTTCACCCTTTATTACAAGTATTGCAGTATTATGATTGGATGGTTCATTTAAAGTAACTTTTCCATTATTCTTTAAATCAACATTATAAAGATTTATATTTGAGAAAGTACTTGCTGGTCCTTTTACCCCATTTACTTCTCCTGCTATAATTCTAATTTGACCTTCATTATTTTCAAGATTATAAATTCCCATATCATCTTTTGTAAGTGGTTGATATTTAGGCTTTGTCATCTTATCCTTAGCTGGAAGGTTAACCCATAATTGAATCATGTGTAGTATTCCACCATTTTTAGCGAATTCTTCTGAATGATATTCTTTATGAAGAACACCAGCTCCTGCTGTCATCCATTGAACATCTCCAGGCCCTATTATTCCATGATTCCCCTTATTATCGTGATGTTCCACACTACCTGAATAAGCAATAGTTACAGTTTCAAATCCTCGATGTGGGTGAGCATCTACACCAAGTCTTTTATCTGTTGGTGCAAAATATTCTGGTGCACCATAATCCAATAATATAAATGGTGAAAGACGTTGCATTAACTCACTTCTATTTGCTGGGAAGTATTGTGATACTTTAAACCCATCTCCTACAAAGTGGAACCCTGTTCCTTTAAATGTTGTTTCTATATTTCTAAATTTTTTCATAATAACCCTTCTCCCCAAAATCTTAATTTCTAAATAAGATTTTTTATTTTATTTTTTATCCTTTGTTTTATAACTCTTTAAATTCTCATTTTATAAAATTAGAAATCTTTAGCTATATTTTTAGCTACTTCTATACTTTCTTGGACTTTAGCATCAACATCTACACCTACTATATCTACACCTTCTACAGCTATAGTTTGTATATCTTGAATACCATAGAATCCAAATATTGTTCTTAAGTACTTATCTCCCATTTCAAATGGAGAATCCCCGTATACTCCACCTCTTGATGTGATGTGTAATGCTTTCTTTCCACCTAGAAGACCTACTGGACCCTCTGCTGTATATTTAAATGTAATACCTGCTACTGATACATAATCTATATAAGCCTTTAATATTGCTGGTATACTTAAATTCCACATAGGATCTGCAACTACGATTTTATCTGCTTCTGCAAATTGATACACATATTTTAATAATGGACTATTTTTACTATTTTCATCCTTTGGTCCAAATAATTCGCCTAAATTTTCAGCTCTTAAAAAGTCTATATTTTCATTATATAAATCTAATACTTGAACTTCATCATTAGGATTAAGCTTCTTATATTCTTCTATGAAACTGTCCGATACTCTAAAAGTTCTTGATTGTCCTTCTGGTTTGATATTTGCTTTTATATATAATACTTTACTCATTTTATTTCTCCTTTTATTGTATATTATTTTATACAATCCCTTATTATTTTTAATATTCATTTATATTCTTTAATTTATCCAAATATATATTTTTTTATTTAAACAAACTTTTTATCACTAATTAGTGATATTTATCTAAAAATTAAAGATTTAATTATAAATCTTTAAATTTCTTAAGTATTGTTTTTAATGTTAATTTTTCTTCTTCAGTTAAAACTGCGAATATTCTACTTATATTTCTGACATGTTCTGGTAAGATTTCTTCTACGATATCTCTACCTTTATCTGTTATTGAAATAAGACTTGCTCTCTTATCTAATGGATCTTGTAATTTCCTAATAAGACCGCAATTTTCTAAATTTTTTATAACAACAGTGATATTACCAGAAGTAGTTAATAGCTTTTCTATTAGTTCGCATATTCTTAAGTCACCCTTACTATATAAAGTTTCTAAGACACCAAACTGAGCTATTGTTAAACCACTTTTTTTAATAGTTTCATATTCTAGTTTATGAATTTTATGTTCTGCTCTAGTAAAAGCAATTAGCGTAGTCAAATCTAATTTATTTTCCTTTATTATTTCATCTATATAACTCATGACTTAATATTATCACTAACTAGTGATAATGTCAATAAGTTAATTTTAAAAAAATATTATCTTATCTTTTATTTAAATTATAAATATTGTTCTAAATCTAAGCTTCAAACATATAAGGTACTATAAGTAACATATAAAAGGAGAATAATATTTATGAAAAATACTAATGCAAGTATAGCATTAAAAATTCTACACGAAAAAGGAATGACTCCTAAAAACATAAATTTAAAAGTTCTAAACGATACAAAGGAGACACGAATTTTGGAATTAGAAGAATTAAAAGAAAGAATAGAAAAAATTAAATATGAATTATCAACATTAGAAGTTGATATAAATACAATTAAAGTACTTTATAAAAACTGTTATAAGTTCTTTAAATCAGAAGAAATGACAGCTTCAAGAGATGATTTAACTGCAATAGAATATAAACTTAATGAATATAATAACTCATTAGAAGAAAAAGAAAAAAACTATTCTAAATCTAAACTATCAATGGAAGAACAAATAGAAAGTCTAAAATTTAAAAAGAGATTCATAGAAAGTGAACTATCTGCATTAAACTCAGAGATATTAAAAATTTCTACATCTAAATAGAATTATATTGATAAATAATTTTACTTAAACTCATTGACATTAAATTCAATATTATATATAATTATCCTTAAAATTTTAAAATTCAAGGGGGGATATTCCTTAATGGAAAATCACGAACAGATGCCTTGGCATTCACAAACAATTCAAGAAGTATTAGAAAATCTAGATTCTTCTGAGGATGGTCTGTCGGATCTCGAGGCTAAAAACAGATTACTTAAAAACGGGGCTAATGAATTAAGAAAAAAGCCTAATCGTACACTTCTACAAATGATTTACTCTCAATTAATAGATCCTATGGTACTAATTCTAATTTTTGCAACAATCCTATCTTTTGTTTTAGGAGAAATAGTTGAGGGGTCTGTAATCTTATTTATCATTATACTTAATACTCTAATTAGTATTATTCAAGAAAAAAAAGCTGAGTCATCATTAGAAGCATTAAAAAATATGAGTGCTCCTAATGCTATAACTTTAAGACAAGGTGAGGAAAGCATAATCCCTGCTAAAGACCTTGTTATTGGAGATATTGTTTTTTTAGAGGATGGTAGTATAGTTCCTGCAGATATTCGTTTAATCCAATCTTACAATTTAAAAGTCCAAGAATCTTCATTAACAGGTGAATCTACTTCATCTGAAAAAAGTTCACAAGATATATTACCTAAATCTTGTCCTATAGGTGATCGTACTAATATGCTTTATTCATCTTCTATAATAACTTACGGTCGTTGTATAGGTGTTGTTGTTGATACTGGGATGGATACAGAGGTTGGTAAAATAGCTAAATCACTAGATTCAGAGGAAAATGATGATACTCCTTTAAAACGTAAACTTGCATATGTAGGTAAAATTCTAACTATAATTGGTATAGTCGTATGTATACTCATAATTATTATAGGCTTACTATATGATAAACCATTAATACCAATGCTTATGATTGCAATTTCTTTAGCTATATCAATAATTCCTGAAGGTCTACCCGCTACTGCAACTATAATTATGGCAATTGGTATTCAGCATATGGCTAAGAAAAATGCCTTAATTAGAAAATTACCAGCTGTTGAAACTCTAGGAAGTACAACCGTTATATGTTCTGATAAAACGGGTACACTAACTTTAAATAAAATGACTGTTACTCATATTTTTAGTAGTGCTAATCTAAATAATTCTAAAATTACTTCTATGAATGATATAGATAAAAAAGATTTACCAGAATATAAAGATATAGTATTTGCTAGTGCACTATGTAACAATGCTAACCTTAATCCCGATAAAGAAAATGAGATATTAGGTGACCCAACAGAAGGTGCTTTAATCTTTATGGCTAAACACTTTGGTATTAATCAGGATGAATTTGAAGAAAATCATAATCGTGTATATGAGCAACCATTTGATTCAGATAGAAAACTTATGACTACAGTATCAAATATCGATGGTACTTTAGTTTCTTATACTAAAGGTGCTATAGATGAATTGCTTCCTTTATGTACAAATATTTTAGATTCAAATGGAATAAGAAAAATAACTGATAAAGACTGTGAATTAATCCACAGTATATGTTCTTCAATGTCATCTAAAGCTTTACGTGTTTTAGGGTTTGCTAAGTCAACATTAAAAGATATTCCTAAAGAAGGCGATAATATAGAAAATAATCTTACTTTTATAGGTGCTATTGGTATGATAGACCCTCCAAGAAAAGAGGTTAAAAAATCTATAGAAACTTGTAAGCGTGCTGGTATTAGAACTATTATGATTACTGGTGATCATAAAACTACAGCAGTTGCAATAGCTAAAGAGCTAGGAATATTCTCTAACGGTGATAAAGCAATTTCTGGTGATGAATTAGAATTAATGAGTGATGATAAATTAGATAAATTAGTAAATCAAACTACTGTATTTGCTCGTGTATCTCCAAATGATAAACTTAGAATTATTAAATCACTGAAAAGAAATGGCGAAATTGCTGCTATGACAGGTGATGGTGTTAATGATTCTCCTGCTTTAAAAGCAGCTGATATCGGGGTTGCTATGGGGGTTAATGGTACAGATGTTGCAAAAGATTCTGCTGATATGATATTACTTGATGATAATTTTACTACTATTGCCTATGCTATGAAAGAAGGTAGAAGAATTTATAGAAATATACAAAAAGTTATACAATTCTTATTAGTAGGAAATATCGCTGAAATCTTAACTCTATTTATTGCAACATTATTTAACTGGGATATGCCACTACTCGGTGTTCATATATTATGGGTAAATCTTGCTACAGCGACCTTACCTGCACTTGCTCTTGGAGTAGATCCTGCAAGTAAAAATATAATGAATAACCCTCCAGTAAAATCAGGAACATTATTTGAAAGAAAGCTTATTATAAATGTGCTTACTCAAGGTATATTTGTTTCTCTACTAACGATATCAGCTTATATTATAGGTATTAAGTATTTTGATTATGCTACGGGACAAACAATGGCATTTTGTGTATTAGCATTTTCACAAATGTTACGTTCCTTTAGTCAGCATTCAAATACTGAGTCTATGTTCTCTAGAAATAAGGCTCATAACCCTTACCTATTCTTATCATTTATAATTTCTGGACTTTTAATGATGGCTATTTTATTTATACCAGCATTAAAATCTATATTTAGTTTAACTTCTCTTTCAATACAGAACTGGCTTATTATTCTTTTCTTATCTTTACTTTCTGTTATTCAAGTTGAACTATTTAAACTTATCAAAAGAAAATAACATTATAAAAATTAAGTTGGTCATATCTTATATAGATATGACCAATGCAAAAAATTTCACTAGATAAATGGAGGTCTTTAATGGAAACCTTTCTAATACAAAACATAAATAAATATGGATACTTTGGTATACTACTACTTATTGCTATTGAAAACATATTTCCACCAATACCATCTGAAATAATTTTAACTTTTAGTGGATTTATGACTACATATACAAATATGACAGAACTTTATGTAATACTATTCGCAACTCTAGGTTCTATAATAGGAGCAGCTGTTTTATATTTTATTGGTACATTTTTTACTGAAGAAAGACTTTATAAAATTATAGATTATAAATTTATATCATTACTTGGTTTTAAAAAATCTGATGTAACTAAAGCTATTAATTGGTTTAATAATAAAGGTAAATTTGCTGTTCTCATAGGAAGATGTATTCCTATAGTTCGTAGTTTAATTTCTATTCCAGCAGGTGTTGCTAAAATGAATTTTGCAGTTTTCTTAATCTATACAACTATTGGAACTTTAGTCTGGAATACTGTTCTTGTCTATCTTGGAGCATTTGCTGGCTCCTCATGGAGAGATATTTTAAAATATATTGATGAATACTCTACAGTAGTACTTATATTAATAATACTTATAACTATTATTGGTGGAATGTTCTATTTTAAAAAAAGAAAACTTAATAAAAAACAATAAAAATAAAGCCTACAATATAAATTAATTTAATCTATATTGTAGGCTCTTTTTATTTATATCTTTTTAATTATTCAGCAGTCTTTGGAATAAAGATGCGTAAGAATAATATAAGAAGATTTATTAATACATAAATGATTGTCAATGTTGTAATTGCTAGTTCTACATTTCCTATAATATTAAAAATTCTAGCTAAACTTGAATTTATCCCTATTAAACTATCATGTAATTGATACATTACTAAAGTAGATATTGTTAATGGGAATGTAAATGCTGCAAACAATGGTTTAAATCCTGTTACAAATAATTTGAGCATTACAGTATAAACTATAATAATATTTATTATTGATAATATTGCTAATCCATATACTAAGTACATATTTGGATTTGGAACTACTATTAAATAACTTATTAAAGTTAATGAAGCAGGTGATGCTAAAAGTGCTGCTGTTGGCTTAATTGAAATTGGTAAAGCATCCTTTTTAAATATTTTATATAACATTATAGGATATAAAACTATAAAGGATATCATTGATAAGTATAAAGTAAATAATGCTATTGATGGATGTCTCATTCCTGGACTTGTTTCAGTAGCAACTGCTGCTCCTGCAAGAACTACATATATACTTGGTGCAAGCTTTGTAAATTTAAAATCTTTAAGTATTACAAAAAAGGTAAATAAAACATAATAAGCTAAATGTACTATTACTGATAATGTCCAAGCTAACTTAGATACTTCAGGCATAACTGGTAAATAGTATTGGGCAAGTAACATTACTGCCATATCTATTATTGGATAAAATGTTCCTACAACAGGATTTTTTATCTCAACCCAAACTTTTTTAGGATAAAATATGATTTTAATAAGCATTATAGCTAATGCAATCCATGTATATGCTACACTAATAGGAATTAAAAACTGTACATTTTTAACTTGCCATGCATCTGCTAAAACCATAAGTGCTACTCCAGTTCCTACAATTCCAACTGGATAATTCTCTAGTGATTTTATTAGTTTCTTCATTAGTTACCTTCCTCCTTTTATATTCTTTTAAATTAATATAACTAGCCTCTTTAACATATAAAGTTCCCCTATAAAAATAAAATAATACTCAAATTTATTGAAATTGATTATTATTTGATAATACTTAGATAAACTTATACTGATAGTTATATTATTCTAAAATATTTTTAATATAAATCTAAAAATTATATATCCCTTTTTAAATTAAGCTCATTATATTCTGAGATTTTAAATTTCTTATGAAGTCTATTAAATAAAAAATAATTTAGTAATAGAATATAACATTATGTAACCTTACTGAATAGTATATATTATCATAAGCTAGGAGGTAGGCTATAAATGAATATAGGAGATTTAGTAAGCAGAAAATCATATAATTCTGATATTGGATTTATTATTAAAGAGATTCAAGGAAATCATGTTATTCTGTCAGGTATAAACTATAGATTGATAGCAGATACTGATATACATGACCTTGATTCTTTTTTTATTAGCCCTAATTTAAATAACTTAGATACTTTATATACTCCAAATAAAACTTTAAAACAGAGTAAGCTAGCTGAAACTTGTTATACAAGTCTTAAAAGTGCTTCTTCAATATCAGATAAAAAATTAGGATTAATTCTTCATATTGATTCAGATAAAGTTTATCTTAAACGATGTATAGATTTATATAAAAAATTTGGAGTAAAAGCCATAGGATTTAATATACCAGAAAAGAAACAACCTTTTGAAATATTGGATTTATTAAAAATATATAATCCAAATATCTTAATACTCACAGGTCATGATGCTCTAGCAAAAGATACTTTAGATTCTACTGATATTAATAATTATAAAAATTCTAAATACTATGTAGAGTCTGCAAAAATAGCTAGGCATTATAATAAAAACTATGATGATTTAGTTATTTTTGCAGGTGGTTGTCAATCTTACTATGAAGAAATAATGAATGCTGGAGCTAATTTTGCTAGTTCTCCAAATAGAGTTCTTATAAATGTAACTGATCCAGTATATTTAGCTTATAAATTTGCATCTACATCTATAAGAGATTTTTTAGATATAGATACTATATTTAATAAATCTAAATCATCCATAGGAGATATTGGAGGAGTTGAAACTAGAGGTCAATGTAGAAATGCTAAACCTTTCTTTTAAGATGATTATCTTATAAAAGTCACGATTATAATATACTAATTTATAATCGTGGCTATATTTTTGATATTAGCTTAATATCTTTAGATATGCTAATAGATATACCGCACTTAAACATAATATTATTAATGAAAATGGTATTGAAAATTTTAGATATTCTTTTAAGTTAAAAATTACGTTAATTCTATCTTTTTCAGGTTTTGGAACATGAGGTCTTTTTGCAAATCTATTAACCTGACTAAGAAGTATTGGCCCCCCTGTTGCAGACCATGGCAACATACTACTTCCTGCTAATACTCCAAGTGCTAAAGCTGCATATATTAATTTAAATGGAATTAAAGGTGCTAAGACAGCACAAATAGGAAGTAAGGTTGCTGCTGCTGGACCTGCTGATAAGAATGTTGCAATTATAAAAGCAATAAATAAAACTGATAATAATATTAAATAAGGATTATTATTAGTAAGACCTATAATATATTCGGCAGCAATTTTTAAAATTCCACTATACTCTAAAATCCCACCTATTAAAAATAAAGCTATTATAAAAGCTATTGAATCCATAATAGGAAGTTTATTTAAAGTATCCATTGGGTCTGGTTTATCTATAATTAATAAAATACCACCAAATAATAAAGATATATAAGCTATTGATATTCCAACAAAAGGCCCCACACTAACTGCAATAATATATAAAACAAAAACTATCATCGGTAATCTTGCTTCATGCCATCTTACAGGTGGCTTCTTCTTAAATGGAATCTCTCTTTTCAGTTCTTTACTTGGTGTAAAGTGTTTGTAGTACATATAAGTGTACCCTGCTAGTAAAATTACATAAACTAAACAGGGAATAAATAATTTAGTTAAAAAATCTGCTAAATTAAAATTAGTATATAAAGTTAGTATAACTGCTGGTGTATCAGCCCAAGGAAGTGGTGCTCCACCTATATTAGATCCTATAACTACACTAACTAAAACAGGAATAATGGGTAACTTATATTCCATACATAGATATAAAGCCATGTAGGTAAATAATAAGACAACAGTTAGATTATTCATCCAAAGTGACATAAAATAAACTATAAGTGGAATTGTAATCATTATAATAATTCTATTTTCTTTCGAAAAAGATATAAATTTATATCCAATATAATTTATTAATCCTACCCTTTCAAAAAGGTCTGTAAATAAGGCTAAAACTATAATAAGAATAATTATTTCACTTGGAAACTTTAAAAAGGCAGCATTAACATCAAAATATGAGCTTACACTTCCTAGAATGAGTAAAAATCCAGCCCCTATAAATGCAATAGAAGTCCTATGCTTAGCAAAAAATATCATTCCTATATAGACAATAAGCGTTATTATTAATATTAAAGTCATATCATCCTCCTAGGATACTAGGGTACAACTAAAAAATGTAGCCCTATTTTATACTATATTCTATTGATAATTGTATAATTTTGTACCTTAATTTAATTTTACATATCTATAATTCATCTGTTTTTAAAGACTACACCCCTCACTCTAATTAATCTTTTTATTTCTAATATAACTCTTAAAACATTACATAAAGTAAAGCCCACTTAATATTCTTATAATAAAAATCTCCTTATAGTAAATAATAAGAAAAGTACTATACAGATACTTAAAAATATAAAAATTCAACTTAGGTACTTTAAGTAAGAAAATCGAAGAAAAAAGGATAATGATAATCACTATCGTTTCTAATTAATAATTATTATCCAATATTATATTGACATTTTATTAAATAATAATTATTATTAATTACAAGAAGACGTGATACATAATATCAAATATAAATAATCATAAGGAAGGTGTTTTAATATGTCATTAATCAATAAAAAAGTTTCAGACTTTAAAGTTCAAGCTTACCACAATGGAGACTTCAAAGAAGTAACTCAAGATAATTTAAAGGGTCAATGGTCAGTATTTGTATTCTACCCAGCTGATTTCACATTTGTATGTCCAACAGAACTTGGAGAACTTGCAGATAACTACGAAAAATTTAAAGAAATCGGATGTGAAGTTTACTCAGTATCAACAGATACTCACTTTGTACACAAAGCATGGGCTGATACAACAGATACAATCTCAAAAATTCAATATCCAATGTTAGCAGACCCAACAGGAAAATTAGCTAGAGACTTCGAAGTAATGATCGAAGAAGAAGGTGTAGCTTTAAGAGGATCATTCGTAATTAATCCTCAAGGGGAAATCAAAGCTTACGAAGTTCACGACAATGGAATCGGAAGAGATGCAGAAGAATTATTAAGAAAAGTTCAAGCAGCTCAATTTGTTGCAGCACACGGAGATCAAGTTTGTCCAGCTAAATGGAAACCAGGTGAAGAAACATTAACACCAAGCTTAGACTTAATAGGAAAGCTTTAATAAATAAAAAGAGTGGTTTTTCCACTCTTTTATTTATCAAAATATTTTTAAGTTATTTAGAGATAAATATTTTAAAAATATTTTGATTAAGATTATTTGATTGGAGGAGTTATTATGAATAAAATTTATGATTTAGTTATAATTGGTGGAGGACCTGCTGGTCTTTCAGCTGCTTTATATGCAGGAAGAGCTAAAATGAATACATTAATTATAGAAAAAGATGAAATTGGTGGGCAAGTAACTAAAACATATGAAATCTCTAACTACCCAGGTGCTAAAGGTACTAATGGACCTAAGCTTATGGCTGAAATGAGAGAACAAGCTGAAGAGTTTGGTGTTGAATTTATGGGGGCTGAAGTTACATCAGTAGATTTTGAATCAGACAAAGACCTTAAAATTTTATCAACAAATAATGGGGATGTTAAAGCTAGAGCTGTTATTATAGCTACAGGTGCCGTGCCAAGAAAAATTGGATTTAAGGGTGAAGAAGAATTTACAGGTAGAGGTATAGGTTACTGTGCTACTTGTGATGGTGAATTCTTTGATGGATTAGAAGTATTTGTTATTGGTGGTGGATTTGCTGCTGCAGAAGAAGCTGTATTTTTAACAAGATATGCTTCAAAAGTAACAATAGTTTCAAAATATGCTGAATTTAAATGTTCAAAATCAATTGCTGACATGGCATTAGATAATCCTAAAATAGAAGTAATGTTCAATACAGAAATAGTTGAAGCTGGTGGAGAAGGTTTAGTAAACTACGCTAAATTTATTAACAATCAAACTGGTGAAACATTTGTATATAATGCTAAGAAAGAAGATGGAAGCTTTGGAATCTTCGTATTCGTAGGATATTCACCAAAAAGTGATTTATTTAAAGATATCTTAGAATTAGATGAACGTGGTTACATAATCACAAATGAAAATATGGAAACTAAAATTCCAGGAGTTTATGTTGCTGGTGATTTAAGACCTAAGGAACTCAGACAAATAGTTACTGCTGTTTCTGATGGAGCAATTGCAGCAACAGTAGCTGAAAAATATGTTGCTGCATTAAAAACTAGACTTGGAATTAAAGATGAACCTGTAGCTGCTAAAAAAGAACAAGTAAAACAAGAAGCTACTCCTTCAAATACTGAACTTGGCTCAGTTTCAAAGAAAAGTTCACTTTTAAATGATGCTATGAGAGCTCAACTTAAAAATGTTCTAGATAGAATGGAAAAGGAAGTTACTCTTGTTTCAATAGTAGATTTAGAAAATGAAAAATCTATAGAACTTAGAGATTTAATTCTTGATATAGCTGATCTAGGAGATAAATTATCAGCTGAAATCTATAATAAGGGTGAAAACTTAGAAATAGAAGAAAAGGTACATGCAGATAAATTCCCAGTAGTATCTTTATTAGATCATAATAAGGAATATAGCGGAGTTAAGTTTCATGGAGTTCCTGGTGGACATGAATTAAATTCATTCATCTTAGCTATATATAATCTTGCAGGTCCAGGACAACAATTACCTGAATCAGTTTTAGAATCAATAAAATCTATTGATAAACCTGTGAAAGTTAAAGTATGTGTATCATTATCATGTCACTTATGCCCTGAAGTAGTTGTTGCAGGACAAAGAATAGCTATAGAAAATAAGAATGTAGAAACTGAAATGTTAGATATCTCAAACTTCAAAGAAATAAGAGATAAATACAAAATAATGAGTGTTCCTGCAATTATTGTTGATAATGAAGAAATCCATTTTGGTGCAAAAAAAATAGATGAAATAATAAACTTATTAAAAAAATAATATAATTAATATAAAGTAAATTTTATACTGCAACTTAATTTTAAATTTATCTTTATCCTCCACTCAGAAGAGATATTTTCAAATACTGAAAATATCTCTTTTTTATTTTATGTTAATATCCTTATTTATAAAAACCTGTGGATAACTTTAACTAAAAGTTATCCACAGCTTACTAATAATAAAAATTAACTAAAGCCACCTCTCTACTACATTACCATCCGAATCTTTAAACTTATTTAAAAGTATTCTTACTATATCTATTAAAACTAGTACATATGCAATACATGTTGTTATACCAAAAGTTAAAAAGCCTAGTACTGTTAAAGCTATATAAAGTATTCCTCTTTGATTTTTCCCTACATAAAATTGATGAACTCCAAGTGATCCTATAAAAACTGCTAGCAATAAAGTAACAAGCTTTAATTTTTCTCCATCATATCCCCCAAATGGTCTTCTAAAATCTTTTCCACAGTTTAAACACACATCTTGATTTTCACTTTTTCTTGGAGTACCACAATTTGAACAATATTTATTTCCATTACCTTTTTTTACTCCACAACTTAAACAATAACTAGCTTCTTCATTCGTATACATCATTCCACATTCTTTGCAATACATAAATACACCCCCATGATTTACATCTATGAGGGTGTATTTATTAATATTACATTATTACATTTTTATTTATAAAACTTTTCTCTTATTTTGCGTATAAAGAAATAATATCACATAAGATATTAACTACTCGTTCTCCAGCTCTATCATTATAATATTTAGCAAATCTTTCATCTGCAATATACATCTGTGCAAGCCCTATATGAGCCTGAGCTGAATAACTAGGCCATGAGAATTTTAGCCACTCTTTATGCTTTTTAAATACATTTTTAGCAGCAGCTGAATTTAAATCCTTTGTCTTTGCAACCTCTGCTAAAGATTTAAACATATCTGCTTCAATCTCTTTCATCTTTTTAAAATCCTCTTCACTAAGATTCATAAATTTTTTATTAGAAGCATCTACTGTTTTATCACCATATTTTTCTCTAATCTCTTTACCATACTTCTTTTCATTTTCAGCTAACTTTTCTTTTTTAAAACCTTCAAACTTTTCTTTATCTGCCATATCCCTTTCTCCTTTTTTATAAGCTATTGTTTTTTCAACAGTTAAAATTAAACTATCAAGCTGATTTCGTCTGGAAATAAGCTTTTCATGATGCTCAATTAATGATTTATAAATATCAAAATCAGGCTTAGAAATTATCTCTTGTATCTCATCTAATCTCATATCCATTGATTTATAAAATAAAATTTGTTGTAATAAATCAACTTCATTTTGCCCATAAATACGATACCCTGATGAATTAATTCTCTTTGGCTTTAAAAGATTAATCTCATCATAATATCTTAAAGTTCTTACACTAACTCCCGCAATCTCTGCAAGCTTTTTAATTGTATATTCCATCCTCTTTCCTCCTGACAATTTTATAATAAAGGATTCCGCTACGTGAAGGTCAACAGCTTTTTAAATTTATTTTTATTATATAAATATAGAGAGTAAAATTCACCAAATTTTACTCTCTAATGTTTTATCTTTTTTTATTTATTATATTTTTAGCTCCCATAAAGGTAGTTATAAAGTAAAGTCCATAAATTATAGCTATGAATATTACAGCAAATATTATATTATAGGTAAAATTTCTTGCTCTATCTAAATGTATTACTCTATATGAAAATATAAGTCCAGACACAGAATTTATTATAGCTACTGCAAGTGGAATTAAGAAATACATGCCTATTTGCATAACTAATGCTTTATTTATCATCTTCTTATCATATCCAAGTTTTCTAAGAATCTTATATCTTTCTTCATCTTCACTTACCTGTGATAATTTTTGAATTGAAAGAATTGCTCCACTAATTATTAAGAATATCATTCCTATATAAAAACCTATATAAGATGCCATCATACATGAACTAAGAATACTTACTTCCATTGTTTTTCTGCTAGTAAAGAAATAATCTTCTCCAAGCATTGTGTTCTTTTGTAAATTAGCAAATAGCTTCTGAATTTTTTCTGCTTGTTTATATGTAAACTTGTTATTAAAATTCATAGCTAAAGTCTTATCAAAAATTTGTAGTTTATCACATGCCTTATCTGGAAGAATGAAAATTTCTGAACTTGAACCAGCTGTTATATTTGTGATGTTATTATACAAAACGTTCTTATATGCTGGAACATATTCTTTATTATTTATATCAATCTTATTTCCTAAACTTAAAGCCTTATCATTTGCAGCTATAAGATCTTTTTTATTAGTACATACTGCATATTGATTATCTTTAAGATAAATTGGCTTTTCTCCTTTCATCTCTAAAAGCTTATTATAATCTGAAAGCTTCATAATATAGGTATCCCATAATTGATTTTTTAATTGTGTATACTCAACAGGTGTTAAAGAAGCAAAATAACTTTTTTCTATCATATCAGTTATTGTCTCATTTATAGTATATCTATTATATTCAACATCATTTTTTATATATAAATTCATATCAATACCATTATTCTTAAGTAAGCTGATGATATTCTCATTTGGACCAATATTACTTATAACAGCATCATATGGATATCTAAAGTTTACATTTAAACTTGAATAGCCACTTAGTCCCATTCCTAATCCTGCTGAAAAAATACATATTGTTATAAACAACATTAAGCTTATAATACTCATTGATATAAAATTATTACTAAGACTATTTTCTAATTGTCTTAGTATAAAAGGATTTAAATTTCTAAAATATACCCTCTCATTTTTCCTAAAATAATTTATAAAAAATCCTGATATAGAAATAAAGAATAATACAGTCCCTACTATTCCAAGAATTATTGCTACCTGAATTGACCTTGTAATCTCTGCTACTTCACCTACTCTAAGAATTATTGTATAAGCTGATCCTAAAGTGATTACTGCTAATATAAAGATTATTATAGATAGTTTTATATTCTTTACTTTTATTTCTTGATTCCTATTTACTGAATAAATTAAATCTACTGCCTTATATTTACTTATAATTACTATGTTAAAAATACTTATAAAAATAAATATTAGTCCAAAACATAAAATAGTTTTAATAAAAGCATTAAATGAAAAAATAATATTGTACTTTAAGAAACTGACATTAAATATTCTAGCTGTAAATGCTGCTAATGCTTGTGATAAAAATATACCTATAATCATTCCTACAATTAAACAAACTATACCTATAGCAATAGTTTCAATTAATAGAATTCTAGATATCTTTGATTTTCTCATCCCTAAGCTTATATATATTCCAAACTCCTTTTTTCTTCTTCTAATTAAAAAGTTATTAGCATATATAATCAAAAAAGCTAATACAACAGACATACATATTGTTAAAATATCTAAAACTTGATTTATAATCCTTAGATTTACGATATTTTTAGCAGTTACTGGAATCATTATCTCCTGGGAAATAATACAGTTGAATGAATAATATAATGCTATTGCTAAAGTTAAGGTTAAAAAATAAATTAAATAATCCCTAAAACTTCTTTTTACATTTCTAAATGCAAGATTATAATACATTGTTACCTTCACCTCCTGGTAAAGTAACAAGCTTAATAAGCCTATTAAACTCTAAAACTCTTCTCATAAAATATCTCCTCTTTAGTTAAATTTACCTTACATATTTAGTTTATCGTAAATTTTTATAATCTTATATTGATTTACATTTCTTGAATTTTTCATTTTTGAAATATTTCTTTATCAAAATAAATATAGCGAGTAAAATTCACTAGATTTTACTCGCTACTTCCTTTTTCTTCTTATTTGTCTAATATATCTGATAAACTATTCAATTAATTTAACATGAATTAAATCATTATTAGTACTTTCATACCATATATAAATATCATCAGTTAATTTAATTAATTTATCTACATTTATTCCATCTATACTAATAGTCTTTTTATCACTTGTTTTTAAATACCCAAATACAAAATATTTTTCAGGATCTTTATTAATTAAAACTTGTTCCCAACTAAACTCTTTATCTACAATTAGATGCTGTTCCTGAATACTTTCCCATATATTTAAAAACTTATGTTTATATAATGTTATATTAATAATAAGATTTTGATTTTGATTTATATCAAAATTTTTTTCAATTATTAATAAGGTATCTTTATCTATAGTATTATCAATAAAATATTTTTTTGAATTATCATCTTTATAAAGTGTAATTATATTAGTAGAACTTTTTAGGATAGTTTTATTATTAGTTAAATATAATAAAATCCCTAAAAATAATATCATGATGATAAATACTATTAAAAATATTAACTTTTTGAGTTTATACTCTCTTCTCATATATATTTACCCCTACCAAATAATGTAATATTATTATACTGATATCTTACATAAACATCTATATCAAATAGTAAAAAAGGATTTAGATTAGAGTAAAATAAATATAACGAGTAAAATTCACTAAATTTTACTCGCTACTTTCTTATCTCTTCTTATTTATTATATTTTTAGCTCCCATAAATGTAGTTATAAAATAAAGTCCATAGATTACACATATAAATATAGCAGCAAATATTATATTACCTACCATATCATCTCCTCCATTTAATTGTACAATCTTATTTGAAACTTTAAGTCCAACTATAGAATGTATTATTGCTAGTAATAAAGGCATTATAAAATATGTTCCAATCTGAATAAATAATGCTTTATTTATCATTTTTCTATCTGAACCTAATTTTCTAAGAAGAGAATATCTTTCTTGATTGTCACTAGTTTCTGATAATTGCTGAATTGCTAGTACTGAACCACTAGTAATTAAGAAAATTATACCTATATAAATACCTATATATCCTATAAGCATAGACATACTTAATGCTTCTACTCTAAGATCCTCTTTAGTATAAACAAAATAATTTTTTTCATATCCTGTATCTTGTTGTATCTTTGCAAATAAATCTTTAATTTTCTTATCTACATTAGCCGTAAACTTATCATTGATATCCATAACTAAAGTTTTATTATATACTTTCAAATTATCACATACACTATCAGGTACTATTAAAGTTAAAATAGTATTATTAATCATTGAATTATCAATATTATTGTATAATACAGTTTTATATGCTGGTAAGTATTCTTTATTATCTATGTCTACGTTCTTTCCGGTCTTTAAAAATTTATTATAGAAATCAACCATCTCTTTATCATTTGTATATATTGCATATTGATTATTAGTAAGACTAATTGGCTTTTCTCCTTTCATCTCTAAAAGCTTATTGTAATCTGAAAGCTTTATGGCCTGAGTATCTCGTGAAGTAAAATCTACAAGCTTTTCTGTGGCAGTTACATACTGTTTCTTACCTAGAATTTCAGATGGAAGTTTATCAATAATATATCTATTATAGTCAATAGAATCCTTAGTATATAAATTTATATCAATCCCATTTTTCTTTAAAAGCTCTTTCATATTAGTATCTGGATCATTTTGGTGTATAACTGAATCATATGGAATCTTAAAGTCTAAATCTGAATTTACTCCTTTACCTATTCCTATTCCTGAAGCCAAAATACATACAGTTACAAATAACATTAAACTTATAATACTCATTGATATAAAATTAGTTTTTATATTATTTCCTAATTGTCTTACTACAAAAAAATTTAAATTTTTAAAATATATATTTTCACTCTTTTTAAGAGAATTTACTAAAAATCCTGCCAAAGAAACAAAAAATAATACTGTTCCTATTATTCCAAGGGCTACTGATAGATAAATTTCCTGTGTTCTACCTAATAAACCTTCTTTAAGAATTATTGAATAAGCTACTCCTAAAATAACTACTGATAATATAAATATTGCTAAAGACACTTTACTATTTTTAAGATGTAACTCTTCATTCTTTTTAGAAGCATAAATTAAATCAATTAATTTATATTTCTTCATAATTCTTATATTAAAAATACTTATAAAAAGAAATATTATTCCAAAGCATAAAATAGTTTTAATTAATGCATTACTAGAAAAAATAAAAGTGTATTTTGAAAGACTTATTTCAAATACTTTTGCCGTCATTGCTGATAATCCTTGAGATATAAATATTCCTATAATTAAGCCTATAACTAAACAAAATATCCCTATAATAATAGTTTCCATTAATAAAATCTTTGATATCTTTGATTTGCTCATTCCAAGTGTAGTATATATACCAAATTCTCTTTTTCTTCTTTTAATTAAAAGATTGTTAGCATATATAATTAGAAATGCTAATATAACAGATACAAATCCTGATAATATTCCTAAAAATAAATTTATAGCTTTTAATATCTCATCATTTGAAGAGGTAAATGGAATCATCATGTCTTGCGAACCTAAAGAATTAAATGAATAAAATATAGCTACTGATAAAGTTAGTGTGAAAAAGTAAATTAAATAATCTCTAAAACTTCTTTTTACATTTCTAAGCGAAAGATTATAATACATTACTAGCATCACCTCCAAGTAAAGTCACAACTTCAATAATCTTATTAAAGAACTCTTTTCTTGAAGAATCTCCTCTATAAATTTCAGTAAAGATTTTACCGTCCTTAATAAAAAGTATTCTATGTGCATAACTTGCTGTAAATGCATCATGTGTAACCATTAATATAGTTGCTTTAAATTCATTATTTAATTTTTCAAATGATTCTAATAATAATTTTGCAGATTTAGAATCTAAAGCTCCTGTTGGTTCATCAGCTAATATTAATGATGGATCTGTAACTATTGCTCTTGCTGAGGCAACTCTTTGCTTTTGTCCTCCTGACATTTGATAAGGAAACTTATCTAAAACATCCGTTATCTCTAATTTCTTTGCAACTTTTGTTATAAGCTCTCTTATTTCTGCTGGTTTTACCTTTTTTATAGTAAGAGCTATTGCTATATTTTCATAAGCAGTTAATGTATCTAATAAATTAAAGTCTTGAAATATAAACCCAAGCTCATCTCTTCTAAACTTTTCTAAATCTCTATTTTTAAGCTTTGTTATATCAATATCATTAATCTTAAGTTCTCCTGAAGTAATTTCATCAATTGTAGAAATACAATTTAAAAGTGTAGTCTTACCACTTCCTGATGCACCCATTATCCCTACAAATTCTCCTTCATTTATCTTAAAACTTATCTTATCTATCGCCTTTGTTATATTACTCTTATTTCCATAATATTTTTCAATGTTAGTAACCTCTAAAACTTGTTTCAAAATTTCTCTCCTCCTTGTATTTATCTTACCCCTTAATTCTATCTCAATTTTTTCCAATATTATATTGATTTATATTTCGTGAACTTTTCATTTTCGAAATATTTCTCCCTTAAAATAAAAAACTCAGTATTAACTGAGTCTTAAATTTTATCTATATATTTGTTAAATCTCCTATTGGGAAAATTATATTTACTTTAGTTCCTACTCCAAACTCTGAACTTAATTCTAAGCCAAAACCAAGTTTATCAGCTAAGTTTTTACATATATAAAGTCCCATTCCTGTTGATTTTCCATACTTTCTACCATTTTCACCAGTAAAGCCTTTATCAAAAACTCTTCTAACATCTTCAGTAGGAATTCCAACTCCATTATCCTCAATAGTTAAAATTACATTCTTCTCAGTCCTTACTGAATATATCTTAATTCTTGCCTCTTCTTTTTTAGAGTATTTTAATGAATTTATAATAATCTGATTTATTATAAAATTAACCCATTTTGGATCTGTATAAACTACTTCATCTAAATCTTCTAAAACAAGACTTATATCATTATATATAAAACTCTTCATATTTTTCTTAAGGACAGTTTTTATAAGCTCTTTTAAAATTATTTTTTTAACTATATAATCCTTACTAGTATCATTACTTCTAGCATAATATAGGACTTGTTCTAAATACTCTTCAATTTTTAGTATTTCTGTTTCTATATTTTTTGTAGCTTCGCTTTTATTATTATTTATTATAAGTTTTGTTGAAGCTATTGGAGTCTTTATTTCATGAATCCAAGCTTCTATATATTCTCTATAATTAATTTCCTTATTTTCGTGATAATTAATCTTCTTATGTATATCTTTTTCTATACTTTTTAAAGCATCATAAACTATCTTCCCTTCTAAAAAATAAGGCTCGTCCATAACTTCAGCTACTAAATATTCTCTATCTAATGATTCTAAGCTATTTATAAGAGTATAATAAAAATCTTTTTTCTTTATATAATCTAGAGTAAAATAAATAATCATAGGTAAAAACCAAATTATAAATATTCCTATCCACCAAATAAAGCTTATTTCTATATAAATTAAGAACATCAATAATAAAATAAATAACATTAAATTTATTGATATAAATAAAAGCTTATCTTTTAAATATTCTCTTAAACTCATGGCATTATATACCCTTGTCCTCTTCTAGTTTCTATGGCATTATCTAAACCTATTTCAACAAGTTTTTTTCTAAGCCTAGTAACATTTACTGATAATGTACTGTTATCCACAAAGAAATCATCATTCCATAAATGCTCCATAAGTTCTTCCCTTGAAACTATAACTCCCTTATTACGAACCAAGAAAATTAAAATTTTAAGTTCATTTTTAGTAAGCTCTATATTATTATTTTTATAAGTCATGCTACTATTATATAAATTAATCTCAAGATCATTATAATTTAACTTATCTTTAGTGCTAGATTGTTTTGAACTTCTTCTTATAAGTGAATTGGCCCTAGCTAAAAGTATTTCTATATTATAAGGCTTTGTTATAAAATCATCTGCACCTAAATTAATACTCATAAGCTCATCCATATCACTATCTCTGCTAGTAACTATAATTATTGGAATATCTGAGCTTTTTCTTATTTCTCTACATAAATAATAACCATCAAATATAGGTAAATTTATATCTAGTATTATTAAATCTGCATTTTCTCTTTTTACAAAGTCCAATACATTATCAAAACTATCCGGAACTTTTACCTCATATCCATATCTCTCAAAAACTTCTGTTAATTCAAGTCTTATTCTTTCTGCATCCTCAACTATAATTATCTTTTTCATACCTACATTCCTTTAATCTATAATATTAATTTTAAAATTATGTATTTATACTATATATAATTATACCTTAATTTTACTAAATAAGAATAAAACCCCGTCATATTTATATGACGAGGTTTGCTATATTAATTAAAGTGCTTTTAATGCTACTGCATTTAATAAACTCCAAGGCTTATTAAAATGTGGTTGGAAGAAGAAGTCTGTCATTGCAAGTTCTTCAATAGTCATATTATTTTGAATAACTACTGATAAAGTATTCATATATTGAGTTAAATCAATCTTAGAAATAATTTGTCCACCAAGAATTCTTCTTGTATCTTTATCAAAAACAAGTTTTACTGTTGCTGGTTCATAAGTTGGCATAAATTCTGGTCTGTAGTTATCTGTTAATATTACAGTTCCTATATTCATATCTGTTGTTGATTTTGCTACTTCTTCAGTCATTCCTGTTGAAGCTATTGATTGATCATATATCTTAATTCCTGATGTTCCTTGAGTTCCCATATACTTAAGAGTAGGCTTCACAATATTTCTAGCTATTAATGTTCCCATTCTTACAGCATTAGTTGCTAAAGGTATATATCTCTTATCATTAGCAGGATTGTAAGTTACAACACAACAATCTCCAGCAGCATATACATCTTCTTTGCTTGTTCTCATATATTCATCTATTATTATTGCTCCATTTGGTAAAGTATCTAATTTACCTTGTACAAGTTTACTATTTGGTGCAAATCCTATACATAAAACTACTAAATCACCTTTATAAGCTCCATTTTCAGTTACAACTTCAGTTACCTTACCATTTTCTCCATTGAACTTTTGAACTTTTTCACCTAAAACTAAATTTACTCCTCTATCAGTAAATTCTTTTTCAGCTATATCTGTAAATTCTTTATCTAGATACTTAGGCATTATTCTATCTTCAGCATCTATTAAAGTTACTTTCTTTCCTTGCATTTCAAAAGCTTCTACTAGTTCTACCCCTATATATCCAGCTCCTATAATTACTACATTTTTAGCATCCTTAGCTTTTTCTATTATATTTAAAGCATGGTCATGATTTTTACATAATACTATATTTTCAAGCTCTCCACCTTCAAACTTTGGTACTATTGGCCATGAACCTAAAGTAAGAACTAATTTATCATAACTATCTTCAAAAATTTCTTCTGTAATTAAGTTTTTAACTTCTAAAGTTTTCTTATCAAAATCAATATTTAAAACTTCATGCTTCATATTTGTAGTTACGCCTAGCTTGGCTAGATTTTCTGGTGAATTATAAAATAAGCTATCAGTATCTTCAATTACCTTTCCTACATTTAAAGCTATTCCACATGATAAAAATGAAATATTATCATTCTTTTCATACACTGTTATTTCGCTTTCTGGGTAAAGCTCCTTTAAATTTACTACTGCTGCGGTTCCTGCATGTGTACATCCTACTACTACTATTTTCATATATATCCCTCCAAGATTCTAAACACCTTAATTGTTTATTTTTTAACAATATCCTATTACATACTATTTTACTCTGAATTTCCAATAAAGTAAATATAATTTTTAATAATTTTTATTTATTAATAATTATTTTTATTAGTTCTATAAATTCTAATACACTTTATTAATCTAATTAAAATAATTACAAAAAAAGATACTTGATATATTTTTTTATCAAGTATCTTTTTAATTCTAAAAACTTAAATTACTTTCTGATTTCTTTTTGTATTTTCTTTAAAGCTTTCTTTGAACCTCTCTCTATATCTCTTTGAAGCTTTCTTTCTTCAAAACTAATAAATAAAGAATCTAAATCGTAACCATCTGGGTATAATTCTTTAGCACTTATCTCAAGATTTACTCTATTTAAAGGAACTTCAATATACTCATCTTTATAGAAAACCACTAGTTTATTAAACTTATCCTCTGGCTTAAAGACTATTCCACTTTCATTAAAATCTAAAAGTAAAACTTTATCACCAACATTATATCTAAATTCCCTTTCCTCATCTAAGATATCATTTATACTATCTGTTTGCTTTTTAATTTTACTCTCTTTAACTTTTTCATAATTATAGTTCTTACTATCAATATAAGTTTTTGCTCTTTCTAATATTGAATCCTTTATTCCCATCTTCTTAGAAATCCAAAGAGCATTACTTTGTCCTGATTTACCTATTAATAATTTATACAAAGGATTTAAAGTTTCTTTTTCAAATTGCATTGCTGCGTTTTGGAAGTCTTCATGAACTTCTGAGAAATTCTTTATCTCTCCATAATGAGTTGTTGCAACTGTTATACTTCCTTTATGATAAAATTCTTCTAAAATAGCTATTGCAAGACCTGCTCCTTCATTAGGTTCTGTTCCACTTCCTATTTCATCACATAATATTAAACTTGATTTATTGCACTGATTCACTATCTCACATAGATTTTTCATATGAGATGAAAATGTACTAAGAGAGTTCTCTATACTTTGATTATCTCCTATATCAACAAATACTTTTTCAAAGATAGACATATTAGTTCCTTCTTTTACTGCTATATGAAAACCACTCTGCACGGCTAAAGTTAAAAGCCCAACAGTTTTTAAAACTATAGTTTTTCCTCCAGCATTAGGTCCTGTTATTATAAGTGATCTATAATCATCACCTACTCTAAAATCTAAAGGAACTACCTCTCCTTTTAAAAGTGGATGCTTTCCTTTAACTATATTTATATAACCATAATCATTAATTTCAGGCTTTATTCCATCTATAGCTTTACTATATTTAGCTTTAGCAAAAATCATATCAAACTCTGCTATTGCTTCTATATTTATTTTAAGTTCCTTAATCTTATCATGTATAAGATTTGAAAGCTCTGAAAGTATTCTATATTCTTCTATAGCTTCATCTGCTTTGAATATCTCAAGCTCTGTTCTATATTTTGATATAACTGCTGGTTCTATAAAAACAGTTGAACCTTTTGATGATACTTCGACAACAGTTCCTTCAACTTGATTTTTATAAGATGCTTTTATTGGAATTGTAAATCTCTCATTTCTTTTACTAATAAAGAACTCTTGTATATATTTCTTATTAGTACTACTTTGTAGAAACTTCTCTAATCTTTCTTTAATCTTAGTTTCACAATTATCTATATGTCTTCTTATCTTCTTTAAATCTTTACTAGCATTAGAATCAACTCTTGAACCTTTTATACTATTTTCTATTTCTTCTTCTATACTTCTAAACTCTGATATAGACTGAGCATAGCTTGCTAAAGTTTTTGCATAATAACTCTTATCTTCCATAAACTTTTTTATCTTTCTGCAACCTCTTAAGAAGTCACAAATACTAATAAGCTCATTTGGTTCAATAATTATTCCTTTTTCTATTCTATCTATAACTACTTTTATATTTGATATACCATCTAGTGGAATATGACTTGCCATATCCAAAATGGTTACACCTTCACTAGTTTCATTTAATCTTTTCTCAACCACTCTTAAATTACTAGACGGCTCTAATTTATCTATTAACTCTTTTCCTAGTCCACTAACACAGTAAGACTTAACTATTTCCTTTAACTCATGATATTGTAACTTTTCAAATGTATTCTTATTCATCTTTTTGTCCCCTTTCAACTAAAAGCATTAATAATAAACATCTATAAAGATACATAAAGATAGACTCCATATATCTTAAAAATAAAAAAAGCTGTGGATACTCCACAGCATAAAATTCATACCTATAAATTTAATCTCTTAAATCATCTAAAAATAAATATAGTTATCCTATATTCACTATTGGTACCTTTTTGCTAGTTGTATCTTCATAGACTATCTTAAATAAATCCACAACAAATAAAGGTATGCTTATACCCCATTTTTAGATTTATTTAACTATAAAATTTATCTATTTAGATACTACCCCGCTCATCAAGCACCTCACTAATTAATTTATTTCATCTTTAATGAAATCTATCTTTAATCACATCTTATTATAAAGAACTATTTCTTGTCAATAAATCTTGAGCTATCCATAAAATGTTTCCACATACGTAACATTTTATTTATTTTTATAATAAAAAAACTAGGTAAATTACCTAGCTTATTTATATTTATTAAATTATATCTTTTTAACAAATTCTGATTTTAAGCTCATAGCTCCAAAGCCTTCAATCTTACAATCAATATTATGATCTCCATCAACTAAACGTATATTCTTTACTTTTGTACCCTTCTTTAATGCTGATGAAGCTCCTTTTACTTTAAGGTCCTTTATTATTGTTACAGAATCACCATCTTGTAATATGTTTCCGTTTGAGTCTTTAACTATTAATTCATCTTCATTATTTGCACCTTGCATATCTGCATTCCATTCATAAGCACATTCTGGACAAACTAAAAGACTTCCATCTTCATATACATATTCTGAATTACACTTTGGGCAATTTGGTAAAGTATTCATAATTTAATTTCCTCCATTTGTTATCTATTCTAGTATTAAAATTAATTTTAATTTTTAAAATCTACACCAAGTAACTACATAGATTATTATATAAAATCCTTATATAAAGATATAAGTACTTTGTTATAGGCTTATATAATATCATAGTATTTGCCTATTTACAAACTTTACTCCAAAAGCTAGAGCTTATAAATTATATTTATTATGTTCTATTTACTATGAATAAAGTTCAATATTCTAAGCAAAGCTAATAGATAATAATTAAATATGAGGTAGATACTTATGATAAAATTTTTAAAACCCAAAATATTTATATTTTTTAGCTGCTTATTCTTTATCTTTATTTCCTATTCTCCTAAAGTTTTTGCAAACTCTAGTTTAATACAACAGCCTTTATCACAATTAAGTAAAACAAATGAAGCTGATTCTCCTTTTATTAAAAATTCTATAATTCCTAAATGCCTTTATGTAATTTCAGAAACTGATATGACTAAAGAAGAACAAACTATGATAGCTACACTTCAAGGTATTGTGGCTACTAAATCTGATAAGCAAATTTATATTATAAGTCCTACTGAACCTGATTATGAAATTTGGCTTCAAGATTTAAAAAAGAATTATAAAGTTAAATATAAAAAAGTTAAGGACCCTTGGAAATTATTAAATCAATTCAAGTCACTTACTAATGGATATGTACTATATAGTAAATTAAATATGTCATCTATAAATAATGCTTGTACTCTTGCTTCATTAAAAAATTCAATAGCTATAGATGAATCTTTAGAAACTAAAGTTAAAGACTTAGGCATAGATAATTTAATGAAAGATTGTAGAGATACTGATAAATACTGGGCTTTCAATAATCTTTGGGATTCATTAAATCACTCCACAGTTATAGAATTATCTCCTTATAATCCTATGGCTTTAAGAGATTATGCAATAATATCAAAATCTCTAATTTTCTATGAAGATAGTCTAGATGACTTTTCTTTAAGAGAAAAAATCTTTAACTCTATGGATAATAATGCTCATTGTCTTGGTTGGGGACCTGATGAACATAAAAATGTATTATCTGCTTCTAAAGCTGGTGTAGATGTAATTGCTGCTGATTGGTCTTATAATTTATCTATACTAAGCTCATTTCCATCTATTCCTCAAAAACAAAAAATTAATAATAAAATAATTTCAGAAGATGGTGTTCATTATGTTACCTTTATTATGTCTGATGGAGATAATCAGCAATGGCTACTTGGAAGTAATTATGGCTCAAAAAATTGGTTTGGTTCTCCATATAGGGGGAATTTCAATTTAGGTTGGTCAATAAGTCCTTCTCTTTATTACTTAGCTCCAAATGTTTTCAATAAATACTATGACAGTACCAGCTATTTAAAATATAGTGATAACTTTATAGTCCCTCCATCAGGTAATGGATATATGTATCCTAGTAAATTTCCTATAGATAAATTAGATAACTACACTAAAGTCCTAAGTGATTATATGAAAAAAGTAGATCAGCATTCTGTATTAATACTTGATGATGAAGCTTTTTATAAAGAAGATTTATGGAATAAGTATACTACTCATGATAATATAAATGGTCTTTTCTATCTTAACTATGAAAAGAATAATAGTTATAACGGAAAAATATTATGGTCAGATAATAAGCCTATAATATCTTGCAGAGATTTACTTTGGGGTGGTTTAGAAGATGAGAAAACACTTATAGAAAATATTAATGAAAGAGTGAAACTTGGATATACAGATATAAAAAATCCTAATTCTTATACATTTGTTTATGTACATGTATGGAGTAATACTATGGATAATGTTCAAGATGTAGTAAATAAACTAAATCAAAATCCTAAAGTAAGAATTGTAACTCCAGATAATTTTATAGAATTAATTAAAAATAATGTAACTAAATAAGATACTTAATTTATAAAAAAGGCACCCATTAAATTAAATGAGTGCTTTTTACTATACATCAGCTTTTAGTTTTATTTCCTTATTCATTCTCCTTATTTCAAAATACATAAGTGTAGCTGCAAGAGTGGCAGCAATAATATCTGAAATAGGTCCTGCATACATTATTCCATCAATTCCAAAGAACAATGGGAAAATTAATAATAATGGAATTAAAAATAAGATTTGTCTTGTTGAAGATAAAATTATACCTTTCTTTGCTTTTCCTATAGCTGTGAATAAGGTTGATGTTACAGGTTGAATTCCATTTATAAAAGTCATAATCATATAAATTCTAAAATATTCTATAGCAAATTCAAAATACTCTTTGCTTCCACCACCAAAAATACTAATAATTTGTTTTGGAAAAACCTGAAATACTATAAATCCAATTGTAGCTATTATGCTTGCGATAATTACTGAAGAAATATATGTTTTCTTTACTCTACTATAATTTTTTGCCCCATAATTAAAGCTGGCAATTGGCTGACATCCATGTCCTACGCCCATAATAAAAGCCATAAAAACTATATTAACTTTTGAAATAACACCAACACAAGCAAGTGGAATCTCACTACCATATTTAGATAAAGCTCCATAATATGTGAGAGTGTTATTCATTGTTATTTGTACAAGAGTCATAGCAAGTTGATTAAAACAAGCAGAAACTCCCAGTGCAGCAATTGATTTTATATATCTTATTCTTGGTATAAAATTTTCCTTTGATAACTTAACTGATTTAAAATTTAATATATATCTAAAGGCAAGTACACTTGATGCAATTTGACCAATAACTGTTGCCCATGCTGCTCCTGCAATCCCCATATCAAAAACAAATATAAATAATGGATCAAGTATTGTATTTAATACAGCTCCAAAAAGTACACATAACATAGAATATTTTGGACTACCATCTGCACGAATTAAATGGCTAGCTCCAGTTGAAAATATAAAAAAAGGAATCCCAAAAGAAGTGATACTTGTATATGTCAAAGCAAGAGATAAAACTTCACCACTTGCTCCAAACACTAGTATTAAAGGTTTTAAAAAAATAATAACAATACCTGTAAGTATTGTTCCACCAATTAACATTGAAGAAAAGCTATTCCCTGCAATATAAGCTGCTTTTTCTTTTCTTCCAGCTCCTAAATTTAAATTATAATTAGAAGCACCACCAATTCCTAAAAGTAAAGCTATTGATGTACTTATTGTAGTTATTGGAAAAGCAACATTTGTAGCTGCATTCCCTAATATCCCAACTCCTTGACCAATAAAAATTTGGTCAACTATATTGTATAATGCACTTACTAATAAAATAACGATAGATGGGATGGCAAACTTAAAAATTAATTTGCCTATTTTTTCTGTTCCTAAAAAATTTCTTGATTGTTCCATAGTTGCTTTCATAAATATACTCCCTTATTATAACTACCTATTAATACTTATATGATTTATAAGTGCAAAAGAGTTAAACAAATTTAATTTAGTCTTTACCTTAATAAGTTTATAAAAGCTATAAGAAGTTATATAATAATACCCACTTAAAAATTATTTAATTAGAATTTTATATAACAAACAAAAGAGGAGATTTAAATATGAAAAAACTAAGCGTAAAATCATTAGAAGCTTCATTAACTTTTGGTGGAAGAGAAATGATTATTCATCCTGTTCTTATTTTCGATGAAGAAAAAGCTGTTCTTATAGACTCTGGATTCTCAGGGCAATTTGAAGTTTTAAAAAAAGAAATCGAAAAATATATAGATATAAATAAATTAAAGGCACTTGTTATAACACATCATGATATTGACCATATTGGTACTGCTAAAGAATTTAAGGAACTTTTAGGTGATAATCTTAAAATTTACTCAACTGATGTAGAAGCTGATTATATATCAGGTAAAAAAATACCACATAAACTAGCGGCATTAGAGAATAATAAAGAAAACTTAGATGAAAACTCAAAAGGAAGACTTGAATTCTTTAGAAATGGATTTAATAAGATATTTGTAGAAGTTGATGAAACCTTTAAAGCTGGAGATAACTTACCTATATTTAATGAAGTGCAAACATTAGATATGCCAGGACATACAATAGGACATATCTGCATTTATATCCCTATTGAAAAAACTTTATTAACGGGTGATGCATTAATGCTACAGGATGGAAAACTTATAAGATCAAGAAATACTTCTAACTTTAACCCAGAACAGGCAATCCAATCATTAGATAAACTAAGAGGATTAGATATAGAAAAAGTTCTTTGCTATCATGGTGGAGAATATTTTGGTAAAGTAGATGTTGATGAATTACAAAAATAATATCTTTCCTGGGAAATAAGATTAATATATCAAAAAGGTAGTTAAATTAATTTACCTACCTTTTTATAAAATCTATTTTACAGCATTCTTATAAACTACAAAGTATTTAATTATTTGATATATTATTATTCCAACAAGCATACCAATAACTAAATACTTACTATCTATTCCAAGTCCCTTTATAATCATTGTACCTAATATACCTATCAATACACCAAAGAAGTTATTCCATTTCATATATAATCCCCCTAAACCTAAATCACTAATTCCCAAATCATTATATTTAATTATAGTATTACTTTACTTAATTTTATGTCGATATAAGAACTATATTCATTAATTATTTTTGCTCCAATAATAATATTTAGGGATTTAGGATAAGTGGAAACTAATCAAAGATATGTGGATAACTTTAATTAAAAGTTATCCACAGCTAAATAAAAAAACTACCTACAACAAGTAAGTAGTTTTTTAGTATTTTATTTATAGATTAAAGTTCCTGAGTAAATTCTTTCTGTTCTAGTACCAGGTTTAACTTCTCCATTTATTGAATATATATTATCTCCTTCAAGAATTAACCCTTCTCCACAAGGTGCATTAAAAGGTATTTCTCCTGTACTTGTCCATTCATTTGTCTTAGAATCATATATTAAAACTTTTCTATTCCAATTAAATTCAGCAGGATCAGCTCCAAAATAAGCTTGTTTAAAATCATCTAATTCTTTATCTTTTAATGAACCTAATTTATCTACTGCATTATCATAAATCTTTTTATTAAATCCACCTATAACAAGCATTCTATCTTCATCTAGTTTTACAGAGTTTGCTCCTAAAAGTGAAATTTCTTCATCACCAATTTTAACATCAGCAATCTTACTCCAAGAATTATTTTTTATATCATATTTATATCCATCTGTATAAGCAACCTTATCTCCACCACTAAATACATAAATATTATCCCCAAGCACTTGAGCTACTGCTTGATTTCTAGTAGCTTCACCTGGAATAGCTGCTAATTCTTCTGTTTTTCCAGTTTCAGTATCAAATTTATAAAATTTATTACTTGCTTCTCCATTTTGTTTTCCAAGTCCAGTATATATAAACTTATCATGTTTTACTGAAATACCATCAGCAAGAGTAAAAGGTAAATCTCCTATATGTTCTGTAGTTATTTCACCTTTATCATCAGCTTTAATAAGTGTAACATTATCAGCTTCTTTTTCATTTGGACTTCCACCTACATAATATATCCCTTCATCAGTAGTTATTGAATTCCCATATCCAATCTCATAATCTAAAGTTGTATGATTTACTTGTTTCAATCTTCCATCTTCAGCTTTTAACACATAGATATCTGGATATAATACTTTTGTTCCACCTTTTGAAGCTGGTTCTTCTGGAAAGTTTGCTCCACCACCAACAATAATATAGCCATTAGACTTACCAGCAAGTATACCTGCAGTACCAATATTTTTATCATACCTTTTTTGTGCTTCTAATTCTCCACCTTGTTCCCAAAGAATTTTTTTCACTTCTTTTTTCTCCTTTGAGTCCTCAACCTTAGAGCTTGTCCCACTAGTACATCCAACTAAAATTAATGATGTAGCTGCTATAGCTACCATAGCTTTTAACACTTTTCCCATACACTCCACCTCACAAAAATATTTATAAATTTGAATACTGGTTATACTCTATAATACTTTTATGAAATCGTTTCTATACCAATCAATAACAAATATTTTTATTAAATTTAAAAATAAAAAGAGGTTATCTTAAATCAGATAACCTCTTAGTTTATTCTTCAGTATATTCTATTATATCTCCTGGTTGACATTCTAATTCTTTGCATATTGCTTCTAATGTAGAAAATCTTATAGCTTTTGCCTTATTATTTTTAAGTATTGATAGGTTAGCATTAGTTATTCCAACCCTTTGAGCTAGTTCTTGTAGTGACATTTTTCTTTTTGCCATCATTACATCTAAATTTATTACTATAGCCATACATTCACCTATATTGTTAGATCATTATCTTCTTTATATTTAACTGCTTGCTCAAACACTTTAGAGAGTATTCCTATAAAACATCCAGCTAATAGAAATATAAATATTTCAGCATCAGTATGAATACCTTTTGAATCTATATAAACTATACTATAGCTCTCTTTTCCTATATTCACAAGAAAGTTTATAAGATAACATCCTGCTATTATAAAACAACTAAAAGTTATTCTTCTTAACGATTTTACATTCTCCCAAGTAAAAGGATTCTCTAAAACTAATGTTTTTATAACTCTTCTTAATTCTATTATAACTACAAAAGTACATATAATCCCTATTGTTAAGAGAATAATTAAAATTATACCTTCAATACTTTTCATATTGTTTTTAGAAAATGTTGTGTAATAAGTAAACCCTGTTAATATAACTCCAAAGAATAATACAAATCCAAGAATAATGTTTAAAATGCCTGATAAAGATTTTTTACCGTAATACTTCATTCTTACCCTCCAAAATATCTTTACACATATTCATAACATTATAATACCATACAACTATATATTTTACATTTTATTTATCGTTATAATAATTGTATTCATACCACTGTGAAGTAAGTTGTTTCTGCTCTTTATATTGCATAAATTGTTCTTTACTTATTTTCCCTTGCTCATAAGCTTTTAATACTACATCATAACTATCTAATGATAAAGTAGATAAATACTCAATATCTACACCTTTTCCTTTTGCATTTAAATTATATTCAGCTATCATCTTATCCATATTACAGAAGTTAATTCCTAAATAAATTATACTTCCTATAATTATACAATATTTAAATAGCTCAATCTTTTTCCATAGTGATACAGCTATAAGCACTAACATAATTAATATAAATATCATAAAAATGCTAGTTACAAATCTTAATTGTGTCATACCAAACTCTCTTATATAAAGTCTCATTTTATATAAAGATGTAAGTCCCATATTAAAACTTAGTATAGTCATTAATGTATTTAAAGAACAAGTTAATTTACTATTATCTATTCTATTTTTAAAGTAAAGAATTATCATTATATTTAAAACAACTACAGCAATCAGTTGGAAGAATCCATTTCTCGCATAACTTGAATACTCTGCTGGGCTAAGATTAAAATTACTAACCTTTATATATAAATATTTTATTTGTACATAAGTAAATACAAGATAAAGTACATTTACTAAAACTAATATAGTATTAACCATACTTTTATCAAGTTTAGTTACAGTCATCTTATATGTTCTTTTAACCATAAATTTAAAGCTTGAGAAAAGATAATATATATATATAAATACTAAAGCAAATACTATTAACTTTAATAATACTCCACCTGTACGTATTAAAGATATTGCATTTATCATATTATTTATAGTATCTTCAAATATACTTGCAAATATTTCATCTGCTGAAGATAAAAGTACTATAAGAAAAATTAACAATGGTATTGAAATAATTACTCCTTTTATAACTCCTCTATACTTACTATTTTTAAAATTGAAATCTTCTCTATTCTTAAATAACTTTCCAATCATTCCAACATGGGGATTAATAAAAATTCCTATAGTTATATTAGGTATAACATTATTAAGTAAATCTTCTCCCTTTAATCTTATATCTGAGAAGTTTATCATATATAAACTTGTTGCTAAAGTTAAAGGTATCAATATTATATTTATCTCTCTAAAAATATAATTAGTAAATATCGCATAAGTTACACTAAGTAATATTGATACTCCTAAAAAATAGACACCAGTATAATTTATCTTTTTTACTTTTCCTATAGAAAATATAGCACTCGCAGAAATTATTGTAACTATTATAGGTACAGATATTCCAAAATAATTAAATTCATTATTACCTACAAAAAGAATAATTGTAATTAAACCTATTAGTACCGCCATAATTGTATTTTTTATAGTAACTTGTTTTTCTTGCTTATTAAGCTCAAAATCATTTGTTATAAATTCATAAGAACAAAATATATTTAATAATCTAAAATCCCTATAACCTATATCTTCAGATTTTATTTCATTAAAAGCCTTTAAAGCGCTTCTATCAGTAACACCTTTGTATTCAAGAACATCAATTAATATTACTTTATACTCATCGCCATAATAAATAACATCCTTTTCCTTAATTATTTTTAAAAAGCTATACTCCATTTTATCTTTGATATATTTCTCTACTCTTTCTAAATGATCTGTGTCCTCTCCCTCAAAATATTTTAATTTCTCATCCTCATGCATAACTATGGATGAACCTTTAGTTTTTAAAATGTATAAATATTTTTTCATATTTCCTCTCTCCCAAATTATTTCTTACTAAATAATATCACCTTCATTTTCTTTTTTCAATATATTTTTATTGTTTTTCAATAAAATTTTATTAATAATCAATTAAATATTATTTTTAAACATAAAAAAGCTATCTTAGCATTACACTAAAATAGCTTCTCTTTTAAAACACTAATTTAATTTTACTTCTCTTATAAGTAGAAAAAAAACGTCCCTATAATTAAAGTCATAAGAATAGGATTTGCCACTAATAGTATCATAAAAATCTTTTTATTTTTTTCTTGATTATATTTAAGATTTACTCGATAAACTATATAAGTTAAGACCTCCATATATATACTCATTGATATTGAAATATATATAGAAATATTGTTTATATCTGCATTTAACCTACTAATTCTCTGAGCAAAAACTGCAAAGAAATAAAAAAATACTAAGAAATGTATTGGTATTAATATTGTATATATCAATACATACATCCAAATCATTTTTGATTTATCTGTCATATATCACCTCAAAACAATAATATATAGTTTATTATCTAAAATTATAAGATAAATTAGAATTAAAATAATTATCAAAATGATGATAATATACTCCTATTCCATGTCCCAATAAATTCTTCTTACATTCCTTGTCTAATGCTTTTTTTGCATTTATAAACTTAACATTTCCCACTAAATAACTATTAATTCCAAACAAACTAACAAGATCTGAATCTATTTTATAACTAAATAATTTATTTTTAAATATTTGCTCACTCTTGCCTACTAATATTTTACTTTTTGGTACAAATCCAGGAGCAGCCAAAGGAACACTTTTCTTAAGTTTAGAACTATTATCCTTTAAAATCCCCCCATATAACCTAGCTGGTATCTTAAGTATTGAAGGTATTTGCCTAGCTATATTATCATTAGTATTTATTATTGACCCTGTAACTTTTGTTGCTAACCATCCACCTAAAGAATGTCCTGTCACATAAATTTCATCATTTTTATACTTTGCCATTACTTTTGCTGTAAACTCATAAGCTTTATATAATTGTAATGATGATGATCCCTTAACAATTCCATATATATCAGCCCAAAAAACATCCCCTATAAGATCATTCTCAAAATCTGTTCCTTCAAATGAAATTATTATTTTATTCCCCTTTTTCATAGCAATAGCTCCAAATCCACCATCTAATATCTCTTCTAATTCTATTTTATTATGAGAATCATCTGATTCAATAATTGTCCAATCTAATAGTCTATTAAATTCCTTAGAATTAGCTCCTACTGCACTAGATACTTTTTTATTCTTATACTTATCAGTTTTACTATATGCTAAATTAGAAGCCTGTTTAAATATTTTATCACTCTTATCAAATTTTCCTAATACAATATTATTTTCATAAGGTTTATCATCTTCCTTGTCAGGTATACCATCCCCATCCATATCTTGATTTCCAGCATCACCATGTATATCATCTTCTATATCTCCTATTTCTTCTCCTGTCTTAACATGATAATACTTTCCACCAGTTTCATTTGCTATTTTTTCTAATAATTTTTTATCATAACTTGTTCCTAGACCTATTGTATATATTTTTATATTTTCTTTTTTAGCAGCTTCTAATGAACTATCATAAAAAGTTCCTTCTCCATCAGTTAATAAAATTATTTTTTTGTCCCTATTAGAACTATCTTTTAATTGTTCTATAGCACTATCTACTCCTGATGATATATGAGTTCCTCCACTAGCTAATCCTAATTTATCTACATTAGATAATAATAAACTCTTATTATCAGTTAGATTCTGATATATATTAGAAGAACTTGAGAATCCAATTAAAGCCATTCTATCCTCTTCCACTTTTTTATTTATGAAATGTTTAGCTAATTGTACTCTATATTTATTTCTATCATTACTAGACATACTTCCAGAGGTATCAATTACAAATGCTAAATCTAACTTTCCCTTTTCTGATGGATGTTTAATCTCACTTTCCCAATATTTATCCCATTCTTTTTTATCTATTAAAATAAAATTATCATTTATATAATAATCTATTTCCTCTGAACTTTTACTATTCTTAGTAAATTGTTCTATATTATTCTTTAACTCTAATGAAACAATTCCGTCTTTTGATTTATCCTGGCCTTTTACTTCAACTAAAGTATTCTTTTCTTTATCTAATTTGTATAATGTAGGGTCAGCCCCTTCTTTTATTCCTGATTTATCATAATTAAATTTCATTGATACATCTGTTGAACCTTTTGGTACTTTAATTGAATATGGAGAACCCATATACCCTGGAGTCTCTTTAGAAGTCATAACATGCATTCCTTCCATATTTGTAATAGATATATTCTCTATCTCCTTTGCCAAGAAATTTCCCTTTATCTCTGCATTTACATTATTATCTTTTTGATATTCTTCTGCTTCATAAGAATATTTAACTATCTCATCTCCATCTAATACTCCATCACTATTACTATCTGTATTATTAGGATTAAACTTCAAGTCAATTTCTAGGCCATCTAGAATACCATCTTCATCTGTATCTCTATTATTTGGATCCGTTTTATATTTATATATTTCATCTTTATCACTTAAACCATCAAAATCACTATCTATTTCTTTTGGATTTGTATTTAATTTCAATTCTTCATTAATAGTTAATCCATCTTTATCTAGATCTTCATCTCCATCTAACACTCCATTTTCATCTGTATCTTCCTTTAATGGACTAGTATCAGATACATATACTTCATATGCATCATCTAATCCATCATTATCAGTGTCCTTAATAAGTGGATTAGTCTTATTTACTAATACTTCTTCTCCATCAGTTAATCCATCACCATCAGTATCACTATTATTAGAATCTGTTCCTAATTTTATTTCTTCTTCATCACTTAAAGAATCATCATCACTATCTTTAAATGAATCTACTTTTATATTTCTAGATTTTCCAATTCTATTTCCATCTTTATCAAAAGCTATTACTCTATAATAGTATGTAGAGTCTAACTTTTCTGCTGTTGGATCTACATACATATTAGCAATCAAATTATTTTTTACTTCTGTAAAATTATTACCATTTATAGAACTTTCGATTAAATAATATGCATCTTCTATTTCAGTCCATTTTAATGAAACTGCATTGCTCCTTCTCTCAGCTTTTAAATTTATATCTTGAAGCCCATCATTAATTTCTGGCTCTTCACCTGAAATTATATTACCATCATATAAAACTAAAATTTTACTCCAATCTGTATAGTCTATTGCATCCTTATTGAAAGAATAATCATTATACTGATCATATGTCTCCCAATTCTTTTTATTAAATCTACTATGAATCTCTAACTCTTTTCCAACGCCTAACTTATCATTAGAATTTAGTTTTATTGATAAATATCTGTCTGCTTCTTTTCTATCTTCAATATTTTGTATTTCTGGTATAATCTTTTCTTTTCCTATATTAGCCCAGTCTATTACTACTTCTTCTGATGAATCAGAATCTATTGTATAATAGTATCTTAATTCTAGTTTTGATAAATCTAAATTAACATTACCTGAATTTATAATCTTGAACCAAGGATATATGGCTGTAATATCCTTATTTAACTGTTTATTATACATTTTTGAATCTACTTTTATAATAGGTTCTTCATCTGGAATTTCATTAGGAGTAGTTCCAAATATATTTTCTCCATTATATTGAGCTGTTATATCGTTCATAAATGAATAATTTTTTTCCTGATTATAAGACTCCCATTGTTTATTTTGCAATCTAATATTCAATTCAATCTCATCATTCTTTTTTAATTCATTTAATCCATCTTTAAAACTTATGTTTATCCTACTATTTGCTCTTTCATAAGATTGATTCATCTTTTCTATCTCAACATCTACCTTTGATTTATCAATAGAAATCCAATCTTTTATTACCTCTTCATTTTTTATTCCTTGATCATCATACCAATAACTTAGTATTAATTTAGATAAATCTAAATTTTCTTCTTTATTATTTTGAACTCTTATTTTAAAAGATAAAGTATTACTTTCCTTATCTTTTATAACTTCTTCTTTTGATATTTTTACTTCTTTTACTTCTTCAGCATATACTACTTTAGCTATATAAAAATTTTGAACCATTTGTAAAATAAAAGAAAGTAAAATAAGTGTTGCTATTTTTCTTTTTTTATTATTTTTCAACATAATCCTCCCCCTCTCGCTACAATTTTACCTTTTAAATGTTTTTTTGTAAATATTTTTCATTTTTCTTTTTTTTACATTTTTTTTATAAATATTAATTAAATAAAAAATTCAATTAAACATATATTTGTCACTAAATATAGTTAAAAATAACCAATAAAAAAGAGTATCTTTTCTGATACTCTCTAATCTAGACCTCTAACATTTACCTTAATTAAATTTTATTTCTATATATATTTATTTTAAATATCCTATATCTTAAAAATAGATATATATACAATAAAAGGTGTACAAATAAGATTTACTACTGACAATATTTTAAATATTTTTTTATTTTTTTCTTTATACATATATCTTAAATTGTATCGATAAGCTAAATAAGTTAAAACTTCTATATATATATTCATTGCTATCGAAACGTATATCCAAGCATTCCCTATATCTGCATTTAACCTATTAATTTGTTGAGCAATGGCAAAAAAGAAATATAAAAATACTAAAAAGTGTATTGGTATTAATATTGTATATATCAATACATACATCCAAATCATTTTTGATTTATCAGTCATATTTCCTCCCTTACATATTTAAAATAATTATTTATATCTAATATTTTACATTTTATTACTTGAACATTATATAATAAATTCTAGTAAATATGTTATATAATATTAGCATAATACATTTTTGAAGAGAGGTTCCGTTTTATGAATAATACACTAACACCAGAGAATATGAGAAAATTAAAAGAAGAATTAGAATATAGAATGACAACTAAAAGAGCTGAAATCGCAAAAGAAAAAATGATTGCTGCTGCACATGGTGATAGATCAGAAAATGCAGAATATAAAGAGGCCTGTGCAAACTATAGAGCAAATGATAATAGAATCCAATATTTATTAACTATGATTTCTACTGCTACTGTAGTAGATGATACAACTTTAAATAAATCAGTACTTGGAATTAACAGCAAAGCTAGAGTTAAGTTTGTAGAAGATGGAGATGAAGATGTTTTAACACTTGTAACTACTATGGATTTAGATCCTGAAAATATGTGCATAAGCATAGAATCAGATTTAGGAAAAGCTCTATCTGGTAAAACTGTTGGAGATGTAGTTGAAGTTAATGCTCCTGGTGGAAGCTACACAATAGAAGTATTAGAAATATTAGAATAATCTTTAATCTAAACATAAATAATTATATTATTGATATATTTTATTTAATAAACGTATACTTTACTTATATCATAGGTTTAGCTATAAAAATAATAATTTTAATTGGAGGTATATTAATGAATAAAAGACAATTTGTGTGCCCAAAATGTAATCATACTGAATATGAAAGTGACCAATTCCAAGCAACAGGAGGAAACTTATCAAAAGTTTTCAATGTTCAAAACAAGAAATTTATCACTATTAGTTGTAAAAATTGTGGTTTTACTGAGCTATATAAAGGTACAACTTCTACTGGAATGAATATCTTAGATTTATTAATGGGTTAAAATACTATATACTTATCGAACTAAAATGGGGGCTTATTAAAAGTCCCTATTTTTATATTTATAAATGTAATATACTTCCTATCACCGTGTACTCTCTAATAAATTAATTAAAATATTTAATTTTTTGATTAATTTATCTCTATCTACAACTACTTTTTTATACTATTTTCCCTTAAAATAATAAGATTTAAAAAAAATAAAATTTAAATCAAAAAATTATTTTATTTTTTAGTCATCTTTTTGTCATTAATTATACCATCTATAACACTTCAAATTACATCTCATTTTAGTCATTTACACTTTATTGATAATGCATTATCATTTTTAAGATATTGATAACGTATTATCAATTGAATAATTTAAATTCCTTTTTTTATAGTTGTTTCTTTTATAATTTAATACTTAATTAATTTAATATAATATAAAATCTTTACTTATTATATGTTAAACTTCATACTTAACATTATATATTAATTAATAAAACATTAAACAAACTAATTAGTAATCTTTTTGTTTTATTTTGTACTGAATCGTTTTTTATTTGTAGTGAACGTATCTTTTTGATTTATTATAATTTACACGTAAATTAACAATGAAAGGACTGATTATTTTTTATGAAAAATAGTAGTGCAAACTGGAAAGTTGATGCAATAAAATATGGTGCATTTATAATCTTTATGTTTATTTGTGGAATCGTATTACTTTCAACTGGAGTTTTCAAATTCCCAACTCTTTTAGGAATGGGTGTAGTATCTTTAACTTTTGGACTTGCACATGCATTTGACTGTGATCACATAGCATGTATTGATAACATGACTCGTAAACTAGTTCAAAAAGGTGAAAGAACTAGAGGGGCTGGATTCTTCTTTTCATTAGGACATTCAACAGTTGTTATCATCATGGGAATAGTAACAATTTTTGCTGTTAACTGGGCAAAGAAAGCAATTCCTGAATTCCAAGCTGTTGGAGGAGTTATAGGAACTGTTATTTCAGCAGTATTTCTATTAATTCTTGCTATCGCTAATTTTGTTATATTAAGAAATGCAATCAAAACTTTTAAAGAAATAAAAAATGGTACTTATACTGAAGAAAGCCTTGAAAGACCTGATACAGGTTTTGTAAATCGTTCAATAAACACTTTACTTAATGTTGCTAATAAAAACTGGCATATTTATCTTATAGGTTTCCTATTTGGACTTGGATTTGATACTGCTACACAAATAGCTGTTCTTGCTACATCAGCAACTGCAACTGCTCAAGGAGTTCCATGGATCGCAGTATTATCTTTCCCAATTTTATTTACTGCTGGTATGTGTCTTATGGATACATTAGATGGTTTCTTCATGTCAACAGCATATCAATGGGTACTTACTTCACCATTAAAGAAAGTGTACTACAATATAACTATTACTACTCTTTCTATATTAGCAGCTGGTGTTATAAGTATTATAGAAGTTGGACAAGTTCTTGCTATGGAAGAAAACTGGAATAGTGGCTTCTGGGGTTGGTTACAAAACTTAGACTTCGGTAAAATGGGATATGCTCTTGTTGCAATATTTGTAACAGTTTGGGTAGTATCATTAATTTGTTGGAAAGTATTTAATTTAGACGAAAAAGATAAAAGCTTAATGGCAAATTAATTTTCAATTTATTATTTGATATAATAAACCGAAAATAGACTTTAGTAAATACAGTTTACTAAAGTCTATTTTTTATTTTTCTAAATACCTATAAAAACTCAAAAACTCAAAAACTTTTTTTCACTTCAATAAGCTTCTTTCGTTTATCATCACTTCTAATAGTTATAAATAATTTCTAACTTTACCTTTTGTCTTATTTTTATATTCAATAGCTTCTTTAGGACATTTATTAATACAAGCCATACAATGTGTACAATCTTTTCCCCACTTAGGTCTTCCATCAACTAATTGAATATTATTCAGTGGACACACTATCTCACATTTTCCACAACTAATACATTTATCTGTGGAATAAAAACCTTTTGCACTTACAAATGCTGAATAAAATATAGTGTTAACAACTCCACTTTTAAGCTTATCCACAACTGTTATTTTTTCTTGTGGAATATCTTTATTTTCATTTATATCTCTTGATATATCAGATATTTTTTTAGCTGCCTTTTGTACAATCTTATCTGCTTCTTCTTTGGTTGGTGCATCATACATAGCAATATAATTGTCCGGCATAATTACTGAACTAAGTCCTTTAAACTTAAATCCTTTTTCATTACAAAGTTTCTTTGTATAATTTACTGCTTCTCCTGTATCTCCACCACAAGTTAATACAAAATAAGCCTCATTATTTCCTGAAAATTTAGTTTCTCTAATAAAATCTTCTACTACTCTAGGTATTCTCCAAGCATAAGTAGGACAAACAAATACTAATGCCTTATCAGATTTAATTTCTTCTTTACTTCCTCTTTTCATAAGATCATTTATAGAAATAACCTCATCTCCACTAACTGATTGAATCTTCTTTGCTACATACTTACTATTTCCTGTAGCACTAAAATATAAAATCATATTATATCCCCCTATATCTCATAGTTTAATTTAATAAATCTTATTTCAAACAATATATCTGTAATCAATTAAGTTACAAATATTAAATATATTTAACTTAAACTTATTAACAATTACTCATCTTCACACCCTTCTCTATTTTGTTTATCTGAATAATTCTCAATTATCTCATTGATATGTTTAAAAACATTAAAAATCCTTCCGAACTCTGTACCATTAGCATTTATATAATAATAATTTTTAGTCCCTTCTCTTCTCATACCAATAATCCCAGCTTCTTTTAATATCTTTAGATGATGTGATACTGCTGGTCTTGAAAGATGTGTTTTCTTTGTAATCTCTCCAACACGAATACCACTACAATCACTTTCAAGTAAAGCAATGATAATATGCTGTCTTGTTTCATCACCAATTGCTATAAAAGCCTTATTACATTCTTGAAATTCTTTTGATAGCTTAAGCATATCTTCCTTACAATCTTTCATGCACAGCTCTTCCTTTCCTAAAGTATTCGTCCAATTGTTTAAACCATTATATCATATGATTTTCTAAAAATTTCAATGGTTAAGAAAATCGAGACCATTAAGTTAATATCTTCACTATGTTATAATTAAATTAACGTATTGGAGGTGTTTTTTATGAAGGTATATGATACATTCAGCTTTAAACCTACTTGCTCCTGCAAAGACTACAACAAAGTCAGCTATGCTTTGTTTGGAGCCTAAGTTGTTAGTTAGCTGAAATACGTATATTTTAGGCTCTGTAACACATAGCATTTTAGTATTCTTTGCTTTAATTGTACTTTTAAAGTTAAGGAGTAAAAAAATGAAACATGTAAAAGCACTAGATGTGTTACCAACAGAAGTTATTGAAATAATACAAAAATATGTAGATGGAGAATATCTTTATATCCCTAGAAAAAATGAAAATCATAAAGCTTGGGGAGAAAAAAGTGGTATAAAAACTAGCCTTAAGATTAGAAATAATGAGATTTATAAAAAATATCTTAATGGTAGTACCATAAATGAACTAGCTAAAGAATATTATCTATCAGAAAAAAGTATAAGAAGAATTATAAGTCAAGAAAGACAGTTATGCTCATAATCATTACAGAATCATTTATTAGATTGAAGGCTTATTTAGGCTATGATATTATTTCATTGTGGTAAGCCACTTGAAGTTATCATTTCTAATTTAAAATATTGATATAAAATGATTATGGATATGAAATATATTTTTAGAGATGATTATTATTACTTTAAAATCATGTAATATTAATCATCTCTTTATTTTATTAAAAACAACAAACAATTTATATAAATATAAGAAGAGAGGTGCTAGATTTTATGAAAACTTTTATTAGAAAATATGAATATAACTATATAAAAAAATGCTTATTTGATTTAAATAATACTCTAAGAAATTGTACAGACCCTAATATTGTTGAAGCTACTAGAGCTTATATACAAGATAAGATATTAAATACTTTTAAAGATTTATCAAAAGAAGAAATAGAAATACTTGATATTAGTAAGCTAACTGATCCATTACATATTGAAAGTTATCTAAAAGATTTAGACCAATATGTATATGGAATGCCAAGCATCACTAGTACTCAACTAACTAAATTATTTAAAAAAGAAAAGAAACTTAAACTACCTAATTTAGATAATCAGGATTCAAAACTTGTATATTTAGGTTGGATTGATGAATCAATTAGAAAATTACTTATAGCTTATAGTATGGATGGTAAACTTGTAGGAATGGCTTGTAGACTTACAAATTCTAATTCAAATAATGCTAATGTATGTGCTGTTTGTAACCATATAGGTTCTGATAGTGAAGTTGCTTTTGTTTCTCCTATTTGCAAAACATCTAATACAGGAATAGGAGCTTATAAATCAATAGCATTCCATATATGTTTAGATAGTGCAAGTTGTAATGATAGAATTACATCCACAGAAAAGCTCGAAAAACTCTTAAAGGATGTTAATAATTTAAAATAATAATTTTTATCTCCCTCTCCGAAATAAAAAAGCCTAAAGTTTATGTACTAACTTTAGGCTTTTTTACTTATTAAAACTTTTAAAACTTGCTATTAGCTCTTTATATCTTATTACTCTTCTTAAGACTTAACTTTACATAAATCCCCAGTAATATATAACTAAGTATATTAATTACTCGGTGTGAAATACTAATATCGAACTTAATAAAAGGAGGTACGAACATGTTTAATCAATTAAATCATTTAGAGTTACAAAACTTACGTCATTTAATAGGAGCTCACTGCAATACTGAAAAAAAATTAAATGACTATGCTGAAAAATGTACTGATCCTGAATTAGTACAAATGCTAAGAAAAGATGCTGATGACGCAAAAAACAGTAAAGAAAAATTAATGCAATTCTTAAATTAGGAGGTACCTACTATGCAAGAAAAAGAAATGATAAGCGATTACCTTAGCAGCATAAATGCGAGTTTAGCAGGTTATGGTGCTACAATCGCACAAACAGAAAATAGAGAACTTCGTCAAACATTACAAGATATGAGAAACCAAGACGAAATTCGTCAATATAACTTATTTAAAAAGGCTAAGGAAAAAGGTTACTATAAACCTGCTGAGCCTGCTACACAAGATGAAATCTCATCAATTAAGCAAGAATTTTCACAAGAACAACAATAAAATAAATATAAGCTATAACACGAGCTGTGTTGTAGCTTATATTTTTAAAAATACTTACACATTTAAAATATATCTTATCTATTCATATTAAGTAGCTAATTCTTTTATCTTTCACTATTAATAACTTTTTCCATTGTACTTTTATCCATAGCACCTGGTATATATTTAGTTATATATCCTTCTTTATTTATTATAAGTGTTGTTGGAAATGCACTTATACCATATTCAAATGCCATAGTTCCATTATTATCAAATACTACTGGAAATGTAATTCCCTCTTTCTTTAAAAACTCTTTTATATGCTCTTCTGAACCTTCTCTACCTAAATTAGGTGATGCAACTCCTAATATTACTACATCATCTTTATTTTCATTATACTGCTTATACAGCTCTTCTATATAAGGCATTTCTTCTTTACAAGGTGGACACCATGTAGCCCAGAAATTTAAAAATACTGTTTTCCCCTTATATTCACTAAGCGTATGTTTCTTTCCATATTGATCATATAGAGTGAAGTTTATTGGCGCTATTTTATTCTCTTCTTTACTACCTTCATTAGTACTTTCTTTATTATTCTCACTTACACTACTTGCATTTATATTTTGATTTTTAATAGTTAGTTCTTTGTTCATATTACTAAATCCATTAAAAATCAGAACTAATCCAGCTATAATAATAAAAATTCCACCTATACCTTTTATCACCTTCATATAACGTTTCATCTTATCAAACTTTTTAAATAGCTTATTATAGAATAATGATGCTATTATAAATGGCAAAATAAATCCCACTGTATAAGCTAATATAAGTAAATTAGACATAACAATATTATCTGAAGTTGATGCCATAATAAGTACTGATGCTAATATAGGCCCAATACAAGGAGTCCATCCAAAACTAAAAGTAAAACCTAATAAAAATGCTGCTATTGGAGACATAGTCTTAGATTTAATATTTAGCCTCTTCTCTCTACTTAAAAAGTCTGATTTTATAATATCTAAATAAAATAATCCCATGATTACTATGATGATTCCACCAATACTCATTATCATATTTTTATTTGTATCAAAAAATGAACTTAGTGCATGTATAGATGAGCCTAGTATAAAGAATGTAGTAGAAATTCCTAGTGTAAAGAATATTGTATTTCTTAATAAAATACTACGACTGAAATTCGAATTTTTTATATCATCTATACTACTATTAGATAATATACTTAAATATATAGGAAGTATTGGTAATATACACGGTGAAAAAATTGATAATACCCCTTCTATAAACACAATAAAAAAGTTTATATTCTGCATAAAATCCCCCTAATTAATAAACTTTAAGTATATCTTAAAGTAAATACCTAACTTACTCAATTAGGCACTTTTTTGTAACTAGTTATATAACTAAAAAATACTTAGTTAAATTATCTTATAACTATTAACTAATTCTACTTTATTTCCTTTCACATGAAAGATTATTATTGCTCCAGTTTATCATCTTATCCATAATAGGTAATAACAATAAGCCTGAATCACTTAAATAATATGTAGATTCGACTTTATTATTAACTCTCTTTTTTTCATTAATTATAATATTATTGCTAATTAACAATTCTAATTGTTGAACTAACATTTTTTTGCTACATCCTTCAACAGCTCTTTGCAATTCTCCAAATCTCATTTTTTTATCTTGCATACTCCATATTATAACTGCAACCCATTTTTTCCCTAACATATTTGATAAAGCCTCAACAGGACAATCATATATATATTCATCTATATTGTACACTCTAACATCCCCCAATATTATATTTATACTATACTTTATATCTAAACTATTTTATTAATCATTGATATTAATGAATCTTTAGGTAAGAATCCTACCTTTGTAGTAAACTCTTCTCCTTTTTTAAATATCTTTATTGTTGGTATATTCATAACTCTATATTCTACTGCTACATTAGGATTTTCATCTATATCAATTTTAACTATCTTTATATTTTCCATCTCTTCTTGCAACTCTTCTAAAATAGGCTCTAACTTTTTACAAGGTCCACACCAAGTTGCAAAAAAATCAACAACAACTACTCCGCCTTCTTTTAATACTTCTAAATCAAATTCTTTTTCATTTATATGCTTTACCACTTTTAATTCCCCATCTTTCATTTTTTATTTTAATTCTACCAATTAACATCAATACTAACAATTAGGAACTTTAAAGTTACTATTGTCATATCTATATATTTTTACTCTTTTAACTTATACTAAATTTAATTATTCATATATACCATTCTTACAAAGCAAACACATTATATAAATATATTTCATATAATATCATGAACTTCGTGAAAGGAACTTTTAATATGTATAAATTTTATAGAGCATATTCATACCCTTATTGGATTGATACACCAATGTATGATCCTTATTCTTATTGGGCTAATGCACAAATGTATAACCCATATCAATTTATTGATACAACCACATACAACTCAGGCTTTAGACAAGTATCTACTGATTTAAAAGATAATGGACCAAATCCATTTGTAGTTAATATTGAAGAAGCCACTACACGAAATAATACTTTCCGTACAACTTTATGGACAGGAAATCACTTACAAGTTACTTTAATGAGTATTCCTGTTGGAAGTGATATAGGATTAGAAATGCATCCTTCAACTGATCAATTCATACGTATTGAAGAAGGTCAAGGACTTGTTAGAATGGGGAATACTAAAGATAATTTAAATTTTCAAAGACAAGTAACTGATGATTTTGCAATTATGATACCTGCTGGTAAGTGGCACAATATAGTTAATACAGGTACTAAACCTCTTAAATTATACTCAATTTATGCACCACCTCATCATCCACACGGTACAGTTCATCAAACTAAAGCAGATGCAGAAAAAGCTGAGCGTTGATTAAGAGCTTACTGTAAAAACAGTTTTCTATGATAAGTTTAAGCTTTCATAGAAAACTGCTTACAATAAAATCTTTCTCATACTTAATTACACAATAAAAATAGCTTTACATAATTAATTATATTTATATATAAAATAAGCCGTATCACTATTTGCGATACAGCTCTTTAAATTTATTAAATATATATTATTTCTACTCCTGCTAAATCAACTCTTCCAACAAGCGTTAAAACATTTTCTGAATTTTCTAAGTTCTTATTTTTTTCATTTACACCACCTAAATGTACACTTACTCTGTTATCCACACCCCAAGTTTTAGGTACATATAATTCTATTCCAGAAAATGAGGCATCCATTCTAACAATACCTCTTCCATTAAGAAGAGTAGCATTATCAAAATATATCTTCATTGATCCAAAGTGGCATTTTAAATCTGCTTGTTCAAACTTATCTGTATTTATATATTTTATACTTTCAGCAAATGAAGTTTGAAATCTTATATGACTATCATCTTCTATATCAATAATTTCTTCTTTAGAATTCCACTTAGTATATCTACCATACCATCTTGATTCTTTATAAAATATTATATAAAGACCAATACTTCCGAGTAAAGCTGTAAGTAGTACGGTCCATGGAGTAATATCTGTAATACCTAGTTGCTTATCATAAATTATACAAATAAATGCTATTGGGAATAAAATACCTGCAAAACTAATTCTAAATAAGCTTCTTATAATAATTCCTACTAAAAATACAGTTGCTGTTATGCTAAAAGCATTTATACCTGAAAAATAACCTAGTTTACCTACAATTAGTGCTATTGCACATAATATAAATAAGCAACCCCAAAATATCCTTTCCTTTTTCATACTATCTCCTCTTTTCTAATAACTTAAGTTTTAATTGCTTATAATAATGTCTTGAAACATACACCTTTTTATGGGTATTCTGAAATTCAACTAAACTTGATGATGTAAGATTTCTTGTTATTGAATAAATATGATTTATATTTACTATTGTTGATTTAGAAGCTCTTACAAAATCCTTTGGTAAAATTTCTTCTAACTCATAAAGCTTATATTTTACTAAATACACATTATCCACAGTATGTGCACTTATATTAGATTCATCTGTTTCAAAAAATAATATTTCATCTAGAGAAATATAATACTCTGTATTATTCTTATAAAAAGTTATTTGCATCTTTTGTGACAGCATATCTGAAAGTACTCTTTGAATATTTTTAACTTCTTCACTTAGTTCACTACATCTAATAATAACTTCATCCTCTGATATTTTTTCATCAAGTTCAATTCGTATTTTCATATCTTCACTCTCCACATTATCAATTATATTCACTTGATTTTCCTTGTAAACAGATTAAAAGTAAGTGGTAAATTAATAGCTCTAACAGGTAATATTTTATTAGGTTATTACATTTACAAAATAAAAAACCTCATTATTTCTAAATGAGGTTTTGATAATACTTTTACAATATAAGTTCCTTTTATTTATAATAAAATTATACTTTTCTGTACTTAATGTTCATATTATAATATATATTTAAATATTTATAATTTAACTATTCATTTAAGCATGCTTTAGCATAAAACTCAAACTTTCGTCCTGCTTCTTTTAAAGATTCTAATGCATAATACCCTTCCTTAGTTTTTCCTACACATTCTATTAATGGTGATGATAATAATTCAAGTATAGCTTCAATTTCCTTTAAATCAGGTTTAATATCAAATCTCTCATCATTTCTAATAGAACGATAAATATCTCTAGCAAGCAATATTCCCTCTGTTACTAAATCTGTACTTTCTTCTGCTAAACAATTCATTATTGCTTCTACTAAATACCCATATCTTTGAATTTTATTACGTTCATCATTTAAAACACTTAAATTAACTAACCCTGCTTTACTAAATATTTTTCTATAGATACTTATTTGAACAGGAATCTCCATATGATTTCTTATTATCTCTTCTAAATTATTTATATCAATAAGAACTACATTATGCTCTAAAGCTCGCTTAACTAAACGGTCACCTTGAAATGAATATCCAACTACTACAGTATAATCAGCATTATGTAACTTTTTATGTTCCATTAATGTATCAAAATTAATTAAGCCTTCAGTAACATTTCCAGATGCAGTTGATTTAGTATCTACAGTAACTTTATAAGATAATTTAGCTGCATTTTTAGTTTCTAATAATATATCTGTTTTTCCAGGCCCTCCAAGCCATTCAGCTTTAAATCCTAATAATTCAAATGTTTCTCTTATTGCTTTTTCAAACCTACTTGGATTTGATGAATCCTTAGAAGCTAATCTAGCTTCCGTTAATATACTATCTACTTTCTCATTAATAATCTTTTCTGTTAAGTCTAATTTATTTGTTTCATCTTCATTAGATATATTAACTTCCTTTTCCTGAAGATGTATAAATTTTAATAATCTCTTTCCTCGTTCTGTTAAAGAATAGCTTTCAGCTCCATCTTCTCTTATAAGATGAGCTTCTTTAAATAAGATAATCCTTTTTCTTATTTCATCTATATTTTCACGATTAAACCCATAAGATACTTTTGCTATAACAGCTAACTCCTTTGCACTTAGCCTTTTCTCTTCTAATTCTTTAAGTAATTCAAATATAAATAAAAACTTTATATGTAAACAACAAAGTAAATCAATTAAATTATTTTTCTTTAGCCATAAATCTCCTAAATCAGTTATTTTATAAGTACTCCTACTTTTTCTATCAATAAATTCTATACTATTTAATAGTGTAATAAACATATTTGATGATGAAACTGATATACCATATAAATTTTTTGAATACTCACGAATTATATCTTGTGTTACTTCTTCACTCATCAGCTGTAAATATCCTATAAAAGTTTCTACTGCATTAGATACATTACCAGGTATATATCCAATAGATGATTTCCTTAATTTTAAATTTTCTTGGTCTATTTTACACTTTTCTATTGCCCAATCTGATATTGGTATATTCTCTTCATTTATTGTACTATCTATTTCAATAGTAATCTCCTCTGGTCTTATAATATCTATATTTTGTACAAATTCTTTTCCCTTATTTGTAAGTGAATATTGTAATAAATAATCTTGAAAATCTACTAATCCAAGTTGTCTAAGCCAAGTTAATCTATTATTTATCTCAGATGTTGTTTTCCAATTTAAATGATATTCATTAATAGCTATTTCATACAAATCTTGCATTTTTTTAGGTTTTTCTAAAAAATATAAAATTTCTCCAACAAATCTTATATTCGCGCATAAAATAGCTGTTAAATATAAATCATCCCCTGTCTCTAGCCAACGTTTACTTTCATCTGAAATCTTCCAAATTCCATCTTTTTTATATACTAATCCTATAGGCCTTAACCATATACATAAACGTTCTAATGTAGCTTTACTATCACTTCCTTTAAACTTTAAAACTGTTTGATTAGGTTTTCCTTCTTTAATAGCTTCTAAGATAGATTTTAAAACCACTGCTTGTCCCTCTTCCCCCCTTGGTATCTTCGGTATAGAAAATACCTTCACATTCCACTCTCTATTTTCTGGATATTCTTCTTTTTTAACTACTTTCATAACTTCATGCTCCTTTTTTTGTATTTAAAACTATATATCTTTCTAATTTATATATAACTATTCTCTTCTATCATTAAATTAGTGCCCTATAAAGAAATTAAATTTAAAGTACTAAATTTTTTTCACTAATTTAATCTATAAATATAGATATCTTTATAAATGACTAGTAATGAATATAACTATATTTAAGTCTAATATATTTATTATACAATTTCCAGAAAGAGTATCTTTTTTCTCTAATTTCTCTTTATTACTTATATAACTAACTATTGTTAATTACTAAAATTACTTAATATACTTTTAATAAATTTATAATATATTTCTGCTTATAACCGACTACTAAAAAATTATTTTATACTTATAGAATAAAAAACCTCATTATTTCTAAATGAGGTTTTGATAATACTTAAATTAAATTTTATTATATAAATTATAAATTCTTTGGTAATTTTCCATAATAACATCTAAGTGGACGCTCTTCAATACCAATAATACAATAATTACAGTTTATACATCTAGATTCTGTTTGCTTACCCTCTTTAAACTTTTTAACTATATTAGGCTCTATTATAAAGGGTTTAGCCATCGCAACAAGATCACTCTTATTACCTTTTATAATTTCTTCTATTTCACTTAGCTTTCTTATTCCTCCGACTGTAATCACTGGAATACTTACTTGCTTTTTAATTTTTTCTGCACTATCTAAATTATATAATCTATGAGGTGTGGGACTTTTGAATTTTCTTTCAAGTACTGGCTTAGCAAGATTTCTAATAGGCTTTGGTATCTTTTTAATTCTAAAATTATCATGTTCCATAATTTCAAATGGGAAATCTCCTCTAAGAGTAAAGAAGCCATCCTCTGCTATTCCACAAGATACAGTAATAGCATCACATCCAGTCTCCTCAAGATATTTTGAAATCTTAATAGCTTCATCTATATTCATACCATCATTTGATTTTTCATAAGCATTTATCTTAGCTATTATTGTATAGTTTCCCACTACTTCTTTTGCTTTAGATAAAATTTCTTTTACAATTCTAAATCTATTTTCTGTATTTCCACCCCATCTATCCTTACGTTTATTCATATGTGGTGATAAAAATGAGGATAATAAATATCCATGAGCTAAATGTAATTCTACACCATCAAATCCTGCTTTTTTAGCTCTTTCTATACCTTTCACGAAATTATCTATTATTTCTACAATCTCACTTTCCGTTAATTCATGAGGCTTATCCTCATTATATAACTTATCCTTGATTGGAGATGGTGCAACTGTTGGATATCCTGTCATCTTTGATCTTGTCTGTCTTCCACAATGTGCAAGTTGTAATATTATAGGCGTATCATACTTATGAACTCTATCAGCTACTTTTTTAAAAGAATCAATCTTTTCATCACTATCTATCATATTCATAAATGGAACTTTACCATTTTGCATAATTCCAACAAATCCTGTAACTATTGCTCCAACTTCACCTTTTGCAAGTTGCTCATATTTTTTGATTAACTCTTCAGTTGGTTCTCCATTTTCGTTAGCCATACTTTCATGAGCTGCTGATCTAATAATTCTATTATTTAAAACAATCTTACCTATTTTAACCTTTTCAAATACTTGATTCATAAAACTATACCTTCCATACTCTATTTTAACTTTAGATTATTATTTACTTACAACTAGCACTAATTGACAATCATCCAGATTTTGATATGATAATATCATCAAGTTTGACAAGTGTCAATGTTATAACAACAACTTATACAAAAAGGAGATTTTGTCAATGTATAAAGGAAATAATAAAATTGCATTACAATCACAGCAAATGATTGTTGATGCATTTATGAAACAATTAAAAGATAAACCATTTCATAAAATAAGTATTAGTGAACTTTGTAATGAGGCAATGGTATCAAGACAAACATTTTATAGCTTGTTTGATTCTAAAGAAAATATTCTATATTATGAATATGAAAAATACGCTCTAGATTTTTCAGATCATTTTATTAATGAAGATATAATTACAATTCGTAAATTAGTACATGTATTTATTGAATACATAGCTCAATATGATGAGCTTTTTACAATACTAGTGAATAATAATTTAACTGAAATCTTAGGGAATGGCATAAGAAACTCTCTTTTGAGCTGTGAAAAATTATCTTTTTCTACTGAAGATTTAAAAAATGATTATGCTATTTCATTTATCTCTGGTGCTTTAGTTGAAATGACAAATAAATATATTAAAAATGGAAAAGTTGATGATTTGAATATGATTGAAGAACTATTAGTTGAGTTATTTGAAGGTAAATATCTTTCAGCATATAGTGAAGAATCTAATTCTTAAGTAAAAAAATAGCTTTCTATGAAAATTAAATATTATCATAGAAAGCTATTTATATCTTAAAGCTTATTAATTAATCTTGTTATAAACAATTTTATCTCTTAGATTATTATACCTTCGAAATGATCCATTTCATGTTGGATAATCTGTGCTGTAAATCCACTAAATACTTGCTTATGTTTTTTAAAGTTTCTATCAAGATATTCTACCTCTATTGTTTCATATCTCATTGTTTTCCTAAAGCCAGTTAAAGATAAACAACTTTCTTCTGTCTCATAAGCTTTTTCCTTCTTTAATATAACTGGATTCACCATAGGAACTATCATATCACCCATACAAAATACTAGTATGCGCTTTTTAACTCCTATCATATTAGCAGCCATACCAACACATTCATCTAAATTTGCTCTTAATGTATCTACTAGGTCATCAACAACTGCTATATCATCTTTAGTTGCAATTTCTGATTTTTGTCCTAGGAATACTACATCTTTTACAATTGGTCTTATCATCTTTATTCCAGCCTTTCTATGTATATTCTATTTATTTAATAATATTATAACTTGTATTATTATTTTGATAATAGCTTAATAATCTACAATTTATCTCTAATCAATATCTAACTTTAGTAAAATCCTCGTTTATTTATGATACTATTCATTATTACTTATTCTAACTCTATTTATCATAAAATGCAGAGTAAAGAGCTTTAGCACGTTTTTCAATCATTATCTTTGTTATTTCAGTATTTAAAAACATATCATAACCATGGAAAACATTTTTTATATCTTCTAGCTGAACTTTTACACCTGCTGATATCAGTGACTTAGCATAATCTATACCTTCATCATAAAGACAATCATATTGTGCTGTCTCTATATATGCAGGTGGCAACTTTGAAAAATCCTCTGCTAAAATTGGACTTGCATACTCTTTCTTTTCTTTAATACCATTTCTTAAATAGACTTTCCACATCTTTTTTATTAAAGTAGAATTCCATAATGGACTATCTACATATTTTTTCATAGTTTCAGTTTCCATACGTGAATCAATTACTGGATAAATCAACATTTGAAAACACAATTTTATATCAGTTTCATCTCTACACCATAATGTACATGCACCTGCTAATGCTCCACCAGCACTATCACCACCTAGTGCAATTTTCTTTTTATTTACATTAAGTTGCTTAGTATTTTTCCATACATATTGAATTACATTACAACAGTCTTTAAAAGGTATTGGAAATGGATATTTATCAGCTGTTCTATAATGAACAAATATAGCCATACATTTTGCTCTCTTAACATATTCACAAACCAACTTATGCATATATCGCTCATCTTTAAGGAAAAAGCCACCACCATGAAAATAAATAATACAAGGAATATTCTCATTCATATCTTTTGGCTTATAAATACTTAAAGGTATATTTTCTTCATCTTCAGCCTTAATATATCGTATTTCTCTAATAATATCATCAGATGTTTCTGGCAATCTCTCTTTAGATAATAATCTATTAGCTAGCCTAACATTCGATAATGTTAATACTTTATCTGGTATACTGAATTTATTCATTAGATAATAACCTTTTGCCAAAGGATATTTCCTATCACGATAATAACACCATATTCCTATTAGCCCAGCAATACCTGCTGATGTAGCAACTATTTTTTTCATTATATCTTCTCCTTCTTAGAACTATCTCAGATCACTCAATTTTAAATTACACTTTTGTATATCAGTTGTTACATCTATTTTTATTGTAAATTCAATAGTATTACCTACACTCATAAAGTATCTAAAATAGTCTGCTCTATCAAATTTTTTCATATCTATTATTCTATATAATTTGATAGTATAACCCTGCATCTCTTAAATTATTTCTTAGCTGATTAAATTGGGATTATATAAAATATAAATATAACTTATATATAATTACTCAACAGATTACTATAACTAAATTTGAAATTCTTTATTAAAACTTAATAAAAATCGTACCTACTCATAATCATTTAGTCATCCAGATTATACATAATAAATAGAAATACACTTAAATATTTAAGCTTATTATGGTAAACTTTACTAAATAACTTTCTATAGAGCAGAAATGTTATATAAAAAAGATCAAGAAAGAATTAAATTATCTATATAAAACTTGGAGGATATATTATGAAATATGAGCTTATATTATTTGATGCAGATGAAACATTATATGATTTCAAAAAATCTGAAAGAGAAGCATTTAAAAACACAATGCTTAAATTTAATATAAACTATGATGAAAATTATCATTTAAAAATTTATCAAGAAATAAATACAGCTATATGGAAAGAGTTTGAACAAGGACTTATTACACAAGAAAATTTAAAAATAGAAAGATTTAAAAGATTATCAGATAGATTAGGAGTAAGTTTTGATGAAACTGACTTTGCAAAATCATATATGGAGCATTTAGCTGATGCATCATTTTTATATGATAATAGTATTGAGCTTATAGAAATTTTAAGTAAGTCTTACAGACTTGCTATAGTAACTAATGGACTTACCTTAGTTCAAGATAAGAGGATCAGAAAATCTACTATAGCAAAATTTTTTGAGACTATAGTAATATCTGAAGAAATATTAATGTCAAAACCAAATCCTGATATTTTTGAACATACTTTAAAAACTATAAATTTCTTTGATAAAAGCAAGGTTTTAATAGTAGGAGATAGTTTAAGCTCTGATATACAAGGTGGCATAAACTTTGGTATAGATACTTGTTGGTATAACCCTAATAAGATTATAAATAAAACTTCAATAAAACCTACTTATGAGATTTCTAGTTTTGATGAACTTAAAGCTTTGCTACTTAAATCATAAAACATTTATAAATAATATTAAAGGTATAGAATTAAATCTAATTCTATACCTTTTTAATGTTTGATAAACTGTACTCCCTTACTTATAATACAGTTTATTATTACTCATTCTAAAAGCATAACTCTAAATAACTGATATAAAAAAGTTATCTTTGATTAATAATTACATATTAACTCTAATAGGTATTTATATCTTACTTCCCCCTCTTAACTGTCTTCATTCCAAATACTATCTATTTTAAAACTACTAATTTTCAGCACTATATATCCTGATTTCTAATTAAATTAGATTCAGTACAATCGTTATAAACTACTAAAACTTTGGGTACATCTTTAATTTTCATATTACATATACTATGTATTTATCAATTTACATAAATATACATATTTGATATAATATAAACATACATAATGTATGAAAAGAGGTGTATTTATGCCAAGAAACAAATATCCTGAAGAAACCGTACAAAAAATACTTGATGCAGCACTTCATCTTTTTTTGAAAAAAGGATATGAGCAAACCACTATTTTAGATATTGTAAAAAATATGGGTGGCATGACTCGTGGTGCATTTTATCATCATTTCAAGTCAAAAGAAGAAGTATTAGATGCGTTAGGCGATAAACTTTTTTTTGATAACAATCCTTTTGAGAAGGTAAGAAAACAAACAAATCTAACTGGTCTTGAAAAACTTAAACTGATACTAATACTTTCAACAGAAAGTAACGATAGAAATAAAATAAATGTTATGTCAGTACAAGCTCTTCAAAGTCCAACATTCTTAAAAAAGCTAATTGATAATAATCGAAATATAATTGAACCTCTTTATCAAGAAATTATTGAAGAAGGTATATCAGATGGCTCTATCAAAACAGATTATCCTAAACTACTTTCACAACTGATAACCTTTTTGACAAACTTCTGGACGTTACCAATGATATACCCCTCATCAATAAAAGAAAATATGGATAAACTTTTCTTTATTAAAGAAATTACAGAAAAAATGGGTATTCCTCTTTTAGATAGTGAAACAATTACAATAATCATGGAAAACACTAAAAATATGATTTCTCAATAAAATTGCCTTAAGGCAGTTTTATTTTTAGATAGTACATACATACTGTATGAATAAAAATTATAAAAGAAAGGATTGAAAGCATATGACTGGTAGAGAGTTTATTAGCATTGGTAAAAACAAAATATCAACACAATTACTTGGGGAGGGTGAAATTCTAATTGTTCTATTACATGGTGCAGGTGTACTATCTCCTATTTTAGAATTTAAAGCACTTTCTAATCTGTTAACAAAAAAATATAAAGTTTTAGTTATTGAAAACTTTGGATATGGATGCAGCGATTGTATCAATAAGGAAAGAACAGTTCAAAACATTGTTTATGAAATACACGAAATAGTTTCAAAATTTCATCACAAGCAATATATTTTAATGGGACACTCCATTTCTGGAATCTATTCGTTATATTATTCAAATCAATATCCCAATGAAGTACTAGCTTTTATTGGCATAGATTCTTCCGTCCCTAAACAAATAGATGTTTTAAATACACAAAAAATAAATATATTTATGATAAAAATAACTCGCTTTTTAATAAAAAGTGGATTGTTAAAACTAATAGCTAACAAACCTTCAAGTTTTCTACCTTCCATAGATGGCGTAAATTGGTCTAATGATGAAGCAGCCCTTTTTAAACAATTATATTTACAAAATAATTCTAACGATACAATTCTAAATGAATTACAGAACATGACTCAAAATTTTAAATCAGCTTATAATATGAAATTTGCAGATACAATCCCCACTTTATTTTTTCTTTCAAAACAAACATGTAAGCAAGTGAAAAATTGGGAGCAATTACATCTTGATATAACAAACCAACATAAACAAAATAAGGTTATTTCATATGATGGAACACATTTTTTACACTATAGTCATCCTTTTCAAATTGCTCAAGAAACTTTTAAATGGCTTACATCAATTGGATTATAGTACTTTTGTACTGAGTTTTATTTGCTACAGGAATAAAGTATTGTTTCTGCATTTATAAATAATATGATAGCTTTAAATACACATTATAAATATAATATGAAATCAAACAAGTTCCTATTTACCTTTTACTTAAAATTATTACTTATCTCTTTATAACATAATCTATGAATACTCCCTTGTTTATGATATTTTTAATAATAAAAATAGCTCTAACCATTTGAGTTCAATGACTAAGACTATAAACCTTATTTACTTATGATATGGTTCTCCGTATCAATTTTAAGTGAGGTTTATTATATTCTTTTTAGAACATCTATTAATTTATAAAGCTCTCTATAATGTATTTTTATAACATCACAAGATACTAATCCTAATTTTGAACATATCTCATCAAATCTACTTGATTTTAATTATGAAAAAGTGGAAATTCTCTTTATTAAAATCACAAATATAATTATTTCTTCATAAAATAACTAGTATTATAAATATCTAAGGAGTATATAATGAATCCATATTGTCATAATAGTATAAACTTTGAAAAGTTACCAAAGAAATTCCCACCTCAACATCAATCAGTTCAACCTGGAATAGAATCAATAATGGTTCCTAATCCTATATTTGATAATCCTGATTATAAGGGCAGTGGAAAATTAAAAGGAAAATCAGTTCTTATTACTGGTGGTGATAGTGGAATTGGTAGAGCAGTTTCTATAGCCTTTGCAAAAGAAGGAGCAAATATTGTAATATCTTATCTTTACGAAAATGATGATGCTGAAACTACAAAGAAATATGTAGAAAAATATGGTGGAAAATGCTACTTAGTTCCTGGTGATATCTCTAATAAAAACTTCTGTGATAAATTAGTTAGATTTACAGTGAAAAATTTAGGTGGAATAGATGTTTTAATAAATAATGCTGGAGTTCAATTCCCTCAAAATAATATAAACTGTATTTTACAAGAGCAACTTGAATTAACCTTTAAAATAAATATTTTCTCAATGTTCTATCTTACACAAGAAGCTTTAAAATACATGAAAAGAGGAAGTACAATAGTAAATACTACATCTGTTACTGCTTACCAAGGCAAGGAAAATCTTATAGATTACTCCTCAACAAAAGGTGCTGTAGTTACATTTACAAGATCACTTTCACAATCAATCATTAAAAATGGAATAAGAGTTAACGCAGTAGCTCCAGGTCCTATTTGGACTCCTCTTATAGTATCAAGTTTTTCAGAGGAAGAAGTAGCTCGTTTTGGATCTGATGTCCCAATGAAACGTGCTGGTCAACCTTTTGAACTTGCACCAACATATGTCTACTTAGCATCTGATGATTCCTCCTACGTAACAGGACAAGTTCTTCATGTAAATGGTGGAACTATGGTAGATAGTTAAAAGCTTTACATTAAAATAAAAAGCCTGTTTTAAATAAAAACAGGCTTTTTTTAATTCTATTTATGATACAACTCAACATAATATATCTAAATTTTCTTTTAAATTAATTATTAAATCATCTGCTTCTGGTGTAGAATACATATGTTTCATATTAGTTTGAAGCGTAAAAAGTTTATAAATAGTCCTTTTATTAGGTAATACTTCTACATTATAATAATTTTTTTCACTTTCTAAATCTTCATAGCCTTTCATTTTATATATATCTAACATCGCTTGTGTACTATTAAATTGAGGATCTGCATCAATTAATAAAACTGAATATCCATTTTCAGATTAACTAAGTATTTTTATTAATAAAAGTGTCTTAGATAAGTTATACCAATACCTAAGACAATACCTTTCATTTATTTATGGTACTATTCATTATTACTTATTCTAAAAGCATGACTCTAAATAATTAAATGGGAAAGTTATCTTGGAGAAATATATCTTATGATTAGCTCTTTTTAATACTTCATCTGATATTCCAAGACTTCCCCAAACTATAAATACAATATTTAAGTTACCTGTTATTCTACAGTTATCCATAAAAGTAAAAAACTCTTCTGATATCATTTACTTTAGTTTAAGATCCATTACTAAAACTAACATATTATCATTACATAGATTTCTAGGATTGATTATTTCTTAACCCTATTAATAATTATATATTTACTTTAACAGGTACTTGTATCTCAGTTAGCCAGTCCTCTTCACTTTCTTTATTCCAAATACCATCTATATATGATTCTCTTGGATTTCCTATCACTTCATATTTATTTTCTTTTATCCACTTAAACGCATATGAATAACTTTTACCTAAATTAGCATATGGACCTTTATGAAGTATACAAACAGCTTCATCAACTTTATCTATTACCTTAAACTTTAAAATATCACTATCTTCTTTTAATGTTGTTATAGATTCACATATCTCTACATCTATATCAGATTCTTTATATTCACCATCATAATAAATATTAAAACAGTAGCTTGGACTTGCACATACGCATCCTAATCTCATCATTTCTTTAGCCATTATATTAGGACATAAATGAAAAAGATCATCGTAGCTTTTCATCACAGTTCTCATTGATGCAACTTTAACCTCTGGTAATGATTTAATTATTATATTTTTCATTTCATCTTCCCCCTTCAAATCAGAAAGATAATTACGAAGCTTTAAAAGTTTATTTTCCTCTTTTCTTATTAACTCCAATATCTCTAACTCTTTAGCTTTTAATATTTCTTCAACTTTAGTAGAATCATCTATTACTTCCTTTATCTCATTTAAAGATAATCCCATCTGTTTTAGAGTTATTATTTTATGTAGCTTAATCATTTGATTTGTTGTGTAATATCTATATTTTGTCCCCTCATCTACATACTCTGGCTTTAATAAACCTATATCCTCATAATATCTTAATGTCTTTGTTGTTACCTTATTAATTTTTGAAAACATTCCTATTGAAAACATCTAATCACCTGCGCATTTGATTTGATAATTTAATCTTAATCTTTACCCTAAGGTTAAAGTCAATATAAATTTATAATATAATTTTTAAAACTATAAAAATAGCCTTAACTATTTAAATTAATAGTTAAGACTATATCTAACTTATGTGAATTAAATCCCTATTTACATACATTCCTAAAGATAAACTCACCATATCACTCATAAGTATTAGACTTATATTTATTATATTCAACTTTATATTTTTCTAAATACTTTTCTTTAATCATTTCACATTCCCGAGTATTTTTTTCAATAATATTATTTTTAAAAGTACATATATAACAATCTATTGCAACAAATGTCAAAAATATTTCTGCTACAAGTGATGAAATTAATTGTTCATTTATTCCATTAAAAGCCTTTATTTCTGTCATACTTATAACTCTTGTTATTATATATAATAATATAGAAATTTCATAACATAACTTTCTAATATTTACTTTAGTAAAATACTCTACCCCCTTATAATTACAATATCCACTCAATATTCCCTTTGTATCACCAGTAAGTCTAATATAAATATCTAATAATTTACCTCCTTTATAAGATGAGGTGACAAGTGTTATTATCGCTGATAGATATATTATACTTTTATAATTAATAATACCCGCAGTAATATATTTATTAATAAATGTTATTAGCACTATCAAAATAATAAATATTAGAGCCATCATCATAACTCCTACTCCATATGATGTAATATACACAGTTATAAGTGCGACAACGCCTGCCATATTACTTATTATACTTTTTATAAAATTAATTATTTTATTATTATTACTAATAATTAATATTTTTAATAATGCATTTAATACTATTATTAAAAATCCACTCATAATAATTTCTATTATTATTAAATCAGTTGATCTCATAATTATTCCAATTAGGAATATAAATATTGTTAATATGAATAATAAAATATACTTTACAATATTATTAATAATATTCCCCCTATATTTATACTTTTAAATACACATTACCATAAACTTAATAAAATTATCCCATTTTATTAATTCTAGTAATATATTTACCTATCATTCCCAGGATGCTTCTTTAACTTCAATTAGCTCTTACTAATAATATCACTTATTGTTATATACTCCATAAACTCTCTACCTATATCAGAAACCCTAGATGCAAGACTCCCATCTATAGTACATGATGCATTCGTAAAGTCAATCAATAAATTCTTAGATATTAGATTTTTTAATCTTATATTAACTAAACTTTTATCTATAGTACTTTCTTTATTACAATCATAAAATATGCTTAAAGGAGTAGTCATGTAGTAGCTATTAATATTTACTCCACTTTCCTCACATCTTTTTCTAGGATTCATGAAATGATAAAGTAATTTAATATCAATAACTAAAAGTTCATCTATATATTTTAAAAACATTGCTTGTTTATCATCATCTGTATTAATTGCTAAAGCTGTATTAATACATACATTTTTTAAAGCTACTAATTTTTCAGCACTATGTGTTCTAATTGCTAGTTGAGTTGCATTCAATACAATCGTTATAAACTGCTCATTATTTTTTAAATTTGCAATATTAAATGAATCTACTCTATCCTCTAAAATTTTTAAATCCTCGTAAAGTTTAATTAGCCATTCATCTCTTCTCTTACTCACTGGATCACTTATAACTAAATCTACCAACTCAGTAATTGCTCCACCTACAACTGGAATAAATCCTAGCGCAGCTCTACTAGCAGCTTTTATATAATCTCCTGTCTTATTTTCTAAATCACTTCTTATATCATTCATAATAACACCTCTATAACCTTTTTATTACATAAATAAATTATACTTCATCACAATATAAAAAACCATATCACTTACTTGTGATATGGTTCTCCGTACTAAAGCAACTGAGGTTTTTCTATTTTACTCTTTTGTAAAAATTTATTTTTACTTTTTTCTTCCTCACGCAGCTCTTGAAAAGTATGTATATCCAACATATAAGTATTTTCACAATATTTTATAACAATACTTTTAATTCTATTTATAATTTTATAAACCTCCTCTTCATTTAATTGCAAATCAATGATTGATTTACCACCATGTAAAAGTGGATTTCTTACATTTCTCCTTAAATCTTTTAAATAGTTTACTAACATATTTTTTTCTGTTTGTGTATTACAGCAAAATGTTGCAATACGGTTGATAAGCTTATTTCCATCATATGTAGTTGGGTAAAGCATATCCATAGCATCAAATATAGTAAGAATTGTTTGGTTAGCATCCTGAAAGTAAGTACTTTCTGCTATTCTATTTAAAGCATTACGGTTTATAGAAAATACCTCATCAGAACGCGAACCAAAAAAACAATTATAGAGTGTTTCAGAATAATCAGTCAAAGATGGAATAAATAGCGTATGAGGCTCAATATATTCTCCATAAACACGACCTGGAAGAGTGTATATTGAGCTACTCTCTTTAGGATTGATATATGCTACTCTGATTCCAGTAGCATTAATTCCAACTTTAGATGGTAATATAGTATCTTTTTTTATTTCACTTGATAAAATTAAATAATTCAACGCTTTCTGTATAGTATTACAAACAATATCAGAAAATTCATAGTAAAACGAATATTTAAACTCATTAGTTGGACTTTCCCAATAAGACTGATTTTCAATTATTGCAAAAGGACCATCAATACTAATATTTCGTAATAAAACTGTCAATATTACATCTACATCCCATACAGTAAATGATTTTTCCTCTACATTAAATTTTGAAAACAAATGATAATTTGGGAAATCACTATCTACTTTAAGTTCTTTTTCATCTGAAGCACCTGCCATACAAAGCCCTAAGCCATGCTCATACACTTCATAAAACTCTTTAACCCTATTTTTACTATTAGCTGGTAAAAATAATGTTTCTCCAATTTTTAAGCAAGTAGTTATATTTAAATTATTCACTTCAGCAAAATAGTCACATTTTCCCGAAATAGTAACTGGCATTTCACTGATAGCTATATCACTATTTGGAGAAGAGTATAAAAACTCATTACACTTTTCACATATTTTTTCATCTAGTTCAGAAAAAGTTGTTATACCAGATTTTATTGAAGCCATACAAAATCTAATAACAAGTAAATATAAATTATCCAGTAAATTATATATTTCTTCCCAAGGAAGGATATCATATAAAGATTTCCCTGCATGGATTATCTCAGTACGAACTGTTTTAGAGTAAAAATAAAGTTGTTTCGAAAGGATATCAAATTCATTTTGATTTTCAACAATGTAAGAGAGAATTCGTATTTTTTTAGCTTGAAAATTATATGAAGGGCTACAGTCTAACCCTTCAATTGTTGAAAATAAATATGCAAAGCAAGTATTTGTATCATAAATCTGTATTGCCTTAAAAAGTCTATGTAAAATATTTCTATACTTAACATAAACCTCATCTTCTCTAAAAGATAATAAAATATCATTTTCATCTGTATAGAATTCAGTAGCATCACATCCGATTCCTTCTGATAATTCATAGTAAAGTTCTTTACCCTTGATAATTTTATAAGATTCAAAATTATCACTTAATACTACTGCTACTTTACTTCCCTCATAAAATCCTGGTGTTCCTATTACTTGTTCATGAAAGGTAAAACTATTCAAAGATACTCTCAAACTATCCAGTGCATAATCCACGGGTTTTATTAACTGCTCTACTAGTTTTATTTCATCTCCATAAGTATCTAACTCATCGATATGATATATTGCAAAAGATTCATTGAATAAATCTAAAACATTGGATTTATTCAGCAAGCTTATTGAATACTCCTTATTATTTATCAATATATTGTCGCTTTCATTTACAGCAATATTTGAACTTACAGTAATATTTTTGAGTACGACAGAATGCTCTATATGTAACCTTTGTATTGGAATAAAAATTAACAATATAAATACCTCTCTTTCGGAATCATCAATATAAATAAAATTAAGCAATGCCTTTCCTGCTTTTACGTTAAAGCTATTATTTCTTCTAGTAATATAAATAATGAAAAACTGTGTACTAAATTACTATTTGTCTATCACTTTAAAATTATTTCACTCTTTTATCATAATATATTTTGTTAATTAATCATTGTTGTATTTTCCTGCATAAAAACAACCCTAAGCAAGTCATATCAATGCTTAAGGCTATAAACCTCTTTTACTTATGGTATGGTTCATTATTACTTATTCTAAAAGCTCTATATATTTGTTCTAAAAGCATAACTCTAAATAATTGATGTGGGAAAGTCATCTTTGAGAAACATATCTTATGATTAGCTCTTTTTAATACTTCATCTGATATTCCAAGGCTTCCACCAACTATAAATGCAATATTTGAGTTACCTGTTACTCCACAGTTATCTATAAAAGCAGAAAACTCTTCTGATGTCATTTGCTTTGGTTTAAGATCCATTGCTACAACAAACATATTATCTTTTATTTTTGATAGTATAAGCTTTCCTTCTTTTTCTTTTATTTGCTCCTCTTCTTTTTCTGAAGCATTATCTGGTGTTTTTTCATCAGGAAGTTCTATTATGTTTAACTTACAGTATCTTGATAGTCTTTTTGAGTATTCATCTATTGCCATCTTAAGATATTTCTCTTTTAATTTACCTACTGATATTATTGTTATATTCATGCTTTTCTCCTTATTTATTAAATATAACTGCTATGCAAATTATATTTATTATTACTGTTATTAAATTTACTAAACATATTGCTATTGTCATTTTACTGAATCTTTTCATAGCTATCCCCTTTTTATTTAAGCAAAATTCATTACAGCTGTAACAATAGCTATTATTACTGAAACTATTGTTATTCCAATTGCTTCTTTATCTAATTTTCTCATATTACCTCTTACTATATTATTTATGTACTAATTTATTTATAAAAGGTTTATTGACCATTTCCCTCTGCTTAATTCATTACAATAAACTTATATACCACCCTAACATCTCATTTCCAAATAAAACAGTAAGAAGCGTACCTCCTGTTATATATGGAACAAAAGCTATGTCTTTTAATTTTCTTTTCACTATAAAAATTATAAGTACTCCAATCCCACCTAAAATCATTGATAGAATTAATGTTAATACACTTTGTAATGGCTTTAGATATAAAGCTGTATATAAAAATACTTCTAAATCTCCACTACCCATTCCATCAATTTTACGACTAAGTAGCATAATCAATCCTATTATTACAAGAGGTATTCCCACACTTATTAAAACACTTAGAATACTTTCTCCATTTATAATAGAGACGATGCCAAAAATAATTCCAAAAACTATACCAACTAAAGAAACTTCAAAATAAACAAACATAGTTTTATAGTCTATAATAGCTGAAATTATAAGGACTGAAAATAATATAGAGAACTTTACAAAATTTACACCCATTCCAAACTTTATATATAATAAAGTAATAATTATTGCTGTACTCACTTCAGTTATTGGATATGTAAATCTTATATCTTCATCATGTGCTACTTTATAAATTATCTCTCTAAATCCTATTCCTATAGTGAAAGCTAATGAAAAAATTATAAATATCATACTATCACCTTATCAATACAAAAAGAAAAGATAGACATATTATGTTGCCTATCTTCATCTATTTTTTATTATTTTCCACAGCACTTCTTATATTTCTTACCGCTTCCACAAGGACAAGGTTCATTTCTTCCAACCTTAGGTTCGTTAACTATTGTCTTTGATTTCTTGTATCTAACTGCTATTTCAGCTCTCTTTTCATCTGAGAATATTCCATCCCATTGTGGTAATTCATATAAGTAGTCAGCCTTTGCGTCTAACATATTGAAGTATAATTCTTCAAAGTTTACATTTAATTCGATTTCTGTCTTTTCATCAATAGCATCTAAATCATACATGTTAACTAAACTATCGTTTATTCCATCTAAGAATCCCATTATAAATTCTTTTGTTGTTCCGAATTCTTTTGCGAATGATTCTATTGTTCCTTTTTTAACTTCGTTGTTCTTTGCTAAGATTTCTCTGTAGATTCTTGTTTCTATATCACTGTATTCAGCCCAGAAAGCATCTTCTCCTTTTGTCTTAACATAATCTACAACCATATCTGTCCATTCAGTATATAAACTCATTCTTATATCTCCTTTTTATCTATACTATTCTTAAATTATAATAATTTAATTCTCTCTTTTCAATCTCAAAATTTGTACAAATTGAATACTATTTATACTTATATTAACCAATATATTGATTTTAAAGTAAATTTTTTGATAATAAGTTTAGAATTTAAAACTTACATTATCTGATTAAAAATTACACACTAGCAAAATTACACTTTTATTAAGTTAAACTTTTAACTAAAACTCATAGATGAGTACATAATTAATGACTCATCTACTAATATGTTCTTTTAAATTTTTATGTAATTACTTGGTTCATGTCTTTTAGCTATTGTAAGCTTTAAATCTTTTTTATAGTCTAAACCATTTTCATCTAAGATATTAACAACTGTTTTATAAGCAAGTTCTGGAACATTATTTGTATTGCTAAGATGTCCTAAAACTATATTTCTATATCTACCATCACTCATTAAATCAACTATAGCTTTTGCACAGTCTTCATTGCATAAATGCCCTGTTTCACTTAAAACTCTTCTTTTTAGTTCATATGGATATGGTCCAAATTTAAGCATCTCTTCATCGTGATTAGCTTCTAGAAGAATTATTTGTGAATCAACTATATTTTGTTTAATTTCTTCAGTAACTGTTCCTATGTCGGTTACAATACTAGCTGCTTTATCTTTATGTCTTATTGTATACCCCATGGATGCAATAGCATCATGTGGGGTATTAAAAGCTTGTATTTCCAAATCTTCAATATTTGTTACACTTCTTTTTTCTATAACCTTTATATTTGACTCTTTTATTTTACCTACTTTATCTTTCATAGCATCCCAAGTAGCTTGATTTGCATATACCGGTATATCAAATTTTCTAGATATTATTCCAACACCTTTTATATGGTCTAAATGTTCATGAGTAACAAATATACCTTTTATATTTTTAGGGTCTTCCTTTATTCTATCTAAAGCTTCTATGATCTTTTTACCTGCAAGTCCTGTATCTACTAATATCTTAGTATTCTCTGAACCAACTAAAATACAATTTCCACTACTCCCGCTATACAATGAGCAAAAAATCATATCTCCCCCACCTAAATACCTATATATATTAAACTCTTCTTATATCTGCTCCAAGATTATTAAACTTATCTTCTATATGAGGGTATCCTCTATCAATATGTTTAATGTTTCCTATCTTAGTTTCACCTTCTGCTACAAGTCCAGCTATAACCATTGCAGCTCCAGCTCTTAAGTCAGTTGCTTCTACTTCAGCTCCTGTAAGCTTTTCAACTCCTGTTATTATAGCTTTTCTTCCTTCAACTTCTATGTTAGCACCCATTTTATTAAGTTCTTCTGCATGCTTATGTCTATTTTCCCATATGCTTTCAACAATTGTACTCTTTCCATCAACTATTGTTAATAATGCTGACATTGGTTGTTGAACATCAGTTGGGAATCCAGGATATGGTGTTGTTTTAACATTTACTCCATGTAAAGGTCCATCAACATAAACTCTAACACTGTCATCTCCTTCTTCAACTTTAACACCCATTTCAATAAGTTTTGCTGTAATTGATTCTAAGTGCTTTGGAATAACATTGTTAAGTGTTACATCACCTTTTGTTGCAGCAGCAGCTATCATAAATGTTCCTGCTTCTATTTGGTCAGGTACTACACTATAATTACATCCTACAAGTTTTTCAACGCCTTGGATTCTTATAATATCTGTTCCTGCTCCTTTGATGTTTGCTCCCATTGAGTTTAAGAAGTTAGCAACATCAACTACGTGTGGTTCTCTTGCTGCATTTTCAAGTGTTGTTGTTCCTTCTGCAAGTGTTGCAGCTAACATAACATTTATAGTTGCACCAACACTGACAACGTCAAAGAATATATTTGTTCCAACTAATTTTTCTGCTTTTACTTTTACATAATCTGATTCAATAGTAACATCTGCTCCTAAAGCTTCAAATCCTTTTATATGTTGATCTATTGGTCTTACTCCTATTGGACACCCCCCTGGTAAATCAACTCTTGCTTCTTTAAATCTAGCAAGTAAAGCTCCTATGAAGTAATATGATGCTCTCATTCTTCTTACATCTTCAGTACATGCACTTGTGTGACTTACATCTGTTGCATCAATTTCTAAAGCATTCTTTCCTACTTTTTCAACTCCACAACCTAAGCTCTTTATTATTCTTTCTAAACAACGTACATCTTCGATATCTGGTACATTATCTATAATACATTTTCCTTCACTTGCCATAATAGCAGCTGGTAAAATAGCAACAGCTGCATTTTTTGCTCCATTTATTTCAACAACACCTTTTAAAGGGTTGCCTCCTTTTACAATCAATCTTTCCATCCATTTCACCCTTACTATCTTTATAATTTTATAAAATAGTTCCTATATATACATTTTCCATTTATTTCTTTTTTATTCGTTTTATATTACCTAAATTATCAATTTAATGCCTATATTTTCGGCATTTTCCTTATTTCATAAATATTCACGATTATCATTATATCAATAATAGTTCAATATTTAAAGTAGTTTTTGTTTTATGCTATTTTCATGATGAAATTTTATATATTATACATTAAAAATTAACTAAATGATATGTAAATATCTACTTAATTAAGATTAATTTGTTTTATCATTTATTAGTATGATATAATCTAAGCATATTAATGGTAGATTTAAGTTTAATTTAAGTGAGGGTTAAATATGAAATATTACTTAGTCGCATTATTTGATGATGAATCATATAGAAAAATAGACCCTATCAAGAAAAATATTCTTAAAAAGTATAGATTGCCAAGATATCAACTTTCATCTCATATTGTATTGAAAACAATAGAGTCACCCGATTTAGAAAAATTGGATGAGGTTTTATGTAAAATATTTAAACCTTATAAGAAGTTTAAAATTGAACTTACAGGCGATATATTTTCTTATGATAACAACGCAAAGAATGTCAATCTAAAAATAGAAAACAAAGGATACATAAGTAAAATCCACCGTTCATTAAATGATATGTTAAAGCTACATGGATTTAATGCTAAAGATGAAAGAAAATATCTTTCAATAGCTCTAAGTACAACAAACTTTATTGGAAAGGACTATAAGAAAGATTTTACAGCCTCTCTTGTTAATAAAGGGAGTCATGAGTGTGAAACAATTAAAATCGATAGAGTTGAACTTTGGAAGGTTTCTAGCAAAAAGGAAACTATAATAAAAAGTTATAACCTTAGAGAATATTAATAAAGCCATCATGAAATATAAAAGTTATTTCATGATGGTTTTTGTATTTCTACTAATTAATAAGTATTTATAATTTATTTTTACATTACTACTTTCCTTTATCTTGTTTTTTGTATAAAATATGTAAGGTAGGATAAAACTTAGGGGGAGTTATATAATTATGAATATAGAAAATCTTTTTTCACATCAAAGAATGCTTAATAAAAAGCTATTAATTGATGAAAATTTAAATGATTATAAAATAACAGCAAGGATGCATCTTTCAATACAAATTAAAATTAGTGATCTTGCAAATAGTACTAACTGCTTCGTTTACTGGAAGGATGCAGAAACTAACTTTGATAAAAACATAATTTTAGATAAATATATTAAAACTTTAAATCACTTAATTACATTAGGTCTTGATAGGGGTTACTGCTCACTAAAGGAAGTTTTTGTAGAAAATAATGAAGCTTGTCTAAGCGATCAGTTCTCTAACCTTTTTGTTGATATAAATGATTTAAGGTCTTTCCCTTCTATTGATCATTATCAAACATTGTTAGAAGACTTCCTTTCATTAGGACTTAGTCTAAATCTAACTCTCGAAGAAATAGAAACAGAATTTTTAAATAAAACTTATTTTAAAATAGCTCATTAATTAGGGCTATTTTTTTTATATCTAGACATAATAATCATGAGGTGATTTGTTTTGTTTGGAATTATTTTTTCTATAGTTGCAGGACTTGCAATGAGTATTCAAGGTGTGTTTAATACTAGAGTATCAGATAAAATAGGGCTCTGGGAAACAAACCTTATTGTTCAAGGAACAGCTTTTGTTTTTACATTAATAGCATACTTCTTCTTAAAAGATGGAGATTTCGGAAGAATTAAGACAGTTAATAAACTTTATCTTTTAGGTGGACTTATTGGAGTTATTATAACATTTACTGTTATGAAGGGTATTGGCTCACTTGGTCCAACTTACTCAATTCTAATAATTTTATTCTCTCAACTTATTTTTGCAGCTCTTATAGAATGCTTTGGTTTATTTGATACTCCAAAACTTTGTTTTGATTGGAAAAATTACGTTGGAATAATACTAATGTTGGCTGGGATACTTCTATTTAAGTTTAAAAAGTAACTTAATTTAACTAAATAAAATTTAAATTATAACTTATTTATAATTGTTTAGTTTTTCACCACATTAAAAGAAGCTTCATATACTATAATGAAAATACTTTAGGAGTCTTTTTTATGTTTTTTAAAAATAAAAAAATATCTAGTAATCTAGTCCCTTTTTTGAAAAGTGGTTGCTATGACTCATATAGAGTGCTTATAGAGTTTAAAAAATTTCATAAGGACTCTGAAAAAATAATAAAAAGCCTTCGTGGTGAAGTTTTATTAAGTTTTACTTACTTAAAACTAGTTTGTGCCACCTTACCTGCTAGAGCTATCTATAGATTATGTGAGTATCCTGAGGTTCTTAGTGTAAGCCTAGATGATTATTGCTTCCTTTGTGAGCTTAGTGAATCAAATAGTAGTGTTGTAAATAATAGAAATATAGATAATTTTACTGGGAGAGATGTAATATCAGCCATCATAGACAGTGGAGCTTTTCCACACCCTGATTTATTATCACCAAGTAGGATAGTTAAATTTACTGATTTAGTAAATGGACTAAAATATCCTTATGATGATAATGGTCATGGAACTGCAATTTCTACATTAATATGTGGTAGTGGTTCTAAATCTAAATTTAGATATAAAGGTGTTGCTGAAAAAAGCTCTCTTGCTATATATAAAGTGTTTGATAGAACAGGTAAAGCATTTTTATCTAATATTCTACGTTCATTAGAGTTAATACTAGATGATATAGAGGAAACTAATATAAAGCTACTTTACATGCCATTTGAAAGCTTTAATACACCTTTAAAACATATAGAGTACTTTGATATTCTACTTGAAAAGATTACTGCTCTTGGAGTTATTCCAATTATGCCAAGTGGAAGTAATAAAAATTCAAAAGATTCAATGTCTGGTTTAGCACTAGCTAAAAACCTTATAATTGTTGGAGGATTAAAAAGTGATTTATCTCCTTATGAGTACTCCTCTGGATGTAGTAATAATAAAAAAATAAACATATGCTATAAATGTACAGATATGGTGTGTGGAAATACTATAAGATCATATATATCTGAAAGAGATTCAATGAAGATATTTCCGCCTAAATTAAAAAATTTCTATAAGACATATACAGGAACTGCTATTTCAGGAGCATATATTTGTGGTATTTGTGCTTTGCTTCTTGAAAAATATCCTGATTATAACTTTAAAGATGTTAGCTCTAGACTAGAGCTTTGTTCAAAAAAAATAAATGATATTCCATATAATTTAGTAGGAAACGGTTCTTTAGATATAGAAAGCTTCCTTAAATAGAAAATGCATTTCAATTATATTAATTGAAATGCATTTTTTTATATGAAATATCCTATAGGATTTACTGCCACTCCATTATTTCTAAGTTCAAAATGTATATGTGGACCTGTACTTCTTCCTGTACTACCAACTTCAGCTATCTTATCACCCTTGCAAACTTTTTCTCCTGTTTTAGCAGTAAGTTTACTTGCATGAGCATATAAAGTTTCAACATTACTTCCATGATCAATAATAACTGTATATCCATAGCCATTCATCCAGCCAGCAAATTTTACTCTACCATCAAGTACAGCTTTTATACTTTGGCCCATTCTACCATCAATATCAATTCCACTATGATGTTCATTACCCCATCGTCTTCCATAAGGTGATGTAATTAATCTACTCTCACTTGGATAACTAATAAAAGCAATTCCTTTACTAACAGGGTTCTGAACTCCTGTATAGATAATATCATCCTTTGGTCTTGATATTAAATTTTCTTCTAAAACCATGGTACTAACTACTTTCCCATCAACATATATATTTTTTCTTTTTATTTCTTTCTTCCCTGCTTCTCCTTCTTTTTTCACAGTCTGCCCTAGATATAAATTATCACTAGATAATATTTTTGTATTTTGCTTAACGTCTTCTATTTCTTTTTTTAATTCTAGAATTTGAACATTTGCTATTTTCTTATCTCTAGCACTATTAATATCTTCTATATTACTTAAAATATTTTTCACTGTACCAACCTTACTTAACTTAACCATTTCCTTGTTATAGTTCACATTTTCTTGTAGTTCTACACTTAAAAAATGATTATTAGTAAGCTTAGTTTGATTTATTGCTTCTTTCTTTAAATTATAAACAACTTCATCTCCACATTTTAAGTTATCAACACATCCTACATTGACATCATTAAAATACATACTATAAGCTTCAACATTAATATCAGCTTCACTTATTATATTCTTTTTAATTTCATCTCTATTGGTAAGCTTTTCGCTTTCATTTGCATTTTTAAAAGTAAATTTATTTTTACCTACATCCACAGCTAAGAATTTTTCTGATGCTTCATTAATAACTTCCTTATAAATTAATCTTGCTTCAAACTTATTATTTACATAGCCAATAAATTTATCATTTACATAGGCTTTATAAATATTTGTCATACCATATGCCCCTGTAAAAAGAAACATAACTACTAGAATAATGGCTATTTTTCTAGTCTTTTTCAAAAAACTATCCATTTCTCTACTCCTTTATCTTTAGTACGCTTTTTACAAAATACAATTTTTAATGTTCCCTTTTTAAAAAAATATATACAAAGCAAGATTTATTTTCCTTACTCTACATAAAAGTGTGTTGAGTGTTAAAATTCTCTTTGTTATAATTATTAAAGACCTATTGTAGCGTTTTAGTTACACTAGGAAGTAAATTGTCTTTGTTATAATAATTAAAGACCCTTTAAACTATTAATTTATGAAAGGCAGATATATAATTATGAGTACTTTTATGTTAAAAAACTCAAACATTGACTTTACTCCAATAAGTAATATATTTATCGATAAATATATGACTAAAGCTAGAGGTGAATTTGTAAAAGTCTATATTCTTTTATTAAAATGTACTGTCAGCGGGGAACCAGGTGTAAGCTCATCAATCTTAGCAGCTAATCTTGGGTTATTAGAATCAGAGGTAACAAACGCCTTAAAATACTGGAATAATGAAGGCGTAATAAAACTTATTCCTATAGATAAAATGAATAATTTTAATATAGAATTCGTTAATTTATCAGATAAAGAGTCAACTGAAAATGAAAAGGTTAACCTTCTTAGTGCTTTAGAGAAAAACTCAAATAAAGATATGCTAAAAGATATAGAAAACCTACTTAGCAGACCTTTATCTAATAAAGAAATAGAAATGTATCTTTCTTGGACAAAAGAACTTGGTTTTACTTTAGAACTTATTTTATTCCTTATTGAATATTGTGTATCTAAAGAAAAAAGAACAGCAAATTATATAGAATCTGTTGCTCTTGCTTGGCATGATTCAGGTATAAAAACTATAGAAGATGCTAATAAATATATTACTAAGTTTGAAGATAAGTGGGTAAAAATCAGAACTATCCTTGAATATCTAGGTATAAAAAATACAGATATCATGAAACCACATCAAGATATGATAGAAAAATGGTTATTTACTTATAATTTTTCAACTGACGTAATCCTAAAAGCATGTAAAATTTGTTCTGAAAGAATAAATAAAGCCGATTTTAAGTACATAGATGGAATACTTACAAAATGGAGAGAGGCTGGCTTTAAAACTCTTAAAGATATCGAAGATAATGATAAACTAAAAGCTAATAAACAAATAGTACAAAATATAAATAACAGAAAACCAAATAAGACATTAAGATTTGCAAACTATACTCAAAGAGAATATGATTATGATACTCTTGAAAATGAATTATTAGGGTGGGATGATTAATGATAAATGGAACTAAGGCTGAACTTATGGAATATTACGATAAACTTCGCCAAACTGAAAAGAAAAAACTTAATAAAAGAGTTGAAGAAATATCAAAACTTCATCCTGAGATAATTGAACTTGATAAGCAAATAGGAAAATTATCAGCTAAAATTTCTTTAATAGCAATAAGAAAATCTGCTAATAAAGATGAAGAAATGGGAAAATTACGTGATTTAATAGATGATCTTAGAACTCAGCAATATGAGCTACTTATGGCTCATGGTTATGCTCCTAATTATCTAACTCTTCATTATCATTGTGAAAAGTGTAGAGATACAGGGTATATAGAAACTAAGAAATGCTCTTGTTACAATAAAAATTTAGTTGATATATATTATAAAAGATCACATATTGCAGAGCTTTTAGAGACAAATAACTTTTCTAATTTTACTTTCCAATATTTTAGAGCAAACAAATTAGAAACAGAACGTATATCTCCAAAAGAAAATATGCAACAAATTATCGATAATATCCAAAATAATTATCTAAAAGGTTTTAGTAGTCATGATAAAAATCTTCTATTTACAGGACTCGCAGGTACTGGAAAGTCATTTTTATCACAATGTATAGCTAAATATCTTCTAGATAAAAGTTTTTTAGTAGTTTATAGAACTTCTGATGAACTTCTTAAAGATTTAAAAGATATTAGATTTAACAATAATAAAGAGCTTGAATCTTTACTTCTAAATTGTGACTTACTTATAATAGATGATTTAGGAACTGAACAAATAACTGATTTCTCAATATCAGAATTCTTCACATTCTTAAATAATAAGTTACTAAAGAAGAAAAAGATGATAATATCAACAAACTTATCTATGTCTGAGATAAAAGCTAGTTATGATGAAAGAATAAATTCTAGATTACTTGGAAACTTTACTGTTTTAAGTTTCTTTGGAGAAGATATAAGACTTGAAATGAAAAAAAGAAGAAGAAGAACACAAGATTAATTATTTTGTGTTCTTTTTTCTATAAAAATTATTTTAAAAACAAAAAAAGCTTCATATAAAATGAAGCTTTCTTAACACCATTTGGCGACTCAGAAGGGGTTCGAACCCTCGACCTCCGGCGTGACAGGCCGGCACTCTAACCAGCTGAGCTACTGAGCCATAAAAAAAATGGTGGTCGCAACAGGGATCGAACCTGTGACCCCCTGCTTGTAAGGCAGGTGCTCTCCCAGCTGAGCTATGCGACCTAAAAATTGGTGACCCCTAGGGGAATCGAACCCCTGTTACCACCGTGAAAGGGTGGTGTCTTAACCGCTTGACCAAGGGGCCGCAGCATATTAAATTTTAAAAATAAAAAATGGAGCTGATAATCGGACTTGAACCGATAACCTGCTGATTACAAATCAGCTGCTCTGCCAATTGAGCCATATCAGCGTAATATTGGCGACTCAGAAGGGGTTCGAACCCTCGACCTCCGGCGTGACAGGCCGGCACTCTAACCAGCTGAGCTACTGAGCCATTTAATATTATGGTGGTCGCAACAGGGATCGAACCTGTGACCCCCTGCTTGTAAGGCAGGTGCTCTCCCAGCTGAGCTATGCGACCTAAATTGGTGACCCCTAGGGGAATCGAACCCCTGTTACCACCGTGAAAGGGTGGTGTCTTAACCGCTTGACCAAGGGGCCAAATTATGTGGCGACTCAGAAGGGGTTCGAACCCTCGACCTCCGGCGTGACAGGCCGGCACTCTAACCAGCTGAGCTACTGAGCCATATATGTGGTGGTCGCAACAGGGATCGAACCTGTGACCCCCTGCTTGTAAGGCAGGTGCTCTCCCAGCTGAGCTATGCGACCAAATTGGTGACCCCTAGGGGAATCGAACCCCTGTTACCACCGTGAAAGGGTGGTGTCTTAACCGCTTGACCAAGGGGCCTCATAGACTGCTTTCCACATATTTATTTTACACAATTTTTTCGGCTGTTGTATCGGTTCTGCCCGACTCAACATAAACTATAATACCCGAATTAACTTAAGCTGTCAACACTTTTTATAAACTTTTTTTCTTTTTATTTTTACTCCTCAAACCTAACTATCCTTAAACCCTCTTTTTTACTTGCTTTAGCTTATATTTATTAATTAATATTTTTTATATTTTTTTATCAATTTATACTATATATATATCCATTTAATAAGTTTTTTTATATTAAATCTTAAAAATTTTATACTATAATCTAAAATATTAATATCTATCTTATTTAATATTTAAATTAAATAATTCGATTTATATTAATTATTTAATTAAAAATTATAACTAACTGCATATATACTTATTATAAGGTAGATATAACAAAATAAATTATTAACTAATTATACAAAAAAACTTTACATATCTAGTATTTTATTTTATCGCTTTAAAGCTTAATACTACTATGCTAAAATCAATTTATAAATTAGAAACAAAAGGAGTAATTTTTATGATATATCACGATCTAATTGTAGTTGGTGGTGGAGCATCTGGTATGATGGCTGCTATATCAGCTAAAGATTTTGGGCTAGATGTAGCTATAGTTGAAGGTACAGATAGAGTTGGTAAGAAAATTCTTATGACTGGAAATGGACGTTGTAATATCACCAATTCAACAATAGCTTACCCTTTTGATACATACCATAGTGAAAATGATGGCTTTTATCAAAATGTTCTAGCAAATTTTTCAGTAGAAGACACTAAAGCATTTTTCTTAAATCTTGGTCTTCCTATTGTTGAGCTTAAAAAAGGTAAAAGTTATCCTAAATCATTACAAGCTTCTTCAGTAGTAGATATTTTTAGACTTGCTCTTGAAGAAAGAGAAGTTCCTATATACAATTCATTCAAAGTTAAACAAATTTATAATAAGAAAGGTGAATTTAAACTTATTTCAAATGATGAGACAGCTGAAACTATTTCATGTAAAAAGCTTATATTAGCTTGTGGCGGAAAATCAGCTACTCCAAGTGGTTCAGACGGTTCTGGATATAACCTCGCTAAGATATTTGGACATAAGATTGTGGATCAAGTTCCTGGAATAGTTCAATTAAAACTTGAACATCCTGCTTTAAAAGCTTTATCAGGAATTAAATTTGATGGATATACAGAAGTAACTAGTGATGGAAAATCTCTTAGAAAAGATTTTGGAGAAGTTCTATTTACTAACTACGGAATATCAGGACCTCCTATATTCCAAATATCAAGAACTGCATCTTATGAATTTTCAAAAGGTAGAGATGTAAAAATTATAGTAGATATGACACCAGATAAAACTCAAGAAGAAATTGAAAATTTCCTTGAAGGACATTTTGCTGTTCTTTCAAATAGGAAAGTTATTGATTCATTAATAGGAGTAGTAAATAAAAAACTTATACCTACTTTATTAAAAGAAGCTGGAATTGATAATCTTCATAAACCTTGCTACGAATTAACATGGCAAGAAAAGAAATCTTTATTTAAGTTATTTAAGCATTGGGAATTTAAATGCATAGGAGCAAATGGATTTAGTAATGCTCAAGTTACTGCAGGAGGAGTTGATACTAGAGATATTGACCCTGTAACACTTGAATCAAAGCTTGTTAAAGGTCTATTCTTCTGTGGTGAAATTATGGACGTAGATGGAGATTGTGGTGGATTTAACCTACAATGGGCTTGGAGTTCTGGTTTTGCTGCTGCTCTTGGCGCTACAAAATAAATATATCTATTAAAAATAAAGTCACAATTTTTAATAATAAAAAATTGTGACTTTATTCTTAAAACAAAACTTATATTTTATAAGGAATACTATTTTGACCAATATGTGTCTATTGCATTTACTTCTTCACCTAGGCTATTTAGAATTCTATGCTTTATTTTAATACCATCTTCTATATCTAAAATTTCAATATTAACTTTTACAGTATCTTCTTCTACTATTTCTTTTTCAAACTTAATTTGAACTTGTTTTAAATTATAATCTTCTAGTATATTTTTAGGAACTGTACTAAGTGCCCAATCAACATATTTAACATTGTTAATATGATTATTACTATCTATATCAGAATATCTTATATGGAATTCTTTACTTAAATCAACTTGTCCCATAGGTTCTAATGTTAATCTTTCACTTCTAATCTTCTTACCCTTTTCAATATTATGTTTTTCATAATATATATCTGGTACTCTAGCAATCTTTCTTTTATTAACATCAATAACAACAGCTAAAGCATCCGCCTCAACTAAAAGCTCTGAATTTTCTCCAAAAACCTTATATTTTCTAGTAGCATAAAATCTTTGAATATTATCCACAGATGTAACTATCTTAATTTTTTCTTTATATTTTGGATATTTATTTATTCTTATATCATAATCATAAAATACAAAGACTACCCCATCCTTATTATTTAAGCTTATATCAATACCAAGTGATTCTTCATGACTCATACCTACATCTGTTAAAAAATCTAAAATAGAAGTTATTCTACAATCTAAATTTTTATCTATATCTCTATGTAATACCTCATACTCTTTAGTAAAATCAATTATCATTTGTTGCACCTCTTTGAAACTTTAAAATTTATTACCTACTATTTAATTATATATTTATATCTAAACTAAAAAAAGGACTTTCATATTACTGAAAGTCCTTATGTTCTATATCTCTAAACTAAATCTTAGTTGAAGTATCTGTCTAATAATCCTTGGAATGCTCTTCCGTGTCTAGCTTCATCTTTACACATTTCATGAACTGTGTCATGGATTGCATCAAGGTTTAATTGTTTTGCAAGTGTAGCAATTTCTTTCTTTCCTTCACATGCTCCGTGTTCTGCAGCAACTCTAGCTTCTAAGTTAGCCTTTGTATCTGCAACAACAACTTCTCCTAATAATTCTGCGAATCTAGCAGCATGTTCTGCTTCTTCGAAAGCTATTCTCTTATAAGCTTCTGCTACTTCTGGGTATCCTTCTCTATCAGCTTGTCTTGACATAGCGATGTACATTCCTACTTCTGTACATTCTCCTATGAAGTTAGCTTGAAGTCCTTCGATTATTCTTGGATCTACATCCTTAGCAACTCCGATTCTGTGTTCATCAGCGTAAGCCATTCCTTCTGTTTTTTCTATGAACTTATCTGGTCCTACTCCACATACTGGGCACTTTTCTGGGATTGATCCTTCTGCGATGTATCCGCATACTGTACAAACATATTTCTTCATATTAAATTCCTCCTAAAACTTCTATTAAAATAAATAAATCTTTTCATTACTTATCTATGGGTATATATTTTCTAATTTACTTTGCGTTAGTAATTTTTTCTTTTGATGTTATAATTATTATATAATAATAATTATTATTTAGCAATAGTTTTTTAAATTTTTTTTAAATTTATTTAAATCACTTATTTTTTCTCTCTTATGTATATTTTAAAATCTTTATCTTTGCTATTTTCACTAAATAAGAGTGATTTACTGATTCAATTATTAAAAGCTATAAAAATAGCTTGTCCCTTTAATTTAAAATAAAAATACTAAAATCAAATATAAAGGGAATCCCTAGCTAAGATCCCCTTTATATCTACACTTCTACTATCTATTTAATGCATCTAGTAAATCTTCTAAATTTAATCCATGAACCATTGCAGCTTCTTCTAATGTTTCAGCTTGAGCTGATGGACATCCAACACATCCCATTCCAAAATCCATTAATGTTGAAGCATTTAAAGGATTTTCTCTGATTATTTCACCTATAGTCATATCTTTATTTATCATAGTTTAAATTCCTTTCTTCGCTGTTTAAAATAATTATACTAAATGAACTTTTCCCATTCAAGCCACCTAGATTTCAATAATTAACTTAAAATCTTATAAAATTAAAATTCTATTGTATTAATTAGCTCTCTTATAACTATTCTATCTGGAGGATTAATATCCTCTATTTTAGGCAAATTATCTCTAGAATAAAAAACTGCATCTAAAGTTTCTTCTTTATCTAACTTTAACTCACCTGAAAATTCTCTGCATATATAAACTGCTGTAGCTATATATACTTCGTGCCCATTAGGATATATATAATGCAAATCTTCACCTGAATACACATTAAAAAGTTCTAGGTTTTTAACTTTTAAATTTACTTCTTCAAGCACTTCTCTTTTTGCAGTATCTTCAAAGGTTTCGCCCATTTCCATTGAACCACCTGGTAATCCCCATTTTTTATTATCAACTCTTTGTTGTAATAAAACTTTACCTTCTTTATTAAAAATAAGAACAGCTGCTGCTGGCATCATTAAAGCTCTTTTTTCATTTTTTAATTCTTTTCTAAGATCTAATATATATCCCATTAACTTCTCCTATCTGTGTCTTAAAATTACTCTTTGAAGAGGAATTCTTCCCATAGTAAAATCTCTTTCTGTAAATAGATATTCTTGCCCATCAACATCAAGCTTATTTTCCCCTAAATATCTACACTTTCTACCCTTTTTCTCTAATTTACTTATTGTAGCCTCTATTAGTTCTTTTCTCTTATTGTATCTATCATTAAGCTCTAAAACTATACTATCTTTCTCATCCTTTAATTCCATTAAATATATTGAAATTAAGCAAAATACTCCTGTAGCAATCATAGAAATCAAAAATCCTATCATACTAATTTCCCCTTAATTTTATTATTTTTATTACTGTTATCAATTAAATCATAACATGTATACACTTAATTTCAATCTACATTTAATCCTAAAAACAGCCTCTTAATACATATAATGTAATTTATAATCTCTTCTTTCATTTTTTCTCATTATTTCTTTGATTTAGGTTATTTTTCATATTTAATTTTTAAAGGTAAATATTTTTTAATTAAATGCATACTCTAATAGTGAATTTCAATAGCTTATTGAATTTATAATCTAAAAATTTAGGAGTAATACTTATATATTTTATTTTAAATAATAGAATGTATAAAAGTCATTTTCATATTGAATAATTTTTTATAAAAAATGATTATACAATGAAAACGGCTTTTTATTTTGTACATCTTATATATTCAATAAGTCTTTTTAATTTTTATATAAAAGGAGAGGATTCTATGTACAAAGATTTAGAAGCTAAAAATTTTGATACTAATAATATTAAAGGTCTTAGTCAAAGACAACTTGAAGAACATTTAAAGCTTTATAAAGGATATGTTTCTAAGGTTAATGAAATTTCAAAGCTTAGTAAAGATGCTAAAGATTTTCCTGGCTCTAATCCAACTTTCTCAAAAATGAGATCAGAAAAAGTAGCTGAAACATTTGCTTTAGATGGAGTAATTCTTCATGAATTATATTTTGAAAATATTTCTTCTAATACTAGAGCTAAATGTGTTGCTTATGGGGATATGATAAAGCTTATAGATGAACAATACTCAAATTTTGAAAACTTTATGGCTTATTTTAAGCAAGTAGCTCTTAGTGTAAGAGGTTGGGCAATAGTAACTATTGATAGTCTTACAAATCAACTTAGAGTTATAGGGGCTGATGCTCATGATCATGGTGCTGTTTGGTGTGCTGCTCCACTTGCTGTAATTGACGTTTATGAACATGCTTATTTCATAGACTTTGGAACAGATAGAGCTAAATATTTAGATACAGTTCTTGACGATATCAACTGGGAAGTTGTTGAAAGAAGACTTCAACAATATAAGCAAATAAAAAAAATTTCCTATTAATGAAATATAATGAAAAAGTGTAGTTATTCTTTTCAGAATAACTATTCTTTTTTTATTGATTTAACTATAAAATTAATTTAACATAAGGGTAGATAAATCTTTTAACTAGGAGATAAATTTTATGAATAAATTCAGTGTTTTCGATATAATAGGACCTATTATGATTGGTCCATCAAGTTCTCATACTGCTGGTGCTGCAAGACTTGGAAAAGTTGCTAAAACTATTTGTGGAGAACCTATAAAAAAGGTTACTTTCTTACTACATGGTTCTTTTGCTAAAACTTATAAAGGACATGGAACAGATAAGGCACTTGTTGCAGGTATTCTTGGTATGGAACCAGCTGATGTAAGGCTTCGTAATTCTATGGAAATAGCTAGTGATACTGGACTAGAAATAGAATTTGTTGAAACAGACCTTGGTGAAAATCTACATCCTAATACGGTAAAATTTTTAATAGAAACTACTTTAGGTAATACATGTGAAGTTATGGGTTCATCAATTGGTGGTGGAAATATAGCTATTAATGAGGTTAATGGAGAAAAAGTTAATTTCACAGGACAATATCCAACTTTAATAGTTGCTCATAGAGATGTTCCTGGAGCAATTTCAAAAATTACTTATATACTTTATAAGCAAAATATCAATGTAGCTTCTCTTAGAGTTTACAGAACTGAAAAAGGTAAATCTGCTACTATGATTTTTGAGGTGGATAATAATATTCCAAGCGAATTATTAGAAGAAATCAAAATTCTAGAATGTGTAGACAAACTTATAATGATTAATCCAAGTACAAAGGAGCTTTAATTATGTTTGCAAAAAATGGTGAAGAACTTTTAAAAATATGTGATGAAAATAATTGGTTACTTTCTGATTATGCAATTAACTATGAAATAGAAAATAGTGGGCTTTCAAGAGAACAAGTTCTTGAAAATACTTTAAAAATATTACACGTTATGCGTGAAGGAGCAAATGAAGGACAAGAGAAAAAGATATTTTCAGTAAGTGGTCTTATAGGTGGAGATGCTTATAAAATCAATAAATACATAGAAAAGAATAATACTCTTTGTGGAGAGACTGTTGTTAAGGCAATGGCTAGAGCTATCTCTTCTTCTGAAGTTAATGCCGCTATGGGAAAAATAGTTGCTTGTCCTACAGCTGGTTCTTGTGGAATATTACCTTCTGTTATATTAACAATAGGTGAAAGATTCAATCTATCAGATGATAAACTTGTTCAAGGTTTACTTTCTGCTTCAGCTGTTGGTATGATTATAGCTCAAAATGCTACTTTATCAGGTGCTGAAGGTGGTTGCCAAGCTGAATGTGGCTCTGCTGCTGCAATGGCTAGTGCTGCTTGTGTTGAATTAATGGGTGGAACTCCTGATATGTCACTTAATGCAGCTGCAATAGTTCTTAAAAATATTTTAGGACTTGTATGTGACCCAGTTGCAGGACTTGTTGAGGTTCCTTGTGCTAAAAGAAATGCTGCTGGAGCAATTAGTGCTTTAAGTAGTGCTGATCTTGTTATGGCAGGAGTTTATAGCAGAATTCCTTTTGATGATACTGTTGAAGCTATGTATAGAGTCGGAAAAATGCTTCCTGCAAGTTTAAGAGAAACTGCTCAAGGTGGACTTGCTACTACTAAAACAGGACTTGAATTAAATAAAAAAATATTTGGAGAATAATATTTGAGTAAAAAAAGACTAAGTTTTGAATAATCAAAACTTAGTCTTTTTGATAGATTAATTTTTAGGAATTTAAACTTTATTTTTAGGAATTTAATTTTAATTGTCTATACGCTTTAACATCATTTTCTAACGCTTAATTGAAAATCATTATCATTTGTTTGTAATTATAGTATATACCAAGTGATAATCATTGTCAATTACTTTTTTGAAATTTCTTTTGATTTTTTTTCGCAAGCTTCCATAGCTTTTATAATTGAGCTTCTAAAGCCTGTATTCTCAAGTTCTACAACTGCTTCTATAGTTGTTCCTCCTGGTGAACATACTTTATCTCTTAATGATGCTGGATGTTCTCCTGTCTCTAAAACCATCTTTGCAGTTCCTAAAAGACTTTGTGCTGCAAGTCTATATGCTTTAGAACTTTGTAATCCTGCTTTTATTCCTGCTGTTCCCATAGCTTCTATAAACATATATCCATAAGCTGGTGATGAACCACATATAGCTATAAATGCATCAAAATATTTTTCTTCTAATATTTCTGATTTTCCAAAGCTATTAAATATAGCTTCTACTTCTTTAATTTCATTATTATTTAAATAAGCATTAGGACATAAAGCTGTCATTCCCTCACCTACTAGAGCTGGTGTATTAGGCATAGCTCTAACAACTTTAAGATCTTTAATTTCAAATAACTCCTCTATATCCTTAATTTCTACTCCTGCTGCTATACTTATGATTGTAGAATCTTTTTTCACAATAGATTTAATTTGACCTATAACTTCTGAGAAGAAATGAGGCTTAACTGCTAAAATTAAAATATCACATTCTTTTGCTACTTCTTCATTACTTCCTACATTTATTCCAAACTCTTTTTTTAATCTTTCCTTACTTTCATTAGTCTTTGCACTACAATAAATATTTTCTTTTTCTAAAAGCTTTGAATTTATAATTCCAGCAAGCATTGCTGAACCCATATTTCCACAACCTATAAAACCTATTTTCTTATCCATAATAATCTCTCCTTTTACTTTATAACTTCTAAAAAAAGCACACAAAGACAAAAGTCTTGTATGCTTTATATTATTCTATATCTGATAAATCTAAATTACCAAATCTACTGTATTGTCCAAGCCATGCTAATTTAACTGTACCAACTGGGCCGTTTCTTTGCTTGGCTATAATACATTCACCAATATTTTTATCTTCAGTTTCTTTATTATAATATTCATCTCTATAAAGGAACATTACAAGGTCAGCATCCTGCTCAATAGATCCTGATTCTCTAAGGTCAGAAAGCATTGGTCTATGGTCTGCTCTTTGCTCTGGCGCACGAGAAAGCTGTGATAATGCTATTACAGGACATTTCATTTCCTTTGCAATTGCTTTTATATTTCTTGAGATTTCTGAAACCTCTTGTTGTCTACTTTCTTCACCACTACCACTCATAAGTTGAAGGTAGTCAATAAGAATAAGATCAATTCCATGCTCGGCTTTAAGTTTTCTACATTTTGATCTCATTTCCATAATAGAAACACCTGCTGTATCATCTATGTAAATTTTTGCTGATGATAAAGGCCCTGCTGCTCTAGCTATGTTTTCCCAGTCTTTATCTTCTAATTGACCAGTTCTAAGACTAAGCATATCAACACTTGCTTGAGAACATAATAATTTATATGCAAGTTGTTCTTTAGACATTTCTAGTGAAAATATAACTACACTTTTTCCTTCTTTTAATGCTGCATGTTCTGCTATATTAAGGGCAAATGTTGTTTTACCCATTGATGGTCTAGCAGCTATAAGCACCATGTCCCCTGCTTGGAACCCAGATGTTTTATCATCAAGATCAGTGAATCCTGAACCTACCCCTGTTATCTCACCTTTATTATTATAAAGTCTTTCGATTTCTTCAAATCCTCTTTCTAAAACCGCACTAATTGGTTCAAAGTCTCCAGAGTTTTTAGTCTCAGATATATCAAATATCTTCTTTTCAGCTCCATCAACTACTTTTAGAACATCGCCTTGATTATTATAACAACTAGATATTATGTCAGTGGAAGCTTTAATAAGTCTTCTTAAAATAGCTTTATCTGAAACTATTTTTATATAATCCCCAACATTTTCAGCACTGACAACTCCAGCTTCCATTTCAGCTATGTAAGTTATACCACCAGCTTTTTCGAGTCTATCATTTGATTTTAAATATTCTATTAAAGTAACTTGGTCAACAGCATCATCTCTTTGAAACATTTCAACGATACTTTTAAAAATAACCTTATGTGAATCTCTATAGAAATCATCAGCTGACAAAGCTTCTGCACTTTTAGCTATAGCTGCTCTTTCCACCATCATTGCTCCAAGTACAGCTTGTTCTGCCTCAATACTTTGTGGCAGGCTTTTCATTACTGGTGCATCCATATCTCTTCCTCCTAATCTTTTAATAGTCTCTTACTCCATTTTATTTCGCTCTATTATTGCAAACTTAATTATGCAACATTTAATTCTTTTTTACAAGAAACTTATTCTTTTCAATCTTCTTATATTATATCATCTTACACTCTTTTTAATCAAAAGGAGCATACATTTTTAGTATGCTCCTTATTTCTTATGAAAATGCTATTTCCATAAGTTCTTCTATATTATTAAGTGCCTTAACTTCAATATCTGTTAATCCACTAGGTATTTCTCTTTTATTATCTATTGGAACAGTTACAAGTTTAATTCCTTTTCTTCTAGCTCCATAGATCTTTTCAAAAATTCCTCCAACTGGTTTTATATGACCTCTTAAAGAAATTTCTCCTGTTACAGCTAAATCTTGTCTTATAGGTTTATTTAATAGTGAACTTATAATACAAAGAGTTATAGCAGCTCCAGCTGATGGTCCATCTATTTTTCCACCACCAACTACATTTACATGGATATCATAATCTCTGATATCTTTATCAGTAACTTTTCTTATAACTGATGCAGCATTAAATACTGAATCTTTAGCCATAGAACCTGCAGTATCATTAAATCTGATTTTACCTGTTCCTTCTTTTTTAGCCTTAAAGGTAACTGCTTCAATTTCTAAAGTTGAACCAAGGAATCCTGCAACTCCAAGACCATAAACTTTTCCAACTTCTTTTGTATTAAGATCTTCAAACTTTTCATATGGAACAAATCTTCCGATGCTAAGAACTTCTTCAACATCCTTTAGCATTATCTTAACTCTCTTAGGTTCTTTGCTCTTACTTCTTAGAAGCGCCTGTCCATAGGCATCTGCTAATATGTTTACAGCCTTTCTTCCTTCGATTGTATAATTTGCTATAAGTTTATCTATTCCAGCTTCTAATGTTGCTGAAAGTTTCTTTGCAGCATTTCTTATTATTTTTTCTATATCAGCTGAACTTAAAGGTTCAAAATAAACTTCTGTACATCTTGATCTTACAGCAGGATTTATTTCTCCTGGGCTTCTTGTAGTTGCTCCTATCATAACAAAATCTGCTGGAGCTCCTTTATCAAATAAGTACTTAATATATTTTGGAACATTCTTATCATCTGGGTCATAGTAAGATGAAGTAAATTCAACTCTCTTATCTTCTAGAACCTTTAATAATTTATTTTGTAAGAATGAATCAAGTTCTCCTATTTCATCAATAAATAAGATACCACCATGAGCTTCTGTTACAAGCCCAGTCTTTGGTTCTGGAACTCCTATTTCAGCAAGATCTCTCTTACTTCCTTGATATATCGGATCATGTACTGAACCTAAAAGAGGGTTTGAAATTTCTCTTGGGTCCCATCTTAAAGTTGTTCCATCAACTTCAACAAATTTTGAATCATCATTAAAAGCTGAATTCTTAATTTTCTTAGCTTCTTCTAAAGCTATTCTAGCAGCAGTTGTCTTACCAACCCCTGGAGGTCCGTAAAGAATTATATGCTGTGGATATGGTGATACAAGTTTTGAAACTAATGATTTAATAGCTCTTTCTTGACCAACAATCTCTTTAAAACTATCAGGTCTTAATAATGACATAATATTTTTACTTGGAATTTTATTATCTAAATCCTCTAAGTTTTTAAGCTTCTTTAAAGTATTAGCATTTTCAGGACCTTTTTTCTTTCTTATAATTTCAAGTCTCATGTCATCCATGTACTTTTCTTGTTTTTCTTGTAGAGTTTTTTCAAGCTCTCCATTAATCTTTTTCTTTAAATATCTCTTAGCAAGCTCTGTAGAAATAAAATTACATGTTTCTTCTAAAACTTTTTCAGCATTCTTTTCATCTGGAACTACTTTTATTCCATTACCTTCTGAAACTATCGTATTTAAAGCAAATAGCTTTTCATATACATTTTCTGAATTAACATACTTTTGAAGTTTGAATCTTACAACTCTAGCTCTCATAGCACCATCATCTAGCATCTTAGTTGCTACATCAAACAATACTTCTACTTGAGTTTCTAAACTAAGCCCATCTGTCATAAGATAGCTTATTACTTTATTCTCATCTACTGATTTCAAATTTTAATCCCCCTTCTATGCAGGAACAACCATTACCTTCATCTTTGTTGATACTTCTGGGTATAATTTAACTTCTATATTGTAAGTACCAGCAATCTTTATTGTTTCCATTACTATCTTCTTTTTATCAATTTTAACATTGAAGTTCTTTTCTATAAGTGCTGCTACATCTTTATTTGTAATAGCTCCAAATAGTTTTCCATTGTCTCCTGATTTTGATTCTATTTTAATAACTTTATCTTTTAAATCTGCTGCAAGCTTTTGAGCTGCTTCTATTTCAGCAAGTTTTTCTTTTCTTTCTATAGCCTTTTTAGCATTTAAGATGTGTAAATTTGCATCTGTTGCTAATTCAGCAATCTTCTTAGGTAGTAAGTAATTTCTTGCATATCCATCTGATGCTTCTATAACATCACCTTTTTTTCCTAATTTTTTATCATCTTTTAATAATATAACTTTCATTATTTATCACCCTTCTCTAAATATTTATTTAAAGTCTCCTTAAGTCTACTCTTAGCTTCTTCAATGCTTATATTAGCAAATTGAGCTCCTGCCATAGTTCTATGACCTCCACCTCCAAGTGCCTCCATAATTATTTGAACATTGACCTCACCAAGTGATCTTGAACTTAAATAAACTACATTATCAATTTTTACAAAAACAAAAGAACACTCAATACCTATAATATTTAAAAGTTCATCTGCCCCTTGAGCAGCAAATGCAATTTCTGATATATTAGGTGGACAAACAGCTATTGCTATTCCATCCTTAACTTCTGCAGACCTTATTACATCTGCTTTAGCTATATAACTCTTTAAGTCATTACTAAATAACTTTTTAACTTCTACTGTATCTGCTCCTAATTTTCTTAAAACTGCTGCTGCCTCAAAAGTTCTTACACCTGTTTTAAAAGTGAAATTCTTAGTATCCATACATATTCCAGCTAAAAGTGCTTCTGCTTCTAAAACTTTTAACTTAGGCTTTTCTATCATATACTGAATTAACTCTGTAACAAGTTCAGAAGTTGAAGAGGCATATATTTCATTATAAGTTAGTAAAGTATTTTTGATATAATCTGTACTTTTTCTATGATGGTCTATAATAACTACTCTATCACAACTTTTCAATAAATCAATATTTGAGACATAACCTGTGTTATGTACATCTGTTATTATTAACAATGATTTATTATCAATTTTTTTAATAATCTCCTTAGAACTTACAATTAAACCTTTATATTCCTCTTTCGATCTAATATCTTTTAAAAAGAAATCTATAGATTTTGTATCATTTTCTAAGACTATATTACACTCTTTACCTAGCTGCTTAACTGCTGAAGCTAAGCCAAAAGCTGCTCCAAAGCAATCCATATCAGGATTTTTATGACCCATTATATAAATATGATTACTTTCATAAATTAAATTTCTTATAGCATGAGCTACAACTCTAGCTCTAACTCTAGTTCTTTTTTCAAGCTCTGGAGTATTTCCACCAAATATTTCAGTCCTATCTTTTGACTTAATAACTACTTGGTCTCCACCTCTTCCAAGAGCAAGCTCTAAAGCCTTACTAGCATACTTTTGATTTTCTTGTGGGCTATTTCCTTCAATTCCCACTCCTATACTAAGAGTTAATCCTGAAGTATTCCCAACATTTATTTCTCTAACTAAATCTAAAATATTAAACTTTTTAGATACTTCATTATCTATTTCAGAATTTAAAACAGAAAGAATATATTTATTATAATCATACTTTTGTACCATTGCTCCAAGTGATATAGCATAATTATTTATCGTTCTTTGTATTTCAGCAATTAATAAAGGTCTTTTATCTTCTTCAAGGTCAGCTTCAACTAACTTTAAGTTATCAACTTCGATAATCATTACACCTTGTTTAATTGTTTCTTTTGAATATGTTATATCAGTAAAATTAACAATCATTAATTCTTCATTATTATCGTCTATAACCTTGTTACCATATACCTCATACATAGTATTATCTATTTCTATTATCTCAGAACAACCTTTTTTACACTTTGATATATTATCAATATCAAGTCCTCTAACAACTGCAATTAGCTTATTATTTTTAATACTTTGTGATGAATATAAATTTTTAAAAGCATTATTAAACCAAATAATTCTTTCATCTGAATTTATAACAACCACTGGATGTATAATATCTAATGCACTATTTTTTATGCTATTCTTAATCTGTAAAGCAATTTGTTCACTTTTTTTATGACTAAATTCTTCTTTCTTTAAAAATTCCATGAATTTTATATTTAATAATATCAAATAAAGTATGGATAGTAAAATACCTAGAAATAGTTTTCTCTCCAAATAGCATATAATCAATATAAAGATACAGAGTATAGTTGCAATAGTTAATTTATTGTACTTTTTTAATTTCATAAATATCAACTCTCCTCTTTATTAACTTAAATTATTTTATATTCACTTTTCTTCTTATAAAACTTCCTAAACTATTTGGATCTATACCTCTATAATCTAATATTATATCTACAAGTCCAAAGGCAACTAAAAAGAAAACAAATCCAGATAAAAATAGAAATACACATACCATATTAGATGTAAATCTACTAAGTTTTAATTTTTCTCTTAAGAAATATGAAGCAAGAGCTAATCCTTGTACTACCATAAGTAATCCTACTATATACCAAGCTGCTTCAAATAAAGTTCCTCCTTGTGAAACTCCATTCTTTTTAAGTTCTAATCCTATAAGAGCGATAACTATTAAACTAGCAATTACTTTAGCATCTATGTACCATTTAGAAAAACTACTCATTTCATTAACTTTATATCCAAGCTTTTGTAATATTCTTTTAGATATAATAAAACTAACTATTGAGCTTATAAATGAATAGAATAAAATTCCTACTGGAATTATTATCAGAAGCTTTTGTAAATTAAAGCTTGCGAGCATTTCTTGCATTTTAACAGCCTGTGGATTATTAGCCCCAACGCTTGAAAGTTGAGCTGATAAGGACTTAAACTCTGCTAGCATACTTGTAAGACCATCCATAAATCCTTTTCCACCAAATAAATACATACTCATTAATAGTGTTGTTACTACTACAAATATATTAGAAATTATAAGATAAAATAAAATTGTATTTCCCGATTTTTTATTTCTTATTCCATAGCCAAGTGGAATACCAATAAATCCTGCGTAAAATATAGTATAAACCCCTAGTACTGGACCAAGTGAAATTCCTACTAAAATTGCACTTACTAATACCGATAATACAGATACCTTTAGTTTATACTTTATATATAGCACTGCAACTGGAATTGCTACTAATATATTTCCTAGGACATATAATCCTGGAAGACTTGTTAAAAGTGAAAGTATAAAAATTATACCAGTAAGTAACGCCCCTTCTACTAAAGGCTTACTTTTTAGATTATTATTCATTTTTTCCTCCCAACTTTAATAGAAATTAAAGCTTATTCTTAAAGTGTCTTAATAATTTACTAAGGCTCTTTCCTTCTCTTTCTAAGACGTCATCTTCTATTATAGCCATCTTTAAACTTTTCTTTACACTATCATCTACTTCCATAGCACTATATCCAAGTTTTTCAGCTAAAACATATAAGACTATTACTAATGAGCCAATACAATCTATTATTACATTTTTTGTTGCACCAGCTCCCTTTGTAAGAAGAGTAAATAATTCTCCCGTTATACAAATAAGTTGAGCCTTTAATTCTTCTATTGCTTTTATATTACCCATTATATTAAAATTATCCTTTTTCATAAAATCCCCCATACACCTAATGTCTTTTATTTAATTGTAAATTTTTTCACCTTTTTATGCAACTAAAAACTAAGCTCTGGTGCTGGCTATACTTATAGTTTATTTAAAAGATAAAATATTATTATTGTTTTATATAATAAAAAAACCCTGGCATATAGCCAGGGCATAAACATTACTATTCTGTTGTGTATGGTAGTAATGCGATATTTCTTGATCTCTTTATTGCTTCTGTTAATGTTCTTTGGTGCTTTGCACATGTTCCTGAAATTCTTCTTGGTAATATCTTACCTCTTTCAGTGATGTACTTCTTTAACTTTGGAACATCTTTGTAATCTATTTCAGTAGCTTTTTCTGCACAGAAAGCACAAACTTTCTTTCTGCCTCTTCTCATTTTGCTACTTCTTCTCATTTCTCTGCTCATTTTCTTACCTCCTTACTGTTAAAAAATTAAAACGGAATATCTCCATCATCAATTGGCATCATATCATCATCTGATGTGTCGTTAAAATTACTTGCTGAATCAAAAACTGAAGGTTCATCATTTCCATTGCTGTAAGATGAATTACCTCTCATTCCGCCATTATTTTCAGATATAAACTCAAAACTATCGATTATTACATCAGTAGTATACTTTCTAGTTCCATCTTTAGCGTCATAGCTTCCTGTTCTTATGTTTCCAGTAACAGCTAGTTGTCTACCTTTTGTTAGATATTGTGCTATAGTTTCACCAGTTTTACCAAATGCAATACAGTTGATAAAATCAGCTTCATCTCTTTTCATAGGTCTGTTTACTGCAAGAGTAAATCTAGTAACAGCAGTACCACTACCAGCTGCAAACCTAAGATCTGGATCTTTTGTAAGTCTTCCAATAAGAATAACCTTATTCATTACAATATCACCTCAATTAGTTTTCTTCTTTAACGATTATGTGTCTGATAACGCCATCTGTAATTCTGAATACTCTGTCTAATTCTTTTGGTAATTCAGCATCAGCAGTGAAGTTTATTAATGTGTAGAAACCTTCGTTTACTTTGTTTATTTCGTAAGCAAGTCTTCTCTTACCCCAGAAATCTACGTTTTCAACTGTTCCTCCACCATTTTCTATAACACCCTTGAATTTTTCGATTAAAGCCTTAACTGCTTCATCGTCTAATGATGGTTGTGCTACAAATATAGTTTCATACTTTCTCATCATCTACACCTCCTCCCTATGGACTCTGGCCGTACTTTATACGGCAGGGATTTACAATACAGTATTGTATCACTAAAAATTCAGTTAAGCAAGGATATTTGCAATTTATTTATTAGTTAAATTGTAAATTTTAATTACTTTTTCCAATGTAGCTTTATTCCTCACTTTTTTTAACTACTTTTTTAGCATCTTTTACAAATTTACTTCTTGGAAGCATTACTAACCTATTGCATCCTGTACATTTTATTTTTATATCAGCACCAAGTCTTATAACTTCCCAAGTATCTGAACCACAAGGATGACCTTTTTTCATTTGTACTATATCCCCTAATTCAAACTTATCAATCATAAATTTATTTACCTCCTTTATTTTATAACTTGTAATTTATTATATGGAATTTCTATTCCTGCTTCATCTAAAGCTTCTTTTATAACTTTTCTAAGTTCTGCTTCTACATTCCATTGAGTCATAGGCTTTGCTTCTCCTAAAACTCTTATAGTCATTCCTGAAGCTCCAAGATCTGTTACTCCTCTAACTATTGGAGCCTTAGTAACATCTTCATGTTCATTTGCAAATTTTTCACAAGCTACTTTTATAACATTTATAGCATTATCTATACTTTCTTCATATGCTATAGAAACATAAACATTAATTTGCATATTTCCTTTTGAATGATTAGAAACTACTGATATAAGCCCATTAGGAATAATATGATAAGCTCCTGAAAATTCTCTAAGAGTTGTTGTTCTTATTTCTATGCTTTCAACAATCCCTGTATATTTATCAATAGTTACATAATCTCCTACACTATATTGTTCTTCAAATAAAATAAAAATTCCATTTATAAGGTCTTTAACAAAACTTTGTGCTCCAAGACCTATAGCAACCCCTCCAACAGATGCAAATGCTAATGGTACTTGACCACCAATAATAATACCTATCATCATTAATATCCCAAAAAAATAAGCACTGTATTTTAAAATACTTTTTAAAAGTGTACCTAAAGTATTAGCTCTCTTTTCATTTATAGAGAATTTACTATTTATTTCAGATTGCTTTTCAACTATCTTATCAATTAATTTATTACCAAATTTAATAATTAATAAAACTAAAATTAGTATAATAACTATCATAACAAACTTTATAATAAATTTATTTATTACATCTGTATGAAATTGTAGTCCAAAAAAAGTAAATATTCCTAGTTTATCATTGAACCCAAATAACTTACTAAAGTCCAAATACTACACCTCCTATAACTCACTATTTATAAATTTTAAATCCTTCCTCATCTTTAAAATATATATTTTTAAACTTTATTTTTTCTTCATCTATAAGGCTATCTACAAGATTTATACTACGTTCATCAAATCTTAAACATATTCCACAACTTTTTGTTATATAAGTTGGTGTTGGCATTACCATAGCACTTATATTATTTTCTTGCATTGCTTTTTCTCCTGCCATAGCTTCATGAGTATTATTAAATACCATTATAAATAACTTCATTTAAATTGTTCCTCCCATAAACTTTATGTAATTGACCCTTTTAGTATATCCTAGTAAAAAAAATAATTAAATATAAATTTAATAACAAAACATTCTTTCATAAATACTACAATCTTTTATAATAGTATTATATATAATTAACAAAAGAAAAGGTGTTTTTATGTTTATATTTAAGGCAATTTTACTTGGGGCCATAACAGGTTTTAGTACATCACTACCACCTGGACCTGCAACAATGGAATCTGTTAAAAACACATTAAATAGCGGCTTTTGGGCTGGGTTAAAAGTTTCTGCTGGTTCTATAGTTGCAAATTACTTTTATCTATTATTGCTACATTTTGGACTTGATGAGGTACTAAATTCAAGTAGACATATAGAAGGTGTCTTTTGGATTTGTTCAGGAATAATCTTAATTATCTTTAATCAATATTCTCAAAATAAAAGTAAAAAAAGTTTTGAGAATACCAATAATGAAATTAGTTCTCAAAAGTTTTCCACATTTATTGCTGGATTTTTAATAACATTTTTAGATCCCTCTAATCCTTCAATATGGTTAGCATTAAGTGCTACTGTTATGAAAGACTGGCAACAAAACGGAACTTTATTTTATTACATAGCGTTATTATCAATGCTTGGAGCTACAATTATTTGGTTTACACTTATTAATGTAGTAGCTGCTATATCTTCTGAAAAATTAAAAGAAAAAAATCTTAATAGAAAAGCTTCTAATCTTATTTATTATATTCTTTGGATTTTATCAATAGGATTTATTATTAGTGGAATATTCACTCTACTTAATATAAATATAAAATTATAATAAATTAGATTCTTAATTTAGATACAGAATCTCTATTTTAGAGGTTCTTTTTTTACATAATATAATATCTAATTGTTAATAATGCCAAAACCTTATGAATATTCTAGATAATTATGATAATATTAAATATATCACTAAATACAAAGAAAAAGGTGTTATAATGTTTATTTTAAAAGCAATTTTTATTGGTTCAATAACAGGATTTAGTGCTTCTATTCCACCTGGACCTGCTAGTATAGAATCTATAAAATCATCTATAGATGATGGCTTTTGGTCTGGATTTAAAATATCACTTGGCGCAGTATTAGCTGATTATGTATATATATTATTAATACATTTTGGACTTTCTAGTTTATTAAGTTTTAATAAGAAAGTAGAAGCCTTATTCTGGATTATATCAGGAATAATCCTAATAATATTTAATAGATTTTCTCAAAAGTCTAGTAATAAAAATCTAGATAACCAAGAAAATATCAATAAAAGAAAGATTCCTGGACTACTTCAAGGATTTCTTTTAACATTTCTTAATCCATCTACTCCTTCAATTTGGATAGCAGTAAGTGGAACTGTTATGAAAGTATGGCTTAAACATGGTGATGCTTTTTATTATTTATGTTTAATATCTATGGTAGTAGCTACACTTCTATGGTTTATATTCCTTAATTTAATAGCTGCTAATGGAATTAAGAAATTTAAAAATGATAATCTTACTAATAATACTTCAAATGTAATCTATTATATACTTTATATATTAGCTATAATCTTTATTATTAGTGGATTAATAAAATTATTTATGTGAGGTTTAAATTATGAATGAATCTATTTATTTAGATAATGCAGCTACTAGCTTCCCAAAACCTAAATGTGTTGTAGATTCTATGACTGATTATATGATTAATAATGGTGGAAACCCATCTCGTGGTTCCTCTTCTACAGCTCTTGCTGGAAATAGAATTATTTTTGATACAAGGGAAGCTATAGCAAAGTTTTTTAATTTTGATAAAAGTGAAAATGTTATTTTTACTAATAATATAACTAGTTCAATTAATATAATATTAAATGCATTAGTTAAACCACATTATCATATAATAACATCTACAATGGACCATAATTCTGTTTTAAGACCACTTTATAAATTAAAAAATGACTTAAATATAGAATTAGATATTGTAGAAGCATCTAAAGAAGGATTTATTTCTGTTGAGTCTATAAAAGAAAAATGTAAGGAAAATACTAAGGTTATTATTTTATCTCATGCATCAAATCTAATAGGCTCAATTCAAGATATAAAATCAATAGGTAAGCTTTGCAAAGAGAAAAATATATTTTTTATAGTAGATTCTGCTCAAACTGCTGGAGTCATTCCAATAGATATGAAGGAATGTAATATAAATGCTCTTACTTTTACAGGACATAAATCTTTACTTGGTCCACAAGGAATCGGAGGCTTCATAATTGATGATAAGATAAATGAAGAAATGTCTTCTGTTTTTGTTGGTGGAACTGGAAGTTCTTCATCTTCATTAGAACAACCAAATAATCTACCAGATAAATTTGAATGTGGAACTTTGAATACAGTTGGTATAATTGGGCTTAAAGCAGGAATAGAATTTATAAATAAAGAAAATATTCTAAAGATTAGAGAGAAAGAAGAAATTCTTTGTCAGTATGCATTAGATAAGCTTTCAGATATAGACGATATAATAATTTATGGCTCTATAGATGCTAAAAAAAGAACTTCAACAATCTTATTTAATATAAAAAATATAGATCCATCTGACCTTGGATTCTATTTAGATTTTGAAAAGAAAATAATGACAAGAACTGGTCTACACTGTGCTCCACTTGCACATAAAACTATAGGTACTTATCCATCTGGTGGTGTTAGAATTAGTCTTGGATACTTTAATACAAAAGAAGAGATAGATTATTTAATTGAGGCTTTAAAAAATAAAAGCTGGAGGTAGAAATGAATTTATTTCTTAAAAAAATTGAATATTTACTTATCTTTTTTATTGCTTATACACTAATATTTTTAACTTTCTTTAGTACATTAAAATTTACTATCCCATTCATCTTAGCTTTAATATTTTCATTTATCTTAAGAGAACCTACAAGATTTTTGATAAGAAAGCTTAAGATGAAAGGATGGTTAGCATCACTATTAACCACATCTATATTTTTTATTTTAATAGTCACAGGAACTACTCTTTTAATATTTGTACTCGTCATAGAAATTAGCGAAATAATTAAATATCTACAAAATTTACTTTCTATATATGGTAGTGACTTTACTAATTACTTTTCTAATATACAAAATGCTATAAATGAATTTAATATATTTAATATAGATTTAGACCCTAAAATAATAACAATAATAAAAAATAATCTAGCTACCTCTTTAGATTCTTTAATAAATGGAGCATTAAATATCAGTACTTCAGTTTTAGAATCAATACTAAAATATTTAGGCTATGTTCCTTATATTTTAATAGCTACTATTTGTACAATCATATCTACTTATTTTTTCACTAAAGCAATTAGTGCTAATAACAATGGACAAACCTTAAAGAAATTTCTTCCAAACAAAAGTGATAAAGCTAAATCTATTTTTGAACATTCTAAACATATGTTAATTAATTATACTGTTTCATATATGTTTATAATCTTTTTATCAATGGCCTTTACCTTTATTGGTTTTTATATTTTAGGCATAGATTTTGCACTTATCCTTAGTATAATAGCTGGTATTCTTGACCTACTTCCTATTGTCGGAATGGCAATGGTTTATATACCTTTAGCTATAATTAATATACTTAACGGTAATACACTAATAGCTATTTTAATATTAGTCTTATATGGACTTGTATGTTTATTTAGACAAATAATTGAGCCTAAAATAATGGCAAGTTCCCTAGGGATACACCCTGTATTATCAATTGCAGCTTTATTTATAGGTATGCAAATAGATGGCTTTGTTGGTGTTATATTCTGCTTATTCTTAGTAGTGAGTTATAATATTCTAAAAAAAGTTAATATAATTTAGTATAAATACCTCTTTAGTTGATAATAATTCCACTATGGAGGTGTTTATTTTGGAAAACAATATTTATATAAACTCTTATGATAAAAACTCTTCTTTTTTAATAAGAGATTACCTTTATTCAAACCTTAAATATAAAATTAAATCTAACCATAATATAGTTTTTTTATGTATTGGCTCAGATAGATCCACTGGCTATTCTCTTGGTCCAATAATAGGTCAAAAAATTAAATCCTTAGAAAGAGATAATTTATATGTTTATGGTACTCTTGAAAACCCAGTTTATAGTCAAAATATAACCTCTACTTTAGAAGAGATTAATAAAAATATTAAAAAGCCTTTTATAGTTTTAATAGATGCATGCCTAGGACCTGTTGATAAAGTTGGTAATGTAATAATGAAAAAATCTCACTTGATTCCTAATATAGCTATTAATGACTCTATCCCAACAGTCGGAGAGCTTAGTATACTCGGAGTCGTTAATTTCTCAACTAAAATGGATTTTACATTACTTCAAACAACAAGATTATTTACAGTTATGAATATAGCAAATTCCATATCAATTGGAATTCACTTATTTATAATGAAAGCACTAGGTTATTCAAAAAATCAAAACCTAAAATTTACTCTGGAAAATATTCTAGGTTAATTTTATTCCACATAAAAAAAGGATGTCTATATAGACATCCTCTAAAATTCTTATATTATTTACTCATAGCCTCACTTAAAGCTTGCATTTCTTCATCTGATAAATCATATCTTGAAATACCCTTATCTATTGGTTTAGCATAAGTAGTACTTTCCATTCTTCCATATATACCTGTAATAATAGCTCCATCATTATTACCATCTAATAAAGCTACTGAGAAACTTAAATCACTTCCTACATCTTCAAAAGCTTTATATCTAACAACAGCAACTTTTTGAACACTCTTACTTAAGCTTGATTCTATTCTGCTAAATCTACCTGCTATATCAGTTGTATTTACTTCTATGCTTTGTACTTTATTTAAGTACTCTTCCATTACAGCTTCAAGGTCTTTATTTTCATTACCTTTCATCATCTTATTGTACTTACTCTTAATTGATCCAACTTTAGCAAATGAAATTATTATAAGAATAAATTCTAATACTACTATTACTGCAAGCGCTATTGCTATAAATGCAATATTTTGATTTATAACATCTAAAAAATTGTTCACCTAAAATACATCCTTCCTGCCAATGTTCCACGTAGAACATTTTATATTGTGAAACATCCTATAAATTAATTATGTCTAAAATTCTTTGTAAATCCTCTTCTGAATAATACTCTATTTCTATCTTACCTTTATTCTTATTAGAATTTATATTAACCTTTGTGCCAAAGTAATCTTGAAGCTTATCCTTTATATCTTTATAATAAGGATTCATTTTCTTTTCCTCTTTAGGCTGTTCTTCTTTATTTTCCTTTGACTTTAAAAATTTTATAAAACTTTCTACTTCTCTTACAGATAATCCATCATCTATAATTTTTTGAGCAACTTTATATTGTTCGTCACCTGATAAGCTTAAAAGCACTTTCCCATGTCCTTCTGAAATGACACCTTGTATTATGTACTCTTGAACTCTTGAATCTAAATTAAGTAATCTCATAACATTAGCAATAGCTGTTCTTGACTTTCCAAGCTTACGAGATAATACTTCTTGAGTTAAGTTAAACTCTTCTTTTAGCTTTTTATAAGCTAATGCCTCTTCTATGGCATTTAAATTTTCTCTTTGTATATTTTCTATTAAAGATATTTGTAATAATTCTTCATTACTCATTTCTTTAATAATAACAGGAACTTTTTTAACTTTTGCAAGCTTTGCAGCTCTCCATCTTCTTTCTCCTGCAATAATAGTATATTTATCTTCCTCTACTTTTTGAACTATTAAAGGTTGTATTATCCCATGCTCTTTAATTGATTGAGACAACTCTGCTATCTTACTATTATCAAAAAACTTTCTTGGTTGATCAATATTTGCATCTATAGAATCTATATCTATTTTCACAAACCCATCTTTTGTTTTAGTTTCTTCTACATTAGTATCTCCAGGAATTAATGCTTCTAAACCCTTACCTAATCCAAATTTTTTTACCACTATAATTCAACTCCCTGTCTTTTTAAAAACTCATTTGTGACATCCTCATAGGCTTTAGCCCCTCTGCACTTATCATCGTATAAAACTATAGGAAGTCCAAAACTTGGAGCCTCTGCAAGTCTTATATTTCTCGGAATAGTTGATTCATATAGTTTATCATTAAAGTAAGATTTGACTTCTTTGTAGACTTCATTACTTAGATTAGTTCTTCCATCATACATAGTCATTATTACACCTTCAATCTCTAAATTTGGATTTAAAGATTTCTTAACTAAATTAACTGTATTTATAAGTTGTCCAACACCTTCTAATGCATAATATTCTGCTTGTATAGGTATTAAGACAGATTCAGAAACAACTAATGCATTTATAGTTAACATACCTAATGAAGGTGGGCAATCTATAAATACAAAATCAAATTTATCTTTAACTTTTTCTAATTGATTTTTTAGGATAAATTCTCTCTTTTCTTTTCCCATAACCTCTATTTCAGCTCCTGCTAAATCCATATTAGCTGGTGCAACATAAAGATTCTCTACTAATTGACTTTGTACTAATATATCTGTGATAGATACACTCCCAGCTAATACATCATACATTGATTTATCAACTTTTCTTTTATCTATCCCAACACCACTAGTAGTATTTCCTTGTGGGTCAATATCTATTGCTAAAACTTTATACCCTAGGGTTGCTAGATAAGAACATACATTGATATTAGTAGTTGTTTTACCTACTCCACCCTTTTGGTTAAAAATACATATAGTTTTCATAATACTCCCAAAATGAAACACTCATTTTGAGAACCTCACCTCCCTTCCATATAAATATTATATATTCTAATATCTGATATTAAAAGGATATTCTTCTTACAAAAATATAATATTACATTTAAATGTTCTACGTGGAACATTTACAAATATTTTTTTAAAATTGTTCCACATAGAACATTCTATAATACTTTAAAAATTGTTCCACGTAGAACAATTAATATCCTGTATTATTAACATAACCTTGACTATTTTGTAATGTGTAAGGTGTAGCTCCGTTCATATTAAGGCTAGCTCCTAAAGCTAATAGATGAACCTTAACATTATTTATTTCATTACTCAAAGCTGAAATATCAGCACTTGTAAAGCTAGGCATTGAAGCTATATTTATTTCCCCAGTTTTTATTCCTTCATTTAAATAAGCATTAACCTTATTAAGATAAATATCATAATTTTTAGCTCCTTCTTGTCCTTGTACAGTTGAGAAGGTATTATTATTCTTCCAATAATTATTTATTTGCTCTTCTACCTTTTTTGCTAGTTGTGTATTAATTTTTATTACACCACTAGTCTTACCATTTATTAATCTTTGGCATTGAACCATAACTTCTTGATTAGCAGCTGTAAGTTTATCCTTATCTGCATCTAAAAACATTAACTGCGACTTTAGTTGTCCTATTTCATTTTCTTTAGGTGTTAATTGTTGCAATTCAGAATTTAGCTCTTTCTGTTTTTCTGCCTTATAATTTATGTAAGCATTTAAACCATTATATATAACTTCTGTTCCTACAATAACTCCTACGAAAGCTGAAATAGTTATAACTAACGATTTTATCTTCATAGCATTAACCTCTCATAAAAAAAATTAAGCATTTTAAATTTAATTAACTTAAAATGCCTAATATATATTATCATACAATTAATTAAAGTTGATTAATTAATTGTTACACTATTTTTTATTTTTAGGTATATTAACTGTTATTTGAACATAATCTCCACAATCTTTAGATTTATAGCTTGCAGGTATCTTAAACTTATCAAAAATTTGTTTTATAGAATTAACATAAACCTTTGTTGGGAAAGAGCCAAGTATTTTCTTTTTATCTTCTTTAACATTTAAATCTTCCCCTGCAATTTTTAATAATATCTTATTTATAAGTTCTTCTGTTTTCTTAACATTAAGTCCCTCTTTAACAACCTCAGAAATAACTTCTTTTTGTAAATCCTCAGTAGGTAAAGATAATAAAGCTCTTGTATGTCTTTCTGTCAATTCCGCCTCTAAGCATGTCCTTCTTACTTCATCTGAAAGTTTTAGAAGTCTTAACTTATTTGCTATTGTGGATTGTTTTTTCCCCATCTTTTCAGCTAACTTTTCTTGAGTAAAATTATGATCATTAATTAAATTAAAATAAGCTTCTGCTTCTTCAATAAAATTTAAATCTTCTCTTTGTAGATTTTCAAGTAAAGCTATTTCTGCTGATTCTGTATTTGTTATATCTACAATTGCACAAGGAATTTTTTTAAGTCCTGCTAATTTTGAAGCTCGCCATCTTCTTTCTCCTGCAACAATTTCAAACATATTAGCTACTTTTCTAACAGTTATAGGTTGTATAACTCCATACTGCTTTATTGATTGTGCTAATTCATTTAAAGCGTCTTCATCAAAATACTTTCTTGGCTGATATGTATTTGCTATAATCTCATCAACCTGAACATAAATCACTTGATTGTGCATATTTTGTACCATCCCTTACACTAGTTATTTTTTAAATTTCCCTGATTATTTATAAGCCCCTTTACTTATAAATAAGCTTGTATCACTTATTTTATCAAAACTACAGGATAACAAACAACTTATTTTCCTTAACTATTTTCTAGATAATCTATGAACTTTTCTTTTACGGCTTTTGTATTCAATCTACTTATAGGAATAATTTGTCCATTTTTCATTTTTACACTTGTCTTCTCTATCTCATCTATAAACTTACAATTAATTAGATAACTTCTATGTGGCTTTACAAAGAAATATTCTTTAAGCTTTTTTTCAATATTATCTAATTTATCATAAAATTCCATAGTTTCATGTTCTGAAACAAGAGTTATTATTCTATTAGTAACCTTAAAATACATTATAGAATTTATGTCTACAGTTCTAATAAGTGATTTCTTATTTACATAAAATAAGTCTCTATCCTTTTTATCAACTATATTACTAACAGCCTTTAAAAATTGTTCTTCTAATTTTTCTTCATTTATTGGTTTTAATATGTAATTTAAAGCACCAACATCATATCCATCAAATACATAATCCATACTTACTGATACAAATATGATTTGAATACTCTTATTAAACTTCTTAACTTCTCTAGCCACATCTACTCCAGTTATACCACCCATTAATATATCAGAAAAAACTATATTATAATCATGATTATTTTTATTAAAATCTTCTAATAAGTCTTCTCCTGATTCAAAAATATTAACACTCACACTAATATTTTCTCTTTTAGCTATCTTGTGAATAACTTTATTTATATAATTAGAATACACCGCTTGATCATCACATATTGCAACTTTTATCACGATAATCAACTCCCTATTTAGCTAATCTTTTAGTTTATCTTAATTTTGTATTTTATATATTTATATTATATAGCAAAACACACTACAATTAATACCCTTATACAACATTAAATAAATTAGTATTTAAAAATTAATAATGAAATTTTCTTATAAAGCATTAAAAATTTCATATATTGCATGAAAAACTTCAAAAATATTAACAATTTATTTTTTTATTAACATTTCAAAAAAAACTTTTTGTTGTTAATGTAATTTAAATTCCTTTTTCTTTAAATTATCTCTAAATCCTATTAATAATCTGTTAATGAATTTATTTGTAATAGTTTTAATTTAGGTGTATAACAATATTGTAACAGGGCAAAATATAATTATTAGTAATAGGTACGTAAATATTATTAATAAATATATTTTCAATTAAATTTAATATTAATTGGAGGTGGCACGCAATGTTAGGTGCAATACTATTATATGTTGGGGTTGTCTTAATAGTTAACGGTATCGGAAGATTAACTAAGATAGATCCTAAAGCAACAGCAGTTATGAACTTATTTACAGGTGCTTTATCAGTAATAATGAACTTCGGTACATTATTAATTACTCAAGCAGGAGTAGGACTACAATCAGGATCAAATTCTTGTTACTACACATCAGCAACAGGATTATTATTCGGATTCACATACCTATTCATAGGTATCAACTCAATCTTCAATCTTGAAGGTAGAGCATACGGATGGTACTGCTTATTCGTTACAATTACAACAGTTCCAGCTGGTCTTATCTCATGGGGAGATGGAAAGAACATCTACAATGTACTTATGGCTTTAATCTGGTGGGCATGGGGTGTCCTATGGCTTACAGGATGGATCGAACTTGTTCTTAAGAAAGAACTTAAGTTTACACCATACTTAAGTATTTTAGAAGGTGTATTCACAGCTTGGATACCAGGATTCTTAATCTTATTAGGAATTTGGAAGTAATAAAAAAAGAACTAACTTAGATTACTAAGTTAGTTCTTTTTTTATAAAATTAAATATAAAGTTGTTTTAAATTTAAAATTAGTATTTTTATATACTATATTTCCATTATATTTTTTAACTATTTCTTCAATATTTTTAGTTCCTAATCCATGATTATTAGCATCTAATTTTGTTGTTATTAAAGTTTCAAATATTTTATTCTCTTTTATATTACTTGAATTTTCTATTTCAATAATTAATCTATTTTCTAACATCTTTACTTTAATATCTATAAATCTCTTATCTATATCAACTTTTTCACAAGCTTCTATAGCATTATCAAGTAGATTTACAAACAAAGTAGATATATCAAAATCACTTATATTAAGTTCTCTTGGAATCTTAAAATCTGTTATAAACTTTATATTATTTTCTTTTATCTTATTTATTTTGGTTTTTAATATAACATTAATAATTAAATTATTACATACCCTAAAGTCTTCTGTATTATTAACTGCATCTTTTATAGATTCTAAATACTCTATTGCTTCATTAACCTTATTTTCTTTTAATAAAGTAGTTAAGATATTATTATGATTTTTAATATCATGTGATATCTTTCTAATTGATAATGATGAATTAACAACATCTATGTATGTTTTTTCTTTTATATCAATATATGTTTGAAGTTTTTGTTGTCTCTCTTCAAGTTCTAATCCCATCTTTAATAAATATAACACTAAAAAATTTAATGCAAATAAACCAAATAGATAAATTTCTAATATACTTACCATAGACGAATCATCTAAATAATAATTAATTTTACTCAATGATAATGTTATAAATAAATAATACGCCATAACACTTAAGTACATAAGTATCATATTCTTATTAGATTGTAACAATTTATAAATATATTCAATAATTTGATTATATCTATAAAAATAATAATCTATAACTGTACATATAATCATGCTTAATATTATTATTATTACTAATACTATTGCATAATTAAAATTACCCATTTTTATAGAATCAAGTTTTGGGTGAACTCTTTTTAAAGTATAAAATGTAAGCCAATATGAAAGCTTTGCAGCTAATGTGTATAACATATATGTCTTAAATGATATAAAAAGAGTTTGTCTTAAGTTATTTTTATATAAAATTAAGTTAGTTACACAATAAATAATAAACACTTTAAAAAATCCATTAAATTCTAGTGATTCACTATATACATGTATAGAGTACTTTCCTAAAACATATATAATCATAATATCTATAAAAAAACATAAGATAAAAAGTAAATAATGAATTACTTTATTACTTACTTTTTTCTTTAAAACCATTTCTGAATTGATCATAAATGCTAGATAAAGTATAAAGGGTATTGTTAAAGTTTCCATGCACTTCCCCCTTTCTTCTTCTGTATCTTAATCACGTAGTATATAAATAGCTATATAATATATGATTTTATACTCTGTTTATTTTAAAGGTTTCTTCTTTATCATTCCCATATTTCTTGGATAAAGTTTTCCACAGGTTTTTATCTTCTTTACAACAACAAGATTATGTTTTAAATCTGTATCTTCTACCTTAACTTCTCTTACTTCCTTAATTTCTCCACCAAGTATTTTGACAGCATTTTTTCCACTTTCTAATTCTTCTTCTATACTAGGTCCTTTTAGTGGAATAAAATGTCCCTTTACTTTTACATAAGGCATACAAAATTCTGAAAGCATACTCATATTTGCAACCGCTCTTGAAGTAGCTATATCAAACTTTTCTCTAAATTGTGGTTCCCTTGCCCCCTCTTCTGCTCTCGCATGAATAGTTTGAACATTTCTAAGACATAATTCATGTACAACTATGTTTAAGAAGTTTATTCTTTTATTTAAAGCATCTAAAAGAGTTATTTCTGCGTCTTCCCTCATAATAGCTATAGGAATCCCTGGGAAACCTGCACCTGTTCCAACATCTATAATTGTTTTTGCTTCCTTAAATTCATCAAGTTCAAAAGCATTAATACAATCTATAAAATGTTTTTTAACTATAGCTTCATCCTCTGTTATAGCTGTTAAATTAATTTTTTCATTCCATTCTTTTAGCAATTCTTTATACAACATAAACTTACTATACTTATCTTCATTAAATTCCATTCCTACTCTATCACAAGCTTCTTTCATCAAATCATAATATTTCATCTTTTTTTCCTCCATTAATTTAAATATATTCCCTCTATATAAATGTTTCTTTTTCACAAGACAACTATATACTATTATATCCTGTGGATAACTTTTTAAAAAGTTATCCACAGGGTGATTATTTATCTTAAATCAAATATATATATAATATTTTAACAAAAAAGTACTAGTAAATACTAAGTATTTACTAGTAAGTTTAAGTTAAATTTATCTTTTATTTAATTGCTCTAGGTAAATTAATAATACTGAAATATCTGCTGGTGAAACTCCAGAAATTCTTGAAGCCTGACCTATATTTAAAGGTCTTATCTTTGTAAGCTTTTGAACAGCTTCAGTTCTTAAATTATGAATTGAATCATAATCTATTGAATCTGGTATTAATCTATTTTCAAGCTTCTTAAATTTCTCAACTTGTTCTAATTGATTATTTATATACCCTTCATATTTAGCCATAACATTTATTTGTTCACCTATATGATTTGGTATGTCAGGTCTATCTGGGTCAAGGTCCTTAACAGCAAAATAATCAAGTTCTGGTCTCTTTATAAGTTCATAAAGACTTATTGGCTTTTTAAGATCTGTTGAACCAAGAGCTAAAATTATTTCATTATTTTCAGGCTTTGTTGTTATTGAAAGAGCTTTTATTCTTTCAATTTCATCTTCAATATTCTTCTTTCTTTCTAAGAATATTTCATATCTTTCATCATCAACAAGACCTATCTTTCTTCCAAGCTCAGTAAGTCTTAAATCAGCATTATCTTGTCTTAAAAGAAGTCTATATTCTGCTCTTGATGTCATCATTCTATAAGGCTCAGTAGTTCCTTTTGTAACAAGGTCATCAATAAGAACCCCTATATAAGCATCTGATCTTTTTAAGATAATTTGTTCTTTTCCTTGAACTTCTAAAGCAGCATTAATTCCTGCTATGATACCTTGTGCTCCAGCTTCTTCATATCCTGAACTACCATTAATTTGTCCAGCACTAAAGAATCCTTTAATTGCCTTCATTTCAAGAGTTGGAAGAAGAATTGTTGAATCTATACAATCATATTCAATCGCATAACCAGTTCTCATAACTTCAACATTTTCAAAACCTTCCATAGTTCTAAGCATTGCTACTTGAACATCTTCTGGAAGTGATGATGACATTCCTCCAACATACATTTCATCTGTATCTAAACCTTCTGGTTCTAAGAATATTTGATGTCTTTCCTTATCAGGGAATCTTCTCATTTTATCTTCTATTGAAGGACAATATCTTGGACCAACCCCTGTAATTGTACCATTGTACATAGGTGATCTATCCATATTTGCTTCTATAACTGCTTTAGTTTTTTCATTTGTGTAAGCAAGCCAACATGATATTTGCTTTTTATCATTTTTATCATGAACATATGAAAATGGTGAAACTTCTCCATCTCCTGGTTGTTCAATAAGCTTTGAAAAATCTATTGATCTTTTATTAACTCTACAAGGTGTTCCTGTTTTAAATCTTCTAAGTTCAATTCCAAGGTCTATAAGCTTTGCTGAAAGCTCATTTGCTGGTATAAGTCCATTTGGACCTGCTTCATATCCAGTATTACCAATATAAATCTTACTCTTTAGATATGTACCACTTGTTAAAATAACTGCCTTTGTCTTAAAGTATCCACCGTTCTTTGTTAGAACTCCTTGAACTACTCCATCTTTAACATCTATATCAACAACTTCTAATTGTCTTAAATATAAATTTTCTTGTCTTTCAACAACTTGTTTCATTGTTCTTTGATATAAGTTTTTATCAGCTTGAGCTCTTAATGAATGCACAGCTGGGCCTTTTGATGTATTAAGCATTTTTGTTTGAATATAAGATTTATCTATATTCTTACCCATTTCTCCACCAAGTGCATCTATTTCTCTAACAATATGTCCTTTAGCTGTTCCTCCTATATTAGGGTTACATGGCATTAAAGCTACTGATTCTAAACTTAAAGTACATAAAAGTGTTTTACAACCCATTCTAGCAGCTGCAAGTCCTGCTTCACATCCAGCGTGACCAGCACCAATAACAACTACATCATATTCTCCTGCATCATATCTCATATGTTTATCCTCCAATTTTATTTTCCACAACAGAATTCCATAAAGATTTTATTAACTAAATCTTCTTCAACTTCTGCTCCTGTAATTTCTCCTAAAGATTTTAAAGCTGACATTATATAAATAGAAATTAAATCTAAGAACTCATTTCTATTTATACCACCTAGCCCACCTTCAAGGCTTTCAAGTGCTCTATATAGAGCTTGTTTATGTCTAGTGTTAGTAACCATTAAACTTTCAGTATCAACTCTTCCACTAAAGAATAATTCCTTAATTTCTTCTTTTAATCTATCTATTCCTATAGCTTCCTTAGCTGAAATTTCTATTTTATGTGTTAAACCACTAATTTCATCATCATTGATTTTTCTCTCTAAATCAACTTTATTAAGTAAAACAATATATTTCTTATCCTTAATATAATTAATTATTTCTCTATCCTCATCATCAAGCTCTCTACTTGTATCAAGCATAAAGATTATTAAATCTGCTTCATCAATTTTTTGTTTTGATTTTTCTACTCCAATTTTTTCAACAACATCTTCTGTCTCTCTAATTCCTGCTGTATCAATAATTCTAACAGGTATTCCATCAAGATTGATATATTCTTCTATAATATCTCTTGTTGTACCTGCAACATCAGTAACAATCGCTCTTCTCTCATTTAAAAGAACATTTAAAAGTGATGACTTACCAACATTAGGCTTACCTACAATAACAACATTAAGCCCATCTCTTATAAGCTTACCTTCATCAGCGCTCTTAATAAGAGTATCAACTTCTGATATAAGTTTTTCAACACCATTCTTAACATCTACATTAATAGATGGATCAATCTCTTCTTCATCCTCAGTAAAATCTACCGCATATTCGATAAGAGCTAAAACATCTAAAGTTTGCTGTCTTAATCTATTTATTTCAGTTGAAAGTCTTCCTTCACTTTGTCTCATAGCTGATTTCATTGAAAGCTCTGTCTTAGCACTTATAATATCCATAACAGCTTCAGCCTGACTAAGGTCTATTCTACCATTTAAAAATGCTCTCTTAGTAAATTCACCAGGCTCTGCAAGTCTAGCTCCAGCCTTAATAACTTCTTGCAAAACTGTATTAGTAGAAATAACTCCACCATGACAATTTATTTCAACAGTATCTTCTGCTGTAAAACTTCTTGGTCCTTTCATAAAGCTAACAATAACTTCATCTATAACCTCTTCATTTTTATCAATAATATGTCCATATCTCATTGTATAAGGTTTCATTGAAAACATGTCTTTTCCATTAACAGGTCTAAAAATTTTATCCACAATTTCTAAAGCCTTATCACCAGATACTCTTATAATAGCTATTCCACCTTCCCCTAAGGCAGTTGCAATAGCAGCAATTGTATCAAATTCCTTCATGATACCCTCCTATATATAAATTATCTATCTAAAAACTCTCTCTAAAAAATATAATATTTCTATAAAAAATCTATACTTAATTTTACCTAAGTAAAGTTAATAAGTCAAAGCACTATACTAATACTTATACTATATAATTTTTGCACTAAAATCCTATTTTAAACATAAAAAAAGAAGCTATTAAGCTTCTTTTTTATTTTTAAGTTCTATTACAACTCTTCTAAACGGCTCTTCACCTTCGCTATAAGTAAAAATCGACTTATCAGCTTGTAGTGTTGAGTGAATAATTCTTCTTTCATATGGGTTCATAGGCTCTAATTTCAGAGTTCTACCATATTTTTTAACCTTATATGCAGTCTTATTAGCAACAGTTTTTAGAGTTTTCTCTCTCTTTGCTCTATAATCCTTAGTATCTAAGATTATTCTTTTATAACTACCTTTATTATTTTTATTAACAACTAAACTTGTTAAATATTGAATAGAATCTAGAGTCTCACCCCTATAGCCAATAATACTAGCTGTATTATCTCCTACTATATTTATGTTAACCTTATACTCTTCTTCTTTAATAACTACAGTAGCTTCTAAACCCATCTTTTTAAGTATATCTTCTAAAAAGACCTTGCCTTCTTCTATAGCATTTCTCTTTAATGTAACTCTTATCTTAGCAGGTTTAGCTCCTATTAAATTTAAGAACCCTCTGCTTCCCTCATCAGTTATAGTATAATCGACTTTCTCTTTAGATACACCTAATTGTTTTAAAGCCATACCTAAAGCTTCATCTACTGTTTTGCCAGTACATTCAATAGTCTTCAATACCTTTTCACCAACCTTTGAAGAATTAATTATTTCTTTTTCTTATTCTTTTTATTCTTAACTTCTTTAACATCCTTAACATCAATAAAGTCAGTTTCTTTATTAACTCCACTATTTCTTTCTTTTCTTTGCTTTGGTAAGATAATTAAGAAATAAGTTTGAACCATTTGAATTAAGTTACCAGTTATCCAATATATAACAAGTAGAGATGGGAATTTCATTGACATAAATCCAAGCATTACAGCCATAACTATATTCATAGTTCCCATATTAATAGGACTAGCTTGTGATGATCCACTTCCCTTTTGCATTAAGTATGATGAGAAGTAAGTTGTAAGCCCTGAAATTACAGGTAAAATATAGTAAGGGTCTGGTTGCCCTAGATTACTTAACCATAAAAATGAAGCTCCCCCAGTATTAATATTACGGAATACATCATATAAAGCAAATAAAATTGGCATTTGTATTAATAGTGGAAGACATCCTCCAGACATTGACACATTATTTTCTTTATATATTTTCATTACTTCCATATTAGCTTTTTCTGGATTACCTTTATACTTTTCTTGTGCTTTTTTTACTAAAGGTTGAACTTCTTGCATCTTCGCAGATGATCTCATCTGTTTTATCGTTAAAGGTAAAATGATTAACCTTACTAGTAAAGTTAATAAAACTACTGCTATTACATAATTAGTTCCCGGACTAAAATGTCCCAATGATGAAACAAAATTCAAGAACGCATTAAATATTTGTAGAAAAATATTTGTAATAGGCGCTAAAATTTTATACACTCGTGTTATACCTCCAAAAATATTATTTATTTAATAGGGTCATATCCACCTTTATGAAATGGATGACACCTTAAAATCCTTTTCATAGCCATAAAGCTGCCTTTCAAAGGTCCATACTTATTTATAGCATCTAATGCATATTGAGAACAAGTAGGTATGTATATACAGCTTCTTTGTTTTTTAAGTGGTGATAAATATTTTCTATAAAAATTAATTAGTGCTATTAATATCCTTTTCATTTTTATAAATCCCCGCCTTTGCAAACAATTGCTTCATAGATTTTTCAACATCTTTGTATGGCCTTCCATTGATAGGATTTCTAGCTATAAAAATAAAATCGTGTCCTTCAACTAAATTTGCTGAGTTTAATCTATATGACTCTGAGATTAATCTCTTAACTCTACTTCTAACAACACTGTTTCCTATTTTTTTACTAACTGATATTCCTACCTTATTATAAGACTTATTATTTTCATCTTTATTATTTCTATTTTTAAATACGTATAGAACTAATAATTTATTAGAAAGAGAGCTCCCCCTTCTATATACTAGTCTAAACTCTTTATTTTTTCTTAGTCTTTGCATACTCATTTGAAAGTTCTCTCTCCTTATTTTCTGCCTTTATTGCAGAAAAAGACCACAAAATAGTGGTCCTTATGCTGTTAATCTTTTTCTACCTTTTTGTCTTCTAGCCTTTAAGATATTTCTTCCAGCTTTAGTTTTCATTCTTTTTCTGAAACCATGTTCTTTTTTTCTTTGTCTCTTTTTAGGTTGGTATGTCATGAACATTCAAATGCACCCCCTTCAACAAAATATTTTCTATAGTAAAACTATATATCGACAATTTTAAGTTTCACTGTTTAATTATATATTTGAATGCTTACTCTGTCAAGAAAATAACCTTTTTTCTATAACACAAATTATGGAATTTCTAGGAATAATTTTTGCTCTATTTTTAAAGTTATCCACAGGTTGTGTGGAAAATCTTTTTAGCTTATACTAAGGATTCAGTTATCCACAGATAAAGTTATCCACAGACAAGCTATTTTTGTGGATAACTTCTTGATACCCCCTATTAAATTATGTTAATATATAGGAGTATTATTATTAAATTGTGGATAAGTATACAAGTTATCCACATCTGTGGATAAGTATGTGGATAAACTGTTTATAACTTTTAAACAACAATTTAAAAACTAATGATAAGTTAGTAATATACCAATTTTACATAAATTATTTTTTGTGGATAAAAGTTATCCACAGGTTGTGGATAACTATATTTTAAATAAACTTTTCAACAATCTTATCCACAGGTCTAAAAAGTTGTTAACATTTCGAGTTTTAAAAAGCTCGTCCTGTGGATAACTTTGTGGATAACTTGTGGATAAGTCGTATTTTCAGGAATTATACTATGAATTTATAAGAATTATTACAATTATTTAGTGGCGGAGGAAGTAAAATGGAATATCAGCTAGATAGTACCTGGGAAAAAGCACTAGATATAATCAAAAGTGAATTAACAGAAATAAGTTTTAATACTTGGATTAAATGTTGTGAACCACAATCTTTATCTGATGATATATTAAAGCTCACTGTACCTAATGAATTTACCCGTGGTATTTTAGATAAGCGTTATAAAGATTTAGTTATTCAAGCGCTTAAGATAGTAACATCTAAAACTATAGATGTTGAGTTTCGTTTAGAAAGCGAAATTGAAGAAGAAGTTGAAGATCCATCTGAAGTTATTGAATCATCAGATGATCTAAATATCGGCTCTGTTACTGTTAGTGATGAAATGTCTACAACATTAAATCCTAAATATACTTTTAACTCTTTTGTTATAGGTAACAGTAATAGATTTGCTCACGCTGCATCACTTGCAGTTGCTGAATCACCAGCAAAAGCTTATAATCCTTTATTCATCTATGGTGGAGTTGGTCTTGGAAAAACTCACTTAATGCATGCTATAGGACATTACATATTAAAAGAAAATCCAAAAGCAAAAGTAATGTATGTTTCATCAGAAAAATTTACAAATGAACTTATAAATGCTATAAAAGATGACAAGAATGAAGACTTCAGGAATAAATACAGAAATATAGACGTTCTTTTAATAGATGATATTCAGTTTATTGCTGGTAAGGAAAGAACACAAGAAGAGTTCTTCCATACATTTAATGCTTTGCATGAGGCAAATAAACAAATAATTTTATCATCAGATAGACCACCAAAAGAAATCCCAACTCTTGAGGATAGACTTCGTTCTAGATTTGAATGGGGCTTAATTGCTGATATTCAAGCACCTGATTTTGAAACTAGAATGGCTATACTTAAGAAAAAGGCTGATACAGATCACCTTAATGTTAGTAATGATGTTATGGTATATGTAGCTACTAAAATTAAATCAAATATTAGGGAACTTGAAGGAGCTTTAATAAGAATACTTGCTTATTCTTCATTAACAAATAGAGAAATAACTGTTGATTTAGCTTCTGAAGCTTTAAAAGATATAATAGCTAATAAAGGTAGCACAACTATTACTGTATCAGGGATTCAAGAAAGTGTAGCTAATTATTTTAATCTAAGGGTAGATGACTTAAAATCTCAAAGAAGAACTAGAACAGTATCTTATCCTAGACAAATAGCTATGTATTTAAGTAGAAAATTAACTGATATGTCTTTACCTAAAATTGGAGAAGAATTTGGTGGAAGAGATCATACTACAGTTATTCATGCTTATGAAAAAATTTCCGAAAGTTTTAAAACTGATGAGGGATTACAAAATACAATAAATGACATTACAAATAAATTAAACCATAAATAATCCACAGCTTGTGGATAACTTTTTGTGGATAACTTTTTCTCTGAATAGTTATCCACAATTTCATTTTTACCTGTGGATAACTCCTTTAGTTATCCACAGAGTTATCCACAAGTAAAATTCAGCCCAAAGCTGCATTATTACTGGATTTTTAAAAGTTATCCACATTATCCACAGCCCCTACTACTATTACTATATATTTATCTATATATATTTATCTATATCTATAGTATTTTTAGTTAGTGGATATTTGTTAAATTTTAAGGAGGATTTTAATTATGAAATTCATATGTGAAAAAAGTAAATTACAAGAAGCTATAGCTATAGCTCAGAAAGCAATAACTGGTAGAACTACTATGCCTATACTTGAAGGTATGTTTATCGAATGTAAAGATAACACTGTTACATTTATAGGTTCAGATAAAGATGTAAGTATAGAAACTAAAATAGAAGCAGATATAGAAGAAGCAGGTAGCATTGTTGTAGATGCTAAGATACTTGGAGAAATAGTTAGAAAATTACCTAATGATGAAGTTAAATTAAGTACAGAAGGAGATAATATTCTAAAAATAGAATGTCAAAAATCAGTATTTGATCTTATCCACATGAGTGCAGATGAATTTCCAAGCTTACCAACAATAGCTGAGGATAATGCATTCTCTATTCCACAAGGCTTACTTAAAAATATGATAAAAGGAACATCATTTGCTACAGCTCAAGACGAAACTAGACCTATACTTCAAGGTATTCTTTTTGAGGTTAAGGATTCAAAATTAAATCTAGTAGCTTTAGATGGATATAGATTAGCATTAAGAAGAGAATTTATAGATAATCCAAATGATATAAGTGCTGTAATACCAGGAAAAACATTCAATGAAGTATCAAAAATATTAGATGATGCAAATATAATGCTTGAAATAACATTTACTGCTAATCATATATTATTTAATATGGGGAAAACTAGAATAATATCAAGACTATTAGAAGGTGAATTTATAAGTTATAGTTCTTTACTTCCAAAAGAACATAAGATTTTCATAGATGTTAATAGACAAGAATTACAAAATGGAATTGAAAGAGCATCTCTTATGGCTAAGGATGGAAATACTAATTTAGTAAAATTTAATATATCAAATGATAATATAGTAATCACATCTAATTCTCAATTGGGAAAAGTTAGAGAAGAAGTATCAGTAGAAATGCAAGGTGAGGATTTACAAATTGCATTTAACTCAAAATATCTTCTCGATGTGTTAAAGAGTATGGAAGAAGAAGTTGTTCAAATTAAATTAACAAGTAGTGTTTCACCATGTATTATAAAAAATAAAGATAATGATGACTGTGAATATTTAGTATTACCAGTTAGAATGGCAAAATAATAAAAATTAGGAGGATAGCTACAGGCTACTTTAGGTAGCTTGTAGTTTAATATATTATGCAAGAAATAAAGATTGAAACTGAGTTTATAAAATTAGATTCACTTTTAAAGTGGGCTGGGGCAGTTAGCCTTGGATCAGAAGCAAAATTTTACATTCAAGAAGGTGTAGTTTTAGTAAATGGAGAAGTTTGCTTACAAAGAGGTAAAAAAATAAGACCTGGAGATGTAGTTGAATTCCAAGAAGAAATTTATAAGATAATTTAATAAAATCAAGGCTTTATAAATAGTTATATGTTATAATTAATATAGGTGTTTTTATGTATATTAAGAGTTTACAATTATTAAATTACAGAAACTATAAAACCCTTGCCTTACAATTAGGCAAGAATGTAAATGTGTTTATGGGCGATAATGCTCAAGGAAAAACTAATATTCTTGAATCAATTTATTATTGCGCATTTGCTAAATCACATAGAACTAATAGAGATAAAGATCTTATAATGCTAAATGAAGAAAAGGCGTTTATAAGATTAGAAATTGGAAAGAATAGATTAGATAAGAGGATAGATATAAACATATTAAAAGATGGAAAAAAAGCAATAACGATAAATTCTATAAAGGTTTCTAAGATAGGTGAATTAGTAGGAACCTTTAATGTTGTTATGTTCTCACCTGAAGATTTGAAAATTGTTAAAGAATCCCCTGGAATTAGAAGAAAATTTATAGATATGGAACTATGTCAGTTAGATTCTAAGTATTATTATAACTTAGTTCAATATAATAGGGTTCTAGGAGAGAGAAATTTAATTTTAAAACAAAGAAATATAGATGAGGCAATGTTAGATATCTATGATATGCAGCTTGCTCAATATGCAAAGTTAATAATACAGTCTAGATTAAGTTATATACAAAAAATGAATACTTACTCTAAAGATATCCACAGTGATATTACCAGAGGAAAAGAATTTATAGAGTTTAAATATATTTCTACTGTTAAAAATTTAAATAACATAGAAGATTCAATAATAGAACAATTAAAATCATCTAGAAGAAGGGATATTGAAAAAAGAATAACTTCAGTAGGGCCTCATAGAGATGATTTTAATATTTTTATAAACGATATGGATGCAAAGGTATATGGTTCACAAGGTCAGCAAAGGACTGTAGTATTAACTATGAAGTTTGCTTCATTAAAAATAATCAAGGAGTTAACAGGAGAATATCCTGTTTTGCTTTTAGATGATGTTTTATCTGAACTTGATTTTAATAGAAAAAGATATATTTTAAAATCAATTAAGGAAATTCAAAGTATAATAACATGCACAGGAATCGAAGATTTATCAACATATCTTGATGAAAATTCTAAGGTATTTAAAGTTAAAGAAGGATTCGTTAATGCTTAAGAAGGAGGAATATCTGTGTTTCTACACCTAGGGGAAAATGTAGTTGTTCCCATTAAAGATGTTATAGGTATATTTGATATACAATCTGCTATGGATAGTTCAGATACTATTCAATTTTTAAGAATGGCTGATGAAGATGGATTTGTTGAAAGAATTACAGATGAAAAACCTAAATCATTTGTCATAGCAGAGGTTAATAAGATGAGTAGGGTGTATTTATCACCAATTTCATCATCAACTTTAACAAAAAGAACAGATGTAAATTATAATCAAAATCCTTAAATCTTAATGCTTTGGCCTTAATATTTTAGGTGAAGTGTATGTAGTAGGAGGAGTTATATGTTAGAAGAAAACAATCAAAACTATGATGCGAGCCAGATACAGGTTCTAGAAGGTCTTGAAGCTGTAAGAAAAAGACCAGGAATGTACATAGGTAGTACAAGTGCAAGAGGATTACACCATTTAGTTTACGAAATAGTTGATAATAGTATTGATGAAGCTTTAGCTGGATACTGTGATCACATAAAGGTATATATACACAAAGATAATTCTATAACTGTTATTGATAACGGAAGAGGTATGCCAGTTGGAATTCACCCTAAGATGGGAAGACCAACTGTTGAAGTTATTATGACTGTTCTACACGCTGGAGGCAAATTCGGTGGTGGCGGATATAAAGTATCAGGAGGACTTCATGGAGTTGGTGCATCAGTAGTTAATGCTCTTTCAGAAAATTGTAGTGTAACAGTAAAAAGAGATGGGGAAGTTTGGAAGCAAACATATTCAAGAGGAGTAGTTACTTCTGAACTTGAAAATATAGGTACAACTAATGAGCATGGAACAACAGTTTATTTCAAGCCAGATAAAGATATTTTTGAAGAAGTTGTATTTGACTTTGAAATATTAGCTCAAAGATTAAGAGAACTTGCTTTCTTAAATAAAAAAATAAGAATTGAACTTACAGATGAAAGAGAAGAAGGAGAAGTTCATGAAGAATTCTACTATGAAGGTGGGATAAAATCATTCGTTGAACACTTAAATAGAAACAAAGAAGCTTTACATCCTGAACCAATATACGTTGAAGGAGAAAAGGATGACATAGTTGTGGAAGTTTCTCTTCAATATCATGATGGATATAACGAAAATATTTTTACATTTGCAAATAATATAGATACCATTGAAGGGGGAACTCACTTAGCTGGATTTAAGACTTGTTTAACAAGAGTTATAAATGATTATGCTAAGAAGTTTGGACACTTAAAAGAAGGAGATAAAAATCTTTCAGGGGATGATATTAGAGAAGGGTTAACTGCAGTTGTTTCTGTTAAGATAACAGATCCACAATTTGAGGGACAAACAAAAACAAAGCTTGGAAATACAGAAGTGAGAAGTGCAGTAGATTCAATAGCAGGACCAGGTATTGCAGCATTTTTAGAAGAAAATCCAGCTGTTGGTAAAGTAATAGTAGAAAAAGCTTTACTTGCTTCAAGAGCTAGGGAAGCTGCTAGAAAGGCTAGAGAATTAACAAGAAAGTCTGTTTTAGAAAGAAGTTCTTTACCAGGAAAATTAGCAGATTGTTCATCAAAGGATCCTAAGGAATGTGAAATATATATTGTCGAAGGGGATTCAGCTGGTGGTTCAGCAAAGCAAGGAAGAGATAGAAGATTCCAAGCTATTTTACCTTTAAGAGGTAAAATAATGAATGTTGAAAAACAAAGATTAGATAAAATATTAGGTTCAGATACAATAAGATCACTTGTTACAGCTATAGGAGCTGGAATAGGACCAGAATTTGATATAGAAAAAATTAGATATAATAGAATAATTATAATGACTGATGCTGATGTTGATGGTGCACATATAAGAACCTTATTATTAACATTCTTCTATAGATACATGAGAGAACTTGTAGAAGGAGGACATGTATGCATTGCTCAACCTCCATTATTTAAAATCTCTAAAGGTAAGAAGGAAGCTTATGCTTATTCAGATAAAGAATTAGAGCAATTAATTGAAGAATTTGGTGGAAAAGATAGTAGTGTAAACATCCAAAGATATAAAGGTCTAGGAGAAATGAATGCTAGTCAATTATGGGATACAACAATGAACCCAGAAGAAAGAATTTTATTAAGAGCAACTATTGAAGATGCTATGGCAGCAGATGAAATATTTACAATTCTTATGGGAGATAAGGTTGAACCAAGAAGAGAATTTATAGAAAAGAATGCTAATAAGGTTAGCAACCTAGATATTTAGTATGAGCGAGGTGAAATAAATGAGTCTGAATGAGGGAAAAATTTTACCCATAGATATTAAGAATGAAATGAAAAAATGCTATATAGACTATGCGATGAGTGTTATAGTAGGGCGTGCTTTACCTGATGTAAGAGATGGATTAAAGCCTGTTCATAGAAGAATACTTTACTCAATGCAAGAGCTTAATTTATATCCAGAAAAGGGATATAGAAAATGTGCCAGAATAGTTGGGGAAGTTTTAGGTAAGTATCACCCACATGGTGATTCATCAGTTTATGAAGCATTAGTAAGAATGGCTCAAGATTTCTCAATGAGAGAAATGCTTGTAGATGGTCATGGTAACTTTGGATCTGTAGATGGAGATTCAGCAGCTGCTATGAGATATACAGAAGCTAAAATGGCTAAGATAGCTACTGAAATGCTTAGAGATATTAATAAGAATACTGTTAATTTTGTTCCAAACTTTGATGGTGAAGAAAAAGAACCAGAAGTTTTACCTTCAAGATATCCTAACTTATTAGTAAATGGTTCATCAGGTATAGCTGTTGGGATGGCAACAAATATACCACCTCATAATTTAGGTGAAGTTATTGATGGAACAGTAGCATTAATAGATAATCCAGAATTAGAATCTTTAGAATTAATGACATATATTAAGGGACCTGATTTTCCGACTGCCGGAATAATAATGGGTAGAGCAGGAATAAGAGCCGCTTATGAAACAGGTAGGGGTAAAATTGTCGTTAGAGCTAAAGCAGAAATAGAGGAAGAAAATAATAGACATAGAATAATTGTTACAGAACTACCATACCAAGTTAATAAAGCAAAACTTATAGAAGGGATTGCTAACTTAGTTAAGGATAAAAAGTTAACTGGTATATCAGATTTAAGAGATGAATCTGATAGAGAAGGTATGAGAATAGTTATAGAACTTAAGAGAGATGCTAATGCTAATGTAGTTCTTAATATGCTTTATAAACATACTAAGATGCAAGATACATTTGGAGTTATAAATTTAGCTTTAGTTAATAATGAACCTAAGGTTTTAAATTTAAAACAAATGTTAGAGCATTATATAGCATTCCAAAAAGAAGTTGTTACAAGAAGAACTATTTTTGATTTAAATAAAGCTAAAGAAAGAGCTCATATCTTAGAAGGATTAAGAATAGCTTTAGATAATATTGATGAAGTTATTAATATTATTAGAAATTCTAAGACAGGAGATATAGCTAAAGCTCTTCTTATTGAAAAGTTTAACTTAACTGATAAACAAGCTACAGCTATATTAGAAATGAGACTTAGAAGACTTACAGGTCTTGAAAGAGATAAAATAGAAGCTGAATATAGTGAACTTATGAAGCTTATAAATTACTTAAATGAAATTCTTAATAGTGAAGAAAGATTATTAGAAGTTATAAAGGAAGAATTATTAGCTATTAAAGCAAAATATGCTACTCCAAGACTTTCTCACATAGAACAACAAATGAATGAAATTGATATTGAAGATTTAATCCAAGAAGAAGATGTAGTTATAACATTAACTAACTCAGGATATATTAAGAGAATATCAGCTGATACTTATTCATCTCAAAAAAGAGGGGGTAAGGGAATACAGGCTATGACTACAAAAGAAGATGATTTTGTAGAGCATGTATTTGTTACATCAACTCATTCAGATATATTATTTTTTACTAATCTTGGTAAAGTTTATAAGTTAAGAGCTTATGAAATTCCAGATGCAGGAAGAGCTGCAAAGGGATTAAACCTTGTAAACTTAATACAAATAGATCCTGATGAAAGAATTGAAACTGTTCTTACTGTAAGTGATGACCAAGAAAAGAATGGATTCTTATTCATGGGAACAAAGCAAGGTATTGTTAAGAAAACTCCTATATCAGACTTTAAGAATATAAGAAAGTCAGGGCTTATTGCTATTAGCTTAAGAGATGGTGATGAACTTCTTAAGGTTAAGATAACTCATGGAGATGCTGAGATGATAATGGCTACTAGACAAGGTTACTCAATTAAATTCAGTGAACAAGATGTTAGACCTATGGGTAGATCAGCTTCAGGGGTTAGAGCTATTAAACTTAGAGAGGATGACGTTGCAGTATGCTTAGATATAGCTGTAGAAGGAGAAAAACTACTTGTAATAAGTGAAAATGGTTATGGTAAGAGAACACCTTTAGATGAATATAAACTTCAAAATAGAGGTGGAATGGGACTTATAACTTATAAGACAAGTGAAAAGACAGGTCTTGTTGTAGGAGCCACTGTATGTAAAGCAGATGATGAAATGATGCTTATTAATAATAATGGCGTTGCTATTAGAATTAATGTAGCGGATATATCAGTTACAAGTAGAGCAACTATGGGAGTGAAGCTTATGAGAACTCTTGAAGATGAAGCAGTAGTGGCTATTGCTAAGATACCAGCAAGTGAAAAAGAAGGTAATGAAGAAGATACTGATATATCAATAGAAAAAAATGCTGATATTGAAATATCTGAAGATAATAACATAGATGCTTTACTTGAAAGAGCTGAATCAGAAGAAGATAATCAATAATTTTAGTTAATTAAGTTATTTTACAGAAGGAGAAATTTGAAATTTCTCCTTCTTATTTTTTAGGATTTTAAAGGTTTTTTTATGTTAAAAGCGAATAAAATGAAGAAGTAATTATTAGTGCATAAGGGGGACTTAAAATTGAGGAAGGTATTAGTTACTGATATAGACGGTACACTTATTTATTATGATGAAAGAGATAAACAAAATTCTGATGCTATAAGGAAGTTTAGAAGAGATAAGAATTTAGTTATAGCATGTACAGGTAGATCATTGCAAAGTGTAGCTGAATTAGAAGAGGAGAATTACATAAAATTTGATTACTACATACTTCTTAATGGTGCAATGATAGCAGATGCAGATAAAAAAATAGTTTATCATAAGAAGATAGAAAAAAGCTGTGTAAATGAAATTATTAATATGTTAAAAGATGATAGACTAAATATTTCGATAAATAATGGTTTTGAATATTACATAGTTTTTGGTGATGGAGAAAATATGTATAGAGTACCAAAAAGATTAAGTATAAGTCAGGTTGAAAAAGAGGATGTATCAGCAATTTTAGTTAATTATAAAAAGCTTGATGGAAAATATGAAGAATTATTAGATGACTTAGCAGATAGAATAAATAATCAGTACGGGCATCAGGTTGTTGCTTATAGAAATAACAAATATGTTGATATAGTTCCAGTTAGTTGTTCAAAGGGCGATGCAGTTAATAAGATAGAAACACAACTTAATATATCTGAAAAAGAAATTTATACAATAGGAGATTCAAATAATGATATTTCAATGATTAATAATAGATATAAGAGCTTTACTTTTAATAGTTCATCTTTAGAGATAAAAAGTAAAGCAGATTATTTAATTAATGATTTTAGAGAATGTATTAGTATGATTAGTAAAAAGGTTAAATAAATTATTTGAATATAAGTATGTTGTGAATAAGTTTTCATTAAGGCTAACTTATCCACAATATATATAGTTAGTTGTTTATAATATATAAAGAAACTCCACTTATCCTAGTGTATCTATATGTTTAAAAGAGATTATTTAATAGTATGTATAAGAATTTAAGAGATAAATTCATTTAATGTATAGTTGTATATTTATAAGTATTACATGTAGATGATAAGATAAATCTTGTCGTTAAGGCAACACAGAAACTTAATAAAAAGTTTTTTAAAAAAGTGTTGACAAAGGAAAGTCTTAATGATAAGATATAGAAGTCGCTTAAATGTGATGAAAAAGGTCTTTGAAAATTAAACAGAAGAAATTAAGTAAACCAGCAATTCTTTTTATGTTTTAAGCTTAAGATTAAACTTTTAAATTGAGAGTTTGATCCTGGCTCAGGATGAACGCTGGCGGCGTGCCTAACACATGCAAGTCGAGCGATGAAGTTTCCTTCGGGAAATGGATTAGCGGCGGACGGGTGAGTAACACGTGGGTAACCTGCCTCATAGAGGGGAATAGCCTTCCGAAAGGAAGATTAATACCGCATAATATTATCGAGTGGCATCACTTGATAATCAAAGGAGCAATCCGCTATGAGATGGACCCGCGTCGCATTAGTTAGTTGGTGGGGTAACGGCCTACCAAGACGACGATGCGTAGCCGACCTGAGAGGGTGATCGGCCACATTGGGACTGAGACACGGCCCAGACTCCTACGGGAGGCAGCAGTGGGGAATATTGCACAATGGAGGAAACTCTGATGCAGCAACGCCGCGTGAGCGATGAAGGTCTTCGGATCGTAAAGCTCTGTCTTTAGGGATGATAATGACAGTACCTAAGGAGGAAGCCACGGCTAACTACGTGCCAGCAGCCGCGGTAATACGTAGGTGGCGAGCGTTATCCGGATTTATTGGGCGTAAAGGGAGCGTAGGCGGATACTTAAGTGGGATGTGAAATACTTGGGCTCAACCCGAGTACTGCATTCCAAACTGAGTATCTAGAGTGCAGGAGAGGAGAGTGGAATTCCTAGTGTAGCGGTGAAATGCGTAGAGATTAGGAAGAACACCAGTGGCGAAGGCGACTCTCTGGACTGTAACTGACGCTGAGGCTCGAAAGCGTGGGGAGCGAACAGGATTAGATACCCTGGTAGTCCACGCCGTAAACGATGAATACTAGGTGTAGGGGTTTCGATACCTCTGTGCCGCCGCTAACGCATTAAGTATTCCGCCTGGGGAGTACGGTCGCAAGATTAAAACTCAAAGGAATTGACGGGGACCCGCACAAGCAGCGGAGCATGTGGTTTAATTCGAAGCAACGCGAAGAACCTTACCTACACTTGACATCCCTTGCATTACCCTTAATCGGGGAAATCTCTTCGGAGACAAGGTGACAGGTGGTGCATGGTTGTCGTCAGCTCGTGTCGTGAGATGTTGGGTTAAGTCCCGCAACGAGCGCAACCCCTATTGTTAGTTGCTACCATTAAGTTGAGCACTCTAGCGAGACTGCCTGGGTTAACCAGGAGGAAGGTGGGGACGACGTCAAATCATCATGCCCCTTATGTGTAGGGCTACACACGTGCTACAATGGCAGGTACAGAGAGACGCAAGACCGTGAGGTGGAGCAAATCCCACAAAACCTGTCCCAGTTCGGATTGAAGGCTGAAACTCGCCTTCATGAAGCCGGAGTTGCTAGTAATCGCGAATCAGAATGTCGCGGTGAATACGTTCCCGGGTCTTGTACACACCGCCCGTCACACCATGNTTAAAAGGTCTTTGAAAATTAAACAGAAGAAATTAAGTAAACCAGCAATTCTTTTTATGTTTTAAGCTTAAGATTAAACTTTTAAATTGAGAGTTTGATCCTGGCTCAGGATGAACGCTGGCGGCGTGCCTAACACATGCAAGTCGAGCGATGAAGTTTCCTTCGGGGAACGGATTAGCGGCGGACGGGTGAGTAACACGTGGGTAACCTGCCTCATAGAGGGGAATAGCCTTCCGAAAGGAAGATTAATACCGCATAATATTATCGAGTGGCATCACTTGATAATCAAAGGAGCAATCCGCTATGAGATGGACCCGCGTCGCATTAGTTAGTTGGTGGGGTAACGGCCTACCAAGACGACGATGCGTAGCCGACCTGAGAGGGTGATCGGCCACATTGGGACTGAGACACGGCCCAGACTCCTACGGGAGGCAGCAGTGGGGAATATTGCACAATGGAGGAAACTCTGATGCAGCAACGCCGCGTGAGCGATGAAGGTCTTCGGATCGTAAAGCTCTGTCTTTAGGGATGATAATGACAGTACCTAAGGAGGAAGCCACGGCTAACTACGTGCCAGCAGCCGCGGTAATACGTAGGTGGCGAGCGTTATCCGGATTTATTGGGCGTAAAGGGAGCGTAGGCGGATACTTAAGTGGGATGTGAAATACTTGGGCTCAACCCGAGTACTGCATTCCAAACTGAGTATCTAGAGTGCAGGAGAGGAGAGTGGAATTCCTAGTGTAGCGGTGAAATGCGTAGAGATTAGGAAGAACACCAGTGGCGAAGGCGACTCTCTGGACTGTAACTGACGCTGAGGCTCGAAAGCGTGGGGAGCGAACAGGATTAGATACCCTGGTAGTCCACGCCGTAAACGATGAATACTAGGTGTAGGGGTTTCGATACCTCTGTGCCGCCGCTAACGCATTAAGTATTCCGCCTGGGGAGTACGGTCGCAAGATTAAAACTCAAAGGAATTGACGGGGACCCGCACAAGCAGCGGAGCATGTGGTTTAATTCGAAGCAACGCGAAGAACCTTACCTACACTTGACATCCCTTGCATTACCCTTAATCGGGGAAATCTCTTCGGAGACAAGGTGACAGGTGGTGCATGGTTGTCGTCAGCTCGTGTCGTGAGATGTTGGGTTAAGTCCCGCAACGAGCGCAACCCCTATTGTTAGTTGCTACCATTAAGTTGAGCACTCTAGCGAGACTGCCTGGGTTAACCAGGAGGAAGGTGGGGACGACGTCAAATCATCATGCCCCTTATGTGTAGGGCTACACACGTGCTACAATGGCAGGTACAGAGAGACGCAAGACCGTGAGGTGGAGCAAATCCCACAAAACCTGTCCCAGTTCGGATTGAAGGCTGAAACTCGCCTTCATGAAGCCGGAGTTGCTAGTAATCGCGAATCAGAATGTCGCGGTGAATACGTTCCCGGGTCTTGTACACACCGCCCGTCACACCATGAGAGTTGGCAATACCCAACGTCCGTGAGCTAACCGCAAGGAGGCAGCGGCCTAAGGTAGGGTCAGCGATTGGGGTGAAGTCGTAACAAGGTAGCCGTAGGAGAACCTGCGGCTGGATCACCTCCTTTCTAAGGAATTAACTTTCTAGGATAACTAGAAAGACAAAAAATAAAAGCAAAAAGAATGCTACTTAATTCTCTGTTTAATTTTGAGAAACCTTTTGGTTACTCAAAATTGTTCTTTGAAAATTACACATATATATAATGAAGCCGAATTAGTTGAAAAACTAATTTAAATATAATTCTTTGTAAATTTACGAGATATAAAAATAATCCGTAATTGACTAATAGGTCAAGCTACAAAGGGCGTACGGTGAATGCCTTGGCATCAAGAGCCGATGAAGGACGTGATAAGCTGCGATAAGCTTCGGGTAGGCGCAAATAGCCTGAGATCCGGAGATCTCCGAATGAGGAAACTCACATGGGTAACCCCATGTATCCTTAAGTGAATACATAGCTTAAGGAGGGAACACCTAGGGAACTGAAACATCTAAGTACCTAGAGGAAGAGAAAGAAAAATCGATTTTCTTAGTAGCGGCGAGCGAAAAGGAAAGAGTCCAAACCAGAAACTTGTTTCTGGGGTTGAGGATATAACATCAAAGTTAAGAGTTTGTAACCGAAGAGAGTTGGAAAGCTCTACCGTAGGAGGTAATAGTCCTGTAGGTTAAACGAACAAATAACGAGTTATAATCCAGAGTACCACGAGACACGAGGAACCTTGTGGGAAGCAGGGAGGACCACCTCCCAAGACTAAATACTACTTGATGACCGATAGTGAAGCAGTACCGTGAGGGAAAGGTGAAAAGAACCCCGGGAGGGGAGTGAAATAGAACCTGAAACCGTATGTCCACAACCGATCAAAGCGCCTTATGAGCGCGATGATGTGCTTTTTGTAGAACGAGCCAACGAGTTACGGTATGTAGCGAGGTTAAGTACTTAAGGTACGGAGCCGAAGGGAAACCAAGTCTGAATAGGGCGACTAGTTGCATGCCGTAGACCCGAAACCGGGTGACCTATCCATGAGCAGGTTGAAGCGAAGGTAAAACTTCGTGGAGGACCGAACCACGTTACTGTTGAAAAAGTATGGGATGACTTGTGGATAGCGGAGAAATTCCAATCGAACTCGGATATAGCTGGTTCTCCCCGAAATAGCTTTAGGGCTAGCGTCGGAACATTGAGTAATGGAGGTAGAGCACTGAATGGGCTAGGGGGCATAGCGCTTACCGAACCTTATCAAACTCCGAATGCCATATACTTTTACTCCGGCAGTCAGACTGTGAATGATAAGATCCATGGTCGAAAGGGAAACAGCCCAGATCGTCAGCTAAGGTCCCAAAGTGTAAGTTAAGTGGAAAAGGATGTGGGATTTCTAAGACAACTAGGATGTTGGCTCAGAAGCAGCCACTCATTTAAAGAGTGCGTAATAGCTCACTAGTCAAGAGATCCTGCGCCGAAAATGTTCGGGGCTAAAACTTACCACCGAAGCTACGGAATTGAATTTATTCAATTGGTAGGGGAGCGTCGTAATCGGGCTGAAGTCGTACCGTAAGGAGCGGTGGACTGATTACGAGTGAGAATGTTGGCATTAGTAGCGAGATGTGGGTGAGAATCCCACAGGCCGAAAACCCAAGGTTTCCTCAGGAAGGCTCGTCCGCTGAGGGTTAGTCGGGACCTAAGCTGAGGCCGAAAGGCGTAAGCGATGGACAACTGGTTGATATTCCAGTACCACTACAATCGTTATTATCGATGGTGTGACGCAGGAAGATAGGATGTGCTAGCTGTTGGATATGCTAGTCTAAGCGTTTAGGGAGTCATGGTAGGCAAATCCGCCATGGCAATTCTGAGGCGTGATGGGGAAGGTTCTACGGAACCGAAGTATCTGATTCTACGCTGCCGAGAAAAGCATCTAGAGAGAGAAGTAGTGCCCGTACCGCAAACCGACACAGGTAGGTGAGGAGAGAATCCTAAGGCCGGCGGATGAATCACAGTTAAGGAACTCGGCAAATTGACCCCGTAACTTCGGGAGAAGGGGTGCCTACGAGAGTAGGCCGCAGAGAATAGGCCCAATCAACTGTTTAGCAAAAACACAGGTCTCTGCTAAAGCGTAAGCTGATGTATAGGGGCTGACGCCTGCCCGGTGCTGGAAGGTTAAGGGGAATGCTTAGCGCAAGCGAAGGTATGAACTTAAGCCCCAGTAAACGGCGGCCGTAACTATAACGGTCCTAAGGTAGCGAAATTCCTTGTCAGGTAAGTTCTGACCCGCACGAATGGCGTAATGAATTGGGCACTGTCTCAACTGTGAATCCGGCGAAGTTGTAGTACGAGTGAAGATGCTCGTTACCCGCGATTGGACGGAAAGACCCCGTAGAGCTTTACTGTAGCTTAGCATTGAATTTTGGTATTGTCTGTACAGGATAGGTGGGAGACTGAGAAACCAGGTCGTCAGACTTGGTGGAGTCGTCCTTGGGATACCACCCTGACATTACTGAAGTTCTAACTGGCGGCCATGAATCTGGTCACAGGACATTGTTAGGTGGGCAGTTTGACTGGGGCGGTCGCCTCCTAAAAAGTAACGGAGGCGCCCAAAGGTTCCCTCAGAACGGTCGGAAATCGTTCGTAGAGTGCAAAGGCATAAGGGAGCCTGACTGCGAGACATACAGGTCGAGCAGGGACGAAAGTCGGGCTTAGTGATCCGGTGGTACCTCGTGGGAGGGCCATCGCTCAACGGATAAAAGCTACCTCGGGGATAACAGGCTGATCTCCCCCAAGAGTTCACATCGACGGGGAGGTTTGGCACCTCGATGTCGGCTCGTCGCATCCTGGGGCTGAAGTAGGTCCCAAGGGTTGGGCTGTTCGCCCATTAAAGCGGCACGCGAGCTGGGTTCAGAACGTCGTGAGACAGTTCGGTCCCTATCCGTCGCGGGCGTAGGAAATTTGAGAGGAGCTGTCCTTAGTACGAGAGGACCGGGATGGACTGACCTCTGGTGCACCAGTTGTTCTGCCAAGAGCATAGCTGGGTAGCTAAGTCGGGAAGGGATAAATACTGAAAGCATCTAAGTATGAAGCCCCCCTCAAGATGAGATTTCCCATAGCGTAAGCTAGTAAGTTCCCTTCGAGAACAGGAGGTTGATAGGTCAGAGGTGTACGCATGGTAACATGTTTAGCTGACTGATACTAATAGAACGAGGGCTTGACCAAAAAGAAAAAGGCAAATATATATGTGTAATTTTTAGAGAATAATTTCTCAAAAATCTGGTGATGATGCTCTTTAAGGTAACACCCGTTCCCATTCCGAACACGAAGGTTAAGCTTTTAGAGGCCGATGGTACTGCACGGGTAGCTGTGTGGGAGAGTAGGTGGTTGCCAGGTCATATGGACCTTTAGCTCAGTTGGTTAGAGCAACCGGCTCATAACCGGTAGGCCCTGGGTTCGAGTCCCCGAAGGTCCACCATTTTTGGGGGTATAGCTCAGTTGGGAGAGCACTTGCCTTGCACGCAAGGGGTCAGGAGTTCGAATCTCCTTACCTCCACCATAAATCTATGAACTTAGTTCATAGATTTTTTTTTATAGAATATTACTTATTTATAAAGAGCATTTTAGATTAATACTAAAGTGTTTTTTTATTATATAATTATAAAGAATATTTTATTTATTTAGGAGGTAAGATGTAAAGTGTTCTATAGAGTAAAGCAATTTATTTGGGCAGTAGTATCAAGCTTTAAAGAACTTGATTATAACTATATAAATTTATTTTTAAATAGTGAAGAGAAAACATTATTTTTTAAACTTATAAAGTCAGAACAACAACATTGTATAAGAGTATCTAAAGATATGCTTGCTACTTTAAATATAGATATTAATAAAATAGATAAAAAAGAAATTGATATTGGAAAATTAGGATTATTACATGATGTAGGAAAAATAGAAGGGTCATCAGGACCAATAAGTAAATCAATTATAGTTATTCTTGATAAGATTAGTAAGGGAAATCTTAAAAAGTTTAATCAATTTAAAAGGGTAGATGTTTATTATAATCATGCTAAAAAAGGCTTAGATATTTTAAAGGGACTTAAGGAATCAAAATACTCAGATGATTTTTTAGAAGCTGTTGAATCGCATCATAGGAGTTCTAAATATATAAATAGTAAATCTAATGAATATCTTAAATTGCTTAAGTTATGTGACGAAAGAAATTAATATTTTTTTATTTAAGATTTTTAAAATTTTCTAATGCAATGGAGTAATTATAAATAATTTGTTTGAGAGTAATTTCATAAAAATATAGCTTAATAAGATATTTTAAGCAGTTTAATTTAATAAAGTTATTTTGTTGTATTTTAATTGTTTATCAACATGCTATTAGTGCATTTGTCATATCTAGTAATGCTAATATAAGTACACATATTGTTTATGGAGGAATTCTTAATTTTTCAAGGTTTGCAGTTACTGTATTTATGGTTATTACAGGCTTTTTAATTATTAGAAATTATGAAGAGATAGGTATTAGAAATTTTTATAAGAAAAAATTTAGTAAGATACTTATAATATATTTGCTTGCTAACTTTATTTTTATATTACCTAAATTCTTTACTGTAGATAATTATTCATTAAAGTTATTTTTTAGAGATATTATATGGGGGAAATCATATTATCATACTTGGTATCTTAATACCTTGATTAAGATTTATTTAATTTTTCCTATCTTAAGATATATTGTTTTGAAGTTAGATAAAGTTTTAAGATGTAAATCTATAATATTAATTACTTTAGTTCAATTTATTATAATTAATAATGCTTATTCTATTTTAAGTAGGAAAAGCTCATTTATAGGAAAAATACTATTTTCTTATTTAGATAGAAGTCTTATTATATGGATTTATTACTTTATTTTAGGGGGACTTATATATAAGAATTTTATATATTTAATTGGATTTATAAAAAAATACTATATTATATTAGGTTTTCTATTTCTCTATAAATTAATTGATATAAATTTAAAAGTTTTTAAAGGCGGAAGTTTTGAGAATGTGAACTATGTTATTGGATCTCCATCATCAAGGCATCTTATTATTTATAATTTAGTAGCATTAGCAGTTTTATATTATTTTGCTAACTTATTAGTTACTAGAAATGTATTTAATATAAATAAGTATATTGATAATTTTTCTAAGTACATACTTTCAGTATATATAATTCATCCATATATTATAAAATTAAATACTTTATTTAATTTTAATTATTTAAACTATAATTTTAAAATAGCTATTTTAGTTATTTTGAATATAGTTTTATCATTTGTTGTTGTTTATTTATATGAAAAGTTAATAACTAAAATTATTAAACCTAAAAAACATATAGAAGAAATAGAAGAAAAGATTAAGGTAAATGTTTAATTGGATTTTGCAAAATAGACATTTTTATTATGTTATAATTATTAGGAAATATAATTACTGAATATGTAATTAGGAGTTGATAGAATGGATTATGATGTTTTAATTTTAGGTGGCGGAATTATAGGCTGTGCAGTTGCTTATGAGCTATCAAAATATAATCTTAATATAGCTGTTATTGAAAGAGATTTTGATATAGCAGATGATATTTCTTTTGTTAATGCAACTGTTGTTTATGATGGTTCAGAGAGTAAAGATGATCTTATGAGCAGTTTAGAAAGTAAGGGAAATAAGATCTTACAAGAAGTAGCTAAGAAATTTAGAGTACCTTTTACTAAAAGAGGAACTTTAAGACTTGCTGCTGATGAAATTTCAGAAGCTATAATTGATAAAATGTATAAAAAATCTATGAGAAGAGGAATTAGTGGAGTAAGGCTTTTAAATGCAGATGAGGTTAGAGAGATAGAGCCTAATTTACATTGTGATGTTACTAAAGCCTTATATAGTGAAAATACTGCTGTTATAAATCCATATGAGCTTGCTATAGCTTATGGGGAAGTAGCTTTTGAAAATGGTGTTAGATTTAGACTTGAAGAGCAGGTAATGGATATTCAAAAGCTTGTTAATGGGTTTAGAGTAACTACAAATAAAAATAAATTTACTTGTAAGTTTGTTGTTAATACTATTCCAGGAGATTTTTATACTGAAGAAGAACATGAAGAGCATGATGAAACTTTAAAAACATATTATTTACTTTTAGGAGGCTGCTCTGAGGCAGAATACTCTAATTTAATTGTTAAGATTGATGATGAAGATAATTTTATTACACATATACCTAATGGAAGTGGAGAAAGAGTTATTGGGCTTAATTCTGATAAACCTTTAGGCTTTTATAAATCACTTAGAAAGGCAAAGACACTCCTTCCTACTATAAGTAATAATAATGTTAATAATGTTTTTTATGATGAGCATCATAAAGACCTTATAATTATAGATGATAATGAAATTAATAAAGGATATATAAAAATTGTAGGTAAACATTATGCAGAAGTTACTATAGCACCATCAATTGCAAATCTTATTTGTGAGAGTGTAGTAGAAAACTTAAACTGTTCACTTAATAATAACTTTGTTGATAAGAGAAGAGAATTTTATAGATTTAGAAGTTTATCAAATTCTGAAAGAAATGAGCTTATTGAGGCTGATAATAAATATGGAAGAATTCTTTGTATGTGTAATCTTATCTCAGAGGGAGAAGTTGTTGATTGTATAAGAAGACCTCTTGGAGCTAGAACGCTTGAAGGTGTTAAAAGAAGAACAGGAGCTACTTTTGGTAGATGTCATGGAGCTCAGTGTATAACTAAAATTATTGATATATTAGCTAGAGAACTTGATAAAAAGCCAACAGAAGTTGTTGAGGATTCAAAAAATTCAAATTTACTTGCTTCTAGAATTAAAGAATTTGATGGAGTATAGAGGTGATTTTTATGAGTAAAGAAGTTTTTACAAGTATAATTAGATTAAGGGGTTCTAAAAAGCATAAGGTTGTTCCTGTTAAAAGTAGTGAGCCAATTGATATATCTTTATGGATAGAATTCTCTAAAGTGCTAGGAAGACTTTATATGAGTGTTCCTACTAGAATTGGAGATGTTGTTTGTAGAAATGTACTTAATACAGGAATAGATATAATATGTACAAGAAATATAGATGAAGATTAATGATAAATTATTGACAATAATGTAATTGATTAATATAATAAATTCAAAAGCAATATTGAAATAAAACCTATGATCAGGCTAGTAATAGATTATTTTAATTAAGAGAGTTAGTGGTTGGTGAAAACTAATTTAAAATATTTATGAATCCACCTGTGAGGGACTGTGAATACAAGCAGTACGGAACTAATCGTTAATAGTTAAAGTGGATAAGTCATTATGCATTATGATTTATCAATTAGGGTGGCAACGCGGAGTCTTTTCGTCCCTTTGTGGGAGGAGAGGACTCTTTTTTTGTATAAAAAACAGATTTTTTCAATATTTTGATGCTAGAATATTTGATTTTAAAGGAGAAGATGTAGAATGTTAGATTTAAAAGTAATCAGAAGCAATCCAGAAGAAATTAAAAAAGCTCTTACAAATAGAGGAGAAGATTTTGATGTTAAAGTTATAGATGAAGTTATAGCTTTAGATGAAGAAAGAAGAAAAATCTTAGTTGAAGTTGAAGCTTTAAAGAGCCAAAGAAATAAAGTTTCAGCAGAAATACCTAAGTTAAAGAAGGCTGGAGAAGATGTTGCTGTAATAATGGCTGAAATGAAAAAAATAGGTGAAGAAATAAAAGAACATGATACAAGTCTTGCAAGTGTTAATGAAAAGATAGATTATATCATGTATAGAATACCTAATATACCAAATCCACAAGTTCCAGAAGGAGAAACAGATGAGGATAATGTTGAAATTAAAGTTTGGGGTGAACCAACAAAGTTTGATTTTGAACCAAAGGCTCACTGGGATTTAGGAACAGATTTAAACTTATTAGATTTTGAAAGAGCTGGTAAGATAACAGGTTCAAGATTCACAATATATAAAGGTGCAGGTGCCAGACTTGAAAGAGCAATGATAAACTACTTCTTAGATAAACATATATTTGAAAATGGATATACAGAAATATTACCTCCATATATGGTTAATAGAGATAGTATGACAGGAACAGGTCAATTACCTAAGTTTGAAGATGATGCATTTAAAGTGGATAATGGATATTTCTTAATTCCAACAGCTGAAGTTCCAGTTACAAATATGTATAAGAATGAAACTTTAGCAGGAGCAGATCTTCCAATAAAGCATGTTGCTTATAGTGCATGTTTCAGAGCAGAAGCTGGATCAGCAGGAAGAGATACAAGAGGTCTTATTAGACAACATCAATTTAATAAGGTTGAATTACTTAAGTTCTGTAAGCCAGAACAAAGTTATGAAGAATTAGATAAGTTAGTTAAAGATGCAGAATCAGTTCTTCAAGGATTAGGACTTCCATATAGAATAGTTAGAATATGTAAAGGGGATCTTGGATTTACAGCAGCTCTTAAGTATGATATAGAAGTTTGGATGCCAAGTTATAATAGATATGTTGAAATATCAAGTTGTTCAAACTTTGAAACATTCCAAGCTAGAAGAGCTAATATTAAGTATAAGGAAACTCCAAATGATAAACCACAATTTGTACACACATTAAATGGTTCAGGAGTTGCTATAGGTAGAGCTGTTGCTGCTATGCTTGAAAATTATCAACAAGCAGATGGATCAGTAGTAATTCCAGAAGTTTTAAGACAATACATGAGATGTGATGTATTAAAATAATATAAGTTAATTTTATTATATAAAGCTAAGAAAACTTAAAATTTTCTTAGCTTTTTTATTTTTATAATAAAATAAGAAAGAGTAAAAATTTTAGATTAGGATAGTTTACTTACATTTTTATTAATTATTCTTATAGAAGTTTATTTTAGCTTTTTTTAGGTTATTAAATTTTATTGGAGCGAGATATAAGTTATATCCTACTAATTGTTTAAGAAGATGCAGTCGCAGTTCTTGTAATTGATCATTTGCAAATTCACTATCTTCATTTGTTAATATTTCATACTCATATCCTGAAATTTTCATTAGTTGAAGACACAAAACTAATTCTTTTAGTAATTTTTTATCAGTTATTAGTTCTAAAAGAGAGGTATTATAATTATAAAACTTAGATATATCAATATCTTTAGTTTTTAAATACTTAACTATTTTATTAACTATTTTACTTAAATTTCTCATCATCTACCCATTCCTTTTAAATTCTATTTTGATTCATATATAAATTTTTAATACTTTACATAATACTAGTCTATGGTAAGGAAAGATTATTGCTTTATATAATTTATAATTTTTTAAAAAAGGTGTTGACATATTTATATCTCATTGCTATAATAATTCTTGTAGCTTGGAGAGATGGTCGAGCTGGCTTAAGGCACCGGTCTTGAAAACCGGCGTACCTTTACGGGTACCGTGGGTTCAAATCCCACTCTCTCCGCCATTTTTTTTACCCTTTTTTAAAATGGTAATATATGGAGAATTACTCAAGTGGCTGAAGAGGCGCCCCTGCTAAGGGTGTAGGTCGGGCAACCGGCGCCCGGGTTCAAATCCCGGATTCTCCGCCAAATAAGGACTGTATCAAAGTTTTTTGATTCAGTCCTTATTTTTATATATAATTTAAGAAGAGAAATTAAAGAGATAGGGATAAGTTAAACTAATGATAAAAAATCTAATAAAATTATATTTTAGATTTAGAAAAGGAGTAGATTTATGAATAGTAATGGAAAAAAGCCATTTATAGTTTCAGCAGCTTGGTCTTTAGGTTGGATGAGTATTATAGGTGCAATAGTATCATCTTTAACAGGAATAATTTTAGCAATAATAGCAGCCATATTTTCTTTAATAGCTATTTTAAAATATAAAGAAAATAAAAAAGTTTTAATACCTTGGATTGTAGCTTTAATTATAAGTATAATAATTTTAATTATTTTTTCTCATATTGGACCAGTTAGTAATCCTTTTGTAAAATAGATATTTAAATAGACTAGAAAAGCTACTAATAGTCTATTTATTTTATAAATAGATAAATTCTATAAAAAATTTCAAAAAAACATTGACATTTATTTTTATAGTTGATATAATAATTCTTGTAGTTTGGAGAGATGGTCGAGCTGGCTTAAGGCACCGGTCTTGAAAACCGGCGTACCTTTACGGGTACCGTGGGTTCAAATCCCACTCTCTCCGCCATTTTAATTTTATAATTTATAAAATCAGCTTGGAGAATTACTCAAGTGGCTGAAGAGGCGCCCCTGCTAAGGGTGTAGGTCGGGCAACCGGCGCCCGGGTTCAAATCCCGGATTCTCCGCCAAAAACCTAGTATATATACTAGGTTTTTTTGTTGTAAGTATAATAAGTTTTATATAGGGTTATAAACATTATTAGGTTTTATATTTTAAATAAATATGTTTTAATAATTTAATATACCTAAACTATAAATTATTAAAATAAGAGAAAGAGGATATCTCATAATCTGAGATATCCTCTTTTTTATTAGTTAACTGTTTTCTTTAAATTTTTTTTATATCTTAGGTGGAATATATATCCTATTATTCCGAATAATACAGGTCCAAGAGCTACCCAGAAACTATTTTGATAGTTTCCACTAAGGCTTGGTTGTATTATTGAGAAGATATTAGTAAAAGTAACAGCTATAAAACATATTATACTTATTACTACACCTGTCTTTTTACTAAAGAATTGATATTCTTTCTTTATTGAATCATCCTTCTTAAATTTTATATAAGCAAGTAAGATAAATGATATTGGAACGCTACCAGCTATGAATGTCATAAGAGTTATCTTGTTATACATAGATGATACTGATCCACCACCGAATCCTAAAAGTAATATAAATCCTACAACTATTATTGTTTGTAAGGCTATAGCATTTGAAGGTAATCCGTGTTTATTTGTCTTTGTAATTTTTTCAGGTAAAACACCCTTTGGTAATCCTTCAAACATATGCTTAATAGGACTGTAAACTCTAAGAGGCATTGAACAGAAACCTATTAAAGTAAGTAAATTCATAATTCTATTTACCCAGTGTCCAAGGTCAATTGAAGCTGCTGGTGATAGGTGGAATAGCATTCCAAGTCTATAGAATTCCTGTTGAGTTATGAATATTTGGAAGTTAGCTAAGTTAACCTTACCATTTCCAAATGTTGCTGACCAGTTACAAACCATTCCTGTTATTATAACAATTACTATATATAGAAGTGTTATTAATGTTGCTGATAAAAGAATAGCTCTTGGAACATTCTTTTTAGCATCTTTAACTTGGTCAACAAGTCCAGCACTATTTTCCATCCCAGCAAATACGAAGATTGTATATACCATAAATGCTATTGCAGGAAGTAATGATGCATATGTTGGATTAGGTCCATAGAAATATGATTGAATCTTTCCAAAATCAAATCCTTGAGCAAATTTAAATCCTGATAGACAAAATACTAATAGACCTCCTCCTAGAATTAATATGTGAGATAATATTACAGTTACTATTGATATATTTGATAGTAAAGTCATTTTCTTTAATCCTTTTGTTGATACAAAAGAAATTACTATCATAATAACAGCACCTATTATTGCTATTGTTTCAGGGGAGCTTAGTCCGAAGATACTCCAAGTAGCTGTCTTATCAACTCCAGAAAAAGCAACTGACATATTAACGGCAACTGCTGTTATTGAGAACCATAAAACAACAAATGATCCATACCAAATAAATGTACCAACTAAGGCAAGTCCTTTTCCTATAGTCGCTTCCATCCATGAATAAATACCACCTTTTTTATCTTTAAAAGCTGAACTCATTTCAGCAACTATGAAAGCATATGGAATAAAGTAAATTAGTGCTGCTATTATAAGATAGGTTATTGATGCATATCCCATCTGGTAATATATTTGTTGAGCATTTTGTAGTCCATAAACTGTTAGGAATATTATAGATACAAAACTTATAAACGATATTTTATATTTATTTTTATCTTTTGTTATGTCTTGCATATCTCTCCTTAGTTAACATTAGCTTTTTATCTTCTATGTATAACTAAGACTCCCTCCTCTCTTTTTATCTTTTTATTTTACTGAATTTTAATTTGTATAAGTGAATAATTATAAATTTATTTATTTATACAAATTTATTTAATATGTATTTATATATCCAAAAATGATAAAAAAAACTCTTTATTAGGTTAAAGTGAATTTATTATTTTTTTATTGATTTATTTTGGATAAATATTTTATTTATGAACACATGTCTTTATGTTGAGTACTATATTATTAAATATTCATATAAAAATAATTAAAATCTCAATATTCATAAATAAATTCATTAAATTTTTATTAATTTTGTTAAAAAACTTTTTTTGAATTGTTAACATTTTACCATCTTTAATACCCTAAGTCAATTAAAATTTGATTTCAATAAATAGACTATTAAATTTAAATTGTAATAAAATTTAGATTTTGAAAGAAAGGATTTTTTTTATTGCATTTTTAAATTTAGGGATTTAAATTTTTAAATAGTATAAATATAAAATTTTAAATAATAAATATTCATTTCTAGTTATTAAGTATCTTTTTGTCTATTAAGTTTTATTTAGTAAATATATAGCAAAGGAAAGTCTTTTTAATAGATATATTAGTAGGAGATATTATCTTGGAGGAAATAGATGAGTGATATTAAAAGATTTAATAACATAAAGGAAAATTCTAAGAGAATAGATATCAATAAGAAGAGTAAAATTGTTATTTTTAGTGATTGTCATAGAGGGAATGGGACGTATTATGATGATTTATATCCTAATGTAAATATTTATCTTGCTGCTCTTAGATACTATTATAATGAAGGGTATACTTATATTGAGAATGGAGATGGAGATGAACTTTGGAAGTTTAAAAAAATATCAGATATATTTGATGCACATAGGGATGAATATAATATTTTAAATGAGTTTAAGAAAAAAAATAAACTTCATATGATTTATGGTAATCATGATAATGTTAAATCTAAAAAGAGATTTAAAAGAGAAATAGTAAAACTTCAAAATAAGAGAGTCAAGTTATATGAGTTCTATAGAAATTTAGATATTGTTGAATCAATAACTTTGAAATATCATGAGACAATAGATAGTTCAAGAGATTATATTTTATTTCATGGACACCAATTTGATTTTCTTAGTTATGAACTACTAGAGGTGTCAAAATATTTAGTTAGATATGTATGGAATATTTTAAATGGGGTATTTTCAGTTAAAGAACCAACAAGTCCTGCAAGAAGTGATAATAGAAGAGATAAAATTGATAAAAGAGTTTTAAAACTTAGTAAAGAAGAAAATGAAAGTATAATAATTGGACATACTCATAAAACTATGTTTCCTAAAGATTCTGAACCACAGTATTTTAATATAGGGGCAGCTGTTTTACCATACACAGTTACTTGTATTGAAATAAGTAATGGTGTTATAGCTCTTGTTAAATGGATAGTAACTACTAATAGTAATGGAACTTTAATTATTAGAAAAGAAATTATTGGGGGACCTAAAAATTTAATATAATTTTTGTGAGTTATCTTAAGTAAATTAGGATAACTCTTATTTATTTGTTTTATGAATGGTAAATAAAGTGTAGAATTAAATTAATGGAAAGTAATTTTTAAAATTGAGGTGAAAGTTATGTCCTTAAGAATTATATATGGAAGAGCAGGAACTGGTAAAAGTTCTTATTGTATAGATCAGATTAAAAATAGAATAGATAGAAATGAAGATAATAAGTTTATTTTAATAGTTCCAGAGCAATTTACTTTTGAAACAGAAAATAGAATGCTTAGGGAAATAGGTGAAAAATGTGTTTTAAATGCTGAAGTTTTGAGTTTTAAGAGACTTGCAAATAGAGTATTTAGTAATTTTGGTGGAATAACTAAAAGAACTATAAAAGATGCAGGAAAAAGTATGTTGATACATAAGGTTTTAGATGAAGTTATTTCTGATATGAAGGTATTTGCTAGAGCTGCAAAACAAGATGGATTTATTGATGTTATAGCTACTCTAGTTACTGAATTTAAAAAGTATAATGTTGATGAAGAAGTTTTATCTGAAATGATAAAGGAGCTTGAAGATGTAGAGCTTACTAATAAACTTGTTGATTTAGAGAAGATTTTTAGAGCTTTTAATGAAAGATTACATAAAAATTATATTGATGGTGAAGATGAATTAACTATTTTAGCTGATAAGTTAAAAATTTCAGATATGTATAAAGGAGCTGAAATTTGGATTGATGAATTTACAACTTTTACTCCACAGCAAATGGATATAATAGTTGAGCTTTTGAAAAAGGCTAAGAGAGTTAACATAACTTTATCAATGGATGAAGGAAATACAAGGGCGAGAGAAACGGATGTGTTTAGTGTTACTAAAAATACTGAAAGAAGGCTTCTTAGAGCAATTGAAGAAAATTCTATAGCTTTTGATGGATATGAAAATATAAATGAAGATATTCCACAAAGATTTAAGAATAGTGAAAGACTTGCTCATATAGAAAGACAGATATATTCTTATCCTTTTAAAAGTTATTATAAAGATGTTAATGATGTAAGACTTTATAAGGCTAATAATAGTTATGATGAACTTGAATTTATAGCTAAAGATATCTTAAGACTTGTAAGAGAAGAGGGATATAGATATAGAGATATTGGAGTCGTTTGTAGAAATATAGATTGTTATGAAAAAATAGCTTCAGTAATATTTAGTGATTTTGAGATTCCTCATTATATAGATAAAAAGTTAGATGTAGCAAGTAATCCTTTAATTGTTCTTATTAATTCAGCTATTGATATTATAAGTAGAAACTGGAGTTATGAGAGTGTATTTAAGTATTTAAAGAGTGGGCTTACTGGAATAGATATAGAAGAAATTGATAGACTTGAGAATTATGTTTTAGCTTATGGAATTAAGGGAGCTAAGTGGAAAGTTGATGAATGGACTTATTATAGTTCTAATAGTTTTAAAAATGAAGAAATAACAGAAGAACAAAAAGTTTATTTAAATAGAATAAATGATATTAAGAGTTGGGTTGAAGAGCCACTTATTGCTTTAGAAGAAAAATGTAGTGGAAAAAAGACTTTAAGAGAATTTGTTATAGCATTATATGAATTTCTTGATAATGACCTTGGTGTATTTGAAAGAATAAAGGAAAAGATTAGTTATTTTGAAGAAAATGAAATGCAAAATAAAGTTAAGGAATATTCTCAAATTGTAGATATACTTGTTGAAGTTTTAGAGCAGGCTGTAGAAGTTCTTGGAGATGAAATTATTGATAAGAAAGATTTTATTAGAATATTAAATGTAGGTTTTTCTAAATATGAGATGGGTGTTGTACCTGTTGCTTTAGACCAAGTTAATATTGGAGATATAACAAGAATAAAAAGTAGAAGACCTAAAACACTTTATGTAGTTGGAGTGAATGATGGAGTTCTTCCTTCAGCTAATAAGGAAGAGGGGATTTTATCAGATAGAGATAGAAATATTTTATTAGAAAAAGGTATGGCTCTTGCTTCAGATACTAGAACAAAAGTATTTGAGGAGCAGTTTTTAGTTTATACAGCTCTAACAATGGTTAGTGATTATTTGGTGATAACTTATCCATTAGCTGATTTTGAGGGAAAAGCAATGAGAGCCTCAATAATTATCCACAGGTTGAAAAAAATATTCCCCAAACTTAAAGAAGAAAGCACAGGATATAATTTAGATAAACAAAAAGATAAATATTATGATATAACAGCTAAATCACCTACTTTTAATGAGCTTATAGGAGCAATAAGAAGAGAATATGATGATAAAAATATTGGTGAATGTTGGGATGAAGTTTATAAATACTTTGATAATCTTGAAGGTTGGGATTTAAAACTTAAAAATGTTGTAAAAGGTCTTAAATACTCAAACCTTGAAGAAAGTATAAGTAAGCAAATGGCTAAGAAACTTTATAGTAATTCAAGTGGAAATTTAGTTTTTTCTGTTTCTAAATTAGAAAGATATGCACAATGTCCTTTTGCTTATTTTATTGAATATGGGTTAAAAGCAAAAGATAGAAAGGTTTATGATTTCTCAGCACCTGACCTTGGAACATTTATGCATGAAATCTTAGATGATTTCACTAATGTAATTAGAGATAAGGGAATTAGGTGGAATGACCTTAGTAATAAAGAGTGCAGAGGTATAATAAATGATCTTGTTAATAATCAAATAAATACAAATGATGGTTCAATTTTAAGTAGTTCATATAGATATAAATATTTAACTGAAAGATATAAAAAGATTCTAACTAGATCAGTAACTACAATTGCAGAACAAATGAGAAAGAGCAATTTTGAGATATTTAAAAATGAATTTTCTTTTGGAACATTTGATGATAGTGACCCAATAGAGGTTGAACTTCCAACAGGAGAAAAAGTTTATTTAATAGGTAGGGTAGACAGAATAGATAATCTAGAACTTGATGGAAAGCAATATTTAAGAGTTATAGATTATAAGTCAGGTAAAAAGAAATTTGATTTAAATAAACTTTATAATGGACTTCAAATACAACTTCTTGTTTATTTAGATGTTCTTTTAAGAAATTCAGAAGAAATATTAAAAACACAAGCTCTTCCAGGGGCAATGTTCTATTTTAAAATAGATAATCCTATGATATCAAGTAAAAAGCAACTTTCAGAAGAGGAAATAGAAAAAGAAATATTATCTAAATTAAAATTTGATGGATTACTTTTAAAAGATCCTAAGATTATTATGTCTATGGATAAAGATATGACTAATGGTGAAGGCTCACTAATAATACCAGCAAAATTTAAGAAAGATGGTAATTTAGCTTCTAGTGATGCTTTAATAACTGAAAAGCAGTTTGATATTTTAAGAGAATATGTTAATAAAAAAGTAGTAGAGCTTTGTAGTGAAATGATAAGTGGAAATATTAAATTAGAACCATATGAAGATGATAAGGAATATTTATATGAAAATTCTCCATATGCTCATATATTCCAATTTGATACTGCTATTCCTGGTAATAAGTATAAAGTTTTAGAAAAAGATAAACCAAAAGAAGTATGGGAAAAAATGAAGAATGCAGTAGGCTTTGAAGAAGAAGAAAATGTTGTTGTGGATGAAAAAAAGGAATAAAAAATAAGAAGGTATCTCTTAGTGAGTTGTAAATCAGCTAAGAGATACCTTTTTTTATTTAAATTACGCATTTTTATTATTTAATTTTCTCCAATTATAGAAACCGTATATAGCATTAAGTGTAAATTGAATCCAAATAATCATCCCTGATAGTGTATCTACTGAGATTTTCTTTGAACTAATAAGTGATAGTATAAATAAAAGTATTCCTATTGAGTTTGATAGTAGCCAGAAATACCATTGTTCAACAAATCTTTTTGTTGATAGGATAACAGCATAGATAATAAGTGTTGATGATAATGAATCAACAATAAATTCTTTATCTGCTGATATTGTTATGTTAAATAAGTTTTGGAATATTGATGGTAAGAATTTTAGGAATATACCATATCCAATCCAAACTAATATAAATGTAATTACAAGAACTATCCAATTCTTTTTAGTAAGTTTTTTTACTTCAACAGTAGTTCCATCTGTATTTTCAATACTCTTTTTCCAAGCATAATATCCTACTATTTGCATTGGTAGTTTAAAGAAAGTATAAAGAATAGCTTGCCCATACATATGTCCTGTAAATACTATGTAGATATAAACAAGGGCATTTATAAATCCCCAAATATAACAAGCAACTTCTCCTCTAGCTGTGTATATAGCTGCGAAAAGTCCTGCAAATGTTGATATAAGTTCTATAAGTGAAGATATACTAATTAAATTCATTATTGAACCAGTTTGTATTGCTGGAACTATAAATAAAATTAAGTTTATTATAGCGAATACTGAGAAAAATATCTTATGAAATGTTGAAAACTTCTTAAAAAAATTCATTAAAAACCTCCCTATTAAAATTATTTTATCTTTTATAAAAAATAAAATATTGAGTTCAAAATATGAACAAATTTTGAACTCAATATTAAAATACAATTCTATATTAAAATAAAAAATAATTCAAGCATTAAAAACTAATTTTTTTTTGAATAGTTGAAAATAGTCTAACCTTGTTGATTTTTAAGATATTTTCTCCATTGATATAATCCGTAAAATGCATTTATCTCTAACTGTAACCACATTACTGCATCTGAAATTGAAGATACTGAAAATGAACTTGAATTTATGAATGAAATTATAAATAAAAGTATTCCTGTTGTATTTGCGATAATCCAGAAATGCCATTGTTCGATATATCTTTCTGCTCCAAGAAGAATTGCAAAAAGAGTTGCCATAGCATTTATAGAATCTATTATGTATTCATCATCTGCAGCTATAGTTATATTGAAGAAATAGTTAAGTATTTCTGGTAATTTTAAAATAAATATTCCATAGATAATACAAGAGATTATAAATACTATAGAGTAAGTAATCCAATTTTTTTTATTGAACTTTTTTATTTTTATTATTTTAGTGTTATTTTCTTTTTGATTTTTATACCAAAGGTATAGTCCTGCAATTTGTATAGGTAAAAGACCCATAGCTGTTAAAATAACTTGCCCATAAAGACTTTGAACATAAGTTATATATGTATATGAAACACTATTTGTAAGTCCCCAAACAAAAAACTCTGCTGATGCTTTGGAGTTATATATAGCCATGAGTAAAGCACTAAGACTTGAGATAAATGTCATTATCGAAGTTAATGTAAAAAGTACAGATGTTGATTTTGCCTGAATGGCAGGAATTAAGAATAAGATGATATCTATAACTAAAAATACTAAAAAGAAAATTTTATTGAATGTAGAGTAATTCTTAAAAAATTTCATTAGTTTTATCCCCTCCTATTTGATTTGTTTTATTAAAAAATCCTAAGAATATCAAGATAATTCTTAGGACTTTAAATTACTTTCTAACACATCTGAAGAATACACCGTTTGAGTTAACAATTATATAGCTACCCATAAGATATACATCTCCAAAATTGAATTTTGGATCTTGGTTAGGTGGTGAACCATGTCTATTAACAACAAGTGTTGGAACTCCTCCATATAAACCAACCTGTGCAGCACTTCCTAAATGATAGGAATTTATTAAATCTTCAGCAGATGGATATATTACACTATACTGTGGATTTTTCATAGCTTCTGGATACATTTCACAATCATTGTTGAAATAATCAGGTTCTATTGTAATTGTTTTTCCAACTCCATATGTTGTTGCATTAGTAGCTGGATAATATCCTATACCAGTAATGCTTTTAACTACCCATGTTCCTAGATAAGGTTCTACAGCAGCAGGAACTGGACTCGCTGGCTGTTCTGGGAAATAAGCAGGAGTCGGTATTCTTGGTATGTATTTTTGACTAGGCTGTTGTTGCTCATTATTAATAAAAGTAACTTTTGGCGCTGAATGAGCTTTATTATAAATATAAGCTGTAAAACCAATAAGTATTAATAGTGCAACTATTGCCGCTATTATTAGTTTTTTCATTAGTAAATCTCCTTAATTTTTAATCATCTATTTTGTTTATTTCGACAGATATAAACAAAAAGTTCATAAAAAATCTCCTTATCCAATAATGAAATAATAACGTAAAATAGCTAAAAACTCAATTAAAATAAGATTACAAATTAATCTTTAATTAACATAATATTAATAATATTGAATGATAAAATATTTTTTTAGTAATTTAAAGTGAGTGTAGATTTATAAATTTAGATTTTGTATGAGTAAGAAATTTATACCTTTATTAAAAGTTTTTATTAATTTAACTTAATAAAAAGTTAAAGTTGAAACTTTAATTAGTAATTAAGGAAATTTTATTAATTACAAGTAGTGATTTGCAAATGAAATAATTTTGATTCTAAGCATATAAAATATTATATTAAAATAAAACTATAAATATAGATGTAGTTGGGGGTGGGTCTATTTGAAATTAGTACAAAAGGAAGTATATATAAGTTCAGGAATAGGAATTTTATTTAATATAATTTCAATTATTATCTTATTAAGTAAAAAAATTAATGCTACTGGTTCCATGATTTTAGTGGCTATTATAGCTCTTATCATATACATATTAAATACAAAAAAGCTTACTAGATGGAAGAAGAGTGTTTATAATCTAAATAACATTTCATTAATCCTATCTTTATGTTCCGTTTTTTTAACTCTTATTTTTATTTATTCTTTAGTATTTAATAACTTATCATGTCTTATTATTGAGTCAATATTTTTTATAATTTATTTTATATATAATTTATTCTTAATTATTCATATTATAAGAGTTAGTTGTAAGCGATAATTAAAGTTTTATACTTAGAATAATTTTAATAGCTAATCAGTTTGTTTAGGAGATTTTATTTGGCTATAATATATTTATATAGTTACAGAAATTTACTTAGATTATTATAGATATTAGAGAAGGAGATTCTTATGGCAACTAAATGGACTAAAGAGCAAGAAAGAGCTATTTATACAAGAAATTGCAATTTACTAGTAGCAGCTGCAGCTGGCTCAGGAAAAACAGCAGTTTTAGTTGAAAGAATAATAAAGATGTTAACTAAGGGGGAGAATTTAGCATCAATAGATAGATTATTAGTTGTTACATTTACTAATGCAGCAGCATCAGAAATGAGAGAAAGAATTGGTGATGCTATATCAAAAGAACTTGAAAAAGATCCAAGTTCAGAAATTCTCCAAAGACAGTTATCACTTTTAAATCATTCAAATATTATGACAATGCATTCATTTTGTCTTAATGTTATAAAAAATAATTATCATTTAATAGATTTAGATCCAGGCTTTAGAATAGCTGATGAAGCTGAATGTTCAATTTTAAAAGATGATGTAGTTTCAGAACTTTTAGAAGATAAGTATGAAGAAGGTAAACAAGAATACTTAGATTTAGTTGATGCTTTTGCAAATGGAAATAATGATGAGAAATTAAAAGATGAGATTGAAAAACTTTATAGATTTGTTATGAGTGGACCTTGGCCTGATAAATGGTTATTAGAAAAGGCTGAGGAATATAATCTTAAAGAAGTTTCAGATATAGATAAAACTTTATGGAGTAAAGTTATAATAGAGGGCTTACAACTTGAGTTTTCTAATTTTGATTATATATTATCAAAAGCAATAGAAACTTGTGATGAAGTAGAGTGGCTTGCTCCTTATGCTATTACTTTAAGAGAAGACTTACAAATTGTTAGAAATATTGTATCTGAAATAGATACAGGAAGTATTTCTAATGTTTATAGAGCAATGAGCACAGTGAAGTTTGCTACTATAAAAAGGCTAAAAAAAGGTGATATCTTAGATGAGGTCTTAAAAGATAGCATAAAAGATATAAGAGATGATGTTAAAAAGAAAATCATAGCTTTATCAGAAAGTGTTCCAACAGATAATTTAGAAGAAATATTTAAAGGAATAAAGCTTATGTACCCTATAGTTAAATGTCTAGGGGAACTTGTTATTGAGTTTAGAGATAGATATAGTGTGAAAAAAAGAGAAAAAAATATTTTAGACTATAACGATATTGAACATTTATGCCTAAAAATATTAGTAGAAAAAGATGGTGATGAAATAAAACCATCAGCAGTAGCTAAAGAACTTAAGGAAAAGTTTATTGAAGTTCTTGTTGATGAATATCAAGATAGTAGTAATATTCAAGAAACTATTATAAATATGATTTCAAGAAGAGAAGAAGAAAATCCTAATGTTTTTATGGTTGGAGATGTTAAGCAAAGTATATATAAATTTAGACAGGCAAAGCCAGAACTTTTCTTAAGTAAATATGAGAATTATGGTGAAAATGAAGAAGATACAAGTAAAAAGATAATGTTATTTAAAAACTTTAGAAGTAGATCAGAGATATTATCATCAGCAAACTTTGTTTTTGAAACACTTATGAGTAAAACAGTTGGTGAACTTGAATATGATGAAAAAGAGAGACTTAATCTAGGTTTTGATTATCCTGATATTAGTGAAGATTTTATGATTGAGGGAACTAATATTAATGAAGTTTATAATTCATTAGAAACAGAGATACATATTTTAGATAAGAGTGGTAATGATAGACCAGATGAAGATGATGACTCTGAAGAAAAAGAAGATGAAGATTTAAATGATATAGAATTTGAAGCAAGAATTATAGCAAATAGAATACAAGAGCTTATGTCACCCAAAGACGGTAAAAGTTATGTTGTTTGGGATAAAGACCTTGGAAAGTATAGAAATCTTAGATATAAAGATATAGTTATTTTACTTAGAAGTACAAAAAAGTGGAGTGAAGGAATTTTAGATGAGCTTGGAGCTGTTGGAATACCAGTTTATGCTGATACAGGAACAGGTTATTTTGATACTACTGAGATAAGAACCATAATGTCACTACTTAACATAATAGATAATCCAATGCAGGATATTTATATTATAGCAAGTCTTAGAAGTCCGATTTTCTCATTTACAGCGGAAGAATTAGGAGAAATTAGGCTTATAAATAAAGATAAATACTTCTATGAAAATATAGAAAAAATCTGTGATGAAGAAGGTTTAGTTTCAAGTGAACTTAGAGAAAAGTGTATTTATTTTAAAGATAGACTTACAGAGTGGAGAGCAAAAGCTGAATATACTCCAATAGATGAGCTTATTTGGTATTTATATACTGATACTGCTTACTATGGATATGTAGGGGCAATGCCAAATGGTCCACAAAGACAGGCTAATTTGAAAATTCTTTTCCAAAGAGCAAAGCAATATGAATCTACTAGCTTTAAGGGATTATTTAATTTTATAAACTTTATAAAGAAGATAAAAAAATCTTCAAGTAATGATATGGGTTCAGCAAAAATCCTTGGAGAAAATGAAGATGTAGTTAGAATTATGAGTATTCATAAAAGTAAGGGACTTGAGTTTCCAGTAGTCTTTTTATCTGGAACAGGTAAACAAGTTAATCTTATGGATCTTAAGAAGAATGATGTTCTATATCATGATGAATTAGGAATTGGTGTCGATGTAGTTGATGTTAAGAGACAACAAAAATATATAGGGCTTCCTAAAACAGCTATAAAAAATAAAGCTAAAATAGAAGCTTTGTCAGAAGAAATGAGAATCTTATATGTTGCACTTACAAGACCAAGAGAAAAATTAATTATTACAGGAGCTATTAAGGGCATAGAAGGTAAGTTTGCAAAATGGGCTGAAGCTGCTAGAATTTCAGAAGGAAATAAAATAAATCCTGCAAAGCTTTTAGCAAGTAACACTAGTTATTTAGATTGGATTGGGATGGCGCTTGCAAAACATCCTGATGCAAATGAAATAAGAAATGGTGAGAGTGGTATTACACTTAATATTGAGGATAAATCAAAATGGCAGATTAAAACATGGTATAAATCAGAACTTTTAAAAGATAAAAAAGAAGATAGTTGTGAAGAAAAAGAATCAGCTTTAGCGAATTGTGAAAAAGAAGTTAGTGAAGAGATAAAGAGAAGACTTAAATTTAGATATAAATATATTGATATTTGTAATGTACCATCTAATATATCTGTATCAGATTTAAAGAGAAAAAATATAGATGATTCAGATATTGAAAGTTTATATTCAGCTGATGATATAGAACAATTTAATAAAGAAGATGGAGAAGTTATTACTGAAGAAGATAAAGCAAGAGAAAAGTTACCTATGTTTATGGAAGAGAAAAAAGGTATAACACCTGCTGAAAGAGGGACTATAATGCATTTTGTTATGCTTCATGTTGATTTTGATAAAATAAGTGTTAAAGATATAAAAGATCTTCTTCATGATATGGTGGAAAGAGAGCTTTTAAGAGAAGAGGAAGCAGCAGTTGTCAATGCCATTGGAATAAGCATGTTCTTTAAATCAGAATTAGGAAAAAGACTTTTAAGAGCTAAAGAAAAAGGATATAAAATTCATAGAGAACTTCCTTTCTTTAGAGAAATACCAGCAATAAATCTTTATGATAATCTTGATAAAGAACTTTATAAAGATGAAACAGTAAGACTTCAGGGGATTATAGATTGTTTCTTTGAAGATGAAGAAGGAGTAGTTTTATTAGATTATAAAACTGATTTTGTTCTTGAAGGTGATGAAGAGAAAATTTTAGAAAGATATAGAATGCAAATAGATTTATATGCAGAAACATTAGAACAGATTCTAGGAAAGAAAATAGATGATAAATATTTATATCTATTTGGCTTAAATAAAGAGGTTAAATATTAGATGAAAATTAAAATAAAGAGGTATTAAATTTAAAAAAAAGCTAATAATAAGATTAAAATAAATCAAAATTAGCCAACAAAAAAATTCCCCTAAGATATTACTTAGGGGAGTTTTTTATTTAGCTGATTTAACAGCTTCAAGTACAGCATCATAATTTGGTTGATTTGTAACTTCTTCAACGTATTCTGAGTAAACAACCTTGTTGTTTGAATCAACTACAAATACTGCTCTTGTTAAGAGACCTAGCTCATTTATATAAGTTCCAGTAACTTCTCCAAAGTTTCTGTCTTTGAAATCAGATACTGTCTTTACTATATCTATGTCATTAGCGCCACACCATCTTGCTTGTGCAAATGGTAAGTCCATTGAAATTGTGTAACAAGTTACATTTTCAACTTTAGCTAATCTTTCATTAAATGTTCTTACTTCTAAATCACAAACTCCAGTATCAAGTGAAGGTACTGCAACAAAAACTCTTATTCCTTTTGTATCTTTTGAATTGAATTCTTGAAGAGCATTATCGATAGCTGTAAAGTTTCTGAATTCTTCTCCAACAATAACTTCTTGACCTTTTAAACTAACTGGATTTTGATTAAAAAATACTGTTTTCATATTAAAATCTCCTTATGTGTCAAATTTAGTTTAATGTTATTGATTTAATTATATAAATTAAATGTGAAGATAAAATGAATATTTTACCCATAAATTTACATGTTTGAAATGAAATCATTTTCTATTATATTAAATAAATCTGCTTTATTATTAAGTTTTGGATTTTCTAAGACTTTATCAACAAGATGGTTAATAATAGCACCAAGTTCCTTACCTGGTTTAATTTTAAATTCAGCTATAATGTCTGAACCTGAAATAGCTAAATCCTTAGTTGAAATAGGCTCTTTATTATTAAGTATTCTCTTTGTTTCAGATATTAATTCATGAATCTTTTCTATATCTTGATCTTTTAGATTAGGTAATAAAAGAGTATATTCAAAGAGGATAAAGATTAAATCACTTCCTATAGAACTTATAAGTTTTTTTAGTTCTTTATTAGATTTTATTTTTTGGTAACTATTTAAGTTGCTATATAGAATAAAGCAATTATTTATTGTTTTATTATCAAATCTTAGTTGTCTTAAAATCTTTCTAAAATCAGAATCACTTATATCTTTAAAATAAGTTGATATTAAAAGGCTTAATCTTAATGCTAAAGAGTTAGTTGATTTGTCTAAAGAGATAATATTTCCTCGAAAATATTCTTTAGAGAAATATTTATTATGATCCTCTAAAAATAAATTTTCTATGATTCTTGTATCTTCTAAAAGTAGAACTCCCTTACTTGGATTCTTACTAAGTAGAGTTTTAGTAAGTTCTACATTTATTCTTTCAATACTTATATTTTTTATAAGCTCTGAATTTTTCTTAATAGCATTATAAGTTTCTTCTTCAATTTTAAAATCAAGCTGGGCACTAAATCTTATAGCTCTAATCATTCTAAGAGCATCTTCATTAAATCTTTTATTTGCATCTCCAACAGCTCTTATAAGTTTATTTTTTAAGTCTTCTGTACCATTAAAATAATCCTTAAATCCTAGATAAGGACTATATGCAAGAGCATTTATTGTAAAGTCTCTTCTTGCAAGATCATCTTTTATATTACTTACAAATATGACTTCTTCAGGTCTTCTATTATCTAGATATTCTCCATCAATTCTATATGTTGTAATCTCATATGCTTCTTTATTTATTAACACTGTTATTGTCCCATGTTTAATTCCAGTAGGTATAGTTTTTTCAAATAATTTTATTGTTTCTTCTGGCATAGCATTAGTTGTTATATCATAATCATTTAATGGTCTACCAAGAAGAGTATCTCTAACACAACCACCAACTATAAAAGCTTCATATGAGTTATTATGAAATTTATTAAGTATAAATTTAACATCTTCAGGGATTATCAAAATTTCCCACCTCCGAGTAGATTAAAAGAGTTTACAAATTCTATATATATGTCAATAATATAAAGTATAACATTAATTGTTCAAGAAAGGATATGAATATGAGCGTTTTAGAAAAGAAAATAGCTGAATTTGAGCAAGGCGAAAAAGTCGAAGGATTTTATTTAATAAAATCTATTATTTGTAAGGTAGCTAATAATAGTAATAAAAAGTATTTAGATATTATACTATCAGATAAAACTGGAGAAATATCAGCGAAGATTTGGGAAGTAACAGATGAAAATGAAAATTTATATAACTCTAATGAAATTGTAAAGGTAAGAGGAACGGTTACTAATTGGCAAGGAAGTCTTCAATTAAAAGTTGAAAAAATAAATAAATTAGAAAGTACTGATAATATAGTAATAGAAGATTATGTGCAAACTGCACCAATGCCAAGTGAAGAAATGATAGCACAAATAGAAGCATATGTAGAAAAGATAAAGGATGATGAAATTAGAATTCTTATAAGCACTATGATAGATAATAATAGAAAAGAACTTATGTATTATCCGGCAGCAAAAAGAAATCATCACTCACTTAGAGGTGGACTTTTATATCACATTTTAACAATGTTAAAGCTTGGTGAAAGTATTGCTACTTTATATGATTTCTTAAATGTAGATTTAATATATGCAGGTATTATTCTTCATGATCTTGCAAAGATAAAAGAAATGAGAGCTTCAGAGCTTGGTATAGTTGATGAATATACTCTAGAAGGAACATTACTTGGCCATATAACACAAGGAATAAAAGAAGTAGAGGTAGTTGGAAGAGATCTTGGAATTGAAAGTAATAAATTAATTTTAATTCAACATATGATACTTTCACATCATTATGAACCAGAGTACGGAAGTCCTGTAAAGCCTATGATAGCAGAAGCAGAGATGCTACATTATATAGATACAATAGATGCAAGAATGTATGATATGCAAAAGCTTAAAAGAGAAACAAAGGTTGGAGAATTTTCTGAAAGACTTTGGTCACTTGAAAATAGAAGAATTTATAATCATGGACTTGGAAGAGAAGACTAGGAAATATTTAGCTTGAATTTGGAGTTTTAAAGTATCATAATATAATTAATAAAATACGAATTTTAAGGAGGAGACTGTTTTGAAGAAAGTTCAAGAGAGATTTATAGAATACGTTAAGATAGACACAAAATCAGATGAAACAACAGGTTTAACTCCAAGTACAGAGGGTCAACATGTATTAGCTGATAAACTTGCAAAAGAATTAAAAGAAATTGGTATGCAAAATGTAGTTAAAGATGAGTTAGGATATGTATATGCAGTTTTACCTGCTAATACAGATAATAAAGATATACCATCAATAGGCTTTATAGCTCATATGGATACAGCTCCAGATATGACAGGAAAAAATGTTAATCCACAAATAGTTGATAATTATAATGGTGAAGATATTGTTTTAAATAAAGAATTAGATGTAGTATTATCACCAAAACAATTCCCAGATCTTAAAAAATATGTTGGTAAAACATTAATAACAACAGATGGAACAACACTTTTAGGAGCAGATGATAAAGCTGGTGTTGCTGAAATAATGACAGCTATGGAATATTTAATAAATAATCCAGAAATAAAGCATGGTGATATTAAAGTTGGATTTACTCCAGATGAAGAAATTGGTGAAGGAGCAGATCATTTCAATGTTGAAGCTTTTGGAGCGGACTTTGCTTATACAATGGATGGTGGAGAAGTTGGAGAGCTTGAATATGAAAACTTTAATGCAGCAGGAGTTAGTGTTTCTATAAAGGGTAGAAATGTCCACCCAGGATATGCAAAAGATAAAATGATAAATTCAATATTAATAGCACATGAATTTACTTCAATGCTTCCACTTGATGAAGTTCCAGAAAAAACATCTGGATATGAAGGATTCTCACATCTTATGGATATCAAGGGTTCAATTGAAGAAACAAAAATGGCATTTATAATAAGAGATTTCTTTGAAGATGGATATGAAAGAAGAATGAAACAATTTAAAGAAATTGAAGGAAAATTAAATGCTGTATATGGTGAAGGAACTGTAACTGTAGAAATTAAAGAAAGTTATAGAAATATGAAAGAAAAGATAGAACCAATGATGCATATAGTAGAAAATGCTAGCAAAGCTATGGAAATGGCAGGAATAAAACCACTTGTAAAGCCAATTAGAGGTGGTACAGATGGTGCTAGACTTTCATTTATGGGACTTCCAACACCTAATATTTTTGCTGGAGGAGAAAACTTCCACGGAAAATATGAATATGTTGCTATAGAATCAATGGAAAAAGCTGTTGAGGTTATAATTAATATAGTTAAAATTTATGGTGAAAAATAAGAAAGATGAGAGTTAGTTAACTAACTCTCATCTTTTTTTTTAGTACATGAGATTTATTTTTTGTACTATTTATAACAAATAGTATACCTGAAATAATACTTGGTATTATTGGTAGGTAAACTGATGGTGTATTAAGAAAATCCTGTAATCTTAATATAAATAAGTCTTTATCCGAATTATAACAATTTGAATCTAGAAGTAAAAAAACTAATGCAATATTCATAATTAAGAATATTATAGCAACTTTTCTATCTTGTAGATTAAATGCATGTAAATCAAATGAGTAGTTTATTGATTTGTAGTTATCATTTAAATAAGTTAATATAAGTAAAATAAGACTAAATATATTGATTAAGAAAAATAAATATAATTCAGCCTGAGTAATCACTGTAAATGAATTTACTGAAATCATTATTAATTCGAATGATCCTAATACGAATGTGGAAAAGAAACCTAAGTAGCCAAAAACATAAGCTGCTTTTTTCATTAATTTTTACTCCTTTCATTGTTATCTATAATTTATAATGATAATTATATAAGAGAGAAAGTTAAAAATAAAACCTATTAAATTAAGATATATTGACAAATTTATATCATAATAAATAGCTTATAATAGAAAATAATATTGCTTAAGGAGGAAAACTAAATGAGTAATTTTTATAAAATACATGAATTCGCTAAAAAGGCAGGAGTTACAGAGAGAACCCTTAGATATTACGATAAAATAGAACTTTTAAAACCAAGTTATAAAAATGAAGCTTTACATAGATTCTATACAGATGAGGATTTTAAAAATTTACAAAAGATAATAGGACTTAAGTTCTTAGGTTTTTCTATAGCTGAAATTAAGGAATATGATTTAGATAATAAGGAAAAAACTGAGGAACTTATAAATAAACAAAAAAGAGCTATTGATATAAAGATAAAAAATTTAAGTGTTATTAGAGAATCACTTGATATGGTTGATAATAATTTAAAGGCGACAGATAGAGTAGATTGGGATGTGCTTATAGAAGATATAAATTCTCTTAGATTAAGTAAGCATAAGAAAAGAGATGGGGTAAAGGAAAATATAGATGAGTTTTATAGAGAAAATCATAAAATAATGTTAGATTTATTAGTTGAATTTTCTAAGACTAGAAAAAAGGATAAAAAAATAGAGATATTACAAAAGCTCAATCTTAGTGTTAATAATATGGAGGAAAGAGAAGATGGGCTTGAAAGACTTTTAAAGGTACTTGAAGAAGTTGATGTAATACCAGAAGATTTAAGAGGAGTTAATAGTAAGGACATAGAAAATCTAATCGAATTTATTAGAATTTATATAGAAACTGAAAAAAAATAAAAAAAATTTAAAAAAGTACTTGAACTTGACCTAAGGTAAACATCTATACTTTAAATCAAGGAGGAAGTCTTAGATAAACAAAAAGTAAAAATAACATTGAAAATATCTAAGATTATATGATTAGTATGGATAAAAAATTTGAAGATATAGTAATGAATGCACATGAAGGAATGCATCAAAAACATGTTGAAGAAAAGAGAGATATGTCAGCACTTAGAGCTATGCATGAAGAAATGCTTAGTGAATTAATTACTTTAAAAGAAGCAAATCCAACAAAGGAAGAAGCTTTAAAGCTTCATGCAGATTTATTCTTAAGAAGTGTTGGGGTAAAGAGTGAGGATGAATTAAATCCAGGACAAAAACATGGATTTATAGCTCATATGAATTCAACAAAGGATTTAGATGCACAATCATTAATAGATATGAATATAAAAGTAATTAAAAAGTATATAGAAAATGAAAAGTAACAAACGATAGTAAATAAACAAAGGAGAGATTAGTTATAATGAATATAAGCTTGAAGATTGCAGCTAGATTTTTAAAGTCTAACAAGGTGCAAACTACTCTTATAGCTATAGGGATAGCTTTAGGTGTTACAGTTCAAATCTTTTTAGGTCTATTAATAAAAAATGTAGCAAATAATATGGTTCAAAATACTGTAGGAAATAGTTCACAGATCACAATTACAGATGAGCAAGGTTCATCAAAGACATTTGATAATTATAACGCAATTATAAATAAGATAAAATCAGAGTATCCTAATAAGGTAACAGAAATTACAGGAGTTTTAGATACACCAGGCCTTATAAGTGAAGATGGAGTAGATTCATCAATTCTTGTTAGAGGTATGAATTTTGGAAATGGTCAAAATATTTATGATGTAAAGAAAGACCTTATATCAGGTACTTTACCAAGCAATTCTAATGAAGTTGTAATAGGTGAAGGAATTGCTAAGAAATTTGATTTAAAAGTTGGAGATACATTTAAGTTTACTGCAGCTAATAGAGACGTAAAAGAAGTTAAGATAAGTGGAATAGCAAATCTTAAGGTTGCGCAATTAAATGATACTTGGGTAGTTACAGACCTTTCATATGCACAACAAATGTTTGCTGAAAAAGGAAAAGTTAATTCAATCGAAATGAAAGTAGATAGTAAGGACATATTTAATGCTAATGTAATAGCAGATGGAATTAAGTCAGATTTAAGTAGTAATTTAAAGATAACAAACTGGAAAGCACAAAATGAAAGTCTTTTAAGTGCTTTAAGTGGACAAAATTCATCAAGTCTTACAATACAAGTATTTATAATGATTTCTGTAGCAATGAGTATAGCATCAGTTCTTGCTATTTCAGTATTACAAAAATCAAAGCAAATAGGTATATTAAAAGCTATGGGAATTAAAAATTCTAAGGCTGCTAAGATATTTATCTATCAAGGGTCAATTCTTGGAGTTATAGGAGCAATAATTGGTGGAATTTGTGGTGTAGGCTTATTTGAAATCTTCGCAAACTTTGTAAAGAGTTCAGATGGAGCACCAATCGTAACAAATGAGTTATATCCAGCTTTTATAGTAATAAGTATGATAATAGCATTCTTTGCTTCAACACTTGCAGCAGTATTTGCAGCAACTAAATCATTAAAGTTAGACCCAATGCAAATAATAAGAGATAACTAGGAGGGCAGAAAATGAGCGTTTTACAATTAAAAAATATAAACAAAATATATGGTGAAAAAGTTAAAACACAAGTTTTATTTGATGTTAACCTAGAAGTTGAAGAAGGAGAATTTGTTTCAATAATAGGGCAAAGTGGTAGTGGTAAAAGTACTATGTTAAATATTCTTGGAACTTTAGATTCACCTACAAGTGGAGAAGTATATATCAATGGAAATAGAACAGATAAAATGAGTAAGGATCAACTTGCTGATGTAAGAAATAAAGATTTAGGGTTTATATTCCAATTCCATTACTTATTACCTGAATTTACTGTTATGGAAAATGTCTTAATGCCTTATATGTTATCAGGTAAAAAGATAACAAAGGAAATTAGAGATAGAGCAGAAGAATTACTTGAAATAGTAAATTTATCAAAGGTTAAAAATAATAAGGCTACTGATTTATCAGGAGGACAACAACAAAGAGGGGCAATAGCAAGAGCTCTTATAAATAATCCAAAGATAGTTCTAGCTGATGAACCAACAGGTAACTTAGATTCTAAGACAACAGATGATATTTATGAACTTTTAAGAGATATAAATAAAAAATTTAACACAACTTTTGTAATCATAACTCATGATCAAAAAATAGCAGATAAAGCTGATAGAGTTATTACTGTTAGTGATGGTAAGATTATAAAAGACGAAAAAAATAATTAATAAAAATAGCTGTATCTATTTAGGATACAGCTATTTTTATTTTTTTAATTAGTTTAAGTTAATGGAGAGATAAATATTGTTATTTATCTCTTTTTTTATTAGATTAAGTTATAATTAATATAAGGAAATTATGTAAAGTTGAGGTGGAGGTTATGAGATTTATTCATACAGCAGATTGGCATATAGGAAAAGTAGTAAATGAATTTTCTATGCTGGATGATCAGAGATATATTTTAGATAATTTAGTTGATTTATTAAATGAAGAAAAACCAGATGCTCTTGTTATTGCAGGAGATTTATATGATAGAAGTGTTCCACCTGCTAAAGCTGTTGAACTTTTAAATGAGTATTTTAGCAAGATAGTATTAGAACTTGGAATACCTATAATAGCTATATCAGGTAATCATGATAGTGGAGAGAGACTTTCTTTTGCTAGTTCACTACTTCAAAAACAAGGTTTATATATAGAAGGAGAGCTTAAAAGAAATATTAAACCTGTAACTATAAAAGATACAGATTTTTATTTAATACCTTATTGTGATCCAGCTTTAGTTAGACATATTTATGAGGATAATGATATAAAGACTCATGAAGAAGCTATGCAAAAAATTACAAGCGAAATTAATTTAAATAGAGATAGAAGCAGAAAAGCTGTTATTGTTGCCCATGGATATATAAGTAATCTTGCAGATAGAGAAAATAAATCAAGAGATGAAATTTTAAAAGAAAGTGGACTTGAACTTAGTGATTCTGAAAGACCTTTAAGTATGGGGGGAACTGATATTATTTCAGCTAGAGTTTTTGATGGATTTGATTATGTGGCACTTGGACATTTACATGGAGCTCAAAAAATTGGAAGTGATAGAGTGAGATATTCAGGTTCACCACTTAAATATTCATTTTCAGAAGAAAATCATAAGAAGAGTTTAACTTTTGTAGATATTTCAGAAGATGATATAAAAATTGAATTAAAGCCTCTTGCTCCAACAAGAGATATGAGAAGCATTAAAGGAAATTTAGAAGAACTTATAAATAAAGAATTTTATAAAAATAGTAATATAAATGATTACATTTTTGCTTATTTAACAGATGAGGGAGAACTTCATGAACCAATGGCAAGTCTTAGAGCTGTATATCCTAATATTATGGGATTAAAAAGAGCAGTTGATAAAACCCTTGATTTTAAAATGATTGAAGTTAATAAAGCTCAAAGAGAAAAATCAAAGATAGAGCTTTTCAAAGATTTTTATGAAAATGTTACTCAAACAGAGTTATCAAGTGAAAGAGAGAATATTGTTTCAAAAATTATTGAAGAAGTGGAGGGAGAAATTTAAATGAAGCCATTAAAATTAACTTTGAGTGCTTTTGCTAATTATGCAGATAAGCAGGAAATAGATTTTACAAAGCTTAATGGAAGAAATATTTTTCTTGTTACAGGTAAAACAGGGGCTGGAAAGACTACTATTTTTGATGCAGTGAGTTATGCTTTATATGGTTCTCCATCAGGTGATTTTAGAGATGTTACCTCACTTAGAAGTGATTATGCAGATGGTTCTGTTAAAACATATGTTGAACTTGAGTTTGAACTTAGAGGGAAAATATATAAAATAATAAGAAATCCAGAGCAAATGCTAAATAAGAAAAAAGGTGATGGATTAAAAAAAGAACTTGCAGCAGTTGAATTATATCTTCCAGATGGTGAAAAGCCTTTAACTAGAATTAAAGATGTTGATGAAAGAATCAAAGAAATTTTAGGTGTAGATAAAGATCAATTTAGACAAATAGTAATGTTACCACAAGGAGAGTTTTTAAAGTTATTAAAGGCTAGTTCTGGGGATAGAGAAAAAATATTTAGAAGAATATTTGGAACAGAGAGCTTTAATAAGATTCAAGACAAGCTTACTTCTAAAGCAAAAGTTCTTGCTTCTGAACTTAAGGGAAGCAAAACTGAAAGAGATGTTTATGTAAGACAAATTAAAGCAGATGAAAATAGCCTTTTAGAATCACTTATAGAAAGTGAAGATGTTGATATAAATAGAGTTTTAGATAGTTTAGAAGTTTTTATAGATTCTGATAAAAAAGAAGCTACTAGGATGAAAGAAGAGGAAGAAAGTTTAAAGAAGAGTCTTAAAGAACTTGATGAGAAGAAAAGAAGATTTGAGCTTGATAAAAAATCTATATTAGAGTTTGAAGAAAATGATTCAAAGCTTAAAGAACATTTAGCTAAGATAAATCAAGTAAATGAATTTGAAAAGAAACTTGAAAGTGGACGTAAGGCTCAAAGAGTAAAAGTTGTAGAAGATAAATTAAATAATTCTAAGAAAGATATGCTTCAAAGGGAAGAAGATTTAAAGAATTATACTTTAAAAGAAAAAGAGCTTAAAGATTCTTTAGTAAAAGCTAAGGAGTTATTAGAACAAGAAAAGCTAAATAAAACTAAGATTGAAGCTTTAAATATTAAAATTGAAGAACTTAAAAAGCAAGAACAAATAGTGTCTGAATATGATATAAAACTTAAAGCAGTTCAAAATCTTGAAAGAGAGCTACAAATCTTAGATAAAGAAATTAATAGAGTAAAAACTCTTCTTACTAAAAGTGAAAAAGATAAAGAAGAATTAGAAGTTTATATTGAAAAGTTTAGAGATGCAAAAGCTAAGATGGAGAAGCTTATTTATGAAGGTAAGGAAGCAAGAGCAAATGCTGATAAACTTAAAACTTTATTTAATAACTATGAAAATGTTAGATATAAAAAGATGGATCATGATAAAAAGGCTGAAGAGTTTAAGCTTATTGATAAATCTTATAAAGATGCAAAGAAAATATATGAAGAAGCAGATGATTTATTTAGAAGTGGGCAAGCTGGTATATTAGCACAAATGCTAATAGATGGAGAGAATTGTCCAGTTTGTGGTTCAACAGAACATCCAAATAAGGCAAAAATGCAAGATAATGTTCCAACAGAAGATGAACTTGAAAAGTTAAAAGTAAAATTTGATGCTGAAAGTAAAAAAAGAGATGAAGGATTTACAGAATTAAAGCTACTTAATAATGAAATAGAAAAGTTTTATGAGAATACAATTTATCCTAGTGCAAAAGAAATATTAGATATTTTATCAGAAGATTTCTTTAAACTTAGTGAAAATAAGCAAAGAATTCTTGTCCAGGATAATGGCATTAAGATGAGTTCTCTTGTTGAAAAGAAAAGAAATGAATATAAGGAAATAGAAGCTGAAGTTAAGTTATTAGAAGCAAAGCAAAAAGAACTTGAATTAGTTAAGCAAAGCATAAAAGAGCTTACTATTTCTAATGAAAGAGTTTTAGAAAATAAATTAAGGCTTAGTTCAGATATTTCAGCAGCAAAAGAATCTCTTAGTAATATAGAAAAACAAGTACCAGAAAATCTTAGAGATAAGAATCTTATAGTAAAAGAAAAGAATTCTAATATTGAGCTTTTAGAAAAACTTAAAAAATCTCTTGATGATGCAGAGAAAAATTATTTTGATTTAAATGAAAAATATTCAGCTTCATCTAAGGCAAGACAAATAGCAGAAAATGAATTATCTAAAGTTAAAGAACTTGTGGATAACTTAGAGAAAGAATTTATAAACAGTTTAAACTTAGAAGGATTTATTTCTGTGGATAACTATAAGACTGCTTTGGCTGTGGATAACTTAGAGCTTATAGAAAATAGAATAAAATCTTATTATGAAAACTTAAAAGCATATGAAGCTTTATTAGAAAAAAGTAAAGAAAGATTAGAAGAAGTAGAAGTAAAAGATAAGGAAAAACTTGATTCTGAAATTTCTATATTGAAAGATAAAATTTTAGATTTAGAATTAAAGGATAAGAACTTTGCTGATGAAATAAATAAATTATTAAATAGAGTTACTCATAATAAAGATTGTAGAGATAAGATAAAAGAAGTGACAGTAAAAATTAAAGATAAAGAAGATATCTACAAAGATGTTGCGCATCTTAGTAGTGTAGCAAATGGAGATAAGGGGAATGATAAAAAAGTAAGCTTTGAAAGTTATATTTTAACTTCATATTTTGATGAAATTATTTTAATGGCTAATCAAAGACTTGATAAAATGACTAATGGTAGATTCCATCTAAAGAGAAAAGAAAGTGAAGGAAAAGGTAATGGTAGAAAAGGACTTGAACTAGAAGTCTTTGATAATAATACAGGAAGTATTAGAGGAATAAATTCACTTTCAGGTGGAGAAAGCTTTAAAGCAGCTCTATCACTTGCTTTAGGACTTGCAGATGTTATACAAAGTTATGCAGGTGGAATATCTATAGATACTATGTTTGTTGATGAAGGTTTTGGAACACTTGATCCTGAATCATTAGATAATGCTATTGAATGTTTATTAAATCTACAAAAGGGGGGAAGACTTGTAGGAATAATATCTCATGTTACAGAACTTAAGGAAAGAGTAGATGCAAGACTTGAAGTAACAGCTAGTGAATTTAAAGGAAGTAAAGCAAACTTTATAATTTCATAAATATAAAAAGAAGCTAGGATTTTTTATCTTAGCTTTTTTATTTATAAAATTGATGATTAAGAAAGTTTCTTAATACCAAAACGATAAAATTTTGATATATCTTTGTCTATTTTTATTAATTTGATTTACATTGAATAGATATATCTAATGGTATATACTTGATAAGTGAATTTTATAGATGAAAATTGATTGTTAATTGATAATAGAATATCAAGTATTCTTTAAATCTTATAAAATATAGTAATATTTAAAGAGTATTTAGTATTTAATCAATAAATTAGTTTTTAAATTTAGATAAAATAGAAAGAGGTATTTTATGAATAGTCAAGCTAGAACTAGTAGTCCAGCTAGAAATTTAGCAATAGCAGGATTATTATTAGCAATAGGAATAGTTTTACCATATTTCTTTATGCTATTTGGAACAGAACCAGGTAAGATATTCTCACCAATGGATTTAACTATTCTTTTAGGTGGTTTAATACTTGGTTGGAGATATGGTTTAGCTTTAGGGATTGTGACACCAATATTATCATCAGTACTTACACATATGCCACCATTATTTCCAATAGCAATAACAATGATGTTCCAATTAGGAGTTATGGGACTTGTTACAGGATTACTTAGAAATAAGGTTAATAATTTTATAAATGTAGTTATAGCAGAAATAATTGCAAATATAGTTTATGCTGTAGTTCTTATAATATTATTAGGTATGAGACATCATCATGTAGCACTAGAAGCTGCTTTATTTGGAGTATTTATTAAGGGATTCCCTGGAATATTACTTCAATGGATTATCATTCCTTATTTAGCTAAGGTTTTAAAGAAAGCTGGCGTTTATAATGGATAAAATAAAGGAATATTTCAATAATAGAGCAGCAGACTGGGATAGTCATTCAATAGCTGATGCAGAAAAGGTTGAAAAAATACTTAAAATATCAGAGCTTGAAGAAAACTCAGAAATATTAGATATAGCTTGTGGAACAGGGATTATGGAAGAATTCTTAATAAAGCATAATCCAAAATCTATATTAGCAGTAGATATTGCTGAAAATATGATTAAACAAGCTAAAGAAAAATATAATGATCCTAGAATAGAATTTTTATGTGAAGATGTATTTAATATAAAAGATAAGAAGTTTGATTTTATAATTATATACAATGCATTTCCACATTTCTTAGAACCAGAAAAATTTATAAGCCATATCCATAGCATATTAAAAGAAAACGGAAAATTTGTTATATGCCATGGAATGGGTAGAAAAGATTTAAATGGACATCACAAGAGGGTAGCAAATGAAATTTCATTAGGACTTGCACCAGCGGAAGAGACTGCAAGCATGTTAAATGGATTTGAGGTTAAAACTATTATAGATGAAAAAGAAATCTATATAGTTTATGCTACTAAAAAGTAATATAAAGTAGTTTTGCAATAAGAAGGAGATATTTTCAAATGGTATCTCCTTTTTTTATTTTTTAAATTAAGTGGCACATTATTTTAGGATAAATACATATAATATAATTATATAGAATGTTTCTAAAACTTGATTTATTATGCATTTTATGATAAAATCTTTAAGTATTATGCGTTAGTAGCTCAGCTGGATAGAGTAGTCGGCTACGAACCGATTGGTCGGGGGTTCGAATCCTCTCTGACGCACCAAATAAAAAAACACCAAGTTTAATATTAAACTTGGTGTTTTTTTTATATAAATTTATTTGTTTAGGTTTTTTACAAAGAAAGTTGAAATAATACCTATCAATAAGATTATTGCAATTAATATAAAGGCTAAAATAAATTCATTATTGTTTATTAAATCTACAGTAAGAATAGGTCCAACACTTGTACCAATAAAAAGTATAAATGTATGTAGGGATACTGCACTTCCTTTATCTTTTCCACTAGCCACACCTATAAGAGCAATAAGAGCTGGTACTGCAAGAGAAATTCCTAAAACAAAAATAATACTTACTATAATAAGAAGAATTAGATTATTGATAAATCCAATAAATACAAGAGATATTACTGATATCAGTAAAGATATTCTTAATACTGATAGTATAGAAAATCTTTTTATTAAATTACTTGATATAGGTGAGAATAACATTCCAAGTATTCCTAATGCATTAATATATAAAATATCATTATTACATAAGTTAAATTTGTTAGTAGTTAGATAAGAATTAAGTACTGCATACATAGAAACAAATGATAGTAATGATACAAAAGAAACAACATAAATAAATCTTAAGTTTACTATTTTTAATGGATTAGCTAAAGATTTTATACTAGTTAAAATACTTAAGTCAGCTTTTGTAGCTGGAAATGATGGAACAAATAAAGTAACTAGAATAATAGTTATTATATAAATTAGTGCAAGTATTAAAAATACATAGTTCCATCTAAAATTAAAGGCTACATATTTACTAAAGACTTGTCCTACAATTCCTGCTATTAAAAATCCAGTACTGATAAAGCCTAAAGCTAAAACTTTTTTATTAGTTGGGAAGAACTCCATTATATATGATAGAGCAACTGGTGAAAATGTAGCAGCTGCAAGACCTTGGAATGCTCTACATATTATTATCATATATATATTATCTGAAATTCCTGTTAGGAAAGAAAAGATGGTTAAAAATATTAGTCCTATTAAAATTACTTTTTTCTTTCCGTATTTATTAGATAAAGGTCCATAGAATAGTGATCCAATAGCAAAAGTAATAGAAAATATACTAGATGTCCAAACCGATATAGAGCTATTTACTGAAAAATGATTTGAAAAGTAACTAATTAAAGGTATTGTTACATATAAGCTAGACATAACTACTATTGCACTCCATAAAAGTACTAAGGTTATTAAATTATAATTTTTATCTTTGGTGTATCCTTTAATTTTTTCCAATTTTAATCTCTCCTTTTTAAATTTTTCTTTTGTTATTTAATTAAGTTTATTTTTAAAATGTAACTAAAATTATAAGTAACGAATGTTACATGTAATGTATGTTTCAAATTATAATAGTTTTAAATTTATAAATCAATAAAAATATAGTTTAAATAAAAAATACCTATGAACAATTTTGTTCATAGGTATTTTTTATTATGCTTTATTGGGATCTGCTTTAAAGACATTATCTCCATAATCTTTAACTCTTAATTTAGTTTTTTCTAAATAAGATAAAGCCTCATCATACATTCCACAATTAAAATAATCTCTTTTATATATTTTTTTTAACCATAGCTCAAGTTTTTTTATATCCTCTTCAGCCTCTTCAAATTCAAGAAAGTCATAATTATTTTCTTCACTTTCTCTATCTAATTCATAAATTGTATTTTTGCAGTTCTTTATGAATTCAGTATATTCATTTATTGATTGTGAGTTAAATTCATTTATAATAGAATCTTCATCTTCTTTACTTAGGAAGCTTAATTCACTTAATGTTGATTTTGCACCTTCAAAAGATTTAACTTTATCATTTAATTTTTTTAATTTAGTAAGTATATCTTCTTTTTGAGGAAAGAGAGCAACACCTTGTTGTAGATAAACAGCTCCAAGGTTTTTCATAGATCTCCAAATATAAACTCTATTTTTAGAAGGTTCACTAGGTATTTTATATGAAAAAACTAAAAAATTTATTTTCATTTATGTCCTACATCCTTTCAATAAACTAATCTAACTATTAAAAAGCTAATTAGATTTTTAATAGCTAACTTTAAAGTCATATAATAAAGATATTATAGCATAGAGAAATTTTAAAATTAGAAGTATACTATAATTCATCTGATATTTTATTTTTATATTTAAGTAAATAATACAAAGATTAATAGTATAATAAGAGTACTAGAATTTAGATAATATTAAAGATAATATAGATATTTTTTAAAACTAAGGAGGAAGACTATTGGAATATATAGCAGTAGTAGATACTAACGATAATATAATTTTGTATCAAGAAAAGATAGAAGTTCATGAAAAGGGTATACTTCATAGAGCATTTTCTGTTCTTTTATTTAATGATAAAAATGAGCTATTACTTCAAAGAAGGGCTTTAGAAAAATATCATTCACCAGGCGAATGGACTAATACTTGTTGTAGTCATCAAAGAGAGGGAGAAACTTTATTAGATGCTGCAAATAGAAGAATAACAGAAGAACTTGGAATTAAAGATGTTGAGTTAAAAGAAGAGTTTACCTTCCATTATAAGTGCAAATTTAGTAATGAATTATATGAAAATGAAATAGACCATGTTTATACAGGAACATATAATGGTGATATAAGTAATTTTAATAGGGATGAAGTTTGTGAAGTTAAATGGATTAGTTATGATAAACTTGTTGTTTGGATGGAAAATAGACCTGACGAGTTTACTTTCTGGTTTAAGGATATAATGAAAAGAATACCTAAAGACTTCAAATTTGATTAAAAAGGATGTGCTCAGTAGAGAGCACATCCTTTTTGTTTATAAGAGGTGAATAGAAATATATAAAAGAGTAGAAGATATTAGTAATTAATAGAAAAGTTGAGGTAGTGTTTTATGACTTTTGATTTACTTATTAATATTTTTGATGAACATAATGAGGCTAGTATCTTACTTACAGAAAAATATAAACCTAAAAATATATTATTTTTTTATACAGAAAGCTTTGAAAAAATACAATTAGAAAAATTAAAAAGATATTATAATGAGAAATTTCCGAGTTGTATATTTGAATATAAAAGATTAAGTATAGATAATCCGTGTAGTATAGAGAGGATAATAACTTCTTATGAAGGAATGGAGGCCGTTTGTAATTTAACTTCAGGAAAAAAGCTTTGTACACTTATGGTTTATAGCTTTTGTCTAAAACATAATATTGATTGTAGATATGTAGATATAAAAAATGAAAAGCTTATAACTCTTACTAAAGATGGAGTTTTTGAAAAACAAAATAGTTTTGTAGATTTAAATATCGAAGATATTATAAAAAGCATAGGTGGTTCTATAATTATAGATTCTACTGAGTTTTATAATAAAGGAGTTATAGATGAAATCACAAGTTGGATATCAAATAATCTTGATAAGTGGGAAGAGGTAAAACTTACTCTTCAAGATAACACTATTTTTATAAGAGATGATAGGAATCCTGATTTTATGAAAATAAAAAAGGAAGCTTTAAATAGTAATGATATTAAATTTTATAGGGATGCTTTAAGGTTTTTAGAATCTAGAAAGCAAATAGCAGTAAAAGAAAATAATGAATTCTATAAAATCTACTTTTTAAATGATTTCTTAAAAAGTTTTATTTTTAAAAGTGGAACATGGCTAGAAGTATTAACTAAAAAGGTTGTTGAAGATATAGAAGTAATAGATGATGTTAAAAGTGGAGTATTATTTCTTTGGAATGATAATAAAGCAAAAGTTAGAAATGAATTAGATGTTGTTGCAATAAAAGATTCTGTACTTATTTGTATTTCATGTAAGGATTCTAGAAAATACGATGAAGTTGCTTTAAATGAGCTTAATGTATATGCAAGTCAATTAGGTGGAGAAAATGTTATTAAAATTCTTGTGGCAACTAAAAAACCACTAAAGAGTACTATTTCTCATAGAGCTAAAGAAATGAATATAAATATTGTTATTTATGATGGAAATTTAAATAAGTTTAAAAATATAATAGAAGGTATAATAAAAAATAATAAAAAAAACTAGTAAGATAATTTATCTTACTAGTTTTTTTTATTAAGATATTTGTTCTGCTATTACTAACATATGTCTATTAGTACTATTTTATAATTGTGTATTAAATAGTAGTTATCTAGTTTACTGTGTTCTATTGGATAATTTATGTTTGTTTTATTTATAAAAATTTATCTAACAACATCATAATTAATATGGTGGAAATTGTAATAAATATTAAAGATATAAGACTATATAATAATTATTAAAAAATATTAGTTATTGATATGGATTTAATAATGTTACTAGATTGTACTAATAAAGTAATAATACAGAAACGGAAATGTTAATATTTACGTTTGATTTCATTATAAAAATTTTTTAAACTAAAAAATAATTTCTACTGTATAAATTTAGATTATTTGTTATAAATATTAACCTAACTAAGGAGGAAATAAATGAAGAGTAATAAATTAAAATCTATTGTAGCTATGGCTACTATGACTAGTATAGTTTCTATGGCATCCACAGGATATACCAGTAGTAACAAAGTAAATAATAAAATAAAAGAGACAACTATGCTAACTAATACATCTGGTACAACAAAAATTAGTCCCAGTGACTTACAAGTAAATGTTACAAATGTAAATATTTCTAAAACTGCATTAGGTGCTTCAAGTAATACAGATAAATATATACCTGAAAATAATGTTCCTGCAACAGGGAATATAGCAACAACAGGTACAGTGATAACATATAAAATATCTGTATCGCTAAGAAGTAAATCAGGTAAGCTTTATAATATATCAAAGTGCTATCTTTCAGCAAATCCAACTGCTAAATATGTAACAAATGGTAAACCAGAAACGCCACAAGAAAAACAAGCAATTACAAATATGCTTGATTCACTAAATGTTAATTTACAAAATTTAACTAATTTAGACAGTACATCTACATTTACAATAACAGCTTCATTTAAAATAGGAGAAGCTGATTGGGATGTAAATATGATACCAAATATAGATCTTCATATAGATGTAAATGGTAGTACGAAGACAATTCCAATAAATGTTCCAGATATTAAACTAACAAAGCATTATTTAAACTATGTAGCTCCTAATGTAAAGGTAACACCGGATGAGTCAAAACCACATATACAGTACGTGAGCTTAAACTTTAATAATAATACGCTTAATAATAACTCTGGAGTATATAATGTAAATAATAGTAAACCTTCAAGTATAACATTTAAGATATATACTCAAGGTCAAAATTTTACTATAACACCTTTAGATGTTCCAGGTTTAGTATCTAATCCTAATGGTACTTATACAATATCTGGAAAGTTGATGGATGGAGTACAAAAATTATTTAAAATTACAACAAATACAGATAATAGATTTGTACAGCCTATTTATGTGACACCGGTTAATGAAACTTTTAACAGTCCTTCAGGTGTAGATGCAACGGCTGCTACAACAAATCAATATGAGGTTGGTAAAGCAAATGTAATACAAAATGAGTTGATTACTAAGGGGAATCCTATTAATATGCAACAGTTCTCTACAACAGAGAGTAGTGATTTAAGTAATATGTCTAGTTTTGATAATGTTTTTTTTGGTACAACAATAGATGCTGGATTAAAAGGAACTTATGATGNATAGCTTTTGTCTAAAACATAATATTGATTGTAGATATGTAGATATAAAAAATGAAAAGCTTATAACTCTTACTAAAGATGGAGTTTTTGAAAAACAAAATAGTTTTGTAGATTTAAATATCGAAGATATTATAAAAAGCATAGGTGGTTCTATAATTATAGATTCTACTGAGTTTTATAATAAAGGAGTTATAGATGAAATCACAAGTTGGATATCAAATAATCTTGATAAGTGGGAAGAGGTAAAACTTACTCTTCAAGATAACACTATTTTTATAAGAGATGATAGGAATCCTGATTTTATGAAAATAAAAAAGGAAGCTTTAAATAGTAATGATATTAAATTTTATAGGGATGCTTTAAGGTTTTTAGAATCTAGAAAGCAAATAGCAGTAAAAGAAAATAATGAATTCTATAAAATCTACTTTTTAAATGATTTCTTAAAAAGTTTTATTTTTAAAAGTGGAACATGGCTAGAAGTATTAACTAAAAAGGTTGTTGAAGATATAGAAGTAATAGATGATGTTAAAAGTGGAGTATTATTTCTTTGGAATGATAATAAAGCAAAAGTTAGAAATGAATTAGATGTTGTTGCAATAAAAGATTCTGTACTTATTTGTATTTCATGTAAGGATTCTAGAAAATACGATGAAGTTGCTTTAAATGAGCTTAATGTATATGCAAGTCAATTAGGTGGAGAAAATGTTATTAAAATTCTTGTGGCAACTAAAAAACCACTAAAGAGTACTATTTCTCATAGAGCTAAAGAAATGAATATAAATATTGTTATTTATGATGGAAATTTAAATAAGTTTAAAAATATAATAGAAGGTATAATAAAAAATAATAAAAAAAACTAGTAAGATAATTTATCTTACTAGTTTTTTTTATTAAGATATTTGTTCTGCTATTACTAACATATGTCTATTAGTACTATTTTATAATTGTGTATTAAATAGTAGTTATCTAGTTTACTGTGTTCTATTGGATAATTTATGTTTGTTTTATTTATAAAAATTTATCTAACAACATCATAATTAATATGGTGGAAATTGTAATAAATATTAAAGATATAAGACTATATAATAATTATTAAAAAATATTAGTTATTGATATGGATTTAATAATGTTACTAGATTGTACTAATAAAGTAATAATACAGAAACGGAAATGTTAATATTTACGTTTGATTTCATTATAAAAATTTTTTAAACTAAAAAATAATTTCTACTGTATAAATTTAGATTATTTGTTATAAATATTAACCTAACTAAGGAGGAAATAAATGAAGAGTAATAAATTAAAATCTATTGTAGCTATGGCTACTATGACTAGTATAGTTTCTATGGCATCCACAGGATATACCAGTAGTAACAAAGTAAATAATAAAATAAAAGAGACAACTATGCTAACTAATACATCTGGTACAACAAAAATTAGTCCCAGTGACTTACAAGTAAATGTTACAAATGTAAATATTTCTAAAACTGCATTAGGTGCTTCAAGTAATACAGATAAATATATACCTGAAAATAATGTTCCTGCAACAGGGAATATAGCAACAACAGGTACAGTGATAACATATAAAATATCTGTATCGCTAAGAAGTAAATCAGGTAAGCTTTATAATATATCAAAGTGCTATCTTTCAGCAAATCCAACTGCTAAATATGTAACAAATGGTAAACCAGAAACGCCACAAGAAAAACAAGCAATTACAAATATGCTTGATTCACTAAATGTTAATTTACAAAATTTAACTAATTTAGACAGTACATCTACATTTACAATAACAGCTTCATTTAAAATAGGAGAAGCTGATTGGGATGTAAATATGATACCAAATATAGATCTTCATATAGATGTAAATGGTAGTACGAAGACAATTCCAATAAATGTTCCAGATATTAAACTAACAAAGCATTATTTAAACTATGTAGCTCCTAATGTAAAGGTAACACCGGATGAGTCAAAACCACATATACAGTACGTGAGCTTAAACTTTAATAATAATACGCTTAATAATAACTCTGGAGTATATAATGTAAATAATAGTAAACCTTCAAGTATAACATTTAAGATATATACTCAAGGTCAAAATTTTACTATAACACCTTTAGATGTTCCAGGTTTAGTATCTAATCCTAATGGTACTTATACAATATCTGGAAAGTTGATGGATGGAGTACAAAAATTATTTAAAATTACAACAAATACAGATAATAGATTTGTACAGCCTATTTATGTGACACCGGTTAATGAAACTTTTAACAGTCCTTCAGGTGTAGATGCAACGGCTGCTACAACAAATCAATATGAGGTTGGTAAAGCAAATGTAATACAAAATGAGTTGATTACTAAGGGGAATCCTATTAATATGCAACAGTTCTCTACAACAGAGAGTAGTGATTTAAGTAATATGTCTAGTTTTGATAATGTTTTTTTTGGTACAACAATAGATGCTGGATTAAAAGGAACTTATGATGTATTAACAGGTTCATTAATTACAAATGGTCAAGTTCTGTTTTCTGATTTTGGTAAAATAATTAGTGCATATACACAAAATGCTCAATGTTATTATAATTTAAACCAAAATACGGTTGATATATTAAAAAGTGGAACAGCTGAACAAAAGGAACAAATTCTTTGGAAAATAGCTACTGGAGAAATGAATGGTATTGGTACAATGTATACAGCAAATGAGATATCAGAGATGATGTCGAATGGGCAGCCACTACCTTCAGTTAATTTTGTAGTGGCAGCTGGAGTTTATGATTCAAAATCAAATCTAAAAATAACAGGAAATTATATAACTGCTCCAACAGGAGGTGTTAATAATAGGGTAATTTCAAGAACGTATACATTAGGAATCTTAGTGGGAAAATATAGTAACACTGAACTTTCAACTATGCAATCACAAATAGAACAGGGTAAAGCAAAGCAGGATGGTGTTTTAATACGAGATGGTAAATTCGCAGGGTTTATGATGTCGCCTCCTAATAATTATACAGATGAAGTAATTAATTCAAATTATATTTCACAAATTACAGATACAAGATACACAGGATATTCACATGGAATTTCATCAGGAGCTGTTATGGCTCATGATTATACAGGGGTTTCAGTAGATAATCCATTTGGTGGGAGTTCACAAAATACCATTGAAAAGGTTGGTGTTAGTTGGTTAGATAAACCACATATGTTTAATGCTCAAGTAACAGGATTTGGAAGTGGTCCACAACTTACTTTCACAAATAAGTCTCAAATGGTAATTAATATGGGGGCACCATTTAAATTAATTGGTGGTGTACAATTAATGTGGGATAATTTAAGCCCTAGTGATTATAAGATTGATGGAGATAAATTAATAGTTAATATACCAGAAGGGTGGGAAGTTAATTTAAGCGACTCTCCTAATGTTACATTTAACGCACAGTATATAAATCCAGATAAGATAAATAATTTAGATATTAGTGCAAAAATGGTTGGACCAGATGGACATCAAGGTTTAGAGTATAACTATAATGATATAGCCAATCATAGTGTTGTAGCTGGAGGACTTCCTCCACAAACAATATACCACACAAAAATAGACATTATTAGAGCGGCAAAAACTGATTGTATGCATAGTTCCACTCCATTAAATAGTAATAATGAGACGACATTAACTGATATGATTCATAATGAAGATAGCATTACAAAACAATATATGATTGTTGGAGAGATACCTGTAAATGGAAGTGATAATTTACCTGGTCAAGATGGAGCAGTTAGTCAAGGCGGATTAAATACTACATTAGAGACTTTAGATACAAATGGAGTACCAACTTGGGTATTACCTAAATCAGCTTTAAACTCAACTAATCGTGAATTACTAGAATCACCAGATGCTAATAAATTAAATGGAGAAATGTCATATATTGAAAATCCTAAAAGTGGTTGGATAAAGTATGTACCTGGACAGACCAATTTATCAGATATTGTTGGGTATGTAGCAACTCCAACAGTACAAGGTGGACAAGATTTTACAATGCAATATAAAGTTAAATTAGGAGGAATTCAGAAAGGAAAATATCAACTAATTAACTCAGCATTTAAGTATTATGATATGACAGATGATATTGGTTCAACAAGTAATGTTGTTACAATTACTCCACCATGTGAAAATTTAAATTATACTTGGATTTCAGGAGTAGTAACTCCAACTGGAGTGTTAACAAAACAAGAATTAACAAAGAATGTTGATGGTCATTCATTACAAGAATTATTTGGACATGGTCCAGATAATGATGGAAGTTGGGATTTAACACCTAAGGCTTTACAAAGTAAAGTCGATTTAGCAACTAATGCTGAAGAAATGAAGGAACTAGGATATAAATTAGATGAGATAGAAGTCAATGGAAAAGTCGTAACTCCAGATTGGTTTAAGACAGTAGGTATATTACAAAATTCAGGAATTACTCATATTAAATTTGTAATTTCAAAATTACCAGAGCAACCTGTACAAAAATATACAGATACAGTAAAGGTAGTTGATGAAAATAATCAACCAGTGATACCTGAAGTTTCAGTAACTGGGGTTTCTGGAACAGATACAGGACTTAAAGCTCCTAAAATACCAGAAGGATATCATATTGTAAATGTTACTGATAACAATAAGACAATAGAACCTGGAGTACCAAGTAAATTTACAAATGATGACCAAAATATTGTTTATCATATTGCTAAGAATCCAATAACAACAGTTGAAGAATTTTATCCAAATGGAAAGCCAGTAGTAGCAAACAAGACAACTACAAATCTAGAAGGAGCTAAAGTTGATACAGCTATTCCAGATTTACCAAACGGATATCAAATTACAAAGATAACTGTTAACGGAAAAGAAGTTTCACAAAACGAAGTTCCAACTGTTCAAAGCAAGGATAATCAAACTATTGTATATACAATAGATAAGATGCCAACAGATACAGTTAAAGTTATTGATAATAAAGGAAATGAGGTTGTACCATCAGTTTCAAAAACAGGTAAGATAGGAAGTAACACAGGATTAAATATTCCTGATATTCCAAAGGGTTATCATATAGTTAATATAACTAATGGGAATGGTGAAAAAGTAACTGGAGTACCAAGTACATTTGGAAATAGTGATAATACAACAATTTATCATGTAGAAAAAGATATTACAGATAAAGTTTATATTGATGTTAAAACTGAATCAGGAACTGTTTTAACTCCAAGCCATGAAGTAGCAAGTGGGGCACCTGGAGCTAAGGTAAATGTTCAAATGCCTGAAATTCCAAAGGATTATCATATTGTAAAGGTAACAGTTGATAATAAAGTGATTACTCCAGATAGTAATGGAAAATATGAATTACCTAATACTTTATCAGATAATCAAAATCAAGAAGTTGATGATCATATAGAAGTTATTGTTGCAAAAAATCCAACAACAACGGTTGAAGAAAAATATCAAGACGGTACAAACGTTGTTCCGGATAAAACAACAGTAAATCTTCAAGGAACTAAGGTAGAAACAGGTCTTCCAGAGCTTCCAGAAGGCTATAAAGTAATTAAGATTACTGTAAATGGAAAAGAAGTTTCGCAAAATGAAGTTCCAACAGTACAAAGTGCAGATAATCAAACAATTGTTTACACAATAGGAAAGGTTTCAACAGATACTGTAAAGGTAGTTGATGAAGATAATCAACCAGTAGTACCTGAAGTTTCAGTAACTGGAGTTTCAGGAACAGAAACAGGACTTAAAACTCCACAAATACCAAAGGGATACCATATTGTAAATGTTACTGATAACAATAAGACAGTAGAACCTGGAGTGCCAAGTAAATTTACAAATGATGACCAAAATATTATTTATCATATTGCTAAGGATCCAAGTACTACAGTTGAAGAAGTTTATCCAGACGGAAAACCAGTAGTAGAAAACAAAACAACTGTAAACCTTGCTGGAACTAAAGTTGATACAGCAATTCCAGAACTTCCAAATGGATATCAAATTACAAAGATAACTGTTAACGGAAAGGTTGTTTCACAAAATGAAGTTCCAACTGTTCAAAGCACAGATAATCAAACAATTGTTTATACAATAGATAAAATGCCTACTGATACAGTAAAAGTTATGTATAATAACACAGAACTTGTACCAGCAGTTTCAAAAACAGGTAAGACTGGTAGCAAGACAGGATTAACTATTCCAGATATTCCAAAAGGTTATCATATAGTTAAAATAACTGATGGAAACGGAAATATTGTTACAGGAGTACCAACAGTATTTGGAAATAGCGATAATACAACAATTTATCATGTAGAAAGAGATATTACAGATAAAGTTTATGTTGATGTTAAAACTGAATCAGGAACTGTTTTAACTCCAAGTCATGAAGTAGCAAGTGGAGCACCTGGAGCTAAGATAGATGTTCAAATGCCTGAAATTCCAAATGGTTATCATATTGTAAAGGTAACAGTTGATAATAAGGTGATTACACCAAATACTAAAGGTAAGTACGAATTACCTAAGACTTTATCAGATAATCAAAATAAAGAAGTTGATGATCATATAGAAGTTATTGTTGCTAAAAATCCAACAACAACAGTTGAAGAAAAATATCAAGATGGTACAAACGTTGTTCCAGATAAAACAACAGTAAATCTTCAAGGAACTAAGGTAGAAACAGGACTTCCTAAACTTCCAGAAGGATATAAAGTAATTAAGATTACTATAAATGGAAAAGAAGTTTCACAAAGTGAAGTTCCAACAGTACAAAGTGTAGAAAATCAAACAATTGTTTACACAATAGGAAAGGTTTCAACAGATACAGTAAAAGTAGTTGATGAAAATAATCAACCAGTAGTACCTGAAGTTTCAGTAACTGGAGTATCAGGAACAGAAACAGGACTTAAAACTCCACAAATACCTAATGGATACCATATTGTAAATGTTACTGATAATAATAAAGTAGTAGAACCTGGAGTACCAAGCAAATTTACAAATGATGACCAAAATATTATTTATCATATTGCTAAAGATTCAACAACTACAGTTAAAGAAGTTTATTCAAACGGAACACCGGTTGTAGCAGATAAAACAAGTGTAAATCTTGCAGGAGCTAAAGTTGATACAGCAATTCCAGATCTTCCAAATGGATATCAAATTACAAAGATAACTGTTAACGGAAAAGAAGTTTCACAAAACGAAGTTCCAACTGTTCAAAGCAAGGATAATCAAACTATTATTTATACAATAGATAAGATGCCAACTGATACAGTTAAAGTTGTTTATAACAATAAAGATCTTATACCAGCAGTTTCAAAAACAGGTAAAACAGGAACAGAAACAGGACTTAAAACACCAGAAATTCCAAAGGGATATCATATAGTTAACATAACTAATGGAAATGGTGAAAAAGTTAATGAAGTACCAAAGACATTTGGAGACAACGATAATACAATAATTTATCATGTAGCAAAAGATATTACAGATAAAGTTTATGTTGATGTTAAAACTGAATCAGGAACTGTTTTAACTCCAAGTCATGAAGTTGCAAGTGGAGTACCTGGAGCTAAGGTAAATGTTCAAATGCCTGAAATTCCAAAGGATTATCATATTGTAAAAGTTATAGTTGATAATAAGATGATTACTCCAGATAGTAATGGAAAATATGAATTACCTAAGACTTTATCAGATAATCAAAATCAAGAAGTTGATGATCATATAGAAGTTATTGTTGCTAAAAATCCAACAACAACAGTTGAAGAAAAATACCAAGACGGTACAAATGTTGTTCCAGATAAAACAACAATAAATCTTCAAGGAACTAAGGTAGAAACAGGTCTTCTAGAGCTTCCAGAAGGATATAAAGTAATTAAGATTACTGTAAATGGAAAAGAAGTTTCACAAAACGAAGTTCCAACAGTACAAAGTGCAGATNAAAACTTACTCTTCAAGATAACACTATTTTTATAAGAGATGATAGGAATCCTGATTTTATGAAAATAAAAAAGGAAGCTTTAAATAGTAATGATATTAAATTTTATAGGGATGCTTTAAGGTTTTTAGAATCTAGAAAGCAAATAGCAGTAAAAGAAAATAATGAATTCTATAAAATCTACTTTTTAAATGATTTCTTAAAAAGTTTTATTTTTAAAAGTGGAACATGGCTAGAAGTATTAACTAAAAAGGTTGTTGAAGATATAGAAGTAATAGATGATGTTAAAAGTGGAGTATTATTTCTTTGGAATGATAATAAAGCAAAAGTTAGAAATGAATTAGATGTTGTTGCAATAAAAGATTCTGTACTTATTTGTATTTCATGTAAGGATTCTAGAAAATACGATGAAGTTGCTTTAAATGAGCTTAATGTATATGCAAGTCAATTAGGTGGAGAAAATGTTATTAAAATTCTTGTGGCAACTAAAAAACCACTAAAGAGTACTATTTCTCATAGAGCTAAAGAAATGAATATAAATATTGTTATTTATGATGGAAATTTAAATAAGTTTAAAAATATAATAGAAGGTATAATAAAAAATAATAAAAAAAACTAGTAAGATAATTTATCTTACTAGTTTTTTTTATTAAGATATTTGTTCTGCTATTACTAACATATGTCTATTAGTACTATTTTATAATTGTGTATTAAATAGTAGTTATCTAGTTTACTGTGTTCTATTGGATAATTTATGTTTGTTTTATTTATAAAAATTTATCTAACAACATCATAATTAATATGGTGGAAATTGTAATAAATATTAAAGATATAAGACTATATAATAATTATTAAAAAATATTAGTTATTGATATGGATTTAATAATGTTACTAGATTGTACTAATAAAGTAATAATACAGAAACGGAAATGTTAATATTTACGTTTGATTTCATTATAAAAATTTTTTAAACTAAAAAATAATTTCTACTGTATAAATTTAGATTATTTGTTATAAATATTAACCTAACTAAGGAGGAAATAAATGAAGAGTAATAAATTAAAATCTATTGTAGCTATGGCTACTATGACTAGTATAGTTTCTATGGCATCCACAGGATATACCAGTAGTAACAAAGTAAATAATAAAATAAAAGAGACAACTATGCTAACTAATACATCTGGTACAACAAAAATTAGTCCCAGTGACTTACAAGTAAATGTTACAAATGTAAATATTTCTAAAACTGCATTAGGTGCTTCAAGTAATACAGATAAATATATACCTGAAAATAATGTTCCTGCAACAGGGAATATAGCAACAACAGGTACAGTGATAACATATAAAATATCTGTATCGCTAAGAAGTAAATCAGGTAAGCTTTATAATATATCAAAGTGCTATCTTTCAGCAAATCCAACTGCTAAATATGTAACAAATGGTAAACCAGAAACGCCACAAGAAAAACAAGCAATTACAAATATGCTTGATTCACTAAATGTTAATTTACAAAATTTAACTAATTTAGACAGTACATCTACATTTACAATAACAGCTTCATTTAAAATAGGAGAAGCTGATTGGGATGTAAATATGATACCAAATATAGATCTTCATATAGATGTAAATGGTAGTACGAAGACAATTCCAATAAATGTTCCAGATATTAAACTAACAAAGCATTATTTAAACTATGTAGCTCCTAATGTAAAGGTAACACCGGATGAGTCAAAACCACATATACAGTACGTGAGCTTAAACTTTAATAATAATACGCTTAATAATAACTCTGGAGTATATAATGTAAATAATAGTAAACCTTCAAGTATAACATTTAAGATATATACTCAAGGTCAAAATTTTACTATAACACCTTTAGATGTTCCAGGTTTAGTATCTAATCCTAATGGTACTTATACAATATCTGGAAAGTTGATGGATGGAGTACAAAAATTATTTAAAATTACAACAAATACAGATAATAGATTTGTACAGCCTATTTATGTGACACCGGTTAATGAAACTTTTAACAGTCCTTCAGGTGTAGATGCAACGGCTGCTACAACAAATCAATATGAGGTTGGTAAAGCAAATGTAATACAAAATGAGTTGATTACTAAGGGGAATCCTATTAATATGCAACAGTTCTCTACAACAGAGAGTAGTGATTTAAGTAATATGTCTAGTTTTGATAATGTTTTTTTTGGTACAACAATAGATGCTGGATTAAAAGGAACTTATGATGTATTAACAGGTTCATTAATTACAAATGGTCAAGTTCTGTTTTCTGATTTTGGTAAAATAATTAGTGCATATACACAAAATGCTCAATGTTATTATAATTTAAACCAAAATACGGTTGATATATTAAAAAGTGGAACAGCTGAACAAAAGGAACAAATTCTTTGGAAAATAGCTACTGGAGAAATGAATGGTATTGGTACAATGTATACAGCAAATGAGATATCAGAGATGATGTCGAATGGGCAGCCACTACCTTCAGTTAATTTTGTAGTGGCAGCTGGAGTTTATGATTCAAAATCAAATCTAAAAATAACAGGAAATTATATAACTGCTCCAACAGGAGGTGTTAATAATAGGGTAATTTCAAGAACGTATACATTAGGAATCTTAGTGGGAAAATATAGTAACACTGAACTTTCAACTATGCAATCACAAATAGAACAGGGTAAAGCAAAGCAGGATGGTGTTTTAATACGAGATGGTAAATTCGCAGGGTTTATGATGTCGCCTCCTAATAATTATACAGATGAAGTAATTAATTCAAATTATATTTCACAAATTACAGATACAAGATACACAGGATATTCACATGGAATTTCATCAGGAGCTGTTATGGCTCATGATTATACAGGGGTTTCAGTAGATAATCCATTTGGTGGGAGTTCACAAAATACCATTGAAAAGGTTGGTGTTAGTTGGTTAGATAAACCACATATGTTTAATGCTCAAGTAACAGGATTTGGAAGTGGTCCACAACTTACTTTCACAAATAAGTCTCAAATGGTAATTAATATGGGGGCACCATTTAAATTAATTGGTGGTGTACAATTAATGTGGGATAATTTAAGCCCTAGTGATTATAAGATTGATGGAGATAAATTAATAGTTAATATACCAGAAGGGTGGGAAGTTAATTTAAGCGACTCTCCTAATGTTACATTTAACGCACAGTATATAAATCCAGATAAGATAAATAATTTAGATATTAGTGCAAAAATGGTTGGACCAGATGGACATCAAGGTTTAGAGTATAACTATAATGATATAGCCAATCATAGTGTTGTAGCTGGAGGACTTCCTCCACAAACAATATACCACACAAAAATAGACATTATTAGAGCGGCAAAAACTGATTGTATGCATAGTTCCACTCCATTAAATAGTAATAATGAGACGACATTAACTGATATGATTCATAATGAAGATAGCATTACAAAACAATATATGATTGTTGGAGAGATACCTGTAAATGGAAGTGATAATTTACCTGGTCAAGATGGAGCAGTTAGTCAAGGCGGATTAAATACTACATTAGAGACTTTAGATACAAATGGAGTACCAACTTGGGTATTACCTAAATCAGCTTTAAACTCAACTAATCGTGAATTACTAGAATCACCAGATGCTAATAAATTAAATGGAGAAATGTCATATATTGAAAATCCTAAAAGTGGTTGGATAAAGTATGTACCTGGACAGACCAATTTATCAGATATTGTTGGGTATGTAGCAACTCCAACAGTACAAGGTGGACAAGATTTTACAATGCAATATAAAGTTAAATTAGGAGGAATTCAGAAAGGAAAATATCAACTAATTAACTCAGCATTTAAGTATTATGATATGACAGATGATATTGGTTCAACAAGTAATGTTGTTACAATTACTCCACCATGTGAAAATTTAAATTATACTTGGATTTCAGGAGTAGTAACTCCAACTGGAGTGTTAACAAAACAAGAATTAACAAAGAATGTTGATGGTCATTCATTACAAGAATTATTTGGACATGGTCCAGATAATGATGGAAGTTGGGATTTAACACCTAAGGCTTTACAAAGTAAAGTCGATTTAGCAACTAATGCTGAAGAAATGAAGGAACTAGGATATAAATTAGATGAGATAGAAGTCAATGGAAAAGTCGTAACTCCAGATTGGTTTAAGACAGTAGGTATATTACAAAATTCAGGAATTACTCATATTAAATTTGTAATTTCAAAATTACCAGAGCAACCTGTACAAAAATATACAGATACAGTAAAAGTAGTTGATGAAAATAATCAACCAGTAGTACCTGAAGTTTCAGTAACTGGAGTATCAGGAACAGAAACAGGACTTAAAACTCCACAAATACCTAATGGATACCATATTGTAAATGTTACTGATAATAATAAAGTAGTAGAACCTGGAGTACCAAGCAAATTTACAAATGATAACCAAAATATTGTTTATCATATTGCAAAGAATCCAAATACTACAGTTTCAGAAGTTTATCCAGACGGAAAACCAGTAGTGGCAAGTAAAACAACTGTAAATCTTGCAGGAGCTAAAGTTGATACAGCTATTCCAGATTTACCAAACGGATATCAAATTACAAAGATAACTGTTAATGGAAAAGTTGTTTCACAAAATGAAGTTCCAACTGTTCAAGGCAAGGATAATCAAACTATTGTATATACAATAGATAAAATGCCTACTGACACCGTAAAGGTTATGTATAATAACATAGAACTTGTACCAGTAGTTTCAAAAACAGGTAAGACTGGTAGTAAGACAGGATTAACTACTCCAGATATTCCAAAAGGTTATCATATAGTTAAAATAACTGATGGAAACGGAAATATTGTTACAGGAGTACCAACTGTATTTGGAAATAGCGATAATACAACAATTTATCATGTAGAAAAAGATATTACAGATAAAGTTTATGTTGATGTTAAAACTGAATCAGGAACTGTTTTAACTCCAAGTCATGAAGTAGCAAGTGGAGCACCTGGAGCTAAGATAGATGTTCAAATGCCTGAAATTCCAAATGGTTATCATATTGTAAAGGTAACAGTTGATAATAAGGTGATTACACCAAATACTAAAGGTAAGTACGAATTACCTAAGACTTTATCAGATAATCAAAATAAAGAAGTTGATGATCATATAGAAGTTATTGTTGCTAAAAATCCAACAACAACAGTTGAAGAAAAATATCAAGATGGTACAAACGTTGTTCCAGATAAAACAACAGTAAATCTTCAAGGAACTAAGGTAGAAACAGGACTTCCTAAACTTCCAGAAGGATATAAAGTAATTAAGATTACTATAAATGGAAAAGAAGTTTCACAAAGTGAAGTTCCAACAGTACAAAGTGTAGAAAATCAAACAATTGTTTACACAATAGGAAAGGTTTCAACAGATACAGTAAAAGTAGTTGATGAAAATAATCAACCAGTAGTACCTGAAGTTTCAGTAACTGGAGTATCAGGAACAGAAACAGGACTTAAAACTCCACAAATACCTAATGGATATCATATTGTAAATGTTACTGATAATAATAAAGTAGTAGAACCTGGAGTACCAAGCAAATTTACAAATGAT
>NZ_LT594785.1:47194-62321 GCF_900091705.1 Clostridium mediterraneense | reverse complement strand
AATCAAACAATTGTTTACACAATAGGAAAGGTTTCAACAGATACAGTAAAAGTAGTTGATGAAAATAATCAACCAGTAGTACCTGAAGTTTCAGTAACTGGAGTATCAGGAACAGAAACAGGACTTAAAACTCCACAAATACCTAATGGATATCATATTGTAAATGTTACTGATAATAATAAGACAGTAGAACCAGGAGTACCAAGTAAATTTACAAATGATGATCAAAATATTGTTTATCATATTGCTAAGAATCCAACAACAACAGTTGAAGAATTTTATCCAAATGGAAAGCCAGTAGTAGCAAGCAAGACAACTACAAATCTAGAAGGAGCTAAAGTTGATACAGCTATTCCAAATCTACTAAACGGATATCAAATTACAAAGATAACTGTTAACGGAAAAGAAGTTTCACAAAACGAAGTTCCAACTGTTCAAAGCAAGGATAATCAAACTATTATTTATACAATAAATAAAATGCCTACTGACACCGTAAAAGTTATGTATAATAACACAGAGCTTGTACCAGTAGTTTCAAAGACAGGTAAAACAGGCACAGAAACTGGACTTAAAACACCGAAAATTCCAAAGGGTTATCATGTAGTAAGTATTACTAATGGAAATGGTGAAAAAGTAACCGGAGTGCCAAAGACATTTGGAGATAGTGATAACACAACAATTTATAATGTAGAAAAGAATACACCAGAAAATCATAATGGTAATAAAACAAACCCAGTAGATCACGATGGTAATAAGACAAGACCAGAAAATCATAATGGTGATAAAACAAACCCAGTAGATCACGATGGTAATAAGACAAGACCAGAAAATCATAATGGTGATAAAACAAACCCAGTAGATCACGATGGTAATAAGACAAGACCAGAAAATCATAATGGTGATAAAATAAACCCAGTAGATCACGATGGTAATAAGACAAGACCAGAAAATCATAATGGTGATAAAATAAACCCAGTAGATCACGATGGTAATAAGACAAGACCAGAAAATCATAATGGTGATAAAACAAACCCAGTAGATCATGATGGTAATAAGACAAGACCAGAAAATCATAATGGTGATAAAATAAACCCAGTAGATCACGATGGTAATAAGACAAGACCAGAAAATCATAATGGTGATAAAATAAACCCAGTAGATCACGATGGTAATAAGACAAGACCAGAAAATCATAATGGTGATAAAATAAACCCAGTAGATCACGATGGTAATAAGACAAGACCAGAAAATCATAATGGTGATAAAATAAACCCAGTAGATCACGATGGTAATAAGACAAGACCAGAAAATCATAATGGTGATAAAATAAACCCAGTAGATCACGATGGTAATAAGACAAGACCAGAAAATCATAATGGTGATAAAATAAACCCAGTAGATCACGATGGTAATAAGACAAGACCAGAAAATCATAATGGTGATAAAATAAACCCAGTAGATCACGATGGTAATAAGACAAGACCAGAAAATCATAATGGTGATAAAATAAACCCAGTAGATCACGATGGTAATAAGACAAGACCAGAAAATCATAATGGTGATAAAATAAACCCAGTAGATCACGATGGTAATAAGACAAGACCAGAAAATCATAATGGTGATAAAATAAACCCAGTAGATCACGATGGTAATAAGACAAGACCAGAAAATCATAATGGTGATAAAATAAACCCAGTAGATCACGATGGTAATAAGACAAGACCAGAAAATCATAATGGTGATAAAATAAACCCAGTAGATCACGATGGTAATAAGACAAGACCAGAAAATCATAATGGTGATAAAATAAACCCAGTAGATCACGATGGTAATAAGACAAGACCAGAAAATCATAATGGTGATAAAATAAACCCAGTAGATCACGATGGTAATAAGACAAGACCAGAAAATCATAATGGTGATAAAATAAACCCAGTAGATCACGATGGTAATAAGACAAGACCAGAAAATCATAATGGTGATAAAATAAACCCAGTAGATCACGATGGTAATAAGACAAGACCAGAAAATCATAATGGTGATAAAATAAACCCAGTAGATCACGATGGTAATAAGACAAGACCAGAAAATCATAATGGTGATAAAATAAACCCAGTAGATCACGATGGTAATAAGACAAGACCAGAAAATCATAATGGTGATAAAATAAACCCAGTAGATCACGATGGTAATAAGACAAGACCAGAAAATCATAATGGTGATAAAATAAACCCAGTAGATCACGATGGTAATAAGACAAGACCAGAAAATCATAATGGTGATAAAACAAAACCAGTAAATCATGATGGTAATAAGACAACACCAGAAAATTATAATGGTGATAAAACAAAACCAGTAGATCATGATGTAAATAAGACTACAGCAAATCATAGTAATGATATAAATAAAGTATCTAATAGTTCTAATTCAAGCAAAACTATAAATACTTTACCTCATACTGGAGTAGGTCAATCACAAGATAATGGGGCTAAAGAAGCTGGAGCATTAGCAGGATTAATGGGAGCTATTTTAGCTATGAGTATCTTTAAGAGAAAAAGAAAATAATTAAATAATTCTTAGGAAAGATATAGCATATCGTATGAACTATAAAAAGCTTTACTAACTTCAATATTATTTTATTAGCTAATATAAGTTAAATATATGTTATAAATATTAAGTTAAACCAAAAAGCTGATTTCAGTTAAATACTGAAATCAGCTTTTTTTATTTTAATTTTTTTAATTAATTTGCTCAGCAATTACTAATATATGTTCACCTGTTCCATTTGAAAGACATGTATTTAAAAGAAGCACTTTACCTCCATTATAAGGCTTCATACCATACATAGATTTAGATAATAATCTAGATACTTCTGCCTTCATTTGGTCCTCACTTAAATTACCTAATTGTAATGAGATATCAGGTTGACAATATAATGCACCTATAACTTGATAAGTAGCTAATTTATTTTCTGCTCCTTCATAAATATAAACTTTATGATTTGCATCGAAGAATTCTTTATTTTTAAAATTCATTAATTGAGAGAACATTATACCATTTAACATATTGTGACCATTGATAAGTGAAACATTATCAAATCCTGAATTAGCATGATCTAAGAAGATACTTCCATTCCAATAAGGTTCGCCTTTCCAATTGTGTGTTAAATAGTAATCATCTGGTTTACCATGTTCTATTGGATAATTTATATTTGTTCCATCTATAAAAATCCATCCAACAACACCAGGATTAACTTTATGTGCTTCATCATAATATTGCTTTAAATTACCCATTTCATCAATAGGTTTTTTCCACTTCTCACCGTTAATTAAGTTTTCAAGCTGACCTATTGCTGAATTATTTCCTTGTATATTTAGAGTTGAATTATAATATGTATTATATGAAAAATTCAGATATTTATATATTGAGAATAGTCCAAGTATAACTATTATTATTAAAACTATTCCTATTCTAGCTCTTCTTTTGTTCAATGTTATTACCTCCTATCTAATATTTAATTAATCTTTTTTTCTAAATGAAAAAAAGCTAATTATTGAAATAAGTATTATTCCAACTATTATATAAGTCCACTTACTTATTAAAATTTTAATTAATGTTGGTGGAGCTTGATTAGTAGCTGAGCTTATAGTTCCGGGTTTATTTACATCTTGATTAGTAATATCTTTTGTAATTACTTTAGGCTTTTCATTACCAATAGTAAGGTCTATTTCTTGTCTAGCAGAAGCCATGCCTCTACTTACACCAACTATTATTTTATTGCTTCCTTTTTCATAGTTTGCGATATAAGGTTTTAAATCAGTTGTAGGACCATTTAAAATTTGATCTAATGATATATTTTTTAATTCATCTTCATTATTTATATGTAAGCTAGTTTTAAAATCTACTGTATTATAAATGAAAGGAGCTACTGTTACATTTCCATTAGCATCTATAGCTTCAATATATTTAGCACCAAAGTTAGCTTTTGAAGTATCTATATTGGGGAATATAATTGTTCCACTTTCTTCCTGACCATTTGCATTCATTATTTTTGGAGTTAAAAGAGCATTTAAATCTACAGTTCCATTAATCTTATATATATTATTTACAGTACCAGTATAAAGTATAGGGGCATTGGCGTTAGTTAAATTCTTAGTTTCATAACCATGTTCTAATTGAATTATCTCCATTTTCCCATACTTTGTTTGTAAATATGTAGTTGGCATTCTCTCTAATACACCATTAGGGTCTACTGGAGGATTATCAAATTGACTTGGATTTTCGCTTGAAATATTATTCCAGTCATTAGCTTCATATTTTATAGTGTAATTTTGAGTAGCTTGTGCTGTTATAGCACTAGAAGTACTTCCAGCAACTACTGTAGCAAGAATAAAAGTTCCTAATAAATTTCTTTTTATCATTTGTTGCCTCCTATATTCTGTTTTTTATTATATTTAAGCATATAAGTTAGAAAAATTCATCTATTTCTCATAATATTAATTTAATATGATATATAGATTTAAATAAATGTATTGATATTAATTTTTATATTTATCAGATAAATAGATTTTTTTTAGTTTTAAATTTATTAATTTAATTTATTTAGATAAAGTATTGTTAATAAATTGTTTCTAATTTTTCAAAAAAGAGTATTTTTTATTTACTAAAATATTAAAAAAAACTATTAACAGATAAAAGTTATTACTTGATATGTAGAATGAATTATAATATTGTATTATCAAAATAGTAATTTCAAGAAATATTCTATTAATTCCATAAAATATATTAATGGTAATAAATGTTAAATGTTGACATACATTTAATAATATTATTAAATATTATTGAACAATATTAATAAATTGAAAATAAAAAAATAAAAATGTTAATATATATAGTTGATTTTATGGAATAATATCTTTTAATATTAGAATAACAAATTTAAAATTTATTATTTAGTTATAAGTTTTTATATATAAAAATTTATAGCTTTTTTAGACTAAGAAGTAAATTAATATAGAATTAAATTTTTATTATATAGGTGAATATAATTAAGGAGGAACTCTAAATGAAGAGTAATAAATTAAAATCACTTGCAGCAATGGCTACTGTGACTAGTTTAGTTTCAATGACATCTACAGGTTATCAGAGTAGTAATGTAAGTAATAACACAAATAATAATGGGAAAAATACAACATTATTAGCTAGTACATCTACACCAGAAAAAATTAGTCCAGATGATTTACAAGTTAATATAACAAATGTTAGTGTTACAAAAACACTTGCTAATAATCCAAGTAATACTGATAAATATATTCCAGAAAATAATGTACCAAAAACAGGAGATATCGCTACAGCTGGTACAATAGTAACATATAATATTTCAGTAACATTAAGAAGTAAATCAGGTAAGTTATATAATGTACCAGATTTCTATTTAACAGCTAATCCAATTGCTAAGTATATGACAGATGGTAAAGCAGAAACAACTCAAGAACAGGAAGCTGCTAAAGAGATACTTAGTGCAATAAATGTAAAATTAGGAGAAGTAAAAAATCTTAATAGTACATCAACATTTACAGTAACAGCTTCATTTAATATTGGAGAATCAGACTGGGATATGGATTTAATACCTAATATAAAAATGCATATTAATGCTAATGGTAAACAAGAAACTATACCAGTCAATGCTCCAGATATAAAGTTAACAAGAGCATATACTAATTATATACAGCCTGATTTATCTCTAGATTCAGATGCTAATAATCCACATGTTCATTATTTAAATGTAGGCTTCAGTAATACAACTGCTGTTAATAATCCCGGTGTTTATAATGTTAACAATAGTAAGGTGAAAAATGTAACATTTAAGATAGTTAACCCAGATCCAGATGAATTAAAAATAACACCTTTAGATGTTCCAGGATTAGTTAAAAATGCTGATGGTACATATACAATTCAAGGTAGTTTAGCTAGTTCAATGAATAAGCTATTTAAGATTACATCAACTACCAATAATAGATTTATAAAAGATATAACTGTTGAAGCAGTAGGGGAAAAATTTACAAGTCCTTCAGGTGTTGATGCATCAGCTGCGACAACTAATTATTATATACCTGAAAGTATAACAGTATCACAAAATCAATTAACTAATAGTTCAGATGCTATTAATATGCAACAATCATCTGTAACAGGTACTACTCAGCAAATGAGTGGAGGAACAAATAATAATAAAGTTACATATAGCTCAACAATAGATGCTGGGTTACATGGAAAGTATAAAGTATATACAGGTTCATTAGTTACAAATGGTGAAGTTGTATTATATAATATGCAAAATAGTAACGTAAATAATGATCAAACTTATTATAGTTTAAATAAAAGTACAGTTANAATCTACTGTATTATAAATGAAAGGAGCTACTGTTACATTTCCATTAGCATCTATAGCTTCAATATATTTAGCACCAAAGTTAGCTTTTGAAGTATCTATATTGGGGAATATAATTGTTCCACTTTCTTCCTGACCATTTGCATTCATTATTTTTGGAGTTAAAAGAGCATTTAAATCTACAGTTCCATTAATCTTATATATATTATTTACAGTACCAGTATAAAGTATAGGGGCATTGGCGTTAGTTAAATTCTTAGTTTCATAACCATGTTCTAATTGAATTATCTCCATTTTCCCATACTTTGTTTGTAAATATGTAGTTGGCATTCTCTCTAATACACCATTAGGGTCTACTGGAGGATTATCAAATTGACTTGGATTTTCGCTTGAAATATTATTCCAGTCATTAGCTTCATATTTTATAGTGTAATTTTGAGTAGCTTGTGCTGTTATAGCACTAGAAGTACTTCCAGCAACTACTGTAGCAAGAATAAAAGTTCCTAATAAATTTCTTTTTATCATTTGTTGCCTCCTATATTCTGTTTTTTATTATATTTAAGCATATAAGTTAGAAAAATTCATCTATTTCTCATAATATTAATTTAATATGATATATAGATTTAAATAAATGTATTGATATTAATTTTTATATTTATCAGATAAATAGATTTTTTTTAGTTTTAAATTTATTAATTTAATTTATTTAGATAAAGTATTGTTAATAAATTGTTTCTAATTTTTCAAAAAAGAGTATTTTTTATTTACTAAAATATTAAAAAAAACTATTAACAGATAAAAGTTATTACTTGATATGTAGAATGAATTATAATATTGTATTATCAAAATAGTAATTTCAAGAAATATTCTATTAATTCCATAAAATATATTAATGGTAATAAATGTTAAATGTTGACATACATTTAATAATATTATTAAATATTATTGAACAATATTAATAAATTGAAAATAAAAAAATAAAAATGTTAATATATATAGTTGATTTTATGGAATAATATCTTTTAATATTAGAATAACAAATTTAAAATTTATTATTTAGTTATAAGTTTTTATATATAAAAATTTATAGCTTTTTTAGACTAAGAAGTAAATTAATATAGAATTAAATTTTTATTATATAGGTGAATATAATTAAGGAGGAACTCTAAATGAAGAGTAATAAATTAAAATCACTTGCAGCAATGGCTACTGTGACTAGTTTAGTTTCAATGACATCTACAGGTTATCAGAGTAGTAATGTAAGTAATAACACAAATAATAATGGGAAAAATACAACATTATTAGCTAGTACATCTACACCAGAAAAAATTAGTCCAGATGATTTACAAGTTAATATAACAAATGTTAGTGTTACAAAAACACTTGCTAATAATCCAAGTAATACTGATAAATATATTCCAGAAAATAATGTACCAAAAACAGGAGATATCGCTACAGCTGGTACAATAGTAACATATAATATTTCAGTAACATTAAGAAGTAAATCAGGTAAGTTATATAATGTACCAGATTTCTATTTAACAGCTAATCCAATTGCTAAGTATATGACAGATGGTAAAGCAGAAACAACTCAAGAACAGGAAGCTGCTAAAGAGATACTTAGTGCAATAAATGTAAAATTAGGAGAAGTAAAAAATCTTAATAGTACATCAACATTTACAGTAACAGCTTCATTTAATATTGGAGAATCAGACTGGGATATGGATTTAATACCTAATATAAAAATGCATATTAATGCTAATGGTAAACAAGAAACTATACCAGTCAATGCTCCAGATATAAAGTTAACAAGAGCATATACTAATTATATACAGCCTGATTTATCTCTAGATTCAGATGCTAATAATCCACATGTTCATTATTTAAATGTAGGCTTCAGTAATACAACTGCTGTTAATAATCCCGGTGTTTATAATGTTAACAATAGTAAGGTGAAAAATGTAACATTTAAGATAGTTAACCCAGATCCAGATGAATTAAAAATAACACCTTTAGATGTTCCAGGATTAGTTAAAAATGCTGATGGTACATATACAATTCAAGGTAGTTTAGCTAGTTCAATGAATAAGCTATTTAAGATTACATCAACTACCAATAATAGATTTATAAAAGATATAACTGTTGAAGCAGTAGGGGAAAAATTTACAAGTCCTTCAGGTGTTGATGCATCAGCTGCGACAACTAATTATTATATACCTGAAAGTATAACAGTATCACAAAATCAATTAACTAATAGTTCAGATGCTATTAATATGCAACAATCATCTGTAACAGGTACTACTCAGCAAATGAGTGGAGGAACAAATAATAATAAAGTTACATATAGCTCAACAATAGATGCTGGGTTACATGGAAAGTATAAAGTATATACAGGTTCATTAGTTACAAATGGTGAAGTTGTATTATATAATATGCAAAATAGTAACGTAAATAATGATCAAACTTATTATAGTTTAAATAAAAGTACAGTTAATATATTAAAGAATGGAACAGCACAAGAAAAAGAAAAAATACTTTATGATATGGCTCATGGGCAAATGAATGGTATTGGTGAAATGTATACAGCTAGTCAAATGACAGATATGATAAATGCAAATAAAGCATTACCAAATATTAATTTTGTAATGTCAGAAGCCGATTATAATGGTTCAAAATTAAATATAAGTTCAAGTTATATAACAGCACCAACAGCTGGAATTAATAATAGAGTAATTTCAAGAACTTATACAATAGGGGTTCTTCAAGGAAATTATACACCAGATGAACTTAAAACTATGGATTCACAAATTGAGTCTGGAAAGGCAAGTCAAGATGGAGTTATAACTACTGATGGTAAGTTTGATGGATTCATGATGTCACCTCCAAATTCATATACAGATGAAAAGGTTCAAGCTGATGGAATAAATCAGATTACAGATACAAGATATGAAGGATATTCACATGGTCTATCCTCAGGTGTAGTTACAGCTCGAGATTATACAAATGTTATGGTAGATAATTTAGGGAACATTTTTGGAAGTTCTGTTAATCAAGTTAATGCTAGTTGGTTAAATAAGCCACATAACTTCGCAGCAGCAGTTAATGGGTATGGAAGTGGAGCAGAAGCTGATTTTACAAATCACTCTCAAATGGTGATTAATATGGGAGCACCTTTTAAAATAATTGGACCTGTTCAATTAGGAGGACTAAATTTAAGTCCTAGTGATTATAAAATTGAAGGTGATAAATTAGTAGTTAATATGGTAAAGGGATATGGAGTATATTTATCTAATACTCCAACTGTTACTTATAATGCTCAATATACTGAGCCTAATAATATAATTAAACCTTTAGATATTAGTGCGCAAATGGTTGGACCAGATGGACATCAAGGGCTACAATACAATTACAATAATATTCCAAATCATAGTGTAGTTGCAGGTGGATTACCTACTCAGACTGAATATCATACAAAGATAGTTATAGCAAGAGTTACAAATAACGATTGTCAACATAGTTCAACCCCTGTAAATAGCAATAATGAATCAACATTAACAGATATGGTTCAAAATGAAAATGGTTCAACTAAACAATATATGATAGTTGGACAACTACCAACAGATGGAGCTAATAATTTACCAGGTGAAGAAGGATCTGTTAGCCAGGGTGGCTTAAATACTAAGTTAGAATCTTTAGATACTGATGGAGCACCAACTTGGGTATTACCTAAATCAGCATTAAATGCAGCTAATCAAGCTTTATTAGATTCACCAGATGCTAATAATTTAAAGGGAAAAATGGCATATGTTGAAAATCCAGTCAATGGATGGATAAAATATATACCTGGAAAGACTGATTTATCAGATGTTGTTGGATATGTAACAACTCCAACAATACAAGGTGGACAAGACTTTAAGATGCAATATAAGGTTAAGCTAGGTGGAGTTGATAGTGGTACTTATCAAATAATTAACTCAGCATTTAAATATTATGATATGACAAATAATATTGGTTCAACAAGTAATATAGTTTCACTTACTCCTCCAGGAGAAAATTTAAATTATACTTGGATTTCAGGAGTTACAACTCCAACTGGAGAATTAACAAAGGCAGAACTTAATAATACTGTTGATGGACATTCATTAAAAGAATTATTTGGACATGGCCCAGATAATGATGGAAGTTGGGATTTAACACCTAAGGCTTTACAAAGTAAAGTTGATTTAGCAACTAATGCTGAAGAAATGAAGANAGCTTAATGTATATGCAAGTCAATTAGGTGGAGAAAATGTTATTAAAATTCTTGTGGCAACTAAAAAACCACTAAAGAGTACTATTTCTCATAGAGCTAAAGAAATGAATATAAATATTGTTATTTATGATGGAAATTTAAATAAGTTTAAAAATATAATAGAAGGTATAATAAAAAATAATAAAAAAAACTAGTAAGATAATTTATCTTACTAGTTTTTTTTATTAAGATATTTGTTCTGCTATTACTAACATATGTCTATTAGTACTATTTTATAATTGTGTATTAAATAGTAGTTATCTAGTTTACTGTGTTCTATTGGATAATTTATGTTTGTTTTATTTATAAAAATTTATCTAACAACATCATAATTAATATGGTGGAAATTGTAATAAATATTAAAGATATAAGACTATATAATAATTATTAAAAAATATTAGTTATTGATATGGATTTAATAATGTTACTAGATTGTACTAATAAAGTAATAATACAGAAACGGAAATGTTAATATTTACGTTTGATTTCATTATAAAAATTTTTTAAACTAAAAAATAATTTCTACTGTATAAATTTAGATTATTTGTTATAAATATTAACCTAACTAAGGAGGAAATAAATGAAGAGTAATAAATTAAAATCTATTGTAGCTATGGCTACTATGACTAGTATAGTTTCTATGGCATCCACAGGATATACCAGTAGTAACAAAGTAAATAATAAAATAAAAGAGACAACTATGCTAACTAATACATCTGGTACAACAAAAATTAGTCCCAGTGACTTACAAGTAAATGTTACAAATGTAAATATTTCTAAAACTGCATTAGGTGCTTCAAGTAATACAGATAAATATATACCTGAAAATAATGTTCCTGCAACAGGGAATATAGCAACAACAGGTACAGTGATAACATATAAAATATCTGTATCGCTAAGAAGTAAATCAGGTAAGCTTTATAATATATCAAAGTGCTATCTTTCAGCAAATCCAACTGCTAAATATGTAACAAATGGTAAACCAGAAACGCCACAAGAAAAACAAGCAATTACAAATATGCTTGATTCACTAAATGTTAATTTACAAAATTTAACTAATTTAGACAGTACATCTACATTTACAATAACAGCTTCATTTAAAATAGGAGAAGCTGATTGGGATGTAAATATGATACCAAATATAGATCTTCATATAGATGTAAATGGTAGTACGAAGACAATTCCAATAAATGTTCCAGATATTAAACTAACAAAGCATTATTTAAACTATGTAGCTCCTAATGTAAAGGTAACACCGGATGAGTCAAAACCACATATACAGTACGTGAGCTTAAACTTTAATAATAATACGCTTAATAATAACTCTGGAGTATATAATGTAAATAATAGTAAACCTTCAAGTATAACATTTAAGATATATACTCAAGGTCAAAATTTTACTATAACACCTTTAGATGTTCCAGGTTTAGTATCTAATCCTAATGGTACTTATACAATATCTGGAAAGTTGATGGATGGAGTACAAAAATTATTTAAAATTACAACAAATACAGATAATAGATTTGTACAGCCTATTTATGTGACACCGGTTAATGAAACTTTTAACAGTCCTTCAGGTGTAGATGCAACGGCTGCTACAACAAATCAATATGAGGTTGGTAAAGCAAATGTAATACAAAATGAGTTGATTACTAAGGGGAATCCTATTAATATGCAACAGTTCTCTACAACAGAGAGTAGTGATTTAAGTAATATGTCTAGTTTTGATAATGTTTTTTTTGGTACAACAATAGATGCTGGATTAAAAGGAACTTATGATGTATTAACAGGTTCATTAATTACAAATGGTCAAGTTCTGTTTTCTGATTTTGGTAAAATAATTAGTGCATATACACAAAATGCTCAATGTTATTATAATTTAAACCAAAATACGGTTGATATATTAAAAAGTGGAACAGCTGAACAAAAGGAACAAATTCTTTGGAAAATAGCTACTGGAGAAATGAATGGTATTGGTACAATGTATACAGCAAATGAGATATCAGAGATGATGTCGAATGGGCAGCCACTACCTTCAGTTAATTTTGTAGTGGCAGCTGGAGTTTATGATTCAAAATCAAATCTAAAAATAACAGGAAATTATATAACTGCTCCAACAGGAGGTGTTAATAATAGGGTAATTTCAAGAACGTATACATTAGGAATCTTAGTGGGAAAATATAGTAACACTGAACTTTCAACTATGCAATCACAAATAGAACAGGGTAAAGCAAAGCAGGATGGTGTTTTAATACGAGATGGTAAATTCGCAGGGTTTATGATGTCGCCTCCTAATAATTATACAGATGAAGTAATTAATTCAAATTATATTTCACAAATTACAGATACAAGATACACAGGATATTCACATGGAATTTCATCAGGAGCTGTTATGGCTCATGATTATACAGGGGTTTCAGTAGATAATCCATTTGGTGGGAGTTCACAAAATACCATTGAAAAGGTTGGTGTTAGTTGGTTAGATAAACCACATATGTTTAATGCTCAAGTAACAGGATTTGGAAGTGGTCCACAACTTACTTTCACAAATAAGTCTCAAATGGTAATTAATATGGGGGCACCATTTAAATTAATTGGTGGTGTACAATTAATGTGGGATAATTTAAGCCCTAGTGATTATAAGATTGATGGAGATAAATTAATAGTTAATATACCAGAAGGGTGGGAAGTTAATTTAAGCGACTCTCCTAATGTTACATTTAACGCACAGTATATAAATCCAGATAAGATAAATAATTTAGATATTAGTGCAAAAATGGTTGGACCAGATGGACATCAAGGTTTAGAGTATAACTATAATGATATAGCCAATCATAGTGTTGTAGCTGGAGGACTTCCTCCACAAACAATATACCACACAAAAATAGACATTATTAGAGCGGCAAAAACTGATTGTATGCATAGTTCCACTCCATTAAATAGTAATAATGAGACGACATTAACTGATATGATTCATAATGAAGATAGCATTACAAAACAATATATGATTGTTGGAGAGATACCTGTAAATGGAAGTGATAATTTACCTGGTCAAGATGGAGCAGTTAGTCAAGGCGGATTAAATACTACATTAGAGACTTTAGATACAAATGGAGTACCAACTTGGGTATTACCTAAATCAGCTTTAAACTCAACTAATCGTGAATTACTAGAATCACCAGATGCTAATAAATTAAATGGAGAAATGTCATATATTGAAAATCCTAAAAGTGGTTGGATAAAGTATGTACCTGGACAGACCAATTTATCAGATATTGTTGGGTATGTAGCAACTCCAACAGTACAAGGTGGACAAGATTTTACAATGCAATATAAAGTTAAATTAGGAGGAATTCAGAAAGGAAAATATCAACTAATTAACTCAGCATTTAAGTATTATGATATGACAGATGATATTGGTTCAACAAGTAATGTTGTTACAATTACTCCACCATGTGAAAATTTAAATTATACTTGGATTTCAGGAGTAGTAACTCCAACTGGAGTGTTAACAAAACAAGAATTAACAAAGAATGTTGATGGTCATTCATTACAAGAATTATTTGGACATGGTCCAGATAATGATGGAAGTTGGGATTTAACACCTAAGGCTTTACAAAGTAAAGTCGATTTAGCAACTAATGCTGAAGAAATGAAGGAACTAGGATATAAATTAGATGAGATAGAAGTCAATGGAAAAGTCGTAACTCCAGATTGGTTTAAGACAGTAGGTATATTACAAAATTCAGGAATTACTCATATTAAATTTGTAATTTCAAAATTACCAGAGCAACCTGTACAAAAATATACAGATACAGTAAAGGTAGTTGATGAAAATAATCAACCAGTGATACCTGAAGTTTCAGTAACTGGGGTTTCTGGAACAGATACAGGACTTAAAGCTCCTAAAATACCAGAAGGATATCATATTGTAAATGTTACTGATAACAATAAGACAATAGAACCTGGAGTACCAAGTAAATTTACAAATGATGACCAAAATATTGTTTATCATATTGCTAAGAATCCAATAACAACAGTTGAAGAATTTTATCCAAATGGAAAGCCAGTAGTAGCAAACAAGACAACTACAAATCTAGAAGGAGCTAAAGTTGATACAGCTATTCCAGATTTACCAAACGGATATCAAATTACAAAGATAACTGTTAACGGAAAAGAAGTTTCACAAAACGAAGTTCCAACTGTTCAAAGCAAGGATAATCAAACTATTGTATATACAATAGATAAGATGCCAACAGATACAGTTAAAGTTATTGATAATAAAGGAAATGAGGTTGTACCATCAGTTTCAAAAACAGGTAAGATAGGAAGTAACACAGGATTAAATATTCCTGATATTCCAAAGGGTTATCATATAGTTAATATAACTAATGGGAATGGTGAAAAAGTAACTGGAGTACCAAGTACATTTGGAAATAGTGATAATA
>NZ_LT594785.1:41717-42691 GCF_900091705.1 Clostridium mediterraneense | reverse complement strand
ATTTGGAAATAGTGATAATACAACAATTTATCATGTAGAAAAAGATATTACAGATAAAGTTTATATTGATGTTAAAACTGAATCAGGAACTGTTTTAACTCCAAGCCATGAAGTAGCAAGTGGGGCACCTGGAGCTAAGGTAAATGTTCAAATGCCTGAAATTCCAAAGGATTATCATATTGTAAAGGTAACAGTTGATAATAAAGTGATTACTCCAGATAGTAATGGAAAATATGAATTACCTAATACTTTATCAGATAATCAAAATCAAGAAGTTGATGATCATATAGAAGTTATTGTTGCAAAAAATCCAACAACAACGGTTGAAGAAAAATATCAAGACGGTACAAACGTTGTTCCGGATAAAACAACAGTAAATCTTCAAGGAACTAAGGTAGAAACAGGTCTTCCAGAGCTTCCAGAAGGCTATAAAGTAATTAAGATTACTGTAAATGGAAAAGAAGTTTCGCAAAATGAAGTTCCAACAGTACAAAGTGCAGATAATCAAACAATTGTTTACACAATAGGAAAGGTTTCAACAGATACTGTAAAGGTAGTTGATGAAGATAATCAACCAGTAGTACCTGAAGTTTCAGTAACTGGAGTTTCTGGAACAGAAACAGGACTTAAAGCTCCTAAAATACCAGAAGGATACCATATTGTAAGTGTAACAAATAACGGTAAAACAGTAGAAGCTGGTGTACCAAGCAAGTTTACAAATGATGATCAAAATATTGTTTATCATATTGCTAAAGATCCAAGTACTACAGTTTCAGAAGTTTATCCAGACGGAAAACCAGTAGTAGTAAACAAAACAACTGTAAACCTTGCTGGAACTAAAGTTGATACAGTAATTCCAGAACTTCCAAAGGGATATCAAATTACAAAAATAACTGTTAACGGAAAAGTTGTTTCACAAAATGAAGTTCCAACTGTTCAAAGCACAGATAATCAAACAATTGTTTATACAATAG
>NZ_LT594785.1:0-40082 GCF_900091705.1 Clostridium mediterraneense | reverse complement strand
CTCCTAAAATACCAGAAGGATACCATATTGTAAGTGTAACAAATAACGGTAAAACAGTAGAAGCTGGTGTACCAAGCAAGTTTACAAATGATGATCAAAATATTGTTTATCATATTGCTAAAGATCCAAGTACTACAGTTGAAGAAGTTTATCCAGACGGAAAACCAGTAGTAGCAAACAAAACAACTGTAAACCTTGCTGGAACTAAAGTTGATACAGTAATTCCAGAACTTCCAAAGGGATATCAAATTACAAAAATAACTGTTAACGGAAAAGTTGTTTCACAAAATGAAGTTCCAACTGTTCAAAGCACAGATAATCAAACAATTGTTTATACAATAGATAAGATGCCTACTGATACAGTTAAAGTTGTTTATAACAATAAAGAACTTATACCAGCAGTTTCAAAGACTGGTAAAACAGGAACAGAAACAGGACTTAAAACACCAGAAATTCCAAAAGGATATCATATAGTTAGCATAACTAATGGAAATGGTGAAAAAGTAACTGGAGTACCAAGTACATTTGGAAATAGTGATAATACAATAATTTATCATGTAGAAAAGAATACACCAGAAAATCATGAAGGTGGAAAAATAGCTCCAGAAAATCATAATGGTGACAACATACCAAAAGATCATGATGGAGGAAAAACAACTCCAGAAAATCATAATGGAGAAAATACACCAAAAGATCATGAAGGTGGAAAAATAGCTCCAGAAAATCATAATGGTGACAACACACCAAAAGATCATGATGGAGGAAAAACAACTCCAGAAAATCATAATGGAGAAAATACACCAAAAGATCATGAAGGTGGAAAGATAACTCCAGAAAATCATAATGGAGAAAATACACCAAAAGATCATGATGGAGGAAAGACAGCTCCAGAAAATCATAATGGAGAAAATACACCAAAAGATTATGAAGGTGGAAAGACAACACCAGAAAATCATAATGGAGAAAATACACCAAAAGATCATGAAAGTGGAAAGACAACACCAGTAAACCATAATGGTAATAATACATCAAAGAATCATGATGGAGGAAACACAACACCAGTAGTAAATCATAATGGTGATAATAATAAACCAATAAATCACAATAATGATAAAATTACATCAGAAAATCATAATAGTGATGAAACAACACCAGTAAATAATGAGAATAATCATGAAAATAAGGTAAGTAATAGTTCTAATACAAGTTCAACTATAAATACTTTACCTCATACTGGAATAGGACAATCACAGGATAATACAGCTAAAGAAGCAGGAGCATTAGCAGGTATAATTGGAGCTATTGCTACACTTGGAATCTTTAGAAGAAAGAGAAAATAATTTTAATAATATTAAAGAGACTCTAATTTATTAGGGTCTTTTTTTGTTTCAAATATTAGTTTGATATATTTTTTCTTTTAGTATATTTAAATTATTTTTAGTAAATCTTAACTATAAGACTAATTTTATTTTTGTGATTTAAATATTAACTAAGGAGGAAAGGAAATGAAGAACAACAGAGTAAAGGCCATAGTAGCTTTAGCTACGGTTACTGGAATTGTTTCAATGACACCTGTAGTCTATTCTAAACATAAAAAAAGCAGTAATTTATTAACACCAGTTGTTAGTGCAGATACAAAAGCTAATACTGAGGCAATAGATATAAGTGATTTACAAATACAAGTAAATAATGTTAGTATCTCTAAAAAATCAGTAAACTCATTTAATAATGATACAAGTTATATTCCTAAAAATATAATTTCTGAAAGTACTAATATAGCAACTTCTCAAACAACAGTAACGTATAAAATAGGAGTTTCTCTTAGTAGTAAGACAGGTAAACTTTATGATATACCAAATTTATATTTAACAGCTAATCCTTCTGCAGAATATATGGTAAACTCTAAAAATCCTAAGGAACAAGAAGCAGCTAAGAAGATTTTAGATCAAATTAATATACAATTGGGTTCTATAAAAAATTTAAACAGTACATCAACTTTTACAATAAGTGCTTCATTTAATATAGAAAGTGCTGATTGGAATATGAAAGTAACTCCTAATTTTAATATACATGTTTCATTAGGTGGGAAAGAAGAAGTTATACCAGTAAAAGCTCCTGATATAAGGCTTACAAATAAATATACAGTTAGTATATCTACAGAGGTGAATTCTACACTAGATAATAATGATAAACATGTACATTATTTAGATATTCGTTTTTACAATAATAATAGTAATCCTAATAATCCAGGGGTATATAATCCAGCTAATACTACAATGAAATCATTAACTTTTAAAGTGAATAATCCAGACCCTACTAATATTGAAATAACAGCATTAGATGTTCCAGGACTGAAGGTAAATCCAGATGGAACATATACTATAAGTGGGGATTTAATAAATAAATTTAATAAACTACTTAAAGTAACTACTAAAACTGATAAGAGATTAATGGAAAAAGTCACAGTACAACCTATAAATGAAGAGTTTAATTTAAATGGTGGAGTTGATGCAAAAACAGCTACAAGTATTAATTATTATTCAGGAGATGTTACAATAACTCAAAATAATATAGGAGTTGGTGACGAGATTACTATGTCACAAAATTCGAATATACAGGGAGTTCAAAGTCCACAGGTAACATATGGCTCAACAATAAGTGCTGGATTACCAGGACAATACAATATATATACTGGTTCAATCTTAACTGATGGAAATGTAGTAGTTGGCTCAGGGGGACAATGTTCACTTGGATTTTCAGATATGAACAATATGTATGTTCATTTAGATCAAAATTCAATTAATATATTGACTAATGGGACAGCAGCTCAGAAAGCTGATTTAATGCAAAAGATAGTTAATCAAGAAGTTGGTACTACCTATAATATAAATTCAATACAACAAATGTATGTAAATGGTCAGAAGATACCAGTATTAAATTTTACATATACACAAAATTACTATGATGGAGCGGCAATTTCAACAGGAGCTAATTATCCTGTTATGCCTACAGGTGGAAATAATCCTATAATTGCAAGAACTATAACTATAGGTACACTACAAACAAGTCTTACACCAGAACAAGAGAAAAGTGCTCAGGAACAATTAAGTAAAAGTGGTTTAACTAGTGATACTATTATAAAAAATAATAGTAAGTTTTCAGGATTTTTATTAAGTGCACCAGATAAGTATACTAATAAATTTATAGATAGTCAGGGAAATGGATATCAAGCTACAGATATTAGATATGATACCTATTCTCATGATGTATCATCTATTAAAACAATATCTTTACAACTTTCAAAGGTATATGTAGATGATTTAGGAGAAGGTGGTTCATCATTTCCACAAGGTGATTCAGTATCAGAACATTCACAAGCTTGGCTTAATAACTCACATTTATTTAATGTATTTACTTATGGGTATGGGTCAACTAATTTTGAATATTATACTCCAAATACAAAAATAGATGTAAATATGGGAGCTCCTTTTAATTTAACATCTGGTGTTACTATGAATGGAGAAGAGATTCCAGCAAATGATATTAAAGTAGATGGGAATCATTTAATAATTACTTTCCCAAGAAGAGTAAATGTTATAGATGAAGAACCATCCTTTAAATTTCATGCACAATATACAAGTCCATTAGAAAGAACTATTAATATTAGTGCAGGTTTGGTTGGTGAAACTGGAAAGCAAGGCTTAGTTTATAGCTATAATAATGACCCAGATTCAAGTCAAGAAGCAGGGGGGGCTTCAAATCAAATTATATATAATAATAAACTCATTATAGCTGGTTCAGAATCTACTAGCTGTTTACATAGTTCAATAATTGATAAAAATAATCCTAATATAGTAACTCTTAATGATACGATTAGTAATGGTACTAATACTGAAAAAACTTATATGATAATTGGAAAAATACCATTGCCAGGAAGTGATAATTTACCTGGGCAAGAAGGTGCACCAAGTGAAGGAGGTCTTGGAACAGAGCTACAATCATTAAATAATAATGGTGTACCAACATGGGTGTTACCTAAATCAGCTTTAAATAAAGAAAATCAGAGTATATTAAACAATCCAAATGCATTAGAGCTTAAAGGAAAATTAAAATATATTGAAAGTCCAGAGAGTGGATGGATAAAATATGTTCCAGGAAAAACTGATTTATCAAATATAATTGCGTATATGAGTACACCAACAGTTAAAGCAGGACAAAACTTTAATATGAGTTATAACGTTAAGTTTACTGGAGAAAATCCAAATATTTATCAAATAGTTAATTCAGCATTTAAGTATTATGATGAAACAGATAATGTTGCTTCAACAAGTAATATAGTTACACTTACTCCACCAGGTGAGAATTTACAAAATACATGGATTTCAGGGGTTACAACTATAAATGGTGAGCTTACTAATGAAGAACTTAATAAAACAGTGGATGGACATTCATTACAAGAGTTATTTGGGCACGGACCAGATAATGATGGTAATTTAAATCTAACTCCAAAGCCTCTACAAGATAAAGTTGCTTTAGCTACTAATGTTGATGAAATGAAAAAGCTTGGATATAGATTAGATGGAATTTATGTTAATGGAGAAAAGGTAGATGCTAATTGGTTTAATACTGTTGGAATTTTAAATAATGCAGGAATTACACATATAAAATTTGTTGTAAGTAAGATACCTACTTATACAGATACAGTTAAAGTTGTAGATAATGATGGAAAAGAGATTATACCATTAGTTTCAGTTACAGGTGAAACTGGAAAGGCAACAGGACTTAAAGAACCAGTGATTCCAGCAGGATATCATATAGTTAAAATAACTAATGAAGATGGTCGAGAAGTAACAGGGGTTCCTCAAATTTTTACAGATAAAAATCAGATTATAATTTATCATATTGCTAAAGATCCAAGTACAACGGTATCTGAAATTTATTTAGATGGTAAAGAAGTAGTTCCTAGTAGAGTTACAATTAATTTACCAGGAGCTAAAGTTGATACTACTATTCCTAATCTTCCAACTGGATATCAAATTATTAAAGTAACTGTTAATGATACAGAAGTGCCGTTATCACAAGTTCCTATAATTCAATCAAATGATAATCAAATTATTGTTTATACAATAGGAAAAATGCCAACAGATACTGTGAAAGTTGTTGATGAAGGGGGAAAAGAAATAGTTCCTTCAATTTCAAAGACTGGTAAGACAGGAGATGAAACCGGACTTACTACTCCAAATATTCCGAAGGGATATCACATAGTAAAAATAACTAATGAAAGTGGTCAAGATGTTAATGGAGTACCTAAAATATTTGGAGATAAAGATGAAGTGACTATTTATCATGTAGCAAAAGATATAATTGATAAAGTTTATATTGATGTTAAAACTGATAAAGGTGAAATTTTAATTCCTAGCCATGAAATAGTTAGTGGAGCTCCAGGATCAAAAATAGATATTAAAGTTCCAGATATTCCGAAGGGATATCATATAGACAAGATTTTATTAAATGGAAAAGAGCTAAATAAAAATGCTAGTGGTAATTATAATTTGCCTACTAATTTACCAGCTGATGAAAGTGAGGTAAATCAACATATAGAAATTATAGTTGCAAAAGATACTTCAAGTACAACAATATCAGAAATTTATAGTAGTGATAATAAAGAGGTTGTACCTAGCAAAACAATTACAGGTGAGATAGGAAGCCCAGTAGATACTAAGCTGCCTAAACTACCTAAAGGATATAGAATTCAAAAAATCTTGGTTAATGGTAAGGTTGTTACACAAGCAGAAGTTCCAACAGTTCAAGGAAATACTGATAATAAAATTGTTTATGTAATAGAAAAGATTCTAATATATACTGATAAAATTAAAGTTATAGATAGTGAAGGAAAAGATGTTATTCCAGAGGTATCAAGCACAGGAGAAACAGGAAAGGATACAGGACTTAAAGTGCCAAAGATTCCAAAAGGTTATCATATAGTGAAAATAACTAATGGAGATGGTCAAGAAATAAGTGGAGTACCTAAAACATTTACTGATAAAGATGAGACAATAATTTATCATGTTGCTGTAAATCCAACTACAGCAGTTTCAGTGGTATTTGAAAATAGTCCAGGAGTATATTCAATTAAAGTGACAATTAATGAAATCGGAGCAAAGGTAAATACAGCTGTACCTAAATTACCAAAAGGATATCAAGTTGTAAAAACAACTGTGAATGGCAAGGAAGTACCAGAATCAGAAGTTCCAACGGTTCAAAGTGTTGAAAACCAAACTATTGTTTATACAATAGCTAAAATGCCAATAGATACAGTTAAGGTTGTTGATTCTAGTGGTAAAGAGTTAGTGAAGGCAATATCTAAAACTGGAAAAACAGGAAGTGAGACAGGACTTACTACTCCAACTATTCCTAAGGGGTATCATGTAGTGAAAATTACTAATGAAAAAGGGCAAGAAGTAAGTGGAGTACCTAAGGTGTTTGGGGATAAAAATGAAATTATAATTTATCATGTAGAAAAAGATATAAGTGATAAGGTATATATTGATATGAAAACTAGTAATGGAGAAATTATAGTACCTTCACATGAGGTAGCAAGTGGAGCTCCTGGAACTAAGATTAATATATCTTTACCACAAGTACCAAGTGGTTATCATATAGATAAGGTATTATTAAATGGCAAAGAGCTTACTAAAAATGCAGATGGAACATATGATTTACCAACCACCTTACCTTCCGATGTTACAAAGGAAATTAATCAACATATAGAAGTTATAATTTCAAAGAATACTTCAACAACAACTATAAAAGAAGTTTATTCAGATAATGGTAAAGAAGTAGTTCCAAGTAAAATTATAACAGGAGATATTGGAAGTAGTGTAGATACTAAGATTCCAATATTACCCAAAGGATATAAAATTGAGAAGATTTTAGTTAATGGAAAAATAACTCCAGAGTCAGAAGTGCCAATTGTTCAAGTAAATACCGATACTACTATTACTTATGTGATAGGAAAAATTCCAACATATACAGATAGAGTAAGAGTTGTTGATAATTCAGGAAAAGAAATTGTACCAGAAATAATTAGTACAGGAGAAGCTGGCAGTCCAACAGGACTTAGTGAACCTAAGATACCAGTAGGTTATCATGTAGTGAGAATAACTAATGGAGATGGGCCAGAAGTAACAGGAGTTCCTAAGACATTTACTGATAAAGATCAGATAATAATTTATCATGTTGTTAAAGAGCCAACTACAACAGTAAAAGAAATTTATATAGATGGTAAAAATATTGTACCTGAAATAGTTACAACTAATATTGTTGGAAGTAAAGTAGATACTAAAATACCAAACCTTCCAAATGGATATCAAATAATAAAAGTAACTGTTGATGGTAAAGAAATACCTGTAGATAGAGTACCTACAGTACAAAGCAAATCAGACCAAGTTATTATTTATATAATAGGAAAAATGCCAACAGATACTGTAAAGGTTGTTGATTCAAATGGTCAGGAATTAGTTCCTTCTGTTTCAAGTACAGGAAAGACTGGAGATGAAACTGGACTTAAAACTCCAGAAATTCCAAAGGGTTATCATGTAGTTAAGATAACAAATGCTAATGGTGATAAAGTAGATGGAATTCCTAAAGTATTTGGAGAGAAAGATACTACAATTATTTATCATGTAGAGAAGGATATAGTTGATAAAGTTTATATTGATATAAAAACTGATAAGGGAATAATTTTAGTACCTAGCTATGAAGTAGCTAGTGGAGCACCTGGAGGAAATATAGATATAAAATTACCAAAGATTCCAAAGGGCTATCATATGATTAAAATATTATTAAATGGTCAAGAACTTGCTAAGAATGATAAAGGAATTTATATTTTACCAAGTAAATTACCTACTGACCCTACAAGAGTAATTAATAATCATATAGAAATTATAGTTTCAAGAAATAATGCAAAAACAGTAATTGAAGAAATCTATTCAGGAACTAATAAGGATGTAGTACCAAGTAAAACTATAACAAGTAAGATAGGAAGTAAGATTAATACTAAGATTCCTGTATTACCTAGTGGTTATAGAATAGAGAAAATAATAGTTAATGGAAAGGAAGTATCACAGGCACAGGTTCCAACTATTCAAGAAGATATTGATAATAAGATAATTTATGTTATAGAGAAAATTCCTAAATATACAGATAAAATTATTGTTGTTGATGGTAATGGAAATCATATAATACCACCAAATACAACAATAGGTGAAGAGGGAAAAGAAACTGGTCTTAAACCACCTAAAATTCCAAATGGATATAAGATAGTAAGAATAACAGATGGAGACGGAAGAGAAATTACAGAGCTTCCTAAGAATTTTGGAAATAAAGATAATACTATAATTTATCATGTTGAAAAGGTACCAGAGGATCCTAGTAAATCTGGTGGTATATTAAAGAAACTATTACCTCATACTGGTTTAAATATTACACCAGAGCAATCAGTAAAGACTGTGGGAATATTAGGAGTTATAGTAGCTAGTATTGTAGCTATAGGAATTTTTAGAAAGAAGAAATAGTTTTATAAATGAAAACAAGAGTTTTAATTTTATTAAAACTCTTGTTTTTTCTATTTAAGCTAGCATTATTCAATGTATATAGTACTGATTTATAAAATAATTTATAAAATTAGTTCATAAAATGTCTTTAAAATTTCATTAATTTGTTAATAATTTATAGTAAAATTATAGAAAATAAAAGGAAGATATTTATATTTTGAAGACTTTAGTAATTTTAATTTATAAATCTATATTTTAAAGCTTAGGGTACTTAATAATGAATATTTTAGTGTTTAAAATATTTTAAATTAATAAGAGAAAACAAATGAAAAAGATATAATGAAGGGAAGTATTAAACATGATACATAATTTACCACAATATACAGTAAATAGACCAGCATATGTACAATATGCAGTAAAACCAGGAAATACAGATAAGGGAACTGTAATAGTTACAGTTTTAAATCAAAATGGAGTAACAGTTGGAAATCCTAAAACTTATACAGGAGCTATAGGAAGTAATATAGGAGATATAACACCTAATATTCCAGCAAACTGTAAATTAAAATATATTACAGATAATAATAATATTGTTACTAAATTACCAACTAAGTTTTCAAATGTAGTTCAAAATATAACTTATCATGTAATAGAACAAAGTCAAATTAGATATACAATCTATATTAATGGTAGAGCTATATCATCAAATGAAATATACGGAGCAATTGGAACTAAACCAAATTATTCATTACCTAGTGCGAATGCATCAATTAAATTAGCTAAGGTATTATTTAATGGTGAAGAGGTTAAAGACCCATCTGTAGATTATAGACCAGACTTTGGACGTAATAATGAAACAGTACAATATTACTATGTAACAAAGACTAAACCAGAAGTAAAACCAGCTGCCAAGAACACAACTGTAAAACCAGCAGATAAAAATACAAAAGCAAAGCCAGCTGACAAGAACACAACTGTAAAACCAGCAGATAAAAATACAGAAGCAAAGCCAGCTGCCAAGAACACAACTGTAAAACCAGCAGATAAAAATACAGAAGCAAAGCCAGCTGCCAAGAATACAACTGTAAAACCAGTAGATAAAAATACAGAAGCAAAACCAGCTGCCAAGAATACAACTGTAAAACCAGTAGATAAAAATACAGAAGCAAAACCAGCTGACAAGAATACAACTGCAAAACCAGCAGATAAAAATACAGAAGCAAAACCAGCTGACAAGAGCACAACTGTAAAACCAGCAGATAAAAATACAGAAGCAAAGCCAGCAGGCAAGAATACAACTGCAAAACCAGCAGATAAAAATACAGAAGCAAAGCCAGTTGCCAAGAACACAACTGTAAAACCAACAGATAAGAATACAGAAACAAAACCAGCTGACAAGAGCACAACTGTAAAGCCAGCAGATAAAAATACAGAAGCAAAGCCAGCTGACAAGAGCACAACTGTAAAACCAGCAGATAAAAATACAGAAGCAAAACCAGCTGACAAGAATACAAGTGTAAAATCAGCAGCAGTTAATAAAGATAACAAAGTAAATTCAATAGAAAAGAATGATTCAAATAAGACTGTAAAAGCTGGAGCACATAAAGAGTCAAGTGTTAAGGAATTACCTCATACAGGTTTAGGTAAGTCACAAGATAATGCAGCAAAAGATGCTGGAATATTAGCAACAATATTAAGTGCTGTATTAGCATTAGGAGTATTTAGAAAAAGAAAATAGTTTTTAAAAATTATAATTTTTTAGAGTTTGTCCTTTAAAGGGACAAGCTCTTTTTTAGTTATAATTAAATGAGTTTTAAATATAATTTAAGAAGTATATAGAGTATTTAGTTATTTGGCATGGATATATAAATAGCTGATTACTATAATTAATAGTATAAAATAGTTAGAAAAGATAATGCTGAAGTAGTAGGAGTTTTAAACAGTTCTTCATTAAAAATTAGTAGTACTATGTGCTAATAAGTTAGAGTAAGTGAAAAAGAAAAAAAGAAATGTCTAATCATAAGACATTCCTTCTTTACTTTATTTTTTCTCCAATATGTTCACCCATATAAACCATAGTTTCTATTCCTTTAAGTGATTCTTCTATAATATCCTTATCAATTGTTACAGCATTTTTTTTGAAAAATAATATAGTTGTTGATCCACCGAATTTAAAGAATCCTTTTTCTTCACCTTTATAAACTTTTTTATCAGTTTGATAACTTTGAATTATAGTACCAACACAGGTTGCTCCAACTTCCATTGTTATTATATCCCCAAAATTATCTGATTTGAAAAGAGCCCATTCCCTTTTATTTTTACAGAATAACTTTGGTACCTTTTCAAGAGCTATAGGATTTACAGAGTAATAAGATCCTTTTATCTTTTTACTTTTTCTACAGAATCCATTGTCTACAAAGTGAAAACGATGATAATCAGTAGGGCAAAGTCTTAAAACAAGACAAGTACCACCTTCATATTCCTTAGCAACATTATCATCACTTATTAATTCTCTTAATGAATAAGTAAAACCTTTAACTTGAATTATTTTAGCCATATCTATATTTTCAAATGCTAAAAGTCTTCCATCACCAGGTGATATTAAACTTTCTGGATTTTGGTCAATTGGTCTTGCTTTATCTACAAGTTTTCTAGCAAAAAAATCGTTAAAATTCTTAAATTCATCTAAGTTTTTTTCCATAATAGATGTATTTATACCAAATTGCTCTACAAACTTTGAGATTTTTTTCTTACTGAGCTTAGTATCACAGTATAAACCATATATTTTAGAAAACATCTTCTTCTTTACAAACAGTTCTACTACTCCTTTTCCAACAGGAGATGAGTATGACCAGTTTATATAATTAAGACCGGCAACTTGTTCGATTTCATAATTTTTAGTTGTTCTATTGTATACTTTTATCATTAAGAATCTCCCTTTCTAAAAGTAAAACCAAGTATATCTTATATTAAAATTATTAGTTTAACAACTTTTTATTATAAATTTATTGTTAATATGGAAATCTATTGACATGGATAATAGCAAAATATAAAATTAATTTATAAGGTAAATAAATACCAAAAATTTTAAGCCCCTATAGTTTAATGGATAGAACAATCCCCTCCTAAGGGATAAATGTAGGTTCGATTCCTACTAGGGGTGCCATATAAATTAGGTTGAAATCTTTAGTATTAAGGGTTTCAACTTTTTTATTGGATAAATGTTGAAAAAACATAATTTTACTAATATTAAAAATTAATTTATAGCAATGTTTTAATCATTATAAAATCAATTTGTTTTTCATCACCCATATAAAAAGAGTGAGCTCCATTTTGTATAAAGCCCATTTTTTTATAAAAAGTAAGGGCATTATTATTTTTTTCCCAAACTCCAAGCCATATACTTTTTTTATTTAATGTAGTAGCTATTTCTATTGCTTTATTTATTAGATATTTTCCAAGTCCTTTTCTTTGGAAATTTGTTCTGATATAGATTCTTTCAACTTCCATTGTATCATCAGGCATTTTTTCAGATTGAGCATCATTAATATTTACCTTTAAATACCCAGCAAGCTCATTATCTAAATAGACAAAATAGAATTGTGAAAGGTCATTAGCTAATTCTGATTCTAATTGCTTAGAGTTATATGCTCTTTCTAAATAGTTTTTCATATTTTCAGCTGAATTTTGTGCTGCAAATGTATCAGTAAATGTCTCAATACTTATTTCTCTAAGTAATTCTAAATTTTCAAGCTTAACTTTTTTAATTTCTATAGACATAGTATTTTATAGCTCCTTTATTTAAGATTAATAATTTCTTTTATTTCCGTTCTTTACATATTTCCAATCAACTTCTATATTTTTTCTTACTCTTTGTAGAAGATGAAAAATGGTTTCTACTTCTTTTTCTGAGAAACCTGTTAGTGCAACATTATTAGAATATATATGTTCCCTTAGTATAAAAGGATATATATGATTTCCCTTTTTAGTTGGATAAAGTTTTTTAATTTTTTTATTATTTTCATCATCTTTTTTTTCAATGAATCCTTTAATTTCAAGCTTTTTTATTGCTCTAGCAGCAGTTGCTCTATCTACTTTAATTAGTTCTGCTAATTTTTCTTGAATTATTCCAGGAGATTCACATATTCGTACAAGATATAAGTACTGACCTTTTGTAAGATCAAATTCTTTAAATTCTATATTACTAATAGAATCTAATGCTCTTGCAATCATTCCGATTTCCCGTAAAATTTCTGTCATATATACCTCCTTGTTGGCTAATACTTTTAAAATATTCTACAAAATTTTTATTGCATTTGCAACAAAAATAATTAATAAATAAAAAATAAGATATAAAATTTATTTTTTTATTGGTGAAATCTATTTACTACTTAGTAAGTTGTTTTTAAGATGAGTTTTTAATTATTAAATCCTTTTTTATTTTTGAGTATTTTTTATAAAAGTAGGTAAAGCTAGATTTAATAAGAAAAATATATTATATGTTAAAAATTAAAATATAAATCGATATTAATTACACTTATGAAAATTTTTTGAAAAGAAAATAAATCTTAATGTGATATAATAGTATTTATATATAAATATATAAAAAATAAAAAATAGGAGAGTGGTATTTTTGGACCCTTCTGTGATTGGACAGATAATAATTTTAATAATCTTAATAATTCTTTCAGGATTTTTCTCTTCAGCAGAGACTGCCCTAATGGCTGTTAATAAGATTAAAATAAGACATATGGTGGAAGAGGGAGTTAAAGGTGCTGAGTTAGTTGAGAAATTAATATCAGATACAAATGAGCTTTTAGGAGCTATTCTAATAGGTAACAATATAGTTAATATAGGAGCATCATCTTTAGCAACAGTTCTTGCAGCTACTTTAGTTAAAGGAACTAAGTTTGAGGATGTTGGTATAGCTATAGCAACAGGTGTAATGACTATGCTAATCTTAATTTTTGGTGAAATAACACCAAAATCTCTTGCTAAACAAAATGCGGAGGGAGTAGCAATAAAAATTTCAAGACCAATAGCTGCTGTAGTTTTTGTATGTAGACCTTTTGTATGGTTATTTACTAAGATATCTTCATTCTTTATAAAGATTTTAGGTGGAGATCCTGATAAAGCTGAACCTTTTATAACTCAAGAAGAGTTAAAAACTCTTATGGATGTTGGAGAAGAAGAAGGAGTTTTAGAGGGCAAAGAAAAAGAAATGATATTCAATGTTTTTGAATTTGGAGATCTTCAAGTTAAAGACATAATGGCTCAAAGAGTTGATATCATAGCAGAAAGTATAGATGCTAGTTATGAGGACATACTTAATGGGATACAAGAATATCAATTTTCTAGAATACCAGTTTATGAAGATAATATTGATAATATAGTTGGAATTTTATATGCTAAAGACTTAATTCTGTTAAATGATGAAGATAAAAAGAATTTTGACGTTAAGAAGCTTATGAGAGAACCATATTATACTTTTGAATTTAAAAATATAGCAGATCTTTTCACTGAAATGAAAAGAACTAGAAATCATATGGCTATAGTATTAGATGAATATGGTGGAACAGTAGGTATCGTAACGATTGAAGACCTTATTGAAGAAATTGTTGGTGATATTGAAGATGAATATGATGAGCATCAAGAAGATATAAAAGAAATTAAAGAAAATGAATACGAAGTTGATGGAAGTACAAGACTTGATGATTTAAGTGAAATTATAAATGTTAAGATAGAATCAGATGAGTTTGATTCTATTGGTGGATTTGTAATTGGAATTCTTGATAGACTACCAGAATTAAATGAAGAAATCTTATATGAAAATCTAAAGTTTATTGTTGAGGAAATAGACAAGAAGAGAATAAAGAAAATAAGAATTTTTGTTTTAGATGAAGTTTAGGGAGAATTATTTATGGATTATATGGATATTGCTTTATGTGAGGCAAAAAAAGCGATGGAAATAGGAGAAGTTCCAGTTGGAGCTGTAATTGTTAAAGATGGGGAAATTCTTTCAAAAGCTCACAATATGAAAGAATATTATAATGACCCAACTGCACATGCAGAAATTTTAGCAATTAAAGAGGCGACAAGCAAAATAAATAATTGGAGACTTACAGGTGCAGAAATGTATGTAACTCTAGAACCTTGTCCTATGTGCGCTAGTGCAATTTCTCAATCTAGGATAAGTAAAGTTTATATTGGGACTTTTGATCAAACATCAGGAGCTTGTGGTTCAATTGTTAATCTTACACAAAACTATAGTTTAAATACATTTGTTGATACTAAATGGTGCTATGATGAAAGATGTGGAGAGATATTAACAAGCTTTTTTAAAACAAGAAGAAAACAAAATATGGATAAATAATTAAAAGAAAAAAGTCTACTATTAAATTATTAATAGTATGGCTTTTTTTTGTGTTAATGAAAAGTAAAAATGTGGTATTAGTTATAATTTACTAAAAATTCTTGGTGATGAAGAATAAGGAAATTAGTTATGATATACTTTAATTAACAATATATCAAGGGGGCGATATAATTTTGTTAGTCAAGGAAAGTATTTTAAATGAAATTACTTTGTTTGAAAGTAATTTTGAAAAAAATAAGGAAGATATTTATCTAAAATTACGTAGAGTTTTTAGAATTATTGTAGGAAGAAAAGTAAAAAGTATTGAAATCGAGCAAAGCTTAATGAAGTGCTGGATGTACTATTATGTAAATCTTTCTGAAAATGATAAAGGACTTGGAGATAAGATAATTTTATCTCTTATAACTGATTTTGATCAGGGAGTAAAAAGAGATGAGAGTATAGAGTTTAATGCTGGTACTAAGGGGATAAATATAGTAACAGATTTCTCAAATACTTGGATTAGAAAAAATATTATAGATATGATTGAGTATAGAGAAGGAATTGTTCAAAAAGCTGAAGAATACTTAGAAGTTATAGATAAAGAATATTTAAGTAAAACAAAAGAAGTTATAAACTTTGAAATATAATTTTAAAAAGGAGCTATTAAGATAGATAGCTCCTTTCTGTTTTATTCATTTATTAAATTTTGTAACGTCATAAAAAATTTAATAAATGAATATACTTTAACAGGAAAAATCTAGAGGAGCGATTAAATGAAAATAGATATTATATCTGGATTTCTAGGAGCTGGTAAGACTACTCTTATAAAAAAGCTTTTAAAAGAAGAGCTTTATAAGGAGAAGATAACAATTATAGAAAATGAGTATGGTGAGATATCGATAGATGGAAATCTTTTAAGAAATGAAAAGATAGAAGTAAAAGAGATAAGTTCAGGTTGTATATGCTGTAACATAAAGGGAGATTTTGAGGAGAGTATAAAAGAAATAGTAAATGAGTACTCTCCAGATAGAATAATTGTTGAGCCATCAGGAGTTGCAAAGCTTTCGGAAATAATTTCTTCTATCAAGAAAGCAAATATAGAAGGTACAAAAATTAATATGATTATCACTGTATTAGATGTAAATAATTTTGATGATTATTTAATAAATTTTGGAGAGTTTTATAGGAATCAGATTTTAAATGCAAAACTTATAGTTTTAAGCAGAGTTGAGGATATAGGTAACAATAGACTTAACAGTATCTTAGAAAGTATAAGAAAAATTAATAAGACTGCTAGTGTGATAACTACTAAGCTAGATAAACTTAAGGCTAGTAGGATTATAGAAGTTGGAGAATCAACAAGAGAGAAGTTAGATATAGAATTTAAAGGTTTAAAGCCAAGGGCTAGACTTAGAAGAGGAATCTTATCAACAGAGATGTTTGATAATTGGGGAGTAGAAACTTCTATTGCATTTGATGAGAAAAGATTAAATGTGATTTTAAATAAGCTTTCTAATAAAAAAGAGTATGGAGAAGTATTAAGAGCAAAAGGAATAATTCCAGTAAAGAATGGAAAGTGGGTTCAGTTTGATTATGTTCCAAATGAAATTAATATAAAAGATTATTCTAGTGATTATATAGGCCGAATATGTGTTATTGGTAAAGGAATTAAAAAGGAACGTTTAGAAAATTTGTTTTTAAATAAGTAATAAAGCAGGGAGGCAATATTATGAGAAAGTGTTCCGTTGATATAGTTACAGGTTTTTTATCATCAGGGAAGACTAGTTTTATAAACATTTTCTTAAATAAAACATTAAAAAGAGAGGAAACACTAGTTGTTCAGTGTGAGAGTGGAAGTGAAAAATTAAGTGAAAATTTAAGTAAAAAGCTTAATGTAAATATAAAAAATTTCTCATCTAATAAGGAGTTAACTGAAGAAAGGCTTATAAGACTTATAAAGTTTTATAAACCAGAAAGAATGATTTTAGAATGTAATGGAGTAGAAGACTTAACTTATTTAATAGAGATTTTTAATAGACAAAAAATAAGGTCTTATTTTAAGTTAACAGGAGTAATTACTCTTGTTGATGCTTTAACATTTAATATGTTTTTAAAAAATTTAGGTCATATTATACTTCCTTATATAGAAAAAAGTGATTTAGTTATCTTAAATAGGTGTAACACTATTAGTACGATGCAAGTTGATAAAAATATTGATATTATTAAGAATTTAAATGATCATGCACATATACTTGCAGCCTTTGATAAGAATGATTTAGAAGTTCAAATTAATAAGGCTAAAGTTATTAGTGCTTAAATAAATAGTTGGAGAGGGTAAAAGATGTTAGAAGCAATATCAAAGTTTTCTATAATCTTTTCCTCTATTTTATTAGAAGCTTTACCTTTTATATTATTAGGATCGCTTTTATCGGCGTTTATGCAAATGCTTGTAACAGAGGAATTGATTAGTAAGTTTATGCCAAAGAATAAATTGTTGGGTTCAATTGTAGCAGCATTTTTAGGAGTGTTTTTACCAGTTTGTGAATGTGTTACAGTTCCAATAACTAAGAGTCTTATAAAAAAGAAAGTTCCTATAAATGTTGCTATAACCTATATGTTAGCAGCTCCTATAGTTAGTCCTCTTGTTATTATTTCAACTTTTACAGCTTTTGATGGAGATTTAAAAGTAGTTATTTTAAGAGTTGGACTTGGAGTTTTTATAGCAATAGCAGCAGGTCTTTTAATGATTCCATTAACAAGTGGACAAGAAATTCTTAAAAGTGGAAATCTTGAAGTAGTAAAATGTGATTGTGGTTGTGAGGAGATTAAAAGAAGTAATGAAAATATAGTTTTAAAGTTACTTAAGATGAGTAGTGTTGAGTTTTATGATATAGGAAAGTATTTTATTGTAGCATCTATGATAGCTGCAGTATTTCAATTAAACATAACAGAAGAAATAATATCATCATTAGGACTTAGCCATGTAATGGGAATAGTTATTATGATGTTTATAAGTTTTGTTATATCACTTTGTTCTGAAGCTGATGCCTTTGTTGCACAAAGTTTTTTAGCAAGTTTTTCTTTACCAGCAATTATGGGATTTTTACTTATAGGTCCGATGATAGATATTAAAAATATGGCTATGTTATTTTCAGCCTATAAAAAGTCCTTTGTTTTAAAACTAACTTTTGTAATTTTTGCTTTAGTATTTATGTGTAGTGCATTAATTTTTTAGGGAGGGGAGATAGATGAAAAGATTTAATTTAGATCAATTTATTTGGTTTCTTGTAGTTTCTAGTCTCTCTTTGATTTTGATGTTTATGATATATAATGGAACTATATTTATGCTTATAGATGGTCAAAGAAAAATATCAATTTATTTTATGATTATATTTCTTGTACTTATTTCTATTGTTCAAGCTACTAGAATTTTTACTATTCCTTCAAGAGGAGGAGTGAGAAAGGGATATATCCAATATATTTTACTTATCTTAATATTTGCTTTAGTTTCTTTTGTTGATATTCCAAGACTTTCACTTGAAATAAAGGGAGTTAAACTTTATCAAAAGGAGCATAAGCATTTAAAAGCTGATGTACATGAAGATAGTAATTATAATATTGGACATAATATAGTTATTAGTAGTTCTAATTTTCATCAGAGTATAGATAAAATAAGTACAGATATAGACAAGCATTTAGGTAAAGAAGTTGAAATAGAAGGAATATATTATAATGATAATAAAGTGCCTGGAAGTTTCATAATAACTCAAATTAATATGAATTGTTGTATAGCAGATTCAGATTATTTAGGAATCTTATGTGAATACAGCGGCAAAAATCTAAACTTTAAAACTGGAGAAAAAATTAAGATAAAAGGAGTTATAGATGACTTCTATCATGGAGATAAAAGACTTATAAAAATAAAAGTTAATGAGATTGAATAAAAGGTATATCTATAGATATATCTTTTTTATTTAATTATATATAGGTAAATACTTATCAATAGCATAATATATAAGTATTTTACTAATGATTGGCTTAATTATATAATTAAACGCAGAGAGAGTGAGGCGGTAATTTGAGAGAAAAATATAAAGGCATATTACCTGGATTAATAGCTTGTATAGTTATAGCTATCATAAGTAAAGTATGTGGAAATTTTGTGCCACAATTAGGTGCAGCAGCATTTTCTATCTTACTAGGTGTTATTTTAGGTAATACTCTATTAACTAAAAAGGTATATTCACCAGGAATAAAATTTTCAGAAAAAGTTTTATTAGCTTGGTCAATTGCGTTATTAGGAGTTATACTAAATATAAAAGAAATAATGTCTATAGGTTATAAAGGGGTTATTTTTGTAATTTTACAAATGGCATTTACAATTGCAGCTGTATATTTTATAGGAAAGAAATTAAAATTCGGAGAAAAATTTATTTTATTAATGTGTGCAGGAAATGCAGTTTGTGGTTCATCAGCTATTGCAGCAACAGAACCAGTTATAGAATCTTCATCAAAGGATAAAGGAATTTCAGTAGCTATAGTTAATTTAACAGGAACAATACTTATGTTTGTTCTTCCAGTTATAACATTTGGTCTTTATTCAAATGAAACTATGAAAAGTTCAGCTATGATTGGAGGTATTCTTCAATCAGTTGGTCAAGTTGTTGCATCAGGTAAGCTAATAAATCAAAATATTTCAGAAATGGCAACTGTATTTAAAATAATTAGAATTATATTACTTGTTGTTGTCGTTATAGTTCTTGCAAAAATTAATTCAAGAGGAAATAAAGAAGAGTTTAAACATGAAGAGGAAGTTTTAATGAAATCTAAATCAAAGGTTTCAATTCCTTGGTATATATATGTATTTTTTGCATTAGCAATATTACTTACTTTAGGACTTATTCCATTACCAATTAAGAACGGACTACATCAAATAGGGAATGTATTTGAATTAATAGCCCTTGCTGCTATAGGAATGAGTGTAAAGTTTAAAGACTTAAAAGAACAAGGACCTAAAGCGATAATATATGGTGGACTTATTGGTATAGCACAAATAGTTATATCTATAATACTTATAGTAATATTAATATAACAATAAGTAGATTATTATAAAAAAACAATAAAACATATGAAAAAAGTAACATTTGTAACTCAAGCAGTTAAAATGTTGCCTTTTTTTTTATAAATTAAATCTTTTAATAAATCTAATTCAAAAATATATTTTTGTTAGATATGTGTCTGTATGGTAAAATTTAAAAAGTAGAAAAAAGTCGGATTAATATATATTCTATTTAAAACAATTATGGAGGAAGCACGCATGATAGATATATTTATTTGTGCTAATTCTAGTGAAGAAAGAGAAGCATTAAGGAATAATATAGAAAAATTTATATTTGTAGAAAATTTTAATATGAGGGTGGCAAAAGTTACTGATAACCCATATGAAATATTAAATGAAGTTAAAGATCGTTCAAAGCCATCAATATACTTTTTAAATATTTACTTTGATTCAGATATAAATGGAATAAAGCTAGGTGCAAAAATAAGAGAATATGATAAATTAGGTGTTATTGTATATATAACTCCACATTTAGAAATGGTTTATTTATCTTATATTTATAAGGTTGAAGCTTTAGATTATATAATAAAAGATAGTATGATTGATATTGATGAAAGAATCAGGGAATGTATAACTATTGCTAATAGAAAGCTAAATACAGATGAAGGTGCTAGTAGAAGATTTAAGATAAAAAATCAGGATAAAGTAATAACTATAGCAAAAAGTGAAATTATATATTTTGAAACATCAGGAAAACCTCATAAAATAAATTTACATAAGATGGATGGGAAAATTGAGTTTGTAGGAAAGCTTAAGGATATTGAAGAGTCTATAGGTAAGGGTTTCTTTAGATGTCACAAATCATATCTTATAAATAAAAATAAGGTTAAAGAAATAGATATAAAAGAAAAGACTGTATTAATGGCTAATGGTGATATCTGTTTAGTATCTAAAAGATTTATGCATGATTTAATTGAAAAAATATAATAAAAAAGAAAAAAGCCACTATGAATATAATTCATAAGAGGCTAAAGTATATTTTGTAGTTTTGCAATAGAGTTAAATTGCTGTAATTAGATCGTTGACAGCAGTAAGAAAACCGTTCAATAAAATGATAAGAGGTTTAAGTTTTAAAAACTTATAACTATTGAATGAACAAGATCAACAATCTAATTACACATCAAATGTTTAAATATCAACATAAATTATGATATCATATTAAAATCTTTTTGGAGCATTTTTGTCCTAAAATGAAGTTTAAGGAGCATATAGTGTTTTCATTTAAAAATATAAATTCATAAAAGTTACTTTAAGACTGAATATGGTCATTTGACTACTAGTTTAATTTTATTTTTCACAAAAAATGTTACAAATCATAGTAAATAATACTTATATTACAAGTTTTATTGCAAAAAAATATTATTTTAATTAATGTTATAAAAATCTTGATATAAATATAAGATATATTTCATTTAAATTATCTGTATAATAATTTAATTTATTTTAAGTTTTTTAGTTTATTTAAGATAAAGCTTCTTGCATCAAAAACTGCTGATGAATTGTTTTGTTCTATTAATTCTAGATTAGTAGATTTATAAGAAATTTTTATAACATTTTCATCATCTATTTTGTCTATGCAAAAATCCTTTATTTGAGATATTGGAATTTTAAAAGTATTTATTACTTCTGGTAGATTTCCAAAAGTGCTGTAACCTATAGTTTCTAAATAAATATTTTCATTAGTTATGGTTAAAATATATTCGTTGATTATTCTTCCTGGTGTAGAAAACATTAAAAAATTAGCTAAAAAGTTTAATAAAGTTTCATGAAACTTTATATTCCTATAACATTTGAATTTGTATAGTTCAGATTCACCTTTTAAAGTACAACAATCCATTTTAAAACCCCCTTATAATAACTATTATATCCTTTAAATTAAAATAATGTTAAGTATTGAACAATTAAGAAAATCAGTGGTGTAAATGTTTCCCTTAATATGATTTATATGAAGGATTAATATAAAAATACTATTGTATTTAGATATCATATATGATATTATAAAAAATATATTAGATATAAATGATGTAAAACTTTCAAAAACTTTTGAATAGTTTAAAAACAGTATGGAGAGATGTCTGAGCGGTTTAAAGAGCACGCCTGGAACGCGTGTGTAGGAGCAATTCTACCGTGGGTTCAAATCCCACTTTCTCCGCCATTACTGTGCTAGATGGGGAGTTAGCGGTGCCCTGTAACTTGCAATCCGCTGTAGCAAGATTGAATTCCTCACCGAGGCCTTAACTTTGTATAGTCAGTCTTAGGCAAGTGGTGTTGAGAGTCAGGTCCCACGCAATGAAAACCTGTGAACCTGGTCAGGTCCGGAAGGAAGCAGCCATAAGCAGTCATTTTCATGTGCCGTGGCCAAATCTGGCTTGAGTCAACTACTTAAGAAACGTATATAAATTATTGTCAGAGTGAGGTGCACAGTTTCAATAATTTAGTATAGTAATAACTCTTAGATTTTTAAATCTAAGAGTTTTTTTATTTTATAATTTTCTAGTAAAGTCTTTATATATGTAAGGAATATTAGATTTAGATATATTTTTAGAGCTACTATTTACTAAATCCCACTCATTTAAATCTATTATAGGGAAAGTAGTATCACCATCTACTTGTAAATCAACTTCTGTTAAGAAAAGTTTATTTGCATGTTTATAAAATTTATTATAAATTTCAGAACCACCAATTATAAATACTTCTTCTTCACTATCTTTAAATTTATTAATTAAGTCATCAAAGTCATAATAGACTTCTACGTTTTCATTGTCCACTTTATAATCTTTATTTCTTGTTAGAATAATATGTTTTCTACCAGGCAAAACTCCAGGTAGTGATTCAAAAGTTTTTCTACCCATTATCATTTTTTTACCCATAGTTATTTCTTTAAATCTTTTTAAATCTTCAGGAATAAACCAAGGGATGGAATTATCTTTACCTATCATATTATTTTTGCTAACTGCAACTATTATTGAAAACATAATAAGCCCTCCTTTTACTAATTTAAACTTCTTTTACTTTATATTATACTTTATTACTAGGAAGTTAGGCTTAAATTTGATAAAATTATAATATTAAATTAATTAAGGTTCTATCCTTTTTTAATAACTTGTGAGGTGACAATTTTGGCTTATAAAGCTTTGTATAGAGAATGGAGACCATCAACATTTAGTGATTTAGTTGGTCAAGAACATATAACAATAACTCTGAGAAATCAAATAATGAATAATAAAGCAGCACATGCATATCTTTTCTGTGGTACTAGAGGAACAGGTAAGACAACAACAGCTAAAATTATGGCAAAAGCCTTAAATTGTTTAGATTTACAAGATGGAGAACCTTGTAATAGTTGTTCAATGTGCGAAAAGATAAATAATGGGCTTGCAATTGATGTAACTGAATTAGATGCAGCTTCACATAATGGAGTTGATAAAATAAGAGAAATTATAGATGATGTGCAATATCCTCCTCAAGAGGCTAGAACAAAAGTTTATATAATGGATGAGGTTCATATGTTATCAATGGGAGCTGTTAATGCTTTCTTAAAAACATTAGAAGAACCACCTAAAAATGTAGCCTTTATACTTGCAACAACAGATCCACAAAAGCTACCAATAACAATACTTTCAAGATGTCAAAGATTCGATTTTAAAAGAATAGCTAAAAAAGATGTTGTAGGTAGATTAAGAGATATTGTTACACAAAAAGGAGTATTTGCAGATGATAAGAGTCTTGATTTAATAGCTAGAGTTTCAGATGGAGCAATGAGAGATGCTATTAGCATATTAGATCAAGCTATTTCAATGGGAGATCAAAAAGTTGATTATAATGAACTTGTTTCAATGCTTGGTCTTGTTAATAACGAATATTTATTTGAACTAACAGATGCTATTATTTCTAAAGATGTAGAAAAGTCTATGGAAACTGTTGAAAAGATAGTTTTAGCAGGTAAAGATTTAAATTTATTCATAAAAGATATGGTAGCTCATTATAGAAACCTTCTTATGATAAAAGTAACTAAGAATCCTGAAGAAGTGCTAGATATGGCAGAGGAGTCTATAGAAAAGTTAAAAGAGCAAGGTGGGAGAGTTAGAGGAGAAGAAATAATAAGAAATATTAGAATTCTTCAAGATGCAGAAGAAAGCGCTAAATTTAGTAAGCAAGGTAGACTGTATTTAGAACTTTCTATAATTCAAATGTGTAAAATAGAATATGATACTTCTAAAGAAGTTTTACTTGCTAGAATAAATAGACTTGAAGAAGCTATAAGAAGTGGAAACATTAAAGTTTCTAATAATGCAGATAATAAAATGCAGGGAAAACAAATATCTAAAGATGTTCAAAAGCCTAGAGTAGCAAAACCAGTAATTACTACTGATGTTAATTTAGATGCGAGTGTTACTATTGATGATGCAAATAAAGCTTGGAGAGATGTTTTAGAAACATTAAAGAATAGAAGAGCTATGGTAATTTATGTTTCACTTGCACCAGGTAGAGTTTCAGCTTGTAATAATGGAGTTATAGAAGTTGAATTTTCAGAGCAATTTTCAGGTAATAAGATTAGACTTGAGCAAAATGAAACATCTAAAACTGTAAGCAATGTATTTTCTGAAATTCTTGGAAAGAGAGTTCAAGTTGTTTATAGAATTGATAAAGAAGAAGAAAGCTTTATTAATCCTGAAGAACAATTAAGAGATATTATGGGAGATGCATTAGAAATTTTAGATGAATAATAATATCAAAAAGTTTTATGATAGCATATTAATAAATTAATAGCATTGTTGGAAATTACACATAAAATAATATATAATTATTTTATAATTAAATTTTTAGGAGGAAGAAGATATGGCAAGAGGTGGATTCCCAGGTGGAATGGGTAACATGCAAAATTTAATGAAACAAGCACAACAAATGCAAAGACAAATGCAACAAATGCAAGAAGAGCTTGAAGTTAAAGAATTTGAAGGTACAGCAGGTGGAGTAGTAACAGCTGTAGTAAATGGAAAAAAACAATTATTAAACATAAATATTAAACCAGAAGCAGTAGATCCAGATGATGTTGAAATGTTAGAAGACTTAGTTTTAACAGCTGTAAATGCTGCTATGAAAGCTGCTGAAGAAGAAACAGAAAGCAAAATGGGAAGATTAACAGGTGGAATGAATATACCTGGAATGTTCTAATAAAATTTATTTCTTTAAGTTATTAAAAGAAAAGTATATAATTAAAACAATAGGCATACAGTAAATTTCTGTATGCCTAAAATATTAAGATTATAAGGAGTAAATTATGGATTTTTACCCAGTTGCGATAGAAAAACTGATAGAAGAGTTTGCAAAGCTACCGAGTATAGGAAAAAAAACAGCTCAAAGATTAACACTTCATGTATTAAATCTTCCTAAGGATGAGGTTGATGCTTTTGCTGATGCTTTAAAAGAAGCTAGAGGTACAATAAAATATTGTTCAATTTGTGGAAACTTTACAGATACTGATCCATGTTCAATTTGTTCAAGTAATCATAGAGATGTAACTACTATTTGTGTTGTTGAACAACCAAAGGATATTATGACTATGGAGAAAGTTCGTGAGTATAATGGAGTTTATCATGTTCTTCATGGCAATATATCTCCAATGCAAGGTAGAGGGCCTCAAGATATAAGAATAAGAGAGCTTGTTGCAAGAATGAGTGCTGATATTAAAGAAGTTATCTTAGCAACAAACCCTAATATTGAGGGAGAAGCTACTGCTATGTATATATCTAAGATTTTAAAGCCTCTTGATGTAAAAGTTACAAGAATTGCAGCAGGAATACCTGTTGGTGGAGATCTTGAATATGCAGATGAAGTAACTTTATCTAAAGCATTAGAAGGAAGAAAAGAATTATAGTATTTAATATTAAAACTTTAAATAATTATCAGTCTTAATATACATATTTTTATTTATAATAGTGTATTAATATATAGAGAGTGAATATAAAGGTAATATATGTCAATAATTTCTAATAAATATAAGATGTATTTATTAGGAGGAAGTTATGGAAAGTACTATTATAAGTAAAAAAGATTATGTAAAAAAAAGGGAAGTGGCTTCAAAAAGTCGAAAGTATATTAAGGATAAAAAATATATAATAAAAGCTATTGAAGATACAAAAAATGAACTTAAGATAGTAAGGATGAGCTTTGATTATGCAAGTGATCCAAAGCTTATAGAATCAATTATTTATAGAGAAAGAGATATTATAGCAAGATATGAATATCTTATAAGACAAGCGAAGAAAAAAGGAATAAAAGTAGATGAAATTTATATCTATAATAATGCCTGTAAATAAACTAAATGATTGTAGGAGAGAATTAAAATGAATGAAATAGTTTTATTAGTAGGAGCGGTAGCTGTTGCTTGGATAATATTTATGATAATATTTGGCGCTATAAAGAAAACATTTGGTTTAATCATAAATGGAGTTATAGGTGTCATATTATTAGCCATATTTAATTTCTTTGGAGCAAGTTTTGGGCTAACAATAGGTATAAACTTATTTACAGCACTTGTAGCTGGAATATTTGGGGTGCCAGGTGTAATTATCATGGCTATATTCAAACTTTTCTTCTAGAGTGTTTATAATAAAATAAGTTTAAGTCAAACAGATGCTTTTACAATTAAAGCATCTGTTTTTTTATATAAAACTTAATACAAAATATAGAACTTAAAGGGGGGAGAGGACTATATTTAAAAATTTAATAAATAAAAATAAAATATGGATTTCAATAAATGCTTTTATTTATTTTGTTATCTTATTTGTTTTTACAGGAAACTTAAATTTAGTAAGGAAGCTAGGGACTAATTTTGAGGGGTTAAAGAGAGTACAAGTAATAAAATCGTATTTCTCTACTGGAAATATACAAGGATTAATTTTATTTTTTAGTATAGCAATATTATGTTTGGTATTTTTTAGGGATAAGGAAAATATTCTAGATGATTTAGCTAATAATACTGATAAAAAGGGGAAGTTCTTTAAAGAAAGTATGTTTCTTCTTATAGGACCTATAGTATTTGCAATTATATTAAATTTAATTTTTAAATCTATTATATTTGTAACCTTAAAAGATACTTTATCTACGTTAAAAATAACATATTTAAATTCTATAATGAGCTATATCTATATTCTAGCTGCTGTTTTAATTTCAGTGGGATTTCATTATATTTTTCAGATAGCAATAAAATTACAGATTTGGGCTACAATATTACCTGCAATTATTGTTGAATCTTTATTAATGATTTTTGGTGTTGCTAGTTTATTTGTTTCTGAAAGTATTTGGGTTTTAAAAGTTATAAGTGATGCAGTATCTAAATTTATATTTGAATATGTTAATTTATTTATTACTAAGTCAAGAGTTGAACTTATGGACTCTAAGTCACAAATGATTCTTTTAGCTATAATGACTGTTGTAGCTACAATGATGATTTTATGGGCAAAAAGTTTAACTTATGAAATTGATAAAGATAATTTAAAATATAATTTTAGGTTTACATCTATAAGAAGGGTTGTTTTATTTTTAGTAGTTTGTACATCAATTATATTTAGTGTATCTGGAATTTTAATATTAATTTCTGTTTTTAATAGTGATGTATTAGCTTTTGAAACAGCTCTAATTTCAAGTAATGTAATTTGTACTTTTTCTATACCTATAGTTTTTGTTTTAGTAGAAAGACGTTATCTAAAGAATAATAATCTAATTTCTAAAGTAAAGAAAAAAGAAAGTAAAAAACTTAAGGATTCTAAGTCAAAAAAGAAAAAGGATAAAGAAGTTAATGTTAAGGTTAATGAAAATAATTTAGATAGTAAAGGTATTATAAAAGAAACTGTAAAAGTTAAATACAAAGAAGTAGAAGATGATGATAATTTTTTTATAACTAAAAATACAGATAATAACCATAAAGAGTAAATTTTTAGAGCTATCTTAAAGAGGTAGCTCTTTTTATTTATAAAAAATATGGATATAAAATTTAATGTTGGAAATACTAACTACGATTTAGTAAATATGAAAGGAGTGGTTTATATAATTACCACTTATCATCTGCTATCAGCGATAAAAAGAAATTTACAATTTTATGATCCAGGTGATGGTATAGATTATTACTATAATAATAATCATATTGCTACATCAGGCGATGCGAATGAAGAGTATGAAACAAGTAGTGACTTATATTTAAAGGATGCCTTTTAAACTAAATCATTAAAAAACCCTTAGTATAAAGTAGAGTAAATATTAATCCATGTCAACCGACTCTACTATCTAAGGGTTTTATTTTTTTATAAATTTTAATATTATACATAATATGTGGAAAAATAAGGTATAATATTAAAAATAACTTATTATTTTTATATATACGAATATAAATTTTTAAAGATTTATAAATTTAATCATAATCTTATATCATTAATTAAATTTACGAATAATATATTAGAAAATAAAAGAATTATAAGTTATGTATTAAAAGGGGGCTAATTTATGCATAAGAAATTATTTATTCCAGGGCCAGTTGAAGTAAGACCAGATGTCTTAGCTAAAATGGCAGAGCCTATGATAGGCCATAGAACAAAAGATGCTTCACAACTTCAAAGAAGAATAAGCAATAATTTAAGAAAAGTATTTAATACCGAGAGTGAGATTTTACTTTCTACTTCCTCTGGTACTGGGCTTATGGAAGGAGCAATCAGATCTTGTACTGCAAAGAAAGCAGCTATTTTCTCTATTGGGGCTTTTGGAAATAGGTGGTATGATATAGCGGTAAGTAATGATATTCCAGCAGATAAGTTTGAATTTGAATGGGGAAAAGCTTTAAGACCGGAAGAGGTAGACAAGGTTTTAAGTACAGGAGAATATGATTTGATTACTATAACACACAATGAGACTTCAACAGGTGTTATGAATCCTATAGAAGAAATAGGACAAGTTTTAAAGAAATATCCAGATGTAGTTATTTGTGTTGATGCTGTAAGTTCAGCTTTAGGTACAAAAATAGATGTTGATAAATGTGGAATAGATATTTGTATAACATCATCACAAAAGTGCATAGGACTTCCACCAGGAATAGCAATATGTACTTTTTCTGATAAGGCTATTAATAGAGCTAAGAGTGTTAAGAATAGAGGTACCTATCTAGATTTATTAACTTTAAAGAAATATATAGATAAAAAGGACTATCAATATCCTACAACACCATCTCTATCACATATGTATGCTTTAGATTATCAATTAGATTATATTCTTAATAAAGAAGGTTTAGAGAATAGAATTAATCGACATAGTCAAATGGCTAAGATAGTGAGAGAATGGGCAAAGAAACATTTTGAGATGTTCCCAGAGGAAGGATATTATTCAGAAACTTTAACAACCGTGAAAAATACAAGAGGTATAAGTGTTGCAGATCTTAATAAAGAGCTTGGTAAAAGAGGTATGAGTATTTCAAATGGATATGGAAAGCTTAAAGAAAAAACTTTTAGAATAGCTCATATGGCAGACTGTACAGTTGATGATGTAGAAATTTTACTTGATGCGATAGATGATATTTTAGGTTTTAAATAAAAACTGATAATTAATGACTAGTAATGCTTAGGAGGTGTAAGAATCCTCATTATTAGTAGAAATAAAGAGACCTCTTAGTCAAGAAAATTTAGGCTAGGGGTCTATAAATTTATGGATTTTAAATTAAGGAGTGAGATAATTATGATTAGAGTTCTTTTTTGTGATGGAGTAGAAAAAAATCTTTCTGTTAAGATAGAAAATTTAGGTGTAGAAGTTGTTGATAAGCATTATGAAGAAGCAGAGCTTGGAGAAGAAATAAAAAATTTTGATGTAGCTGTTGTTAGATCAGCAACTAAAATTAGAAAAAATATAATTGATAAAGCAAAAGGTTCAAAGTTAAAGCTTATAATCAGAGCAGGTGTTGGGGTTGATAATATAGATGTTGATTATGCAAAGCAATGTGGATTAGAAGTTAGAAATACACCAAATGCTAGTTCAGATTCAGTAGCAGAGCTTGTTATTGCCCATATTTTCAGCCTTGCTAGATTTTTAAATCAATCAAATGTAAGTATGAGAGATGGTGAGTGGAATAAGAAAAAATATAAGGGAATAGAAATAGTAGGAAAGACTCTTGGAATTATAGGAATGGGTAGAATAGGTGAAAGTCTTGCAAAAAAAGCTAAAGCTTTAGGAATGAATATAATTTATTTTGATCTTTTAGGTAAAAAAGATGGAGTTGAGGGATATATAAATATTGATGAACTTTACAGAACTTCAGATTTTATTTCTATTCATGTACCAACAACTAAAACTTTAATTTCAGATAATGAGATAAATAAAATGAAAGATGGAGTTTATATCATAAATACTGCAAGAGGTACAGTTATAGATGAAAAGGCACTTATAAAAGCTCTCGATAGTAATAAGATTGCTGGTGCAGGAATTGATGTTTTTGAATCAGAGCCTAATTTTAGTGAAGAGCTTGTTAGTCGTAAAAATGTTAGTGTAACTCCACATATAGGGGCTTCAACAAAGGAAGCACAAGATAAGATTGGTGATGAGATAGTTAATATAATTAAGGAGAAATTTAATTTATAAATAGAGGAGAATATTATGGTTAGAATAAAAGCTTTTAAGGCTATTAGACCAGATGAGAAATTCGCAAAAGATGTAGCAGCTCTTCCTTATGATGTTGTAAAAACTGAGGAAGCAAGAGAAATAGTAAAACAAAATAAATATTCATTTTTAAAAGTAGATAGAGCAGAAGTAAATTTTGAGAAGAAAATAAGCCCATATGAAACTGTGGTTTATGAAAAAGCTAGAGAAGTATTAAATAAAATGATAGAAGATAAAGTTCTTATAGAAGAAGATAAGCCTTGTCTTTATGTATATGAAGAAAAATTTAAGGGCTTAAGTCAAAGAGGAGTAGTAATTTGTGCTGCTGTTGATGATTATATAGAAGGAAGAATAAAAAAGCATGAGCATACTAGAGCGGCAAAGGCTAGAGATAGAATAAATCATGTTGATTATTGTAATGCAAATACAGGACCTATATTTTTAGCTTATAAACAAAAGAAAGAGATAACTAATAAAATAAATAAAATATGTGATGAAAATAAGGTTATATATGAATTTACTAGTGATGACAGTGTTAGTCATAAGGTATGGAAAATAGATAATGATGAAATAATAAATTTTCTAGTAGATAAATTTAAGAATATAGATAGTTTTTATATAGCAGATGGACATCATAGAGCTAATTCAGCAGTTGAAGTTTCAAAGCTTAGAAGAAAAGAAAATCCAAATTATACTGGAGAAGAGGAATTTAATTATTTCCTTGCAGTAGCTTTTCCTGATAATGAACTTAATATAATGGACTATAATAGGGTTTTAAAACTTGAAGAGGATTTTAACTTTTCAGAATTTATCGATAAGGTTGGAGAAAATTTTGATGTTAAGCAGGTTACAGAGGGTGGTCACTTTAAACCAGAGAAAAAGCATGACTTTGGAATGTATTATAAGGGAATTTGGTATAGAATGACTGCAAGAGAAGGAAGCTTTGATAAAGATGATGAAATAGAAAGTCTTGATGTATCAATACTAGATAAAAATATATTAAAAGCTATTATTGGGATAAAAGATTCAAGAACTGATGAAAGAATTGATTTTGTTGGTGGAATAAAGGGAATAAAAGAACTTGAAAGAAGGGCAAATACTGATATGGACATGGCTTTTGCTTTATATCCAATAACAATGGCGGAAATAATGAGAGTTTCAGATAAAAACCTTGTTATGCCACCAAAGTCTACTTGGTTTGAACCAAAGCTTAGAAGTGGCTTATTTATTCATAAATTATAAAAGAAGAATGGAATGTCTCACAAGTGAGTCATTTCATTCTTCTTTTTAAATTACATATTTAAAAGCATTGACTTTAATATAGCTGTTGAGTTCTTAACTCCTATAGCTGTAAATTCAGCAAAGTCCATATGTGCTCCATTGTTAGCATTATCTGAAATTGAACGGATAACTACAAATGGAATATTGTTTAAGTAAGCAGTATGAGCTATACTTCCACCTTCCATTTCACATGCAGCAGCTCCAAATTCTTTTTCAAGCCATTGTACTTTTTCAACTGAAGCAACAAATTGGTCACCTGTTACTATTCTTCCTGTTGAGCTCTTGATTTCTGCGTTTTCTTTGCAAGCATTTTCAGCAAGTCTTACAAGTTCTTCATCACATTTGAAATCAAATGTATCAAGTCTTGGAATTTGACCCATTGGATCTCCAAATGCTGTTGTATCCATATCATATTGAACAAGATTGTTTGCTATAACAACATCTCCTGGGTAGATATCCTTGCTAATTCCACCAGCAACACCAACATTTATAACTTTATCTACGTTATATTCACTAATAAGTATTTGTGTACAAATAGCAGCATTAACCTTACCTATACCACAAACTACTGCAACAACTTCTTGGTTCCAAAGTTGACCTTTATGGAAAACCATATTAGCTTTTTCATTTTTACTTTCAAGCTTCATGTCCTTTAAAAGAATTTCAAGCTCTTCGCTCATAGCGCCTATAATTCCTAGAGTCATCTAAAACTCCTCCTTTAATCTTTAGATAAATACATTATAACTAAATAGGCTTGTCCAAACAAACTAAATTATTCCTCTTTATTAAAATATAAAGTTTCTCTATTAGGTAAATTTAATTTTTTATAAGCAAAGTACATAAAAAGAATACCAGCAAGTAAATTTACAAGGATATAAAATAAGCTTTCACTAAGGGAAGAAAAAATAAAAGAAGGCATAATACTTGCTAAGATATTATTAAAGAAATGTAGGGCAATACATAAATATAATGATTTTGTTTTAAGATAAATATATCCAAGTATGAGAGCTAGAAAAAATGCATTGATTCCTTGAATAAAATTTAAATGAGCTATAGCAAATACTAATGATGAAAAAATTAAAGCTATGCTTGAAGAATATTTTTTTATAAATGAATTCAAAATAATACCTCTAAAAAGTACTTCTTCTAATAATGGTGAGTAAATACATGTATATAGAATAAGACCTAAGTCAAAGTTAGTAAAAAAGGAGCTAAATATAGAAAGCTTAGGAACGTAATTAAGTATTTGAACAAAGCTACCTTCAAAGAACAATCTAAAACCTATTATAAATATAAGAATATAAAAACAATCAATTAATGAAAAAGTTCCATAGTAATTACTTTTATAATCAGTATCCTTTATAAAGCTGAGAATCATAAGAAGAGTAAGTATTGCAAAGAAAAATTTAAGAAAAAATAGGGTTAATTGAATTAATGAAGTATTTTGTATATTTAATGAATTTATTAAATATACAGATAATCCACTAAATAAATTTATTAAAATATAATAAATTATAATGATAAGTGTAGCCATCAATATATTAAATGGCCTTACATATATATTTCCATCTTGAATTCGTTTAAATATATTAAACTCTTTTAGAGACATAAAAAAACCTCCACTTTTGTAATCTTTTAATATATTATTGAAAGGGAGGTTTAAGTATGATAACATACAGCAAAAAATCTCTAAATTAAATATATTTTTTTATGATTGACTAATGAAAGGAGAAAGTTATGTTAAGTGAACAATTAGTTAGAACAGAGCTTTTAATCGGCGAAGAGGGGATAAAAAAGTTACAAAACTCTAAGGTTATAATATTTGGAGTTGGAGGAGTTGGAAGCTTTACTACTGAGGCTCTAACAAGAACAGGTGTTGGAACAATAATAATTGTGGATAATGATACCGTTGATATAAGTAATTTAAATAGACAAATACATGCAACAAGAGAAACTGTTGATAGAAATAAAGTTGATGTTATGAAAGAGAGAATGCTTCTTATAAATCCAGAATGTAATGTAATAACAAAGCAAGTATTCCTTACAGAAAAAAATATTGCAGAAGTAATTCCAGATGATGTTGATTATGTAGTAGATGCTATAGATTCAGTAACATCAAAACTTGCTTTAGCTGAATATTGTTATAAAAAGAAAATAAAGCTTATAGCTTCTATGGGAACAGGAAATAAATTTGACCCATCACAATTTAAGGTTGCTGATATAAATCAAACAAAGGTTTGTCCATTAGCTAGAGTAATGAGAATAGAACTTAAGAAAAGAGGAGTTAAAAAATTAAAGGTTGTTTACTCAGAAGAAAAACCAGTAAAACCTATGGCTCCTAAAAATCAAGCACCAAAGACAGAAGAACCAAAAGTTGAAGTAAACAAAACTGAAGATGGAGAAATAAAGAGACTTTCAAAGAGATCAACTCCAGGAAGTATGTCATTTGTTCCTGCAGTTTCAGGTATGATACTTGCTTCACAAGTAGTAAATGACTTATTAAAAGAAATAGAAAGATAATATATTTAAATAAAAAAGACTATATCTATAAAAGATATAGTCTTTCTAATTATTATGTTAATTAGACATCCATTCTTCATTTAAGAACGCATAAAGTGCTGGATAAGCATTTAATGCAGACATTAACTTAACATATTCATTTAACATTTCTGGATTTTCCTCTTCAGTTCTAATAGCTCTAATCATTAGATTTTTAGGAGTTTCAAGTGGTGATATATATTCAAGTGCTGAAACTTTATATCCATTAGCTTCAAGCATCATAGTTCTCATACCTTCTGTTAAAACATCAGCCATTCTTCTCTTTAATATTCCATGTTTTAAGATTTCCTTAAATGGTTCATATTTATATTGGCTTAATAAATCTTTTTGACAACAAGGAACAGCAATAATACAATCACTCTTTAACTTAATTCCAAGAGCAAGAGCCATATCTGTTGCTGTATCACAAGCATGAAGTGATATAACTACATTGATATTTTTCTTAGGCTTATATTCTTTAATATCCATAGCTAAGAATTCCATATTTCTATATCCAAGGTTTTCAGCCATTTTCTTTGAACTTTCAATAACCCCTTCAGAAATATCTATACCTATAAAGTGACATTTTCTTCTCTTAACTTCAGTTAAGTAATAGTTAAGAACAAAGCTAAGATAAGACTTACCACATCCACAATCTAAAATAGTTATAACTTGATTTTGAGGAAGAGTATCTAAAACATCTTCTAAAAGTTCAACATAATGATCTATTTGATTATATTTTCTTATTCTATTATTTTTAATCTTACCATCTTTGCTCATGATTCCTATTTCTTTAAGAAGTGCATCAGCTTTACCAACTTTTATATAATAATCTCTATTTAATAAAGTAGATGTACTTGGATTTGAAATTTCTTTAGGTTCTTCTGAAATTTCTTCATCTGGGACTTCTTTATTACTCATCTTAACATTTTTGTTATCTCCAGTGATTGTTATATCCATTCCTCTTTCTTTATATATAATAGAAACTTCATCATAATTAGCACAATTTTCAGCTATAACATCTAATACTTCATTAATGCTTAGAAGTTTAGAAGTTCCATTAAAATTATACTTTATTTTTCCGTCTTCAAATTTACCTATGCCTTTAAAAGTTTTAAGTCCAGCTTTATATGTTACATATAGACCTTTAAATATATTTGAATCCTCAGTAAATCTTCCTTCAAGACCCATAAGGAACATTTTTATTTTCATGATATTTTGTTTATTCATAAAAAATTACACGACCTTTCTTACTCTTCTAAAAATATCTAAACATAGTAATAAAGAAATAGCAATTAAAATTTTTTATGTTATAATTTTAATGTTTTATAAAAAGGTAAATATATAGATATAAAAACAAAAAGATAAACATCAGGAGGCAATGATGGAAAAAAAGAATAATTGGAAGGCACTTATATTTGTATTTATTCTAATGATATTAGCAGCAGTCATTGAAAATACAATGGGTATTTTTGTACCAGCATTTAAGGCTGAATTTGGAGTTGACGATAATAGTATAAGTAATATGTTTATTATTAACTCAGCAGCATATATGCTATTTACATATATAGGTGGAACACTTAGTGAAAAGATAGGGCAGAAGAAAGTTTATATCTTGGGAATAATAGTCTCTATTGCTTCACTTTTATTTTTATCAAGAGCAAATAATTTTGCAATGTTATTAATAGGGTTAGCTTTTGCTAGTGGGGGAGTGGCATTAAATGCTATTGCAAGTAATACGATAATACCTATAATAGTACTTACGGCTCAAACTATAATCATGAATCTAATGCATTTCTTTTATGCAGTTGGAGCAAGTGGAGGTCAAGCACTTTTTGGGCAATTATCAGGTATGGGAATAGGTTGGAAAAAAATTTATTTCTATTTAGCAATGATATATATAATAATTTTAATAGTATTTATATTCTTTAAAATGCCAACTAAAGAAAGTAAAAAAAGTAAAAATGAAAAAATTAAATTAAACAAATTATTAAAAAACCCAATAATAATATATTATATGCTAGGATTAGGATTATATTGTTTTGCAGAGCAAGGACTTGGAAGTTGGTTTACTAACTATGTAAGTTCAAGCTTTAATTTAGATGCATCAACAGGAGCTATGTATACAGCTATATTCTTTGCAGTATTTGCTCTTGGAAGATTACTTGGTGGATTTGTAGTTCAAAAGACAGGCTATCTTAATACTGTAACAGTTTCATTAATATTAGCAGCGATTTTAGTTACTATTGGAATAATGCTTGGAGAATGTGGATTAATTATAATATCTTTATCTGGTATTTTCTTCGCAATAACTTTCCCAACAACTGTTTTAACAGTAGGTAAAGTGTTTACTGAAAAGAGTTCTTATGTTACAGGAGTAGTAGTAACTGCAGTTAGTTTTGTAATAATGTTTATGAATAAGATTATGGGAGTGTTAAGTGATGAAATTGGTGCGGAAAAATCATTTTATTTAATCCCAATCAGTTTAGTGCTAAGTGCAATTTTAATGATAATTCTTTATAATAGAACTAAAGATAGATTAGTAAAGAGATAGTTAAAAAATATTTGGAGAGATATATATGCAGGGAGCGAAAAATGTTCAAATAGACCTAGTTGTGGGTAGCAAAACAGATTATTTGATAAAAGATTCTTCAGGAATAACAATAGGGAGATTCTCTATATTAGAACTTAATTCAAATGAACAAAGAGCTTCAATAAAACTTAAGTTCTATAGAGATAATGCACATTTATTAGAAGAGGCCTTAGAAATACTTTCAAAGGTTATTTTTAAGAAAAAAGATATATTTAAACTTAATATATTTGTAAGTGAAGATATTAATATAACAGCCTTTTTAAATAATGGATTTATTCTAGAAGGAATATTAGCTAATAATACAGTGATTAATGGAATACAAAGAGATGAACTTCTATTTGGAATTGATAAACACGCTTTTAAAGATAGTATGAACATGATAAATCTAGAACTTAAAGGAAAAAGAATTACTCTTAAAAATTTAACACCAGAACATGCAAGCGAAATGTTACAATATTACATTGATAATAAAGAGCATTTACATGAAGTTGAACCAACAAGAGATTTAAGTTTTTATAGTTTAGAAGTACAAAGAAATATATTACTTGAAAGTTATAGACAATATTTAAATGGTACAAGTTTAGATATGGGGATATTTAAAGATAATAAGCTAATAGGTAAGATAAAACTTTCAAATATAGTTTACGGAGTATTTAAGAGTGCTTTTGTAGGATATGGAATAGATAAGAATCAACAAGGTAAAGGATATATGAAAGAAGCACTAAAGTTAATTTGTGATTATGCCTTTGATACTATGGGACTACATAGAATAGAAGCATCTACACTTTTAGATAATGAAAGATCAAAATGTGTTTTAAAAGCATGTGGATTTGAAGAGGTAGGAATAAATCGTAAGTATTTATTTATAAATGGGCAGTGGAGAGATCACATTACATTTTATAGAATAGCTTAAAATTGTATTTAAGGAGGAATAAAATAGTGTCTTCAACAATAATAAAAACAAAATTAGAAACTTATAAAGAATTATTAGGCAAAATAGACAGAGGAGGAAATTGGCCAATGATAGTAGTAGATGGAGTAGTAGGAGTAGGTAAAAGTACATTAATGAATATATTAGCAGAGAGAGGGTTAACAGCTTTTGCAGAACCGGTAGTAGATAACCCAATCTTAGAAAAGTTCTATTATGATAGAGCAAGATATGCATTCCCATTACAAGTATTTTTCTTAAATAAAAGATTTAAGCATATAAAAGAAGCATCAGCTATTGATGGATGTGTTTTAGATAGAAGTATATATGGAGATGTTATATTTGCTAAAATGCTTTGTGATAAAGGTGAAATGAGTGTAGAAGAATATGAACTATACAAAGAACTTTTAGAAAATATGTTAGAACATGTTAAAGCTCCAAAACTTATGGTTTACTTAGAAGTATCAGTAGATGAAGCTATGAGAAGAATCAAAAAAAGAGGAAGAGACTATGAACAAGTAGTTGAAAGAGCTTACTGGGAAGAATTAAATAATGAATACAAAACATATTTTGAAGCTTATGATATATCACCAATATTAAAGATAAATGTAGATGGCTTAGACTTTGAAAATGTTGAAGAACACAGAAATCAAGTTTTAGCATTAATAGACGCAAAACTTGCAGAAATAGATGCTGCAAACAATAAATAGAAGTTTACATATATAACTTAAGAAAAGGAGTATGCTTAATGATAGTAATAGATGGCGTTGTAGGAGTAGGAAAAAGTACTCTAATGAGTATATTAGCAAAACGAGGGGATTTAAAAGAATTTGCAGAACCGGTAGTAGATAATCCTATTCTACCTAAGTTCTACTATGATAGAGCAAGATATGCATTTCCATCACAAGTATTCTTCTTAAATAGTAGATTTAAGCATTTAAAAGAAGCTTCAAAAATAGAAGGATGTATATTAGATAGAAGTATATATGGAGATGCAATATTCGCAAAAATGTTATGTGAAAGTGGAGATATGACAAAAGAAGAGTTTGCACTATATGAAGAACTTTTAGAGAATATGGTAAATCATATTAAGACTCCTAAGTTAATGATATATTTAGAAGTATCAGTAGATGAAGCTATGAGAAGAATTAAAAAAAGAGGAAGAGATTATGAACAAGTAGTAGAAAGAGAATATTGGGAAGAATTAAATAAGCAATATAAATCATACTTTGATGATTATAATCTTTCTCCTATATTAAAAATAAATGTTGATAACTTAGATTTTGAAAATAATATAGAAGATCAAAAGAAAGTATTAGCATTAATAGATGAAAAGTTAGCAGAGATAAATTAAAGCTCTATTACAAAAAAGAACTATCTACCTAAGAGATAGTTCTTTTTTTATACATTAAATAGCTTAACATCAGAGTATATATTATAAATAGTAATTATAGAGTTATTATTTTAAATATATAATTAAAGATTACATATTATTAAGTATTTTATAAAGTGAAAGTAAAATTATTAATTTATGTATATATTATTTAGTAGGAGTTTTATAAAAATGTTAATTGGAAAGAAAATAATTATAGAGTAATTAAGAGTGTATTAACAGGGGGATAGTTATATGAATATAGATAATTAATAGATAGTTAAAAGGAGAGAGTATTTAATTATATATAGTGAAATATCATAATATACTAATGGAGAAGAGATAAAATATATCTATCTAGCCTAGTGTATCAGGTATAGAAAAAGAAAAATATCAAGAGAATTTAAAAGAATTATTAACATAATTCTTTTAAATTAAATTAAATATATTATTAAAAAGGAATGAACGTGATAAAATAAATATTGTCATTACGAGCTAACAAACAGCTTCGCAAAATAAAATGTCGAAAGCTGTTGACAAGTTTATTTAATGATGATAACATATAGAAGTTGCCTAGCGGCAATAACTTAAAAGGTCTTTGAAAATTAAACAGAAGAAATTAAGTAAACCAGCAATTCTTTTTATGTTTTAAGCTTAAGATTAAACTTTTAAATTGAGAGTTTGATCCTGGCTCAGGATGAACGCT
>NZ_LT594784.1 GCF_900091705.1 Clostridium mediterraneense | reverse complement strand
TGCCCCACTTGCTACTTCATGGCTTGGAGTTAAAACAGTTCCTGATTCAGTTTTAACATCAATATAAACTTTATCTGTAATATCTTTTTCTACATGATAAATTGTTGTATTATCACTATTTCCAAATACAGTTGGTACTTCACTAACTTTTTCACCATTTCCATTAGTAATACTTACTACATGATATCCCTTTGGAATTTCTGGTGTTTTAAGTCTTGTTTCTGTTCCTGTTTTACCGGTCTTTGAAACTGCTGGTATAAGATCTTTATTGTTATAAACAACTTTAACTGTATCAGTTGGCATCTTATCTATTGTATAAACAATACTTTGATTATCTGCACTTTGAACAGTTGGAACTTCACTTTGTGAAACTACTTTGCCGTTAACAGTTATCTTAATAATTTGATATCCATTTGGTAGTTCTGGAATTGCTGTATCTACTTTAGTATTAGGAGCATTTAATGTTGTTTTAATTGGAACAACATCAGTTCCATCCTTGTAAACTTCAGCAACTGTTGTACTAGGATCTTTAACTACATGATAAATTATAATTTCATTTTTATCTCCAAATATTTTAGGAAGTTCAGTAATTATTTTACTATTTCCATCAGTAATACTTTCTATATGATACCCCTTTGGTATATCGGGAGTCTTTAAATCTGTATCACTTCCTGGTGTTCCAGATACTGAATTTTCAGGAACAAGTTCTTGATTTTCCTTATTAACTACTTTAACTGTATCTGTATAAGTTTTTGATATTACAAATTTTATATGTGTTAATGTACTATTATCAAGTATTCCAACAGTTTCAAACCATTCTTTAGATACTTGTTGTCCATTAACATATATACCATCTAATTTATAACCAAGTTTTTGCATAGCTTCTTTATTAGTTGCTAAATCAACTTTATTTTGTAATTCAGTTGGTGTTAAATCAAAATTACCATCATTATCTGCTCCATGACCTATAAGATCATTTAATGAAATTTTATGACCATTATAATCAACAGTATTATTTAAAACATTATTTGGTAATGCATGTCCATCTGAATCAACTACTTTTGAAATCCAATCATATGATAGATTTTCTCCAGGTGGAGTTAAGTTAACAATATTACTTGTTGAACCTACTTCATCAGTAGGAATATAGTATTTAAAAGCTGAGTTAACTATTTGATAATTATTTGGTGTTATTCCTGTTAAATGAACCTGATAATCTAATATATAATCTTGTCCTGGCTCTATTGTAGGAGTTACAGCATAAGCAATCATATCTGATAAATCTGTTTCTCCTGGAACATATTTAACCCATCCACTTTCTGGACTTTCAATATATTGAAGCATTCCTTTTAAATCAAGAGCATCTGGATCATCTAATATTTTTTGATTAGTAGAATTTAACGCTGATTTAGGTAATACCCATGTTGGCACACCATGCGTATCTAATGATAAAAGCTTACTTCCAAGCCCTCCAACACCAGGTGAACCTTCATTCCCTGGTAAATTATCTGAACCAGCTGTTGGAATTTGTCCAACTACAAGATATTCTTTAGTTGTATATTTACCATTATGAATAACATCTGTAAGAGTTACATTATCATTAGAATCTATATCATTTGCATAATGCATACAATCACTTGAAGTATCTCCAGTTAAAACTTGATGATTTGTTAATATTACCTGACCAGTAGCTCCTCCAGTAAGCTGACTTGAATTCGGATTATTATTATAATTATAAACAATTCCTTGATCACCTGTTTTACCTACTAAACGCCCTGAAACTGTTATTGTTTGTGGTCCAAATGTAATATAATGAGCATCAAATTCAACTGTTGGTTGTGGACTCATATTAAATCTTTGAGGAAATTTTATAAATAATTTATTTCCTTCTATCTTACAATTTTCTTGTGGAACTGTTACTCCATTTATAGTTACTGGTGAAGTTAAAACAAAAGGAGCACCCATATTAACTTCTAAAACAGTATTTTTAGTATATTGTTCTGTAACTCCTGAACCATAACCATATATATAGAAATAAAACTTATGAGAACTATCTAACCAACTTACTGGATGGTTTTGAATTATATTCCCAGAACCCTTAGGAGTATCTATTGTTGTAGTAATTTTTTCACAAGCATAAGTAACAACACTAGATATATCATGTGATATACTTCCATATCTAACTTCATTACTATGATAAGTACCATTTCCTGCCGGTGTTTCTCCAGGCTTAGATTCATCTAAATCTTGATTAGTAATATTATTAGGTGGACTTAATAAAAAGCCAGAAAATTCACCATTATTTTTAATTATAGTATCACTAGGTAAACCACCATTACCAATAGCATTTGCCATATTTTCTTTTTCTTGTTTACTATAATTACCTTGTAAAACTCCAAGTGTAAACACTCTATTAATTACAGGAGTCCAAGAGCCTGTTGTAGGTATTTCATGATAATAACCTACCATTTTTAGTGGGTTTCCATTATAATCTTCAGATTTATATGTAAAGTTTAGAGTAGGAATTTTTTCTCCACTTTTATACATTTGAAGTATTTGATCATATGAGAATGATTCACCAATTCCAGTCATATCCCCATTAACTATTCTTTGAAAAAGATTAGCTTTTTCAGTAGGAGTTCCAGTTAGGAATATATTTTCTGCATTTTGATTTAAACTAACATAAGTTTGAGGTTTAAGTCCTATAAAATCTTTTCCATCTACAACTACAATATTTCCATTTGAAAGTAATGACCCAGAATAAATCTTATACTTTCCAGGTATTCCAGCACTAAGCTCTGAAGAAAAAGTATCATAAGGTGCATACCAACCACTAGCTCTTGTATCTTGTGACATAGTAAAACTATTTCCTATAGCATTTTGAGTTAATGTAGCTGAAGCTGAATCATAATTAAATGATGTTGTTTTATTTAAATCTATATTAGTATTATATTTTTCACTTATTGGAGTTACGGTAATTTCCTTATTAAGAACTCCATTTGTTTTTGTAATTACTTTAAATAATCTATTTACCTGACCTATTAATCTATAATCCACTGTATAAGTTCCATCTGGATTTGTACTAAATCCTGCAACATTTAAAGGTATTATATCAATATCTTTTGGATCAGGATTATTTATTTTAAAAGTTATAGATTGAGGCTTATAATTAGCTGGATTATATATTCCAGGAGTATTTTCTGAAGTATTGGCATTATTAAAACCAATATCTAGATAACTTTCATGTTTATTTTTTTCTGAATGTGCTATTTGAATTCCAGCATATACAGTATCAGTATAATGATTTGTAAGTCTTATATCAGGTACTTGTACAGGAACAACCTTTTCTTTATCTCCAACAACTGCATGTAACTCAATATTAGGATTTACATTTACATCCCAATCTGAACTTCCCACTCTTAATATAGCTGTTATAACAAAAGTAGAAGTACTATTTAAATTTTTTAATTGACCTAATTGCATATTAATAGATTTTACTATTTCTTCTGCTGCCTGCTTTTCCTTTGGATCATTAGAATTTTTATCCATATACTGTGCAAAAGGATTAGCAGTTAAATATAATTTAGGTACTTTATAAAGTTTACCTGTCTTACTACTTAAAGATACAGCTATTTTGTAAACCATTTCTGTATTACTAGTAGCTATATTAGTTGTCTTAGGAATACTATTTTCAGGTACATAATCAGTATTATTAGTAAATCCATTAGCTGATTCCTTAGTAACACTAATATTACTAATCTGAATATTTAAATCATTTGGATTTATACTACTACTAGACGAATTATTAGATGCAATTTCATTTGAAGCTAATAATTTTTTATCTATCTTCTTTGTTGTATGTCCATTAGAAGCCATAGAAACTAAGCCAGTCATAGCAGCCATAGCAACTATTGACCTTAATTTTTTACTTCTCAATGTCTTTTCCTCCTTAGTTAAAATATTTAATATATAATGACAATTTATATATTCTATTTTACTAAAATAATTTAAGAAAGTAATTAAGATTTAAAAACAACTGTAACATATGAATATACAGTTTTATAAAATAATAAATTGTCTTTAATATATTTAAATTTAGTTTATTATTGATTATATTAATATTATTAGAATTATTTTAATTACTGATAGTATAACCCTAATAATTAATACATAATACTTTTATTATTATAATCATAAATAAAAATAATTTGTTAATACATAAATTGGGAATATAAATTTTTAAATTATATTAAAGATAATTTTTATATTTAAATAATTTAAAATAAAAATTACTAATACTATAAAAAAAACTTGCCTTAAAATTTATTATTTCTTTTTTTTTACTTAATTATTGTTTTCTTCTTGTTAAAGAAAAAACAAGTGTATAGTTCCAATACTAGGTTATAAATTTAAAAATAAAAAAAGACCTTTACGGTCTTTTAGTATAAATTAATTCTCTCTTAGCATAAATCTTCCAAGGAACATTGCACTTACAATTTCTAATAAGGCTAGAGCAACTCCTGCCCATACTGATCCATGAACCCAACAAGGGATAAACATAAATATTCCAAGTGCTAAACCTAAAATAAATGTTTCAATTGTCACTTTAGTTTCTTTTGTCAATCTTAACTACCTCCATAACTATAAATACTTATTGTACTTTACAAATAATTAATATGTATTTATAATAATCCGAGTATTAATACTCAAATATTAATACTAAATATATACTAACTAAATTAAAGCTAAACTTCAAACTTTTTTATATTTAAAATCTACATATTTATATATAGTGTCACCATAAAATATAAATTCATTATATAAAAAAGTAAAGCTTAAAAGGTTAAAATAAAAAAAAAGCCCTTAAAAGAGCTTTTTTTATTAAGATTTATAAGTTTTAATCTTAGCAAGGAAAAGTACACATATATTAAAATAAAGTGAAGCATCATCTCTCTTTTTAAAGTTAATATGTTCTATCTTATAATCAAGTTTTATACTACTTCCAAGCTTAAAGTCCTCTGGTAATATTAAAAAGCTTGAAATAGGAATTTTTCTTGTAAATGTATAAACTAAATTATCTTCCTTTGCTGTATATTCAACAGTTAAAGTAACTAATGCATTAAAGACAATTTTATTTCCTGTTAAGATTTGTCCATCATTAGATTTATTTTTTATGGTCTTTACAAGATGGTATCCAAGTATTTTAATATTTGAATTAAGATTATCTATTTCTAAAATTTCAGGATTACAATGTTCTTTAAAAAGCTTATCTGATATTGAAATATATTTAAAATTATTTATGTTTGTAATTATTTCTAAATTATTTGTAAGTATATCCCCTTCAAAAATTAATCCTGATTTTTGTCTATAATAATAACTTAAAGTACTTTTATCATAAGCTACACTACACTCTCCTGCTTTAGTATATTTAAGCATATAACTTATACGTCTTTTATGCCCAACTTTTAAATCACCAATCAAAATACCTTTTGATAAATCTATGTTATTTATTATATGTCCATCTATTACTATTCTTTTATCAGCTACTTCAAATAAGGGACTTATACTTTCAGCTAATAATAAATTTACAGCCTCTAAAGTTCCATTATTAATAATATCAACAGAAACAAGAACCTTTTCTCCAAGTGAAACTGATTTTTTATCAATCTTTTTAACTATATCTACTTGTGCAATATCTACATCAAGGAAATTTTCATTACTTATAACCTCACCATCTCTTAACTTATTGTCACAAGATAATCTATATCTATACTGAGCAACAGATATATTCTTTATAACTCTATTTCTAGGGCGTGATAATACCTTAGCTTTAAATAAGATTTGCTTTCTAGAATATTTACCTAAAAATCCTATATCAACTCCAGATAAGATATTTTCATCTTTACAAGGGATATTATCTATTTTAATGCTTCCTTTTACAAACTCTAATTCTTCTTTTAATATATCCTTTACAACAACATTTTCTACATCTAAATCGCCTGTATTTTCAACTATAATAGAAAACTCTACTATGTCCCCCACTATAGCTTCACTAACAAAACATTCTTTAATTAAATTAACTTCAGGTGTTTTAAATCCTATATTACACGGCTTTGATCTTAATAAGATATTATTTGCACAATTATCATTATCAAAATATTTTGCCTTAAGCTTTACATTACTTTTTATATAATCAATACTAGCAAATTCTTTAAAATCCACTACTATATCTATATCCTTTCTTTCCTTTGCCTTTAATCTATCAATATAAAAATTATTTAATAAATTATCTCTTCTATTAGATATAATATCTTTAGAATCTAAAATAATATTTCTAACTCTAATATTCTTTTCTAAGTCTTGAAAGATATTTAAATCAAAAATATCTTTATCACTATTATTTTTAATACTTAGTTTATAAATAAAAGAGTCATCTTTATCAATTTCTTTAATATTAGCTTTTAAACTTATATCTACTAAATCTTCTAAATTACACCTTTCCACTAAGTAATCAACTTTCTTTATAATATCTCTATCTTTTTCCAACAATACCACTCTCCATCTACATTCCAAATAGCATAAAAAGATATTCTAAATTTAAAGTAAAATTTATAGATGAATTTAACAAGTTTATAATCCATCTATAAACTTTAATAATAAATACTTAAATATTTCTAATCACTAACTTTAACCATATAATGATCTTCTGGATTTAAATTATCTAAAATAGTTTCATATACACCATTCTCATCAGTTACCATATCACAAATAGGAATATATTCTGTCTTATAGTTAAAAAGCATTGATTTAAATAAAGTAACTCTTTTTTCTTTTGCTGCCTCGCCTTTAGAATCTCTAACTGTTCCATAAACTCTTAAAAAATCTTTTTTTCCTATTTCAACATTTAAAGCTTTTTCAGTTTTACAAGAATCTAGCTCTAAATCTACTGTCTTATTTAAATACCCAGATTCCTTTACTATGTTTAAATCACATTTATATTTTTCTCTTACACAATCATTATCTTTTTTCTGTTTATAATATTTCTCATCACTAAAATTCATATCATAACATAATCTTTCATTATAGATAACTGCCATATTATTAATCCCTCCATAAAAACTCTCTTGTAAAGATTTTTACTTTATAATATATAAATAAATCCAAACTTGTGTTTATTAGCACCTTTATCTTTAAATTTCTATACTAATATAATGATGGGGGTTAATAAGAAATATATTAGTAAACTATCTATTCAACCAATAGTTGAATGGGATAAATACAAATCTTAATTAAAAAATATATTAGTAAACTATATCTTTATTAAAATCTCTATCTATATATTCTTATTCTAGCTTTAGATACTGTATTCTTACAAAGTAGGTGTAAAGCTAGTCTATTCAAAGAATTCCAATAAAAAATTAATTTAGGAGGTCTACTATGACTAAAGTATTAATTGGAAGTCCCATACATCAAAATCCCAATATATTAAAAGAGTTTTTAACATCATTAAAAGGGCTCGAGAAAGATGATTTAACAGTTGAATACTATTTTATTGATGATAATAAAGATGAGGAGTCAAAAGCTGTTTTAAAAGCATTTAAAGATGAAGTTAAAGGCACAAGAATAATTGATAGTACTTATGATTCTCAATATATATGTACTCAAGTAACCCATATTTGGTCAAATGATTTAGTATCAAAAGTAGCAAATTTTAAAAATTCAATAATTGAAGTAGCAAGAAAAGAAAATTTTGATTATCTATTTTTTATAGATTCTGATATAGTTCTTCACCCTAAAACATTAAAAAGATTAATATCTACAAACAAAGAAATAGTGGCTAATATATTTTGGACAAGATGGGTTCCAGGAGCAAGTGAGCTGCCACAAGTATGGATGAAAGATGTTTATACTCTTTATGACTCAGAACCTGGCGTAGTTTTAAATCAGGAGCAAATAAATCAAAAAACAGATGAATTTCTTAAAATGCTAAGAACAGCTGGAACATATAAAGTTGGAGGACTTGGAGCTTGTACTTTAATATCTAAATCAGCCTTAGAAAAACCTATAAGCTTTGACCCTATATATAATGTTTCATTTTGGGGAGAAGATAGACATTTTTGTATTAGAGCTATAGTTCTTGGAATAGATCTTTATGTTGATACCTTTTACCCTGCTTATCATATTTATAGATTAACTGACCTTGGTGGAATAAATAATTTTAAAAAGAGCTGCTTAGGACAATAAAACAATAAGAAATGATTTAGCAAATAATTAATTTTAGTTAAATCATTTTTTTATATTAAACTAAGGTTTAAAAGGTTGAAACTAGTTTAATTAAGCTTTAAATCAGATTGAAAAAGGTTTAATCAAAAGTTTAATATAAGTTAAAATAAGCATTTAATAAAATTAAATTATAAAAAATGAAATTGAATTATAATATAATCCAATTTATTTAAAACAAACTAATGGAAAGTAAGCTTGACATTAACATGGTAAAATAATACAATTACTTAAAGTGAACTTTCCATTTTATTGTAAAAGGGGTATAGGATGAAAAATAAACTAGAAGAAATAAGGAAACTAAATGGTATTAGCCAAGAGAAGCTTGCAATGGATTTAGAGGTCTCAAGACAAACAATAGGCTCATTAGAAAATGGGAGATATAATCCATCTATAATATTAGCTTTTAAAATAGCTAGATACTTTAAGATGTCTATTGAAGAAATTTTTATTTATGAGGGGGAATAAAAATGAAAAACAAAAAAAACTTACAGACCATATTAGTGATTATAGGAATAACACTACAAATGCTAGGCTTATTAGTATATAAACTAATGGATAAAAAAACATTATCAATTATATTTACAATAGCTGCAATTGGGCTAATAGTAATATCATTTTTTGTACTTAGTAAGGATGAAAAACACTTAGAAGATATAGAAATAAATGATGAGAGAAATACCCTGATTAGATATAAGGCTCATTTTGCATCAAATAATATTATGATTTTTATAAAATTATTTATTACTATACTTATGATATTTTTAAATTACTATTGGGTAGCACTCCTTATTGCATCATTAAGTATCTTAGAAGTGATTATAATATGTTCTGCAGGAGAATATTATAATAAACATCTATAAATTAATATATAAAAACTAATTTATTAATATTTTAGGGGGAATTTAAATGTTTAAAGATAATGAAAATGAGATTAATAATATATCAGATGATTCAGGCTCTTATAAAGAAGAGATTAGATATTATAAAAAAGAAAAAAGCTCTAGTACTATAAAAAACACTGTAAAATCAGGAGTTTCCTTTGGTTCTTGTCTAGCAATGATTATATCTTATACTGCTTGGAAGTCCATACCTTGGGCTATAATTCATGGAATATTTAGTTGGCTATATGTTATTTATTATGCATTTAAATATGCATAATAATTTTAAAAAAGATATTAGGATTAAATATATAAACTAGTATTAAATTAAAAAAGATTTATATATTATTTTAAATTAATTAATATATTCTCTTGCAGTCAAATTATAATAATAAAAAATAGTTTAATTAGGTTTTAAGACATCAATGGAGATGTCTTATTACATAAACCTAAAAAAACTACTTAAACTTAGGAATAAGATTAGATGTTATAACTGAAATAAATAAACATTCTTTTTTACTATTATTTTTCTTTACAAACTCATTAAGTTCCTTAAATTACAATTTTGTTTTTCACTATATTCTCTATATTCTTCATCATTCATTGTATACTCATCTTTTAATATCTTAGATTCCTTATATTCTTCAAGAAATCTTTTATACCTTTCTCCACCTTCAGCATAAATCATTTTTTCCAAAAGGTCTAAAGATGCGGATACTATAACATTTAGAGATTTCATCATCTCTTTATATAATTTAATCGTATTTATATATGGATATGGCTCTACCCAATCAACCATTATATATATATATCTTAATTTTACTTTTTCCTCTACTATTATTTGGGCTATTTTATATTTATCCTCTCTACTTACAACCATATCTATGCTTGTACTTTCCCATTTTTCATTATATAAATATTCTTCTTTATACTTATCCCTTAACTCTTCTAAGAAATCTAATAACTTTTTCATTTGTTTCTCCTTTTCTATACTCTAAAAATAATCGCTGCTATATTTCTAACTCTTAAATTATATACTATATATTAAAATAAATTTTTATATAATAGAAGAGGTTTGTATATATTTAATACAAACCTCTTCTAACACTATTAATCAAATTTTTTCATTTCCTTATTAAATTATTTTATTTCTACAAGGATTCCTTTGCCTAAATCCTCTATTTCTCTTAATAAACTTGTCCAATTAATACTATCACCTAAACTTTTCTTAATTCACTTTTATATCTCCTCTTTCTTAATTATTATCAGAAATTACAATAGCTTTTTAACTTTTCCAAAATAAAAATCTTTTCTCTTTAAATAATCTTACAGATCATCATCATTTTTATCAAAAACAGAATATCTATTTTATCAGTTATTCTATGTCATTATCTATATATTATTAATAACAATATGAGTGTGGTTAAATTTTATAGAATGTAAATTAATTAATTGTAAATATTAAGAAAATTCTAGGTATATCTGATATAATTAAATAGATTTAACATTCATTAGGAGGATTAAATGATAAATTATATTAATAGAATTATAGGATTAATGGTTATTCTCTTTTCACCATTAATATTAAAAATACTTTATATACCATTTTATAACTTGATATTTGAATCAACTATAAACTTTAATATTTATCAATTAATTTCTATAAGCAGTATATGGATCATTGGGATATTAATATTTTTAAAAAGTTAAGATAATTAATAAGATTAAAATAAAAGGCTTTATATAATTTACTCTCTATATCTATTAAATAATACTCTGTATAAACATACTTAAATCTCATATATCAAACATTAAAATAAAATTTATTATCTACATATTAATCTTCGTAATTTACAATATCTACATATAAAATATTCTAAGTTTTGAACTAAAAACTATATATAAATATTATAACTTTTATTTTTTTACATTAGGATATTAATTCTTAACTATTCCAAAAAATCAGTTGTATAATAAAAAATGCAGGATTAAATACTAATTAATACTGCATTTTATTATCTATATTTTCTGTAACCTTAGATACAAACACTTGATATTTGATATATTCATCTTAGTTCTTTAAGTTTTAATACTTTAAATTATCTTCTAGCTTATTCACCATTAACAACTTTTTTTAAACTTCTCTTTATAATTTCAATATTTTCAGGATATTCTAAAAGTAATCGACTTGACTCTGCAAAAGCTGCAGCAAAAGGTGTTTGCACTGATTATTTTATCCAAGGATCTTCAATAGAATCAACATAGTCTTTTTGTCTTTGCCAAGCATCTTTGATTATAGTATAATACTCTTTTTCAAGCTCTTCTTGTTGAGCATTTTGTTGAGTGTTTTCTTGTACGTTCTGTTGAGTATTTTGTTGAACATTTTGTTGAGTTTTTCCTTTAGTGTTTTCTTGAGTTTTTTCAAATTTAGAATCTTTTAAATTTGTAGAAGAAGAGACACTCCCCCCATCTTCTGCTACTAAAGCTTGAGTATTTGAATCTAAGGAATCTGTATCTGATTTTGAAACTTCAATTTCTTTTGTTGAATTATTTTTTTGTCCATCTGAAATAAGTGCTGCTGATGATATTGTTACTATTACTCCTACTCCTAATCCTAATTTTAAAAATAACTTTTTATTCATTAGTTACCCCCTAAATTGATATTTAAGTTTTATAAAAACTTTTATAAAATTATATTAGATAAAATTTATTTTAAAATTCACATTCCAAAATAATCTATTTATTGAAATATAGTATTTATAAACTAAAATTAAACAACAAAATATCTAATTTCATCACAAAGTTAGCAATTCACCTTAAAATATGGCAAAAATATTGCAGTTTATTGTGATGTTGTTTAGTAAAAAAATAATAAGTTATGTTTTTGTAAAAATTTAAGCTATTCAACTAAATACGATTAATATATTCTCTTGTAATCAAATTATAAAAGAATTATAATAATAAAAAATAGTCATAGAGGTGATCAGATAAAATGAACAATTAATCTTATTCAAAATAACAATAAAATAGTTTAATTAGGTTTTTAGGCATCAATAGAGATGTCTTATTAAGCAAGCCTAAAAAACTACTTAAAGTTAGGAATAAGATTAGATGTTATAACTGAAATAATTAATAGGGGAATTATAGCCTTTATTTGTGTGTCATAATATTTGTATGTAGTAACTTTCTTATCTTTAAGTAGTAAAACACTATTTAGAATGAGGAAGTTTTTTTATTTCCTCAATAAAAGGAGTGAAATTTTATGGCAGAAATTAAAATAAACAATTTAAGTTTTCAATATGATACTCATGGAGAGGATATATTTAAAAATGTCTCTTTAAATATAGATACACAATGGAAATTAGGCCTAATAGGTAGAAATGGTAGAGGAAAAACAACTTTTCTAAAGCTGTTAAAAGGAAAGTTAAAATATAGTGGTCAAATAATAAGCCCTGTAAGTTTTGATTACTTTCCTATGAAAGTAAAGAATGATAATGAAACAGCTTTAGAAGTAATGAGAGAAGCTATTGCACCTTTTACTAGCTGGGAAAAAGAATTAGAGAAATATTCAAGCGATGCTAAATATATAAAAGAATATGGTGAAGTCTTAGAGAATTTTTTAAATAATGATGGCTATATTATCAATGAAATTATAGAAAAAGAAGTTAGAAAAATAGGTTTAGAAGCTGAAATACTAAATAGGATTTTTAATACTTTAAGTCCTGGTGAACAGACAAAATTATTACTTGTAGCATTATTCCTAAGGAAAAATAACTTTTTACTTATTGATGAACCTACTAATCATTTAGATACAGAAGGAAGAGAACGCATAGCAAAATACTTAGAAAGTAAAAATGGTTTTATATTAGTTTCACATGATAGAAGTCTTTTAGATAGAGTTGTTAGTCATATTTTATCTATTAATAAAAGTAATATAGATATACAAAGGGGTAACTATTCTATATGGCAAGTAAATACTGATAGAAGAGATGAATTTGAAAAAACAGAAAATGAAAAGTTACTCAGAAATATAAATAGATTAAAGAAAACAGCTAACGAAAAATCAAACTGGTCTAATAAATTAGAAGCAACTAAAAAAGGCAATGGTCCTGTAGATAGAGGATTTATTGGACATAAAGCTGCAAAAATGATGAAAAGAGCTAAGAGTTTGGAAAAAAGACAAGAAAAAGCAATAGAAGAAAAGTCACAATTATTAAAGAATACAGAAAAAATAGAAAAACTTAAAATAGATAATATAAATATTAACTCAGGAAATTTATTAGAGGTGGCAGATTTACAAATAATATATGATAAAGAGCTTTTTGAAAAACCATTAAGCTTTACAATTAAAGCTGGAGAACGCCTTTGGCTTAAAGGGAAAAATGGTTGTGGAAAATCAAGCCTTATAAAATTATTAATGGACAAAGAAATTAATTACAAAGGTTATATAAAAAAGATAAATGAAATATCATATGTTTCTCAAGAAACAAGCTTTTTAAAAGGAAAGCTTAGTGAATTCTCTAAAAATAAAGCAATAGATGAGCAACATTTAAAAAGTAGCTTAACTCAATTAGCTGTGCAGCATACCCAATTTGAAAAGAATATAGAAGATTGGAGCGAAGGACAAAAGAAAAAGTTACTTATTGCAGCAAGTTTATGTGAACCATCAAAGCTTTATATTTGGGATGAACCCTTAAATTTCATAGATATAATTTCCCGTATACAAATAGAAAAGATGATTCTTGATGTAAAGCCTACTATGTTATTTGTTGAACATGATCAATACTTTGGAAATACAGTAGCTACTAATATTTTAGAGATATTCTAAAAAGTTATTTAAATTTATATACCAAAATGTATTTTTATATAATTCATTTTGATATATAGTTTATAATTACTGTCTTTAATATATTAAATCAACTTATTCAACAAGGTTGTTCAACTAGTTTAAATAAGTTGATTTAAATAAATCTTATAAAAAAATATTAGGATATCTTTATATCCTAATATTTTTTAATTAATTACTTTATTATTAATATCCAAACTCTCCTAAGAGAGATTCATCATTCTCAATCCAATCATTTACATCAATAACACTATAATTTTCTTCTGTATCTCTTATTATCATTAAAGTAATTCCAGCATTAATTATTATTCTCTTACACATTGAACAACTGTTAGAAATTTTAATATATGTACCTGTATCAACTTCTCTACCTGTTAGATATAAAGTACTATAAAAAGCCTGTCCACTTTACTTAATTTTAAGAAAAATTATCTATACTATTCTAATAATTTAATTTACTAAGAAATGCTATCTTAAACTTCTAATAAGGTGAAACATCCTTTTTCACTATAAATCCAGGAAAAACTACTTCATCATAAGTTGTACTTACCATTTCTGGATGCATCCAATTATATGATATCTTCGTAACTATATAAGTATTATTATTAACAACAAGAACATCCCTACTATCAACATCTGAAAAAGCGCAAATAAGGAAAATATAAAAAATAGTTATAAGTGAAATCCCTATAGCTATTAAAGCATATAAAGCAGTAGATAATTTACCTATTTTAATAGATAAAGAATTTTCTTCTGCCCATTTTGCAATTGACTTATTAATTAATACTACATTTATAGAATTTACTATAAGTATTAATAATGGTGAAAATAGTACTATAATATCAAGAGGTTCTATAAATGCTAGATTATACTTTAAAAGTATAAATTGACTTACAAACATAATCATTAAAACTATAGAACTAAAAAATATTATCTTAGATGATAAACTCTTTTTATCTAGTATTTTATTTTTGTAATAAAAACATACAAAGCTCAAGCCTAAAGATGCTGTTATTATTAAAAATGCAGCTAAGATTAAATGCATTGATATTAAACTAATAAAAGATACTGCAATAATCCCTAAAATTATCTTTATATATTTAAAATAAGAATCTATTAAATTTTTTTTAATTTCTATATCCATATATTTTTTATCCTTTGTTTATTATAAATTAGCCTATAAACTCATTATTTTCCCATTTACCACTAATAGCCCTTCCGTCATTTAACATTAACTCCCCTTGTCCATGTCTTAGGCCATTTTTCCATCCACCAATATAAACATATTCTTTTTCTACCATCATAGTTCCATGACCATGAAATAAATTATCTTTAAATTGTCCAAAATATGTATATTTATCTAAGTACATTAATTTACCTTCACCTGTATATGTATTATTTTTAAATTCACCATCATAGGCATATTCACCAGGTAAAACAAATATCCCTTTTCCTTCTCTCTTATTATCTTTCCATTCACCTTCATAAAATGATCCATCAGCCCAATTATATTTACCAAAGCCCTCCATTGAATCATTAACCCAATCTCCATTATAAGTATTACCATTTGGAAGCATAAGTTTTCCTTTTCCAGAACGTACCCCATCTTTCCAATCACCTATATAAATATCTCCCTCAAAGCCAGTATACTTACCTTTTCCATGAATCTTATTATTTTTCCATTCACCTTCGTAAACTGAACCATCAGTATAAGTCATTGAGCCTCTACCATCTACTTTATCATTTTTAAATTCTCCCATATAAAGTTTTCCATCAGGAAATTCTAATCTTCCTTTACCATGCATTAAACCACCCTTAATTCCACCAGTATAAATTTCTCCATTTTCATATCTTATATGTTTTGCCTTACTAAATAGTTTTTTAAATATGCTCATTTTATACCTCTCTAATCTTTTGTTATACTTTTTAAATAAATTATATAATAATTTTTAAATAATTTGTTCCTTTTAAGAAATAATTATGTAATTTTATACAAAAGATATTTTTTGTTAATTTTGTATTAATTATTTATATATAAATTAGATAAATTAATAAAATAAAGAAAAATATAGAATAATTCTGTATATAAAATAAGCTTGGCTATTTAGCTAAGCTATTCTTCTAATTAAGTTTGAGTAAAATAAAAAAATATTAAAATTTATAATAAAGGATTATTTTTATGATGAATCTATTATAAATAAACAGTATATTTGGTTAAGTTATTTCTCTAAATCAAGTCTAAGAAGATATATAGTATAAAAAGTTAAAAATGAAAAGAAATATAATGTTATATTAAAAAATAGACTTAGATTATTATTATCAAGACTACTTTTTACTTTTTAATATAAAGAGCAAATATTTAGCGAGTAAAGATATATATAACAGCAGAGAATAATGAAATATATAATAAAAAGTTGGATAAAACTAGTTTATTAATACTACTTAATTCAAATTTATTTTTAAGCACTAATTCCTGATTTAGACCTAAAACTATTTAGATGGGTCTTATTTTTTTAAAAAATTTTCAATAAACTATTGAACATAACGTAAGGTAATAGTTTATAGTATACTTCATGAAGATTATTTATTAAAAAATTGAATTTATCTAGTAACTAATTTATGTAATACCTTAACTTTTATAGGATGAGATATTATAGACATAGGTTTCTAGAGACTTTCTTTAAAATTTAGATAAAGCCTAACTTTATTTAAATTAAATTTCAATTTATACAAAGGAGAAGAAAATGAATAAGAAATCATCTAAAGTATTGCTTATAATATTTTTAGCTGGGATATTTATGGGCTCATTAGATACTGCTATAATTTCACCAGCACGTACTGTAATGGGAAATACCTTACATATTTCTGCTGATGCTAGTATATGGATAATAACATTATATTCTTTAATTTATGCTGTATCTATGCCTATAATAGGTAAATTAGCAGATAGGAATGGCTTAAAATCAATGTTTACAATTAGTATATTAATATTTGGAATAGGGTCATTCCTATGTGGAATATCAAATTACTATTCAAGTTATGAATTTTTATTAGTTGCTAGAGTAATAGAAGCTATTGGTGCTGGAGGAATACTTCCAATAGCAACTGCATTTATAGGAAATAGTTTTCCACCAGAAAAAAGGGGAGCTGCTCTTGGAATGGTTGGTGGAATAAATGGAATAGCTACTCTTATAGGACCATCATTAGGATCATTTATTTTGGATACTTGGGGTGCTGATAGATGGGGAATATTATTTTTCATAAATATTCCTATATGTTTAGTAGTTTTAATTGCTTTAATTAGAATAAAAATACCTAAAGTTCAAAGAATAAAGAAGAAAATGGACCTTGCTGGAAGTGTAGCATCAGGATTATTTATTATTTGCCTTATGTTATTTATAACAAATTTAAATTTCATACATTTAGGAGAAAGCTTTAAGTCAATAGAATGCTATCCTTACTTAATAGCAGCAATAATATTATTGCCTATACTTATATTTGTTGAATCTAAGGCTGAAGATCCAATAATAAATCTTAAATATTTCAAAAATAGACAAATGCTTGCTGTATTTATTATAGCCTTTTTAGTTGGAGCAAGCCTTATGGTAGTTGTATTCTTACCTCAATTCTGTAGTAATGTTTTAAAATTAAAATTAGGTTCAGGAGGATATTTTGTAACTTTAATGGCTTTATTCTCTGGATTTGCAGCACCTTTTGGTGGAAGACTTATAGATAAAATGTCAGCTAAAATAGTTTTATTATTTGGATTTGTTTGTTCATTAATAGGATTATTAATACTAGCATTTATTGTAACATCAACATTAAGTATGGCCGCATTAATAATAGGATTAGCATTACTTGGATTAGGGGTAGGATTTACAATGGGAACACCACTTAATTATGTAATTCAAAGTTCTGTACCTAAGGAAGAAATAGGCTCAGCACAATCAACATTATCACTTATAAGATCTTTAGGAATAGCTTTATCACCAAACCTTCTAGTTGGATTTATAGTTCAAACAGGAGCAAATGTACCAGGAAAAATAATTCCATTACTTCCTAAAGCTCATGGAATGGCTTTATCTATGAATGCTACAGCAGGAAATTCTTCAATGATAAACGCATTCCAAAATGCAAATGTTACAACTATATTCTCTATAATAAGAAATTTTGTAAATCAACAATTTACAGTTATGGCACCAAAGATAGAAGCTGGAGTAAAAGGACATTTAGGATCTAATATCTCACCAGCAACTGCTGTAGAACAAATGAAAAATACTTATTTTTTAGAATTAGATAAAGTAAAAAGTACAATAGAAAGTACTTATCAACATGTTATGAATCAAGGATTTGAAAAAATGTTTATAACATTAGCTATAATAGCTGCTATAGCAATTATAACAACTTTATTTATACCTAATAAATTAAAAAAATTAGCATAATAGTATAAAAATTTTGCTTATTTTTGCATAATTATCTTTTAAACAAAATTTATAAAAAATTGTTTAAACACAAAAAAGTGATTGTCTTCAAAAATAGAATCTAATTCTATTTTTGGACAATCCTTTTTTATTTTTAAATCTAAAAAGAATATAAGAGCAATATCACTTATGTGGAGTGATTAATTTTAAAATTAAAATGAATAAAATTATATTTTTATGCAAATGAATTATAATTTTATTCATTCTAATATATTATTGATAAAATAGCTTGATTTTTAAATTTTAAAAGAACAATTTATGATTATATAAAAATATCTTTAAAGTATAAAAACTCCCTAAAAGTAAATTTACTTTTAGGGAGTTTTTTATTATTAAATTTAAAGTTCATAACCACTTGAAACAGTTTTAGCTCCATTTAATATATCTTTAAGAACATTTGGAGTATCTACAATTTTCTCATTACCTGTAGGTTTAATTATTGCCATAAGCTTATGTTCCTTATTAAATACTGCTACAAATTCATTTTTTTCATTATTAAAATTGATTCCTTCACATATATCACTTGGTACAGGAGTATAACTATTATTTAAACTATAACTAATAGAAATTATAGAATTTTTATTTGCAGTAAGACCATATTTTTGTCCACTATATGATATAATTTGATAACTATTAAGTATAGGAAGTCCTGCTTCCTTAGCCATTGATTTAATCATCTTAGTGAATATATTCTTATTTCTAGCTATAACCATAGTTTTATAAGTATTAGGCATTGTTGTTTTTATAAAACTTATAGGAGAAGATCCTATAAACATAAATATTATTACAATAACTAATGTTGCTACATTCCATTTTTTATATTTATTTTTTCCTTTTGTTTCTTTCTTTTCAAATCTTGATACTTTATTTTTAATTCCTTGAATCATATATTCAGGTTTCTTAAGTAAAGATAAAAAAACTATTTCCTCTGTAGTTTCACCTTTAAATTTTAAAATATAATCAGAACCTTGAAGTATAGTTCCTTGAAGGTCTTTATACTTATAAGTTTTTAATTCATCTTTATATAAAGTTTTTACTTCATTTTCTTTAAAGATAATTCTATATCTAGCATATTGTCCAGTATTATTTTTTCTAATTTTATTAAACCTACAATCTTGAATAAATCTATAAATGTAAATAAGGACAATAAATCCTATTATATAAATTAATATTTGTGGAAATACTAAGGAATCCCCTGATATAAAAGAATATACAGTACTTCCTATACTAATTATAGTTAATATAAGAGTATAAATAATAAATAAAATTCTTCTTTTAAAATAATTCCTTTTTAGATTACTACTCTTTAATAAATTCTTTTCAGCAGATATTAAATATTCATATTGAGAATGCTCTAAAATAGAATCTACTACTATTTCATCAGCTATATCATAATATCTAGGATTTAATTCTTCTTGCTCTATATTATTTTTAGCTATATCTGATAATTCTTCAATCAATAACTTTATATCATCTATATTATTAAAGGCTCTTTCAGGTATATATATCCAAAATCCAGTTATAAATTTTAGAGTTAATAACTTATTTTCATAACTCACTTCTATTAAATCATTAAAACTTAAATTAATAAGATTATCCACCTCAAAAGAATTGCTATTTATAGTTAAGATACTTTCCCCTCTTAACATTTCATTCTTTAATGCTTGTTTTTCTATAAACTTCTTATTCTTTACTTTTAAATTTAGAAATCGCTTTTTACAAATATAAACAAGCTCTTCTTTAGTAAAAGTATAAGTAAACTTCTTTTGTTCCATTTTATCAATTATCCCCTTATTTTATCTTTTGTTTAATCACTATCAAATTTCTTTGTTCTACTTATCCATATATTTATATAATAGATAATAAATAATTAGTATTCCTATAAAATCAATAGCTAACATTTATCTTATACCTTATTTCATAATAAAAAAATATATATATTTTACATAATAATTACATAAAAGAAAAAACTAAATATTTTACTAAAATATATCCTATCTATCAATATTCTAGATAGATTTATTTTTTTCATAGGTGTAATATATAAATAACTAATATAAACTAAAGAAGGTGATTATATGGAAAATAATTTCTTTGAAGAACTTTTAGAACTGTTCAATTATAGTGGTGCTAAATATTATCAAGCATTAGAATCTGGAGCTGATCATATTAAGATCCAACATAATTGGGATGTAAAAAAAGAAACTATGGATACATTAAAAAATAAATATCCAGACTATAATATTGATGTTACTAACACTACTAAATTTAAATGGTTAAGAAAATTAGATAAAAACTATCTAAAAGAAAATCTTAAAGAATCTAATCTTTTTAGATCATTATGTCATTGGATGGGAAATGATACTACTACTGTATCTATGGCATATGAAATAAGCGAATTTCTTTCTAATTCAGAATATGATTTATATATTCTCTGGAGACAAGCTTCAGATAAACGTAAAAAATATTTAGAAATATTAGATGAAATATATGTAACATCATGTGCATTTATCTTTGAATCTGAAAGAGATATAAAATCAATATCCCTTATGTGGACTGATTAAACCACAAATTTAATAATAAATTTTTCTTTATTATTTTACATTTCAATATGAATTATTTTATAATTCATATTGAAATGTATTATAATTCTATATATCTTATATTGCTATATCTAATTAATTTAAAATATTCTTTTTTAAATAATATCTTTTATGTCCCTTCGGGCATTCATCTAAAACTCCAAAAATCTCATAACCATATTTAATATAAAAATCCTTTGCTTGAAAATCAAAAGTATCTAAATGAATTAAATTACATTTCTTTTCTTTCGCTAAGCCTTCAATTTCTTTTATTAACTTTGATCCTAAACCACTTTTTCTATACTCTTCTTTAACCCATAAAACATCTATATATAAACAATTCCAACAATACATCTTGCTAAGTATTCCTGCAATAATCTCTTTATTTTCATTTTCAATAACTCTATTTATCCATATAAAATCATTATCCTGTTTACTTGGAACTTTAGATAAATTATATTCCACTATCTTATTAATAATAAAATCATCTTCTTTACTATTACTTTCTCTTATAATATAACTATTCATATTTTGCCCCCACTCCATATTCTAATTTAAATTATATTTATAGATTAAAATATAATTTATCCCTTTATTAATCAAATATAATATCCTTTTATTTTCTTTTATATCAAAATGAATTATTTAATAATTCATTTTAAATTGTATTATAATTCTATACATTTTATATTTTAATATTTTAATAGTTTATTTATTAGCTCTTTATATAAGTTTAATATACTAATTAAAACTCTTTATATTACTATTCTTAAATTTACTAATTTATCTTAAATAATATATATAATTTACATAATAATTAATTTACAAGGGTTTTTAAACCAATTTATAGAATAGATTAAGTAAAGTTGAATTAAATTTAAGGAATGATTGAATTGGTTTATAGTGTTGAACAAGTTGCAAGGGAATTAAATATAAGTAAACAAGCAGTTTATAAAAAACTTAATAAAGAAGAGTTAAAGCAATATATAGTCATGGTTGATGGGATTAAACATCTATCAATTGAAGGTTTAAATACTCTTAAAGGGGTTGAACAAAGGTTTAATGAATCTGAAAGATCTCAAGATGATTCAAATCCATTAAACTCTGGTTGTTCAACTAATTCAAGTAAGGTTGAAAATAGTTTAATAGAGCATTTAGAAAAGCTTATTAAAAGTAAAAGTGAAGCTATTGATTTTAAAAATAAAGAAATTGAAAGGCTTATGGAGATAATAGAACAACAAAATAAACTTTTATTAAATTCTCAAATGCTACAAAGTAAAGCATTAAGTAATGCTGAAATTTTACTTCTTGAAAAGAAAGAAGAATTAAAACAAAGACAAGAAGAAAGAAGTAAAAAGAAAAGATTCTTATTTTGGTAAATAAGAATCTTTTTTATTTAACTTTTGAATTATAAAATAATTCATTTTAATATATATTATAATATATTTAGTTATAAATTTAATTAATATTAATTTAAAATAAAATAATTAGTATTCTTACTTGTTATATATTTTTTATAGCAAGTTACTTATAAACTTAAATACGATTTACATAATAAAAACTATTAAATTTTAAAAAATATATTTATCTATTGTTATTTTTACAAATTAAAAGGCAATACTTATTAATATATAAGAACTTTAAATAAATATAATTATTTTTTAAAATCCATTTTATGGATATATAATGTTATAATAGATAAAAGAGATGAGAATTTTATTAAATCTAAATATATTAAATTTATAGGAGAGTGTTATTATGATGAATAATCAAGATGAAAAGCAAGAAAAAGAAAAGGAAGCTTCAGCTTTAGTTTTAGAAAAGCTTTTAAATTCTAGATCAATTATTATTTCTGGAGAGATAAATCAAGCTTTAGCTGAAAAAGTAAGTACTCAACTTTTAATCCTGCAAGAAATGAGTGATGAGCCAATAAAGCTATTTATCAATAGTCAGGGTGGTCATGTTGAAGCTGGTGATACAATTCATGATATGATTAAATTTGTTAAACCTCGTATTATTGTAATTGGTACTGGTTGGGTTGCAAGTGCTGGTATTACAATTTATCTTGCAGCTAATAAAGAAGATAGATATTCACTACCTAATACTAGATATATGATACATCAACCTTTAGGTGGATTCCAAGGTCAAGCAACAGATATAGGAATTGAAGCAGAAGAAATACTTAGAATGCGTAAAAGAATTAATACTATAATCAGTGAAGCTACAGGTCAACCATTAGAAAAAATTGATAAAGATACAGATAGAAACTATTGGTTAAGTTCTTCTGATGCAGTTGAATACGGAATAGTAAATAAGGTTATCTCAAAATATGATGAACTAGAAAACTTATAATATATTAGAATAATGATATAATTTAAAAATTATAATAAAAAGTCAGTAAGCTTTTAAGTTTCACTGAGCTTTTTATTATAAATTTATTCTCTACATATAATTTTCTTCTAAAAATTAAGTTAAGAAAGTTAAAACATCTAAATATAAATTAATTAATATATGTTTTATCTTAATAATTAGAAGTCCTAATATTTAATTATTATTATATATTTATTGTTAATAAAATACATTATAAGGATAATATAGTATAATTAGTATATAGTTAGTTTAATGTAGGTGATAAAATGATAAAAAAGATATTAGTTATAACATTATTAATTTTGGGAATAACTATATTTGCTTCATGTACCTTCTTTTCTGGAGTAATGAAAAATGGAAGTATTGAAGCTATTGGTTCAAATATAGAGGGTAGCTATGATAAATTTAGTGGGACATACTATAAAAAAATCAAATTAGATAAATCAGATGTTTTAAAATGGAATACTGATGTTAATACTGAAGATGGAAGTTTAAAATTACTTTTAAGAGATAAAGAAAAAAATGTAATTGCTGATTTAGAAAAAGAAGATTCAGTTAAGATAGAAGAAGCTGGCTATTATTATCTTACAGCAATAGGGGACAAGCACTCTGGAGAATTTGATATAGAGTGGGCTATTAATGAAAAATAAAACTTTACATTTACTAATATAAATAGGAGATTAACCATGGTTAATAAAAAAATTATTTCACTTATTCTAGCAAGTGGTTTAATAGCAGGGATCATATCTTATAATGTCACAAAAAATAATTTAAACTATAGACAAAATATAGAAACTAATACATTCAAAACAGCTCCTAATTTAGAGGAAAATATAGAAGCTAATGATACGCCTGAGCCCCTAGTAGATGCTAAAACCACTAAAATGTCAGAGAAACAAGAAGCAAAAAAGCAAGAACATAAAAAACAAGAGCAAAAGAAAGAAGAAGTTAAAAAAGAATCTCTAATAAATTATTTAAGTCCTAAACTTTTATTAAAAGAGCTTTCTGATAACTTTAATATTGAACATAAATTAGATGATTACTCAATACTTGAATATCAAGACTTAGCAGTTAATGAACAAAGGGTCAATGGATTAATTTATTCTTTACCACTAAATGAATATGGAGAAATAGAACAGTACGAGACTAATAATCATAATGTACCATCAATAAAAATCAAATTTAATTCTTCTTCAGATAAAGATATATCTAAAGAAGAATTAACAAGTATATTAGAATATAATGCATGTATATTATATACTTTAGTACCCGAATTAGATACCATTACTATAGAAGCAACTGGCCAAACTCAAGTATATGCTAGGAATTATTATGATAATCTATTAGAGAATTTTATAAAAAATGATAAAGAGATTTCTAAGAATGTTATAGCTGGTCATGAGCAGCAAAAATCTATTGTAGAAGAACTAAAGCCAAGCTTTATATTAAAGGCTATATCCAACAATTTTGATATAGATAATAAATTAGAAGATTATTCAATAACTAAATATGAAAATTTAAAACCCAATAGTAAAAAAATTAATGAGTTACTTAAATTATTGCCATTAAATAAATATGGTAAGATAACTGAGTATCAAAATAATAATGATGAAGTACCATCAATAGAATTAAACTTTGCATCAACAGAAAATCTAGATACTGATAGAATATATAAAATCTTTGAATATAATTCTTATATTTTATATACTTTAATTCCAGAGCTATACAAGATTAGTATAAATTATGAGGATTATAATGTAGGATTTGAAAGAGATTATTATGAGAGTATTGTAAGAGAATTTTTAACTAATAGAGAATAAAATTAATTAAGCACTACTACTAATTAAATTATAAAAAGAACTTCTCACTAAAAGAGTAAGTTCTTTTATTTTTCTAAAATCATTTAGTTTAAAGCTTTATTTTTATGTTTATATATAATCTTTAAAAATATTTATAATCAATTATATATTAAAATGAATTTTAATATAATTCATTTTATATATTCCTTAAATTCAAATAGTATTAAATTTAAATATTTTTGTATTCTAGTTATTTTACTTCTTTCTCAAAAATAATTTGATAAGCATAAGATACTGACATACCTGTTTTTCTCATTAGCTAGAATAACTACTTGTTTTAATCTCCACCCACCTTTTGCTTGTTCATTTATTATCTCTTTGTACTTATCAAAGTAAGATTCCTTTTTTATGCCAAAAAATTTATCAAAAGAAACTTCAATAAATTTATATTAACACATAATATTTCCATTTAATTTTTAAATACTAAATAAAGCGATATAAAAAAATATATTTTCTATATTAAATCACTTTCTTAAAACATATCATATTACTCACATGTATAAATATGGTAAAATTAGATATATAAATTATCAAGGAGGGACTATGAAAAAATCTAAGATTTTATCTAAATGTATTTTATTTGGTGTATTATGGAGTATTATCTTAGTATTAGTTGGTATAGTCATTGTTAGATTTAATGATTTTTCTTTAAAAGATGTTTTATTTATTGAGGGAGTAGCAGTAGCTATTTCAGGTGCTTTTTCCTTTATAAACGGAAATCCTAGTGGAATATCTCTTTCTTCAATAGGTCAGGATAATGCTCAATATGTTGCAACTGCTAATTTAGAAACCTCTAAAATTGAAAAACAAAAAAATAATATGAAAACTGATTTTAAGATTAGCTTAAGTGGATCATCCTTATTTTTAGGAGGGATTATCTGTATTATTATTAGCTATACTTTTTAAATTAACTCTAGAGAAAACTAAACTTTAATATGCTATATCTAAAAGGAGAAGTTATAAATATGGATTTTAATGAATTATATCAAATTGCTAAAAGTACTTTAAATCCTAGGCAAATATCTAAAAATTCTTATGCGGGTTCTGTTGCCTCTGCCATCTTAGCTGATAATCGAAAAGTTTATACTGGTGTATGTATAGATACTCCTTGTTCTATGGGATTTTGTGCAGAACATTCAGCTATAGCTTCTATGATTACAGATGGAGAAAATAAAATAAAAAAAATAGTATCAGTTTATAAAACTGGAGTGATAGTACCACCATGTGGAAGATGCAGAGAATTTATTTGTCAAATACACGACGAAAACTATAAATGTGAAATAATGATAGCTAATAATAAGATTCTTACTTTAAATGATTTATTACCTAACAGATGGTAAAAAATTAATATACTTATAAACTATAATTTAGAAAGTAATTAAAAATTCTCTCTAAATTATAATAAAGAATTTTAATATTAGAAAAAATAATATACCTATTTTTATCTTTACTTAATATAAATATTAACTAATAATTTCTAAAAATTATAAAGAAGTGATTCAAATAAAATATATAGAAAAGTTCACTTTAATTACTTTTATAATTATATTCCTAACATATAATTTTATTGGATATCTTTTAGATATCCCAGAATTAAAAGCTGTAAGCTTAAATGGTACTGACACTTTTTCTATTAGTTTATAGCACTATTTATTCCAGTAATATTATCTTATATAATTTATTATTTTGCTAATAAATTAAAAAAATATAACTTATAAAAATATATTAAATTATATAATCATTAGCTTATTTGCTAGATAAAATATAAATGAATTATTTTATAATTCATTTATATTTATATTTTAATCTATATCAAAATATTTTTTATTTAGTAGATTTATAAGGAGGGATATTAATGTATACATATAAATTTGTTGAAATAAATACTGATAATTTCTTTTCAGCTTCTAATCATAGAGAAATCATTGGAAAATATAGTAAAGGGGGTTGGAGATTTGTATCTGCTATTCCTGCAAGCTTTAGATATCATAACGGAAAAATAACAAAAATAGATTTAGTATTTGAAAAAATAAATAATTAATTTACTCAAAGAAGATATAGCTTAACTTCTATCTTCTTTATATCTAATATCTATTATTAGCTTATTTACTAAATAAAATATAAATGAATTAATTTATAATTCATTTATATTTGTATTGTAATCTATATTAAAATATATAAAAATCCCATCTAATTAATATTAAAATCAATAATAATATAAATATTAAGTAATTTTTATTGTTCTTACCATATAATATACGATATACTTATATATAGAATATAAAATGGAAGGATTGATATATGTGAAGCTTATAACTGTTGGAACTCTTAAAGGTGGAGTAGGAAAAACAACTGTTGTATTTAATCTTGCTGGTTGTCTTGCTGCTAAAAAGCAAAAAATTTTATTAATAGATGCAGACCCTCAAGGAAATATTTCTGAAAATCTTGGTATGGCTCAAGATGATGATTTTGATTTTGAGTATACTTATAATACATTAAGTGAGATTTTAACTAAGGATATAAGACCATCAGAAGTTATTATAAAAAATCTACTTGAAGAAACTAATTATATTGATTTAATCCCTTCAAACATAGATCTTACAGTAACTGAATCTGAGCTTCAACTTATGGGAATCAGAGGAATAAACCCTCAAAAAAGACTACTTAATTGGATAGATGCTAATAGAGAATTCTTAGAAGCTTCTTATGACTACATAATTTGTGATGTTGGACCTAATATAGGACTTATAACTCAAAACTGCTTATATGCTAGTGATGAAATATATATGGTAAGTGATATAGGAATGAATAGTTTTAAAGGATGCAAACTATTTATGTCAGAATGGGATAGTGCTTGCAGCGATATCGGAATAGAAAATAAGATTAAGGGACTTATAGTAAATAAATTTGATAGAAGAACTGTTCTTAGCAAACAATTTGCTATTTATCTATCAAAACAAGATATCTTTGATGGATTAATTTTTGATACTTTAATACCTGATACAGTTAAATTTAAACATTCAGAAGTTTCAGGACTTCCAGTAGCTTTTAATGATCCAAAGAGCACTGCCTGTGAAGCTTATGAAGAACTTATAAAAGAAATGAGACAAAAGGGGTTATTATAAAAATGGTGAAGGAAAATAGTTTTGAAGCAAGATCAAAAAAGAATAGAAAAAGAAGCTCTATTCTAAAAATGAGTGATTTAAGAAATGAAAATTCTATAGCTATTCAAAAAGATAATAAAGTTAAAGAAGTATTAGAAAATAGAGAAATAGCAGCTACAATGCCTAATCAAAATCTAAATACAGAAACTACTTCTATAAATAATGAAATAGATATACAAACAGCTACAGTTACAAATGGACAAGCTACTATTACAGCAAATCCTTTAACAGCATCTAATCAAACTAAAGAAGATTCTAAAATATTAGATAATAAAGCTATTGAAGAAATAAACTCCTCAAAAACAGAGCAAGAAATATCTAATAATATAGTACTTAAAAATCTTCTTAAAGATAAAGATAATTTCTTTAATCTTAATGTAAAAAATGATGTATTTGTTGGTAAAATGACTACAATTAGAGTTTACAATGATATACTAGACACAATAAAAGAATACGCTGCTGAGAAAAATTATAATATAATTGATTTTACAAATAAGGTAATAACTTTAGGACTTGATGATATTGAAAGCTTTGGAATAGTTCAAATAACAGAAGTTAAGCTTAAAAATACTGGATCTAAATCTATAATGTATAACTTAACTGAATATATGGAAGAAAAGCTTACAAGCTATATAAATTCTATGAATGAAAAAGGTTATAAAGTTAGTAGAAACCTTATGTTAAACGTAATATTAAATGAAACTCTAAAAAAATTCTACAAATAAAAAAGCATTGCAGATAATATCTCTGCAATGCTTTTTTAATATTATAAATATTTAGTATAATCACTAATTCTAATAGGATATTCAATACTTGGAGCTTTAATATTTAACTGACTAAATCTATTTTTAAAATATTGCCTATTATAATCAACCTTATCAGAACTTCCAATAAAAGCTGCAGCAAGTTCATTAAAGAAATAAGCACAATTTAAATTACCCATTCTATCATAGCAAACACAAAGTTGTATAGCTGGAATAAATGTATAGAACTCTTTATTATCTATGGCCATACTATTTTGGGGAGGAATACAATCTAATGCAGTTCTATACCAAAATGCTGCTTTTGGAAATTCATTTTTTTCCATAAAATATTCAGCAAGAGAACAACAAATATCAGCTCTTGGAACATCATATTTAAATGATTCAAAAGCAACATTAGGTATTTGCTCCTTTTTATTTGTAGCCTTAAAACAGTCTATAATTTTAGCATAAGCTGTTTTTATATCTTCAATCCACCCAAGTTTTGTAGCTAAAAACTTTCTATAATTTTTAACTGCTTCATCATAATAAGCATTATCCTTAAGCTCATTTGCATAGTATAGTAAATCTCTTGGAGTAAATTTCTTTTTATTCTTTTCCATAGCTTTAAATATTTGAAGATTTCTATCTGTATGTTGTTTTACCTTACCATGTTCTATTGCAAAATTACCAGCAAGTCCATTTCCATACACCTCTAAATATTCATGAACATTTCCTATCCATTTAAAATTCATACTTGTTCTAACAATTCTATTTCTTTTAAGAGAATAGCTAACTTTTCCATTCGGATATCTAAGTAAAATATATTCTGCACTAACATAATCATATCGCTTATCAAAATTTATAAGTAAGTTTTCAATTTCTTTTATACTGCCTTCACTTATAAAATCATCAGCATCAAGCCACATAGTATACTCACTAGTTGATTTACTAAAAGCAAAATTTCTCGCTGCTGCAAAATCATCTATCCATTTAAAATCATAAATCTTAGCATTAAACTTCTTTGCAATTTCTCTAGTAGAATCAGTAGATCCTGTATCTACTATTATAATCTCATCAATAAAGGATTTTACTGAATTTAAACATCTTTCAAGAGTTGCTTCTTCATCTTTTACTATCATACATAAACTTAGAGAAATATTTTTTTCCATATATAATCTCCTTTAATTATTACTTATTAAAAAAGCACATATTTACACATGTGCTTCTATTTAAATTATAAATTTCTAGCTCTATAATTATTATTAGCAATTACAAAATAAAACTTGGGTCTTAACACAATTACTTGTTGTTTCAGCAGTTGAAACAACAGGTACTCCATTGTCAATAATAGTATATTCATAAGTTATGGATGCTGTATTTCTAATAGTTGATAATCTAACTATGTCATTAATAACAGCTTCAAAACTTACTAAAATACTACTATGAGGGTTTATTGTTCCAAGAGGTAGTCCATTTAAAGAATTTCCTGCTTGAGGTATAGAATTTATTCTTATACTTCCAGCTACTAAACTAAGATTTGCTTCAAGTTCATCAAAGAATAAAACATTTGTTAAAGGAACAGTACTATCATTTCTTATTAAAACTGAATAAGTTAAAGTTTCGCCAACTCTTGCTCTTAGTTTATCTACAGACTTTTTAGCACATATCTTTAAATTAATTATTGCAACTACTGATTCATTACTTTCAACTGAAAATATTTGATTAGTACTATCAATATAAGTTACAACAGCTCTATTAGATACAGATTCTAATAAAGTATTTTCACAAACTTTTACATCAAAAGTTACTATAACATTTCCACCAGCTCTTACAGTTCCTACAAAAATACTATCACTACATCTACAATTAGATTGTGGACATCCATCAACAACTATTGAACTTGGAATTATTGATACGCCTCTGCTTAGCATATCTCTTACTTTTACAAATCTTGCATCTTCATCTCCAGTATTAGTTATTATTATTGAATATCTAATAATATTTGACGCTGGAAGTAGTAAGAAACTTTTATTAGCTAATTTTTGTACACTTAAATTTATCAATTATTTTCTCCTCCTTTGTAAATTGTCATCCACTTTAGATTGATATTTAACATTAAGAGATTTATTTATTAAATATTAACTTTGCCTAATTAGACAATCACATACTATATAATATTCAATAAAATATTTTTGTTGATGATTATATGGCGTTTTACTTAACATATTATCATCTAAAAAGAGCTATCTAAAAAGATAGCTCCTATATTTTTTTATCTAAACTTTATAAATTATCTATGCTATTCTTGTAATAGTAATTGAAATATTAGCTGCTGCAAATGCTGCTATAATAGTAGCTGATGCAACTATTCCTATTGTATCTCCAGCTGCTGCATTAACTATTGCTTGTCCAGCTAATACTGCTCCTACTCCAACTGCAACTAATCCACCTGATTGTGAACCTGGTATTACTGCTCCACCGTTTTGGTTAATACCTACAGTTACACCAACTCCAACTGCTGCTGTTGAAGTCATATAATAATCTATTTGGTAAACACCAGCTTCTGCAAGAGTAACTAAATTTCCTGCTAAAGTTTCATTTAATGCAAGATTTGTAACATTTAGTGGGACTTGTTGAGGAATTCCTATTGCAAGTGCAAGTGTTGCTGTTCCACTATTAGAGAAGAATCCATAAGCACTTGTACTAAGAGCTGTAGGACCTGTAGGACCTGTTGCTCCAGTTAATCCTGTTGCTCCTGTTGCTCCTGTTAATCCTGTTGCTCCAGTTGCTCCTGTTAATCCAGTTGCTCCTGTATCACCTGTTACTCCTGTTGCTCCTGTTGCCCCAGTTGCTCCAGTTAATCCTGTATCACCAGTTGCTCCTGTTGCTCCTGTTGCTCCTGTAAGTCCAGTTGCTCCAACTACTGTAGGACCTGTTGGACCTGTTGCTCCTGTATCACCTGTTGCTCCTGTTGCTCCAGTTGCTCCTGTTGCTCCAGCTGCTGCTAATAATAAATAGCTAGCTGAACTTCCTGGTATTCCAACTGGTGGTGCTGAAACAACTAAATAAGTGCTACCTTCAAAAGTAACTACTTGACCAACTGGATATCCTGGTGCATTTGCAGGGTTAAAAGGTACTGCTCCTGTAAGTCCAGCACCTGTTGCTCCTGTTGGACCTGTTGGTCCAGTCGGACCTGTTGGACCTGTTGGTCCTATTGGTCCAACTGGTCCTGGAGGACATACCCTTGTGGTACATCCACAATTGCAATTATCAACTGGTCTATTACAACTACCATATGATCTATTGCATTCGTATTGATAACTATTTTGATTACTATAACATCCGCTCATCTAATTTCTCCTTTATAATAATATTAATTTTTAGGCTACTAGCAAGTTATTTTTTTGTTTATAACTTTTGTTAAAACACTATTACTGCAAGTTTCACCTATTGAGACAATTGGCACTCCAGAAATTACTGTTGTATAAGTGAATTCAATTCTAGCAATATTACATATAATTGCTGGATTTGGTAATTCAGTTACTTTTACTTGGAAGCTTAATATACTACTTGAGTATGGATTTAAACTTCCAAGTGGTAATCCATTTTCAAAACTTTCAAGATATTGAGGAGTTAAATTAACTAATACACTTCCTGGCAATAATTCCACTTCTTGAGGTAAATCTTCATAGAAAACTATATCATTGATTGGAATATTACTATTATTTCTAATAAGAACTGAATAATTTAAAACCTCACCGACTTTAGCTACTGTCTTATCTACTGATTTACAAACACTTACGTCTAAATTGATAATTGGTATTGTAACTACATTACTTCTTGCTACTAACATATTATTATTTTCGTCACAATAAGTTACTATTGCTTGATTAATTATTTCTGATGGAGGATTAATTTCTGAAATCTCTACTTCATAATTAATCAAAATATTTGATCCTGGTCTTATTGATCCAACACTTACTTCTCTATTAAGACTTTTAATATTTAAATTGCATCCATTAATAGAAAAAGAATCTTTTACTATATTAACGCCTGGACATATTATATCTTTTAATCTTACTCCACAAGCTTTTTGATCTCCAATATTAGTAATTATTACTGAATATTTAATTCTATTAGATAATCCCATAAATACATAGGTTTTATCTGCACTTTTTTGAACTACTAACTCTACCATATATTACCCTTCTCCTTTCTACATACTCTCATCATTAAATTATTTATAAAAATAGTTTTATTCACAGCATAAAACTTTAGCATTAATTAAAAGGGCAACATTAGTAAAGAAACTTCTACAATCAAGTTGCTTATAATATACATCTTCAACTATTGCTTCTATATCTATTTTACTTCCCAATGAATAATTTTTTGGTAATACAACAAAACTAGAAAATGGTATTAAATAATGAGCTGAGTGAACTGATTGTTCTAAAGTATCTGAAGTATATTCTATAATTTCTTTTAATTCACCTTTAACTATTAATTTATAACCAGAAAGTTTTTGACCTTCATTAGAAATACTAACTGGTGTTTCTATAACATGACATGATACAATTTTTGCTTCTACTTTTGCTTCATTAATTTCTTCAATATCTGGTTTTTGAATTGGAACACAAAGATTTTTATCTACTGATAATTGCTTAAATGTGTGTATTCCAAGTTTAACTTCTGATTCAGATAATCTATCACAACCTGATACTTTTTCTCCAAGTAAACAGTTGCATAAATTATAATTAAATTTAACAAATGCTTTATTAAATAATACTCCACAACAATTTGGTTCTTTAACTACAACTTTATAATTTACAACAATAGATTCTCCTGGTCTTGCATTTCCAACATATATATTTATACTATCACCTGAATAATTGATTCTATTGCAATCTACCACTAAACTATTAGGTACTAAACATACTTCACATGGAAATTCATCTATTAATAATATATTTTTAGCATCAAGTGTTCCTACATTAGTTAAAATTATTTCATAAGAAATAACTTCTCCAACAGATGCCATTTCTTTATTAGCACGCTTACATACTTCTATATCAGCTATATCAATTTTTACTGATACTTCATTACTAACTTCTTCTAAAGATTCATAATTAGTACCTATACTTGATGCATAACGATATTTAGCTAAAGCAGCATTACATACAAAACCACATTTTGGTCTATATAATACTCTAGCTTTAAAAGTTAATATTTTAATTTCTCCTGGTTTTAAGCAATTAATGCTTACTCCTTCTAAAACGTTAGCACATGCTAAAGGATAATTTCCTAAATATACGCTGTCTTTCACAAATTCTAATGAAGCATCTAATGTATCTATTATAGTTACATCTTCATACATAACATCACTTTCATTTATAACAGTTATGCTATATTCAATTTCGTCTCCTACTATTGCATGTTCTACATTTGAACATTTTTCTACAAGTAATCTATTATCACAACTATTAATGCATCTTTCTTCCATATCCTTCACCTCCCTTAACAAAACTTAACATCTATAAATAAAAGGACACATTTAAATATTGTTCTTTTATCAAGCATTTTAGAGTGAACAGCTTCTACATATGGAGTTACACTTATTCTATTTGAACGTAATAAATCACAAGCATATTCACCATCTATTTCATTTGGAATTACAACAAAAAAGCTCTTTAAATTTTCATAATGAGCTGCGTGAACTGATTGTGTTTCTTCATCTGCAACATAAGTTATTTTTTCTTTAATTCTAAGTTCTACTATAAGTTTACTCCCTGTAAGAACTTGACCTTCATTTGATATACCTACTTCTGTATCTATCACTTTTATATCCTCTACTTCGGGAGATACTAATACAGATAGTACATTTTCTACCTCTGGTTTTTGACAAGGTATTGTTAATATTTCAGATATTTCTTCTTCTTTAAAATACTTTGCATCTTTAGGTAACATATTTTGTATACATGAACCTTTAAATATCGCCATAACTATCCACCTCCCTAACAGCTAATATCAACTAATAGTAATAAAGTTATATTTGAATAGACACATCTACAATCTATTTGTTCTACTGAAATATCTTCTATTAATGCTGATGGACTAATATATAATCCAGCATTAAAATTCTTTGGTAAAACTACATAACCGCAGAATGGAACACATTTATGGAATGTATGAACAGATTGAGTAGCTTCATTTGCAACATATTGTATTTTATAATTTATATCTCCAGATATTAGTAGTTTATATCCTGTTACTTCTTGACCTTCAAGTGATTTACCTACTGGTGTTTTTACTACTTCAGATTTTGATATTGAGGTCTTTGCATAAACCTTTACTATTTGTTCAATATCTGGCTTTTGTCCTGGCACACAAAAAGTACTTTCATAATTTACTTGCTTAAAATTCTTTAAATTATTTTTTCTACATACATCTATGCCATTATATTCAATTAATCCTCTTTCTATAGATGCCATATTTGCCTCCTTTAGATTATTTAAAATTACTATATTTAAAAATAATTTGCTAATATTTAAATTAATACTAGCAAATTAATTTTCGAAATTAAGAATTACGCTCTATTATCTACATTTACATGTATCTTCACATGGATTAGCGCATTTATTAGCTTTACAATCACAAGGATTACAATTTGCTCCTCTAATTCCAGTTGAAATTACTCTTTCTTCACCGCCAACTGAAGCTTTACCTACTAAAAGTCTAAACATTGATCCATCATCACATTTACAAAGGTCAAATTGATAATAACCTAAACAGTCTGTTACTGTATGAGCTATTCCTTCTTGGCAATCTCTTGTAACTTTTACTAATTTCACATAAGCATAAGGAACTGGTCTTCCTTCACAATCAATAATTTGTCCCCATACTCTTACTGTGTCTCTAAATCCAACTCTGATATCTGCTTTGATTTCGCTATCACATTTATCAACACAAAAATCTACACTATTTCCTACAACATATGAATTATCACAACATTCTTTAACTGGTTTACATGGTGAATCGCAACATTCTTGCTTTTCATAATTATAATCTGTAACGCAGTTATAATAATTTTTGCTCATGGTTAGCCTCCTATTTATGAGAAATATATTTTTTTTACATTAATAGTATATTGATAGCTAAGCCTTTTGTTACAGTTTGTTACAACTAATTTAAAATAAAAAAATATGTTTATTATAACTCACAAATTTTATTTATTTTAATATGTAAATGCCTTAAAATATGCGATAAATTAAAGAAATTTTATATTTATTTTAATTAAAACTTATCTAAAATCTTCTAAATCATCTATTCACTAAATATATATACAATAAAATAACTCTTTGCTAAATATTTTTAGCAAAGAGCTATTTTTATTTTAATAGTCCTTCTTTTTTTAGAAATTCTTTAGCTACCTCATAAGGTGATTCTCCTTTTATATTTACCTTATAATTCATTTCACTCATTTCTTCATCTGTTATTTTCCCTGAAAGTTTTTCTAGTGGCTCTTGTATTTCACTATATTTTTCTAAAGTTTTATTTAACATTAGTGGAGCACCTTGATATGGTTGAAAGAAGTTTTTATCATCTTTTAAAAGTTTTAAATTATACTGCTGTATTTCACTATCAGTAGAGTAGGCATCAAGCAAATTAATATCTTTTGAATTTATTGCATTATATCTAAGCTTTGGCTCCATAGTTTTTAATTCATCAAAACTTAGCCCATATACCTTTGAAAGCCCTTTATATCCATCATCTCTATCTGCAAATTCAAGTGTAAAACCTGCCTTAACTTTATTTTCAATATTTTTAAGATCTGAAATATTTGATAAGTTATATTCTTTTGCTAAATCATCTGAAACTGCTATAGCATAAGTATTATTATATTTCATTGGCTTTAAAAGAGTCATTGAAAACTTTTCATTCATACCATCTCTAGCTTGTTTATAAACTTCTTTAGCCTCTTTACTTTTTGCTGGTTCTTTTATAAAACTATCAATCACTGTTCCTGTAAATTCAGGATAAATATCTATATCACCAGATTTTAAAGCATTAAAAAGAAAGCTAGTTTTACCCATTCCAGGCTTTAAACTTACTTTTAAATCAGTGTCTTGCTCAATCATAAGCTTATACATATTTATTAAAATTTCTGGCTCTGAGCCTAGTTTTCCAGCTATAACAAGCTCTTTTTTAGATGAATTTAAATATAGAGCTGTTATAAATAAACCAATTATAACAATTGATAAACCCATAATTTTCACTATATTCTTAAGACTTACCTTTTCTAAAAACTTAAGAAGAAAGTCAAAAATTATAGCAAATAGTGCAGCTGGAATAGCTCCAAGAAGGATTAAACTATTATTATTTCTATCAATTCCAAGTAAGATTAAATCACCAAGTCCACCAGCTCCTATAAGTGCTGCAAGTGTTGCAGTACCTATTATAAGAACCATTGAAGTTCTAATTCCTGCCATAATAACAGGCATTGCAAGTGGCAGTTCTACTTTAAAAAGTCTTTTTATTTTATACATTCCCATAGCTTTAGAAGCTTCAATAAGAACAGGGTCTATTTCTTTTATTCCAGTATAAGTATTTCTAAGTATCGGAAGTATTGCATAAATTACTAGGGCTATAATTGCTGGAACTTGTCCAATTCCTACAAATGGGATAAGTATACCAAGTAGAGCAAGAGAGGGAATAGTCTGAAAAATAGCTGCTATTTGAATTATTAACTCTGCAATTTTTCTATGTCTAGTTAAATAAATTCCAAGTGGAACAGCTATAATAACAGCTATAAATATTGAGATAAATGATATTTGCATATGCTCAAGAATTGCAGTGAAAAGCTCACCTGAGCGTTGCTGAAGTGTATTAAAAAATATATCCATATTATGCTCCTTTTTGAAGTTTTAAAGAGATAAATCTTAATATATTTTCATTAGTTATAGTGGCTATAAATTTTCCATTCTTTTTTACTGCTATTCTTTCTTTATCTACTAAAAGACTTAAAAGATTTTCAATAGATTCATTATAATCTATATAGAAAGTACTATCTAAAATGCTGTAATCATAGTAAAAACCTTCATCTAATAAGTTTTCTACCGTTAGCTTATCATCTAATAAACTTGATTTATATACATTTCCTGATTCAAAAAAATTACGAACAAAATCATTTTTAGGATTATTTATTATTTCATTTGGAGTATCACATTGAACAATTTCCCCATCTTTCATAACACAAATCCTATCTCCAAGATTTAATGCTTCTTGCATATCATGAGTTACAAATACAATAGTTTTCTTTATTTTTCTTTGAAGTTTTAATATATCATCTTGTAACTTTTGACGACTAATAGGGTCTAAAGCACTAAATGGCTCATCCATTAAAATAATACTTGGATTTGCTGCGAGAGCTCTAATTACTCCAACTCTTTGTTGTTCTCCCCCTGAAAGTTCACTAGGTTTTCTATTTCTATATTTTTCTGGATCTAGTCCTACACTATCTAAAAGCTGTGTAACTCTATTATAAATTTTCTTTTTATCCCAACCTTTAAGTTCTGGAACAATAGCTATATTTTCTTCAATTGTCATATGTGGAAAAAGTGCTATTTGCTGAAGAACATATCCTATATCCCAGCGTAGCTCATGGATATTATAATCACTTATTTTCTTTCCTCCTATATAAATTGTACCTTTACTTAAATCAACTAGGCGATTTATCATCTTAAGAGTAGTAGTCTTACCACAGCCACTTGGCCCTATAAGAACAAAAAATTCACCTTCTTTAATATTTAAATTTAAAGATTTTACTGCAATATTACTAGTACTATATTCTTTAGAGACATTCTCAAATCTAATCATAAATTTCTCCTTATTTTTTAAATAATTAGTATCTAAAATTTCTATTAATATTATCTTTATTACAAAGAAACTAGTTAAATACTTATATATTTATAAGAAACAAAGCCTAATTGTAATATTTTTCAATTAGTTAATAAGAAATTAATAGATTATATCTAAATAAATGCTATAATTTGGAATATTATATAAAAGGAGTTGAGATTATGAAGAAAATATTTATACTTAGTTTAATAAGTTTAAGCTTATTTACAGCTTGTACTAAAGAAAATACTGCAAATACTAAAACTAATACTACAAAAGAATTATCTACTAATATAGAAATACAAGAAAAACAAAATAATAAAAAGAAGGATATTGAATCTGAAATTAAACTAATTTTAGATTATGCAAAGCAAGATGATAATCTAAATGAGTTAATTTCAATTTATGAGAATACTAGTCTTAAAGAAATATTAGAACAGCTTCCATTAAATAAATATGGAAAATTTACATATGAGACTGATGATGAGATAAATGGAAAAACAATATTAAAAATTAATCATATATTTAATTCTGAAAATGATTTAAATGCAGTACAAACAACTAAACTATTAGAATATAATGGTATGCTTCTTTGTGGACTTATAGATGATTTAGATAGAGTAGAGTATCAAGCTGATAATAAACTTTATTATAATTACACTAGAAATGCTTATAATCAAAAACTTGAAAAATTAAAAAATAATAAAATATCTAAAAATATTTAAAAATAATTTAAATAGAACTATTTCATAATATAAGGATTTTTATATATTTAAATAATATTATACTGTTTAAATAAAAAGGACTATCTCAAAGATAAATAAAGTTCTCCTTTAGAGATAGTCCTTTTTATTATTAATTTTCTCTCCAATCATAGACTTCTTTTGGAACTTCAAGAATTTTCTCATTTATTTTAACTGTATTTTTATTTAACCATTCTATTTTTGCTTCCTTTTCATGATATGACCAATAAATATTCTTTTTAAATCCTAGTTTATTTACTATCTCTCCCCTAATTGCAAAGTCAGTAGTTGCCTCTCCTTGGCATAAGTAAGCTCTTAACTTATAATTCTCATCTGGAGACACTGATTCCTCAATTAAATTGCCTTTTGGAATATCCTTTATAGAATTATATTTATATAATATAATAGGCAGACTACAAAAGACTAATATAACTAATATTGCTTTAATTACAAATTTTTTAATCACAAAATATTCCCCTTTTTAATATATTTAAATAAATAATATCAATAAAAGAATTTTTAGGTAATAAAATATACAATAATTTAATTTTTAACATCAAAAATTTTACAAATTAAAATCTTATTTCTAATTAATTTAAAGTTCTATATTAATAATAAGCTATATTGTAAACATTTACTTTATAATTTATTTAATATAACTAGCTTCTAATTATTATATTTCATAGAATAATAGCCTTATTTAGTATAATTACAAAATTGTAAGGCTAGTGAAATGTAAATCGATATAAGCATAGATAAAAACATAGTAAAATTAAATCATAAACTGAGTGATACATTTTAGGAGGAACAAAAGATGAGAAATATTTTAGATATTATTAATGCAATTTGTAAAGGTATGTTTGGTTACTATATGAATTCTGAAAAAACTTTTTAATAAATAGATTAAATAAATTAATTTTGGAGGTACTTAAGATGAAAAATATTTTAAATGTTATTGATGCAATTTGTAAGGGTATGTTTGGTTATTACATGAATTCTGAAAAAACTTTTTAATAATTAGATTAAATAAATTAATTTTGGAGGTACTTAAGATGAAAAATATTTTAAATGTCATTGATGCAATTTGTAAGGGTATGTTTGGTTATTACATGAATTCTGAAAAAACTTTTTAATAATTAGATTAGATATATTAATTTTGGAGGTACTTAGGATGAGAAATATTTTAGATATTATAAATGCAATTTTTGAAGGTATGTTTGGTTACTACATGAATTCTAAAAAAACTTTTTAATAAATAAATTAGATAAGATTATTTAGGAGGTAGTGCTTATGAAAAAGACATTAATAATTATGGAGGCTATAGTTTCAGGTTTATTTGGATACTATTTAAATGTAAATGGAAATATTGAATCATAAAACTAAATATAAATGAAAGGATTTAATTGAAAGTATAAATTCAATTGAATCCTTTTTATTTAAATTAAAATAAAAGCTATAATACATAACTTAATTTAAATTTGCTAAGCTTTTTTTATATTAATTTTCTTAATTCTATTAAATCATTATCTTCTAGTAAATAAGTCTATTCTAACTATACAGTTCTCTCAAAATAAATTTACCTATAAATCATTAATAGTAAATATATAATTTTGACTTTTAATAAACACTTTTAGATTTAACTTTGATGCTATAATAAGCCTAAAATATTTAAACATATAGATTATATAATTAAACTGGAGAGAATTATGAAGGTAACAATATATTATTTTAGTGCAACAGGAAATGGGCTAAAAGTTGCTAAGGACTTATCAACATATTTTGATAATATAGAGTTAATAAGAATAACTCAAAATATAATAAATAAAAATTTACATACTGATTCAGATATAATTGGCTTTATATCTCCTAGTATTTTTAGTGGAATTCCTAAATTAGTAGCTAGCTTTATAAGTAGTTTAAAAATTAAAAATACTAATCCTTATATTTTTAGTATTGCTACACATGGTGATAAAAATGGAGAAGGGCTTGTCTTTAATCAAATTGATAAAGTACTTACAGAAAAAAACTTATCTTTAAATGCAAGCTTTGCTATAAGGATGCCTCATAATATGCCTGCAAAGGATCATATAACAACAGATGAGCAAAAGGAAGAATTTTTTAATAAAGAAAAGGAGCTTATTCCAAATATTGCACAGGCTATTAAAAATCGTACTTTAATAGAATATAAACAAAATAATATTAAGAACCTCCTTAACAAGATGAATTATTATGGAATTCATAGTTTAGCTAAAAAAAGTCGCTTTGATAAAGGTTTTTCTGTAGATGATAAATGTATTAGTTGTACTATTTGCAGCAATGTTTACCCTGCTGATAATATTGAAATGATTGATGGTAGACCTAAGTGGAAACTAGATAATTGTCAATTTTGTTTTGCCTGTGTGCAGTGGTGTCCTAAAGATGCAATCCAATATAAATCTTCAACTATTGGAATAAAAAGATATCATCAGCCAGATATAAAGGTAAATGAGTTATTCACCAAAAAATAGTTGCTTAAAATAAAAAAGAGCCACCTCATAATACAAAATTACAGCATTATGAGGTAGTCTCCTTATTTAATGTTTATATAGTCTATTTTTTAAATATTATTTGTCTTCCTAATTCTGTTCCTTTTTCATTCATACGTTGAACTAATTCTATTGATTCAATAGCTGAAATATCTTCTATATTTTCAGTTGCTGCTAATCTAAATTTGTAACTTTGGCCAGGTTCTATATTTTTACCTTCCCAAACACCTTTAAGATCTACTACTACATAACCATTTTCATAAGTTACAGCCCCAGCCATATGGTCACCAGCAGTTAATTTCTTATCAGTCTTTATATATAATTTAGGAGTTTTTATAGTTTCTCCTCCACGTTCAACTTCTTTTAACACTTCATCTGATTCTTGTAATTTTTCATTATTCTTTATAGTGATTTCATATCCACCACCGGTTCCAGATTCAAGTGTAACAGCTTTTACATTTGTTTCAATATCAATTTCAGAGTAAACTATCTCATTAGCAGGTAATTTAATATCTCCAAATAATCCTTTCTTTGTAATTGTAGTTAATTCATCTCTTCTTTTTGAATCAGAGCTAGTTTCAGCATCTTGTGATGCCATCCAACCTATTACCCCTCCAAGATTATTTTCATTTACATACTTAGTTTTTTCTGTTATTGATTTAGCATTATCATAAGTGAAGAATGCTCCTGTTTTTTCATCATATAAATAAGGTGCCTTAGCAGTATCATCCCAATATTCTTTTATATCTGGATATAAAGCTTTTAATTTATCTAAACTTCTATAAGACCAAACTCCTCCTCTACGTCCACCTTCGCCAACTTTTAAAGGAGCTTCATTTACTCCACCTCTAGTAGGTGTTTGGTCAGCATCTTTTGCAGAAAGTTCAGCTTCTTCAAATAAACCTGGAAGCTCATCATCATCTCCTTTAGCTACTTTATCCCATCCTCTAGTATAATAAGCTGCACCTATTACTATTTTATCTGCTTTTGCTCCTTTACTTATTAAATAATTTACACTTTCATCTACAGATAATCCCTTATCTTTAGTAGGATCTTCTGGATTAGTATATAAGCCTGTTTGATGTCCACTAACCTCATCCCAAGCTCCTCTCATATCATAAGTCATAATATTAGCAAAATCGACAATATTAAATAATTTTTCTATATCTATTCCTGAATCTAACTTATCCTTTGGTGCTGGAAGTGCAACACTCAATTCATAAGTTTTTCCTAATTCTTTTCCTTGTTTATCTAAAGCAGTTCTAAAGTCTTGTAATAATTTTATATAATTTTCTTTATCAGCTGCTGTAGCTTTAGTTGTTCCTTCATCATTTTGATTATCTACCTTATCAGGGTCACGCTTTTCAGCTGGATATTCCCAATCTAAATCAACAAAATCCATATTAGTATATTCTATAAATTTTAAAACGTTTTCAACAAGCTTAGCCCTTTTTGTTGCATCTGCTGAAACTTCTGAGAAATCACCAGATTTAGACCATCCTCCAATAGATATACCTATTTTTAAGTTTGGATTTTTAGCTCTTAATTCTTGGAATGCTGATAATATCCCAGCATTGGCTCCTCCCCATTGGACTCCTTCTTCACCAACAGGAGCCCCAACAGCAGCATCCTTATCTGTAAACTTCAAGTTACCATTAGCATCAAAATCTAAAAATGCAAAATTTAAATGTGTAAGTTGATCTGCTGGAATATCTTTTGGATAAAAATTATCCTGACCTCCCCAAATAGACCAGTCGCCATAATACATAACATTACGTTTTCCTTGAGTAACATTTTGCTCTGCAGCATTTACATTAAAATCTCTTACCAATGTAACAGATGTACCTAAGAGAATAGTAGCTAAAGTTAATGTTGCAATTCCTTTGTTAGTAAATTTTTTAAAAGCTCTTTTTGCCATAAAAGATTCCCCCTTAGAATTTAATAAATAATTTAACATGATTAAATTAATCTATACAAATTAAATTCTACATCCCCTCACCATTTCCTCTTTATTCCATAAAAGTATTTTTTTGTATTTATATTTATTTATTAAATACATGATTAAAACTTAATTTTATTGTTCATAATTAAGGTATAAGATAAATCAAGGTTGTTTTAATTACCCATTCCCCCACTTAATATTTTTCACTAATTTATATAAATCATAAATTATTTCCTTGATTTATCTACTCCCCTTTATACTGTATACAAATAATCAATATTAAAATATCTAAATAGGAATCTTATTTAACTTTGAAATGATAACTTATATTTTAATAAGTATCTATTAAAATCTATGTCCTTAGTTATTTAAATCTACTTTCCTATTTTTATTGATATTCCAGTATCTAAACCTTTAGATATATCTATGCTCTTACCAGAACTATTTATAATTTCTAAATCACTCTTAGGATTTAAATTTACCTTATATTCACCCTTAGAAACATCTTTAGGAATAGTTCCCTCTAAAGTCACTTCAGTAGCTGTTTTATCTTTAACATTAAATTTAACTTCCTTATTATCCAATGTAGCAGTAAAATTAGTATCTCCAAATAAACTTACAGCTTGATCAAATTTTAATTTAAGATTAATTTTATGAGGTGGATTATAAAAATCTTTACTATTGATAATCTCAGCAGAAGCTAATTTAGCAGCCTCACCCTCCTTAGTTAAATCTGTTTTTAAATAATCTATATTCATTTGAACAAAATCTACAGATAAATTTGTAGCTCCTTCATAGAATAATCCAATATTTCCATTTGATAATTGACTTATAGATGAGTAAGCAAAACTACCTGGCACAACAGTTTGATTATACTTCCAATCTATTTCATATTTTGTTCTTCCATTACTATGAGTTCCATTTTCATTTAATAAACCTATTCTTACTGTTCCATTTGTTCTACTAGATGCTGCATTTGGATTTGAGAAAATAATTGCTTTTTTTCCATCAATTAATCCATCATAATTAATTACACTTAACTGACAATAAGGCTCTCTTAAATTTTTATCTTCATATACATCACTATCCCAAGTTTCACCACCATCAAAGCTAGTTGCAATTCTAACATAGCTACCTGTATTTCTCATAAATATTTTTAATTGACCATCAGGCATTTGAACAACTTGTGCTTCAGTTAATTGATTACCACTTCCTATAGTATCTGAATTTTCACTATGACCATCTCTTGAATCATTTGGAGATTCTCCAAGATTCCAAGTCTCACCATGATCATCGCTATACATTACAGCACTAGATTGAAAACCTTTAGAATTTGTATAATATAAAGGATATACAAGTCTTCCTGCTTTTTCTCCATTCTTAATTTGTATACCAACTCCAGGTCCAGCTCCTATAAATCTCATCCAATCTTTTTTAACCATTCCAGATATTATTTTAGGATCACTCCAAGTTTCTCCTTCATCTGAACTTTCAATTATTGTTAAATAAGCTGTTCCAAGAGCTTTTAAAGGTGCTTCTGCTAAAAATGTATTTGATACTTTTGTACCATTTTCATATAAATTATTATTAGCATCTACTGTATATGATGTTTTCTCACCATTAGAATTATATACAATTCCATCTGGTTTAATATAATATTTATTACCTTGTCCTTTTTGACCTGCTGTGCCAGCACCATCATATAAAACCATACATTGTTCATTTTCAAACATTTCAAATCCAGTAGCTGTCTTATCACATTGAGGGAAGCCATAATTTTCAGGGAATGCAGTTATAAATAAAAATACTTTTCCTGTCTGCTCATCCTCAAGCATACTTGAATCTATCACAGATGCATTTCCAGGATAATCAATAACTCGTTTTGCTTGTCCCCAAGTCTTACCTCCATCTTTACTTATTCTTATTCCAGCATCAATATTTGCAGGTGAATCTCCAGCATGATTATTTCTAATATCTGCTGCTGCAATAGTAGTTCCTGATTTAGTTGTTAATAATGATGGAATCCTAAAATTCTTTGAATTTAAATCGCCAGTATTAAATAATTTTTGTGTTTCTGATATAAAAACGTTTTCAGGAAGGACAGCATCTTCTAATTTTTGTGTTTCTAAAGTCTTTTTAATTATATCTTCATCTGATATTGCACCTTTATAAAAATTCAAGAAATCAATATTCCCACTCATAAGATATTTATTTGCTGTTCCAGCTCTTTCAGTTTTACCAATATCAATTGAATTTAAATTATCCATATCTTTTAAGAACTTAGTAGCCTTAGATGAATCAAATTTTATTTTTTCCCCATTTAAAAATATTGAATATCCAACATCTTTTTCTACTTTAAAAGCAAGAGTGTTTATCCCTTTATTTAATTTAGCTGCTACAGTTCCTTTAATATTTTCAGATTCATTTCTTATTTCATAACCAATTTGAGAACCATCTGTCCATATATGGAAATGATGATTTACTTCATTTTTATTACTTATCCCAATTAAGGATTGAATACTTCCAATCTTATCTAATTTAAATCTTGTTATAATTGTTCCATCTTTTAAATTTTTTACTTGATTTAAATATTGATTTAAATTAACACCCTCACCATTTGTTACTTTAGCATTATTAGATGATAATATAGGTTTTGGCATTTTAATATTTTTATTGGAATCAATCTTAGCAAGACTAACATATTCTTTTGTTGAAGTCGTATTTGGAGCGGCTAATGTAGTAGCAGTAATTATATTACCAACTACTGCAGTTATAAGAATCACTTGTAATATTTTTCCCTTCTTCAAATCATACACTTCCTTTAATATAAATTTATATTTAATAATATGTTTAATACTGAAGAATATTACAAATGATATACAAATTATTTATTTTTAGAAAAAAGTTTATTTAGTAAAAAATAAATCAAATTATATTTGAGTAAAATATTTAAATTTCCAATAAAAAATTAGTTTTAATAGATTTATCTAAGTTAAAATAAATATCTTTTATATCTGTTAGGAAATGTAAATTTATAGTATATTAATTAGAGGAGCTTTTAATAAAAGCTTATTTAAAAGGGGGAAATTTTAGTGGATTTTATATCATTAGTAATAGCTTTTGGACCTATACTTAGTATAGCTACACAAGCAGTAATTATTATTTGCTTAATAATGTGCACTATATACTTAGGAAAGATATATAGAATTCTAAAAAGAAAATTTGATTAATTATTTGAGAGTGATATATTTATATCACTTTTTTTAATATAAGTATAATTTTTTTTTATAAATACTATTAAACTCTTTCAATTAAGCTTTAAAGCTATTAAACCCTAAGTTTAATCACTTGTTTAATAGGTTGAATTGGTTGAACAACTAAGTTGAATGTAGTATATATAGAATTAATATTTAAACTATTTTGTATAAGTTTTTATGATTATTAATAAGGATTTTAACTATATATTAATTAATATAGATTTTATTTTCTTAAAAACATTAAAATATATCCTTTATTTTGAATAAAATAAGAAATCTATCTATCAAATTTATTAAGTTAACTGTTTTTTAATTACATTTTTATAAGAAATTTAATTAAACTTGTAAATTCTAAAATAGAAATAAATTAAATGGTAATTTTATTAATAATATCAAAGTCTGTATATAAACTCTAAAGTTGATTTAAAGTTATAATTATATTCGTATTTATAATTAAAGAGAGGTATATTAATGAGAAATAAGATACTGCTTACAGCTTCAGCAATTATAGTAATAATACTAGCAGGATTTAATTTTTATAAATCTACTGGTAAAACAGAAATAAAATTAGATCCTAATAATAAGATAGAGACTCCTAGTATAGCTACTTCAGGTCTACAAAATGCTAAGAACAAATATGGTGGAATAGATTTAAATATAGTTGAACATAAAGAAATAGATAGTGATAACAGGGTAGTTGGCTATTATGGAACTGTAAATTATGATTCATCTAAAACTACAGATGAAGATATAGTTAAGTTCTTTAATAATGTAGTTAAAAAATCTAATAATAATTATTTCACTTTAATTGATGGAAAAAATTCAATTCAATTTATAGGTTGTAGTGATCTTGATTTACATAAAGGGAGTATTTCTGATGGTAAAAGAGATATAATTGCTAAGCCTGAGTATTATGGTCAAATCAATGGAAATACTATTAAATGGGTAAAAATAAATTAAGACTATAAATAATATTTTTATAATTAATTATTTAAATAAAGTTGAAAAGTACTTTAAAAAATAAAAAAAGAGTGATATGAATAAAAAATCTCTAGCATTTATTACTAGAGATTTTTTAATAATATTATTTCCAAGTTCTTTTTGTACCGATTAATTCTTGAACATATCCATATAATGATACAGGAGACATAATTATTTGATAAGTTAATATAAAAAGAGTAAATCCTAAAAAGTTTTTTCTAACTTCTAAATTTAGCTTTTTAAATACAACATTAGCTTGATATCTATATAAGATATAGAAACTTATCAATGTTAATGGCAAAACAAAAATCATTACAGGACCAACAATATAATATTTTCTAAAAAATACAGCAAGTATAAGTCCAGGAATCCAGAAGAAAGTATATGAGAAATCCATAAAAATAATAATTAAATCTATTCCAGTTAAAAACTTATAGAATTTGCTTGGTAATTGCCAAGGCTTAACTTCTCTGAGACCTTCAATCATTCCTCTAGCCCATCTAGAACGTTGCTTTATAAAATGAGATAATTTTGTAGGAACATCTGTAAATGCTACTGCCATAGGTTCAAAATAAACTCTCTGATTAAGTTTAAGCATTTTCCAAGTTAAAACTATATCTTCTCCTATAGCATCTGACCATCCCCCAACTTTTCTAACAACACTTGTTTTATATAAAGAAAATGCTCCTTGAGCTACTAAAGTCCCTTGATATAAGCCCTGCATTCTTTTTATAGATGCTATACTTAAAAAATAATCCCACTCTTGTATTTTAGTTAATAAATTATCTCTACTATTTCTAGTTAACATTGAGCCAGCTACTGCACAAACATCTGATGGTGCAGATTTTATTCTTGATACTAAATTTAATATAGCATCTTTATGAATAAGTGTATCTGCATCTAAAGTTATTACATAGTCTGTGGTAACAGTTTTAAGTCCAGTATTTAATGCATTAAACTTACCAGGAGTTTTCTCATGTATAAGTGTTACATCTAAATTTAGTTCTTTTTTAGATCTTAATACCTCTGATGGAGTATTATCATTAGAGTTGTTATCTATAACTACAACATTGATTTTACCTTTATAATTTTGAGACTTAACATGCTTTAAAGTATTATAAATACCAGCTTCTTCATTATATGCTGCTATTAGTAGAGTTACATCATCCTTAGGATTGGTACTTTTAAGAGTAGGCTGCTTGTCCATAATTAAACTGCTAACTAAAAATGTATTCATAAAACCAGGAAGCAATGCAATACCTGATATTATTAAAATTGCTATTGGTAAAGAGGTTAACTCAGCTAAGTCATATATCCATCGTTTACCTATGTAATAAGATAATAGCATCCATAAGATTGCTATTACTATGCAAATATAAAATTTTGCTTTAACTGTTATATAGAATTCTGGAAATAGTTTTCTTTGATTTATTTGTCTAAAATTCGTTTGTTTTTTCATTAAATTATGCACCACCTTCATTCCTTGCAGTATAATAACTGGAAATATTATTATTGTCAAGAAATATAAACCATTTATTAATAAATGAAGATATATTAACAAAAAATTCAACTAAGAAATTTAAAAGTAACTATTTTAGCCTAATTAATAGTAAAAAATTTCAGTTAAATTTATAGCTTATAGTAAGCTTAATTTACATAAAAAAACTATATTTGATACTAAAAAAATATAATTACTAGACCTAAGTATTATACTCAAATTAATGGAAATACTATTAAATGGGGAAAGATAAATTAAAATTATACTTACTTAAGCAATGGTAATAAAAAAGAAATGAAAAACCTTCATACATTTATTGTATGGAGGTTTTATATATTATTTAGATCATCCTCTAATACTTTAATAACTCGATATATTTATCTAGAACAAAATAGAAAAGGAAATATAATATTTCTAATTAACTATTTTATTAATTAATTCTTGTTATCTATATTAATATAAAAATTTTCTAAATTGTTATTAATATACAGTATAATGTATTTATTAATATATATTTATTATAAATAATAACAAATATATGAAGAATATTACATAATTATTGATAAAGTGTAACTAATCGAATATTGAACTTCTAAATTCCTGTGTTAATATTATTTTATTACAATTATAGGTTAGATTTACCTTATAGGGGAGGATATACTAATGAAGAAAAAAATTATATTAGGATTAATAGCAACAGCAACTGTTAGTGCTCTTATATCAGCACCAACTTTAGCTTCTAATCAAAATACAAGTTCTACTAATTATAAAGTATTATTAACTCAAACAAATTCAGCTGTTAAAACTAATGAAGCTGTAGTTATTAATGGTAATAATAAATTAAATCTTTATACATTTTCTAATGGAAAAGGAGTTAATTCTTATCTATCAACAGGTGAAATGCTCACAATCTTAGGAAGTAGTAATGGGTATTATAAAGTAAGGGTACATGAAACAGGGGCAGTTGGATACATAGATTCAGCTAATATGAAGATAATTTCAAATTGCGAGAACTGTGAATTAACAAGTTTAGATGGACAAGCTTCTATAATAAATGTAAGTGCAGTAGTTAATTTAAGACAATCTGCTGGAATAAACTCATCTGTTATAGGTACATTAACTAATGGAGAATCGGTAAAATTATTAGCTAAACAAGGTGATTGGTTTAAAGTTACTGCTAATGGAACAGTAGGATTTATCTATGGAGAATATATAGGAACAGCTATAAATTCATCAAATAACAATACATCAGCTAATAACTCAACATCAAGTTCAAAAAATAATAATGATAAATCATCAGTAGCTAACAGTTCAAATGCACAATCAAACATAGACAATAAGGGAACTAATAACAGTACATCACAAAATTCAAATAATAATGTAATAAATAAAATAGCTTATATTGCAAATGTTGGACCTAATACAGAATATCCTTTTATAGATAATACAGGTTATAGATCTAAAGTTTTTGATGGACAACAAGTAAAAATATTAGGTGAAAAAGGTGATTTATATAAAATAGTTTATAAAGATGGTTCAGAAAATGTACAAGGTTATATAAATAAAAAATATATAACTTTTGAAAATAATCAAAATCAGACTTATCCAAATGATAATAAATTCCTTTCAAAATACTTTGGTACATGGACAGTAGGAAAACAAATAGGTTCAACTATAGGAGAAGATGTCTATGTTAAATCATTTGAAGGTAAAAAACTTATAATAACAAAAGATTTATATTCATTTAATGGTAGAACTATAAAGAACCCTAACTACTATATTGTACCAAAGGATAGAGGAGTCTTCTTTGGAAATTCAAAATATGATAACTTTGGAGATTTAAAATATAATAAAAATGGAGAAGTTGAATTTATAATAGCTCTTCCAAGCTCTGAAAAAGTAACTAATAAAGATTATATGACAAAGCTTCAAAACCTAGTATTTGATTATACTCCAGTTATGGTATCAGGAGATAAGCTTGTAACTTTTGGAGGTGGACTACTTAATACTTCACTTAATGAATGTGTAAGAGGAGATATTAAGATGGAAGCTAAAATCCCTGATTTAAGTGACTATATAGGAAAAGGATCAACTACATTAAATGCAGGATATATCTATTCAAAGCCAGATACTGATTCATCTAAAACTAGCATTCCTGCATCTTTTAATGCTGTAACAAAGAAAATTGAAGGTAACTGGGTTTATGTTGAAAGTAATCAAAACGGAAAGACAATAGAAGGATGGATTCCTTTAGATAATTTAAAATTAACAGACTACAATATTAAAGATATGTATTAAAATTTAATAATTTAAAATAAAAGTCCTAGTAAGTAATTTAAGCTTATTAGGATTTTTTCTTTACTTCTAATACTAAAAAAATATATTACAAATCTATATACTTTTATAAATATTAACAAATATGATAAATAAATCACATATATATTAAAAAGCTGTAATCACTTAAAGCTTAAGTTTACAAGGGGAGGCCTCTATAGTAAATGTAAGTTCAGTAGTTAACTTAAGACAATCTGCTGGAATAAACTCATCTATTATAAGTACCTTAACTAATGGATCATCAGTAAAATTATTAGGTAGACAAGGTGATTGGTATAAAGTTAATATTAATGGTACAATAGGCTTTATTTTTAAAGAATATCTAGTAATATCAAAAATTCAATCAAGCAATAATACTAATTCAACAAATAATAGTTCAATAAGTAAACAAACTAATATAAATAATAATCCAACTCAAAACCCAAGTAATAGTGTTGTAAATAAAATAGCTTATATTACAAATATTCAACCAGATAGTGACTCAGCAGTTGTAACATCATTAAATAACCCTAATATACAATGGCAAATTAATAATGGGCAACAAGTTAATATATTAGGTGAAAAAGGAGATTCATATAAAATATATTACCCTTATGTTGGTACAGGATATGTAAATAAAAAATATATAACATTTAAAAATAATCAAAATCAAATTCATCCAAATGATAATAAATTAGTTTCAAAATACTTCGGTACATGGACAGTAGGAAAACAAATAGGTTTTGCTGTAGGACAAGGTGCTTATACTAAATCATATAAAGGTAAGAAAATAATATTAACTAAAAATCTTTTCTCATTTAATGGTTGGACAGTAAAAAATCCTAATTATTATATTGTAACAGAAAGTATGTGGTATCTATTCGTATTTTCAAAAGATAATTATTATGGAGATTTAAAATATAATAAAGCTGACCAAGTTCAACTAATATTAGCTTTACCAAGCTCTAAAAAATTAACTAATCAAGAATTTATAAATTATGTTCGCTTCCCACAATGCCTTCTTATATCAGGAAATAGCCTAGTTACATTTGGTGGAGGACAGTCTAATTCTTCTTTAAATCAATGTATAAAGGATAATTAAACTTTAAAAATATTAAAAATAAAAAGGTCCTAATAAGTAAACAAGCTTATTAGGACTTTTTATTAAATTAAGATTTCATTAGTTAATACTCTATCAGCCTCAGTAATTTCACGAATTACTCTACAAGGATTACCTGCTGCAATTACTCCTGATGGAATATCTCTTGTTACAACACTTCCTGAGCCAATAACAGTATCATGTCCTATAGTTACTCCTGGATTTACAATTACTCCACCACCAAACCAAACATTATCTTCTACTACAATTGGCTTGCAATATTCTAATACATATTTTTTGCCATTCTCATCTTCTCTAAAGTTTCTCTCTGAAGCAAGAAGTGGATGTACTGGTGTTAAAAATGAACAATTAGGACCAACAAATACATTATTCCCAAAACGAACTTCTGCACAATCTAGAATAGTGCAGTTAAAATTAAAGTAGCAATTATCACCTATATAAGTATTACAACCATAATCAAAATTTACATTAGGATACATTTCTACATTTTCACCTATTGATCCAAGCAATTCTTTTAAAATATTATATCTTTTATCCTTTTGATATTCAGTAGTATTATTAAAAGCAATAGAAGTTTGTCTAGCTATTATTCTTTGCTCCTCTAATTCTTTATCTGAAGGATTATATATTAACCCCTTTAACATCTTTTCTTTTTCATTCATAGCAATTAATCCCCTTAAAAGTTATATTTTAAGGAGATTATAGCATACTGTTTAAGCAATTATATTTATAAATAAAAAAGAACTATAATTAGTCCAATATTTTAATAATTGTTATCTTAACCTAAAAGAAAATAAAAGCTGTCTTAAATATTCTATTAATGATGAAACTGAGTAAATAAGTAAAACTATAAGTATTGTAGCCATTATAAAATAAGCTCCATAAAAATAATTCCTATATCCTAAAAACTTATATATAAAGCTTCTTACATAAATATGTTCATGTATTAAATAAACTCCAAGAGTTAAACCAGCTAAACTATTAATAATCTTATTATTATTTATTTTAAGCTCTTTAAAAAATAAAAATAATACTATAGATGCTATAAATACTAATATAAAATTATAGCTATACATTCCATAATTTTTATTTAAAACTATAGATTCTTTTATATTTAAGAAGGCTAATAATGAGGAGCAAAGTATATATATTGATATTAAAAGATATTTATTTAAACTTATATTCCTAAGATATTTATTCATATAAAATCCAACTATATATAGAAAAATAAAATTATACAAGCTATACCCACCTGTTATATCTACTGGCTTTAAAACAAATATTGATGGCCATATTACAAATATAACTACTAAAAGAATTAAAAGAAGATTAAACTCCTTAAATGAAAGTGATTTTAAAAGCTTATTTATATATGGAGTAAGCATATATAAAATAAAAAACATACTCATAAACCACCAGTTTTGAAAACTTATTGGAAAGAGTGTTCTATAAATATCAACCTTATTTACCTTATAAATTCCAAGTAGCCAAAAAACTGCTGAAATACTTATAGAATAAAATAAAATTTGCATATATAAATCTACAAGTTTCCTAAATCTAAACTTAGATTCTCCCCCAAAATAACCTGAAATAAGTATATAACAATTAACTGACACAATAGATAAAGACTCTAAAATATTAACTATAAAGAAGTTAATGCTAGTTAATTTAAAGCTAGTAAAAGCTGATCCTTTTCCAAGTGTATGAAGCATAACAATCATTATCATGCTTATTATACGAAGTAATTCAAAGTTAGATTTTCTAGTGCTTTTATCCATTTTAGAGTCTCCTTAAAATATAAATTGTTTCTTATATTTTTAGTATCCCTAAGTCTGATATTTATATAGATATATTTAAAATCTTATTCCACTACCAATAATTGGATAACATCAAGGATTCTGATAAAATATTTCAGAGGGGGAGCTTAAGATAAAAAAGAAAATAATTAATATTTTATTTATTATAGGTTTGATATTTTATCTTTTAATTATATTAAAATTTATTTTATTTAAATATGTATCTCCACTACAATTATTTAGTAGTGATAGATTATCTGTTAGATCAATAAATCTAATTCCATTTTATAACCTTATCATTGGTCTCTATATTAAACTAGATATAATCGGAAATATAATTTTATTTATTCCAATGGGTATTTATATAAATATACTAAGTAAAAATTCTACTATATTTAAAAATATTATTAAAATAGCTATAATAAGTGTATTTTTTGAATGTAGCCAATATATCTTTGGTCTAGGAGCTACTGATATAACTGATGTTTTTACTAATACTATTGGAGGAATTACTGGTATAGGTATTTTTACTTTAATTAAAAAGCTATTTAAAACTGATTCTGCCACAAAAACTTTTATTACTATTTGTAGCTCAATAATTTTACTATTAGTTTCTAGCTTACTCATAATACTTACTTTAGCAAACTAATTTCAAAGTTTTGCTACAAATTATATAAATCCTTTTTGTATATATCTAAATTGTTCTATCTTTGTTAACTTAATTATATTTTAGTAACGTTTATATTAATATTTAAATTTTAAATGTTAATTTTAATTCATAAAACAATTAAATGGTAAATTTATTGACAATGTAAAATTAAGGGTAAAAACACAAATTTTAATTTAAGAGTATAATCATTTACAGACATATAATAAATGCGAGGAATGAAAAAATGAGAAAGAAAAATTTAATTGTAGCAGGATCTATAATAGTAGTCTTATTAGGATTTACAGGATGTAGTAATGATTCTGTAAATCCTAATACATCAGCTCAAACAACAAACATAGCTACTGATAATAATAAAACAACTGAAGTACCAAAGGCTGATACTACTAAAACAGCAAATACTACAAAGAAAGAATCTACTAATTATGGTGGAATAAATCCTAATATAATAGAACATAAAGCAATAATTGGTAGTAATGACTCTCCAGCAGGTAATTATGCTATAACAACTTATGATGCAGCGACAACTACAGATGAAGATATAATAAGATTCTATAATGATAAAATTAAAGGTTCTAAAAATAATTACTTTATTTTAAGTGATGGAGATAATTCTATAGATTTCTGCGGATCTAATGGAGATAATATGATTAGTACAGATAGTATGATTAAAGGACCTATTTCAGATGCTGCTAGAAACATAGGTGATCCTCTATATTATGGAAAAATAGATGGAAATAAAATTAAGTGGGAAAAATCAGAAATTTAATTATTAAAATATAAGCCTCCCTTTATATTTAGTTTTAAGATAAACTTAATATAAAGGGATTTTTTTATTTTAAACTAATAATTCTACTAAATATTAAAACTGATATAATATAAATAAGTTTAATAGAGGGGATTGATTATATGAAAGCTAAAGTTATAAAGATAGATAAGCCTAGGATTATAGGTGATTTAGAGACAATAGAGAATATTTATGATGAGATAATTTATGCGGATAGTATAAAGGAAAAACTAGTTGAAAATATAGAAATACATAATAAAAATGATAGGGCAATAACTATTGATTCTTGTATTTTTAAGAATGTAGTTTTTAGTGCATGTTCTTTTAATAATATAGATTTAATAGATAGTAGATTTGAAAATTGTGATTTATCTAATGTTGATTTTAATTCTGCAAGTATTGAAAGAGTTGAGTTTATTAATTGTAAATTAGTTGGAGCAAGATTTGATGAGAGCAGTTTTAAAAATGTTGTTTTTGATAATTCACTAGCTAGATATTCTAATTTTTCTTTTTCAAAGATAAGAAAATCAAGTTTTAGTAATAGTAATTTTGATGAAGCTATATTTCAAGAAGTAAAACTTACAGATGTGCTATTTAATGATAATAGTTTTGTTAATTCATATTTTGATAAGACTTCTTTAAATAAAATAGATTTAAGCTCTTGCGATATAATGGGAATAGGTCTACAAATTGAAGATATTAGAGGTGCTATAGTTAGTCCTACACAAGGATTAGAATTAACTAGACTACTTGGACTAATAATAAAATAGAATCTATTTATTTCCTAACATTCCATCATTTCAATAAGATTAATACTAAGAAATTCTAATACAATTATATCCTTCTTATCTGTTTTATTTTTGTTAACTTAATTATTTTTGAGTAACATTTATATTAAAATTCTAACTAAGACAATTTATTATAAAATATGCATTAATTAAATCATGGATTTATTAATAGTATTAAATTTAACTATAAAAACATTATTTGAAATTAATATTATAATTACTTATAAAATTAATTTAAAGGTAGGTAATACTAATGAAAAATAAAAAATTAATTGCTATTGGTGTTTTAATAATAGGGGCTCTTGCTTTTGTTGGATGTAGTAGTGAGTCAAGTGATTCTAAAAATGAAGCTAAATCACCAACTCCAGCAGTAGCTCCAGTTACTCAACCTGTACAAGCTCCTGTAGCAAATGCAGATCAAAATAAAGTAAATCCAGTAACTAAAACTGATACAAAAGTAGTTGTAACTGATAATAAAAAAGATGTTGCAGCTAATAATTCAAAAGAAGTTATGTCTAATGATACAACAACTGAAACGAATAAAGTAGTTCCTAATAAAACTGAAGTTAAGGTAAATCCTACTACTAAAACTGAAGTTAAAAATACAAGTAGTAACCAAGCTTCACCAAATGTAGCGGCTGCTAAAAATACTAGTGAATCAAAGCCATCTACAAGCACAACTACAACTATAAATCAAAATACTAATAATTTTGGTGGAATAAATCCTAATTTTGTAGAGCATCCTGAAATGAATCGTACTCATACTATTACATACGGACAATATGCAACTACAACTTATAATCCAGCCACAACTACAGATGCTGATATAATTAATTTCTATAATGCTAAGATTAAAGGAACTAATAATGCATACTTTACTTTAATTAATGGAAATAATTCAATCCAATTTGTAAATTGTGACTCACAAATGATGATGAAAGGAACTATATCTATACCTAGTCAACATATAGTAGGAAATCCTACTTATTATGGTGAAATTTCAGGTGATAAAATCATTTGGAGAAAAGCTAATAATTAATTAAATCATCTAAGAGGTTTATATTAAATTAATAGCAAAAAAAAGAGATATTCACTTTATGTAAAGTGAATATCTTTTTTATTTATTTTTACTATTAAATTCTTTCTTTAATGCTTTATAAGACTTTTTATCAAGTCCAATATATTCTCTAACAAATTCTCCATGTGCTTCTGGTAAATATCTTTTAAGGAAATCATAATATTCTACAAGACCTTCTATAAACTCTCTATATTCCTCACTTCTTAAATAAAAGAACCTTATTATATCTTTCATTTCATTTAAGTTTTCTGTATTATTTATTTCTTTATAATGCTCTGAAGTAATATTTATATATATAGGTATAAGATCTACTTTTTCAGAAACTTCACATTTAATAAAACCTTCCTCAAATAGCTTTGCAGCTTTAAGTATACTTTCTTTTTTAATTTTTTCATTTTCTATAACTTTTAGCTTTTCTTCTTCACTAATAAAAGGCATACTAGCTTTTAAGATAACTACATCATTATCCACTCTATATTTAACAACTCTTATTAGTTTATTTATATAATCATCATCAAATTTTTTTCTTAAAACATCAAGACTATCTATAAAATAATCATTAAGACCAAGTTTCCAAGCAATTTCTGCACTACTTTTACCGTACCTTGCCATATCATCTATCTTTGCTAGGTAATCAATTTCTCTAGGAGCTTTATTCTTAATTTCATCTGGAATACACTTTTCAGTAAATTCATGAGGATTATTCTTTTTATCTTTATTTATATTCTTTTTATTTTTAAAATAATTATAAATAATAAAACTTATAACTATACCAAATATAATTAAATTCATATATGCTTGCATTTTTATATCATGGCTAGATTGATAAATACCATTACTATTGTAATAAGGAGTTAGTTTAGACATAGGAGTTAATACGTTTTTTATAGAAATTCCTATTATTACAACAATTATAACCATAAAAATTTTATTATAATATTTTTGTATAAAAAATAGAACCGTTCTAGCAAAATCACCTTTGCCTAGTACAGCACTTAAAAAGACCATAATAAATATAGCAAATATTAAATAAAGAATAATATTCATTCCATCCCTCCTATCTGACTAAAGCTTAATCTAATTTTATCACAAAATTAGTCAATATTTTATTTATATAGATTATAATTTACAATTCACCAATAAATTATCTTTAAACTTTAAAATTGCTTTATAAATAAACAAAAAAAGAGTTAAACTATAAATTTAGTTTAACTCTTTTTTATTAAGCTGCTACAGCTTCATTTTTCTTATTTCCACCAAATATCACATAAAGACTAAATAAGATTGCTATTACTCCAAGGATAGCAGCTCCATAAAATGATCCTACCATATTATTTACATGAAGTAATTTTGCAAGAGAATCAAGCACCATTGGTGATATAGATACCCCAACATAAATTGAAGTTGTAACTATAGTAATTGCACGTCCTGTATGCTTTGCATGAACAATTTTAGATGCATGGAATATTGAATAAGGAACTGATAAACCAAATCCAAATCCTACTAACATAACTCCGATTATTATTACTAAAAGTGATGGAGCAAATCCTACTACTAAAACTCCTATTGTCATAAGTGTAAAAGCAAGTAAAATTAATTTTTCTCCAAATATCTTTAATAATCTACCAAAGTTTAATCCAAATAGAAATCCTGAGAATGTTAGAAGTGCAATTAACAACCCTGACATTTCTGAACTTCCAAGATGCTTATATCCCATAAATAAAGCTATATTTGTTGGAATACTGTAAAATACCATAAAAGCTAATATTACAATTATTGAATATTTAAATACTGATTTATTAAATTTTATATTCTTTGTATCATCATTAGCACTAGCTACTTGTTCTTCTTTTTTATTTGGTAAGAACATTACAACTAAAACAAGTACTATAAGTGCAATTAGATAAACAAAGAAAATATATCTCCAATTAATTGTTCCAAGATATCCAACTAGTAAAATTCCTATTACTGCTCCAAGATTACTTGTTGAAGTTGAGAATCCTGTAAACTTAGCTCTTTCTTTACCTTCAAAAAAATCACCAATAAGTACTAATGAAAGTGATGCTACAACTCCAAGTCCAAGACCTAAAATTGCTCTAGTTCCTAAAAGGAAATAAATATTTGTAGTAAAGTACGCTGAAACTCCACCTATAAGATAAAGTATTGTTCCTATAATAATTAAGTTTTTCTTAGATATAAACTTTGCTAAATCATTACTAAAGTAACTTATCGGGATACATATAAGTGCTGGTAATGTAACTATTGATTTTATAAGTAATGGTGATGCACTTGGAAATTGATGACTTATTAGCCCAAGTGCAGGTCCTAATGCTGCTGTTGCTATTATTGTTAATATTGAAACTGATAAAATAGCAATCTTTTCTATTGCTCTCATTTTTAAATTTCTCCTTTGTTAAAAAAATTTATATATCTATTTATTATAATTAGTGCTTTCCTATGTTTATAAGCTTATTTTTTAATTAGTTGACCAATCAACTATCTTAGTATAAAACATATTAGTTGATGTGTCAACTATTTTAGTTGATTAATCAACTATTTTTTTTATAAAAAGAAAAAAGACAAGATTCCCTAGCAATCTTGCCCTTTTAGTAGATATTTTATAATTCTAAATCTAATTTTTCTAAAGATTTTTTATCTAAAGCTTGTACTTTTCTCATGAAATCTGGATAAGATTCAGGGAGATATTTTTCTAAAAAGTCATAATAAAGATCAATCTCCTTAATATACTCCCTATATTCTTTACTTCGACTATAGAAAAATTCTAATAAAGCTTTATTATTTTTATCAATATTTAAAGAGAGTAATTCATTATAATTTTTTGAAATTACATCCACATATATAGGTAAAAGCTCAGTTTTATTAATAACATCTACATAAGCATGTCCATTTCTAAACATCTCAGCTGCTAAAAAGATATTATTTATCTTATTCTTTTCCCCTTCTATCATCCTCTCTTTTTCTTTCTCACTAATTTCTTTAATATCCTTTTTTGATATAACAATATTATTATCAACTCTATATTTAACAGTTTTAATAAGACTATTTATATATTCATCATTAAATTTATTTCTAAGCTTATTTATATCATCAATAAAATGCTTATTAAGACCTATCTTTTTTGAAATTTCCTCAGTATCTTTTGTATATTTAGTCATCTCGTCTATCATCTTTACATAATTAATCTCTTTACTTGACTTATTATCTTTATTGTTAGTACTAGATTTATTAACTTTTGCTACTATAAATCCAATAACTTTTTCCACAATACTATACAGCAATGTTGATACTAAAAAAATTATACCAAGTGCTAACATAAAATATCCATTTTGCTTTATATCTATTTGAGTATAATACTGATTGTTCCTTCCATAATAAGGTGTTAACTCATATATAGGAGTTAATGTAGTTGTTAAACCATTTGATAAGATTAAAATTGATACAAAAAGAATTACATCTCTTTTTCTTTTTCCATACTTTGCTAATAAGAGCATACCAACAACATATACAATAATATTTATAAGATCCAAACCATATTTTAGCATTTCTTCTTCCTCCTAGTTGCTTAACCCAATTCTAACACTCTTAAAACTTATTTCAAGATGGCACTTTATAAAAACGTTTACCTAAATTTAACACAAAAATATACAATATATAGTTTTACTTCAAAATATTCTGTAACTAATTTAGTTCTTTAATTAATTAATAATTATATATATATTAAATCTCTTTTTTATAATATTTTTTCTAAAATAAAAGCTCTCAATTTTTACTTTATTTTACATCTGAATATTGAGATAATATACTAGGGGTGTTTTTAATTGAAAATTATAAAGATTGTTTTAATATGTTGCTTTATAAGTATTTTAAGTGTTTTTCTATATAAAAATATAAATGGAAAGCCTTTTGGGGGATTAAGGTCAACAGATTTAAGTAAGATAAACATAGATAATATATATCTTGGAGAAAATATACATAATGTAGATTTATCTAAATATATTCCTAATGATACATTAAGTGATTATGATTATAATTTTAATAAACTTAGATTAAATGTAGATTCTAGTGGTAAAATAAATAAGATTCTAGTAAATCATTCTGAAGGTAAATTATTATCTATTAATGGCACTACAGATTTAAATAATATATCTGATATAAGAGATAAAGTTGGAAGGTATTATAAAGACTTAATTTTTGATAAACAGCAAGGGCTAAATTTTTATAAATATGTAGATAAAGATTCAAAAATTATTGCAAAGTTTGTTTATAGTATAGATACAAATGAATTAGTTTGGTCTATCTTTGAAAAAACTGATTAAAAAAATAATTTATATTTATTAATATTAAGATTTAAAAGTACATAAAAAAATGTACTTTTTTTATTTTAATTAAGAATATTATACAAATCTATAACATATTATTATTGAGTATGAAAATAATTTTTGAAAAGTTAAGTATTTTATTTTCAAAACAATCAATTTGAAAATTTTTTTCACTTTTTTTGAAAATAATATTGCAATTCAAAAATTAGTATTATATAATTTAATTATAAAATACAAATTATGGTAATTGGAGGTGAAAAACTTTGTTAGATATTATAAAAGGATCATTAGTTGTATCATGCCAAGCATTAGAAGATGAACCGCTATTTAGCTCATTTATAATGGGTAGGATGGCATTAGCAGCAAAGCAAGGTGGTGCTAATGCTATACGTGCCCAAGGTGTAAACGATATTAAAGAAATAAAAAAAGTAACAGGACTACCTGTAATCGGAATTATAAAAAGAAATTATAAAGATTCAGAAATATATATAACACCAACAATAAAGGAGGTTAAAGAACTAGTAGATTGTAAGTGTTGTGAAATGATTGCACTTGATCTTACTAATAGAAAAAGACCTAATGGTGAAAATGTAAAGGATTTAATAGATTATATAAAAAATAATAATATTCTAGTTATGGCTGATATATCTACTTATGAAGAAGCAGTAGAAGCAGAGAAACTTGGAGTAGACTGTGTTTCAACAACTTTATCAGGTTACACTAACTACTCAAGACAAGAAAGTACTCCAGATTTACCACTAGTAAAAAGGCTTAGTCAAGATTTAAAAATACCTGTAATTGCTGAAGGAAGAATTCATTCTCCTAGCGATTTGAAAAAAGCTTATGAATATGGAGCTTATTCTGTAGTTGTAGGCGGAGCAATAACAAGACCAAAAGAAATTACTCAAAGATTTATCAAAGAAATTAGTTAATATAATTTCAAATAATAAAAAATAAATTTAGGGGGAATCAGAAATGAAAGGAATTTATAGCGCATTATTAGTATCTTTTGATAAGGACGGAAATTTAAATGAAAAAGGACTTAGAGAAATTGTAAGACACAATATTGATGTTTGTAAGATTGATGGTCTTTATGTTGGAGGAAGTACTGGTGAAAACTTTATGCTTTCAACAGATGAAAAGAAAAGAATCTTTGAAATAGCTATGGATGAAGCAAAAGGACAAGTTAAATTAATAGCTCAAGTAGGTTCTGTAAATCTAAAAGAAGCTGTTGAACTTGCAAAATTTGCAACAAATCTTGGATATGATGCTTTATCAGCAGTTACACCATTTTATTATAAATTCGATTTTAGTGAAATCAAGCACTACTACAATACAATTATAAATTCTGTTGATAATAAGATGATAATTTATTCAATTCCATTCTTAACAGGTGTAAATATGTCACTTGACCAATTTGGTGAATTATTTGAAAATGAAAAAATAATAGGTGTTAAATTTACAGCAGCAGATTTCTACTTACTAGAAAGAATGAGAAAAGCTTTCCCAGATAAATTAATCTACGCAGGCTTTGATGAAATGATGTTACCTGCTACAGTTCTTGGAGTAGATGGAGCAATTGGATCAACATTTAATGTAAATGGAAGAAGATCTAAAGAAATTTTTGAAGCTGCTAAAAATGGAGATATAGAAAGAGCAAGAGAGCTTCAACATTTAACAAATGACTTCATAACAGATGTTTTAGATAATGGTCTATATCAAACACTTAAAGGGCTTCTTTCAGAAAATGGAGTTGATGCTGGATATTGTAGACAACCTATGAAAGCACCAACAGAAAAAATGCTCGAAAGAATTAAAGAAATAAATAACAAATATGAATTTTAATATCTTTTTATATTGTTCATGTAAAGGTTTATACCTATTTTAAATAAAATAGGTATAATTCCCCCTCTTATTAATATTAAATTTTATTTATTATAAGGAGTCGAGTTTATGACAGGGTTTACAACTATAGATTTTGTTATTTTAGTTATTTATCTAGCTGTAGTTCTTTTCGCAGGACTTGCTTTTTCTAAAAAAGAAATGAAAGGTAAAGAATTCTTTAAAGGTGATGGGAAAATTCCATGGTGGGTTACTTCAGTTTCAATATTTGCCACACTTTTAAGCCCTATATCATTCTTATCACTTGCTGGTAACTCATATAAAGGTACTTGGCTTTTATGGTTTGCCCAACTTGGAATGCTTATAGCAGTTCCTTTAACAATAAAATATTTCTTACCAGTCTACAGTAAATACGATATAGATACAGCTTATCATTATTTAGAAATCAGATATAAAAATAAAGGACTTAGAATTTTAGGAGCTTTAATATTTATAGTTTATCAAATAGGAAGAATGTCAATTATTATGTATCTTCCATCAATGGTTCTTGCGAATCTAACAGGAATTAGCATTAATATATTAATTATAGTTATGGGTGTTATTGCAATTATTTATTCTTATACTGGTGGTCTTAAATCAGTTTTATGGACAGACTTTATTCAAGGAACAGTTTTATTCCTAGGTGTTATTTTTGCTCTTATTTATTTAGTATTCTCAATAGATGGTGGCTTTGGTTCTATAATGAATTCACTTACTGAAGGAGGAAAATTCTTAGCTCCAAATGAACCTCTATTTGATCCAAATATATTAAAATCAAGTGTATTTATAATTTTAGTTGGTGCAGGCCTTAATACTTTCTCATCTTATGTATCTAGCCAAGATATCGTACAAAGATTTACAACAACAACAGATATGAAACAACTTAAGAAAATGACTTATGGTAATTTAGTATTATCTTTAGTTATTGCAACTGTATTCTATTTAATAGGAACAGGACTTTATGTATTCTATAATCAAAATCCAGCACTTTTACAAACAGCACAACAAGACCAAATTTTTGCTTCATTTATAGCATATCAAATTCCAGTTGGTATTACTGGTATCCTTCTTGCAGCTATATATGCAGCAGCACAATCAACTTTATCAACAGGATTAAATTCAGTTGCAACAAGCTGGACTTTAGATATTCAAAAATATATAAGCAAAGATATGGACGATAAAAGAAGTACAAAGATAGCTCAATATATTTCTTTAGGAGTTGGTATTGTTTCAATTGTAGTTGCTATAATTTTAGGAAATGGTAATGTTAAATCAGCTTATGAATGGTTTAATGGCTTTATGGGACTTGTTCTTGGAGTATTAGCAGGAATATTTGTTCTTGGAGTATTCTACAAAAAAGCTACAAGTAAAGGAGCTTATGCTGGTTTCATTGTATCATCAATATTAGTTATTATCTTAAAATATGGAGTTCCAGATGTAACAATTTGGGTTTACTCAGTAGTTACAATATTTACTTCACTTATAGTTGGAATTATTGTAAGTAACTTTACTCAACCTAAAAATGATGAAACAGAACCAGAGCTTATAACTAGTGAAAATAAATAATAATTTTTAAAGGAGTGCCTATCAAATTTGATAGGCCTCTGATTATATAAGGAGTGATTTTATGATTTTTAATAATATAAATAATTTAAAAGAAGTTAAAGGTTTAGAAGAAAGTGTATTAAAGGCTTTAGAATATGCAGTAGCTAACGATTTAAATAATTATAAAACAGGAACTCATTATATAGATGGCAATGAGCTATTTTTCAATAGAGTTTGCTATGATACAAGAACTAATGATACAGGCTTTTGGGAAGGTCATAGAGATTATATAGATGTTCATTTAATTTTAAATGGAGAAGAAAGAATAGATTATAATTTAATAAATAACTTAGAAAAAATAGATTATAAAAAAGAAGATGATTTTGCTTCTTTTAATGGAGATAAAAAACAAAGTCTTATACTTAATAAAGGGGATTTTGCTATCTTTTATCCTGAAGATATTCATATGACTGCTTTAATGGTAAATGGAAAATCAACAGTTAATAAGGTAATCTTTAAGGTTAAACTATAATAGATATTGTTAGGTGATGTTTTATGAGTAATATTATAGCTATAGATATTGGTGGGACTAGCATAAAATATGGAGTTTTAAATTTAACTGGGGATATTTTACTAAAAGGAGAAATAAAAACTAGAGTTATAAATAAAGATAATTTTATCTTAGAAGATGTTGATAATTTAATATCTAAATTAACTAAAGACTTTGTTATATCAGGAGTTGCAATATCAACAGCAGGAGTTGTTTCTTCTAAAACTGGAGTTATAGATTATGCAGGACCTACTATTCCAAATTATATAGGAACTGATTTTAGGAAATTAGTAAATGAAAAATATAATTTAAAATGCTCAGTAGAAAATGATGTTAATAGCGCAGCCCTCGGTGAATTTTGGCTTGGATCTGGCAAAAAGTTTAAATCAGGCTTTTGTCTTACAATTGGGACAGGAATTGGTGGAGCTTTAGTTATTGATAATAAGCTAATTAATGGAGCTTCAGATGTAGCTGGAGAAATAGGCTATATGAAAATAAATGGAGTTTCTATTCAAGATATAGCTTCAACAACTGCTCTTGTTAAATTTGTTGCTAAAAGAAAAAATATAAATATAGGAGATATAAACGGTAAAATTATTTTTGACCTTGCTAAAAAGGGAGATTTAATTTGTACTGAAGAAATAAAAAATCTTGTTAAAAATATTTGTAGTGCTTTAGAAAATCTAGTTTATATAGTAAATCCAGAGGTTATTATTCTTGGTGGTGGTATTATGGAGCAAAAAGAATATCTAGAGCCTTTATTTAATGAAGAATTTAAAAAGCTTCTTCCAGAGAAATTTATAAATAATACAAAAATTAAATTTGCAAGCCTTGGTAATAAAGCTGGAATGATGGGAGCATTAAAAAAATTTAAGGATGAAAACTCCCTATAAAAAATTATAAATTGATTTTTTAGACAAATTTAAACTATCTAATAAATATATTTTACAATATTATACAATTTAAATATTATTATGTTAAATAATCGTTCAGAAAATGATATAATTTAATTATAATCAAAATTATTGTTGTGGGGAAAAGTATGGGAATATTAGATGGGATTTGTACATCAAAATTTAAAGCAAGTAAAAGTGATAAAATACTTATTGAATATATAAATGAAAACGCTCAGGAATGTGTTTATATGTCAATTTCAGAGTTAGCAAGATTAGTTTCTTTAGGGGAGGCTACTATAACTAGATTTACTAGAAAACTAGGTTTTTCAGGATATCAAGAATTTAAACTAGCACTTGCAAAACAGTTAACTAAAAATAGCAGAAAAAGCTTTATAAACACAGTTGTCAGCATTGATGAACCTGTTGAAGAAACTGCTCAAAAGCTTTTTGTAAGTCATAATAATGTTATAGAAGAAACTTTAAAAAGACTTGATTATTCTAATGTAATAAAAATAAGAGAACTTATATTAAATTGTAAGAGATTATATTTCTTTGGTATTGGTAACTCTGGTATAGTTGCTAATGATGGTAATTATAAGTTTATGAGAATTGGAATAAATAGTATACCTGTTAATGATAGTCATACTATGATGATGCTTTCCTCTATAATGGAAAGAGGAGATGTTGTATTTGCTATTTCTCATACTGGGGAAACAAGAGAAATATTAAAAGCAGTAGAGCTTGCTAAACAAAGAAAAGCAAAGATAATTTCACTTACTGAAAGTAGGGATAATAAATTAAAAGAGTTATCAGATATTAATTTAAGCTATTTTAGTAAAGAAACTCTTTTTGAAACTGGATCAATGCTATCAAAGTTTGTTCAAATTTTCTTACTTGAATTAATCTATGCAGAAGTAATAAAAGAAAATTATGATGAAGCTATAGAAAAGAAAGTAACAACTACAAATGCCTTAGAAAAATTTAAGGAACTAGATTAAAACTAAAAAATAATATATAAGATAAGTAAAATAAAGGATGTCCATTTGGGCATCCTTTATTCTTATAATACTTTAAATTTATTTACTTTTATATATTCTAACTATATATATTTATCTCTAAGACTTTATGTAATTATTATTGATCGTAAGAAAAAAGTAATAATTTAATAATTTACAATAACTGTATAAGTGGTTATAATTAACTTATAAAGTAATTACATATAAGCAATTTAATGGTAATTAATGTTTTAATATGAGGTGATTTATATGATTAGCTTATCAGTATCAATAATTTATTTTTTAATTTCTATATTCTTTATAAAGTTCCCACCGATAAATAAGAATTGGATAGTTGGATATAGAACTCCTTTATCAATGAAAAATCAAGATACTTGGGATGTAGCACAAAAATTGTGTGGCTATGGAATGTTAGTAACAGGTATTATTAATCTTCTTTTTGGAATCTGGGCCATTGTAAGTCCAGCACCTGGTAATACTGAAAATATGCAAGCTTTATTTTTAGTAGTCTCTGTTTTAGGCTTATTTATTATAAGTGAAATATATTTAAGAAAAATATTTAATAAAGATGGAAGTAGAAAAGTTAATTTATAAAACATATATTATAAACTTAAATATAGGGGAGAATTTATGAAATCAATAGATTTAACAAGTATTCTTTTATTCGCTATTTTAGTTGGAGGAATATTAACCTTTTTAGGAACAATAATTAAATACTTTAATGCAGGAGATATCCTTAATTTTTTTGACCAGCAGAAACATGATAAAGATAAAGTCTCAAAACTTGTTAGTACTGATCTTTTATTTATAGGATTAAGTGTAATATTAATTGCTATTATCAGTATATTTATTAATCAAAAATATTATAATATTATGATGATAAGCCAAACAGTTATAGTTCTTTTTGGATTAGCAATAACTCTTTATCATCAATTCTTTAAATCCTTTAAAAACTAATCAATAAAAATAAAATATTAATTAAATATAAAAAGCTGTACTTTAATTTTCTAAAGTACAGCTTTTATTAACTAAAATATTATTTAATTCATTTATTATGCTAAGAATGCATTTAACATCCAAAGTGTCTTATCATATTCAGCTACATATCCACTGAATAGATCTACTACAGCATATTGCTTACTATCTTCAGCTTCTTCAAGAATTGACTTAGCAAGTTCTCTCATTTCTTTAAAGTCTGCTAAAACTACTTCAATAGCTTCCTTTGATTTTACATTCTTTGCTTCTAATTCTTTTATTGAAGCATTTTCAAGATACTTACTTAATGAAGCAAAAGGTTTTAATCCTGTTGATAACATTACTTCAGCAACTTCATCAATTCCTTCTGCTGTTATATTATAAAGTTCTTCTAATTTAGCATGTGTTGTGAAGAATCCTTCCCCTGAAACATACCAATGTAAGTTGTGTAACTTAGCATATAAAACATTTAAATTTGATAAGTATAAGTTTAAGTTTTTTTCTAATTGTATCATAATAATACCTCCTCTTTTGTTATATTGTATGAATCTATATATATTAATATACGTTTAAAGTAACTATATGATATTCAATAATTATCATTTAATATTTATTAAATAATAATTATTATTGTTTATAAATTAATTATATCATATTTTAAATGAAAGTAAATACTAATTGAGAACTTTTCTTAATTATATTATTTCTTTAAAATTTCTATGAAACTCTTAGCTTATATTTAATAAAAATAAGATAAATATATCTTTATTTCAATATAAATATATAAAAAATAACTAATTATCAGAAAGAGGTTCCACTATTAAGAGGATCACTAAGCTTTACTATAATAAAAAAATAAATTATCGAAATATAGTCTATATATTATGTATAATAAAAATATAAATTAAATAATAATTATATCTAATAAATTTAAATCTTAGGAGGTAACAAAGTGGGGGAACATTTTAAATCATTATCAGCAGTCATTCCAATCATATTAAAAGAAAATAATAAGGATATAGAAATGATATTTATTTTATTATTAATAACTATGAGGGTACAGCTAAAATTATGGAAGCAAATAAATGTTCAGAACTAAAGTGGTTTAAACTTAATAAGCTTCCAAAAGATATTATAGATATTAGAAAAATAGTTCTTGAAAATATTCAAAAAAATATTCAATATAGTGAAACATTTGAAAAATAAAACCTTAAAATACATAATAGATTGTTTTTCCTTTTTTACTTATTTAATCCAAAACTTGTTTATAATACATATGGAAATAAAATTGAAGTTAGGAAGATAAATAATAATAATGATACAAATAAAGAAAGTAGTAGTAATATTTTATTAAGCTCAAAGGCTAAGTATTTAGCTCAAATAAAAGAGATTGATTAGCAGTATAATAAAATTTTTAAAAATAAATAAAATTAAATTCTTATGCACTTTGAATTATTTGAAAATTCAAAGTGCATATTTCTTAAATTTGCTTTGAATTAAATAAAAATATAGAAAGTTATAATAGTAAATTTGCCTTATGATATATATCAACTTTAGTTTCATTTAAGAGGATTTTATATTAAAGGAAAATATAAGTAAAAATATTTAATTATTTAAACGTTAAAAGTATTATTTATTAAATAGCTTTTTAATTGTTTTTTTAAAGTAAAATAATTCAGGAAGGCCTTGTATTTATCTATTGTAAAACAACTATAAGGAGAGAATTAATTGAACAAAAAATTATCTATAATATTAACTAGTATTTTAATCTTATCAACATATGGAATATATAAATATAAGACATATAATCCAAATATAAAACAGGTCGCATCTGTAATAAATAAAACTTATGATACAACAGTTGAGCTTGAAAAATCAAATTTAAATAACGAAGACTTTTTTAAGACATTACTTAATACTTATAAAAATGAATTAAATGATTTTGAGATGCTCGCTAATAATTCAGAGGATTTAAAATTAAAAACTATATTATATGATTATTCTGAAGGAATACAAGGTAAAATTAACGCTTATAGAATATATACGGATATAGATTTAGTAGAGAATACTTCAGATAAAGGTGAAAAGATGGATCAATTTGAAAAATTATTAGAAGACTCAAATAAAATAATTTTAAGTAATATTAAAAAGTTAAAAAATAATTATAATATTAAAATTTCAAAAGATTATTATAATAGTCTTGAACAATCTTTAGAGGGAAAGGCAGAAATCGCTACTTTAATAGGAGATAATTATCAAGATTAAACAGATAATAATAATATTAAACTTCCCTCAAATAACTTAAAAAACTATTTAAAAGAACTATCTCTTAATAATAACTAAAAAAATATAAGCTACTCTAAGGATATCATACAAAACATTAAATGACTTTATCAATTACAAGTGTTAGAATATAAGTAAGTAATTAAATGGATTTTTTTACAAATATTAAAATCTAGAAAGGTGTTAGGTGAATTTATGGATTTACACTTTGAAGCAATCACTTCAATAAATAGAGTGCAAGCAGAATCATTAGATCTTTTTCCTAATCAAATAGGATTTATTGAAAGTGTTAGTGAGTGTTTAGAAGAAGCTGATAAAGTAAAGGAGTGGAAACCTGTTGGAATTTATGATAACAATAATCTAATTGGATTTGCAATGTATGGTCGCTTTCCAGAATTAAAACCACTAGGTCAAGTTTGGTTAGATAGATTTTTAATCGATAGTCGCTATCAGGACATGGGATACGGAAAATCTGCTATAATCGCTCTATTAAATATTATTAAAACTGAGTACAAATGTAATAAGGTATATCTAAGTGTATATGATGATAATGAAGTAGCTATTGAGCTATATAAAAAAATCGGTTTTCAATTCAATGGAGAGTTAGACATAAATGGAGAAAAAATAATGATATACACTTTTTAGAATTAATAAAAAGTGTTTAACTCTATGAAATAAAACTATTTAAAATCTACTTGTTACTAGAATAAAAATATTCTTAATTAAATTTTTATATAATTATATCTTTAATCTAAAAAAGTCTACTTTAAATTAGTAGACTTTTTATTATAAATATATTTATTTAATAATTTTCCCCGTATTTTGGACTATCATAATAAAATTGAAGGAATTGAGAATAACCTGTCTTTCCATTCACCTCAAATATTCCATGACCTCCTGGATAATCTGTTACTCCAAGTAGAGCACCATTTACAGGAGCAGAGTCTATTATTTGTAGAACTTGATATCCCTTATAAGGATCTTGCCTATTTATATAATACCCGTTTACTAAAGCAAAAGGACACTCTGGCCCTGAAGGACCTCTGCCTAATTGTCCTGGAATATAAATTGGCTCTATGAATTGAGATGGAACATAAGAGCCAGTATTTCTTAAATCTTGTTTAATTTGATTTTCTTCATCAATAACCTTGTTTAATATTTGTGGATTTGAATGTGTATTTACAAATATACCTGGTACATATCCAATTTCTCCATTATACTCAATTTTATCAAATATTTTAGATTTATTATCTTTAAGAATTTTCACTTTACTTCCTACAGGTATTCTTTCTTTTATATATGGTCCAGAAGGTGAAATAACTGGATTTTCTAATAAATAAACATAGTTAGGTGCATTAACTATATGATAACTATTATCTTCATTACTATTATTATTTTGACTTGTATTAGATATACTCTTATTATTACTTTGGCTTATATTAGAATTAGTACTATTCCCATTATTATTACTACTGTTATTATTACTATTTACCTCATTTGAAGAATTGGTACTTGTAATGCTTCCATTTGCTTGATTTTTAGAAGTAGTATTATTGTTATTATTAGTTTGATTCATAGCATTATTACTATTAGAACTACTTGAACCTGTTTCATCAGCATAGGCAACAGCTCCACATCCAATAGCAATTAAAACTACTATTAACATTATTATTTTTTTCATTTCTTTTCTCCTCTGTAAGATAATAACTGAATTGTAACATAAATTTCTAACAATCAAAATTTATTTTAATGAAATTTTAAAAACAAAATTTTTTATTATTTTATTACCAATATACTCAATTAATTATTCTTACTCTCTTTTAAGCCATTATAGTGAAATTGAAGAAAATTTTAATGTATGTTATACTAACGAAAATAAAATAACAAAGGAGATTTAAAATGATTGAATTTAGATATGATACACAATTATTAATTGCAGGAGAAAATCTTAATGAAGATGCAATAAATGATTATTTCACAAATAACTTTGAAGGGGATTGTTTACTTGCTGTTGGTGATGAAGAATTAATAAAAATTCATTTCCATACTAATAAACCTTGGGAAGTATTAGAATATTGTGCTTCACTAGGTGAAATTCATGATATTGTTATTGAAGACATGGATAGACAAGCAAGAGGTCTACAAGGATAAATCAGCTTATAAAAATTAATATTTATTTAAAAATAAAAGGAGATTAAAAGTTAATTATTTTAATCTCCCTTCATTTTTAGATTTACTCTATTATATTTAATATAGATTAGAAGTATCTATATCAACAATATTTCTTGCTATATAAAAATCTACATAATCTTTAAAATTTACTTCTTTTAATGAGGCTTTATTATTCCATTCAAAATATTTAATACTAGATAAAAATTTATATACTTCTGGTATAGATATTATTTTATTAACTAAACTAACTTTCGCTCTATATGAATTACTACTTTTGGGAGTTGATATAATTATTCTAATAATTCCTAATAATAAATCAGTAAATTCTACTCCTATTTCATTATTCTTAGGTACTAATTTACATTCCTTTACTTCATAATTTTCATTTCTATACGTTGCCTGTACATTTAGTTGATCTTTAAATAATTTAGGAAAATCATTATATTCAGTAGCATTTTCCATAAAAATTTCTACATTAATTTTAAATAACTCTGCTTTACCTCTCAAAAGACCATAAAATAATCTTTCTGGAAATTTTGAATAAACCATTTTTTTAAAACGATCTTCTTGAGTCCCATATTTATCATAATATAATACATTAAACCTCATAGATATAAATAAGTTTTTAAATGAATTAATAAGTTCTAATATATCTCTTTTACTAGAGTTATTACCATTATATTTAGTAAAATGGAAATTAATCTCACCGCTTTGTAGCCTTTTATTAATCTCTTGAATTTTATCTATATCATATACACTACTTGGTATTGATACAGCTCCCATTAACATTGGTGGATTATCTTTTTTTCCACTTTCATCAAAGAAAATTTTCACTTTTTGTCACTCCTAATTGTCTAAAATTTATTGACAAAATATTATAAATAGGATATTATTTAATCATAAAACACTTGTATTAAAACGTATATTTTACTACGTTTTGAGCATACTATAATATGAAGATATAAATGTCCCTTCACCTTTGAAGGCAATTTTATATCTAATAAATAAAGCCATCCACCTTTGGGTGCCTTTTATTTATTTACATAGTATTTATTCATATCATACTAAATACAATATTTATAAAATCAATAACACATATCTTATTATAAAATAATTCAAATCTTATAACAACCAAAAACTATTCAAGTATAATAGTAAATCCATATTTCGTTAATTTATTCTCTCTTAAATATGAATATAAAATACCTTATAAGAGTATTTCATATTCTACTTATATAAGGTATTTTTATTTTTTATATAAAATAAACTTAACTATTCTTTTCTATATAGCTATTTCTAAACTCATTAAAGTCTTTAAGCCCTCTATAAAGCTTGACTTTCTTAACAAATAGCTCTATAAATATTTCTGATTTCTCCTTCTTAACAGAGAACTCTTCCCACTTTTCTATAACTGCTAAAAGCTTATCTTTTTCAGTTTGTGATTCAGCCATATTATATAGCTGTCTTTGAGCTTTAATCTTTTTCTTTTGACTATTTTCTATATCTTTTAGAACAGTATCTCTTGAAGCATAGAATGCAAATTCATCTTCTTTTTCAAATAATTTAAGCTCTTTTTCAATATATTTATGATATTCCTTTTTAATAAGAGCTTCATCAACTTCTTTTTTACCTTCAACTTCTTTTCTGTACTTTTGAACAAATTCTATTATTTCAGGATTTGTAGAAGCTACATCAACCATTCCTGCTGTTATTGCAAAAACAAATAAACCAGCTGGATCTTTAACTTTACCTTTTTTAATCCCATCTTTAAGCCATAAAATATATTCAGCAATTTTCCATCTATCATATTTATTTATAATTTCAAATATCTTATTTTCACTTATCTTAAATTCTTTAAGCTCTTTTTCTATATCAGTTGGAAACTCCATTTTATAGTCAATTTTAAGCTCTGTTTTCTTTTCTTCTTTTAAATCTACTTGCTTAACAGTTAAAGAATCAATAAGTTGCTTTTTAGTACCTTCAAAAATTATGTAAATACAATCTTCCTTAACTCCATTTATAAGAATTTCATCACCATAGAAATAATCTTTTATCATTCCTACTTTTATCAAGTTTTCTAGTGGAGTATTTATTCTTCTCTTTAAAATTGATGGATATTTATAATCTACAGGTATCTTATGTTTTAATGTATTATAACTTCTTTTTATGTATTTTTTATTATACTTATTTCCTTCTATATAACTATACAATCTTCTTGTAAGGCCTGTCTTTAACTGAAAATAAGTATTATTACTTAAAAATCTTATAAAACTATATTTTAAATTTTCTATAACTAAATTCCCAAGAGTTATTGTACATCTATCATCTTTACTTCTATTTTCTCTACCTATAAAGCTATAGTGATCTATTAAAGAAATACTTTCTTCTCTTGATGTTTCATATTTTTCTTTCTTTTTATTATAAAAAACACCTTTTGCAAGACTATAATAATCAACAGCATTAAGCTCTCTTAAAGCATCTTTTATTCTTTGATAACTTTTTCCTCCAACTGATAAACCCATGTATTCACACATCTCATATATAGTGAACTCAACTTGATTTGATGTTAAATTATAAATTCCGTCCTCATTATTAAAAGTTATAGGTGAGTGTTTCTTTACATATAGTCCTATTGCTGCATAAAAAACATCCATAGCAAATGAATCTGGCAGATTAAACATAGACATTGCAAGTATTTCTCTCTCCATTCCTTTACTATCAACCCAGGATCTAAATTCAACTTGGCTTTGTCTAGCTCCTTCAGGTACTTTGTTTAATATGTAAGCAAGTTCTTTACTTATTCCTTTAGTTTTTGACAAACTTTCAACTGTTGTTACTGACTTTCTATTATTAAAACTAAAAAGTGGAGCTTCAATTATATTTATATCCATGACAAAACTTTTTTCTTTTAAAGTTCTATCTTTAGTTTTAATTTCTTTTTCTTCATTTTCTTCATTATTTAAATTTTCAATCATTTTTCTCCCCTAAATCCATCTACTTTATCAAAATTATAACATTTTCTATTGTTACTTTCAACAAAAATCAATTGTTACTTTTCGCAAAACTAATTGCTACTTTTCGCAAATTCTATTGTTACTTTCGACAAAAATCAATTGCTACTTTTCGCAAATTCTATTGTTACTTTTCACAAATTCTATTGTTACTTTTCGCAAAAAAAATCTTTATAATCCTTGAAATGACTCAATCGCCAAAAGTGTACTACACTATACAACAACATACTACCTATGTATATATACTATATATATACTATAGTTATATACTACGACTAATTTTAAGTATAATTCTCTATAAAAATATCAAATTTTCTAATCTAAAAAATAATATAATATTTCAAGAAAACTTATTTTTTAATATTATTCTTATTTATAAACTATATTTTTATCTATATTAAAACTTATATTAATAATATTCTCTATAATTTTACTTATTATCTATATATTGTAACGCCACTAATTATTATAACATATATTCATTTTCCATATAATTTAAAATACAATTGTTATTTTAGTAAAAAATAATTGAGCTTATATAATAATCTAATCTCTACTATACAAACTAATAAAAATAACTGCTCTATTATTTTAAATATGGTACTATATAATGGTTAAATATAATTTAATAATTTACTACTAAGACAAGCTACGGGGGAAATCATAATGAAAAGATTTATTAAGATACTTACTTCACTTATAATTTTGGGGGGAATTTGTGGAGGTACATATCTTTATAAAAAACAATACAATCTAAATCAAATAGAAAATAAGGGACTTATCCTAAAAGTTAATAGTAATCTACAATTTAATAAATCTTCAAATAAGTTAATTTCACTAAATACAAATAAAGAATGCATAGTACCACCAACAATTAAAGAATTTGCAATTAAGGATTCTACAATGTACTTAAAACAAAATCCAAGTAAAGACTTTTTAGACTATACTTATAAAGATGGAATAACTGTTAAATTAGAAGAAAACAAATTATACTACTGGGTTTTAAATCTAGAGTGCAATGAAGTTAGTGGAATATATACTGATCAAGAATTTAATGATAAATTTGCAGATATAATCACTGAATTAAATTTTGAAAATATAAAAGCTTAATACATATAAAATAAAAAGTATAACTATTTATTTAAGTTATACTTTTTTTCTTTTATATAAAAGTAAATTAAACATAATATAAAAAATAGGCTAGATATTTAGTTATAACTTATTTAAGTATATATTATTTTTATATAGCTTATAAGATGAAATTTAGGGTTTTTATTTAATTATTTTTACAATATAATATTTTAGAATTTTTAACAATTTATTATAAATTTATTCATAATATAGAATATTTATATTTTTTTATATACTATATTTTATCTTCATTAAAATTTTTTATTATTTTTTTACATTTTATAAATCAATTGCCTTGGATTTGTAATTTTTTATGTGATAAAGTTTAAAGGTATTTCCAATATAGGAATTTTAAACATAAGAAATGTTGGAGGAAAATCTAATGACAAGTGATAAAAAGTTTTATGAAAAAACATGGTTTATAATTTTAATGTTAATTATTATTCCACCAGTAGGGATATGGTTAGTTATAAAGAAAACAAAATTATCTAAATTAGCAAAAATAATTATAACTATAATATTTGGAATATGGACTATACTTGAATTTGCTGCGTTATCAAGTTCACCACAAACAACAAATGTAAGTCCAGTACAAGCTAAACCAGTAGCACAAGCAATACAAGCAGATAATAAAGCTGCTATAGATAATAAAGAAATACATACTGACTCTAAACCGGCAGATACTAGTAAAGCAGTGGAACCTAAAGCAAAACCAGCTACACCTAGTGAAACTGCAAAATCTCAAGTAAGCTCAGATACAACTAATAAACCAGCAGCAACAAAGTCAGAACATACTGCAAGTACTCAAAGTGAACAAACTACAAATACTCAAAATAATAGTAATAATAATGATAATTCTTCTAATTATCAAACTGGAGTTATAAAAACTCTTGGTACAGGACGTTATCATGCAGTATTACATTCATCACCATCATCTCAATCATCAGGATATGATTTAGATGGAGGAACTGCTGTAACAATCTTAGGTCAAAGTAATAACTATTATTATGTTAGACTTCAAGATGGATCAACAGGATATGTATATGAACACTATGTATCTTGTAACTAAAAATATATAAAATATAATCTTAAATAAAATAAGATTTATATTAAGTTTTATTAGGAAATAAAAAAAGAATATTAATTAATAAAAAGGGATTACTTTCAAAGAGAAATTTTATTCTACTTTGAGGTAGTCCCTTTCTTATTATCATTTGTTTAATAATTTTTGTTTGATTTCCTGTATTGTTAAACCATTTGATTTTAGTAAGTTTATCTCATTAAGACGATTAAGTGTATCTTTTTGATTATATCTTCTAACAAGTCCTTTATCTATTTGTTTAAAGGGTAATAAGCCTTCTTCAGTATAATATTTTAATGTACTATACCTCATTCCAGATAATTGAACAAGTTCACTGATTGTAATAAATTCAGAGTTTTTAATTTTATCTATACTTCTTGGTCTAGACATTTTTTATACCAATCCTGAAATTATATCTGAAAATAAATTTAGGGTAGAGTACATTTCAATACTAGAAATTGTTTTTTTTATTAGCTTAAAATTTTTAGCTTCCTTACTTTCATACAGTTTTTCTAAATTTTCTTTTAATATCTTATATTCATATTCTGAAAAATAAGATGTAAGCATTTTATTAGCATCTAAAATAAGGGTTAGATATATAGTATTATCATCAATTTCTCCATCTTCTAATAATTCTGCCCTTATTTTTTGAATAATACAATCGCCGATATTATAAATATCTTTAAAATCCTTTTTAGAAGAAGTTAAAAATCCATCTTTATTTTTAAGTTCTAAAATATTTTTATTAAGAATATCTTCAACAATTGTGTTATAAATATCATTACAAAGTTTTAAGTGAACATAAAAATATTCTATCCATTCATCTATTTTCTTTGCTTTTTTTGAAGAATTAATAGTTTTTAGAATAATATCAATATATTTAACTCCTGTTGGATTTAAATCATTTATAATAAGTTGTTGTTTTTCATTAAGTGATATTTTATCTTCTAAAAGAAGATAAATAAATATAGCTGTAATTGAATAAATCTTAGTATTACCTATTTTTAATTTCTTAGATTTAAACATCTCTTTTCCAAGAAGATTTAAAATAACAAATTCCTCTGCAATAGATAATTTAAGATCTGTAAATTTCATAGTTAAATTCCCCCTATTAATATTTACTTACTACTTATTACTTACTACTTACTATATGATTGACTTCTAAAATAAGAAACTAAATTTAAGAATTTATTAGCTAAAATAATTTTGTTTATATAAACTTAAAACTTATTTAATATAAAAAAGATATAGGTTAGATAGTCAAATAGACTACAAACCTATATCTAAATTATTATTTAAATAAGATTATTTTCTAAAATTATAAAGCTAGAATTTGACTTGCTATTGCATTTGCAAAATCATTTTGTCTATTTTTAAGCTTATCAGCATCAGAAGCATTAGTTATAAATGCTGTTTCAACAAGTATTGCTGGCATACTAGATATTCTTAATACTGCAAAGTTAGCTTCTTTATGACCTCTATTAGTAAGTGAAAGCTTAGAAGCTACAGAGCTTGCTACATTTTTAGATAATGTTTTAGCTACAGAGCTAGCAGTTGGATAAGTGAAGCATTCTGTTCCAGTAGCACTTGCAGAAGCAGAGTTACAATGGATAGATACAAAAATATCTGCTCCCCAAGCATTAGCTTGTCTAGGTCTTTCTGAAAGTGAAATAAATACATCAGTAGTTCTGCTATATCTAACTTCAATTCCATTAGCACTTAAAATATCACCAAGCTTCTTTGAAATAGCAAGTGTAATATCAGATTCTCTAAGACCATTACCTAAAGCTCCTGGGTCTGTTCCACCATGACCTGGGTCAATAAATACTTTTTTTATATTTCTATTTGGATCAGGTGTTGGATTAGTTTCAGAATCTTTAGATAAAGCAGCATTTGTTGCAGGGCCAACCATTCCATCAGCAGCTAAATTATTAGCTTTTTGAAATGCAATAACTGCATTATAAGTTTTAGGACCTGCAATTCCATCAACAGTACCTACATTAAATCCTTTATTATTTAGCTTTGTTTGAATTGATTTAATTTCACTAGTAAGCTTAGACCAAGTATTATCCCCAACTATACCATCAACAGCTATATTAGCTTTAGATTGAAAGCTTTTAACTGCTATAAGAGTTCTCATTCCAAAGATACCATCAAATCCATTTGAGCTAAAAGTTAAGATATGAAGTCCATATTGTAAATACATAACATTTTGACCTTTATCACCAAGTTTTAATAAAATAAAAATCACTCCTTATACTTTATTTATCTTTCTTTCTCTAAATAAATAACCCTTTAGAGAAAGTTTTTGTAAACTAATCTTTTTAATATTTGTTTTAAGATATTTTTGGGTTATTAAATTGTTCCTCTAAGAAATGGAACTATAATTCTATATATAATACTCAATAACATTTAAATTTGATTATTCTTTATTAAGTCAAGCTTAATATAGGTTTTATTTAGGATATTTAAATATTTATTTACTAAAACATCTTTATTTTGGAATATATTTGTTTCTTATTATGGAAATTTAAATGATAAATTGTAGTTAAAAAAATAGATGTTTAATTATACTATTGGGTAATAATTGTTGAAGGAGGATATTGATATGTCAAAATATAAAATAGTAAACAATATTATGGGAAGTGTAATATTAACAATAGGAAGAGTTATTAATAATAAAAAGAATAAATCAGAGTTAGATAGTAAAGTAGTTAATAATATAAATCTAAACATAGATTTAGAAAATGATATAGATAATAAACTAGATAAAGAAAAAGTAATAAATTTAAAAAATTATTATCTAAAAGAATTAGCAGTTATTCAAGCAAATATGATAGACATTAGTGATAATATTTCAAGTAATCAATATGTAAAAAGCTTATTATCAAATTATAAAATATGGGATAAAAGCTTAAATTCTATTTATCAAGAAATAAAGGAAAATATATCCTCACAAAAACTTAGGCAGTTAGAAGAAGACCAAGCTAAATGGAAACTAGAACAAAATGCTAGAGATATGCAAATTAGTAGTCAAAGTGGAACAGAAGCATTTTTAAATACAGCTAAATATTTAAATAGATCTACAAAAGAAAGATGCTATTACTTAGTTAATACTTATTTATAGAATATATTTAAGATATATACAAAAAGGATTATGAAAGAATTTTTCATAATTCTTTTTGTTTTAATCTAATTATTTAGTTTGATATATATTACCAACCAAATAAATAATCATCAGTATAATCAGCTATTTTATTAGTATTTTTTATATTTTGCATTCTAAGCATATTAAGTAGGGTAGTTTTAAAGTAAGCATATTGATTCATACTAAGAATATCAACCTTATCTTTTTCACAAGTAATAGTTATAGCATCAATTAATAAATTATATAAACTAGTATTAAAGTCCATTCCAATAAATTCTCTATCAGCTTTTAATCTTTGTATAAATGATTTATTAGCTAATGGTATAATTTCATCTGGTAATATAACCTCTAGCCTATTTTTTCTATGATTAGAGAAGGAGACTGAAGATATATTATTAGTTTGTTTTATATTAATATCATTAGCCTCTAATACACTTTTCTTTTCTATATCAGTATTATTTAATTTATTATTATTTAGATTAGTATTATTACTAGAAAAATTTATTTTTTCTTGAGATAAATTTTCTTTGTCTCTTGATGGTAAAATTTTTTCCTTTAGTTTAGATGAGTGTTCTAAGAGTATATTTTCCTCAGTATCGACTTGTAATAAATACATTAAATCTGGAAGGTTAAGACCTTGTCTTTTTCTATATAATAAATTATTTTGCTCAAGTTCTTTTAAATATTTTCTAAGAGTTGGAGCAGATATTGCAAGCTGCTCACAAAGTTCTGATTGAGTAAAGATAAAAAATATTCTTCCTTTATCATCTATCCAACCATTTTTTATTGATAAACTATTTCTATCTGCTAAAATTCCATAAAGTAATTTAGTCATAGGATTCATAGCAAAATATTTTGAATTTTTATGAATAAATTGCTTAGGTATTTGGATAAATTGTTTTTTATTTTCTGTTTCTATTGTAAAAAATTTATTTAAATTTATTTCTGTACTATTATTTTGCATAAAAAATACCTCATAATTCTAGCTTTTATTAATTTCTTTATTTAAATTATCTTTAAAATTTAGTATTTTTTATTAATTACTATAAAATTAGATATATTCTATAGTAATTAATAAAAAATTGCTTTTATCATATAAGTTGTTTTCTTAGTAGCTCGCAAGCTTCCTTTACTCTTTTGAAAACGAATGATTTACTAACATCATGAATAGTGGCTATTTCTCTATATGTATACTCGTATTTAAATTTTAAGATAATAAAACTTTTAGTTTCTTTATCAAAATCTTTTATAAGATCATCAAATATTATTTCCGAAGATACATTATCAGGTTCAAAATTTTTAAAATCTAAAGAGAGTGTTGAATCAGCTAAACTCAGCCTTTTTAATTCCTTAGATTTTTCATTTCGTATAACTGCCCATAGATAGGCAGTTAAATTATTTATAGAAAGATTTTCATTTATTATAACTCTATAAATGCAATCCTCTATAGTGTCCCTATCAAGATTATATTTTTTCATTGATTTCTCTATTAAAGAATTATTTGCTATTAAAAAATTATTTAAAGCATTTGCATTATTTTTTCTTATATCGTTTATTAAATTTTCATTTGTAATATTCATAGAATCTCCTCTCAAAATACCCCTTATATTCTAAGAGTAATTCCTGAGAGTTTTGTCCACAAAATATATAAATTTATGAATTTAATAATTAATATGGAAATAATATCTTAATTTATAAAGAAATATTTTCTTTTATTAACATATTTTTTAAAGTATTTAATCCCGTATTAATTCTTTTAGATACAGCTTGTTTACTTAATCCATATTTTTCTGATATTTCTTGACAGGTATATTGTTCTATAAATTTAAGTCTAATCATTTCTCTTGTTATTTTATTTAAATCCTTTAGAATTGCATCAAAGAATACATTTGTTTCAACATCAGTATCCCCTAGGATATTTTCAGGATATTCTTCATAATCATTGCAAGCTGAAAATTTTTTTATATGCATTAAAGATACTTTGATATATTTTAATAATTTACTTTCATCTGATATTCCTTTTGAAGATAACTTAAATATTATTAAATCAAATTCTTCTTGTACTTCATCAAAGCTTATATTTAATAGTATTGAATACTTAACTATTAAGGGTCTAAATTTATTATGTAATATTTCAAGAGCTAAGTAATCATTATCTTTTACTCTTAAAATAAGTTCATAAATAGATGTTGTATTTGATTGTTTTAACATAAAAATCACACTCCCTACTTATAGAGAGTGTGATTTTTGATTGCCGTCCACTAAAATACAAAATTGTATTATAATTGTATTTTTTGTAACTATTATGAATTCAATTTTTTATCAATATCAGCTAGTTTTTGTTCTATATGAGGTAAAGTATTAGCTAATTCATTAACTATTTTTTGATAATTTTCCTCTCTAGCATTGTTTTCTTTTAATACATAGAAAAGTAGATAAACAAATAGAACAGCAAATATACCCTGACTAACTATAAGTTTAATAATTCCTTGATCCATTAAAATACCTCCTTATATTATTTCTCATATATAAAGAGATTAATAAACTATCTATGTAAACATAAATATTTGAATATATTTAAATAAATTCCTTTATTGTAATTTATTTGGGAAGAATAATTGGTAAAAATCAGTTTGATTAGCCACATATATATATCCATCAAGACCAACATAAATAGGTGTTTTAAAGTTATTTATATCTACAGTTACTTCATATAAAGTTTCATTATTAAATTCTTTAGTTTTACTTAAATTAACACTTAAAGGTGGTGTAGCATTTAAATTTCCTTCATAATTATCATTTGAACTTTGAACAAGTTTAGGATTATTTGCAGTATAACCTTCAACATACATAGATGCTATTTTATAAATATCATTAAATTTTTCCTCGTTAGTTAGTTTTGAAAAATCTAATTTACCAAAAGTATCTGAAGATATAGTTTGTCCATCTAAACTTACTATTTTTGAACTCAGTAGATGTGAGTAGTTACCATCAGTTGGTGTTGTAGTATCATTTTTATAATCTGCTCTAGTATCATAACTATAAGTTTTATAGTAGTTAACTCCATTTATAGTTTTATATGAGTTTAAATTAACAGTCATAGAAGGTGAAGGTAATCCTATATCTCCAACATTTTGTGATAATTTATAGTAGTTATCACTTTCAGTTTGTGTAAATGTTGTTTTTAAGTATTTAGTTAAATTGCTATTACTATTATTAGTAGCAGATGTAGTTAAAGCTTCAGCTTTAGCCAATTTACCACCACTTTCATAAGCATATGTAATACAACCTCCTACAACTATAATAAGACCTATCACCCCTGTGGCGATTAAACTTCCTTTTTTCATAATATACTCCTTTTTAAAAAATTTACTAATATTAGTAATGCATAAACAAAAATAATTTTCAAATTAGCTAAATTGATATTTTGTTAATAAAAAATGAACTTTATGAGCTTTTTTATCTATAAGTTAACAAAAGTTATTGATAAAATAATATTAATAATAGAAAACTTCCTTTAAATCCCTAAAAATAAATTTTTTTGGTAACAAAAAGGTATCTATAATTTACTAAATGATATTTTATTTGGAAATATTTTGACTCTTTTAGTTTTTTTTTGTGTGATAAATTGGAATTAAAGTAAAATATAAATTTTACTTAATATTATTGATAAAAAGGAGAGTAAAAATGCAAAAACATAAGATAACAGGCATTATTATGGGAGCTTTAATGCTATCAGGTGTAGTATTAGGAGGATCTGCTATACATAATGTAAAAATAACTAATGATAATACAAAAGTAGTAAATAAAGTTTTACTTGCTGCACCATCAAGCACTGTAGGAGAAAGAGCAGTAGTAGTAAATACAGATAATAGTCCACTTGTTCTTTACTCAAATGCTAGTGCGAATTCAACTATAACAAGTTATATCTCAGTTGGAGAAATGCTTACAATACAAAATGCAGGAAATAACTTCTATAAAGTTAAAGTACAAGAAACAGGAGCAGTAGGCTATATTTCAGCTCATAATCTACAAATAATAACTAGTGGTGTTAATGAAGCTTATAATGCAGTTAATAAACAAGGATATATTATTAATGTAAGTAGCGTTGTTAATCTAAGAGCTAATGCTACAATGAATTCAAATATACTTGCTAAATTAAATAATAATACAAAGCTTAATGTACTTGGAAAACAAGGGCAATGGTATAAGGTAAATTGTGATGGAACTATAGGATATATTTATCAAGAATATATTGGATTAACTAATGCTAATTTAGAAAATAGTAATAATAGTGAATCAACAAATACTTCATCACATACAACTGTAAATAAAAAGGATTTAGATACTTCACAAGTAACATCTAACACTAATAGTAATAAAGTTAATTCAATAAATAAAGAAAAAAAATCACTTCAAAATAAAACAAAATCAACTAATAGGACAGAAAAAATATTTATTCCTAAAAAATCAGTATTAGAAATGGTAAATAAACCTACTGGACTTAAAGTAGTTCATGTAATTCCTAGTGGTATTAGTGAAGTTACTATAATAAAAGAAGATCCTAATAGTGTTTTCACTTATATAGAAGTAGATGGAATATATGGATATGTTCATACTAAAGCATTAAAGGCTTGTGAATATGATTATACTCATATTAATTCATTTAAAGGTACAAATTTAATATAATAAATTTATGAAGCGTAAATATTAATATGTAGTGCTATATTAATTAAGGTTAAATATTATACTAAGTATATTTAGCTATACTAAAATTTTTTTAAAATTAGGTTTACTTTTTTTAAAAAATTAACTCTCTATAAATGTAAACAGTAATTATTCAATGAATTTTCATGAATAAAAAATATTTAAGGAGGATTTTAGTATGGCAACATTTAATCCAGAAAATTGGCAAATTTCTAATGCAAAACAAATTTATAATTTTTTTAAGGGAAATGGATGGACTGAGGAAGCAATTGCAGCAGTATTAGGTAATTTTCAACAAGAAAGTAGCTTAAATCCTAATGAATGGCAAAGTGGTATGCAGCCTTGGGGATCTGAGACAGGATATGGGCTAGCACAATGGACACCAATCCAAACATTAATCACATACTGTGATGGTTATGGAATAACAGATTATGATACTTTAAGTGGTCAATGTCAATGTATACAAGATGAAGTTGAGAATGGAGATGGACAATACATTGCTAAGCCAGGATATGAAATGTCTTTTGAAGAATTTACTCAAAGTACTAACTCTGTTAATTATCTTACAGAAGCATTTATGATAAATTATGAAAGACCCGGAGCTCCAGATTTAAGTAATAGACAGACATATGCTAATGGATGGTATGAATTTTTTAATGGAGAAAATATAAGTTCAAATACTGGGAATTCAGGAAATACTAGCAACACAGGAAGTGGAACATATATTACTTATACAGTAAAAGCAGGTGATTCATTAAGTGTAATAGCTGAAAAGTTTGGAGTAACTGTTGCTGAATTACAGGAATGGAATGGAATATCTAATCCAAATAAAATTTATGTAGGAGAAGTATTAAAAATTTATACAAATAATTCTGGTACAGGAAATAGTTCTCCAAATTCAGGGAGCGGATCATCTGGTTCAAATAATTTATCTCCAATATCTACAGGAATAGATTATAATTCAAATGGAGGAATAAATATTGGTAATCAACCAACATATAACTGGAATGCTAAGGTCACAGCATCACAAATAGAAATATTAAATTTAGATGGTACTTCACCAGGAAGTTATTATACTAGTGCAGGCGATCATATAACTATTTTAGATATTGATGGTGATCAACAAATGGCATTAATTCAATATCCAGATCAATCAGCTGGTATATATCAACAAGGATGGATTTCTAGCTCATATATAAGTCAAGATTATATGGATCAAACATTTTATAGTTTATGGACAAATAATGTAGAAAATCAACAAATTATTTTCCATGATGGTACAATAGCTGCAACTTCACTTACACAAGGTACTGAAACTACATTTTTATATGTAGTTAATTATAATGATACAACATATGCTTGTATTGCATATATAGATGATAATGGAAATCCAGAAAGTGGATATGTTCCTTGGTCAAGTGGATCATTAAATATGATAGGACCTGATATACCTTATTATGCTAAATACGGAACTGAAGCTGTTAAATTAACATATGATAGTAATGCTGTAACTCAAGCAAGTGAAATTGCTATAACAGATATTAATGGAATATCTATTCCTAACTCATATACTAGCAATGGAGATGAAATACTAATTTTAAATGTTTATATGGAAGCAGAATTAGTAATGATAGAATATCCAGATCAAGCAGCAGGAGTATATTATACTGGATTTATTCCAGCAGAATCTCTAATAAATGGAGATGTTTCTATAAATTCAAATACAGTAACATGGAATAATTCAGATGGATCATATGATATGTATGGAATATCAACAAATGATTTATTATACACTTTACCAGCTAGTCAAACTGTACAGTATTTATATGAAACATCTGGAGGATATGCTTGTATATTATTTAATAATAATAATACAACAGATGAGTTACTTGAAACAGGTTATACAAGTTCATCAAATGGAACATTTAGTTTTAATTAGCTTTAAAAATAAAAAAGGAATTATCTATATAGATAGTTCCTTTTTATTTATATAAAAATTAGATTTATGATGTATTTATTTAGTCTAAATTTTGAAATATATAAAATAAATTTGTTTCCTTAATTTATAAAATAAAATTTAATTTGGAAAAGTTTTGACTATTTTTAAAGTTTCTAAAGTGATAAATTGGACTTAAAGAAAAATTATTGAATTGTATTTTTAGTAAAATGTATATAGTTAAAAAGGGGATTTTAATATGCTAAAACATAAGATAACAAGCATTATTATGGGAGCTTTAATGCTATCAGGAGTAGTATTGGCTGGAGCTGCTATAAATAATACAAAAATAACTAATGATAATACAAAAGTAGTAAACAAAGTTTTACTTGCTGCACCTTCAAGTTTAATAGGTGAAAGAGCCGTAGTTGTAAATACAGATAATAGTCCACTTGTTCTTTATTCAAATGCTAGTGCAAACTCAACTATAACAAGTTATATATCAGTTGGAGAAATGCTTACAATACAAAGTGCAGGAAATAACTTCTATAAAGTTAAAGTACAAGAAACAGGGGCAGTAGGCTATATTTCAGCTCATAATCTACAAATAATAACTAGTGGAGTTGATGATGTTTATAATGCAGTTAATAAACAAGGATATATTATTAATGTAAGCAGTAGAGTTAATTTAAGAGCTAATGCTACAATGAGTTCAAATATACTTGCTAAATTAACTAATAATACAAAGCTTAATGTACTTGGAAAGCAAGGACAATGGTATAAAGTAAATTGTAATGGAACTATAGGGTATATTTATCAAGAATATATCGGCTTAACTAATGCTGATCTAAAAAATAGTGATAAGAGTAAATCTACAAATACTTCATCACATATAACTATAAAAACAAAAACTTTAGCTAATAATAAATCAGATTCATCATCTTCAGTATCTAAAATAACTAATAAAAATAACAGTTCAAGCACTAATAATATAGTTATGAATTTAGGAAATATTCAAAATACTGTTATAAAGCAGATGGTTCAATATTTTAAAAATTATGATGCATCTCAACATATACCAACAAAAGATTTAGGGAGTTCATCATTATTTTATCAAACTGCCCAAGCTATAATTAATCAATATGTAACTAAGACTTCATTAAAAGATACTTTTGATATTAATGGACCAAGTTATAGTAATATTAAGATTAATAGTTATTATTCTTCCAAAAAGGTTTCAGGTAAGATAAATATTCCTCAAAGAGAATGGTCTACCACAGGAAATGGGTATTATGTTGTATCTATTCAGAAATATAGCTAAAAAATTAATATGTGATTGAAACGGTAAATCATTAGTATTATGGATTTTATAAATTTTAATATAAGGTAGCTTTTAAGGTTTATAGTTATTTAAAAAATACAGGATAGACTAATAATACTATATTTGAAATGATAGATAATATGATACAAGCTAGTTCATTAATACTAATAAACTAGCTAAATAGATATTATGGAAATATAAATGTAGATCTTAGACTAGTATAATAAAAAGTAGTTTATCTTATATATGCTAGTAATAGAAAATAAATTTATCACTCATATATAGATGTAGATACTAGCGTGGAAAATTAATAATATAAAATAGATTTAAAAGATGATAATACTATTTAGGCTAAGTCATCTTTTTTTATTATAATTTATTTATTAAATAACAAATATTAAAAATTAAGTTTACTTTAGCTAGATTTATCTAAAAAGTGGATTTATAATGTATTTATTTAGTTTAAATTTTAAAATATATAAAATAAATTTGTTTCCTTAATTTATAAAATAAAATTTAATTTGGAAAAGTTTTGACCATTTTTAAAGTTTCTAAAGTGATAAATTGGACTTAAAGAAAAATTATTGAATTGTATTTTTAGTAAAATGTATATAGTTAAAAAGGGGATTTTAATATGTTAAAACATAAGATAACAAGCATTATTATGGGAGCTTTAATGCTATCAGGTATAGTATTAGGTGGAGCTGCTATACATAATACAAAAATAACTAATGATAATACAAAAGTAGTAAACAAAGTTTTACTTGCTGCACCTTCAAGTTTAGTAGGTGAAAGAGCCGTAGTTGTAAATACAGATAATAGTTCTCTTGTTTTATATTCAAAAGCTAGTGAAAGTTCAAATATAACAAGTTATATTTCAGTTGGAGAAATGCTTACAATAGAAGATTCAGGTGATAATTTCTATAAAGTTAAAGTACAAGAAACAGGAGCAGTAGGTTATATTTCAGCTCATAATTTACAAATAATAACTAGTGGAGTTAATGATGCTTATAATGCAGTTAATAAAAAAGGATATATTATTAATGTAAGCAGCAGAGTTAATTTAAGAGCAAATGCTACAATGAGTTCAAATGTACTTGCTAAATTAACTAATAATACAAAGCTTAATGTACTTGGAAAACAAGGGCAATGGTATAAAGTAAATTGTAATGGTACTGTAGGTTATATTTATCAAGAATATATCGGCTTAACAAATAATTCTATAACTAATATTCCAAGTAAAAATGTAAAATTAAATACAGGTAATGAGAAGAATACTTCATCAAATATAAGTAATAAGAAAAATACTTCATCAAATAGTAATGTTATAGAAAATACTGTATATACAGATCCAACTATGATAACATTTGTACAAAGTATGGCAACTCCAAGTAGTTCAGATATACAGGTTATTAAATATAAATCAATTCCTTTAAAAGTATTAGAAAAAGTAAAAGGCTCAGATCCTGGAGCTCAAAATCCATATCCTACATGGTATAAAGTAGAAACACAAAATGGACAAATAGGTTATATAGCACAAAATGAAACTTATTATAAGAAGGTTTATACAAATCCTAATAGAACAGTTGCTATTCAGAATATGCCTAATGGTGCAGGGGCAATAATTAAAACTATTTCACATAAAAAAGAACAGTTATATGTTATAGATACTATAAAAGGAGCTGTGCCAGGTTCACAAATAACCACAACATATTATAAAGTTAGATTTGATAAAGAAGTTGGTTTTATTCAATCTAATGAAACATTAAATTAAGAAATTATTTATTTTAAATTTTACTTTTATAATAAATAAAAAATATCATGCTCCATAGTATATAACTATTATTTTAGTTTTAGCAGGATATACTATGGGGATGATATTAAATTAAGAATAATATAACTGCTAATAAATTTAATAAGGTAGCAATAAAACTATATTTCAATGTTAGAAAGAGAAAAGAACTATTTTCACTTAAACAAGCATAGGATAGAAAATAAATATATTTAAGAAAGAGACTACTACTATAGTCTCTTTTAGTATTTTATATTATAAAATATCTACATAAAGGAATTATCTATTAGAGATAGTTCCTTTTTATTTATATAAAAATTAGATTTATGATGTATTTATTTAGTCTAAATTTTGTAATGTATAAAACCAATTTGTTTCCTTAATTTATAAAATAAAATTTTATTTGGAAATGTTTTGACTCTTTTTATATTTATTAAAGTGATAAATTGGAATTAAAGAGAAAATTATTAAATTATATTTTTAGTAAAATGTTTATATTTAAAAAGGGGATTTTAATATGTTAAAACATAAGATAACAAGTATTATTATGGGGACTTTAATGCTATTAGGGGTAGTATTAGGAGGATCTGCTATACATAATGTAAAAACAACTAATGATAATACAAAGGCAGTAAATAAAGTTTTACTTGCTGCACCATCAAGTACAGTAGGAGAAAGAGCAGTTGTTGTAAATACAGACAACAGTCCATTAGTTCTTTATTCAAATGCTAGTGCAGATTCAAATATAACAAGTTATATTTCAGTTGGAGAAATGCTTACAATACAAATTTCAGGAAATGACTTTTATAAAGTTAAAGTACAAGAAACAGGAGCAGTAGGCTATATCTCAGCTCATAATTTACAAATAATAACTAGTGGAGTTAATGATGCTTATAATGCTGTTAATAAAAAGGGTTATATCATTAATGTAAGTAGCAGAGTTAATCTAAGAGCTAATGCTACAATGAGTTCAAATGTACTTGCTAAATTAAGTAATAATACAAAAATTAATGTACTTGGAAAACAAGGACAATGGTACAAAGTAAATTGTAATGGGACTGTAGGTTATATTTATCAAGAATATATTGGGCTAACAAATCAAGTAATTAGTAATTCAAATAAGGATACATCTAATAATCAAGTTAAACAAGATAGCTCAAAATCAGGTATACAAGCAAAGAATGTAAATAGTGTAAATAGTCCTTCAAAAGTTTCAAATAAACAGGTTCAAAAAGAAAGTTCAAATAAACTATCATCATTTTATGGAACTTGGAAAGCAACTAAGATAACTGGTTATCAACCAGTTAATACAGGTTTAACTTTATCAGATATACATTCTAATTTAGTGATAAATTCAAATGAGATATCATTTAATGGATATAAATATAAAACAGCAGACTCTACAATATCTAAAGTATATCAATCAACATTTGAACAAAATAATAATGATGCATCTTTAAAACAAATCGGTGTAAATGACTATGTAGTTTATGCAATAAAGAATAGAGCAATGCAAACAATTTATATAACATCACCAGATACCTTAGTTATGAATGTAGGTGGTGTATTTGTTCAATTTACAAAATAATATTTAATTGACTTTATCTAAAGTGTCGACTGAGGTTGGCACTTTTTTATTTATATAAAAAGTGGAATTATAATGTATTTATTTAGTTTAAATTTTGAAATATATAAAATAAATTTGTTTCCTTAATTTATAAAATAAAATTTAATTTGGAAAAGTTTTGACCATTTTTACAGTTTTTAAAGTGATAAATTGGAATTAAAGAAATATTAAGTTTTATTTATACAATTATTTTTTATAAAAGGAGACTTTAATATGCTAAAACATAAGATAACAAGCATTATTATGGGAGCTTTAATGCTATCAGGAGTAGTGTTAAGTGGAGTTGCTATATATAATGTGAAAATAACTAATGATAATACAAAGGTAATAAATAAAGTTTTACTTGCTGCATCATCAAGTTTAGTGGGAGAAAGGGCAGTTGTTGTAAATACAGATAATAGTCCACTAGTTCTTTATTCAAATGCTAGTTCTAGTTCAAATATAACAAGTTATATTTCAGTTGGGGAAATGCTTACAATAGAAAGCACAGGAGATAACTTTTATAAAGTTAAAGTTCAAGAAACAGGAGCAGTAGGATATATCTCAGCTCATAATATACAAATAATAACTAGTGGAGTCAATGATACTTATAGTACTGTTAATAAAGAGGGTTATATTATTAATGTAAGTAGCAGAGTAAATTTAAGAGCTAATGCTACAATGAGTTCAAATATACTTGCTAAGTTAAGTAATAATACAAGGATTAATGTACTTGGGAAGCAAGGTCAGTGGTATAAAGTAAATTGTAATGGAACTGTAGGTTATATTTATCAAGAATATGTTGGAATTAGTAATAAAGTGACTTTAGAGAGTAGAGGAAAAAACAATAATTCTAATATATCTAAAGTAAGTAATATATATAAATCTAATAGTGGTAAGACAAATAATGTAACTAAGGGTTCTAAAGTTAATTCTATAAGTAATATAGATCAGAAAGTTATAACTAATGCTGATATACAAAATGGGAAATATTATTTTGCTTTAAGTAAAGAAGCAAATAATTATAGTGTAAATGAAAATATTTTAAATGAAAAAATTTATTCACTAGTAAAGGATAAGATTAAAAATACTGGTGTATTTATTCCATCTAAAGAGCAATATAATATTATATATAATGGAACTCAAGAAGAAAAGCAAAAATTACTTTCAAAGTATGGTCCAGATAAATTAGTTATTTCAGCTGGTAATACAAGCTTAGATGTTAATGTACACCCAGGTGTATTTTGGAATAATAAATTTTTATATGAATTTCATGTTGTTACATTAAGTAATCTAATTAAAGCACCATATACCTCTGGATATAATGGATGTATAACAACTGATTTTAAGTTAGCTAATAAAGAGAAATTTAATAAAGCAGTAGAAAATAGAGAAGCATATACATTAGGACTACCTAATCCTTCATGGACAGATTATCTTCAAATATAAAATAACTAATAACTTAAAGCCCATATTAAAGAAATTTAATATGGGCTTTAAATTTTATTGAGAATTTATCTTTATAAATATTAAATAAGAAGCTTAATTATAGAAAATTTAAAATATGTCTTTAATTAGTAAAATTTTTGAAATAAATAGATAATAATTTGTTTCCTTAATTTATAAAATAAAATTTAATTTGGAAAAATTTTGACCATTTTTATAGTTTTTAAAGTGGTAAATTGGAATTAGAAAAAGAAATATTAAGTTTTATTTATATATAATTATTTTTTATAAAAGGGAGATTTCAATATGTTAAAACATAAGATAATAAGCATTATTATGGGAACTTTAGTGCTATCAGGAATTATGATAGGAGCAAGTTCTATTAATAATACAAAAGTAGTAAATAAAGTTTTACTTGCTTCTCCATCAAGTTTAGTAGGTGAAAGAGCAGTTGTAGTAAATACAGATAATAGTCCACTAGTTCTTTATTCAAATGCTAGTGGAAATTCAAATATAACAAGTTATATTTCAGTTGGAGAAATGCTTACAATACAAAGTTCAGGAGATAATTTCTATAAGGTTAAAGTACAAGAAACAGGAGCAGTAGGCTATATTTCAGCTCATAATCTTCAGATAATAACTAGTGGAGTTAATGATCCTTATAGTGCAGTTAATAAAGATGGTTATATTATCAATGTAAGCAGCAGAGTAAATTTAAGGGCTAATGCTACTATGAGTTCAAATATACTTACTAAATTAAGTAATAATACTAAAATTAATGTACTTGGAAAACAAGGACAGTGGTACAAAGTAAATTGTAATGGAACTATAGGTTATATTTATCAGGAGTATGTTGGATTAACTAATACTAATTTAGATATTAATAATACAAGTAAATTAACAAATACTTCAGATACTTCAAAGGTATCATCTAATATAAAGAATAAACAAAATTCAGGAACTATAAAATATAGTGTTCCACAGGCTTATTCATTAAATACAGTAGTAGTAACTAATACAACAGGTAAATCTATATCAAGTAGTGAATTAAGTCAATTTTTAAGATCTTGGATATTAAAAGGACAATATAATAATGATTATATACCAACTGATAGAGGAACTCAGTGGGCAAGTCCATGGCTTAATAAAGTAAGTAATAAAACAATAATACAAGCATTTATTGAAGCAAATGGAGAAGCAGCATTATCTAAAAATATTACTGCGAATGAATTTATTAAAGCAACACAAAAATTAAATGATATTACAATAAATAATATTCCATTTACATTATCAGAAGCTAAGACTCTTATAATCAACATGTTAGAACAAGATAATTATGCAAAGCCAAGTGATATTACAAAGATAGTATTGGTAACTGGTAGTCCTAATGTATATAAAGTATATACTAAAGAATCAGGAAATAATGTTTTCTGGATAGTTGCTGCTAATACTGGTAATGCACGTGGATAAAATCTAATATTATATAAATCAAAAATTTAAGTTTTATATATAATTATTTTTTATAAAAGGAGATCTTAATATGTTAAAACAAAAGATAACAGGTATTATTATGGGAACTTTAATGATATCAGGAGTTGTGATAGGGACAAGTTCTATTAATAATACAAAAATAACTAATGATAATACAAAGGTAGTAAATAAAGTTTTACTTGCTTCTCCATCAAGTTTAGTAGGAGAAAGAGCAGTTGTAGTAAATACAGATAATAGTCCACTTGTTTTATATTCAAGTGCTAGTGGAAATTCAAATATAACAAGTTATATTTCAGTTGGAGAAATGCTTACAATACAAAGTTCAGGAGATAATTTTTATAAAGTAAAAGTACAAGAAACAGGGGCAGTAGGTTATATATCAGCTCATAATCTTCAAATAATAACTAGTGGGATTAATGATCCTTATAGCATAGTTAATAAGCAAGGATATATCATTAATGTCAGTAGCAGAGTTAATTTAAGAGCTAATGCTACAATGGACTCAAATATACTTAATAAGCTAACCAACAATACAAAGATTAATATTCTTGGAAAACAAGGACAGTGGTATAAGATAAGTTGTGATGGAACTGTGCGTTATATTTATCAAGAATATATTGGAATAAATCTTAATGAATCAAATAATACAAATACTAGTGGAGATACAAATAAAATAAATAAGTCTAATAATGATGTTATAGGAAATAGTTCTAGTAAGGTAAGTAGTGTATCAGGAGGAAGTATTAATAAAGCTCAAAACTCAAATTCTTCTAAAGTTACTACTAACCCTAGTAAAGTAAATAGTAGTGATAAAGTAAAGAGTAATAATTCAGCAAAAAATTCTCAAATAGTTGTTAAAAATGCTAAAGAAGCAATAGCCTTAGTAAGAAAGAAAATAGGAACATCTATCAATTCTAAGAAAATTACTTGGAGTGTTATGTGTAATGTACATAATCCTTTATTGATTGGTAATGATGGAATAAAATTTTACTGGGTCAGAGGACAATACTCATCAAAACAGGGAATAGTAGATTTAGATTATTATGTTCTACAAAATGGAGATGTTATGAGTAGGTATTCTAAAGAAGGTCAAAAGATTTTTGTATAAATTAGAAAAGTAGATATTAAATTTTAATTTACAGATAATTATTTTTTATAAAAGGAGATCTTAATATGTTAAAACATAAGATAATAGGTATTATTATGGGAACTTTAATGATATCAGGAGTTATGATAGGGACAAGTTCTATTAGTAATACAAAAATAACTAATGATAATACAAAAGTAGTAAATAAAGTTTTACTTTCAGCACCTTCAAGTGCTAATGAAAGAGCAGTAGTAGTTAATACAGATAATAGTCCACTTGTTTTATATTCGAGTGCTGATTCAAATTCAAGTATAACAAGTTATATTTCAGTTGGGGAAATGCTTACAATACTAAATTCAGGAAATAATTTTTATAAGGTTAAAGTTCAAGAAACAGGGGTTATAGGTTATATATCAGCTCATAATCTTCAAATAATAACTAGTGGAGTTAATGAGCAGTATAGTGGAGTTAATAAAAAAGGATATATCATTAATGTAAGTAGCGTTGTTAATTTAAGAACTAATGCTACAATGAGTTCAAATGTACTTGCTAAGTTAAGTAATAATACAAAGATTAATGTACTAGGAAAACAAGGTGAGTGGTACAAGGTAGACTGTAATGGTACAGATAGCTTAAAATAAAAAAAAGTACTTTCTAAAATAAGAAAGTACTTTTTTATTTTTAAGATTATTTTAATTAACTTCACGTACATAAATAGAATATTACATTTTTTAAGCTTTTAGTACTCTTATATCAAGTTTTTATCTAATAAAATTATGAATTTTACTATTAGGATTTTCAATAGCCTTAGCTAAATATTTATCTCCCTCAAACCAATGATCTATAATATCTTGAATTTGCCATGGATATAAATATTCAATTAGAGTTTCTATATCATAATATACTTCTTTTCTTGATTTAGGTAAATATTTTATCTGTATTATTGGAGGTTCTATATTTAAATTCCTATATGCTAATATTTTATGATGTCCATCTATAACAAAATTCCCTGAATATAAAGATTCTTTAGAGAATTCACAGTTAAATATAATAACAGCAGGTCTACTTCCATTTTTAATTTCATTTTCAAAATATTTAACTCTTTCCTTATTTAAGCTTTCTTCAGATTGAGTAGCAAGTAAGAATTCCTTAAAACCTGCATAAAACCACAGTGTAGTATAATGAAATATACTTGTATAAAAGTTTTTACTATTTTTTGCTATATTATATTCATTTTTAACTTCTTCTATCTTGTTTATATCAGTAGTTTTATTAAAAATAGCAAACCATTCATAATGAGAAATTACATCACTATTATAATGTTGATAAGAAAAGAAACTATTTTTTTCACCATCATAGTACTTTAGTGAATACTCTCCATTTTTAAATAATTTAAATAAAGGCTTTAATATCTTATATAGTTCTTCTATATTATTTGAATAATCATTATCTAAATTATCAACTATTATATCTCTAAATTCTTTTCTATAATTTTCACTATAAGGTAAAAGTGTTGAATACTTTGAAACAGAGCCATCATAGCAATCCCATTCTACAGATATAGGTCTATTAAAACTAAAATAGCTACCTATTTCACTTAAACCTATTGAAATTATATTTAATCCATCAGTTATTTTAAAATTCATAATTTCCCTTCTTCCTCTTTTGTAAATATATTAACTATAATTTTCCCTATAATCTACAGATAGTTAAACTTAAATTTATATAAAAATAATTAAGAATATATTACTATAAAAATTTTTAAAAATCTACCAAACTTTTTATTAAGATGAAGAATAATACAAATTATTATATAAACTTATTAATAGGGGGATTTGGCTTTAATTAAGCTAAAAGGTAAAAGAAAATTATCAATAAAGATAGTTCCTTTTTATTATAATTTTATATAAAAATTAGATTTTATATAGAAGATATATTTTTATATTGTTTAATTTTAGGATAAAAAGTCTTTTTCTATTAAATAGAAAAAATTTTACTATCCTTTTAAATACAATGTTATAGAGAATAATTTATAATATATTTTTTAAATTACTTAATAATTTACTAATAATTTCTAGACTTTAAATAAATATAAATAAAAATAAAAAATAGACTTATTGGAATTTATAGTTATAATTAAAATTGAGTTTTGAATTTTAAAATTTTATTGTATTTTAAAATAATTCATTTAGATTATTTTAAAATGTTATTCTATTATATATTAATTTTTATTTATATATAATAGATAATAAGCCGTAATAGAAAGACCATACTTATCTAAGAAATACTAATGATAAAATTAAGGAGATTAATATGAATAAGAAAAATAATCAGCCAAGTTTAATTGAATGTGCAGCACAGACAGCCTTTGAATTTGCTGATGCATGGGTAGTTGCAGCTGTTATTTTTATATTTGTTTTAATTGTACTTATATTGAGAATTAAAAAATGAAAGAAAAAGGGCTTATAAATTTAATTAGGTGATTATATATTTGTTATTTATAAAAATAATAAATATATAATTATTTAATTAGCAGGAGTGAAAAATAAAAGATAAGAATATTTAAATATTTAGATTTATAAGTATTTAAACTTATTTTAAGATTATAAGAATGTTGAAAAGTTTGGGGAAACTTAATTTATGATATAGTTTAAATTGTTAGAAGATTAGGAGTAAGATATCCTAATTTTTTTTATTTATAATTTACTAATAACTATCAATTTTTTTGTTTTATATATTAATATCCGCTTAAAATTAAGACTAAAATATGGTTAAATTTATAGTTATGAAAATAAATTTATGATATACTTTTTAAAGTAGGGAATAAGAGTATATGTTTAATCACTTCGGATTTATTATGCTAGGGATATGGTTTTAAAAAGGCTACAGAGCCGAGGTGATAAAATATGAACAAGCTAATTGATATATTATTGATCTTAATTACAATAAATATAATTTTCATTAGTTCCTTAATAGTTGTAAAACCAACTAAAGTTCACTTACAGTTCGGAAAACTTTCTTTCTTATTTGAGAGAAAGAAAAAAGATAGATAATGTTACCAGCATTACCTATCTAGAACTTAAAAACTATACTTTTTTAAAGTAGCTAAATCATATCCTTAGCCATTTCCTACTTATATTATATACTATATGATTATAAATATTCAATATAATGTTTATTATAAGCTACGTCTTATATAAACATTTTTTTATTTGTTAGTTATTATTAAAATTAAAAGAGAGTAAATCTTATAAAGTTTAAAAAATTATATAGTTGACAAAAAAATAGTTTAGTAGTAAATTAAAAACTGAATGAACATTCATTCTATTAGTGATTTATATTGGAGATGATTATGAAAGAAAAGGTACATGATAAAAAGGAGCTTGTTTTAAAAGCTACACTTGATCTTATATCTGAGCAAGGATTTTATGGGACACCAGTATCTCAAATTGCTAAAAAGGCAAATGTTGCAGTAGGAACAATTTATCTGTATTTTCCTACTAAAGAAGATATAATTAATACACTTTATATTGATATTAAAACTCGCTTAGCTCAATATATTCTAAAAAATTATTCAGAGAGTAAAACTATAAAAGAGAGTTTTCTAATAATATTACATAATATTGTTGATTACTTTGTTGAGCATCCAAAGGAGTTTCTTTTTATAGAGCAGTATTCTAGCTCTCCATTAATAACATCTGATACTAAACATGAAGGTATAGATATATTTATGCAGGTTAGAGATTTATTTAATAAGGCTCAAAAAGATAATTTGATTAAAGAACTTCCAGTAGAAATGCTTATAATGCTTACTAATGGAGCAACTCTTTCTTTAGTTAAGCTTTGTTTATTTAGTGATATTAAAATGGATGAAGCTACTCTTAATAAAGGAATTGAAGCTATATGGGATACAATTAAAAAATAATATTGTATCCTCTTTTTAAAATCTTGACTGAATGAACGTTCAGTCAGAAATCTATTTTTGTTTAAATCTATTATATAATCATAAACTTTTCTTAGATATTAGCAAGAATTATGTATCTAAAAATCAAATTAATATATTTTAAAGTTGGAGGTATTTATTATGGAATATCAAAAGAATGAAAAAAAGGGATTTGAAATATCTAGACTAGGACTAGGCTGTGGACGTTTAGCTCATGCTGATGCTGATAAAAATGAAAGTATAAAAACAATTCGTACTGCATTAGATGAGGGGATTACACTTCTTAATACAGCTGACTTTTATGGTTCTGGTACTAGTGAAATGCTAATTAGTGAAGCTTTAAAGGGATATGATAGAGATAAAGCCTTTATATCTTTAAAATTTGGAGCATTAATGTCACCTAATGGAAGAATGTATGGACTTGATGTTAATCCTAAAAATATAAAAAATTATATTACTTATTCACTTAAAAGATTAAATCTTGATTATATAGACCTTTATCAACCAGCTAGAATTGATTTAGGAATTCCAGTTGAAGAAACTATAGGAGCTATAGCTGATTTAGTTAAAGAAGGGTATGTAAAACATATTGGACTTACTCAAGTTGATGCACAGACTCTAAGAAGAGCAAATGAAGTTCACCCAATAAGTCTTGTAGAAGCAGAGTATTCTCTTTTCAATCGTAAGATAGAAAAAGAATTACTACCAACAGCAAGAGAACTAGGAATAGGTATTGTAGCATTTGGTACATTAGCTCATGGAATGCTTAGTGGAAATTGGACAAAAGATAAAAAAGATGGTTATAATTCTATGATTTCTTTATATTCTAAAGAAAATATAGAAACAAATCTTGCTCTTGTTGAAGAATTACGTAAAATAGCGATAGAAAAACAAATTTCTATGCCACAACTTGCTTTTGCTTGGCTTTTAGCTAAAGGTGAAGATATAGTACCTTTAATTGGTTCAAGACAAGTTGCTAATCTTAAGAGTTCAATAAAGTCTTTAGATATTAAACTAAGTGAAAATGATATTAGAAGAATTGAAGCTGCTATACCTGAAGATAAAATAGCTGGAGATAGTTTCCCTAATATGCAATTTAGAAATGGAATAGTAGTTCGTTAATAATTTAAGATGCCTATCTATTAAAGTTTATTAATAGATAGGCTTTTTTTATTAATTTTAATATAATATATGTTTCCTAAATAGTAACAAATTATCTAAAAGATAATATTTTTAATTTAGTGCTTTATCTCATAAATAAACTTCAAATATTTAAACCTTATAAAGAAAAAAAGATAGATAATGCACCGACACTATCTATCTCAAATTCCAAAAACACACTTTTTAAAATTCATTTAAGCATTCATTCATTAACTATTACTGTGTATATTATATACACATTTTATATAATATTCAATACAATATTTAAGTCAATTATTCAAGGATATAGATATGATTTTATTTTATATAATTTAAGTTAATAAAATGATTTTATTGAATTAATTTTACATATCACATTGATTTTAACTATTAATAATTGGATAAATTTAAGCTTATCCTAGTTATTTCTTAAATTTTTGAATACAGTAATTATATTAAAAAAACTAATCATTATATATTTTTCCATATACTTATTTATATTATATTTTCTAGTTTATTTATGAAGTTTAAACAAATTTTAATCTTATTATTAGTATATTATGGTAAGGTATAGTAGTTATTTTACAAAGGAGAAAAGAAATGAAAAGGATATTAATAATAGTAATAGCAGCAATTTCAATAGGAGCAGGAGTTTGTGCTTATGCTGCTGAAACTCAAAAAGATAAGACTAATAGTAATATTACTACTATAAGTTCAGTAAATACCAATACAGGAGATGTAAATACCTCAAATACTCAAGATAATAATATAAAAAGTTTAAATAGTAATAATTCTAATGATAATAGTGATGATTCTAAAAATTCATATGTTGTAAAAGAAAAAGTAGCTATTAATAAATTTGCTACATATGATGGAAAACTATTAAGAGTATATAAAACAATATTACCCAATTTAACTTATACACCAGATTTTGTTGGTCTTACTTATCCATATCTAAGTGGAACCTCAATATATATAGAAGATAAATATATACTAGATAATAATGGATCTTTAGAGATATGGTATAAAATACATTATCAAGTAGCTACACAAAGTGTAGAAATAGGTTATATACAAAGTAATGATTTATTTTCTAATTTAAAGGATATAAGTGATAAGAGTCCTAATCCAGATATAAATTTAAAGACTGGATGTACTAGTCAGGATGAGGAAATTATTAATAAAGTAAATAATTTAGAGAAATTATTAGGTAAGTCTTTTGCAGGAAAGATTACATCTGAATCTTATTCAGAGCCTTTACATTTTATATTTGATGATAAAATTCATAATAGTTCTGTTAAGGGAATTTGTTATGCTAATGATAAACAATATACTGTTACATTAATAGCTAAATATTATGATGGTTCCTTTTATATAGAAACTATTAGTGATAATCAGGATACAGGACATTATATATTAAAATATAATAATAATAACTTACATGGAACATGCTATGATAGCAATAATACATCTAATGGTACTGTAAGTTTAAATTTAGTAAATTAAAATAATAATTGAAATAAGAAATATCTTTAGAGCAAATAGTCTAAAGATATTTCTTATTTTTTATTAACTAAAATTGTAGATAGCTATTGATATATTTATAGAAAATTTATATTCACTAAAATGTTACTGATATATTGGATTATTATGGTAAGATATAGTGGTTATTTTACAAAGGAGAAAAGAAATGAAAAAGATATTAATAATACTTTTACTATTAATTGCAGCTGGTGCTGGAGTTTGTGCTTATGCTGATGAAACTACAAAAGATAATTCTATACAAGAAAAGAATATAGGTACTTCTAATGAGACAGGGAACTTTAATAATAGTAATAGTTCAGTCAAATCTAATAATTTAAATAATAATAATTCTGCTAATTTAAATAATAATAGCAATTCTAGTAGCTCTAATAGTTTAAATAATAATGATAATGGCTCTACTATATCTAATAGCTCAGGTAATAAAAGTACAAGTAACTTAGATTTAAATAATATTAATATAGCTTCAGGACAAGATTATCAAGCTCTATGTGAGAGAGCTAAAAATATATGTGGGCTTGTACAGGATATAAATTATAGTATTTATAATGCGATAAATAATAAGGTACCTAATATTGCTTATAATAATTTAACTAAGGAACAAGAGAATATTATAATAACTGGCAATAGTGAGCAAAAGGCAAAGTTAATAAATGAGCTTGGAGGCGGTATGCTTATAATAAATACTGCTTTAAATGATTATGTTCCAGAGGAAATGTCATCTATACCGATACATCCAGAATATTTTGCAAATGGTCAGTTTTATTATGCATTCGCTATGACTACCCTTTCTAATCTATGTGAATCTTTAAATGGTTGGAGACAATATTATGGCTTAATAAGTTGTAGTGGTCAAATATTAAATGCAAATGAGATTAATAAATTAATTCAAGAACATAAAATATATCACTTAAATGCGGGTTATGAACCTAAATATCCAGTTCTTACATTTAATTTTAATAATTAGAGATTTATTATAATATAAGAATTTCACTAAAATAAAGAAGATAATATATAGTCTGATACTATATATTGTCTTTTTTCTTTTAATAAATTTTAATTTTATTATTAGAATATTATGGTATAATTCAGTGGTTGTTTTACAAAATAGAAAATAAATTGAAAAGATACTAATATATAAACAGTATATAGAAACTATAATTTTACATAGAAATTATAGTTATAAGGGAGAAGAAATGAAAAGGATATTAATAATAGTTTTATTATTAATTGCAGCTGGAGCTGGAGTTTATGCTTATGCTGATGAAATAGATAATTCAAATAGTAATAATGTGATAAATCAAATAAGCAACAATACAGGAAGTACTAATAATTCAAATACACAAAATAATAGTACTCAAAGTGAATCTTCTAGTGTTGATAATAGCAATACAAATGATAGTAATTCTAAGATAAATAATAATATAAGCTCTAATAGTAATACTGGTAATTCAGAAGCTCAAAATAATAGTAGTAGTAATACTTCAGAGGATAATACTAATGGTCAATATATAGTAAAAGAAAAAGTTTATATTAATAAATTTGCTAACTACAATGGTGATTCTATACGTTTATATGGATCACTTTTACCAAGGCCTATTCCACTAGGACCTAAGGCAACATATGATTTTATTGCTGGCCCTAATGCACCAATATATATCGGATATAAATATTTAATTGAACATAATGGAGTTATAGAAACTTGGTATATGATTAACTACAGAATATCATTACATGGAACAGCAACTGGATATGTAGAAAGTAATGATTTTTTTAATAACTTAAGTGATGTAGGAAATAAGAATACATGTCCAGATGTTAATATGAAGACTGGAATTAATACAGGTGCTAGTCCTGGTGGTAGATAATATAGAGGAGTATTATAATAATTTAATACCATTTTACAAAGGAGAAAATAAATGAAAAAGATATTAATAATAGCAATAGTATTAATTGCACTTGGAGCAGGAGCCTGTGCCTATGCTGCTGAATCAGATAATACAAATAGTAGTAATAATATTATAAATCAAACAAGTAATAATACACAAAATATAAATGAAAATAGTAATACATCTAATAATAGTAGTAATTCAACTAGTGGCAATAATTCTAGTACTACTAATAGTTCTTCTAAAACTAATACTGGTAATGATTCTAGTAATGAAAATAATTCTAATGAATCACATATATTTGAAACTTCACAAGTATATGTTACTCCTTCTGGAAAAGTACTTAATGAAGAAGCAATTTTTTCTGGGCATAGTTATCAACAATTTATGAATGCTGTAAATTCTAAATCTAATCCTTTAGATTTAGCTATAACTCCTCCAGCTGGATATAAAGCAAGTAAGATTGAAACTTACTTAAATGGTCAATTACTTCCCAATATTGAAATATCACCAGGAGTAGAAACAAATAAATTTCCAGAAGGGTGGACTAAATGGCCTAAAGTTCAGTTATTAACTAAAGTAATATGTGTTCCTTTAAATGAGAGTTCTAATACTTCTACAAAAACAGAAATGAGCTGTCCATACTCTTTAACTATTCCAGCAGGAAAAAGTATAGAATGCTATCAATCAAAAGATACTACAACTCCAGAGTTTGATCTAACTGGTGTTGTAACAGTTGAGCTAATTAAAATAGAAGGAAAATGGGCTAAAATAGAGTATAATGGACAAATAGTATATGTAATTAATCAAGAATTAATAGATTACTATACACCTATAAATAATTAGATAATAATTAATAAGATTTAGAAGAAAATAATTTCTTAATTAGCTATTATAAATATAAGAACTAAATATAAAAGGGGTATTTCTATGAGTGAAGGATTATTTAATAAACTCATGAAAAAAGGATTTGATCTTCAATTAGATGAAAGACCAATAGGAACTGAAGCTTTTATAGATGAAATAGAGAAGTATTGTGTTAAAGAAAAGCTTAAATTTAAGTTTATTGAAAAGAACAAGCCTGCAGTAATTAATATTGATGATATTACTTATAAATGTGAACTAAAGCATATAGGACGAGGTGGATGGTCACTTATATTTAAAGAAGTATAGTAGTTAAGTTTATAAAATATTTGAAATTAATATTTTTAGCGAGATATAGTATATAAGATTAAAAGTCCAGCAATAATTTTGCTGGACTTTATTTATAGTTTAAATTTCTAATTTTAAATTAACTAAATTTGTTGTATAAATCAGGATTTAGATGTACTATTCTCCCATAACTTTATTTTTTAAATATAAATCAAATTTATTATAAGCTATTTGGGTTAATAAATTAGGGTATGACATAATAATTAATGAATGACCTTTATTCTCCTTATGATATGGTGGATGTATATGTTTAAAAGGATTTTCTTTATATCCAACTCTTTCATAAAAAGATTTTCTTCTTATAGATATTTCATCTATTGGTGGATCTATTTCTAAGATCATAGTTTTTTCTTTTTCTTTTAATAATTCAAGTGCTCTTTGTCCATATCTTTGATTACGCATTTTAGAATCTATGCAAAAATGCTCAATATATAAAAAATCTTGTGTTTCCCAATATAAGATTATACCTATAAATAAACTTTTATTATAAATTAAATCAAAATGATATTCTTTATATTTTAAGATTTCTTTTTGAGATATATCTTCTCTTTGTTCATGCTTTGGAAAGCTCTCTTTATATAACTTTATAGCTTTATTAAATATTTTATCTTCAGTTGATACTAGCCTAGTAAAGTTCATTTTATCAACCCCTTAATTATAATTTCTTATTATTTAATTAAATACAATTTATAAATTACTATTTTCTATTTTATTTAAGATAAATTTAATTAATAAATTGCTTATTATATTCCTCTAAATCTTCACTTAATGGACAACTATTTTTAAAATCATCAATTATTTTATCTTCTTTACTTATTAATAATAGAAGTGATGAGTCAAAAGAAACTATTTCTATTACAGCTAAAGGATGTTGTAATGAAATTGGATTTTGCCAAAAGCCTTTATATTCATCTGCATATGGTAGTGGATATTTTAAAATTTCCTCTATAGGCATATCTTTTGGGAATCCAGATAATACTCCCCAAATCCACTGTATATCTTCTGTTTTATTTACTATCTTTGTGAGTTCTTCTCCTGAAATAAAGCAGGGATTTTTATCTGTTAATATAGGAATATCTTCATTTAATTCTAAATCTGTAATTAACCAATTATATTTAAGCTGCTGATTTTTAATTGAATCAAATACCATTTTCATATCAGTATAAAATTCTTGTCCTTCTTTTAGTATTATCCCTTTCAAATCTGCTCCCCCTAAAACTCTAATTTATTATAAGTTCAATAATACGTAATTCCCATAATACTATGATTATCTTAGAATATCTATGAAATTAATTTTAATTTATATTTCTAGTTTTTAAATTTTTTTAGATTTATAATAGAGTTTATTAGTAGAAATTAAATACTATTTCTATATATAATCAGATATAAACTATACTGTATTTAATAACAATCTAAATTTATTATAATTTAATAATATTGAATTATAATATAATGCAATTATATTTGAATAATAATATGTTTTATAATTATATTTTAATAAGATTAGATAAGTCCTATAAATTCCTTTAATACACTATTTGGATTTTTTATAACAGATATGTTATTATATATTCTATAAATTTACATAGGAGAAAAACTAATGAAGAAACATATCTACATATTAATATTTTTAATACTATGTTGTATTGGACTTAGATTTATTGGGGGAGATTTTACTGAAGTATTTACTTTAGGGCTTGTGATACTTATATACTTTGCATTTATACTTAGAAAATTTGTAAAGAGTAGTAGAAGTAAATTGCTTAAAGTTATATCAGCACTATATCAGATAGGGCTTGGAATATTCCTTGCTGTATTTATAATTTTTGAGTGTATTGTTTGGTATCAAATTATAGATCATAAATCTCCAAATGAGATTAAGCAAGAAAATTATGCTATTGTACTTGGAGCAGGACTTGATGGTGAAAATCCAGGAAATATTTTAATAACAAGACTTAATACTGCTATTGATTATTTAAATCTTCATAAAGATACAAAGGTAATTGTTTCTGGTGGACAAGGTGCTGGAGAGATAGTACCTGAATCTGTAGCTATGAAAAATTATTTTATAAAGCACGGAATAAGTGCAGATAGAATTTTAGAAGATAATAGGTCAACAACTACTCTTGAAAATCTTGAATTTAGTAAAGAGATTTTAGAAAAAGAGGGAGCAGAAAATCAAAATGTAGTTATAATAACTAGTGCTTTTAATCTTTATAGAGTTGAGATAGTATCAAAAATGTTAGGAATTAAAGAAATAGGCTTAGGCTCAAAGAGTCCATTTAGAATGGATGTAAATTATTCAATAAGAGAGTTTGGAGCTACTGGAATTGATATTTTAAGAATCATAAGAGAAAGAATATAATTTAAAATAAAAAAGACTCTGTCTATAAGGCAGAGTCTTTTTATTTATTCTATAGGTTGTTGATAGAAACCACCAAAGAAATTTTCTGTGGTTAATACATTAATAATTGCTTTTTGATCAATTTCTTTAATTAGCTGTGTGACATTTTGAACTTCATAAGCTGATATTACAGTATGCAAAAGACTTATTTCCTCCTTGCTGTAGCCTCCATAACCATTAATTACAGAAACACCATGGCGATATTCTTTAATATAGCCATCAACAACTTCTTTTGCTTGTTTAGTTGTAACTTGCAGTGTTACACGTTTATATCTTTGATAGAAAGAAGATATAGTTTTTGTGGATATAAATTGGAATACTATAGAATATCCAGCATAAATCCATCCAAACATGGCACCAAATATACATAGGATAATAGCATTAAATAAAAATACATATTCCCAAATAGATTTTCCTTTTTGATTAGATATATATAAAGCTATAAAGTCTGTCCCTGCTGTAGATGAATTACCTTTTAAGGCTATAACAGTAGATATACCATAAATAAATCCACCAAAACAGACATTTAAGACAATATCATCAAATAATATTGGGAAGGTACATATGTTTAAAAGTAAACTAGTAAGAAAGACCTGACAAAGTGATGAAATAACAAATTTCTTACCAATATTTTTATAGCATAATATAGCCACAGGAACATTTAATACTATTAATCCTAAGGAGGTTGGAAAGTTTCCTCCAAATAAAGAAGTAATACGATCAATCAAAATAGCAACACCAGTAAAGCCACTTGATAGAAGATTAGCAGGCTCTACAAAAACTTTAATAGCATAAGTTTGTAAAAAAGAAGAAGCAATAACAGCGAGGGTAGTAATTAAATAATTAAAGGCTACCTTTTTCTTCATTTCTCTATTTTCATAAGCTCTTTTACTAAGCTTTCTGATACAAGGTCATAATCATTTTCATGTCCTAGAGGACCATAAGAGTAATTAACTTCTTCTCCACAAGTAGTTATATCAGTAAACCAATCTTTACAGGAAGAGTGGATTTGATTAATCTTAGTATATTCCATTAGTTCTTTAGCATTTGAAGAATTTATGCCACTACCTGCTAAAATCTCAATTTTCTTGCCATATTGCTCTTGTAATGTTTTAATCATTTCTTTACCATCAAATGCTTTTGTTTTTAAGCCACTTGTAAGTAGACGATCTATTTTAGCTTCTATTAAAACTTCAATACTTTTTATAGGGTCTTTAACACAATCAAATGCTCTATGGAAAACAGCTTCTTTATTATATTTTTTAATTAGCTCTACCATTGTTTTTGTTTTATTAATATCAATAGTATAGTCTTTATTTAAAAATCCAAACGCTAGACCATCAGCACCATTTTCTAATAAAACTTTAGCATCTTCCATGATTTGTTCAAATTCAATATCGTTATAGCAAAAACCTGCTCCTCTAGGTCTTACCATACAGATAACTTTTAGATCAGTATTTTTTTTAGTTAATGTTAAACTTGCGATACTTGGTGTTAATCCACCTAAATGAAGAGCACTATTTAACTCAATACGTTTAGCTCCTCCAAGATATGCATTTCTTGAATCTTCATAACTACCACAACATATTTCTACCATAAAATTTCCTACTTTCCTTTTCCTAAATAATATAAGCTTAGTGCATATATTTTTGTATTTGTAATAATGTCCTCTATGCTCATCCATTCATTTGGTTGATGACCAATTCCTTTTTGTCCAGGGAATGAAGGTCCAAAAGGTACAATATTTGGCATTAGTTTAGCATAAGTTCCACCAGTTGTTGTTACAGGAGTTCCATCATTTCCAGTAACTTTTTCATAAGTATTTTTTAAAGTATCAACTAAAAAACAATCCTTATCAAATTTTACTGGATTAAAATTGCTAATACAGCTTACTTTAAAATCACCTATAGATTCTTTTATTTTACTAACTATTTCATCACAGCTAGTATTAGCAGGGTAACTTACACTAAATTGCACAGATAAGTTTTCATCACAAGATAATTTATAATTTCTAAGTTCTAATTTTCCAAACTCTTCATCTGAAAAATCTATATTAAATCTTTCACCATTATTTTTAGAATTTAATATATACTCATTTATAAGTGAGAAAAACTCATCAGTTTGATTTTTCTTTGCTGTTATTTCAATAACAGCTCGTCCTCGTTCTCCATAAACAACAGGATATTTGCAATCAGGGGTAAAGCCCATAATAGGTGGTTTTTCTTTTTCTAGATAATATTTTAAATCTTTAAAGCCACTTTCTTCATCACAACCAAAGATAATTCTAACTTCATGGTTTAATTTTATATTTAAACGCTTTAATGCATATAAAGCAAATAAACAAGAGAGTATAGGGCCTTTATTATCTAAAATGCCTCTACTATAAATAATACCATCTTTTACATATCCACTAAAGGGTGGTTGTTTCCAACCAGTTCCAACTTCAACTACATCTAAATGACCAATAGCACAGATATAATCATCACTTTCTCCATAACTTGCATATCCGATATAATTATCTATATTTTTTGTTTTAAAGCCTAGAGACTGAGAGAGTTTTAATGTTTTATCTAATGCTTCTTTAATACCAAGACCAAAAGGTGCATCAGTAGAAGGATTAGATTTTACACTATCAATTTTTACTATATCAATAATATTTTCTATAATTTCTTTAGATAGATTTTCTACTTCTTTTATAATTTCTATGTGCATATTGTTTTTTCTACTAGAGGAGCAGTTCTAGTTTTCATATAATTTTCTAACCATTCCTTGCTAGCTACTTCATGAATACATTTTCCATCTATATTTTTTGTTAAATATACAATTGGTTCTTGATTTTCAGTTGCTACTGCAAAAGAAAATCCTTCAATATTTGTAGCTACTCCCCATTCTCCTTTATTATTCATTGCTATAAGTGACATATCTCCAGCTTTTCCACGACGTTCTTTTAATTCTAAATCAAACATATTAACTGCTTTTTCACAAGCTTCTTGTGGATGCATACCATCTTTCATTAATCGTACTATTTCATAAGAAACACAGCCTTTCATAAGATCTTCTCCAAGTCCTGTAGCACTAGCTCCACCAATTTTACTATCGACATAAAAACCAGAACCTGAAATCGGAGAATCTCCAACACGACCACTTTTTTTCATAAATAATCCACTTGTAGATGTAGCAGATGTCATTTTTCCTTTAGTATCTAGACATACCATTCCAACTGTGTCATGTCCTGAATATGGCTTTATTTCTAAATCCTTTATTTCTCTTAATCTATTTTTATAATGAATTTTAGCTCTATCTGTTAGCATATTTTTTCTTTCAAAGCCTTCTTTATGTGCAAATTTTTCAGCACCTTCTCCAACTAACATACTATTTACTTTTTCTTTTGAAAGTCTTCTTGCTATACTTACTGGATTTGCATAATCTTTAATAGCAGCAACAGCTCCTATATCTAAAGTATCTCCATCCATATATGCAGCATCTAGTTCAACTACCATTTCTTCATTAGGAAGTCCACCATAACCTACTGATTTATAATAAGGAAAATCTTCTACCTCTCTAATAGCAGCTTCAATAGCATCTCCTGCATCTTTATTTTCTTTTAACATTTCACTAGCTACTGTGATTCCTTCTACAGCCATACGCCATGTTGCAATTATACCCCACATATTTAAATCTCCTTTAATTTTCATAAAGGGCTGTTAAAAAACAACCCTTTAATTTTTATAATAAATTTTAATTATATTTATTTTAAATTTTAGAATATAAGTTTTTATTTAAAACAATATTCTGAAGTAATAGAATCTAAATCTTCTTTATTAACCATTGCTTTAGCTAATTGGCACATTCCTTTTAAAGACTTATTTAATCCTATACCACCTTTTTTAGGTGTTTCAACTATATGAACTTTATCTTTAAATTCTCTAATAGTATTTTCATTTTCTTTAGACATAGCAGCAAGTGCTGGAATAGAAGTTCTTTCATTAATTGCATAAGCAATATTTGCTGCCATATTACCAAAGCCCTCATAATTAAAAGCTGGTCCACACATAACTACATCTGGTTTAATTTTTTCTACCATAGCACATAGTTTACGAGTTACTTCATCAGGATTTTCTTTATAAAATCCATCACCACAATATAAACAAGCAATTACTTTAGCTCCTATTTCTTTTAAATAAGGTTCCATCATAATAGCTGGTCCAATTGCTTCTTTTTTTGCTCCAAGAGGAATCATATGGTCATCTTTAATTCCTGCTCCTGATTGAATTTGATCATAAATCATAATTACTTTCATAAATTCATCTCCTATAAATCGTCAAAAGATAAGTCATCTAATGAGAAATCATCTTCTTCTTGTTCTTGTTGTGCTTTTAGTTCATCTTCTAAATATTGTTTATCCATCATTTTAATAAATGGCATGTAGATAAATACACCAAGAACTAATAATCCAGCTTGTAGTAAGGCTCCAACCCAGTTAGTTGCAAGAAGTCCTGAAATAATAAGAGGGGTTGTCCATGGAATATTTATACCATTACATACTGGAACAAGGTCTGCGGCCATTGCAAAGTAGGAAATAACAATATTAACAGTTGGTACTAAAATAAATGGAACTAACATCATTGGATTTAATACGATTGGTAGTCCAAATATAATTGGTTCATTAATTCCGAATATTCCAGGTACTAATGAAAGTTTTCCAAGTTCAGTAATACGTTTTGATTTACAGAAGAATAACATTGCAATAATTAAAGATAATGTTGATCCAGCTCCACCAAATGTTGCAAATAAATCTTGGAATTGTTGAGAAATGATATTTGCTTCACCAATTCCTGTTTTAAAGAACTCTAAGTTTTCAGCAGATAAAGTTTGTAGAATAGGATTAAATACTGCTCCAACTACTGATCCACCATTAATTCCAAAGAACCAGAATAAGTGTAAGAAGATATAAGCAATTACCATTGCTCCTACAGTGTCTCCAATATTTAATAATGGTGTTTGTAAGAATTCAAAAATAATTGAGAATACATCAGTTCCAAGGAATCCAAATAATAAGTTGATTGTAAAGAATACAGTCATAACTACTGTTGCAGGAATTAAGGCTGCAAATGATTGAACTACTGTAGGTGGAACACCTGCAGGCATTTTAATTGTCCAACCTTTTTTTTCTATAAAAGCATAGATATGAACTGATACAAATGCACAAATAATACCAACAAAAATACCTTTTGCTCCAACCCATCCTGTTGGAATACCAGTTAAGCTTACTTCTGCTCCATCTACTTTTCCTGTAACTGTATAAGGCATAATTAAGAACCATGACATTATAGCTACAGCTGATCCAAAGATAGGATTAGTTTTTAAATGTTTAGCAAATGAATAAGCAATACCTATTACTGCAAAAACAGCCATGATAGTAAATGTTGCACCTGATGGTTTTTCAATAAAACTAATTAGGTTTTCACCAGTATTTTTATTTACTATTACTGATTGAAGAAAATTAGTCCAAGCAGGTATTGGAAAGTTAGCTATTAATAAGAAAATTGAACCTGCAATTAATAGTGGTGTAGATAATAGAAAACCATCTCTAATTGACATTAAGTATTTATTTCTACCGATAGCTTCAGCTAAAGGAATCAATATTTTTTCTAACTTTTTAAACACATATATCTCCCCCTTATTTAATTTTTATTTTATTTTTTATTTGCTTTAATTAACTTAATTGCTGTTTTTAGCACTTTTTCTCCGTTCATCATTCCATAGTCAGCTTGGTCTATAACAGCAATTGGAATACCTAAGTTTCCAAATTGTTCAACAGTTTCATCATACATATACTTAACTTGAGGTCCAAGTAAAATACAATCTGGATGTTTGCTATTTATAATTTCATCTAGCTTATTATGTGGAAAAGCTGCTACCTCAATAGGAAGCTTGTGATCATTAGCTACTTTCTGCATATTACTTGCTAACATACTTGTTGACATTCCTGCACTACAAAATAAATAAATCTTTTTCATATTTTACACCTTCTCTTTCTATTTATTTTCCAAACTATGAATACGTTTGTTTAATTTTATTATTTCAATTGACATAATCTTAGTTGTTTCAGCAGAAATTAATTGGTCTTCTGCATGCATAAGTAAGATATTTGGAGTTACACAATTACCACTTGCTTCTTGCTGAATTAACTCGCTATGTGCATTATGAGCCTGATCTATAAATTTGTCCCCTTCTTTTATCTTTTCATTTGCTAAGTTAAAATCACCTTTTTCAGCAATTTTCATTGACTCAATATAATTTGATTTTGCCATTCCAACAGATGATATAATATTGAAACTTATTAATTCTAACCCTTCCATTTTCTCCTCCAATAGCTTTAATATTTATATTTTAATTATATAAGAAGTAGTGTCTAAAAAACTGTATACGATTTCCTAAGCTTAGGAAATATTTTTTGAAACTATTACTTTTGTTCCAGCTAAATAATCATGTATAGCACGATTCTCTCCTTTAAATAGCATTAAAATAATACTAAGACCTGTTAATATAAAACCTGCATACATTAATGGTGAAACAAAATTAATCTTTGTAATAATAGTTAAAACACTATGCCAAATAGCACTTGCTGATATTAAAGTACCTTCAATAATCATAATTCCTAGCACTTGTCTAAGTAACATATTCTTTAAGGTAATATCTTTATTAGATTTTTGTACAATCTTAATTTTGCAAATTCTTTTACCAAGAGTTTGTCCCTTATATATATAAGTTGGAACAATAACAAAATAAAATATTGCAAAAAGAATAGCTAAAACTCCAGCAATTATTCCATAAGGCTCTTTAAATTCAATAATATTTTGATTAAGCATGGTGTTAGTTAATTTTTGTGAGATTATAGATATAGGAATAGAAGTACATAAGCCACCTACATACCAATCTATTAAGTAACTTAAAAAACGGCTAGTTAATGAAACTTCTTTAGATTTATCAATTTTCTTTTCTTTTATAGAGTTTGCTTTCATATAATACCTCCTATGATATTATTTCTTTTATTAATTTTTCATGAGAATCAATTTCTAATAATTGACTAAATTTATTTGAATCTGTAACAATACTACTTAGCCAATCAAAGAATACTCTTAATAAATGATTATCTGTTTCTCTAATAGCTAGTAAAATAACCAATTTTACTTCATATTCACCCCATTTAACTGGTGTGTTTAGTATCATAGTAGATATACAAGATTCATTAGCTGATACTTCAATAGAGTGAGGTACAGCAAATCCATATACAAAAGATGTTGCAGAAATATTTTCTCTTTTTAAAACATCTTCTTTATATGATTCATTTGCTAATCCCTTAGATATTAATTCTTTACATAAGTACTCAATAATTTCTGTTGAGCTTTTCATATTTTTCTTTACATAAAATAAATCTTGTCTCATAAGGCCTTTAATTAGCTCTACAAATTCAGTATGATTTCTTTTTTTATCTAATTCATTTAATGCTTTAAATACCTTACTTTCATCTTCAAGATTAACAAATAAGGTAATATTAACTGTCGGGATTTTTAAAGTATGTTTTAGTGGTACTGTAGTGATGATGATGTCTGGGTCCTCTTCTAAAATCATTTTTTCTTCAAAAAAGTTATGCTTTGTAATAATATCCATTCTGTCATTAAATCTATTATTTAATTTATCAATACACATTTTTGATAACATTTGATTATGAGGAATTATCATAATTGCACGATATCTCTTATTAATATTTACACGTTCATAAGCAGCTCCTAGATGCAGAGCTAAAAAAGCTAGTTCATTCTCATTTATATATTCACTTTTTAAATTTTGAATAACTCCACCAGCACGAACTGCCATTTCAAATACTAATGGATATTTTCTTTTAATTTCTTGAAGATATATATTAGTAATTTTTACTTTGTTTTTCTGTCTTTCTAATAAAGATTGTAGATGCATAGATAAACCTACCTTTAAATCTAAATCCTTAGAAAAATCAATATCAAAATATTCTTTTATTTCATTAATTACAAGTTCTACTAATTCATCAATATTCTTATCCAATTCTTCTTTAATAATATCTTTTCTATATTCACTGCTTTTTTTACCCATTAATAATAAGGCAAATAAGCTAATTTCCTCTTCAACTATTTCAATTTTTATATGCTTACTTACTAGAGTAAAAAATTCATAGGAAATCTGATATTCCTTACTATTTTTTAATTTCTCATAGCTATTTACAGTTTTAATATAGTTATGATTTATAATTCTCTCTATTGCGACTCCTGCATGAATTATAATCATAGGAAAAGTTATTTCACGAATCTTATAATCATATTTATTGCAGACATTTTCTAAAATATCTTTAACTTCTAATAGATTAAAGCTGCTCCATAAGTTTGCAATAGAGTTTAGGTTCATAAAGTTTCCTTGAGTTTCTTCTGTTAATAGATGTTTATATAATTTACGTTTATCTGCTTCATTACCAGATAAACTAATATGATTTTTAGAACGAACTAGTTTTAAACTAGGATATTCACTTATTATTTTACGAATCTTTTTTATATCATTATCTATAGAATACTCACTAACAAATACTTGATCTTGTAAAGATATTAAATTAATTTCCTTACTTTTAAAAAGAAGCTTTTGAATTATATAAATGCATCTTTCATTAGAAGTCTGTGGTACTACATCTCTAGTTTTAACATTTTGTTTATGAAGTAAAGTTTTATTTATCTTATATCCAAAGCGTTTATTTGATTCTATTAATAAAGAATTATAGTGATTATTAATTGTAGAAATATCTAGACGAATTGTACGATCTGATACATTTAAAATATTTGATATTTCTTTTCCTGTTATCCAAGTAAGATTATCATTTAAAATATCAATAATATGTAGCTGTCTAGTGTTTAACATATAGTTCACCCCTCTATATTTAATATAGCATTATTATTTTCTTATAATTTATAAGTCTAGTTCCTAAGTCTTAGGAAAAATAAACTTATAAATTATATATTTAAAATAAAAATTGACTATCTCAAAGGAAAAAATCCCTTTATGAGATAGTCTTATTAGATTAAATTAAGTATTTTTATCATAGTTTATTTAATGTTTTATATAATAAATATTAAACTTATTAATCTTTAATAAAATACCTTTATTGGATTTTATTTACTTAATTATAATATAGTCTAATATTTAAGGTTTATAAATTCTTTAAAAATTAAAAAATTAAATAATAAAAGTTTACAATTATTAGATTAATCAAATAGATTATTTATTTTAAAAGATTTTATCTTATTACAATTTAATATTATAGGTAATATATTTAATAATAAAGATGTTGTAATTATTATTATGCCTTTTAAATTATATGATAAGTTTATTCTTACAGTAAAAACAAATACTATCATATAAATTAGTGTTAAAGGTATAGTTTTTATAATGGGTTTAAGAATTAATTCTATATCATTAAATAAATCTGATAAATTTAATATTGATTTTTTTATTGAATTATAATCTGTAGTAATATTTATTAGAATTATTGAGAGCATAGTTAATATTGCAATTATGTTTAAGAATAGTATATATAGTACATTTTTATTAATTGATATAATTAATATGTTTATAGAAATTAGATTTATTATATTAAATAAGAAAGCTAAAATAATTTTTGAAATAAATAATTGATTGATACTTAGAGGAAGATATCTTAAATATTTTAAGTTATTAGTTTCCCTTGAAAAAGCAAAATTTGAAACAGTATTAAGGCTTGTCATAGTTATTGATAGTAAAACAATTAAAAATATTAAAAAGAAATCAACTGATTTTATAGCATTAGATATTGAAGGTGTTATTAATATAATTAATATAAGAAATACAATATTAGGTATAATAGCATTTACTATTAAAATTGGAGTTCTTAAAATCTCTTTTAATTCTCTTTTTATAGAGGAATATAGAATATTATATACTTTGAAATTTAAGTTTTTATTTCTTTTAACTTTATTTTTAGGAGAGATTAATTTGAAATTAGATAGAACTATATCTAAATATATATCACTTGTATAAAATAAAAATAAAATTATATTAAGAAAAAGCAAAGATAGTATTATAAAATTAAATGATATTTTATTAAAAAATAATGATGATATAAAATTATTGATTCTGAAAAAATTGATTTTAGTATTTGTAATATAAAAATATATATAAATTATATTTAAAGATTGTACAATATAAAAAAATATTTTATTTAATAAACTCTTTTTTATATTAGTAAAGAATGTTGATATAAATAGAAAAGTATTTAGTATAATAATTATACATATTATTGGAATTATTAAAGTTAAAAATATTGCTTTTAAATAATAGTAGATTGTCCAATTACTTAGTATTCCATAAGTTATTAGAAAAATTAGTCCTATTAAGCCTATTAATAATCCTTTTAAATATTCTAAAATACATTTAGAAAAAAATATACTTTGGGATTTTAATGGATAGAACCATAAACTTAAAATATCATGTTCTAAGAAAAAGTTATTACTTATTCCAATTATAGTTACAATAAATATAAGTAAACTTTCAATATTTATTATAATATTGAATATAAGATTTTCTGCATTAAGAGAATTTAATATTGGATAATTTTTGATAATTATAATTTCTAGTGGTATTACTAGCAATAATAGAGCAATAGCAGCTATAATTATTTTTTCAAGATTATTATCTGAATTAAAAATTGTATTGTATTTTATTCTTAAATCAACTTTAACCAAGCTCAAAAATTCCTTCATTATCTAGTACCTCCATATAGATTTCTTCTAAGGACTTATCTTCTTTAAAGTTTTTCTTTAAAGTTTCTATATTCCCGTGATATATAGTTTTACCATACTTAATTAAAATTAGCTCATCACATAAATTCTCCATTATTTCTAATATGTGAGATGAAACTAATACTATGTTTCCTTGCTTTGCATATTCTTTCATAAATTTTTTTAATGTATAACATGATGTAGGATCTAATCCATTAAACGGCTCATCTAAAATCCATAATTTTGGATTGTGTAATAGAGAGGAAATAATAGTTATCTTCTGTTTCATTCCTTTTGAGTATTTTTCTATTCTTTTATCTAAATGATTTGTCATTTCAAAAATTTCAGATAGTTCTAAAATGGACTTTTGTCTTTTATCAGTAGGAATTTTATAAATATCTGCTATAAAATTAAGATATTCTATTCCTTTAAGTTTTAAAAACCTATGTGATTCATCACTAACATATCCTAGGTTCTTTTTTATTAAAATAGGATTTTCATTTATTTTTTCACCAAATATCTCAATAGTACCCTTTGATGGCTCTGATAAACCTACAATCATATTAATAGTAGTTGTTTTTCCAGAGCCATTTGGACCAATTAAGCCTATAATATTCCCCTCTGATATCTCAATATTAAGATTATCTACTGCTTTAAAAGTACCATATTGTTTAGTTATATTTTTTAATAAAATCATAAATAATTAATCTCCTTTTAATTTATTAAAATAAATATACCATTAAAAGGATTAAAAGTAAAAATACATATAATATAAATTATTAAGATATTAAAATTTAGTTTAAATATTAGTTTTAATAATATGGTTTCTAATGTTTTTATTAAGTAAATATTTTGAAATATATCATAATAACTTTGTTTCTTTAATTTAGCAAAATAAATTTAATTTGGAAAATTTTCGACTCTTTTTATAGTTACTAAAGTGATAAATTGGAATTAAAGAAAGAAATATTAAATTTTATTTTTAGAATATATATTTTTTAAAAAAGGAGACTTTAAAATGTTAAAGCATAAGATAATAAGCATTATTATGGGGACATTAATGCTATCAGGAGTTATGATAGGAGCAAATTCTATTAATAATGCAAAAACAATTAATGATAATACAAAGGTAGTAAATAAAGTTTTACTTTCAGCACCAATAAGTACAATAGGAGAAAGAGCAGTAGTAGTAAATAGGGATAATAGCCCACTTGTTTTATATTCAAGTGCAAGTGCTAGTTCAAATATAACAAGTTATATTTCAGTAGGAGAAATGCTTACAATACAAGCTCCAGGAAATAATTTTTATAAAGTTAAGGTTCAAGAAACAGGAGCAGTAGGATATATTTCAGCTAATAATATTCAAATAATAACTAGTGGGGTTAATGATCCTTATAATACAGTTAATAAAGAGGGCTACATAATAAATGTAAGTAGCAAAGTTAATTTAAGAGCAAATGCCACAATGCATTCAAATATACTTAATAAATTAACTAATAACACAAAGATTAATGTACTTGGAAAACAAGGTCAGTGGTATAAAGTAAATTATGATGGGACTGTAGGCTATATTTATCAAGAATATATTGGTTTAAGTAGTGCTGATTTATCAAGTAATAAAAATATAAATATAAATAATACTAAGGGTAATACAACTTCAGTACAATCTAATAATGTTAATAAAGTTAAATCAAATAATTCTAATAACACACAATTATTCTCTAATGAATATCAAAAGCTTTATGATACATTAAGAGCTAAAACATCAATGGAATGTATACCAGGACCTTATATTGTTACTAATCTTAATTTAAGTACTACAGTTGATGGAACTAAATATTATTATCTATATAATGGTTTATCAGAAGCTTTAGCTATGGGAGGACTTCCTCCTCATGAGCAAGTATATGGATATGTAAGTTTATCAGGTAAAAGATTAAAATCTAATGATTTAACACCACTTATAAATCAATTTAATAGCTTAAGTAATAAAGAAAAGTATAAGCAAATTTATCAAATAGCAACACAATATATAGTAGATAATGATGTTTCCAAGTCTTTAAATCAAGACGTTCCAAAACTTGATATAGATTTAAATAAAACAATAGTTAAAGATGGACAAACTCTTTATTCTGTAAGATATACTCCAAATCATTCAAATGGATTTAAAAATCCAACAGCTCAGCTATATGTTAGTGGAACAGGACTTGTTTATTTACCAAACTTCTACGAAAACTTTGCAAAGATATTTGGTAATAAAACAGATTATATAGATTGGAAAGATACAAATAAATCAGGCTTATAAATATAAGTATAATATCTGAATCAAAATTAATTTGATTCAGATATTATAATGCAAAAATATTTTAAAATAATAATTTTATATTATATAAAAATTCAAATAGCTAGATATAGTATTTTGCAATAAAAAATATTTTTATATTTGTTATGATATAACAGTTTATTTAGATATTTTTAGAATAAATGTAGATATTAAAAGGAGATTTTAATATGTTAAAACATAAGATAACAAGTATTATTATGGGAAGCTTAATGCTATCAGGAGTTATGATAGGAGCAAATGCTATTAATAATATAAAAACAATTAATGATAATACAAAGGTAGTAAATAAAGTTTTACTTTCAGCACCAACAAGTACAATAGGAGAAAGAGCGGTAGTAGTAAATAGGGATAATAGTCCAATTGTTTTATATTCAAGTGCAAGTGCTAGTTCAAATATAACAAGTTATATTTCAGTAGGAGAAATGCTTACAATACAAAGTTCAGGAAATAATTTTTATAAAGTTAAGGTTCAAGAAACTGGGGCAGTAGGCTATATCTCAGCTAATAATCTACAAATAATAACTAGTGGAGTTAATGATCCTTATAAGTCTATTGATCAACAAGGATTTATTATTAATGTAAGTAGTAGAGTTAATTTAAGAGCTAATGCTACAATGGGGTCAGATATTCTTGCTAAATTAAAAAATGATGCAAGACTTGATATATTGGGTAAAAAAGGTCAGTGGTATAAGGTAAATTATGATGGAACTATAGGCTATATTTATCAAGAGTATGTTGGAATAATAAATATAGGAGGAGTACTCAAGATACCTATATTAAAGCCTAAAATACAAAATTCTAATAATTATGAAGATATAAATATATCTGTACCTTATGGCGAAAGTCTTAAAATGAATATAAAGCCTAATTTTTATTCTAAGGTTGTAACAACACTTCTTAGTGGTAATTATAAAGTTGAGATTATAAATCACTCTAATGGCTGGAGTTATATAAAAGTAAATAATTTTTATGGATATATCCCAACTGTTACTTTAAATGCAACTATTAATTACTTTAATAAAGATATAAATGGTAATAAGAAAGAAATTAAGCTTATAAAACCAGCACCTAATCAATCATTTATCCTTAATACTGTTATTGTTGAAAATACAACAGGACAAGCTATCTCTAATTCTCAGTTAAGTAGTTTTATGAGATATTGGATTCTAACTGCTCAGTATAATTGTTTTAATAATTCTTGGGCTAATGGAACAATGTGGTCAAAACCTTGGTTTAATACTGTTTCAGATTCACAATTAGTAGAGGCGTTTGTAAAAGCTAATGGTACTGAGGCTCTTAGCAAGAATATTACAGCAGGTGAATTTAAAAAAGCAGCTAAAGAATTAATTAAAATAGTACCAGCTGTACCTTTTACATTACAACAAGCTACAAAGAATATTCAAGAAATGTTAGATTCATCTGATCAACATCAAAAAATAACAAAGGTAGTATATCGTGAAAATAGTAAAGGTGAAGGAGTTTATTATGTATATACTAACTACTTTGGAGATAAAAGACCTTATTGGTATGTTAATAGTACTACTGGTTATCCTTTGGGAATGGGGTTACAAGAATAGGATTAATTCTAAGTTTATGAGTTCTTTAAATTTAGAATTAGATGTAAATCTAAAATAAAATATTAAACAATATTTTATTATTTAATATTAATTCAATTGAATTATTTTAAAATTCGATTTATGAGGTTTAGTAGTATATTTATAACAGATTATTATTTAATATTTTTAAGCTTATAAATAAAAATATTAAAAAAGTAGATTCATAAAAAATGAATCTACTTTTTATTTTTATATTTAATTTATACTAAGTATAGTTTTTAGTTATTAATCCCTTTGGAATTCAAAGAAGACACCCTCCATATTAAAAATTAAATGATTTCTATCTACAATATATAAATAAAATTCAGAGTTATTAATAAGTATATATTTTATTGAAAATAGTCCTGCTTGTGAAGTAGAACATTTAACTCTAGCAAAGAATTTATCTGCATCAAAAGGTTCTACTTGCCAATTTCCTTTGAAATTAGATTCATTAAATTTAAAAGAATCTTTTCCTATAGTAATATTTTTATCTATTGTTGATAATGTTGCATCACCAAAGAAAGAGTCTGTTCCTGTAATCTTTGTAGCTGTCCAAGTACCATAAAAATCAGATGGTACATATGGAGCTTCAGAATTAGTATTAGTTGCTATAGGTGGATCAAAGAAATTACCTGTAAGGCTTCCACCAAATTCTTTTTCAGTTACATATTTTATGTGCTTGTTCAAATCATTAGATTGTATATATCCTTCATAAACATGAGACATTGCTCCACCAAATCTAATTTTATACCAATCTTGATATTTTCGATCTTTTTCGATAGTTTCTTTTGATACAATATAGAATCCCCAAGATACTGTACCCTTGATATTGCTATTCATATTCATTTCTTCATATATATTTAATTCATTACCTTTATAGAATACATATTTATTAATAGGTATAACTTTATTAAGCTCAATATTAGATTTTGAGTTTTCATTATTACTACTATTTGAGTTATTAGATTGATTTTCAGTATTTTGAGCTACCTGAGAATCTGAATTATCTGTATTATTGCTTGATGAATTATTAAAAGCTTGTTGGTTATTTGACTCTGTAGAATTTACTGAATTATTAGAGTCTTTTTCAAAAGCATATGCAATAGCACCACTACCAATTGCAGCAAATAATATTATAAATATTAGTATTTTTTTCATTTGTTTTCTCCCTATGTAAAATAATAGACATATTATAGCATAAAAATACAATTTAATGTTATTAATGAAATTAGAATTAAAAAAATATAACATTAATACTAAAAAAATATAATTTAATTTAGTTGATTTTTGATGTATTTCTAAAAATATGAATTATAATTTTACTATCTTATAAAGTCTTTATTGTATAAAATATGATTAAAAGCTAAAGTATTGGTATTGGAGGAGTATTTATAATGTTAATGGAGATTTCAATTTTATTACTTATCATAAGTGTTTTATTTAAAGTATCTAGGCCTAAAAAAAGAAATGTTTGGTATGGTTATAGAACACAATCATCTAAGTTATCACAATCTAACTGGGATGAAGCAATAACTAGAATTTATGAATAATTTAAATTATTAGGATTAAGAAGTAAAGTGGACAAATTAATTATAAGTTCTATTATCAATGCTGCTTTAAAATAGAGCCAAATAATAATATAATAAAAAAAGTTTGTAAGTGTAAAAGGGATTAATTAATATATTTGAATATAAAAAGTAGGAAAGAGTAGTTCTAAATAAAAAAGAATGTTAGTAATTTTATAGATATAAAATCTAAGTTTATTAATTTGTTGAATAAAGAATTAAAATAGTATTTTTTTATTATAAAAATATATTGCATTTTAATTTAATTGAATTATTTTAAAATACAATATAAGATGTTTAGTATAATAAAATAGAAATTTAATGTTTTAAAGTTCAAAGCGCTTTATACATTTATAATGATATATCAGCATGTTTTATTTATTCTTAATATAACAAATTAAAAATACTAAGAGAGTTGCTCTTGGTATTTTTTATTTTATCAGTAGATTTATAGAGTACATAATTAAAATTATTAATATATTTAAATATAGTTCAAAGGCAGTTTATTTATATATGTTTTAATATAATTTATAAACAAAAGAAGAGGGGGAGTTATATGTCAAGGGGAAGTGGAAGTTTAAGACTTACAAACTTTGTAATAATTACTTTAGCTTTAAGTTTTTATAATTTAGTTAGTTCTACAGAATTATATTATTCAATTCACAGTGAGATCACTTGGTTTATTATAGTAGAGGTATTTTGTGCTTTTGCAATATTTAGTTCAAGGGATAAATTAAAAAGAATAAAGCTCAAAGATGTATTATCTAAATATATAAAAATTACTTTGTTAGTTTTAGTATTAGGAGCATATATATTTATAGCAATGAAGAAGTATCCATCATTAAATCTTTTTGAGTTAATTCCTAGTATAATTTTAATATCTATTTTAATAGTTCAAGCTGTTATTTTAGATTTAATAGATGACAAAAAGCTAAGTGAAAGACAACTTAAATGGATGGCAGCTATGAATAGTAGTAATAAAGAATATAGAAAGCCTAATATATTATGGAGATTTAAGCTTTGGTTTAATCCAAGATTTGATATAAAAGATTTACCTAACAATCCTAGAAAAGAAAATATACTAGGAGTATGGTTTGTACTTGGACTTATATTTCTTATAATGGGCAGTTTTGATTGGTATGTACTTATTTTTGCAATAATATTTATGAACTTCACAGCATTACCTAGATATATAATTGATAAAATATTTGGAACTTATGTTAAGACTACTGGAATATGTATAGATAAGGGCAAAGTAAGAACTAGACATAGTGGTGTAACAGGTTATTTTTATAAAATTGTAGATTTTGAAAATGAAAGATATATGTATATACGTGTATCAAAAGATGAGGGGGATATGTATGATATTACTGATAAAGTGGTTATTATACATGGAGCTATTTCAAAAAGAGTATTACACCATTATAGAATAAGTAGTTAAAGCTAATTTAATATATAAATTTTAAAAGGAAGCTAAAAAAGCTTCCTTTTATTTTACTTAAAAAATATACCTATAAATTATTTAAAGATATATCAAAGTATTAGTAAAAAATTTAATATTATTTAGTTTCTAATACAAAATCAGCATTCTTAGAAGGAGAGCATTCAAGTATATATCTATCCTCAGCTGGGAAATATCTTCTATTATATTTATTTTTTATATCATCAGTTGAGCCTATATAAACATCTCTTTTTAAAACTCTATCTAATCTAATTTCTTGTGGTACATCAAGATAAATTACAAAATCTAAATAATCTTTTAGTTCTTTTCTTTGAAGAAATACTCCTTCTAATAATAGGACAGAATTATGTGGTATATAGATATGCTTTTTAATATATATATCATTTTCTTTATCATAGAATTCTATATCTTTATCTATTTCTTCTCCATTTTTTATAGGATTTAAAATTTCTTTTATTAAATAATCATATCTCCACTGTAAATTATAATAACAATACCATTCTTCCTTAGAATCATTATATCTAACTTTCTTTGGATGAATAAAATCATCAATATGTAAAACATAAGAATTATAGTTTTCTTTCTGTAATTCTAATTTTAATGACTCAACTAAAGTACTTTTTCCTGCTCCTCCTAAACCATCAATTCCAATAGTATAAACTTTTTTAGAAATATCAGTATTCTTTAATTTATCTAATAAACGTTTCATTTTAAAGTTCTCCATTACTTATTATTTATACTTATTAGTATGTGCTAGATTATAACCTATTTATATTATTAATTTCAATTTAAGGAGAATTTTTAATATATTCTTATAGGTAATAAAAAGGCTAAAGATTATTTCTTTAGCCCTTTATTATTTATGCTTTAATATATGTTTTTTTATAGCGTCTATTTCACATTCCATTAAAGTACCTGTAAGATAAAGTAATGTTATCCATTCATCTTTAGCAGGTGTTATAACTTCTTTATTTTTTATAATTTTATCTTTACTACTATAATTTATATCCTCAATAAAGCCGTATTCTTGTAATATAGATTTACTATTATTATGAAAATCCCAAGGAGTTGTGGTAATTCTATGTGCTTGACCAGTTGAATATCTTCCATGATGTTGTAAGACCATATTTGCTATTATTTTATCAGTATAATCTTTTATATTATAATAGCTTATAGCAGCATGATCTCTTTTAGCTGCTTTTCTTGCTTTTGGATTAAAAGGAAAGTGGGCTAGTGGGATATTACCAGGAGCTTTAGAAAGCCATTCCTTATCTAATTTACCTAGGTCATGTAGTCCTGCATAGAAAGATATATCATTAATATTATTTATAATATAATCATTAAAATTTTCTTTTTCTAATCTTTCTTTCATTTTATTTTTTACTGAAGTCGCATGTTCTAGCCAAGTTTCAATTACATAATCATCAAATTTTAAATCATCAGTTTCTATTAAGGGAAAATCATCTATAAAATTATCATCTATAAAGACATTTTCTTCATATCTAAATCCTAATTTATCATATACACAATTATTACCTTGAATTATAATAGTTTCACCTATATCTATGCTTGCAACTCCTTTTTCTTCTATTCGACCTTTGTTTAATATATAAAGATTATTATGTAAAGCTATTTTATCAAGTTCATTTAAAGATATACTTATGCTAGCTCTTTTGAAATCTTCTTTTGTTAGTTCGTCATTTCTAACTATTATATTTACATTTTTAATACATCTTATAAGTTTGTTCCTATCAGTAAATCTAAAATCAACTTTATTACATTCTAACTGAATATTATTTATCTTTTCTTTATAAAAGTCATTTAATATTTCATTTATCCATTGCTTTTGAATATCCCAACTAAATTCTATACCTTGATTTTTTATTATATATTCACTAGTTTTTTGGACAATTTCAGTATTATATATATTTTTAGATTCATTAGAATTAAAAACAATTACTTCACCTAATCCACCCCATCTAGCACATCGTCCATCTCTTTGAACTAGATTATCAATAGGACAGGCTTCTGAATATAATCTATTAGCACTTATATCCATACCTGCTTCAACTATTTGAGTAGTTAGAAGTATTTTATTATTTTCAGTACTATCTTTTCCAAAATAATAAAGCATTTCTTTTTCAATCTTTTCCCTATCATTTTTTAAAAACTTACTATTTAAAATAATAACTCTGTCTTTATCTAGCTTAGAATAAATTTCTTTCATAGATTTTATAGTATTACATATAATTATCTGCTTATTTTGATAATTATTTATTTCTTTATAATTAAGTACATCTACATAACGTATAGTATTTTTTCTATTCTTAACCCTAACTGTTTCTGATATAATAACATCCATATTAAATTCATCTTTAAGAAAATTAATTAAATATTCAGGCATTGTAGCAGTCATTATAATAAACTTATTTCCAAGCTTATTTATATCTTTAAGCATATTTATAGTTGTTAAAAGCATTTTATCTGGATCAAATAATTGAACTTCATCAAAAACTAAATTACTTCTTAAAACATTTTTTCCACGTATAAAAGATTGCATACCTATCGCTAAATATCCACTTAATATTTGATCTATTGTTGTAACGCAATATTTATTAGATAAAAATTTATCCTCTGAATCTGAACTATGTTGAATAGTCCAGCTATCTAAATGTAATATATCACTATAATAATTAAGCCTATCCTTTAAACTTGAAGCTAGAGTTTTCATTGGTTCTATTAATATTCCTTTGTCATCCCATTCAATAAGTTTTGAAAGCATAGCTTCTGTTTTACCACTTCCACAACTCCCAAGGATTAAGATATTTTTATTACTATTTAATACTTTTTCTTGTATTTCGCTTAGTTCATTAAAACCTATTTTTTCAAAGAATTCTTTAGCTTTCATTTTTACTCCTTTATGATTATTTAATATAAAAATTTTAATAATATTTATATAAAATTCTAATGTAGATTTTAGAGAATTAGATGAAGAAGGAATTTACTTTTAATAATACTTATATAAAATTCTAATTATAAACCAATATGATAATAATAATTATTCATATGTCTTTTAATAATACTTATATAAAATTCTAATAACCTATATCACGTCAAAGAGCTTGGCAGATACTTAACTTTTAATAATACTTATATAAAATTCTAATCTATTTAAGTTTTTTACTACAACCTTACTTTCATAACTTTTAATAATACTTATATAAAATTCTAATTAGCAGAAGCACTTGAAGAAACTGAAACTAGTCTCTTTTAATAATACTTATATAAAATTCTAATATTTTCATTATTATAATTTTCAGCTTCCTGTATTTCCTTTTAATAATACTTATATAAAATTCTAATCCTGGTATAAGCCCTGTAATTTGTTGCTCTAAGCCCCTTTTAATAATACTTATATAAAATTCTAATTCTAGGGGATCATCAATATTAAGACTAGCACATGTCTTTTAATAATACTTATATAAAATTCTAATTAGATCATACAGGAGTTAAAGAAGATGCCTTAGCTGACTTTTAATAATACTTATATAAAATTCTAATAGAATTATAGCAGCTACAAAAATACCAGTAGAATATCTTTTAATAATACTTATATAAAATTCTAATAAAGAAGCTGAATATATAAGTTATTTTAAAAATCTCTTTTAATAATACTTATATAAAATTCTAATTAATTGCCTTTCTATTATATAACTAATAACTAAAGGCTTTTAATAATACTTATATAAAATTCTAATATACCATAATCATAGTTATCATCTTTATCTTCTCTACTTTTAATAATACTTATATAAAATTCTAATAAGAAAAGGTGATCATAAAAGAACGAACTGGATACTTTTAATAATACTTATATAAAATTCTAATTAGCTGCACTTTGGAAATAATCATATCATCATTAATCTTTTAATAATACTTATATAAAATTCTAATTTTTCTTTTATTTGTTTAAGAAGCTCCTCATTTTTTCTTTTAATAATACTTATATAAAATTCTAATTAGATGAAAATAACTGGACTGGAACTGCTCTTATAATCTTTTAATAATACTTATATAAAATTCTAATAAGCAGCAAAGCTAATGGATAAGTACGGATTATCAACTTTTAATAATACTTATATAAAATTCTAATTATAATATTTCTGAAATAGACAATCCTGAAAAAGCAACTTTTAATAATACTTATATAAAATTCTAATTTAAAAACTAAATTAAATCCTAATGGTACTTATCAAACTTTTAATAATACTTATATAAAATTCTAATTTATTAAGACTTGTTAAGAATAGTTCTTCGAGTTCTCTTTTAATAATACTTATATAAAATTCTAATCTTCAACTCCATTAGCTGTTGAATTTCCAAAACTATCTTTTAATAATACTTATATAAAATTCTAATTTCTCCATCCATAACCTTTTTCATTATTGTTTTCATCTTTTAATAATACTTATATAAAATTCTAATTTATAAAGAGGTTCTAGAGGAAAGGGGGCATTAATACTTTTAATAATACTTATATAAAATTCTAATACGGTCAAACACTAGAAGTCACAGAACTATCATACTTTTAATAATACTTATATAAAATTCTAATAAATCCATATACCTAGAACCACCATACTCTCCTACCTTTTAATAATACTTATATAAAATTCTAATCTTCATGGTCATAAACTCGTCAAAGAACTGTATAAACTTTTAATAATACTTATATAAAATTCTAATAAAAATATGCAATGGAAATGTATAGCACCCCTTTTTCTTTTAATAATACTTATATAAAATTCTAATGTGGACTTGCTTTATTTATAGTTTTATCTTCTATTACTTTTAATAATACTTATATAAAATTCTAATTTGAGTTTTTTACAATGTATAGGCATTATAGTGTTGCCTTTTAATAATACTTATATAAAATTCTAATTCATAAACTCCAACACCATTAGCAAAAGCAGTCCAACTTTTAATAATACTTATATAAAATTCTAATCCTTATCGTAATCTAAATCCCAGATCCCTTTTTCCACTTTTAATAATACTTATATAAAATTCTAATATTTAAAGCAACTGTAATGGTTAAAGATTTTAATACTTTTAATAATACTTATATAAAATTCTAATTAAAGTTATGCCAAAATTTACGTCTATTAATCTTAACTTTTAATAATACTTATATAAAATTCTAATTCTTATAAAATAGCTAAGAAAATACAATAAAACAACTTTTAATAATACTTATATAAAATTCTAATTATGTTTTTATCTCGTTCTATTGTTTGTCGTAGATTCTTTTAATAATACTTATATAAAATTCTAATTCCACTTTCTTCTTCTAAATCCTCATTGAAAAATTCCTTTTAATAATACTTATATAAAATTCTAATCTTAGCATGGGCATTACAAAGCGAGTCTCATTATTACTTTTAATAATACTTATATAAAATTCTAATTTGGAATAGTGGAGGAATTGGTAAAAAGTATGGATTCTTTTAATAATACTTATATAAAATTCTAATATATTTCATTATTATTTTTACTAATTTTACAGGTTCTTTTAATAATACTTATATAAAATTCTAATTTCTGTAAGAATAAAAGATGTAATAACTGATAACTTTTAATAATACTTATATAAAATTCTAATCTGACATATTCAGACCTGCCGAAAAGGCTACACACTTTTAATAATACTTATATAAAATTCTAATTTTAACATAATCATCTATAAGTACTTTAGTCATATCCTTTTAATAATACTTATATAAAATTCTAATGGTTGTTATGCTATTAAAAAAGCTAAGAAAATAACTTTTAATAATACTTATATAAAATTCTAATTCTAAATCATTCTCAAACTTAATATCAATGATAGATCTTTTAATAATACTTATATAAAATTCTAATTATCTTTAATAGCTTCTTTAAATCCTAATAATAAACTTTTAATAATACTTATATAAAATTCTAATAACTTATATTACTTGGAATTGTAAATCCAGTAAAAACCTTTTAATAATACTTATATAAAATTCTAATTTATTATTTCCAAATCCTGCACCAAATCCATTAGGCTTTTAATAATACTTATATAAAATTCTAATATATGCTACTAAGGTAAAAACTCTTTACTGGAAAGACTTTTAATAATACTTATATAAAATTCTAATAATATGGGGATTGAAGAAGAATTAATTAATTATTTTAACTTTTAATAATACTTATATAAAATTCTAATCTTTTAGCGTCATTTAGAGCTTGTGTAGCTTTATTTCTTTTAATAATACTTATATAAAATTCTAATCCATTTTGAAAATATACTTGAATAGAATTTCTATTCTTTTAATAATACTTATATAAAATTCTAATGTAGATAGCCTCAATGAAAAGATTAATAGAGAAGCTTTTAATAATACTTATATAAAATTCTAATTAGCTAAATCTTTTAAAAAATAATTATATTTAACTCTTTTAATAATACTTATATAAAATTCTAATTCCATTTATATCAGCATTAATTAAAAGCCCTTTATTCTTTTAATAATACTTATATAAAATTCTAATAAATCTTTGCAAGGAGCTTTGTTTTGTGCTAAGCATACTTTTAATAATACTTATATAAAATTCTAATTCGATTGTAAAATTAATAAATGGAAAATGAGCATCTCTTTTAATAATACTTATATAAAATTCTAATTCAAAAAGTGGGGTGATTTTATGGAGTTTACAAACTTTTAATAATACTTATATAAAATTCTAATGTCACAGTTTACGTAAAGTTTATGCTACAAGGCTATACTTTTAATAATACTTATATAAAATTCTAATTTGCTACTTTAGAATTTAATCCTAATAAGGTTGGTAACTTTTAATAATACTTATATAAAATTCTAATACCAGATAATGATACTGGAGATGTCTTAAGAAGTGCCTTTTAATAATACTTATATAAAATTCTAATGTACAACAAATAATATTTCTTTATTCAGAGCTGGTGACTTTTAATAATACTTATATAAAATTCTAATGTGCAGCAGATGCTACTAAGAAAAATTCTAATGCTACTTTTAATAATACTTATATAAAATTCTAATAATAGTAAAATAGCCATTTTAAAAATATAAAATACTTTATAAACTAACTAATAGAGCCATTCTATTTGTTTTTTACCAGCGATTTATATTTTTTAGATTTGTGATTATAACTAGCTTTGGTAAGATTGCCTGGTAAAATTATAATTGGATATTACTTATTTCACAGTAAAAAGTATCATGATGATGTTTATATTTGTTGCTATATGTATATATAGAATCAAAACTTGTTTTGCTATTCCAATCATGTTGTTCAAAAATTTCAACACAATTTTTTTTATCCCATTTTTTTAGTATATTTTCTAATAAATTAACCTCTTCTATTTTGTCTAAATAAACTATACTTTCAGCATTTCCTATCCAGTCTATATTTTTTAAATACATTTCTATATTGGGAATTAAATTATCAATATAAAATATAACTTCCTTTAAATCTAAATATTCTCTTGCACCCATAGTTGAAACTGTCAAATTAGGAGTTATTCCATTCTTTTCATCATCATCTTTTTCTTTTTTACTTCTTTTATCAGTTGTTTTTAATCTACTTTGTTTAACAACAGTTTTAAAATATGATTTTGGATATTGAATATATATGTTGCTATTCTTTACTTTAAAAAATAATTCTTTTGCTTTTTCTATTCCGTCAGTTTGAATTATTGCTCCTATAATAGCACATCTAATTCCATAAATAGTTGGATATTCATAGCTTTGTGCTAAAGTATCTGCATGATTATATTTTTTAAAGCTAAATAGATTGCTAGTTTTATAAGTTACTTTTTTCATAAATTTCTCCTTTAAGATTAAATTTTATTTGATAATACTTATATAAAATTCTAATAATAGTAAAATAGCCATTTTAAAAATAAAAAAACTTTATAAATCCATTAATAGGACTATTTTATTTATTTTTTACCAGTGATTTATATTTTTATTATTTGGAATTATAAGCTGAATAGCAAAAAGTATCTGGTAAAATATAATGAAAATTAGCTTTTAAATTAATGAATTTATTACATCACAGAATTCTTCTATATTATTAAAAATAAGACTTTCATTAGATATTTTTTGATTTACTTCTTTATAATCATCATTTAAAGCACTATATTTACTTAAAACTTGATTTTTATCAGTCTTTTTAACTAAGATACCTTCTATATTTATTAAATGTGGAAGTCTTGTTGAACACATAGCTCCTTCCATATCTAAAAACATATTTCTTAATGCCATTATAGCTTTTTGTTGTCTTAATTTTTGAGTAGCTTCATCCACTGAATATTTTAATTTTTGATCATCAAGTCCTATTCTATCTAACTCTAATTGTATTGTTAGAGCATATTCATTACTTCTAACTGGTTTATAAAATATCATTTGTGTATTCTTACTTTCTTCGTTTTGATTTTTTGATTCATCTGATTGATTACTTTCATCTAATAATAAACTTTCAACGATTTTGTTATTGTTTTCATTAGGGTCAGTTTTTTTAGGAATTTTACTAATTTTCTTTTTCTTTTTTCCAGCTTCATCTGTAGTATCTACTTTAGTATGAAGTAGATTTTGATATTCATTTTCTTCAATAGCTATAGCAAAGCTAAAATTGATAGGACTTCTTCTTTTAGCTGAACCCTTTGGATCCATAAAGCCTTCAACATCATCAATTATACAATTCTTAACTCTATTTCCTGATTCACTAAGATTATCATCTTTTTCTACTGGTGATGAATTTTTATTAGGGCTAAATATTTTACAGCCCTCACATAATTCTGTTTCATCTGCTAGGAGTCTTAAATTTCTTGTGTGTAAGTGCTTTAACATGTCCCCAGAAATCGCTTGTCTATTTTCTCCATCTATTGTTATTTGTCTTGGAATTACTACATTTCCTATACTTTCTTCATTATTTAAAGCTTCTGCAGCTAATTTAATTTTCATCATTATTGCTATTTTATTCATTATTATTACACTCCTTAAATCTTATATATATATTTAACTTTATAATTTAGCTATTTACCTCATCTTTTACTTTATTATCAGTATTATTTTCAGCTAAAAATATTTTAGAATTAAAAAGTATTGCATCTGCAACAACTTTTGCATCCTTATTATTATCTATAAGCTTAAATATTTTATCTATTTGCTCATCATTTATAATAGATTTAATTTTATTTTCTTCACTATAATATCTTCTATATAATGTACAAAGCTTGGTTATTCCTTTCATTAGTTGCTCTAGATTATTAGTATTTAGAATACTGACTTGTACTTCATATCCTTTATTATCTTTTAATAGTCTATTTAACCCTCGTCCAAGTATTTTAACTGATTTGTTATTATAGATTTCTATAACTTTATCATTTTGCATGGATAACAACTCCTTAATTATATTTTGAGGGATATATCCCATTTTAACTTCACCATTTTTTTCATAATAATCTTTTTTAGACATTATTTTTATAAAGTTAGATAGTTTTGAATAATTATTCATATCAAGTATAAATTTTGCGGCATATTCTCTAATGTCAATGTTATAAAGTTTTAGATTAAACCATTCAATTAAATTATTACTTAATAATTCATCTAAAAAATTAATTGTTTTAAATGTATTTGGTATAGTTTTTTGATTAGATGGTATTAAAACTACTGAATAAAATCCATCATATCCATCTGAAGTTATTTCATGTTCTATGTTTGACAATAAGACTTTAGCTAAAGCTGTATTAACACTTTCATCGCTAATAAAATTAAGTTCTTTATTAAGTCCTGTCTCACGGTCTTTACTCCATAAAACTATCTTATCAATTTGCTCAACTTCTTTTATTTTTGGAATTAAGTAAATAAAGTGTTCAGTATTTTTATCATTTATCTTACTATTTTTCTTTATTATTTGAAGCTTACTAACATATTTGCTCCATCCAATTAAAGATAAATATTTTTGATGTTTTGGTGTTTTAAAAGATGAGACTGTAGCATTTAATCTTAATCCTGTCATGAAAAATACATTACCACAAAAACCAACACTATCATTGTTTAAGCCTTTTATATAGGACTTATCTTCTGTTAGATAGTAATTTAAAATATCACTTCCACGTTCTTTTATTAATTTATATATAGCTTGAATATTATTTTCTATATTTTTTTTATTTAATAAGGGAGTAGTACTTTTCATATCATCTAGTGTTAATTTAAAATCTTTTTGATTAACCTTTTCAAGATTAAAATCTTCACATTCTATAAGATAATGATTAAGACTATCTTTAATTATTTCTATCTCAGCATCTACATGCTCCAATAGAGCAACTATTCCATATGTTATACATAAATCTTCTATATCATTTGATGTTTTAGGTATTTTGAATTTAAGCAAATTTTACACCTCCCACATTAATCCGTGTCCTGATGCTGTATTTTCTCCTATTCCAACATTGTAAATTAAGTTTATAAGCTCATAATCACCTTTAAGATTAAAAATCATTTTCCAACTGTTGAGATAGTGATTTTTATATCTTGTATAAGTTTTTTTAGCTTGAATTATAGTTGTTTCAATTGAACCTTCTGGATCTTTATGATATATTTCTTTATATTTATCAGTAGCTATTTCGTTTATTCTTTTTCTTATGTAATCAAAATCTTGTGATAAACATACCTTTCTATTTTCTTTTTCATTGACAATTAGATTTGCTTTAAAGGTATATAATTCTTTTTCATTTACTTTATTTTTTAAAGGATTAATGGCGTTTATAACAATAACTTTACTTCCAATTCGTATCATTTGATTAAACATCAAATAGTTTATAAAATCTTTCATTAAGCTATCTTCACCAGAAATGTATAGATGAAGACCATCTCCATTTATATAAACTCTACTAAAGGTAAAAAGTCGTTTAAATCTATCTTTTGTATGTAATCTTTTAGCCATTTCTGTGTTTATATTAGCTAATATCATACTATAGGTTTCGTGATTAAGACTTGTATTATCTTTATCAAGATCTTCAATTATTTTTCCTATAAGTTTTAATCTCATATATCCTCCTATTTAGTTATTAATAATTAATAATAATATTATTACATTTATTAACTTATTTTACATAATATATTATAAAATGTAAATGATTTTAATAAAAAAGGAAATTATGAAGTAACTTATAATAATGGTAGAAAGGTTATTATAAGGGGTTAACAACTATACTTAGTCTTGCTTAGGAATTAGTACTTCAGAAAATAAATTTGAATTAAGTAATGTTAATAGGATTGCTTCGTCTAACTCTTTATTATGTATTTCATTATTATCTGCTGTTATGCATATATCTTTATTCACTAAATCTTCAAGCATACTTACTACTGCTAAAATTTTTTCTGTATATTCAAGATTAACATCTTCAAATAATAATTGATTTATTTAATAAATTATTTTTATCTTTAATATTTAAAACTATTTTTGTTTTCATAATATTTTCTATTTATATCACTTTTAATTTAATTAAAATACTAATTTATAAATTTTTATAAATTAAATAATGGCTTAAAAATAAAAAGTAGTTTTTTTCTAAGACTACTTTTTTAATAAGATCTTTAATTTTCCTAATATAGAATACATATATTTTAGTTTTTTATTTGTTCCTTCAAATAGTAACTTTTTATACTTTTATTATAAAATATATATTTAAGTATATGACTTTTTAATTAATATACCTTTAAATGGAATTTGATCTAATAAAAGTGAAAAACAATAATAATAGAGTTTAATAGAATTAAAAAAGATGACTTTGGTTTAATACCAAAATCATCTTTTAAGTTTATAGAGTTTAAGATTTTTTTTATGTCCTTAACTAAGATAATATTTTAAATTAATTAAGCTTTTTGAGGTGATTTTTTTAATATTCCTATTAATATTCCTGAAATCACTGATCCAACGATTATTGCAAGAATATATAATAAAGGATTTCCCATTACAACAGGAATTACAAAAAGTCCACCGTGAGGAGCAGGTAATTGAATATTTGCAAGCATTGTAAGAGCCCCTGTTATAGCAGCACCAATTGCACAAGATGGGATTATTCTTAATGGGTCAGCAGCAGCAAATGGAATAGCTCCTTCTGTTATAAAACAAGCACCCATTATATAATTTGTTAAACCAGCTTTTCTTTCATCAGCTGTAAATTTATTTTTAAAGAATGTAGTTGCTATAGCAGTTGCTAATGGAGGAACCATTCCACCAGCCATTATAGCAGCCATAGGATAATAATTGCCAGTACTTACAAGAGCTATACCAAATGCATAAGCTGCTTTATTTAAAGGACCTCCCATATCTATAGACATCATTGCACCTAAAACTAAACCAAGTAAAACTTTATTTCCAGTTCCTAAAGCATTAAGCCAGTCAGCCATACCATTATTTAAAGCACCTACAGGTCCAACTACAACTAAGTACATTACAACACCAGTTATTAATACACCGAATAAAGGATAAAGTAATACTGGTTTAATTCCATCTAAAGATTCTGGTAACTTTGCAAATAATTTTTTTAATAAAATAATACTATAACCACCAAGGAATCCAGCTATTAAACCACCAAGGAAACCAGCTCCACTATTAGCTGCAATAAAACCACCTACCATAGCAGGAGCAAAGCCAGGTCTATCAGCAATGCTCATTCCAATAAATCCAGCAAGAACAGGTATCATTAATGCAAATGCATTTTTACCACCAATTGTATTTAATAAAGCAGCAAATTGATTATATTGTGAACTAGATGGGTCAGCAGAATGAATACCGAACATAAATGATATAGCTATTAAAATACCACCGCCTACTACAAAAGGAAGCATATTTGAAACACCATTCATTAAGTGTTTATAAAAACCAGTTCTTTCACTTTTACCAGAAGAAGTAGAAGAGGAAGTATTTTTATTTGAATATACTGGAGCTTTTCCAGAAATACTTTCTTCTATTAATTCCTTTGATTTTTTTATTGCTTGTGCAACTGGAACAATAACAACTCTTTTACCATCAAATCTAGCCATTTCAACTTGCTTATCAGCAGCTACTATAATGCCATCAGCATTTTTAATATCTTCATCTGTAAGTTTGTTTTTTACCCCTGTTGAACCATTAGTTTCAACCTTTATATCATAACCAAGATCATTAGCAGTTTTCTTTAAACTATCAGCGGCCATATAAGTATGAGCAATACCAGTTGGACAAGCTGTAACAGCTAAAATATATTTTTTATTATTACTAATAGGAGGAGTTTCTTCTTCTTCCTCATCATCTTCAAATTTATCAATTAAGTCTAGTACTTCTGCTGGAGTTTTAAGTGATAGAAGAGCACTTTTGAACTCAGGGTTCATAAGAAGTACTGATAATTTAGATAAAGTTTCTAAATGATCGGCATTAGCACTTTCACCAGCTGCTATCATAAATACTATGTGTACAGGTTCTCCATCTAGAGAATCATAGTCAACACCATTTTTTACAATACCAAGAGCTAGAGAAGCTTCTTTAACAGCAGAAGTTTTACCGTGAGGAATGGCAATACCTTCACCAATACCAGTAGAACTGAGATTTTCTCTTTTTAGGATTTCTTCTTTAAACTTTTCTTTATTATTTAATTTACCAGCAAAGTCTAAAAGCTCAACTAGTTGGTCTATAACATCATTTTTATTTTCAACTTTTAAATCTAAGTTTATTGTTGCCTTGCATAACAAATTTGATATTTTCATTTTTTATCCCCCTTAAATGTCTTTTATAGTTGTTCTTTTATAGTTATTTCACAAAGAAGATGTTTAACATCATTTCTGGTACATAAATCTGTTGAAAATGCACTAGCACTTCCTGTTGCAATACCCATCTTAAAGGAATTTACTATATTTTTATTTTTGATATACTCTGAAAGGAAGCCAGCAACTAGAGAATCACCAGCACCTACTGAATTTTTTACAATACCTTTAGGTGCATTACCCCTGAAAACTTTATCTTCTGTAATTAAAATAGCTCCATTACCACCTAATGATATAATTACATTTTCAGCCCCCATATAAACTAATTTTTTACCATAATATATTAATTCATCATCATTAGAAATTTTAACATTAAATATTTCTTCAATTTCATGATTATTTGGTTTGATTAAAAATGGTTTTAGTTGTATTGCTTCTAGTAAAGGTTTACCTGAAGTATCTACAATAACTTTAACTCCTTTTTTCTCTAAAAGTTTTTGTATTTTAAGATACAAATTACTAGGAAGAGAACTTTGAATATTTCCAGCTAAAACTAAGATATCTTCTGAATTTAGAGCGTCTAATTTATCAAAAAGCTTGTTTAAATCATCATTATTTACTTTAGGTCCAGAACCATTTAATTCTGTTTCTTTTGATGATTTTATTTTTACATTTATTCTGCTATCTCCAGAAACTTTAATAAAATCTGTTTTTACCCCTGTAGATTTTAAAAAGTTATCTATAAATTCTCCAGTAAACCCACCAATAAAACCAAGACATATACTATCTATATCAAAATTTTTTAATACTCGAGAAACATTTATTCCCTTACCACCAGGAAACTTATTATCTGAAATTCCTCTATTAACTTTTCCTAGTGTAAAATCATCTACATTTACTAAATAATCTATAGATGGATTTAATGTTAATGTATATATCATAGCTAATCTACCACCTTTATCTCAGTTAAATTTTTAAATTTATTTATTTTTTCATTTGAAGTACTTATTAAAGTACATTGATTTATATCAGCAAATTTTACAAAAGATACAGCATCAATCTTAGAACTATCGCATAAAATAAAGGATTCTTTAGATAGTTTTATAGCTGCTTCTTTTATAGAAGCTTCTTCTATATCTGGAGTAGTAAATCCAAGTTCACAATGAGCACCATTAGTACCTAAAAAAGCTTTATCAAATCTAAACTTATTTAAGAAGTTTATAGCTTCTGATCCCAAAACTACTCTAGTGGATTGTTTTAAATTACCTCCAACTATAAAGCATTTAATATTATTATCAAGAAGAGCATTTATATGATGTATTCCATTAGTAACAACTAAAATATCTTTTTTAGTACTTAAAAATTCTATAAGACTATAAGTTGTTGTTCCACCATCTAAATAGATACAATCTCCATCTTCAATTAAAGTACTAGCTAAAAGTGCTATAGATTTCTTTTCATCTATATTTAAAGAAGATTTTTCATTATAAGACGCTTCAATAGAATTACGTGAAAGTGATTTTGCCCCTCCGTGAACTCTTTTAAGTTTATTTTCTATTTCTAAGGATTTTAAATCTCTTCTAATAGTAGATTCAGAACTATTAGTAGCTTTTAATATCTCTTTTAAACTAACAAAATTTTTCTTATTTAATAAAGATAAAATTATTTCATGTCTTTTTTCTGTCAACATAATATTATCTCCTATTCAAAATATTTATTTTTAACTTTTAAATCAAATAAAATTTCAAAAGTAATTGTTTACAATATCATTATAAGATAAATAAAAATAAAAATCAATCAAAATATTTCAAAAACAATCAAAAACAATTATAAACGTTCATAATAAAATTTTTAAAAAGAAATTTAAAATAAAAAGAACTCCTAGAGAATAGGAGTTCTTTTATATTTAATTAGTATCTGTAAGATTTGTAGCATTTTCAGATTGTGATGAGTCATATTGATTTTGTGAATCATCTGGAGTTGAAGTATTAGAGTCTGATGATTCAGGTGGATTTGGTGTCTCAGGAATAACTGGTGTTTCAGGAATAACTGGTGTTGTTGGTGGAGTTACTGGTGGAGTTGTTGTTCCTGTATTAGAGTTACCTGTAGAATTATTTGGTTTACTTGGTTTATTTGAGCTGTTTGAATTATTTGAGCTATTTGAGTTATTTGGCTTACTTGGTTTTTGTGTATCAGAACTAGAATTATTACTGTTAGTAGAGTTATTAGTGTTATTATTATTTGGAGAATTATTTAAATTAGTATTATTGCTAGTTTGATTATTTTGAGTAGTATTTTCTGTATTATTAATAGCTGTATTAGTTTCTAAAGTATTTTGATTTTTAGTATTTTCATCAGTTGTATCTTCTTCTTCTAACTCAGTATCTTTTTCTTCTTCTAATACTATTTTTAATTTCTCTCCTTCAAGCTTTGTACTTAAATTTTTCTCAAAGAATTCAACAGGTAAATTTACTTTATCCTTTTCAATAACTATTTTTTGATCAGAAGGTACAACAAAGCCATTAACCTCATCTGTTGCTAGTGGAGTATATTTTTCATTAATATAAATTTCTTGTCTATTTTCATAGATTTCAATTGTTGCTCCATTTTCCTCTTCTAGTCCATCATTAAATTTAACAATATATTTATTCTTAGGATAATTTTTATTTCCAAAGTTCTCTGTTATTTTTTCTTTTTCAAAAGTTCCACCTAAAAGCTTTGCATATTCTTCTATTGATGCAGAATTATCTTTTATATTTATTGTATCTTTTTCAAGTGCAAATACATTTGCTCCTAAAAATAAGTTTAAAGCTAATGCACAAGATGTAACTAAGCTTATCTTTTTCTTATACATAAATTATTTCACCTACTTTATTTTCTTTATAGTATTTGTTCCATCATATAGCCAGTTAGTTTCTGCTCCAATAAATTCAACTTCAGTCTTTGTTACAGAATCTTTAGCTATTTTATCTTTATTATTTTCCTTAATATATTCAGAAATATCTTTTCCAAGTCTATATACGCTATTTACATTATCTAAATCTGCACTAACTTTTACTACTAAGATTTTATCTTTAATTTCAACCCATTCAATTTTATAATCTTCAGATATAACTCCCTTAATATCCTTTTCATTAACCTTCTTTTCTTCTAAAACTTCATATGTATTTTTCTTAGCAGGCGTTTTCTTTTCATTTGCACATCCTACAAATGAAAAAAGAGTTATAGAAACCAAGCTAAGAACTATTAAAAGTTTCTTATTCAATTTTATTCCCCCTATATTCTTTTAAGATTATTATCGAAATAAAAAAACTTAAGTTTAGAGCTAAATAGAAAAGTTTGATTTTTATTTAAATATATTTTTATTAATGGAGTAGATTAAGTTTTCTTTATTTACTTAATTTATATAATTATTGGAATTATAATCCATATTTTATGTATAATAAGAATACAAGGTATTGAAGTATTAGAATAAATAAGAGGTATAGAAGGGGGATTTTTTATGAAAGAAAAAATTAATAATATTTGTAATAATCCTATTGCTATCTTAGGAGTAGCAGTAGTTTTTAGTCTTATTGGGGGAACTCTTGGAGTAATAGCTTATTATGGACAATGGCTTGGATAGATAATTATTTCTAAATTTAAATCTATAAAGGATAAATAAATTATCTTAAAGTATTATGATTTATAAATAAAGTGGACAAATTAATTTGTCCACTTTTATAAGTTTTATTATCAATATTTATTTAAAGTAGAGTCTTATATTTAAAGCTTAAAAATAAAATTATTATTTAGAAATATTTATAATAATTAAAATAATAGCTATTTATATAACTATATATTTTAATAAAGTATATTTATATTTTTTACTAATATAAATGAATTTTAAAATAATTCTTTTATATAAAAATAAAATCTAGAATCAAATATATTTCTTTACTAAAGTAATATTTTGTAATATAATTACAAATAATGTAATTTAGAATGTTAGTGGAGTGTAAAGTTAATATAATAAAAAATTTAATTTAGATAATATTAAAAATATACTCTAAGTAATAATTACACTAAAAGTTTTATACTAGGAATGGAGAGAGTTATGAAAAGATCTAAAATTTATTTAATTACTAGTGCTTTTCTTATTGCAACATCTTTAGCTATGACATCATGTAGTAATAAAGAAAATACTACAAGTTTAAATCAGCTTCAAAATGAAGATATAAAGGAAAATGAGAGCCAAAGTTTAGAGGTAGAAAAGGAAGATAATATTCAAAGTACAGCTACAGATTTAGAAAAAGAAGAAACTAAATCAACAAATAATAATTCTAATGAAAATACTAGCTCAAAGAAAGAATCAGCTAGTAAAACAGAGGAAAATTTAAGTAAAAGAATACCTTATCCTACTTTTAATAATATAAATAATAAAGATAAGGTAAATGAAGTAGTATTAAATTATGTAAAGAAACTTGATAGTCTATATAATTCTAATGGTGAAGCAACACTAAATATAAATTATCAGATTATGTTTCAAAATAATAAATATATATCAATTTACTTTTCAGGCGATATAAATTCTCCTACTGCTGCTTACCCAAGTAAATTTAGGTCTACATTAAATATAAATATAGAAAAAGGAAGTTTAATGCGCCTTAATGAAATTGCTAATATAAATGAAAAATTTATAGATATCCTTAATAAAGCAGTAGAATCAAAATTCCAATCACTTGGTGTACAAGCACCTGATAATTTAAAACTTGAGAATCTAAATAGCTTATTACAACAGACTGATAGTAGTTCTACTTCTGAAGCTCAATCTTATTTTACAAGTAATGAAGTAGTACTTATCTTAAGTGTTCCTCATGCAATTGGTGATTATATTGAGATAAATATCCCAAGGTCTTCTATAGAAAATTATATAAATTAAATTTAAAGGAGGTAGGCTATAAGCTTATCTCTTTAATTTATATTAGAATTTAAATACTACTTTTAAGAAAAGTTTTAATAAATTATAGCTTAGAAAGATTATAAATAAAAAATAAAAACTATATATTTAATTATAGCTACAATAACTTTATCTATAATTGAGAATTATAAATAGGGAGTTTACTGTATTAATTTATTATAATTTGGAGATGAATATTTTAATGAGTGTTTTAGAAAATTTAAGTTTAAAAGGTAAAAATGCAATAGTTACTGGAGGAGGATCTGGTATAGGTAGAGCTACAGCATTAATGTTAGCTGAGGCAGGAGCAAATGTTGCTGTATGTGACATTGATTATAAAAAAGCTGATAGAGTAAGATATGAAATAGAAGATATGGGAGGTGATGCCTTAGCTATAAGGTGTGATGTCTCAAATAGTATAGCGTGTGAGGAAATGGTTGATATAATTTCTAAAGAATTTAAGACTATAGATATTTTAGTTAATAATGTTGGTGGAGGAGGTGGGGGAAGAGAATATTTTGAAGAGTTAAGTGATGAATATATAGAGAAAATATATAATTTAAATCTTTTTAGTATTTTTAGAATAGTAAAATTATGTTTACCATATATGCCTAAAAATGATACTAGCTCTATAGTCAATGTAAGTTCTATGTCTAGTATAATTAATAGTAAAGATATGTCTGTATATGCAACAACAAAGGCAGCAGTTGCAAAGCTAACAAGATCAATGTCTGTTGATTTAGCTCCAATTAGAGTTAATTGTGTGATGCCAGGAGCAATTAAAACACCTGCTTTAGAAAGTGTTTTAAATTCTGATATTGAAAAAGATATGTTAAAATCTACCCCATTAAAAAGACTAGGACAACCAGAAGATATAGCATCAGCTATTTTCTTTTTTGTATCACCTTTAGCTAATTGGGTTTCAGGACAAAGCTTAATGATTAATGGTGGAGGAGTTCAAGATTTATAATTTAGTAAGATATTTAATTTAATAAAATATTTAAAAAAGTAGAAATAATATATTATTTAGTTTGAGGAGTAACTTTATTTAAATACTCCTCATTTTTTATTTTGATTTTAATAAAAGCTATTTATATAAATATATATTTTTAATATATATATTTATATTATTTTAAAATATAAATGAATTATAAAATAATTCGATTTAATATATATATATTAAAATCAATAAGAGATTTTTAGAATACTATAATTTTATAAATTAAAATAAACAAATAAAATGAACATTATTAGTTTTATAGATTCATTTATTGTAACAATAAGGTTATATATTCTATATTTATAAAATAACTTATATTAATAAGAACAAACTTTATAGTTTATTAAGTTGTAATATAGCAATTTCTTTTATATCTTCAGTACTTGAGAAGTTTACTATAAAAATAATAAGGGGCAATTATTTAAAGTAAAATTAGGAGATTTAGCTAACAGGATATAACTTATAAATTATAAAGATAAATCAAAAGATAATGCCATAATGCATTAAAAGTACTTATGGAGAAAAGTAATCATAAAAAATAATAAAAAACGGGGGCAGTTTATGAACAATGTATTTTTTAAAGACTTTCTAATGATTAGTGAACTCAAAACAATTTTATTTTTAGCTATACTAGTAATATTATTTATTATAATGAATAGATTACAAAAGAAAAAAGTTAATTTCTCTAGGAGGATGCTTATTGGTACAGGGATTGGACTAATATTAGGTATATTAATTCAAGCTGTATCTGGATTTTCTAATGATCCTATGAAGATTAGCTTTGTAACTGAGACAACTAAATGGTATGGATTAATAGGTAATGGCTTTATTGACCTTATCAAAATGCTAGTAGTTCCTTTAGTGATGGTATCTATTGTTCATGTTATTATAAACATGAAAGAGGGTACTAATATAGGTAAACTTACTAAAAACTCTATTATTGTAACTATGGTAATGGTTGTTATTGCCGCTATTGTTGGTCTTACTGTTGGTATGATATTTAATGTTGGTAGTGGTATGAATATTACAGGTGAAGTTTCTGAAATAAGAGAAGTAAAAACAATGGTTGATACATTAAGAGGATTATTACCAGCAAATCCTGCTGAAGCAATGGTAAATATTAATGTTATAGCCTTAGTAATTTTCTCAGTATTCTTTGGCCTTGGAGCTAATAGAATGAAGAAAAGATACTATGATGTTATAAAACCTTTTCTTGATTTGATTAATGCACTCCATAAAATTATTATGAGTGTAGCTATGACTATTATAAAATATATGCCTTATGCTGTTATTCCACTATTAGCAAATACAATAGCTCAAAGAGGTATCTCTAGTATTTTAGATGTTGGTATATTTGTAATTGCTTTATATGTAGCTGTAATAGTAATGTTTATTATTCAACTTATAGCAATATCTTTATTTGGATATAATCCAGTAATATATATAAAGAAAGCAGTCTCTGCAATGGTTTTAGCATTTACATCTCGTTCAAGTGTTGGATGTCTACCAGTTACAATTGAGACTTTATCAGATAAAATGGGAGTTAATAATGGAACAGCTAGTTTTGTTGCAGGACTTGGAACAACAGCTGGTATGCAAGGTTGTGCTGGTATATTCCCTGCTTTATTATTAGTATTTGTTGCTAATATAACAGGAATGCAAATAGATTTTACTTTTATAGGAATGGCTATTATAGTTGTTGCTTTAGGATCATTTGGGATTGCTGGTATTCCAGGAACAGCTACTATGGCTGCATCAGTTTCTTTATCTGGAGTTGGAATGGCTTCTTTATTCCCATTAGTTAGTCCAATCCTTGCTATTGACCCAATAATAGATATGGGCAGAACTTTCTTAAATGTTAGTGGTGCTTTAACTAATGCAATGATGGTTGATAAAATGTTAGGAAAAGTAGATATGGAGCAATTTAAAGATATGAATATTAAAAAGGAAGCAGAATCTGAAGAATAAAATTATTTATTTAGATTTGTTAATATAAAAATAAATAAAATGATATAGAAATTTTTAATATAATATTAGGAAACTAATATGCTAGATATAAGTGAGGGAAATAGGAATGCGTGTAATAATAATTGGAGGTACTGCTGCTGGTATGAGCGTCGCAGCTAAATTAAGAAGAATTAATAAAGAGGCTGAAATAGTTATTTATGAAAAAAGAGATTATATATCTTTTGGTGCTTGTGGTCTTCCTTATTATGTAGGAAACTTCTTTGAAAGTACTGATACTATGATAGCTAGAACTAAAGAGCAGGCAATATCCTCTGGTATAGATGTATTAACTAAGCATGAAATTATTAGTATTGATGTAAATAAAAAAATAGTAATAGCTAAAAATCTATTAACTGGTGAAGAGGTCAGTGATAATTATGATAAATTAATGATAGCTACTGGAGCTAGTCCAATAATTCCACCAATTAAGAATGTAAAACTTAAAAATGTATTTACTCTTCATAGTATGGAAGATGGTATAGCTTTAAAGAAGGCAATGGAAAATCCACAGTTAAAAAAGCTTGCCATTATAGGAGCTGGTTTTATAGGATTAGAACTTGTTGAAGCAGCAAAACAATATGGCAAAGAAATTTGTATTTTTCAAAGAGAAGATAGAATTCTTAATATAGCTTTTGATAAAGAAGTAACTGATATTCTTGAAGAGGAACTTTCAAATCATAATATAGCTTTATATACAAATTTAACTGTTACAGAGCTTAGAGGAAGTGAAAAGGTTGAATCTGTAGTAGCAGGAAATAAGACTTTTGAAGCTGATATTGTAGTTTTAGCTACTGGTGTTAGACCGAGTACTGAGTTTATTTCAAATACAGGAATTAAAATGAGTGAAAATGGAGCTATTATAGTAGATAATAAGGGGGAAACTTCTGTTAAAAATATCTACTCAGCTGGAGATTGTGCTATAGTTCCTCATATGCTAAAAGGAAACAGCTATATTCCATTAGCTACAAGTGCTAATAAACTTGGAAGAATTGTTGGTGAAAATCTTGGTGGTTTAGATTCAAAATATCAGCTTATTTTAGGTTCAAGCTGCATTAAAGTATTAGATATGGAAGCTGGGCGTACTGGCTTAAATGAAGAAGAGGCAAAAAAACTTGGAATAAACTATAAAGCTAAATTTATATCAGATATGAATCAAACAGATTATTATCCAGGTCAAGAAAAAATCTATGTAAAACTTATCTATGATAAAGATAGTAAAGTTATACTAGGTGGGCAAGTTGTTGGAAAGAAAGATGCAGTACAAAGAGTAAATGTACTTGCTACTGCTATTTATAATAAAATGACAACTACAGAGCTTGGAATGTTAGATCTTTGTTATGCTCCTCCTTTTGCTAGAACATGGGATGTACTAAATGTAGCAGGTAATGTTTCTAAATAAGATATATTTTTATTTAGATAATAATATTTATAAAATAATATAGTTTTTAAATTATATTATTGTAATTACTATAATAGCTTATAATTTGAACAAATTTAAAGTTTAAATAAAAGGTATAATATTATTTATTGTGCCTTTTGTTTATATTTTTTAGATTATTTTTAGTTATTTATCTAATAAAAATAAAAAAGATACAAAAATTATAGCTTCTATAATCTTTATACCTTTTTTATTTTATTTTAATAAGAATTTTATCTATATAGGGCTTATGAGTTTTTAGTATATTGGATATGAGGTACTGAATAAATATTTTTTTATTCAGTACCTAAAATATTTATTATCTTGGTAGATGCTGTATCATTCTCCAAGATACATCTTTGCCTCTAAATCTAGGCATTACATCCCCTTCTTTTGCTCTTACAGTAGTTGATGGTGTTCCTTGAACTTTCCACATTCCATTTACTGAACATAACATTCCACTTCTTTTAATATTCCCTATCATAAATAAATCCTCCTTTTAATATCATTTTACAATTATCATTATATAGCTTATATTTGAATAATTAAGTAACTAATTGTAAAATATTTCTTAATTAAGGAAATATTTACATAGTTAAGAGTTTGTTATTTATGTTTAAGATATTTATTTAAAAGAAACTTATTGTTAAAACTTGTAATATGAGGTGGATATTAGATTTAAAATAGATAATATTGATACAACTATATAGTATTATATAATTTGTATATAGGAGGTTGGTTTAATGCCTAATTATTACACTTGTGAAGAAATAGATTTAGATGAAGCAATTAAAAAAATAGCTAGATATTCAACTAAAATAATAATTATAATTCCTGAATTTGTATAATTTTTGCCATATTTATTCTTTATAATAATTGTATATCAGATTTTGAATGTTAGAAGGTATATTATAATGCCAGATTTTCATAGTTATAGAGATATTCTATTAGATGAAGTAATTGATTATTTTAATGATTATTATAAAAGAACTAAGAATACTAAAGAAATTAAGTAGGATACTTATTCTTATTTAAGTAAATGAAGGAAAAATATTTAATAGTTTACTTTAATTAAAGCTTAAATTAGTAATAAATAGTTATTATTGTAGTAGTTATTAGATTCCCCTCTATTGATTCTAATATTGTCACTAACTATATTAATGTACTTATAGATATTCTTCTTATTCTTCAATTACTTTAATAGAAGCTTCTTTTATATATAAGATGGTATAAAATATAGTTATAATTTAAATGGAGGTAATATCATGCCAAATCCTAGACATATGACTAGTTGTTCTTTAGATGAAGCCTTTGAATATTTTGATAATCTATATATTGAAAAAATAAAAAATTCATCTAAAGAGTTTGATGCATATTATTTCGATATCGCATTGAATACGTTTATTGCACCTGAATTTAAAACTCAAGAACTTTATGATTTAAAAGTCCATGGATTCTTAAATCATAAGTATGTAATTGAAGTTAAAGCTGAATGTTATTATGATAAAAATGTTAATACCAAATATTACTTATATATTTATTATGATTCCAAAAAATCTGCAACTAAATTAACGAATAATCAAAGAGAGCATTTAATAAAATTCATTAATTATCTGGAGCTAAGTACTGTACAAAATAATATAAAAAAATTTAGAAAACAACAATATGTATATCTTATACTTGTATCTATAATTTTAATTTTTATAATTTTTTTAGTTCAAATTTATAATTAAAATAGAGTTTCTATTATAGCTAATTATTATTATTGAACAAAAAGTTCTTTAGATAATGATTTTTTTGACTTTTAAGGATATATATTTAAAAAATTAAAATTTATTTTATCATGTTTAACAATTATTAAAGTAGCTAGATATCCAATTAAAATAATAATTATAATTCTTAAAGTTGTTATAAGTATAATATTCCATCAGCTCTAAGGCTTTATTAAACTTATTCTTAGCATATTAAAGTAGGGGTTTTAACATATACTTAGCTCAATAATTTATTATAGTAATAAATATTAGATTAATTCATAGTTACAATATAAACATTTATTTATAGTATTAGTATACTTTCCTTTAGGGCATCTCCAAATAATATTTTCTAAAATTTTAAATTCTATATATGTAATAGAGACAAATATGAATATATCTATATGTTTCATTGAAATTCCTATTATTAATCTAATTTAAAATATACTTCCTATAAAAGATATTAAAGCCATTACTTTTGCTTGTAATTTAAATTTAATTTGATTCATTACATTTCTCCTAAACATAAATAAATCCTATATTAATTTTGTGCGTCACATAACATAATAATTCATTACTTTATATTCTTATTATACATAAATTATATATTATAACTTATTTTAAAAAAGTATCATATATGAACTACTATTTAAAATAGATCCTTATATTTAAATGGATTTTTATTATATATATATTTATTTGTTTTAAATATAAGTGAATTATAAAATAATTTAATTTAATATATAACTGAGTTTTAAGGAAGATGTAATAGTATTAATATATTTTTATAATAGAAAAAAATTATTAGATGTAAGTAAAAAAAGGTGTTTAGTATAAATTAAAGCTTTGTTAATACTAATGTTCTAATTGAATTGTATAGTAGATAATAGATTTTATACAATTAAAGGGGGACATTAAATGGAGAAAAAGATAAATCCTAAAAAAATATATTAAAGAAGGTAATGATAGGAATTATAGTAGCTATATTTACATTTATTGTAGTTTTATTTGTTGATTTATATATATATATAGTATTAATGGTAAGGGGTTTATGCCAAAAGTAGATTATGAAAAAGAAGAAACAGAAAGAGTTTTACTAGAAAGGAAGCAAATCAAAGAAGCTGTAAAAGAAGTGTATGATAATACACCTAGAATTAATGGTATGGCATATAATTATACTTTAGAAAATTATAACTATCCTTATAAAATAACATTCTCTTGGAGGGATGATGGATTATATACTAATAAACTAGTAACTGAAGCTAATAAAGATTATGCTAGAAGAGAAATGGAGTCTAAATTAAAGGATAAAGGATTTAAATCTAAAGATTTTTTAATAGTAAATTAAAATATATTTATGAATATTTATAACCTGGTGAATGTTTATTCTCCAGGTTATTTTAAATAATTACAAAAACTTAATAATTATTTTAGGTTCTGTTAGATAATTGCGTGATAAATAAGTAAAAAAATAGCTACACATATTGTAGTTTCTGTTGTCTAGCTATTTTTATATAAATTATTTCGTAATATATTAATATTATCTATCCAATATCTTAGCTAAATTAGAATTTAGTGATTTGATTTATTTTTACGATTTTTCCAAACGTTATACAAAATATCTTTAAGAACCAACATAGCATCTTGTTCATTAAATTGATATTCCTGTTCTATTTCATTCAGCATTTTATTTAATCTACGAGCGTAATTAGGAATATTCACTATATTTTGATACTTAAGCAGAATAGGATATTTTTTCCCCCACGCATTTGTCCAGTCAATTTTTTCTTCCGTTTCTTCACTTGTTTTGTCAATAGTCTCCTGTATTTCTTTTATATCAATATCAAAATCAATCAGTTCATCTAACGATATATTGTATAATACCGCCATTTTTTTCGACTGACGAATATCTGGAACTGTCTCATCTGTTTCCCATTTTGAAACAGTTTGTCTACTTATACCTAGTTTTTCTGCTACTTCTTCTTGCAAAAGTCCACATTTTTTTCTTGCATGAAATAAACTATTTCCTAATTTCATTGTTTTTCCTCCTTATCAGTTTATAATTTTATTATATTATTTGATAAGAACTAACTCTACCAATTATAATTATCAAATCTGCACGTTTTTTTTACATACAAGAAAATTACAAATTCCTATTTATCTATATTATATCAACAGTATTTTTATTTTACATTATATAACAATTATGAAATATCTTTTTAATCAATAAAAAATCTTATTAAGAGTTTCTTAGCTTTAAACTAATTCAATATATCTATTCCTGATAGTATTTATAGTTATATAAACTTCTTTAGTTGCCACATTAACCAACATATCCTTAATTCTATCACTATTTTTATTCTTCTTGCTTAATTACAAAAATTTAAACCAAGCCAAGTAGTTCGAGATGTATTTAGTAGAAACTCCGTCAAAGGGCATTAACCATCTCTTAAATCCACTATGAAGAGAATTTACATGTTGTAGATGATAAACACACTATCTAGCATAGATTTACCTCTAAGAACTCGTTTTAATTCAATATTTAGGTCTTTATTTATATTAAAGAAAGATTTGTGACTATCAACCACGAAAGTAACATCTTCTCCTATTTTTCCATCAAAAATCTAACGATATCATTAGTTGTAATTCTACTATTACAAACTGCTCCCATATTATATTTCCTTTTTTAGTTGCACATTGTCTTATAGAAAGTCTTAGTATCATTAATTCACAGTATTTAAGTCATTTATCTAATCTTAAGTTAGTGCTAGAGAAAGGTGATATAGTAAACTCATCAAAAGTGCAATGACATCTTTTACAAATATATCTTTGTCTGCCTCTAGTCTTATCATTTTTATTAACATCCTTACATTGACATTTAGGACATCCGTATCCCTTAGAAAATCTACTTTCCTTAATATTATCCTTGATTTTATCAGAACTAAATAAAGCATTTAAAACTACTTGTGCTACTGAAATTAAATCTCTAAGTTCCTCATTATTCAAATCTTTAATTATGGCTTTTATATCTACTTTTTGCATAATATAAGTAATCTTTTCTATATAATATGGTGAAGTATAGTTGGTACCTATATTATAACCTATTTGGAGTATAATTAATAACACAATTATCTAACAGAGCCTTATTTTAAAATACCTGAGAAAGTTAAATGTATTAAGTCTAGTGAAAAAATACTAGTTATATATCTTATATCGTGTAACGACTTATAAGAAAGATCAAAAAATTACTCTAGTGCTTGAATGAACATCACATTTTATTATAGATATTATAGAGTAATAAAAATATATAGGAATAGAAAAATAAGCTTTAATTTTCATTGTAAATTTAGTTTACTTTAAGAATTAAAGCTTATTTTTTTTATATAGGATAAAGTGAATTATTTTTTAGAGAGTGATTTTAATATAGTTAAAGATAGGACTCCTATAAAGATAAATAAAACTATAAATAAAGCAGAAAATATATCAAAAGCATACATTAAATTTTCTGCTATGCTTATACTAGTTTGTAAAAGACTAAGTGAATAATGACATATTGAAATTACTATAAACATTAAGAGTATTATTATAGAATTTTTTAGTGATAAAAAATCTTTTAAAGAAGAAATATTATGATTGACAATTAATAAACTACAGATTCCTAGTAAGGTAAATGCTATTATGAATGCAAATATAATTTGAGGAAAATACCATGTTAAAACTGTTTGAGTATTAAATTTATTAGGATAGTTATGTGAAACATTAAAGAATAGAATATATATGGAAATCATCACTATAGAAACTATTAATGAATATTGTAAAATTAATTTTTTAAAAATTGAATTTTTCTCTTTTAAATCATGGTTAGCCATTTATAAAATCTCCCTTATAATTAAAAATATGGTTAAATATAGAATTTAATTTTAGTTATATGGTTAAAAATTAGAAACGATATAGACTAAATTTATATTAAAGCAGAATTAAAATATAAAATAAAAACTAATTTGTATATTTTAGAATTTAAAAATGAAATCTAATATTTACTATTTTGGAAAATATAGATGATATAATTAGGTATTATTTATACTTTTTAGGAGATTTAGTTTAAATGAAAGAAAAATTATCAATTAAGGATGGTATTTATTTATTCAATTTCTTGCTTCCTAATATAGCTTTTTTAATTATACCTTCTTCATATAGCATTACCCCTTTACTTACTTTAATAGGGAAAGGTATAGTATTTATTCTTTATCTGATACCAACATTTTTATTTATAAGATATATCAAAAAAAATAAAATATCTTTTAATGAATTTAAAATATCTAATTTTAAATTTAAAGACTTAAAAGGAGTAAGATCAAATTGTATGTTCTTTCTTTTAAGTATAATTGAAGGAGTATATCTTTTAATTAATGGATTTTGGTATGTAGGGATACCTACTATTTTTATGTCTATTGAACTTATATTTTGTATAATATTAGATTTTAAAATTTATAGAGAAGAACAGGTGAAGTTAGATATTATGTTTCAGGAACAGAAAATAAGTTTAAAAGAATTAGAGAGATATGATAAATGGAAAGGATTTTATTCATCTATTTTTGCAACTTTAATTGTATCTATATTAATAATGATACCATTACTTTATCCACTTACATATTTAAATTTATCTCCTAATACTATATACCCCTATTTAATTTTCTGTATACTTTTTATATATATTTTTATTGATAGAATGCCTTATCCACAAATGTTAGATTGTAAAAATAATTCTTTTATAAAAGCTAAAGGTATTTGCATTGGGTATGAACAACCTGGAAAAAGAACAGGGGGACATCATATTGTAAAAATTGTAGGAATAGATATGAGAGTATCTATTCCTACAGAAAAAAGAATTTATACAAATAAGCAAGTTGTAACAGTTATATTTGGATTACATTCTGAACAAGTTATAGGATTTTACTAGATATAATATTTAATAAATTATAATAATAACAATAATTTTAAATAGAAATATGTAAAAAAACTTCTGATATATTGCAGAAGTTCTTTTTATTTAAAGGATAAATAAAAATCTAGTTAATGGGTAATTTTGGATTTACATAAGGTTAGATGTAATATTGGTAATATACTACATTTATAGGAGCTATATATAATAAAATTTAGAAATATTAATATTAAATAAAGATTTAAGTAGAACGATAGAAAGATGGATTTTATCTTAAAATATAATAAAAAATTTTCACAGATAAGTACATATTTGAGTTTTGTATGGCTTTGGGTATTAGCATGTAATTATCTAAGTGGACATGTTATTTATGGACAAGATTTTATTTTATTTATAATTAGTGCTATACAATTAATATTATTAATATCAGGATTTAATAATATTAAGGCACTAAGTCTGAAAAAGATTAATAAAATATACTTTTATAAAAGTATTTTATTAATTTATAAAATTATTATTATGCTATCAGTAAGTATGTATTTTATTTTAAAATCAGATATAAATATATATTTAATACTTCCAGTATTTATATTTGTACTTTTAATTATATTTTTTAGAATGTGTGAATTTAACTTATTAGAGGATGAGTATAATTATTATTTAAAAAATATAATAGTAAAAAATCAATTAAGGGAGAAAAGAAGAAGAAATGAGTTATTGTTACTAGGAAATTTTATAGAAGCTTTAATGGTATCAGGAGTTATAAGTACCTTAGCACAAATATTAACTAATAGTGATTCTGTACTAATTACTATGGGGATATATGTATTTTTTTTATTTTTAATAGGAAGACCAATTTGTTTAAAAATTTTTGATTACTTTTTTAATAGTTATATAGTTATTAATGCTAGATGTATTAATGTAAAAGAAACCCAGCATAACTCCCCTGATCAAAATTATTATTTTTGTAATAAAGAATATAATTTATATTATGCTTTAGTAACAAGCCCGAATTTATGGAGAATAGGTGATAATGTTACTATCATTGTAGGTAGCGTTTCAAATAATATTGTAGATGTTTATTAAATAATAAATTATATCTATATTAGTATATATAAGATATTTTTATAATTTAAATGGAGGTATTACCGCACAATTATTATATAAGTTCTATATTTATTAGATAATCACTAGAATTATAATATACAGATTATGTATAATAATATAGTAGTTATTAATTAAGGGGGTAAAATTTATGAGTGAAAACAATGCTAAAAAGAACAGTAGTTATTATTTTCCTCTTTTTACTGGAGTAGGGCTTATCTTTGGGGTAATATTTGATCAAATACCAATAGGCTTATGTCTAGGTGTTGCTATTGGGCTTGCTTTAGATTATAAAAAGAAGAAATAGATTAAATTTGAATGTTAGTATAAAAAAAGTGGAGATGAGTATTAAATATCCACTTTTTTATTTAGAGTAAGATGATGTAGAGGAAAGTTATAAATGCTTTAATATTCAGATATAATTTTAATGGCTAGATTTATTTTTATAGTGTTATCATTAATGTATTATTCTATTTATATTAACTAAAATAATACCTCCTAAAATTGGGGAAAAAGAAAAGTATTTATTAGATATTAGATTTTAGATATATATTAACTGTGTATCAGAATGGAATAGGAATAAAAATGCTATTATTAATGTTTTAAAATAAGGATTTAAGAATATAAACTTAAATTAATTATAGATTTAGTAGGGTACGAACTATCTAAATTAATATTTGTGGAGATAGTAGGTTTACGAGAAATATGAAGCAGAAACTCACGGAGTAATAAGGGAAGCATATGAGCTTGGTTATGCAAGGTTCAGTTGTCAAATAAAAATCTATCTATATTCTCTGATAAAAATTTATATAATATAAGTGCTTCTTCTTTTGAATATTTACCAACTTGATTAGTCCTATTGTATCCTTCAATAGCTAAATAACAAACTTCGCTCATTATCATTAAAAATTTTTTTATATCTATTTTTACTTTTAATTGAGACTTTATTTCCAAGAAATTTTCTTCATCTATATTATCTGTATCCTCTATAAGAAAACAAATATCATTATAGGAGTCATCTATTCCTATATAATCTTTTTCTATAACTGTAGTACTAAATTCTTCTCTTATAATTTTTCTTCCATTTTCAATAATTACTTTATTTGCTTCTTTTATTAAATCCAATATAAAAAAGCTGTATGAAAAACTATATGAATATACTGCTATAATTTCAGCTTCTTCTTTTGTTAAATTATATTTATTTAAAATATAGTCATATATTTTAGTAAAGTTCATATGATTTCTTGCTCCTTTTAATATAATAAGACAACACTAAGTGTTAGCTTATTTTTTTCATTCTATTATATCAGGGTGTATAGGTATATTTCCATTATATATGATAAATCATCTTTATCTCGTAAATTATCTTCATTTGGTGAATCATCATTAGAACTAACTATTGATAATCTTTAGAATTTTGCTATCTATTTTACTTAGTTGTAAATACCTGCATATAAAATATTGCTATAATTTAGATGGAGATGATATTATGCCTAATTATTACACTTATGAAGAAATGGATTTAGATGAAGCAATTAAATATTTAAATGATTATTATGAAAAAGTTAAAGATACTCGAGATGAAAAAGGATATATGACTAGACTTCATGGTTTTATTACTCCAGAGATTAATTCTGAGAAAATTGATAATTTAGAAGCTTATAAGTATACAGTTATTGCTAAAAAATGGACTAATAATGATTTAAGGTTAGATATTTTTAATGATAAAAAAAAATCTACAACATATTTAACAACAGAGCAAATAAAAGAATTAAAAAAGTTTAATGATTATTTAAAGCAAAATGATGTTAAAAGATATATTAAATATCAAAATATTAGGGTAGCAACTGTTTATTTGACAATAGTATTACTGACAATATTATGGTGTCTAAATAATAGAGCCTAAATAAGCTCTATTATTTAATTTTAGATTAAAAACAAAGCGTAAGTGCTAATGCTGTAAGTACTTCTTCTCCAGTTGGTGAATCAAAGCATGTAACAAAATCTTCCCATGTATTAATAATAATTTCTTCATTTTCTGTACTTTCTAACTCATCTAAGCTTTCAAATATCTCTGGAGTTTTATCTGAAAATTCTAAAACATCTTCTCCCTTTTCTTCAATTAATCTAGCAGAATTTTCTTTTAGAGTATTTATAGTTTTATTTATAAATTTTATATTAACTGTATTCCCTTTCACTAATACAGTATATACTTTAATAAATACAACTAATGAAACTATTAAGTTAGTTCCACAACCTGATAATAGTATAGGAATAGAATTTGAAGGTATAGTACCGTATGTACTTAAACTTATAGAAGGGGGTGGAGAGTATATTTTAGTAGATGGAGGTATAGCACTACTTGGACTTTTAGGATTCTTTAAGCTTAAAAGAGTAGGAGTTTTAGGGTAGATCAAGGTTTAAAAAATTTTATTAATATAAATATTAAGTAAAATATATAAAGAAAGATAAATAATAAAATAACCTTTAATTCTTATTGTAAATTTAATTTACTCTAATAATTAAGGGTTATTTTATATATTTAGTCTTTTTTAGGTAATCCTAATATTGTTAAAAAAAGTATTCCTATTAGAAGAAATAAAATTAAAATTAAGACAATAAATATTGAAAAGTTATGCATTAAATTCAGTGTTAAATCTGTACTATTTGATATAACACTAAATAGATAATTAGATGATAGAATTGCTAAAAATACTGATCCTAGAACTATATAATTTTTTATTGATAAAAAATCTTTTAAAGAAGAATTTTTAGAATTTATAACTAATAAACTACATGCTCTTAGTAATATAAATACTATTATGAATGAAGAAATAATTCTAGGAACAAACCAGATTAAAAGTGTTTGATTTGTAAGTTTATCTGGGTAATTATGAGAAAGATTATAAAATACAATGTAAATAGAAAGAATAATCATAATAATTATTAATGAATATTGTAAAATACTCTTCTTAAAGTAGGAATTTTCTTTTGAATTATTGGTCATTTGTAAAATCTTCTTTATAATATAAAATATACTATAATATAACATCTAGTTAAAATTATATGGTTAAAGATTGGAGACAATCAGATATATTTAGTAGAATTATTTTACTGAAATTAATTATAAATATAATATTGGGGAGTTATTTTTTATTTTAATACTTGCTAATGTTATAATGATTAGTTAAATTTAGAACATATTCTAAGAAAGTTATAAAAGCTTATTAAATATAATATTTGATAAATTATAATAACAATAATTTAAAATAAGAATATGTAAGAAGTTTATGGTATATTACAAAAGTTCCTTTTATTTAAAGAATAATAAAAATTTACCTAATAAATACTTTTGTATTTATTAGATTTTATTATATATATATTGGTAATAGGAAGTGAAGAGTAATTATTTTAAATATATTATTTGAAGATTAAGGAGTTAGATTCTTAATCTTCTTTTTTATGTTTAGACATTACTATATTAATTAAACTTAGTTATAAGTAATTATGAGATAAAGAAGGTAAGAGGTAGATAAGAGGATAGTTATTTATTTGCTAAAAATATTACAGATAAAAATATAATTAATTTACAAGATATTTTTTGTTTTTATTTTATAGTAAATGTATAATATATATTATTATAAGTATAATTTTTGAAAGAAGATGATCAGATGCCAGGAGGATTATTACCTCAAAAGATTATATACCATGATGTTCAAGAAGCTATAGATAAATATAAAAATTGGTATAATGAGATAATTAATAAGAACTTGAGTAACAAAAAATTAGAGGATCAATTAGCTTTTTATGGTAGAGACCTTGTGAATTTTTTAGGGATGTCAGAAAAACGAAGAGAAATAATTAAAACATTAAGTAATGGTGAATATCATATAAATGTTAAAAGTTATGGTCATAATACGATGTATAAATTAGAAATATTAAAAAGAAAAAAAGATGAAGATATTGGTGCTACAGAGGAACAAATTTTAGAATTACAAGATTTTGTTACTTATCTTGAAAGGGAAGATGTAGTTAATAGATTAAAAAAATTTAATAAAAGTAGCAATATTGCTCTTATGATTATTTTACTTATACCAATATATCTAATAGTTCATTTTGCACTTGCTAAAAGTCATGTTTTACAAATATTATTTTTAATACTTGTAATTATAGTTTATATAAGCGGTATTAAAAATATTAAAAATACTAATCCTTATTCATAATTATATGAATTAAAGAAGATTTATTTAATAATAAAGAATTTAATTTATATTATAGTCTAGTAATAGGATCTAATTTATGTAGAATAACTGATATGCTTAGGTATATTTCAAATAATATTGTAGATGTTCATTAAATAATAAACTAAGAGAAGTAAAAAAAGAAGAAATCAGAACTATTTTCCATATACAGAATAAATATAGAGAATTTTAAATGATATTATGCCCTTTTAAAGAAGTTTTAGTTATTATATGGATTATATTTTTAAATTTATATAAATTTATGTATAATTATTATCAATAAACATTAGTTATAGGAGTTACATATGATAAAAATTAAAAAATATCAATACTTAAGTGTTATGCTTATGTATATATTAATAACATGGATTATATTAATACTTGATTTAAGCCAAGCTAAAATTGTACTTAACAAATATAATTTTAATATATTTACTACCTTACAAATAATATTTTCTATACAATTTATGTTTTTCATATATTTTATAATAAAGAATATAAAGTATATGAAAGGTATATTTAAGCGAAATTTTATTATGAAAGTATAGTTCATTTTTTTATAGCAGGACTAGCTATTATTTATCTAATAGGATTTTTCATTTGGAATGGTTATGATAATTTATTATTTAAACTAGAAATTATTATACTATCAGCTGAAATAATCTTATGTAGATTAATAGAAGTAAAAAATTAAGAGACAACAAACTATTACGTTATTATTTATTTTACCTATACCAATGTATATAATAGTTCATTTTGTTCTTGCTAAAAGTTATATTTTACAAATATTATTTTTAATATTTATAATTATAGTTTATATAGCCGGTATTAGACAAGCTATAAAGCCCGATCCTTATTTCTAAACTTATTTAGTATTAAATAAGTTTAGGATTGTAGTAGAAAGTAAAGAGTAAATTATTTTTAAATATATTATTTGAAGAGTAAGGAGTTAGATTTTTAATCTTCTTTTTTATTGTCTAATATTAATATATTAATTAAATTCAATTATAAGTAATTGTAAGATAAAGAATGGAAGAGGTAGATAAGAGGATAGTTATTTATTTGCTAAAAATACTATACATACAACTATAATAATATAAATTAGAAAATATCCATTTTTATAAAGTAAATTGATTGTACTTTTATTTTCTAATACATATTCAGAATATCTTTTTAGTGCAGCTATTTGTTGAAAAGTAAGGGGGGCATTTTGAAATACTTCTGGTATAGTTATCATAAATTTATACTTGGTACCACTTACTAATCTAACACACCAATTACGATCATTTAGATTTAAATTTTGTATTTTCTTATGTTGATCACTGATAAAATATGAGAGCTCACTAAAATAATTATATTCATCTGATTTTGTCTTTATATTTTTATACTTTTTTTCAAAATATTCAATCGCTTCATCTAAGCTTCTTTCTTCTACAGTTTCGTGTTTTGTCATATATAATTACTCCTAATTAATTTTACAGATATCCTTATATAAATATCTTTAATTTATATAAGGATATCTTTTACTTTTTAATTAAATATACTATATTTATTGGAATTAATGGTTAAGATTTAAATACATTGAAATCATTAGAGTATTAATAATTAGATTTAAATAAGTTTTACCAACCAAGTATATCTTCATCAGCATAATTATTTTGTTTATTATTATTTATTGTCTTTTGCATTTTAAGTATATTAATTAAAGTATTTTTAAAGTAAGCATATTGACTTATTCCAAGCATTTCAACTTTATCTTTTTCAGATGTTATAGTTATAGCATCTATTAATGAGTTATAGCTTTTTGTATCAAAATCTAACCCCTTAAAATCTCTATCAGCTTTTAGTCTTTGAATAAATGGTGTAGTAGCTAGTGGATAAATTTCTTTTGGGAGTATAACTTTTAAATCTTTTTCTTTATTTTTAAGAGTAGAAAAGGAAAGATTAGAGTTAGTTTCTATATTTATTTGAACTATATCTTTATTAATTTCTTTTATACTTTTCTTTTCTTTCTTAGTATTATTTTTATTAATATTATTTATTTCAGTATTATTCTTAGGGGAATCATCCTTATCCTGAGAGGGAATATCTCCTTGTTTTGATGGGGAATCTTTCCCTGTCTTATTATTATCTTCTGAAATATTATTTTGCTCTGTATCAATTTGAAGTAAGTATAATAAATCAGGTAAGTTTTTGCCTTGTTTTTTTCTATATAAAAGATTATATTCTTCAAGTTGTTTTAAGTATTTTCTAACTGTCTTAGGGTCTTTAACTCCTAAAAGGTCACAAAGTTCAGCTTGAATAAATATAAAATAAATTCTATTTTCTTTATCAAGCCAATTATTTTTTATAGATAAACTATGCCTATCTAGTAATATTCCATATAATAATTTACTTATAAGATTCATATTAAAATATTTTGAGTTTTTGTCCATAAATTGCTTTGGTACTTGATAAAACTTTCTTCTATTTTCAGTTTCTAATGTGAAAAACTTATTTTTAGCTATTTTTAATTCATTACTTTTCATAATATAACACTCTCCTAAATTTTATTATGTAAATAGTAGTTAACTATTAGCATAATAATTTCTATATACTTTTTATAAACTTAAAGGAATTAATCCCTACTAAGTATATATACCTGAGTTAGAGAATTTTTTAGAAAAAATAAATATTTTTTATATTTTTTTGAAATTAGATTTATATGAGTTGTAATATAGAATATATTTTTAGAATTAAGCTATACAATTCTTGAGATAGGTATTTTAGGATTGTTGAAATAGAAACAAAACTTTAATATAATATTAGTAATGTACCAAAAGATAGGAGGATAGGCCATGAATAAGGAAGAACAGGTTATGGATGGTTTTAGGGAACTATTTAATAAGATAGCTTATCTTAATAAGCCTAAGATGGAGAAAAGCCTTGAAGGATATAAGGCTTCAGAAGTACATTGTATTGAATATATTGGGAAAAATATTGATACCAACGTAACAAAACTTGCTGAGGCCTTTTATATGACTAGAGGTGCTATGAGTAAAGTTACTAAGAAACTTATAAATAAAGGTTACATAGAAAGTTACCAAAAAACAGAAAATAAAAAAGAAATTTATTTTAAGCTTACGAAGCAAGGAAAAGAAATTTTTGAAACTCATGAAGAGCTACATAAGGAGTTTTTAGAAAGAGATAAAGTAGTATTTGAGCAAGTAACAGAGCAGCAACTTAAAGATATGATTAATTTTGTAGAAAGATACAGTAAGCATTTAGATACAGAATTAAAGAAACAAGATATAGATATTAAATCAGAATAAATTTAAGTAATGAAATTAAAGGCAGCTAACTTTATTAAAAGTAAGCTGTTTTTTTGTTTTATCTTTTTGTTGACATGGAAACAAAAATAGTTTATTATCTTTATTGTTGACAGGGAAACAATATTATAAATTTGAAAGGAGAATTTAATTGTTTAAATTTAAATCATATAATAAACAAAATACAGGAGAAACTATAGATAAAAAAGCTTTAATATTTGGACTTATATCTGTATTTCTTTGTGGAATAGGCTTTAGTATAATAACACCTATAGTTCCATTTTTAGTAGAGCCTTATGTAAGTAATTCTGGAAATCAAGCTATAGTTGTTACACTATTAACTTCTATTTATGCAGTTTGTGTATTTTTTGCAGCTCCTGCACTTGGAGCTTTAAGTGATAGATATGGACGTCGTCCAATACTTTTAATTTGTCTTTTAGGATCCACAATTGGTTATTTAATCTTTGGAATGGGAGGAACTTTATGGGTACTATTTCTTGGAAGAATAATAGATGGTATAACAGGTGGTAATATAAGTACTCTTTTTGCATATTTTGCAGATATTACTCCTAGAGAGCAAAGAACAAAATATTTTGGTTGGATAAGTGCTATTGCAGGTATAGGAGGAGCTATTGGACCTACTCTAGGTGGGCTTCTTGCTAAGTTTGGCTATTCTGTACCTATGTACTTTGTAGTAATAATAACTTTATTAAATCTTATTTATGGAATTATTTATATGCCTGAAAGTCTTGATAAAAATAATAGACTAAAAAATATCACTTTTACAAGACTAAATCCATTTATACAGCTTGTAAATATACTTTCTATGAAAAACTTACGAAGATTACTTATTTCAGCGTTTCTTCTTTGGGTACCAAATGGAGCGCTGCAAGCAACTTTTTCAGAATTTACAGTAAATACTTTTAATTGGAGTCCTGTAATAATTGGACTTATGTTTTCAATTATGGGAATTCAAGATATTATTTCTCAAGCATTTATAATGCCTAAACTTTTAAAGAAGTTTAGTGATATACATATAGTGATTCTTGGAATGAGTTCAGAAGTTATAGGCTATAGTTTTATTGCAGCATCAGCAATATTCTCATTCTATCCTCTTGTTATTATTGGAATGTTTATATTTGCCTTTGGTGATTCAATCTTTGGACCTTCATTTAATGGAATACTTTCTAAGTCTGGTGATTCTAGTGAACAAGGAAGGATTCAAGGAGGTAGCCAAGCTATTCAATCTCTAGCAATAATAATTGGACCTATTATTGGAGGAGAGATTTATGTATTACTTGGTCATACTGCCCCATTCTTTATGGGTATAATTCTTATAGGAGCTGTAATACCAGTTTTATATAAGAGTATAAGTGTAAAAGCATAAATTACATATCTCACTTATAAATTCTTCAATATCTTTTAAAAATTTTATAAATTATCTTTGTAATAAATATTTTTAAGAAAATATAAAATAAGGTTTCAGAACTTATCAGTAAATTCTGAAACCTTATTTATCTATGATATAAAAATTTTTAATTCTATTTTTTAATTTTATAATTAAAATCTTTTATATAATCACCATTTTTATATAATAATATAAGAGTTTAATTTTAATAAACTTGAAGTTCAGCTTTAAGTTTATTTTTGACAAACTCTAAACTATTAGTATTAGTAAGTTCCGTGCATTTCCACTCAAACTTATCACCTATATATCTAGGGAAAATGTGCATATGATAATGTCCAAAATCTGAAAATGCTCCACCATTTTGCATCATAGTATATCCATCACAATTATATACTTTCTTTATAGCTTTATATATATGTTTAGATATTTTCATAATCCTAAGTAAAATATCATCATCTAGTTTATCTATACTATCACAATGTTTTTTAGGAACTATCAATACATGTCCTTCATTAATAGGATCTATATCTAAAAATCAGCATAAAAGTTCATCTTCATAAATAATATGCGAAGACTCTTCTTTCTTTATAATTTTACAAAATATACAATTAATATTCTCCATCTTAAACACTCCCATTTATATTAATAGTATTGTATCATATTTCCTAATATACAAAATATAAAACTAAAAATTTATTTAATTAAAAATAATATCTCTAATTATGATAAAATAGTAAATATATGAGAAATGGTGGAGGGAATTATGAAAGGATTTATTAGTGAATTAAAAGCAGTATTACATAAAATATTTAGGTTTGATAATTATTTTTATAATGTAGATGTTAGTGGAGTTTTAGAAAATAATATACTTATAATATTTACATTTTTAAGAGCTATATTAGTAGTTCCAATATTATTTTTTATTATTGCTGCATTTGGAGTATTTATAATATTGCAGGTATGTTATGGCTTATGACTACTTTTCTTATTGTATATGAGATTCCAATAGTAGCTTTAATATGGAATTTATTTAGAATAAAACTAGATAAGGATAGTTTATTAAAGAATATATTTAGCCATATGTATTGTTTTATTTATATAGTTATTTGTATTGCAGGAATAAGTGGTGATATAAAATATGGGGGAGATATTTTTCATTCATATTGGGCTATTCCAATAGTAGCAACCTTAGTAATTCCTATACTTAGATATATTTTTATTAAAAGAAAGTATAAAGATTATGATCATTATAAAGAAAAATTAGAGGAAAGAACTAATAATGATTTAAAACTTTCTAAGAACTCAGGTGACATAATATATAATAATATCCTACTAGGAGTAGCTTTTTCTAGTATTCCCTTCTCTATAAGTGGATTAATATTACTTACATTATCAAACTTTCTAGGGGAAAAGTTTATACAGAATGAGGAGTTTTATTATATTGTAATAAATATAATTGGAATTATAATAATGAGCTTAATTATTAGATATCTTAGGGATGTAAAAACTAAAGCAGGTAGAATTAAATCAATAATCTTACCAAGTATTATAGTTTGTAGCTCAACATTTTCTACATTATTAGATATTTTATTTTTCTCAGAAGATAAGTTTGATATAGGACTTACTATTTATATATTAGGATATATATGTCTTATATTAGTTGTTATCAAAAAGCTTAACTATTTTAGAAAAAGTATTGCTTAAATAAAATACTCGTAAATGATATTTGAAATCAAAAATATATAAACAACTAAAAATAATAACTATATACTATTCAATAAATCGGTAATACGGTGATTTAAAAGTAGATAATTTTATAATATAAAAAGACAGTATCAAAAACTCAGATACTGTCTTTATTATTATTATTTTTCTTCTGCTATTGCTTCTTTAATATACTTAAAGTCTCTTTCTAATTTTGCTTCTTCTCTTGGATTTATTGCTTTTACAAACATTATTAAGAAGTTTACAAGAACTACAAATACAACATAAGTTGCGATAAATATTTCTATATTTCCAAGTAATTTAAATGTTGCTGAAAAATTACTGTGGCCCATTCTTCCAAAGTATGCTGATAATTTAAATGCAGCAAGTGTTGCTATTGCAAGTGGGAATGTAAATGATGCATGTGTTGGTTTAAATCCATCTTTAAATAATTTAATGATGTATGAGTATACTACTGGAAGTAGTAATAATCCTGTTATTATTAACCACCATAACATATATTTATTTGGATTTTGGTATATTGTTAACATACCAACTATTCCAAGTGGGGCAGGTGAACAAATAATTCCTACTGTTGGAAGTTTATGATCTTCCATCTTTTCACTTCTAAATACTATATATAATACTAATGGTAGAAGTGCTGTATAGAATATAAATCCAAAGTAAAGCATGAATTTAGCTATTGGTTCAACTCCTGCAATTCCTTTACTTGCAACTGTTCCTGTAATCATTCCAGTATAAACAATAAAGCATGTAGGTACTATATTTTTAAAGTTTCTTTCTTTAATTCTAAGGTAAGTATAAATTAGTGCAATTCCATAGTGCCAAACAACTGCTGCTAACCATAAAATTGTACATGTTTTTGGGAACTTTGGATAGAAGTAATTAGCAACTAGCCAAGTAACCATACCTATTGTTGGATAAAATGTTCCAAGTACTGGGTTTTCAATTTCTTTTGCCATTTTCTTTGGGAACATAATTGCTCTAATTACCATCAATGTTAGCATTCCAATTGCTAAGATAATTGATAATACTTTTAAGTAATCTATTCCCTTAAGCATCCAGCAGTTACTAAGTGTTATAAAAGAAAGACAAGTTCCACTTATGCCTATTGGGTAATTTTCAAGTTTCTTTAAATATTTAATCATATTATCACCTTTCATTTGTATTTTTATTATTAATTTTTTTCTTTAGTAATCTTATCCACTAATAGATTATATAATTTATTTCTATATAAGTAAATTATTATTTATTTTCTTTAGTGATCTTGTTTACAAGTTAATTATATAATTAATTAATGTATAAGTAAAATACTATTATTACTTATAAATCATAGGTATTTAGTTATATATAAATTTTATATATTAAATTAATTACTAAATAAATTAAGGGGAAGTTTTTATGTTACTAAATACTATATTTAATAAAAAAATTACTAGCGGAAAGCTTATAAATGTTGTAATGTATACTCTATCAGCTTTAAATAATTTTAATTTTTAAATAATTAATTATAAATATTAGTGATATATCTTTAAAATAAGAAAAAAAGCTAGCAATTTGCTAGCTTTTCCTTATGCTATCATAGTATTTTCTTTTATTTTAAACTTAACTAATACTCCTACTACCCTTACAATTATCATAGCAAAAGTAAAGAATATAAATGCAGGTCCTATTACATTAAAGCTTAAGTGGTGAGTTATCATAAACTTACCAAAAGTTTCTGGATACCAGTCTTGTGCATAATAAGAGAAAATAATTTTCCATCCAAGTCCTACTATCCATAGTAAAAGATATGTTATTCCACATATAGTATACTTTTTATTATCCTTAATTTTAGTTTTGACACTTGCAGTCATAAGCAATCCAAATACTGCTCCTAGTAAAGTCATTATTACAAGTACTATTATATCGTTTTTATCTGTTGGTATTGATCTTAAATATTTATAAGCAAATATGCCACAAATCACAAATGGTAATAATACACTTTTAAAAGTAAACTCCCTTTCTCCAAGTTGTCTAAATATTACTGATAATAGTAATGCTATAATCAGTATCCAGCTTTCCATTGTCATTTGTATTTCCTCCTTAAAATCTATCTTATGTAAATTTATTTTTTGTTTTCCTCACTTGATGTCTTTATTATATTAAATAAAAGTTCTTTTGTAGTGTTACTAAAGTAATATAAAGAGTCACAAAAAAAGTCATAAAATTTATATTATTTTTAAATTTATTTTATATTCAATTTTAATGAAAAATAAATTTTAAGATGAATTAAAAACTTAACTTTAGCAATAAGATTATTTTTTGAAATTTAAAAAAATCTTAAAATTGATATGTTGTTTTTTTATAAAACTTTTATAGATTTTAGAGTAAAAATATAAAAGTTCGTATTTGATAACATAATACGAACTTTAGCTATATTACTTAAATATAAAAAATATATTTTTAATAAACGAACTTTTTTTATGCAAAATACGAACTAATATTATATAATATTAGTATGAATATTTTTATGAAAAGTAAATAATTTAAAATTTATTTTTATAAGGAGTGAAACTACAATTATATGGCTAATAAAAAAACAGTTGCTTTAACTACTGAACAGATGAGAGAGATAATAAGTTTAATAAGAAATGGATTTGTTATGGAAAATGGACAAACTGTTCATGGAAGTGATAAGATAGCAACTATACTTGTTGTCCAAGCTAATTTGGGCTTAAGAATAGGAGATGTATTAAATTTAAAATTAAATGATTTAATTAAAGATGGTAATAGATATAGATTAGATATAATAGAAGATAAAACTGGGAAGTTAAGAAAGTTTACAATTCCAGATGAAATATATGCTTATATAAAGATGTATGCAATTGATAATGATAGAAAATCAACTGCTAAGATATTTGATATATCTGTTAGAGCAGTACAGAAAAAGCTTAAATACGCTTGTGATTATCTAGGTTTAGAAAATATTAGTACACATAGCTTTAGAAAATATTTTGCTACACAAATATATATAAAATCTAATTATAATATAGCTTTAGTTAAAGAATTACTTCAGCATAGTAGCACAACTATAACACAAAGATATATTGGTATAAGCTCTTATGAAGTAGAAAAAGCATTAAATGAACATATAATCTTAATTTAGATAAACAAGGATAAGTTGAAATATAGCTTACCTTTAATATTTTTGTATAAATTCAAGGTACTATGCTGATTATATTAATATACAACTAATATTAATATGAGAGGGAAAAAATATGTTTAAACCAAAGAGAATAGTATTTGAAAAAAATTCATTAGATTATGAAATTGGAAAGAATATTTATGATTATTTTAAGGATGATAAAAATATAGAAATTATTCAGATTGCAAATAATAGAATAAAGCAGCATATACCTGGAGATGATGCACAGCAGTTTTATAAAGAGGGGAAAAACACACTTGTAGTAGGAGTTAAGAAAGTAGGAAAATTTCAGTCATGTAAGCCATCAGCACATTGGCAATTACCTTTGTTAAGTGGCTGTATTGGTAATTGTCAGTACTGTTATCTAAATACTAATCTAGGTGATAAACCTTATTTAAAAATAAATGTTAATATAGAGGACATTTTAAATCAAGCTCAAAAATATATTGATGAAAGAAAACCTAATATTACAATATTTGAAGGCTCTGCTACCTCTGATCCAATACCAGTTGAACCATATACTAATTCATTAAAAAGAGCAATAGAATTCTTTGCAAAAAATGATTTTGCAAGGTTTAGATTTGTAACAAAGTACCCCTATATTGATTCATTATTAGATTTAGAACATAATAATAAAACAGAAGTAAGATTCACTATAAATACAGACTTTGTAATAAAAAATTATGAAAAAAGGACTGCCTCTAGAAATAGAAGAATAGATGCAAGTGTAAAAATAGCCAAGGCTAATTATCCTTTAGGCTTTATAATTGCCCCTGTATTTATTTATGATGGCTGGAAAAATGATTATGAAGAATTATTAGATGAGTTAAAGAAGAAATTACCTAGTGATTTAAATCATAAATTAACTTTTGAAGTTATTTCTCATAGATATACTCCACGAGCTAAAAATTTAATAATGGATATATTTCCAAGTAATACATTACCAATGAATAATGATGAGAGAACATATAAATATGGTCAATTTGGCTATGGAAAATATGTTTATAAAAAAGAAGATATGCTTGAAATAAAAGAATTTTTCACAGAAAAGATAAATGAATATTTCCCATCAAGTGAAATAAAATATATTATTTAAAAAGAACTCTATATGTTGTAGTTTAAATAAAAACTTAACATATAGAGTTCTTTTTTTATATAAATACTTAATTTGAAAAGTTAAATCAATACATTATTATCCATTTCATGTTAATATATGTATATAAAGATTATTATAAAGGGAAATAAATTAAAATTTTTAAGGGGGATATAATTGAGAAGATTTCAAACACTTGAATTTAAAATTGCTGCTACTCTTACATTTCTAAGCTTATTTTTACCACCTCAAATACAAAATATAGATGGACTAGGTAAGAGCCTCAAATATGGTTATTTATATGGTTATATAACTATATTACAAGATAAAGAAGGTTTAGGAGATAGTATATTATCTAATCTATTTGATAATAAAAGCTTTAGTTTAAATATTTTAGATATAGTTGTAAATGTAATTATTTTTTATTTCATAACTAGGCTTATAAAAAATATTTATTTAAAATATAAGGCTAAAAGTTATTAAGCTTTAATCTTAAAAAAGAAGCTTATAGTAGCAGTAGCTTACTTACATTTTTTTGGTGAAGAGAGCATAATTAAATTGTTAGAAGAAAAAGGCTATGAAATTAAGGATATAGCTTAAGTTTATAAAATTTAAAATAACTAATTATAATCAAAAAACCTCCATTTGTTATAGTTTTAATAAAAAACTTAACATATGGAGGTTTTTATTATTTATGACTAATAATAAATTAGTCTTTCCTAAGTTTAGAAATTAAATATTTTTATTTCTTCTTTCTAAACAAGAATAATGCTGCAAGAGTTGAAAGTATACCTGCTAATACTCCAGCTTCCTTAGCTACATTATTATCATTATTTGATAATCCAGTATGAGGTAGATCATTTATTTGCTTTTCAGCACCTGAAGAATTAATATCTACATTTGATTTTGATGTAGTATTATTAGACTCATTTGTATTATCTACTTTAGGATTAATAGTCTTATTACCTTCAGTATTTCCAGTATCAACTGGCTTTGTAGGTTCTACATTTTTATGATTATTATCATCAACTATTTTACCTGTATTATTATCAGGTGTATTATTCTTATGATTATCATTATTATGAGTAGAATCACTAGGGTTATTAGGAGCTACATTATTATGATTATCACTTGTTGTATTACCTGTATTATCATGATTTGGTTTATCAGGTGTATTGTTCTTATGGTCATCATTATTATGAGTAGAATCACTAGGTTTATTAGGAGCTACATTTTTATGATTATCACTTGGTGTATTACCTGTATTATCATGATTTGGTTTATCAGGTGTATTATTCTTATGATCATCATTATTATGATTATCACTTGGTGTATTACCTGTATTATTATGATTTGGTTTATTAGGTGTAATATCACTATTATTAATCTTACCTATTATATAAGTTATATTGTTATTAGTATTTCCTTGAACTGTTGGAACTTCTGATTTTTCTACAACCTTACCATTTACGATTATTTTTTCAATCTTATAACCATTAGGTAACTCTGGAATGTTAGTATCTACCTTGCTTCCAACTGGTCCTGTTATAGTTTTACTTGGAACAACATCTTTATTATTACTACTATAAACTTCATTTATTGTAGTTGATGAAATATTTTTAGCAACTATAACTTTAATATTATAATCAACTTCTTTTGACTTATCTGATGATAAAGTCTTAGGTAATTGATAATTTCCATTTTCATTAGGAGTTAATATATTATCATTAACAATTACTTTAGTTATATGATAATCATCTGGAATATTAGGTATTTTAATATCTATCTTACTTCCAGGTTTACCACTAGCAATTTCATGATTTGGTACTAAAATATCTCCTGATTGTGTTACAACATTTATATAAACTTTATCAGTAATATCTTTTTCTAAATGATGAATTACATCTCCACCACCATTTCCATCAACTATTTTACCAGTATCTGTTGGGATTTTTCCTATTGTGTAAACAATTGTTTGATTATCTGCACTTTGAACAGTTGGAACTTCATTTTGTGAAACTTCCTTTCCATTTACAGTAATCTTAATTACTTTATATCCTTCTGGAAGCTCTGGAAGTCCTGTTTCTACCTTAGTTCCTTGAAGATTTATTGTTGTTTTATCTGGAACAACGTTTGTACCATCTTGATATTTTTCTTCAACCGTTGTTGTTGGATTTTTTGCAACAATAACTTCTATATGATCATCAACTTCTTGATTTTGATTATCTGATAAAGTATTAGGTAATTCGTATTTTCCATTACTATCTGGAGTAATCACTTTATTATCAACTATAACTTTTACAATATGATAATCCTTTGGAATTTCAGGCATTTGAACATCTATCTTAGCTCCAGGTACCCCACTTGCTACTTCATGACTTGGAGTTAAAACAGTTCCTGATTCAGTTTTAACATCAACATAAACTTTATCTGTAATATCTTTTTCTACATGATAAATTGTTGTGTTATCGCTATTTCCAAATACAGTTGGTACTCCACTAACTTTTTCACCATTTCCATTAGTTATGCTAACTATATGATATCCTTTTGGAATTTCTGGTGTTTTAAGTCCTGTTTCTGTTCCTGTTTTACCAGTCTTTGAAACTGCTGGTATAAGTTCTTTATTGT
>NZ_LT594783.1 GCF_900091705.1 Clostridium mediterraneense | reverse complement strand
GAGGATTAAAAAACGTTGAAACGCAATTTTTATTAATTTCATTAGCACATAATATGATTAATTATATTAGCAAAAGAGATACAGGTAGATTAAAAAAGCACTTATTCTAACATTTTTTCATATTTATCCAAATGGGTATTTCTAATACCTTTATTTATCATGCATAAAAATTGATTAAAATAAAAGGAACCGTCTCACTCTTCCAAGTTGTGGTATTATGAGACAGCCCCATCTTTATAATATAAATTAAACTAATTCTTTAAATAACTCTTGAGCAAGCTCTACTTCTTCCATTTTTTCAGCAAAATCATCAATTATATTTTTAATTCTATCTAAAAGAGCATTATCCATATCTTCGACAAACATAAAACTTGTTAATAAAGTCTTTGCAAATGAATAATTATCACCATTTGTATCTAAAGCGTTAAATAAAAAGTCTTCAACTCTTTCAATATCCCTTACCTTACTTAGATATTCTCCAAGAAAAGCAAGATATTTCTTATCGTAGCTCTCAAGTTCTGCTAGATTTTTAAATGTAAGACTATTGGTCTCTATCATCTCAAATAAATATCTAGGTGCCTTTTCTGCAAACTGATATATTAAATCTTCTGTAATGTAATAATCTTTATCCTCTTTTTCAAGTATATATTCCCAAGCTTTAAAAGCCATTTCTGTATCTAAAATCAGTAATTCTTTTATTCCTTCATTTATTTGATCTGTATTTTTCTTTATATCCTCACTTAAAAGTTCTATACTTTGTAACACTAATCTTAATCTATTATCCACCAATATAAATCTTCTCCCCTTATTAATTTTTAATATATCCCCTAATAATTTTTCTTTAAATAATAAAGTTCTAGAAACCTTACCACATTTAAGAAAATATATTCCAAAACCTTATAATTTAATTATACTATTACTTTATATTTTTTTAAGTAACTTTGGGTAAACTCTTTGTAAATTTACAATCTTAATTTTTACTACTTATTAAATATTGATATATACTCTACAAATTCTATATAATATATTTATAATGTAATTTATTGTAAATATTTTTGAAAGGGTGATATTTATGCTTTTAATTATGGGTATTTTTTTCATTATCTGTGGACTACTTATTCATAAATTTAAACTTTACTGGCTTATAGCTGGATATAATACAATGAGTAAAGAAGAGAAAAGTAAAGTTGATATAACAGGACTTGCAAAAAGTATGGGGATTATGTTTTATTTGATAGCTGCTATTTTTATTATTTGCTCATTTTTCAAAAATCAATTCCCTAATATAGAAATTCTAGCTATGATATCAATGACTGCTGTCTTAATAATAGGAATATTCAGAGCTCAAAAATATAGTTATAATAAGCAAAAAGATAAATCAGAAAGTATTGCAACTCTATTTATTATAGGTATACCTGTATTAATTTCTATTTTTATAATTTTTAATACAATGAAACCTATAAAAATAGAATTTAAAAATGATAAAATGATTGTAGAGGGCTCCGCTATAAAATATTCTGATATAAAAGATATAAAAATTATTAATAAGTTCCCTCAAATGAGTAAATCAATGGGTTCTGGAATTGGTTCTTTTAGAAGAGGAACTTATAAAGTTAACGGGCTCGGTTCTTGCACTGTATACACTGATTCAGAAAAAGATCCTATTTTAAAAATAAAAACAAGTAATAAAACTATTCTAGTAAATTCTAAATCAAATAATATAAACGATATTTATACAAAACTTTCAAATAAAATAGATTAAAAAAGCTAAGTTATATTAAGAAATATCTTAATGTAACTTAGCCTTTTATTTTATTCATTATTTTTTTCTTCTTTTTGAGATAATTCATATTCCTTCATATATTCAGGACTAAGTGAAAATCCTAATGTGTTTCGTTCTGTATTTTCATCCTCATCCTTTTCTACATCTCTATGTTTAACATTTCCATCATCATCTACAAAAAATTCTGTTGAATCTAAATCAAATTCTTTTGTAAAGAAAAGCTTTGCCATAGCTGACATCTCCTTTCAATATCTTTTTTCTTAAAATCATACTATCATTTTTAAATAATAAAATCTACTTAAATTTTAAACTTTAGTCTCAAATAAGGTTATAGGCTATCTTAATCTCATTAAGATAGCCTACTTAATTCTAAAAATCTCTTTTTATAAGTTTTTCTGTTACTTCTAATAATATATTCTTATACTCATTATCTGGTAGTTTATTTATATTCTTAAATGCTCTTTCAGAATATTTTACTGCAAGCTTTTTAGCTTCATCAATTCCACCATTTTCTTTTACAAGATATATTATTTGTTTTATTTCTTCATCATTATAATTTTTCTTATTTAAAATGTCATTAAATGCTTTAGGATTCTTTTTATTAGCAATAATTAATGGAAGAGTATAAACTCCTTCTTTTAAATCACTTGCTGAATTTTTTCCTATTTGCTCATCTGTTCCTAAATAATCAAGAAGATCATCTATTATTTGGAATGCCATCCCTATATTATGACCTATTTCCCAAAATGTTCTACAAAGCTTTTTATCACAGCCACTTTCTGCTGCTCCTATATATAAACTTAAAGAGAATAACTCTGCTGTTTTTCCTGATATTCTTTTTAAATAATCTTTAACTGATACATTTCTATCATATCTTGAATTAAGCTGTTCTACTTCACCAAGACAAATTCTTGACATAACTTTTGTATCAACTTCGATTCCTCTTTCTATAGAAGAAGTTGTTGCAAGTATTCTAAAACATAAACAGAATAAATAGTCTCCTATATAAACCGCATAATTTTTTCCATATTTTGATTGTACAGTCTCTTTTCCCCTTCTAAGAGATGCATCATCAATAACATCATCATGTACAAGAGTTGCCATATGAAACATTTCTATAACCGCAGCAAGTGCTCTTGTTCTTTCTTCATTATAATCACCAAACTTAGAGGCTAAAACTACAAAAGCAGGTCGTAACATTTTTCCACCTGAATTTACAAGTTCTATTATACTACTTTCTATAACTTTATCCTTGCATTTAGCATTTTTCTCTATTTGTTTTTTTATTTTATCTAACTCCATGTTAATTACAGGATAATTTGTCCAAAATTTATTCATTTAATCTCCTCTATTCTCAATTTGTTTGATTTATATTTTTAATCTTATTAATATTTTAATACATTTTAGTATAAATTAATGTTAATTTTTTGATAACTTTAAACTTTATCACCAAAATTCGACTGTATTTCTTAAAAAAGGAGTTATCTCTTTCTGAGATAACTCCAAAATAATAATATTCTAAATACTTTTAATTAAGCATTAATTTTTTCTTTCTTAACACTTGATCCACCATGAATATCGTATATTGGTTCTCTTTTTCCCATCCAGAAGTTGCCGACCAATTTACTAATCCAAGGTATTACATAATAATCAAGTCCGAATGTTCTTCCTGCACCACTCATTAAAGCTACGCTACCAAAAGTAAACCATAAAATATCCCAACCAGCCATAGCTGAAAGAATAAAGTTAACTGTCATAAATGCTGAAGCTGCACTAGCAAGGAAAGTAAATAATCCTACTATTAAAGCAAGTCCAATAGCTATTTCAGTTATAACAACAATTCTTTGGAACCAAACAGCCACTTCTGGTGTTGGCATCATAAATTCCATAACATTTTCATAAATCTTTGGCATTTTTTCTAAAATTGGTGTTGGCATTGTAGCTGCTGCTCCATCAACTGCTGCTGAAGCACCTGAGACTGTATCTTGAAGCCATGTAAATGGCATTTTAATATTTCCCATCTTAGTCCAACTATCTGCTCCGATTGTTGTAAGATTACTAAATAAAGTTCCAATATAATCAAATATTCCACTTGATTTTTCAGCTGTTTCGAAAGCTTTTGTCCAAGTTTCTTCACCAATAAGCTTCTTAAGACCTTCAATCACCCATAATGAACCAATATAAATTCTTAAAGGAATAAGCCATAATCTATTTCCCTTAGATGCTAAATGTCCTCTTAAAATACTTCTTCTTTCTTTAATGCCGAAGAATTCATGTTGTAAATAATTATAAACAGCATGTACATCATTAACTTGAACTAGGTAAAACATATTTACAAAATGCTTCATAATCATTGCAAAGAATCCTGAAAGTTTTACTCCCATAAGATTTGCAACTGCATATCTTCCACCAATAGAAACCATAAATCCATGATAATTTGACTTAAATTCTACTTTTTCTTTTCCTTCAATAGAAGCTATTATATTTTTTACTGCTGTCATAGCTGTTTGTTCTGCCGCTTCTACTATTTGAGGATTTCCTTTTCCAGGTTCCTCTTCAACATATGCTATATCTCCTACAACATAAATATCTTCTTTTCCGATAGCTTGCATATATTTATTGGCAGCATATCTTCCAGCTCTAGCCTTTTCAATTTCTAAGTCTTCTAAATCTTTATTAGCTTGTACACCACAAGTCCATATTAAAGTTTCAGTATCTATACTTTTTCCATCTTTAAGCTTAATTGACTTATTTGTAACTTCAACTATTGGAGAGTCTTTAAGAACTTCAACTCCATGCTTTACCATATACTTTTCAGCCTTATCTGCTTGTTTTCTATCAAGCATATTTAAAATTGTTGACATAGCCTCAACAACTAAGATTCTGATTTCTTTTTCATCAACTCTATATTCTCTAGCAAGCTTTTCCTTCCATTCTAGAAGTTCTCCTGCCATTTCTATTCCTGTGAAGCCTGATCCTGCTACTACAAAAGTAAGCATTCTCTTTCTTCTTTTTTCATTTTTTTCATATGAAGCTTTCTTTACTCTATCTTTAATATGTTCCTTTATTCTTAAAGCATCCTCAAGTGACCATAAAGTAAATCCATTTTCTTTAACTCCAGGAACTCCAAAGAATGCTGGCTCACTACCAGTACCTATCATAAGATAATCATATTCATAACTACCATCTTTAGTTGTTACTATCTTCTTATCGCTATCTACATCTTCGATGTAATCAACTACAACATTAACTTTAGTTCTATGGAATATTCTTGAAAGTTCAATTTTAACTGATTCCTCTGGAACTCTTCCCCCAGCAACTTCATGTAGCTCAGTCATTAATGTATGATACGGATTCTTATCAATTAACGTAATTTCTACATCTTTATTTTTCTTATACTTTTTTGATAACTTCTTAGCTGCATGTACCCCTGCATAACCTGCACCTAAAATAACTATTTTAGTTGACATATAGTTTCCCTCATTTCTTAATTTTTCACCAAGTAACGTATAAATATATAATATATCCAAACAATATTTTATATGTTATAAAATTCTATGTCTACCTATTTATTTCTATGTTAAAATACATATTAAATATAAATTTTATTATATAAAATCATACTTAGATTAAGTTAAATAGCCACTTTATACAAAATAAATTTAATATTAAACCCTTCCTGTTATAAAATATCTTTATACACTATATATTTTTTAAATATCTAAATAATATTTCCAAGTAAAACGCTAATTATATAAACTGTAGAAATTATTATAAAATTCTTAATAGCAAGAACAAAAGTCTTTGATTTAATTTGCTCTTTATTGAAAAGATTTATATTTTTATTAACTAATATAAATGTTCCCAAAACTAAAATACATGTTATAGGTAATATTTTAAAAATCATTCCTAAAATTATTGCTATATATCCTAAATAATATAAAATACCATATATTCTCACTGCAGTTTGTTTTCCAATATAATATGGAAGTGTAAATCTATTAACTTCTACATCTCTTTCTAAATCACAAATATTATTAGCAAGCATTATATTTGCTATTCCAGTTATTAAAGGCAAAGCTACAATTCCAATTATTATAATAGTTAAAATATTAAAACTAGCTGTTATATTTTCTCCTTTTATATAAACACCAAAAGATTGCTCTCTAAAAATATTTATATATATAGTTATAAAAGTTATAAATCCTCCCATAAATAATCCTGAGAATATTTCACCAAGGGGCATTCTAGATATTGGTATAGGACCATAAGTATAAAAAATTCCTACAAAAAAACATAACACTCCTATTGCTAAAATAAGTAAATTAGTATTAAAAGCTAAAATTATTCCAAATACTGTTGCAATACTAAGTAAAGTAAATATAACTGTTAATGCAAGTTTTTCTGATATATTAAACACGAATAATGGATTTCCACTACCTGATTTATCTCCTAAGTGTTTTAATTCATTTTTATAATCACAATAATTATTAATAGCTGTAGTTGCCATATCAAAACATATCATTGATATAAACATAATTAATAAAAGTATTGGATTTATTTGTTTATATTTATATAAGCTATATGAGATACCAAATATGAAAGGTACAACACTAGCTATTTTTGTTGGTAATTCAACATAACTTATAAAAGCTTTTAAATTCATAAATTTAATCTCCTTTTAAAAACTCTTCTTTACATAAAATCTTCTCTAGTTCATTAGTAAGAAGAGAAATTTTTCTTTTTATTACTGCATCTATATCTTTTTTATAGCTTATAAATAAATCATATTTAAATTCATAATCACTATATTTTAAGTCTATAAATTCTCCATTTTTAAGTTCCTCTTCAACTATTATTTTAGGAACTATTGCCGCAGTATCATTGTTTTCTAAATAGTTTTTAATAGTTCTTAAAGAATTTGTTTTAAGACTTATATTTTTTATGTTATTAAGCTGAATATTTCCCCCCTCGTCTAATAAGGCGATATTTAATTTTTCTACTTTCTCTTTATCTATATTTTTTTTGCTAACTAAAATTAATCTATCAGTCCCAATATAATTTGATACAAGATCAATATCATATATCATTTCAGTTCCAATAATAATATCAGCACTATTATTTAAAAGTGAGACTTGTTGCTCTAAACTTAGATTATTACTTATATTCAAATTAAAATTCTTAAATATTTTTACTACATCCATAGTTATATTTGAAATTAAAAAGTTACCTGTAACTCCTGATGTAGCTATATTTAAATCTTTTTTCTTATCTCCTCTAAGACTTAGCTCCTCTATAAGATTTTTATGAGCTATTAATATCTGTCTTGCATATTTATATAAAATCTCTCCATCTTTAGTAAGTTCTACCCCTCTATTACTTCTTTCAAGTAGCTTTACACCAAGTTGCTGTTCAATCTTTAATAATTGATGACTAAGAGCAGGTTGAGAAATATGAGAATTATTCGCAACCTTTGATATACTCTTTAATTTTGCTACCTCAAAAAAATACTTTAAACTATCTATTTGCATATGTTTGTCCCCCTTAACTAGTAAGCTTAAAATCACTATTTATAATTTCAAAATTATCTTTTAGCCCACTTGTTTTATAAACCTTCTTATCATTAGTTATAAAAACAGCATCAACATTTTCTAATGAATCAATAAACTTTAATCCCTCCTTTATCCCCTTAGTAAATACTAAAGTTGAAAGAGCATCTGCATCTATAGATTTATCAGCTATTATAGTAACTCCTGCTATATCAGTCTCATAAGGATATCCTGTCTTAGGATTTAAGACATGATGATACTTTTCCCCATCTTTTTCTATAAATCTTTCATAAACTCCAGTAGTAACAACAGATTTATCAGCAATTTTTAAACTTGCAATTGCATCTCCTCTATCACTAAAAGGATTTTGTACACCTATTTTCCAATCATTTTCATCTGATTTTTTTCCAAGTGCATATATATTTCCACCAAGATCAATAATAGCTTTTTTTATCCCCTCTTCTTGAAGGATTTTTGTAATTTCATCAGCTGCATAACCTTTTGCTATACTACCAAGATCTAAAATCATACCTTTTTTAGTTAAATAAGCTTCTTTATTATCTAAATCAAGCTTTACATCCCTATAATTTATAAGATTCAAAGTAGAATCTATCTCACTTTTTTCAGGTACTCTAGCTTCTGGAAGCCCTATACTCCAAAGCTTCACTAATGGACCTACACTTATATCATAACCACCATCTGCTAATGCTGAATATTCTAGGCCTTTACTTATAATATTTAAACTATCTTCACTAAGTTTTACTGGTTTAATTCCTGCATTTTCATTTAATTTATCAAGTTCGGTTCCTTCTTTATTTATACTAACAAGGTTCTCTATTTCTCTAACCCTTGTAAAAGCTTTATCAAGAATTTCATCTGTTCCACCTTCATATAAACTTATTTTTATAGCAGTCCCCATAAAAAGCTCAGTCCTACTTAAAACTTCTTGTTTACTATCCTTATTACAAGATATAAACATAAAAATAGTAGATATTGAAATTAGAATAGCTATAAATCTTTTAAACATCTATTTATCCCCCTTACAATAACTTTTCCAACTTGAATTATATTACATTTAGTAAGGAGTTTGACATAAAAAGATATTATTTTACATTTTATTAACTATAAATTAAATACAAATTATAAAAAATAGATTCTTATTTCAAATTTTTTACTTATAGCTTAATATTTTAAATAATATTATTTAATAAAATAATATTATCTTATAAATTAAAACAAAATAAAAAGATGTTCTTAATCGAACATCTTTTTATATCAAAGTATAAAATTACTTAACTTCAACCATTACCTTTTCAGCTTTTCCTTCTTTAGCATTTTCTAATGCTGCTGCAAATAAACTCTTAGCCTTTGCTGATGATGATGTAGCACCTGATACTCCATCGATATCTGCTGATTGAGCTTCTTTAACTTGCTCTTCTATCTTAACTTCGTATTCTGATGGGCTTGTACCAGCTTGTTCTTTCATCATTTTGTTGTAACCTTCATCAGTTCTCTTATCACCTTTATCTGTGAATTCATTATAAGTAGCTGCTGCTATTTTTCCACCTTCTATTTTAACTGAAACTCTAGCTTTTCCACCATTTTCATCTGCATCTTTAGTTTCAGCTTCAAAAGTACCATCTTTATATTCTGCTGTTGCTTCTGTTTTTGGAGCTTCTGTAGTTGTATCTTCTTTTTCTCCTCCACATGATACCATTGCCATAGCAGCTAAAGGTAATACTAACATAGCTAATAATTTCTTTTTCATTCTTGTGTCCCCCTAAAATTTGATAAAAATTTCTTTTCACCTAAATTATATAATTCCCATTCTAATTTATACCAATAAAATATTTTTATGTTATATAATATTTTTCTATTACCAAGTTTTTTCCTTGTATTTTAAAATTAAATTATAAAAACTAAAATAAAAAAAATCGAAATTAGGAGAAAGTAATGAAAATTTTTAAAAAACTAGACATTATAATAATTCTATCTTTGATAGCTATTTCATTCATTCCATATTTAATCTTTGCAAAAAAACTTTCTCAAAACTACAATTCAACTTATGCAAATATAAAAGTAAATGGAAAGCTTTATGATAATATCCCCCTATCATCATTTAAAGGAGAAAAAACTATTGTTATTGGAGAAAAAGGTCATTCTAATACAATACTTATAAAAGATAATACTATACAAATAATTGATGCAGATTGTCCTGATAAACTTTGTATTAATCAAGGTACTATCTCAAAAGTGCATGATACATTAGTATGTCTTCCTCACAAACTTGTTATAGAAATTAAAGGAGAAGAAAGTACTGCTGATTCAAATGATGATCTGATACTTTCACATTAATATATGAGAAAAATGAAGAAAACTACAAAAATGGTTTATATGTCATTACTTATTGCAATGGCACTTATTTTATTTATTTTTGAAGCTATGATTCCTATTCCATTTATAACTCCAGGAGCAAAACTTGGACTAGCTAATCTAGTAATAATGATTGCTGTCTATACTCTTGATTCCTACAAAGAATCATTTACTGTACTTCTTATAAGAATTCTTTTATCTACATTTTTTGCAGGTAGTGCATCCACACTTATATATAGCATAAGTGGAGGTGTACTAAGTTTTATAGTTACAATAATAGTAAAAGAACTTGGCGGTAAATATGTATCTATAATAGGGGTTAGTGCTGCTGCTGCTGTTTTTCATAATATAGGACAACTTCTAGTAGCTTCATTAATACTTAATAACTTTGGTGTTATGCTATATCTTCCTATCCTATCTCTAGCTGGAATAGGTACAGGAATATTTGTTGGTATTTCTGCTAACTACCTTGTAGCTCACTTAAATAAAATTTTATACTTTAAATAAAAATAGAGCTATAATAAGCTCTATTTTTATTTATCATCTATTTTTTCTCTATACTCTTTTACTGTCATTAAATCTAAGCCATGATAAATATATGCCTCTGTTATATCTTTATCTACTAACACACTAAAATCTGCTAAAAACTCATTATCTCCAAGACCAGTTAATAAATCAAATATATAATAATCTTTACTTATCATTTCTTCATCTAAATAATTTTTCTCTTCATTAAATTTAAATTTCCTTTGTGAATAATATTCCTCTTCATCAAATTGACTATAAAGAAATTGTCTTGCTTCTTCTATCTTACTTTTTTCAAATATAATTTTGTTTTCTAATCTACTACTAACAATAGGTAATTCAGATAAATCAGTAAATTGTTTTTCATAATATACAAGCCTATCATTCTCTATCTTAATTTCTACTGTCCATTCCCTTTTAAAATTATTATTTCTTAAAACTCCAGCCCAAGTATCTTCTGAAACTTTACTAAGAGTTCCTACTCTCATATTTCCATTTTCTAAATTTGAAATAAGACCAAAGCTTGAATCAATCTTTTCTATTAATTTAAAATCTACTTCTAGCTTATTGTTTTCTAATTTTTTTATCTTTATTATATTTTTATATTCATCTTTAAACTCATAGACATAATAACCATCTATTTTTTCTAAATCACTATCTTCGTTCTTTTTAACTTTATTAAGCTTATCCTTAATATCACTTTTTTTATTAACAATTATTTCATCAGTATCTTTTATGTCAACTTCGCTATTTATAAATTCTTCATTTGCCTTTGTCCCACAAGAGCCTAGAAATATTATAGTACTTATACTTAATAATAAAATAGCTATTTTTCTCATAAAAATATCTCCTATATTAAATCCCTTATTTTAATATATTATATATTAAAACATTTGGTAATAAAAGGATATAATTAGAATAAAAAAGAGCTATTTAAAAGATAGCCCTCCTTTAATACTTATTTTAATTTTTCTAATTCTAAATTAATAATCTCTAAAGCCTTATCATAATCTTTTCTTATACTTACTTTAGCTTCAGAAATTCTAAACTCAACTATCATCTTAAGTCTTTTTAATCTATTGACTCTAGAGTTTTCACTAATTTCCTCAAATCCTTCTGGTATTCTTCCATTCATAAATGAAGATATCATAAGTTCATCTTTTTTATTAGCTAAATCATTATGTAACATTTTTAAAAGATTAATAAGATTTTCCTCTACTTTTGGATTTGTATCATCCTTTAAATTCTCCATCTTATACGTTATATAACCTATCATTCTCTTCTTTTCTGTATTTGTAGTATTCTTTGGCATTTCAGCCTTTGCACTTCTTGCGATTCTTCTTATATATGATAATGATTCTTCTTTTAATGTTGTTTCCATAAATTCTCTCCTGTATTTTTTAATTATCTTAATCTACTATACCATAAAACAAAAGGAATTATCTTTAAAGATAAACCCTTTTAATATTATTTATAAAGTTCTTTTAATAATTTTATTTCCTCTGCATGACCATCAAGTTCATTTGGTGTTTCAAGGAAGAAAGGTAAATCTCTTAGTTTTGGATGATTTATTATTCTAGCAATAGCTTCTATTCCTATATATCCTTCACCTATAGTTTCATGTCTATCCTTATGACTTTTAAATGGATTTTTACTATCATTTAAATGAATAGCTTTTAATCTATCAAGTCCAATAACTCTATCAAACTCTTCTAAAACTCCATCTAAATCATTTACTATATCATATCCTGCATCATATATATGACAAGTATCAAGACAAACTCCAAGATGATCTTTTAAATCAACTTTACTTATAATTTCAGCTATTTCTTCAAAAGTTCTTCCCACTTCTGTTCCTTTACCAGCCATTGTTTCAAGTAATACAGTTGTTGTTTGTTCTGACTTTAAAACTTTATTAAGCATTTCTACAATATAATTAATTCCTACTTCTACACCTTGTTTAACATGACTACCTGGATGGAAATTATATAAACTATTTGGTAGATACTCCATTCTTACTAAATCATCAGCCATCATCTCAATAGCGAAATTTCTTGTTTCCTCTGATGATGAACATCCATTAAGAGTATATGGAGCATGAGCTAAAATAGTAGCAAAATTATTTTCCTTTGCTATTTTTAAAAGTCCATCTATATCTTTTTGTTCTATAGCTTTTGCTTTCCCCCCCCTTGGATTACGAGTAAAAAATTGAAAGGTATTTGCTCCTATACTGACAGCTTCCTTCCCCATATTTTCAAACCCTTTAGTTGTTGATAAATGACACCCTATATTTAACATGTATTTCTCCTTCTTATCTATCTAATAACTTTAATTACACTTACATAAATTAACTTACTATTATATTACTATATTAGTCTTATTTACTCAATGAATAAAATATATTATTTACTAATAATTATTAATAATATATTTTAAGAAGATATTTAATTTACTTTAGCTTTTCCATATAAATAAAATATTATTTTAATTCCGCCCTCTATATTAAATCTTTAAAATATATTATTTGTATAATTGTTTACACAAACGTTTATAACAATGTTTGCATCTTTGTAATTATTTATGTTTTTATCTTAAAAGACTTTATATATCTTCAATCACCTTATTTCTACTTATATATTTTTTCTCTACTCTTATTAAAATTTTATTTATATATTACTTTGATACGAAAAAATAAATTTATAATTAAATATAAAAGACTATATGATAATTTAAAATATCATATAGCCTTGTTTATATTAATTAACTTTAAATTTATAATTTTAAACTCATCACTTTCTTATAATTATAAATAAAAATACTTACTAATATTATTGTAAATATTACAAATACTACTTCAAAAGTAAGCCATTTTATATAAAGTGGAGCAACATAAAATGGAGCAAATAAAATAGTAGTTAAGCTAAGTTGTTTAAAGAATGAAGCAAAGGAGTTATAATATAAATCATCCCCTGTAAGCCAATCAAATCTTATATTGTGTCCATCAAAATTCATTCCTAAAATTACACTTACTAAACTAGCTAAAAGCATATGCAGTAAAGTTAATATCTTATAGATTATCCCCATTTTAATTACTCCAAATAATATAAAAGAAAATACTATAATTATAGGAATAGTACATATATATGATGATATTATTCTAGATTTAATATACTCTTCTTTACTTACAGGAAACATTAAAATAAACTCTTGATCAATTCCTACTTTTGAGAAGGCTACATTAGGTATTACACTAGAAACTACATTAACTTGTATTAACATGATTATTAAAGCATACATTACTACACCGGGAAATTTATGCGAAACAAAAGAAGACATAACTACTGAAAATCCTAGCATGATTATAATATTTAAAATCCATGTCTTAAATAATACTTTATTTCTTAAAACCTTCTTAACATCCATTATAGCTAAAGTTCTAAGTTTACTATTCTTCTTATATCCTTTATTTTTATAAGTTTTATTTTTTCTATCTATATTTTCAATTAACTCTCTAAATTTAACATTCCATTTGCCTGTTATAATAAAATACTTAATTCTATAATAAAGCATAATAAAAAAACAACTTACTAATATAAAAAGAAAATTAACTATAAAATATCCTATAATAACTATAAGATAATACCATATGCTATATTTTTTAAGTATTCCTTCAAAGAAATAAGCTAAAACTAAAGCAAAACTGTTAATTCCTATATTTATATTTTGAATTAAAAACTTTGAAATAAATATCTCTTTTATATTAGTTGGAAAGCCTAAAAAAAACTCATATTCATCAAATATAAAAAGGCTTGTAACTATATTTTTTAGATAGATTACAAGAAGAATCCCAATATAAATTGAACTTATAAGTTTAAAGCCTATATTATAGTCCCTTACAATATAAAGCAAAATAAAAATAGGTAAACTAAGCAAAACTGCATTTATAATTAAAACTTTTTTATTTATCTTTCGCATATAATTTTTTATAAATATATCACTTACTACTCTTAAACTACTCATTTCTTATAATCTCCATAAACACACTTTCAACAGTTGCATCCTTACCATATTTTAAATTTATATACTCTAAATCTCCATTAAACTTAATCTTACCTTTATTTAAAAATATAAATCTAGAACAAACTTCCTGTGCCACTCCTAAAAGATGTGTTGAAAATATAATAGAGTTTCCTTTTTTACAATACTTATTCATTACATCTTTTAAAATATATATTGCTTCTGGATCAAGCCCTGTAAGTGGCTCATCTAAAATAATAAGTTTTGCACCACTTAAAAATGCACCAATAATCATAACTTTTTTTCTCATACCATGAGAGTAATTTTCCATCTTAGAATTTAAATCATCTTGTATCTTAAATTTACTAGCAAGGTCTTTAACAATAGCTTCTCTATCTTTTTTATCAACTTCATACATATTAGCTACAAAATCCAAGTACTCATTACCTGTAAGTTCAAGTAAAAACAATGGTTTATCAGGAATATATGATACATTTCTCTTAAACTGTATTGAATCTTTAATACTACTATCTAAAATAAAAATTCCCCCCACATTAGGAAGTAAAATCCCCATAATCATCTTAAGTATTGTAGTTTTCCCAGCACCATTGTGTCCTATAAGGGCACAAATTTCTCCAGATTTAATATTAAAACTGACATTATCAACAGCTTTTTTATCTAATCCATAAATTTTACTAATCCCCTCAACCTTAAGCAAAATTAATTCCCCCTTTTTATTATTCAAAATAATGTTACCATATTTTTACACTAAGAATATTAAGTTTAAATTAATTTACATCCTGTTACATAAAAATATTATTAAATTTAAATCATAGTATTATTTAAGCTTATATAAAATTATCAACTAATAACATTATAAAACTAGCTAATTAAATAAAAAAAAGTATTGATATATTATATACATCAATACTTTCTATAAAAACTAATAACTTTCTATTGAAATCTTATATTATCTTCTTTTCTTTGATTTTGACTACACATACTATACTTTAAATTTTCTAATTTTAAAGTATTAGAAAATTCATTATATATATCACTACTTGAACATAAAATATACTTCTTTACATTTTTCTCAGTAGATACATTTAAAAGATTCATAACATCCTCTTGTATCCTATCTGAAATATCTAAAATATATTCATAACTTTTATTTATTAATAGATTTTTTAAATTATTATTATCTTTTCTATCACATAATAGTAAATCCCTAGCTCCATTAAATGTTACTTCATTTTTATCTGAAACTAATAAATCTATTACATACCCTTGATTTATTAGCTGTTTTACCATAGAACTTCCTATAAAACTTGTTCCTCCAATAACTAATATACTCATAAAATTATCCCCTACTTTTCCTACCTATTTCAAAATTATTCCTACTTATATACTAATATAAAACTTATAATTCTTTATCAATATTTTGTAAATTTTCATTCAATAATTTATAAAATAATTATATTTTATAGAAAGAATATATTAAAATCACTTAATATATGGAAATTATCTTTTTATAACATGTAGAATGTATGAACTTTATATCATATTGATGAAAATATATAACTTTATATTTATCTATTTGTAAAACTCTTGAAGCTTATTTCCAAGATAATTCTTAGTATAATTATTTTAGAAAAATTTTTAAGATATACTAGAATAAATCAAGGAGGTTAATAATATGAGCAAAAAAATAATCCTAATATTATCTGGCCTATTCTTAGCAGGTATAGTAGGAAGTCTTGGATACTTAAAAATAATTCATGAGCCAAAACCAGCAGTAGTACATAAAATTGTAAAAGCAGATCAAGAGAAAAATGATGAGTCTAAAAATCCTACAAGTGGGGTTATAATTACTAATGCCGATAAGTTTCCTTATTTTAAGAAATATGAAGCTAGTGTTTTACCTTTTATACAATCACAATATAATAGTTCATATTTAGCTAAAATAACACTTACTGATGTAGTAATGGATAATTGGCATATGCAAATTTTCTATAATGCTCATGTTATAAGACCTAATGGAACTACATATAACCAAACAGATCTTAACTACTCAAATGTAGTAAGACAAAATGTACCTATTCCTAAGGTATCAAGTTATTCAAAAACTGATAGTGATATAACTGGTAGTCACTATACAATACCTGCTGGAACAATAGATTTAACAATAACAGCTAATGGTCAACAACATATACAATTTCTAGTTAATGGTACTGGAGTATGTAATACATATCCTGATGTAACTAAAGATTTAAAGTTTAATTCATTAACTTCAAATGATAATTATGATAGCTCAGATGATACTAGCAATGCACCTACAATTTATTCAATAATAGATAATGAGGGTGTTGGCCGTGATGGTTATTTCAATGCTGGTGCAGCAACAACTAAATATAATTTAAAAGCTACACCTATAGAAGCAATAAAGAAGAATGTAGTGGTTCCTGCTGGTTCAGTAATGTATACTTTACCATCTGAATTCTCATCTAAAATAGTAACAACTAATAAAACAACTTTAGCTGCTGCTACTTATAGTGTGGTAACATCAGGTCAATATACAATGTATCTTGTTAATATTCAAGGACAAGAAGGTTGGGTTAAAATAGCTTAAAAGGATATGTCTCCATAAAAGACATACCCTTTTTTTATTTATATTATTTTATTACAAAATTAACATCATATATATCAGCTAGGGAATCACTAGTTGCACAAGCTCCTCCTATTACAAGTTTTTCACCTTTTTTAATTAAACCATTCCATGATTTTGGTGTTAATTTATAAACTCCATTTTCACTAGTTAGATTTGCATCCCAGTTTGATTTAATTTGTATATCTGATTTAAAATTAAGTTCCCAATTATTAATATCAGCTCCTGTATTATTAGTGATTACTAGCTCATAATTTGATTCACTTCCCCAAGTAGATGTTATATTAAAAGCTACCTTAACTCCTGTTTCAGGTTTAGCATCATTTTTAACAACTACTTTTATTTCATCACTTGAAGTTATCCCATCTTTATTTATAAGCTCTAATTTATAAATATATTCTCCAGATTCTTTACTAGTTATCTTCTCTTCAAAACTTTGAGCATTATTATCTACCTTTCCAGTCTTTATAATCTTATTATTTTCTCTAAGATTATAAGATGTTGCATTTGAATTTTTAGGTATAGAGATACTTAAAGTATAATCTCCTGCATTTGTATTATTATCTACAGTAAGTTCTGGCTTTAATGGAACTTCTACAGGTGGAACTACAGTATTATTAACTTTAACAGTTATTATTTCACTTGAATTTGAAGCTTTTGAATTAAAAATTTCTGCTTTATACATATAAGTTCCAGTTGGCTTATTTATAACTTCATATTTTATCATTTCAGCCAAGCTAGTAATAGCTCCTTCTTTAACAAGCTTACCATTTTCAAATAGCTTATAACTTTCACCTTTTGAATTTTCTGGTATTTCTACTGTTATATCATAATTTCCATCACTTTCAATAGCTGATGCTTTTATACCTGGCTTTAATGGCTTGTCAGCATTATTTCCATTATTACTTCCATCAAGCATTACTACATCATCATAATAATGTTGAGCTTTAGTTATCCAGAAATAATCATCAGTTGGAGGAGAACCTACTGCATCTGTACTTGCTCCAACTCCTGCACCAAATAATATTGAAGTTATTCCAGCTTCCATAGCATCACTTATATGACTTTCCCAAGTAATAGTATCACCTTGAACTTTTATCTTAGGATCATTACTTTCATTTTTAGAAAAATATTTTAATCTATTATCATTACCTGCTTTAAATGTATCTCCAAAGAAATAGCTTGTTGCTGAATCTTCATAACTACCTGCCTCATTAGTAAGTTCTGCAAAAGGTTCATTATCATAAGGACTAATTTCTGTTGAACCATTAATATGACCTACTGGTATTTGCCATAAAATAGATGGAAGTTCTACTTCTTCACTAAGAGTTTGCACATACATAAGATAGTTATCCCAAATATCAGCATTCCAAAACCACTTTGATTTTTCTGGATCATTTGCCGCTCCTGTTTCAAAAGCTCCATCAAGTCCATATTTATCTACTGATATAAAATCTGCTCCATAAGATTTTATTCCAGCACTTTCATAATAATTTGCTGTTTCTACTGCAACTTGTTTTATAAATTCTCTACCTGCATCCCAGCCTAAGAACTCAGTTTTATGAAGTAATCCTTGGTTTGGAATTTCAGGACTTGAATATGACCATATATTAAATTGCCATCCAAAATAAGCTTCTTTATAATATTTATCTACTGTATAGTTTATTGATTCAACTAGACCTTTAACATTATTTTCGAATTCTGGATCTTTTCCTTTTTCTAAAACTCCTGAAGAATAAGCAGTATCAACAAGTGCTGTAATTTCATTTGGTGCTTTATCTGCTTGTTGCATCATGTACCCTAAGAAATCTGGTTCAAAAATCATTCCTATAGTTTCATCACCACCATATTGCTTACAAATATCTAAGAAGAATTTTAAATCCTTGAAATATCCTTCCATATATTCTTTATCATTTATATGCTTTAAATCAAGTTCATAGCTTTCACCATCATCTGGGATATTATAATAAACAAAGAAAGGAATCATCCCCATTTTTAAACTTTCATCAATAAAAGTTTTAGCTCTAGCTCCATCTTCAGTTGTCCAATGTCTCCAACCTGTAAATGGACCACCATTTATATAAATATATCTAACATCTGTTCTTTTATTTGTATAATCATTACTTGTACTTCTCCAAAATTCTAAGTCTCCTTCTCTATCTTCGGAAACTTGTCCAATTGAAAGATAATCAGGCATTCCAGGTAAATCTCCATTTGCCTTTTTAACTCTTACACCAATATGTCTTGTATCTCCAGTATTTTTATCAGTAATTTTAAGTCCACTTCTACCTTCCTTAAGACCTGTAACCTTTAAAACGTTTCCATTAACTACCTCAGCCTTTGCTACATCTCTAGTATTTGAAATTACTTCAAATGTACTATTATCACTTTTAGGATTAGTTAACTTATATTCAACACTTCCTTGCTCTATAGTAAATTGTGTCTTAACTCCATCATCATCAATTTTATCTATTACTATTGCCGCTTTACCATTAGTTCCTACAACTACTTCTATAATATCAGACTTACTACTTCCAAATTCATTTATAAATTCTGTGTAATAATAATAAATTCCTGATTTAGATCTATTCCTAACTTCTGTAACTATACTTTGTGCTGCTGGAGTTCCATCTTCAAGTTTTCCTTCATCAATTAATTCAAACTCCCCACTTGTCCCAAATCTCTCAAAAACTTTGTAACTAGTAGCATTATTTCCGTACCATATACTTGAGGTAATATCATAATTACCATCAACATCTGTCCCCCATTGATTATGCGTAACTGTTGGCTTTGCTGGTGCTGCACTTGCTGCTGCAAATGCATTATCTACAGGTAATAAAATTAGAGTTAAAGCAAAACTCAAACAAAAAGCAATAATCTTTTTGAACTTTTTCATTACTATTCCCCCCTTATCCTCTACCACTTTACATATTTTGGTAGATAACATAATTTTCTCACTATTAACTTTTAAATTCAATAGATAAGATTATTTTATCGATAAATATTTTTTATAGTTATTTTAAATCAAATAAAAAAGGATGATAAAAATCATCCTCTAACTTTTTATATTAAAATATAACTCTAAGTAAATCTGTTGCTTGACACATACCAGCATTTAATTGTGCTTTTAATGAACCATGATTATAATAATAACAACCTGCTATAGGTTCTTTTCCCATTTCATAAGACATTTTCTTTAGAGCTATTAATATACTAGTTGCAATTCCTCTAGCTCTATGTTTTTCAACAACATACATACCAATATTACTATGTTTACTCATAAGTATTCCCTCTGTTAAATGACCAAATCCAACGATTTCATTATCAATACTTGCTATATAAAATCTCTCTAATTTAACTTCATTTTCTAGATTTTTATAATATTTATTAGTAAGTTCATTTATATTATTAATATCGCTTATATTTGCTAAAGTAAGCTTTATTTTATTTTTATCTTCAATTTCTCTTTTTGAATCAACAGTATAATGTGAATCATTTTCTATACTTCTAAAATTACATAAAGCATATCTTACTAAAAATTCATCTGATGTTGGAACAAAAATAGAACAAACTTCCTCTATTCTTTTAGCTTCTTCAAAGATTTGTCTAGCCTTATGTCTATATTCTATATCTACATTAAATACAATAATAGTATTCTTATTATATATAGCAAGGTTTCCTACATGTTTATTATCTAATTCTATTTTATAAAAATTAGATAATAAAAGTCTTTCTTCCCAATATACATCTATTAAAATATTATTTTCTTTATAATAAATAGATAAATCTTCTCTTATATCCTCAAAAGTACATTTTTTAAATCTTATCATAATTGTTCCCCCTTAATATATTAACTTTTACTAATTTTTAGTTTTCTACTATTAATAAATATGCCATATAATATCCAATAAAACAATAAAAAGAAGTAAAACTTTTAAACTCTACTTCTTTTTAATTTAATATATTTATTTATTGAATCTATAACCAGTTCCCCAAATAGTTTCTATATACTCAGGACTTTGAGGATCTATTTCTATTTTCTTTCTTAATTTTTGAATATGAACAGCAACTGTTGCTGTATCTCCAATAAAATCATCTGCCCAAATTCTACTAAAAAGTTGCTCCTTTGTAAAAACTATATTACTGTTATTTGCTAGAAAAACTAATAATTCATATTCCTTTGTTGTTAGTTGAATTTCCTTTCCTCTTATAAACACCTTATGAGAATCAAGCTGTATTTCTAGTGATTTATTAGTTATTATATTATTAGTTTTCTTATCACCTCTTAATCTTTCAAATCTCATTATATGTGATTTTATTCTTGCTACAAGTTCTGCAGGACTAAAAGGTTTTGTAAGATAATCATCGGCTCCTAAGCCAAGTCCTCTTATTTTATCTATATCATCTGATTTTGCAGAAACTATAATTATAGGAATCTCAAAGTTTTCTCTTACTTCCTTAACTATTTCATATCCATTCTTTTTAGGAAGCATTAAATCTACAACTATAAGGTCATATATGCCTAATAAAGCCTCTTTAAGTCCTTCTTCTCCATCTTGAATTATATTAACTTCATATCCATTTAAATTTAAATAATCTTTTTCAAGCTCTGCAATATTTATATCATCTTCAATAACTAATATCTTTTTTTGTTCCATAAATTTAAGCTCCTTTTTCTTGCATTGGAATTTTTATTATAAATGTACTACCAAGACCTAATTCACTTTCTACAGATATCTCACCATTATGAGCATCAACTATCTCTTTAGCTATTGCAAGTCCTAAACCTGTACTCATTAAATCCTTAGTTCTTTCCTTATCTATTCTATAAAATCTCTCAAATATATGACATAATTTATCTTTTTCTATTCCAGGTCCATTATCCTTTATAGAAATATAAACATATTCTTCTTTATTATATAAATTAATCTCTATTTCTAGATTTTCTTGTACTCCCCCATATTTTACTGCATTTCCTAAGATATTTCTTATACATCTATGAATCATCTTACCATCTATATTAACGTATATATCATCCTTAATAGTATTAAAATAATTAAATTTAATATTTTCTTCTTCTAATATAAATGAAAACTCCTCAACTATATCCTGCATATACATCTTTATATTGATATCTTCAAAATTAAGTTCAAATTTATCCATATCAAGCTTAGTAAATAAAAACAAATCATCTATTAATTTATTCATATAATCTGCATTACTTTGAACTGTCTTTAGATATTTTCTCATCTTATCTTTATCTAAATCTCCATCTAACATAAACTGAGTATAACCATTAATAGATGTTATAGGAGTCTTTAAATCATGAGATATATTAGCTATAAGTGCTTTTCTATTTTTCTCATAATCTCTCTTAATTTTTTCACCCTCTTCTAACTTTTCTGCCATACTATTAAACTCTCTAATAAGCATTCCTATCTCATTTCTATACTCCTCTGATATTCTAAAAGAATAATTTCCATTAGCTATATTATCAACACCTTCTTTAAGTTCTTGTATAGGATTTACTATTTTTCTTTTAAACTTCCAAAAAACATATATATTCATTAATTCATGAACTATAAAAATACATGCTAAAAATAAAGTAATAGCATCAATCCCTCTATATTTAAACATAACAAGACTTAATATAATAATCATTAAAAAAGCAAATATTCTTACTCTAATAGCAGCTCTTTTAAAATTTCTTAAATCCCTTTTATAATGCTTCATTCTTTTATCATATCTATTATGATACTCCCAATGTCTTTCTCTATCATGCAACAAGAAATCACTCCTAACTTACTTTTTTCAAGCATTCTTTATCTCTAATCTTAAAATACAATAAAATAAAATTCAAATATTATATCATATAAATTATTCTTTAAAAATAACCTACCGTTACTTTTTTGTTAATTTTCCATATGATTTACATGATATAATATTTACCAACAAAAAATAATAATAAAATAATCTAAAATTCAAAAACTTAGAGTATAAGTTTTTAAAGTTTAATTTCTATATCAAATCAAACCTCATCAAATCAAATCATAAAAATTAATCAAAAATAATAAGAAGTAATATATTAAAATGAGGAAAATAATAATTAAACACATCAAAAATTTTCCTTAATATTTATAAGGATTAAAATCCTTAACTTAAAAACTTTTCTAAAATAACTCTAAGTTATTAAATTTCAAATTGAAATTTAATTTGTCTTTATAGATGTATTAATATTACATAAAAATTATTAAGTAATATTAAAAAAGATAGGAGGATTTTTCATGATAGGAATAATCGCTGCTATACTTACAACTATTTCTTTTTTACCACAAGTAATACAAATAATTAAAACAAAAGATACTAGTGGTATATCTTTAGGTATGTACTCTTTATATGTTATCGGATCTGCTCTTTGGGCAGTACATGGTTTAATAAGTAAAGATATGTCCGTCTTATTTGCTAATATAGTGACATTTACTCTTTCACTTATTATTTTAGGTTTTAAAATTACAAATGAAAGAAATAAAAATAACTTTATATTTAAATAAATTTAAAACACACAAATTATAAACAAAAGAAATTAAAAAGTATAGTAAAAAAATGCATCGCATTAAATAAAACTACTTTAATTTGATTTGTAGATATTTAATGTGATGCTTTTATTATTAAATGCTTTTATCTCTATCTTTTAATTATCTAAAATTAACTTCTATATTTACAGTCTTTTGTCCCTTACCTTCAATAAATGCCTTTTCTATATTAAATTCTTTATTAATATATAGATTTAAAGTCATTTCATCATAATCAGCGAATAAGATTTCTTTTCTCATTTTATGTTTTATTGCCATTAATTTAAATATTCCTTCAAGTTCATCAATTGACTTGTAATCATGTCTATGTTCACAGTGGCAGTGCTTTCCTTTATGATCTCCTTTTAATTCTTTTATTTCTTTTTTAACTTCATTTAAATCAAGCTTAATTATCTTGAAATCTTCCTCTTCTGAAAGTTCCATTTCATTTAATACTTTTAACATAAATGCTGCTTTTCCAAACTTCTTCATAGGGTTTTTGGCCATTCTTCCCATACCATGACATCTCATATGATTCTTTTTCATCTTCTTAAAGAATCCTTCTTTATCTTTTTCATCCATATTCATAAATTCTTCTCTATCAAATCCCATCATATGATGTTTACCCATTTTTTCAAAGAATTCATTTCTTTCATTCTCATCCATATTCATAAGCTTTTCTCTCATTTTTTCATGCATTTTCTTATGCATTTCTTCTCTATTTAAATCAAAGCTTTCTTTAATTTCTCCCTTAAATTCTGGAAGATTAACTCTTCCATTAACTATTAACTTACATTCTCCGTTTTTAATATCCTTTGAAAATTCATTTCTCATATTAACTATTTCTTCTGATCCGTTAAAAGCTTGTGCATTCATAACTCCTTCAAAGCTTTCTCTTTCTTTCATATTGTTAAATACCTTATATAATACTTCTAATTTATTCATTTCTTATTCCTCCACTTATCTCATATTTGTTATTTACTGTTTGCTATGACTTTATTATAAGTGGCACTTTTAAAAATCCCTTAAAGCAATTATAAAAATTTCATAAAATATTTTAAATATATTTATTTAAATTGTTATATAAAAAAAGATGCCGATATTATCGACATCTAAAAAAATTATAATGATTTTTTTAATATTTCTCTACTTACTTCTAATGTTAAATCTCCTGTTTCTGATAACTTAGTCATACCATGTTCTTCAAGAGCTTTAACTATATCTTCAAGTTCTTCTTCTTTTACTCCATAATCACTTAAGTAAGTCTTAATTCCAAGACTTTCAAAGAATTCTCTTGTTTTCTTTATAGCAAGATCAACTTTTTCATCTTCTGAACCTTCTGTTATATGCCATACTCTTTCAGCATATTGAACTAATTTATCATGTTTCTTATCTTTTCTAACTTCCCAGATAGTTGGTTGGAGAATAGCAAGTGTTTTACCATGATCTATTCCATATTTTGCTGTTAATTCATGCCCTATCATATGGCAGCTCCAGTCTTGAGGAACTCCAGCTCCTATTAAGCCATTAAGGCCCATAGTTGCACACCAAACAAGATTAGCTCTAGCATCATAATCTTCTTTATTTTCTATAGTAGTCTTTCCAACTTCTATTAAAGTTTGAAGTATTCCTTCTGCTGCTCTGTCTTGGAATCTTCCTTCTGCTGGATAAGTAACATATTGCTCACATACATGAATAAATGTATCAACTATTCCATTAGCAACTTGATTATCTGGAAGAGTATATGTTAATGTTGGATCAAGTATTGAGAAATTAGGGAATACTAATGGATTTCTAAATCCAAGCTTTGCCCCTTCAATACAAATAACTCCTCCACAGTTCATTTCTGAACCTGTTGCTGGTAATGTAACAACATTTCCTATAGTTATTGCTTCTTTACAAAGTTCTACAGAAGCTAATCTATTTTTTAATAAATCTGCTGCATTTTCACCTTCATATTTACTTGCAAGTGATACAAACTTAGTTCCATCCATAACAGAACCACCACCAACAGCAAGTAAGAAGTTTATACCTTCTTTTTTAACTATTTCAACAGCTTTCATTAAAGTTTCAAATTGAGGATTTGGTTCAATTCCACCAAATTCAAATACTTCTCTATTTCCAAGTGCTTTAAGTACCATATCAAGTGTACCAAATTTTTTAACACTTCCTCCACCATATAATACAAGAACTTTAGTATCCTTAGGAACTAAATTATCTAATTCATTTAAACGATCCTTACCAAATACTATTTTTGTTGGATTATAAAAATCAAAGTTAAACATAAAAATTACTCCTTTAAATTAAGTTTCCTATTTCTAATATTTTCTTTAAAAATTATCTAATATTAGTATAACACTTGGAGTTAACTCCAAGCCAAGATATTTCTTAACATATTTTTAACATCAAATTAAAATTTTATATATATTTTTTGCAAATATAGACATTAATAATAAAAAAACTTTAAAAATACTATCCAAACCCTCCTATTATTAAATACATTTAATAAGCTATCATTAGAAAAAATATAAAATTTGGAGTATAATCCCAAATGTAAATTAAATATATTTGTATAGGAATCGTAATTTATTTACGTTAAGGAAACTTAAAATGAACAATCTAACAAAAGGAATATTACTAATAATTATAAGTTCATTTGGTTATGCTTGTATGAGCTTATTTATAAAATTATCTGGAAATAACATACCTGTAATTCAAAAAATGTTTTTTAGAAACTTACTGACCTTTATAATTGCTTTTTATATGCTTATAAAAAGTAAAGGCTCTTTCTTTGGACACAATGGTGATAGGAAAGTTCTTCTTTTTAGAGGAATAGTCGGAACACTTGGAGCTTTAGCAAACTTTTATGGTGTAGAACATCTAATTCTTCCAAATGCCACAATCTTAAATCAACTTGGACCATTTTTTATAATAATATTTAGCTTTATATTCTTAAAAGAAAAAATCAAAGGATTCCAAGTAATATCACTTATAATAGCTTTTATAGGTATAGGATTTATAGTTGGCCCTGGATCTAATATGCCACTTATTCCAAGTATCATAGAAATTCTAGCTGCTGTATCTCTTGGTATAGTATTTACCTGTATAAGATATTTAAGTGATAAAGAAAAACCTGAAACTATAGTATTCTGGTTTTCTACAACTTCAATACTAGTAAGTCTACCAGTAATTATCTTTAACTTTGTACCTATGACATTTACACAAATTATATATCTTTTACTTGCAGGATTCTTTACAGTCTTTGGACAATTTGGAGCAACAATAGCTTATAAATTTGCACCAGCTAAGGATATTTCAATATTTAGCTATACTCAAGTTATTTTTGCTACAATCTTTTCAAGTTTTATATTTAATGCTATTCCAAGTATAAATAGCTTTATAGGTTATTTTATAGTAATAGGGGCAGCAGTTATAAGCTTCTTACTAACTAGAAAGGATTTAAATAAAACTGCAAAAACAATTTAAAATTTATATAAAAAAGAGACTATACTTTATAGTCCCTTTTTAATTAATTATATATTTAAAGTAGCTTTAACTCTATCTTCTTGTGACATTTCTGCAAGTTCTTTAACTCTATTAACATCTAAGCCAAGACCTTCTGCTACTCTTGTACCATATTCAACATCTGCTTTATAGAATAAAGCTGTTTGTCTATATTGAATTGTTTGTAAAGCTCCACCTAAATGTCCAACAATATTTGAAATTAAGTTGGCTCTTTCTTGATCTGTTAATGTTTTTCTGTAGAATACACCAGCTTGTATGAAATCTGCATCTTCTATTTGAACTTTGTGTCTAGCAAGAACACCGTTTACTTCTACTGCTGGTGGTGTAAAGCTTTCATCTGCTTCTACTTTTTCAAAGCTATTAGGATAGTAATTTAATGCTGATCCACCATTATTAAATGCAGCATGTCCATCTCTTTGTTTTGTGTGGAATGGGCATTTAGGAGCATTTATTGGTATTTGCTCATGATTAACTCCAAGTCTATATCTATGAGCATCTTCATAAGCAAATAATCTACCTTGTAATAATTTATCTGGTGAAGCGCCTATTCCTGGTACAAAGCTACTTGGTGAGAATCCAGCTTGTTCAACTTCTGCAAAGTAATTTTCAGGATTTCTATTTAATACAAGCTTACCAACTGGTATTAATGGGAAATCTTTTGTATACCAAACCTTTGTAATATCAAATGGATCAAATTCATATTCTTTAGCTTGTTCATTTGTCATAATTTGAACATATAATGTCCAGCTTGGGAAATCTCCATTTTCTATACTGTTATATAAATCTTCTATTGCATGGTCTGGATTTTTAGCAGCCATTTCTTCAGCTTCTTTGGCTGTGAAGTTTTGTCTTCCTAAATCTGACTTAAAGTGATATTTAACCCATACATATTCATTCTTTTCATTGTACCACATATAAGTATGGCTTGAGTATCCATGCATATGTCTTACTGTTTTTGGTGTACCTGAATCACTAAATAACCATGTTACTTGGTGTGTTGATTCTGGTGTTAATGATAAGAAGTCCCAGAACATATTAGCATCTTTTAAATGTGTTTGTGGATTTCTCTTTTGTGTGTGAACAAAGTCTGGGAACTTTATAGCATCTCTTATGAAGAATACTGGTGTATTATTACCAACCATATCATAATTACCATCTTCTGTGTAGAACTTTAATGCAAATCCTCTTGGGTCTCTTGCTGAATCAGCTGAACCTGCTTCTCCACCAACAGTTGATAATCTAGCAAATACCTCTGTTCTCTTTCCAACTTCACTTAAAAATTTAGCTCTTGTATATTTTGATACATCATTTGTAACTTCAAAATATCCATGTGCCCCTGCTGCTTTAGCATGAACAACTCTTTCTGGAATTCTTTCTCTTGTAAAGTGCGCAAGTTTTTCAAATAAATGATTATCTTGAATTAATCCATATCCTTCTGGTGTACTCATTGATTGATTATCATTTGAAACAGGCATTCCTGTAGCTGTTGTTAGTCTATCTTTTGTCATTTATATTTCTCCTTTTATATTAAAATTTTTTACATCTCTCTTTATAATCTCATATTTTCTCCAAATATTATTAATTAATAATTATTATTTGTAAATAAATGATATCTTACAATAATTTATTTTGCAAATAGTTAAAATTGAATAACTTAATCTCTAAAACAATATATATTTCATTATTTTTTACTTCCAAAACAATTTATTAAAACGTTTAATAAATTATTCCTGCTTTATATAATAATTTATTATTAAATATTGTTTAGATAAAAAATACTAGTTAGATACTAAGTAAAATAAAAAACTTAAAATAAAAATATTATCTTACTTGATAAATTAATAGTTAAACAATAGTTAAATACTAATATCGCTAGCCTATTTCATACTATATTAAATCTACTCAATAAATTAAATTTTAAAAATCACTTCTTTTTTCAACAAATTACAAAAGTCCAGCAATTTGTATATTGCTGGACTTAATTACTTAGTTTTTAATTTATTTATATACTTTTAATTAATAGATACTCTATTCTTATTAATCTAAATTATCTATAACCTTATTTAATAATCTAATTAATTCTGCTTTTTCCTCTTCACTTAAATTTGAAGTAATATCCTCTTCACTTTCTACAAATAATCCTTCAACTTTTTTTATTGCCTCACTAGCTTTTTCTGTTGAATATATTTTTTTTCTTCTTTCATCTTCTGGATCTACTTTTCTAATTATAAAACCTTTTTTCTCAAGTGATTTAAGCATACTAGTTATAGAAGCTCCTCTTCTATCAAAAGGCTTTTCAAGATCTGTCTGAGTTAAACCATCTTTTTCATGTTCAACTATATATCCAAGCATTCTAGCTTGAGGACCTGTTAATCCTACTTTTTCTATTTTCCCATTAACACCATTATGCATTTTATGAGTTATAGTCATAAATAAATATTGAAATGTACCTAATTTAGTATCTTTATTCATTTGTAACACTCCTATCTAACTAAGTAAAATTTTAATTTAAAAGTTATACTGTGTCAAATCTTAAAACTTTTCTTTTCATTGATATAAAAAGAATTCCTGTAAGAATAAAGTTTAAAATTTCTGCTACTGGTAAAACCCAAATAACTCCATGTAATCTATATAAATATTTAAATATAAATAATATAGGTATAAATAAGAATCCTTGTGATATTGATACTACCATAGCTTCTTTTTCTCTTCCTATAGCTTGGAAAGAACCTACCATTAAAGTAGTTAATCCTGAGAAGAAAGTAGAAATTAATAAAACTCTTAGCATATATGTTCCTATATTAATAACATCTATATCATTAGTAAATAAAGCAATTACATTATTGTTTAATAAATATATTGTTCCTGAAATTACAACTACTATCCCTATTATTAACATAGCACTAAATCTCATTGCCTTATTAAGTCTAGATATATTTTTTGCAGTATAGTTAAATGCAATTAAAGGAACTATACCTTGTGCTATTCCCATAACTATAAATTCTGGAACCTGACAAATTCTTGACTCTATTCCATAGCCAGCTAAAACATTATCTCCATATACTGCAAATGCATTATTTAATATAAGACTTGATATACCTAGGAAAATTACAAATATAAATTCAGGTATACCTATCTTTAATGTATTAACTAAAATATCTTTATCTATTTTAAAATCACTTAATTTAACACTTAAATATTTACTATTCTTTACTATATAATATCCATAATATAATGCAGATATAGCATTTGAAAGTACAGTAGCAATTGCTGCTCCTCTTACATCTAAATGCATATAAAGAATTAGTATAGGATCTAGAATTACATTAACTACACTACTTACTATTATCCCAATCATACTAATCTTGGCTGCTCCTTCTGAACGAACTAACTGTTCTAATAAGAAGTTAAGAATCATAAATGGACATCCAATTAATAATACAACAACATAATTTTTTGTATAACCATATATAGCAGGATTAGCTCCTAAAATTTCAACAATATATTTAATAAAAGGTAAAGCTATAAGAATAAGTACTAGCCCAACAAAAATACCAGCATAAACAGCAAATGAAGATGCATTTTTTGCTTTAGTATAATTTTTCTCTCCAAGTAAACGTGATATATATGTACCAGCTCCAGCTCCAAATAAATTTCCAATAGCCATTATTATTGTAAATATAGGTAAAGTTATTGCTATTGCACCTAACATATCTGGATTATTTAGCTTTCCTATAAAAAATGCATTTATTATATTATAAATAGCTCCTACAAGCATTCCTACCATCATTGGTATTGAAAGATTTGCAATAGCCTTTGGTATAGGTGCTTTTTCTAAATAGTAACTTGTCTCCATATAAAAAACCTTCTTTCGTATATAAATTTTATCTTATGTAAATATTAAATTAATATAATCTAAATAGTTAGAATTATATTAATTAGTATTCTAAGTAATTTTATAAAAAAATAATCTCCTATCAAACTTTATTTAACATGGAGTTATTTCTTTATACTAAATAGTTTGATTTAAAATTATTAGATATATATTAATTAGAATACTAACTAATAATAAAATATTTTTTCTTTATTGTCAACATACTTTTTTAGTAAAATTAAAAATAATAAAAAATAAAGAGTTAGACTTTTTATCTAACTCCCTTTATATAAATAATTATTTACTAAGTTTTATATTTATATCTTCCATTACTTTTACTTCTGCTTTTAAGATCTCTATATTATTATTTATAAATTCTAATATATCATCTATATCTAAGTCCTCACCCATAAATATATTTATATTATTAAGTGCAACTTCCTTGAAATCTTTTGATATAAAGCCCTTACTTTCACAAAATTCTATCGCATCATCAACTGTAATATTTTCAGGTGCATTATTTATATCTAATGCTAAATTTATATAATCAATTAAAACTACAAATAAACTTTCAGCATCTACTTTTATATCTTCTCTGATTAAATTATCATATTTATAATTTTTTATGTTTTCTAAATCCTTAGTAATAAACTTTAATCTTTCTTTATATTCATTTGTTAATTCTTTTAATTCTTGCATTATCTCTTCCTCCATATAAATAAATATTACATGAGATTTTCTTTATCAAAACTAAATTTAACAAAGAGAATCTCATGCATATTATGTAAAATTAACCAAATTAATTTTACCATTATTTATAAAGAGGCTTCTACTTATATATACTTTCAAAATATTAACAAATTAATTTCAATTATAAATTTCTTTTATTTCATTTATATCATTTTTCCACTCAGCTAAAGAACTTGAAAAATCTTTCCCCTTATTATTTTCATGTAAATAAATTAAATAATTTAAATCTTCTATAACCTTTTTAACTCCAAGTGCTGGGATAATAACTTCTTTAAGAAGTGCTACTCTATCTCTTCTTGGAACTCCAACATTATATCCAAATAAATTTAATGAAGTACTTTGATTTTTTAAATCTACATTTAAGAATTTTAATCTATAATTATGATCTAGTCTTTTATATATTTTTCTTATTATATCTGCATTAACAGATTTCTTCTTGCATTTAGGACAGTATAATATATATTCATTTACTTCACCAAGTTTAGTTTTACCTGTTGAATCATAATAATTTAAGTTTTCTAATCTAGTTCTTAAAATAGTACTATCATCATCACAAATCTTTGTATTTCTATTTATATAAATAGATTTTAAAGCTACTTTAGGAGTCTTTACATTAGTTTCCTTTTTAGTTACTTCTATTTCTTTTTTAGGCTGTTTAATATCTAAAGAAGGTTTATATATAATTTCTTCTCCCCTCTCCAAAATTAAACTATAAATATACTGAACTAAATTACTATTTAAAACTCTAATCTTTTGAGCATTCTTTTTAAAGTAATCCTCTGTAAGATTTGTATTCCCCATAAGAAAATTAATAAAGTGATTATCAAATTCACTATCCATAGCTTTTATATAAATTGGTTCTATAAAACTTAATTTTCTAACCCTTTCAATACCTATATGCAGACCTATTAGCATTATATTTTCTCTATTAGAATACTTCTCTATAGCTCTATTATTTTCTATAATATATCTAATTATCTTTTTTGCTATTTCTTTATTACCACTGAAGGCATTTTGTCTAGCAAACTTTATTAAAAAGTCTTCATCTATATAAGCTAATATCTCATATCTACTTAAAATATTATTAAAAACTTCTGATTCTATCTTAGATAATTTTTCTGGATTTAACTTTTCTAAAGATTTAACTAAAAACTCTCTTTTAGAATCATCATTATCTAAACTATATAATCTATAAATATTTAAAGCTTCTATAAAATCCTTACATACCTTTTCTCCAAGCTTTTTACTTTCATTAATATCTAAAAGATTAAAAAGCTTCTTTATATTATCTATCTTTTTAGACTCCATAGCTTTTAATATTAAATAATATATAGACTTTATATCAAAAATATCTTTATCTAAACTAATAGATTTTTCGTCATTAATCTGAGAATTATTTGCAAGACCTCTATTTTCCTTAATAATATCTGTAAGCTCTTTTATTCTATTATTTCTAAATTTAATTTCTTTATCTTTTTCTAATAAACTATTTTCTAAATTATCTATGTAACTCTTAAGTTCATTAAATAAATTTTTAGCCTCTTCTCTCATGTATATCCCTCTCTTCTTCTCTCCTATTTTGTATCTTTCTATTTTAATAAAAAAATAAGGTATTTACAAATTATAAGATTTATATATTATTCCCAAATAAAAAATAGAGCTAAAATTTTTAACTCTATTTTTTATTAATATTAAATTATATCTTTAGCAAAATCATTTATTAAAGTATAAGAATCCTTTAACTTTTTATAATCGCTATTTATACTTTCTTCTAAATTATAATCTTCTATAGAAAGCTCATATTTCTTATCAAAAGGTTTTATTATTTTATAAATATTTATACAAACCATAGCATTTAATCTATTATATTCACCAAGAATACTTTCCATAGATTCTAAAGCTTGTTTTAAATCTGAATCTTCTATATCTGCTACCATATCTTTTAACTTAAATATATATTTATTTAATTTCATATCATAAGCAAATAATTCTTTTATATAATCTTCCTTATTTAAAATATTATCTTCATTTATATTATTTTGTATATTAATTTCTTTTATTATCTCTGCTAAATTTTCCTTAAATATAGTATTTTCTTTTAAATTAAGCTCATTTAGCTTTTCAATTTCCTTCTTGATATTAGAATTTTTATCATCTAAATAATTATTATACTCAGCAATATATTGATCAAATTCTTTTTTATTTCTAGGAAGTAAATCTTGCTTTGCCTTTGCATAACCTCTTGTAACTTCTAAAAGATTTTCTGCTATTTTTATATTTTTCTCTAATATTTCATTTGCTCTATTTAAAATATCTTCTAAAGCTTCTGTTTTTAATATTTCTTTATTTCTATCTAAAAATTCTAATTGAAATCTTTTCTTATCTATACCATACTCTGAAACAATATAAGTTCTTAAAAGTCTTCCAAAAAGATAATTACTTACACCCATATTATCATTTTTACTTAAATCAATACTTATAATTCCTTTTATAAGCTCTAAAACTTCTTTAACATCAGCATTTTCTTCTATAAAACTTTTATCTTCAAAAACATTATCTATCTTCTCTAAGATTTCTGTTATTAGCTTTTCTACTTCTTGTAATTCCTTAACACCTTTAGCTACATTCTTTTTGCCTTTTCTATTAGCCTTATAAGTTGCAATTAAACTCATCCTTAGTTCTCCTACTTTCTCTAATTATATTAAATTTTTCTTATGTATTATTTTTTATTATATCATAATAAATTGTATTATAATTTAGAAGCTTAAATATAATATAAACTATCTTTTAAAGCTTCATACATATAAAATCAAATAAAAAAGAAATTATATAATTAAATATAATTTCTTAAATATACTACTTATTTTAAAATTATGAAATCTTCTATAACTTCTTTATTAGAAGATAAAGTTGTTAATAAAATTTCCTTATTTCTTCCTTGAACTTCAGGAAGGAATCTAACTATTAATGTATTATAAATCTTTAAAGCTTCTAACTCTGATTTCTTTATATCCTCTACATTACCTAAAGATTTCTTTGCCTTTAAAGTTTCTAATATACCTTTAAATCTAGTAATATAATATGACATCATACTGCTAAGACCACCAGTTATAATAGATGTTTGAACTGCATCCATTGATAAAAGATATTCTCCACCATCCTTTGGCTTAATTACTGTAAATCCTTGTACCTCTTCATTTACAAAACTATTTTTATGAGGTAATGCTTCTATTACATGTTCACTTGATGTTTCATCTACATTTTTATTTTCTTCTACAAAGACAGCATTATTATTAAATTCAAGCTCTATTACAGAATTATCTTCTGTTGTAATAATAATTTTATCTCCTTTATAATCTATTAATGAACCTTCTGTTAATCTACCTCTTAATTTGATTCCATTTTTATTTATATTTATAGTATTCATAATGCCTCTCCCAACTTAATCTACATATTAAATTCTCATCTTAATTTATTATATCATTGTATGTATTCTTATAAAATATATTATATTAATTACTTTTTATAATATTAAATCTTCTGATTTACTTTCCTTATTTCCCAGCACTTCTTCCCCAAAAACTTTACCATTTATAAGCTTTACTATACATATAAAATCTTCTTTTTTATCTATTATCTTATTTAATTCTTTCCTAAAATTTATAATATCTGAGGGAGTTATACTCCCCCTAAAAACTGACTTTTGATAATGATTTAAATATTTTTTACATATCTTAAAGACCTTATTACATCTTTTAATATTAACATCATAAAAAACAAATGCATAATTATAATTTATATTCTTTTTAGACATTATACTTTCTCCTTTATAGAAAATGCCTTAAATTCTTTATCCTCTAGGATATATTTTATTAATTTATAACACTCTAATTTTAAAGCTGTTCTATAAGTAATTTTTCTTTTTAATTTGCTATGTTCAAAGACACTATCCATTCTCTTTTCAAATTCTTCTATAAATATCTTTCTTCCTTCTTCATTTAAAATACAATAATTCACACTTTTTTCAAAATGCTTATCCACCTTCAATCTCTTATTATTAACTAAATCAAAAATAGCTTTATATACTATAATAGGCTTAAATACTTCACTTATATCTAAACTTAGAGAAAATCTTCCTTCTGATGGTTCATGCAAATAACTAATTCTCTGATCTAGATGAGTATTATATATAGCTGTTACAGTTCTTGTGTATAATAAGGAATTCCCAAATGAAATTAATGCATTTATAGGATTATCTGGTGGTCTTTTTACTCTTTTATTCATTACAAAATCTTCTGGTAATATATTTCTAAACTCACTATAAAATCTTTGCCAAAGCTCACCCTCAAGTTGTAATAATTGATTTATACTATCTATTTTTTTTATTTTTAAATTAAAATATTTTTTAATCCAATCTATAGTATCCTTTACATCCTTCTTATGTTTATAATAATGATATAAAACTTCGTAAATATTATTAGCTATACCTTGTACAAAAATTTTTGCTATATTTATTCTATCATTATTATATCTACTTACTTGTTTAACAAGTAATCTTCCACTACTTAATTTTTCTTTTGGATAAAATGTACCACTATAATTTCCATAATAATTAAACATATGAAGTACAATTTCATTTCTTGATAAGAAATCTAGAAGTTTAGTATTTAAAGATATTTCATTTAAACAATAAATTTCAGAAGTATTTTCAACTGGTATATATTTATTTCTTCCATTAACTCTAAAACATAAAGAATTATCTTTTCTACTTAATTCACCCATAGACATTAAATATTTTGTACGTCCCATATATTTCCCCCTTTATATATAACAATATTCATAGTAAGAACATTTCTTACACTTATTTTCAAAACTAACTATTGGAGGCTCTTCTTTACTTAATAGATACTTTATATTCTCTATTATCTCCTCAAGTTTTTTATTTTCTAACTCAGTTAATTCTTCATAATAAACTTTTTTGTCCTTTTTGTTTTTTTCTATAAATTCTATTTTCCCTTTTCTTTCAATTCCTTTTTCCCTTAATTTTTTAAGATAAAATAAAACTTGCCACTTAACAGCGTCATAATCAGAATCAGATTTTTTTACTTCAACTAAATATTTACTAGTAAGCTTATCTACTCTTATATTATCAATCTTTAATTCAGTATTTTTATATTTTTCCTTATTAACTTCATGTAAAGCTTTACCTATCTTAACATCTTCACTATTACTTTCTAAATTAACTCTATTTCCATGTAACCAACATTGTTTCTTACAATGAAAAAAATAATTAATTAATGTACCATTTACCTCCATAATCCCTCCTAAATATACATATATCTAAATTTTAACTAAGTTAATTATTTTTATACATAAAAAAAGAAATTATATAAATATAATTTCTAAAATATTAAATATTAACTATTAACTGTAACAATAAACTTTGATTCCATTTTATAAAATATTATATATTAATTATTATTCTTAAGTCTTAACATATAATAATATATTTATACTTATTAAAATCTTATATTCTAATTTAAGTTAATTTTAAAAGATAGCTTATATTCTTATAAAAATTTTTAATCAATATATAAAATATTTCATATTAATGATTAACAAAAGGTGGGATGAACAAGATAAGCTTGTAGAAGACTTATAAAATATCTCATATTAATGATTAACTATGCTGCCTAATAAAACTAATTTAAATATTGTTGACTTATAAAATATCTCATATTAATGATTAACCACAGGGAAATAATTTTAACAGACGAAGAGGTAAACTTATAAAATATCTCATATTAATGATTAACATTTTATTATACTATTAAACCTAGATATATAATCATCTTATAAAATATCTCATATTAATGATTAACACGGTAAAACACAAGCTAATTTTTGTTATAGTTTAGCTTATAAAATATCTCATATTAATGATTAACAATAAAAATGGATAGAAAAAGAATGTATTTAAAATTCTTATAAAATATCTCATATTAATGATTAACTCAAATTCAATATTAGCCTCTATAGGATTTAATCCCTTATAAAATATCTCATATTAATGATTAACACTCCAGCTGAAACAAGCGATTGGAATATATCTTTCTTATAAAATATCTCATATTAATGATTAACTTTATTTTTCATTTTTATTCCTCCACCTTAAAAATTCTTATAAAATATCTCATATTAATGATTAACCTTTATATCTAAGTTTTAAAAATTCGTTGAAAGCCTGCTTATAAAATATCTCATATTAATGATTAACTCTCTTTTCTCAATTATTACATATAATTCTTCTAATCTTATAAAATATCTCATATTAATGATTAACTTTAAATCGGCTATTCTATACTTGTAACTCTCTATTCTTATAAAATATCTCATATTAATGATTAACTCTAGTAAGTCCAGTAGATAAACAGAAATAAATACTTCTTATAAAATATCTCATATTAATGATTAACCCTAACATTCTCACTCCATATCCTTTTGCAAAGCTCCTTATAAAATATCTCATATTAATGATTAACCTCAAAACCTTATCAACACGCATAAAGACTTGACTCTTATAAAATATCTCATATTAATGATTAACAAAGATAATAAGAAGTGTTTAGAAACTGACTTTTGCTTATAAAATATCTCATATTAATGATTAACAAAGTAAATGGAGGTCATTCAATATGTATTTAAAAGGCTTATAAAATATCTCATATTAATGATTAACATTACAAAATTAGACAGAAGGCATTCCTTTGAAAACTTATAAAATATCTCATATTAATGATTAACGAAAGAATTCACCAAGATAGACCCTATTTTAGCCTACTTATAAAATATCTCATATTAATGATTAACTAAACTCTTTCCTGTTCTTGCTAAAATCAAACTATACTTATAAAATATCTCATATTAATGATTAACTAATACAGATCTATCTCCAAAAGAAATTAAAGTAGACTTATAAAATATCTCATATTAATGATTAACTCCAGTTTATCGCTGCTTATATAACCATTTTTTAAACTTATAAAATATCTCATATTAATGATTAACATATATTAACTGGTAGATTAAACTATTGGTATAAAACTTATAAAATATCTCATATTAATGATTAACCGCAATCACCATCATCATCCCAATCCATAGGAGTACTTATAAAATATCTCATATTAATGATTAACTCAAGAGTGCTTAAAGCAAGGAAGGATAACTATAGCCTTATAAAATATCTCATATTAATGATTAACGGTTTTAGAGATGGAACAACTATATTATATACAGACTTATAAAATATCTCATATTAATGATTAACGCATCTATCTCGTAGCATAAATTATTGTTATTACCACTTATAAAATATCTCATATTAATGATTAACAAATTTTATAAGATATCATAAGAATTTATTAAGAGACTTATAAAATATCTCATATTAATGATTAACTTTATATTACGATACAATTTTAAAAACAAAAAATGTCTTATAAAATATCTCATATTAATGATTAACACACATAGCTTTATGGGGCTATGTGCATAAAAAATATCTTATAAAATATCTCATATTAATGATTAACCCTATTGGGCTTTTATATTCTGCTAGGAGAAATAACTTATAAAATATCTCATATTAATGATTAACCCTGCTTATACCTTTACTACTCCTAATATATTATTCTTATAAAATATCTCATATTAATGATTAACATTTATAATTGAAGTGCCAGTCCTATATGTTGGAAACTTATAAAATATCTCATATTAATGATTAACAGTCCTTGGACTTGAGTTTATAATAATATTAGGAGGCTTATAAAATATCTCATATTAATGATTAACCCAAGTTTTTTATCTTTATAAAATCCAACTTGTCCACTTATAAAATATCTCATATTAATGATTAACAAAGGTACTTTAGAATTTATTCGTTACTCACTTCTCTTATAAAATATCTCATATTAATGATTAACCCTCGGGATTTTCTTCTTTATCAAGAATTAATTCCCTTATAAAATATCTCATATTAATGATTAACTACATTATGTACCATCATCTGTGCTGTTGGAGACATCTTATAAAATATCTCATATTAATGATTAACGAACAGCTAATAAAAAAACTAAAAGAAGCACGATTCTTATAAAATATCTCATATTAATGATTAACAAGATGGAGTAGAAAGAAGAAGATTTAAAATAGACTTATAAAATATCTCATATTAATGATTAACTTAGATATTATTTTAGTTCCTTTAATATGGATATTCTTATAAAATATCTCATATTAATGATTAACGACTTTAAAGATTTTGGTTCATTCTATGCATTTGCCTTATAAAATATCTCATATTAATGATTAACAATAATTCAAAGATTATATTCATTTTTCAATACAAACTTATAAAATATCTCATATTAATGATTAACAGAAGAATCAAGTTATTTAACTTCTTTAGTTCCTAACTTATAAAATATCTCATATTAATGATTAACAAAGAAAACTGGAAGAGTAGTAACAGATATAATTTTCTTATAAAATATCTCATATTAATGATTAACATTAAATCATTTTCATCTGTCCCACCTTGTTCTTTGCTTATAAAATATCTCATATTAATGATTAACCAGAAGCTTGAAGAAGTCCTTGACATAGCTGATTACTTATAAAATATCTCATATTAATGATTAACATTTTATATGTTTCTTCCTCACCTTGAACTATAATGCTTATAAAATATCTCATATTAATGATTAACCTATCACTTATTTCAATACATTTACCCATTTCAGGCTTATAAAATATCTCATATTAATGATTAACAGACATCTTACAAAATCTTTTTTATTTACAATTTTTCTTATAAAATATCTCATATTAATGATTAACTTTGAAATTGATGGAAATAAAAAGTATAATGCAATCTTATAAAATATCTCATATTAATGATTAACATATGAGTTAGGGGATATTATTACTATAATTGATTCCTTATAAAATATCTCATATTAATGATTAACGGGGTATAGTTGTGTTAATAACAAATTTTAATAGCTTATAAAATATCTCATATTAATGATTAACCCAATTAAAATTAAAATCATTACCTTGTGATATAAGCTTATAAAATATCTCATATTAATGATTAACGACTTGTCTTTTTTACATATAGTCCTACTAATGCACTTATAAAATATCTCATATTAATGATTAACGTTGTCTTAGCATAGAAAAAAGGTATTTTAAGTCGTCTTATAAAATATCTCATATTAATGATTAACTCTGGTTTATTATCATTATTAAGTTCAAATAAATCCTTATAAAATATCTCATATTAATGATTAACTAATGCAATACCAAATCAATGGCAAAGATTTAGTGGCTTATAAAATATCTCATATTAATGATTAACGAAGTATTTTTGGACAAGTTGGAACTTGGAATCCTAACTTATAAAATATCTCATATTAATGATTAACTTCTCCTTGTACTCCTGTAAGAATTGCATCATAACCCTTATAAAATATCTCATATTAATGATTAACAGTCCTTGGACTTGAGTTTATAATAATATTAGGAGGCTTATAAAATATCTCATATTAATGATTAACATAGATACTCCTAACTTTTCAATTTATTTATTATAGCTTATAAAATATCTCATATTAATGATTAACGTATTACTTAATACCTCTTCTATTATTTTAAATATCTTATAAAATATCTCATATTAATGATTAACAAAGCAAAATTATGAAAACTTTAAAACTGGTAACTTATAAAATATCTCATATTAATGATTAACTATGATTAAAGTTAATAGAAGAAAGAGCAAAGAGTTCTTATAAAATATCTCATATTAATGATTAACATATAAAGAGAAGTAGGTATGTAAAACATAAATATAACTTATAAAATATCTCATATTAATGATTAACTAAAGAAAAATTAATAAGAGGATCTGTTTGGTTCGCCTTATAAAATATCTCATATTAATGATTAACTTAAATTAAAAACAAATTATTTTTTAAAAAAGTGTCTTATAAAATATCTCATATTAATGATTAACTTCAATCACCCCTATTAATTTACTTTATAATATTATCTTATAAAATATCTCATATTAATGATTAACTCTAAAAACATCAGAATTAAGAAAAATGTTACTTAACTTATAAAATATCTCATATTAATGATTAACTGTTTATTCTTTCTTATATTAAGAGAACCATCAATCTTATAAAATATCTCATATTAATGATTAACTTAATTTTAGCTTCTATAACATTGTTTTCTATAGTCTTATAAAATATCTCATATTAATGATTAACGCAGCTAGTTATATTGCAGCAGGTCTTTCTAAATGCTTATAAAATATCTCATATTAATGATTAACGACAAAAAGAACTTGTAAAAAAAATAAAAAAGTTAACTTATAAAATATCTCATATTAATGATTAACAATAGTAAAATAGCCATCTGTGAAAATTAATATATACTCTAAACAGCTTATTTACTTAACTTCTCAAATTTTTTACCAGCGATACATCATTTTAAAGAACCTAGTATTTTCAATACTTTTTAGAAATCACCTGGTAAATTTAAAATATATCACTATTTGAAAAAAGTGCTTCTAAATTTAATTCACTATCCTCTGTTACACACCCATTTTCATCTAAATCAAAATAGCCATAAGCATTTTCAACTATGTTCCAATTAGATATTCTATCTATCACATCTACTTTATCAATATCATATAAATTTATTGAATATATAAATGGATCAAAAGCTTTTCTAAATTTACTTAATTTTATTTGTTTTTCTGCATATGATATTTTTTTATCTTCTTTTATTTTTATATATTCTTCTATAAGCTCAGCAGAGTCGACAACCTCTCCACTTTCTTTATATTTATATCTACATTTAATTAATAAATCTTTTTTAAGCTCTTGTGTTATAAGTTTCATATTATTATAAACCTTAATAAAATTTAATTCTCTTAATAACTTTTTTAATTCATTATAATTTTTTATTTCCTTCTTTTTTAAACTTATATAAATTTCTTCGTACAGTTTATCAAATTCTTTAGTTTCAAATCTTTCTCTACACTCTTTATCCTCTAAAGTTCTTATAATTCTATAGTCTTCATCATATACTTTTTCTTGCTCATCAACTTTATAAAAGTATACCTTTCCCTTATTTCTAAAGTTTCTTTCTATTCTTCCACAAAATTGTTCATCAGCATCAAATATAGCTATATTTTTAAATCCAATATTCATATCTATATCAACCCCAGCTTCAACACACTGAGTTGCTACTAATATTACTTTTTTTAATATATAATCTGATTTATCATTACCATTAAACTTTTTTAATTTAGAAATTATACTTTGCTTCTTTACATTAGATGTATTTCCCTTTATCTGATAAACTTCAAATCCTTTATCTCTATATCTCTTCATATAATTATATATTTCATCACAAGTTTTAGTTTTTATAGTTCCTATAAGAATTCTTCCTTTTCCTTCAACACCTGAAATCTCCTCTACCTTTTCATATAAAGTATCAAGAGTATTTTCCTTATCAAGCAAGGAGAAATCTGAATCTACTCTAGTTTTAAAAAATTCGTAATAATAGTCTCTTCTATCTATAAGATTTTTTATTTCATACTTTTCTTCTAAAAGTACATCTAATTTAGGAAGAGTTGCACTCATCATAATAACTTTTATATTAAGAATATCTGAATACTTTTTTAAAAAATTAATTATTGGTATCCATAATTTATTCCTATAGCTTTGAAGTTCATCTATTATAATTACACTATTAGATAATAAACTCATCATTAATGAATGTCTTCTTTTAGGAGAAAATAATATATCAAATAACTTAACATGACTAAGAACTGAAAAAGGATAATTAATAAAAAGGTTGTCCATATAATCTTTTTCATATAACTCTTCTAAATCATCTATTTTATCATCTTCATCTTTAAACTCTTTAATTATATCACTAACTATAATTTCTTCCTTAGAGCTTATTAGTGCCACATCTTTAATATCATTACTTATAAATGATTTAACATCCTTATAAGTTTGTTCTATAATATTTATAAATGGAGCTATATAGTAAATTTTATTATATTTATCATTTATAAGATTTAAAGAAAGATTTAAACTTGTAATACTTTTTCCTGAACCAGTCGGAGCTTCTAAATAAAATAAATTTTCATCTAAATTCTTAATTAAGTTTTTTTCACTTTCTAAAAACATCTCAGATCTATATTTATTTAAAGTATTTAAATTAATATTTCCCTTCGAAAATTCCCTAATTCCCTTAACTATATTATTATTTTCAAATCTATTTACGAACTCACTCTTTTTTATATCATCTATAAGATTTAATTTAAATTCTCTTCCATTACTAAATTCATATACTGCCATATAATCACATGTAACCAAAACTGAGAACATATACTTTATAAAAATACTTAAATTAAATTCATCTTTAAATTCATATATTATATCTTCATAGAAGTCTAAAATTTGTTTATTAAATCCTAAATAAAAAGCTTTTTCATATTCTATATTAAGATTTTCAATTTTTTCAAATAACTCTTTAACATTACATTTATCAATAGCTCCATGATGTTTAGCTATAATAAATGAAGATATACAAATTAATTTTTTATATGCTGCTCTTATTTCTCTTTTATTTTTATTTAATGTTTTTTTGAAATGTTCATCAATTAAAGCTTTATATTTTTCTAAAAAATAATAGGCTGATATAATTGAATGTTGTTCATTCACTTTATTATAATCATAACTTTTAAATTCCTCATTTCCTAAGTAAGCTTGAAAATAAGGATTTCTTTTTCCATAATCATGCATAGATATAATATCTTCTATTAAATTCTGCACTATACTATAATATTCTTGCATTTTATTTTCTTCTAAAATCCTATTTAATAAGTTTTTTAGTATAGTTTTACTTTCTTTTTTAGATTCTAAAATAGAAAAATTTTTTATTACTCTATTTTCATGATCCTCTAATTTTTCACCTGGTCTACTTAAATACATTTACTATATCTCCTTTATATTTATCTATAAATTAAATATCATATATTAATTATTGACACTAAAACTCTATATAAAGCTTATAATTAAATCTTTGTATCTGCAAAAGATACCATTATTCACTGAAATATAGCAATTTGTTAATACAAACTTTTCTATCTTATACATACTTAATTCATTTAAAGCAATAGGCATATAATCTATTCTTTTAAAAATCCTATCTTTAGCTTCATCATATTTCTCATTTTCAACTTCATATATATCAGAGTACTTAAGTATACTCTCACAATGCTCTATTTCTTCATAGTTATCTATCATATCAATATCTATAAACTCTACATTTTCTATGATAGCTCTATGTGATGTTTGCCCTAAATATATAGGATATTCACTAGTATACTCTTTTAAATTTGAAACTAATTTATCCCATAATTCTTTTTTAATATTTTGTGACTGTATAAAAATAGTCCATTTAGGGTTCTCTAAATATTGTCTTGTTATTATTTGATTCATACCATCCTTATTTGCAAATCCTGTAGCATTAGTACTTTTATCAATAAACTTTCTAAATTTAGATTGAAAAGGTACTATTGCAACTTTTACATCTTTTAGCTCTTTCCACCACTCTATATATCCAAGCTCTCTTTCTTGCATTCTTCCTTTTAATCCTATAATCGCTCCAAGTATCCCTAAAATTGTTGTCTTAGGAATATGTTCATAAGTGACTTCTAAAGCTATATTAAGCTCTGGATTTTTAAAAAATGCATTTTGTCCTCCAATATCAAATTTTAATACTTTCATATTTTATAATTCCTTTTTAGTTATTATATTAAATAGCTTAACATCTTCTATATTATGTTTCAGCTCTACAATATAAGGGTTATAATAAAGCTCTACACTCTTAATACTTTCTTTAAGATCATTTACTATTGCAGATAAATCTCCAATATCATATATTATTTTTTCTTCCTTATATACCTTTACATATCTATCTAGAGCATTTAAATTAATTTTATTTTTTATATCATCTTTAGTTTCTATATATAAGGCAAATGAATTTTGACAACCAGTTTTAGATTTTGAATTATAATTTGAAACTGCAATCATTGAAGCATCTTTAAACGCTTTATAATCTTCTTGCGTATATCCCTCAAAGCCATCAATAACACCAACATATTGTTCATATTCATATGGATTTATAACAATACTGTGAAAATAATGTGCTTCATCTACTAAAACTTGTTCTCCTAAAGTATTATTTTTTAGTTTTTCATCATCTTCGTTAGATTTTTCTTTTTTCTTATTATTATCTGCTGAAAAAGGAGCTAAAAGTTCACTTATTATTTCTTCTGTCTCTGCATATTTATTATGACCAAAGCCTATTTGATTTGCTCCCATTATTCCAAAGTTTGGCGATAAGGCAAAAGTACATCCAAATTGTCTTATATCCATAAATTCTTTAAATAATATTGATTTAACTTCATTTTCTGTTATTTTATTTTTTAATTCTTGTCCTGTCTTAGATTCAAATGATTCTTTTAAATTTCTAACTCCTTCTTCTCCAACACTTCTCTTATATAATATTTTATATCCATCTTTTTCAAGTTGATGTTTTATAGCAAAACCTAAAGATTGAGGTGATGCATATATTTCACCTAGTGAATTTTGCTTTGGCGATTTATCAAAAGATGCATTGTAATTTCCATTCTTAACACTTATTCCTATAAGCCCATAAACCATATTTTTTTTCATTTATAATTTCTCCTTTACCCTTTAAATCTTATTTATTATTTTCTTTTAGTTTTATATAAAATATATTTTTATCATATAAACCAATTAAGAAATACTTTTTATCTTCATTTGTAAGCATACCTGAAGACTTCATATTTAATAATAACTGTGCAAAAATTATATTTTCTCTTCCATTAAGATTAATATCATACCCATACTTATCCATAGAATTTTTAAGTAAAGTTATTATTCTCTCATAACTATTAGCCTTATGGTAAGCTCCTATAAGCTTATTAGTTTTTGTTGTAGCCTTACTTTTACTAACTAAGTAATTTGCAAGTTGTCCTGCTAAATACATAATTTCATTATTATTTTCAAACTCTAATCCATCTTTATAATTTTTAATCTTTTCTTTGATTACTTTTTGTATATTTTTCACCCTTTCTCTCCCTCCATCATTATAAAAATAATCTTCTATACATATTTTAAAGTTTATAATTTTTTTCATCTTAAAAAATGCATATTCATCATTTGATTTTTCTAAGCTGTTATAATCAATAATACTATCTATAATTTTGTCTAAATTATATTTAAAAGCCTCTTTATCTACTATATAAAACTTTGGCTTTTTCTCTATTTCGTCAAATATAGATTCTTTAATTACTTTATTAAATCTATAATATATAAGCTTCTTTTTTGTATTATTTTTATCTAATACAGTTAAACTAAAATCTACGTAAGCATTTATACTTTCTATTAACTTTGAATAATTAGTAAGTTGCTCTGCTTTTATTCCACTAGATAAAATATCCTCTATTAATATATATCTATTTAAATTAATCTCGTCTTTTAAATTATAATTTTCACTATCAAATCTATAAGGATCTTGTTCATAATTAAGTACTTCCTTATCTTTAGGGTTAAACTCTAGAAAGATATTATTATATTTATTTTTTGTTTTTGCAGCAATTTGAAGATATCTTTTTAAATTAAAAATATTTATAACATCTTCTTTTGTATATAGATCTATTTCCTTAACTCTTCCACCTATATTATTAAGCAATGGCTTATCATCATTTACAGTAGTAAAGCCACTATATCTTCCAACTAAACCTTTAAAAGTCTCATCTATTATTTTTTTTGCTGGTTTATCTCTTATATCATCAAATAATCTTTTTTCTAAATATTTTTCATATTCTATTTTATATTCTTCTACACTCTTATCTAAAAAAATAATAATTTTCTTCTTCTTGCAATCGTATTTAGAAAGAACATCTAAAATAGAATCTATATTTTTATTTAAATATTCATTCTCAGCCTCTAATTTTTGCATATAATCTAAAACTGAAAGTTTTAAGATTTCATTTATACTTAATTCATCAAGACCTTTCTTTTTTCTATCATCTATCTTTTTAATAAATGCATCATAATTAAAAATTATAGAATATTTAGATACACTTGTTATTCCTCTTGCTCCTATCCCTCTAGGACAAATAGCTTTATTTTTATCTATCCATTCCACATATGCTAATCTTCTTTTAACCCAATCTATTAATTCTAAATTTTTAATTGTTTCTTTTTTATCTACTTGTAAAACATCTATTTCACCTTTTTCTGATACTTTTAAACAGATGCTATTTTTTATAACCATCTCCTCTTCTATAGTTTTATTGATGATATCTATTCCTATATTATCTATAAGTTCTCTTAACAACAGCTTCACCTACCTTATATAATTTGCTTTAACAAATCCTGCTCCTAAACTACTCCCCTTTTCTAAAATACCTAAAACACTAGCAAAGTTCCCAATATCTTGAGCTAATACATTATCTTTTATACCTACCTCAAATTTATATCCAAGCAGTTTAATCCCCTTGTAATTAATAATCATAGCCACATCATTCTTTCTTTTTATATAAGAAATAACATCATTTTTTTCTATATTTGAATCAAGATTATTAAAATACTTATACTTCTTAATTAAATTATTCCATATAGCATCATTTATAATATCATCACTATAATTATTTGCACTCCAGCTTATAGATTTATTATTTTTATCTCTTATAGTTGCTACTGCTGGGGTTATATTAAATAATTTATCTATTTTTCTATGTGTATATATTTTTATATCAATTCCTACTACAGCAAATTCTTCAGTTTCTGTTTTAATTAGAGCTACTTTAAATGTATCTACCATTTTTTTATCATATGTTCTAATCATTATTCTGTAAATATCATTTTGTTTATAAATTCCATCTTGCTCAATAGGGTATAAATGTGAAAAACTGTATCCTTTAAAGGAATTCTTCCTTATATGAATTTCTTTTAAATATTTATCTTTTTCCATTGAAAAATTTATAAGTTTACTTAATTTTTCTCCACAATCAGTTCTATGGATATCTTCCTTAACAAATAAATTTACAATTAATTCATAATACTTTTTTTGCAATATATTTCCTCCTAAAAAATTAAACTAGCATAGTTTCAATACATTAACATCTTCTTAATTTTAACATAATATGTAATAATAGTATATCGTTAGATTATTAATTATTTCTTTAGACACAATAATTAATTTACAAATAAAAAAATCTTATATTATAATCAAAATTTTACTTTTAATCATAATATAAGATAATTAATACTTTCTAAACCATATACCTATATCTATTTTGCCTTCGTATCAGCACTATATAATAATTCTAATTTTCTAAATCTATCTATCCCTATATTTTTAATTAACTTCTCTTTACCTTTTTCACTACCTCTTAAATTAAGCATTCTCATATGCAATTGAACTAAAGTAGCTATATCTAAAATTCTTTCTTTTTCAAAGTTTAAATCCATTAAATAATTAATTACTAATTGAGCAGATACATTTTCATGTCCTATATATCTAGCATATTTACCATTGAATTCCTTACAATAAGGCTTTCCTGTATCATGGAACATAGCAGCTATAATTAAATCTTCATCATCCGCAATTTCACTTACATATTTATATACATAATACATATGTGTTCCAACATCATGGCTATGATAAGGATTATCCTGATTAAAGCCTATTGCTTTTGAAAAACTTTCATTTTTCTTTAATTCATTTATATAATCATCATAGGTTAAGTTACTAGTTTTAATTTCTTTATTTTCTCTTTCTTTAATATCTCTTATAATTTTTATTTCATCCCAGCCTTCATGGTACATTGGTATTTGTAGATTTTTAAAAATTTTGCTCATAGAATCTCTTGAAAACTTCTTTTCACTATTACTATTAAAAGCTAAACTATCATCTATATCACATGCAAAATAAATACATATCTTTTCTACATCATTAAAATCACTTAAAAACTTTTGTCTTTTCTTAGAATTTATATCTCCATACTCATATAATACATCCATGCCATCTTCTAGATATAATTTAGATTTCTTTGCCATCTCCTCAATTATTTTTTCTCTATCTATTTTTCTTTTTTCATCACCATATAATTCTTTCTTTATATTATTAAATGATATTAAAACACTTTTATCTGAATTTTCTTTTATATAATCATCTTTCTCTTTACATGGTAATCCAACTAAATAATATATCCTACTTTTTTTCATAATATCACCCCTTATAATATTGAAAACACAGCTTAGTAAATCACTATATTTATATCTTTACTACATTTCTTATTATTTCGCCAGTTGTTTTTATTATTCTTTTAATTATTTTAAAAAACTTAACTAAGTTTTAAAAAATAAGAGGTAAAATAAATTTACCTCTTACAAACTAATCTAATTTTATATGACAATAACCTTTAGGATTTTTCTTTAAATATTTTTGATGATATTCCTCAGCTTTATAATATTTTTCAAGTAATTTTACCTCTGTTACAACAGGTCTATCATATTGTTTTTGAATCTCTTCTTTACTTTTATTTATAATAATTAAATCTAATGGATCTAAATAATAAATTCCTGTTCTATATTGACTTCCAACATCATTCCCCTGTTTATTTAATGATGTTGGATTTATTACTGACCAAAATTTATTTAATATTTCTTCAAGAGAAATTATATTTTCATCATATTTAATAAGACAAGCTTCTGCATAGTTTGTATTTCCATAACATATCTCTTCATAAGTAGGATTTTCAGTTCTTCCATTAACATAAGCAACTTCTGTATCAACCACTCCATTTATTCTTGAAAAAAATTCTTCAATACCCCAAAAACATCCACCTGCAAGAACTATTTCTTTCATAAAAAATCACCTCTTTCACTTTTAAATTTATATCCTATAAGCTTATATATTCTAATAATTAAATATTTTATAAATGTATTTTTTATATTTTATCATACAATTATTCATACTATCAAAATCTTAAATAGCTCTAAAAATAAAAAACTATATCAAATTAATTCAAATATTAAATCTGTTATAACTTCTTTTTATCTTTTTCAAAAAATATATTATTTATAATATATTACTAGACTAGCTCTATTATTAATTATAATTTTTTATATACTTATCCTATATAAAAAAGCAGACTCACATAAGTGAATCTGCTTTTTACAAATTATTAAACATTATTTTGATATCTTCTTTTTAATAAATCTATTTAAAATTTATATCCATAGTATTTTCATAAAATATTTTAATCTACACTCTTCAATAAATTCATGGTACTATAGACTTCTTCTCTAACTCCAGCTAATATTACTAAATCATTTAATTCTAAAATACTATTAGCTGTAGGCATTATTTCAACATCATTTCTTACAATAGTAAATAATCTACAACCACTTGGGAAATTACAATCCTTAAGTGCTTTGCCAGAATAAGACTCATTTAAAAGAACTACTTCTCTTACTATAATTTTATCCTCATGCTCAACTGATTGTTCCACTTGACTAGAATCTATTATTTTTTCAAATAATATAGGGAAAATTATACAAGATAGTACAGTTGTTAAAATAAATGCTGAATAACCAGCCTGTTCTATATACCCTAGTTCAAGAGCTATTTGTGCTGCAACAACAACAAGACTAAGTTGAGCTGTTAATAACATTGAACCTGATAAACTATTTCTTAAGCCAAACTCTTTCTTTAATAATAAAGAAGGAATTATCTTTACAATAAAGAATATTACTAAAAATATTGGTATCTCAATTAGTGCTTTAGGACTTTGTAATACTGATTTTATATCAACATTAACACCTATCATAATAAAGAATATAGGAATTAAAAAACCATATCCTATACCATCTAATTGATGAGAAATCTCCTCTTTTGCTTTTCCAACAAGTAATGAGAAAATTGTACCTGCTAAGAAAGCACCTAATACTATTTCAGAATGAAGTTTTTCTGCAACTACAACTAATATTAAAATTAAGGCAAAGGCAGCCCTAACAGTTAAATTTAAATTTTTAAAAGCCGCAGCTGAAAAATCATTTATTTTAAGGAAACGTTTAGCAAGTAAATATAATATAAATGCTGCTATAAATATTAAAATAAATTCAAAACTCTTAAAGCTAATACCATTAGTAGCTATTGCTGAAATCACAGTAACTCCAATTAATGTTGTAAGCTCACATACTATACTAAAAATTAAAATAATTTGTCCAAAGCTACTTTTGATCATATTCTTACTTTTTAATATAGGTACTACTAAGCCAGGAGCAGATGCCATAAATATTAAAGCGAAGAATAAAAATCCTTTATTAATCCCAATAGCTTTTAATGAAAAACTAAGTAATATAGCCACCACAAAGGATATAACTATCATTTTTATTGATACCCATAAAGGAGATGTTTTTTTATCTGATGATTTTAAATCATTAAAATCAATTTCAAGACCACTAAGGAACATCAAATAAGAAAGTCCTAGATTAGATAAAAATAATACAGTAACATCTGGGCTAACTATATTTAAACAACTTTTTCCTACAATAATCCCTACAAATATTTCTCCAACTTGATAGGGAACTTTTATTTTCTTTAGTTTTGATACTAAAAAGGGTGTTATAAAGGCAACAACCGCAAGTATAAATAAAGAATCATAGTTTAATACCTCATTCAATTTATACACCAACTTTCTATATGTTCTTAAAAGTAATAATATAGTAGATTTAAAATAATTTCAATTAAATTAAAAAAATATAAGAAAATTTAACAACTTTATAATAAAATTTGTAAAAACAGAATTTATCTTCTATATGAGTAAGATTATGATATAAATTATATTTACTTATATATATTTTATTTAAAACTGATAATTTAATAAAATAAATATGATTAAAAAACTTAGAAAAATACTATTATTAATATGATTTACAAAAGATATATCAATTATTAATAAAAAATAAAAACCTGAAAATATATACTTAAATTTTATATTAAGTATATATTTTCAGGTTTATAAATTTATATATTTATTAAAAGTATCTTACACCTAAAAAAATTACTATTTACTACTTACTATTTTATTAAAAGTATCTTTAATCTTTTTTACAATTATTTTAGGCTTTGATATATTGATAGTTTCACTATTTGGTGTAACTGCTGCAAATCCTTGTGTTTGAATTGTCCCACCTCTATGTGTTGCATTAAAATGTTCTGGATTATCAAAGTAATCTAAATTACCCCAAGTTTTATCAGTAGTTTCAGTATAAGGTTGTCCATCTATATAAACTGTTTTAGAACCTAATTGAATTTCTGTTATTGTATTTGGATTAAATATATAACTTAAATTACTCTTAGGCATTCCAGCTCCACCTTCACTTACAGGTGTATATGCGTCTGAGGCTAAAGTACAGTCAACATTTATCCAACCACCTAATGATGGAAGATATACTTGATTCCATGCATGGCCACCCCATTTATCACTATTTAATCCACCATTTGTATATCCTGTAATAGTTCTTACTTCAAGCCCTACAGCTCTACACATATCATTATATAATGCACTAAATCCTTCACATATACCTGTTCTATTATTAAATGTGTAAACTGCTGTAGATTCTTCTGCAAATTGACTTTGGCTTAGTTGTCCTGCTTTTTGCTCGTTTTCTAAATTATTATCATAAGTTATATTTTGAGCAATCCATTGATATATTGCCTTAGCTTTTTCTACATTAGTAGTTTTATCTTTACAAATTTCATGAGCCATATTAGCTATAGCTGGTGAAGTTTCTTCTTCTTGTGCTACTGTCTGTCCATTTACAGGTGTATTAGTATTGTATGTTACTTGTCCTTCAAAGTCTTTTCCAACTGAATACACTTCTTGTTCTTGAGATTGTGGAGCCCCACCAACTTTATAATTAATTTGATATGATGTTGGTTTTTTAATAACTTGTGATAAATATTCACTATTAACATATCCAATTATACCGTTGTAATAAACTTTATAATAATTATCTGACATACCTATTACTTTAAGAGTTGTTCCTGCTTTTACTTGATCTACAATATTTGCATTTGATTCTTCAGGAGTAGATCTTATATATACTTGATTACAGTTAACTACATTTGCTTCATATAAAGTAATTGGCTCGCCTGGGAAATTAGTTTCTGTAATATTTTGTGATACTTCCCATCCTATTTGTCCATTTGCTGTTTCAAATTCAAGGAAACCTTGATCTTCACCAATTATTTTAACCTTTGTTCCTGTTGGCATTCCATATGAAATCTCCCAATTATCAAGGGCTTGAACTGATTTACCATACATCCCCCCATTATTCATATATCCATATCCAGGATTTGTCTCACTTGGTTTTTGCATTGCATTTATTCCCATTCCATATGATGGATCAGTTATAATCATCATATTCTTAGGAATCCAACCTATTTGCCCATTAATTGTAAGAACTCTATAAAAATTATTTGCTTCTCCTATTATTGTTAGATTTGTAGTTGAATCACTAAATTCAAATCCTGGAGCACTATTTAAAAATGGTTCACTATATGCATGAGTAAGATCATGAGAAGTATATCCATCTACTCCTCCTTGCCAAGGATATATTATTGATGGAGCACTAAGTTCTGGTCCACTATATGTAACTCTAAATCCTGTTTCTGACATTTGATCATATAGTTCTTTTCCTGATGTAGCTTGGTTACATGAGCTATATATAGCTGCTTCTTTATAATTTGCTGGATTAATATTATGAGTATTTATCATCTGTTTTATCTCCTAACTATTTAGTTTATATTTTTTAGGTAACTTAATTTTCTATATTAAAATTGGTAATTATAATTCTCACTAAAAAATCCGAACTAATATGTAACTAAACTAATAAACTATATTAAATATTGTCACTTAAATTATTTAATATAATTTACTATTTAATTAATAAGCTTATAATTACTATAATATAGAAATTAGTTTTCCTGTTATTTACTATATGATTATTTTCTATTTTTTTCAATATATATAATTTGTTAAATTTATGTATTTTTATTTAAAATTATTATTTTTTTTTAAATAAAGTTAAATAAACATATTAATAACGCTATTATTTTTGTATATTAATTCAAATATATAAAAAAACATATATGTATCATAATTTTTTACCTATATGAAAATATAATTCAAAATAGACAATATATTTATTGTTTTTACAAAACAAAAACAATTTATTTAAAATTATTTTACACTTTTATTGCTTTTGTTACTTTTATTTTATATTTTAGCAATTAAATTTACCAATTTATTTCTTTTAAAAATTTGTCCATGTAAATAATTGGTGATATATTAAATTTAATAATTATGTTATTTACGGTAAACAAAGGAGAAAACTATGAAAAATGTTAGAATTTTAGTAATGGCTGCTATCGCTACAGTTGCTTTAACAGCAGGAAGTATTATGCTTAACTCACATAAAGCATATGCTGATACACTGTCTGATTTAAATGGACAATCAAGTTCACAAATTACATCTAAAGATACTAGTAGAATTACAAAGCCAGCAAATTTTGCTGCAACTAATAATTTTGCTTCTACAAATAATATTAGTGAAAATTACTACGTTTATAATATACCTGGGATTCAAAGAGTTAGATATGGGACAAGCGGTGAAGGAAGACCTCTTTATTATTATAAAATAGGAAATGGAAGCAAAACTATTATTGATAACTTTGCTATACACGGTTTTGAAGATTCATGGGATCAAGATGGTTATCAATTAACTAAAATGGCACATAGTTTAATTAACAAACTTAAAGCTCAATATGATGTTTATGGTTTAAATGATTGGTCAATTATTATTATTCCTGCTGCAAATCCTGATGGAGTTTTAGATGGTTGGACAAATAACGGACCTGGAAGATGTCAGATTACAGATAAAATTGACTTAAATAGAGATTTTCCAACTTTCTTTAAACCTGAATATAACTCAAGAAATTATACAGGCTCAACACCTTTGGAAGCTCCAGAAGCTAAAGCTCTTGCAAATCTTGTTTCAAAGATAAGTAGAGAAAGTAAAGATACTGTTCTTATAGATACTCATGGTTGGCTTAATATGACAATTGGTGATTATTCTGTTGGTAGATATTTTGATAAATATTTTGGATTTAATGAAAACAGAGGATATATTCCTACTGGTCATGGATACCTTATAAGTTATGGACATGCACAAGGTGCTGAAGTATCACTTGTAGAACTACCAGATACATATTCTACATCTCAAATTACTTCAAGAAATTATATAGGTAAAATGTATGATTCAATATTAGATTTAGTTGTTCATGGAACAAATCTTCAATTTATGAATAAGAAAGGTATAGTTGTTAATACATCAATACCTTTAAATATAAGAAGTGGAGCTGCAGCTTATACTTATAAACTTGGAACTTATGAACCAGGTTCTACAGTACACATAGTAGGTAAAATAGGAAATTGGTATAAAGTTTATAAAGAAGGCATTGGTTATGCTTATGTTTCAGCTGATTATATAAATATAATAGGAAATTGGACAGGTTCAGCTACTCCAACTCCAGATAAGCCTCAAACTCCATCAATAACTGCACCTAGTCAATATACTACCGGAACAGTTGTAAATACTGATATACCTCTTCATATAAGACAAGCTGCTTCTACTAATTCCGCTATTCTTGGAACTTATGAACCTGGTTCATCAGTTAAAATAGTTGCTAAAGAAGGTAATTGGTATAAAATTTATAAAGATGGTATAGGCTATGCTTATGTTTATGGCTATTATATAAATGAAAGTCCTACAAATAACAATAGTAATAATTCAAACGCTCCTGAAAAATACACTACTGGAACAGTTATAAATACTGATATACCTCTTCATATAAGACAAGCTACTTCTACTAATTCTGCTATCCTTGGAACTTATGCTCCAGGTTCATCAGTTAAAATAGTTGCTAAAGAAGGAGATTGGTATAAAGTTTATAAAGATGGTGTAGGTTATGCTTATGTTTATGCTTATTATATAAATGAAAATTCTTCAAACTCACAATATCAACAAGGAAGAGTTGTAAATACTAATATTCCACTTCACATAAGACAAGCTGCTACTACTAACTCAGCTATAGTTGGAACTTATTCTCCAGGATCAACTGTAAATTTAGTATCATATTCAAATGGATGGTATAAAGTTTATAGACAAGATATCGGATATGCTTATGTTTATGGATACTATATAAGTAAATAATAAATATATAAAAAATAAGGAATCTAAAATTCTAGATTCCTTATTTTAAATTAATATTAAACATAATATAAAATTTATTATTATATTTCTAAAAATCATAAAAAATAAATTTAAAATCATATTAAAACTTAAATATCAAAAAGTTATTTAATAAATATAAACAAAGGAAGAAGTTATGAAAAAAGTAATAGTAATACTTATATTAGGACTTTTAGTATTCTTTATTGGAAAAGCTTATGTCTCTTCTAATAATAAAAGTTCTATAGAAAATAATAATTCTAATCAAGTAAGTACTACAAGTGATAGTAATAAAAATAATAGTTCAAATAATAACACTACTAACTCAGCACTTACTCAAACACAAATAAATAAACTATCAACTAAAGCTATGCTTTATGAGTTTAATACTCTAGGTAAAAAATATATGACAAAAAATCAACTACCTAACAATTATTCTTATGGAATAGAAAATCATTTTGTAAGTGGATATCATCTTAATACATCAGGAGTTAAAGTTATAATTAGTAATCAGCAAAATATAAGTGGGAAAACCTATTATAAGGTAAAGCTTATGTATATTCCTTATGAAAAATATGGACAAAATTTTGCTACTTTAGATATATTCTATATAGATTTAGATGGAAATGTTATACCTGATAATAATGCTAATACAATTTTAAATTCAAATCCTAATAGTGATGTAACTGCTGCCATAGAAAAACCCCTAATAACTCCATTAATGTATCAAAAATTAATGACTGGAGCAATGAAAATTCAAACACTGTCTACATCTAAAGATTTTGTATTTAATCAAAGTAAAAGTAATATTTATGGTAAATTTACAAGTATAGTAATTTTAAATGGAACTGCTTATTATCGTATGACATTAATAGATTCATCCCTGCAAGGAGCAGTCGATCCTGATATTAGTATAGTCTCAGCTAATCAGTTTGTATATATAACTGGTAATGATATACCTTTAAATATACAAAATGAATTAACATATATACTAAATAAAGCACTAGATAGTAAAGTATCTAAGTAAATCTATAAAAAAATATTTTATTTTAAAATCAAATATTATATAGTTTAATATAGTTTTCTAATAAAAAATAATAATTATATTCTCAAAGATAAAGCTAGTAAAATTAGAATTAATTTTACTAGCTTTATTTTTTAATTTTCTTTTTTAATAAATTAAAATATTGTAGATATTATTGTTAATATAGCACAAATAGCTAAAAATATTATTCCTAGCTTTAGACCTTGTTTTGCATAGAGATCATCTTTATATTTATAGCCTATAAAAATTGATAAAATAGCTAAGGAAATTGAAACTATTGTATATGGGAATAATATTCCTAATATATTTAATATATATTCCCCTATATATTTATCACCTATAGCTGAAAATTGAAATATTACTACAAATATAGATATTACTAACGATAGACTCCCTATTCCTAACTTTTTTAAAACTATCTTTTCTTCCATAAATTTCCCCTTAATTTTATTATATTCAATTATCCACATATTAATATTATATATCCTATACTTATATAAAATCTATAGCTATAACCATATAAGTACCTACTTATTACTAAATAAAAACTTTATATTTTTAAGCATATTATATTTTTTATTTTATAGAATTACTATGTAGTGATTTTTTTAATAAGGGGTAAAATATGAATTATAGAAAATTAACTGCAAGCATCTTAATAGCTATATGTTTAGTTGGAACTCTTAGTGCTTGTGGAAAAGAAGAGGCAAAAACAGATAAAGCTAATGAAATAACAAAAACAGAAAGTAGTGAAGATATTACAGATTCTAAAGATAAGAAAGATGAAAAAAAAGATAAAGTAAATGTTACTATAGATGAAATAGAATTATTAGATTTTAAAGTAAAAGAGCCTGATTCTATAGGTACTGTTTATATGGAATGTAAGTTTAAAAATAATTCTAAATACACTATCACATATATTGATTATGAATATAAAGTTGATGATGAAAAAACATATTTATCATCTAGCGATACCTTACTTCCTGGAGAAGTAAGCTCTTTAACAGAAACATTTGGCCCTAAAAGTGGAGAAATTAAAGATGCCCAATTGCTTAAGACATCTATAACCTTTTTAGATGAAGATAAAAATGAATATTATACAGATTATGATGTTAAATTAGATTCATACGAAACATTTAAAGCTGAATAAAATATAGAAAAATAAACCTAAAAAGTTTAAATAAACTTTTTAGGTTTATTTTTTATTATAGCTATATATTATTTAACTAAATCTCCAGTAATTAATTCTTTCATTTCACTCCATAAGCCTAAAAACTTTCCTATATGAACATTTTCCTTTAAATATTTAAAGCCCTCCATAGTTAAACCTTCACAAGAAAATCCTATTAATATATCATCTTCCCACTCAGCCTTATAATTTATTACAAGATCCTCATACTCTATAAATCTACAATCTCTTTCTAATTCATTTTGAGTAATTTTACAAATTCTAATAAGTTCTTCATTACTTACATATTTCAATAAATTTTCATTTATATGAGCTAATATCTTAAATACATCCTTTTCAGTATTAAAAAAGTCCTTTGACATCTATATCACTTCCTTAAAGTTAATTCCATATAAATTAAATCTTTTTCTATAATTAATGATATAGATATTAAAATTTATTTCAAATTTATAAATTTATTATATTCCTAAAAACATAGAAAATACCAAAAAAGATATTATTATTTAAAATAATATCTTTAATAGATTATTATAAATTAGGATATTTTTCTCTATTACCATAAAATATATTTTAATCTTTACTTTTATCTATTAGCCGAACAAATTATTCTTCTTTTAAAGTATAAAATCTATCCCGTTTTTTAAAAGTATAAATAAATGCGCCTAATGAATAGAAAGTATTAACTATATATGGTTGTATATTATATCTAGTCATTTGAATTAAACTTATACTAAAAAATAAAGCAGAGTATATCATCATAGTCCAATACCCCCACTTGGTTTGTTTTAAATATCCATATGCCATTATCAATGAAAATATCATAATAAAAACTCTTACTATTATTTCTGGTATACCTGGAACTCCAAACCTCATATTAAAAGGTACTGCTTGCTCTGTATTTAAAGATATTAATAATACAATTGCTCCAGCAATATAATTATAACCTATATATGATATTCCAAGAGGTCTACTCCTTTCCATTTTATTTCCTCCTTCAACTAAATTATTCTTATTTTTATATTATTATTATATCCTATAACTTCCAATTAAAAAAAGGAAAGTAAACTACTTTCCTTTAACAATTTATTATATCCTTTATTTTAACTTCTTCTTACTAAAAAAATAACTTAAATATAACTCTGTTTAAATTACTTATAATAAAAAATTTATTTAACTTTCCTACATATTATATATATTTATTTAAAGACAAATCCCATCTTGTTTATTACATATATCATAGTAAAAATAATTTTTAAGTATTAATTTTCTTACTCTAAATAAGTAAAACCACTTTTTTTAAAATCTCTATACTATTTATTTTCTCTAATTCATCCTTATAATAATTTTTCTCTATAAAAGAACTATTATCTAAAATATTAAGTTCTTTTTTTATTTCTGTACTAAAACCTTTAAAGATAATCCCCTCCATGTTATTTTTAACTCTTTTATATAGTATTTAATACCCCTTAATTTTATTATATCATATTTTTTTAAATAAAAAAAGACTATATTAAAATAGAATATTCTCTATTTTAATATAGTCAAAATTTTATATTATGCTTCTAATTCTTCATCTCTTTTTTTACTTTCTAATAAAGCTAATGAAACTGCTCCTAGAACACCTGCATCTCCACCAAGTTTTGCACGAACTATTTCACATTCTTCATGAATAGTTTTAAATGTTCTTCTCTTTACAATTTCTCTTACTTTATTAAATAGGACATCTCCTACATTTGTAACTCCTCCACCTATGATTACCATTGATGGATTAAATGCTACCATAATGTTTCCTATTCCTATTCCAAGATAAGTCATTGCCTTATCTACTATTTCATTTGCAACTGCATCACCATTTGCAGCTTCTTTAAATACTTCATATGAAGTTATAGTTTCATAATTTTTTAAGCTAGTTTCAACTTTACTTAAAACAGCTTCTCTTGCTCTTTTAGCAATAGCGGTTCCTGATGAAATAGCTTCTAAACAACCAAAATTACCACAACCACATATTGGACCATTTGGATCAAGTGTCATATGTCCTATTTCTAATGCATTAGAATTTATTCCTCTATAAACTTGTCCATTAAGGATTGCTCCTCCACCTACTCCAGTACTTACTGTAACGTAAACTATATTATCTTTACCTTTACCTGCTCCTAGGACATATTCTCCTATTGTAGCAATATTAGCATCATTATCTAAATAAATATCTACATCTTCAAATTTCTTCTTTAAATTTTTAATTAATTCAAAGTTTTCAAATGGTAAGTTAGGACTTGTTATAATAATTCCTTCATCTAAGTCTAAAACTCCAGGTGATCCAATACCTATGGCTTTAACTTCATCTAAAGTAGATCTACCTTCTACCATAACTTTTTCTATAACGTTTATTATATTATCTAAAACTCTTTTTTCACCTAGTTCTGCTTCAGTTGGAATAACAAATAAACTTTCTACCTTACCTTCTAAATTTGCTAAAGCACAGCTTATTTTTGTTCCTCCAAGATCTATTCCTATTACATGTTTTTTCATAACCAAACACCATCCATAATCAAAATTTTTTAAATTTATGCGATTTTTCTATTTTGTAATTTTAATTTTCCAGCTCCAATTATAATACAAGCTATTATAAGAGAAGCAATTGCTATTGGGAAAACAAATCCTGTATTTCCACTACTAATTAAATGTCCACCAACTTGATTTCCTATAATTTGAGGAACACATAAGAATACATTGTTTATTCCCATATATTCACCTAATTTTTCTTTTGGTGCAACTTCAGGAATTAAAGCGTAAAATACAACTTGAAGTATTATAAATCCTATTCCTGATAAAATTGTAAATGCCCATAACATTGGTATATTAAATACAAATACCCCAACTACAAAGCTTATTCCATATATAAGACAAGCTATAAATAAAATAACTTGTTTATTTCCTCTATCACACCACATTCCAACAAATACTGAAAGTATTAAACCTACAAAAGTAAATCCTGTTAAAGCTAAACTTACATCTGAACTTGAGAATCCATTTACTTTATGGAAGTATGTAACCATATAAGGCATTATAAGTCCATATCCTAAATAAAAGAAGAATGCTGTCATAAATACTCTCATTGCAGCACTATTTTTTAAGAAATCTAAACTTAATTTTGCTGGTTTTTGGAATTTTTTAGGATCTTCCTTTATTACAAACATAGCTATTAATGTTGGAACAAGTAATAATGTTAACACTAATATAAATGGATACATATGATTCTTATTATATAAATAAACCCCACAGAAGAAGAATATAACTCCACCTAAAGATAATAAGAATTTACCCCATCCATTAACTAAACCTACCTGCTCTGGTTCAACAGATTCAGGCATTAATGAGAAATAAGGTCCTTGGTAGAAGTTTACAACTGCATATAGTAATGTTGCAAAAATAAACATTTCTATATAAGTATTTGATACTCCTATCATAAATAAAAATATTGCTGCGAGTATGGTTCCTAAAATAACCCACGGCTTTCTTTTTCCTATTCTTGTATTAGTTCTATCACTTATTATACCTGCAATGTATGGCATAAATATTCCAGTTATTGGAGCCATCATTACTATATTAGCTATTCCATTTGCTGAAGTTGTAGTTGTTCCTATAAGCATAGGAATTACTGTACTATTCATATTCCATATAATACCTATCCCCATACTTGGTAACGCTATCAATATAGGGATCCACATGCTAGCTTTTCTTCTGTTAGCACTTTGTTCCATAGCTATAATTTCCTCCTTTGTTTTTCCTTAACTTTTCACTGTAAACGGCAAACGTTTACACACATCTTTTATACACTTATAATAATATACATTTTATAAAAAAAATCAACTTTCTATAAATTTTTTTAAAAAACAAATAATAATTTTTTTTATTTTTTTAGTATTAATTAATATTTTTTATATTTATTAATATTAATTATCATTAAAATATGCTTTATTTTTTTATAAATAAATAAATTTTTATATCTATTCTATATACATTTTTTTAATTAAATACATATAAAAATAAGAGCCTATACTTTTAAAGTATAAACCCTTGTTAAATTATTAATTATATTTACTTTTTAATATTAAAAGTATAATTCTATTTATTCTCTATATTATTAATATTTGGTCTTTGTTTTTTTATATCTAAATAATATAAATAAGCTCCAAAACTAAGAACTACAATTCCTATAATTATATAAATATAAGGATTAAAGAAAAATACTTGGAGTACTGGCATTATTATAAGTCCAAATAGATTAAATACCATATGAGCATATATATCTCCAATCATACTTCCTGCATAATCTGATATAAGAACTAAAATAATTCCAAGAAAGAAAGTATAACCACTTTGAACTAAATTCCCATGCATTACAGCAAAAACTATACCTTGAATTATTATAGCTATGTAAATATTTAAGTTATTCTTAAGTACACTAAATATAGCTCCCCTAAATAAGATTTCCTCAAGAATTGGAACTAATATCACTGTTCCTATTATTTCAATTCGTGATTGCCACGCAAGATGCATAGCTTGTTCTGTTGATGAATAACTTGTTGTAATATCTTGCATAAAGTATATAAATGTTATTGATAAAAAACTAAAACCTATCATTATAAGTGTTATAACTCCTAATTTTTTAGGTTTTACTTTTCTAAATTTACATCTTTTTATAAGCCCTTCCTTTGTAAAGAGAAATATTATTAATAATATTAATACTGCTAAAAACTCTCCAACTACACTTCCTATGTAAACATTAGACATTAAGATATTATCTATTTGATTTTGAGTTAAAGTATCAAAATCTATATGATTTATATATAAATATATATAAAATACACATTTATTAGCTAAAGTCAGCATTTGATAAATTAAAATAGGAATACCTATCGCAGCTAATAATACACTTATTACTTTTTTCATTTATTTTCCTTCCTTTTTTCATTTGTTAATTTATTATTTTTTATAATTATATCTTTTTTTTATAATTTTTACTATAAGATTATATTTTAAAAATAAAAAGGTTGTCCATTTTTATTGAACAACCTTTTTATGTATTATTTTAAAACCTTTCAGTCTTATACCACTTAACTTCTCTTTTTCCTACTATATCTATAACAAATTCAACAAAGCTCTTTATTGATACAAGAACCCATAACTGACAATAAGTAAAATATGAAATTGGTACTAAAATAATATTAAGTAAACCAAACTCACCTTTTTCTCTAAATACAGGTACATATATTTGTATTATAAATGATACATATAATAATATCCATATAAGCGTTGAATGAGCTAAAGCATTAATTTTAATAATTTTAAATAAGCTTAATATAAATACTGAATCTGATATAACTAATGATAATAAGAATAAGAAGTATATACTAGAGAAATAAAAAATATCAAATAATACTATACTAGGTTTATATTTAAATATATTTTTTATAAACTTAGCCATAACATACATATTACCTTTACACCATCTAGTTCTTTGTTTAAACCATACTTTAAGAGTTTCTGGTTCTTGTTGCCAAGTGACTGCCTTTGGCATAAAGGCTATTTTATATCCTAAATGATATATTCTAAAACTTATTTCAGTATCTTCACAAATAGCTTTAGGATCCCATCCTCCTATTTTTTCTACTACTTCTTTTTTAACTATAAAATTAGTTCCTGGAATTGAACATAATCCAAATGTTTGCCATCTTCCTGCTTGAGCAACCCATTGATAGCTTAAAGTTTCTAGATTAATAAATCTTGTTAATAAATTACTGTTTCTATTTCTTGTTCTGAATTTTCCTATAACAGCTCCATATTTTTTATTACTCATAGCTTTTGTTGCTAAATATCTTAAAGCATCTGGCTCTGCAGTATTATCAGCATCATAAACAGCAATATATTCACCTTTTGCTCTTGCATAAGCTAAATTTAAAGCATTTGACTTACCTTTTCCGCCTGTAATTTTATCTGTATTTATAATAATAAGATTATTAGCATTGCAATCTTTTTTAGCTCTTTCAAGCTCCTCCTTAGTATTATCTGAAGAATTATCATTTATAACTATAACTTCAAACTTATCCTTTGGATAATTAAATTGTAATAATGCCTTTACTGTATTATAAATTACCTTTTCTTCATTATGTGCAGGTACTAATACAGATATAACTGGACAGTCTTCATCTTTTAAGGGTTCTTGTTTATTTCTTTTCATTCTTATAGAATATATTAAGCCCCCTGTAGCTAGAATTACACTAACACCAAATAATAAAAAAATATACAACTGTGCTATTTGGTATAAACCTTGCATAATTCGACATTCCTCCTACCTTTATTAGTGTGATATTTAATCCTACTAGATTATACATTATTTTTATCCCTATAAAAAAACTTATTATTACATAAATTACAATATAATTCTTTTTTAAGTATATTTTTTAAAAATTTATTTGAAATTTTCTTATTATTTATAAATTATTAATCTATAAATATTATTAATAAAAACATACTATTTTTTATAATAAGTAATAATTTTTATTTTTTTTAATTAATTTTTTATCATTATCATTTTTTATAAGCTCTTCTAATTTATACTTTTTATTTATTTAATGTATATTTTTTGATTTAATGGAGAATTTATAAACACTTTGTTTATATAATTTTACAAATTAAAATTAATAAAAGATTCTAATTTATAAAAAGCTTGAATTTATAAGTCTTTAAATAGATAATATATATTGAAGTTAAAAGGATTTAAAATAAAGTTATTAGGGAGATTATTTATGAATATAGAACAAAAAATAATTGCTATAGAAGAATTTTTAGCTAGTGAAGTAATTAAAAGAGGGAAACTTTTAAAAGATGGAGCTGATCTTAATGCTGCAAGAATTATTATAGATAAAATGTGTATGAATTGCTGCGGAGGAAAATGGGAATTTGGAACTTATTTCTTTATCGATGAAACTATAAGAGTTTATTTTAAATTTATAGATGAAGATAATAATATAAGAGATTTCTCAAAACATATTTTTTCTAAATCAGAAGTAGAAAATTTTGTTTATACTTATATGGAAAATGGAGATTTAGATTTTTCAAAACTTAGCGAAAATACTAAAGCTAAAGACGAAGTAAAAAAAGAGGTTATAAAGAAAACTAAAAAGAAAAAAGAAGAAAATTTAAATGAACAAATAAGTCTTTTCTAAATTAAAATATAAATTTGAAATATTATCCTAAAAATTAATATCACATAGTATTAATAAATTTTAACAGGATAAAATGTATATATAAGGTATTTATTCTGTGAATGAAGGGAGTTTTAAAGTGAAAAAAGTCTTTTTTCCTATGCTTATAATCGGCATTTTATATATTTTATCAACTTACTATATTGGACATATTATATTTGAAGTTATTAGTCAATTTTTATCTATTAATTTAGTTCTTTATTGGCTAATTATCGGTCTGATATCTTATTCCTACATAATTTTCTTTTTCTTTAATAATAAGTTTTCAAAAAGACTAAATACTATTCTAAATTACTCAGGTTCTTATTGGATGTTTTTTTATGGTTGTATGCTTATCATATTTCCAATAACAGATTTAATTTTATTATTTGTAAAAGGTGTGAAAAATACGGCAAATATTCAACTATCTGTAGGTATACTTATCTTTTTAGTATTAGTTTTTATCGGAAATTATAATGCTAAAAATTCAATAGTTAATAAATATAATATTTATGATGATGGAGAGCTAACTGAAAATTTAAATATAGCTTTAGTTTCTGATTTACATCTAGGAGTTGTTGTAAATAGAAAAAGATTAAAAAAACTTGTAGATGAACTTAATAATTTAAATCCCGATATAATTCTTATTGCAGGGGATTTAGTTGATACGGAAGTTGATCCATTTTTAAAAAGTAATATGGCTGAGGAATTTAAGAATTTAAAACCTAAATACGGAACTTTTGCTGCTCTTGGAAATCATGATCTTATGAAAAAAAGAGAAGATGATATAATAAAAGTATTAACTAAAAATAATGTAAATATCTTAAGGGATGAAGCTATTCTTGTAAATAATAGCTTTTATATAATTGGAAGAGATGATTTTATTATTAATAGAAGAGGAACTGAAAGAAAAACTTTAGCTGATATAAGTAAAGATATTGATAAGTCTAAATATAAAATTGTTATAGATCATACCCCTATCTCTATGAAAGAGAGTAATAATGAAGGATTTAACCTTCATGTTTCAGGTCATACACATAAGGGACAAATATCTCCTGGAAGCTTGATAACAAGAAAAATGTTTGAAATAGATCATGGATATCTATTAAAAGATACACTTAATATATTTGTTTCACAAGGCTATGGTACTTGGGGACCTCCTTTAAGACTAGGTAGTAGAAGTGAAATTATGAATATATTAATAACTCCTAAATCAGACATAGTTAATAAAGAAATAATAATATAAAATTAAAGAGCTACTAAATTTAGTAGCTCTTTTATCTATATTATTTTTCTGCTAGTATTCCGTTTATTATCTCTATTCTTTCTGGTTCTAAAATATCAGCAATTTTTGTTGCGATTTTACCATTTTTATAGAATATTTCTTTACTTGCTTCAACTATTTTTGTAACTTTTTCTTCTAAATGGTCAAACTCCATAAGATTATCTTGGTATAAATCTACTAAATCCTTTAAAGAGATTCCTAAATCTTTTGGGTTTTTATATTTTGCTCTCATTCCTGACTCCTTTACTTGTGACTAATTGCTTATTTAATATTTAATCACTATTATAATAATTTATTATGTAATTATATTTTATCTTAAATCTAATAATTCTCAACAGTAAAATTAATAAAACCTTAGAAAAAATTCAAAAACATTTTACATATCATAATTATACCTTAATATTTTTAAAATTTCTATTTTCCCAAAAGTTAATAACATATAATTACTTTATAATTATATTTAATATCAATATAATTACTTATAAATATTAATATATTATTATAAGTTTTGTAGCTTAAATAAAAAATACTAAAATTTTAAAATAAAAAAGCACCTCTATATGAGATACTTTTTTATAATAATTTATAACTTTAAATATTATAAAAGCTTTGTTTCTTCTTTATATAATGCTATTGCAATATCAACTAATGCTTTAGATGTATCATGTCTTAAAAAGTTTGAGTCTACATCCCAAACTCGTACTCTATCAAGTCCATCTGAATCCTTAAAATAAAATAGCATCCTTTTTGCATATTCTTTATCTAAGATATTACTATTTTTCAAATTTTCTAGTCCATCTTTATCATCTATAACATGATTCTCTATTATAAAATCTAAAATTTTTATTTCTTCATCATCAAATTCATTTTTTATAACGTTTTCAAAAACTTCTAAATCTTTTAATTTTAAAACACTTCTTTTTCCATGTTCTATATCAGTCCCATCATTTACTCGTCCAATATCATGATAAACAGAAGCATATCCTAAAAATTTCATATCTTTATCAGAAAGCTTTGAAATCATAGAATTTATCATAGATATCATAAGAACTCTAGTACTATGCAAAACTCCATGTATACTATCTGGTCTTCTATAATTTTTTCTATCTATAAATTGTTTATAATATAAGTATTTTTCATATTCATTACTTTTAGAAAAACTATTTAATAATTTCAAAACATCATATTGATTATTTTTATCATATATCATTTTTCCCCAAGGCATAAAATACCCTCCATAATCTATTTATATATTAAATTATATGCAATTAAAATTTTAAAAATATCAATATATTATAACCTTAGTTCCATATGGTATATTTTCATATATCCATTTTGCATCCTCTGTCTCGGTTCTTACACATCCATGAGACATAGGTCTATCAAGATTTTTTTCCCATACTCTAAATCTATCAGTGTAATAAGGTACTGAATGAATTAAAAACTCTCCATCAAACTGAGTATAATATTTAGCTCCCTTATTAAATTTTGCACTATGAAACCAAGTTCCTCTAGCTCCCGTTTTAAATATTCCTATAGGAGTTTCTGTTCCTTCTTCTCCTGAAGCACATTTAAATTCCTTTTCCCTCTCCCAAATATTATTATTATTTTTATAAACATAGATTTTTTGATCCTCTATACTAATGAATAAAAGATAAGGTGTATTACTTTTTATTGATAAAGTATTTATTTTCTCATTAGTTATATTATTATAATACATCTTTAAATCATCATTTTTAGCAACTTCTTCTTTACTATACTCTCTTAATCTTTCTTTTACTAAAATTTTTAGATTTTCTATCTCCTCCATTAGTTCTGCATCATTTTCTACATTATTTTTATTTTCTTCAATAAATCTTATAGCTTTTGAATATTCCCCATTCTTTTTATATTTCGAAACTATAGATAAAACTTCTTCTATCGATATTTCTTTCTCAAAAAAACTAGCACTATAAACTTTATTTGTACTTACTTCCATAACTCCATATCCTCGACTCTTCTCTACATTTACTGTTGAACAGTTTAAAGTAGCTAAAGTCAAAGTTAAAATAATAATTTTCTTTAGCATACCCTCACCAACACTTCTATAAAATTTTTTCTTTAGTTTCATTTATTATTATGTGTATATAGTTTTTTTTAATTATATATTTTCCGAAAAAAAATCTATATATTTAATGTTAATTTGGAAAAAGGGTGAAGCTATCTTAAATTTATCTATATTAAATATTTTTTACAATAACTTTTTATATTAAATATCTTGTTTTTTTATATTTTTTATGTATAAACTATATTAGAGTATATTTTAAGAGAGGAAAGCAAATGAAAAAATTAATAATTACAGCTACAATTATAATTGTTGGTCTAATAGCTGCAGGTTTTACTTATTGGCTTTCAGAGTCATATAAAAGTTATGCTCCAGATAAGCTATCACCAACAACTGATATAGTAAGTAAAGAAATTAAAGATATTATAAATCCACCTAAGCTTAAAGATGGAGTAATTTCATCTAGTAATAAAGCAGATAATAATAATAATAATAATAATAATAATAATGCAGTTAATAAAAATGATAATTCTGATGATGCAACTACTTCATTTTCAGATGAAGAATCAGCTACATATTATAAACTTGCACAAATAGCAGGTGATTATGGTCTTCCTGCTAAATCCCTAGTTGTAAATTTAAGCTATCCTAAAAAAATAAATGGTATCAACTATTATAAAGCTTATAGCTATTCTACTAGGTCTAATTATGGGAAAGATAAAACAACTCCTATTAATAATAATTATTCACATTTTGATAATGTAAAAATTATTTCTTTAGATGGTAAATCAATATCAACTTCTCAGTTTGGAGAAATGGATTTTTCTAAATTAACTTCTAAAGAAAAATATAACGAAGTTTACAAACTAGCTGCTCAATATGTTCAAGGTTATACTGCAAATTATCCTGATTTATCAGTATCATCAAATGATAACTATGAAGGTAATTTAAATAATGTTCCTGATTTAAAAATTAATCTTAATAATACAAAAATAGTTAATGGACAAACACTTTATCAAGTTATAGTATCTACAAATAATTATGAAACACCAATATATGTAGGTCTTGATGGATTTATATTTGTAAATAGTGAAACTAACTTTAATCAATTATTTTTCCCAAACAAACTTAAATAATTAATTTAATATCAAAATAAGGAGTTATCCAAATAGGATATCTCCTTTATTTTAGTTATCAATTAATATATTATCTTTTCCATTCCTTTTAACTTTATATAAAAGCTCATCAACTTTTAATAAAATCTCAGTTATATCTTCATTATAACAAATCTTAGCTCCCCCACTTAAGGTTATATTAATATCTTTAGATAATTCTAAATCTTTCACACTATCTTTTATCTTTAAAATTACAGTATCTATATCATAATTAGTTTTATCTATAATAACTAAAAATTCTTCTCCCCCAAATCTTCCTATTATTCCAATTTCTTTTATAATCTCATTTATTGCTGATGATACCTTTATAAGTACTTCATCTCCAAAATTATGTCCATAAGTATCATTTATAAATTTAAAATTATCTAGATCAAACATTATTACATAAAATTTTTTCTTACTATATTTTAAATATTTTAATTTTTCATATATATATTTCTTTGAATAAACTTTAGTTAAATAATCGTAATCTATTAATTTTGTTAATTCCATTTCTTTTTTTCTGCCTTTTTGCAATTCTACTTTTAGTTTTATTAGAATCATAGATAACAACATAATAATTATTATTAAAGAACTGACTATTAAAAAAGCTATATTTTCTATATTAAGATTCATATCTATATCTCCCATTAATTAAATAGACAAATTTTATAACAATAACATTTTACAATATTACAATAAATATCATATAAACTGATTGTAAATATTTAACTAACACTCTAGGATTAAATATGCTTCCTTGTAATAAAAATAGCTATCTATATAAATAGATAGCTATTTTTATTATTTACTTATATATTTCTTTACTTATTTCAATAAACTTTTCTATATCTTCTTCTATTGTCTTTAAAGAATTTTTCCAGAATTCTTTTGATTCTATGTCTATATTCATAAGCTTTGTTACATCTATAAGCTTATTCTTACCTGTAACTGATAAAAGTTCATCATAAGCTTTTACAAATTCATTCCCTCTTTTTAAATACTCAGCATAAAGTCCTTTAGCAAATAAAAGTCCAAATGCATAAGGGAAGTTATAGAAATTTTCACTTGCATAGTAATAATGTGGTTTACATGCCCACATATATGGATGCATATAATTACTATCAAGCCCCTCTCCATAAGTAGCTTTTTGAGCATTTATCATTATTTCCTTAAGTTCATCTGCTGAAAGAGCTCCTTCTTTTCTTTTTTCAAATACTTCTGATTCAAATAAAAATCTACTTAATATATCAACTATAATTTGAGCACAATCTGAAAGCTCTGCTTCAATTATTGAAAAGGCTTCAAGCTTTGTTCCATTTTTTATAGCTGCCTTTTTAACTATTGTTTCGCAGAATGTTGATGCAGTTTCTGCTATTGGCATTGGATAATCTGCATTTATAGCTGATTCTTGCATTAAGCAATCGCCATGATATCCATGACCAAGTTCATGAGCAAGAGTTATTATATCAGTTAAATTTCCACCGAAGTTTAACATTATTCTACTTTCACCTATCATATGAAGGTTTTCACAAAATGCCCCCCCAACTTTTCCTTCTCTTGGATAAACATCAACCCAATTATTATCGAAAGCTCTTTTTGCAAAAGCTGAAAGCTTATCTGAGAAAGTTGCAAAATTATCTAATATAAATTGTTTTGCTTCTTCAAAGCTATAAGTTTTATCTCCACCTTTTAAAGGAGCAAATAAATCATAGAATGGAAGTCCATTTTTATGTCCTAATATTTCTGCTTTTCTTTTATGATATTTTTCGAAAGCTGGAAGACTTTCCTTCATAGCTTCTATCATTACATTTAATGATTTTTCACTCATTCTTGAATAAAGTAGAGTTTCAGCTAAAGGAGACTTATATCCCTTCATATCACAAACTGTAATAACTTCCCCCTTTATTCCACTTAAAGATGCAGCAACAGAATTTTCTATTTTTTTATAAGATTTAATTTCTGCTTCATAAGCTGTTTTTCTAACATTTGCATCTGAATCAAAAGCTAAATTTCTAACCATACTTAAAGGTAATTGTTTCTTCTCTCCATCAAGCTCAATATCAACAAGAAGAGATGATGTTTCTAAATCAGTAAGTTTACTCCAAGCTGCTGATCCTGTATTTCTCATTTTAGCTATTATAAGTTCTTCCTTATCTGATAAAACATATTTACTCATCTCAGTAACTTCACTAAAGTAAAATCTATGTTCTTTTAATAACTCTGATTTTTCTATAATATTATCTAAATCTTCAATTCCAACTATCCACTTACATAATTTAGCATCAGTATCAGCTGTTTTTGAAAGAAGGGTTTCTATTATTCCTATATTTTTAAGTGCTATAGTATTCTTAGTGTCAACACTTACAATAAGATTTGTATACATAAGAAGTCTATTTGAAAGTTCTTTAAATTCATTTAAATAATTTATATGTTCTTCAAGAGCCTTTACTACATCATCTTGTGAGTCTATTAATGATTTTGCAAAGTTTGAAAAATTATTTATTTTTATTTCTAATTTTTTTAAATCTTCCTTATATTCTTTACTATCAAATCCAGAATATAATTCTTTTAATGACCATTTTCCATCCATTTTAATATCACCTCAACATTATTTTCCTCTAAAACACTAAACATCTATATAATATACCTTTTAATATTATAACACTATATTTACCTAATAATACATCTATATCTTATTACTATATATAATATGAAATGCATAAATCTTATCTATATTAAATTATATTTCTATAAAAAATAATAATATCAAAAATTATCATAAGTTTATTAAAATTCTATCTTATTAAAATAATATACTATTTATAAGAAAAAACTATAATATATCTATTAAAAAAAAGCCCTTATTTTAAAATTTAGTAAAAAGTTATTTTCTTTATTAAACTTTAAAATATGTATAATTATAATATCTATTTCAACAGGAGATTATTTTATGGTAGCAAAAAATAAAGTTAGAAAAAGAATTCCTAAAGATTATAAAAATATAAATAAACATTTAGCTGATCCTCAAGTAAGAATGCAAGTAAATGAAGCAATTAGATTATCTAAAGAATGCAAAAATACATCAAGTTCATTAATCTCAGAAAAATTTATAGACTTTATGACTCCTATACAAGATTTAATAAAAGATTTATTTAATGATTTAGCTTTAGAACTTGATAGAAGATGTAATGAAGTCTTAATTTCTAAATCCTTAAAGGAATTTAGTGAAAGAATTACTTTAATTTCTAAAGAAGCAATAAATGAATTATTTAAAGAGCTTGAAGAAACTATACTTGAGAACGGAAAAATAATATTAGAAAATTCTAATACCTTAGATCAAATATCTGATGTATATATAGAATATTTACGAAAACTTGAAATTATAGCTTATGATCTTGCAAGTTATAAATCAATGTCTGTAATTAAGCACCTAGAACTCATACAAATAGATACTAAAAATTATCTAGCTACTTTAATTGAATCTATAGGAATTGAATCTTTCGATTTATATAAAGATGAAATGGATAAATACAAATTAAATTTAGAAAGTCTTATAAGTAATAATTATTCTAAAATAATACATTTTATAAACTATGAATCTAAATTAACTTTAGGTGAAAACCTAAATACTATGGATGATATAATTAGTTTAGTAAATAGATGTATAAACGAAGAAAAAGATAAAGATAAAATTAAACCTACTGATAAACAGGTGTTTACTCAATACAAATATACAGAATTAAATAAAATTGCTAAAGATAATGGATATCATCTAAATAGAGTAACAGGTGGGCATGGTATATTTATAAATAAAGATGGTAAAGTCGTCATAATTCCTCAAGGTAGAGATATAGGTAAAGGTCTCCAAATAAAAATTTTAAAAAATATAGGTATTAGATAGAAATTTAATAATATTTGTAATATTTTTGTATAATAACAAATAACTAATATGATATAATAATTAATATTGATTAATTTCAAAGGAGATTTTTTAGGAATGGCAGATAGAATTGTTTGTAGATGTAAAAATGTTAGTTATGTAGAGATAAGAAAGGCTATGATACAAGGAGCTCGTACAGTTGAAGATATTCAAAAAATGACAGGAGCAGGCACAGGCTGTGGTGGATGTATCAGTGAAATAGAAAAAATATTAAATATAGCTTGCTCATGTAACCAAGTTCCAATGGGTACAGTTCTTGAATCAATTAATAATGGTGCAGATACAGTAGAAAAAGTTGGAGAATTAACTAAAGCTGGTACAACTTGTGGAAGATGTAAAGCACTAATCCAAAATATGATAGATAATAAAAGATAATAAAATTCAAAGGCTTAAGTCTATAATAGACAGGCCTTTTTTTATTTTAAATAAGTAATTAAATTAAGATAAATTACAAATAATATTCTTAATTTAATTAGCTATAAAAACCATAATATGATAATATATATCTATAAAAAATTTATTAATTAATTATATTTTGGTACTTAATTAATTTATATTTTAAAACTAAGTTTAATCAACAGATGATAAATGATTCAACAAAGGAGAAACTATATGATAAGAAAAAAAATATTTCTAGTAATTATATTATTAATTGTACTAGGTGGTTCACTTACAGGTCTTATGATGTTTAAAAATTATTCTGATAGGACTACTGTAGATTATATAACAAATAAAATAGCTCAAATTAAAACAGAAATTAATAATAATCAAATTGATCTTGCTACTGGAGAACTTAATACTTTAATAAGTAAAGCTAAGACAATAAATAATCCAAGTATAAATAAACAATTAAAGGATTTAAAAGCACAATTACAAACAAAATCAGATGAAGTTAATGAAGAAAATCTTCTTAATAAAATTAATACATTAATAAAACAAGGCTCTTTCTCAGAAGCAGCTTTTGAAATAAATAGATTATCAAAAAGAGATTTATCTGTAGAAGTTAGAAATCAACTTAATAATGAAAAAGCTCTACTTGATAGCTCTGCTGCAAAAGAAAAATTAAGTGTTACAGAAAAAAATAATATGAATACTATAGATAATTTAATGAATAATGGTCAATATCAAAAAGCTAAGAATGTAATTGAGAATATTGATACAACAGGATATAGTAAAGCTAATCTAGATAAGATTGCACAATATAATAAACAAATCCAAGCTCAAGAAAATAAATTTAATCTATCTAGTTATTCTTTAAGTGATTCAGCAATAGTAAACTTATATAAAGAAGCTAATCCAGCTGCTACTGGAACTATAACTTCAAACGGAAGTCTTCCTACATACTTTATTGGAAATACTCCTATTTATAGTGTAAATGTTAGTGGTACAATAAATGGAACATTTTATGTTTCTCCAGATGGTAAACAAATAACAGCAGCAGATATGAATTCAGCATTAGCAGAGAAAAATTTATATACTGTAGATGGAAATAATAGAGTTCCTGCAACTTCTATTCCTAGTGATATTAAATAAATTTAAAATAAAAACCTCTATATAGTAAATACTTATTTAAAGAATTTACATATATAGAGGCTTTTTTATTTATAATAAATAAACTAAAAACTCAGATTATCCTTACTTTTAAACTTCTTCTTTTATCTGATATTCTTTCCAACCATTTTTTGTAAATACATATAATGCTGCTATATTTATAGTAAATGCTATAAATATAAGTAAGTTTACAAGATTAAATATAATACTAAAGCCAAATACAGCAAAAGTACCTGTAATACTTAAAAGAATTATATAAGTAATAATTTTTTTATTTTCAGAACATTTAAGCATTATATTTAAATAATAATATCTTCCAAGAAGTGCACAAAAACCTGTTAATATTGAAAATGCTGCAACTGCTATTAAACCAAAATTTCCTGCAACATTAATAGATGTCTTATAAAAATCTGATAAAACCACAGAACTATCTCCAGATAAATTAATTATACTATGTTCTACTCCATATGAAGTAATATAAGTTGTTGCTAATATACCAACTATAAACAATAGTCCAATTACTATTGCAGATGCTAAGGCTGCTTCTCTTTCATGAACTTTATTTTCTTTTGAAACCATTCCATAAACTCCAATTCCTACATCTGCTGTTTGCATTATCTTTTGAAGTCCTATCATAAGTCCAAGTGGTATTCCAAGCATCATACTAACAGGATTTCTTATAGAATCTGTCATTCTATAGAAAAATATTGGCCAATAACTACTTGTTTTAAAAAAGAAAACAAAGAAAAATATTATATAAAGACTAACTGATATAGTAGTTAAAGTTGCAAGTGATTTTATTATTAATCCTTGTTTCTTTAAAAGAACTATTATTGATAAAACCACCATTAAAGGAACAACTACCATAAAGAAACTTTCAAATGTTGAAATTTGCCCTTTACCTATATTTATAGATACTATATTTGTTGCTGCATTTATAGCACTAAATTGGAATCCCCCAAAACCAAAAACGAATATAATTATAAATACTGCTTTAAATAAATTTGAAGTTCCATTTCCTAAAAACTTTTTTATATAATCACTAGTTGCTAGCTTTACTATTCTTCCCATTAAAGTTTCACTATAAGCAAATGGAGATAGAAATATTAATCCTATAAGTCCCCATATACAAATACCTTCTATATAGCATTGCCCCTCTTTATACATGTTACTAAGTGATCCAAGAACTCCGACAAGAGCTCCTGTTCCTATAATAGTTGCCATAGTAACTATACTATTTTTAGTAATTCTTAAAATATTAATTCTATGATAATAAGTTGTTTTATTTTTAACTTTAAAAATCATCCTTAATGAAATAACTATAGTTATAATTGCTATTAAAGGCATAGCTATTGCCCAAATTGTATTTGATAGATATTCTATATAAATTCCTATATTTTTTAAAATATTATCCATATTAAAAAGCTCCCTTATATTTTATTTGAGAGCTAAAACACCATTATTAAATTATAATTGCAATATTAATTTACCTTGAATAAATTCCTTCATAAATCAAATTATTTATATAATACTCTACCGCTATATAAATAACAATAGAAAAATAAATATTTATTATATTGATAAAAGCTTGTAGTTTTTAAATTTAAATTATCAATTCAAAGTAAAAAATAATAATTTATTTCAAATCTAATAAATTAAATAAAGCTAATAGATATTCAAAAATAAAGATATAATATTTATCTTTGAATATCTATTAGCTATTTTAGAAACTTCTTATATCTTATACTATTTTTCTTCGTAGATACTACACCCAACCCCAACTAATAATGCCAAAATACATATACAAACTCCAAATACAATAGCACTATTTATAAAATCATAAGTTCTTGTTAAAATTGAGGTTACACTTATAACTACTCCTGTTAAAGTAAATGATATAGTAATCCATTTTAATAATTTTTTTTCATTATACTCTTTTAAATCTTCATAAGCCTCAAAAATATTTAATGATTTAGTTTTATAAATAACTAAGCCAATTACAATTAAAATAATCCCAATTATAAAGAATAATACATTAGCTATATTCATATGCTTTTCCTCTTATAATAGTTCTTTACTATCATATTATTCAAACTTTATATATTTGCTTATAAAATTTTATGTTATTTTCAACTTTCCTCAAGTAAATAAATATGTAAACATTTATGTAGATGTAAACGCAAACATTTATATAAGTAATTACACAATTATTAATATATGTAATTAATATAGCTAAACTTTAAATTCTCACACTTAAATAAGGATATTAATTTTATTTAAATAGGATTATAAACTAGAAAACTAAATTTTAATTTAAAATATTTATATAGATAAAAAAAGTACATCTTAATTAAAACATGGTATAATTATAAGAACTAATACTTAGGAGGATTTTATGAATTATATTAAAAGTATAGAAAATTATAATCCTATAAATGAACAAGAAAAAACAGATAAAAGATTAATCTTATCTTATATAGATAAATTTAAAGATATACTATTTAGAGAAAATGAATTTGCACATATAACAAGTTCAGCTTTTGTTATAAACAAGGATAAAACTAAAACACTTATGATTTATCATAATATATATAATTCATGGTCTTTCACAGGTGGCCATGCTGATGGAGATTCTGATTTATCCAAAGTAGCATTAAAAGAATTAGCAGAAGAAACAGGAGTTAAGAATGCTAAATTTTTAGATACAAATATAGCATCAATAGATATACTTCCTGTTATGGCTCATATTAAAAAGGGTAAATATGTAGCTCCACATCTTCATCTTTCAATAACATATCTTGTAGAGGCAGATGAAAATGAAGATCTAAGAATAAAATCTGATGAAAATAGTAATGTTGCATGGATAAATATTTCTGAAATAAATAATTATACAAAGGCTGAACCTCATATGCAAGTTGTATATAATAAAATAATTTCAAAATATATAAATAAAAACTCTGTATCTTAATTAATGATACAGAGTTTTTATCTATACTCTAGATATTATTTCTATGGATTCAGCATACGGAATTATTAACTCCTCTTTATTTCCACTAAAATCTAATTTATAAATATTATAAACTCCCATAAACTTCATACTAACTATAAGCTTATCCCCTAAAGAATTAAAACAAATTGATTGAATCTCTAAATCTTTTTCCTTAGTTTTTATTAAATTAAATTTTTTATTATTTATATCCCATAAAAATATTTCATCTATTTCTTTATAATTCATTACAATAACCATCTTATCTCCTTTAGCTGAGATTGATGAGAGCTTTAAATTTTCATAATTTCCAATTGGATAATCTATATTAATTTCTTTATTATTTTCTATATTATAAAACATTATTTTATCTAGATTAAACGAAACTATAAATGGAAATTCACTTTGAGTAAAAAATTCTTGTTTTTCTATTTTAATAAGCTCATTAAATGAACTTAAATCACTATTTATAGAACAAAGCTTATAATTATTATTTTCTTCTTTTATAAAAAAGATTAAATCTAAATCATCTCTATAATAAGGATTACTTAAATTTATCTCTTTTATATTAGGTATCATTTTTTTTAACTTATCTTTATTTATATCATAAATATAAAAATTTCTTTGCTCTTCATCCTCAATAGTACAATCAAGCAAAATTTTATTACTAGAAATATGCTCATATGAATAAATTTCTCTTGCTCTGGCCATATATTTTTGTTCCTCATTAAGACTTATACTAGAAATATAAATTATATCCCTATTGTCCTCTTTCTTTATATATGTTATGGAATTTTTAAAAGCTAACCATTTTATTTGACTAAACTCTTCATTAATTTCAAATGTTATTTGTCTTATATCTCTACCATCCTCATAACAAATATAAATATTCTTTTCAAATTCAGAAGTTCTCATAAGTAGTGCTAATGAATAAGTTCTAATATACCTAATAGCTACAACTAAATATATATTAAAACAAAGATCCCTCTTTAATATTTTTCTTGGAATTATTTCAAATGATTTTATCTCTTCTTTTAGCCTATTACTTCTATAAATATCTTTTAAGAAAATACCCTCTATTTTATTTCTTAATTCTATTTCTCTATATAGAATAAAATTTTCTTCAATTATATGAATACTTTCCTCATTTTCAGATAAATATACAAGTTTTAATTTCAACTTTATATATAAACATAATTTATTTTCTATAAGTTCTTTATGTTCAATACTAGGTATTATCATAACAGAGACTATTTCTAGGATACTTGGCATATTCTCAGGGATAGTTATAAACTTTTCTTGTTTAATTAAAGTAAAAAAATCTAAATCTGTATTATTTAAATTTGATATTCCTATTTTATTTATCATCTATTTACTTCTTCCCCCTTTTATAAGCCTTATATAAAATAATCTATATATTTTATGTAAAGTAAAATATCTTTATTACCTATAATTAAATTTATAAATCTTTTAACTATAAAAAAATTGCTTTAATTTGTAAAAATTTATATAATTTAAATATTAAGATATACTATCAGGAGGTTTTTATGATTACATATGAGCAAATCCTAGCAAAAGATTTAGGTATAGAATTATTTAAAATTGCTGACCCCTCAATTGAACAGATAAATAAATATAAAAATAAAAGCATAGCTATAGTAGCTAAAAATAAAGAAAATAATATAATAGCCTTTATATCAATACATCGTTCTTTTGTAACTGGCTTTGAAATCAATAATCTTTTAGTTTTTGATAAATATCAAGGACAAGATATAGCAAAAGAACTAATAAAAAGAGCTGAAAAAATAGTTAGAAAACAAAATGCTAAATATTTAGAAGTATGTACTGGAAATTCATCATTATCAGCACTTGCTGTATATCAAAAATGTGGGCTTAGAATAGTTGGAGTTCATAGAGATTATTTTAAAACAAGATATACTGAAAAAATCTTTGAAAATGGTATAGAATGTTTAGATCTTATACGACTTAGAAAAGAATTATTATAAAATAAAAAGACACTCTCTTAAGATGGGAAATAGAGAGTGTCTTATATATAAAGAAAGGAATGTGTGTATGAAAAAAGCATGATTTATATATTATATAATTTAATATATGTTCCACACATTCCTGATGTTCCTATATAATAAATTAATTTTTTATTAGAAGTTTAATATACTTTACTAACATATTATACTAATCCATCTTAATTTTTAACTACAGCTATTTATATCACTATTAATTTAGTGATGAACCTTGATTTGCGATTCCAGCTGTTACATAAGCTCCATCAATCCAACCTGTCATTCCATTGTATGAAACTTTGTACCATCCATTTTGTACTGCACTTACCTTAACATTTGTCATATATGGTATTGCTGTAATAATTCCAGTTCCTGCTGCTGGTCCATTATTCATATATAAACCTACTGGTGACATTACTGTTACTACACCATTTGCTGATTGAACTGAACCTGATGGATTTGAGGCTGCTGCTCCTGTATTGATATATGCTGAATAAACATAACCTATTAATCCATCATATTCAATGTTATACCATCCACCATTATTTGATAAGATATTAACTCTTGTTCCTGCTGGTAAATCTTTAATTATTGCTGTATATGGATCTCCACCAGCTCTCATGTGAAGATATGGCGCCCCTCCAAGATTTGCTACAACCCCTGTTGTAATTCCAGTTGTTTGAGTAAGATATGCTCCTGATACATATCCTATTGTTCCATTAATATCAACTTTATACCAACCATTTGATTGACCTAAAATAATTACATGGCTTCCTTCTGTAAGTGATTTTATTATCTTAGATTGTGTATTTGGTTGAGTTCTTAAGTGTAAATAGTATCCTGATGGTACATTTACTACTGTTCCAATTGAAGTTGTAGTTGTTTGGCTTGTTGATGAACCTGAATTATTTGTTGATGAACTTGAACTACTTGATGTTGAATTTGAACTTGAATTTGAATTATTCATTGTTGTATATTCTTTATAACACCAACCTGTTATTCCATTATATTGAACTTTTATCCATGATCCATTAGCACTTGTTCCTAAAACTTTAAGTGATGCTCCATTTGGCATAACTTCTATTTTTTGACCTTGCATTGAAGGTGATTGTAATAGCCATAATCCTATTGGTGAAGTAACACTTGCAGAAGTTTGTGAACTTGTTGAGCTTGTACTATTTGTTGTATTACTTGATGTAGAATTATTTGTTGCTGCTGATGTATATTGTGTATAACACCAACCTGTTACTCCATTATATTCTACTTTAGTCCATAAACCATTAGAACTTGTTCCTAAAACTTTAAGTACTGCATTATTAGGCATAGCTTCTATTTTATTTCCTTGCATTGAAGGTGATTGTAATAGCCATAATCCTATTGGTGAATTTACTTTAATAGTACTTTGTGTACTTGTTGAACTTGTACTATTTGTTGTATTACTTGATGTAGAATTATTTGCTGCTACTGATGATGTATATTGTGTATAACACCAACCTACTACTCCATTATATTCTACTTTAGTCCATAAACCATTAGAACTTGTTCCTAAAACTTTAAGTGATGCTCCATTTGGCATAACTTCTATTTTTTGACCTTGCATTGAAGGTGATTGTAATAACCATAATCCTACTGGTGAATTTACTTTAATAGTACTTGTTGAACTTGTACTATTTGTTGTATTACTTGATGTAGAATTACTTGTTGAAACTGCTGATGTATATTCTGAATAACACCAACCTACTACTCCATTGTATTCTACTTTAGTCCAATTTCCATTAGAGCTTGTTCCTAAAACTTTAAGTACTGCATTATTAGGCATAGCTTCTATTTTATTTCCTTGCATTGAAGGTGATTGTAAAAGCCATAATCCTATTGGTGAATTTACCTTAACATATTTTTGTGTTGAATTAGTTGTACTTGAAGGTTTTGAGCTACTTGTACTATTACTTGTTGAGCTTGAAGGCTTTGAACTACTTGTACTATTACTTGTTGAGCTTGAAGGCTTTGAACTACTTGTACTATTACTTGATGTACTTGATGAATTTGCAGCTCCAACTTGTAAGTAACCTGAGTAAACCCAACCTGTTACTCCATTATATTCTATTTGATACCATCCACCATTTTCATTTAAAACTTTAACATGTGTTCCTTCTGGTAAAGTTGTAACTATTGGTGCATTTGTTGTTCCATTTGATCTTACATTAAGTGATTCATTTGATCCTAAATTAACTACTGTACCAACTTTTCCTTTAAACTTTGCTGATTGTTTAACTGTTGATTGTCCTGGAACTTTTCCATTAACTGATAATAGATTTGAATAAATCCATCCTGTTGTTCCATTATACTCTATTTTATACCAGCCACCATCTTCTGCTAATACTTTAACTTTAGTACCAGCCTTTAATTTCATAATTACAGGTGAATTCATACCACCTTGTTTTCTAACATTTGCTGTTTTAGCACCTTGTAGATTAGTAACAGTACCTATTACATTTTGTGCTGCTAAATTTATTACTGAATTTGAACTTTCTACTTGGTGTGATTGTGTAACTACATATTTTACTTGTGTATTGCTTTGTGCTCTATTTACATTCTGTGCTTGAATGTGATGTGCTCCAGCCCCTGCGACAACTCCAGCTATTGCAAGAGTTGTTATTATTTTCTTTTGATTCATAATATATCACTCCTGTTAACTCAAATTAAATTGTATTTTTGTAAAATGTTTGATTTTATTATAAGACTATTAATTTTAAAATTAGATCTCTTATCCTTAAATTTTTATAACATAATAGCAACAAATTGTTAAAAAACCAATATAATCCTGATATAGAATTTACTAATACTTTTAATTTGAATACAACTTTATGATTATTATTAATAAAAAAAATATAAACCTAATTTCTGTATATAAGTATTTATCACTATTAATACATAATATTATCCAGTATTATGTATTACTTTTTAGACTATGTTACTTTTGTCTTTTATTTTTAACTATTAGGCTCAAATAGAAAAATATTAAAAATAAAATTATCATAAATCAATAAAACAACTTGTAAATTATCTCCATAATTTCATTTAAACACTTATTTTTTTTTAAAAAATTTAAAAAGTTAATATTTTTTAACTATTTAAATACATACAAGGGTAAATTTTTTAAAATTTTGCTAGTTATTAATTTCTATTTATGTATCAAAAAGAAGGAAGCTATTAAAATAGCTTCCTTCTCTTTTAAAGATCTTAAACAAAATTAAAATCATTTATATTTATATATCCAATTATCCCATTTTCACATTTGACAAGACACCAACCATCTTCCTTTTCATCAATGACTTGTACCTTATTACCCGTAGTTATAAATCCAATATCTCCAGCCTCATCTGAAGCATCAGACTTTATGTATAAATTTTCTTTATCCAGGTTTCTAATCTCAGCATTCTTAAATGTATATTGCTCTATAGATTCTTTAACAAATGCACTTTCTACAAATCCTATTTCACTATTATATTCAACTTCATACCATTTAGGATTTGATTTATCTATTATAATGAATCTTTCTCCCTCAGGAATATTAATAACTGTAGTATATTCATACCCTGGTGCAGCTTTCACCTCTAAATATTTCTTTTCCACTAAATTTATAGCAGTTCCATAAGTTATAACAATATTATTATTAGAAACTTCACCTGCTGGTACTACAACAAGATTTGCTAAATCCTCTAAACTATTTTTTTTACGCTTTTCTGCTGATTCAACTACATAACCCGCTTCCAAATTATTTACTATTATATTCCCATTTGCTTCTGTAGCATTATATCCTGCAATCCCACTTACTAATACTAAACTAGCTAATATCTTCTTATGTTTCATAAAAAGTAACTCCCTCATTTGTAATTTATATTCCATCACATTTTATCATATTTCACACTAAATTTAATTAAAAATTAAGAAATAATCTCTTAATTTCATAGAAATCTTGAAATATCAGTAAAGTATATTCCATATCTAAGAATTATAAACATTTATATATTCATCAACATATTTGTAAACATCTTTATTTACACATATACAAATATTTATATTAATAAAATATAATAATATCCTTATCAATATCCATGTAAACATTTTTGTTTATGTAAATGTTTTTGTATAAGTATATGTTTTTGATTGTGAAAATGTATATGTTTAAATAAACATTTTTATTTATGAATATATAAATATTTATATATTTTTATTATAGATACTTTCTATAATAAAATATTATAAAAGTAATATTGTACTTATAATTATATCTTTATTAATATTTATGTAAACATTTTTGTTTGTGTAAACATTGATGTCTGTGTATGTGTTTTTGATTTCAGAAGTGTATATATTTTAATAATTGTTTTGGTTTACAAATATGTTAATATTCTTTAAATTAAATAATAAACTTTTTTATTTAAAGTAAACATCTATGTAAACATTTTTGTTTGTGTTTACAATTACGATTAAGTAATTGTAATTGTAATTTTTTTATAAAAATCTCTTTATATTCTTTATATTTGTAAAAAGGTACAATCTATAACTAAGTAATATAGCCAAAAAAAGCATATTGAAATAATATATCAATACGCCTTTTAATAATTCATCATTTTATTTTTTTAATTAAATAAGCTATACCTGCAACTAAAACTAATATTATTAAAAGTTTAATTGCAAACCCCATAACTATATTTATAAGAGAGAGTAGTATAGTTAAAACATAGTAACCTACAATAACTCCTATTGTAATTTTTGCAATTTTCATAAGATTCATTAATTAATTCCCCCTATTTATTTTTTTCTAAGTATTCTATTTTATAATCACTAAAATCTTTAAGCCCTCTATATAATTTAATCTTTTTAACAAATAACTCTATAAATATTTCTGACTTATCTTTCTCTACAGAGAACTTTTCCCATTTCTCTATAACCTTAAGAAGTTTATCTTTTTCTGCTTCTGTTGTAGCCATATTATATAATTGTCTTTGTGATTTAATTCTTTTCTTTTGAACTTTTTCTATATCATCCATAATACTTTCTTTAGTTGCAACATATGCAAATTCATCTTCTTCTTCAAATAATTTAAGTTCTTGTTCAATATATTTTCTATATTCACTCTTTATAAGATTTTCATCTATATCTTTTTTTCCTTCAATTTCTCGTTTAATTCTATCTATAAATTCAGTTATTTCAGGATGAGTTTTATTAACTTTAACCATTTCATCTGTTATTGCAAAAACAAATAATCCAGCTGGATCTTTAACTTTACCTCTTCTAATCCCATCTTTTATCCATAAAATATATTCTGCTATTTTCCACTTTGTATGCTTTTGTAAAATCTCAGTAATCTTCTTAGAATTAATTCCAAGTGAGCTAAGTTCCTCTTTAATATTTTCTGGAAATTTTAAAGAATAATCTTCTTCTAAATCTTTCTTTTTCTCAACTTTAATATCTTTAGGTTTTTCTGTTAAAGAATCTATAAGTTGCTTTCTAGTTCCCTTAAAAATTATATAAATACAATTTTCACTAACTCCATTTATAAGAATATCATCACCAAAAAAGTAATCTTTTAATATTCCGCTTTCTATTAAGTTTTCTAATGGTTTTTTTAATCTTCGTTTAAGTTCTGATTTATATTCAAAATCAATAGGGATTTTATGTTTTAAAACATCAAAGCTTCTTTTTATGTATTGCTTATTGAAATTATTTCCTTCTATATAACTATATAATCTTCTTGTAAGTCCTGATTTAAGCTGAAAATAAACATTATTACTTAAAAATTTAATAAAGCTATATCTCATATTTTCTATAACAAGATCACCAAAAGTAACAGTACATCTTTCTTCCTTGCTTCTATTTTTTCCTTTTCCAATTATATCGTAATTATCAATTAAAGATATACTTTTTTCTCTTGAACTTTCATATCTCTCCATTTTCTTATTATAGAAAATACCATTTGCTAGACTATAATACTTTACAGCATTTAATTCTCTTATTGCATCTTTTATCTTTTGATAGTTGCCCCCACCAACTGATAATCCCATAAATTCGCAAAGTTCATATAAAGTAAAATCAACCTTGTTAGAAGGTAAATCATATGTTTTATCTTCATCACTATATATAAGTGGACTATGCTGCTTTATATAAACTCCTATTAATGCATAGAAAACATCCATAGCAAATGCATTTGGTAATCTAAACATTGACATCGCTAGTATTTCTCTCTCAAGCCCTTTACTATCTGTCCATGAAAGAAATTCTACTTGTGAACTTTTTGATTCCTCTGGAACTCTACTTAGAACATATCTCATTTCTTTACTAATTGTTTCGTCATTTTCAAGCTTAGCTATTGTTTGAACGGTCCTTTTATTTTTAAAACGAAATAGAGGAGCTTCTATTACATTTATATCCATGATAAAACTTTTTTCTCTTATCGTCCTATCTTTTTCCTTAGATTTTGTCTCTCCAATTTCTACGCTTTTCTTATTACTCATTTCTTTTCCCTTCATAACTTATATTTTTATATATTTTATTATATATTATATTGTACTTTTTTACAAAGATATATTGTACTTTTTTTCAAATTTAATAAAGAAATATTAGATTTACATTGCACCTTTTTACAAAAATACTATTTTTAAATTGCACTTTTTTCATAATAATAAATTGTACCTTTTTACAAAATATATTGCACTCTTTTACAAAAATAATATTGAACTATTTTACAAAATATACTGCAGTTCTTTACAAAATATATTGCAGTTGTTTACAAAAAAAAATCTTGAATCGTAGTTGTAGAGCCAAGTCTAAAAATTTTACTATATTATACAACAACATACTACCAAATGTATTATATACTATATATATACTATAAAAAGATATTTAAATATATAATTAAAAATTCTATTTTTCTAAATTATAAAATATTTTAATAATCAATTTTTTATATAATCACTACTAAAAATATTTAACTAATAAAAAAAACTGTTTTAGAAATTCTAATTTATTTCTAAAACAGTTTTAAAATTATAAAGCAGTTATTGGACCATTACCTGATTGACCAGCATCATATAAATTTCCAGCATCTGAAACTAGAAACCATGCTACTGATTCAGGATTACCATTAAATGTTTCATATACATGAACTAAATAACCCGTATAATTTCCTATTGTTTGATTAGGGAATACATCCATAGCCCAATCTGTAGCATTTACATTATATCCCCTACTATTATAATAATTAAGTACTCTAAGAACTGCTTGTTCTTTACTATCAATATTTACAGGTCCATTATAATTAACTTGAGATTGAGCTGTAATATTTGTTCCTTGCATTGATCCTGGAACTAACATTATATGACCATTATTTTCTTCAAATGAAGCATTTATTCTTTTTGTTAAATATTGACCATTAGATTCTCTTACTCCAAGTAAAACAACATTTAATTGACTACCTACAACTTCTTTTGAAAAGACTGATTTAAAAGTATAATCAATATTACTCATACTTGCATTTGCTAAATTTAATATTTGTGTATTTGATAAATTACTTAGTGATATTTGATTTTGTTTTAATTGTTGTTCTTGTTTTTGTTGTTCAGTCTGATATTTATTAGAGTTATTTTGTGAAGCATTATTTTTTTCTAAAGCTTTATTTAATTTGAAAAGACCAAACCCAATTCCACATATAACAACTATTAATATAATAATAATAGTTAGTTTTTTCACAGTTACTTCCTCCTTTGTTTAACTAAAAACTAAAAACTAATATTTATTAATTGTAGCATTATGAATAAAGTTTGTAAATTGTTAAAAATATTTAAACATATATGTTTAAACTGAAAATTTATCTTAAAAATAAATATTTATTTTACTTATAAAATTTAAATTATATACGCAAAATAAGTAAATATTTTAAAGCAGAGTTGGAGGTTTTAATTTTGGTGGCTAATATAGAAGTAATATTAGATAAGATAGTTTTATGGATTACTACAAAAGGAATAAAGATTGTTATAGGAATGATAATGATATGGTTTGGTTTTAAAATTGTAAGTACAGTTTTAAAGAAAACTATGAGAGTTATAAAAACAAAACCATTTGATCCATCATTAATATCATTTTTAGAAGGATTTTTAGATATTTCCTTAAAACTTTTAATTATAATTTTAGTTCTTGAATATATAGGAGTTAATTCTAGTAGTCTTACTGCATTAGTAGCTTCTGCTGGAGTATCTATTGGTTTTGCACTTAAAGGAACTCTTTCAAATTTTGCTGGTGGTGTAATTATTTTATTTTTAAGACCATTTGAAGTAGGAGACAGCATTACTTGTAAAGGCGTTACAGGAACAGTAGAAAAAATTCAGATTTTCCATACATATATGGTTAGTAGTGATAATAAACAGATTTTAATTCCAAATGGTAAATTAATAGATGATACGGTAATTAATAGCTCTGTTAAGCCTATAAGACGAGTTGACTTAATATTTAGTATTGGGTATGAAGATGATATTTTAAAGGCTAAAAAAGCCTTGTGGGAGCTTATAAGAGAAAATAAGCTTATATTGTCTGAACCTGAAGCTCTTGTAGCTATAGGGGAGCAAGGAGAGAATTCGGTAAATATATTTGTAAGAGTCTGGTGTAACAAAGATGATTATTGGACTGTCTATTATGATATGATGGAAAATGTTAAATTAAAATTTGATAGTGAATCAATTAATATACCTTATCCTCAGATGGATGTACATTTTAAAAAAGAATAATAAAAAATACTAAACTAATTATAAATTGGTTTAGTATTTTTTTATTTTATATTAGGAATAAAATATTTTTTATAAAAATTTATTTTTTATATTGATATGATATATATTACTCCTTATAATATTATAGAATTAATTCAAATATAAACAACAAAAGATAAATATGGGAGGAAGTATTATGACATCTATAAAAAGTATGAATATAGAAAGTCTATATAATGAATTAATAAAATGGGTAACTACAAGTGGTTTTAAACTTTTAATAGCATTAGTTTTATTATACTTTGGGTGGAAGATAATAAATAAAGTTGTTAAACAATCAATGAATATACTAAAGAATAAAAGTTTTGATGCTACTGTAGCTTCATTTTTAGAAGCATTTTTAGATATAGGACTAAAAATTGTTTTAATTATTACATTATTAGGATACATAGGATTTAATTTAGCTGGTCTTGCAGCACTTTTAGCTTCAGCTGGTTTAGCTGTTGGACTTGCCCTACAAGGAAGTTTATCAAACTTTGCAGGAGGAGTTATTATTTTAGTGCTTAGACCATTTAAAGTTGGAGATTATATAGATGCTTCTGGTAAAGCTGGAACAGTATCAAAAATAGAAATATTCTATACTCATTTATTAACTGGTGATAATAAAGAAATTATGATACCAAACGGTAAACTTGCAAATGAAAGTGTTATAAACTACTCTTCACAGGATACTAGAAGAGTTGATTTAACTTTTGGTGTTGGATATGATGATGATTTATTAAAAGTTAGAAGAGTTCTTGAAGATATTATTAGTAAACAAGAAGGTATAATTGATGAACCTGCTAAACCATTTATAGCAGTAAGTGAACAAGCAGCAAGTTCAATTAATTTTGTTGTTAGAGTTTGGTGTAAAAGAGAAGACTATTGGAAAATACACTTTGATCTTTTAGAAAAAGTTAAGATAAGATTTGATGAAGAAGGAATAAGTATTCCTTATAATCAATTAGATGTAAATATAAAAAAAGATGCTTAAAATCTTGATAAGATAAAAGTATATTTTATTGATGTTTATAGGGCTAAGTATTAAATAGAAAGTTATAAAAGTCTTAAGACTTTTATAGCTTTTTATTTTTTTAGAAAAACGTCAGATAAATATTTTTGATAAATTATAAAAAAGTTAAACTAAAAAACAATAAGCTACTTTTACTTATTTAGTATTATAAAAATCACTTAGTTTATAATAAATATTTTTATAATACTTTAGTTAAATAAGTCATAGCAATACTTTTATAGAATTATAGATATTATTTTACAAACTATAAATTCTGAAATAAGTGCAATATAGATTGTACCTTTTTACAAATATAATAGATTTACTACACCATTTATATATTAAGAACTATTTTTATAAATATTTATGAAAACAAAAACAATTACAAAAACTTAAACAAATACATAAACAAAATTATAAACAAAAACTTAAATGTAATAATAAATGTAAGCACAAACAAATACACATTCTTAATCGTAATCACAGACAAAAACATTTACATCTACGTTTACACAAACATAATTGTTTACAGAAATGTTTTTAAAAACATAAGTTTTATTTAAAACAATACCCCTAATTACTATAAAAATGAATGGAATATAAATGCAATTAATTGGATATTAACTTTATTCATTGTTTGATAAAAAATATATAAAATGTAAAAAAAAGTTAATTAAAAAGCTATATCTTTTTAAAATTAAGTTTACATATGTTTTTTATTTAAATGTTATGATTTTAAATATAAATTTATAAATATTTTAGGGGGATTTTTTATGTTACAAACAAAAAGTATTTCTTTTAAAGGAAATGAGAGTATCGAAATATGTTCTAAAATAATAAATAAAGTTAGTAGAGAATACGATGAATTTACAGGTTATCATATAAATAATACATTAGAAGGATTATTACTTGATTTTAATGTTAATAATAATTATAAAGACTTTAATTTAACTTTTATAGAGGAAGAAGTAAATGATTTTGAAGCTAATAAAAGTTTAGAGTTTAAAGTTAGTTATTTTGATAATCAAAAAGATACTAAATTAAAAATAACTATAGAAAAAGAAGGAGATTATCTTTTTAAAATTGATAGTAAAAAAGAAGGAAAAATTATAGATAGTATAAATATATCTAAAAGAGTTGAACTGAATCCAACTAGATATGATATTTATGTTTTAGATAGAGAATTAAATAAAATAAATAATATAAATTTAATAAGTTCTGAAAAAACACTTAACATAAGCAATTTAGCTAATTATATATTAGAAAACTTAGGAATTAAAATAGGTTATTTATTTACTAAATCATCTAAACAAATTTTAAAGAAAGAATTAGAAAGGTATTTTTTAAGGGAAAATAAGTAATAAAAAAATACGAATGTTTGTTCTTTTTTTACTACTTATTATATAAAATATATGTTATAATAAATTAAAAGTAAGTTATATAAAATGTAATTTAAGAAAAGATAGAATTTTCTTTAAGACTTATAAAAGAATTTACATAATATAAGAAAATAAATTTTTTTAACAGCAAGTTAGTTCTATAACGAAAGGAGCCTAAAATGGAATTAGAAGAAGGAAAATTAAAGGCATTACAGAACACTTTAAGCCAAATTGAAAAGCAATTCGGTAAAGGTGCAGTATTTAATTTAGGTGATGAAGGAACAGATGTTGATACTATAAGTACTGGATCATTACAATTAGATGAAGCTTTAGGAGTTGGAGGATATCCAAAAGGAAGAGTTATTGAAATATTTGGACCAGAAAGTTCAGGTAAAACAACACTTGCACTTCATGCAATAGCAGAAGCACAAAAAAATGGTGAACAATGTGCATTTATAGATGTTGAGCATGCTTTAGATCCTGTATATGCAAAAAATCTTGGAGTAGATATAGATAATTTAATAGTTTCTCAACCAGATAGTGGAGAACAAGCGCTTGAAATTGCAGAAGCTTTAATCTCAAGTGGAGCAATTGGCGTAATAATTGTAGACTCAGTTGCAGCTCTTACACCAAGGGCGGAAATTGAAGGGGAAATGGGGCAATCACATGTTGGTCTTCAAGCAAGACTTATGTCACAAGCTTTAAGAAAACTTACAGGTACAATTAAGAAAACAGAGTGTATAGCTATTTTCATAAACCAATTAAGAGAAAAAGTTGGAGTTATGTTTGGAAATCCAGAAACAACACCTGGGGGAAGAGCCTTAAAATTCTATGCTTCAGTTAGAATGGATATAAGAAGAGTTGAAACTCTTAAAAAGGGTGAACAAATGATTGGTAATAGAGTAAGAGTTAAGGTTGTTAAAAACAAGGTAGCTCCTCCATTCAAACAAGCTGAATTTGAAATAATGTTTGGAACAGGTATTGATAGACTTGGTGAAATAGTTGATCTTGGAGTTAAGTTCGATATTATCAAGAAGAGCGGTTCATGGTTCTCATATGGGGAAACAAGACTTGGTCAAGGTAAAGAAAATGTTAAAGCATTACTTTCAGAAAATGAAGAAATGTATAAAGAAATTGAAAATGCAATTTTAGATCAACTTTAATATTTAAAAAAGTACTTCTTAATTAGAAGTACTTTTTTTTATTTGTAGAAATTCTATAAAGAATTAACATAGTTTATTAATTCATTTATTGAGTTTTTATTTATGAATGAAATAGGTTTATCATAACATTCTAATAGATTTTTCTCATCTTCTGATAGTTCTCTTTTTTTAGCTGTAGATAAGACTTTTTTCTTTAACAAGGACATAAGGATTTTATCTATAGGTTTTAGATGCTTATAATTAAAAGCTCCTCTAAAATAAAAGGAATTTATTTTGTGCTTAGGAAAATCATTTAAATTAAGTTCTTTTACTTTGTTAAGTTCATTTTCAGTCCCACTTGCAAGTCCTACAGTAAATATAATTAAATTTTTATCTTCTAGTTTATATAAATATTTTTTTAACTTATCTAATCCTTTAATATAACCAGTATGTAGCCAACCACCAATGATAATTGTTTGATATAAATCAAAATCCAAATTATTAATATTTTTTATTTGTTTTAAATCTGCATTTAATTCTGTTGATATAAATTCTGCATATTTTTTAGTACTACCATATCTAGATTCATAAAGAACTAAAAATTTATTATTATTCATAAAAACTCCTTTTTATCATGATATTATTAAATATAATACCATATAAGGAAAAAAATAATATAAATAAAAATATTTTATAGGTAAATAATAGTTTTTTATAAATATAATTTATATAGTAGATAAATTTTTAATTATTAAATAATGAATTTGATAATTATAAAAAAGATAATTAAAAAAATATTATTAACTATATTAATTTTATGTAATTTTATGTATAATGAATAATATAAATAAATAAAAAAACTGGTATACATTATAGATATTATAGTATAATAATATATTAGGTATTGAAATAAGAATTTTAAATGTGTAATTTATACACTTAATATAAAAATAAAATGAGCAATTCTAAAAGTCTGTTTTTAATTCAGAGTATTTCGCTAGGGATTTTTAGGATAGTAGGAGGAATTTAAATGAGTAAATTATTAGAAGTAAAAGGTCTTATGACAAAAGCAGATGACAAAGAGATATTAAAGGGATTAGATTTATCAATAAATAAAGGTGAAGTTCACGTAATCATGGGACCTAATGGAGCAGGGAAATCAACACTTGCTAATACATTAATGAATCACCCAAGATATACTAAGACAGCAGGAGAAATTATTTTTGAAGGAGAAGATATATCAGATCTTAGAACAGATGAAAGAGCTAAGAAAGGATTATTTTTATCATTCCAAACACCAGAAGAAATACCAGGAATCACAGTAGAAAATTTCTTAAAGACAGCTAAAAATGCAGTTAGTGAAGAACCAGTAAGATATTTAAAGTTTAGTCAAGAGTTAAAGAAAATAAGTGCAAACTTAAAGATTAATCCAGGATATTTAAGAAGATATCTAAATGTTGGGTTCTCAGGTGGAGAAAAGAAAAAAAATGAAGTACTACAACTTTTAGCTTTAGATCCAAAACTAGCTATTTTAGATGAAACAGATTCAGGGCTTGATGTTGATGCTGTAAAAATAGTTTCAGAAGGAATAAAAATGTTTGCTAATGAAAATAATGCAGTTTTAATAATCACTCATAATAATAAGATTTTAGATAGCTTAAAAGTAGACTATGTTCACATTTTAGTTGATGGAAAAATAGTTAAGACAGGAGATGCTAGTCTTGCTAATGAAATACAAGAAAATGGATATGAAAGTTTCAGAAAATAATATAGAAAACTAAAATTGGAGGTAGCAATATGGCAGAAAAGAAAAAAACCTATGTCGAAGATATGGACAGAGGAATTTATGATATAAAAAATGAAGATGAATTTAGTTATAAAACAGAAAGAGGTTTAACAAGAGAAATTGTTGAACAAATATCAAATGAAAAAAATGATCCTCAATGGATGAGAGAATTTAGATTAAAGGCACTAGAAACTTACAATAGAATAGATATGCCAACATGGGGACCAGATTTAAGTGAGCTTAATATGGATGATATAGTAGCTTATGTTAGACCAAAAGGAAAGCTTGCTGAAACTTGGGAAGAAGTACCAGAGGATATAAGAAATACTTTTGATCTTCTTAAAATTCCAGAAGCAGAAAAGAAATCTCTTGCAGGTGTTGGAGCTCAATATGATTCAGAAGTTGTTTATCATAGTATAAAAGAAGAACTTGTTGAACAAGGAGTTATTTATACAGATATGGAAACAGCACTTATAGAACATGAAGATATAGTTAAAAAGTATTTCATGAAATGTGTTCCAGTAAATGATCATAAATTTGCAGCTCTTCATGGGGCTGTGTGGTCAGGTGGTTCATTTGTTTATGTACCAGAAGGTGTTCATGTAGACATGCCACTTCAATCATACTTTAGATTAAATTCACCTGGGGCAGGTCAATTTGAGCATACATTAATAATAGTTGAAAAAGGAGCAAGTCTTCACTTTATAGAAGGATGTTCAGCTCCAAAATACAATCTTACAAATTTACATGCTGGATGTGTTGAATTGTTTGTAAAAGAAGGAGCAAAACTTAGATATTCAACAATAGAAAACTGGTCTAAGAACATGTTAAACCTTAATACAAAGAAAGCTTTAGTTGATAAAGATGGATTAATAGAATGGGTTTCAGGTTCATTTGGTTCAAAAATTTCAATGTTATATCCAACAAGCTTCTTAAGAGGAGAAAATGCTAAGTCAGAATTCACAGGAGTTTCATTCGCAGGACATGGACAAAACTTAGATACAGGAGCAAAAGTTATTCATGCAGCTAAGAATACTTCTTCAACAATAAATTCTAAGTCAATTTCAAAAAATGGAGGAATAGCAACATACAGAGGACTTGTTCAAGTAATGCCACATGCTGAAGGTTCAAAATCAACAGTTTCTTGTGAATCATTAATGCTTGACCAAGAATCAAAATCAGATACTATTCCAGTTATCGATTTAGCAACAGATGCTGTTGAAATAAGTCATGAAGCTAAAATTGGTAAGATAAGTGATGATGCTATCTTCTATCTAATGTCTAGAGGTATTAGTGAAGAAGAAGCAAAAGCTATGATAGTTAGAGGATTTGTTGAACCTATATCAAAGGAATTACCTTTAGAATATGCAGTTGAAATGAATAATTTAATTACTCTTGAACTTGAAGGGAGTATCGGATAATGGATAGTATAAAATTTAAAGATTTAAATAAAATACCTGTAAGAACAGGAAAGAAAACAAAAGTAAATGAAATAAGTATTAAGTATGAAACACCAAGAATAAAAGATTTTAAAACAATGGTAATAAAGGGATATGATCAAGAAGGATTATCAGTTGAATATCTTCACAGAGAAAGATTTGAAAATTTAAAAGAATTTAGATATGGTGTAGGAAAAGAACTTATTGAAGAAGCAGAAGAAAAATATAATAATGGTACTTTAATAAGAGTAGCAGAAGGCGTAAAATTAGAAGAACCTATAATAATAGACTTCGAAATGGATGAAATGAACAAAACTCTTATTGATAATATCTTAGTTGAAGCAGAAAAGGACTCTAAAATAAGTGTTATAGTAAGATATAAATCAGTAGATGATTCAGAAGGATATCATAATGGAGTAGCTAGAGTTTTTGCAAAAGAAAATGCAGAGGTTAAGCTAACAAAAGTAAATTTATTTAATAATAAGGTAAAAACTTTTGATTCTAATCAATCAGATATAAAGGAAAATGCAAATGTTCACTTTGTAGCTATTGAACTTGGTGGAGAAACAACTATTTCAAACTATGAAGGAGATTTAGTTGGAGAAAGTTCAAAGGGGGAACTTTCAGCTGTTTATATAGGAGCAGATAAAGAAACTATAGATTTAAACTATGTTATGACTGCTAGAGCTAAAAAGACAGAAAATGAAATGAATATTAAAGGTGCTTTAAAAGATCATGCTGTAAAGAACTTTAAAGGAACAATTGATTTTAAGAGAGGTGCTACTAGAAGTACTGGAGCAGAAGAAGAATATTGCTTATTACTTTCAGATAGAGCAAGATCAAGATCAGTTCCACTTTTACTTTGTGAAGAAGATGATGTTTCTGGAGAACACGCAGCAGCCTCAGGAAGACTTGATGAAAATAAATTATTCTATTTAATGAGTAGAGGACTTTCATATGATGAAGCCAAGATTCTTATAATTAAGGCTGAATTTAATCCTATTATTGATGAAATAGAAAACGAAGCTATAAAAGAAGAAGTTTTAGCTTACATTGAGGAGAGATTGGTAAATGGAAAATAGAGATTTTTATAAAGATTTTCCTACTCTTGCTTTAAATGAAGATGGGAAGAGAGTTGTTTATTTAGATAGTGGGGCTACAACACAAAAACCACTTAGCGTTATGGAAGCTGTTGATAATTATTATAAGACAGAAAATGCTAATCCTCATAGAGGTGCTTATGCTCTTAGCATAGCATCTACAAAAGCTTATGAGGATGCTAGAGAAAAAGTAAAAGACTTTATAGGTGCTAAAAGAACAGAAGAAATTATCTTTACTAAGAATTCAACAGAAGCATTTAATCTTTTAGCTATGTGCTATGGAATGGAATTTATAAATGAAGGTGATGAAATTGTTATTTCAATAGCAGAGCATCACTCAAATCTTATTCCTTGGCAAAATGTAGCTAGAGTTAAGAAAGCTACTTTAAAATACATGTATGTAGATGAGAATGGTGAACTTACAGATGAAGAAATAAATAGTAAGATTACTGAAAAAACAAAGCTTGTGAGTGTTACAGGTGTATCAAATGTTTTAGGAGTTAAGAATCCTATATATAAATTAGTATCTAAGGCTCATGAAGTTGGAGCAAAGATTATTATTGATGGTGCACAACTTATACCACATCAAAAAATAAATGTTCAAGAATTAGATGCTGATTTCTTAGTATTTTCAGGACATAAAATGCTTGCTCCTATGGGCATAGGTGTTTTATATGGAAAGAAGGAACTTTTAGAAGCAATGCCTCCATTTATGTATGGTGGAGATATGGTTGAATATGTTTATGAAGATAGTGCTACATTTGATGTACTTCCATATAAATTTGAAGGAGGTACTCAAAATGTTGGTGGAGCTGTAGGACTTTCAGCAGCTATTGATTATCTTGAAGAACTTGGAATGGATGAAGTTGAAAGAATTGAAAAAGAACTTGTAGCTTATGCTTTAGAAAGATTTGAAAAACTTCCTTATGTAACTGTTTATGGAACAAAAGATATTGAAAAGAAAGAGGGAGTAATTTCATTTGAAATAGAAGGAGTTCATTCACATGATGTTACAAGTATACTTGATACTCATGGAATTGCCATAAGAGCAGGAAACCATTGCGCTCAACCATTACTTAGATATATGGGAGTTAATTCAACATGTAGAGCAAGTTTTTACTTCTATAATACAAAAGAAGATGTTGATAAGCTTATAGAGGCTATAGAAGATATTTATAATATGTTTAAAAGGTGGATTTAAGATGGATAGAATGAATTTAAACGAAATTTATACAGAGCTTATAATGGAGCATAATATGTCAAAAAGAAATAGAAGGAAATTAGAGAATTCTGATATTTCTGAAAAAGGACATAATCCAAGCTGTGGGGATGAAATAGAAATAGAAGTTAAGTTTGATGGAGATATAATTGCTGATATAGCATTTACAGGATCAGGTTGTGCTATTTCTCAAGCTTCAACATCAATGATGATTGACCTTATAAAAGGAAAAACAAAAGCAGAAGCAGCAGAGCTTATTGAAAAGTTTATAGGAATGATTAAAAGAGATATAAAAGATGATGAAGAACTAGAAGTATTAGAAGATGCTATGGTTTTAAAGAATATTTCAAATATGCCAGCTAGAGTTAAATGTGCAGTTCTTGCATGGCATACATTAGATGAAATAATGAAAAAATAATATATCTTAAAAAAACTGCCTTTAAATTAGGTAGTTTTTTTTATTTAATAATATAATCTTACTAGTATAGATATGATGATTTTGGCTCTTATGTAATATTTACTAACTTGAATTTATTAGAATATAATAATAAAATTATGTATACAAAAATAGATTGGGGGAGGTGTAAGGTATGATAAAAGTAAGTGATAAAAGTGTTTATCTTGAAGAATATATAGAAATTAATGGAATCGAGCAATACTTATTTCATTCTAGTAAAAATATAGATAATCCTGTAATGTTATTTTTACATGGAGGACCAGGGAGTGTTGAGTCAATATATGCTTATATTGTTCAAGATAAATGGGAAGAAAATTATACAGTTGTTCACTGGGATCAACGAGGTTCAGGAAAAACTCTTATTAAGAATCCTAGTAAAAAGAATTATCCAATTATGGAACAACTAATGTTAGATCTGTTGGAAATAGTTAAATATCTTAAGAAAATTTATAATAAAAGAAAGATAGTAATAATGGGATATTCATGGGGAAGTGTTTTAGGAACTGACTTTGTAAAAAAATATCCTGAGGAAGTTGAATATTATATAGGTGTTGGTCAAGTAGTTGATATGTTTGAAAATGAAAAACTTGCTTATGAGAAAGTTAAAGAAGAGGTCAAAAAATCAAAGAATAAAAGGTATTTAAAAATTATAAAATCATTTGGAGAATATCCTGAAAAATCATATACAAAATCTATGAAAGCAAAGCTTGTTAAATTAAACTTAATACAACAGAAGTATAAATTAGCAGTAGTTATAAACTTTTCTATGATAAAAAACTTTCTTAGAAGTCCTATATTTAGATTTTCAGATATTAGAGCTATGATAAAAGGTTTAAAAGCAAATGAAAAACTTATGGAGTATTTAATAAAATTTAATTTAAATAAGCAAAGTTATGAATATAAAGTTCCAGTATATTATATTCTAGGAGAAAATGATTGGCAGGTACCAACTATATTAGCTAAGAGATATTTTGATAAAATAATAGCACCACATAAGAAAATATATATTATAAAAAATTCAGGGCATAGACCTATGTTAGAAGAAAAAAAATTATTTGAAGATGCGTTACTTGATATATTTAATATTAATAATAATAGTTAATTTGAGTGCTTGTAACTTTAATAATAAATAAAATAGATAGATAACTCATTTAAAATAGTTTAAATGAGTTATTTTTTATAGACAAACACAAATGTAAACAAAAATGTAAACACAAACAAAAGTGTTTACATTTTTGTTTGTTATAATATATAATAGAAAATTATTTTTCAAAATATGGATAAATATAAAAATATATGTGAATAAAATATTTTATTTATTTCTAATAAATTACTTTTTTATGTAATTAAATCATATAGTAATAATATGTGTTAGAATAAAGAAAATAGATTTTTTATGGGGGAAATTAAAAAATGGGTATTAAAAAAAATTTAACTGTGTTAGCTTTGTGTGGAAGTTTAATTATCGGTGGAATAAGTCCAGCATTTGCTGATGGTGCAAATGTTGTAACTTTAGGGAAAGATTTAAGTGCAGAGCAAAAACAGGTTGTTTTAGATTATTTTGGTGTTAAGAAAAATGAAGTTGCTATATTAGAAGTAAATAATCAGGAGGAAAGAAAATATTTAGAGGGTATAGCTCCAGAAGCTCAAATTGGTCATAGAACTTATTCATGTGCTTATGTTCAACCAACAGAGCCAGGAAGTGGTGTTAAAGTTAAAACAGTTAACTTAACATATGTAACATCATCTATGATAGCAAGTACTTTAGCTACATCAGGAGTTGAAGATGCCAATGTTATTGCGATGACTCCTCTTGCAGGTGGGGTTAGTGGTACAGGAGCTTTAACAGGAGTTATGAAAGCTTTTGAAGATGCTACTGGAGAAAAGCTTGATGAAACAAAGAAGGAATTAGCTTCTGAAGAATTAGTAATAACAGGTGATATAGGTAAAGATGTAGGACAAGAAAAAGCTACAGGTGCTATTAATGAGATAAAGACTGAAATTATAAAAAATAATACAAAAGATACAGTACAAATAGCTGAAACTATAAATAATGTAACTAATAATTATAATATAACGCTTACTCCTAAACAACAAAAAGATTTAGAAAGCTTAATGGCTAAAATCTCTAAGCAAGATTATAATTATGAAAGTATGAAAAATACATTAGAAAATGTAGGTAAAGATATTAGTGATAAATTAGAGGTTATGGGAGAAAGTATTTCAACAGGCTTTTTTGATAAGGTTAAAAATTGGTTCTCAGGTATAGGTGACTGGTTTGCTGGAATCTTTAAGGGAGAAGAAGATTTAGGTATTTTAGGTTCAACTAATGATGAAATGCTTGGAGATAGTGTAAAAGTTGATGCTACTGAAAAAGATGCTATAAAACTTCCAACTGCTGAAGAAGCTCAAGGATTCTTTAATAAGATTTGGAATTGGTTTAAAGGATTATTTACTAGTGATTCAAAAGAAACAGAAACTAGTACTCCAGTAAATAATACAAAGATACAGGGTGTATCAGATACAAATTCTAATAATAATGATAATAAGGTAGAAGAAGAAAGTAACTCAGGTGAAAATGCTGAGAATACTTCTAGTGAAGAAAGTAATTTAGAACCAAATAAAGATAATAATCAAAATGAATCTACTAATACAAATGAATCTACAAATGTAGAAGAAGTTAATCAAACAGAGCAAAATAAAAATTAATAAATTTTATAAAAAATCTACCTTTAATATTAAAGGTAGATTTTAATTTATATAGTTATATGTTTAGGAGAGAGAGGAATTATGGATAAAGAAAGAATTATTGAAGAAACAAAAAATATTGTTAAAGATAAATTATATGGAGATGGAAGTGGGCATGATTGGTATCATATAGAAAGAGTTTATAATTTAGCTAGTTTTCTGGCAAAAGAAGAAGGTGGAGATGAATTTATTATTAAAATGAGTGCTCTTTTACATGATATAGATGATTGGAAATTTAAGAAGGAGATAGAGAATGAGACTGATTACTCAGAAACCTATAGAATTTTAAATTTTATGAATATTGATAATGAATCTATTGATAAAATAATAGAAATAATAAATATAATGTCATTTAAAGGTGGAGTTATTGATTCAAGTCAAAAAACTATAGAAGGAAAAGTTGTTCAAGATGCTGATAGGTTAGATGCTATTGGAGCAATTGGGATCGCTAGAACTTTTGCATATGGTGGATATAAGAATAATTTAATGTATGATCCAGATATTAAGCCAATAGAATTTAATAGTTTAGAAGAAGTTAAAAATACTAAAAATCATACTATAAATCATTTTTATGAGAAATTATTAAAGTTAAAAGATTTAATGAATACTGATACTGCTAAGAAAATTGCAACTGATAGGAATGAATATATGTTAGGATTTTTAGAAAAATTTTATAGCGAATGGAATTTTAATAAATAGTAGAGGAGATAGTAAAATATCTCCTTTATTTTTATAAATAAAGATTCATAAGAATCTCATATATAAATTTATCTTTTATATAAAAGTAGTGTGAATAAACTACTATTTAAGATAGCTAAATATTACGGGAAGCATCTTTAGATACAGAGATAATAATTAACTTGTTGGTATTTTTTAATTTAATATTTTTAATATAAATTTTATTTAAATTAGTTCACCTTTTGAGTTATATAGCTATTTTATAGATTTTATAAATATTTTTAAAAACACAAACGTAAACACAAACGAAAGTGTAAACATTTATGTAGTTATAAATAATTGTATAGATTAAGTTTTATTTTAAATAAATAAATTATATAATATAAATTATAGAAATTTTTTACATATAAATAAAGATAAATAAGGAGTAAATTATGTTTAAAATTAAATTTGGAATTATAGGTTCAGGAAAAATAGTTGAAGAATTTTTACAAGCTGCAAATAAACAAAAAGATTTCGAATTTGTGGCTATGTATTCTAGAGATATAAATAGGGCAAAAGATTTTGGTAAAAGATTTGGGGCAAGATTATTTTTTAATAATTTAGAGGAGTTTGCAAAGTCAGAAGATTTTGATGCAGTTTATATAGCATCACCAAATGCTTTTCATTGTAAACAGGCAGTTTTAATGCTTAAGAATAAAAAGCATGTTCTTTGTGAAAAAGCTTTTGCAACTAATGTTGAAGAAGTAGATTCTATGATTAGATGTGCTAGAGAAAATAATGTTTTACTAGTTGAAGCAATGAGGAGTACAAGTTCTCCAGGGTTCATAAAGCTTAAAGAAAATTTATATAAAATTGGTACTATAAGAAGATACTTTGCTTCATATTGCCAATATTCTTCTAGATACGATGATTATAAAGAGAAGGGAATAATTCATAATATATTTAATAGAGAAATGGCAGCTGGAGCATTAATGGATATAGGAGTTTATTGTATAGCTCCTATGATTAATCTTTTTGGAACTCCAAAATTTATTATATCAAATGCATATATTATGGATACAGGTATTGATGGACAAGGAAGTGCTATATTTAATTATGGTACTTTTGACGCTAGTATACTATACTCTAAAATATCTAATTCTAAATTACCTATTGAAATTCAAGGGGAAGAAGGCATTATTATAGCTGATAATATTAGATTTAGTAATGTAAAGATAGTATATAAAGATAGTAGAGAAGAAATTATCTATAAAGAAGAGCTTGATAATGATATGTTTTATGAAATAGATGATTTTATAAATTCTATTAAATTAGGTAAAAAAGAATCAGATATAAATAAATTGGAAAATTCTAGAATGGTTATAGAGGTATTAGATGAAATAAGAAAACAAATAGGTGTTGAATTTTTAAGTGATAAATAGATTGATTGTATAGAGTTTATATATTTTAGAAATATTAATATAGATAAATAAATTTGAGAGTCTTGTTTATTTATCTTGTAATAAAATAGTAAACTATATATTATAGTTTATGACTATAATATATTTATAACTAAAGAAAATGGAGTGATTTTAATATGAGTAATATAGATACAATAGATTATAAAAAGACTGCTATAGTAGTAATAGATTTACAAGAAGGAATAGCTAAGAGAGAAGGACTTGCTCCTTATAGTGGAAAAGAAGTTGTTGATAATTCAGCAAAGTTAGCTAAAGCTTTAAAAGAAAAAGGTGGAGAAATTTTCTTGGTAAGAGTTTCATTTACTGATGGAAAGGATGCCTTACATCCAGCATTAGATCCTGTAGAATCAAATGCTACTATACCACAAGCAGGTTGGGATGTAATAGTTCCAGAACTTTCAGAAATTGAAGGAGCTCATGTAATTACTAAGAGACAATGGGGAGCTTTTTATGGAACAGAACTTGACCTTCAATTAAGAAGAAGAGGAATAGATACAATAATTCTTTGTGGTATAGCTACAGGTGTAGGAGTTGATACTACAGCAAGAGAAGCATTCCAAAGAGGATATAATCAAATATTTGCAATGGATGCAATGACAGGATTAGTTAAAGAAGAACATGAATATTTATCAAAATTTATATTCCCAAGAATGGGTAAATTAAGAACTACTAAAGAAATATTAGATTTAATGAAATAGAAAACTCAAGAAAATAAAGAAAAGGTATTGGATAATTCGAGAATCCAATACCTTTTTTATTTTAATCTATTTTCTTAGTTTAACTTTATATTTAATTTTACTTATTTTTTTTTAATAATTCATCCTGTATTTGTTCAAGTGATTTACCATGAGTTTCTGGAACATAACGCATGACAAATGGAATAGATAGAAAAGCAAAGACTGCAAAAATTCCAAAAGGTCCACCTACGTTATTGTGGAAAAGAGCAAGAATGATTAAGAAGAATTGTGTTACGACAAAATTTCCTATCCAATTTGCTGCAGAACCAAAGGAAGATCCTACTCCACGAACATTTAATGGGAATATTTCTCCAATAAGTACCCAAGCAAGAGGTCCCCATGAAACAGCAAATCCAAAAATATAGATTGCAATAAGAATAATAGTATATACAGCAGCTGTTTCAATATTTATTGTGTAGTTAATAATACATAGTATAGCAAGTGAAACTCCCATTACGAAAGCACCCCATATTAGTAATTTCTTACGAGGGAATTTATCCATAATAATAGTAGCTACAATTGTTGATAAGAAGTTAACCACACCTATACCTACAGAAATCCAAATTGCTGAACTAGCGGAAAAATGGAATCCTTCGATAAAAACTTGTGGAAGATAGTAAATAACAGAATTAATTCCAACTAGCTGTTGGAATAACATAATTCCGATAGCAGCTATAAGAGCTGGTCTAGCTATAGTGAATAATTCTTTTACTCCACCTTTATGGTTTTGAGAATTAGCATTTTGTATATCATGAAATTCACTTTTTATTTGTTCAGCAGTATAGCTTGGTCTTAATTGTGTTAGTACTTGCTTTGATTCATCTTCTTTCCCCATACGAATAAGAAAATGAGGTGATTCAGGAAGAATTATACTTCCAATAAATAATGCTAAAGCAGGAATAAATGCAGTTAAAAGCATCCATCTCCAATCAGCCCAACCTGCAATATTATGATTAAGGAAGCCAATATTTGCTATATATGCAAGTAAAATTCCTGCAGTAATCATAAGTTGGAAAAGTGTTTCTAATGATCCACGTCTTTCCTTAGGTGAAAGTTCGGCTAAATAAGCTGGAGTTAGTGCAGATGCAGAACCAACTGCTAAACCTAAAATAATTCTAGCTATTACCATAATTATAAAATCAGGAGCAAAAGCTGACATTAACGCTCCAATAATAAAGAGTATAGAAGATATAAATAATAATAGCTTACGTCCATATTTATCAGATAATCCACCAATAGTTAGAGCTCCCACACAAGAACCAATAAGGACTGCAGAAGTTACAAAACTAATTTGAGAAACTGTTAAATGTAGTGCTTTTTCAATAAGTGGTGATGCACCAGAAATGATACCAGTATCAAAACCAAAGAGTAAACCACCAAGTGCACCAATAACAAAAATAATATTACTATTTAATGAACGAGTAGCTTGAGATCGTTGTGTAGCCATAATAATCTCTTCCTTTCATTTTTCTTTTGTTTTTTATGTATTTATCAATTTAAATAAAAATTTAAATTCAGTAAACGCTTTCATGTATATTATATAAGAATATTTATTAATAAAGCAAGTAACATTTTGGTTACTTTAGTTTAGAATAATTAATTAAAACTTGAAATTTAGAAGGAGGATTTTATAAATAGATTTTAAATTCTGGTATAATTATAAGATAGAAAATATAATTTACAGTAAAGTAATTTTTATATAAAATCCTTATAATTATTATAAATAATAAATTTTTAAAGGTTTTTAGTAAAGTAAAAAATATAATTATAGCTTTAATTTTATTTTATAAGAGAGTAATTGGAGGAGTTTAATTTTGTTTTTTGTAGTCAAAATATCAGTAATATTAACAGTTGCTTTAGTAGCTGTATTTATAATTTTTGGTTTATTATTAGGAGTAATAGAGAGGGCAACGTTAAAGATTTTACTTAGAAATTATGGGGAAAAGTCTATAATTATAACAGGAATGATAGGGACTATTATTCATGAGCTAAGTCATTTTTTGATGTGTAAAATATTTTTTCATAAAGTAAATAATGTGAAGTTATTTTCATTTAAAATTAAGGATAACACGCTTGGCTATGTAAATCATTCTTATAATAGAAAAAATCCATATGCGAGAGTCGGAAACTTTTTTATAGGAATAGCTCCTATATTATTTGGAACAGCTATAATAATCTTATTATTCAGATTATTATTACCTCAAAGTTGGGATATTATCATATCTAAGTTTAGCTTTAGTAGTTATATAAACTTATCTAATCATTTTAACTTAGCATCTTTTTTAGAAATTCTAATAAAAGATAGTTGGTTAATAATAAAAACTTTGTTTGCTTGGGATAATATTATATCAATTAAGTTTTGGATATTTTTATTTATAGTTTTTTCTATAAGTAATCATATGTCTCTAAGTAGGGCTGATATTAATAATTCACTGGATGGATTAATATTTATATTCTTATTAAATTTTTTAATTTGTGGAGTTTTTTTACTTTTAGGAATTAGCTTTAATCAACTAATTTATTTAGTATTAAGTTATAACATATTACTTATTACCTTCTTATTTGTTGCATTAATATTTTCTTTAATTTCATATATTTTAGCAAATTTAATTTCAATAGTAAAATAACAAAGTTTTAATAAATTTTGTATTATTTAAGTGGAGTTTAAAATAATGCTGATTTTATCAGCATACTAAAAGCTATCTTTTTATTTATATTATATAATTAGATAGGGAGTAAAATAGAATTATAATTTCCAAATTTAAGTTCATACTCAATAATGAAAATAAAATCTTAATTGAGAATATTATATTATTTAAGAATATATTCTTAATAAATGTTTACTTTATATTTAGAAAAATTATAATTTAAATATTTTATATATAAAAATAATTGGAATTTATATACCAAATATGGTAATTAGATTTATGAAATAGTATTATTTTTTTTATTAAAATTTAGATAGATAAGTTTAGTTTGATATAAAAGAATATAAAGTTTAGAAAAATACTTATCAATTTTAAGATTTATGATTATTTAACTGTATTTTTTATAATTACCAAATATGCACATTATAAAAAATGGTGCTATACTTAGCCTAGTTAATCAATTGATTAAATTTTTAAAGATTTTAGAAGTTTATAAATAATAAATTTAAGTTATATATAATTTAAAAATAAAATATTGATAAAACTTTATATCAAGTATATTGATTTATAGTATAAAATATAAGGGTTTATTTTATTAAATTAATAAAATATTATGAAAAGAGGGTACTAAAGATGGTAGATAAGATGATTTTAAGAAAAACAAATAATCCAGAAGAAGGAGAATTATTTATAAGTCCTTCAGAAAAAGTAGAAATTCAATTAACAACAGCTGACACAGATGTTACTATAGAAGGAAATAAGTTTACAATGAATAAACCTCATCAATCAGTAACAGTTAAGTTTATGACAGATGGAGTTATAGATATAAATATATTAGAAAAATCAGAAGGTAAATATAGAGTTAAATACTTAAGTAAAGGAAAAGTTACAAGATCAGATTGGTCAGATGATAAAGGTTCATTACAATTTGCAGGTCATGGTGGAGATGTATTATTCTTTAGTACAGATGGAGATTTAAAGAATATCTCAGCTGAAATAGTAAATGAAACTGTTTCACATATATCAGTAAAAGTTGATGGAAAAGTTCATAAATTAGTAGCTTTAAACTAATACCTTAGTAATAAAGTAAAAGTTATCTCTTTTGAGATAACTTTTATTTTTTTATAAAAAAATATAAATAAAATTTATATTTTTGTAAATAATAAGAGTAAAGGAAGTGATTAAATTGAGAATATTAGATATTATAGTATTAATTTTAGTTATTATCGGAGGATTAAATTGGGGTCTTATAGGTTTATTCCAATTTAATTTAGTTACTCTTATTTTTGGAGTTGGTATTGTAAGTAATATAATTTATGTTTTAGTTGGTCTTAGTGCAATTTATGCTATATCATTTTTCATGAGAAATAGACTTTATGATTAAACTTTAGCTATCTTAAATAGATAGCTTTTTTTATTTTTTATAAATATAATTTAGAGACATATATTTTGATTAATAAATAATTTTATTAAAATTATAAAAAATATATTGACAAAAATATCCAAATCGCGTTATACTATCAATAAAATTAATAAAAATTCTTATCAAGAGCGGTGGAGGGACTGGCCCTATGAAACCCAGCAACCAATATTTATAGAAGTATATGGTGCTAATTCCTGTAGTGAAAACTAATAGATAAGAGAGTGATTGATAGAGTATGTTTTTTCATGCACTAGAGATTTATTCTCTAGTGCATATTTTTTTAGATGGGGAATAAGTTTTTAAATGGTGAGGGATTTTATTAGAATTTTTAAATTAGAATAATTAAATGTAATAAGTAAATTTAAGGGGGAGTTAAAAATGCTTAAATCAACAATAGTAGGATATCCAAGAATAGGGGAACATAGAGAATTAAAATTTGTAACAGAGTCTTATTTTAAAAATAATATTACGGAATTAGAACTTAAAAAGACAGCAAAAGAGTTAAGAAGACATTATTGGCAGATTCAAAAAGAAAAAGGATTAGATATAATTCCATCAAATGATTTTTCTTTTTATGATAATGTTTTAGATACAGCATTTCTTTTAAATGTAATTCCAAATAGATATAAAGAATTAAATATTTCAGATTTAGATACTTATTTTGCTATGGCAAGAGGATATCAAAAGGATAATAATGATGTTAAAGCTTTGCCTATGAAAAAGTGGTTTAATACAAATTATCATTATATAGTTCCAGAGCTTGAAGATGATACAGTATTAAGAATTAATGATACTAAACCTTTTGATTTATATAAAGAAGCAAAGGAACTAGGAATAGAAACAAAACCTGTAATTATTGGACCTTTTACATTTTTAAAGCTTACAAATATTAAGGGAAATAAAACAAAATTTGATTGGATTGAGAGTTTAATTAATGTTTATTCTGATATTTTATCTAAGTTTAATGAACTTGGAATAAAGAATTTACAAATAGATGAACCAATTCTAGTAACTGATTTAGATAATGAAGATAAAGAAATATTTAATAAAATATATTCAGAGTTATTAAATACAAAGCATGATTATAAGGTTTTACTACAAACTTACTTTGGAGATGTAAGAGATATTTATAATGATTTACTTAAATTAGATTTTGATGCTTATGCATTGGATTTTATAGAAGGGCATAAAACCCTTGATTTAATAAAAGAAAATGGATTTAGTAAAGATAAAATATTAGTGGCTGGACTTGTAAATGGTAAAAATATATGGAGAAATAATTATAAGGATACTTTAGAAACAGTAAATGAATTAAGAAAATATGTAGCAGAAGAAAATTTAGTAATAGGTACAAGCTGTTCACTTCTTCATATACCATATACAGTTAAAAATGAAGGTTTATTATCAGAAGAGTTTAAAGAAACTTTAGTTTTTGCAGAAGAAAAGTTAGATGAGCTTAATCAATTAAAAACATTAGTTGATGATAAGGATTATAAATTAAATAAAAATTTTATAGAAAATCAAAGAATTATTAAAGCTAAAAGTGAGAGTGCCCTTTGCTTTAATAAAAAAGTTAGAGATAGAGTTAATTCTTTAAAAGCAGAAGATTTTAATAGAAAAGAAGAATTTGAAGATAGAAGAGCTATTCAACATGAGAAATTAAAGTTACCAATACTACCAACTACAACTATAGGTTCCTTCCCTCAAACATCTGAAATAAAGAAAATAAGAAAGGCATTTAGAGATGGAGAGGTAACAAAAGAAGAATATGAAAATAATTTAAAGGAAAAGACCAGTGAAATTATAAGATTCCAAGAAGAAATAGGTATAGATGTTTTAGTTCATGGCGAATATGAAAGAACTGATATGGTTGAGTATTTTGGAAGACTTTTAGATGGATTTATTTTTACTTTAAATGGATGGGTTCAATCTTATGGAACTAGAGGAGTTAAGCCACCTATAATTTTTGGAGATATAAATAGAAGTAAAGAGCTTACAGTTAGTTGGAGTAAATTTGCTCAAAGTTTAACAGATAAGCCTGTTAAGGGAATGCTTACAGGACCTATTACTATATTAAACTGGTCATTCCCAAGAGAAGATTTAGATCTTAAAAATATAGCATACCAAATAGGACTTGCTATAGGAGATGAAGTTTTAGATCTTCAAAACAACGGAATTAAAATAATTCAAATTGATGAAGCCGCTTTAAGAGAAAAATTACCTCTTAGAAAAGTTGAATGGAATAGTGAATATCTAGATTGGGCTATACCAGCATTTAGACTTACAAATTCAAAAGTAGAAGCTTCTACATCAATCCATACACATATGTGTTATAGTGAATTTTCTGATATAGTTAAAGCTATTGAAGATATGGATGCTGACGTTATATCTATAGAAGCTGCAAGATCAGATTTTTCACTTCTTGATTTCTTAAGAGAAAGTAATTTTAAACTTGAAATAGGACCAGGGGTATATGATATACATTCACCAAGAATACCTAAGGAAGATGAAATAAAAGATTTAATAAGAATCATTCTTGGTAAACTTGATAAAAATAAGATATGGATAAATCCTGATTGTGGACTTAAAACTAGAGGAATGACTGAAACAAAACCAAGTCTTATAAATATGGTCAAAGCTGCTAAAGCTATCAGAGAAGAATTATAGAATTTAATATTATTTATAGAATCTGTATTATAATTAATTTTATAATACAGATTTTTTTTAGGTCTAGACGAGGATTTATTATTAATAAGATATATAGTATTATTTTTAGTATTAAAAATATGGAGATAAATAATAAGATGATATAATCTTATATAAATAAAGGAAAGAGGGATTTAAATGAAAAAATACAATTGGGCTATTTTAGGAGCAGGTAATATAGGTAGAGAAATGGCAAAATCACTAAATGAGGTTAATGGAGAAGTTTATGGTGTTGCTAATAGTAACTTAGAAAAAGCAAAAAGATTTGCAAAGGAATTTAATGTATCAAGGGTTTATGATACTTGTGATGATTTAATAAAAGATCCTAATGTTGATATAGTTTATATTGCAACTCCACATAATGCCCATTATGAATATTTATTAAAAGCAGTTCAAAATGGAAAACATGTATTATGTGAAAAGGCTATTACAGTTAATGCAAAGCAACTTAATGAGATAGTTTCTATTGCAAAAGAGAAAAATGTAGTTGTAGCTGAGGCTATGACATTATATCATATGCCACTTTATAAAAAATTAAGAGAGATTATTGATTCTGGAGTTATCGGTAAAGTTAAAATGGTCCAAGTTAGCTTTGGAAGTTGTAAGGAATATGATGTAACAAATAGATTCTTTAATAAAGAACTTGCTGGAGGAGCATTACTTGATATAGGAGTTTATGCAGTTTCATTTGCTAGATTCTTTATGGAGAGTAATCCAAGTAATATTGTAACTATGGCAAAACTTTTTGAAACTGGAGTAGATGAACAATCAGGAATAATAATGAAAAATGATGAAGGGCAAATGGCTGTAGTTTCTTTAACTATGAGAGCAAAACAACCTAAAAGAGGAATTGTTGCTGGAGAAAAAGGATATATAGAAGTAACTGATTATCCAAGAGCAGATAAAGCTACAATTACTTATACAGAAGATGGGAGAGTAGAAGAAATTAAACTTGGTGATACTTCAAAAGCTTTAGCCTATGAAGTAGAAGATATGCAGGAGTATATTACAAATAAAACTGGAGAAAAACAATTAGAGCTTACAATAGATGTTACAAATATTTTAAATGAAGTAAGAGAACAATGGGGACTTGTTTACCCATTTGAATAAAATTATTTAAATAAAAAAGGCTATATCAAAGTTATTAATTACTTTAGATATAACCTTTTTTTATTTAAACTTCTTCTGTTTTTAACATATTTTTTTCATATACTTTAAAGAATGGATAGTAAACTACTAAGCTTATAGCAACTAATGTAAATACAAATATTACATTTTTAAAGTCCATTCCTGAAAGATAAGCCTGTGCAAAGAATGGAGTAAATGAAGGATCTACCATAAATCCTGGAGTTACAAACCCTATTGTTTGAACAAAGTATCCAAGTAAAACTGTTATTATAGGCATTAATATAAATGGAATTGCAAGTATTGGGTTAAATACTATTGGACCTCCAAAAATTATAGGTTCATTAATTCCACAGATACCAGGTACTATAGAAACTTTTCCAAGTGATTTAAGATGAGTTGATTTACTCTTCATCATCAAAAGTACAAGTCCTAGAGTATTACCAGCTCCACCCATTATCGCATATCTATACATTTGTAGATTCATTACTACATTTGGATCTTGTCCTGCTGCCATTAATTCATTATTAAGTCCTGTATTAGTTATTCCAAGTGAAAATACTATTGGGAATATAAGTGAAGAACCATTTATTCCAAAAAGCCATAATATATTTGAAAATGTTATTATAGCTAGGAATCCCCAAACATTATCTACTACTGCTAAAGCTGGATTTAAAACATTCATTATAGCTTGTGGCATGTTCATATCAAATTGTGCTATTAAAAAAACATTTATTCCATATAAAACTATTATGTTAATAAGCGTTGGAAGTAATGAATTAACAAATGCAGTTACTGCTGGTGGTACAGAGTCAGGAAAGTTAAATTGTAGATTTTTATCTCTAAGCAATCTAGATATTTCAACTGATATTAAAGCTATTATAATTGCTATAAATAATCCATCTGCGCCAAGGAAAGCTGTTGAAATATTTCCATCTACGCTAGGAGCACAAATAAGTAAGAATAATGAAGTTGAAATAAGTCCTGATATAGCAGCATTTAATTTATATTCTCCTGCAAGGCAGTAAGCTATTGTAAATGCAGACATCATTCCAAAGATACCCATAGTCATATCAAAAGGAGCAGTAAGAATTTTATAATGTTCAACAGCAAACTCCTTCCAACTTAAAAGAAACTTTATAAATATATTAGCTGTGCTTGGATCTACTATATCTGGATTTATAGGTGGATTTGCAATTATTAAGAAAATTGAACCTATTACTATAAGGGGAAGTGTCATCATCATACCTGTTGATATGGATTTTAAATGTTTTTGATTTCCAAGCTTTGCACCAATAGGTGATAAAAGATTATCAAGCTTTTCTAAGAACTTACTATTTTTCATTCTTTGTACCTCTCAATCTATTGTTTATATAGTATTAATAATTAAAATTGCCATTTGTTAAAAGCAAAAGCTGATTCAACTACTTTTTCAGGATCATAGCTTTTTAATATTTCATTGTAACGTTCTTTATAATCATTAGTAATATTAGCTTCAGGAATTACCTTACTTGCTTCATGTAAGAAGTGGAATGAATCTCTTCCCATAGCAGCACCTCTTACTGTATGTTTATCTAAAGCTATATCTGGTATTTCAGGAACATAGCCCATTGCAAAACTCTTAATAACAATATTTTTTAATAGGTCACTTGATCTATCTTTTTCACTTTCTGCAAGATATCTTATTGCATGAATAAAGAACATAGCTCTATCAGCATCTGCATAATCAAATTCTCTTCTCATATCATTAAGATTTTTAACTAGAATAGCAGCATTAGGATTAGCCATTCCAATATCTTCAACTGATATTGAAAGAAGTCTTCTCCAAAGTTTTTCTTCCATTTGAGGTGATGTTATGTACATTTCATAAGCAAATTCACAAGCTTTTTCTGTCCAACCTCTTCTTATTGATTTTTGAAGAGCAGAGATAACTTCATCTGCTGCTAGTCCATTTCTTGTTGTTATTCTTGCCCAAGGATCTGTAATAAATTTTGTTGTCATAGATTTTCTCTCCTTTATTTACTCAAATTAACAATTTATATATAATGATAGTTGAGGTGATATTAATGAACTTAGAGTATTTCACTAACAAATATCAACTGACTAAACTAGAAAAAAATTTACTTAGTTATTTATATAAAAATGCAAATTCCTTAAAAAAAATTGGTATTAGAACAGTAGCAAAAGAAAATTTTACTTCTACTACGTCTATATATAAGCTTTGTAAAAAGCTTGGTTTTGAAGGATATTCAGATCTTATTTATCATATAAGTTATTCATCAACTATGTCTGATAAACAAGATAATAATATAGAATTAAACATAAATAGTTTTAATATTTTAAAAAATAATAAGGAAGATATAATAAAACTATTTAATAAGTATAAAGATAAACAAATAATATTAGTTGGTTCTGGTTTATCTCAGATAATATGTAATTATATGAATGAAAAACTTCTTTTAAAGGGATTTAAAAGTATTTCTAATCTTCATATGCAATTTTTATCTGATAAATATAGTGAGGAGAATCTTATAATTGCTATATCTCATTCAGGAGAAAATCTTAGAATGATAGAAATCTTAGAAAAAGCAAATAAAAATGGAATTGAGATTATAAGCTTTGTAGGTAAAGATAACTCAAGAATAATTGATTTATCTACCATTCCATTAATAATAGATTCACAAAAGAATAATATTAATATGATGAATTCTATTGATACATTTTTCCCAGAATTATTATTTATCTTTGAGTATATAGTTAGTTATATCTAAACTTTTACTATATTTATCTTTGACATAATTATACATAAAAAGACATTTTTGTTGTTGAAAAATAAAGATAAAAAAACATGTTATTTTAATATAAAAACATGTTTAATTAACTTATAATAATTAGAGATAATATAGACTTAAAATAAGTAAAATATATTTTTAAAATTAAGGAGGATATTATGTTAATAGATATAACACAGACAACTAGAATTGGACGAGTTTATAGAAAGGGTTCTGAGCCATTAAAAGTCGAAAAGGTAAAAAGACATTCAAGTAGTGGAAAAGAATATACAACTACTAATTTTTCTTGTGATGTGCATAATATGGGGACTCATATAGATGTGATGTCAGAAAAAAATATTTTAGAAACTGAAAGATTAATAGCAGATGGAATTAAATTTGATGTTTCACATATAACAAATAGAGCTATTACTTTAGAAGATTTAGATTTATCTCTTGTAAAAGAAGGGGTATTTGTATTTTTTCAAACTAATTGGGATAAGTATTTCGAAGATGAGGAGAAGTATAATAATCACCCTGAAATTTCTATGGAAGTTATGGAGTATTTAGTTTCTAAAAAAGTAAATATGATCGGAATAGATACTTTAGGACTTGGAAAAAGTAGAAATCATGGACTTATAGATGTATTTTTAGGAGAAAATAAAACATATGCAATAGAGAATTTAGCTAATCTTGATAAAATCCCTGAAAAAGATTTTAAAGTATATTGTATGCCTATGAAGATAGAAGGCTTAGATGCATTTCCTGCAAGATTATTAGTTGAATTTTAGATATTAAAATAATTATTTATTAAGAGGAAGAGTTATGAGTAGTAAGATTTTTTGTATAGGTGAACTTTTAATTGATATGGTTTGTGTTGATAATAAGGGATTAAAAGATGGAATAAAATTTGAGAAGAAGGCAGGAGGAGCTCCAGCTAATGTTGCTGCTGCAATAAGTAAACTTGAAGGAAATTCATATTTTTTAGGGCAAGTTGGAAATGATTTTAATGGGAAGTTTTTAGTAGAACTATTAAATGATTTAAATGTAAATACAGATATGCTTGTAGAAAAGGGAACAACTACAATGGCATTAGTGGGTATTGATAAAAATGGTGAGCGTAATTTTGATTTTCTAAGAGGTAGTGATGGACAATATTCTTTTGAAAATATAAATTTAAAGGAAATAGGAAACTTAGATATAATTCATTTTGGTTCAGCAACAGGATTTTTAGATGGAGAGTTAAAAAAGACATACTTTAAATTATTAGACTATGCAAAAGAAAATGACATATATGTATCTTTTGATCCTAATTATAGAGATACTTTAATTAAAGAAGATATGTTAGAAGGGTTTATAAGTGATTGTAAGGAATATTTAAAGTTTAGTAATTTTGCTAAACTTAGTGATGAAGAATTATTTTTAATTACTAAGGAAAAAGATTTAGATGCTGGAGTTAATAAGTTACATGATTTAGGAGTTAGTGTTGTAAGTGTAACTTTAGGCTCTAAGGGAACTTATTTAAGTATTAATGGAGATAAAGAAATAATTCCAACAATTAAGATTAAACAAGTAGATTCAACAGGAGCTGGAGATTCATTTGTTGGAGCAGTATTAAAACAATTAGCAGATATTAAGGATAAGAAAAATATTAGCAGAGAAGAGTGGAGAGATATAATTTTATTTGCTAATAAAGTAGGAGCAATTACTTGTACAAATTATGGAGCAATATCTTCAATGCCTACTTTAAGTGAAGTAATTTAAATATTTGAATAAAAATAAATTATTAATGAATAACCTTTTAAGTATAAATCAATATACTTAAAAGGTTATACTTTTTACAAATTATTTTTTAAAACTCTAAGAGGTCTCATCATATCATGATCTTCATGTTCAAGAACATGACAGTGCCATGCAAATTCTCCTGCAAAATCTTTAAACTGCATAGCTATTCTAGTAACTTTTCCAGCTTCAGCACTACAGGTATCTTTAAATCCTATTTCATATGGGTGTGGTTCTTCAGCTGGGCCTGTAAATTTAATTTCACCTGTTTCTTGATATAATTCAACATCATAAGGTATTCTATCTAAAATCATAAATTGAACTAGATGAACATGAATAGGATGTGGGAATGGGAAAGTATTAATTAGATTCCAAATTTCAATACTATCTAGTTTTGGTGTTTCAGTTGTAGGATCACTCCACATTCTATTATCAAGTAACATTAAAGGTCTTCCAAATTCATCTATTGATTGTGAAAGTGGCAAATTTCTAGCTTTTGTAGCTAAGTTTTCATCTATATGAACTGTAGTAGAAAGCATTGATGGTATAGAAGTTCTATCTGGACCTTTTAGAGGAGTGCATACTTTAAATCTCATTATTACACCAGTATGTCTATCAGCATTAAATCCAGTATTTAATAAATCTATTGTTTTACCATATGATTTTGAGAAGTCAACTATTACATCTATTCTTTCAGCTGGTTCTAAAGAGAAATTTTTAAGAATAGCTGTATGATGAACAAAGCCACCATCAGTACCTATTTGATAAAAATCTTCATCATTTGATAGATTTAAAGTTAAAGGTCTTGCATTACAAGTATTTATTATTCTAAAACGATATTTTCTTGGTTCAACATTTAGATAAGGCCATGTCTTACCATTTACAACTATTGTATCTCCAAAGAATCCTCCAGCTATTGAAGGAGTAACAGGTGCTGGTGGAGTTGGTCCATCAGGATAGAATAATGAGCCATCATCATTAAATGATTTATCTTGAATCATAATAGGATATTCATAATCACCACTTGGTAGATTTAAGCGTTTTTCTAAACTGTCTCTTATTATATAAAGGCCAGCAAGTCCGGCGTAAACATTTAATCTAGTACTTCCAAGAGTATGATCATGATACCATAACATAGTACCAGGTTGATGGTTAGTATATTTATATATTTTTTTAGTAAATTTAGGTCCAACAGCTGTATAGTTTTTTGTATACCAAGCATCTGGGCTTCCATCACTTTCAGATTCTACATTAGCGCCATGAAGATGGACAACACTTCTTACATCAGGTGTATCATTAGTACCATGAAGAGTATGATCAACAGGTAAGAGATGTTTTTCAGGTAAATTGTTTGTCCACTTAACATAAATAGGAGTATCTTTTTTAGCTTCTATAGTTGGACCAGGATATAAACCATCATAACCCCAAACTGTTGTAGGAGGGAAGAATTTATTAAATTTATGAGTAGTTTCTTCCATAGAGATATTATAGCAAGCCCTATTATAAGTATTTTCTTCTTTATTAATTTTAAGTGGAGTTGCTATTTTAGGTTTTGGTAATAAGTCTACAAATTTAGGAATAGTATTAGGATTTGCAGGATTTACTTCAGGTTTAACATAAGGAGTATATTGGTTAAATAATCTATTAAATTTAGATTGAGTATAAGTACTATCAATCTCATCATTAGATACTATATTTCCATGATTCTCATGATTTTTATTATTAATATCAGTAGTATTATTATTAATATTAGTGTCAGTATCAGTAGTAGTACTATTATTAATAGTAGTATTATTATTAGATACAGGTATAACTTCCTCTAAGATAACTTCATTATCTAAAGTATTTTCAGTATTAGTATCAGTATCTGTTTGCTGAGTTAAAACATCAGAATCGATATTAACATCAATATTAGTTAAAGTAGTATCATTTTCTATTTCTTCTTTAGAGACTATAGTAGGTTTACTAGCTAAGTTATTATTTATTTCTAATATATTCTCATTAGCTAAAATTTCTTTTGTAAGTACTTCAGTTTTACTAATTGAATTTTCCGTATTTTCTGTATTATCTTTAGTATATAAAATATTATTTTTAGATACAGTAGCTTTTATATCACTTACGTCTAAATTAGTTTTATCTAAGGTTTTATTATTAGGTATTTTAGTTTTGTTAGCTACTTTATTATTTATATTTGAAGTAGTTTTTTTAGAATTTTTAGCTACTTTAGTTTTGGAAGTTAAGGTAGTTTTAGTAGATAAATCAGAATCAGAAATTTTATTCTTAGATATAACTTTTCTAGTAGTTGAAGTATTGTTCCTATTTACGGCCTTCCTAGTAGAGGGATTATTTTTTCTATTTTTCCTAGTTTGCTTATCTATTTTACTCACGCCCTTTTTATTTATATATTTAAAATTTTAGATATATATTTCATTAATTATTGTATGTTTTTATTAAGTTCGTGTGTATTTTATAAATAAAAAGAGTTATATTTTATATATTAATTTTAATCATAATTTTAATAATATAATTATCATAACCTTTAACAGATAAATCATCTAAGATAACCTCTTCAAAAAAGTTACCTTCAGTTAAAATATTATTTTTATTTATAAAGTTTAATATTTTTTTATAACTTATTTCTGTATTATAATAACTTCCTTTATGATAGCAAACTAAATAAGATCCCTTTGTTTTAGTATAATTGCTAAACTTTGTATACTTATCATATAGTTTTGTATATATATAAGAATAGTTAAAATATTTTTTGTTTTTTATATTTTTATAATTAATAATAGTACCTAAAAGATTACAAGATTCTATTCCTATATTTATAGCTTCATCAAAATGATTGGAAAAATGCTCATTAAAACTATCAAATAAATATTCAGATAAGTTATTGCCAGCATAATCAGATGAAATTTTTGTAGCAAGAAAATGTTCTTCTTCTAGATATATAATTTTTATATCATTTAAATTAGTATCTAAACAACTTTTAGTAGCTTCAATTTTTTTATCTATAAAACTATTTATATAGTTTAATTTAGTAATTTTATTATTTATAATTTCTTTTTCTTTCTCTAAGAGATTAATAAGTTCTCCTGGATTTCTTTTATCTAAATATTTTTTTATGTCTTTTAAAGGCATACCAATTTCTTTTAAGATATTAATTGCGAAAAATACCTCTAATTGCTTATAAGAATAATATCTATAGTTATTTTCTTTTATTATTTCAGGCGAAAATATCCCCATTTTATCATAATGATAAAGAGTTTGCTTCCCTACATTACATAGCCTTGCAAATTCACTAATTGTAAAATATATTTGTGGAATATTTTTCATAAATGTTTAATCTCCCCTTGACTCTATTGTAACAATATACTTTATATTTATTTATGATAGCATAAAATGAAAAGGAGCAGTATATGGAAAATTCAATATCACAAAAATTTAATTTTAGAAAACTTATAATGTTTACAATACCATCAATAATGATGTTAATTTTTACGTCTTTATATTCTATAGTAGATGGAGTTTTTGTTTCTAGATTTGTAAGTACAGATGCTTTATCGGCAGTAAATATAGTTTATCCATTTATAAATATAATAATGGGAATTGGGGTAATGTTCTCATCAGGTGGAAGTGCAGTTATAGCTAAGAAATTAGGAGAAAAAAGGGAAGAGGAAGCAAAGAGCAATTTTACTTTAATAATATTAGTAGGATTTTTAGTTGGAGTATTTTGTTCTATAGTAGGATTTATATTTTCAAATCAAATAATAGTAGCTATGGGAGCAACAAGTGATTTACTTCAATATTGTAAAGATTACTTTATGCCTACACTTTTATTTGTACCAGCACTTATATTAAATTTATTATTTCAATTTTTAACAATAACAGCTGGTAAACCTAAGTTAGGATTGATTTTAACAATAATAGGTGGTTGTACTAATATGATACTTGACTATGTTTTTATATCTATTTTTGATATGGGAATAGCAGGAGCAGCTTATGCAACAGGTATAGGAAATTTACTACCTTCTATTATAGGAATAATTTATTTTCTTCAGAAAAGCTCTCAATTATATTTTATAAAACCAAACTTAGATTTTAAAGTTATAATTAAATCTTGTACAAATGGATCTTCAGAGATGGTAACTAATTTAGCTACAGGAGTTACAACAATATTATTTAATATAATTATGATTAGATATCTTGGAAGTAATGGAGTAGCGGCTATGACAATAGTACTATATTGTCAATTTTTAATAACAGCTTTATTTATAGGATTCTCAATGGGAGTATCTCCTGTAATAAGTTATAACTATGGAAAAGATGATAAAAAAGAGCTTAATAAAATTATAAAATATAGCTTAATATTTATATGTACTAGCTCTGTAATATTATTTATATTAGCCTTAATATTTGGAGCTAATGTAGTAGCAATCTTTTCTCCAAGAGGAACAGAGGTATTTAGCATAGCTATTAAAGGATTTTTATTATTCTCTATAAGCTTTTTAGTATCAGGGATAAATATATTTTCATCAGCATTATTTACTTCATTCTCAGATGGAAAAACATCAGCAATAATATCATTTTTAAGAACATTTATATTTATAATAATAGGAATAATGTTACTACCAAAGGCAATTGGAGTAAATGGAGTATGGCTTGCAATTCCATTTGCAGAAGGCTTATCAACAGTAGTAGCTTTAACATTTATTAATAAGTATAAATATAAATATGGATATGGAAAATTTGAGAAAGCTAAAAATATAGCATAAAGTATTAAAAGAGAGGATATTAAGGTGAATTTTAATTTTATTTTGATATTCTCTTTTAATTTAAAGGTATATATAATATTTAATTATGAGGAAGTTATTTTTAAAATAACTTCCTCATAAATTTTTTATTTTAAGAAGCTTTCTTATTATTATAATCAAATTTTGAATTTTTTGTTTTTAAATAATAGTAAACAGGAAGTCCTAGTAATGTTATTATAAGTCCACCAATAGATGTTAATGAACTGTAGATTCCAGCCATAAATAATTGATTAAGTATAACAAATAATCCTCCTAATATTGCTATTATAGGAATTAGGGGATATCCAATAACTTTATATGGTCTTTTCATATTAGGTTTTGTCTTTCTAAGTTTTATTACTCCAACAAAAGTAAAAATATAAAATATCCATATAGTAAATATGGCTAGGTTACTTAATAAATTAAATTGACCTGAAAGTGCATATATGATTCCAAGGGTAGAAGAGAATATAACTGAATTAGCAGGAACACCAGAACTATTTATTTTACTTAAAATATTACTGAAAGGAAAATTCCCTTTAGATGATAAAGCATAACAAACCCTTGATCCAGTTAATAGAAAACCATTTAATGTACCAAATACGGATATTAATATACCTATAGTAATAATATTTCCACCTATTGGGCCAAATATTTTAGTTGCTACAAGTGTAGCTGGTGCTGAAACATTTGCTAATTCATTAGCTGGTAAAACCCAAAGGAAAGCAATATTTATAGTTATGTAAACCGCCATAACTATTGATACTCCACCTATTATAGCTTTAGGTAAATCTTTTCCTGGATTTTTCATTTCTCCTGCAAGAGATCCAACATTTATCCAGCCATCATAAGCGAATAATGTTGCTATTAAAACTTCACCAAGAACTGAACCAAAACTTAAGCCATTACCTATAAGAGGAGTAAGAATTGGATTGTTACCTGTCCCATTTATAAATCCGAATATTATTAATAAAGCTAAAGGAATAATTTTAAAAATCATAACAACAATTTGGATACTCCCACCTAATTTGGAACTTATTATATTCATAATAGCTAAGAATAATATTATAGCAACTGCTATAGGGAGCTTTAATTTAGGCTGCCCTAATAATTGGCAAGCTTGTTCTGAGAAGATAATACCTAAAGCAGCTATAGTTCCTGGATAATATAAAACTGTTTGCATCCACCCTGTTAAGAATGATAATTTTTCTCCCCACATTTCTCTTATATATATCATCATTCCTCCAGTTTCTGTAATAGCTGCGGAGGCTTCAGCTGCAGTTAATCCAGCACAAATAGTTATAATTCCTCCAATAATCCAAGCAATTATTCCGAGACCTGGTGCACCATGTGTTGAAGTAAAAATTGCTTGAGGTTTAAAAAATACACCAGAACCTATAACCATTCCAATTACTGTAGAAATTGCTGCAGATAATCCTATATTTTTTTTCAAATTTTGTTTCATTTATGACCTCCTTATAATGTAAAATAATTTGTCACATTATATTACTATAGAGTGTAATAGTTTTCAAATTGATTAAAAAATATTTTAATATTAATTATTTTAAATATTTTTTAATTTTTTAAATATTCATCTTAAAAAATAAAAAACCGAAGTATTTAAAAGTAAATACTTCGATTATTCGTATATTTATATAATTATGATTTAAAGTTTTTAAGTCTTAGTGCATTTAATAAAACTGAAACAGAACTTAAACTCATGGCAGCAGCTGCTATCATTGGATTGAGTAGTGGACCCCCAAATATATGAAGTATTCCCATTGCAACTGGGATACCAAGTACATTGTAACCAAATGCCCAGAATAGATTTTCTTTTATATTTTTAATAGTTGCTTTACTTAATTTTATTGCAGTAGTAACATCCATTAGATTACTTCTCATAAGAACTATATCAGCTGATTCTATTGCAACATCAGTACCAGAGCCTATAGCTATTCCTATATCAGCCTGAGCAAGAGCTGGTGCATCATTTATTCCATCACCAACCATAGCAACCTTTTGATTTTTATCTTGAAGCTTTTTAACTTCATTTGCTTTATCTTCAGGTAATACTTCTGATAAAACTAAATCAATTCCAACTTGTTTTGCTATAGCATCTGCTGTCTTTTTATTGTCACCAGTAATCATAGCTACCTTTATTCCCATTTTGTGTAGAGAAGCTATAGCCTCTTTACTTGTTGGCTTAATAGTATCAGCAACTGCAATTATTCCTCTTAAAACTCCATCTATTGCTATATACATAGGAGTCTTACCTTCATTTGCAAGTCTATCAGAATCTTTAAAGAAAAGATTAATATCTATATTTTTTTCTATCATTAATTTTTTATTTCCAAGAAGAATTTTTTTATCTTCTATTTTAACTTCAATTCCATGACCAGGTATTGCATTAAATTCAGTTAGTGCTTTAAACTCTAAATTTTTATTAAGAGCTTCTTTAACTATGGCTTCTCCAAGTGGATGTTCTGATCCTTTTTCTGCACTTGCAGCAAAAATAAGAATTTCATCTTGTGAAATATTATTAGTTATAATATCAGTAACTACTGGTTTACCTTCTGTAATTGTACCAGTCTTATCAAAAACAATAGTATTAATTTTATGAGTAGTTTCTAGTGCTTCACCACCTTTGATTAATACACCATTTTCAGCACCTTTACCTGTTCCAACCATTATAGCCGTAGGAGTAGCAAGACCTAGAGCACAAGGACAAGCTATAATAAGTACTGATATAAATATTGTTAATGAGAAAATAGCACTTTCTCCAGTTATTAACCAGGCAAGTGATGATAATATAGATAAAATAATTACTGTAGGTACAAAATAAGATGATATAATATCTGCAAGCTTTGCTATAGGAGCTTTTGAACCTTGAGCATCTTCAACTAATTTAATAATTTGAGCAAGAGCAGTATCTTTTCCTACTTTTGTTGCTCTATATTTAATAAATCCAGTTTTATTAATACTTGCACCAATTACTTTACTTCCAACATTTTTTTCAACAGGAATACTTTCGCCAGTTAGCATTGATTCATCTATTGCTGTATTTCCAGAAATAATTTCTCCGTCTACAGGTAATTTTTCTCCAGGTTTAACTAAAATTATATCTCCAACTATTACTTCTTCTATAGGAATAACTACTTCTTTTTCATCACGAATAATTGTTGCAGTTTTAGGAGATAGACCCATTAAAGATTTAATAGCTTCTGAAGTTTTTCCTTTTGAAATTGCCTCTAAATATTTTCCAAGAGTTATTAAAGTTAATATAACTGCTGCTGATTCAAAATATAGGTGCATAGCATATTCTACTTCACCAAGATTTATTTTATATATACCAAATATTCCATATATAAATGCAGCAAGAGTACTTATAGCTATTAGTGAATCCATATTAGGACTTAATTTGAATAGATTTTTAATTCCTACTGTATAAAATTTATATCCTATTAGCATTACTGGTAATGTTAAGATTACTTGAATAATAGCAAAATTTAAAGGATTCATCATTGGATCAATTATATGAGGAAGAGGCATTCCTACCATATGGCCCATAGTTATTATTAAAAGTGGAAGAGAGAAGGCTAAAGAAACTATAAATCTAATTAGTAAAAATCTTTTCTCATCTAGTTTTTTATTATTATTTTCCTTGTTTTCTTCCTTAATTAATTTATAACCTGCTTTATTTACAATAGATTTGATTTGAGGATATCCTATTATATCTTCATCTATTTTTATAGTAAGTTTTTCCGTTGCAAAATTAACTACAGAGCTATCTACACCATCTAATTTCTTAGTAACTTTTTCAATTCTATTTGCACAAGCAGAACAAGACATTCCTTCAACTTTAAAAGTATAAGTTTTTAGATTTCTTTTAACTTTAAAGCCTATTTCTTCTACTACTGTTTCTATTTTTTTAGAATTTAACTTATTTTCATCAAATTCTACATTTAAAGTTTCAGTTGTAAAGTTTACAGCTGCAATATTTACCCCGTTTAACTTATTTATAGTTTTTTCTATCCTATTTGCACAAGCAGAACAGGACATTCCCTCTATTTTAAAATTTTTTTTAATCAATAAATTTACCCCCTTTTAAATAAATTCATTTATCAACCCCTCCCCTGTGGGGGAGAGTATAGTTAAAGTATATATTATTGAAAATAATTGTCAATTGAAATAGAGATTAATTAATTAATTGTTAATAAAGTTCAAAATAATTTCTTATATTGATTAAATTTAATATTTAAAGAGTAGTCTATACAAGAAATGACTTAATTATCCTATGATGTTAAGATTAGCTTAACTTGATATACAAGCTATATTTTGAAATAAACAAAAAATATCTTGCTAATAAATAATTTATTTATATAAGGAGGTAATTGTTATGAAAAATAATTTTGATAGATTCCCAGAAGGATTTTTATGGGGAGGTGCTTTAGCAGCTAATCAATGTGAGGGAGCATATAATGAAGGTGGAAAAGGATTAACAACAGTTGATCTTTGTCCAGCAGGAGAAAATAGATTTAAAGTAATATTTGGTGATATTGATACTTTAAGACCACAAGAAGGAGAATATTATCCATCACATGAGGCTATAGATTTTTATCATAGATATAAGGAAGATATAGCTTTATTTGCTGAAATGGGATTCAAATGTTTAAGAATATCAATTGCTTGGTCAAGAATATTCCCGAATGGTGATGAAGAAGAAGCAAATGAAGAAGGACTAAAATTTTATGATTCAGTCTTTGATGAAATGATAAAGCATGGAATTGAGCCAGTAGTTACAATTTGCCATTTTGATACACCAATTGGTATTATTGAAAAGTTTGGTGGCTGGAAGAATCGTAAGTTTGTAGATTTCTACTTAAACTACTGTAAGGCTATTTTTAATAGATATAAAAATAAGGTTAAATATTGGATGACATTTAATGAAATAAATATGATAATACATTGTCCATTTATGGGAGCTGGAGTTAGATTTAGTGAAGGTGATAATAAACTTCAAATTAAATATCAATCAGCACACCATGAACTTATAGCTAGTGCTCTTGCTACAAAATTAGCTCATGAAATTATGCCAGAGTCTATGGTAGGATGTATGCTTGCAGCAGGTGATACTTATCCGTATTCTTGCAATCCAAATGATGTTAAAGAAGCTATGGATAAAGATAGAGAAAATTTATTCTTTATAGATGTTCAATCTAGAGGAGAGTATCCAGGCTATGCTAAAAGATTTTTAAGAGAAAATAATATAAAAATTAAAATGGAAGCTGATGATGAAAAAATATTAAAAGAAAATACAGTTGATTTCATAGGATTCAGTTATTATTCAAGTAGATGTGCAAGTGCAGATGAAAACATAATAAATGAAGATACTTCAGGAAATGCATTTAAAACTTTAAAAAATCCATATTTAAAAGCATCAGAGTGGGGATGGCAAATAGATCCACTCGGACTTAGAATAACATGTAATACTTTATATGATAGATATCAAAAACCATTATTTATAGTTGAAAATGGACTTGGAGCTATTGATGTAGTTGAAGAAGATGGATCTATAAAAGATGATTATAGAATTGATTATTTAAGGGAACATATAAAAGCTATGAAAGAATCTATAATTGATGGAGTAGATTTAATAGGATATACTCCATGGGGATGTATAGATTTAGTATCAGCATCTACTGGAGAAATGTCAAAGCGTTATGGATTTATATATGTTGATAGAGATGATAAAGGAAATGGAACTTTAAAAAGAAGTAAAAAGAAAAGTTTTGATTGGTATAAGAAAGTAATAGCTACTAATGGAGAAGAACTATAAAAAAATAATTTCTAAAATTTAATGATATAGCATCTTACTAAATAACTTGGTTAAGAAATTTTTAACTAAGATTTAGTAGGATACTTTTTTTTATAAAAAAGTAAAATTTATAACTTAAGCTTTAAATAATATAATTTTAGTACTAGATTTTAGTTTAATAATTAGGTATAATTTTCCATATAGAATTCTATAATAAGTAATGTAGAATTTAAATATACTATTCTGTTATTATTTAATATTTATTCTTAGTTAATAATAAATATATTATAATTTTATTAACAATTTTTATAAAGAAAACCTATGAATATATTTAAATATTAATTATAATATTTAAAAAGTTAATAAATAGTAAATATAATAAGTGAGAATTTGCAATTAACTAATAATTATTATTGATTAAATATAAGTAGGGGAGTATAATCTATATATAGGATATTTAAGAAAAGATTAATTTTAAGGAGATGTTATTATGAGTTTAAGAGGAACAAAAACAGCTGAAAATCTATTAAAGTCATTTGCTGGTGAATCACAAGCTAGAACAAGATATACTTTCTATGCAAGTGTAGCTAAAAAAGAAGGATATGTTCAAATTTCAAATATATTTATGGAAACAGCAGAACAAGAAAAGGAACATGCTAAGAGATTCTTTAAATTCTTAAAAGATGAATTCGCAGATGAAGCTATAGAAATTACAGCTTCATATCCAGTAGCTCTTCATGAAGAAACATTAAAGAATTTAAAGGCTGCAGCAGCAGGAGAACATGAAGAATGGTCACAAGATTATCCTGAGTTTGCTAGAATTGCAAGAGAAGAAGGATTCCCAGAAATAGCAGCAGCTTATGAACAAATATCAAAAGTTGAAGAAAGACATGAAAGAAGATATAAAAAGTTAGCAGAAAATATTGAAAATGCTTCAGTATTTAAGAAAGATGAAGTTGTTTTATGGAAATGTAACAACTGTGGATTTATTTATGAAGGAACAGAAGCTCCATTAAAATGCCCAGCTTGTCTTCATCCACAAGGATATTTTGAAGTATTTAAAGAAACATACTAAAATTAAAAATAATTTATATTTTAATATAATGAGCGCTTTAAGCGCTCTTTTTTATTTTATTTTGTTTATATTAGTGATAAATTTATTATGTAAGATAAATTAAGGAGGTACTATTGTGAAAGAAGAGTGTTTAAATAATAAAAAATTATTAGATTTAGCTATTGAATTACAAGCTATTGGACAAATAGGAGAAACATATTGTAAAGATAAGTTTGATTTAGAGAGATTTAAAAGAATTCGTGAAATTGCTGCTGAAATATTAAGTATGAAATCAGATTTTAATTTAGAGAAAGTTAAAGAATTATTTTGTAATGAAAAAGGCTATCAAACACCTAAGCTTGATTCAAGAGCAGCAATTTTTAAGGATGATAAAATTTTATTAGTAAAAGAAAAATCAGATAATACATGGTCATTACCTGGAGGTTGGGTTGATGTAAATGAGTCAATAAGGTCTAATATAATAAAAGAAGTAGAAGAAGAGGCAGGACTCAAGGTTAGTGCTGATAAAATAATAGCTATTCAAGATAGAAACAAACATAATATTCCTCCATATGCTTATGGAATATGTAAGATATTCATATTATGTAATATAATATCTGGTGAGTTTAAGGAAAATATAGAGATAGAAGAAAGCGGATTTTTTTCTTTAGATAATTTACCAGATTTATCAGTAGAAAGAAATACAGAAGAGCAGATAAAGATGTGCTTTTATGCATATAAAGATAAAAATTGGACTGTATTATTTGATTAATTAAAGTTTTATATATTTATATGGAAAGTTTTAGAGTATTCTAAAACTTTTTCTATTTATTATTAATTTGTTTATTTTTTTATTTAGAGTATATTATATGTAAAATAATTAGTAAATTTATGAAAAAAGTATAATTAAAAATGATAATATTATAAATTTAAGTTTTTTACAATAAAAAAATAAAGGAATATAATTACATTATAAAGATAAATGTAATTTTTAGTTTAGAAAGGATATATATTATGGGTAAAGAATTTAAGCATATAGAGGAAAATATAAAAGAAAAATTTCATGATGCTTCAAAAGCGATTAGTGAAGCTATAGATGAGCAAGAAAAATTATTAAAAAGAGATTTAAATTTAGAATATAATCAGGAGATTTCAGAAAAGAGAGAAGAAAAAGCTCCTATAATTCCAGAGTCAGATTTAAAAAAAGAGAATGTTGATATAAAAGTTAATAAAGAGGATGAAAAAATAAGTAATTTAAAAAAGTTAGAATTAGAGCTTGAAATGATTGCTTATAAAGTTGGAGAGACAGGAATAAATTAGTTTTATTAAAAAGAGAGTAAAACTTTAAATACTATATTATATACTAGAGATATTTTAAATTTGTTTATTTAAGTTTAAAATATCTTGATTCAGTTTTTTATTGGATAAATTTATGTAAATTAGAGAAGAAGTAAACTAATAAAATATAAAAAGAATATATTTTCATATTTATTACCTTAAAAGTGATAAAATTCTATAAATGAAAAATTATATATATTAATATATAATAAAAATAGAATTAAGAATTAATTTAATGTTGGGTTAAAAGGAAGAAAAGTTTATGGAAATATTAGCACTGATAGTAAGATATTTTAGAGTTATATCAGGATATATATCATATATATTCTTAAGTATAGTTACAATTTATCTTATTTATAATGGTATTCATGATAAAATAAAGCATGTTAATAATGATGATGATTATACTATAAGAAGATAGTCATATATTAATAAATTAATATAGCTTAAAATATATTAATTTATTAATATGGTTAAATAAGTTTTATTAGAATGAAAAAGAGTATCTAAATTAATAGATACTCTTTTTTATTTTAGTTTTGTTTTGCTTCTTTATTTGCTTTTAAAATTATACTAAGGACTGTTGCTACACCTATAAGACAAATTATAGCTGCAATAATATAGACAGTATCCATTGAGCTTACAAATACTTGTGAATGTCCAGGAACAAATCCTTTAACAGTAAAGCCAAGTTTTTTACTCATTAAGTCGTATAATACAGAAGTTCCAAGTGTTATTCCACAAATCATTCCTAAATTTCTTACAAAAGCATTTACACTTCCCGCAATTCCAAGCTTTGATTTATCAACTGATGACATAACTATAGCATTCATAGGAGATTGGAAAAGTCCAGATCCTGCCCCCATTATAAATAAGTAAATTACTATTAAATAAATAGGAGTAGTTGTGCTAATTGTACTTATTAGGAAAAATCCTATAGCAGTTAAACTAAGTCCAGCAAGTGGGAAAAATTCTCTTCTAATTTTATCAGATAGATTTCCACTTATAGGTGCAAATATTGATAAAGCTATTGGGAATACCATAAGTAATAATCCACTTGCTGCAGAAGATATTCCTCTTACTGATTCATAATAAAATGGTAATATTATTGAATATGAGTTTATAGCTGTAAATGATAAAAATGATGAAAATACACCTTTTGAGAATTTATGATTTTTAAATATAGCTAAATCTAAAACTGGAGATTTTAATTTTACTTGAGATATTATAAATAAAATTAAAGCTATTATAGTTATAATAAATCCAGCTATTATTTTTGGATCTGTGAATCCATAAATACTTCCTTCTGTAATTGATATTATCAGAGGAACAATTGTTAGGATAAATAAAGCAGTTCCAATAAAGTCTAGTTTTTGGTCATTTCCTATATTAGGTTTAACAACAGGTATATTCTTAAATGCTAAGTATATTGCTAATATTCCTATAGGAATATTTATAAGAAATATGTACTCCCATTTATAAGCTGAAATTATTCCTCCAAGTGCAGGTCCAAGCATTGTTCCAAGTGCAACAACAAGTCCAGAGATACCAAGTGCTTTACCTCTTTCTTCTAAAGGAAAAACAGAAGTTATAATACCTTGGCTATTTGCCATTGTAAAAGCTGCTCCTAGCCCTTGTATAGCTCTTGAGATTATTAAGAATTCTATATTATTAGAAATACCACATAATAAAGAACCAATAGTAAAAATAATAATTCCTATTCTAAATACTTTAGCTTTACCCTTAAGATCACCAAGTCTACCAAAGGTTAATATAAGACTTGATATAACTATTAGATAAATTGTAACTGCCCATTGTACTGTTGACATTGATACATTTAAATCTTTTGATATTACAGGTAAGGCTACGTTTACAATACCTGCATCTAAACAGTTCATAAAGGTAACAATTACTACGCTAAATAATATAATCCAACGTTTATTATATATTTCTTCTTTAGTTATCATATTAATATCCTTTCATTAAATTTATTTACACAATATTAATATTATAATTCAAATAAACTTAAAAAACAATTTAATAGACTATACTAAATAACTTATTTAGTGTGTTAATTTTAGAGTTTAATTAATAAATTAGCTAAATAATAAAAAAATAAAAAATTAATCAAGAAATTTCTAATATATACAATAGGTTAAGAGGGGGAGATCTTAATAAATATAAATTTATTAAGATAAATGATTTTACAGAGAGAAGGTAAGTTATAGGTAACTAAAAAGGATAAAAAGATTTTTATAAAAGTAAGTATTTTTTTATTAATTTTATTAACAGGTTTATTAGGAACTTTTTTAATAGATAATTTTAATATAAAAAGAAAAAGTGAAATTATACTTTCTGCAATATTAAATAGAGGCTTATTTTAGAGTAATCTTTATTTTTTATATTTAACATTAGATTTCTAAAATAAAAATAAGTAAAAATATGGTATTATATTTATGAGAATGTAAATGGGAGAGATTTTATGAGAAGAGATGAAAGAAAAAAAAGAGAGTTAAAAAATGAGTATATATATGAAGAGATAGAAAAATTAAAAGAACAATTAAAAAAAGAAATTTTATATGATGTTGAAAGAAAATTTAATAATGAAATATTACCTAAAATAAAGGAAGAGATTAAAAAAGAAGTTATATATAGCTTAAAAATTGAAAATTCAAGAAGTAATCAAATAAAAGAGAAATTAAAAGCTAAAACTGTAGTAAAAAATAATAAAAAGAAAACTGAGGATAAAAAAGAAAATTATATTTATAATAAAGATAATTCTAAACAAAAGAAACATAATACAACCATTAGTGATGAAGAATTTATAAAAGATTTTTTAGGTATGAAAGATATAGAGAAGACTTCACCTCAAAATTTTGAAGAAAATATAAATGATAAAACAGCTATAATGTCAGAGGATATTGATAGTAATATTTATAATAGTAAGAATATAGATGAAGATGAATACTTCTTTAAAGAAAATACTATGTATGGGTATAATGAAACAATAGACAAAGAAAATGATAAGAATTTTATTAAAAATAATATAAAGGATTTAGCTAATGAATCAGTATTAAAAGCTAAAAAAGTAGCAAATGAGATAAAGAATTTTGTTAAAAATAATGATCTTTTATAATTATGCTTATTATACAGTGTAGATTTAGCTTGAATTTATCTTGAAAAGTATTACAAAAAGATTTCTTTTTACTTAATAATTTCTTATTTATAAGATAAGATTTGGCTATATAAGTTTAATTTATAAAAGAAGATAAAAAAATATAGTCCTTATATTTATTTTAAAAGAATGGCTTTAATAAAGGATTTCTAGCTATTTTTATATGTGTAAAATTTTATAAATTTAATATTGAAATTGGAAAAATAAATATTTTATTTATAGAGAGAGTAGTAAAACTTACTAAAATTAAGTATTCAAGAGATATTTAAACTTAATTAGAATTTAAATAATATTTGTAAAGGATTTATGGTGTTTTTACTTAGTGTGAATTTTTATATAATTAAATCGAGCAACAAAATAAAAATTTTAAGGAGTGAATGACATGAGTAAAGGGGCCTTTAAGAATTTTAAGTTCAAAAACTTAAGTTTTAAAAATAAAGTAGTAATGGCACCAGAATCAAGTAATCGCGCGAGTATAGATGGACAACCAACAGAATTCCATTTTAATCATTATGGAAGTAAAGCAATTGATGGAGTTGGTACAGTAGTTGTTGAAGCTACAGCAGTTGAAAAAAGGGGAAGAGAAACTACAAAGGATTTAGGAATCTGGAGTGATAGACATATAAAAGGACTAAAGAAAATAGCAAGAACTATAAAAAGTAAAGAAGTTGTGGCTGGAATACAGTTATTCCATTCAGGTAAAAAGGGTCAAGCTATTAATTTAGATAAAGATAAGATAGATAATAATAAAAATGTTATTAAAGATTTTTCAGAAAATGATATAAAAATGATAGTAAAGGCATTTAAAAAAGCTGCTAAAAGAGCTTTAAGAGCTGGATTTGATTTTATTGAAATTAACGGGGAGCTTATCTCAGAGTTTCTTTCTATAAATAAAAATAAAAGAAAAGATAATTATGGTGGAAGTTTTAAAAATAGATCTAGAATAGTTGTTGAAATAGTTAGAGCTATAAGGCAAGTATGGCTAAGTGATAAGCTTTTAGCAATAAGATTATCTTCTGAATTATATGGAACTAAAAATGTAGAAAGAGAAGAATTTGAAAAACTTATAGATGTACTTAGGGCAGAAGGAGTAGACCTTATAAATATAAGTACACAAAATGAAAAAGAAATAGAAACAGCTACTTTAAATAAGATAAAATCTAAGAAAGTTAGTGAAGAAAAATCTCTTCCGATAGTTGAAGGAGGCCTTATAAATGTTGCAAGTGAATCTAATGAAGTTAAGTATACTGAAGGATTAGCTTTTTTAGGACAAGCTATTTTAAGAGATTCATATTGGATAATAAATGAGGTTAAAAGTTTTGTTTCAGGTAAAACATATGTAAAAGTAATATAAATTTAAGGTTATCTCACTAGAGATAGCCTATTTTTTGTTTCTATTTATATAAAAAATAAAAAAATATTTATTTTATATTAGTTTTTTATAGTATAATGAAATACAGGTAAACTTTTAAATAGTAAATTTATTAAATAATAAATTATTTATAATATAAAGTAGTTATATTAATATATAGCTTTATAGCTATAATTATATCTATGGAGGATTTTATGGAAAAGATAGCAATAATAACAGATAGTACTTGTGGAGTTCCACAAGAATATATTGAAAAGTATAATATTGAGGTTATGAGATTAAAAATTATATATGGTGAAAAAGAATACATAGATGGGATAGATATTCAGCCAAATGAAGTTTATGATAGACTTTCAGTAGAAGTTCCTACAACTTCAATGCCTTCAGTTCAGGATGCGACAAATTTATTAGAAGGTTTAATAGAAAAAGGATACACCCATGTAATAGGATTATTTATTTCAGCTGGGCTTTCAGGAACAATGAATAGTTTTAGAATAGCTGCAGAACAATTAGAAGATAAAATAACTGCATTTGTTCATGATACAAAAATGATATCAATGGCTACAGGTTTAGTAGTAATAGAAGCAGCAAAGATGATAGAAGATGGATATAGCTTTGAGGAAATTTGTGCTGAAATTCCTAAGATGCAAGAAAGAACAACTCTTTACTTTACAGTAGATACTTTAGAGTATTTAATAAAGGGTGGAAGAATAGGAAAAGTTTCAGGAACAATAGGACAAATGCTTAATTTAAAACCTATTATAACAATGGATGATGAAGGAATGTATACAACAGCAGGAAAAGTAAGAGGTTCAAAGAAAGCATTATCAGAACTTATGAGACTTGGTAAAGAACTTCTTGATAAAGGAAAAGGAAAAGTTGTTGTTATGACAGGAACAATGAAGGAAGAAGCTGATAAGCTTAGAGAATATTTCAGTTCACATAAGAATGCAGAATTTATTCATCAAGGAGTATTTACTCCAGTTATAGGTGTCCATGCAGGTCCTAGAATAGTAGCATTTACTGTAATGGAAGAAAAATAATTTTTAAAATTTGAATAAATCTAAGATAACATGTCCATAATTAAACTATAAAACATTTAATTAAAATTGGGGGAAGATAGAATGTGTTTAGTAATGGATTATAATAAAAGTTTAGATTTAGCCTATTTTAATAATTTTACAATAGAAGAAAATTCTTATGAGACTTTATATAATTTAATAATTAATAATAAAAATGATTTCTTAAAAGGAAGATATAAAATAGCTTATGGATATGTATTATCAAAAACTAAAATTAGTTTTAGACATTGCTTTTTAATAGATGTTATATCAAAGAAGGTAATTGATCCAAGTTGTGTGAAGTTTATTAATACTTGCAAAGAAGTTAAAAATTATAAATATAAAGTTTTTACAGAATTTAAATCATTAGATGAATATCTTTTTGCTATTAAGTTTAGTAAATATATAGCTAAAGAAAATGAGAAGTCTCTAGAAAGACTTTTATTAGATGAAGAAAATAAAATGTTAGAAGCTTTTAAGAAAAGAGATAATATAGAAGAAAATAAGAAAATAATATATCCTATAATAATAGCAAGTTAATAATAAAAGAGATATCTAAAAATAGATATCTCTTTTTTGTATTTATATATAAGAAAATATCTGAAATTACAAATTTTTATAAATATACTTATTAATTGTTTATTGTTTTGTTTTTTTTGTTTATTATTTCCTATGAAAATATAAGAAACATTACTGAAGTTTTAATATTAACATATATACTTAAATTATTGTACTTGAAAATTTTTTAGAAATAATGGTAAAATATAAATGTAAAGAAAATATAAACAAATTATTAAATTAGTTAACAAATAATTTGTTTTAAATAATACTAAAAATAAATATTTTTAAGATAGTTTATTTTTAGTTAAATTATAAATTTCATAAATAGGAAACATTTTATTTAAATTTTATAAATTTAAATCTTTATAGTAACTGCTATAAGGTAAAGTCCAATATATGTATTCTAAAAATTGAATTATTTCAGCCAACATAATTTGTTTTTTAGAATATATTTACTGTACTTTAGAAAATTAAATATATTCTAATAGTTTTAGTACCTATGAGAAATTTTTTACTCTACCTAGGCACTTCTTGCTATTTTTCTCCACATACTTTTTATAGTATGTGGTTTTTTTATTTAAATTTATTTTAAAGAATACATATATATTAGTAAAAAGACTAATAATACTATAGAAGGAAAATAGTAAAGGTATTATTTCCTTTAATAGTTTTATTAGGAGGACATTATGTTAACAAAGAAAACTTTTAGTAATAATCCAGTAGTCAATAAAAAGGGGTATAACAATAATAATTTACAAAATGTTATAGATAATATGGGTCATAATGATCAAACTCATCAAGATGTTAGTTCTATGTTAAATCAAGGAGCAAGTATTGATGGGGTGTCTAGTTCTTTAGATTTATCTCTTGGAGAAGTAAAGGCTATTAAGGAAAGAGCTATTAAAAATGGAGATGTTAAAAATCAATGGGATAATGCATAATTTTAGATATTTATTTAAGAAAAATATAAAAGTTATGTTTATAAAAAAGGAATCTAGATATTTCTAGATTCTTTTTTTATTTTATAGTCCGTTATATACTTAATATGTAACATATATGTTATATATAAATTTTTATTTTCTTGTATTATTAAATTAGATATTTGTGTCAGATTTGGAGGAGTATATTATGGATTTTGATAGTGTTTTACATAGAACACGTGTTATAAAGGATATAAATATAGATATAAATAGAATGATAAATGAAAATATAGATAATATAAATTTAAATGAAAATATGAAGTATGCACTTGCAAGAAAGCTTAATAGACTTGATAATAGTATAAATAGACTTATATCAGAGTTAAAACTTCTTGCTTATGAAGAGGGAAATGAAGAACAGGTTGAAAACTTAGAGAAGGATGAAGAAAGAAGAAAAAGTGATATATTTATAAATAGAATTCCAGCAAGTGAAAAGGATACAGTTGTAAGTATGCCAGAGGATAATTATTTAGAGAGATTAAATAATAATTCATGGGAGAACAATATAGATAAAGAACAAATTATAAATAATATAAAGAAAATAGGAATGGAAGATTCAAAAGTAAATGATGAAATAGATAGTGAAATATCTATGAATGAAATAAGTGAAGAAGAGATGGGTAATACTGTTATGATAGATAGAAATGAAATGATGAATCATATCAGAGGTATACAGTCTCAAGATAGTGAAGAAAATGATAGTCCTTCTATGGAAAATCAAAAAGCTGAAGAAGAAAACTTAAAAAGAGATATGATGGATTGCCAAGATTCAATAAATAAGGCTAATGATAGTATAGAAGAAATAGAAAGACTTTTAGCGGCTAATAAAAAATTGGTTAATGAAAATAATGATTTAGAAGAAAAACCATATATAAGAAATGTTCAGAAGGAAGATAATAATATCAATTTAGCTAATGAGGAAGAAGAATTTAATTTAAATAGTATATTACCTATAGATAATTATGAAACTAAAGCTCAAAAGACTAGAATAAAGCCTATTAAACATACTAGAGAAGAAATATTAAAGACAAAGAATATAAAAGTTGAATCATTTAATAGGGATTATGACCCAAATAGAATTCAAAGACTAAAAAATAGTAGAAATAATCAAAATGGTCATACTGCTATACTTTCATCAGATGATATAAGTGTTAAACCAAGTGATGATATGGATAAAACTATGGCTATGAGTAAAGAAGAGTTTTATTCAATAGTTAATAAATCACTTAATAACTCAAAATCTAGAGATTATTATGATTACTATGATGATGAAGATGATGATTACGATTATGATGATGAATATTAATTGAAAAAATAAATTATAGCCTTATTTAATGACTATTTAAGACTTTATTTAATTAAATGTAATTTCTTTGAAATTAATATAAAGATATATTAGTTTATAATTAGTTGATAAAAAAGAGTATAAACTAAGGAGAAAATATATGAAATCAATTAAATTATGGGTAACTATAGGAGTATTAGCTATAATTGGTGTTGGAGCAGCTTGGGGATTTATGGATTCAAGTAAGGGAGATAAGATATTAAATCAGACAGTACTTAGCAAGCCAGCAGCAAATAATTCAGCTGAGTATAATACTTCACCAGCTAATAATGATAAAATAACAAAAAATATGCCTATAACAAATAAAACTATAACTACAGTAGATGGGGCAGTTATACCAGCAGGAACATATTATGTACCTATACAAACAGCAAGTGGTAAAACAGTAACAGATTATTTAGTAACTGGAATGATTACACAATCAGTACCTGTTAAAACTTATACAGAGCTTGGAGGTACAAAATTTGCAGGGGATCTAGAACCAGGAACAAATACATTAGTAACAGGATATGCTGATGGATATTATGTTTTAGGAACAGGTTTTGGAATGCCTACATATGTTAAGGCAACAGATGTTAAACTTATGAAGTATTCAGAATTACAATCAATAGATCTTGGAAATTCACCTTATAGTCTTGATTTTGTAAAAAATCCAAGCTATAACCAAGCAGTAGTTAATTTATATGAATATCCTACTAATGCATCAAAAGTTGTAGGACAAATTAATACAAGTGATTTAAATAGTGATATGTCACAAAATGAAGCTACAGTTATAAATACATGTAACAAGATGAGTGATATAGTTTATAAAGGTCAACAGGGTTGGATGTTAACAAAGGCACATATTGAAAGAAGATATGTTAATTCATAAAAATATTAAAGTATCTTAAGCTAATGCTTGAGATACTTTTTTAAATTTATTATAATTTAATTTAAAATAAACAAAAGAGGAGAGAAAAATGTTAGGACCGACACATAGAATGGGTGGAATAGCCTTTGGAGCGTTAATGCCCATAGTTATAGAAAAAGTAATGGGAGTACATATAGATAAGCCTTTATTATTTGCATCAGTATCTATGGCTGGAGGGGCAATAGGAAGTTTAATTCCAGATATTGATTCACCTTCAAGTACTATAGGAAGAAGAATGAGAGGGATATCTAGATTTATAGCAGAAACATTAGGACATAGAGGTGGAACTCATACATTAATATGCTTATTAATATTTGGTTTTTTCACTATATTTTTAGGTGATAAGTTGCAAAGTTTTCTATCAGGAAATTTAACAGAGGAAAATAGACTTATATTTTCAATAATAGTAGCATTCATAATTATGACATCAGCAATGTTTATAGTTAAGCATGTACCACTTCAAAAAGGTAAAATTACTAAGTTAAAAGGGACAGGAACTATTTTATTAATATTTATAATAACTGTATTAATATCATTTAGTTATAGCTCAATATTTTTACATTATGTAAAAGTTTATCTTTTAGGGGTAGTGGTAGGATATGCAAGTCATATATTTTTAGATATGTTTACAAGAGCTGGAGTTCCATTCTTTAAGCCATTTACAGACTATAGGATTAGTTTTACTAATTATAAAACAGGTTCAGGTATAGAAGATTTTACAAAAGTTATAAGCACAGTAGTAATAGTTCTTTCTATAATAACACTTGGAAAAATACAATTATAAAAAGGGTATCTATTTAAAAGTAGATACCCCTTTTTTAATAATTTAAAAATTGTTTATTAAGTCTTATTATTAATGCGTATATTGGTTTACCAAGGAATAACATGATAAAGAAATTGCCAATCATATGAATAGTATCATATGGTATACCACTTAAGAAATATGTAAATGTAGTATATGGTCCGTACAATACAAGATTTTGTAGTATAAAGAATATACTAAAGAAGAACCCACAAAGTCCACAATATATTGATAAACCTATATGATTTTTAAGAAGTATTTTTCTAAGTAATACACTTATAATAACTATTGTCGGCCATGTTATCAAATAAATAAGCCACCAAATAGCAAACCCATCTATAAATCCTAAAATTAAAACAAATATAATTGAAATATATAAACTTTTATATCTATATATTAAAGAAAATATTATAGTTAATGTAGTTACAATTTCTATATTAGGTAAAAATGCTAATACTTTCTTACCTACCATCATTATAACTGCAAGATAAGCAAATACTATTAGTTCTCTTAATGTAATTTTCATATCACCCTCCAGCTTTATACTCTAAATACAGTTTTATAGTATATCATGTAATGAACAAAATGTTAACATTGTAATTTAATATTAACCATGATATATTTAGAATATATCAAATCTATGAAAGGGCTATAAAAATGAGAAGATGAAAAAGATAGTGGCGCTTATAATCATAATCCTATTAATTATAGCGGGATTTGTAGGATTTTCTAGTGCTATTGATATGTTTCATCCAAACGAATATACTAATTACATTAACGAATATAGTAAAGAGTATAATTTAGATCCTATTTTAGTAAGAGCTGTTATAGAAACTGAAAGTAAGTATAATCCTAATGCTACATCTAATGTAGGAGCAAAGGGACTTATGCAAATTACAGATTCAACAGGTCAATGGATAGCAGATCAAATAGGGGTTAAGGATTTTAATCCTGAGATGTTATTTGATCCAAAGATAAATATAGAGTTTGGTTGTTGGTATCTAGCAAACTTAAATAATGAGTTTCATAATGAGGATAATGTTGCAGCTGCATATAATGCTGGCAGAAATAATGTTAAGCAATGGCTACAAAATAAACAATATTCTAAAGATGGACAGGTATTAGATGTAATACCATTTTCTGAAACTGCTACATATGTAAAAAGAATAAATTTTTATGAGAAGGTATATAAATTTATATATAAACATCATTTAAATTAAACTTAATAATGAAATAAAAAATGCACTCAAATTTATTATTTGAGTGCATTTTAGCCTTTAAAGTATTAATTATTTACTTTTTGTACTTTTTGTCCTCTATGTATCTTTAGCCAGTTATATAAACCGTAGAATGCTGCGATACCGTATTGAGCCCAAACAAGAGCTCCTGATAGATCTGATGAAGTAAATGTTCCTGTTACGATAATTGTCTTAATAAATAGTACAATACCTATATTAGCAGCTATCCAGAAATGCCATTGTTCAACATATCTCTTTGATGTTAAGTACACTGCAAATATTGTGATTACAGATGTAAGTGAATCAAGCTTATATTGAGGGTCAGCTTCAATTGTCATTCCAAATAAAGCTTTAAATATAGCTGGTAATGCAAGTAAAAATTCTGCATATAAGAACCATGCTATTAATAATCCTACTAATGTGATAACCCATTGAATAGCTGTAAATCTTTTAACCTCTATTGATTCACTGCCGCTTTTATCTATATGTTTTTTCCATGCTATAAAACCTGCAATTTCTATTGGTAATAGGAATATTATGTTTTGTATAAATTGTCCATATAGATTTTGTGAAAGTGAAACTATCGCGTAAGTAATTGTATTTAATATCCACCATGAATAACAGGCAATACTTGCTCTAACTTGATATATAGATGTAAGTACACCTGAAAGAGTTGATATAAGTCCTATAATACTTATTATTGTAAATAAAGACTTAAAGCTTTGTTGTCCTGTCGCTGCTGGTAAGAAGAATGATACTATTCCTGCTATAAAAAATACAACGAAAAATATTTTTTGAAATGGTGATAGTTTTGTAAAAAAGTTCATCTGTAGTCCTCCAATTATTTAATCTTTTGTGTGTTAATAATTAATGAATGACTTGTTAACGAATTTTCTATATTTATTATAAATACTTTCTTATTTTATTTCAAATGAAAAATTTGTACAAGAAAATAATTAAATCTAACAAACTTATTCATACTATTTTTTTCACTTAATTTGTTACTTTTTAAAATTTAATTTTGATAGAATATTAAGAGAATATTTTAGGGACAAGATAAATTTCTTGGTTATTATAAAAATAATACTAAATATTTTCTGTTTACAAATTATTAATAAAATATATAATAAAAATAAGATTATAATATAAAAAAAATTAAATAATTTATAAAATACTTAATTGGACAAATTGTAATTATATAATTATATTAAAATATTATTATGGAATTACCATGATAATTAAAAATTTAATTATTGCATTAATATAATTATGTAATACAAAAAGGAGATTTTTATGGAGAAAAAGATGAAAAAGTTTGCTATGACAGATCAAACTAAAAGAATCTTAATTGCTATTTTATTTATAATTGTTATAGGGATAGCGGGTATAGTTACTATATTAAGTAGCACACATTTTCTAAAGAGTGATAATCCAACAAATGAAGCTAAAGGACCTGGAGTAGAAAATGGATATGTATATGTGAACCCAGCTAGTAAAATAGTGCCTAATAAAGGACAAGCAGTTCCAGGAGGAGAAGCATCAACAACTGCTTATGCAGGTGAAACTGATACAACAGCAGTTCCAACATCTGTAGATGGAGATGATACTATACCAGGAGCATCTTATGCTACAAAACCACAAAGTGCTAATAGTTCATCAAGTAATTCAGCAGATAGTTCAGACAACAATACTACTAAAGGAACTGTTACTAAGACAATAAATAATTTAATTGATAGTATAGGAAATGAAATAAAGAGTATAGCTAATACTATATCTGGAAATTCATCAACTAGTTCAAGTTCAGAAGGAAATACTACTCAAGTAGCTTCTTCAAATACTACTAATAGTAGTATTTCAGATAATAATCAAGCTACAACTACAAATAATGATGATTCTTCTGCTAGCTCTTCAACTAAGGCTAATACAGATGATAATTCTGCAAGTAGTAAAGATAGTTCAAGTGATGTAAAGAATAATACTAGTCAAACAAGTAGTAATTCAAATGAATCAGCAAATCAACAAAAAAATACTACTAATTTAAATGTAAAAAGTGAAAAATAAAAAGATGCATCAATAAGGAAACTTATTGATGCATTTTTTTTATTTTTATTAATTAAATTTATAAAAGTTAATAAAAATTTGACCATTAGTTTTATTATTCTACATATGAAAATAGTAAAATTAAATAAAGTTTGCATTGAATGGAGTGATTTCCTATGGAAATCTATGGACGTAATAGATTCTTAGAAGATATAAAATATTTTTTTATTAATTTAAAGAAAGCATTTACTTGTGGTTCTATAAATTATAAAACTAATTTATATGAATGTGAAATTATAAAAGTTGAAAAGGCTGTTGAAAAGTCTTCTTTTAAAATAGGAATATTTAAAAGATCAGGATGGAAAAGTTTAGATAAATTATTAAAAATAATAGAGAGACTAAGAACAAAGAGAGATAGAGAAAGAGTTGTAATTCTTCTTGAAGAAATAGCTTACTCATTATTTGAATATGTAGAATTATCTGAAAAACCAAGCTATAGACTTGTAGATAGTATAGTTTCATATATAGAGGTATGTGGAATATATAGTTCTTATATGAAAGAGGATAAGGTTTTAGAGATTTTACAATCAATATATATCCCAAGAGTTAAAATATATGATTAATATAAGTTTATAAAATGATTTCTTTTGCAATTCAATTAGTAAAAGAAATCATTTTTTATATTAAGTAAAAAATCGTATGGGTATAATTTGAAAATCGGAAGAAATATGGTAATCTAAGTAAAAATATATTTTGGGGTGAAGATTATGGGTAATAAATTTGTATATACTCCTGGTCCAACAATGGTTAGGGAGAATGTTAGGTTTGAAATGTCAAAAGCTACTACAAATCCAGATGTAGATAAGGAATTTGTTGAGTTTTATAAAAATTGTTGTGATAAGATTTCAGATATTATAGGGGCTAAAAATTCAGATACTTATATTTTAAGTGGTGAAGGTATTTTAGGATTAGAGGCAGCTTGTGCATCTCTTACTGAAACAGGAGATAAGGTTTTAGTTATTGATAATGGTGTATTTGGAAAAGGCTTTGATAGCTTTGTAGAGCTATATGGAGGGGAAGTTACTTATTTTAAAGGTAATTATAATAATGAAATAAATATAGATGATTTAAAAGTATTTTTACAAAAAAATAATAATTTTAAATATGCAACTATTGTTCATTGTGATACTCCTACAGGAATGCTTAATAATATAGCTGAAATATGTCCTCTTTTAAAAAGTTATGGAATAATTACAGTTGTTGATTCAGTTTCAGCAATGGTTGGAGAAAGTTTTAAAATGGATGATTGGCAGGTAGATATAGCTCTTGGAGGATCTCAGAAAGCTTTTTCTGCTCCGATAGGTTTAACTATAGTAAGTATAAGTGAAGATGCTAAAAGGGTGATAAAAGATAGAAAAGAAAATATAAAATCTTTTTATTGTAATTTAACAATATGGGAAAATTATTATAAAGATAAATGGTTTCCATATAGTATGCCTATAAGTGATATAATAGCTTTAGATAAAGCCGTAGACAATATATTAGAAGAAGGAATAGAAAGAGTTATAGAAAGGCATAAAAAGATTGCTATGGCTGTTAGAAAGGCTATAAAAAGTATTGGTTTAGATTTATACCAACAAACAGGATTTTCAAATACTGTAACAGCAGTAGCTATTCCTAAAGAAATAGGAGCTTTAAATTTAAGAAATCATATAGAAAAAGAATATAATGTCATTTTTTCAACTTCTATTGCAGAATTTGAAAATCAGATTTTAAGAATAGGACATATGGGAGAGAATGCTAGATTTGAATTTATAGTTTTAGCTTTAGATTGTATAGAAAAAGGATTAAAAGATTTAGGATTTAATTCAGACTTAAGTTTAGTAAATGAGTTTATTTTAGAATATAATAAAAAAGATTAGGAGATTAAAAATAGATATGCTAGATATAGAAAGTTTATTAGAGGATTATAAAAATTCAGTAGAAAAAATAATTAAGGATGGAAAAAGAAAATATTTAGAAAGTGAAGTATTAGAATTAAGTGATAAATCTAAAGTAGATTATATTTATAAAGCACATACATTAGATGTGGGTAAAATAAATAATCAACTTAATAAGGGAAAGGCAATTTATTTTCCTTTTGTAAGTGGCTTTGATGGTGAAATAATTACTATAGTTGGGGAAGAATTTGATTTAGATGTTGGAATAGATTTTGATTATATTGAAGGTATGGGATATATGCCAACATCTGAAAGAATTATGGATGTAGGAGAGCTTAGTATTTCAGCAAAGAATTTAGTAGGATTTATTTTATCTAAAGATAATGAATATAAGATAGAAATTGGTCAGTGGATTAAAGGAAGTAATAATATTAAAATTGTAAAAAATGCAGGGTTTATAAAAAAAGATATAGATAAATTTATAGAAAATTACATTTAATTTAAGTAAAAGAGCAAACTATTTTAGTAAGCTCTTTTATTTTTTATAAAATTTAAAGTTTATATTATGTATATTTATTAATTTTTATTGGTATAAGATGGAGAAATAAATATAGATAATAATAATTTGTTTATATCTAGAATGTAATAAAATTCAAGAAAATAGAAGAAATTAATAAAATAATATGGTAAAATAAATTTAAAAATGATAAAAGAAACTGAAAGGAAGAAACATATGGTAAATTTAGCTAAGGAAGAATTATATTCATTAATTGAAAAACATAAGGATGAAATTACTAAAAAAGATATTAGAGAATTAGCAAGAGAAATAGCAATAAAAATGTCTGGAGAAGGCGCAAATGTACCTCCTATAGATGAATTACAAGTTATTGCATTAGAAGCTTTAATGGAATATAGACAAAAACATGATTTATATTAGTTTTATAAGAATTCTTGAATTTTATAAATTCAAGAATTTTTTTATTATTAATGTAAAGATAATTATAGTTTATCAAATTAAAATTAATTTATAAAAATATAAGTTGAGGAGTTTTATTAAAGGGGAAATAACTATATTTTATAATAAAAATCAAAAAGTATCTTATAAATTTTTATTATAAAATGTAGAATATATAGAGAGAAATATTTATATGAAAGTAGGATACTAATGATAAATTTTAGTGAGAATGGAGTTATTTTTAATTTAAGAGTAGCAGGGATAATAATAGAAGATGGATATATATTTTTAGAAAGAAAAGAAAAAGATGATTTTTGGTCTATACCTGGTGGTAGAGTAGAATTTATGGAAAAGACAGAAGATACTATAATAAGAGAATATAAAGAAGAAATAGATGCAGATATAAAGGTTTTAAGACAGCTTTGGATAGCAGAAGATTTCTTTAAATATGAAAATAATCAGTATCATGAGATAGGTTTTTATTATTTAGTAGAGCTTTTATCAAAACAATTTAGGGATAAAGAAAGAGAATATATAGGAAAAGAAGGCAAAGAAGATTTAATATATAAATGGTTTAAGTTATCAGAGATTGAAAAGACAAATATATATCCTGTATTTTTAAAAACAGGCCTTAAAAATATTCCAAAGAATATAGAAAAAATTATACAAGAATAAAAAAAAGCCAGTTATCTAAAAGATAGCTGGCTTTTTTTAATTTTCTTCTATTATTATAGTTGCGTTAGAAAAGATATATATTTTATCTTGAGTTCGAATTTCTATAATTCCTTGATTTTTATATTTTATATGCATTTTATAGTTTTCATATCTTCCTATAACCTGTCCATTATCTGAATATACTGTAACTATACCATTAACCCCTGATATAGATGATTTATAGTTTCTATATATACCTAAAATTTTTTGTGAAAATACTGGGTAAAAAATAAAAGATAATAAGATTATTATTATTAAAAGTGAAATTGCAAGTCTTTTTGGCATGCTAATCATTCCTTTTTAAATTTAATACAATTATTAAGTTTAGTTTTCCTTTAGTTAAAGATTTTATGTAAATATAGAATAGGTAAAATTTTATTTTTATAAATTTATGATTTTATGGAACTTTTTATAAGAGAAAATTGTCTTTATATATGAAAGCTTAAAATGGAGGGTAAAAATGATAGATGAATTAGTGTTTAAAAAAGCTAAGAAAGGAGATTCTGAAAGTTTCTATAAGCTTTTAGAGCCTATAAAAGAAAAGCTATATAAAGCTGCTTTTATTTATTTTAATAATGAAGAGGATGCAATGGATGCTTTACAGGATTCAATAATTAAAGCAATAAATTCTATTAATACTCTTAAGAATCCACAAGCCTTTAATTCTTGGATTTGTAGGATTTTAATTAATACTTGCAAAAATAATTATAATAAATCCAAAAAAGTTACGTCTATAAATATAAAGGAATTTGAAAATGAATTTACATATGAAGATAAAAATATAGATGAAAATTATGATTTATATGGTGCATTAGAAAAATTAAGTGATAGAGAAAAAGATCTTATAGTTATGAGATATCTAGAAGATATGACTCTTAAAGATATTTCTTTAAAAAAAGAAATTCCTCTTGGAACTGTGAAAAGTGGAATAAATAGAAGTCTTAAAAAATTAAAAATTATTTTAGGAGGGGCATAGAGCATGGGGTTAAATAATAAAGATATTGATAAAATAAAGCTTCCAGATAACTTAGATGAAAGATTAAAAAAGATAGTAGATAAAGCTTATAAGAAAAAAATAACTAAGAATAATAAAAGAAGAATAACAATTGCTGCATTACTAGCCTTTATGATTATAGGTGGAGTATTTTCTGTAAATAGTCAATATGTAGGGGCTAATGTAATGAGAGTAAAAGAAGTTTATCAAAATTCATATGAGGTTTCTAAGGACTCTATAGGATATAAAAATGGGATTATTGAAAGAGAATTAAACCTTTATGGAATAAAAGTAAAGGTAAAAGCGTGGGTAGAAGATGGATATATATATTGGGATGTAATAAAAGATTATAGTGAATTTAATATAGAGGATTGGAAAAGTAAAAATAAAGATAAAATAGATAAGTGGAAAAAAGAAAATAATATTAAAGATGATAGTAAAATTGTATATTATCCTATACCTAATGTATCTACACATATACTTATAAATAGTGAGGAGCCTAAAAGTAGCTCAGGTTATCTTTCAGAGGTAAGTGATGATAATAAAGTATATAAGTTTAAAAGCTCTGCATTAATTGATGATAAGTTTTTAGAGGAAGATAATTTTAATATTGAAATAAAATTAAATGATATAATAATGGGAGAAAAATATAGAAAAAAAATAGAAGGAACAGAGGGATATGAAGTTAGTGAAGGAGAACCTCTTCAACAAGAAAGTACAGAAAGTATTAAATTTAATCTAAAGGCTAAAGATGAAAAACAAATAATAAAATCTGCTGAGTTAAACTATACATTTGATTTAAATGGAGCAGGACAAACAACATTAATAGAAGCAAAAATTCATCCAGGATATATAGAGTTATTTTATTTTAATAGTGATATAAAATTTGAAAATCATAGATTTCAATTTTTTGATATAGAGCTTGAAGATGGAACTAAGATAGATGAAATAAGCGAAATAGGAAGAGATGATTTATATGCCCCAGAAGGGTGGGATGGTAAAGATTGGAGTGTTGTACCTTGGAGAGCACAGTATAAAGGAAAAGTTACAGGAGATACTTTAAAAATAACACCAAGAGTAATAAGTCATAATAAAGGTGAAGAGTATAATTATTCAAAATCAGATTCTATAATAATTAAGTTAAACTAGCTTTTATAAAATAATTGGCAGAAAACTTGCCAAATCTTAACTTTTTTTGTAAAATAGAATTACAACTAAGAATAATACGTAGCCAAGCTCTTTTTTATTGGTATTCGTAAAAAAAGAAGTAACTTTAAAAAGTTGCTTCTTTTTTTGCTATTTGTATTCTTAAATAAAATACTCGTAAATGATTATTAATATAATAAAAAATTTAAAATGTACCATAAAATTAAATTCTAAAATTTTATCTAATGCAAAAAATAGAAATAGACTATTTTATGATGTCTTCAAAAAGGGGAAGGTAATTTATATTTTAGGAAAGGCTTAATATTTGTTATAATTATTATTAAAGACAATAAGTTGGAGGAATTTATATATGGAAAAGCTTTATTATGAGGATCAGTATATAAGAGAGTTTACTGCGGAGATAGCCCAAGTTAAAGAAGAAGGCGGAAAGTTCCATGTAATTTTAGATAAAACTGCATTTTTCCCTGGTGGAGGTGGTCAGTTTTCTGATAGAGGTACTATAGATGGACATAAGGTCATTGATGTTTATGAAAAAGAAGGAATAATATATCATGTAACTGAAAAAAAGCCTATAAAAATACATAGAGTTAAATGTGAAATAGATTGGGAAAGAAGATTTGATGGTATGCAACAACATTTTGGTCAGCATGTATTATCAGGATGTTTCTTTACTTTATTTAATGCAAACACTAAAAGTATTCATATAGGTGATAAGATTAGTACTGTTGATATAGAAGGAACACTTACAGAAGAACAAGTTAGAGAGGTAGAAATTTTTGCAAATAAAAAAATAGGTGAAAATATTAAAGCAGAATTTTTAACACCATCTAAGAAAGAACTAAAAAAAATGAAGATAAGAAGAGATCTTCCAGATACTAATGAACAAATTAGAATTTTAAAAATAGGTGATTTAGATATAAATGCTTGTTGTGGTCTTCATCCTTCTTCAACAATTGAGCTTAGACATATTAAAATAAAAAGATTTGAAAAGAATAAAGGTAATACTAGAATAGAATTTTTAGCAGGTACAAGAGCTATTAATGATGCTATTTTAAAAGATAATTTTTCAAGAGAGATTTGTAGATATTTAAGTAGTAGTGAAGTGGAAGCTATAAATGGAATTAAGAATTTAAATGAAAAACTTAAAGAGGTAATAGATCAAAAGAAAAAATTAGAAAATGAAATAGCTATGTATCAAATGAAAGAAATGATTGAAGCTTCAGAAAATATAAATGGTATTTCAGTTGTAGAAAAAATATTTGATAATGAAGATATTAAATATGTTGATAGGCTTGCAAAAAAAATCACTGAAGATGATAATATAGTTGCTTTAATAGCAATTAAAAATGAGGGAAGAGTAAATCTTATTTTTGCTTCATCCAAAAATCTTAAGAAATTTAATATGGGAAATATATTAAAAGATGCTATTAGCCTTATTGATGGTAAAGGTGGCGGAAGTGCTTTTCTTGCTCAAGGAGCTGGAAAAAATAATGGGAATTTAGAATCTTCTTTATCTTATGCTAAAAATAAGTTAAGATAGATATAATAAAAATAAAAGTTTAATTTAAACCTAGTGCAAATATTTTTAAATTAAGTTTTTATAAAAAATAATCCAGTACAAATTTAATTGTACTGGATTATTTTCTAACTGTGATTTTTGTTCCAATTAGGATCAAATGCATTGTAGTAGTAATTTATTTTACCAAAATGTATTCCTTTATAGAAGTATCCTGAATATAAGAAAGCTTGTTGCTTATCTTGCCAGATTCTACCGTTAGGGTTCATATAGAATTCAGCTGTTGTTCTTGAACCCCTTAATTGGAATTCTTGTTGGTTTGGAACAGGACAGTTTAAAACTACTTGATAATATGTTTCATTATCAACTACCTTTGAATATTGTAAATAAGGTTTAGCAGTAACCCCTGGCATTGTAGTAGCACCAGTAGTAAATTCAATAGAAATCTTTGTAAGTTGATTTTCTATTTGTGCTGGAGTTAAATTGCTATTTAAAGGATTTTCAATACCATCTTCTTTAGCTTTAGCTACTGTCATAGTATCACCAAGTGCATCTATGTAAAATATACTTTCTAAACCAGTATAGTTATAAATTGTTCCATTAGGACTCTTTATACCAACAGGATTAGCTATAGTACCAGCAGTTGGCATATTATAATAGTTAAAAACTTCATAATATCTTATTCCATCATAAGTAACAAAGTTGTTTAAATTTACAACTGTTCTATAATGCATTTGTTGGACATAGTATTGGTCATAAATGTTTGATTCAATTTTATTATATAATTTAGCGGCTGCTGCTGAAAATGTGTTAGTATTATTGTAAACTTCCATTTCAGCTTGTGTTAAGTTATATTGTGCGTTTTCTTTAACTAGTTGTGAATGAGAGGGCCCATCACTACCAAATAATTTATCTAAAAGTCCTGTTTTTTTATCAGTCTTTTTAGATTGGGTTGTTTCATTAGTATTATTTGTGCCAGTATTACTTTGGCTTGGGGATGATAGTAACACTTGGCCTTGTGGATGCTCTAATGCATAACTTGATTTTATTATGTAATAACAAGTATCAACAATACCTGCAAATGCTAATATAAAAACCCATAAAAGTATTTTTTTCATCAGTTATCACCTTTTAAATTTTTAAGTATTTCACAAATAATAATATAGATTAATGATTAGTGCTTCCATCAATAAATATGAAAAAAAGTTTAAGAAAGTATTAAAAAAGTGAATAGTGGGACATAATAAAAGTGAAAAATATAATATTTAATATGAAAATACAGATTACATATAATCATATGTAGTAAAATAAACTTATTTTTATGTGAAATACTTTTTTAAAAAATAATTATTTAAAAAGTAAAAAGAAATCATAAAAAAATATATTATATTTGTTAATTTAATTAATTTGTATATATTTTTTTAAAATAGTATACTTATGTTAGCGTAAAGCTATAGAAATCATAATTTATTTATTAAGGAGTGATTAACAATGGAAGAAAAGATTGAAAATCTTGGTGCTGTTTGGTTTGCATTAATATTTATGTTATCATCATTAATATTTATGGTACCAGCTGTATACATGTAACAGTACTTAACTAATGTTTATAGAGTAAATATTAGTTAATTACTGAGTAGATTTAATTCTAATAATAAAACAAATTTTATTATTAAGGAGTGATTAACAATGGAAGAAAGAGTTGAAAATCCAGGTGCTGTTTGGTTTGCATTAGTATTCATGTTAATATCATTAATATTCATGGTACCAGCAGTATATATGTAACAGTGCTTAACTAATGTTTATAGAGTAAATATTAGTTAATTACTGAAAAGAAATTATAAATTTAATCATAAAAAAAAGAAACTATCTAATTTTAGATAGTTTCTTTTTTTATTTATTTTAATAAAATGCTTGAGACTTATCTATGTAAACATAACCAGTAAGACTTAGATAAAAGCTCTTATCTCCCCAATTTATTAGATAACAGTGATAACCATCTACATCTTTAGTTTTATTTAAATTAACTTTAATAGATCCATTTCCTGAAAAATAAGATGTAAATTCAGTTGCAAGTTGATAAAGTTCTGAATATTTTTGTTGATCATTTAAATCACTAAAATCTTGAACATATTGAGTTCCAAGTTTCTTACCAGAAGGACTTACATAGAAAGCTCCTACAAAGTTACTATAGTTACCATCATATACCCAATGTTCTGAATCTTTACCTATATTATATTCATATAAATTATAGTATTTAGTTCCATCAATAACTTTATAATTATTAAGGTTTGTTATAAAGGCTGTCCCATTTGGTTTACTTTTAAGAGCTATACTTTGAAGCTTACTATAGTTTTCTTGTTGTTCACTTGTAAGTGGTGTAGGAGTATAGCTAGGTTCACTATTATCTGATAAATTGGAGTTATTAGTAGTATTTATTTTTTTAGTATCTGTATTATTACTAATATTATTTTTAGTATTATTATCTAAGTTACTACTTGTACTTTGATTTGTATTAGATGTTTTTATTGTAGTATCTTTATTAGCTATATTATTATTTTTAGGGTTACCATTATTGTTGGTATTAATATCATTAGTAGTAATATTAGATGTATTATCAGTTTTAATATCTGATTTTACAGTTTTAGCATTATTTGTTTTACCTAAATTATTATCTTTTTTGCTTAATTTATCATTAGGGATATTTTCAGCAGAAATTTTATTTGATGTAATATTTTTATTTTCATTAGTTGAAACTATTTGGGATTTATTTGTTAAAGAATAAGCAAATACTCCACCTACAGCTAATATTATAGCAATAGTTATAGCTAAAGCTGTTTTTTTCATTTTTTAGCTCCTTTCAGTTATTAAATATTAATATATTACACTTAAATCGTTGTATTATCTAGAAATATTATAAATCTTAGAGAAAATTAAATTATTCCGTATATATTACTAAAAGATTACAAAATAATTACTTAATGGGATATTATCATAAATATTTATGGCTTATATAGTGAATATTTCCATAATAAAGATTTAACTAAAAAATAGCTTTTGATATATATTATTACTAATAATATATATCTTAAAGCCAGTCCTAAATTTCGAGATGTATTTATAAAATTTATTATATATGTTAAAATAGAAATGATTATAACAGGATTTATAATTATTTAAATTTATAACTTAGGAGAATTTAGAATGAACAAAGGAAAAAAGATAGCAATCGTAGTAGCAGTAATTCTTGGAATTATAATACTTGTGGTTGGGACTTTAACAAAACCAAAGCAATCAGCACAGGCGTCTAATCCTGCTAATTATGCAAGTAGTCAAATTGAAAAGTTAAGACAGTTAGAGCAATTAACAACAAAACTTTATAATGAGGAAACTATAACAGATATGGCTCAACTTAAAAGTGAAATAAACCAAATCAGTGGTAGCCAAGATTCATTATATAATGCTATGCTTTCAAATTTAGAAGCTAATAAGAGTTATTTAAGTAGTAGCAAATATGAAGAGATAAAAGATACATTAACTAATAAAGTGCAGCCAAGTTACAAGCAAGTAGTAGCAGATGCAGAGGAGATTGTTAAGAATGGTTATGATAAAACACCATCAAAGACTGTTGAGAATTATCAAAATGCAATGAGTAGTATGGTGGCTGCTGAAAATATTATAGCACCAGATAAAAGTCAAATAGCACAAAGTTAATATATAAATTTAGAAGATATCTAATAAATAGATATCTTCTTTTTTTGCTAAGGATTCTTAAGATTAATAGTAAAGTTATTTAAAAACTTTATAGAAATAAAAAAAGAATTTTATTATAATAAATAAGAATGAACAAATAGGATAATGAAGATGAAGTTTGATATTAACAAAGGAGAATTTATATGAAAATAGTTAAAACGTTATGGGAAGAAATTTTAGATATTATAGAAGAAAAAATTAGTGGATTTTCAATAGATTCATTAGAATCAGGGGTGAGAGTTTCTAGATTTAAGGAAGTAGAGAATGAGATGAATTTAGAAATTCCAGAAGAATTAAAGCAGTTATATAGCTTAAATAATGGTACTCTTGGTCTTGGAGCAATACTTGGATTTGAGCTTATGACATTTGACGATATGTGTTTGGAATGGAAAAATAATAAGAAGAATGATAAGAATGAAGTTAAGGACATATATGTTTCAAATCCACAAGGAGCTATAAGAAATAAATTAATAGATAGTAATTGGATTCCTTTTGCTTTTAATAATGAACATACATATCTTGCTATAGATTTAAATCCAGATTCTAAGGGGAAAGTTGGACAAATAATTAATTTTGGAGAATCAGAACTTGATACAGAAAAATATGTAATAGCTGATAGTCTTGAAGATCTTTTAAGAAAAACAATTATGATATATGAATATAATGGACTTTATATAGAGGATGGAATAGAAGTTCAAGAAGGAACAGAAGATGAAAATGAAAATCTAATTAAATTTATGGACAAGCATTTATTTAATATAGTGGAGTATTATAAGAGCTCAAGAGCTTTATATGAGGAAGATAATGATTTAGATATGTCATATAATTTAAGAGAATATGATGATTATGTTGAAGAAGATGGCTATGATAATTATGAAGAAGATGATGATTATTATGGTATATCAACATATGATGAAGAGGATAGATATGATTATTATTAATAGATATTTTTAAACCTAGCTTTAAGCTAGGTTTTTTTAATAAAAAAAGACATTTCTTTATTATAAGAAATGTCTCTGTTGTGTAATATATTTTTTATGAATAGAAATAAGATAAACAAATATTATTGCTCTTAATCTTACGATTAATATTAATATAAATCTTAGAATAAATTTTGTCTATAAACTTAAATTATCTTAATATTAAATTTAATTATTATAGATATAATGCCTTTCAATTTTAAGTAATAATTTTTATCATAAAGTAAAAAAAATTGCCTAATGATAAAAAGATTCTCATTTATTTAAATATTTTAAATAAAATTTATTCCAAAGATATCATAATATTTTGGATTTAAAAGCAATAAATATATTATTTAGTATAATTATAAATTTATTTTATTAATTAGGGAAAAAATTTTAATAAATTAGCTGTAAAAGATATTTTTTTTATGAAAAAACTTCTTTTACAGTAATTTTAAAAGAAATATGTAAGTAGAATTTTTGTTACTAATATTAAAAATATGTTAAAATTATAAATAGATATTAGGAATGATTTTTAAAAATGTACAAGCCTACATAAGGTAATAAAATAATTGGAGTAAATTAGGGATTAAAATAGGAGGAATTTAACATGAATACTAATGAAGAAAATCTAGTAAAACACTTTTTAGAATTAGCAAATTTAGATGAAATTAAGGAATTAGATTTTGAAAAAAGAGAAAATATCTTGGAATTTATTATAGATTTTGCAGAATCTAATTTAGATAGAAAACAAGAATGTAAAGATCTTTATAATAGTTATTATGAAGTAGATAACTATGATTTTTTTGAAGGAGCTCTTAGAGCTAAAAGATTAACAAGTAAATATTTAAAATAATGTTAAAGAGAATATCTTTTTTAGAGGTATTCTCTTTATTTTTTTATAAAGAATGTAAATATTATAATTTACATATACTAAATATAGTGTATTAGAAAGGAATGAGTGATGATGAGAGTAGCATTTTTAGATTTAGAATTTACAAGAAAAATAGAAGAAAAAAGTTTTATAAATGAAATTATAGAAGCTTCAATGATTACTTTACCAATTAAGGAAGAATATAAAGTAAATAATAAAGGGATTATAATGAGTAGGTTTTTAATTGAAGATAAAAATGAAGAAAAGATAGCATTCTTTGTTAAGCCGAGTAAGAACAAGATTTTAAGTGATGAAGTAATAAAGTATACCTTAGTATCACAAAAAGATGTGGATAATGCTATAAGTCTCTCAGATACAATAAATAAACTTTATAATTATATAAAGAACAATGATATTATAAGAATATATATTTATTCTAGCTATTGTAAAAACCTTTTAGTAGGAGCAAAAAAAATATTAAACTCTAAGTTAGATAAAAAAATAAATTATATAATAAATCTTTTAGTAGATATAAGTTATTATGCTGAAATTGCTAAAAAAAGAATAGACTTAAAATTAAAAAGAATTTATAATAATGACACTAAATATTTATTAGAAAGACTTAAAATGAAAAAAGAATTAACTTTAACTGATACATATTTAGTTTTAATGAATCAAGTAGAGATAAATAAAAAATATAAGAATAAGTCATTAAATGATGCTAGTTTAATTAAGCATATATTTTTCTCAGATGATGTATCCTTACAAACGGAAAGAAAAAATTTAATTATGTTTGTTAAAAAAAGAAGGGAAAAGCTATATTCTAAAATTATAAAATCTCAAGAAATGTTAGAGTGGATATGTAATTCTCAAACTGTAGATGAATTAGAAAAATATAAGGGGGAAGATGTTTATAGCATAATAAAATCTATAGCTTTTATTAGTAATGAATTTAAAGTAAAAATTATAGAAAATCCTAATATTAGAGTTCAATCTATAAGTGAAGAAGATCCATGGCTTATTATGTATAAAACTACTAGAGAACTTGGTAAGGATATTAAAAATTCTTGGGGCCTTAATATTAAGACAGTAGATGATTGTATAAAATTATTATCTGTAAAAGAAGAAAATGAAAATAAGCAAAAACTTGAAGCCGATTTAATTTCACTTCTTATGAACAGTAATGATGATTTTTTAAAGTTTGAAGAAGATATAAAAGACCTTAAAATTGATATTCTAGAAAAAATATCTGAAAGATGTCAAGAGATTATTAGGAATTATAAAGGACATTCTTTAGATGTTTATTCAACTAAGTTAAATATAATAAACAACAAAATTTACAAAATAAAAGAATAATGTAATTAAAATGTTGAAATTCGAATGGATATATAAGGTAGATTATAAATATAGATTATAACACAAGAAGAGGTATATAGATGAAATACAGAGAAATTGGAAGCGATAATGTAATATTAAATGCTAGATATAATAGCTACATGGGAGAAAGTTATAGTTATCTTACAAGATTATTATATAGAAAGATAAATAGTGAAAATAATAAGGATTTTAAAGTAGCTATTGATAAGGAATTTTTTGAAACTTTAAAAACAGTTACAGGTACTTATCTAACAGAGAAAGAGTTTTTAAAGATAAAAGAAAATTATAAAAACGAATTAGAAGAATATAAAAAGTCAGATTATAAGATGGTAAGATATATGTATGCTTATATGTCATATATATATGGGAAAAATAAGGCGATAAATGTTAAGGATACAATATTAGAAGTTATTAATATGTTTAAAGAAGATGGATTAAAAGGTAATGCTTTAGATCATGTTATAATAGGATTAAAATATTAGTTTAGAAGGGGCTGTCTCATAATACCATAATTTGGAATTGTGAGGTGGTTCCTTTTATTTTAATCGAATTTTATGCATGACAAATAAAGGTATTAGAAATACCTATTTGGATAAATATGAAAAAATATTAGAATAAGTGCTTTTTTAATCTACCTGTATCTCTTTTGCTAATATAATTGATCATATTATGTGCTAATGAAATTAATAAAAATTGCGTTTCAACGTTTTTTAATCCTCTGTATGAAAACCTTCTAAACTTTCTACTTTCTTTTATCAATGCAAAGACACCTTCAACTTGTATTGATC
>NZ_LT594782.1 GCF_900091705.1 Clostridium mediterraneense | reverse complement strand
TTCTTATTTTTAAATTATCTATAAAGTAATTTAGCGTCCTCACCATACAATTTTTTTCTAGAATATTTTCTGTATTTATGGTTAAATTTATATCATAGGTTTTGTTTGTTTTTTGCATACTTATATTATAAACAAAATCTATAAAAAGTCGTTTAAACGCAAAAAAAAGGGATTGTCTCTAAAGATGGAATCTAATTCCACTTTGAGACAGTCCCTTTTATTTTATAATTATACTAATACTAGCGAAAACTGGAGTAATATATTATTATGTTATTAGTTAAAATATATATATAGACATGAAAGGATGGTCACGAATGATAAATGATATAGAAAAATTAAGAAATTTTTTAGAAGATGAAGATAAAGCTTTTGATATAGATAAAAAATTATTAAGATTTTCAATAATTAATAAAGATAGTGGTTCAGTATTTTCTGAGTTCTATAACTTTGATAGTAAAAAGGAAGTTTTAAATTTTATAAAAAAAGTAGTAATTCCTTCAATATCAATTTCTATACTTATGGAAGAGAATGGAGATATAGTTATTACAGCTGAAGATAAGGATAACTTTTTAAATATATTAAATTATCATGATGTTGATATAAAACTTGTTGAGATATGTCAGGGGATATATTATGAAATAGAACGTTTAGAGAATAAGCAAGAAGAAGAGATAGACATGCTATCTTTAATAGATATTATTAATTATGAATTTTCAGAAGGTAATTTTACAATGTTATCTGTAGATTATGCAGAAGATACAAGAAGTTATTTAAAGATTATGTATAATGACTATAAGGAAATGGGACATGTTGATGTCTTAGAAGCTGAAATGGAGAGAATAGGCTTTAGTATGGATGATTTTAAAGATATGATAGATAATATACACAATTATAAAGATTTTATAAAAGCTGATTTATTGAATAAATTACCATATTAAAATTTATTTTATTTGGTATTTAAAAGGTTTTAAAATAAAAAAGTAGAATTAAAATCATATAATACATAATAAAAATAAAGGGTGAGAAAATGGGGTATAAAATAGCTGAAGTAAGTAAGGAATTAGAAATAAGCAAGACAGCTATAAATAAAAGAGTAAAAGAAGAAAATTTTAAAGAATATATTTATGAGGAAAATGGTGATATTTATATAAAAGAAGAGGGGATTAGAAAGCTTTTAGAGGATATTGAAGTCAAAAAAATTTATGATTATGATAAAGATAAAGAAATAGAGCTTTTGAATATGGAAGTATCACAATTAAAAAGAGAATTAAATATTAAAGAGAAAGAAAATTTTGAAAAAGACAAATATATTATTGAATTAGAGTCCAAGCTTAGAGAAATGAAAATATTAGAAGAAAGATATTCTAATGTAGAAGAGAAAATTGTTACAAATATGAGGGGAAATCTTATAAAAAGAACTGAAAGAAATAAAAAAAAGAAGTGGTTCTCAAAATAAATGTTAACATTATGTTAAATAAATCTTTTTATAGAACTTATAAGATTTAAATACATAATTTGTATATAAAAATTTGATACACTATATATAAAGATTTTAAAGTATAGGGGGAGTTTTATGAATCCAATAGCATTTAGTATATCAGGATTTGATGTAAGATGGTATGGAATAATGATTTCTTTTGCTATTTTAGTAGCTTTATTTATAGCGTATATAAATGTAAAAAAAAGAAATATGGACTTTAATGTTATAATAGATTTATTTTTATGGGGATTTCCTTTTGCAATAATAGGTGCTAGAACTTATTATGTAATTTTTGAATGGGATTATTATAAAAATCATCTAGATCAGATACTTAATATAAGAGGCGGTGGAATAGCAATTCATGGAGCCTTAATAGGAGCTATTTTAACTGCAATTATATATTGTAAGATTAAAAAAGTTGATTTTCTTAAATATGCTGATGTAGCTATTCCTTCAATAATAATAGCTCAAGGTATTGGAAGATGGGGGAATTTCTTTAACAGTGAAGCTCATGGGGGTGAGGTAAGTAAAGAATTTATAAGTCATTTTCCAAAGTTTATTCAAGAAGGAATGTTTATAGGTGGAAAGTATTATCATCCTACTTTCTTATATGAAAGTATTTGGGACATACTTATAGGTATAGTATTAATTATAATATTATATAAATTATCTGATAAATATAAAGGAATAGTTCTTGCAAGTTATGGAATACTTTATTCAGTAGGTAGATATTTTATTGAAGGCTTAAGAACAGATAGTCTTTATATAGGAAATATAAGAATGGCTCAACTTATAAGTATAGTTATTATAATAATATCAGGAATATATATGATTTATATATTTAGTAAAAATAAAAAAACTAAAGGCTATGAACTATAAGTTCATAGCCTTTATTTTATATATCGTGTTCGTTTTCCTCACAAATTAATTTAAGGAAAGCTGGTGAGTGAACCTCCTCGTTTATATCCTCAAGTATACCTATTGGAAGAGAGAGATCCATTTCCTTGTAGCTATTAAGAAGTGCTAAAGCTTCTTCAAGTTCTTTATTTTGCAGGTTATTAATCATAAAGTTAGCTCCTTTGATATATAAAATTTTTGTCATACAAATTATTATATAATATTTTGGAGAAAAATAAACAGGTAAAATATAAAAATATAAAGAAAATTTTTATTTTTTATATGTTTAATGAGATTTTATGAAATATTTTTATAATTGCTTTATTTAATATAAATTTATATTCAAACTAAATATAAGTTCTAAAATATAAATATATAAAAGAATTTATAGTGTAAATTTAATAATTTTGATATTTTGCTTATATAAATTTAGTATTATATAATTCATCTGTCAGAAACTTTAAAATAAAGAAGGTAAATGAAAATGAATAAAAAGGAACTAATTGAAGAAATAAATGAAAGAATAGAAATGTTAGATGTTGTTATGATTTCAATTAATGATGTTTCTGAGAAAGAAATGCTTCAAGGTAAGATGAAAGCTTTAAACATGATAAAGGAAGAAGTAAACTTATTAGATATTGATCCATATGAACTTGCTCCAATACTTGAAAAGAAGTTTGAAAATAGAGAACTTGGTATAAAGGGAAGCGATGTTAGAAATGGATTTGAAGCCATAATGAAAGAATATATTGATAAATGTAAAAAAAGTAATTAGCCAGTAATTAACTATCTAAGTTTTAGATAGTTAATTTTTTTTACTATTTTTTAAATTCCTTACATTGACTTATTTTTTGCCTGATGTTATATTCAAAAGACTGATTTTTATAAAGGAGAAGATTTATGCAAAAGTACTTCGCTAAGTTATATACAAAAGAGAGAAGTCCTTTAAAAGTAAATTTCAAAGATAGTTTAATTGGCTTAATTGGTGGATTTATTACTATAGGACTTCTTGCTTATTTAACTAAAGAAACTAAGACGCCATGGATCATAGCACCATTTGGAGCTAGCTGTGTTTTAGCATTTGGAGCTTGGAATGCTCCATTATCTCAACCAAGAAATATAATAGGTGGTCATATAATTGCAACAACAATAGGAATACTTTGTTATAATTTATTAGGGAATACCCCTATTTCATTAGCTTTAGGAGTTGGGATATCAATATTTGCAATGCTTTTAACTAAAACAACACATCCGCCAGCAGGAGCAGATCCTCTAGTTGTTATTGTAGCGGGTAGTAGTTGGAGTTTTTTAATTCATCCACTTATATTAGGTTGTTTAGTTATAGTTATTTTAGCTATTTTAATAAATAATTTAAGTAGTGTAAGAAAATATCCTGTTTTCTGGATATAAATCTTTATTAAGAGGAGTTTAATTTATTAAACTTCTTTTTTTATAAGTTATGTTGACATTTTATAGGAGTAAATCATATTATATAGATATAAGGATTTGGAGGTTTAAAGATGGAAAATAATAAGGTTTTTTCAAAAAACCCAAAATATTATGAGGAAAAAGCAGAAATATTAAAAGCAATAGCACATCCTATTAGATTATGTATAGTAAGAGGTTTATGTAGTGGAAATAGTTGTAATGTTAGCTATATGCAAGAATGTTTAAATATCCCACAATCTACTATATCCCAGCATTTAGCAAAATTAAAAGCTGCTAAGATAATCATAGGAGAAAGAAATGGTTTAGAAGTAAATTATAGAATAGCTAATGAGGAGATAAAGAATTTAATTGATGTATTGTTTAATTAAGAGTTAGGAGTAATATCTTACTCTTTTAAAAAGATACATAAATCATTTTATTTATATATAGTAATAAGTTGGAAAGGGAAATATTTATGGATAAGAAAGTAGTAATAGTTGGAGGAGTAGCTGGTGGGGCATCTACTGCTGCAAGACTTAGAAGACTTAATGAAAATGTAGAGATAGTAATGTTTGAAAAGGGTGAATATATTTCTTTTGCAAATTGTGGTTTACCTTACTATATAGGTGGTACTATAGAGGAAAGAGATAAACTTTTAGTACAAACAAAAGAGGGAATGTCTAAGAAATTTAATTTAGATATTAGAAATCTTACAGAAGTTATCTCAATAGATAGAGAATCAAAAGAAGTTTTAGTAAGAGAAGTTAATACAGGTAAGGAATATAGAGAAAGTTATGATATTTTAGTTTTATCACCAGGGGCAAAACCAATTATTATTCCAATACAAGGAATAGATAAAGCTGAAAATTTATTTACTTTAAGAAATATACCAGATACAGATAAGATAAAAAATTATATAGATAATAATGAAGTAAAAAATGCAGTTATTATTGGTGGTGGATTTATAGGGATAGAGATGATTGAAAATCTTTTAGATAAAGGAATTAATATCACTTTAGTTGAAAGAGCAAATCAAGTAATGCCTAATATAGATTTTGAAATGGCTGCTATAGTTCATGAGCATTTAAGAGAAAAAGGTGTTAATTTAATATTTGAGGATGCTGTAGTACAATTTTTAGAAAATGGAAAGAAAATTATTTTAGATAGCGGTTTAGAATTAAAATCAGATTTAACAATTTTTTCAGTTGGTGTGAGACCAGAAAGTAAGCTTGCTAAAGATGCAGGTCTTGATTTAACAGAAGGTGGAGCTATTATTGTTGATAGATATATGAGAACATCAGATGAAAATATTTATGCATTAGGAGATGCTGTGTCAGTCAGAAATTACATAAATGGTAGACAAACGGTTATACCACTTGCATGGCCAGCAAATCGTCAAGGTAGAATAGTTGCAGACAATATAGAAGATAGAAATATTCAATATCTAGGAACACTTGGATCTTCTGTGGCTAAAGTATTTGATTTAACAGTTGCATCAACAGGAAATAATGAGAGTACACTTAGAAAATTTAAAATACCATATAAAACAGCACATGTACAACCAATGTCTCATGCAGGATATTATCCAGGAGCAACAGCTATTTATTTGAAAATCTTATTTGATGAATATGGTAATATTTTTGGAGCACAAGGTGTTGGAAAAGATGGAGTAGAAAAAAGAATAGATGTTATAGCTACAGCTATTAAAGGTGGTCTTAGTGTAAATGATTTACAAGATTTAGAGCTTTGTTATGCTCCGCCATATTCATCAGCAAAAGATCCTGTAAATATGTTAGGATATGTTGCAGGAAATGTAGTAGATATGGATGTTGAAACAGTAGATTCATCTATGGTTGATTCTCTTATAGAGAAAGAAGAATTTATTTTAGATGTTAGAAATGAAAATGAACTATCTATTGGAATAATAGAAGGTTCATATCATATACCTTTAGCTAGTCTTAGAGACAGATTATCAGAGCTTCCAAAGGATAAAATAATAAATATTTATTGTAAGAGTGGCTTAAGATCATATCTTGCTTATAGAATTCTTATTCAAAATGGATTTAAGTGTAAAAATATAGATGGTGGATATACTATGTATTCATTTATAAAAAATGAAAAAGTAATTCAAGAAAAAGAAAAATTACAAAGAATAAATGAAATACAAAAAGAAGCTGCTATAGCTGATGAAAAATAATATATACTTAAATTTTAAAATATATATTCTTATCCTTAGATAGGATTTTATTTATAGATGTATTATAATAATTTTATAACTAAAGATAAGGAGATTAGATATGAAGATAGTTAATGGAATCTTAGAAGTTGAAAGTACTAAAGTTTTATTAGATTTAAAGAATGCTTTAAGAACACTAAGTATACATCCTTTACAAGCAGTAGAGATTGAAGGAAAGAAGTTTGAGCTTGGAAATTTTGATCCTAAGGATTTAAAACAATATGAAGAAGGATACAAAGAAATAAATAAATATATTGAAGAAAATAATATTGACTATATAGAAGTTGATATAGAAACTTATGATATATTCTCATTCCTAGTATTTTCAAGCTACGAAACTAAAAAAGAAGCTATGAAATTCTATAAGAAGTTAGCTGCTAAAAGTATTGAAGGAAGTATTGAAGAAAGAAATAAAAAGACTGTAGATGAATTATCATGTTCTATAGTAGATTTTATAAATGAAGAAGCTTTTGAAAGAATAAGAAGTAATATATTTGTTTTAGGATTTGATTTTGCTAACGAAGAAGAGGTAGAATACCTTTCACAACTTATGGATGAGACAGGTAAGTCTAATTTAATGCAAGATGGAGCTTATACAACATTCTGTGATATTAAAAATTACTATAGAAGATTTTATAAGGGTGCAACAATTTATCCTGAATTTAATGTAGAATTTATTAAAAGAGCTTAATAAAAGATAAGCTTGGTTAATTAACCAAGTTTATTTTTTTATTTATTATTCGAATTTAATGGAATATTTTGTAGAAAATAGGTGATACTCTTGATATAATTAAAGCAAAATATAGACATTTAGGAGAATAAAATGTTAGCAAAGACACATAGAATGGGTGGTATAGCACTTGGAGCTGTATTACCTTTAATAATTCAAGAATACATAGGAGCGAGACTTGAAGATCCATTAATATTTGTAAGTCTAACAATGGCTGGAGGAGCTATAGGAAGTTTAATTCCTGATATAGATTCATCAACTAGTACTGTTGGAAGAAAGGTAAAGCCAATTTCAAAGTTTATTTCATCAAAATTTGGCCATAGAGGATTTACTCATACAATATTAGCTTTAATACTTTTTAGTTATTTAATATTTTTCTTAGGAGATAAATTAAAGCTTTATTTAGAGTCTGGAACTGATCAAAATAAAACACTTATTTTTGCAAGTATAAATTCTTTTATAGTAGTAACATCATGTTTATTTGTTTTAAGTAGTATACCAAATAAATTTAGAGGGATACTTGCTAAGAAAAATGATATTTATATAATTATAATTTTAAGTTTATCTACTGTATTTTTTACTTTTAATAATAAGGAAAAAGTTTTAACTTATATAGAAGTCTATCTTCTAGGAGTTGTTTTAGGTTATCTAAGTCATATATTATTAGATTTATTTACAAAAGAAGGAGTACCACTTATGGGCCCTTTTATAAAGTTAAAGTTTAAATTATCACCATTTAAAACAGGCTCATTTATTGAAGGAGTAGCTAGCTTTTTTAGTTTTATAGTTATAGTTTCTTCTCTTATAAAATTATTAAATTAATAAAAATGTTATTGAGATAAGCCCCTTATTTTGGTAAAATTATTATTTGAATAAGGGGTGATAGCTATGAAGGATAAAATTATTTATAATACTAAAATGTTTATATGCATTATATTATTTATAAATATATTTAATTTACTATTTGGTAAGACTAATTCATTAGTTGGAGTTACTGTTGTAGTAGCAGCTTTGGTTTTAATGGAAAAAGATTTAACTAAAGAGGCTAGTAAAAATTTTTCTAAACTTTTATTTATAAATTTAATTCTTGGATTTTTCACTTTTTTTGCAGGAAATAATATATTTATAGGGATAATATTAAATTTCTTAGCACTTGGTGCAATAGGGTATTTTTTAAGTTATAATCTTAATAAATCTATTGTAGTTCCTTTTGGGCTTCAATATTTATTTATGCTTTATACTCCTGTATATGGAGTTGATTTTATTAAGAGAATAGTTGGCTTAGTCTTTGGAGCTATTGCAATAATGGCTATGCAGTTTGTTATTCATTTTAAAGATAATAAGAATGATAAGCCTAATGAGGAAGAAAAACTATCAGACGGTGAAGATAAAGATATTGAATATAAAGTAATAAAAATATTTAAAAAAGAATTTAGTGTAAATACAATAAGATTTAATTATGCTATAAGAATAGGTTTACTTGCTGCACTGACAGGATTTTTAATAGATTTCTTTAAGCTTGAGCAAGGTAGATGGATGGCTTATACTGTATTTTCCTTAACTGAATTATATGCAGAAAATTGTAAATCAAGAGCTAGGGAAAGATTAGAAGGGACTGTTATAGGAGCTTTAATAGTAATAATTTCTTTTATTTTTATAAAAGATAGTTCTATAAGACTTATAATAGTTTTATTAGCAGGATATTTAAATCCATTTGCACATAATTATAAAGAGGCAATGATTTGTGTTACAGTATCAGTTATCGCATCTGTCTCTTTAAATTCAGGAGTTATTGAAGTAACTATGAAAAGACTTATGTATGTAGGAATAGGTATAATCTTTTCTCTATTAGCTAATAAATTTATTTTATATACAACTAAAGAAAGTTATGAAACATTAAATTTAAATGAAAATGTATTATAAATAAAAGGTTTATCTTTTAAAGATAAACCTTTTTTATTTACAAATATTTTAAAAGAATCATATTATTATATTAATATACAGTAAAATAATTGCATTCATTAAAGAATAAGACTTTTTTTGTTGAAAATATAGATTTTTTAAATAAATAATGGTAATATGTGATATATACTTTTTATTAAATTTTTGAATTTATTTAAAATAAAGAGTGTATATTATATAAACGAGATAATAAACTATACTGTTTTAAAATAATGATTTAAGAAATTAAATTTATTATTTAATAAACATAAGAGGAGATTAAAAGATGAAAAAGAAAGCTATATCATTAATGATTTTAGGAACAGTTATGGCAAGTCCAGTTGCTGGTCTTGCAACAACTACTACTATGACACAAAGTTATGATGGAGCAACACAAACAATATCATCAACTGGGGCAACACAAACAGATGGTAATAATACACAAAGTGCTGCACCAAAACAAACTGACAATAATCAAACATCACAAAATACACAACAAACTAGCTCAAATACTACTAATACAAGTACTGGATATAAGCCAGGAGAAGTAATAGTATCACTTGGTGCTAACTTAACACCTGCCCAAAAGCAACAAATGCTTTCAAACTTCAATGTAACAGAAGGTCAACAAGGCGTTAAATTTGTAGAAGTAACAAATCAAGATATTAATATAGAAATGGGATATCCAGCAGATACACCAATACCAGCAACTAGCCAATCAATTTCAAGCTGTAAGGTAACTTTATTACCTAAAGGTAGTGGTATAAGTGTAAGTACAAATAATTTAACTCAGGTTACAGGAGATATGCTTGCAAGTGCTTTAACAACTTGTGGAATTAATGATGCAAGTATAGTAGCTGATGCACCATATCCAGTAACAGGACAAGCTGCTTTAGCTGGAATACTTGAAGGATTCCAAGCTGCAACAGGAAAACAAATACCTACACAAAATAAAAAGGTAGCTAATGATGAGGTTAAGGTTACAACAAATCTTGGTAATCAAATAGGTCAACAAAAAGCTGAATCTATTATTAATGAATCAAAGAGCTTAGTAATAAAGGATAATCCTAATAGTACAATACAAATCCAAAATATAGTTAACAATGTAACTAATAATTATGGAGTTAAATTAACACCAGAACAAAATCAAGAAGTTGTTAATTTAATGGCTCAAATTCAAGGATTACACCTAGATTATAATAATATTTCAAATACTTTAAACCAAATACAAAGTAGTATTAGTAAGGGAGCAAAAGATTTCTCAAATGTAAGTCAATCTGTTAAGGATGAATATGAAAAATTAAAATCAACAGGTTTCTTTACTAAAGTAGAACATTGGTTTTCAAAGATATGGCATGATATTGTAACATTCTTTGAAGGTGGTACAAGTGCTGTTGAAAATGAGTCAAGTAGCAGTCAAAATAGTGCTCAACAAAGTAATTCAACAGATCAAAGTCAAAATAATACTCAACAAAGTAGTTCAGCAGATCAAAATCAAAACCAAGCTCAAACTCAAGGACAAAGTCAAAATTAATTTTGGAAAGCAGTCCTTAAAAAGAATCCACCAGTTTTCTGGTGGATTTTTTAGTAAAAGTAAATATTTCTATCAAAATAATAGTAAGAATTTGATGTTGGAATAAATGAATCATATGTATCAGGAGATTTATTATAAGAATAAAGAAGATATTTAATGAAAGCTGTATAATCTTCATACATATTCATACCATATGTATCATTAATTTTATCTAAGCTTTTAAGGAATAATATATCAGTTTCTTTTAAAACTCTAGTATTAAGCTCTGCCTTATCTTCAAATAGAATTTTAGAATTTATTTTTAAATTTTTTAAACTTTTTTTTATTCCTTTTTCATAATTAACTAGAAGTTCTTTTAACTCAGTATCTTCAGTTGACTTTATTTTTGATATTACTTTTTGTTGACACTTTAATAACTGTCTTAATTCTTTTCTTAGTTTACTAGATGATTTAGCAGAAAAGGTTCTTTCCCAATGTTCATTTAATGATTGTTCTAATAAAGAAGCTTCATGAGTTTTAGCAAAACCCTTATAATCTGATTTATGACAATCTAAATGAATTAAATAGTTTTTTATAATTGAACCAATAAAAAATAAAGATATAGATAAAGATAAAATAAATATTATTTTTTTTTGATTTTTAATTATGACCACCCCTTATATGCTATAAATATTACTCTTTAACATAAAATTTATAAAAAGTAAAAAATGATAATTCTATACTTAAATTAATATAAATAGAACATTTATAGCGTAGCATATATATTTAAACTAGATATTAATAGGAATTTTATTTTAAGAAATTTAAGAAAATTTAAGTTTATTGAAATTTTGGTAATAAAATTTAAGAGGTTATTTAGTATTAAAAAGGATTTGAAATTTGTGATATTGAAATACTATGCAAGAAAGTATAGTAATATCTTAATATAAAGAGTTAAGTATAGTTATTACTAATTATTTTAAATAAGATTATATTTTTTTATATAAATAAAAGAATATAATAGATTAAGAAAGCTTATATACAAAAATAAGTTCTACGGATAGAATAATTATTAAATTATAGATAATGAAATGATATTTGATAGGAGTTAAGATTAATGATATTAAATAAAAAACAGCAAGAAGTTGTTAATACCTTAGATAGAAATATATTTTTAGTTGCTCCTGCTGGGACAGGAAAGACTAGAGTTTTATCTGAAAGGGTTTATAATATAATAAATAAAGGGCTTGCTAAAGAAGAGGAAATACTTTGTATAACTTTTACTAATAAGGCTGCAAAGGAAATGAAGGAGAGAATAGAACAAAAGCTAGGAGGAAGTACAAAATGTACAATTAAGACCTTTCATAGTTTTTGTCTTGAGGTTATTAGAAATAGTGCTAAGAATAAAACAGATATTTCAACTGATTTTGTTGTATTTGATGAGGAGGATGCAATAGAAGCAGTTAAAAAAATTTCTACTATTCAGCAAAAAGGATATAATAAAGCTTTTATAGATGTTTCTATGATATATAAATTTATAGAGCTAGTAAAATCTCATAGACTTAAATGGGGTTTTTTAAGTGATGATGAAGAACATGATTATAAGCTTTGTATAGATAATTTATCAAAGCCTGCTTTTAAAAGTTTAGTTGCTGATTGTTTTAAAACAAATGGACATGTAAATATAAAACTTATGCATTATATGCTTGATTATGGAGTACTTTATATTTCATTTTATAATAAACAGCTTAGAAGTGATAAAGCCTTAGATTTTAATGATTTAATTACATTTACTAAAATACTTTTTATGAATAAAGATATTGTTGATTATTATAGAGATAAATATAAATTTATAAATATAGATGAAGTTCAAGATACTAGTATGAGTGATTACGAAATTATAGAAAAGATATTTAAGAGTGATAATAGTAAAAATATCTTATTATGTGGAGATATATTTCAAACAATTTATAAGTGGAGAGGATCAGAGCCTGATAAGATATTTGAAGCTTTCAAAAAGGAATGTAATCCACTTGAAATAGTATTTGATAAAAATTATAGATCTACTCGAATTTTAACTAATGCAAGTATAGATTTTTTAGGAAATGTATTTGAAAGTAGAGTTTCTGAAATATATAAAGATGGAGTTAGTTCTTGTAGTGATGAGCTTGGGGAAAAAATATCTGTAATAAGCTATGATAATATTGAAGCAGAAGCTATTGGAATATTAAATAGTTTTAAAAACTTAGCTCTAGAAGGTGAAGATTTAAGTAAAGTTTGTGTTCTTACAAGGGCAAATAATTATAATAAGGATTTAAGTAAGGTTTTAAGTAGAATTAGTGTAAATCAAGATTTTGAGTTTATATTAGTAGATGAATATAAATTTTTTAGAAGAGCAGAAATAAAAGATATTACTGCTATATTTAAAATACTTATAAATCCATATGATACGGTAAGTCTTGAAAGAGTTTTAAGAAGATTAAATACAGGAGTAGGAAAGGCTATTCTTGAGAAAATGGAAACAACTGAGTTTAGAAAAGCAAGAATAAAGCTTTCAGACTTTATAAGTGATTATACTGCAAATGGTGAATTTTATACTAATCTTTTAAATGCTTATGATAGATCATCTTCTGATGGGAATATAGTTATTTTTGATGTTGAAAGTACTGGGACTGATGTTACAAGTGATGAAATAATTCAAATAGCAGCAGTTAAAATTGATAATAAGGGGAAGATTATAGATACTTATGAAAGATTTATAAAACCTAATAAAACTGTTGGTGCATCAGCTAAAGTACATCATTTTACAGATGAATATTTAGCAGAGCATGGACTTCCTAAAGAAGAAGTTTTAAATGAGTTTAGAGAATATACTAAAGATAAAATAGTAATAGGACATAATGTTCAGTATGATATAAATATTTTTACAAGTGAACTTAATAGATGTAATATAGGAGCTCCACTCTTTAAAGGATTTTATGACACCTTAGATATATATAGAAGATTTTATCCTATGGAAAAAAATCATAAGCTTGAATATTTAAGTGAAAGATTTAAAACTACCCATAAGCCAAGTCATAATGCCTTAGATGATATAATAGCTACAACTGAATTATTAGTTATGGCTATTGAAGCTAAAATAAGACCTACAAGTTTTCAAAGAATGAGCCTTATAGCAGATCTTTATAAAAAGTTTGAAGAGTTTAGGGAAAAGTATAGAGTGCTTAAGCAAAAATCTTATGAGATAAGACCTTATGAAATGATACTTGAGATACAAAAGAATTTTGATATTATGAATAAGTATATTGTACAAGAGAGGGAAGAACGTTTTAGAAGAGTTATGAATTTTCATAAAATACTTTCAGTTCTTGATGATAGTGAGAAATGTCCAAGAGATGCTTTAATCTCAGCAGTTGAAGTTACAGCATTATCAGGTGGAGAAATTGAGCAAATAGTATCTAATACTCAAGAAAAGCCAAGAATACCTATAATAACAGTTCATCAGGCTAAGGGGCTTGAGTATAACACAGTTATAGTTTCAGGACTTATAGATGGAAAGTTCCCATTATATAATGGCGATTTAGATGAAGAGGGTAAGCTTTTTTATGTTGCAATTACAAGAGCTAAAAAGAGACTTATTTTAACTTATCCTAATAAAAATATGAGTAATTATGGAAGAGAATATGATACAATAGTAAGTCCATTTATAGGAAAAATAGATGAAAAGTATTTAGAGTTTAAATAAGTATTTAGATTAGTAGTAAGTTTTCAAAATTAATTTAAAGATTTTATTTTAAATTTAGGATATAATATATTTTAAATTTAAAATTTTTAAGATAGGGGAAATAATTATGTTATTTAAAGAGATTAATAATCAAAATTTAAATGAAGCTGTAAAGATATTTAATGATTCATTTAATGCAGCTCCTTGGTTTGAGAAATGGACAGAAGAGACTGCTTCTAAAAGACTTGGTCAAATTATAAATTTTGAAGGGGGCTATGGTCTTATAGCTCATGATGGAGAAAATAATCTTGCTATGATAGTAGGGCATGAAGAATATTATTATGATGGAACAAGATTTAATATAAAAGAATTTTGTGTAAATAATAATTTCAAAGGAAAAGGAATAGGAACTAAGGTTTTAGAAGAGTTTGTTTCAAGACTTAAGGATAGAGGAATAGTTCAAATAAGTCTCTATACTTTAAGAGAAGAAAAAACATTAAAGTTTTATGTGAAAAATGGTTTTAAAGAAATTAAAAATTTAGTTATGATGGAAAATGCATAAAATTTGCATAAATATTTAAAGATTGAAAATAATATTTATAAAAAATTACTCTGTATAGGATATATAATATAGTATTTATTTACTAAGATTATATATCCTTTTTTATTTGCTTTAATATTTAACTTATGAATAATAACTATCCTAGAAGAAGATACTAAGATTAATGAGAAAAATTTATATTTTATATCTAAGATATATTTTTAAAATTAAATAGAAAACAGAAGGTGATGACTGTGTTATATAACAAAAGAAGAAGTAGAGTTTGTATTTTAATAGTTTTTGGTATTATCTTAAGTAATAATTTGGTTGGATGTACTTTAAATCCACAAACATCGAGTATAAAACCTTCGAGTGAAATAAGTGATAAAGCGGCTAATGATACAAATAAGCAAGAGGCAGTACAAAATAAAGCTGAAGCTACTGAAAACAAAGTTTTAGATAATAATAAAGAAGTAACAGATAAAAATACTAATAATAATCAAAAAGAACAAGCAAAGAATAATCAAAATACTGAAGAAAAAAAGCAAGTTGAAAATAATACTAATAATAATCAAGAAAAGCAAAGTAATACTAATCAATCTAAAAGTCGAGATCTCTCCAAGTTAAATAATATAAAAAGTAGTGCTAATGAATATGCTGTATCAGCAGATATTGTTTCAAAAATGATAAAGGGAAAATATAATGAGGATGAGAAAAATGTATTTTTAACATTTGATGATGGTCCAAGTCAAAATACTGCTGCCATATTAAATATTTTAAAAAAGGAAGGGGTACATGCAACTTTCTTTGTAGTTGGAAAAAATGTAGAAGATGGCAATGAATATTTAGTAAAACAAGCTTTTCAAGAGGGAAATGCTATAGGAAATCATACATATAGTCATAATTATAAATATATATATCCTAAAAATAGTGTTAATGTAGGTAATTTTATTAGTGAGGTAGAAAAGACAAATGCTTGTCTAGAAAGAGTTTTAGGAGATAGTTTTCATACAAATGTTATAAGAATGCCAGGGGGATATGTATCTAGAAAATACTATAATGATCCACATATACCTGATTTAAAAATAGGTCTTAAAAATATAGGAGTTGTATCTGTAGATTGGAATGCAGAAAATGGAGATGCAAAAGGAAAAAATTATTCAGCACAGCAACTTATAAATTATACAATAAAAGAATCAAGAGGAATTAATAATGTAATAGTATTAATGCATGATTCAGGAGATAAAAAAGAAACTGTAAAGGCATTAACTGGAATAATTAAGTATTTTAAAAATAATAATTATCAATTTAAGGTCATAAAAAATTCTTAAATTAAAGTGATTTGTTAATTTTGAATTTTATTTTATAACCTCCTTAATTTTTTTGTTATTTTTTATAATAAAATATGTATTTTTATTAAACTAATTGTATATTTTTCGTCACTACAACTATAGTTCTAAATGATATTCTATTAGTGTAAGTTACAGGAAAATTTAAGTTTTTAGAATTGGCTTAGATTTACTAGGATTATTAGAATTTATATTTAGAGTTTATAGGAATGGAGGATTTTATATGATTAGAAGAAAGAAAAAAGGGAAAGCTGGTGGTGCGATAGCCGCAATTATAGCAGCAATAGTAGTTGTTGGTATAGGTGGGGCAGCATATTACTATAGTAAAAGTGAGAACAAAACAGTTCCAGTAAAACCAGCAGTACATACAACGTTAAAATCAGCTCCAGCTGCATCAGCTGATAAAGCATCAAATGATCATAGTGATGCAAAAAATAAAACAGCAGATGGTAATAAGGCAGCAACTGGATCTGGTGATACATACGAACCAGCAGGATATGATCCAGCAACAGGTACATCACCAATATTAAATGATGGTAAGGGTGAAGCATTCCCTACAATGAAATCATCATATACAAGTGTTCCTGATCTTGGAAACCAAGATGGAAAAATATCAGCAGCAGAACTTGAAAAGATGAAAAAAGGATTTAATGCTCCAGATAATTTAGGATATATCAATCCAATACCAAGTTGGTATAAACCTAGCGAAATTATACCAGGAGAAAATATAATTTATTCAGCAAATTCATATGCTGTTCCTGCTAACCAATTAGCATTAATGGTATCAGGACATTCAAATATTAAACAAAAAGAAGTATTTTTAACATTTGATGATGGTCCAAGTTCAAATGTTACACCACAAGTATTAAAAATATTAAATGAATATGGGGTTCATGCTACATTCTTCTTAATAGGAGATCACTTAAAGAACAATCCTACTATTCAAAACCTTGTAAGACAAGAAATTATGGATGGAGATGCTGTAGGGGATCATACATTTACACACCAATTACCAGTATTATACCCTAATAATGAAATATCTCCAGATGAGTTCTTAAAACAATTTAACCAATGTAAAGATCTTGAACATTATGTTTTAGGACCTAACTTTGATACAAGAATATTAAGACTTCCAGGTGGATATATGTCAAGAGTTTCTTATGATGATCCAAATCTAGAAGCATTTAATAAAGCTTTAGACCAAGAATTTGTTACAGCTATTGACTGGACAGATGACTCAGGTGTTGCATCAACTCAAGCACAAATTAGTCCAGCGACTATGCTTGCAGACTGTACAGCAAATTGGCAACAAATGCCTCAAGATGTTATTCTTTGTCATGATGCTGGTGCAAAACAAGATACAGCTAATGGTCTTCCAGGAGTTATTAAATTCTTTAAAGAACATGGATATAAGTTCATGGTTATTAAGAATGCACCTGTTGAATCATTTAAAGGAATCTCAGATGTAGATTACAGAACAGATTCTAACCAAGGTCAAGTTTCAACAACAAAACCAGGTTATTAAAAAATAAAAAAGCATCTCATTTTGAGATGCTTTTTTTAATAAAAATTTAAATTTTTAATATAAATATTAAGAAGAAAGTTTGCGATAATATAGTAATAGATATAAGGAAACCTGTTGAAAATTCAGGTTTTAGAGAATGTTATTTAAAATGTAATAATTCGACATATTAATGTTTTAAAATTGTTACTTTTTTTTAATTAAATTATTATATTATAAACTTATAAAACTAATGAATAGGTAAGGCGGTAAAGAAATGAGTGATAAGAGAACTGTAATAAGAAGAAGAAGAATAATTACTTCACTTGCATTAGCAATAGTTGTAATCGGAGGGGGAACATATATATATAGTAGAACTTCTAAGTCAACAAATACTGCTAATGATACTGTAAAAGTAAATGCACAGGAGCCAGCTAAGAATGCTGAAAGTACTGCTGCAAAACCAAAAGCTGATCAAATAGTTCCAAATGGAAATATTATTTATTCAGCACAAAGTTATGCTGTTCCAGCAAATGAAGTTCAACAAATGCTTGAAGGAAAATCAAAGGATACTCAAAAACAAGTATTTTTAACATTTGATGATGGTCCAAGCCCTAATACAGAAAAAATATTAAAAATATTAAAAGATGAAGGTGTACATGCTACTTTCTTTGTTTTAGGTTCAAGTATAAAATCAGAAGAGGGTAAAAAATTATTAAAAGAAGAAATAGAGAGTGGAAATGCAATAGCAAATCATTCATATAGTCATGATTATAGAAAGTTATATCCTCATAATTCAGTGGATGTACCTGTATTTATGAATGAAATTAACACAACAAATGATGAAATGAGAAAAATTTTAGGTGATGATTTTAACGCTAGAGTTGTTAGAATGCCAGGTGGATATATGTCAAGAAGATATTATAAAGATCCAAGCCTACCAGCTTTAAATACAGCATTTAATAAAGAGCATATAACATCTATAGATTGGGATGCAGAAACAGGAGATGCTACAGGTAAGAAATATACAGCAGCTCAAATACTTCAAAATGTAGAAAAACAAACTAAGAATGAAACACATGTAGTTCTTTTAATGCATGATGCAGCAGCTAAAAAACAAACAGTTGAAACTTTACCAGAAGTAATACAATACTTTAAGAATAATGGATATGAATTTAAAGTTATATCAAATCCTACAGTAGATTCATTTAATAATAAATAGTAAAAAATAAAAGGACAAGCCTGTTAAGTAAATTGTTTATTTAATGGGCTTTTCTTATCTTCATTTTAAGAAAATTTTAACTATTATATAGATATATATGTATAAAGTAACTTAAAAAGCTTTCTTGAAACTTTATGTTATCAATTTGAATTTATTTTGTAATGATTATGTTTTTATAAAGAAATTATTTATTCATTTTATATTTACAAATAATTAATAGATTGATAATATACTATATTTATCAAAAAGCTAAAGAAAAGTATAGGAGAAATACATAATGGCGAAAAGAAATAGATTAATAGTTAGTATTATAGCAGCAATTGTAATTATAGGTGCTGGAGTAGGTTGTTATTCATACGCAAGTGATCATTCAACAACAAAACCAACAACTGTAGAAGCAAAAGCAACAACATCAACAGCAGATAATAATTCAAGTTCAAAGGTGGATTCAGCTACAAAGACTGATGTATCAGCTAGTGATGAAGCTCAAATTGAAAAAATGGAAAAAGGGTACTTTTTATCAAAAACTTTAGGATATATAAATCCAATATATAAGGGATATAATCCTAATGAAATAGTTCCAGGGCAAAATATAATAAAATCAGCAGAAAGCTATGCTGTTCCTGCAAATGAAGTAGCTCAAATGGTTGCTGGAAATTATAAAGGAACTCAAAAAGAAGTGTTCTTAACAATAGATGATGGTCCAAGTGCTAATAATACTCCTAAAATATTACAAATTTTAAAGAATGAAGGGGTACATGCAACATTCTTTGTTATAGGAGATTATTTAAAGAGTTATCCATATCTTCAAAAGGTAGTTAGAGAAGAATTAATGGATGGTAACGCAATTGGAGACCATACATTTGACCATGTCTATTCTAAGATATATCCTCATAATAAGGTTGATGTAGATGCATATATGAAGGAAGAAGAAGAAACAAAGACTTTATTAACAGCTTTACTTGGTCCAAACTTTGACACAAGAATATTAAGAATGCCAGGCGGATATATGTCAAGAGTATACTATCATGATCCTAACTTAGAAGTATTTAATAAGGCTTTAGATGAAAGACATTTAACAGCTATAGACTGGACAGCTGAAACAGGAGATGCTGAAAGTAGAGGTCAATTATCAATAAATAAATTATTAGATACTCTTAAGAGTCAAATTGATGGTAAAAATCAAGTTGTTGTATTAGTTCATGATTCAGGAGATAAAGTTGATACTGTTAAATCATTACCAGCTTTAATAGAATACTTTAAGCAAAATGGATATCAATTTAAGGTAATAAAAAATGCTCCTGCAAGTTCATTTAATAATTTACCACTTAAAACTAATACTAATTCAAATCAAGGACAAGCTTAGTAAAAAAGATATTTGGTATTAGTAATAGACAATAATATATTATTGTTAATATTTGGAATGATATAGAATTAAAAGACATAATATCTGAGTATATTTTTCTCAAATATTATGTCTTTTTTATAAATAAGTGTAGTCTATTTATTTCTAATAATTATATTTGTTTATCAAGGGATTTTAGTGCAATTAATTCTAGTGCATTACGCAAAGTAATAAATAATATTCCATAAGTTAAAATTCTATTTAAGGTAAAGCTTATTTGAATATCAGAAGAGACTGATATTATTTGCCCAATTGCTAAAAGTATTATTAAGAGATAGTTTGAATAGTTTGCTGTAATAAGTGCTTTATTTTGGATTAATTGCCAACGTTCATCTGCTTTATAAGATAGCTCCTTTTTAGATTTCCATAAATAAAGAAAAAGAGTAATACCAGTGCCTAAAATAAGAGAGAGTAAAAGAATAATTTGTTCATTCATTGTTTTCACCATCCTTATAATTAAAAACTTTATTAATTCAAAGCTTTTGTAATTCTAAAAGCTAATTCTAATAAAGGAGTATATTTATATTTTTCAATTAATATAACTGCTTGACGGGAAATACCTACCTTTTTAGCTAAATCAGCTTATGTCCAATCATGATCTGCTCTCAATACTTTAATTAGCTTTTGTATCAAAGTATTACCCCTTAACAATGTAATGAATTGCTTACATTTATAGTATAAGATATCAGTTAAATTGTGTTAATATATTAATAATTTATAATATAAAAAAATTAAAAGAGTAATTTATTATTTAAAAATAAAAAAATAGATATCTAATATTAGATATCTATCTAAGTTTTAATAAAATATACTTTTTAATTATTATTTTGATTTTGAGTAGTAGAATTAGTCATTTCTTTATCGCTTAATATATCACCATTATTTGCATTTATGCATATGTAGTGTTTAATATTATTTTTTATTACAATAGTATCATATTCAGGTGTTGTTGCAGTATAATCTAATGAAAAACCTATAAGTTGTCCACCTGGAACTTTGTTTAAAGCAATAGTTCTAGCTTTTTCAGGTTGTATGAAGTTATTTTCAGCTATTATATTAGCATTTATACTTATTGTTGAAGTATCACTAGGAGCTTTACCTTTTTCAATGTTTATAATATCACCATTTTTAGCATTTAAATTTATAGTATATTCAATATTTTGATTTACAATTTTACCTTCATAAGATGGAGCTGTGCCACTATTAAACTTAAACTCTATAAGACTTCCACCAGGGACTTTATTTAACATTATGGATTTGGCATCTAATTCACTAATTAATCCAGCTGGAATAGTAGTTATATTATTTTTTGTGCTTGCAAGTGCAGTTTTACCAGTAAGAGCTACAGTACCACCTGCTATAACAGCACCAATAATTATACCTAATAAAACTACTAAAAATACCTTTTTCATGTGTAATCCTCCTAAGATTTACTTTTTTATATCCTTAAAATTAAAATCTATAAACATTATGTTAACATTTAGATAAATAAATATTATTACAATTAAGTGAATTATTTAATAAAATATGGATACTTAAAAAATAAACTATATTATCATCAAAGATAATATAGTTTATTTTGTCTAAATTTTAATAGTGAACATGGACAAGATGGAATGTTATATTAGGGTTACTCCATCCAAGATCATAAGGTACTAGAAGTCTATCTGTATTGTGACAGGTAACTAAAGGATAACCTTTAGAATCAAGACCTGTTACAGTAGATATATGGGTTATTCTTCCTTTTTTTTCATAAGCAACAAAATCTCCTGGTCTTAAATTATAAGCTGCTTTATATATTTTAGAATAGTTTCCTTTAGCTACTAATGAAGCCCTACCACTTTGAATCATATAATTTTTAAATCCTTGAGCATTAACCCATGCTACACTTCCAGAACCATCTGAATAATTCCAGGTACCGTTTTTCTTAAATCCTCCACCTTCGTATAAAATTTGTGAAGCAAAATTAGCACAGTCACCACCAGCAGGGTTAAAATCAGTATATTTAGGATTATAACTGAATCCTACTTCATCATCAGCAGCAGCTCCGCAGAAATTATGTGCATAGTCCATTGCTTTTTGTAATCTTTCATTTAATTTAATAGTAGGTTTAGTTCTTGAATTTATATAATCTTGAATTTCAGTAGATTTAATATTATTAAGATCAAGAGAATCTGCAAATGGGTCAGTATACCATTCCTTTACGATAATAAAATGATCACCATCTTCTTTTAAACTTATGTAGTGATATGTCCCAAGTCTAAACATATTATCTTCCTGTTTTTCATCAGCTGTATATGCATAGTGAAATTCTGTGGAGAGAATAACAGCAGCAGTAAAGGTTTCTTTATCTTTCTTTTTTACATTTTTAACTTTAACTTTAGATTTAATATCTGTAAAAGTTACTCCTTGTTTTTCACACCAATTATTTAAATATTTTATTTTCTTTGCCTCATTTTCAAATGCCCAAAGACTTGCTTTTTGCTTAAGGTTATAAAATTGCTTAAGAGACTCATCATTAAGGGATAATAATGCATTATTTCTTTCTGCAAATAATTTTGTTAACATTGGCTCTAATCTACTATATAGTTCAGTATCTAATTTCTCATTTTCTATAAATTCTACACTAACTAGAAAATTACCTATAGCATTTGCTTTATAGTTTTTAGGTATAAAACTAAGACAAAATGTAAGAGCTAATATAAGTGGAATAGTTTTTTTATAATTCACTACAAAACCTCCTTTAAAACTTAATTAATAAGGATAGTTTGCCCAAAAAATAAAATAATATATAATGTAAAAATTGATATTAATATAAATTAGGTGTATAACAATATATATAGTCAAAAGAAAAATTTAAGGAGCAGCCTATGTTTGATATTGAAGAATTATTTAATGAAATAGATAAGAAAAATAAACCAATAAATGAAATTTCTAATGATGAAAACAAAACTTTAGAAAATTTTTTAGAAAATATAGAATTATATATAGGGGATTATGCAAAAGATAGAGCTATAAAAAGTGGAAATGAAATCTTAGCTTTATGTAGTGAATATGAAGATTATTTAAATAATGAGGATATATTTTTATATTATAAAGCTTATGGAAAATTTCTTACTTTAGATATAGAAGAGAGTATTTATTATATAGAAAAGGCTATAGAAATAAATAAGGACGCTTATGAATATTATCAATTAAGAGCTGATTGCTATGAGGAATTAAATGATAATAAGGAAGCTATAAACAATTATTTACTTAGTTATGAGCTTAATAAGAAAAATTTTAAAACCTTAAAAGGTTTAGCTTTTATATTATTACAAGAAGGAGATATAACTGAGGCTTTAACATACTTTGAGAAGGCGTTAGAAATAGAAGATACTGACCATAATTTAATTGCAGGTATTTCATCATGTTATCTTTTAAGAGCAGATTTTAATAAGGCATTAGAATATATAACAAGAGCTATAGAGCTTGATGAAAAAGAAGTTAGTTATAGATTAAATAGAGCTGTAATCTACAATCTTTTAATGCAAACAGATAAGGCTATAGAAGAATGTAAAAAAATAATAGAGATTAATCCTAGTTTTTATATAGCACATTATACTTTAGTAGACTTTTTACTTCAGGAAGTAAGAATTAATGAAGCAGAAAAGATCTTAAAGGATATTATTGAACTTAAAACTAAACATTCTATGGCTTATGTAAAGCTTTCACAATGTAATCTTATGAAAGATAATTGTGAAAAAGCTTTAGAATATATTAATAAAGCAATAGAGATGGAGCCACTTAATGTTGAGTATTATCAAAAAAGAGCTGTTATATATAGGGCTTTAAATGATTTTGAAAGTGCAGAGAAAGATTATTTAGATATCTTAGAGATAGATTCAAATAATTGGTTTATATATTGCTTAATAGGTAATTTTTATATGGAGTATGAGAAGTATGAAAAAGCACTTATTTACTTAGAAAAAGCTTTATCATTGAATAAAGATAATAGTGAAATTATTTCAGATATAGAAATATGTAAGGAAAATATTAACTAGAAATAAAAAGAACTAAAATTTAATTATTTTAGTTCTTTTATTATTGAAAAATATAATTAGTTAAAGCTTACCGCTAGCCATAAAATCACCTAATGCTAGACTAAGTGAACCGAAAAGTACAAAAATAGTCATAATTGATAAAGTAAGTTTTTTTCTAAAAAGCATTTTTTTTTGTTTTTCCAGTTTTCTTTTTCTTGCAAGGGCTTTTTTTCTCATTAATTTTCTATTATTAGTTTCTTTTATGTTATAAATTTCTTCATCATCATATATGTATTTTTCTACTGCTTGTCTACTCATTATAAAACTCCCATACATATTATACTTAGGAATAATCATTCCATTAAATATTATACATAAAATATGAGGAGAAAAGTTACACTTTATAAACAATATTTTAATTTTATACACATTTTATCCTTTTTAAGTATTATTTTTAAAGTTTATACAAATAAAGTAACCAATTTTATTGAATTTAAAAGTTCTATAAAAATTCTTATAATAATAATTAAAAATTTTAAAAAATATAAGAAATTTATTAAAAATATGTTGGAAAAATAGTTGGAAAACTAGTATAATAAAAATTAATGAATTTTTAACAAAATGAACAGATGATTAACTAGAGATGAAACCTTTAGGAGGAATTTTAAAATGAATATGGATACAATAATTACTTCTTTAAGCCATATTGCAATACATATGGGCTATATTGGTATATTCTTCTTTATGTTAATAGAATATGCATCCATCCCAATACCAAGTGAACTTATTTTACCTTTCTTTGGAATAAGTGTAGCAGAAGGACATATTTCAATGATAGGAATAATTGTAGTAAGTACATTAGCAGCACTTTTAGGATCATTAATATGTTACTATATAGGATATTTTGGTGGTGGAGCACTAATAGAAACAGTAAAGAGAAAATTTCCAAGTACTGAAGTATATTTAGATAAGTTAGCAGGATGGTTTGGAAAATACGGCAAAGAAAGTGTCCTAGTAGCTAGATTAATGCCAGTTGTAAGAACTTATGTATCACTTCTTGCTGGTGCAGAAAAAATAAAAATAATACCATTTGTCATTTACTCAACAATTGGTATCCTTATATGGAATTTAATCTTAATATTACTTGGATATTATATAGGGCATAACTTAGCTCTTATAAATACTATTTTAGGAAGGTATACTGATGCTGTTATAGCTATAACAGTTATTGTAGTTATAGTTTACATAGTGAAAAAATTTAGAAAGAAGTAAAATATTTGTTTTAAAAAAGGCTTAAAATTTTAAGCCTTTTTTATTTTTTAAATAATTTTGTATAAATTGAAAATAATTTATTTATTATACATATTTGGTTGATATTTGAAAAATAAGAGCCTATAATAAATTTAATATAGAATATATATTTAAAGTGAGGGAGAGAACTATGGATTTATTAAAAGGGAATTTTAAAAAAGCTTTAAGTATTGGAACGGTTATTTTAGTATCTGGATTTTTTGCCTCATGCAGTTTAAATGACAATACAAGTGAAGCTACAAAGGGATATTTATGGAAAGCAACTAAAGACGATGTAAGTTTAAATTTAATAGGAAGTTTAGAAAATTCTAATAAACATATTAATTTTATGAATAAAGAGTTGAAGAATATAATAAAAACTTCAGATAATTTAATTACTGAAATTGATCTTACAGATATTAATGTAAGAGGAGAATTTGAAAAAGAGTTTAAGGATTTAATATTCTTGAAACAAGGAACTTTAGATGATTTTTTAAATAAAGAAGAAATAGAAAAGTTAGAGCATATAATGCTTGATTATGGATTAAGATATGAAGATTATAAAGCAAGGTCTGCTTTTGGTATTCTACTTAGACTTGAGGAAGCTAAAAATGAAATTATGAAGTTAAATGGAGTAGGTCTTGATGTAAAGCTTGCTGATGAGTTTAAGGCTAAAGATAAAGAGGTACAAAGTCTTAATGGTGTTAAAGAACAAATGGAGAATCTTAAAAAGATATATAATCTAGATAATTTTAAGTCTTTTATTGCTTCTTATAATAAAGGAGATAGAGAAAAATATATAGATGTATATAAACAAAAAATAGATTCTTACAAATCAGGTAATACAAATTATATGGAAGGTATTATTAAAGATAAAATACAAAACAATAAATTTTATAATGATATTAGAGTTGAAAGTAATAATAATATTGTTAATAGAATCGAAAAAAGTATAGATAAGAATAGTCATACAGCAATATCCTTACCATATGAGGATTTTATTGGGGAAGATGGGGTTTTAGATATTTTAGAGAAAAAAGGATATAAAATAGAAAAAATTCAAATATAAATTGGAAAATTGTATATAATAAGTATTAATAATATTGATATATTTTTATTCTTTTTGGGGAGGGGTACACTAAGGAGGAATTGGTGTGAACAAAAGAGGTAAAAGACAATATTTGAAATTAATATTAATTGATATTAGTGTGTTACTTATTATAATACTTTGTGTTAAGTATTATTCTAGTTCTATAAGAGGTATCGTGAATAATATTGATAAAACAGTATCTAAGGAATTAAGTATTAATGATGAAACAGAGATACATTTTCTTAATACAGGTAATAGTGATTCAATTTTAATTAAGGGTGATAAAACTATAGTAATAGATGGTGCAGATAATAATGATGAAAATATGATAACTACTTATTTGAAAAAAGAGGGAGTAGAAGATATAGATTATTTGATATCAACTCATAATCATAAGGATCATTTAGGAAGTCTTGATAAAATTGTTAAAGAGTTTAATGTTAAAAAGGTTTTTGTATCAAGTGGTAAATCAGATATAAAAACATATAAAGATTTTAGGTCTGCTTTAACTAAGAAAGGTCTTACTCCTGTTGTGCCAGTAGAGGGTGGAAAAATAATTTTATCAGATGATTCTTATATGCAAATTTTTAATACTAGTGGAGGTACATATACTAATGATGAGTCTTTAGTAACTTTATATGTACATAATAATGATAAAATTCTTTTTGCAGCTGATGCAGAAAAGCTAACTGAAAAAAGAATTCTTAAAGATATGGTTAAAGTTGATTTACTTAAAATAGGTCATCATGGTTCATCTAGTAGTACAACTGAAGAATTTTTAGATATTTTAAAGCCTAAATATGCTGTTATAACTGTTAGTGAGGATAATAAATTTGCTAATCCTGCTAAGGTTGTTATGGAAAGATTAGAAAAAAGAGAAATTGATGTTTATAGAACTGATGAATGTGGTCATATAGTATTTAGATCTACTGGAGATGGTCTTAAAACTGAGTCTCCAAAGGGAAGTTATAATTATAGAACAGTTCAACAAGCAAAATAAGCTACCTATAGGTAGCTTATTTTAATTTTCAATTATTATTGCAGCTGCTGGACAATTACTTTCTATATCAAATGCTAAATCAATAAGTTCATTTGGTATTTCACAATCTTTAGCAAATGATTTTTCTATATCTGATTTTAGTTCTTTTATTTCAAATATTTCTGGACAAGTACTTGCACAGAATTCACATCCAAAACATCTTTCTTGATCTACTGTAGCTTTCATATTAAATCCCCCATAATTAAATAAATATACAAAATTAAGTATGACTGATAATAATTTTATTTTCAATAGTGTAATTACCATATTTACATAAAAATAAAGTTAATAAAAAGTATAAACTAGATGGATATATGATAAAACTAATTATATGAATTTCAAACTTTTGTTTAAATATTAATATATATTTATAACATATTAATATTTAAACAAAAAAATTGAGTTTTGTGATATTATAATAATAAATAAATTTAGGGCTAAAGGAGGAATGACATATATTTATTATAGAGAGTTTAATAGAATTATACGTTATAGTAACAGTCTTAGCTCTTGTGACAAGTCTAGCAAAATTTCTTGCAACTTCAAAAGAGGAACGTGAGTTTAAAAAAAGAATTGCTAAAAAACTTTTAGAGCAAACAGCAAATAGGATAAATGAAGAACAAAGTGATACAAGTTTTGTTAAAAGATTTTTAAATATGAGACTTAGTGGATTTAATAATAATAATATGTTACAAAATTTTTCATTTAATATAGTTATGCATCTTTTACCTATTGTAAATTTTATAATTTTAATTGGAAATATAAATGATGTAATAATTACTTTCAAGAATTAGAACAGGAGATTTAATATGAATTATGATTTAAAATATTGGACAAATTATCTTGTAGAAGATCAAACAAGAAGATTTGATAGAAATAAAGATATGTTAAAGGTACTTTTAGTAAACCAAAAAAGTGATGATGCTTTATTTAACTATTTTAATTTTTCTAATTTTAAAGAAATAATAAGTTTTTTAAAACTTGTTATACTACCATCTATAACAATATCAAATTTAGTAGCAGATGATGAGCATGTATTTTTTACAGCTAAAGATTTTAATGAAACAATAAGAACAATAAAAGAATTAGAAAATAATAATGATAAATTAATAAATTTATATAAGAATATGTATTCTAGATTAGAAGATTTAGAAAATGAAAATTTAGATATAAGAATCTTAGTAGAAATAACAGAAGAACTTAATTATATTTATAATCAAGAACATCAAGTATTCTTAATAGTAGAATTTTCAGATTGTATAGAAACATATTTTAGGGATATCTATGAAGGATATAAGGCAAATGAAGAATTAGATATTTTAGAAGAATCTTTAGAAGATACATTACTTCCTTTAAATAAATTTAAACAAGCTATTGATAATATAGGAAAAATTGATCAAGATGATTTAGAAGAATTTTTATATCAAATACCAATATTATAAAAAGAGGCCCATTTATATTTTAAATGGGCCTCTTTTTATGAAATCATAAAGAATGGAGAGTTATCTGGGAATAGAAATAGTATAGCAGCAGTGAAAATAGCAAAACAAATCATAAATGCTATATAAGCTATCATTACTGTTAAAAGTATAACTGTTAGGTTTTGAATTGATTTTTTTTCCATAATCTTTTTTATTAATTTACCAGTTAATTTCATTGAACTAAGAGCTATACAGATTGGAAGTATAAAGATACTTAATACTGCTGCACTTGTAAGAAAAAATGTATTATTACTATTAAAATGTAATATAGCTAATGAAATGATAATTAATAAAAAAGTTAAAGGAATAGTCCATGCTATTTTTATTTTATTTATTTTATCTATCATTTTGTCCCCCTATATGGAAATTTATTTTATATTTTATTGATATAATTCCATATTTTACTTAATATTATACTATAAAAATTATAAATAAAAATTAATTAAAATTTATTATTTTATGTATATAATAAGAATTTCAGGTAATAATAATTAATGTAAGATGAGCAAATATTTATAACAAAACCTTTAAAACAAAATATTAGTGATTCCCCCAATTAAGTCACTAATAAAATTAAATACCTTATAATATTTTTTAAAGTTCCTTTAATTAGGAACTTTTTTTATTATAAAGTATTTATAGATTTAATAAGAAATATTAAAAGCATCTAGTGAAAGCGAGTCTATATCTTCTGATGTTGTTTTTTCAAGAGCGTCTTCAAATTTATTATATTTAAGATTATATAAAATTTTATCTATAATAGGATTTTTATAGTTAGTTATTAAAAAATTTATAAAGATAGAACTTTGACTATAAAATAAATCTGTCCTTGTATTTATCATTTTATTAAGTTCAGATGGTTTTACTTCTGAAAGTGCAAATGTAGGTACTACCTCATCTATAGATATTTTTCCCACGTATTCAGCAATTCCTTCATTAAACCATAAAGGTAGTTTTTTAGGATAAATCTTATTTTCACGTAGTTTATTGTTTATTAAAGTATGAGTATATTCATGAATTAGTGTTTCCGTAAATATTTTGTTTAATTCCTCTTCTGATTCTATAAGGCCAATTTTCTTATGAGATTCTCTATTAAGGATGTTTATAACATTATTATGAAAGTAGACATATCCAAGGGAATCAGAATGGCTATTATTAAATTTTGATAGAATTCTTATTGTAGTCTTATTATCCTTTTTTATGTTTAATACCTCTAAGGGTAAATCTTTTTTATTTTCTAAAATATCTATTACATAATCTATATCTTTTTTACTAGTCTTAGTATCATAAAGAATTTTATAATTTCCTATTTCTATTTCATTTAAATTTCTATAAAAATCTCTATTTATAAATTCTACTATATGTGATGCCCTAATAAAGGATAATTTAAATTCAAAATTACTAAATATAAAAAATATGCAGAAAGATAAAAAGATTAGCTTTATTGGGTGTAATTTATGTTTCTTTAGTAAATTCATATTAAATACCTCGTGTAATATTGTTATTACTATATGTATATAAAAAAATATTGGTATTAAGAATTATTGACTTTAATATTTTAAAATATTCTGTTATTTAGAATCTGTATATTAATTAATATTTTTACAAAAAGTATATGATGAGATATTAATACTAAGGAGGATTTTACTAATGAAAAACAAAGTATTTTTTATATTAAGTATTTTATTAATAGCTTTAACTGTTATACCTAGTAATTTAGTTATAGCAAATGAGCAAAAAGAAAATAATTTTAAGGTTTGTATAGATCCAGGACATCAAGCTAAGGGGGATATGAGACCAGAACTATCTTCACCAGGTGGTGGCGGTTCAAAAGGAAGGGTTACTTCTGGAACTAGAGGTGTTGGAACTAAAAAATGGGAGTATGAAGTTGTTTTAGATGCTTCTTTAATATTAAAAGAAATGTTAGAAGCTAAAAATTATAATGTAGTAATGACAAGAGAAACTAATGATATAAATATAAGCAATAGAGAAAGAGCAGAGCTTGCAAATAAAGAAAATGTTAATATGAGTATAAGAATTCACTGTGATAGTATAAATAATGGTGGAAAAACAGGAGCTACTATTTTAGTTCCTTCTAAGACAGGTAAGTTTACAAAAGGAATATATGAAGAAAGCAATGAATATGCAACTATGCTAAAAAAATCTTTACAAGCTAGAGGAGTTAAGGTTAACGGAATTATAGAAAGAAATGATTTAACAGGTTTTAATTGGTCTAAGGTTCCTGTAATTGTTCTAGAAATGGGCTTTATGAGTAATTATAATGAAGATGCAATGCTTTGTACTAAATCATATCAAACAAAGCTTATGGAAGCTGTGACAGAAGCTTTAGATAATTATAAAACTGCAAATAGTTAGTAAAGTTTAAATTAATTTCAGAATTAATAGTGTTTATCTATGTTACAATTAAAGTAAACAAGAGATGTTTATAGGGGGATAAACTTTATGAAAAAAATTTTTAGTAAAAAAGTAATATTAGTGTTAGCTTTATTAATATTTATTTTTTTCACTGCTTTTAAATATTTTAAGGGGAAAAGTTTTTTTGATACTATAATTGAATACAGCAATGATATATATTCTCAAAATTCAAATGTATTAGATGCAAATTTAAGCAGTTATGAAAATAGGAAGATAGAATACATACCTTTAGATTTTACTGACTATGGAGAATTTAGTGAAAGTAATCATATTGTAAAATCTAATGAAGATGGTAATTTATATATTTATAATGATGAAAATGGTGAGAAAAATTTATTTGAAGAAATAAATGAAAATTCAAAGATACAAAATCTTGTTTTAAATAAAAAATATGTAGCGTGGATAGAAACATCTGATAGGGAAGAGAAAGATAAAAAGATATATACTTGGACTATATTTATTAAAGATATAAATACAGGAAAAAAAGAAAGTATAGATAATCAAATATATATACTAGATAGTAAAGATTCTAAAAAAAGTAAATTTTCATTTCCAGAGGATTTAGATATAGAAGAAAATGATTTAATTTATAAAAGATATATAGAAAAGAATGAAAAAAAATATAATATTATAAGTTCAAGAGTTATTACTGAAATTATAAATTATAATTTTAATAATAAAAAAGGAGATGTAATTGCTCATTCAGATGATATTAATAAAGAAATTATTTTTAGGCCAAGAATGGATTTGGATAATATTATATGGGAAAAGATTATTATTAATGAAGAGAATGGAGAGATAGATAGAACAGAACTTTATTTATATAATAAATCTAAAGCTAATAAGGAAAAAATTTATGAGAGTAATAAGATAAATTATATAGATATAAAGGGGAATAAAATTGCTATTGTTATAGCTAATCCAGATGAAAATATTATAATTTATGATATAAAGAAAAAAAATAAAACTAATATTCTTTATAAGGGAAGTAAGGCAGAAAAATATTCTAGAGAAGAGACAGAAGTATTAGATATAACTAATATAGAATTTATAGATTATAATAATATACTTGTAAACCTATCAACTAGAAAAGACGGAATTTCAGCTTTAGTTTATAATATTTCAAATGATTTATTTTATAATTTTAATAAGGACTTATATAATTTAGATGATGAGCAAATAAATCAAGGAATAATATATAGTGCTTATAAGGGGAAATTAAAAGCGAATGTTGGAAGAGTGTTAGAGGAAAAATCAGAGAATACTTTATTAGAAGAAAGTAAAAATAGTGAAAATGAAGAGGAAAATAAAGAAATCTATGATTATGATGGAAATATTGATGTAAATTATGAAGGTAATATATATTATAAATCTTATAATTATACTTTAAAGTAATATACAAAGGATTGTCTCAAGATATACGAGACAATCCTTTATTTTAATATATTCTAATATTAAATTCCTGTAAATAAATCTCCGAAAATTTGTCTGTAGATTAATATAGCATCTGCAAATAATATTATTTGTGGAGTATTAGTATTTCTAAATAGATTATTACCACATTTATCATCACATTTATCATGATCTTCAAAGCAGTTATTTTGCTCATCAAAACATCTTTCTTGATGATTACCAGAACATTCATTTCGTTCAATTGTAACACCTAATACTACTCCAGGAACATTTCTAGTTACTCTTAAATCAAATCTATTAGCAGTAGTAAAGAATTCATATTTACTATTAACAAATATATTTTTTAATATATTTACTTCTTTATTACAAGTATCTGAGCAATCACATACTATATTTTTATAAGGACAAACATTTGAACAATTATTAGTATATTCAATAGCTTCTAGATTATTTATAGGGAATATATATAAATTAGGCTCTGGAGTATTAACTTCAAAACCAAATACTCCATCATTTATATATCTTACTACTCCTAAGAAAGAGCCTGTAGTATTAGAAATAAATATTCTTACATTCTTTCCCACTAGCTGTCTTAATATAAAATTTTTTTGGAAAAGAGATGCGTTAATAGCTATTTTTTTATCACACTTATCTTTTACAAAGCAACTCATTTAAAAAACCTCCTTAACAAGTAGATAAAGTTAATACACTTGTTAAATAACAAGTTGATAATATATAGATATTTGAGCCAGATTGAACTTTTAAAGCTCCAGGTGCTATATCTTTTAATGTTCCATTAACAACTTGATATACCATAGTAAAGGAATACTGATTATTCCTAGATAAAACATTATTTAAGCCATTAGATATTGATGTTGGAATATCAGTTGTTCCAGTTGAACTAGGTGTGCAAAAATCATTTTTCAAACCAATCATATTACATGTTGTATTTGGAATCTTTATATATCCGATTAAAGGAATTGGATATAAAGTATTACCAGATCTTATAACTCCATCACAGACAGCATCTATCCTAACAGGTATTTCGTCATTTCTATAAGCAAGTCCTAAACATACATCTTTACATATAAGTTGTCTTGCAACAAATTCCATTTGTACAGAACAACGAATAGAATCACAATTATATATCATAAAATCCTCCTAATTAATTTCGTGTAACAGAACTTATAAATCTAGTGGAGATAGTAAAGTAATCACAAGGTGGAGATTGGATTACTATAGCACCTGCACATACAGATCTAACTATTCCGCGAAAAGTATTATTTAAAACTGTAAAAGTATATGGATTATTTAATGAAATAAAATTCCTAAGTTTTGCATCAATTATGCTAAAACAATCTTTTGATATTGGGATTGTGTTTGTAAGTCGTGGCATTACATTACTTTGTATTGCTGCAATAGATGATATATCAAAACTTCCAGCACTTGTGTTAACAAAACCATTAGTAATATTATTTATTGTAAGAGGAACAGTGGCATCATTAGTACCATTACTGTTTAAAATAGGTAGGTATAAAGATACATTTTGGCCAGTAAGTCCATTTAATGCGTTTTCCAATTGGAAAAATGAATTATTACAACTCATAAATTTTATTCTCCTTTTACTTGATATTATATTTTATGAGAAATAAGTAACAAATGACAATTATAATATTAAGTTAATGCAATTTTATAATATAAATTTTTGAAAAATTATATATTTAGTAATATTTTAAAAATATTAATATTAGATTTTAAATAAATATTTTATAACCTTATATTATTTATTGCATATTATATAATATAGATTTATCTGATAAGATGTAAAAGGATTTAGACAAACAACTTAATTTGTTTTAATCTGCCTTTTTAAGGCTGCACGTGCTACAAATTTTCAGGAAATCTTTTATATAGATATAGGGGATGTCTTAAATATAGACAGCCCCTTATATTTTAGATTGAACATATAGATTATTTTTAGAAGGGAGGGCTATATGCTTATAAAAGATAAATATAGATTAAATAATATTAATTTAAGAGTTAACTATGAGATTATAGAGGAAGTTATGTCAAATGATAATAATTTTAAAATAGTAAATAGTTTTGGAGAAATAAAAAAAGATATATTAGTAGAGCGAAAAAAATATTATAGAATATATGGTAAGGCTATATCTTCTGATAATAAAATCTACAAAGGAGTTATGGTTAAATTAATTAAATATAAAGAAAAAAGAGGCTGCTTACTTAGAAAAGAGATAGATAAAGCAATTACTGATTTATATGGTGAGTTTAATTTTATTGTAGTTGCTGATGAAAATATACAAAATTATATAGTTGAGCTAGATAATTAAATTATTTAATATCAAAAATAAAACTAATATTTTTAAGAGATATTAGTTTTATTTTTTGTTCTTTAACTAAGATATAAAGAATATTATAGTAATGTTTACATAGTTTTAATATAAACGGATTAAATATTAAAAGGGGGGAGTAGCTTGAAAAAATTTATACGTGATTCTATAGAGTATTTTGGAATAACAGAAGACTTACCAGATAAGATAGATGCATTTAGAGATATAATAGTTGATAAAAAAATTCTTTTAAAAGATGTAAAACCATCAATAAAATCTTTTATTAAATGTGTAATAAAGCCTGAGATATCTGATTATAAAATAATTAATGGAGCTAGTGCAAATGGAGAAAATGGTACAAGGCTTACAGGAATTAAATGTATAGTTAATGGATTTATAAGTTCTAGAGTTGAATATATAGCTGATAATAATAGTGAATCATTATTTACAGATAGAATAAAAATTCCCTTTACAACAAATATAGTTTTAGAAGATGATTATTTATATAGTAGTAAATTAATATCTTCTGTTTTTGTTGAAGATATTTATATAGAAAAATTAAATGGTAGAGAGTATTTAATAAGTTTAGCTCTTCTTGTGATAGTAGAAATATAGGGGGAAAAGTTTTGGATAGATATATAATGGATGGTATAGAGTATATAGGAATAAATAAAGAACTTCCAGAGAATAGTAAGTATTTTTCAGAACTAGAATTTTGGGAAGTTTTTTCTATCAATAATAAAACAGAGCTTAGAAATATCTTATCTATATCTTTAGATACAAAGGTAGATAATATAAATATCATAGATAATATAAAGGGCGAAGGCAATGATGGAAGAAGATTACTTGGTAAAAAGTTAGTCTTTAATATAACTTTTTATATAAAGCTTAAATATGTATCTGCTGGTTTTGGAAGTACAATAAATATTTGTGAATTTAGCTGTAATAAATTTTGTGATATAAGCGTTCCAAGTGAGATAGAGGGTAGAAAAATAGAGGATTTAAAAAGAAGAAAGACTATTAAAATAGAAGTTTATACAGAAAACTTAGAGGCTAGTATTTTAACAGAAAAAGATTTTAAATTATTAATATCTAATATAGTTAATTTAGAAGTTTTAGAATAATATTTTAGGAAATAATGAAAATATAGTATATTTTTTATAAAGATAAGATCATTTTTTAATATGATTTTATCTTTAATTTTACCTTAATTTAATAGTAAAGATTAGATTAAAATTATTAAAAGATATATAATATAATTAAATTTATTTGATAAATATAAAGAAAATATTATAAGAGCTAAATACTATATTATAATAAAATAGTAGGCTTTAACATTAGGAGGATTTAGTGATGAAGAAATCTACAAAAGTAGCTTTAGGAGCTAGTATTGGAGCAGGAACAGTAGCTGCTGTTATTACATCTTTAATAGTTAGATATGGAGAAAAAGAAGTAACAAGAGCTAAAAGACAAACAAAAGAGGGGATGTTATTAAGGCTTACAAATCAGTTTAAGGTTGATTATAAAGAATATGAAAATATAGATATAGAAAGATTAGAAATCACTAGTGAAGATGGATTAAAGCTTACAGGATATTTTTATAATAATTTTCCAGATTCTAAAAAGCTTATGATAATACACCATGGATATACAGCTAATCATTATATTTGTATTCAATATATGAAAATGTTCTTAGATGAAGGATTCAATATATTATTAATAGATATGAGAGCTCATGGTGAAAGTGAAGGAAAGTTCTCTAGTTATGGATATCATGAAGTTAATGATTTAAATTTATGGGTAGAAACTATGAAAAAGAAAATCGGTGATGATATGATATTAGGACTTCATGGTCAATCTATGGGAGCAGCTACAGTTATGCTTTTTGCAGGTATTTTTGAAGAAAAAGTTGATTTTGTTATAGAAGACTGCGGATTCTCAAATGCTGAAGAGGTAGTTAAGTTTAAGTTTGATCAATCAAAATTTCCAACAAGAGTTTTCTATCCTCTTGTTAATGGAAGAATAAAAAGAAAATACAAATTTAATTTAAAAGAAGTATCACCAAAGGATGCTATTATAAATAGTAAGGTTCCTACATTATTTATTCATGGAACAGGAGACACTACAGTTCCATATAATATGTGTGAGGAAATGTATAATGAGAAAAAGGAAGGATTAAAGAAAATCTATTTGGTTGAAGGTGCAGAGCATATGAATGCTTATGTTACAGATAAAGAGCGTTACGAAAAAGAAGTAAAAGATTTTATAAAAGAAGTTTTAAAATAATTTCAATACTAAAAATCTAATATTTAATTTAATTTTACACTTATAAAATAGGGGGACAAAAGTGTTTATTGAATATAAAAATATTACTACAGAAAGAACAGTAGATGTTAGGACAGAAAAAGAATTTAAGGAAATGCCTTTATTTAAGTATAATGTTCCAATTATAAATGAAGAAGAGCATAAACTTGTAAAAAAAATATATCCTATGGCTTTTTTTATAATATATAAAGGGCTTTGCAAAAGAAAAAAGCAAATAAGAAAAGCACTTTTAGATATATCTGAAAATGGTAAATATAAATTAGTTATTGGTTGTTCTAGGGGGAGACTTAGAAGTCCTGTAATGTACTTTTATGCTAAAAGTCTTGGTATAGATTGTAAAGTTTTATCTAGAGGTATAAAAAGAAAGTTTGAAGTAAAGCCAGTAAAGTTAATAGATAGACTTTGTACTTATTTTAATTTTGATTAGGAATATTATGTTTAACTTTTACTATTACTCTGTTATACTATATAAGCACTAATAAATTAGAAAGAGGTGTTTATAGTGAAAAGAACTTTTAAAGTTATGGATAACAAGTATGAAGTTAAAGGTGACATTGTAGAAATAACTATGTCAAATAAAAAAGGTAAAGAATTTATAGCTAAGATAGATAAGGAAGATATGGAAAAGGTAAAAGCACTTGGAACATGGTTTGCTGAGTGGAATAAAGACTTTAACGATTTCCTTGCTCAAAATATAAATGAAGACATTAAGAATAAAAAAGGAAAACCATTAAAGCAAAATCTTCAAGGAGTTATTTTAGGAATTAATTCAAAAGCTCCTATAAGACATATAAATGGAGATTTTCTTGATAACAGAAAAGAAAACCTTGAAATAGTTGATACTCATGTTAAGAATGACTATGTAATAGTTGATGAGTCAAAAGCTGAAATAATTCTAAAAGATAAGTATGGTAGAGAAGAAGCAAGAGCTATAGTTTCTAAGGAAGATATAGATATGCTTATAACTGATGATTTTAACTGGGTTTTATATAAAAAATATGGAACTTATGATGTTGTAGCTAATACAACAGAAGGAAGATTATACTTAGAAGATTTAATTATGAATCCTTCAGAAGATCAAATAGTACATCATATTAATCTAAATCCTCTTGATAATAGAAGAGAAAATTTAGAATTAAAAGAAGTTGAAGAAGAGTAATTAAAAAAGAGTTGTCTAAAATTAGGCAGCTCTTTTTTATATTACAATATTATTTTTTTAGAATAGAAAGATAAACATAAAATATAATATTATAAGTAGTTGTAAAAGGGTGAATATTATGGAATTAAAGAGGAAGAGGTTTTCAACTTATAAGAATGAAAATTGTCTTATATGTGATATTGATAAAAGTGTTATAAGTACTTATGAATGTGTATCTTTTGTTATTAAGATAATAAATAAAAATGATAGCACAATATATAATCTTAATTTAAAAAATATATTTTCAAATAGCTTTTCTTATGTTTTAAGAAGCTTTAGTATAAATGGTATATATATAAGTAATGTGGATATAAAGTCTATAAATATAGATGAGATGTTTAAAGATGAGGAAATTATTATAAGATTTACTTTAAAGGCAGTAAATTCTTTTAATAAAGAAACTATAAAAACAGTTTTTTCATACTCTAATGATAATTGCTTAGATTATAGGAAGAGTGAGATTGTATATTCAAATATTACCCAAAGAAAGAGGACACAAGAAGATAAATTAACTATTAGAGATGATAAAAGTAAAGAGAGGAAATTTAATAGTAAAAATAAAGAGAGTCTAAAAATTAGTGAAACTTTAGATAAAAAAGAATTATTAATAGGAGATATAGTTAGTTTTAGTCTTAATATTAAAAATATTAGTAATAATTTAGTTGAAGATATAGAGATAATAGATATTTTAGATGAGTCATTAGAGCTTCTTTCAGAAGAGATTTTTATAGAAAATGAAAAGTTAGATTCTTATAAATTAACTACTGGGATAAAAATAAAAGATATTAAGGCTTTTGCTGAGATAAGTATAAAATTTAGGGCAAGAGTTATAAAAAGAATAGATAATAATATAAAAAATATAATTAGAGTTAATTATAAGGAAAAAAATAAGAGCTGTTTAATAGAAAGAGCATCTTATAATAATATAAAGGTATATTATATTGATATAGCTATAAATAAATCTTCTAATAAAGATAAAGTGATTTTAGGAGATGTAATTAAATTTAAATTAGATATAAGTAATTTAGGTAATGTAGATTATTATAATTTAAATATACAGGATGATTTATCTGAATGTTTGGAATTTGAAAAAGGTTCTGTTTATATTGGCTCTGATAATATTAAGCAAGCTAGTATTAATAAAGGTATAAATATAGCTAAGATTAAAAGTGGAGAAACTATTGAGGTATATTATAAAGCAAAGGTAAAAAAGATAATAGGTGGTGGAATAATAAAGACTACCCTTAATGGAAGTTTTAAGTATAAGTATGGAGGAAAAAGACTTTTAGAAGAGAAAGAGATAGATAAGCTTGTTTATACTATTAAAGGTAAAAATCCTATATTTACAGAATTTAATTTAGAATCATATATAGATATAAATAATAACAATAATTTCAAGGAGATTATTGATACTAATTCAAGTATTGATATAAAGGAGTTTTATGTTGCAAAGACTGTTAAAGGAGTTACATCAGATAACTTTATATTAACTGGTAATAAATTAGTTGTAAGTGGTATTCTAAATATTAATTTAGAGTATAGTTGTGCTGATATAGAAGAAAAATGTTATGTGTGTACTCATAATGAAAAATTTTTGGTAGATATAATGCTACCAGAGGATTATAATGATTTAAGTTCTATAGACATTAAACAAAGCTCTAATATTATTTATAGTAAAATAATAAATAAAAAAAGAGTTTTATGTATAAGTTCAATATTTATACAAGGAATACTCTATAATTAAAACGGGGATGGCTCAAAAGAGACATCCTTTTATATGTTTATATAAATTTCTAGCTTGGCAAAATAGAATCTAGTCTAAGACAGCCCCGTTTTTGTTAGAAATAATGTGTTTAAGTTAATTAATAAGTTTTTCTATTTAAATCCACAGCTAGGTTTGTTTGGTTTGTAGTTTCCAGGATAATTTGGTGGAGGACAAGGTTTAGGTCTTTGTGGCTTGTTTGGTTTACTAGGATAGTAGCATTCATCACAATCATCATAATCATCGTAATCATCACAATCAGCAAAGCAATCATCACAAGTATCACAATCATTAGCTGATGGTGAAATAGTTCTTTCTTTTCCTACAGCATCTTTAGATACTATTATTTTAAAATCAGATCCATCACATTTAGCTAATTCAAATTGATAGAAACCATTACAATCAGTTACAGTATGACTAACACCTATAAAATCTTGTTTATTAGAATAATTAATAACTTTTAATAATTTAACTAATACTCCGGATACAGGGATATTATCACAATCTTTAACTTGTCCCCATATTCTAACACTACGTTTTCTATTAACTCTAAGGTCAACTCTAATTTCGCAGTCTTTTGGACCTATGTGTAAGTCTGTACTATTACCTTGAATGTATTCACAGTAATTTTTGTTAGTATCAAAAGAATTGTCACAATCGCAATCTATTGAATTAAAATTCATAGTAAAATTCTCCTTTCAGAACATACAAATGTATTTTAGATATTTTTAATATTAATATATGTGAAAAATAGAATAATGGTATTAATTATTTAAGAAAAATTTTCATAGAATTTAATAATTAGGTTTATTATGTTTATTTACTAGGAGGAGAATTTTTATGGAGTGTAGGGGAGTTAGGTTTTCTCAGTCTGTTAACTTAGAAGAAGTTACTTATGATAATGTTTTATGCTATGAAAATATAGTTGAAAATATAAGTAATGAAACTATAACAGATATATTTTTTGATAATGTAAGTTCGATAGAATTTAATAATGTCTACTATGATACTTATAAAAGCAGAAAAGATATAAAAATAGAAGAAAATAATAATTTATTAAGAATAGATAGATTAAGACCAGGAGATAAGGTCAAAATATTTATAAATATAGTAATAGATAAAGCTTTTACAAGTAAGATTTTAAAGTCTTATGGCTCTTTAAGCTTTATAAATAATGATAATGAAAGAATTAATATTAAAACAAATGAAAGTATAGTTAATTTTGTAGGTATTGATTTTAAAGACGAGGGAAAATTTGAAGTTAATATTGATAAGAAAATAATTAGTGTAAATGAAGAGCTTAAAGTTAATATTAAAATAGAGAACAGAGGAAATAAGAAAGCTTTTAAGGTAGAATTAGGAGATTTAATTCCTTTTGGAACAGCTTATATTCAAAACTCTCTTTATATAAATAATTCTTTAGTAAAACTTAATAATGATTTAGAGAATATAAGGCTTGGGAATATAGATATATTTAAAAAAATATCTATTAGTTTTTCACTAAAACCTCTAGACTCATATAGTGAGGAAATTTTATATATTAAGCCAAGTCTTAAATATGAAGATGAAAATTTATCTAAACAAGAGTCTATTAGGCTTATAAGAGCAGAAAGCAAAAATATAAAGATAAGAAGAGTTAGTATAGAAAATTTTAAAAAGACTGTAAGTAAAAATATTTTAACTGTAGGTGAGAAAGTAGATTTTAAAATTAAAGCTACGAATACAGGAAATATAAATATATTTGATTTATTTATAAAAGAAAAAGAATTAGATTGTTTAAAATTTATTCCTGGAACTCTTAAGATAAATGGTAGAGAAATATTTGATAAGACACCATATAAAGGAATAAATATTGATATTATAAGAGCTGGTGAAAGCTTTTGTTTAGAATATAGTGCAATAGCTGTAGATGTAATGAATGATATAAAAAATGGAGCTATTCTTAATTATAAATATAGTGGTTTTAGTAATAAAAAAATAGAAGTAAGTGATATTTTAAGTAGCTGTGAAAGTTTTTCTATAAAATCAGTTATTTTAAAGACTTCAGAGAAAAAGTCAAATAAAAAATCTATATTTTTAGGAGATGATATAGATTATAGTATAAGTATTAAAAATACAGGAAATCTAATAGCTGAGAATATTTTATGGGATGAAAATATTCCAAACTTTTTAAAGATTAAAGAGGGTTCTTTAGTTATAAGAGGGAAAAAGATTTTAAATGATAATTTAACTAATATTAGTTTAGGAAATATAAATCCAGGTTCTAAAATAGATATATCATATAAGGCTACAGTAATTGATTTTCCTACATATGAAAATAATGAGAATCAGTCAAATATAAGATATAAATATAATTTAGAAAATATAGAAAAAGAGGATAATTATCTAATTAGCACAGAACCTTTAGTTGTTAAAGGGGCAAATATAAAGGAAGATAGCATACAAAAGGTTTTAGATAAAAATTATATTAGCGTTGGAGAAGAGGTAGATATAAAGGTATCTTTTAAAAATGAAGGAAATCTTAAAGCAGAGAAAATCTTTATAAAGGAAGAGATAAAGGAGTGCCTAGCCTTTGTTAAGGGCTCATTAAAAATAAATGGAGATAAAAAGCACTATGATATAGAAGAAGGTTTCCTATTGGGGGATTTAGATATAGGAGAGTTTGCTGTTATATCTTTTAAACTAAGAGCTAATATGATTCCATATACAGAATCTTTAATTATAAATACTAATATAACTTATAGTTATGTGGGAGATTTATTAGAAAATAGGGTAAAGAAAAATATAAATATTCAAAGTGATGAAATTTATATTAAAAGTGCAATTATAGATGGGAATTTAGGAGTATTTAAAAGAGAGACAAGTACTGCTGTTGCTAAAGTCGATAATAAGGTAAATGTTAGAATGCTTCTTAGAAATACTGGAAATAGGGATGCTTTTAATGTTATTTTAAATGAAAATTTAGCATCCTCTATGCTGATACAAGAAAATAGTTTAATTGTAAATGGGAAAGCTCAGTTATTTGATAATGAAGTTATAAATATAGGAAATTTAAAAGTTGGAGAAGAAAGAGAAATTATATATGATGTTATAGTCTCAAAAGATTCAGAAAATCAGCTTAGCTCCTTTTCAGAGGTAGAATATTTTTATTATCCATATGAGGGAAGTAAACTTATTAAAGCAGTAGGTAAGTCTAATATTTTAAATCTTAATATATATAATAGTGATTTACTAATTACTGAAAGCATTAATAAAATTTCTGCTGAAATAGGAGAAGAGTTAAATTATAATTTATATTTAACTAATAAGGGAAATATAAAATTAGATGATATAAGCTTAAATTTTGATATAGATAGTTATTGTGATTTGGAGCTAAGTGAGTTTTCTATAAATAGACAATTTAAAGAGAAGGTAAGCTTTAATTCAGATATATATATTGGAGATATAGATATAAATGAATCTAAATTAATATCTATGAAATTCAAGATTAATAATTTAAATAGCAAAAATAAACTTAATTTAAAAGCAAATATTTGTGCTAATTATTTATGTGATACTAATAAAAAAGAGCTTGTATACTATAAGTCTGAGGGAAAAGAGATACAGCTTAATTTAAGTAGACTTAATATAGTTAAAAAAACTTCTAAGAAAAGATATTTAAAGGGAGAGAGAGTTGAATATCTTATTACTGTTAGAAATGATGGAACAGGTATAGTAGAAAATATAATAATTGAAGATGAAGCTATGAAATATGGGTTTATTGAGGATAGTCTTACTGTTAATGGTTATTTTATAGAAAAAACATTTTTGTCAGGAATACCAATAGAGAAGATTAAACAAGGTGAATGTATTTTTATAAGATATGCAGCTATTTATGATATAAATTTTAATAATAAAGAAGTTAGTGGTGCTGTAATAGCAACTGGAGATTTTTTATATGATAATTATGGTTATACTAGAGCTAGTTTTAGATCAGAAAACTATACTATATATTTAGAAGATGTAGGGGTTAATATAGTAAAAAGTGCTACTAAGAAATTAATAACTTATGGTGATACAGTAAAATTTATAAGTACAATCGAAAATAAAGGAACCATAGAGCTTGAAAATCTATTTGTAAAAGAAAAATCATCAAAAGGATTTGAGGTTTTAGATGGTAATATATTTGTTAATGGAACTAAGGTTATAAAAGGAAACATAAATTATGGTATAAAAATACCTAATATAAAGCCTAAAGAAGTTTATGAGATTTGTACTGAATATAAATATAATGATTATAAAACTGTTCCTAGATTAGAAACTGAGACTATTTTAGAATATTCTTATAAATCATTAGATGAAAATAAGATTATAAATGCAAGCGAGAAAAGCAATAAATTAATTTTAGATAGAGAAATAAGTACCTTTAAAAATATTAGTGTAGATCATATTATTAATTTATGTGCTAATGATATTGAAGTATCAGAAGTGATTGATACCTTAGTTTTAGCTGTTATAAATAAAACATATGTTATTAAAACTATAAATAATAAATCTTATGATAATAATAGATTAACAGGATATAAATTAATGGTTAGAGGATATTTAGAAGAAAATATAGAGTATATAGCAGATACTGTTGATGAATCCATTCATTTATATTCTCATAAAGAAAATTTTTCGACTAATATAATATTACCAGAGAATTTTGATATTAATGATAGTATAAGAGTTAGAGCAAAAGTAAATGATGTTTTTTCAAAAGTAATTAATAATAAGACCATATTAAATACTATAAATTTAACTATAGAGGGTTTAATTTAATGAATATTATATCTTAGATTGTATATATTAAAATACAAAGGCTATGATTTTCTTTTAAAATTCGATAATATATGATAAAATATTACAAAAGATAAGTTTGGAAATATTTTAAAATTACTTTTAGAATAAATTATATAAATAAAGTTTAATAATATATGCTGCAAACATAAAAATTATTCCTTTTTTTAGAAAAAAATAAAGGATTTAAAAAGCTTTTATAGAATTAATTAATTTAGAGATTGATTAGTGTTTATAAGAGGGGAATATTTATTATGGAAAATAAAGAATTACGCGGTATAACTTTATATGATAATTTAAAAGCTAAAAGAATGGAAACTAAAAAACATAGTAATGAAATAGATATCAGAGAATATTTAGATAAACCTATAGAAGAGTTAATTTTAGATTCACAAGAAATAGAATTAATAGATGATTTAAATAGGGAACAAATTCAGTTTTGTGAAGAAGAGGCTAGTAAAGATAATTTTGATGCTGAAATGCAAGAATTATCAGAGGCTAAACAATATAAGTTTAATTTAAAAGAATTAGAGCAAGAAGAGTGCTTTATTGATTTAGAAAATAAAGAAGATGAAAAAGACGAATATTTAGTTAAAGTATTAGAAGAAAAAATAAAACAAATAGAAGAAAGATTACAAGAAAAAGAAGAACAAATAAGTTATTTAAAAGAAGAAAATTTCGAACAAAAACTTATAATTAGTGATTTTCATCAAAGTTTGACAAGAGAGCAGGAAATAGTTATGAGAGAACAAGATTTAAGAGAAAAAACTTTAAGTAAAGTTGAAATATTACTTTTAGAAAAAAGAGAAGAACTTATTGAAAGACAGCATAAAAAAAGAAATTGGTTTTCAAGAATATTTTCAAAGAAAAAATCTTAATAAAAAAGAAACTACTATATACAGGTAGTTTCTTTTTTTTTATTTAAATAATAAATAGAGCTATTATTCGAAGATATAATATATAATGTGTCAAAAATATGTATTTATTTATGAATTATTTGTAATGTAAAGGTTAAAATTTAAATAATATTATATTTTAAGTAATATTTTAGTATATAATTGTATTAAATGAATTATGATTCGTTTTAGCTTTAAAAGGGGGAAGAAAAATGGAACTAATAGGGATATTAATAGTTATTCTTGGTTTTGCGTTAAAGTTTGATACTATAGTTGTTGTTTTAACAGCGGGTATAGCGACAGGCCTTATAGCTAAGATTAATTTTATAGAGATACTATCAATACTTGGTGAAACTTTTGTAAATCAAAGACACATGACTATATTCCTTTTAACATTACCTATTATAGGAATGTGTGAGAGATATGGATTAAAAGAAAGAGCTATACATCTTATAGGTAAAGCAAAAGGACTTTCAGCTGGAAAGCTTTTAACACTTTATTTATTTATAAGACAAGGAGCATCAGCTATTTCATTAAAAGTAAGTGGACATGCTCAATTTATTAGACCTTTAATAAATCCAATGGCACAAGGAGCAGCTGTTGGAAAATATGATGAATTACCTGAAGAAGCTCAGGACTTAATAAAAGGTGAAGCAGCAGCTATGGATAACTATGGTAACTTCTTTGGCCAAAATTTATTCCTAGCAAGCTCAGGAGTTTTATTAATATCAGGAACTTTAGAGGGGCTTGGTTATGAAGTAAGTACTTTACATGTAGCCTTAGCATCAGCTCCAATAGCTATAATTACATTTATTATTGTAGCATTTAAAAATCATAGATTAGATAAAAAATTAGATAAGATATGTGGTAAAGTAAAAGATAAAAATAAACTAGAGGAGGTCAGCTAATGGATATGCAACAAGTTTCAAATATATTATTAGAAATATTTTATGTTTTAGTTGGTCTTTTAATGTTATATACAGCAAGTAGAGTATTTAGAGATACATCAAATAAAACAAGAATTGGAACAACAATATTCTGGACTATACTTGGGGTTATATTTATCTTCGGTAAATTGATTCCATCAGCTATAGTTGGAGGATTATTACTTGTTATAGGTCTTCTTACAGGTACTAAAAAAGTAACAATAGGTAAGCTTGTAATGCCAGATCCTAAAAAAGCTTTAGATTCTTCAAAGAAAATTAAAAATAAAATATTTATACCATCAATTATTATAGCTGTTGTTGCTTTAGTAATTGCTCAATTTACTCCTATAAGTGGAGTGGCTGCTATTGGTATAGCATCAGTTACAGCACTTATAGTAACATTCTTTATAACAAAGGCTAAACCTGTAGAAGCTTTAGAAGATGGAGATAGAATGCTTCAATCAGTAGGTCAAACAAGTATTTTACCTCAGCTTTTAGCAGCTCTTGGAGCTTTATTTACAGCAGCAGGAGTTGGAGATGTTATATCTGGAGGAATATCAAAAGTTATTCCAGATGGTAATATTCTTTTAGGAGTTATTGCTTACTGTGTAGGAATGGCTGTATTTACAATGATAATGGGAAATGCTTTTGCAGCCTTTTCAGTAATTACAGTAGGAATTGGAGTACCATTTGTATTTATGCAAGGTGGTAATATAGTAGTTGCTTCAGCTTTAGCATTAACAGCAGGTTATTGTGGAACACTTATGACACCTATGGCAGCAAACTTTAATGTTATGCCAGCAGCACTTTTAGAAACTAAGGATAAAAATATAATAGTAAAGAGACAATTACCAGTAGCTCTTTTATTATTAGTTATTCATATAGTTCTTATGTATGTGTTAGCATTTAAAGTATTTTAATTAAGGAGGATTTCAAAATGAAAATATTAATAACAGGATTTGATCCATTTGGAGGAGAAAAAGTTAATCCAGCTTTAGAAGCAGTTAAATTACTTCCAAATGAAATTTTAGGCTCAGAAATTATAAAGCTAGAGATACCTACAGTTTTTAGGAAATCACATAAGGTTTTAAGAGAAGCTATTATAAAGAATAATCCAGATGTTGTTATATCAGTAGGTCAAGCTTCTGGAAGATTTGGAATTACTCCTGAAAGAGTTGCCATAAATATAGATGATGCTAGAATAGCTGATAATGAAGGAAATCAGCCAATAGATGAGAGAATATTCGAAGATGGAAAAGAAGCATACTTTTCAAATTTACCAATAAAGGCTATGGTAGCTGAAATTAAAGAAAATGGCTTACCAGCATCAGTATCAAATACAGCAGGAACATTTGTATGTAATCATGTAATGTATTCAATAATGTATATGATTGAAAAAGAATTTACAAATATTAGAGGTGGATTTATCCATGTACCTTGTATACCAGCACAAGTTGTTGATAAGGTAGGAGTTCCATCAATGTCAGTAGCAGATATTTCAAAAGGATTAGAATATGCTTTAAGAGCAGTTATTAAAAATGATAAAGATATAAAAACAGTAGGAGGAGCTATTTGTTAATGAATAGAAATAACGATAAGATAAAGAGATTTTTTGTATATGGAAGTCTAAGAGAAGGATTTTTTAACTATGACAAATATTTAAAAGGAAATGTTTTAACGAACGAAATTGCAACAACTAAAGGTGAGTTATATCATATGAAACATAAGGGTTATCCTGCTCTAATTGATGGTGACAGGGATATAGAGGGTGAAGTTATTACAGTAAATAACCCTGATGAGATAACTAAAGCTTTAGATGAAATGGAAGGTTTCTTTGGAGTAAGTAATCCTAAAAATGAGTATGAAAGAATAGAAAAAGAAGTAAGGCTTAGTGATGGAAGTACGGAACTTTGTTATGTTTACAAATATGTTGAAGAAGATGTAAATAATTTTGATGATAATTATATTTACTTAAATGAAAACAGTTGGAAAGAATATATGTTAAGTAGATAATGTAAAGATAGATACCTATTTTAAGGTATCTATTTTGTTAAAAGGAAAAATGATATTTTTGTGGTAAAATAATCTTATAAAGGTTTTTAAGTTTAAATTATATAAAGGTAGGATAAATTATGAGAGATACAGAAAGACAAATACTACTTGAAAAAATAGAAAGATTAGAAAAAACAAATAAGATCCTTGTAGCTAAAATTAATTCTTTAAATAATAAATTAAAAGCTAAGAGAAAAGAAAAGTCACAAAAAGAAAAGTTATCTTTAAAATTCTTTATAAAAAATAAATAGTGTGCATTGAAGTATCTTTTTAGATAGATTAAATAAATTAAAATCTATTTAAAAAGATATTTTTTTATTTTTAAGAATTTATATAGTAAACTTCTAAAATTAGGATAAAAAGAATTTATTTTTTCTAATTTAATAAAAAATTAAGAAAAAGCATTGACTGTATTTTAAATACAGTATATACTATAATTAACAAGTTAATAAAAGATATTTCTTATCAAGAGAGGTGGAGGGACTGGCCCTATGAAACCCAGCAACCAACTTAGAGTGGTTAATATATATAGTAAAACAATTTTATTTATATATCTTGTTTTATTAAATATTTATTTATCTAAGAACTGGTGCTAATTCCAGCCGTATATTTTATGGAGAGATAAGAGGATAAATTGATGGGTTGATTTTTCACGCATTAGAGTTTATTCTCTAATGCGTTTTTTTGATATATGAAGATATAATTTATCTTTAGTGGGGTGATATTTTGATAACAATTAGTGATTTAAGAAAGAATTTTGCTGAAAATGAGGCTATTAAAGGGGTTAGTTTAAATATTAAAGAAGGTGAAATATACGGAATTATAGGCCAAAGTGGTGCTGGGAAATCAACAATACTTAGATGTATTAATGGACTTGAAACTTATGATAAAGGATCTTTAAAAGTAATGGGGAAAGAAGTTAAAGATTTAAATATTAATGAGTTAAGAGAGTTTAGAAAAAATCTTGGTATGATATTTCAAGGCTTTAATCTTTTAAATAGAAAAACAGTATTTGAAAATATATCTCTTCCTATGGAAATTTGGGGATATTCAAAAGAAGAGATAAATAAAAAGGTTAATAATTTAATAGATTTAGTCGGGCTTAGAGGGAAAGAAAAATCAAAGCCAAGACAATTAAGTGGGGGGCAAAAGCAAAGAGTTGCAATAGCTAGAGCCTTAGCACTAGAACCTAAAATATTGTTATCAGATGAAGCTACATCTGCCTTAGACCCTAAAATAACTAAAGATATCTTAAGTCTTTTACTTAAGATAAATAAAGAACTTAATATAACTATAGTAGTTGTTACCCATCAGATGGAAGTTGTAAAAGAAATATGTGAAAAACTTGCTCTTATTGAAGATGGAAAATTAGTAGCAGAAGGAAAAGTTGATGATTTATTTTTAAAGCAAAGCAGTTCATTTAAAAAGTTCTTAGGTGATAGCGAGGATGAGTTACTTCCGAGCACTGGCGTTAATATAAGAATCTTTTTTCCAAGTAGTTCTTCAGAAAATGTCCTTATAACCACATTAGCAAGAGAACTTAATTTAGATTTCTCGATTGTTTGGGGTAAACTAGAGAAATTTAGAAGTGGTGTATTAGGAAGCCTTGTTATAAATATAAAAAAAGAGGACAAGGATAGGATTATAAATTATTTAAATAATAAAGAAATTATATTGGAGGTTATTGAGTAATGGGAGAAATTTTGGGGCAAGCATTAATTGAAACCTTTCAAATGACTTTATTTTCAACTATATTTTCATTAATAATAGGTTTTGCTCTTGCTATAGCATTAATAGTAACAGCAGAAAATGGTTTTAGACCAAATAAACTTATATATAAAATACTTGATACAGTTATAAATATTTTAAGAAGTTTTCCATTTATAATTTTGATAGTATTTTTAATACCATTTACAAAATTAATTATGGGTACATTTATAGGGCCAGTAGCTGTTATAGTACCACTTACAATAGGGGCATCTCCATTTGTAGCAAGAGTTATAGAAGGAGCATTAAAAGAAGTGGATCCTGGTGTTATAGAAGCAGCTAAATCTTTTGGGGCAACAAATACTCAAATAATTTTTAAGGTAATGCTAAAAGAGGCTATTCCATCAATAATTTCAGGAATAACTTTAACAGTAATAACTATTATAGGATATTCAGCTATGGCAGGTACTGTTGGTGGTGGGGGTCTTGGCGATGCAGCTATAAGATATGGATTTCACAGATTTGAAACAGATGTTATGGTAGTTACAGTAATAATATTAATTGTAGTTGTTCAACTATTTCAAAGCCTTGGAAACTATTTCTATAAAAAGCTTAGTTAAGTTTTATATTTAAATATTAAAAATTGGGGAATTAAATTAGAAAAGCAATAAGTAAAAAAATAATAGGGGGGATTATATAATGAAAGTAAAAACAATATTAGCAGTAGTATTAACAGGAGTATTAGCATTAAGTATAGTAGGATGTGGAGCAAAAACAGATAAAGATGCAAAGACTAATGCATCTTCTACAGATAAGACTATAACAATAGGAGTATCACCAGTTCCTCACAAAGGAATTGTAGAAGCAGCTGTGCCAGAGCTTGAAGCAAAAGGATATACAGTAGAAGTAAAAGAGTTTACAGACTATGTTATTCCCAATACAGCTTTAGATAGTGGTGAACTTGATGCAAACTTTTTTCAACATACACCTTATTTAAATGAATTCAATGAAAAGAATGGGACCAAAATAAAATCGCTTGGAGCAATCCACTTAGAACCACTTGGAGCTTATTCAAAAAAAGTAAAAGATATTAAAGAATTAAAAGATGGAGCTACTATAGCAGTACCAAATGATCCATCAAATGAATCAAGAGCCTTAAGATTATTAGAGGCTAATGGACTAATAAAACTTGCTGATGGAGAGATTGTAACTCCAAAAGATATTAAGGAAAATCCTAAAAACTTTAAATTTAAAGAATTAGAAGCTGCTCTTCTTCCAACTGTTGTTGATGAAGTCGACCTTGCTGTTATAAATGGAAATTATGCTTTAGAAGTATTTAATCCATCTAAAGATGCTTTAGTTATAGAAGATAAGGATAGTGAAGCTTCTAAGCCTTATGGTAATGTATTAGCAGTTAAAGAAGGTACAGAAAATGATGAAAAGATAAAGGCTTTAAAAGAAGCTTTAACATCAGAAACAGTAAAAAAATATATTAATGATACTTATAAAGATGGAAGTGTAATTCCAGTATTTTAATTATATAAATAAAAACTAGTCAATATTAAATATTGGCTAGTTTTTTTATATTAAAATAATATGTTATAAAAATTTAATTTCTACAATAAGGCTAAGGGCTTTAAGAATATTTCTATTATCAACTTTAGTGCAATAAATATCTTCTATGTAGGAGTTTATAGCAAATAAATTTCTTCTAATTAAATCTTCTATTTTTATATTATTAATAATAGATGGGACTGTTATAAATATATTTTTAGTTTTATTTTCTAAATCAAGTATTTGAATAGATTTTTTTTGTTCTAGTGATAGATATTTTATTTTTTCTTTTAAATTTAGTTCAACAAGTAATTTATAGCCGCTTAGATTTTTTCCATCATATGATTTAGCTATATCTGTTTTTATAAGTTTGGTAGATACTATATCTATAGATGAAATAGCAGATAAAATCTCATTTATACATGGTCTGTCATAAGGAATCTTAATTGAATCAATAAATGTTACTTCTGAAAAATATTGTACTATTTCAGGTAAAATATTAGATTTTTCTAAATTATTTTCAAAGCTAGACATATGGTAATTAGAGTTTTTTAGCAAAATAATTCCCCCTTATTCTGAAATTATTAATAGAGAAGTATTAATAGATATTTTTCTTTTAGATAAAATTTCAGCATTAATATCTTCTATAAAGATAGAGCTACTAAAATTATCTCCTAGTATAAAGTTTTCAGGCATAATAACAAAAGCAAGAAATCTTGTATCTACATCAGCTAAATTAAGACTTTGATTTTCACCTAAATTTATATATTGAATTTTATAATAAATAGAGCCTTCTACTAAAAGCTTATATCCTGTTAATTTATAACCATCTAGGGAGATTCCTTTTGGAGTTTTTATAATTCTAGTGTTTAATATTTTAGCTTTAGCAATAATTTTTGAAATACTATCTATATCAGCTTTATTTTCATTAAGTGTTATATCATTTTTTATATATACCTGTTTAAATGATTCGATATCTGTTGGTAGATATTCAGAAATACCTATATATTCAATTAGATTACGAGTAATAGATTTCATCTTTAAATTCTCCGTTACAATAATTATTTATATATTTAAAGTTATGCAAATATTGGTTAAATATATGTTTATTTTAAGATTAATTTATTCTAAATTTAGAGTAAAATCTATTTGAATTTAGGTATAAATTAGGGTAAAATAAGGTTAATAAGTAGTTAATTTATGTGAAAATTTAGTAAAGTAGAGCGCTTTTTTTATTTTAAAGAGTTTTACTTAATCTTATAGTATAAGGAGGCGCTATCAATTTTATGGAGAAAAATGATTTAAGACTTTATTATAAAAATCAATTAGAGCTTGGGTATGCTTTAAGAGATTTTATAGATGCTTATTTTCAAAATAAAGTTCTAGATAAAGAATTAGAAGATAAAATAACTTCTGTAATAGAAGCTAATAAAGATAAATTTTATAAGGGATCCGATATAGCTCAAAAACCAAAACAAATTTTAGGAAAAACAAGATTAAACGTTCTCTATGGTATTTTGAGCAAAAGAGGGGGAGATTTTAATGAAGAAAATAGCAATATTAAATAACAAAGGTGGAGTAGGAAAGAGTACAGTTGCTGTTCAACTCTCCCATGGATTATCAAAGTTAGGCTTTAAAGTTATATTAGTCGATTTAGATGGTCAGAATGACTCAAGTTTATTTCTTGGAATAAATGAATCACAATATAATAAAACATTTTTTGATTTAATAGATAAAAGAGCAGAAGTAAGTATAGATGATTGTATAATAAATGCTAGAGAAAATTTAGATTTACTTCCAAACTCTAATATAGAAGAAATAAATGCTGAATTTTATAGAGAGTCTAGAATAGACCTTGTATTATCAGAAAAACTTAAGGGACTTGAAGATAAGGATTATGATTATGTAATAATAGACTGTGGTCCTCAAAGAACTAAGGTTAATGATGCTGTTCTTTGTTATGTTGATAACATAGTTATGCCAGTACAAGTTGAAGCAGCTTCTGTTAGAGCCTGTGGTAGTATTTATGAATATTTAGCTGATCTTAGATTATCACCAGAAAAAATATCATTAATAATTCCTAATATGTATGATAAAAGAACTAAAGATGCTAGGGAAAACCTTAAATTCCTTTATGAATTCTTCGATGATATGGATGATATAGTTACATCACCTATAAATAGAAGAATAAAAATAACTGAAGCAGGAAAAATGGGTAAAACAGTATTTGAGTATGATGAAGAAGCAGCAACTCAGTTCTTCAGCGTATTAGAAAGGTTGGTGACAAAGATTGGTTAAGAAAAATACAACAAATTCTATAAACCAAAATTTTGAGGCTTTAAAAGCACAAATGCAGGCTAAAAGAAGACTTGCAGAAAATAAATTTGAGGCTATAAGTAAAGAAGAGCCAACTAATGAAGAAGAAAAAGTTACAAACATAAGAGAAATAAATTCTAATGATGAAGAATTAGATGAATATATAACGCTTAATATAATAGATGATGAAGAAGATGACAAGCCATCAGAAAGTATAGTAGAAAATAATAATCTTAAAGAGGAAATAGAAGAAAATCAATACGAAGATAGTGATTGTGAAGAGATGGAAGAAATACTAATTGATAAAAATGATAAAAAAGCTGTTGTATCAGATTTAAATATTAATAAAATAGTAATAAGAAAAGTAGAAAAACAAGAAGCTCCAAAAAGAATAACATATTATTTAAAACCTGAAACTATAAAGAAGATAGATAAATTTTCTAAAGCAGCAGGTATGGGAAAATCTGAATTTGTTCAAACAATTTTAGATGAAATACTTAATAATCTAGAAATAGAAAAATAATAAAAAGGGATGGCAAAAGCCATTCCTTTTATTTATAGTTAATAATCAAAATCATCAAAACCATTTAGATTATTATATTCTTCTTCTTTTCTTGTTTTATAACATGTATCATAGTCTTTAAAACATTGTTTAGCTATGTTTGTATTTCTGCTTTTAGATACTAATATTTTAAAAGCAGCATCATTTTCATTACAATTAACTTCAAATTGATAAAATCCATTTATATCTGAGATACAATGTGCAATACTTATATATTCTAAGTTACCATTAGTTATAGTAGGTTTTATTAATTTAACTAATGCATTATCTACTGGGATATTATTAATATCTTTAATTTGTCCCCAAATTCTAACTCCTGCATGCTCCTGGGCTAATATATCAACCTTAATATCACAATTTTTATTATTAATATTAAACTCCGAGCTATTACCTACCATATAATTTAGATTTTCAGTACTTATATTATTTTGAATATGGCTATGATTATTTCTACAGTGCCCATTATTCCTATTCAATTTTAATTCCTCCCATGAAATTTCCATCATATAATTATATGCTAGGTAAAATCCATTAAAGAATAAAAATATAGATTTATTTAAAATGAATGAGCTCCAAATATACAAAGACTTGAAAAATAAAATGATTTATCTGAAATTTTTTTTATAAATAATTTTAATATTTTATTTTCTATAAATATTTCTTCTAGATTTTTAAAAGAAGAGGGTATATTTATTTCTATAGATAAAGGACGCGTAAAATTAAATATTCTTATATTATTATCAGTATCTAAATATTCTATTTTAGCTATAAATTCTCCTGATACTATAAGCATATTATCATCTAAAAACTTAAAACTTATTATATTTTCAGCTTTTGCTTTTATATAAGCAGAGAACTTATTTATTTTATCTATATTTATATCTCTTAAATTTATAACAGATTCAACAACTTCAGTTTTAGTATAATCTAAGTTGATATCTCTAGTATTTCTTATATAATATTCTATTTCACTATTCATAATTTCCCCTTAAATTATTATATATATTTTTTAATTCTAAAATAGAATCATTACTATAAAGCCTTTCTTTTAAAAAAGAAAAATCATCTATATCTTTATTATCAGCCTTTAAATAAATGCTATAGGCCTCTTCCTCTTCAAAATTATAATAATTAGGATAATCCTCTAACATTTCTATATATAAATCAAGAGGAGGTGCTATTATTGCTGTATTACACAAAAATGCTTTTAATATATTTAAATTAAAATCTTCAAATCTACTAAGATCTATAAAGCTTTTAGCCATATTTAAAAGATGAAGTTCATCAGCTTTACTTATATTAATTAGAAATATTACATCATTTAATATATCTAGCATATTTGCAAGTTCTTTAAGCTCTTTTAAATATTCTTTTTCATATTTATTTTTATGTATTTCCCTAACCGAAATAATAAGCTTATCATTTATAAAAGCTCTTTCTTTTATAGTTTTAAAAAAGAATATTACCTCTTCAATATTTTTTCTTCTATGGAGGTCTCCATTAAAAAATAAGAAGTCTTCTGTTATTTTAAATTTAGAACTTAAATATACCTTAGAGATTTCTTTATCACGAGGACTATAAAATTTACTTATCTTTGGATATAATACATCTAACTTTTTATTATCTATATTATAATATTTTTTTAAAAGATTCTTTTGAAAATAAGAACTAACTATAATTTTATCACTTAGATTTAAAGAAATAGGAAGTCTTTCTAAAAATCTATTTAGAAACTTCTTATTACATAGCTCCTCATCATAAAGAGGATATAAGGTATTTATACTAGTAATTTTTTTAGCTTTAATTTTGCTATTTAAAGAAAAACCATTATTAAAGCAATGGTAAATATCATAATTTTTATTTTTAGTAATATCAACTATTTCAGAGTAATTTCCTTTTATCCTATCTATATTAAGTTTTTTAATATTAAAGCTAGATAAGTTTCGTCCCTTTTTAAATGACATATCTTTTATTATAGATAACTCATTAGCAAGTGAATTTTTTTCAAGGGAATCAATAATTTCTCTTACTTCTTCTCCATAATCTCCATTATGAAAAAAATAAACCAAACCATCAATTAATACACTCATAAGCCCTCCAAAATCTATAAGAAATCTAAACTACTATCAAACATATCTTTACTTGAATTATTTATATATCTAGAATCTAGAGTATACATTTTAACATCGCCTTTATTTTGCTTTAAAAGCATAAAGATAAAGTTTAATTTATAATTTTTGTTATCTTCTATAAGGTTTAAATCTAAAATTTCTATATTATCAATATCAATATTTTTATCTATGTTATATAAAATAGGTATATTCTTTTCAGCAAATAAAGCTCTATTTGTAGAATGCTCACTATATAAGATTTTAAGATTAAGCTTTGCTGTTATTATTGTTAGAAAGTTATCTTTAAGCTCTACTTTTCTTTTACTTATTAAGTTCGTAGAAAGTTTTATTTCATATATACTTTTTATAGGAAAGTCTAGAGAAAGCTCACTATCTAGTGATTTTATTATAAAATCTGATTTATTTAATAGCTTTAATTTATCTTCATTTATTAGTCCTTGGATTTCTATATCACCTTTAATCATAATATCTAAAAAATAAAACTACTATGTATATCAATATAAATATAATATCTATTATTTTGAAGTTCTAAGAACTTTATATTAGTTATATTATTCTTTATATTTAAGCTATCCCCTATATCAGTTTTAAAATATAAAGTTTTATAATTTATAAATTTCTTTAAAGCTATCATTCCAAACTTATCTTCATCTATATATTCTATAGATATATCAATTTTCAATATATAAAATATAGTCTTAATATCTTCTAGGAACTCCTTATCTTCAATTATAAGACTAGCATATATTTTGCTTATCTCTATATTACTAAGTTCTTTTTCAAATACTATATCAGTTTCAAATATAGACTTTTTAAATAATTTTGATTTATCTATATCTTTTGATATACCAATATACTCTATAAAGTTTTCTTTTTGATTATTAAACATATAGATACCTCCAAAACTTTCCTTATTAAATAATATGTTAATTAAAATTAATCTATTCTAATAATTTAAAATGTATCAAATTATAATTTAACAACATATAAATAGATTAGAAAGTAAATGTTTCTATAAGATTTTTTCAACACCTCTCCTTTTTTAATATATAAGGCCTATATCATTAAATGATATAGGCCCTTAATATTATAAGTAGTGGCTTATTTAAATTTATTTTAGAGATATTATTATTTATACCAATATAATTTTAAAGCATATACTATTGATATCAAAAACAAGAACATAAGTAGGACTGTTCCAATACCAAGACCTAATGAACCATATTGCTCTGTTAAATATGCTGAAAATAAGGACATTAACCCTAAAAAGAAGTAGTATGCTCCAAATCTTTTAGAAACGATTTCTTTATTTGTTATCTTTCTTAAATCTTTTTTATCTACAGTGCTTATTAGATATAATTTTTTTTCTATTCCAACAAAATATGCTACAACAAAAAATATTAAGGCTATTATGCCAAAAATCCAATAATGCATAAAGATCACTTCCTTTTAAGCTATATTATATAGTATTCAAATAAGTGAATTATGTACCTATATTTAAACGTTTTCTTTTGGTAAAGAGTTTTATAAGTACTAACATAATAAAAACTTAATAAATTAGATTTTATAAGAGTATCACTAGTTTATAAAATTTATTTATAACTTAATTAATTACTATAATTTATATATTGCAATTAAGTTAAGTTTACTTTTATTGTATTATTAAACTAATAGAAAGGTTTTTATCTTATAAAGATACTAAGGAGCTAGTTAAAATGCTTTTAATATATTTTTGTAAGAATGTGAAAAAATATATAGTAAAATACTGAAATTTAAAAGAAAGAGCTTATACCATCTTTATTATGGGATAAGCTCTTTTATTTTTATAAAATATATAAAGTTTATACAATAAAAACAAAATTTTTTAACTATAAAAAGATTTTAATAAATGTAATAATTTTATTGGTAATAAATAGGAGGGGATTGTGAGAAATTCTAATTATGTTATAAAAGTAGATGGTCTATGTAAATGTTATAAATATTATAAGAAAAAACAGGGCGTAATGGGTTCATTAAAAAATTTAATAAAAAGAGAGGTTTTAGAAAAAGAAGCTGTAAAAAATGTTAGCTTTAATATAAAAGAAGGGGAAATAGTAGCTTTTTTAGGGCCGAATGGAGCAGGAAAAACTACAACCTTAAAAATGTTATCAGGAATTTTATTTCCAACAACGGGTACAATTGATATTTTGGGCTTTAATCCTGCTGAAAGAAAAAATGAGTTTAAACAAAAAATATCAATCGTTATGGGACAAAAAAATCAGATATGGTGGGATCTTCCTGCAAATGAATCATTTTATTTAATAAAAAAAATTTATAATATTTCAGATGAAGATTATGAAAAAAGATTAAATGAAATGGCAGAATTATTAGATGTTAAACATTTATTAGAAATTCAAACAAGACGTTTATCTTTAGGGGAAAGAATGAAGATGGAAATTATAGCAGCTCTTTTACATAACCCTAAAGTTTTATTTTTAGATGAGCCAACTATAGGCCTTGATATTGTATCACAAAAGAAAATTAGAGAGTTTTTAAAATATTATAATAAGGAAAAGAAAACAACTATTATTTTAACTAGTCACTATATGGAGGATATAAAGTCACTATGCAGTAGATGTATAGTTATAGCTAATGGAACACTTATTTTTGATGATAAATTAGAATCTGTAAGTAAATATATGGAGGATACAAAAATCATTAAAGTAAAACTTGTAGATACTAAAAGTGAAAATACATTATTAAAGTATGGAGAAATAATTAGTAGAGATAATTTAGATGTAAGTTTGGTAGTAGAAAAAGAGAAGTTCAAGGAATCAGTAGCTCAAATGTTAAATGAAGTTGAAATCTTAGACTTTACAGTAGAAGATACACCTATTGAAAATAGTATAGAAAGATTATATGAATTAGGAGCTAAAAATGAAAAAATATATAAGTAAATATTATTACTGCTTTTTAATGGGATTTCAAACTACCTTAGAATATAGATCAGATTTCTTCTTAAGTCTAATTAGTACGATATTTCCAATAGTAATACAAGTATCTTTATGGAGTGCTATATATAAAACTACTGGACAAGGAGCAATTTATGGATATTCATATAGTCAAATGATTATGTATACAGTTTTAGTTGCTCTTGTTGGAAAGTTCTTAGCAACTGGTTTTGAATGGGAAATGAATGATGATATAAAAAATGGTGGGCTTAGTAAATATATTGTAAGACCAATAAATTATATTTATTATAGATTAAGTTGCTTTATTGGAGGACGTTTTGCATTATTAGTTTTCTTAAGTATATTAATAAGTTTTATTATTATGATTTTTCCTCAGCAAAGAGCTATGACAGTTTTAAGATTAATATATATTATAATTTCTTTTATGTTAGCAATGCTATTAAACTTTATATTATTTTTTATTATAGGAACAAGTGCTTTTTATTTTACAGAAGTAGCACAAATATTCCCTGCTATCTCAATAATAATAACTCTAATTAGTGGTGGTATTTTCCCAGTTGATATATTGGGAAATGCATATTTTAAATTTTTAAATTTCTTACCATTTAAATATACACTTCAATTTCCCATTGATGTAATAATAGGAAAGTTAGATATACAAAGCACCTTGTTAGGAATTACCTTCCAAGCTATTTGGGTATTAGTATTATTTTTTGTGTTAAAAGTATTTTTTAATAATGGACTTAAAAAGTACATTGCTATTGGAGGGTAAGTTATAATGAGAGAGTTAAAAAGATATATAAATATATTTTGGGTTTTTGCAAGAAATTCTTTCTTAGTAAATTTAGAATATAGAGTTAATTTTTTTGCAGGTATATTTGTTCAGATAGGCTTTGTTCTTGCAAAGCTATCTTATGTATTTTTGATATATAAAATGAATGTAGATATAAATGGAATGAGTCCAGATTATATGCTTATTTTTATAGGTACTTTTATATTTATGACAGGAATTTATATGAGTTTTTATTGTAATTTATTAGGTTTTAGTAGAGAAGTAAGAAGTGGTAATTTAGATATTCTACTTACCAAACCTATATCATCACTATTTTTAGTAAGTTTTCAAAAAATAGATTTAGCAATGCCTATACCAAACTTAATTTGTGGAACAATACTGATAATAATGGGCTGGACTAGATCAGGGATAGAAGTAACATTCTTTAAAGTATTTTGTTTTATTCTATTTATGATATTGGGATGTATATTGACCTATGGTTTATTTTTACTTCCTAGATTATTAGCCTTTTTTGTAATATCTACAAATGGGATATCACAAATTTGTGAATCATTATGGGATTTTAATAATATGCCACAAGGAATCTATGGAAAAGTAATTCAAAATATAGGCACCTTTGTTTTTCCTATATTTTTAATAACAAATATGCCAGGAATCATAATTAAAGAACCTAGTTTAGAATATGTACTTTGGTGTATAACAATGCCATTTGTATTTTTATTTATAAGTATAAAAGTTTGGAACATAGGAATTAAGAATTATACAAGTGCTAGTAGTTAATATGAGCAGTAAAAATATTTTAGTTATTAGTAACTTTTCCCTAAATAGTTTTATGATAAAAAAATGAAATAGTCTTAAGAGATAAATTAATATTATTAGATTAAAAAGTAAAGGTGGATAAGAGGACTTATCCACCTTTGTAATATTTGATTATTAATTTAGAAGAGGTCTTTTATAAACTTTGAAATAAACTAAAACTGCATTTAATAATAGTAATGCACTTGTAATAAAGAATATATATCTTATACCTAAATAAGCTGCAACTTGACCTCCTAAAATAGAACCACCAAATACTCCTAAATATCTAGCTGAAACACTAAAACCAAAGACTCTACCTGTAAGAGAACTTGGTGTAATTTTCTTTATAATTATATTAACTGATGGATTTAGTCCTGCTAGTGCTAAACCTAGTAAAAATCTAAGTATCATTAATTGCCATGGATTTTTTACAAATGCTTGAGGTATAAAGATTATACCTGCAACTATAAGAGAGTATAGCATAACTTTATGAGCCCCTATTTTATCAGAAATCTTTCCAAGCTTTGGAGCAGCAATTATATTTGCAAGCCCTGAAGCTGAAAATACTATTCCAGCTATTAAAGCAACATTAGTTATATTATTAGATAATTCACTTATATATACTGTTATTATTGGTTCTACAGAATATAATGCAATAGTTAATATGAAAGATGTTAAAAACATTATAATAGTTAAATTCTTATCTGGAAGAGAGCTCCACACTTCTTTCATATTAGGTATCTCTTTCTCCTCACGCTTAAATGATTCTTTTACAAATATAACTGTTGTAATAAATGCAATAAATAAAAGAGCACCTGTTATGAAAAATACATTTTGTGAACCAAAATTCTCTTGTATAAGCCCACCAATTGATGGCCCTAGTAAAGATCCAGCAATATTTGCTGTTGAAAGTACACCTAAAGCCCAACCAGCATTTTCATTATCTGTTTGAGTTGCAATTAAAGTAGTACAGGCTGTACTATAACCAGAAATAACACCTTGTAATAATCTAAGACCAATAAGTTCATATACATTTCTTGCAAATCCCATAGTAAATATTACTATTGCCATACCAAGACTTGCTCTTAAAAGCATAGGTTTTCTTCCAAATTTATCAGCAGCACGTCCCCAAATTGGTGAGAAAATGGCAGATATTATAAAAGTAACTCCAAAAGCTATTCCTGAGAGTTGTTCAATTAAAGATGTGTTTTCAATTCCAAGATGTTTTATGTAAATTGGCAGTATAGGGGCTATTTGACTCATTCCTATTCCTGTTACGAACATTCCAAACCAGCAGAATATTAAATTTCTTTTCCACATTTTCATTAGTATACACCTCACTTTATTTTATAATTATAAACTATAAATTATAGTTTGTAAAATATATTCTATTATGATAAAATACTTTATGAAGTTATAAGGAGTGATATAATGGCGAAAAAAAGGAATTTAACTAAGGAAAAAATTATTGAAGTTACTCTTTTATTAGCTGATGAAATTGGGCTTAGTAAAGTTAATTTTTCTAAGATTGCAGAAAAGTTAGATATAAAGTACCCATCACTATATAATCATTTTACTAATATGGATGATCTTAAAATAGCAATGACTATATACGTTTTAAATCAATTAAATATGAAACTAATGCAAGGATTAATTGGAAAAAGTGGTGAAGAAGCAATTAAAGTATTTGCTTATAACTATAGAGAGTTTGCATTTAAGAATAAGACTGCCTATGGACTTTTTATGAATGTTCCAAGTGCAGAAAACAAAGAGATAAAACGCTTAGTAAGTGAAACTATGGGGATTATTCGTCAGATTTTAGCTTTTTATATTAATGATGAAATATATTTATCTCATAAAAGTAGAGCATTAAGAAGCTCATTACATGGATTTATTTCATTATGTTCTCTTGGATATTTTCAAGGAAAAGCAGATTTAGAAGATAGTTTTCAATTTATGATAGATGATTTTATATTTTCTCTTTCTAATAAAAAATAAAATTTTAATAGCTTAGAAATAACATTATTTAGGAGCATATTTAAAACAGAAATTTATTCTGCTTTAAATATGCTCCTTTTGTTTAATTACAAATTAATTATTGTAGATACCCTATGATAATTTGTAAAAAATAAACTTTTTTTATTAAAATTATTTTTAATAAAAACTTATTTAACTATAAAAGATACATTTTTATTAAATATTAATTTTAATATTTAAATAAATTTTCTTTGTTTTTATTTTTATTTGTTTAAATATAATAATTTAATTATTATACAGTATATTATTATATAAAAATAATTTACAATTTAATTATTTTTATGAATAAATAGTTAAATAAGTAGTAGTTTTATACTAAAATCAATATCAAAATTAGATATAGTTATAAATAAATCTTATTTTCATTTATAACTATATTAGAATAAAAATCTAAATAATATTAAATTATTTAGTAAAAAGATATTTTAATATTAATTTAATTTAAAGTTGGATAATTTTTATTATTTAATAAAAATTATTAATTTGAAAAAGAGATTTTTAAATAGTAAATTTACCTTAACCAAAAATTTTATACTGAAAAGGTGGATTTATACATGATAAGAAAAACTTTATTAAAACTTATAGCATGTGGAGCTATAATATCCGCAGTTTTAGGAAGTACTACTTTAGCTAAAGCAGAGAATATTAATACTAAACATGCTGTTAATAAAATTCTTTTAAGTAACGTAGTTCAAAATGATGGGAACCAAGCAGTTGTAGTTAATACAACAGGTGCACCACTTGTTCTTTATTCTAATGATAATACAAGTTCTAAGATTTCTAGTTATATATCAGTAGGAGAAATGCTTACTATACAAAGTTCAACTAATGGATTTTATAAAGTAAAAATTCATGAAACAGGTGCAGTTGGATATATAGCTAAATCAAATCTTCAAAAGATTGAAAGTGGAGTAAATGCTTCATATACTTCTATCAATAAAAAAGGTATGATTATAAATGTAAGTTCAGCAGTTCATTTAAGACAAAATGCTACTATGAACTCAGCTATTTTAAATAATTTAGGAAATAAAACTAATATAAATATTTTAGGTAAACAAGGAGAATGGTATAAAGTAAGCTATAATGGAGTGGTAGGTTATATCTATGAAACATATGTAGCAACTTTAAATCAAAATATCTCAGGAATAGTAAATAGTAATAAAACAACTACTTCATCAAATAGTGTAAAGGGAACAACAAGTAATGTTACATCTAACCCAAAAGTAGTTGTACCTACTAAACCAACAGTTAATAAGACAGAATCACATAAAACTACACCTACTAAGAATACAGCTAATAAAGCAAATACAAATAGTAGTAATAAAACAACAGCTACATCAAGTAGTGCAAAAGGATCAAACAATGAAATAATTCCAAATGGAAATATAATTTATTCAGCAAAGAGTTATGCTGTTCCAGCAAATGAAGTAGCTCAAATGATAAATGGTACTTACAAAGGTGGCGGAAAGCAAATCTTCTTAACATTTGATGATGGCCCAAGTGCAGTTAATACACCAAAAGTACTTAATATACTTAAGAAATATGGAGTACATGCAACATTCTTTGTATTAGGTTCAAATCTTCAAACAAAGACAGAACAAAATCTTCTAAAAGAAGAAATAATGGATGGAAATGCTATAGGTGATCATTCATATAGCCACAATTATAGCAAGTTATACCCAGGAAATAAGGTTAATGTAACTGCATTTATGAATGAATTAAATAAAACTAATAGTATAATGAGAAGTATATTAGGTCCAAACTTTAATGCAAGAGTTATAAGAATGCCAGGTGGATATATGTCAAGAGCATACTACCATGATCAGAACTTACCAGCATTAAATAGTGAATTCAGAAAAGAAGGAATTACTTCAATAGATTGGAATGCTGAAACAGGAGACGCAACAGGAAAGGCTTACACACCATCTCAACTTGTAAATAATGCTATTAAGGAAACTAAGGGATATCACCATATAATTCTTCTTATGCATGACATCAAGGGAAATACAGTACAAGCTCTTCCAGAATTAATCCAATACTATAAATCACAAGGATATTCATTTGATGTAATATCAAATTCATAATATAAAAATAGCACTAGAGAATACTAGTGCTATTTTTATTATTCTATTATATTTAAATATTTATTAATTGAATTTTTATTAGTATTCTTTAAAAAACTTTCAAGAATATTAGAAAGTAATATCTTTTTAGGAGTTAAAGTAATACTACAGGATATTACTTTTATATATTTAATTCTAGATTTTTTATTGAGGTTTACTACCAAATAATTTAAATCTAAAATTCATTTTCATAATTTAATTTAATCTTATAATGACAAAATCAAATATTAATAAATATATTTATAATATATAAATATATTGGGGGCTTTAATAAAGTGAAAATAATTTTAGAAAGAAAGTTTTTCACAATGGAAAGTTTATTATCTGGTTTGGATGAGTATTTTTTAAAACAAAATAAAAGATTTAGAATTATAGCTAAGGGATCTAGTCCAATAATAAGTATTGATGATACTTACTATAAGGTCTTTATAGGAAATGGAGATGCTGTATTTTTAGGATGTAAAGAAGTATTATTAAAGAAGGTATAGATATTTTAAAACTAAAAAAATAATTAAAAACATAGAATTAAATGATAGTATACTTTAAAAATTCAAAGAATATATAAGAAGAGGATAAATTTAAATTTATCCTCTTCTTATATATTCTTTATAAAAAAGTCTTAATATTTAGTAGTAATTAATTATTTTATAGATTATTAAGATAATATTCCAATTTAATACTTTTATATTATCTATAAATAGGAAAAATGCCTATATTACTATATTTATAAGCTATAATAGAGTATTTTATTTATTGTTAATTATTAACTAAGTCTTAAACCTATAAATTTATGATATTAATTATTTAATTGAATATTTTATTTAAAAATAAGAATAAGTACTCATTAATTGTGAATTTTATATCCATTAATAATATTTTTAATATGAGAATGATAATTAATATCAATTTACGAAAAGAATAACATGATATAAAATCAAAACATAATTTATACAGATCTTTAAAGGAGATATACAAATGATAAAATTAATAGCAACAGATATGGACAACTCACTATTAGGTGAAGGATATATATTAGATGAATCATTTTTTGATATATTTGAAAAATTAAAAGAAAAAAATATAAAATTACTTGCTGCTAGTGGTAGACAAGGTGCAAGTATGATGGAAACATTTAAACATGAAAAAGATAATATTATATTTGTATACGAAAATGGAAGTTGTGCTTCATTAAATGGAGAAGTTCTTTACAAGAGTGTTATCGATAATGAAATAGTACAAGAATTTATAAGAATTGGTAGAGAAAATAATTTAGATATATTATTAGGTGCAAAAGATACAGCTTATATAGAATCAAGAAATCCAGCATTTATAGATAAAGCAAGTAACTTCTTTGCGAATTTAGAAATAGTTGATGATTTAACAAAAGTTGATGATGAAATAATAAAATGTAATGTATGTGATTTAGATGGAATATGGGATCATTTTCACAATATAATTGAACCTAACTTCGGAGATAAATTACAATTAGCAACATCAATGGGATTCTGGATACATTTAGTTAATAAAGGAATAACAAAAGGTTATGCTGTAAAGATGATCCAAGAAAAATTAGGAATCAAAGGTTCAGAAATGATGACTTTTGGTGATGATGATGGTGATATAGAAATGATAGAATTAGCTGATGAATATGCATTTGCTATGGAAAATGCTAGAGATGAAATCAAAGCACATGCTAAACATATAGCACCAGCTTATAATAAAAATGGAGTATTAGAAACTATTAAGAAGATTATTATAGATGGAGAAACATTATGATAAAACTTATAGCAGCAGATATGGATGGAACATTATTAAATGAAAATGAGTTAGTTCCAGAAGAATTTTTCGAAGTATTTGAAGAGTTAGATAGAAGAGGAATAAAATTTACTGCAGCTAGTGGTAGACAAAAAGCTAATCAATATAAAATGTTAAATCCTATTGTAGATAGAATAGGAATAATCTTTGAAAATGGTAGCTGTGGCGAATTTATGGGAGAATCTTTTTATAAAACAGAGATAGATGAATATATTGTTAATTCAGTAATAGATATCGCTAGAAAGGACAAGCTTAATCTAGTTATATCAACTGAAGATATGGCATATTTAGAAGGTAATAATGAAGAATTTAATAATACTGTTATTAGATTTTATGAAAATGTATCTATAATAGATGATTTAAAAGAGATAAAAGAACCAGTTATAAGTATGACTATAGCTAAATTAGATGGTACAATTTCAGCTTTATATGAAAGTTTTCAAGAAAAATATAAAAATGATTTAAGTATGACAACATCTATGAACCTATGGTTACATATGTTAAATAAGGATGCTGATAAAGGTAAAGCTATAAAGAAATTACAAGAAAAGCTTAATATTTCTGAAGAAGAAACTATGGTTTTTGGTGATGGTTTAAATGATTTAGAATTACTTAAATCAGCAAAGTATAGCTTTGCTATGGATAATGCATCTGATTATGTTAAAAACCATGCAAATTATGTAGCCCCATCTAATAAAGAAAATGGAGTTGTTAAGATTATAAAACAATATATATTAGATAAAAAATAGTCTATATTTATTAGATTATTTTTTAAAAGACCTTCTTTATTGAAGGTCTTTTTATATTTTATTAAATTAATTTTTATTCAAATAATATATATAATATATAAATTTCAAACTTAAGAATTAATAAACTAAAAAAATAAGGGTATAGTTAAAATAAATTTTAACTATATCCTTATTAATACTTTCCCGTAATATGGAGTCACTGGGATTAAACGAAAATCTATAAAAATACAACAATTAGTTGCACAATCAAACAAAAGACAGAACAATAATCATACAATTAACTAGATATCATTGCCCTGGAATTTCATTTTATCATATCAATTATATTAAAGCAATTTACTATATATATTATATTATTAAATTTTAAGCTACTTTTATATCTATAAAGTTACTGATTATATATTAAATATAATATTTTATTAAAAATACATTATATTTTTCAATATATGATAATGATACTCAATATCATATATAAAATAAATTTATATTAAAATATAATTATATAGTATAAAATAAGCTATAACTTCTTTAGTAAAATTAAAAAGCCAAATTAAGGACTTCTTAATTTATCTTTTAGAGACAGTTTGTTTATAAAGCTGATTAATTCCTACAGATCCAAAGCTACATATTATACCTTGTAAAATAGATGTAGCACTAAAGCCACAAATAATTACACTAAATATAATTCCAATAACTAATAATATCCAAGGTATCATCCAATCCTGGACTTTAGGTGTTTTCTTTAAGATAGTTCCTATAACGTAGAGAGCAGCTACTAATATTAATAATTGATGTGGAATGAAGTTTGTTAAATCTTCCATAAATTAAATCCCCCCTATTTATTCTAATTTAATTTATGATATTAGATAACATATGATTCCTAATTAATCTAAAAATATTTTATGTTAAAAATTTCTCTATTTTAAATAAAAGATTACTTACTAATTTTTAAAAAGAACTTCTCCCCTAAATGGTCACTATAGAAAATCTTAAAGTTATTCGCATTTTAACTAAAATGCGAATAACTTTAAGAAAAATGGCTTATTATAATGCTTTATAGATATTTTTTTAATAATTATATTTTTAATATAATTATTAAAAGCGAATAACTTTGACAAATACGAATAAGTTTAATATAATAAAACTAATAATAAATATACATAATTTAGTAAATTAATATAATCTACAGAAGGGATCTTAGGTACATGAATAATTCAGATATAATAAAAGTATTAGAAAGTGATTTCTTAGAAATAGAAGAAAAATTTAAAATTCTAGAATCTAGAGCTGTAAATATAGATAATACCTTAATTTCTGCCATATTGGATTCTGATATTGCTTTAGATTTACAAATGAGTTTAATCAGGTATATCAAGGAATATAAGGATTTTAAAATTCAAAATTTTCTTAAAAACGATAGTGGGAATTTAGTAAAAAAAACTAAGATAAAAAATGAAAAAACTACAGTTAATAATAAAACTAAAACTAGAGATGATATAGCAAAAGAATTAAATGAGAGTAAGGCGACAAGACCTTTAACTGAAGAAGAATTTAATAAAATAATTTCAATATTAAAATTTGGAGTTAAATATAAAGATAAAAGAGGGGCGAGTAGAAGGATTGAACCTAATTTACAAGTTGCTTTAATACTTAGTGTGCAAGCAACTATAGGATTTAGAATAAATGATATTTTAAGAATGAAACTTAAAGATATCAGAGGAAACAAACTAGCTTTTATAGAACAAAAAACCAAAAAGCTTCAATATAGAAAGGTTAATATTAATTTTATAGAAGCTCTCCAAGACTATGCTATAAATAATAATCTTGGTCTTGATGATTATCTTTTTAATACAACTGCCAGAAATATTCAAATGAGATTAAAAAAAGTTACTGAATATTTAGGGTATAACTATATAGGTACTCATAGTTTTAGAAAGTTTTATGCTGTAAATGCTTATAGAGCAAGTAATAATAATCTTGAAATGGTAAGAAATCTTCTAAATCATTCAAGTGTTTCAGTTACTCAAAGATATATTAATGTAGATCAAGATAAAATAGATGAGTATAGTGCTAGTGTTAATTTTGTTAGATAATCTTTTATTATATAGGAAAACTTATTTTTATTTTCCTTATTTCACAATATTCCACTATAATTTTACCTGAAAATTAAATATTTTACAAATGATGTGTTAGTTAATTCAAAATTAAAATTTTAATACAATAATGTAATCTTTCAGAAATATCTTTTAGTATAAGGTTTCATTATTAAAGGGTATAATTAAATTAATCACTTATGATGACTTGTTACGGTTATCTAAACTAAAATTTCAAATACATAAAAATAAAAAGAACTCCTAAGGATTAGCCACTTTAGAAGTTCTTTTTATTTTAATAATCAAATTGTCTATTTTTAGATTTCAAATAATTCTCAAGTTTTTTCTTAGAATTTTTTGATTTACTAAGCTTTTTATTTAATCTGGCTTTTTCAGCTACTTTATCTATATAATCTTGCTCTAATCTTTCGCCATCTCTTCTTATTCCGTACAATTTTAATTACATCTCCTCATGATTTTATAAAATCTATTATAAATTATATCATAAGAAATTTGCTTAGTATAATAATTTTACTATTTTCTTGTAACGTATATATTAAAGTAATTTATATCTGCTGGTGTAGTAGGCATTTTTGCTTTTACAATTATTTTACCAGGTGTACTACTATCAACTTGATTTCCAGTAAACATTACACCATTTATATTAACACCTGTTACTTTTAGGTTTGTATTTAATCCTTTTGGCACATTTATAATAGTTGAATCAGCAGTTTGTTCTATTTTATAACTAGTTGAGAATGCTATTTGAACTCCCCCCATTGTAACATGAACATCATTAGTTTTTGGCATTGATATATTTACAATTATTAAACCATTTGCATTAGGTGTAAATACAAGATCTTCTATATCTTGTAATGAATAACGTACTCCATCATAAGTAATTGATGTTATTGTTGCATCAGCTGGTATTTTTACATATTTACTTAAATCCCCAAGAACTTGATGTCCAGTTCCTTTTGCAACTCCTGAAGATATTAATATTCCTGATTCATTTATTACATAAATACTTTGTTGACCTTCTGCTGTTGCTTGATCTTTTTGTGATTTTACTTGTGTATTATTTTGTACTACTTGTACACTATTAGTAGCTTGTTGGTGTTGTGCTAATAATACAGTATTATCTACTTTAGGATGAGTTGCAAGTCCCTTAGCTGCTAATGGTGCACTCATAATTAATGCTGCGATAAATCCTAATTTTACTTTGTTCATATAAATCACTCCTACTTTAATATAAAAAATAAAAGATTCAATATAACTAAATACTTTATTTTTTATATATTTTATTTATTTTTTTATTATATTTAGTATCTTGGCCTTACCATAAAATACTAATTTATATTATGTTTAAATTATAACTACTCTAAAAAAAAAATACAAAATAAGTGATTATAGAACTTGCTAAATTTTGCTATACTAAATAATAAATTTATGTAATTATTTCCTATAAAAATATTAGATTTCGTTATTATAAGTTAATTTATATAATATATCCATATTTTTTAACTAAAATATAATACTTTTGAAATAATTTAGTATAACCTCTAAAAAAATTTACATAATAAGTATTAAATTTAGCAACTTTAATAAAATAAAACTAGAATATAATATTAAAACAAATAAAAAAATGCTATCTTAATAATCAAAGATAGCATTTTTATTATTTAATATTCTCTATTATTTAATATTTTTCATTTATTATATCAATAACCTCTTCCTTAGAAAAATTTAAAGATTTCATTGATTCTAAAAATTTATTTATAGATTCATCAATAAGTTCTGATCTAATAGTATTTAATATTTCTTTATCATTTGTTATCTTACTTGGAAAATTTCTTACTGTTTCTATCAAACCAATCCCCTCCATTTCTCTATAAGCTCTTTGTACAGTATTTGGATTTACTCTTAAACTTTCTGCAAGCTCTCTTCTTGAAGGGATTTCATCACCAGCTTGTAAAGTACCAGTAACTATTGCAGTTTTAATATGTCTTATTATTTGAATATAAATAGGTTCTCTATCATTGACCTCAAAGAACATAAATTAATCCCTCCTTTATTTTTTCATAGATATAGTTTCAACAAGATATGGATCATTTTCAAATCGTCCAGTATATAAGGATTTGTTAGTATTTAAATCTAAAACTTCTACTACTGTATTGGAATCATATATATATTCATTATCACTTTTTCTTACTCCTTTAATTAATATAGCTTTATCATTTTTTAATATAATATCCTTTATATAACTTTCTTTACCTTTAGTATCTAAGATATCAAATTTTAAATTTTTATATTCTTTAAAGGAATTATTCTTTATATTATATCTATATAGATTTAAAGTTTTATTATTATTTTCATTTGCAAAATAAATTTCATTACTTACTCTTCCTATATTGAAATTTATATTTTCAACTTTATTTTCTAAGTTAAATTTATTTACTACTTCTAACTTATTAATATTATTAATATCGCCTTTTATAATTTCAACAATATCTTGCTCTTTATCTTTATTATTAAGCTTAAGGTAATAAAAATTTTTATTATTAACTACTATAGGAGTTTCTATCATATTATTACGTTTTTTATCTTCAACAGATATATCGTACTTTAAGGTATTAAGATCTAATGTTATTATACCGAATTTATAAATTTGATCCTCCTTTTTTTCTTCTCTTCCACTAATATCTAATCCTATAATTAATTTATCATTATCTTTTTTTATAAATTTTGTATCTGTATAATAAATATTAGCCATTCCTTTTATATTAAACTTCATACTAATATCTCTTATATTCTTATTTTTATCTTGGAATTTTCCTTTCATCTCTAAATTATAATCCATATTAATAGAATTATAATCATTTGTATTACTTCCTATATATAATAAACTATTATCATCAAAAACTTCTAACTTACTATCTGAATCTACGCTAAACAACCATGTGCTAATACTTTTAAAAAACTTTTTATTTTCTTTAATAAAGTCTTCTGATGGTCTTTTATTAGCTAACTCAGCTACTATATTTTTCAAAAAATTATCTATCCTTATTCCATCTTTAGATATTTCCGTAGTATAATTTCTAAAAAGTATATCTGAATTAAACGTTAACTTAGTATCACCTAAGGCATCTAAATTCCCTTTTATTGTAGTATACTTGTTATTAGTTTCAGTTTTTCTATCCTTATTTATAAGCTCCATCCCTATTCCCATAATAGAAATTATTGCTAGTACTGAAACTATTATTCTCTTTTTATTCATAGTACATCCCCCTTTTAAACATGAACCTTTTTATTCAATAAATAATTAGCTACTATAAATGATCCAATAAAATAAATAATAGTCTCTACAAAATATACTGTTATAAATTGATTAGTAAATAAGTTTAACCATATAGGTAATAAAAAGAAAATAGCTGTTAAAATTAATTCTATAATAAGTATAAGAATAGTTCCTAATATAGGCTTTAATCTATTTATAAATACTATATTAAATACAAATATTATAGCTATAGTTACAAATATAAATATTAATTTTATAATATCTAAATCATTAATAAAAGTAAAATATATACTTCTATCAATTAATGAAGCTTCTATATTATAATTTATATTAGATAATATAAGTCTATCTATATATTTAAATAAATATATTAATCCAAAATTTATTATAAAGAAGAAATAACAAACTATATATTTAGAAGCTATTAACTTCCATCTTTCAACAGGTAACATTAATAAAGTATAAATAGTTCTATTGTTTCCAAACCATTCTTTAAACCATATATAAAATGAAAATATTACTAAAAGTAAAATAATACCTCCTAGGAATATTAATTCCTTCATTTCAAAGAAATTAGTTATTGAAGTAAATAAATTATATTCTATATCCTTTTTGCTATATCTTTGCTCTACAAAATACTTTAAAGCTGAATTAGTACTAAAAAACTTAAAAATTGTTACTCCAATACTAAGAGCTATTAATGAAATAGTAGCTATGACTCCAACTTTAAATGTATTATCTATTTCATATCCAATAAGGTTTAAAAGACTATTTTTCTTTTTAGCTATAGATTTCATTTTTATAAACCTCCCTCATTTTATCTACAATTGAAAGACCTTCTTCTTCTTTAAGCTCCTGAGCATTAAATTTACTTATAAGTTTTCCATCACTTATTAAAATCACATCATCGGCTAAGTTTTCAATTTCTTTTATTTCATGTGTTGTTAGAAGAACTGCCATATCTTCAGTCATATATTTAAGCATTGAGCTTATAAATACTTCTCTTGTAAATATATCTATTCCTGAGAAAGGTTCATCAAGTAAAAGATATTTAGGATTTTGTGCAAAACCTAATATAAGTTTTACTCTTGCTATATTTCCTTTTGATAAACTTGAAATTTTACTATCTATATCAAGTTTAAAATCCTTTAGCATTTCATAAGCTTTTTCCATGTCCCAATTTATATAGAAAGTATCCATATATTTAAATGCTTCTTTAATTGTCATATATGCATAGTGAGTTTGTATATCTGGAACAAGCGCTATTTTATTATAGGATTTTGCTCCAACCTTTTCACCATCTACAAATATTTCACCCTTATTAAGTTTTACAAGTCCCATTATAGCTTTTAATGTAGTTGATTTACCTACCCCATTTAAGCCTAGTAAAACTGTTATTTTCCCTTCATCAATATTTACTGTAAGTCCATCTAAAGCTCTAATTTTTTTATATACCTTTACAGCATCTTTAATTTCAATCACTTACTTCACCCCTTATAATATATAATGTATTAATTCATTAATACATATAAGACAAAAAAATATATTTATTCCTTTTTCTTACTTAAGTGTATTATAGTATTAATACAATATTAGTGTCAATAAATCCCTGTTAAATATTTCAATCTTAAGATTTTTGTAATAATCTATGTAACAAAAAGAATATTTTTTTATATTCAGCTTATAATAGATATATCCTAAATTATTTAGTTCAAATTTATCTTTATATTTTTTACAGTAAAGATAAACTATATATGACTGTAAAAGTCATCTATCCAAAACATATTCAAAGACTATCTTTTTAAGGTAGTCTTTTTAAGATTTTGATCTAAAAATACTACATATAATTTAAATATCTATATTCTAATGTTAAATTATTATCTTTTTAGACTTTTGTTTATATCGATAGTATAATAAGAACTAAACATAAGATAAAATAATTAAGGAGTTGCAAATGGATACAAAAAAAATAATAACCAACACGATAATAGTCCTAATTACCGCTCTTTTCTTTATAGCTGCTAAATTATTTTTAGGTCCAGCAAATATTATTGTTAGTATTCTTGTTTTTCTTATAGGTGTATTTATCTTAAATAAAGATTTCACTGGAACACCTTTAAGAATAGCATTTAAAATTATAGGGCTTAGCATTTTTATAGGAGTTATGCCTTACTTAGCTAACTTAAATATATATACAGGACTTTTCATAAACTTTATAAGTATTTTTATACTTGTATATCTACTTATATACAGTTTAAAGAAAACGATTTATTTCCCATTTTTAATGGGTTACTGTTTACTTTTAGGTATACCTGCTAAAGGAAAAGATTTTGGATTTAGAATTTTAGCTCTTACTATAATAGGAATAATAGCTGTTTTAGTACAATTAGTTATTAATAAAAGAAGGGCTAAGAAAAATACTCTTAATAATCTAAATGGGATTTTAAATTCTTTCCTTACATTTATAGATTGTATAATTAAAGAAGAGGATACTAGTAAAGTTATTAAAAACCTTGACATGCTTAATTCAAAATGGTCAAGTGAAGTTTTTGAGACTAGAAATAGTAACTTTTATTTAAGTAAAAAAGAAGGAGCTACTCTTAGTTTAATATCATCTTTTGATGCTTTAAAAAGAAAGCTTATAAGTATAGAACATTCAAAGCTTTCCGAATGTCAAACATTAAAAGATTTAAAAGATGGCCTTTCTGAAATGATTAAATATTCTAAAGGAGAAGTAGATAAGAAAAATATAGAGTCTATAATAACTAAATTTAGTAAGCGTCATAATGAAACTGATTTAGATGATTTTACTAAATATGAATTATATGAATGTATAGATATTATTGCTAAACTTCTTATAGAATTTGTAGAGTCTGATAAAGGTTCTAATAAACTTGATAACAAGCAAATAATCACAGAAACTTTAACACTTACTAATATATTAAAGACTAGCTTTAATAAAAGCTCTGTTAGATTTACTTTTGCTTTAAGAACTTCACTTACTATATCTATTACTTATTTTATAGTTCAATATTTTAAAATTCCTCATGGAACTTGGATTATATATACTATAGCATCTGTAAGTCAGCCATATAATGATACTTTAAAAAATAGAAGTATTGCTAGAGTTGTAGGAACTACACTTGGAGCTATATATTTCTTAATTTTATTCTATATATTCCATAATGCTAATATAAGACTTTTAATTCTTTTACTAGCTATATATGCTGCTAGTTTTTCTAAATCATATAAAAATCAAATAAAATTTATAACTATCTTAGTACTAGGACTTGCAGTTATGAGTGATCCAAACCATCCTACAATACTTTCATTTGATAGAATTTATTTTATTATAATAGGTGTAATAATAACATTACTTGCAGGTAAGTTTATATATCCTTACTATATAGCAAAAGAGACAGAAGTTCTTATAAATCAATACTATAATGTAACTAGAGAAATGATAGATAAGCTATTTACTATAACTGAAGATAAAGACAATACTACATTTATTCAAAATTCAATACTTTTAGGTAAATCTATAGAAACTAAAATAAAGATTAATAATACAGCTCTAGATGATGAAGTATTAAGTGAATTTATAAATCTTGAGCGTTATATTTTAGTAAAGATTAAAAATATAATTAATAGAGTAGAATATGGAGATATATCTCTTAAAGAAAATAGAGAAGAACGTATTCAAAGATTAAATGAACTAAGATGTAATATTTGTACTCTCCCTGATTATGATAAGATAACATCTGTTGAAGACATTCCTTTATGTATTAGAGAGAATTTTAATCAAATTAATAAGGTTAGTGAAAGACTTATATATACAGATATATGTGAGATCCTTATAAATATTGAAAAATGTTCTGCTTTAAAAGATAAGCTTTTAGCTAAATAAAAAGTGGTCAACTTTTTAGTTGACCACTTTTATTATTCTCCAATATCAGTTAAATCTTTAAGAGCATTAGCATCTAAATTAAACATTTGAAGCATAATATCTTCTTCATCTACAATTTTCCACTCTGAATCTTTCTTTTCAAGTTTTATATCTATTTCATTAGTAGCTGTTTTTACATTATCTTTATCTAAAGCTTTTTTTATTGAATCTATAATCATATTTGTAGCTTCTTCATCAGAAATATCTTCACCTTCTTTTAATTCACCTTGGAAAGCCTTTGAAAATGCTTGTGAGAATATATCACTCATTACATCACTAAATAAGACATTAAAATCTACAGCTGTTACTTTAGTTTTAACTACAGCTGTATTTCCATCTTCTGATATCTCACTAGAAATTATTTCACCTTTAAATGTATCTTGAACTACTTTAAATGATGGTTCTAATTCTTTTAATTTAGGTTCAATTTTTTTTAATTCTGCAAGCTCTTCCTTTGATAAATCTGATGATGAAATTAAATCTTCAAGTTTATCTTCTTTTATTTCCTTAAATGATTGCTTTACTACATCTTCTGGCTTAACCCCACCACAAGAAACAAGTAAAACTGAAAGTAATACAGCTAGAAATCCTCCTAATATTTTTTTCACTAAAAATCCCCCTTAAATTAATTCTATCTAAGATTATATTACCATATAAAATCCACATTTGGAATTATTTTTAAATATACTTGTATGAAAAAAATATATATGATATTTTTATTTATAGTAACTAATACTTAAGAAAAGAGGAAATATTAATGGATAAAACTTTTATCATACAAGATACTGAAGATGGATTAAACCTTACAGCTTGTCTTGCACAAGAACTTGACGTAACATTTGAAATTAATCAAATAATCAAATGTGTTAATGGCTCATTTATTACTTTAATAAAATCTAGCACAGATCCATATTCTTATAAACAAGATGGTAAAAATCTTACTTTTAAAATAGGAATTAATAATATACATGAAATAAAAATAAAAAAAAGTAGGGACCTTTTAACTTTTGTTATTGAAGGAAAAGAAGAAGATGCTTTTGACTATCCTAGACCAAAAGATTTTGTAGCTTCATGTGCTGAAGTAATAAAGTGGTTCTATAAACACTTCAATATATTTATAGCTGTTAAAGATATAAAATCAATTACAGGTTACTATTAAAATTTAAAAAGCCATTATAATAACCATTTAAATATCTAAATCATAACATATAAGTAGTAGTATTTTTAGGAGAATATATATGTCAAGATCAAAATTTACACCTTGTGATTGTAAGATGTTGACTGAACAAGGTCGAGAAAGTCAGCAAATGTTATTTTGGATACTTATATATGCATTAACCACAATAACAAATCAAAACAGTTATCTAATGTGTATTCATGATTTGCTTTTAAGGAACACTCTTGATAGTAATAACTTAATTTTAAGAAATAATCTTGATACTAACGATTTAATTTTAAGAAATAGTCTTAATAATAATAATTTACTTTTAAATAATGTATTAAGTAATTCTAGAGCAGATAATTTTAATTCTAATGACAATACTGGATTCCCTTTAAGTGGAACTATACTTGGTGGTACTAACAATAATGGTTTAAGTTAATATTATATCCACAGCTAGTTATTTTATTTAAGAATAACTAGCTTTTTTTCATACAAATATTTCAAATATATTTAATAAGATTTTAATATTATGTCATATATAATAATATTTAGTTATTATTTATCTATACATATTGAATATAAATTTTAAAATGAGATAATTATAACATAGTTAATTATCCTAGTTTAAGAAGTAGCTTGAGTTATGATTTTTACTATGAAATTCGTATTCTAATATAATATTTTTTATTATATGTCTATCATCCAAACTCTCTGATTGACCCCAGAGAGTTTTTTATTTAATAAAAAAAAGAAATCAATAAATATTGAAATCTTTCTTAAAATTATTTTAATGAATAAACTTAACTACTTGTTCCATAGGTCTTCTTACTTTAGCTCTCTTTGGTTCTGCTTTTCTATATCCAAATGAAACTAAGCATGAAACTCCAAACTCTTTAGAATCAATAATTCCTTCTTCTTCTAATATTTTTTCTAATTCTTTAGGTGAAAAACCTTCCATTCCACAAGAATCTATACCTCTAAGTGCAGCAGCAAACATCATATTTCCAAGAGCTATATAACTTTCTCTACATGACCATTCAAAAGCAACTCTATCACTTTCTAATATATTAAACTCATTCTTTTGGAAATGTTCAAGTGTTTTCTTTTTCTTTTCAACTTTCTCTATTGGAAGTTTTTGAATTTCTCTTACGTAATAATCAACATAATCTGAATTATAAATTATAGATTCTTTTTTTCTAGCTAAGATTATAACAAAATGACTTGCTGTATCAAGTTGTGATGCTGCTCCAAAACAAACTGGTTTAATTTTTTCTCTAAGATCTTTATTTTGAACAACAACAAAACTCCAAGGTTCTAGTGAAAATGCACTAGGTGATAATCTACCTGCTTCAAGAATACAATTAAAATCTTCCTCACTTATTTTCTTTTGATCATCATAGATTTTACATGCATGTCTAAAGTTTAATATTTCTAATATTTCTTTATTTTCCATATGTACGATTGACCCTCCTTTTTTAATAATTTAAAATTTAATTTGTTATATAAAATTGTAGCAAAAAACTATATGTTTTCATTTACAACTTCCTATCAATATTTTTTTTATTTTGTATCATTTTATTCTTTTTTTATTTAATTATCATTTACGAGTATTTTATTTAAGAGATAAATTATAAATATATCAAAAAATATATTAACTTATTTGTTTTTATCAAACTTAAATATAAAAATTTACTATTTTAGTATATTTACTAGTTTAAATTGTATTTATTAAATATTTATTATAAAATTGTAACTAGAGATTTATATTAAATTATTGATTATTAAAATTAAAAGGAAAGTGATATTATTGTTTTTTAAAGATTTAAAGTTAAAATCTTATATTTTATTAAGCACTTATATATTATTACTAGCTGCTTTACTTTTAAAAATAAAATTAGTTTTATCAATAATAAGTGATATTTTAGGTATGCTTTCACCTTTTATTTATGCAATAGGTATAGCGTTTGTCTTAAACCTACTTATGAAATTATTTGATAATAAAATTTTAAAATTTATTGATAAAAGTAAAAGCGCTAAAATTAGGCATATGAAAAGACCTCTTTCTATAACTTTATCACTTATTACTATAGTAGGTGTATTAGCAGCATTAATTATATTTGCAATACCACAACTTATAGAAAGTGTATCAAAGCTTGGAAGTAGTATCCCAGGATATGCTACTGAAATAGAAAAATTTGTTGAAAACTATATAAGCCATATTAATTCAGAACAAATACATACTATGCTTGATAAAGCTCTTAATATGTGGAAAGAAATACTTAATATATCAACTAACATCATAGGTTCATTCTTATCAAACGCTATAGATATTACTATTAATGTAACTAGCAGTTTAATTGATTTAGTTCTTTCAATAGTATTTGCTGTTTATATGCTTGCAAATAAAGAAAAACTTATACTTCAAATGAAAAAAGTCTTATTTGCTTTCTTTAATAAAAGATTTGCAGAAAAGACAGTTGAAATTGCAAAGCTTGCAAATAAAACATATTCTGCTTTTATTACAGGGCAATGTTTAGAAGCACTTATAATAGGAACTCTTTGTTTCCTTGGTATGCTTGCTTTAAGACTTCCATATGCTTTTCTTATAGGAACTCTTGTTGGTGTTACAAGTATTATACCTATTTTCGGAGCATTTATAGGAACTATTCCATCTTTATTTATTATATTTATGGTAAATCCTATTAAGGCCGTTTACTTTTTAATATTTATACTAATTCTTCAACAAGTAGAAGGTCATTTTATTTATCCAAGAGTTGTTGGAAATTCAGTAGGACTTTCAGCTATATGGATAATGCTTGCTATACTTATAGGTAGCAGTGTATATGGAGTTTTAGGTGTTATATTAGGTATTCCTCTATTTGCAGTTATATATAGAGTATTTGCTGATTATACACATAAAAGACTTAAGAAAAAAGATATTGAAGTTAAATAAAAAAATGGATGTCTAAAAGACATCCATTTTCTTTTTATATATACATAATAAATTTATATGCTAATCCTAAATAGAACAAGAATCCTAATGTATCTGTTATTATTGTTAGGAAAATCGCAGCTGAACTTGCAGGATCTAACTTGAATTTAGTTGAAATATATGGAATTACTATACCACTAATATTTCCTGCTATCATATTAAGTACCATAGCAATAGCTAAAATTAGAGCTATCATAACATTTCCAGTCCATATTGTAGCTATTAATCCTACAGTAATCCCTGTTGCTAAACCTGTTGTAGCACCAAGACTTCCTTCTTTGAATAATACTTTAATAAAATTCTTAGAATTTAGTTCTTTTAATGCAAGACCTCTTATAGCTATGCTAAGTGATTGTCCACCTGAATTTGCTCCAAGACCTGCAACTATAGGTAAAAATGTTGCAAGTATTGCTACCTTTTCAATAACTCCATTAAATAAAAATATAACTGAGCAAGATAAAACAACAGTTACTATATTTAATATAAGCCATGGTAATCTCATCTTTACAGAATCTAAAATACTATCAGTAACATTTTCTTGTTTGATATCACATTTTCTTTCTGAATATATCTTTTCTGCTTTAATACTTTTATAAAAAACACCTCTAAGCTTTGAAGTATTGTCAACAACAGGTAAGCTCATATAACCATGTTTATTAACTAAAGACAATGCTTCATCACTTTTAGTATTAAGTCTTAAAAATGCTATTTCTTTATGCATTATATTTTTGATAATCTCATTAAAATCTGTTGTTACCAAATCTTCAAAACTTATCTTACCTTTTAACTTACCATTATTGTCTACAACAAATATTGTATAATGCTTTTTATCATTAATTGCAATAGTTTGTAAATATCTTAAAACATCTCCCACTGTTTTATTTTGATTTATTGATATAAAATCATAATCTATTAATTCCTCTACCGTTCCCCTGGGGTGAGAACCTGAGTCATCACCAGCTACTTTTGCTAAACTAAAACTCATCTTAAGTACACCTCTACTTTAAATTATATTTTTCAAATTAATTTAAAAACCTAATTGAGAACATTTTATCACTTACTATAAGTATACTCCTATTTATATAAAATCTACAAGTAATCTAGAAATTTTTATCAATTTTTATACTAAGATTGATTTTTTTTATCAATAAATATATCAATTATTTATTTGTATAATCTATTAGCAAAAAATATTATTAAATATCATATAAATTCTAAATTTGTTATTTAATAAAAAAGGAATGATTCTAAATGAATCATTCCTTTAAATCTATTATGTTATATACTTTATAAACATCTGTGCAAATCCCAGTGTTATTAAAAATGATACAATATCTGCTGTTGTAGTTACAAATATTGATGATGCCATAGCTGGATCTACCCCGAATTTCTTTAAAATCAAAGGTACAATATATCCTAATAGGACTGTTATAAACAAACTAAGTATCATAGCAGCTCCTATAACTATCCCAAAATACATATCCTTATCCCAAATAGCAGCTATAACAGCTACTATAAGGCCCGTAACTACTGCATTTATTACACCAACTACAAATTCTTTTATAAATACTTTCTTATAGTTATTTTCTTTTAAGTTTCCAAGTGCTATCCCCCTAACTATAACAGATAATACTTGTCCACCCCCATTACCTGAAATACCAGATACTATTGGCATAAATGTGGCAAGTATTGCTACTTTAGATATAGTTCCTTCAAATTGATTAATTACAATTGAGGCAAGTAATATTGTTACTATATTAATCATAAGCCAAGGTAATCTATTTTTAAGTCCAGTTATAAAACTAGAATTAACACTTTCCTCTTCTTCGTCATCTTCAAAGGCTTTTTTATATTTTAATAGATTAACCTCTCCAAGTAGCTTTTTTCTATTGTTAACTACAGGTATATATGAAACTTTTCCAAACTTATATGAAATATCTTTTAAAATATCTTTGCTATCTGTGCAATTTACACAAGTTATATTTTTCTCTAATATTTCTGAAATTTTCTTTTCAAATGAATTAGTCGCTAAATCTCTTGCTTTTACTACACCCTTTAGTGTTCCTACTGAATCAACTACATAAATAAAAAATGAATTATTCTTATTTATAGGTATAGATTGCAATTCCCTCATAACATCTAGTACTGTATCTGTTTCTTTGACAGATATACATGGCTTCATAACTCCTCCAACAGTACTCGTGTCATATAAATTATTTTCTTTTTCAGATTCCGGCTCCATTTATGATCTCCTTAAACATATAATCGTGATGAAACCTTCTTCAACTAAGCTTTAAATTAATTCTCAAGTATATAATACAAATAAAAATAATGCAGTTCAATATTATTTAATAATTTGTATTTATTTTGTTTACTTTTATTAATATAAATAATATAAATGTTATCTCTTAACTTAAACACATAATAAAACTTTTATATTTAAAAAAACATTATACTTTAATAATTTTATCTACCAAATGCACTATGTGATAAAACACCACCATTTAATGATATATACATCTCTATTCCATTTTGACCATTGAATTCTGGACAATTTTCTACTGTACTACTTCCAAACTTTTTATAAATATCTCCATTATATTTTAATTCAGAACTTGCTCCTTGAATTACTGCATAATACTTAATTCCATTAACTTCTTTATACTTTATAGTACCATCAGGATTAAAAGCAACTTCTATATTAGGATTACCAACTTGTTCCCATCCCATATAATCTACATATTGAGTAACTACCTTTCCCAATTCATTATAAATCTGCTCAGTAGTCAACGTATCATCTATCTGCTTTTCAGGTATATCCTCATTTAATACATCACCATTTAAGTTCATATAAAATTGAGAATCTCCATAATAATTATGAATTGAATAGTAAGTCTCTCCATTTACATTTATAGTATTAGATAGGTTTACTACTATCCAAGAAGCATCTGTTCCCATATTCCCTCTAGTTTCTAATGATACTATCGCTAAACTAGATAAATACTCATATAGATTAATTTGTGTTTGAGTAATATTACTATTATTTTTATATTCATCTATTTCACTTTGGCTAAGAGGTGAAACTCCCCCACTAAAATTATTATCTGATCCTATTGAAGGATTAGCATAAATTATTCCATTTAAACTTATATAAAGATCTACATTATTTCCTGTTACATGATAAAGTTTTATACCATTAACTTCTTTATAATCATTTAGATTTACAGTTATATTAGCACTTGTTTTTACAGTACAATTAATATTTGCATATTCTAAATATAATTTATAAATAACATTCTCTATTTGAGTATTAGTTAAATTCTCATTTACCTGACTTGAATATGAACCCTTAAGAGCTTTTCCTGTTATTGAAAACATTCCTCCACCTAAAATACCACTAGTATTTTCTAGAGTTCTATTATTTATAGTTCCTGCTAAACAATAACTTGTAACTCCATATGATGGTATATTATTTATCATTACAGGATTTCCAAGATTAGTTACCATAAAAGTACACCAACCCGGTCCATTTTGACTAGCATTTAAAAGCTTATTATATAATTTAATTTCATCTGGTGTAAAATTCTTTATATTTATAAATTGATTTTCTATCTCTTTATAATCATCAAAGCCTTTATCATTAGCGTTAGTTTCTTTACTATTACTTACTGTACTTTGTGATTTATTATTACTTAATCCACTATTATTAGTGTTATTTGAACTATTATTTGTATTTCCTGATTCATTACTATTTCCATTTCCATTACTCATGTTGCTACTATTTGAGCTAGTATTAATATTTTCAGAAGCATTTGCGATTTTTGAATCTTTTTCATAAAAATATGTTATAGAAAATACTGCTATAAAAGCAGCTATAATAATTCCAATTAATTTTTTCATATAAAATCCTCCTCATTTGTTTAATATTGGACTATATAATTATATATTTTGTAAATAATACTTCAATTTTTATATTTTATTTTACATTTGGTAATTAAGTAGATTTCTTATCTAATAATTAAAAATATTAAATAAAAAAATATATTTTTACATTTTTTCTTATCATTTAAATATAAAAATAAAAAAGTAAGCTAGACCACCTAACTTACTTTATATTTGAAATCAATTTTGGAATTATTATATATTCAGAAATAAAAAATAATACTACTAAAATAATAGTTATAGTTTTTAAAGTATCCCCTATATCAAATCTAAAATTTACAATACCTATATTAATTAATAAATTACTTATAAAGCTTATTATAAAAGCAGAATATAATGTTATATGAATATAATTACTTCTAACCATTATCTTATTTTCTTTTGAATTTGGCTTTATTATTCTTCTAAAACGAATAGCTTCTTTTATCTGTCTAGACAACTTAAAGCATAATGAAAAAATTATTATAAAACTTATTATAATATCAAAATTAATATATATTTCAACTAACACAACTCATATCTCCTATAAATATTATATTTATAATTTTACCATTTTATATAAAAATTTTCTTATTTCTTGATAAAAAATTTTATTTTCTAATTAAATATTAAATAATTTAACATTCTTCACATTTCCTTAACTTTATGTTAATATAATATTTAGGTAATTTAACTGTCACACTTTAAATTATCACACACATACACACATAAATCCTAAAATTAGATCTTAAGTATAAGATCATAAATTATAAGATATTTAGCTATTTTATAATTTATATTTTAAAGTATAATTATTTAAAATTAAAAATAATTATACTTTTTTAATCTATATATAGATATCGTTTACACATTAAATGATAAATGCTAGAATAAAATTAAATGTACTTCTATCATAAAATTTTTGTTTATTCTTAAAAGTATGTATAAAACTTTAGCTGTTTATGCATACTACATAGGCTTAAGTAATTAAAATTTTAATGCGGGGTGATTTAATGGAAAAATCAATTAATAAAAATCCTTTTTCAAACTTTTCTTTAGAAAATCATTATTTTACTGATCAATCTATTGTAGTTGCAGCTATAAATTACTTTAGAAGTTTAAAAAAAGATTGCAAATTTTTAGGTTTTGATTCTAATTCTAATCCTATTTTATCTATTAATGATTTTAATTATAAATTACTTTATAAAAGAAATTTCCTTGGCCTTATATCATTTGATAGTATACAAATAAATAAAATATCTAATGACACTAAAATAATAAATAATGAACTATCAGAAATTATTTTAGATAACTTAAATGAATACTTTGAATAATTTAAATAAAACTAAAGCTAGCCTTAAATAGACTAGCTTTTTATTTTTATTTGCACGATAAAAGCAGTTATCTCCCCTTAAATAACTGCTTTTATGAAATCAACAAATTTTATTATAAATATAGATTGCAAGTAATATATTATTACTGATTTTATACTCTAATTATACAATAAAAATACATATTTAATATTACTAAGTAATTAACTTTTTTTTAACATTATAATTTTTTTCTCTCCATAAGCTTAGGTACTATCTTATATTTCCCACTATTTATTGCGAAATTAATAAATTTATCTAGATTTTTATTAGTAATAAAATTACTTTCTAAAAGTATATCTATACCATCCTCATCTTCACAATTAATAATAGTTTTTATAAGTTTTACCTTATTTGAACAAGTTTTATGATCTGAATATTTTATGTATGTTTTAATAATATCTATATTATCTGTATTTAAAGTTTGTACTTTAAAACTTAACTTAAAACCAGACATATTTAAAATATGTCCTATATTCTCAAGTTCATTAATGTTATTACTTTCTATAATATTTGATAAATAAGCATTGAAAGGACTATTTTTATCCTCTATTTGTTTTTTTATAAATTTCACTTTCTTTTCTGGTACCTTTTTACTATATTCATCTATATTAGCTATAATATCATTTTTTATTAAATAATTTTCCACCTCTATATATTGCTTTAACATTCTAAACCTATCCTTTAAACTTAATTTTCTCTTTTTTTAATAATTTAATAATATCATTTTTTCTACTAAATTCAAAATTTATTCTAATATAAAAAATAAACTACATTATTATATATTAATGTAGTTTATTGCCATATTAATTATTAAAATTCTTCAAAAAATTCGTCTTCTAAGATTTCATCTTCGAGCATTTCATCTTCAATCATTTCATCCTCGAATATTTCCTCTTCTAATAATTCTTCTCTTCTCATTTCTTCTCTTCTTAACTCTTCTCTTCTTAGTTCTTCTTCTTCAAATAAATCAAACATGAAAACCTCCTCCTTAGTTTATATATTTAGATTATTATAACTTTTATAATTTAAAATTTCAAAAAAATATCATTACATTTCTATTACTATTTTCATCAATCTTATTTTGCTTAAATTAACTTATAAAATACATGGAAATATAATATATATTATTTTCTACTTATATTAGTATAATTTATAAGCTCTACATTATTATCTTTTATCCAATTCTTTAATTCTTTAGACAATAGTATTTTAAGTTCTTTTTCCCTTGCATCAGTATAAGAACTTTTATCTCTAAGTTCCTTGTCAACAATACCAGGATGACACATAAGTTCTACTATATCATAATTTAACATAGAATCTTTATCTTCATAAAAATACTCCATATTTATATTCCCTTGATGGAAATTCCTGATAAATTTAACAAATTCATAATCCTTAATGATATATTCTTCTTGTCTTATAGGAATATTATATTCATTTGCTAAATCTTGAATAATTTCTAAACCTGGCCACATTAAATGAGCATGATGATGTGAATCTATATGAGTTGGCTTTTTTCCCATCACTTTTATAAATTTTTCAATTTGTGCTTTCCATTCTCTATAAACTTCTTTTGGGTCCATAGAAATTTCTTTATTATAAATATACTTATACTTATAGAAGTCACCATTCTCATCTACTATTGTTTTTACATCATTTAAAATAGATTTTCCTGCTGTTAAAACTAAATGAATTCCTACTGCTAAGCCAGGATTTTCATCTGAATACTTCTTTGCAAGATCTATATAAGGCATATTTACCATCATTGTTGTTGAAGTTAATATTCCTTCTTTATAAGCTTTAATTATTCCCTCTGTAACTCCTTTTGTCAAAGCAAAATCATCAGCATTTATTATAAGTCTCAAAAATATTCCTCCCGCTATAAAATTATATCCTAAGTAAAGGTTATCATATATCAATAGATATTACTAAAATTTTTAGAAAAATTAACTAATTATTAAATTCTTTATTATTTTATTGATATTTATAAAATAAAAATCAGGACTATAAGCCCTGACTTTTATTTTTAATATTAGTATTACAATCTCCTAGTTCCCCTTAAAACTTAGAGTAATAAATATAATTTTGTCAGTATTATTTTTCACAAAACAAATAATTATTATTCTAAATTTTCTTATAAATATAAAAATTTTTCCTTTATTAATTTACTTTTATAACATCTTTGTTATCTATTAATATATTTTGTCAATTTAATTACCTATTTATTGAAATTTCTCTTCTTAACTAATTTCTATTGAATCAAAATATATGTATAAAATTTAACTTATTATCAAAATTTCATTTATTATTATGAATAATATGTTAACTTTAGTTTATAAATCTTGTATATTTATAAATATTACAAATTTGAAAGCTTTGTCCTATATAACTATAATGTATCTGTAATATATTAATTATGTATGGAGGAAAAAATAATGGCAAGAAATAAAATCGCAGGACTAGTATTAGCTAGTGCATTACTAGTTGGTGCTAATACGGCACATGCCCATAAGCATGCGACGTCAACACAAAATAAACAAACAACTAAGGTAACTAAGAATGAGGTGCTTTTAGCAAACGCTAATCACAAGATGGTTACAAACGCAATGGTTGTTAATGGAAATGGAAATTTAGTCCTTAGAAGTCAAGGAAATAAAAATGGTAAAATAGTAAGTAACCTTTCAGTAGGTGAAATGCTTAAAATACAAAGTTATAGTCAAAACTGGTATAAGGTTACTGTTCAAGAAACAGGATCAACTGGATATATCTCAGCTGATAACCTTAGATTAATAGAAAGTGGAGTTAATGCTACTCCAGTAGAAATGAATAATAATGGACAAGTTATAAACGTTAGCTCAAGCTTAAATGTTAGAGAAAATGCCACAATGGCTTCATCAGTTATAGATTCATTAAGTAATGGAAACCAAGTTAAAGTAATTGCTAAACAAGGTGAATGGTATAAGATAAATATAAATGGTACTATTGGATATGTTTATGGAGAATACCTAAACATAGGTTCAGCAGTTTCAACAACTTCATCAAACTCAACAACTTCAAATAAAGTAGCTAACACACAAAAAGCTACTCCTGTAAAGAAAGAAGTTGCTAAGACAAATAACTCAACAGTTAAAGAAACTAAGAACACAGATACAAAGCAAACACAAAATTCAAAGGATGCTAAGAAACAATTAACACCTGCTCAATTAGCAGCTTTACAATCATCATCATTCTTAGCTATACCTAACAACGGACAAGCTCAAACAAATAATGCTAGCTCACAAAGCCAAGTACCTCAAATAGGAAGTGCAACATTAACATTAATAAACGCAACAAGCGAACAAGTACTTTCAAATGTTAATGTAACAATAAACGGTAATAGCTTTACAACTAACCAACAAGGAAAAGTTAAAATAAGCTCAATCCCAACTGGTCTTCATACATTTACTGTATCAGTAGATAACTATAATTCAACATCAGTTAAAGTTAATGTTAAAGCTGGAAAGAGCATGAATAGTATAGTTTCATTATCACCAGCTCAAAGTTCAAGCAACTCAAGTTCAAGCAACCAAAGTTCAAGCAACCAAAGTTCAAGCAACCAAAGTTCAAGCAACTCAAGTTCAAGTAACCAAAGTTCAAGCAACTCAAGTTCAAGTAACCAAAGTTCAAGCAACTCAAGTTCAAGCAACCAAAGTTCAAGCAACTCAAGTTCAAGTAACCAAAGTTCAAGTAACCAAAGTTCAAGCAGCCAAAGTTCAAGCAACCAAAGTTCAAGCAACCAAAGTTCAAGCAACCAAAGTTCAAGCAACCAAAGTTCAAGCAACTCAAGTTCAAGTAACCAAGGTTCAAGTAACCAAGGTTCAAGCAACCAAAATTCAAACAGCGGATTAAGTACTTCACAATTACAACAAGCTATAGTACAATATGCTGAACAATTTATTGGAACACCATACGTATGGGGAGCTACAGGTCCTAATGCATTTGACTGTAGTGGATTAACATCATATGTATACAAACACTTTGGATATTATATAGGAAGAACAACATACACTCAAATAGATGCTGGAACTCCTGTATCAACAAATGTAAACAGCTTACAACCAGGTGACTTAATATTCTGGGGAGATCCTCAAGCACCTTACCACGTAGCAATTTACATTGGTAATGGTCAATATATTCAAGCACCAAAACCAGGTGAAACTGTAGATATTTCTTCATGGCACTTAAGCGATATTTCAGCTGCTAGAAGAATTGTTTAATAAATTTTAAAAAATAAAAAACTAAGTAGTACTGTCCCACTACTTAGTTTTTTTATTATATATAAAAACTTAACTCATCTAAATCAATATTATATATACCTAGAATATATCTTAAAACATTAAGCTTTGAATCTATAGATAAAGATTTTTCTATATAAATATCCTCAACAATTTTATAAGGTTTTATCATTCCATATTTATCAGCAGATATTTTCATTGCTATTTCTTCTTTATTATAAGAGTTTATAGCTATACTTTTAAGTAAGATAGGTTCTATATCATAAAGTATGTTTAAAACCTTCTCATAAAGCTCTGTGAAGCTTTTAGCCTTATATTCTTTCCCTTCAAATATAAAGCCCTTTATTTTTTTATTTGTAAAATCCTCTTCATCAGATAAATAATATATATTTTCAAAGATATTATTAGACTTATATTTAGTTTTAGGATAATCCCAAATATTTTCTGCATCTTTAAATAATAAAATAGCTCTTTGTAATATCTCTTTTTCTGACCATACTTGTCTAGTTGCTATAAAGGAATTTAACTTTAATCTACTATTTTTAAAACCTTTATCAGTATTTTTCTTCTCATAAAAAGATTTATTACTCATATTAGCATTATATCCTGTTAAACTTAAATTGCCTATTGTATGTAGATATGTATTATGTATTTCTTCAAAATTATCTCCTAAATTTTGTTTCCACCAACTATTTAATTTTTGTGGCATAATATGCTCTATAGTTAAAGTTCCCTCTTCTAAAAGCCTTTCTATATCTACTCTCTCTTTATTATTATAATTCTCTAATTTTTCTAAAAGATATGTTTTTCTTTTAGAATTAAATAAATATACTTCTTCTTCAAGAAAATGTTTTTTAAATTCCATATTACTTGGTAATCTAAGATTATCTTTCCTCTTTAAAATTAGATATTTAAATATTTCTAAATAATTTTCCTTATAATTGTTCTCTTTCTTTATGCTCTCACTAAGATTAACAAAATATTTAGCAAGTGAATTGCTAGGAATTCTACACATTATTCTTCTAAATATATAGGTTTCTAATACTTTTAAAACTTCTATTAAATCATCTTTATTTATATATTTATTATAATAATCTAAAAATAACTCCATAAGGAATGGATAAGTAACCTTAACTCCTAAATAATTTATATTTTTTAATATAGAATTTATCTCCTTAAACTCAAAATTCAAATTAATTATTTTATTATATATCTCTGAATATATAAACATTTCTTTTAAAATATATTCTATATTATTATTAAAATTTTCTTTTATATAAAGCTTAAAATTATAATAAATCTTATCTATTGTTGAAATTTTTCTTTCTTTTATGCTAAGGTAATCTTTTATAAATACAACTATATCATCCTTAGTATTTTTCTCTATCTTTCGCCAATATTTTTTATAAAGATAAGTTTGTGTTTTAGAATCCTTATCCATAAGAATAAAGTTTCTTATTTTATCGGCATCTGTAAGATTAAGCCCTGTTGAATTTAAACTCTCAAAGATAAGCTGTGCATTATCCTCTGAACTCTTAAGTTCTATCTCTACAATGATTAACCTATTTATAGCTTCATAAAGCTTATCTAAGCTTATTTCCTCTTTAAGTATTCTATTATAAAAATAACTATAATTTATACCTATATTTGAATCACTATAAATTATATTTTCTTCATATAAATCTTTATACACTTTAAAGTCATCATAAATAAGTTTTAACTTTAATTTATCTTCACTAATAGAATATGGATTTATAAGATATTCATTTATAAGCTGATTTTTATTAATCCTTTCTATTTTGCATATTTCTAAATCAATAATTCTATATAAAGCTAAAATTAAAAGTGATACTGTAGTTATTCTTTGTTGTCCATCTATAATTAAATATTCTCTATCTCTTCCTAAATCATTATAAACAGATACTATACTACCAAAAAAATGATTTTTTTGATTTTTATTTATAATATCTATAAGATCATCATATAATTTTTTTGCTTCTTCTATAGTCCAAGAATATTTTCTTTGATATATCGGTACTATAAAATTTGTATCTGAACTTTCTAAAAATCTAAGTATAGTTTTCTCATTAGCCTTCATATAATTTCTCTCTTTTCTTATGTTCTATAAATATAATATTACTTAAATTCAACTTAACATATGTATTTTTGTAAATCAAGTTTTAATAAAACATAATAAATATTTTAATCTACAAATAGTTAACTTGTTTTTAGAAAGTAACTTGTTAAAAACAAGTTACTATGCTATACTAAATTCATAAAGAAAATTTAGCAAATAAAAAATAATTTTTAATTATATAAAAAAGGGGAAATAACTTATGAAAAAATATGATGCAATTATAATAGGATTCGGAAAAGGTGGAAAAACTTTAGCAGCTAATTTAGCAAATAGAGGTCTTGAGGTTGCTGTAATAGAAAAATCTAATAAAATGTATGGAGGAACTTGCATAAATATAGGTTGTATTCCAACTAAATCTTTAGTAAATTCAGCAAAAATATCTAAATATAAAGAATTTAACAATTTTGAAGATAAGGCAAAAGAATTTAAAAAAGCTATTGAAACTAAAAATAATTTAACAGAATTTCTTAGAGGTAAGAACTTTGATAATTTAAATACTAAAGAAACAATAACTATTTATAATGGAACTGCTTCATTCTTATCAGAAAAGGAAATTAATATAAAATTTGAAGACTCAAAAAACACTACAATTACAGCCGATAAAATATTTATAAATACAGGAGCAAGAACATTAATGCCAAATATACCTGGTGTAAATAAAAGTAAAAGAGTCTATAATAGTACAACTTTAATGCAAAATGATATACTTCCTAAAAAATTAATAGTTATTGGAGCTGGATATATAGGCCTTGAATTTTCTTCTATGTTCTCAAACTTCGGTTCTAATGTTGTTGTACTTGATAAATATAAGGACTTTTTAATTAAAGAAGATGAAGATGTTGCAAATGAAGTTAAAAAAATATTTGAAAATAAGGGTATTGAATTTAGATTTGATGTTTCAGTTAAAGAAATAAAAGATACTTCTAATGGTGTTATAGTTAGTTATATAAATAATAAGGATGGAAAAGTTATAGATATAGAAGGGGATGCTATTTTATTAGCAACAGGAAGAGTTCCTAATACAGAAGATTTAAATCTTGAAGCTGCTGGAATTGAACTTACAGAAAGAGGAGCTATCAAAGTTGATGATAAATTAAGAACTAATGTTAAAAATATCTGGGCCATTGGTGATGTTAATGGTGGACCACAATTTACTTATATCTCACTTGATGATTTTCGTATAATTAATGACACTTTATTTGGTGAAGGAAAAAGATCTACTCTAGATAGAAAGGTTGTACCTTACTCAGTATTTATAGATCCAAACTTATCACGAGTAGGACTAAGTGAAAAAGAAGCTCTAAAAGCTGGATATGAAATTAAGGTTGCTAAATTACCTGTAGCTACTATACCAAGAGCTAGAGTAATAAAAGAAACTAATGGTTTACTAAAAGCTATAGTTGATAAAAATACTAATAAAATACTTGGAGCTACATTATTATGTGCTGACTCAGCAGAAGTAATAAATATAGTAAGTCTTGCAATGAAAGCTAATCAAGATTATACTTTCTTAAGAGATAATATATTTACTCACCCAACAATGAGTGAAGCTTTAAATGATTTATTTTCTTTAATTAAATAAATTTTATAAGAAAATAAACTTAAAATAATTTTATATAATATAGAGTCTTATATTATCTACTTATAAGACTCTATATTTTTTTGTAAATTTTAGCTAAGTAATGAATCAAAGGAGATATTTTATGAAAAATCAATACAATTTACCCTGTAATATCGCACAAACTCTAAATATAATTGGAGATAAATGGTCTTTGCTTATAGTACATGAAATAACAATAGGTAATTGTACTTTTAAAGATATTGAAAAAAATCTTGTAGGAATCTCTACAAATGTACTTGCAAGTAGATTAAAAAGTTTAGAGCAAGATAATATAATAAAAAGTGAATTATATCAAAGACATCCACCTAGATTTAAATATAAATTAACAGAGAGTGGAGAAGACTTTAAATATATATTTAATAGTATAATTTTATGGGGAGAAAAACATTTAGATAAATGCTATAAAAGATTAACTCATAATGAATGTGGTCATAGTGTAACTGAAAAATACTTTTGTGACCATTGTAATAAGATAATTGAAACAGCTGATATTATAGTTACTCCCGTAGAAGAATAATATTTATATTAACTTTTTAGGTCAACTAAAACTTATGTCTTGCATATAATATAAAAAATATATTTTTAGCATTAATAAGGATGTAAGTTCATGTATAAAATAATAAAAACAAGCTATAAAGAAGAAGTCAATAAAGACCTTAAAGAAGTTAATAAAGAAGAAATACTTGGTTTTGAAACTTTTACTGCTGCTCAAGATTTTATGAATGCCAATGTTACAAGTATATTAAATGCAATTAAAAGTCATAATAGATTTGTAGAAGCAGAAACTAACTTGAAACGTGATAGGGTTAGTATACATGATAATCAAAATATATATCATAAATATTTTGATTTTTATATACAGGAATATTCTTAAAAATTCTTATTATAAACTAAAAAGAATCCTACAAAATTATAGGATTCTTTTTTATTTACTATTTACTTATTTCTTAGATAATATTCCATAAGTTTTAGTAACACCATCTTTAAAAATTGGTAGTCTAGGCGTATATACTGTAAATATTATAAAGACTATAACTATTAATGTAATTATTATTATAGCAATATTTGCATCTATTCCATTATAATTTTTATAAATATGTAGGCCTAGTAACTGTCCAAATAAAATAGATAAAAAAGTTATTAATATATCTATAAAAAGATTCTTTATACCAAAGGCTTCAGTATAAAAATAATATAACAAAGGAATTATTATTAGGCTTGTTACTAATGATACTAAAAGTCCTGTAAACCACCTATCACCATTAATATTATAAATTCCATTTTTAAATAAATAATAAATTCCCCACCAAAATATTATCGGTATAATAACCATTTTAAGATGCTCCCATATACTTTCATTAACAGGAGAAAAAAATCCAACTATAGTATTATTTCCTGTTAAATCATATAAAAAATGAATAATTGCGGCAGCTATAAATATAATTATTATTCCATATAAAATCCACTTTTCCTCAGCAACTAAATTTATATCTCCCATAAAAACCTCATAAAAATTATTAATAATATCTTTATTAATATATAAGTATGTTTTACTTAATATTCTTATTTTCTTTTTAATTTTGATATTTTCTACTTTTCTATTTCTACTCTAAAAGTCACTACCCCATTATTTGATTCCATACCATAAGTCATATTACTATGTTTATCTAATATATTTTTAACTATAAACAGTCCAAGACCACTTCCACCTGTTTTTCTATTTCTAGATTTCTCAAGTCTATAAAAAGGTGTAAATACATTTTTAAGTTCCTCATTAGTTAATTCTTCAGATTTATTTTTTACTTCAATTATCACTTTATCTTTATTTTTTAAACTTACTATAATATCATCATCTTTTGAATATTTCACAGAATTACTTATAATATTATCTAAAACCTTTTTAAATAACTTCATATCAGCATAAATATATATACATTGATCTATATCTGAAATAATTTTTATATTATTTTCTTTTGCATAAAATGATTGTTTCTCAATAGCTGCCTTTATCATATCAGTAACATTTATTCTTTCCATCTCTACTCTAAAACCTTCAGATTCATATTTATTAATCTCTAAAATTTCTCCCACAAGGTCTCTCATTTCAGCTATAACTTCATAACTTTTTCTAAGATATTTATCTCTATCTTTAAAAGCTCCTATATTATATATCATACCTTCTAATTGCCCACTTATTATTGTTATAGGTGATTTTAATTCATGTGAGATAGTTCCAATAAACTCTCTTCTCTTTTTCTCAGCTATTCTTTCCTTTTCTATATCACTTAAAAGCTGCTTATTAGTTTCTTCAAGCTGCCTTATATTTCTCTCAAGGTTATTTCCCATCTCATTAAGACTAGCTGAAAGTTCTGCAAGTTCATCATTTCCTTGCACCTCTAATTTTTTAGAAAAATCTAATTTTGACATAGATTTTGCTATATTATTTATTTTTAGTAAAGGTTTAGTTACTGATTTAGAATAAAAATATGCACTTGCTATAGATATAAATATTGTAATTCCTATAACTATTGGCATAAATATTAACATAACACTTGAAACCTGCTCTATTGGTTGAAGTGGTATTCTAATTTCAAGAGTTAAATTTTGATTTATGGCATTTGAATAGAAATTAATTTGTTTTATTACTCCATCACAAGAAAATTTCTCTTCTATTAATTTTCCTTCAGTTGGACTAAATTTACTATCAGAAAAATCTTCAAAAAATCTACTACTAATATATACAAGTCCATTATTACTCTTTACCATAATATCTATATTATCAACATAGGAAAACCTATTAAGATCTTCAAACATCATATTTAGATTAGGGGCATTTTTATATTTATCTAAAATTAAATTTACTCCATTTACAGCAACTGTTGATTTATAGAATAAATATGCTCTTGGAAATAAACTATAAAGCGCACTATATATTACAATTGTACTTAAAATAACTAGAATAGATGAAGTAAAGAATACTTTATTACTTATACCTAAATTATTCCATAACTTTTTCAAGTACATATCCTACTCCTTTTACTGTCTTTATATAATTTTTGCTTATTTTCTTTCTTATATTCTTAATATGTGCATCTATTACTCTCATCTCTCCATAGTACTCATATCCCCAAACTTTATCCATAAGTTGTTCTCTAGTTATAACCCTTGGATAAAACTCTATAAGATTTTTTAATATATTAAACTCTTTTAATGTAAACTCACATTCCTCTTCATCTACATAAACTTTATAACTATCCTTATCTAACTTTAAAGTTTCAAATACAAGTTCATTACTATCTTCATTATCAGAACTTAAAGTTTCACTTCTTCTTAAAACTGCATTAACTCTTTTTATAAGTATGTTAAATGAAAATGGCTTTGTTATAAAATCATCACATTCTAATTCAAAACCTTTAATTTCATCCTGTTCCTCACTAAGGGCTGTTAAAAATATAATAGGAGTTTTACTTATTGCCCTAATCATCTTACATAAAGAATATCCATCCATATTAGGCATCATAACATCCATTATTATAAGATCATATTCATTATTTTTTACCTTTTCATATCCAAGTACCCCATCATCTGCTGTATCTACAAGATAATTTTGTGCCTTTAAAAATTCTTTAATAAGTTCTTGTATTTGTAAATCATCTTCTACTACTAAAATTTTCTTCATTTGCTATCTCCTTATAATATTTACTTATTAAATTAAACTATATCTTTTATAAAATTATATATAATTAATATTTTTAATTCAATTTATATAATCTTATAAAATATCTTTTTTAACAAAGAAGAGGATATCTCAACCCGAGATATCCCCTCCTTTGTATTAGAATTTTTAAATTAGAATTTTTAAATTAGAATTTTAATATTTAGTTATAATGTTAACCCATTTACCTTTTATACTTTATATCTTTGGAGAAAATACATGATTTTGTGTTACTTTAATTTTTCTTTATTACTTTCCTTATTAGATAAAATTTTTAAACTTTACCTCTCCTATATTAAGTAAACTTAATATAGCATTCTCATAATATCCTTTGAACCCACCAATTGACGCTTATCTATAAAGTTAATATTTTATCTGCTGACATTATTCTCTGAAACTAGGTAATCAAAATTGATATCCTTAAAGCTTCTAAGAGCATCCTCAGCATTTTCAAGAGTATTACCTGTTATATCCTTCATCTTATTTAGGTTTGATACAAATTCATCTGAGAACTTTTCTTTATCTACATGATTTTTATTAAACTCTATTTCTCTAACTACTTTTATCTCTTTAGTAAGTAATTCAGATTTTTCTTTTCCCATATAACCCTGTAAATTGGTTTTTGCAAAACTTAGCATTTTTCTCAATTTACCTCTCATAAAATTACCTCTCAACAATTCTCATAATTTTTTTGTTATTTACAAGTCTTATAATACTCTCCTTAAATATATTTACAATGAATACAATGTGAAATCCATATGAATTTTTTAAATAAAATAATAATAAATTTATATAAATAAAAAACTACCTTTAATAAGGTAGTTTTTTATATTAACTAAATTGTACTGCTGACATTGTCTTAGTTGTTGTAAAACCTTGTAATGTAACATTTCTCTTTGCAATAAGTCCTGTTGTTAAATGACCATTTATAGTTACATCATAATTTACTTGCTCTGGTCCTCCTAGTACTCCTGAAGCTTGTGAAATATATATTTGAACACTTCCATCTCCACTATACTTATTAATTAAAGCTTGTTTAAAGTTTTTTACAACTCCTGAATTTGCAGCTTCTTGGCTTACAGTAATAGTAACTCCTGGTTGATTTGATTGTGCTTTTTGAGGTTTAGACTCAAGTGTTACATATTTATTTACAATAGGAGCTGAATTCTTTGGTTTTGCTTGTACATTCTTTGTTGGATAAAATACATACACTCCTAAAAGTACAACTATAGCTCCAACTACTACTTTTCCAATCATCTTATTCATAATCTTATCTCCCTAATTTTTTCTTATGTTTAATTTACATATTTATATTTGAAAATTCATATTTATTGATAATTTAATTCTATAAAAATAAGACTTGCTAAACAAGTCTTATTAATTACTATTTACTCTTTATTATCTAACAAATATGTAAAATCAACTGTAACCATTGTAACTATTTTTTTAATTATACACATTCATATTAAAGCCTCTATTTGTTACATACCCTGGTTTACTCCATATATTAAGTTTCTCTTCTTTAGCTTTATTTTGAAGCTCCTCTAATTTTGAAAGATATTTCTTACTTTCATATACATAAGCAACTCTTGCAAGACCATTTGCCACTAAAGCTTCATTTATCATTATCCACTTTCCATTATCCTTAAACCAGATATAAGCAAGATCTCTATTATACTTATCTTTCTTTTCTACATCTTGTTCTAAATAAACAACTTGTCCTTTTTTTAAATTCCTTGAAGTAAACTCTGATGCTTCTTTACCATACTTTTGTACTCCCATATTAGGATGTTTAGTTTCTGGTGTATCAACAAGTAAAAGCCTTACATCCATTTTTTGTCCACTTTCTGTTGTAACTATTACTGTATCTCCATCTACATCTCTATCTACAGTAGCTTTTATAGAACCTTTTGGTGGATTTGTAAGCTGTGTTAGCTCCTCATTTTTATTTAAATCCACTTTTTTAATTGAAGATTTATTTAAAATATCTCTTCCAAAGAATAGTATTCCTAATAAAACTACTATAGTAGCAATAATAATTTTTCCATATTTCATCAAATTATTTTCTCCTTTGTTAAATTAAAATATATATCATTATAACATCTTAGAATCTATCTTTCTAACTATTACTTTTACATTACAATTTGTACATTATTGTCCAAAACTCACTAAAAAATTGTATAATTTAATTGATTATTAAATTTGGAGGAATCCATTATGAAAAAGATTTTTATTATCTTTCTTCCCTTATTATTTATAATTATATTTTTAAATTTATTTTCAAAAGAAAATATTAAAGAAAAGACTACTTCAACAGACACAAAATTCATAATAAAAGAGGAAGATTTAGAAAAACAAATTAGTAAATCCATAAAAGCGACTGGTGAAAGATATTCTAAAACTGAGCTTACTACAGAAGGTCATATAACTCTTGGAAAAGAAATAAAGGATGAAATCTTAACTGTTTATCTTATTTCTAGTGTTTCTAATTTTGAATTTCAAGATAATGAATTTAACCTAATTTCAGGAGCTAGTTTAGTTCCTACCGTTATAAAATATGAATTAAACTCTAATAATAATAGATATAAAGAGCTAGAATATATAGAACTACTTGATGATAAAAATTATAATAAAATTTTTCCTAAAAAATATATAGATAAACTTAATAATTCTAAAGGTATATACAAAGATATAGAAACACAGCAATTAAATCAAGCTAAAGAATACTTAGAAACTATAAATAGAAATGCTAATATAAATATTGAGCATGTAAAAAAAGAATATCTAGATATACCAGTAGATCTTATAAATAAATCCATAAATGATAAATTTCCAAATTGGGAAGGTGAAATAGAAGGCTTAGAAAATGGTAAAAGAATTATCTATTCAACTACTATAGATATAAATAATAATTATATATTCACTAAATCATATAAGGATGGAGACATAATAGAGAGCTTTGAACTTGATAAAAATGGTAATAAAATAGATTAATTAAAAATAAAAAGAACTACTTAAAATAATTTAAGTAAGTTCTTTTTTCTTTATAAATATAAAACTAATATTTAATAAGATTAGTTAATTTATCTTTTACTATACATATCTTTGAGCAAGTGTTGATATAGAACCATTCATAAGCTCACCTACAGCTTTAAAGCTCCAATCATTTTCTACTCTATTTAACTCTGCAAATATTAAAGCAGTCTTATTTTCTCCGCTCTCTGATAAATTAAATCTACATATTTCCTGATGACCTTTATCTTCATTTAAAAGTCTTATATAAGCATTTTTAACTTTTTCAAAACTTTGATTTCTCTTAACAGCATCATAAATTGTAATTGCAAAAACAATCTTCTTACATCTAGGTTCTATTTCTGATAATGTTACTGAAATCATTTCATCATCACCATCTCCAGCCCCTGTTCTATTATCTCCATGTAAAAAGATACCTTTTTCTCTTTGATTTTTAAAATATATTATAGCACTTCTACCAAGTAACTTATCATTTTCATCTAAAAGTAACGCAACTAAATCTAAATCATAATCATGAGCTGCAAAACTAAAGAAACCTTTCTTTGCAACATCCCATCCTGCTGCAAGCATTATATTATTTAAAGATGGATCTTTCTTTGTTAAATCTAAAATATCATTTTTTTGTAAATTTAATATTCCTGACATATTTCCCCTCCACATTCCATAAAAATATCTTCTTCCTTTGTTTTTATAAATATATTATAACATAAAAAGATATCCACTTTAGCACTTATTGCTATGTAAACTAATATTTTCATGATTAAAGCATTTTTTAATATATTCTTATTAATATATTAGTTTTTACTATAATTACTTTATTTTTGTTTAGTATATTTAGATATATCTTTATCGAATAGTAAAATACATTTATTTCTTTAATATGAATTTAAAATATCATTAAATCCATATAATTAAAATTGACTTACATAAAATTATATATATGGAATATCTAATTACTAAAAATAGACTTTTTAGTTACCATTATGTATAATGGTAACTATGTTTAAAATAACTATTAAAAAAATGTACAAGCTTTATTAATAAAGTTTCAAATTCATAAACATAAGGAGGAAATATAGATAATAAAGTTTTATCTATAGAAAATATCAATGAAAAAAACAGCTATAACCTGCTTACTTACTTTAAGTATGCTAGGAGGTGCAAGCACAATTGCATTAGCAGCACCATCAAAAACTACTAATGACACAACTCAAAGTATCCAAAGTGCTAAAACTGCTTATAATAAAGCAACTGAAGATGTCCAAAATGCTCAAATAAACTTAGAAAAAATAAGTAATAGTATTTCAAATTTAACAAGAGCAATAAATCAAAATAATATAGAAATTGGACAAACTCAAAAACAATTAGATATATTTACAAAAGAATATAATGAAGCTTTAGCACAAGAAGCCAGCAGAATAAAATCTATTTATCAAAATAGTAGTAATGCTAATCTTATATCAATGCTTATAACTTCAGAGAATCTTTCTCAATTTATTTCAAGAATGTTTGCAATGAATAAGCTTATGCAAATTGATGCACAAACTGTAAATAGAACACAGGCAGCTAAAAATTCAATGGAAGAAACAGCTAAAAAATTAAATGAACTAAAATCTTCTAATGAAGCTCAATTAAATTCACTTAATACACAAAAGGTTGAAGCTGAAAAACTTTTAGCTACATTAGAGTCACAACAATCTGATTCAAAACAAAATCTTCAAAATATTGAAGAAAGAGCAGAACAATCACTTGCTATACTTTCTAATGCAAAAACAATATCAGAGGTAAATGATGCAGTTAATACACTTCAAAATTTAAAAACTAATGTATCTTCAGCTGAGCTTCAAAATAAAATTAACTCAGCTATAAATAATAGCCAAAATAAAATTCAACAAATACAAAAAAATAATTCACAAACTCAAAATAAGGTACAAGCAAATCATAATAATGCTTCATCAATGCAACAACAAATAGTTTCATATGCTATGAATTTCCTTGGAAGACCATATGTCTGGGGAGCACTTGGACCAAATGCATTTGATTGTAGTGGATTAACTCATTATGTTTATGCTCATTTTGGTTACGAAATAGGTGATTCAACATATAGTCAAATCGATGCTGGTACACCTGTATCAACTAATGATTTAGAACCTGGAGATTTAATATTCTGGGGTGATCCTTCAGCTCCATATCATGTTGCTATATACATAGGGGGAGGACAATATATCCAAGCTCCAAGACCAGGTCAAAATGTAGATATCTCTTCATGGAATTTAAGTAATATTTCAGCTGCAAGAAGAATCTTATAAAACAAAAAAAGACTAGCCTTTAGATTATCTCTAAAGCTGGTCCTTTTTTAATATGTATTATAAAATATTTATTATTTTACTAATCCATATTTCCAATCTAAAACTCCACCTATATTATAAGCATTAGTAAAGCCCATATCTGCTAATGCAAGTGTTGCAACTTCACTTCTTCTTCCACTTCTACAATATAAATATATTTCAGTATCTTTATCTATATCCATATTAGCAAAAGCTTCCTCAACTTCACCAAGTGGAATAAGTTCTGCTCCTTCTATATGACCTGCATTAAATTCTTCTACTTCTCTTACATCGACAAGTAATATATCCATATTCTCATCTAGATTTCTTTTTGCCTCTTCTTGTGTCAATTCTTTATATTTAATATCTAACATAAATTTTCATCCTTTCATATGATAAAGTTATAAATATATTATACACTTTTAAGTTAATTATTAGTTTAATTTATTCTTCCAAAAATCTTAAAAATCTATTTGTATCTATATCTATATTTTCTTCTTTATAATCATCAAAATAGCTTTTAGAACCAAAATCTATTTTATCTTTATCATAACAATAAATAAAATATATATATCTATAAAAAGATATTATTTCTTTAAATGCTGAATTATATGGTATATTTCCATCTAAATATATATATTTTCTAGAGCTTATTTGTATAAATGTTTTATAACTATCTCCCATATAAACAAGGCAATATTCATTTGAAGTTATTATAGCAACACTTCCCTCTTTAGTATCTTCTATAACGTTTAATACTTGTCCATCATATTCCTTTAGTATCTTTTTTACAGTATCCTCTATATCTAAATTAGTTTTATATACATTAGCTTCTTCTTCCTTATCAATTTTTGATGAAAGTGAAGTTAAATAAATAAATTGCTCATCATATCTAATAGTATCTATTAATAAAGGTAGTTCACTTTCTCCTATACTTACCACAAGGATAACTAAAAATATAAATATAGAAGTAATACCAAGAGCTAATTTTATAAATTTATTTTTACTTTGAATCTTTTTATCTTTAATTATATCTTTACTAATATCAGATTCTCTCTTTATCCTATCAAATTTTTCTATACTAATCTTATCTCTAGATATCTTATTACCATTTAAATAAAACTTTTGACGCTTTTTAAATTCTATATATTTATAATTCTTTTTATCTTTATCTATATAAATCTTATAATTTAATATATCTGCTACATCATATTTTGATGCTCCTCTAACATCTAATATAATTGCTTGCTTTAATTTATAATCTATATATTCCTTCTGCTCAATCTCTTGTAGCACACTAGCTACAAATGGGCACTCTAAGTAAAATATATATTCATTATCAGATGTATTTATATCAAGATATCTTATTGTATAATCCTCTATATCTTCAAGTTTATATCTAATAAAAATTTTATTTTTATTACTAGATTTAAATACAACTATTGATATTACTCTATATACATAGTTATCAACTTTTACTAAATCTCTTAAATGAAACTCTAATTTATAATTATTCATCATAGACATACCCCTTACACCCCCAAAACATACTCCTTATAATCTATCATATAAAATAATTAATTATTATATGTCTTTCCACTAAATATTTTAAAAAATATCTTATGTAAATTAATATATTCTTTAAAATATTTTTTCAAAAAGTAATAACTTTTTAATTGACACTAATAACCATATATGATAAAATAAAAATTTTTGACTTTTTTCTTTTAATGTGTTATACTAATATTAAATAAACATGGAGGTGTTTTACTTGTTTAATATAGGTGATAAAATTGTCTATCCAACTCAAGGGGTTGGGGTAATAGACACAATGGATGAACAAGAATTTTTTGGTAAATCACAAATTTATTATCATATAACATTACTTAATAATTTAAAAGTAATGTTACCTGCAAAACGTCTAGAAACAACTCATATAAGACATATATCAGATCTAAATACATTAAAAAGTACTCTAGAAAATATTAATTCATTTGACAATCTATTAGAAAATCAATCTAAAATAAATACTAAAGAAAGAACTGCACAAAATACTAGTAAAATTAAATCTGGTACTCTAGATGATTATGCATCTGTTGTGTACACTTTAACTATGATAAATAAAGAACATAATTTAAACTCAGGTGAAAAACAAATACTAAGTACAGCAAAAAAATTCTTAGTTGATGAAATAAGCTTAGCCAAAGGAATTAATACAAATGAGGCCTGCGATATTCTAGAAAATTATATAAATTAAATATTAAGATAAATTAATTTATCTTAAAAAAAGCTAGAATATTATGTCTAGCTTTTTTTATTTAGAATATATTAATCTATTCCAATATTTACCCTAAATTATAAAATTAATATTTAAAACTTATTATTTTATCACTTTTTTACAATCCTTTTATATTAAAGTAATAATTTGATTAATTTTAATAATAATCTAAAAAATGTTATTATACATACACAGGGAGTAATTATAAAAGTGTACAAGCTACGAATAAATAAATGGGAGAATATATGTAATGACTCACAATCTATTTTTTATTAATCATTTAGGTCTTATAGGCCATTTTACACTTAGAGTAATACTTGCTGCTGTGCTTGGTGGTATAATAGGATATGAACGAGAGCTTCGTTCAAAAGAAGCTGGGCTTAGAACTCATATTTTAGTTGCAATGGGTGCTGCACTTATAATGATAGTTTCACAATATGGATTCTATGAAGTAATACAAAATTACATACAAGTTGACCCAAGTAGAATAGCTGCCCAAGTAGTATCTGGAATAGGATTCCTTGGAGCAGGAGTTATATTTAAAGAAAATGGATCAATAAAAGGTCTTTCAACAGCCGCTGGACTTTGGGTTGATGCAGCAATTGGACTTGCAGTAGGTTCAGGTCTTTATACTATAGCTATAATATCAACTATACTAGTTATAATAGCATTTGAAGTATTAAATAAGCTTTCAAAGAAGTTTTATAATAATCATATAGAATTTCAAGTTACCGTTAAGGGAGAAGACCATTTTACAATAAAGAAATATCTTGAACAAAAACACGCAACAATAATTTCATATAAAGTAACTAATAACTCTAGTGAAGATGGTTTCCATGTAGTTAACTTTAAAGTTAAAGTTCGTGATGATTCAGATATAGATTATATATTTGACATAATAAATAAATCTGAAAACTTAAAAATGGACTATTTTGAAATTATATAATTTGCTTAAACTTCAACTTATAAAAATATAAAATAAAAAAGTAGCTAGATATTCTTGTTTAGAATATTTAACTACTTTTTTTATTTTTTAGTAACTTTAATATTTATCATTTATCTATAATAATAAGAAAAATATATTTATATAATATATTAAATTTACTTTTCAAAGTAATATTAATACTTTTTTAACTTTTATTAACTTATATATTTATTTATACTTTAATTAATACATATTTATTTTTTTGGGGGATTTTATGGGTAAAATAAAAGATATTATTTTATTAATTATGCTAGGACTAATCTTTTTTGGAATAGCAGTAATTATAAACTCTATTTTTAGTATCAGTATACTAGGCTTTTTAGGTTTTAGTTATGAATCATTTAAAGATATATTTTTATTTCTAGTTATATATTCTATTTTATCTTCTAGTGACATTATAATAAGTAGATTTATAGAAAATATTAAAAAATTTAAAAATCTTAATAATAGCGAGATATTAATTCTAGATATGATTTTATCTATATGTAGTAATATAATAATGCTACTATTAAGTGACTTATTAGTAGGAGGAGTAAAAATCTCATTTATCTCTATAATAATATTCTCATTTATAAGTTTTATAATATGTAAAAAAATAAATACAGAAATAAAAAAAATAGATGAGAGATATAAAGAAGCTATATTAAAACAACAAGAAAATACAAAAAAAGAAATGGAAGATGCCATTATAAATATAGAAGAAGAATTATCTAATAGCTACAAAGATATTTCTGATCAAGAAAAAATTAATACAACTTCCACTTCAAAAAAAGATGATAAATCATAATTAATTTATACTTTCTACAACCTTATAAATATTTTTTGATATATTAGAAATAATAGCATCTGCATATGTTCCATTTTCATATGTAGGTCTATTTTTTGCTTCATAAATACCTGTATCTTCAGTCATCACAACTAGAATATATGGGTCTTTAGCATAGATAATTCCTACATCATGAACACAATTCATATTTGTGCCTATTTTATGTGCAACCTCTTCATTTGGAATTTCTCTTGCCATTCTTTCCTCAAAAGGTGTTTGCTTCATCCACCCTATTATCTTATTATAATAAGGATTATTATTTTTATTTTCATAAAGCTTTCTTAAAATAAGATAACTTTGCTCTGCTGTCATATTTCCTCTAATATTAGTTTTTATCCCTGTATTTTTTTCTATATAATCGTATACATATATGCTTGTATAATCTTTTAATATATTGTAGGCAATATTATCAGAATATATAATAGATAACTTCATAGCCTCTTCAGTCTTAATTACCTTTAAATTAGTCCTTCCTTGTAATATACCTGTTCCTTCTTCATAATCTGTTGCTCTATTATAACTTAATAATTTATCTTTTGATAATTTATTATCTTGTATATCATCTGCTGCACTCATAACCATAGGAAGCTTTTTTACACTTGCACTAATAAAGTTTTTATCCTCATTTAATGAATATTTAGTACCTGTTTCTAAATTATAATAAACAATCCCAATTTTATCTTTGTATTTACCTACAGCACTTAAAACTGCTTTTTCTATACTTTTATATTCATTCTTAATAGCTTTTTTCTTCTCTCTCATTTCTTTCTCTTGTTTTATTTTTTCTTTTTGTATACTTGCTTGTACTGCTTCCTTCTCTTGTTTAACAATATTGTGAGCTAATAAAGCTATAGCAGAAAATAAAACTAAAGTTATAGACAGAACTTTAAAAACATCTTTCCCCTCTTTCATCGCTTACCCCTTATAAAAATAAATATATATTATTTATATTATTTTTTAATTATTATATATAACTTTAATTATTGTATTTATTTGAGAAATAATGATTTTAAAGATAATACTATATTAAAAATATAAGATTTTTAAAAGGACCTATTACTAGGTCCTTTTAATTTATTATTTATTAAAATTGTGCTTATTTAAATAAGTTTATATTCCATGCAAGTATACCTAATATTCCACCTATCGCTAAACATAATAATCCCCACCCTACTTTATTAGCATTTACACTTGTTTCTTTATCCATAATAAATCTCCTCTCAATCTAATAACATCTGCTAACTAATCTTTTATTTAATTATACTCAAATAAAAGATATATATATACATTATTTACCACTATATATAAATTACTTTTTTCTCTTTAAAATCCTTTATTTAAATATAAAAGTATGAATCTTTTTCCTTTAATATATCCTTTTAGTTTTAAATATAAAAGGACTATCTCAAAGCAAAATCTTATTCTACTTTAAGATAGTCCTATCTTAATTTATATAAAAGTATATATAGCTGATGCTATTCCTGCTATGGTAATAAGTATACATAAATACATTTCCCATTTTTTATCAAATAATTTTTCTTTTTGTTCTCTTGCTCTTATTAAAATAAATATAATTCCTAAAGCATAGAAAATTACTATCTTTGAAAGCCCTGATATTCCAGCTGTTGACATTGCATATAATGCAAATATAACTGCAACTATTGAATATGCTATTTGTCCTTTATTACCATCTTCTCTTGCAAGTTTAATAAGATATAAAGATGATAAAATATAAGGAAGTAAGGCCATTAATGTTGCTAAATTTGTTATTTCTGTAAAAGCATTTTGAGCAAACATTGCAAATATAAATATAACTTGCATTATAGCTGCATTTACTAATAAAGAGTTAATTGCAGCCCCACTTTTTAATTCTTTTGCAAAGAATTTAGGAAACACCTTATCTTTAGCTATAGTCATAGGAACTTCTGCATTTATTATTGTCCAAGCTACCCACGCTCCAACTACTGATATAATAACTCCTATATTTATAATTACTGCTGCCCATGTACCATAAGTATTTTGTAGAACTCCACCAAGTGCTGGATTTTGTAAATTTATAAGTGTATATTGTGGAAGTGCTCCAAAACTAAGCATTACTATTAAAACATAACAAATTAAAGTAAATATGTATCCTATAATTGTTGCTTTACCAACATCCTTAACGTTTCTTGCCCTTGCTGATATAACAACTGCTCCTTCAATTCCTGTAAATGTCCAAACAGTTTGTAATAACCCTTTTTTAACTTGATCAAATATACTTGCAGCTGAAGAAGCTCCATTACCTATATGTTCTATTCCATAAAAATCATTAGTAAATACCTTAAACTTAAAACATGCAAATAATAAAATTATAGCAAATAAAACTGGAAGTAATTTTGCTACAGTTGCAATAGTATTTAATTTATTTGCTATAGACATACTCTTAGCAATTATAAATAATATTCCCCAAATCATAATTATAGAAATAATAAGACTTACCCAACTTTTAAATGGTCCTATTTGTGGTACAAAACTATGTAATGCATAAATAAATAATACTACATAAGATACACTTCCTAGTAAGTGACTTATCCAATACCCGAATCCTGAATTAAATCCTATATATTTACCAAAACCTACTTTTGCATAAGTATATATTCCTCCAGAAAGTTCTGGTTTTCTATCCCCAAGTGCTTGGAATACCTTACCTATGAAAAACATACCTATTCCAGTGATAATCCAGGCTATGATAGATGCAAAAGGTCTACCAGCCCTAGCCATTTCGGCAGGAAGTTGAAAAACTCCTCCACCAATCATCGAACCAACAACTATTGCTATTAGTCCTAACAATCCAACTTTTTTTTCCATAAAAAGCCCCCTATTCATCTTTTGTTTAATGTAAATTAAAATACTTTACTTTTATTTCATTTACATTCTAAGATTGTAACATATATCTAACTATTTGTATAATTTCTCTTATAAGCTCAAAATTAATACCAATTTCAGCTTATTTCCAGCATATACTTTCATTTTACTATACATATAGTATTTATATCTTACTCTGAAAATATGTAAATATCTAATAAAATTTAAAATAAAATAATCTATACTTTTATAACTAAAGCTAATTTTAGAAATTTTATTTAAAAAATATGGTATAATATTTTTCTAAAAAATTTTTAAATTATATTATTAATATAATAAATCTAAAACAAAAGATAAAATCTAAATGGAGAGGAATAAAAAATGAATAAATTAACCAAAGCTATTATCCTTATGCTTATAAGTTCTTTAGGTTATACAGGAATGGCTCTTTTTATAAAGCTTGCAGGAAATGATATTCCTGTAATTCAAAAAATATTTTTTAGAAATCTTATAACTTTCTTTGTAGCTTTATATCTTATAATAAAAAGAAAACAATCTTTTACAGGTCATAAAGGAAGTAGAGGAGCTTTACTTTTAAGAGGGGGTATGGGTACTCTTGGCGCCTTAGCAAACTTTTATGGAATAGAACACTTAATGTTACCTAATGCTACAATTATAAAGCAACTCGGACCTTTCTTTATAATAATATTTAGTTTCTTATTCTTAAAAGAAAAAATAAAGAAATTCCAAATTGGTGCTTTGATAGTAGCATTTTTAGGAATAATAGTTATAGTTGGTCCTGGATCTCATATAGCATTAATTCCAAGTATGGTTGAACTATTCTCTGCTGTATCTGCAGGTATAGTATTTACTTGTGTTAGATTCTTAAAAGATAAGGAAAGTGCAGAAACTATAGTATTTTGGAATTCAGTAGTTTCAATTGTAATAAGTCTTCCATTCTTAATATTTGATTATACATATATGAGCCCTATACAAATTATATACCTTCTACTAGCAGGTGTATGTACTGTTCTTGGTCAATTTGGATCAACAATAGCTTATAGATTTGCTCCTGCTAAAGATATATCAATATTTAGTTATAGCCAAGTAATTTTTGCAACAATAGCTTCAGTTATTATATTTGATGCTATACCTACACTTAATAACTTTATAGGTTACTTAATAATTATTATAGCTGCATTTATAAGTTTCCTTTATAGTAGGAAAGTAGGTAAAACTAAAAATTAATAAAACTTATTTGAAATCACATATAGTCTTTGAAGATTTATATGTGATTTTTTTTATTAGAAATAATTAAATAAAATAAAAAAATAGAGCAATTTTTCGCTCTATTTTTTATTACATATAAAGTATAATTCCTAATATAGCAGCTATTACTATTACAGTAACAGGTTGCATTTTCTTATATAAAAGTAATACTCCTGAAATAAGAATTATAACAAGTGCTCTCCATTCAGTCCATAATCCTTTAGTAACTCCTACAAATGCACTAACTATAAGAGCTATTAAAGCTGGTTTCATTCCTTTTATGGCATCTCCCCATGTTTTTGAATCTTTCAGCTTTTTAAATATTAAATAAAATATTGTTACTAATATAAATGGAGCTGTTGAAAGACCAAGTATAGCAACAAGTGCTCCTAAAAATCCTGCTACTTTAAATCCCACATAAGTTGATAAATTAACTGTAAATGGTCCAGGTGCTATTTGTACAAGCCCAACATATGAATTAAGCTGTGAGGCTGTTACCCAATGATGATCATTTACTAAAACAGTTCTTATAAATGGAAGCATAGCATATCCTCCACCAAAAGCAAGAGCACCTATTTTAAGAAATCCTAAATATATATTTAATAATACCATTATTCTTTTCTCTCCTTCATGATAAATCTATAAAATATAATTCCATAAATTGCTGAGAATATAATAACGATAGCTGGATTAACCTTGAAAAATTCCAATGCTATAAAAGCAATCAAAGCATAAATTATATTATGTACTGTCTTATTTAATTTCTTCCAGAAGTTTTTAACTGCTATAAGTACTATTACAGGAACTGCCGCTTCTATTCCTGAAAGTGCATGTTTTACAACTGTTTCCTTACTAAAGTTTATAAAAATAGTAGCAATTAAAAGTATTATAATAAAAGACGGTATAGTAGCACCAAGAAAACATGCTAGTGCACCAGCGAGTCCGTTTAATCTATATCCAACAAATGAAGATGATGTTACAGCAAGTGGTCCTGGTAAACTCTGACATACTGATATAGTTTCCATAAAGCTATCCTCATCCATCATTTCTCTTGTTTCAACTAATTCCTTTTGCATTATTCCTACCATTGCATAACCACCACCATGAGTAGTTGCACCAATTTTTAGGAATATAAGGAATAGCTCTAAAGTTTTTGACATTTTCCCCATCCTTTCTTCTTTTGTAAGCCAAGCTTATATATTGTAAAATAGCTGTTATTGTAACATAATATACAAACTTTATACATTTATTATTAACATACACATTATAGCATAGATATTTTTTATAATAATTACATAATGATTTCGTTATTCATATATAGGGTATTACCTATGTATTTTTTTTAACAATAAAAAATGGGACTGTCTCAAAGTGGAATTAGATTCCATCTTTAGAGGCAATCCCTTTTTTTGCGTTTAAACGACTTTTTATAGATTTTGTTTAAAATATAAGTATGCAAAAAACAAACAAAACCTATGATATAA
>NZ_LT594781.1 GCF_900091705.1 Clostridium mediterraneense | reverse complement strand
TTAAAGGAGGAATTACGATGTCAAAGGCAAAATTCGAAAGAAGTAAACCACACGTAAATATTGGAACAATCGGTCACGTTGACCACGGTAAAACAACATTAACAGCTGCTATAACAACAGTTTTAGCACACAAAGGTGGAGCTGAAGCTTTCAGATATGATGAAATAGATAAGGCACCAGAAGAAAAAGAAAGAGGAATCACAATCAACAGTTCACACGTTGAATATGAAACAGAAAACAGACACTATGCTCACGTTGACTGTCCAGGACACGCAGACTATGTTAAGAACATGATTACAGGGGCTGCACAAATGGATGGAGCTATCTTAGTATGTTCAGCAGCAGATGGTCCAATGCCTCAAACAAGAGAACACATCTTATTAGCATCAAGAGTTGGAGTTGACTACATAGTAGTATTCTTAAACAAGGCTGATATGGTAGACGATGAAGAATTATTAGAATTAGTTGAAATGGAAGTAAGAGAATTATTAAGCGAATACAACTTCCCAGGAGACGATATACCAGTAATCAAGGGTTCAGCATTAAAGGCTTTAGAAAACCCAACAGATGAAGCTTCAATAGCTCCAATCGTAGAATTAATGGAAGCAGTAGATAGCTACATCCCAACACCAGAAAGAGCAACAGACAAAGATTTCTTAATGCCAGTTGAAGACGTATTTACAATCACAGGTAGAGGAACAGTTGCAACAGGAAGAGTTGAAAGAGGAGTTCTTCACGTAGGAGACGAAGTAGAAATCGTTGGATTAGCAGAAGAAAGCAGAAAAGTAGTTGTAACAGGAATCGAAATGTTCAGAAAGTTATTAGACGAAGCACAAGCTGGAGATAACGTTGGAGCATTATTAAGAGGTGTTCAAAGATCAGAAATCGAAAGAGGTCAAGTACTTGCAAAAGTAGGATCAATCAACCCTCACAAGAAGTTCGTAGGTCAAGTATACGTACTTAAGAAAGAAGAAGGTGGAAGACATACTCCATTCTTCGATGGATACAGACCACAATTCTACTTCAGAACAACAGACGTTACAGGATCAATCAAATTACCAGAAGGAATGGAAATGGTTATGCCTGGAGACCACATCGATATGAACGTTGAATTAATCACACCAGTAGCTATGGATGAAGGATTAAGATTCGCTATTAGAGAAGGTGGAAGAACAGTAGGTTCAGGAGTTGTTACTTCAATAGTAGA